>NZ_JACVFB010000001.1 GCF_014529945.1 Chitinophaga varians
CTTAATCTTTCTTTGTTATTCTTGATCTCTGTTTATCATTCTTAATCTTTCTTTGTTATTCTTAATCTCTGTTTATCTTTCTTAATCTCTGTTTAATCATTCTTAATCTTTCTTAATCTTTCTTAATCTTTCTTTGGTAGTATAAAACACCATCTCTTTGCGCCCTTAATTTTTACTTAGCGCTCTTTGCGTGATCAGTAACCGCGGTTTTGCGTCAGCCTTGGATTACGGCCCAGCTCCCGCAAGGGTATAGGCCATAGCGTTTGATCGGCACTGATGCCCAGCACGGCGGTAGCGCGACCGGTACGTGCCAGATCATAGAAGCGGTGGCCTTCGAAGGCCAGTTCTTTGAACCGTTCGTTTTCAATGGCGATGGTCAGGTCAGCATCTGTTTCGCCGGCAGCAGGAAAATCAAAGGCGGAAGGAGCGGTGGTGGGCTGACCAAAGGCACGGCGGCGGATGATGTTGAGCATCTCTACGGCTTCGGCATGGTTACCCAGTTTGTCCAGCGCTTCGGCTCTCACCAGGATAATATCTGCCAGCCGCAACGCGATAAGGTTCGGCTCTGTACCGTTGGTCAGCCTCACGTATTTGCTGACGTAATTCACGGGTGTAGTGCCTGTAGAAACGCCAAGGCAGGCACTCCTGCGGATATCGCCAGCAGCATAGGCATTGAGGACCTTGTTGGTAGGCGCTATCTGATAACTGCCCGTCTGCTGGCCAGCAGGGATGCCGTTAACAGGCATATAGAAGCTGTACAATCCATTGGCCTGCGCAGAAGAACTGACATACTGTATCTCAAAGATGGATTCTGTACTGTTTTTACCACTCACGGTAAACATGTTGCTGTAGGCGGTACTACCATTCACCAGCGCGTAAGTAGTATTGTTCATCACATCCTGTGCCTTGATGGCGGCGGAATCATATTGCTTCATGCTGAGGTAAGCTTTGGCGAGTAGCGCTTTGGCGGTGCCCTGCGTGGCTCTTCCGCGTGTGTCGGCGCCGGCGGCAAAGCTGACAGGAAGTGACGATTCTGCGATGGTCAGGTCTGCAATGATCTGTCGGAAGATAACGTCCACGGGGGAACGTTCTATCGTAAAATCTGCGTTAAAGGAATTGTAAGGCTGTGTCACCAGCGGTACCGGGCCGTAAGCTTTGATCAGGTTAAAGTAAAAGTAAGCCCGCAGACAACGTGCCTCTCCCAACAGCTCCTGTTTACGGTTGCCGGTAAACAGGCTGTCTTTCATGCCCGGCAGGTTTTTCAGCAGATCGTTGGCCCTGCCGATGCCGGTGTAGTTGTTCTGCCAGTAGGCGGCCACAATAGGATTATCTACCGGTATGCCATGTTGACTGAAGGGCGCATAGTTGATAAGCAGTGCGGTGGTGGCATCGGAACCGGCATCAAAGGCCACCGGGAATTGCTGCGACAGCTGTTGTACGGCAGGATAGATACCTACGGCAGCGCTCTCGGCGTCGTTGGCGGTCTGCCAGAAATTATCTTCCGCAATGGTATATTCCGGCACCTGGTCCAGCACTTTAGTGCAGGAAGCGAAAGTTATAGCGAGTAAAATGAGTCCTGTTTTTTTCATGTCTGCTGCTTTAGAAGTTCAGGTTTAATCCGGCCATAAAGGTGCGGGGCTGCGGCTGCACGGCCCAGTCGATGCCCAGCTGTGAGTTCTTAACGGACTGGTTCTGTGATTCGGGATCATACCCGGAATAATTGGTGATCAGGAAGAGGTTCTGGCCACTTACATACACGCGCGCGCTGCTGATACGTACACGCTTCAGCAAAGCCGTGGGGAACGTATAGCCGACGGTGATATTCTTCATTCGAAGGAAGGAGCCGTCTTCCACAAAACGCTGGGAGACCTCGCCGTTGGTGAGACTGCCCGGTGTTACAGGATCGTTGAAGATGGCTTTGGGCACATCGGTTTGGGTGTTGGTAGGTGTCCAGCGGTTCAGCGTTTTGGCGTCACCGTTATTATAGTTGCTCATGCGTTCCAGCATGCTGCGGGTCTGGTTGTATACCTTATTGCCGTACGACCAGTAGAGGAAGAAGCTGAGATCTACCCCTTTATAACTGAACGTGTTGGTAAGGCCGCCGGTGAAGTCGGGGAGGGCATTGCCCAGGATAACCCGGTCGGCAGCGGTGATCTTACTGTCTTTATTAATGTCATCATAGATCATATTACCGGTGGCCGGGTCTACGCCTTTGTTACGGTAACCGAAGAAAGAGCCCACGGGCTCGCCTACACGGAAAATGCTGGTAGGCTGACTGGTATAGAAGGAGCCAGGCAGACTTTCAGTGAAATCGGAACTGGAGGGGTCGCCGGCCACGGTTTCAGGCAGACTGGTAATTTTATTGCGGTTGAAGTAGAGGTTGAAGTTGGTGTTCCAGGTGAACTTACCCCTGATATTTTCTGTGTTGATGCCTATTTCCAGGCCTTTGTTCATGAGTTGTCCGATGTTGGCGCCGTTGGTACGGTTAAAGCCGGAGGTATAGGGGAGTTCCAGTTTAAAGATCAGTCGGTTGGTGATTTTTCGATAGGCTTCTACGGTAACGTTGATGCGACTATCGAGGAAACTCATGTCCAGCGCCAGGTTGGTGGCGGTGGTGGCTTCCCAGCTAAGGTCGCGGTTAGAGAGGGAGGTAGGGGCAATGCCTGCGGCGGCGCCGTAGTTGTAGCCGGTAGAGTAGGTGGCCAGCGAGGGGAAGTCGCTGCCAAGACCTTCATTGTTGCCGGTAACGCCTACGCTGCCACGCAGTTTCAGGTCGCTGAAGAAACGCTGGTCCTTCATGAACTGCTCGTTGATAATACGCCATGCGGCGGAGACGGAGGGGAAGAAACCGTATTTTTTGTTGGCGCCGAAGCGGGAGGAGCCATCTGTACGCAATACGCCCTCCAGCAAATAACGGTCGTCATAATTGTAGCTCACCCGGCCGAAATAGCTCACCAGTCCCCATTTGGAGCGGTAGTCCAGTGGGGAGAAAAGGTTGGTGAAGCCGGTAACGGCCTCAATAATATCCGTAGAATTGGTATTGCCCGACACACCGATACGGCGCACATTGGCTTCCTGTGCGCTCTGTCCCAGCAAGGCAGTGAGTTTGTGTTTGCCACGGAGTGTAGGCGTATACGAGAGGGTGTTTTCATTCACCCACAGAAACTGGGAGAAGACGGACACGAAGCCGGTGGCAGGCGACTGGTTGTTGACCAGCTTGGACTGGTAACGGTCGTCCGTTACCTGCTGGTTGTCGAAACCGAAGCTGGTCCTGAATTTCAAGCCGGGAATGATGGTGTATTCGCCGTACAGGTTGCCGATGTAGCTGTCCACACCAGACTGAAAACGAAGGGAATTGGCAATCATCACCGGATTGGTCCAGCGGCGGTTAGGGTCCGTATAAAAGGTGCCGTTGGAATTGTAGATCGGATCGTTGGGATTTTCGATGAGTGCCAGCGCCAGTACGGACTGTCCGGAGAAGCTGTTGTCCATACGATTGTTGGTGGAATGTACGCCTGTAAGATTGACGCCGATTTTTATTTTATCGGTGGCCATGAAATCGAAGTTGACGCGGCCGTTGACCCGTTTGAAATGCTGCACGCCTACAATGGTGCCGGTTTGGTCGAGGTAGCCGACAGACACATAGTGAGAGGTGCGGGGCGTACCACCGGCAATAGACAGGTTGTAATTAGACACCGGGGCAGTACGGAAAATGGCGTTCTGCCAGTCCGTGTTCCTGCCCGTTTTCACGATGGTCGGATCTGGCGGAAGGCCCGCATTGGTGCGGGATTCGTTGAACAGGTCCACGAACTGGTCACCATTTAGCAGTGGCAGTCTTTTGGGTACATCCGACACGCCGGTGTACATGCTGAAATTGAAGCGGGACTTCCCTTCGGCGCCTCTTTTGGTGGTGATGAGGATAACGCCGTTGGCGCCTCTGGAGCCATAGATGGCGGTGGCGGCTGCGTCTTTCAGTATTTCCACCGACTGGATATCGTTGGGGTTGATGTTGTTGGTAGCCGTGATCCTTTGCCCATCGCCGGAAATGCCGTATTGCGCAGCGGGCAGGTTGCTCATAGGAACGCCGTCTATGATGTAGAGCGGACGGTTTTCTCCGAAGAGGGAGCCGTTGCCACGGATACGGATATACGTTTCATCGCCGGGGGCGCCGGAGTTCTGTACTACCTGCACGCCGGGAGCCTTCCCTTGCAGGGCAGCATCGAGATTAGTGACAGCCACGCCGGTCAGTTCGCTGCCTTTAATAGAAGAAACGGACGATGTCAGGTTTTTTTTCTGCTGGGTGCCGTATCCCACCACTACCAAGTCGTTCAGGGAATTGCTTTTTTGTTGCAGTACGATGTACAGCGTCTGTTGTCCGTTGACCGCCACTTCTTTCGACTCAAAGCCGACGGAGGTGCAGAGCAGTATACTGTTGTGCCCCGGTACGGACAAGGTGTAGTTCCCCTGTGCATCAGTGGTGACGCCGGTAGCGGTGCCCTTGACCCGGACACTGACACCCGGCAGCGGTTGACCTTTATCGTCCGTAATTTTTCCAGATACAGGCAGGCGGGCGGTCTGCGTCAGATTGTCCGCTGCCGATGGGGGACCGCTTTCCCTGCGTGTCACCACCACAATTCTGTCTGTGATCTGATAGGTCAGGGACAGTCCGTCGAGAAACGATTTCAGCACCTGGTCCAGCGGCGCGTCCTTACATTCCAGTGATACGCTTTTGTACGACGCAGCAGATTCACCGCGCCAGATGAAGGAATAACCTGTCTGCTGTTTCAGTGTGGAAAACACTTTCTCCAGCGGTACATTTTTCAGTGAGACAGTCACTTTTTGTGCGAAGCCGGCTGTACCTGCCAGCAGTAGTGCTAAGGTCAGTATCGCCCACAACGGCCTGGCCGGCTGTTTCTTCACAGCTGTGGGAATGCGCGTGGCAAGGAATTTCATATTTTTTTACTCGTGGATTTTATACATGAAGCAATCATAAAACGTGGACGTTTTACCCAATACTATCCCGCACCGGGGGCCCCCGGCCATTTCTGGTTCCCAGGGCTAAAGCCCTGGGTTAAAAATATTTTAGCGGAAGAAGAGAGGTGTTTGTTCTGGCTTTACTATTTAGTTGTTTGGTGCTGGTTGCGCCAGCTGTTTGATTTTAGTTTGGATTAATTGTATGATTTTGGTTTGTGTTAGTTGTTTGATGTTGGTTAGCGGTGTACACTTTTATATTTTAAATCGATTGTTTTTTTAAAAATTTTTCGCTGTGTTAAACAGCATCTCCATCTGATCAATCTCCTTAATCTCTTCAATTTCATCCATCTCCTTCATCTCTTCCATCTCCTTCATCTCCTCCACCTCTTCAATTCCCTCCATCAGACGATAGCAGATCATCCTATACAAATCCCCCTGTTCCAATCTCCGCTCGCCGATCAACAGCCTGAAAAACAAATCGTAGCCCGGGGCTTAGCCCTGGGACCCTGGGGAGACGACAACAACGTTGCCGTTTATACGAAACCGGACCATCTTCGTCATCTCCAGTGCTTTTAGCAGGCGGGTGATCTCTTCATTCCGGGATACGATGCCTGAAAGGGAGATGCCGCTCATATCGCCGTCATATCTGACTTCCACATTGTACCAGCGGGCCACTTCCCGCATGATGTTGCGGATATTGGTTTCCTGAAAGTAGAACTCGCCGTTTTTCCAGCTGAGGGTTTCTTCCAGATTGGGTTTGCTGATGCTGAACGGACCGCCGGCAGGCGCCATGGTAGCTTGTTCTCCGGGGCGCAGCAGTTGTTTCTCTGCTCCGTTGCGGAGGTTGACGGCGCCTTGTACGAGGGTGGTCCGGATGGCGTTTTCATCCGGATAGGCCATCACGTTGAAGGCGGTGCCCAGTACTTGTATATCCAGTTTGTTGACCGTAACGGTGAATGGTTTACGGTCATCTTTAGCGATATCGAAATAGGCCTCACCGGATACTTCCACGTGCCGGCTGTCGGCTGCGAAGGTGGTGGGGTAGCGGATGGAGGAGGCGGCGTTGAGCCATACCCGTGAGCCATCGGGGAGGGTGAGCTGATACATGCAGCCATGCGGTGTTTGCATGGTGTTGTACAGGACGCTGGCGTTGTTGCCGTCGGCCAATTGATAGGCCACCTGTCCGTTGGTGAGTTTAACGACGCGGGCGCTGCCTTGTTGGGCGATGGTGCCGTTGGCGATGCTGTCGAGCGATACGCGGGAGCCGTCGCCCAGTATCAGCACGGGGTGTGCGGTGCCGGGTTTGACGGGTTTGTCGGCTGCGAAGGCCGTAGCGTATCGATGCCGGGAGGCAAATTTCCAGGTACCCCCTACCAGCAGGCCGAAGATGGCTGCCGCTGCGGCATATTTGAACCAGGGCCGGTACACAGGCGGTTTGCGTGTGGGCGGCAACATAGATAGCTGGGCATCTTGTTGCCGGGCTTTGAGCAGTATTTCATCCGCCATCTCTGCAGGGTCGTAGTCGGCGGCTTCGGCATAGGCCGGGTTACTGAAGGCTTCTTCCAGCAGGCGGGAAAGCAGGGCCTTATTGTCCCGTTCCATGGCCATCTGGCGGAAACGGTGTATCTCGGCGGCATTAAGCGTGCCGTTCATATACCCTTTGAACAGTATTTCAAATGATGTGTCAGACATGCGGATGCTGGTTTAAGGTCATCTGTTTTCCGGCTGTATCATAAAGGACGGAAAACAGGAGGGGGGTAAGACAGTGAAATGAAAAAATATTTTCAGGAAAATGCGATCAGGAGCACCAATAACGTGAAGATCCGTTCCGGATGGCGCTCGAGGTAGTCACGGATGCTGCGCAGGGCCCTGACGATATAGGTTTGGGAGCTTACAACGGAAATGTTCAGCTGCCGGGCGATCTGCGGATGACTGAGTCCCTGAAACCGGTGCAGGATAAATACTTCCTTCACTTTTGCGGGCAGATGTTCGATGGCTTTGCGGAGGGTATTCTCCAGTTCCCGGTATTCCAGCCGGGCGTGAGCGTCCTGGAGCGGGTCGACCTGTAAATGGCCGGTCAGCGCATCCAGGTTGTCGGTGCGCAGCACTTTTCGGGACAGGAAGTCCATGATCAGATTGCGTGCACATACATAAATAAAAGTACCGGCGTTGTCTACCTCCGAAAGTTTCTGGCGGTTGTTCCACAGTTTCAGGAAGATATCCTGTGAGAGGTCTTTGGCCTGCTCCGGTGAACGGGTCAGACGTAATGCGGTTCCATACACCTGCGGCCAGTATTGCTGTACCAGCTGCCGGAAGCTGCGTTCATCGCCGCTGGCAACGGCGAGCAACCATTGTTTTTCATTACCGTGGTCCAAAAGTGGTGTCGTTGATATAACAGGAGCGTGGTATGAAAATAATACAAACACCCGGTATTTACAAATTACGAATGACGAATGACGATTGAGCGCTGTTTTACGGGGAGGTTGCCTGGTAATCTCTCCAATAGGTCCCCCCATTCGTCATTCGTAATTCGTCATTCGTAATTGATAAAGTGTATCTTGCTGCTATGTTAACACTCGATGACAGGGCCTGGGAGTTCCTGAGCGGCCCGTTCGGTATCGATGAAAGTCTGCCGGAAGCCATTACTGAATTAAAGTCGGCTTATTCCAAAGAGCTGCTCGATGATATTATCTGGGAGCGGATCTACCATCAGAATACCTTATACGAAAATACGTTCGCGGCTATTCCGCACCTGCTGGAACTGGCGGCCAATGGCGCCGACCCGGAAATGCAGGCCGATATCCTCTGTAGTCTGGCGGTACTGATCGCGGAAGATGTTAATCCGCCGCTGTCAGGTACCATTCCGCAGGAATTCAGCGATAACACCGATCTCACGGCGGAACAGATACGCAGTATCTATCATGACTATCTGCAGGCACTGCGGCAACTGCCTGCGCTGTGCGAAGCGCTGATACCGGAAGTCCGGCTTCATATGGAAGAAGACGAGCGGAACTACTTCCTGGCGGCGATGGCCGTGGCACATGGACGAAGTGCTTTTGCCCGTGTTTTTATCCAATATAATGAGGGAGAAGAGTATATCGCGCATTGCGATGCCTGCGGCACAGATACTTTTGTGTGGCCCGCAGCAAATCAACTGGTGCTTTACCGGGAAGACCCGGTGTTTCATAAGGAGCAGGAGGGAACGCCCATCACGCCTCACCCGGATAAGACGCCGGCGTGGGACGGTAGGACGATCACCGATGAGAACATGTACGATTGGGGATATCATTTCCTTTGTCAGCTGGATATGCGCACGCTGAAGACGCGCTGGCCTTACCTGTTCGGTACGGCCTGCTGCCCGGGCTGCGATCAGCCACTGGACGTATTTAAAAGCATCCTCGCGGGAGTATAATTATCATCATCCTATAAAAATTGTTTAATCAGCCATTATGACAAAAAAATTGTATCAGCAGATAGATAAGACTATCCTGCAAGGGCTGCCCAACCCTTCGAAAGAGAAATATGAAATGAAAATATAAGTGCCTGAATTCACTTTTCTCGGGGTACACGAACAGCCGGACTTCGCTAAACTGTACATCACTTTCTATCCCAAAGGCAAAATCATCGAACTAAAATCGCTGAAACTTTATGTTTATCATCTCCGGGATATCATCGTGTCTTACGAACGCCTGATCAACATCATATATGATCATATGATAGAAACTTTTCAGCCCGACAGGCTGCGGCTGACCCTCGTGTGCAACCCGCGCGGCGGCATCAGCTCCAAGCTGGTCATTGATTCCGACTGGAAAGACAGGGGCGGGGAGGAGAAATTCAAGGACTATCCTGAGCGGGACGATGAGTGGGGCATCCTCATGTAAACGTCCTCTTTTTTTGTCTTCCTGCGCCGGTTGATATATATGTTTATATTTCATGCGTTTTTCCGAATTTCCCGGTTATCATGAAACCTGTGCTGACAGCGTCTTTGAGTTATGTGCTAGTATGCAATTTTTTTGTATCTTCGGGGAAGGTAAATGACACCTTTAAAAAACTGAACAGGGAACCATTTACCGGCAAATGAAAAATTATGAATAAGTCATCAGAAAACTCCGGTAAAAAGGAAAATCTCAGTAAAAAAGAAGTAGAAAAAAGAAAACTGCAAAAACAGAAGGAAAAACAGGAGAAAAAAGAGGAGAGACAGGCGAACAGCAAAAAAGGTAAAAGTTTGGAAGACATGATGGCCTACATCGATGAAGATGGCAATATCACGTCTACTCCTCCAGACCCCAGCAAAAAGAAAGAAGTCAACCTGGAAGACATTCAGATTGGCGTGGCGCGGCAGGCAGAAGGTGAACCTGTCAGCCAGATCCGTACAGGGACCGTCACTTTCTTCAACGAATCCAAAGGCTATGGCTTTATTAAAGACCAGCGTACCCAGGAAAGCATCTTCGTGCATGTGAACGGACTGCTGGACCGGGTGCGGGAAAATTCCAAAGTCACTTTTGAAGTGGAAATGGGACACAAAGGCCCTAACGCGGTACGGGTGAAACTGGTAAAATAAGTCTGTATATGATATGTAAAAGCTGCTGACAGCCAGCGGAGGACTATCCTCCGCCGGATGTCAGCAGCTTTTTTATTGCAGGCTGTCCCGGTGTTGTATCATGACAAGATACAGCAACGCTGCCAGCATCAGCATAAAGGTCAGTCCCGCGAGTGCGAGACAGGCAAGTACTAAAAACAGTGTATTCATGAGCGTAGGTTTGTTTTCCAGCGCCGGTGCGTCCACAGCCAGTAGGCGGGCGACTGGCAGATGTCTTTTTCCAGGCGGGCGTTAAAAATACGGGTGATCTCAAAAGGGGCCGTTGCGGCCGGTTGATCGGTGATTAATGAAAAAGACATCTCCCACTGGCGAGGTTTCCGTTTACGAATAACGGCATATACCACCACCGCATCCACCGCCCTGGCCAGCCGCTCTGTGCCCGTGATCACCCGCGTAGGCTGATGCAGGAAATCCATCACATATTTGCTGTGAGGCGTCGACTGGTCGGCGATGAAGATGTAAGCCGCCGGCGGTACATTGTGCTGTAACAAGTGGCGCGGGGCTTCGTCTACCGTCAGCAACTGTACCCCAAACCGCGATCGTATCCGCCTCATCAACCGGTCAAAAAAGGGGTTGCTCAGCGGTTTGAACACCGCATATACCGGACAGCGCAACAAAGGAGGCAACAATGACATACATTCCCAATTGCCATAGTGCCCCAGCATGATCATCACTGACCGGCCCTGCGCCTGATATTCATCTATCAGCCAGGCGTTGCGCAATACCAGCCGCTGACGGACCAGGCGGCGTGGCACCATCATCAGCACCGGCATCTCTGTGAAAAGCCGGCTGAAATGGCGGTAAAAGTCAACCGCTATCCGCTTGATTTCTCCATACGATTTCTCCGGAAAGGAGCGCGACAAATTCTGTATCACTTCCGTGTAGCGGTAACGTATCACCCGGTACAACAGGAAATAAATAAACCACGTAAAGCCAGCAGGAGACATCCTGTCTTTCATATATATATTGGTTAAAAAAAAGTTAAAGCATCGTCGGGAGGCAGGGTAAATGCCTGCTGAAGTGTCAGTACCACTGATCGCTGCCCAATACAAAGAGACAGCAATTACCTATCAACTTGTTGCGGTAAACGGATATACTTTTACACTAAACGGATTTTATGGCGAACACTTTCAGGAACAGCACCGGAGAGGTATTATATGTGGAAGAGAATAGCATGCGGCTGCCGGAAATAATGCAGACAACAGACAGACAGCTACGGCTGCCTTTCTGGGACATCGACTTACAACAGCACTACTGTGATGGTATACACGTAGCGCATTGTAACATTACGGTACGGGAAGATCTCTATGTGACCAGCGGGCCGGATGCGCCCGTCCCCGGAATGGTGTTCGTGCAGCAGGGAAGAATCACCGCCACAGGACATAATAGCCGGGTCACACACAGCTTTGCACAGGGACAGCATAACTTCTTCCGTAATCCGTATAATCCGCAGTCCAGTGTTTTCTATGAACAGCAAAACCTGCAGTTGCTGCTGGTGGGATTCGCCCCAGAACGTTTCCTGCAGCTGGCGGAGAACGCAGGGCCTGTGCTGTACCAGGTAGCTGATAATATGGTGGCCGGAAGGGAATGGGAACATAAAGAAAATCTGCCCGTTACCCGGCAGATGCAGTCCGTTATACATGATATTAATACCTGCCGCTTCCAGGGTAAGATGAAAGACCTCTACCTGCAAACGAAAGCGCTGGAACTGCTGCTGCTCCGTTGCGAACAACAGGAGCTGCAACAGCAACTGGTAAGGAAAAATATAAAACTATCTGAAACGGATATACGAAAAATACATGCAGCGCGGGAATGCCTGTTGGCTGATATTCATCATCCGCCTTCACTGGGGCAACTGGCGCGGCAAACGGGCCTTAATGAGTTTAAACTGAAGGCTGGGTTCAGAAAGGTGTTTGATAACAGTGTGTTCGGTTATCTGCGGGCATATCGTTTAGACATGGCGTGGCAGCTGTTGAAGAAAAAGGAGTTATCGGTAACGGCGGTGGCTTATGAGGCAGGATATACGACAGTACAGCATTTCAGTAAGGAATTCAGCAAACATTTTGGGGTAAGTCCTTCGCGGATCGACTAGGGTTTGAGTACAGCATAGTAATGCCCGTTTTGTTCTTTCCACTGGAAATAGCGGTCAAACAAGGCTTTGCGCGCAGCGGCGGTCATACGGTCGTTGAGCTTTTCGCGTAAAAGCTGTTGCAGTGCGGAGGGCAGCGCTGCGCTGGTGATGCTGTTGTCTGACAATGAAACGGTATTAATCAGGCAGGTATCTTTATCGAAGAAACCACTGATCGCCGCAATGGCACGCTGGTCGGGAGATACATCATATGCTACGGAAGATACCGGCATGCGGTAAGGATGTTGTTTGTCTGCCGCCAGATCGAAAATAGTGTTTTGAAAATAACCTTCTTCCGGCACAAACTCTTTTTCATGCACCAGGTACCGGTCCCGCAATAGTTGATAAGGGACCTGATTGCCGTTGTTGTAAAGGAACCAGTAATGTGGTTTGCCTTGTTGTTCTTCTATCAGATACACCGGAAAATTGAATGTTTGTGCGATGTGTACCAGCAGTTTGCCGGGAAGGCTGTCCAGCGGCTGTACGCCAATGTAGTAGCCTGATTCATTGGACCGGTTGGTGACATCTGCCGGTGAAATATTACGACCCTTATAACGGATACGGTAGTTGTAGGCTGTATTTTTACTTCCCGTATCCCAGCTGTTATACCGTTGTTTGCTGGTGATGACCGTAAAGGGCCCATAGTCTTTTTGCTCACTACAGGCGGCCAACAGCAGTATACCCAGGCTGGTGAAGATAAGGTTGAAAATTTTTTTCATGATAGGAAGATAACTTTATTTATCTGTTTTTTCCCGGTTGTGATCTTTTTAACATTTCAGAAAGGTTACCTTTTCCCGGTTGTCAGTATAAACGGGAAAATACCCCTTATGCGTATACCAATCCGTTATTTAGTTATTCCCGCTTTAGCGCTGGCTGCCTGTAGCAGCGACAAACACAGATCTTATGCAGATGAAGCCGCAGCTCCCACGGCAGACAAAAATGCAGACCAATATGTGGCCGCTGCTGACTCCACTAACTTTTCCGGCGATATAGCCTCGTTAACTGCTGCTTCCCGCAAACGCGTGCGGGCAGCCGATGTGCGGTGCCGCGTGACAGACGTGTTCCATGCTGCTACCCGTATGGAACAGGTAGTATCTGCTGTACAGGGCGTGGTAGTGGAAAGCACCATGAAGAACGAGTATGCAGGACAATATGATCTGCCTTATTCCTCAGATTCATTGAAGAGAATGCAGTTGTACACGCCTACGGCCAATCTTACCTTACGTGTGCCGGTGGCCAGTCTCGACTCAGTAGTGACCATTCTTACTTCCATGGCTGTGTTGATTGACTATCGGACAAAAACAGATCAGGACTACACCTTGTCCTACCTCGCCAATGCACTGAAGAACAAGCATGCCGGTCAGCATACCGCCAAGGTGGTGGCCGATAAAAAGACCACCACACTGGATGTGGCGAAGTATGAAGATCAACAGGAAGAAACCAAAGTAGACAGAAGCATCTCCAACCTGAAAATACTTGACGACGTAGCCTATGCCACCTTTACGGTAGAACTGTTCCAGTCGCAGGCTGCCAGCACGGAAACGGTGATCAATCCGCGTGCTGTTTCCCGTGCCGGCTTTGGTACGGAAGTACGTACAGCCGTTGTAGATGGCGCCAACCTGCTGCGCGATCTGTTCCTGTTTTTTATACAGATATGGCCACTGGTGATCATGGGAATACTGGGCTGGTGGGGATACAGGCGCTATCGCAGGATGTCTGTGAAATAGGATTCCGAATCAATTTATTTAATACTGGTGATAAAATTATGGAGTGCCTGATTGTTGGCCAGACGTATATTAATTCTCCGGATAGTGGTATCTGACATAAACCAATTCATAGTATAGGAAGGTTCTCCTTTGGGGAACCTTTTTCTTAATGGGTCCTGTTGCCACTCCAGACTGTCTTTATACAAAGGTATCTGTATGTAGGATGCCTTCTTGTAATAGTAATCATTGATATCGCTGACATAGTGGGAAAGTCGTTTATCGTTGACCGTAGTCTGCATGCCATAAGCTCCCGCGATGGTAAGCACAGGGGCAAAGAGATCGTTTTTGACCGGCGCCACGGAGCGGAAGTGTTCTTCGCCGGGTATAACGGGGCTGTTGGTGATATGCAGCACTTTGAAATGAAGGCGGTTGATCTGCTGATACAGCTGGCTGCTGTCTCCGTGCAGGTGCCTGTCATCTTCCCCAATGTTGATAATACCGCGGATGATCTCCTGAATAACGCCGGCGCCGGAGTTATCAAAATAACCACCATCCACGAAGTATTGGTTCTGTATTCTGCCGGCAGGGCTCAGGTAGGGGAACCGTGCGCCCAGAATGGCGCCGGAGGTGATGGTGATATCGGAGTCGTTGCGTAATAAACTCAGCACATCTACGCGGTTGTTGAAGATGCCGGCATCGAGCTGCAGGTTGGTGACCACTCCGGGATTGCCGTCCTGCATGCGTGTGGTGTTGATGCATAGTACCGGCAGGAATACGGTGTCTTCCCGCATGGCAGGGAAGGTGGACAACGCTGCATCGAAAGGTACGCGGTACAGTGAATCGCCGGCCACGTCTGCGCTGCGTTCGAAGGATTCTTCCAGTGCGGCGGCCCTGTCGCCTGCCCGTGAGGTGCGAATGATATAACGAAAGAAATCCGGTCCCAACATCCGGGTGAAAGTATAGCTGAAGTAGTCCTGTTTCAGGTAGGTCATCGCTGATTTAGCATACAGCGGTTGCTGATGCGACCTGTCTCTCAGCATGGAAAAGAAGGTGGCTACCCCTACACCGCCGCCGGACGTGCCGGAAAGGCAGAACACATGCCGGGAGAAGCGGTCCTCCGGATGCTGACGGATGCTGGCGTCTTCAATTTCCCCGAGTACCGCCGCGGTCCAGTAGGCGGAACGGGAGGCGCCGCCGTTGGCCATCACGAAATATACATCATAACTGCTGTCGGCCATAATAGGACGGGTACGCAGCCAGGCCCGCAGATAGGTGTTCAGCGATGGCCGGGACTCATAATGGTTGCCGCTGGGCGCGGTGGTCAGCTTCACGTAATGGGTTTCTTTCAACCCGAAAATCAGGGCGGTGACGACAAAAAGAAAATGAAAGCTGATACGGTAACGGACAGACAAGGCGGTGACAATGTTGCCAAATAACAACAACATGCCGAATGCGAGCAACAGAAAGGGGAATGGCCCCAGTCGCCGCGCAAACCCCAGGCTGTAAATAGCAGCCACATAGGTAACCAGGGCCGCGCACCCGATGAAAATAAACCATCGGAAAAAACTTTTCTCTGTGCGCGGGATGAAAAAGTAACGCATCAGGGTGTCCAGTGGCGTATGCGTGAGCAGCAGGCTTTTCCGGGCGGAGATGTCCAGTTCCACGCGACGCAGATGTGTGTACAGCAGGAACAGGGCATGCAGCAGTATCAGCAACGCCAGTAACAGCAGAATGCTGATACGCGGAATGAAGCTGGTGGCCACCGTAGCAGCCAGCCACGATATCAGCAACACCATAAATACTTTCCGGAAGGCAGGCTGCATCGACAACCGGCTAAGCGGCTTATTGAGAAAATACAGCAGTGTAAGTACCGTAGCGAAAATAATCCAGCAAACGGTGCTGTTGAGCGGGTGATACAACACCGGTGATTGCAGCATGGCCAGTTCCAGCAACAGGAAGCAGCAGTGGCCCAACACCCTTGGGAATTCATCCAGAAAAAACTGGCTGATAGGAAAACGTTCATTGTGATCGTTGTAGGCCTTGGTGGCTGCCGCATCGGTGATCATCGCCTCGTCCTTTACATCAGCGATCAGGCGGGTACGTTTGATATAAGCAATGATACGGGACGAATACCAGCTTACGTACACCCAGAACCCGATGGCCAGGAAAAAGAGGATGCGTTCACGATAGTGGTTTTCAGTATAGGCAACAATCACGTCTTTGCCCTGGTCCAGCGACCAGCAGATGAAGATGATCAGCAGGAGGAAGATAATCCCGGGAAAGAACAGCCAGATGGCTTTGAGCAGATGCGCAGCCAGCCGGAGCAGGTTTTTCAGTAGTAGTAACATAACGGCTTCAAATTTGGGATATGCTACTGCTAAGATAAAAAATCCCGCTGCTAAAGTATTGGCGTCAAAAGGATTAATATCGCATATAGTGCCTATGCCTGTGCGTCACGCATCTTCTTGATTTTATCGTGTTCCGTTTTAAGGGTCGACCGCTGCTGCGTCAGCAGCTCACGCAGATAGGCCGGCAGGTGTTTTTCCTGTAAGGCCTGTGAATAGGCGCGCATGGCAGCATCTTCCTCCGTTTCACAATCGGACAGGATAGCATGACGATCATGGCCGGCAAATACACTTTTCAGTTCCATCCAGGCCCGGTACAGCTTTCCGCCGGTGGTAGTGCCTGTTTCCATTTCTCCGCCGAGTCCCTGTACTTCTTTGCCCAGTGTGTTGCGCATGGTGCGGCTTTCATCGATCATATGCGTGAAAAGCGCCTGCAGGTCGGTGTCTTTGCCTTTATTATCTTTCAGCGCTTTTTCATAACCGGAAATACGGTCGTTGTTGATGCCGATGAGATCGTTGAGTGTCTCTACGGTGGCAGTGTTTGTGTTCATAGCTGACAGGTTTTAGAAAACAACCACCATAAGTATGCCAGTGGATTTGTGTATCTTTAACGCTATTCTGAAAAAAATGAAGTACTGTTTACATCTGTTGTTGTTATTATGTAGCTGTCTGCTGCTGAATTGCCCCACCTATGCCGGAGGCCTGTCTGCCTGGACCGAATCCACGCCGGGTGGCAATAAAATGGAATACGATGGCACCGCTCCTGCCATGGCCTTTTTCTCCGGAGCGCACTGCGATTCGCTCCAATTCCCCATTGGCCTGAAAAGCTGGTATTTCTACAAAAACCATGTGATCGGGGAAGACGGCAGCACGTTTTATGTGATCCGCGAAGAAAGCTGCCAGGTGCATCGCTTCACCAGCGAAGTGGCTTTTAAGGCTTACCTCTCGGAGCGTCAGTTGAAACCCTGGATCTGGAAACGGACCTATCATCCCCTGAATATCTGGGATTACTTTGATGAACTGGTGTTCATGTCATTTTTCTTCAGCCCCGTGCTGTTGCTACTGCTGATTGCAGACGTAGTGATTTTGGTGGGATTGTTGCGCGGTAAAAAGCAGGCCTACTGGAAATACGCCTTCCTGTCGGCAATTCCGCTGGTGTATATTATAGGGGCGTTGTTGCAGGGGTTTCCGCAAAGCTGGTAGCCTGTATCTGAAACACTGCTGTTTCCACATGTCGGGAGGCCACAATGATCTGCGTACCGTTGGCATGCTGGTCAAACATTTCCTGTACCAGGTGAGGATTGTTGTTATCCTGCGACAGGTGGGAGAGTAGCAGATGTGTCATAAACGACGGGCGGTGTTGGGTAAATATTTCCAGCGCCTGCCGGTTGGACAGATGCCCATGTCCGCCACGGATGCGGTTTTTAAGGTAGTAGGGATATCTGCCCTGTTCCAGCATCTGCTCATCGTAATTGGCTTCCAGAAACGCGGCATGACATTGCCTGAAGTGGTTGAGCACATGCTCGCAGGGCGCGCCGATATCGGTAAATACGCCGATGTTGATCTGATTGCCGGATACCATGAAACTGTGCGGCTCCACGGCGTCGTGGAATTTGGGGAAGGCGGTGACGGTAAGACCGCCTATCTGCACGGGCTGATAAGCTGCGAAAGGCACTACCCGCTGCAGTGCCAGATTACCGCCGGCCAGCGTGCTTTGGGTGATATACACCGGCAACTGGTGTTTTTGGGCCAGCACCGTTACCCCTCTGATATGGTCCGTATGTTCGTGAGAGATAAAGATGGCTTTCACTTTCGTCATCGATAGCCCGAGGCGGGTCATCCGCTTCTCTGTTTCCCGGCAGGAAATACCTGCATCAATCAACACCGCTTCCTGACCGTTACCGATATAGTAACAGTTGCCGTTGCTCCCCGAATTCAATGACGTGATAAAAAGTGACATGCCGCCAAAGATAGAAATATTTGGGTATTTGGGCATTGGGATATTGGGTTATTTGATTTACGGATTTTGTGATGTTGTGATTTTGAGATTGGTGAGCGGCGATCTGAACGATTTTATTTTTTTAAATTTTTATTGCCGGATATCATTCTTCGGGCAACCAGGCCCCCAATCCCCACGTCAAAAAATTCCAAAATCCGTAAATCTCTATTATATTTGCAACTATGTTGCATAATATAATCTGGGACCCTTCACCGGAAATATTCCGCATCGGCGGTTTCGCGCTTCGCTACTACAGCCTGGCCTTCATGATAGCTTTTGTGCTCAGCTACCTGGTGATGCGCTACGTCTTTGACCGCGAGGCAAAAAACGTGGCATTGCTGGACCGCCTGCTGGTATATGTGGTCGTGGGCACCATCGTGGGAGCACGGCTGGGGCATTGCCTGTTTTATGAATGGGGTTATTTCCGGTATCATCTGGCGGAAATCGTATTGCCGTTCCGGTGGGAGAACGGTCATTTTTCGTGGACCGGTTATCAGGGACTGGCCAGTCACGGCGGGGCCATGGGCATACTGGCAGCGGTGGCACTATTTGCCCGCCGCTATAGGGTATCGTTGCTATGGCTGCTGGACAGGCTGTCTATCGTAGTACCGTTGGCCGGCGCCTTTGTACGGATAGGCAATTTCTTTAATGCGGAAATCATCGGTAGACCATCCACCCTGCCGTGGGCGGTGATATTTGTGCGGGAAGACCATCAGCCCCGTCACCCGGCGCAACTATATGAAGCGTTCTGTTATATGATTACCTTCGGCCTGTTCATCTACCTGTATAAAAAAAACAAACTGGTGCAAAAGCCGGGCGCTTTCTTCGGTCTCTTCCTGATACTGGTGTTTGGCGCGCGTTTTATCATAGAATTCCTGAAAGAAAACCAGGAGTCATTTGAAAACGGCTATCTGCTCAATATGGGACAGTTACTGAGCTTGCCGCTGATAGCGGCCGGCATTTATTTTCTGAGATATTATCACGATCAACATGCAAAAAAATAAGCCCATTAAAGTATATCTGTTGACCGGCTTTCTCGGTGCGGGCAAAACCACGCTGCTCAACAGCCTGTTGCAGCAGAGCCGGGACTACCGCAACATCGTCATCGAAAACGAATTTGGCAAAGTGAATATTGACGCCTCATTAGTCGCCGCGCAGATTGAAAATATTTATGAACTAACAGCAGGCTGTATCTGTTGCTCGCTCGACAATGAGTTGCTGGAAGTACTGGGCGGCATCTTGCGGCTGGAGGAACAACCGGACCAGGTGTTCGTTGAAACGACCGGCATCGCGGATGCCGGCAACCTCATCGGCATGTTCAGCCTCCCAGACGTGAAAGCCCGTTTTCAGCTGGTGTCCACCATCTGCGTGGCGGATGCGGAGAACATCGAAACCCGCCTGGAACAGGTAACAGAAGTAGGCAAACAACTTTCCTGTGCTGATGTAATTGTGCTGAATAAAACCAAAGACTTGCCGGTAACGGAACTGGTGCGGTTGCAGGCGTTGCTGGAAAACGTCAACCCGCTGGCCTACATTACTGCTACCGCCGATGGGCAGGTGGTGCTGGCCGACATGCTGCCACAGGAACGCCGCGTACCATTGCCTGTGGCCACTTTCCCGGCCGGAGACAGTGCCTGTGAAGTACCCGCCGAAAAGACACCGCACAAAATCAACACCGTACTGTTTCAATCACCACAGCCCTTTGACCTGCAAATGCTGGCGTTTGTGCTGGAACTGAATTTTAACGTATATACCGACCAGTTATACCGCATCAAAGGATATGTGGCCGTGAAAGACAGCCCGGAGAAATACCTGGTGCAATCTACCGGCAACTATCTCACCATTGTTCCGGCGGGGCCATGGGGCGATACACCGCCCTCATCTACGCTGGTGTTTATCGGGAAGGGCCTGAAAACTGCTACCATAGAGCGTATCCTGCGGCCGGCGCTGAGATGATGTAACACGTCGTATGCCAGCGCTTTTCCCTATCTTTACAGTCCACCATGACTGCATTTGAGACCATCAAACTTTCGGCGCTAACGGGTAAGATCCAGCAGGCGCTCTCCAACGTATTTGGAGAAGAGACCTTTTGGGTAGTGGCCGATGTGACCAACCATGCTTTTTACGCACAGAAAGGATATCACTATTTCGATCTCGTGGAGAAAGACACGAACTCCAGCGCTATCGTGGCCAAAGTGGCTGCGGTAGCCTGGGGCAATGGGTCTATCCGTATCCGTGAGTTTGAATACGTGACCGGTCAGCAGTTTAAAAATGATATACACGTACTGGTGAAAGTGTCGGTCAATTACCACCAGGTGCATGGCCTGCAAATTACGCTGCTCGATATCGACACCAGCTTCACCATCGGCATGCTGGAACAGCAGAAACAACAAACGCTGCTGCGCCTGCTGGCAGAATGTTCCGATTACATCCGCAAAGTAGGGGACCGCTATGTGACCCGCAACAATCAGCTGTCGCTTCCGGCTGTGATACAGAAACTGGCGGTGATTACTTCCGGTAATTCGGCCGGCTTCCAGGACTTCCGGCATACGTTGGAACATAACCGTTTTGCCTACGCTTTTCAGGTAGATACCTATTTTACCGTAGTACAGGGAGAATCGAAAGCCGAACTGGTACAGCAGCGGCTAATTGACGTTTACAACAGTGGCGTGGCCTATGATGCGGTGGTGATTATCCGCGGCGGTGGCGCGCAGACGGACTTCCTGTTGTTTGATACTTTCCTGCTGGGAAGAGCAGTCGCCAAATTTCCCATTCCCATCATCACCGGTATTGGTCACCAGAAAAATGAAACCATCACCGACATGATGGCGCACAGCCCTGTGAAAACGCCCACCAAAGCGGCAGAGCTGATCATCGCGCATAACAAGGCATTTGAAGACGGGGTATCTGCTTTGCAACATACCATCCTGATCAGGGCACAACAACTATTTTCCAGTCACTACCAGGCGTTGTCCCAGCTGAACGCCGCCGTGATCAACCAAACGCGGACCATCCTGCAAGGGCAGCGGGAAATGCTGCACGACTACCACAATGTGGTGTCGCATGGCTCCCGGTCGGTATTACAGCATCATCAGCGGGAGCTGCTGACGTTGTCAGGCGCCATCCTGGCGAGGCCCAGGGCGGTGATCGCCGGCAAACAAAATGATCTGGTCAACATGACGGCCAATATCCGCTCGTTCAACCGGTTGTATATGCAAAACAGACGCGGGCAGCTGGCCCATTACGATACTTTATTCAAACTCATGAGCCCTGTCAATATACTGAAGCGTGGCTTTGCCATCGTATATGCAGGCGATAAAATCATTAACAGCGCACTCCCGGTGGCAGCCGGCAGCCCTATCACCGTAAGGCTGCACGACGCGTCCCTGGAGGCCACCGTGACCGCTAAAACACCACATGATGAATCAGGAACTGACATATGAAGCCGCCTACACCGAATTACAACAGATAGCGGAGGAAATAGAAAATGAGACCGTTTCGGTAGATGTACTGGCGGAGAAAGTAAAACGCGCGTCCGTACTGATAGAGTTTTGCCAGCAGAAATTGCGGGCTACGGAAGTAGAGGTCAACAATATCATCAAACAAATGGAAAACAAGCCGGGCGCCTGATCCTTCCGGCCCTTTATGGATTCCCTCTTCAGCGGCAGTTATCGGCGGAATACTATCACTTATCGCCAGCGTGTGCAAACTCATCGCCTTTCGCCAGCCCATTGCCTTTATTTTCAGGTGTTTTGCAGTATATCATAAAATATGCTGTATGAAGAATTATTGCTACAGAGGCCTATGGCTGGCAGGACTATGCCTGTTGACTGTTTTTACCGTGGACGCCCAGAAAAAGGGCAAATACCTGAAAGGGTGCTACCTGGACAGTACCGGGCAAAAGATTGATGGATTCATCTCCATGGAGGAAATGGGCTTGTTGTCCTTCGATTTTAAAAAACAACTGGGAGACAAAAACGAGAAAATAAAAGTCACCGATTGCCAGTCTTTTTCATTTGAGCACCATTCCTTTTGTACGCTCAAAAATGTAACCATCCGGACGCGCATCTGGCACTATCATTTTGCGAAGGTATTTGCTGAACAGGTGATTGAAGGTCCGTTACAGTTGTACCGCCTGTACTTCAAACCCGGAAAAGTGGGCTATATGCGATATGTTTCGATGGCCAGCAGGTTCGCGCCCGGACCGGCATCGCTGGGCGCCGGCGTGTTTATGAACAGTAAATATGTGAACTACTTCCTGCGGAAAAGCGGGGATACTACCGGCTATTGTTTTATCGGCAAAAAACGCCGGGATTTTGTTACCTCATTGACACCATGGCTCAGCGAGGATACGCTGCTTGTCCGGAAAATACAGACTGGTGGCGACTATAGTTTTAATAACATCGAGTCGGTGGTCCGGGAGTATAACGACTACCTCGGCAATAAACAGTAATTTCATCCGCTGAAAATACAGGTGGTGTTTATGGGAAAAGTAAAAGCTGCACTCAGGTCATATCTCATCATATTGGGCATTGTCGTGGTGATTAATATCATCAACAATTTATCCGGGTATACCCCCGGGGAGTTTGATATGAGAGCGGAAATAGTGACCACTTTGTTGATGACCATCTTTGGGTTCTTTGGCTTTAAAGCGCTGAACGATATTTTTCTTCGGAAAGTACTGAACTGGAATACACGTACAGAGAGAAGTTTTCTGGTTTTTATACTGGTATCAGCGTGTTTTGGCGCTACCCTGATAGGGTGCTTTATGAAACTGGAAGTCTTTATTTTTCATACGCCCGATCCTGCCTGGCAGGGCTATGTGCGGAACATGCTGTATTCGGCCATGTTGTTTCTCTCCATTACCCTGGCAGCCACCCTCGGTAAATTTATCGATCACTGGAAACAGGGGATAGAAGCTGCCGCCAGAATGGAACAGCGCCTGGCCCAAAGTCAGCTCGATCTGTTGCGCAATCAGGTCAATCCCCACTTTCTGTTCAATGCACTGAATACCCTGACTTCTTTGATTCGGGAAGATGAAGAACAGGCAGTGGACTTTGTGAAACATCTCTCCCGGATACTGCGGTACTCCCTGGCACAGGAAACCAGCGGTACCGTGACGGTAGCCACCGAACTGGCCATCGCAGACGCTTTCCTCGGTATCAGCGCACAACGGTTTGGCGATAAACTGATATACGACAAGACCGTGAATGCGGGCGTGTTATCCCAACAGATTGTTTCACACAGCTTGCTGATGCTGCTGGAAAACGCGCTCAAACACAATGAAATATCCCGTCAGCGGCCCTTACACATCAACATATACTCCACGGATAATTATCTGTTTGTAGAGAACAACCTGCAGCTACGCCAATCGGGGACCACCTCTATGGGTATCGGTCTGGCTAATATTGTGGGCCGTTATCAGCCGCTGACCGGCAAAACCGTAAACATTACCTCTGATGAAACCTGCTGGCGGGTGGGCATTCCACTGCTCCCCGGCCCGGAAGATTTAAACAGCGAAAAATGATAGCTTTAATTGTTGAAGACGAGACGGCCGCAGCCAGGCAGCTGGTGAATATGCTCCGCAAGCTGCGCCCCGACTGGCATATCTGCCCTGTTGCCGAAAGTATTGAGGAAACGGTGCAATGGCTCACACATAACGCGCATCCGGATATTATCCTGATGGATATCCAACTCTCCGACGGCGATTGTTTCGCTATTTTTAAGCAGACCGCGGTGAAGGTCCCCGTGATTTTCACGACAGCATATGATGAATATGCACTCAGGGCTTTTAAAGTAAACAGCATCGATTATCTGCTGAAACCTATTGAAGAAGCAGAGCTGTCTGCGGCATTGGATAAATATGAGTCGCTACGGGCGCATCAGTCACCGGATACGGCCGGCGAGCAGTTGAAAAAACTGATCGCTTCCCTGGCGCCTGCCACAGGCTCGCGGGAGCGGATGATGTTCCGCACGCATAACGGCATCAAAAGTATTGACTGTAACGATATCGCCTATATTAAGGCGCAGGATAAACACGTATACGTATATACGTTTGACGGAGACATGAACGTAACGGACCAGTCGCTCGATGAGTTGGCGGAGACGCTGTCTGCGCGGACTTTCTTCCGGATCAACCGGAAATACCTCTGTCATATTAAAGCGCTCCGGCAGATAAGGCTGCATTCCAACGGGCGCACGCATGTGCTGCTGGAGCACTGTAAAGACGACGCTATTTTTGTCAGCCAGTCACGCAGCACTGACTTCCGGCGCTGGCTGGACAGTTAAAGGCTGTACAACTTTTTTTTGAGCTGTGCCCTTATGCCTTCCTGCACGTTCTGAAAGAGGTTCAGGGGCACGCCTGCCGCTTTGGCTTTGGTTTCCAGCGTTTCCACGGTGCAGAGATAATTTTTCCAGGCGGAGGCTTTACCGGTGCCGGTATACAGGTCATTATCATTCGGCATGTCTACGGCAATAACGGTGGCATTGGCATTGATGCGGGCCAGATCGTTGGTGCCTTTGGGAATGATCACCACCACCTTCCATACTTGTCCGGGTACGGTGATGTTACCGTTGTCGAGGGTTTCCACGAAGGCGGTCTGCCCTTTGCCACGTCCGCCTTTGCCGTAGGAGCCCATGATGATGAAGGCTTCTTTATCGTCTCTCACCTGTTGACGGATAAAATCTTCCATATTGGCCCAGGGTATCTGGTTGAGGGCCGCTGCCTGGGGGATCATATTGGTCATCAGGAAAGTAGCGCTGTTGGCTTCTTTAGCCGCGCTGCGGTCGGCGGAAGGGCAATTGTGGCCTCTGTCGAAGCCGGTGGTGCTGCCGTTGTAGCTGCCGGCGTTTACCTGGTACCAGCCTTGCGGCAGACCGGGATCGGGCCTGAAGTCATTGGAGCGGTCTATGGTGCCCGGGCAGTCTTCTGATTGAAGGTGCCAGCTGACCCATACCGGTATGCCTGCATTTTTGCTGTAGGCTTCCACAAAATAAGTTTGATTCATCAGGAAGTTCTCCAGGAAAATCAGATTGGATTTCGCGTCTGTAGGGTTGCCGAGCAGCAGGTGGTCGTTGTCGGCGACCGTTGCCGGTGGCTGAACAGGGGCGGTTTCCCGGATATCGTCTTTTGTACAGGCTACAATCAGGACCAGGGCTGCATAGGTAATCAGCAGCCTAAAATTAATTCTCATCTATCCCTTCGTTGTGAATATTAAAAACGCAAAGGAAAGGTTTTAATGTTACACATCGACAAAACTGACGGAACAAAAAACGTATAGGCGTTTCGGATAGGATCAGAAAACTTCGTTGACGCCGAAGTAGAAGCCGGACTGGTCTTGTCCGCGGCCATAGTCGAGCCGGATATTGACGCGGTTTTTGAATTCCCAGCGATAGCCGATGCCATAGCTGAGGAGTGTTTGCTGAAAGGAGAGCGCATCGAAGCGGGGGAACACGTTGCCGCCACCCACCCATATTACTGCGCCGCTGCGGCGATATATGCGTTGCCGTAGTTCCACCTGTCCGGCGACATAGTTACGGTCGCGGTACCGGCCTTCATAGTAGCCGCGTAATCTGTTAGAGCCGCCTGCCTGTGCCAGCATGTTCCAGGGCACGTCGCCGCTGTGTTCTTCTGCGTAGAAGTCCATCGCAAGGATACTGCCTTTCCAGAGGCGTTTGTACCAGTCGAATTGCAGTTCCAGTTTGGTGAACACATCGTTGTTGCCGAGGAAAGAAGGGTAGAAGCGGTAACCTATCCTGGCGTACATGCCGCGGGACGGATTGGGAATGAAGTCGCGGGTGTCATACACCACGAAAGGTCCGGCGCCCATGCCGAAAACCCGTTTCGGCTGCATCAGCGGCTTGCCGCCGGCAGTATCTATATCTTTTGCCTGCCCATTCTGCACGTGTGTGCTGATACCGGCATAAAAGCGATTACTGAGGTTGATGGCCAGGTCGGCCTGTAATTTTTCTGTCAGCAACAGATAGTCGGTATAGTCATCTTTGGCGGAACCGGCATCGTAGCCAATCCCCCAGTATTTATCGGGCCGTGAGCTGAAAGAGGCTTTCAGCATCAGCCGGAAGCGGTCTTTCGGGAAGATGGTGGTGCTGTTGAGGCCAATACCATAAAACCCGGTGAGCGCCACGGAGCCATATACGGCCACATTGGAGAGGGGCAACAGGCTGTCGGCACGGTCTGTCTTGTACTGGGCGGCCAGCATCACGGCGATGCCCGCGCTGGTCTCCGGCGTATAAACGGGGCCTCCGATGAAACTAAGATCTACCTTTTTGTGTTTGCTTTCATCGTTGGTATGCGCCAGATAATGGAGAACACGCTGATACAACCCTCCGGGGGCCGTAGTATCTGTGCTGTTGCCGGAAGATGGGGCCTGGCGGGCTGTTACCGTTACACTACAACAGAGCAATATGGGGAATAATAGTTTTTTTATCAAATGCATGACCGCCCGAAAATAACGATAATTCCGGAAATGGCCCGCGCGGTTCCTAGGGCTGTAGCCCTGGGCTACGTTTGTTGTTCAGGTTCTGAAGGCTGACAGGATTCACAAGGCAACGAATGGCTACCCTGAAAACGAAAAGGAATAGGGACAATAAGGCAACGTAAACAATGATCATAATAGTTATTGCGCTACAATAGTTAATCGTGGCAACCGGGCTACAGCAACGTAGTCCGTTGTCTTTAACCCAAAAAAACTCAATACAGCAACAAATCTCCACCTACATAACAACCCGTAACCATGAAAGAATTTGAATAACAACATATCCCAGGGCTGAAGCCCTGGGATTTTAATCAACAAACAATTGTGTCACGGCGGCGGTATCCATTGCCCATTGGGTGGTATACACCTCATCGGCATCGGTGGTATCGGCCAGCTGCAGCTGTTGTGCGGCGGCTTTTATCTCGAGCAGTTGCCCGATGGTCATTTTCTGCTCCAGCTTTTTCAGCAGGCCGGTGATGTTGTTACCGTTCAGTTGCTGTATTACCTGTCCTTCAAAAGGCATTTCCAGCCAGATGATGTTACGGGCGGCTACGTCGAGCACTCCGAAAATCAGGCCTTTGGTCAGGCCGCGGGTGATACGTACCTGATGTTGTACACAGGATGGATCGTAGGCGACGCCTGTTTTTTCGGATATCTTCATTTTATGGCGGCTATCCATCCATCCTACTACCATTTCTGGTACCAGGCTTCCGGAGGAGTAGGCGTTACAGGTGAACGTCACGTAACGGGCGCCGGCGGCAGCCAGTTTCTCTACGTCCAGCTCTATATATTCCGCGGTCCCTATTTGGTTCGGGATAGAGCGGATATCGCCACTATGCAGGCACCCGGTGGTTTGCAGGCGACTGAAGGAACAGTAATCCTTGCTCTCATCATAGTTGATCTGGCAGCTCAGGTCCATATCCAGGTGCTGAGCAGGTAATCCTTTACCCCATTGCATGAACAGGCGGATATGATTACACTGCAGCGGGAAGCGTGTCCCCATCAGGGCGGCAGGCAGGTCGTGTATCTGCTCACTACGGTCACCGATGGCCAGCGGTATTTTATACAGCGTAGGGTCGATGTACATAGTACGACCTACGGCAGGAATTGCGGCAAAACGTTTACGGGTGGCCTCCAGGCACAGATTGGCCACGGCCTGCTGCATCTGGTCCAGTTCTTCCACTGTGTAGATATGCAGCATTTTGTTGGCCGGCAGGTGTTTGGCGGTACCTCCCAGCGGCTTCACCACACGGGTGCCATAGTGATCAAAATAATAACCGGCGTACATCTGAAGGGTGAACAGGAGCCGGGCAGGCACCTGATCGGCTACCTTCGAAAACGCATCGATGGTTGCTTCCGGCCCAAACCACAGCATGTTGGCAAACAGGGAACGGGCAAATAATCCAGGCCGCTGCTGCAACAGATAAAAAGTGCTGGCAGCGTCGTGACGCAGCCGGAACTGGTCCAGCCGTCCCTGCCACACTTCGTAATCGCCGCGATAAAATTTATCCATGATGGTACGCAGGTGCTCAAAACCGGCACGCTTGCTGTATTCCGGCAGACGCAGGGCACGGATGAAACGCACCCACATCTGTCTTTTAGGATGCATATCAGCGCAGATCTTCGCGGCGTCCATAGACAGGCCGTTGATCCAGCGGGCAGCCATCAGGGCTTCTTCCCGGCGGTATTTCAGTTTCAGCGAAGCCGCAACGGCAACTTTGCTTATCTGGTTCTTTTTTACGCCACGGCGCTCCATATGGTTACGCTGTGTACGCGCGATAATCGTTTTGGGCGCTACCAGTTGCAGGAACCCGGTATGTTTAAACCACAGGTAACGGAGTATGTCCGTAGGCGTGGTAAACAATGCCTGTGCTTTTTCAGCACGGCCCTGGCTTGTCAGGATATCGATCACGGTGATGACTGTTTCCCGCATCGCGATTTTTTCTGCCGGTAAAGGTAGTTCCGCCAGCAAACGACGGAGACTATCCTGCTGCGTGGCGTCCAGCGCTGTACGTGATGTCAAGAGGTTCTTCAGGTACTGTTCCGCATCTGTCAGTGTCCACAGTTCAAGTACCCGCAATTTTTTATTCTGTCCATAATGCTCTATGGCAGCGGTTTCCAGCGGTGTACCGCAGAAAGGACAACCGTTATAACGTTCCAGCGGAAAGGTATGAGGCGGTATCAGGTGACCACAGGCCAGCCTGGTCCCACCGGTAAGTCCTAATAAATTGGTGAAATAGGTGATGATATGATCGGCGTAAGATTCTCCCGTAGGTACACGCCAGTTTTTTACCAGCGGCGCCCAGTTCAGTTTTACACCCATCACGTCCCGGAGTTGCTCCAGTATCTGTGTATGCCAGGCGGCATCGGTTTGTTCCAGGGCGCGCAACAGCGGCTCAGACACACCAAATCCCAGTTTAGCCATATTGGCTACCAGTAAGGCCGCGTCAGGATTCATGCCTGTGGCGCCATTCATGGCGGTGGCAGGAATATAAATGGCCTGTTGACGTAAAGCTACCTGTAAGATGTTGTTCATCGTTTTAAAGTTTATAATCAGATAATGTTGCCGCTGATTTTTTGTAGAAAAACGTAGTAAGCGACAATTGACCTTGATAGAAAAGCAGGCTGGACTCGAACCAACAACTCCGGATCCCTGAAGTAGTAAGCCCCGGTTGACCCTTTTGGTAATTCCGAAACTCCTATACCGGTGCCTTGCCAATTAGACGACTGCTTTAGCTGAAGCGATAATGGTGAAAGTAAATCCCAAATGATGAAGTAACTTTTACTTGACCGCTTCGATGATACAAAGATGCAGGACCATGTGCGCAGTCTTCCTGCGCAGATAATTTTTTTTCTGAAAAAAGAAAAAAAGAGGGTCTTTTCTTTCTATAGATGATTTGACGGGGGATGATATATCTTTGCGGCGGAAATCAGTCCTCAAGGAAAGCTGACGGTAGTAAAATGTTATCTGTACAAGAAAAGAAGGCCGCACACCGGGAACATCATCAAAAAGCAAAATTCATCAGGATCCGCCGGGGTATACGGGTGGCCCGGTATGTTATGTATCGGGAAACGCTGATCGATAAAAAGAATATTTACTGGTCATTTATAGGTGCCTTTGCAGGCATCGCCAGTGTCGGTTTGTTAAGTCATTTTTATCTCCCGGTGAAGGATAACCTGTTTTTGATAGGTTCTTTCGGCGCCTCGGCGGTATTAATTTACGGTCATACACAGAGCCCGTTGGCGCAGCCGCGTAATCTGGTGGGAGGGCATCTGTTGAGCGCCGTAGTGGGCGTGACCGTCCGTTATCTGATACCATGGCCGGAATGGGAGTGGCTGGCCTGCGCATTGGCGGTAGCGGCAGCATTGGTGGTGATGCAGGTGACCAAAACGGTACATCCGCCGGGAGGGGCTACGGCTTTGCTGGCCATTGCAGGTTCACCGGCCATCAGGAAGCTGGGCTTCTGGTACGTATTGTCGCCGGTAGCTTCCGGAGTGGCCATACTGTTGCTGATAGCGGTGATCGTCAACAATATGACCGACATCCGGCAATACCCTGACAAGGGCAAATGGTTTTAAACAGTTTTCTTTTTATAGATGATGGTATCTGATGCCAGTTGCTCCAGCCGGTAACCACCCGTATCGATACGCAGTTTGGGCAGTTGTTGCTGCAGCTGTCGCAGCGTGTTGGCGTCAGGGGTAGCCTGGTACAGATACAGTTGCTGTAATTGCTTATTCTTCCCCAGTGCCTGTAGAAAAGCGGAGGTGCAGGCAGTACCGCTCAGGTTCAGGTACCGCAGCTCCCGGCAGCCGGCCAGCGGCGCTGCCGCGGAACCTTTGACCCCCGTCTGTTTCAGCTCCAGCCGCGTGAGGGCGGTCAGCTGACCGATAGCCGGCAACGCTGCATCGGTGATACGGGTACCGGACAGGTCCAGCCATACCAGCTGCGATCGCAGCGGGTGTAATAAGCGCATGTCTGCATCGCTGAAACCGGGCGCATTGATACAGGTAACCGAAATATACGGACTATTAGCCGCTACCGGCAACACCTTCACCCCTTTGGCTTCCAGGGCTTCCATACTTTTTTTGTCCGGCGCCGACGGCGCTGCGTCTGGTATAAACTCATTGTGATCGAGGGCTTTGCCCGGCGTCATGGCTTCCAGCACCAGCTGTATACGCGGATTGGGTTTCAGCTCTTTTACCGTTTTGCCGGTGGGCGCTCCCTGCGCTATCCACCAGTAAAGCAGCTCTACTTCGCGGGGCGACAGCTGCGGCTTGCCTTTGGGCGGCATCCGGTGCTCGTCGTTGTCCGGGAGTACCAGTCTTTTGAATAACTCACTTTCTTCCGGCATACTGTCTTTTACTACAGGGCCGTGTTCTCCGCCCTGACGGATCAGCGCCAGCGTTTCCAGGCGAAGTCCCCCTTTTAGTTTCTGGGCATTGTGGCAGCCGTAGCAGCGGGTAGACAGCACCGGCGCCACCAGGTCTTCATATACTTTGGCGTCGCCTACGTTCGTGTAGGCGGGAGCGTTATCAGCTGTTTTTTGTTTGCCGGCGAAGGCCTGTAAGGCCGGCGGCATAGCCTGCGTGAGGTAGTCGTCGCCATGGGTGAGCGACCCGCCATAGTGGCCTGCGGCGGATACGAGCAACAGCAGCAGGGCAAACAGTGGCAGCTGTAAACGCGACAGCCGTTTGCCGGCAGGGATGACGCTCAGCAGGTATACCAGGCTGCTGCTAACGGCCACGCCTATACCCAGCCAGAGGTGGGTGTTGAGCAGTTGCTCGTCGTAACCGCCGTCGAGCGATAGCAGATAACCCGCTACACAGCTGGCGATGGCGGAGAGGGCGGCTGCGAGCAATAACAACGGCAGCGCGGCCCGCAGGCCGGCGCGTTTGCTGCTGCGAGATAGCAGCGCCAGCACAAAGGCGATGATCAGGATACCTATCGGCAGGTGTACGATCAACGGATGTATCCTGCCAATGAAAAGGTTCCAGTTTCCGGTGGTGGCTAATATCTTCATTACTTCCCGTAGCGCTGTTTGAGTTGATGCATCATGTATACGTTAATGTCCCACTGGTTGCCGAGCGGCTGCCGCGTATAAGGCAGGGTAGGCATATAGTCGGCCGGCCCGAACTCGGTCAGCATCGTGAGTGGCTTACCTGCCTCCTGATGGCGGCGTACCACCTGGTCCCACCAGCTGAAATGTGCTTTTACGGCATTGGCCCATTCGGGTGCCCGGGGATCATTGACCTGCGGCCCTTCAGGGTGACCGATACGCGCGTGGATATGACCTACCCGCTCCAGTGCTTTGCCCACCGTTTCGGCCTGGTCTTCCAACAGCGACTCATGTACGTTGCACCAGTGGGAGATATCCAGCGTCAGACGGAGGTCTGGCTTCTTCTCAATAAACTGGCGGGCCACATGTGCGGCAAACAACATGCGGGAACGATGCGTTTCGTGATAGATAGGCACACCGTTGCGTTGTGTGATGCGGGTGCTGATATCAATAAGGGCAGCATTCTGCTCGAAGGTGAAGTAATCCTTACCGGACTGTGTGTTGATGTATAGCGGCCGTGGCCCTGTGGTGGTAGCGGCGGAGAGGTTGGTTTCAAACTGTGTGGCATGTTTCGTATAGTCGCTGTCGTGACCACCGGCGAGGTAGCCTACCTGCAGTTTGTATTGATCGAGTGCGGCAAACAGCGCCTGCTGCGCTGCTTTGTCCTGCGGCCACCAGAGCTCGATACCGTCGTAGCCGGCTTGTTTGGCATCGCGGCAGAAATCGCCGATGCTGCCGGGATAGCCCCAGTTGGTGGCCATGACGGTCAACCGGTAGCCATTGGCCGGCCGGGCTGCAAAGGAGGGGAGGGAGGAGAGGGCCAGTGCGCCACTCATAACGGCAGACTGCCGGAGGAAATTTCTTCTGCTGGTATGCATTGGTTGATTTTAAATATTAACCCAGAATCGGTGTGATCACATGTCCGCCTACATCGGTCAGCCGGAACGGACGGCCCTGGAACTGATAGGTCAGTTTCTCATGGTCAAATCCCAGCTGTTGCAGGATGGTAGCGTGTATATCGTTGATGGCCACTTTGCCTTTAACGGCAGCGTAACCTATTTCGTCTGTTTCTCCCCAGGTGAAGCCTTTTTTGATGCCGGCGCCGGCCATCCACATGGTAAACGCTTCCACGTGATGATCGCGGCCGAGGTAAGGCGTGTCTTTACCATCACGGTTTTCCTGCATAGGGGTGCGGCCAAATTCACCGCCCCACACCACCAGCGTTTCGTCGAGCAGGCCGCGTTGTTTGAGATCTTTCAGCAGCGCAGTAATAGGACGGTCTATCTCGCGGCATTTATTGCGGAAGCCATAATCAATGGCGAGGTTCTCGTCGGTGCCGTGGCTGTCCCAGCCCCAGTCGTACAGCTGTACAAAGCGAACGCCTTTCTCCACCAGTTTACGGGCCAGCAGGCAGTTGTTGGCAAAAGATTCCCTGCCGGGCTGTGTGCCGTACATCTCATGAATATACGCCGGTTCTTTGTTGATGTCCATGACATCGGGAACGGAGATCTGCATCTTGTAGGCCAGCTCATATTGGGAGATGCGGGCGATGGTTTCGGGGTCACCGAAACTTTCATATTCCTGCCGGTTGATATCGTTGATGGCTTCGATGGATTGTTTGCGGAGGTTACGGTCCATGCCCTCAGGGTCTGTCAGAAACAGCACGGGGTCGCCTTTGGTGCGGCATTGCACCCCCTGATATACGGATGGGAGGAAGCCGCTGCCCCACACGCTTTTGCCGGCATCAGGCGTTTTACCGCCGGAGGTGAGCACTACAAATCCGGGGAGGTTGCTGTTTTCGGTGCCGAGGCCATAGGTTACCCACGAACCGATACTGGGCCTGCCGAGCCTGGCGCTGCCGGTTTGCATGAGCAGCTGCGCGGGGCCATGGTTGAACTGGTCTGTCTGCACGGCTTTCAGGAAGCTCACCTCATCGGCCATGGTAGCGAAGTGGGGCAGATGGTCGGATACCCATGCCCGTGATTCTCCATGTTGCGCAAACACGGCCTGTGGTCCCAGCATTTTGGGAACACCGCGGATGAAGGCGAATTTTTTACCCTCCAGCAGCGACTGTGGACAGAGCTGGTTATGTAGCTTTTGCAGATCCGGTTTATAGTCAAACAGTTCCAGCTGTGAAGGCGCGCCGGCCATATGCAGGTATATCACACTTTTGGCCCTGCCGGGGAAATGCGGCGCGCGGGGCGCCATCGGGTCGGCACTGAAATCCGGCCCTTTGGCGGAGCTGCTGCCGCAGCCTGCCAGGAATGAGCCCAGCGCGGCGGCACCGAGGCCGGTCACGCAATCCAGCAGGAAATGCCGGCGGGTGATATAGCGCAATGTTTCTTCATTGGCTTCCCGGAGCAATCTCATTTCGATATTTTTATATTTTGACATTTGATTATTTTAAGACAAGTGAATGATCGTTGACATCCCATCTTCAGTTATCAGCAATAGTTAAATGATCAAATAACCCAATGACCAGATATTATGATTTAATCAGAAATTCATCGAGGTTCATAATCGCATTGGCTACCACCGTCAACGCAGCCAGTTCGGCCAGTTGCGGCGGGGCATCTTTGCATTGCAGCAGCGCTTTGGCATCCGTGGGCGATTTTTTATACTGCTGTAATGCCTGATTGTACAGCCGTTGCAGCACCGCCAGTTTATTGTCGGTCAGTTGCCGGCACACGGCTGCCTGATAACCCCAACGGATACTCGCAGCGGCGTCGTTGTTGCCATTGTGTTGCATATTTTGGGCGAGCGCACGGGCAGTTTCCACATACACCGGGTCATTGAGCGTTACCAGCGCCTGTAAAGGCGTATTGGTACGAATACGCCGTTGCAGGCATACTTCGCGGCTGGAGCCATCGAACGTGATCATGGACGGGTAAGGGCTGGTACGTTTCTGGAACACATAAATAGCGCGGCGGTATTGATTGCCATCCTGTGCCTGTTTCCAGTATTCGCCGCTCCATACGCTCTGCCAGATGCCTTCGGGTTGGTAGGGCATGATGGCAGGACCGTGCATATGACGGTTCAGCAGTCCGCTCACGGCCAGTGCCTGGTCCCTCACTTCTTCGGCTGTCAGCCTGAAATGCGGGCCCCTGGCCAGCAGGCGGTTGGCAGGATCTTTCTCCTGTAACGCTGGCGTAGTGGTGGCATCCTGTTGATAGGCGGAAGACAATACGATTTCACGCAATAGTTTTTTGGTGCTCCAGCGGTACTGATGAATATATTGATAAGAGAGCCAGTCCAGCAATGCCGGGTGAGAAGGCAGGAAACCCTGTGTGCCAAAGTCTTCCACTGTTTCCACGATACCGATGCCGAATAGCTGTTCCCAGAGGCGGTTGACCATCACCCTTGCTGTCAGCGGGTTACCGGGATCGGTGATCCACTCTGCCAGCCCGAGGCGGTTGCGCGGGGCCTTGGCGGGGAAAGGATTCAGGGAGTGCGGCACGTCCGGGGTAACGGCTTTGCCCAGTACCAGCCAGTTGCCACGTTCAAAAATATGGGTGGTGCGCTGCATGGCCGGTGTATTTTCTATCATCACCGGAATATCCTGTGGCTGTGTGTTCACCAATGCCAGCAGATGATTGTTGATGGAGTCATAGCCTGGTTGGCCTTTCCCTGGCAGGTCATCGCGGAAGGCGAACCATTCCACCATACATACCGGGTCGTTAGGTTTCAGCGAAGCGTTACGGAACTTCAGGTACAGATCATGTTTGCCGGTAGTGGGTTTCAGCGGGATGGAAATCACCCGGCGATCGTTGGTGGGCGCCAGCGCCTGGGTGAAATACACGGGGCCGTTGAGGCTGTCGAGCCGGCATTCGAGGGTGCCGCCTTTATTGCCGGTCCAGTAGTTCATCAGCAGCTGCGTTTTGCCGCCCGTCGCCTGTGCGGGAAGGCGGCAGCTACCGTTGTGCCGTACGCCAAGATATTTGGTATCATACAAAGCGCCGTTGACATAATTGTCGCAGTCGTGTGCATGCACTTTAGGCTCCAGTACTTTCATGAACTGCTGTACATCGGCCACCTGTGCGGTGTTGCCGTGTTGTTGCACCCAGGCGCTGATACGGTTCACTTCTGCCAAACCAATACTGTCGTACAGACGTAGCTTCGGGTGCTCCATGTGGGTATCTTCATCGCGGGTATTGTTCATGAAAGCGAGCAGCTTGTAATAATCTTCAAACCGGAAAGGATCGTAAGGGTGGCTATGGCATTGCACACAGCCGATGGTAACGCCCTGCCATACGTCCATGGTGGTATTGACGCGGTCCATCACGGCGGCGGTGCGGAATTCTTCGTCCTGTGTGCCGCCTTCGTCGTTGGTCATGGTATTACGGTTAAACGCCGTCGCTATCAACTGACTGTTAGTAGGATGCGGCAGCAGATCGCCGGCCAGTTGTGCGATCGTGAAACTATCATACGGCATATCCTGATTAAACGCGTCGATGACCCAGTCGCGGTAACGCCAGATACTTCTGCTGGCATCTCTTTCATATCCTTTGGTATCGGAATAACGGGCGAGGTCGAGCCACATCGAAGCCCAGCGTTCGCCATAGTGCGGCGATTGCAGCAGGGAGTCCACGATGCGCTGATAGGCGGCGGGACTGTGGTCGGTTTTGAAAGACGCTGCCATGGCCGGTGTAGGTGGTAGGCCGGTGAGATCGAGACTAACGCGGCGCAGCAGTGTCATGGGGTCCGCCGGTTTGGAAGGCTTCAGCCCTTCCTGTTTGAGTTTTTCGAGAATAAACCGATCGATGTCATTCCCGTTGTCAATGTCGATATCGGGTACAGGAACGGGTTTTAACGGAACGTAAGCCCAGTGTTCGCCCCATTCAGCGCCTTCTTTGACCCAGCGGGTGAGCACGTCCACTTCCGCAGCAGTGAGCGGTTCTCCTTTCTGCGGCATCCGTTCTTTGGGATCTTTACAGGTCAGGCGACGGATAAATTCACTTTTCTCCGGATGACCGGGGATGATGGCTGGTTTGCCTGATTTGGTGTTGCCAAGGGCTTCTTCCCGGAAAAGGACGCTGAAGCCGCCGCTTTGTTTGACGCCGCCATGGCAACTGATGCAGTGCTTATTAAGTATAGGCTTGACTTCCGCGCTGAAGTCAGTGCGCTTGCGTGAATGGCAGGCGGTCACCACCATGCCGGCAACAACGGACAGCAACAGGGCTGCCCGGAACGTGGATGTAGAGCGCATGTGTTTTTTCATTGAACTACTGTAAAAGTAATCGCCCGCTTTTACTAAGCGGATAGAGGATTTGCGGAATTTGATGGATTATTTTATGATTCTTGTTTTTTTGTGCGGTATTGAGCGGGGGAGATGCCCATCACTTTGGTGAACAGCCGGGAGAAATAATAGGGGTCTTCCATGCCCAGCAGCGACGCTATTTCCTTGACCCGCAGATGCGTGAAATGCAGGTACTGGCAGGCTTTCTGCACTTTCAGGTGGTTAAAATATTCGATCGGCGAATACCCGGTATTGCTTTTAAATAAAGCAGAGAAATGGGAGATGGACAGATTGATGGACCGCGCCATCTGTTCGAGTGTGAGCATACGGTCCAGGTGCTGATTCATATAGTCGATCGCATGATCAATAGTATCCTGTCCGGCTTTCGTTTTCCCCGGATGATAGGCGCCCGGATAGATACAGGAAGCGAGGAAAGCCCAGAAGCTCATGCCGGCATACACCAGGTTCTCGGTACGGTAGCCTCTTTCCAGCTGCTGGTAAATATTATCAAACAAAGCCAGTCGTTCATGGGCATGTGGCAGGAACGTCTGGTGACTGCCCAGCTGCTGCAGGGCAGTCTGTACAATCGCATCGGCCGTGTGGCCGGCAAAGTGCGCCCAGTAAATAGTCCACGGGTCCGACTCATGCGCCTGATAGGCATGTGGCCAGTCGCGCGGAATAATGAAACAATCGCCCGCTTTGATAGGATGGTCTTTTTTGTTGAGCCGGATAGTACCACGGCCTTCGATACAATAGATCAGGATATGCTCCGGCGCACCGTTGAGGCGTTTGCGGTAGTGAAACTTCGCTTTGGGATAGTAGCCGATGTCCGTGATGTACATCGTTTGCATCACCGGATCGGCAGCGCATTTCTCCTGCAAAATATTGCGGGGGATCACGATCGCGCGCTGACCTTTGAAGCCTTCTCCTTTTCTGATCATGGAACCGGAATTTCTTTCCGATAAAAGTAAGAAAATCCATCAGTGAAAGAAAGATTATTCGGCCCGTAGGTTCTTCAGCAGATTGCTGGCAGCTGCTTGGTCCGACTGGAAAAATATTAGATATGGTCTCCGTTTATCAGGTAAATCAGCATTCATCACCACTGTCACAGCTCCCGTTCGTGTATTTCTTTATGTTTTTACCTATAATTACACGTACTTTATACGCTTATTATCATCGTAGCACAGAACAATGAAAAAAAGATTACTTACCCTGGCGCTTACCGCTGCCGCCACGGCAGGGTGGGCGCAAGAGCTGCCGTCTGAATTACAGACACCGGAAGTAGTGTCCGTAAACCGCCTGCCCATGCGGGCTTCCGCCTTTGCCTTTGAAAACAAAGCATTGGCCGGCCAGCGTGATAAAGCCAAATCCGGCAATTTCCTCTCGCTCAATGGTACCTGGAAATTTAACTGGGTACAGGACCCGCGTAAACGTCCGGTCGACTTCTACAAACCAGACTTCAACGACAGCGGATGGGACAATTTTAAAGTGCCCGCCAACTGGGAAGTAAACGGTTATGGCCTGCCTATCTACGTCAACCACCCGTATGAGTTTACCGGCCGGGCTAAAATGGGGGCAGCCTTAAAACCACCTTACGATATTCCGGAAGATAATAACCCGGTAGGATCTTACCGGAAAAAATTTGACCTGCCGAAAGACTGGGACGGCAAACAGGTATTTATTCACCTCGGCGCCGTGAAGTCTGCCTTTTATATCTGGATCAACGGAGAAAAAGTAGGCTATAGTGAAGACAGTAAACTGGCTGCTGAATTTGATATTACCCGTTTTGTGAAACCCGGTCAGAACGTGGTCGCATTACAGGTATATCGCTGGAGCGATGGCTCTTACCTGGAATGCCAGGACATGTGGCGCATCTCCGGCATCGAACGTGAGGTATTCCTGTATGCCACGCCCAGGCTGGATATGCGCGATTTTAAAATCGCCGCGTCACTGGACAAGTCTTACACCAACGGTGTCCTGGACATCAACCTGGAAGTCAGCAATTACAGAATAGATAAGCGAACAAACCACAGTAAACCGGACACCTTTGCGGTAGCCATGGAACTGGTGGACGCAGCCGGTAAAACCGTGCTCAAAGAAGAAAGCAGCGGGCTGAAACCGGTGCTGGGCAACTATAAAACCAGCGTACAGTTTCATCAGGAAGTGCCGAACGTGCAAAGCTGGTCGGCCGAAAAACCTTATCTCTATACACTCTACCTGACGCTGAAAAACAAAGCCGGTGAAGTGCTGGAAGTAGTACCACAACGCATCGGTTTCCGTAGCATCGAACTGAAAGACCGTAATTTTCTGGTCAACGGAAAAAGAGTGTTCCTCAAAGGCGTAAACCGCCACGAACACAACGCTACACAAGGCCACACGCTTACCCGTGAAGATATGCGTAAAGACATGGAGATGATGAAACAGCTCAATGTGAACGCGGTACGGCATTCACACTACCCTCCGGACCCTTACTGGATGGAACTCTGCGATGAGTACGGGCTGTACGTGATCGATGAAGCCAATATCGAGTCACATGGTCGTTACTACGATCTCGCCTATACGCTGGCCAACGACAAACAGTGGCGTATGCCGCACCTGGAAAGAGTGCTACGCATGTACGAGCGCGATAAAAACCATCCCAGCGTAGTAACCTGGTCGCTGGGCAACGAAGCGGGCAACGGCACCAATTTCTACGAAGCCTACGACTGGCTCAAAGCACACGATACCCGCCCCGTACAATATGAGCGCGCGGAAATGGATTATAACACCGACATTATCGTACCGCAATACCCGGACCCGGAATGGCTCGTGAAATACGCCAGCCACCATCCCGACCGTCCGATGATCATGAGCGAATATGCGCATATCATGGGCAACAGCCTCGGCAACTTCCAGGAATACTGGACCGCTATCGAAAATCATCCTTTCCTGCAGGGCGGCTTCATCTGGGAGTGGATAGATCAGGGCATCGATACCGTGAAAAATGGTAAACGGATACTCGCCTACGGTGGCGACTTCCCGCTGAGCGGCCCGGTGAACGAGACTTTCAGTGATAACAACTTCTGCGTGAAAGGCGTGGTGACGGCGCATCGTGGCCTTACGCCAATGGCGATAGAAGTGAAAAAAGTATACCAACACATCAAAAGCAGCTACAATGGCAATAACGCCGTAACCGTACGCAACGGTTATTTCTTCCGTGATCTGGCCAACTACCAACTCAACTGGGAACTGCTCGAAGATGGTAAGATCATTGAAAAAGGTACGGTGAAGGAGTTGTCAGTAGCGCCACAGCAAACAGCGACTATCCCGCTGCCGGTGAAAAGCACCGTGCGCGCAGGCAAAGAGTACTACCTTAATGTGCGTTATGTCCTGAAACAACAGGAGCCTTTCCTGCCTGCCGGATTTGAAATAGCGGCCGAACAATTTGCCTGGGGCAAAGGCGCTGCTGTAGCACCGGCAGTCATCAAACCAGGACAGCTGACGCTGCAACAGGACGCTGGTCATGCGGTGATCAAAGGCAGCGGCTTCTCCGTAAGCTTCAACCTGCAACAAGGCTCGCTGGAAAAATACGAACTGAAAGGGGAAGACCTGCTGAAAGGCAGCTTGCAACCCGCTTTCTGGCGCGCACCTACAGATAACGACATCGGCGCCCGCTTTAATCACTCCTTACGCAAATGGCGCAACGCCTACGCCGACGGTAAATTACTGGAAGCAACGGTCAACAAAACCGCCAACGGCTACGAAGTAGTGATGAAAAAAGAGATCGTGGAGGGAGATGCGATCGTGACACAAACGATCGCGGTACACGGCGATGGCAGCCTGAAAATAACCAACGGCTTCGCTGCCGTAAAAGGCAAACACGAACTGCTCCTGCGCATGGGTAACGATCTGCCACTGCAACAACAGTTCAACCAGATCGATTTCTACGGCCGCGGCCCATGGGAAAACTATTGGGACAGAAAAACAGCTTCTTTCATCGGCATCTATCATCAGTCGGTGGAACAACAGTATTTCCCGTATGCAAGGCCACAGGAAAGCGGCAACAAATCAGATGTGCGCTGGGTGACCATGACCAACAAAAAAGGCAAAGGTCTCCGCTTTGAATACGCTGACAGCCTGCTCAATTTCTCCGCGCTGCCTTACAGCCTGGACGACCTTGATCCGGAAGCAGATAAAAAACAGTACCATTCCGGAGAACTGGTAGCCAGACCGGAAATCTATATGCACATCGATCTGCAGCAGTCCGGCGTACAGGGGATCGACAGCTGGGGCTCATGGCCACTGGAAGAATACCGCATACCGTTCCGCAATCAGGAATACAGTTTCTGGATAAAACCGGTTATCTGATCATTTCCTTAGAAAGAAGAAGAGCGTGTCTCAAAAATACTTTGAGACACGCTCTTCTTTTTTTGTGTCGGTTATGCCGGGACGGCTCCGGACTTATTATCTGATTTTATTCATGATGCTGACAACTAATTTTCTGGCGGCATCACTCTTTGAAGTTATTTTCGTTAATAGGTGATTAAAATGAGCATTCACCCCATTTTTCATAAACACCACCGTTTCTGTTTGGTCCCTGTAAATATCAGTTATTAAAGCATCGTATTTATGAACAAATTTATCATAGCTGGTAAATTCATTTGAATCAGGCGTGCGTGGTATTTCTGCCTGCTCGGCCAACAGCCGCTTCTTCGGTCCATCAAAAACAAATGATATGGCAAGACCATCCTGGTAAAAATAATACATCAGTATATCTTCTCCGAAGATGTCATCACAATGTTTTTGGAGCCAATCGGCATCAATAGCTTTGCCCAGGAAAGTGCCTGTATGAATAAATTTATCAACATTAAAATTCATACCTAAATATAAGAAGTAGCAGGAACATTCAATCGGCAGTCAGTGTTCGAAGTTTGGCAAGGTCTTCATCGCTACGGTTACCATGTATCTGCACGGTTGATAGTGCGGTTTCAATCGCTGTAAACTCTTCCTGCGTAAGAACTATATCGGAGGCGACAAAATTTTCGTGTATCCTTTCCCGGTGGCGTGAGCCGGGAATAGGCACGATAAAATCTTTCTTATGTAGCATCCAGGCCAGTGAAATCTGCGCCGGCGTGGCGTTTTTCGTTTGTGCAAACTGATGCAGCAGGTCCAGCAGCGGTTGATTGGCTTTGATGTTGTCTTTGTCGAAACGCGTGATCACCCTCCGCGCATCGATGCCTTTGAAGGTGGTGTCTGCATTGATTTTGCCGGAGAGAAAGCCGTTGGCCAGCGGGGAGAAAGGAACGAAGCCGATGTGGAGTGCTTCGCAGACGGGGATGACGTCAGCTTCAAATTGTCGTTCCATGATGGAATATTCACTTTGTACGGCGGTGAGGGGGGTAACGGCATGCGCTCTTTTGATCTCCTCCGCAGTGGCCTGTGACTGGCCCCAGCCGCGTATTTTGCCTTCCCGGATCAGTTCTCCCATCACCCAGGCGATGTCTTCCACGGGTATGTCTTTGTTGACACGGTGCTGATAATAAAGCTCCACATGATCGGTGCGTAACCTGCCGAGAGACCCTTCCAGTTTCCCTTTGATATGACGGAACAGATTTTCCCTGGAATAATCACCGATGTCGCTCTTTTCTATCAGGAACTTTGTGGCGAGCACAACATTGTTCCGGATACCCTCCAATGCTTCTCCTATCAGCATTTCGTTCGCGCCCATGGCGTATCTTTCGGCAGTGTCAAAAAACGTATAGCCGATATCGTAGGCATGCCGCAGCAGCCGGATAGATTCCGCTTTGTCCGGTGCGGCGCCATATCCCATGCTTAATCCCATACATCCGTAACCGATGGCCGATACTTCGAGGTCTCTTAATTTTCTTGTTTTCATGCTTTTCGATTTTTCGATAAGCAAAGGTCATCTGCCGGCAGGCGGGGAAAAAACAAAAAACAAACCATCTATGTTAAAATTCAAACATTCCTGAATTTCTGCGGAGAGGTGCCGGTTTGTTTTTTGAAAAAGGCATTGAAGTGGGTAGGCTCCAGGAAACCCAGGGCGTAGGCAATTTCGGCAATACTCCAGCTGCTTTGTTTCAGCAGCGATTTAGCCTCGCGCAGGCAACGGGCTGCAATGATGTGGGAAGTGGTGTTGCCTGTGGCCGCCTTCAGCGCGCGGTTGAGGTGATTGACATGAATATTCATATGCCGGGCAAAGTCGGCCGCGGAGCGAAGGGTAACCTGCTGCGTGGTGTCATTAATGGCATAGTGTTGTTCCAGCAGCGCGGTAAAAAGCGCGGCAATCCGCTCGGCCGCGTTGTGCGGAGGTTTGAGCTGTGTGGCAGCACTGAGCTGTGTCTTTAACGCAAAATGAATTAATTCCAGGGTGAGGTTCCTCAGTACATCATTTTTGTAAACATAATCGGAGGCTTTTTCTTCCAGCATGCGCTGAAAGATATGTTCTGCCTGACTTACCTGTTCATCTGTCAACTCAAATATAGACGTGCCTCCCGGCTGGTAAACCGGGTACTCATACAACTGACCGAAACGATGAAAAAAATGCTGATTAAAGACGACACAAAAGCGGTTATTTACCTGTGACTGATCAGCGCTGCAGGGTATCTGCGGATTCAGGAACAGGAGCGCCTGTTTTTTGATCTGAATAGTTTTATCGGCAAACTGAACTTCGCTTTTACCGCGTGAGAGGCTGATCTTGTAGAAGTCCCTTCGTCTGTATGCTTCGGGGCTGGGCAGGGGGAGGCCGCTGGTGTAGTCTGTTTTGAATATATCAAAATGTCCTGCCCCGTGGCGGAGGTTTTCGGGTGTCCGTCCGATTTTATCCCTGTAAAAAATTTCCAGTGTTTCTACTTTGACCATCCCTTAAAATTACGCATTTCAAATGATACAGGTCGCATTTGACCCGCTAGAAAGTCGCATACATACAGCACACAAAAGGAGATTGTAATAGACATTTGTGTCATCATAAAACAGATATCATATGAAGTACCTGATAACCTTTTTTTCGCTTGTAGCGATATTGTTCATGGCCTGCCAACAGCCGCCGAAAGATCACCCAGCCACTAATGACACAACGAAAGATACTGTTGCCAAAGACAGCCTGAAGCCGGCAGAGAGCGGCTATGCAGATGTCGACGGATTAAAGATGTATTATGAGGTATATGGCAGTGGTAAACCGCTGGTGCTGTTGCACGGCTCGTTTATGAATATTCCGCTAAACTGGGCGCAGGTTATTCCTGTTTTAGCGAAAGACCGCAAAATAATTGTCGCTGAAATGCAGGGGCATGGCCGTACAAAAGATATTCCGCGCAAGTTCAGCTATGAAGCGATGGCCGATGATGTGTCCGGACTGCTGAAACATTTAAAAGTAGACAGTGCGGACGTACTGGGATATAGTATGGGCGGCGGCATCGCTTTTCAGTTTGCTGTACGCCATCCGGAGCAATTGCGCAGGCTGGTGATTTTATCCGGGACTTACGCGCATAACGGCTGGTGGCCTGATGTAGAGGCCAGCTTCGCTACCATGAACGCAGAGATGTTCAAAGGCTCGCCGATAGAAAAAGAATACCTCCGCTATGGCAATGATTCGACGCAGTTTCCTGCCTACATCAAAAAGGTGCTGAGCATTGACGCAGTGCCTTACGATTGGTCCAAAGAAGTAAAGAACATCAAGGCGCCTATATTCATGGCCATTGGCGATGCCGATGGGGTGCGGTATGAGCATGCGCTGGAGCTGTTCCGTGCCAAAGGTGGCGGGAAAATGGGGGATATCCACGGGCTGCCTCAGTCGCGGCTGGCCATCTTGCCCGGCACCACGCATATCGGCATGATGACCCACGCCAACCTGTGGATGCCGATGGTGAAAAGTTTCCTGGACGATGATCTGAACGCACCGCCGCCGATGTTTTAAAATATACGGATAACCTTGCTGAATAACAGGCTGCTGAAACGGTTCAGCAGCCTGTTTTGTCGTATCTTTACGTGGCCTGCAGGAGAACAAATGGAACAGACCGAAAACAACATACAACGAAAGATTATTCACATCGATATGGACGCATTTTATGCGTCGGTAGAGCAGCGTGACAATCCGCAATACCGCGGCAAAGCTATTGCGGTAGGTGGATCTCCGGAGGGGAGGGGTGTGGTGGCAACGGCCAGTTATGAAGCGCGGAAATATGGCATCCGGTCGGCCATGTCTTCCAGAAGAGCGTTGCAGTTATATCCGCAGCTTATTTTTGTTCGTCCCCGTTTTGATGCGTATAAGGAAGTGTCCCGCAGGATACGGGAAATTTTTGCACGATATACAGATCTAATAGAGCCGTTATCACTGGATGAAGCGTATCTGGATGTGACGGAAGATAAGCTGAACATCGGCTCTGCCATTGATATTGCACGGCAGATCAAAATGGCTATCCGGGAGGAATTACAGCTGACGGCTTCCGCCGGTATTTCTGTCAATAAGTTTGTGGCTAAGATCGCTTCCGACCTGAACAAGCCGGACGGCTTCACGTTTATTGGTCCGTCGGCCATTGAAGCTTTTATGGAGCAGCTGCCCGTAGAAAAATTTCACGGCGTAGGTAAAGTGACCGCTGATAAAATGAAGCGGATGGGGCTTTTCACGGGTGGTGATCTGAAGAGGTTGACAGAGCAGGAGCTGAAGCAGTATTTCGGTAAGGTAGGTGCTTTCTACTATCAGATCGTGCGGGGAATAGACAACCGGGCGGTGCAGCCGCACCGCGAGACCAAATCATTGGGCGCAGAAGATACCTTTCCCGAAGACCTGACGGTCCTGGAAGACATGCATGCGGAGCTGGATAAAATAGCCCGCACTGTTTACGGCAGATTGGAGCGCTACAGTTTGAAAGGGCGTACCATTACGCTGAAGATCAAGTACAGCGATTTTAAGCAGATCACCCGTAATCAGTCTTTCCCTTATCCGGTAGGAGACCTGGACACAATACTACACACGGCCAAACAGTTGTTGGCAGCTACCGGGCCGGAAGATAAGCAGATACGTTTGTTGGGTATAACGTTGTCTAATTTCGGAGAAGCGGGTCCTGTTTCGGATAAGCCTGTTAATCCACAGTTATCACTTTTCGATTTTGAGGGATGATCTTTTCCTGTAGAACTGCCGGCTTACGATTGCCAATAACCGGGTAAATCTATCTCAGATGCTACTTCCACCGCACGAGACTGAATCATTTGTTTCAGGTCGGAATGCAGTTCCTGATGTTCTTCCCAGAATGGCGGGGGTACGTCCAGCACATTTTTTAACAGATCGCCCGGATACAGGTCTGCTTCAACGAACAGATCGTCCTTCAGTTTTTCGATGGCCAGGGGTACCAGATAATTTGGATTAAAGGCTTGGCCTATCAATACCCTTAGGTCGCTGGCTGTTAACTTAATGACGGGTACTTTGCTGAGGGCGATGCACCTTTTAGTGACCATGGAATCTTCTGTAGCGGGTTCCCAACGTTTGTTTTCTAATTGTTCCAGAGATTTGTATCTCCAGACATCTTTCCTGTTCATATTACCTCTCGTAACTTTTTGTCAATAATATACTAATTTCGTCAGATGATACCCAATCGTGTCATATTTTTTCTTTTCGACGGGGTACACCTGCTGGATCTGGCGGGTGCTGTGACCGTATTTGTGGAGGCCATTTGTTGTGGCCAATCCTATGATCTGCGGTATGTTTCACCTTATCCACAACCTGGCAGTTCTTCCGGTTTAGGTTTTGCTTCAGTAGATCCGCCTTCTTCCGTGACGGTGACAAAGGAAGATATCCTGATCATTGCCGGAATGGACCTGAGGCGGTGGGACCGGGCGGATGACGCCTTGTGGCTTCCCTGGTTACAGGCCGCTGCTGCCAGCGGCGCTACCATCTGTTCTGTTTGTACTGCGGCCTTTGCGCTGGCCGCTGCCGGTTTGCTCGACGGGCAGCAATGTACTACCCACTGGGCTCAAACAACTTCTTTACAACAGCAATTTCCGCGCCTGAAGGTGGTGGAAAACAGATTATTTGTAAAAAGCGGCCGTATCTACACAAGTGCCGGTATCGCTACCGGTATTGACATGGCCCTGGCTCTCATTGAAGAACGTCATGGTATAGCATTTGCCAGCCTGTTGGCAAAAGTACTGGTTGTGCCCATGCGTCGTGATGGTTCCTCTCCGCAAGATAGCATCTTTCTGCAAAACAGACAGCATATAAATCATCAGATACATGCGGTACAGGACTATATCGTCTCTCATCTCCATCAAAAAATGACGATTGAGGAGCTGGCAGAGCAGGTTTTTATCAGTCCCCGTAATCTTACCCGCCTGTTTAAATCGGCCACCGGCACCACTATCGGCGATTATATCCAGAAACTGCGGAAAGAGAAAGCCATGCTATTGTTAAAGTCTGGCCAAAAAGTAGCCTGGGTCGCCAAAGAATGCGGCTTTAAAAGCCCTAATCAACTCCGTCGATTGATCCAGCCTAAAAAATCCATCGAAGTGGCCTGATCTGTAGCCTCCTTGTCCCGATTTGATACCCCCCGCGTCCTAGCTTTGTGATATAAATCTTTATTCATGAAACAGTTGCTGTTAATGCTCCTGCTGGCGCCATGCCTGCTTTTTGCGCAGGGTCAGGCTAAATATGTCTGTCCTCCCTGCGGTCCCTGTGACACTATCATCTTTCATAAACCCGGAAAATGTCCGCATTGTGGTATGGAACTCATAAAAAAAGATACGATTGAAAAACGCATGAGCGTTTGTTTCCTCCTGTACGATGACATCGAAATCCTCGACTTTGCAGGACCGCTGGAAGTGTTCACAGATGCTGGTTTCGAGGTGTTTACGGTAGCGAAGGAAAAGAAACCGGTCATCGCTCAGGGGGTGCTCAAAGTACTGCCCGACTACAGTCTGGCAGACGCGCCGCCGGCTGACATGCTCGCTGTTTTTGGCGGCAATGCCGGGCCTACTGCGCAAGACCCCGAAGTGATGGCATGGATCAAATCCCGCGACAAAAACACGTCCCGCTATTTCTCCGTATGCACCGGCGCTTTCATCCTCGGTAATGCCGGCCTGCTCGACAATCAGACGGCTACCACCTATCACGACCAGATTGACAACCTGCGTAAAAAACTGCCCCGTACCAAAGTCCTGGACAATGTCCGCTATGTAGACAATGGCCGGATCATCACTACTGCAGGCATCTCCGCCGGTATAGATGGCGCGCTGCACATCGTGGCCAAACTAAAAGGCGAAGCAGAAGCGCTCCGCGTAGCCCGTGTGATGGAATATGATAAGTATGTACCTAACCAGGGACTGGTAATCAATCAATAATTACGAATTACGAATGACGAATGACGAATGACGAATGACGAATGGAGAGCTGTTTTACGGGACGTTGCTTAGTAATCTCTCCAATAGGAAACCCTTTATTCGTCATTCGTCATTCGTCATGGATTATTGGTATTTGGGCAATATCATCGTTTTCACAATGGTATGCGCTACCAGTGACAATACCAATGACAAGACGATCAATAAAGATGACTTCATCGGCGTGTCAAACAGATCGATCACACCCGAAACAGATTTGCCTGCAAACAGCAGGGTAATGATACAGGCCAGCACACCCGTGATCCACAAAGTGATATGTGACCACAGGTATTTTTTTTTCTGGAAACCTTTTTTTCCAAAGGAGGTAAAGAGAAGTCCGACATGGGCCACGAAAAACGCGGCGGCGAGGAAAGTCAGCATTGCAAGCATTTTGGTCTTTTTAGGATTTTGGGAAATGGTGTATACTAACAATATACAATATTAATTGAATATACAAAACCTTCACCCCGCTTCCCCATATTTCATCCGTATCTGAGAAATGTGCTCGGCGATCATATGCAGCCGGTAATAGTATTTTTCAAAAATATCGTCGTACATCCGGTGCCGGTTCACCAGAAAAGCATTGAGCGATTCGTAAATGTACTCTTCAAATGTACTGTGCTCGCTGATTTTAATCACCACCTCGGCCACGGGTTCCAGACTGGTGGCGAATTTTGTTTTTACCTGTATGTCTGCCATACCGGTGATCATGATTTTATACAGGTTGGGCGCTTTGGCGAAAGGCACATAATGTATGGCTGTCAGCCCGTTTTCATCATATACATACTTGCGTACATTTTCTGCCAACAGAAATGCGATCACCTCCCGGTTGCTGTTGTGCCGCGTGGCCAGTGACAGTGGCGTGTCCAGGCTGTCCAGCACAAAATCGAAATGGATATTGTGCCGGATCAAAATGAGCAGCATGTCGGTGATGGCGGTCAACCGGTGCTGCTGAAAGATATACGCAATAGCATACAGGTAATCCGGGCTGTCTATGTGCAGCGTGGCGCCTTTTTTCAGCGCATACTCCACCGCCATGGGTTTGTTGGCCCCCACGGCACAGAAGATGATCGGGATCATGTCTTCCTTTTTGTAGTGGATGTCCGCGCCGCCTTCTTCAATCAACAGCTCTGCGGCTTCAAAAAAAATTTCCTGATACTCCAATAGTTCGCATAACAGCTCTGACAGTTCCCGCCGGTTGAAGGACTGCAAATGTCGTCTCAATAAGGTGATCACTTCGTCCGGGTTCTCGCTTGTCCTCAGTTGGCGTTTTAAGTCGTACAGCGAAATTTCCTGCATATGTTCTCATAGGGTGATAGATAGGCTGGGAGAGAACCTGCATAGGATGAAAAAACGGCTGCAATGATAATAAATATTAGTTAAAAAATTTATTTGTTTTCCTGATGCTTCCATAACTCCTGAAAAACAGGACTATGATCGCGCAGTTCCCTGAAATTACCGGCGGCCACCACACGGCCCTGCTGCAGTACATAGATGTGATCGAATTGCGGCAGCAGGTGCAGGCGATGCATGGCAGACACGATCGCTTTGTCAGCGAAAGTCTGGAACATCTTGCTGTAAATCATGGCTTCTGTTTTCGGGTCTACGCTGCTGGTAGGCTCGTCCAGCAGGATAACATCGCTGTCGCGTGCCGCAAGGATCCCACGCGCCAGCGCCAGGCGTTGTTTCTGTCCGCCGGAGAGGTTCACGCCCTTCTCCCGGATATCGGACTCCAGGCCGCCAGGCAGCAGTGCCACCACTTCAGAAAAATGCGCGGCTTCGCAGACCTCCATGATCTCTTCATGGGTAAACGGAAGTCCCAGCGTCACATTATACGCGATGGTGTTTTCGAAAATTTCCGGCTCCTGCGGGAACAGGGTCACGCTTTCATGGACCGTGGCTAACGGGTACGCCTCTCCGTTGACCGTCACTTTGGTGCCTTCCTCTGGTTCGTATAGGCCTCTCAGTATGGCCAGCAGGGTGCTTTTACCGCTGCCACTCTCTCCGATGAGCGCTATCTTTTTACCCCGGCCTATCTGTACCTGTAGCTGATGCAGGCTTTGCGGGGCATGGCCTTCATCATAGGATGACAGATGCGAGAAATTAAGCTGGCTGATATCAATGGTCTGCCAGTTGGCCGGCAGTTCGGGCGCTGCATCGGCCCGGTGATGCTCCTGGTAAGCATCGCTGATATTGGTGGCCGTTTCCACGGAGGTATTGTACTGTACAATATCCGTGTATTGCCACGCCACATCCTGGAATACGCTGGTGAACTGGTTCACATAACCCAGTAAGGTCACCAGTCCGGCCACATAAAACAATTCTCCCGGTACCCAGTGCTGGAACACATAGCCGATGGTGATCACACAATATATCAGGGTGATCATCATTTCTGCGACAAACCATTTCCATTCGTTGATAATGGTGTTTTTCCGGAAAGGACGCCATATCCGCGCGATCTTTCCCAGCAGGCCGCTCTCCATGCTTTTCTCCAGCCGGAGCGTGATCACGGTCATGATATTGGAAAGGCTGTCGAACAGTGTGGCGGAAACCACGTGCTCCCCTTCATTGATTTCTTCCAGCGTACGGATATAAGGTTTGTCGAACAGCATCAGGAAATAGACGCAGCCAATACCCATCACCACGCCGATAGCGCCGAAGACCGGAGAGAAGTACAACATGGCCGCCAGCGAAAAAATCAGCTTGGAGAGCGCATGGAGATACATAAACCCGCGGGAGAAAAATTCCTTCAGGGCCTCATATCCTTTGCGGATGCGGTTAATGACACTGCCGCTGTGATTGTCCTGATGCCATTTCACCGGCAGGTGCAGCGCCTGATGATAACGTTCCTGTAAGAAGTTGCGGCTCAGGCGGAAAGACAGTCCCTGCTCCATTACCCGCGCCGGCCCGTGAAAGGCCCATTCCAATAGCTTCAGTCCCAGGTACCCACCGGCAAACAGCAGGGTGTATCGGGGCAGGTTGGCAGTGTCCTGCTGCACCCGGCCCACGAACCAGCCGAATAACAAGGGGTTCAGTGAGAAACAAACATTGGCCAGTATAAACAGCAGGTATACCAGAACATATTTTTTACGTTCTTTTCGCGCATATTTCCAGGCGGTCTTTAACAACGAGATGTAAGGGTTGGGCATGGTTCCGGGTTTTATAGTATATGATCTGGTATGATATTCGTATATTATAGTATGTAAATCTTTATATTATGAAAAGTTCATTTGCAGTAAAAGCATTGTTCTTCCTCGCTCTTTCCTTCTTCCTCTTTACCGGTGGATACGCTCAAACAAAAAAAGCCGCAAGAGAAGCTGCCAAAGAAGCCGCGGTGAAGGCGATGGTAGACAGTAAAACCTACGTGTTCATCCCGCAGAGCGTGTCTCCCATGAGTGGCCGCGTCAGACAGATCACCCCGGATTTTAATATGGTCGTTACCCCGGACTCGATCGTTAGTTATCTGCCTTATTTCGGCAGGGCCTATTCCGCTCCGTATGGCGCTACCAAGTCACCGCTGGATTTTAAGACCAAAGACTTCCAATATACTTCCAATCCCCGCAAAAAGGATGGTTGGGATGTCAACATCAAACCAAGTGACAAGGATATACAGAATATCAACGTTACCATTACCAGCAGTGGCTATGCTACCGTACAGGTGACCAGCAACAACCGTCAGCCAATCACTTTTAACGGTTATATACAGGAATTAAAAAAATGATTTACGGACGTAGAAATTTTTTGATTTTCGATGTTGGGGACGGAAGGCATGTTAAGACAGCTGTTTCATCAAGTCGTACATCCCCAACATCGAAAATCAGGAAATCTCTAAATTCATTTTATAGTTGTTAAGCGTTACTCCATCAATATCTACTGTTTGCGCCTGTACCACATTGAACCCCATTCTTTCGAAAAAAGGCTTCGCTGTAATACTCACATAGGCTGTTACTGACGGCAGCGCTAACGCCTTCGCTTTACGGATAATCTGTTCCGCCAGTAAAGTGGCCACTCCCTGCCGCTGAAAATCCTTGTGCACGAACATCATGTCAAACTCACCGTCTTCTTCGAGGGAAGCAAAGCCGGCAATGATTTTTTCCGGCGTCTCCGCCACATAAAAATACTGGGTGTTGATGCGTTTCTCCAGAGAAGAAAGACGATCGCCACGGCCGGCCCACGCTGCTATCTGTTCAGGGTTATAGTCTTTGCTGTTCACCGCCCGGATAGTGCTCTGGAAGAGGTCACGCAGGGCCGGTATATCGCTGACATCGGCTTTCCGTATATGCATTGTTTATTTTTTTATTTTTCCATTTGATATTGATGACTGAGTAGGATAGCTGTTTCAGGAAGTCACAAATAACAAAATATCAAAATGAAAAAATGAGTAAATTGAATGCTAATTTACTCATTCCGATGGAGAACCAATCACCAATTACCACATTATTCCTCGATATTGGCGGCGTACTGCTGACCAACGGGTGGGACCGCAAAGCGCGCAAACTGGCCGTGGAAACTTTTAAGCTGGACGCAGCGGAAACGGAAGAACGGCATCACCTCACGTTTGACACCTATGAGGTAGGTAAACTGACGCTCGACGAATATCTCAACAGGGTGGTGTTTTATGAAGACCGCTCTTTTACCCGCCAGGAATTCCGCGACTTTATGTTCGCGCAGTCAGCCCCTTATCCGGAGATGATCGAGCTGGTAACACGGCTGAAAGAAAAGTACAAGCTGAAAATTGCGATCGTCAACAACGAAGGGCGGGAGCTCAATACACATCGCATCCATTATTTCGGCATCTCCAAATTTGTGGACTTTTATATCTCTTCCTGCTTCGTACATTACCGTAAACCAGATGCGGATATTTACCGCATCGCCCTGGATATTGCGCAGGTGGCGGCAGAGGAGGTGGTATACCTGGAAGACCGCTCCATGTTTGTGGACGTGGCCAACGGGCTTGGCATCAATGGTATCTGCCATCAGGCATATGATACCACCGTGGCGGCATTGGAGAAATTCGGGCTGCGGTTGTAAGCGATTTGAATATAACTATGGCAAAGGGGCTAATCGTTTTTGGATCATCCCCTTTGTTATTTATTACACGCGGTTATTCCTCCATCAATTTTAATCCTGCGTATCTGGCTGCCCTGTTGAGTACTGCGAAAGAAGGTCACTTCCACCTACTCGTCCTGAGACGACAATTCAAAACTATCCAGGGTGCCTGTGCCGTTGAGGCCAGCATAAAAGCAATAATTCCCATAGAATAGTGGTTTTAGGTGAACAAATTACTATCTACATGGAGGTCAAAAGAAACCGGGTCACAGGGTTACGGCGATTTTATGGCAGTCTGCCGGTATAACAGATTGCCGGGGAGACAGCCATCTTTTTTTTTAATCTTGTTCAGATGTGATTATGGTATTTTTAAAAGAAAATGTCTAGGACGCGGGTTGTGTTTTGTTCTGTAGTTTTTCCTGGAGAAGCTGGAGCATCTTTTTAAATTCTTCCTCATTGTACCCCGAAGATTCCCAGATTACTTTTCCGTTTTCATCAAGAATTATATTACGGGGAATGTATGCCGTGGCAAATTTTCCGAAAACATTTCTGTTGATGTCCGGCAACAGCGGAAAGTCAACCTTTATTTTATCTTTGAATTCGTTTACTTCCTTCCAGTTATGCTCCCTGCCAAAAGCCAGGAATACAAAACGGGCGTCGTCTTTGTGGGCCATCCATACTTTTTCATTCAGCGCTGGCATTTCGGCCCGGCAGGGGCCGCACCAGGTAGCAAAGAAATTAATGAAAACTATTTTTCCTTTGTAATCCGCGAAGGTGTTCGTTTTACCGGGTGCTGTTTCGAAGGAAACTGCCGGCGCCTGATCACCAGGATGTACCAATGTTGAGGTATCTACGGGGGCATGCTGCCGGCCGTACACTAAAGAGGCGGAAGAGGTGCCAATAATAACGAGCACTAGTCTGAGAAAGAAAGTGTAGTTCATTTGGGTCTGTGTTAAGGTTTGTGTCCGGGTTTACGAGTGTTGGTGCTATCTGGCCAAGGTAAATTTTATGATACAATATACTATAAATGCGCCGACTTTCACCATCGCCTGCCACATACCTCCTCACATTTACCGCTGGTGTAATTTTTTATGTGCTATATCGATTTTGCAAATAAGAATTTCCATTTTGTTGTTATTTTGGAAACCGGATATCAGAAGGATGCTATTTAATGCCATTCCTGTCATCGTGCAGGGACCCGGCTTGCGCGCGCGTTGTATATATTTTCCACGTTAGGTATATACACTTTGGTCAGTTTGTAGTATGCCCCTTCCTATCTTTTTAAATTTCACAATCGCGGCTATTATTTTCATTGGATGCATATTGCTAAAAGCATTTAGCAAAACAAAAAACAAAACAGATCTATGCTCAAATGGTATGAGTTCCGTCCAAAGTTGAAACAGCTGGGCATTAGTCCCGGCAAGGCTTTGGTCTTCATGATGGGTGTTGGCTGCAGTCAGCAGCTGATGGCCCAGCAGACTATTCCCCTGACCGACCTGTCAGGTTTTAAGCAGCCGGCTGCTAACTGGCGTATAGCCGGTGACGTAAGTGCCGACCTGCAAAAGGAAAACACCCTGACCACCACCAGTGGCACCGGTATCCTCGTTAACCTGCCGGAGAAGGGAAAACACGGGCAGGACCTGTACAGCGACTGGCAGCATGGTGACCTGGACCTGGAGCTGGATTACCTGGTGTCTGCCAAATCCAATTCGGGTATCTATCTGCAAGGCAGATACGAAATACAGCTGCTCGACAGCTGGGGCGCCCTCTCACCACGGCCGTCAGACAACGGCGGTATCTATGAACGCTGGGACAATAGCCGTCCGGAAGGACAGCAGGGCTACGATGGCCATGCTCCCCGTCAGAACGCCAGCCTCGCACCCGGCCTGTGGCAACACCTGAAAATCGCTTTTCAGGCTCCCCGCTTCGATGCTGCCGGCAATAAAACAGCCAATGCGGTCATCCTCAGAATAGAACTCAACGGCGTTACCATCCAGGAAAACGTAGTCCTTTCCGGCCCCACCCGCGGCGGCATGGAAAACAACGAAGTAGCCGAAGGACCGCTGCGTATCCAGGGCGACCACGGCACCGTGGCCTTCCGCAATATCAAAATGCAATCCTATAACGCACCCAGGCCGGAACTGAAGGCGGTGCGTTATGCCATCTATAAAGGTCCCTTCCAGCAGCCGCCGGACTTTAACACCATCAAACCCGTGACCACGGGTGAAGCAGCACAGCTGACGTCCAACCTTCCCGGTTTGCCGGACAACGAGTTTCTCGTGCGCTATACCAGCACGTTGGAAGTGAAAGCTGCGGGTACTTACAATTTTAACCTGCATACCTCCGGTGGCGGCGGCCAGATCAAAATCAACGATCAGGTGCTCAACGGGTCCCGCAACCGTGATGCTAAAGGCGGCATCGCACTGCAACCCGGCAGTTATCCGGTAGAAGTGCTCTACGCCAAAAACGTAGACTGGGCTAAACCCTCACTGACGCTCAGCGTCCGCTCGGCCGCTGTCCGTGAGTTCGTGCTCAGCGATCTGAACGTACCGGCAGATGACCCAACAGACCCCATCCTCGTCACTGCTACGGAGAACACCGTATTGCGCAGCTTCATGGACCTGAAAGGCGGTCCCCGCGTGGTACATGCCGTTTCGGTAGGCAGCCCCGTAAAGGTGCACTACACCTATGATATGGACCATGCCGTGCCTGTGCAGGCATGGCGCGGCGAATTCCTGAATACCACCCCGATGTGGCACGACCGTGGCGACGGCTCTTCCCGCCCCATGGGCATGGTGCGTATACTGGACAACAAACCGGCGATGGCGCTGGCCCGCCTCACCGCTGCAGACACGGAATGGCCTACAGATACTACCGGTACCGGCTACCGCCCGAAAGGTTACGACCTCGATCCTGAAGGATTGCCTGCTTTCCGGTTCGATATCTATGGTACCGCAGCGAGCGACACCCTGCGGGTATTACCCGGTAATACGGGACTGCACCGCAGCCTCCAGGTAGCCGGTGCGCAGGAGGGACTGTATGCCCGTATAGCCGTTGCCGATAATATCGCTCAGTTGGCCGATGGTACCTATGTGATAGGCGACAAAGCCTGGTACGTGAAAATGGACAACAACAGCGCGAAACCAATTATCCGCCACCAGCAGGGAAAAATGGAACTGATTGTACCGATAAAAACAGCCATCGGTTACGCCATTATCTTCTAAGCAGAAATATGCACAAGAAATTATGAAACTGAATTATAAAAGATTAACTACCGGGATAGCAGCCGGTATGTTGATGATCACCACTGCTATTCAACCGGTACTGGCACAGGAGTCGCCTAAAGAAGAAGACTTCTTCCGCATCGCCCGTATCAGTTCACCAGAGGGTACCCTGCTGGAAGTAGGCGGTCTGTGCACGTTGCCCAACGGCGACCTGGGCATCGCTACCCGCCGCGGCGATATCTTCATCGTAGAGAACCCGACCAGCCGCCAGCCTTATTTCCGTAAAGTAGCTTCCGGCCTTCATGAGGTACTGGGCCTCGTCTGGAAAGATGGCTCCCTTTACTGCGCACAGCGTGGTGAACTGACCAAACTGACGGATACCAATATGGACGGTAAAATCGACCGCTTCGAAACCGTATATTCCTGGCCGTTATCCGGTCACTATCATGAATACAGCTTCGGCCCGGTGATAGCGCCGGACGGCTCTTTCTTTGTGTCCGGCAACGTGGCCTTCGGCGATGAAGAGTGGTGGCGCGGTGAAAGCCGCGTTCCCTGGCGTGGCTGGATGATGCACATCACCCCCGACGGAAAAATGGAACCCTGGGCTACCGGCTTCCGTTCTCCCTGCGGCCTGGGTATCATCGATGGGGAACTGTTCTATACGGAAAATCAGGGCGACTGGATGGGTTCCGGAGGATTGGTGCACGTAAAAAAAGGCAGCTTCGTAGGACATCCTGCCGGCCTGCGCTGGACCAACCTGCCCAATTCGCCGGTAAAACTGACCACCGAACAGCTGTATAGTAAAGTGGACCCCCGTTTCCGCAGAGATGCCAATAACCGCGCCATCAAACCGGAAAACGTGGAGAACGAAAAGTTTGTAACGCTGTTCGATATGAAACAATACTTCCCGGAAGTACAGGTGCCTGCAGTATGGCTGCCACATGGTGTATTGGGCGTTTCCAATGCACAGGTGGTAAGTATTCCGGAAGGAGTGTTCGGGCCTTTCGCCAAACAAGTACTGGTGGGCGATCAGGGACAGAGCAAAATCATGCGCGTTTTTCTTGAAAAAGTGAACGGTGAATACCAGGGGGCGGCCTGGGATTTCAGAAGCGGTTTTCAGTCGGGCGTACTGCGCCTGGCATGGGCAAAAGACGGTTCGCTCTTTGTGGGTGAAACCAATCGTGGCTGGGGTTCTGCCGGTGATGCCAACCAGGGCCTGCAACGACTGGTGTGGAACAACCGGGTGCCTTTTGAAATGAGGACCGTGAGCGCAAGACCAGACGGTTTTGAGATTACTTTCACACAACCGGTAGATAAAAAATATGCAGAAGATCTTGCCGCTTATCAGGTGGAGAGCTTTATCTACAAGTATCATCCGGTGTATGGCAGTCCGACCGTAAACACGGAGAAGCTGACTGTTAAAGGCGTGAAAGTGGCGGCTGACGGAATGAGCGCCCGTATTATTGTAAATGGATTACGCCGTTACTACATCCATAAAGTATCCCTGAATGGTATCCGTTCTCAGGAAGGATCTTACTCACTGGTACATCCGGATGTGTATTATACGCTGAACAATATCCCGGAAGGTGCGTCACTGGCGATGTCTGAAGTAAGTACAAAGAGCAGTGCCAAAGCGCCGGTAGCAGAACCGAAAACACCTACGAAAGCTGCTGCCAAAGCCGAACCAGCCAAAGCGCCTACCTTCGCACAGATACAGCCGCTGTTGAATAAATATACCTGCTCGTCCTGCCACAATGCAGAAAAGAAACAGGTAGGTCCGGGCTTTAAGGAAGTAGCAAAAAGGAATTACTCCGTTGCCAAAATTCTGGCGCTGATTAAAAATCCGAAACCGGAAAACTGGCCAGGTTATGCTACCCCTATGCCTCCGTTCCCACAGGTGCCACAGGCCGATGCGACTAAGATCGCGCTGTGGATCAACTCCCTCAAATAATTTTGATATTTAGTCATTTTGATATTTAGTTATTTTGATATTTAGTCATTTTGATATTTAGTTATTTATGGACTGTTGATATAGCAGAAACTCATAAATAACTAAATATCAAAATAAACAAATGACTAATTGTTCATGAGCTCCTCGATTTCTTCCGCCTCTTTCGGTATCGTCTTCATCAGGTCTTCAAACCCGTTTTCAGTGACCAGCAGGTCGTTTTCTATTCTCACCCCGATGCCTTCTTCTTCATGGTAAATACCTGGCTCATTGGTGATCACGGCGCCCACAGGCATAGGCTCATCATGATAACCGGTATCATGTATGTCCAGTCCGAGGAAATGGGACACGTTATGATAACAATGTTTGGTCAGATAATACTGCGCGCCATGTGTTTGTATATCGGCAGTCGTGCAAAGGCCCAGTCCTACCAGCTCTTCGAGCAGTAGGTTGTTGGAGATTTTCCAGAGATCTTTTATAAGGATGCCTGCCTTTACCTGTTGCGCTACTTGTTTGTGCACCCGCAGGACCGCATTATAGTATGCTTTCTGCCGGGGTGTAAAACGACCATTTACCGGAATGGTACGGGTAAGGTCGGTGTTGTAGTACCGGTATTGGGCTGCGGCATCTATCAGCACCACATCCCCGTCTTTTCCGGTACTTTCATTGGCACGGAGGTGCAGAATGGTGCTATCAGTGCCAAAAGCCACGATGGGTTCATAGGCCCATGAGGCGCCATGCTGCATGTACTCATGGATCATTTCGGCGGCCACCTGCATACCGGTTTGTCCCGGGCGGATGGTCTGCAATACACGCCGGAAGCCTTTTTCCGTGATCTCGCTGGCTTTGCGTATGAGGGCTATTTCTTCCGCTGTTTTAGCATTGCGTTGTCGGGCGAGGATAGGGTAGAGGCGTTCATAACGATGCAGGGGATAGTGCTGTTTGCAGGAGAGCAGCAACCTGTCTTCCCTTGTCTGTATTTCGTTTTCAGAGCGGGCGTGTTCATTGGTGTGCAGATAGATAGTGCTGCACAGCGGCAGTACTCTTTTCATGACAGCCCAGAACTCATCGGTATAAAAAACGGTGCGGATACCGGAGATGGCCGAGGCGGTAGTTTTGTCTGCCCTTCTGCCCATCCATTTAACGAACATTTGGTCTACCCGTTTGATGAACAGTATCTCACGCATGGCAGGGTCGGGATGACCGGGGAAAAGGGCCAGCATGGCGTCTTCCTCGGAGAGGCCCGTCAGGTAGTATACGTTTACATTGGGATAGTAGGGCATGGTTCCGTCGGCATTGGTAGGCATGACGTCGTTGGCGGTCAGGAGAGCGGCAGCACCGGCAGGCAGTTGCCGGATAAGGCGTTGACGGTGATCTGAAAACATAAGAGCGGCTTCATTTGGTGAAGTCACAAACTTAGCGGGAGGGCAGGGAATAAGTGGTGTAAAAAAACGACAGTTTTATGCCGACCATTTATGCCAGTCTTTTCGGAAATGTGAGAAGTCATGATAGCCCAGTTCTTCCCAGTCGGCTTTGTAGCCGTGCAGCACATATTGCGCAGCAGCATGGCGGAAGCGTAATATGGCCAGGCATTTTTTGGGGCTGATGTTCAGCGAATCGGAGAAGTATCTTTCGAGGGTACGGGGAGATATATAGAGCAGATCCGCCAGTTTTTTCAGCTGGAAGCCTGACTGCTGTAAGGCGGGGCCGTTCAGCGATTGCAGCACATAATCAAAACGATGGTTGTTGGTAGTGGTGCTGGTATGCCGGCGCAGGAACTTTTCCAGCAGGGTTTTGATGACCTGCATATCGGGCGCCTCATACACTGCCGACTCCAGTTCCGGCAGGTGTGTCATCACATCGTGGGCCGATAGTGTTTGCCGTTGCATATCGGCGCCTTTTACATGGAAAAGGTAGTTCAGGCTGGCAGGTTTGAACTTGATGCCTACCAGGAAATTATTGGGATAGTGGCGATAGGTGACCGGTGTGGGCTGGTAGCCTATCAATTCGCTGTGATGACAGGAATGCAGTAGTTGTCCTGCTGCATTGCAGATATCGAAAGGAGCGCCCATGTTCAGTACCAGGGAAGCGTTCATGTTGGCCAGCAATAGTTCACGGAACTCTTCATCTTCCGGCAGCGGCCTGCGAAGGTCCAGCAGCCAGTAGTATACCACATGCCGCTCCAGGTCCGGCGAAGGACCGATGTACCGGTACTGGCCGGTGAAGTATTCCTGGTGTATGAATTCGATTGCCTGCATACAGGGTGCTAATTTACGGATATCAGAGGCATGATTTAGTCAACTCCCGAACATTTTAATCAGATGTTCTGTTAATTAGGTTACCTGTGAAAATCCGGATCGGGGCATACATGATCACCGCAGTAGTGCCCTGCCTTTCCCCGGCTTTCATGAAAAAAATATTACCGGCATACATCGAGGATGCCGGCCGGAACTGCTGTACTGTAAAATCATTTAAAGTTAACGGTTGATAAACAGGTACAACATCTTGCAATTTGTTGAGATGTGCTGGGGCGGGCTTATATATTGACAACGCCCGCCCTTTTTTATTTTTCAGGATGCGCTTTTATATTGATAGAATCTCCCCGCCATCAATCCCATCGGTAACCCGATAGCGACCATCAGGATCGTCATGCCCACCAGTACGTTGACCAGATGAAACGGTCCTTTCGGAATATTGGTCAACGGTAATATCAGCAGGTTCATGATCAGCCAGACGAAGATACCGTATATCAGTCCGGACACGGCAGGTATTTTCCGCATCTCCGGTATGCGGGGATACAGAAAGAAAAACAGTAGGGTGAAGCCGAGCGCGATGGTGTAGTGAAATAGTACGCCCCACCAGGGCATGGCAGGATTACCGCTGAAGGCCGCTGTGCCGAAAACGCCGCTGGCGACGAATAGCAGCACGTTGACAAAACTTTTGCCTGTTACCAGTACAAACTGTAAACAGGCAGAGAATAAATCCAGTGTACCGACTATCAACCAGGTGAGGAAAATGATGCCGACAGGAAAAGCGCGAGTGTTAGCCATAATGTTAAAGAAATGGTATCCTTTAAATTATAAAATTTCTTTATGAAAAACCAAAGGAAATTTTGAGGTTTCCTTGTTGTTCTGCCGGTGTCCCGGCTACGCATGCAGCCGCTCGATGTTCCCTTTCTTTCTGCTTTTCAATTTGTGTTACTTATACAATATTCACCTCTTTTATCTCCCCATTCATCATCGACCTTAAAATCTCCTTAAAATGATTTTATAAAATATTATCTATCAAATAATTAAAAATAATAAAAAGAAAAATTTAAATGAACGTTTAAGTAAACGATTGTTTTAATTAAACGTTTGTTTAACTTTGCTTCGTCAAAACAACAAAAGGGAACATGGAAGACTATAACGATAAGCAACTTTCAATCATCACGGTGGCGGAACGTTTGTTTGCAGAAAAAGGTTTTCATGGCACTTCTGTAAGGGATATCGCACAGGAAGCAGACGTGAACATAGCCATGATATCCTACTACTTCGGGTCTAAGGATAAGTTGCTGGAGGCGGTTTTCAGACATCGCATGTATGCGTCCCGTGCATTCATCAATGAGCTGGTACAGAACGATACCATGGCCCCCCTGGAAAAAATTTACTCCCTGATCGACAGGTTTATCAATAAAATGCTGAATGAGCAAAACTTTCAATGCATTATGAGCCGGGAACAGCTCAATAAAGAACAGAGCCCGGTGAGAGACCTGATCTGGCAGCTGAAAGGGGAGATGCTCGGACTGATGCGCCCCATCGTGACCAACGCCCAGGACGCCGGCACCTTTACCACCGATGTGGACGTAGAAATGCTGTTGACAACCCTGTTTGGCACCATTCATCAGACCATACCTGCTCAGCATGTGCTACGGACGTACCCGGAAAATGCACACATGAACGACGAGGAGTTTAAAGAATATTTAAGGCTCAGATTGAGCACCCATTTGAAAAAATTGTTTAAAGCAATCCTTACACATGAATTCTAGAAGCATATACAACCGATTATATGCGCTTACATCCGGAATCGTGCTGACGCTGGTTTTTCAGGCAGCATCCGCACAGCAAAGCGTAAAACCGCTTTCGTTAAATGAAGCCATATCGCTGAGTCTCCAAAACAGCAAACAATTGAAGGCCAGCCAGGCCCGCATCGAAGAGGCCAACGCTAACGTTAAAACAGCCAACGAAAGACAGTTGCCCGACGTAAGCATCTCCGGCTCTTACCTGCGACTGACACAGCCTAACCTTGACCTGAAGCTCGGCAAAGGGGGCAGCAACCCCGGCGGCGGTTCTGGCATGGAAGCACCGAAAGTAGATCAGGCAGCTTATGGTATGGCCAATGTGTCCATCCCCGTATTTGCCGGTATGATGATACAAAGCGGCAAAGAAGCGGCCCGCTACCTCGCACAGGCAGCTAAACTGGACGCTGATAAAGACCGGGATGATGTGATCGAAAACACCATCGGCGCTTACAGCAACCTTTATAAAGCCAACCAGGCGGTGAAACTGATGGAGGAAAACCTGAGACAGTCCACCCAGCGCGTAAAAGACTTCTCCAATCTGGAAAAGAACGGCCTGCTGGCACGCAACGATCTCTTAAAGGCAGAACTGCAACAGTCTAATTATGAACTGTCCCTCATGGACGCTCAGAACAGCCTGAAAGTAGCCAACCTCAACATGAACATCATGCTGGGCCTGCCAGACAATACAGCGTTGCAACTGGACACCACCGTGTTTAAAACAGATGATAAAACAGACGGCAGGGGCGTAGCGGAATTTGAACAACTGGCTTACCAGAACCGTAAAGACGCAGCCTCCCTCGGCGCTAAAGAGAAAGCAGCTTTCGCTAACGTGAAAGGCGTGAAAGGTGAATATTATCCTTCTCTCGCGGTAACCGGTGGTTATGTGGCCGCCTACATCCCGAATGTAGTGACCATCACCAACGCGGTAATGGCCGGTGTGGGCGTGAAATACAACCTCTCTTCCCTCTGGAAAACAGGTAGCAGGGTGGCCAGCGCAAAAGCACAGCTTGCGCAGCTACAGGCCAATGAGGCCAATCTCACAGACGCTATCCATCTCGATGTGGTGCGGTCTTACGAAAACTACCTCCTGAGCAGGAAAAAAATGGACACTTATATTAAGGCAATAGAACAGTCAGAAGAGAATTACCGTATCACGAAGAACAAACACGATAACAATCTGGCTACCACCACCGACCTGCTGGATGCGGATGTGGCCAACCTTCAGGCTCATCTGAACTACACCTTCGCAAGGGCAGACGCACTGGTGGCCTACAACAAATTGTTACAGGCATCGGGAATACTCGACAACAACAAATAACAACAAACCAATAAACTACAAAGCTGTGGAAACGCAAACAAAAGCTACGAATAATATATCTACCATGCAGGAAACATCCGCGCCTAAAAAGCGCAGCAAAGGGTTCGTGATCGTACTGGCCGCTCTGGTACTGGGTGGCGGCGCGTTCGGTATCTCCAAATACATCCATAGTCTGCACCACGAAGAAACAGACAACGCGCAGATCGACGCGAATGTGAGCCCCGTCATTCCGAGAGTATCAGGTTTTGTGAAAGAAGTAAGAGTAAAAGATAACCAACACGTGAAAAAAGGCGATACCCTCGTGGTGCTCGACGACCGTGACCAGGCTATCAGAGTACAACAGGCGGAAAATGCCCTGGGTACCGCAAAAGCTAATCTGGGTGCTGCTGAAGCTACCACCAGCGCTGCGGAAACAGGCATCAGCACCGCACAGGCTAACGTCAGCACTATCGACGCACAGATCGAAGCCGCGAAGGTGAACATCTGGAGAGCCAATCAGGACTATGAGCGTTATGCTAACCTGATCAAAGATCACTCCATCACCCAGCAACAATACGAACAGGCACTGGCTGCCAAACAAACCGCTGAACGCCAGCTCGATGTACTGGTAAGACAGAAAGCAGCAGCTGCCCGTCAGACTTCTGTGGTGACTTCCCAAAGCAGCGCGACAGCTAAACAGATCAATCTGGCCAACGCCGCTATCAAACAACGTGAAACCGATGTGGACGACGCTAAACTGGTGCAGTCCTACACCGTGATCACCGCGCCGGAAGATGGTGTTGTATCCAAAATATATGTGCAGCCCGGTCAATATATTTCTGCCGGCCAGTCTCTCTTCAGCGTGGTAATGGATACTGCTCCATGGGTAGTCGCCAACTTCAAAGAAACACAGCTGGAAAAAATGAAACTCGGCCAGAAAGTGACCGTACATATCGACGCGTTCCCCGGCACGCCGCTGGAAGCCAAACTGACTTCCTTCTCACCAGCTACCGGCGCTAAGTTTGCCCTGCTGCCTCCGGACAACGCTTCCGGTAACTTCGTAAAAGTAGTACAACGTCTCCCGGTGAAAATCGAATTCGATGACCCGAACAATGAACTGATCAAAAGGTTGCGCCCGGGCATGAACGTACTGGTAGACGTGCATCTCAACTAATCATACATGAATGCATCATGACCAGGGGTTAATAGTTGAACCGGTCCAGATATTTTCGGCGGAAACCATCAGCTTCAACAAAAGACCTCAAAGACAGGAAACCACCGGCTTGATTATTAATTCCTGGTCAACCTGCATTCATTCAAAATAAATCGCTGCATGCAACAAGAATCATTGGTAGAATACGGCTCACGCAGGGTGATCATCACGATCACCGCTATCTTCTGCGCGCTGCTTGAAATCGTGGATACCACTATCGTGAATGTGGCCTTGAACGACATGCGTGGCAACATGGGCGCCACACTCAGTGAGATCAGTTGGGTGATCACCGCCTATGCCATCGGTAACGTAATCATTGTACCGATGACCAGCTGGTTATCCCAACAGTTCGGCCGCCGTAACTACTTCGCTGCCTCAGTCATCATATTCACCGTTTCCTCTTTCCTCTGCGGTAACGCCACAGCCATGTGGGAGCTGATACTCTTCCGCTTCATACAAGGCCTCGGAGGAGGTGCACTGCTGGTAACGTCACAAACAATTATTACAGAAAGTTATCCTCCCGAAAAACGCGGTGTTGCCCAGGCGATCTATGGCCTCGGTGTCATCATCGGCCCCACACTGGGTCCTCCGTTGGGTGGTTATATTACCGATAACTATTCCTGGCCTTACATCTTCTATATCAACATCCCTATCGGTGTGATCGCTACCCTGCTGACTTTACAGTTCGTGCGCAGCCCGAAATATGCGGAGAAGAAGGCCATCAATGAGATCGACTTTCTGGGTATCATATTACTCGCCGTCACCGTAGGTTGTCTCCAGTTTGTACTGGAACGTGGGCAGGAAGATGACTGGTTCAGTGATCCTACTATCACCCTCTTATCTGTGATGAGCGCCCTGGGCCTGTTTTTCTTCATCTGGCGCGAGCTGACCTATAAGAACCCGATCGTGGAACTGCGGGTATTGAAGAACGGGAACCTGAGGGTAGGTACCATCCTCTCGTTTATATTGGGCTTCGGCCTTTATGGCTCTACGTTCATCATTCCGTTGTACACCCAAAGTACGCTGGGATGGACCGCCACCCAGTCTGGTATGCTGATGATACCGGCGGCACTGACTACCGCTTTCATGATGCCGATCATCGGTAAGCTGCTGGAGAAAGGGGTGCCGCAACAGTATCTGGTGGCATTGGGAATGTTATTGTTCTTTGTCTATAGTTTCTGGGGATATCTGATTATTACCCCTTCCGATACCGGCGCGGATGCGTTCTTCTGGATGCTGATCGTGCGCGGGGTAGGTATGGGCCTGCTCTTTATCCCGATCACCACACTGGCGCTGTCGTCCCTGAAAGGTCAACAGATTGGTCAGGGTGCGGCCTTCACCGGTATGATGCGTCAGCTCGGCGGTTCCTTCGGGGTGGCATTGATCACCACTTTTATGGCCCGTCAGAACATGGTGCACAGAAGCGACCTGGTATCTAAACTGGATACCAACAACCCGGACGTCATGAACCGTGTTAACGGCCTGGCACACAACTTCGCCGCCAAAGGCATGGACGCCGGTACTGCTGTCAGAAGCGGATACAAGGTACTGGACTACAGCATCGCCAAACAAGCCGCTGTCATGTCTTACATGGACGTGTTCCTGTACCTGGGACTGATGTTCCTCATCTGTATCCCGTTTGTACTGATGGTAAGAGCTAAGAAAGCTGCAAAACTGGATCCGTCAGCGATGCACTAACGGTCTCGTTTTTCGACATAAAATTATTGTTGCAATAACAGTGTAACAGTTGTAGGTTTAGGTAAATAAGCCCCGATATTCATCGGGGCTTTATTTTTTTCTACAACATTTATAGAGAGAAGGAAAATCAGAAGACGATATTACCCTGATGAATCAGCGACTTCACAGGGGAGATGCGGGATACCGCTTCGGCTGAACAGCTGGCATCTACCAGGACCATATCTGCCGCATCATCTGCTTTAGGCCATTGGCGGGTACCTTTGTCATCCAGCGGGAGAATATTGTGGGTGGCTATCTTCAGGCACCTGGACAAATCGAACTCGGTACGGTAGCCGTACAGTTGAGCCATCAGGTTGGCTTTCTGCAGAACACTGCCGGAACCGAAAGTGCTCCAGTGGTCAATGATGCAATCGTTGCCGGCCTGTACGTCCACGCCGTATTTGTACAGGGTAGGAATCGGCATAATCGTGCTGCCGAAAGGAATGGTGGTCATAATACCAATACGGGCGTTGCCCAGTTTTTCAGCTACTTCCTCCAGTTTTTTATTATCCATTTTTGCCAGCGCAAAACTATGGCTGACATAGGTTTTACCTTTCAGCACCGGATTTTCATTGACTTTATTGATCAGGTATTCGATAGTTTTGACGCCTGACTCGCCTGCTTCATGCAGATGGATGTCGATGCCTTTGTGGTGGTCCAACGCCAGCTGCACTACAAAGTCCATGTGCTTTTCTATGCTGCCGTCGATGCTGTACGGGTCCAGGCCACCAATATAGTCGATGTCCATTTTGGCGGCTTCTTTCATCAGTGCTGCGGAAGGGGTATAGAAGATGCCATGCTGCGGAAAAGCAACCAGTTCCGCGGAGAAACCGTCTTTTTTATTTTCCAGCGCTTTCTCCAGATTTTTAAGTGAGTTTAATCCGGAGGTAGGTTCTATGTTGACATGACTTCTGGCGAAGCTGGTGCCTTTGGACTGCAGCAGTTCAATCAGTTGCCCGGTACGGGCAGTAGATGTCTTCAACAGCTCGGGTATCACCTGTTGTTCAAAGGCGATCATGTCTTTTACAGACTTGTTCTTTTTCAGGTGTGCTTTCCAGGGGAGACCATAAAATGTTTTGTCGAGGTGGATATGCATATCACGGAATGCCGGCAGCAGCAGCCACCCTTTGGCATCCACAGCTTTGGCGCCGGGCTGGTTAGGCAATACGGATGTTATTTTCCCATGGCTGATGTCGAGGGTAAAAAGATCAGTGGTGGTACCGGTCACTTCTCCTTCTTCATATTGGAAGCCTGTTTCCAGCCGTACATTTTTCAGGGTGAAACTTTTGCCGGTGCTGGCAGCGGCGTGTGTCTCGCTGGCAGTGGCGCCGGCAGCGTTGCTGGTCAACAGGCTGCCACCTGCGGCCAGTAATATGGAAGAGTGCTTGAGAAAATCTTTGCGCGAAATAGAAGAAGCCATATGATATGATCGTTTTACGCAAAAATAAAACGAGGGACGCATGCAATGATGGATGAATTATGCCAGAACTTGTAAGTTTTATAACTGATCTCTGAATTGTCGGGGTGAAATGCCCGTCTGGCTTTTGAAGAAATTGGAAAAATAGGAGAGATCATTAAACCCGAGATCAAAAGCGATCTCTTTGATTGATTTTCCGGAAGCCTGTATCTGGCGCTTGGCTTCGAGGATGACCCGATGTTGTATGAGGAACGTGGCCGGTAGGTGAAAATGTCTTTTACAGAGGATATTCAGATAATTAGGGGAGATATTGAGTTGACCGGCGTAGAAGGCGACAGACTTTTCTGTTTTATAATGCTGGTCGATCAGCGCATGATACTTTTGCAGGGCTGGCTTAGCCCGGTATACCAACAGATCGTCGAACTTACGCTCTGCTTCACGGGTAACCAGCTGGGCAATCAGGCAGCTACGGAGATGAACGATCTCCCGGGAAACAGGTGATTGTCCCAGTTCCTGTTGTATAGCCCGGAATTCGTAAAATAGTTTGTGGAAACTCTCCTCCGTCAGATCGATTACCGGATGCTGCTGATACAAGGCAAAAGGAAATTGCAGCGCATTGGAAAAGGTTTCAAAAAAAGGACGGCTGATCATCAGCTGATGAGCGACCATCTTCCTGCTGAACTCCCATTTGTGTACCTGGTCCGGGAACAGCAGGTGGACCTGATAAGGCGCCACGTTGTAATCAATGAAATCAATAGCATGGGTACCGCTTCCGTTTTCTATCAGCAGAAAAACAAAAAAGTCATGTTTGTGCGGCTTTTCAATCAGTCGCTCTCCGCGGATTTCGTGGTACAGGAAATTACAGGCATCCTGCTGTTCGCCCTGAAATGCCCTGATATCCAATACCGGAAACTGCTCTCTTGCCTTCATGGGGGGAAAATACAAAAAATCCTCCCAGATTCCCAGGGCATGAGCCCTGGGGATCTGGGAGGATTTTTAAAAGCTCAATGCAATTTTTGTAAAGATGCGCATGCCATTAAAGCCCATCTGCACCGCGTCCCAGGGACCGCCTGTTTCGCCGTCGTAGGCAGAGAGTTTTGCGCCGGGCACATAACCCAGATCGGGATGCACATTGAAGATATTGTCTGCGCCCAGGAACCAGCTGATGTGGGAAGAGAAACGATAGCTGGCATATAGGTCGGTAACGGCTTTGCCTTTGTAGTTGAACTGTTCGGGTACCAGGGTACCATCTTTGTCGAGCGCTACGAGCGGACTGATGCCGGTGCCAGCCAGATTGGGGTCGCCGGGCAGGCCGGTACCTTCTTTGGCGGGGTCGCCGGCGAAGCCGTAGCCCAGCAATACAATTTTACCGAAGTAGGTAACGCGGGCGCCTACACTGACTTTTTTGATGCCGTATTCCACATTGAGGCCCAGTTTGGCCGGAGGGGCGGAAGCCAGCACAAAATGTTGTTCTCTTTCGCTGAAAAATTCGCCCCGGTGAAGGTAGCTGTCGTTTAGTTTATCGGGCACATTGATTTTGTCGATGTTCATATGTTGAATGTTGCCGGTAAACAGCACCCGGAAATGTTGGTCGTTCCACTTTTTATTGTAGTCAACCACCATGTCGAGGCCATAGTTGGTCGTATTAACGGCGTTGGCAAAAAACTGAGCATTATCGATATGCAGGGCTTTTAGTGCGTCCTGAAATTCTTTATCGAGGGTGGCGTCGCCGGCATTGAACTGACCGGAGAGCACGATGCGGTCTTTCACTTTTACGAGGTAACCATCTACGGTGATGGTAAGATTGGAGACGGGTTTAAGGGAGAAGCCCAGGCTGGCGTTAACGGATTTTTCCTGTTTCAGGTCCGGGATGCCGGCGGCTTTGGTGATGGGATTGTTGTTGGGCGCTATTTTCACTTCGGTGATACGGCCGCCCTGCACATTGGTGAATTGCGAGCTGTAGTTGATCTGTTGCAGGGAAGGGGCGCGATAGCCGGTGCTGACGGAACCGCGGATATTAAATCCTGGTGCTGCTTTAAAGCGTGCGGCCAGTTTATAGTTGCTGGTAAAACCGAAGTCGCTGTAGTTTTCTACTCTTACCGCGCCACCCAGCAGGAATTTTTTAGTGATGTCCCATTCAGCGTCTACGAATCCCGCGAAATTGGAGCGGTCTGCTTTCACCTCGTCGGTAGGGCGATAGCCGGGAAAGCCCTGTGCGCCGGTGGCTTTATTGAAGGTAGGGTCGTAGTTGGTGTAAGAGGCTTCCTCACCGGCGTATATACGGTACTGTTCATAGCGGTATTCTGCGCCGATGGCGAGGTTAAACCCTTCGCCGATGTGTGGGATATCTTTGGAGAAAGTGAGGTTGGCAGTGTTCTGGGTGAAAGAGAAACCACCATCTTTAAAATGAGTGGGCGTGCTGGCGCCTAGTGAGGCGTTAAACGTTTTATCACCGAAGAAACGGAAGTCATTCCTGCCGAAAGTATTGCTGAGGTCCCATTTCCAGTTGTTGCCGGTGCTGCCTTTCACGCCTGCAGCGAGTGAGAGGTCCTGGATATGAGTTTGTATGTGGGGATTGAAGACCGTGTCGGGTACGTTGCCGGGGGTGGGGATGCTTTCCATAATGCCCGGGTAAAATATAAGACTGCCGCCGGGGTCTGTGGGAAACCGGTCGGTGTGTCCGCTGGAGAGCGGATTGAAACCGTGGAATGTTCTCGTATAGGCGTAGGCGTCAGACGACTTGTAATTATAGCCGCCGAAGGCATACACGGTGGTGCTGCTGCTGCCTACCGGTACTTCCATGTTGATCATGCCACCTCCGGAGGTAACGGAGCCGTCGCCATGGGCGCGGCGACCGGTATTGATCGGCAGGCTGTTGGCGTTGTTGAGATTGGTGTCCAGTACCTGGCGGAAGGTTTTACCTTGCCGCAGAAAGTTACCGGAGAAGTTAATAAATCCGTTGTGTTTACCAATGGGGACGCCGTAGTTGGCGCCCAGGGTAACGGTGTTGCCATCTATGGCGCCGGTATGGGGATATTGTTGTAAATCCTTTTTGAAGTAGGTATTGTATTGATGGTCGTAGTAACCGGCGTAACCGGTGTTGAAAGTCAGGTGGTTGACATCTTTTTTCAGGATGATGTTGATAACGCCGGCGATGGCATCGGAGCCATATTGTGCGGAGGCGCCATCGCGGAGTATTTCCACCCGGTCGATGGCCGATTCGGGGATGGCGTTCAGGTCTGTGCCGGAGTTACCGCGGCCGCGGGTGCCGAATACGGACACAAAGGCTGTTTGATGCCGTCTTTTCCCGTTGATGAGCACCAGCGTCTGATCGGGGCCCAGTCCACGTAAGGTGGCCAGGTCTATCTGGTCAGCGCCATCGCTGCCGCTTTGTTTGTTGTAATTGAAAGAGGGCGCTGCTGCGTTGAGCAGGGATGTCAGTTCCATTTTAGCGCTGGGCAGTCCTGCCTGGTTAACGCTGATCACGTCTACCGGCACCGGCGTTTCCGTTTTGGCGCGGCCGCCGCCGCGGGTGCCGACTAATACAATCTGCGTTAGTTCGGTGGCCGTGGAAACCAGCTGGATGTTAATTTCCGTACGGCCGTTAACGTTAGTCTCCACGGTATTAAATCCGATGGCGCTAAATTCCAGGCTCGCGCCTGCGGGAACGTCCAGTTGATAAATACCGTCTTTGTTGGTTTGTGTGCCTTTGGCAACAGACTTGATTCTGACGGTGATACCTTCGAGGGGGCTGCCGGTGGAAGCGTCTGTTACCTTACCGGTAACATGTTGATTTTGGCTGAATGCACGGGTGCATAACAGGATCGCGGTTAGAAAAAACAGGATTTTGAGGTGCATATGGGGGGCTTTTCTTTAATTTAAGAAAAAAATCCCATATGGCCCTTTTTTATTATAGTTTGATGCCTGCTTTCCGGTAGATAAAACTCAGTAACCATGCGGGACCGATCAGCAGGAACTGGAGGTCCTTGAAGAAGCTGGGTTTGGCGCCTTCTATCTTATGGCCGATGAACTGTCCAATCCATGCCACCACAAAGATAATGAGGGCCACCAGCCAGACGGGTGCGCTGCTGGCCGCAATAAGCCGCCATAACCACAGACAGATAATGCCGATGATGGTCATCCCTACCGCGAGCGACGCGGACAGCCGCGCATAGTAGATAATGAGCAGCACCAACGCTATCTGCGCCACGGTGAGCACCATCGCGGTGCCCGGTAGCGGAATACGGATAGCATATAAAAAGCCCACGATACTGAAGAATATAGCCGGTACACAAATCCAGTGAATGAGCTTGTTGGTCTCGTTGCGATGACTGGTGCCATAGTCATCCAGCCATTGTTGGATCGTTTTCATGGTGGAAGCTGTTTTACGCTTTTACTAATATAATTTATTTGCCGGTGATTAGGATGCGCTTCATCCCGGTGCGACCGAAAAATGTCGGGAAATACATCATAGACGCTTTTGCCGGATTCAGGTGATAGCTGCCACTGTAGCGCGGCAGCAGAGACACGGTAAAGGTATGCCGGCCTTTGGTCAGGGATAGGCACTTCGATCGTCACATAGTCTGCCTCTGCATTGACCGTAACGTCTATACGTAATTCCGCCACGGTGCCGCGGACTGCGCTGGGGGCTGTTAGTGAGTTGACAAAATCCGTGGACGATCACGCCAAAGCAGCATAGCAGTAACAGCAGTGTACGTTTCAAGGCAAAGGGTATTTAGCGGGTTATGGTATAAGTTAACAATAATCGATAACTTTCCTCAAAAATCTTGTTAAAGTATGGAAACCATTGGATTTATAGGGGCCGGTAATTTAGGGACGCCGATTGTTACCAACCTGTTGAAGGCAGGTTATCATGTAAAAGTATATAACCGTACCCGTGAGAAAGCACTCCCGCTGGAGGCATTGGGGGCGGAGCTGGTAGATAGTCCTGCGGCGGCGGCAACACCGGGCGGCATTGTGATGAGCCTTGTGGCCGATGATAAGGCCGTAGAGAGCGTAGCGAACGATGACCTAATGAAAGCCCTGGGCGCTGGCGGTATTCATGCGTCGATGAGTACGATTTCACCGGATACGTCGCGTACGCTGGCGGCGCATCATCAAAAGCAGGGGGTGACCTACGTGGCGGCGCCGGTGTTTGCCCGTCCGGAAGCGGCGGCGGCAAAAGTGGGCAACGCCGTGATATCCGGCCCTGCTGCAGCGAAAGAAAGGATAAGGCCTTTACTGGAGGCTGGATTCGCTAAGAATATTTTTGATTTAGGTGAAGATGTGGGAAGTGCCAATGTGCTGAAGCTGATGGGCAACTTCATGATTGCCGGGGCTATTGAGATGATGGCAGAAGCTTTTGCGTTGGCAGAGAAAAACGGCGTAGATGCGAAGGTGGCTTACGAAATGCTGACCACCACTTTATTTGCGTCACCCATTTTCCGCGGTTATGGCGCGATGGTGGTAGATCGTACGTATGTCGGCAATCCGGCGTTTGGTGCGGCGCTGGGATTAAAAGATATGAATCTGGTGTTGCAGACCGCCACCCGGTCACATACTCCGATGCCACTGGCCCAGCTGGTGCAGTCCCGGCTCATGACCGTGGTAGCGCGGGACGTGAAAGATGCTGACTGGACCGCATTGGCGATGGGTGCGTTGGAAGATGCCGGCCTGAAGGGCTAGTTTTTGCTGACCGCCAGTTCTCCCGCCTGACGGGTGGCGTCGCGATGCATCTCACCCCAGCTGCACATATGCTCCAATAAACTTTCGAGTGACCGTCCCAGTGGGGTTAATTCATATTCCACCCGGGGCGGTACTTCCGGATAAACGATCCGTGTTATCAGCTGATCGTTTTCCAGCTCCCTTAATTGTAATACCAGCACCCTTTCGGATATACCGGATATAGATTTTTTCAGTTCGTGATAACGCATTTTGCCTTCCAGCAGCCGCCAGAGGATGGTGGGTTTCCATCGTCCGCCGATCACAGAAAGGGTGTGGGCTGTCTGACATAAGCCGTTGAGTATCCGCTCATTGATCGCATTAGTGGAGTTTTCTTTCCGCATAGATGCCTGTTTTTGTTTCAAACCATAAATATACAACTTCGCCGGACGCTAACCCAGAGGTTAGCGCTTTCCTTCCGGTAACTCATCTATAAAACATTCTTGAATATCTATACGTTTGTATATCATAAAACTGTTCACTATGAAAATTGTTCCACTGTTAGGGCGTATCCTGTTTGCGCTCATCTTTGTAATGTCGGGTATCAATCACGTAGGCGGTGCCGGCGCCGATTATGCAGCAGCTTCCGGTGTGCCGGCAGCTAATATTATGGTCCGCCTGGCGGGACTGCTCTCTTTGGTAGGCGGTTTGAGCGTATTGCTGGGCTACAAGGCCAGGATCGGGGCATGGCTGGTGGTGATATTCCTGGTTCCGGTAACGTTTGCCATGCACAAGTTCTGGGGTATTGCTGATCCTATGACCGCGCAGATGCAGATGGCTATGTTTATGAAAAATGTGGCGTTGATAGGCGGCGCGTTGCTGATTGCTTATTTTGGGGCAGGGCCATTTAGTATAGACAACAAAGCATAATGATTTACGATTTTTTTGATTTGCGATTTTTTGATTTTAAAGCATAGCCGCATTCTCCTGTTATTCGGGTAAATCTCCGCTGCGTTTTTAAATCAAAAAATCGTAAATCAAAAAATCCCAAAATGAAAGGCCGTCATCGAGACGGCCTTTTTAGGGTAACATGAATGGTGAAAGTGGGTATAGGGACGATAGCTTTATTTACTTTCTGAATCGGCGGAAGGAGAAGTGTTGGGTATCGTCGTTTGTTTATTGGATATTTCTTCCAGTAATTTCAGTCCCAGTAAACCGCTGATAGGGCCGTTGGCGCCTTCGCCGCCACCGATCAGCACATCCGGCATGATGCGGATATGTTGGCTTCCGATAGCTTCCATCACTTTTAATTTGGTGAAGTTTTCGCCACCCATGGCTTCTACGGCCAGTTTATAGGATTCTGCGCTGGACTGACCGATAGCCAGAATTTTTTCCGCTTCTGCTCTACCGGTAAGAGATATTTTTTCTGCTTCAGCCCGGGCTGTCCATTCTGTACGGTCGGCTTCCGCTTTGGCGAGGAGCCTTACTTTTTCCGCTTCACCGCTGGCCAGCAGTTTCATTCTGTCACTTTCCGCGTTGGCCTGCAGGCGTACGCTGTTAGCGTCACCGGTGGCTTTTTTCACAGAGGCGTCGGCGATTTTTTCTGCGATGAGTACGCCCTGATCGGCCTTCACGATTTCTTTCTGCATTTCGGCAACAGCAGTTTCTTTTTCGAGCGACTGCCGTGTTTCCTGTGCCTGGCGCTGTGTTTCGTAGGTCACTTTTTGTTCCTCTGCGATTTTACGGTCGGTCAGCGTTTTCATCAGGCTTTCCGGCGGCACGATATCACCGATAAGGGTGTCCACACCGAAAACGTTGTACTGGTCCAGCACCTGGCCGATGTGTTCTTTCGCTGCGTTCTGTCTTTCTTTACGGCTGGTCAGGAAGCTGATCACATCAGAGCCCTGGGCAGAGTTACGGAAGTAGTTGCCGATGGTAGGCTCCAGTACCTGTGTAACGAGGTTGCTCATGTTACCAAAGCGGGCAATTACTTTCGGGGCTTCCGTAGTAGGAATATGGATGATCTGCGATACATCGAGATTGAAGGTAAAACCGTCCTTGCTCCGTACGGTGATGGTGGAGAGGTTTTTATCAAGCTGATGTGCTTCACTTCTGGCAGAGGCCCAGTTGAGCACCAGGTTGGTAGTAGGTACCAGTTCTACTTTCATGATGTAGGGGTTGATCGGATATTTACCCGGACCTAACGGTTCCGCCCATACGCCTTTGGTGCCTTTCGCCACGATGTTACCGTGTTTAAATTCAGCGCCGCTGATATCTACGCCGTCACTACCCACAAAGGAGATCACTACGCCTACGTGGCCAATGGCTATTTCCGTCATGCGCACGATTTCCATCTTTGCGAACCAGGGGTTGATAAAATAGGAACCTGCGAGGATCACCTGCTCCTGCAACCCTTTGTAGCCGCCTCTTTCGAGGAAGGCATCTACGTCCTGGAAGTTGTTGTGTTCCGGGATGGTTTTACCTGCGATAGCACCGGTTTCCAGGGCTTGTCCTTCCAGCGTGGTCACAATGCCGACCGCATTTTCCGGGATGGATATCATATCGGTGATTTCCACTTCAAAGATGAAGGTGTTAATACGGTAGGAGCCAGGCGTGATGATGGCTGTCTGCCGGCCTTTGCAGCCGCCGCTTTCAAGGAAGGCCACGGTGTCCTGGAAGGTGTCACAGTTGACTTTACGGGCGAGGATAGTGCCGGTAGGCAGTTCTGCCCCATCTTTAGCCAGCACCAGTCCTATTTTGCCGGTGGGGATAATAGTAAAGGGCTGAAAGGTGATGGCATATTGCCACATCCATTTCCAGAAATATACGCCGGGGGCCAGTGTTTGCGCCTGGAAGCCGGCCTCGCCGTGAGTAGCCAGGATGCGGCCTTCGGGCAATTCCTGTTTGCCAAACAGCACAAATTTTTTCGTTACCAGACCAATACGGTCTTCTGGTACAATGACAACGCCAAAGAATATACGAAGAATGACTTTGTACATAATCAGGCATAGAATAGGCAGGCCAATGAGCAATGCCCATTTTAATACAGGGGTGTTTTCCATTGTTGTTGATATTAGATGTTAGGTATGTGCATCAGGAATTTACGGACAGCGCACGGTAATGCAGTGGCAGCACAGTGAGTACAGTTGCATAGCAATAGTCAGGCGGCATTATTACATGCCGTTAACAGCCGATCGTTTGCCCGGAAAGTAAATTAGCAGGTTGGAGGAGAAGTGTTGAAGTTGGTCGCAATATAATCTGTCAGGTTGATGCTGAACAGTGAATGACGGAGTACCATCGTGATGTAGATTGAGGATGTAAAAATGGATATAATTTTTCATCCGTCAAAATGCCCTGCGGACAGGCGATTGAGCAGATTGATGAAATGATGGACGCAGTGGCCTCGTTTTTTCTGCCGTTGCAAAAAAGAATGATTTTATTGATGAAATTTTCAAAAAAGAGGGGAGAAATATATTTTTCCCTTATTTACTGCGGGTTACAGCGGATGACCCCTCTGCATATATAAGGTGTAGGCAGCTTCTGGAAATGGTTTTTCATGATAAGGCCGGAAAGGATAAAACGGGTAGGACGCGACCGGTGTACCCTCCTGTAAACGAACAATTAGTGTATCAAAAACGTACATTTATTATTTTTTAATATTTACATGTTATTGATTTACAGATTGATAACTAAGTGGCATTTTTTTGGCGCGGCTGGTTCGTTCTGTTGCTCAACTTTTAATGATACGCCTGTTATGTTTAAAAATTATCTGAAAACCGCCTGGCAAAATATACGCTGCCACAAATCCTATGTGGCTATTAATACAATTGGACTGGCAGTAGGGATTGCGGCCTGCCTGCTTATCTTCCTGTTAATTCAATATGAAACCAGTTTCGACAATTTTCATCACAACAAGGAACGTATCTACCGGGTGGTATCGGTCACCCAAACGCCGGAGGGTATCAATTATTCCACGGCCAGCGCTGTTCCGGTGGCAGAAGCCCTGCGAATGGAATATCCGCAACTGGAGCATACTGCCCGCATCTATGCCAGGCGGGATAAACAGGTAACTGTGCTGGATGATAATGCCAGGTCCACACAAAAAAAATTTAAGGAGAACATCTTCTTTGCCGACACGGAGTTTTTCGACATCTTCCATTTTCCATTTCTGGAAGGCAACGCAAAAACTGCGTTGTCAGCACCCAACACCGTTGTACTGACGCAGGAAACAGCGGAGAAGTATTTTGGAGACTGGCATGCCGCGATGGGTAAATTCATAAAGTATGACAATGACCAGGTTTGTAAGGTAACAGGTATTCTGAAAAATACACCGGCCAATACTGACTTTCCCATGCAGGTGGTATTGCCCTTTAAAAATTCCGTGCATGAAGATCTTGCCACCGACTGGCTGAGCCAGGACGGATCGTTAAATACCTTCGCGGTACTGTCGGAAAGTATGTCGGCGCAGCAATTCGATAACAACCTCAAAGACTTCGTAAAGAGACATGCGCCTGCTGAAGCAGCGAATCAGGCCTATCTGTTACAGCCTTTACGCGACATCCACTATGAGAGCCGGTTTGGCACTTATAGCGGTCGCACTTTCAGTAAACAATTGATTACGGCGTTGGGTTTAATCGGTTTATTCCTGCTGGTGATCGCGTGTGTTAATTTTATTAATCTTTCTACAGCGCAGGCCGTCAACCGTTCAAAAGAAGTAGGGGTCAGAAAGGTTTTGGGCAGTAGCAGAAAACAATTGATTATTCAGTTTCTGGGTGAAACTTTTCTTATTACACTTATTTCAGCCGTGATAGCCATCGTGTTGGTATTCCTGGTATTGCCGTTGTTTAATCAGCTGTTGCAGACACCATTGAAGGTCCAGTTCCGTCTTCCTCTGCTGGCTTTTTTGTGTGGGATGGTAATCGTTGTTACATTTTTGTCGGGCTTTTATCCTGCCATTGTATTATCAGGTTTTAATCCCATTGCCGTGCTGAAAAGCAAGTTTGCCGCCAGGGCCGCAGGCGGACTTTCCATGAGAAGAGCACTGGTGGTTTTCCAGTTTACCGTAGCGCAGACGTTGATTATCGGAACGCTCATCGTGGTGGGACAAATGAATTTCTTTCAACATGCGGCGCTGGGATTTGATAAAGATGCGATCATCACTGTTCCGCTTGCCAATGATACGGCACGTGGGAAAGTAGCAGTATTAAAAGCCGCATTGCAACAGCAGGCAGGGGTGAAGAGTATCAGTCTCAGTGCATTTAGTCCGATGGACAAGGCGAGTTGGGACAGCGATTTTAAATTTGATAACGAGGTTAAAAAACCGGGATTTCAGGCTGAACTAAAATGGGCAGACGTTGATTATTTTAAAACGTATAACATGCAGTTCATTGCCGGAGCGCCCTATCGGCAGGCTGATACCGTGAGTGGATTTGTAGTAAATGAGTTGATGGCTAAAAAGCTGGGGTTCACCCATCCGGAAGAGATGATCGGTAAGAAAATAAATCTGTGGGATGGTGGGCTGGTAGCGCCGATTGTAGGGGTAATAAAAAATTTCCACAGCAGCTCGCTGCAAACGGAGATGAAACCGATGATACTGGGTCCGCAGAAAATGATGTACCGGTTGGTCAACATAAAAGTACAGCCACAGCATGCGAATCAAACGTTGGCCGCCATAGAAAAGATTTGGAGCAATACTTATCCTGAGTTTATCTATGAATATCAGTTTCTCGATGATGCGATAGCCAGCTTTTACAAGCAGGAAAGCGCGCTTTCACAGTTGTACAAGTTATTTGCAGGTATTGCCGTATTTATTTCCTGTCTTGGTTTGTACGGCTTTGTTTCCTTTATGGCGGTGCAGCGTACCAAAGAAGTGGGCATCAGAAAAGTATTGGGCGCCTCGGTTATCCATATTGTTTACTTATTCTCCAAAGAGTTTACGTTGCTGATTGGTATAGCCTTTTTGATTGCGGCTCCTTTAGCTTATTATTTCATGCATTACTGGCTGCAGCATTTTGCTTACCGGATCAACATCAGTGTGGGAATATTTCTGTTAACCATTCTCAGTGCCGAAGTGATTGCCTGGCTGACCGTGGGTTATCAGGCTATAAAGGCGGCGGTAGCTAATCCGGTGAAGAGTTTGAAAATGGAGTGATAGCGATGCTGCGCGGGCGTTTGCCGGGACTTTACTTTGACAGCCGGTGTCGGTAATGAGAGGCGTATATCAGTGAACGACAGGTGCGTTGTTTTTGATGCTTACTTCAGGCGCATCAGTAGGAGTGGGCAACGGCTATGTCTGGCAATCGCTTGCAGTTACAATGTTGTAATGCTTATTTCGGGCGCATCAGTAGGAGTGGGCAACGGCCATGTTTGGCAATCGCTTGCAGTTACAATGTTTTAATGCTTATTTCAGGCGCATCAGTAGGAGTGGGCAACCGCTATGTCTGGCAATCGCTTGCAGCTACAATGTTTTAATGCGTATTTCAGGCGCATCAGGAGGAGTGGGTCAACGGCCATGTCTGGCAATCGCTTGCCGTTACAATGTTTTAATGCTTACTTCGGGCGCATCAGTAGGAGTGGGCAACCGCTATGTCTGGCAATCGCTTGCAGCTACAATGTTTTAATGCTTATTTCAGGCGCATCAGAAGCGGAGCGGTGCAAGACTTCATGACCACTTTTTAGCAATCGTTTGCAGTTCCGGTGCGTTTTGGGGGAGTGATCAGACCGGGCCCTGACGGAATGTCCCTGTGGGCAGCCCTGCTGTATGGATATTTTCTTTTTGCGTTTTCAAAAAAGAGACTATATTGAGAAGCATATTTTCTCTTTGCTAAAACGATTTATTTGACATTGTCAACCAAACAATCTTATATTTGTCGAAGCTAAAACGATTTAGCCATTTATACATTTAAAACTGTTTATGAAAAGTTCCATGGCATTAGGAATTGATATCGGCGGGTCTCATATCACAGCTGCATTGGTGAACCTGGAAAAAAGAACGATTGATACACCATCCTGGCATCGTACGCGCGTGAACTCACAAGGCAGCGCAGCGGAAATAATAGACGCATGGGCGGTCGTGATCAATGACGCTTTTAAAGATACACCTGCCGACAACCGGTATATTGGTATTGGTATGCCCGGTCCTTTTGACTATGAGCAGGGTATCAGCCGGATGAAAGACCAGCACAAATATGATGCGCTCTACGACCTCAACGTAAAGAACATGCTGGCTGCCAAACTGGAACTGGACCCTTCCAGGATCCGTTTTATCAACGACGCAGGCTGTTTCCTGCAGGGTGAGGTGTTTAGCGGCGCTGGTCGTAATTACCAACATGTCATCGGACTTACCCTGGGCACAGGGCTGGGCTCAGCTACCTTCCACGGCGGCCTGGCACAGGATGCTGACCGCTGGTGCTCACCCTACCGCGATGGGATGGCAGAAGATTATCTGTCGACCCGCTGGTTCGTGAAAAGATACCAGGAGCTGACCGGCAAAACAGTGAAAGATGTAAAAGAACTGACTACCTATATCGATACAGACGCTACGGTTCAACAAATATTCGATGAATTCGCTTTCAACCTGGCGAGCTTTCTGACCAGCTTTATCCGCGATGAATCGCCGGAAGCCATCGTGATCGGCGGTAATATTGCACAGGCAGCGGACCTGTTTTTTCCGGCCGTAAAACGTGAGCTGGCACACCACCACCACCACCTGCCACTGCTGGTTGCCTCACTCGGCGAACAAGCCGCTATCCTCGGCGCTGCCAGCATCTGGTACGAATAAATTTTTCATGTAACATCAGGTTAGCAAGGAGGAAACCGTCCTTACATGCTGAATGATGCCAACGATATAAATACTACATCACCGGACACCGGAAATATTACCTCCGGTATGTTGATGAAGGTAGATGAAAAAGCCCTTCCCGGGAGCAATAAGCGTATCTGATACGCTTTGTAGCAGAGCATCTGCATAAATTTCCCCTAAAAGGCTATAAAAAATAATGCGGGCTTTTTCATCTCCCTGAATCTTAACAAAAAAGCAGGCGACAGAACAGCTTTGTCCGCGCCGGGCTTCATTTTGCTTTATATACTGCTGCACAGGCCATCCTTCATGGCTATCGTCTTCCCTTTGCCGTTTATCACTATTTTCAGCCGCTCCGCTTGCAATTGCCCCACCGACTTTCTATCTTACTCCAACATCAACCAGAACTTGTTTTTACAGTGAATAATGTCCAGTGAACTAACGGAGATCAATACACGTATTCAATCAAACATATATATGGCAAAACAAAACAGCGATTCAAGGCGGGCGTTCCTTAAAAATTCCCTGGGAGCGCTTGCTGCATTCACGATTGTTCCAAGGCATGTGCTGGGACGCGGCTATCTGGCGCCCAGTGATCAGCTTACCAAAGCAGTGATCGGCACCGGCGGCATGGGCCGCGGCCACTTCGGCTATGCCGGCACCCGCGTGGTAGCGATCTGCGACGTGGACCGCAATCACCTCAAACTGGCCATGGACCAGCTCGGCGACAAAGGCGTGAAAACGTTCTCCGACTACCGCGAAGTCATTACCCTCCCTGAAGTGGACATCGTCCACGTTGCCACACCGCCGCACTGGCACGGAATTATCGCTGCCGATGCCGCCCGTGCAGGCAAGGATATCTGGTGCGAAAAACCCATGACGGCCACCATCGGCGAAGGCAAACGCCTCGTGGAAGCGGTACAACAACATGGCCGCATCTTCCGCCTCAATACCTGGTTCCGCTTTGAAGACCGCTTCTATGGCATGGGAACTACCGTTAAACCAATTAAAAAACTGGTGGAAAGCGGACTGCTCGGCTGGCCGCTGAAAGTCACCGTCAGCAAACATACCGGCTTCGACTGGAAATTTTTCTGGGTAGGTAAAACCAACCTGGAAACAGTAGCCGTTCCTAAAGAACTGGACTATGATATGTGGCTCGGACCTGCACCGTTCCGTCCCTACAACCCCCATCGCGTACACCAGACCTTCCGCGGTTACTGGGACTACGATGGCGGCGGCCTCGGCGACATGGGCCAGCACTACCTCGACCCTGTACAATACTTCCTCGGTAAAGACGATACCAGCCCCGTTAGCGTGGAAATAGACGCTCCACAACAACATCCTGACGCAGTAGGCACCTGGAGAAGGATCACCTACACCTACGCCGACGGATGCCAGATCATCCTCGACGGCGAAGGCAAAGATGAAAAAGCCGCTTACATCGAAGGGCCGAAAGGCAAACTGTATCCCGGCTTCAAATCCGATATCCCGGACCTGGAGAAAAAACTGGCCGCCTTCCCTGATCCGCTGCCGCAACAGACCGACTTTGTCGATGCTGTGAAAAACCGGAAAAAATTCGCACTCAACGAAGAAAACGGTCACCGCTCCTGCACACTCGTGAATATGGGCAAAATAGCGCTTCGCCTGAACCGCTCCCTCAAATTTGACCCGGTGAAACAGGAGTTTATCGATGACGCCGGCGCCAATGCGCTGATATTCCAGCCGATGCGTGGCCCGTGGACCATCTAACCATTTTAGCATTTTAATATTTACATGTTTAAATGTTAAAATGATTAAATCAAGAAAATGACTACATGAAAAAGATCGCATACATACTTACTGCACTGCTGGTTGGCTGGAACAGCCTGGCCATCGCACAGGGCCCGTCAGACCAGCGCGCGTTCAATACCAAAATCGCCGATGTGCTGGCCTTAATGCCTGCTCCCAACAAAGGGCAGTTCAATACCAATATGGAAGCCATCAGCGCCCTCGGCGAAGAAGGGGTGGCGACCATCGCCGGTATGCTGGTACCAGAAGGAAAAGGTGATAATACCCAGCTGCAATACGCCCTCGCAGGTTACGCCTATTACGTTACACAACCTGGTAAGGAAGCCAAACGGAAAGAAGCAGCCGCGGCTTTCTGCAAAGCCATCGCTAAAGCCACCGATCCGGAAAACAAAGTGTTTCTGCTCACCCAGCTGCAAACTACCGGCGACAATGACGCTGTTGGCACCCTGCAGCCGCTGCTCGCAGCCGATCGTTTCTGCGATCCTGCCGCCCGCGTGCTGATTAAAATCAACACCCCTGCCGCTCAGAAAGCATTGCTCGGCGCCCTGGCCACCGCTAACGCGACTAACCGTATCACCCTCACAGAAGCGTTGGGGGATGCCCGTTATACTGCAGCAGTACCCGCTATTACCGCACAGCTGAACAACAGCGATAAAAAACTGGTGAAGGTGTCTCAATACGCCCTCGCCCAGATCGCCGATCCGTCTTCAGCTCCTGCACTGGGCAACGCTGCCGCTAAAGCCGGTTATACCTACGATGTTACAGACGCTACTTCGGCTTATCTCTATTATGCCGGTCAACTGGCCAGCAATGGTAACAAAGCTGCCGCACAGAAAATCGCGGAAGCACTGGTAAAACAATGCACCACCGATGCACAGGTACATACCCGTACTGCCGGCCTTAAACTGCTGGTAGATATCCTCGGTGACAAAAGCCAGCCCTGGATCAATCAGGCTGTCGCAGATAAAAACAACGAATACCGCGACGCAGCCCTGAAATTCGGCGCCCCTTTTGCCAATGCCGCTTCGCTTACCTGGCAGGCACAACTGAAAAATGCTACTGATGATACCAAAGCTGCTATCATCACGATGCTGGGCGAAAACAAAGTGACTTCCGCCCTGCCTGCCGTTACCGCGTTTACCAAAAATGGTAACGACGCAGTAAGACTGGCAGCCATCGCTGCTGCTGCCCGCATCGGCGGAACATCCACCCTGCCGGCATTGCTGGGTATCATGAAAACCGGTTCACCTGCTGATATCAACGCGGTGAAAAAGGCGCTGCGCCTGATGCCCGGTGAAGAAGTTACACAACAGGCCGGTGCTGCACTGGCTACCATGCCCGCCGCAGCACAAACAGCGCTGCTCGGCGTGCTCGCTGCCCGCAAAGCCGACAACCGCGTGAACGATGTATTGCCGCTGGCCGCCAGCAGCAATGCTGACGTGAAAGCTGCTGCCTTCGCCGCCCTGAAAGACGTGGCCGGCAAAAACAACCTGCCGGCACTGTTCTCGCTGCTCAACAGCGCCAGCGCGCCGCAGGAAATCGTCAATATCCAGACGGCACTCATCAATGCAGGTGCTACCAGCAACGATGTAATGACGCAAATGAAACAGGTGTCTGCCGCTAACCAGTACCGCTACCTCGGTGTACTGGCCGGTATCGGTCAACCTGCCGCCCTGGAGCCGGTAATGGCCGCCTTTGCGAATGGCGACGCCGCTACGAAAGATGCTGCGGTAGGTGCGCTGTCCGACTGGAAAGATGCCTCCGCTGCCCCGTCGCTGCTGAAAATCGCCCGTGATGCCGCTAACAGCGCTTACCGCGAAAAAGCACTGACAGGCTATATCGACCTGACTAAAAAATCAGGATACACCGCCGATCAGAAAACACTGATGCTGCGCAATGTGCTGGAGCTGAACCCATCTGAAACAGTGCAAAAACAGGCGCTCACAGTACTGGAACAATGCAAGACATTCCCCGCCTTACTGCTGGCAGGTGAATACCTCGATAAAACTGCCGTACAACAGGAAGCGGCTATGGCAGTGATGAACATCGCGCTGGCTAATAAAACCTATAACGGCAACGCGGTGCGTCAGCTGCTGGACAAAGCCGCTGCTGCACTGAAAGGTGGCGACGCTGACTACCAGCGCCAGTCTATCCGTAAATACCTCGCGGAAATGCCCGCAGGCGACGGCTTCGTATCAATGTTCAATGGCAAAGACCTCAGCGGCTGGAAAGGACTGGTGGAAAATCCTATCGCCCGCGCCAAAATGGACGCTAAGGCACTGAGCAAAGCACAAGACAAAGCCAACGAAGCTATGCGCAAAGGCTGGTCCGTAAAAGACGGCCTGCTTATTTTCAACGGCCAGGGCGATAACCTCTGCACAGACAAAAAATACGGCGACTTTGAAATGCTGGTGGACTGGAAAATCACACCGAACGGCGATGCGGGCATCTACCTCCGTGGCGCGCCACAGGTGCAGATCTGGGATACCTCCCGTACCGACGTGGGCGCTCAGGTAGGCTCCGGTGGTCTGTACAACAACCAGCAGAATGAAAGTAAACCGCTGAAACTGGCAGATAACGCCATCGGTGAGTGGAACCACTTCCGCATCATTATGAAAGGCGACCGCGTAACGGTTTACCTCAACGGTCAACTGGTAACAGACAATACCATCCTGGAAAACTACTGGGACCGTAACCTGCCTATCTCTCCGGAAGAGCAGATCGAACTGCAGGCACACGGCACCTACGTGGCTTACCGTAACCTGTATATCAGGGAACTGCCCCGCGTGAAACCTTTCGTACTGAACGACGAAGAGAAGAAAGCAGGGTATAAGGTGTTGTTCGACGGTACCAATATGCACGAATGGACCGGTAATACCAAAGACTATGTGATCGATGAAGGTAACCTGGTGATCTACCCCACCAATGGCGGTCACGGTAACCTCTACACGAAAAAAGAATATAAGAACTTCTCCTTCCGTTTTGAATTCCAGCTTACCCCCGGCGCCAACAACGGCCTGGGCGTTCGCGCCCCGCTGAGCGGCGACGCTGCCTATCAGGGTATGGAATTACAAATCCTGGACAACGAAGCGGACATCTACAAAGACCTGAATATCTACCAATATCATGGCTCTGTGTACGGTGTTATCCCCGCTAAAAGAGGTTTCCTCAAACCAGTAGGAGAGTGGAACTATGAAGAAGCGATCGTTGATGGTACACATATCAAAGTCATTCTCAACGGTACCGTTATCCTGGACGGCGATATCGCCGAGGCCCGTGAAAAAGGTACACTGGACCATAAAAATCATCCCGGCCTGAAAAATGAAACTGGTCATATCGGTTTCCTGGGACATGGATCTATCGTACGTTTCCGGAATATCCGGGTGAAAGAATTGTAGTAGTGATATTACACGATATAATAAAACGCCGGCAACTTCCAGCCGGCGTTTTTTTGTTGCTCACATGAAGATGTGAGCAACTAATGTAACGTAAAAAACTACATTCGAAGGTAAATTAACCCGATAATGAAAGAGAGAAGGTCCGCTATCATTAAAGCGATTGCTATTTTGATAGCCATTGTAGCAGGTGATTTAAGACGTAAACACCTCTTTTTTGACGAATATTCCGGTCTTTTAGTAATGGATATTATACTGGCGCTGTATCTGGCGTTTGAAGCCTGGCAGCTGAGAAAGCTCAACATAGATTCACCTCCCCGTGAGCTGAGGTTGGTGCTGACATGGGTGTTATTATATGTGGTAGTGGGAATTGCCGTCAGCAGTGGTGACGCAGCGGGTGGTAAAGGAGTGGTGCTTTGGATAGTAAAGGCAGGGGTGCTGATCGCTGCTGTTGCCTATGGACTGTTAACCCTGAAACAGATAAAGATGGTAAGAAAACTGGAAGAAAGCGGGCAAGAGTAACCTGCCGGCTGAAAGAAGCTGTGCCGTTCGGTGTTCACCATGTTTAGTATCTTTGCGTGTCTGTCAATAACTGCAACCCCAATGTCAGACATGGATGAACATGAAGTACCTATCTGCTTTACTGACTTTATTTTTATGGACCATGGAAAATAATGCGTACGGGCAGCAGCAACCCCACGTGCTTCCCGGCTATTACAATGCCAGCCGGATGGAGGTGGCAGAAGAGCTTTGCATTTTTGAGAACAACCGCTTTGTCTATGCCATGAGTTATGGCGCGCTGGATGTTTTTGTGAAAGGGATGTGGACACAACAGCATGATACCATCTATCTCTCGACCGATAAAGTGAAAGGAAAATATGTAGTTACTTCATCGACAGATGAAAAAGTGCCCGCCGGTAAAATGCTGCTGATATTTAAGTTCGGCTATCAACACGCGCCGTATATCAATTTTAGTTTTACCTCACCTCCTGTAACAACCCCGCATCCTGAAATGACGCAGGTGGCAGAAGGATTTCAACTGCTGATCAACCAACCCGCTTCCCGGCAACTGTGGCTGGTCCATACCATGTACGATACCGAATTCTCTGCATATACGCTGCCGGAGAAAGTCAATAAGGTAGTGATCGGCCCTGGTGATGGCCTGGGAAAACCGGTATTTAATAATATCCCATTTCTGGTCAGCGATAGCTGTGTCATCAACATCAATGATGAACACAGGAAATTCAGGTATACAGGCCCCGTGTCTGAAGAAGATAAACGATATGCTCAGCCGGACAATAAATGACCCCAATATCAATGTGAAAAATTGTAGTAGTTGTACTACATGTTGTAGCCGTATTATCACAAAAAAAAGTAAGGATAACTACTGAACTCCGCATAACAAAAAAATAATAACCCTTCGGGAAGCGCAGAAAATAAGGCATCTCCGCGTTTTTACTCATGAAGCTTGTTGTAAAAAATTTGCTTTGTGAGAAATACTATTTATCTTGTATTGTCAGTGAATGTGAGCAATGCATCGTATATCTGTTTTTGAAAACCTTATCTATCATTTTCTTAAAAATCCCTCTTTCAAGATCCTCATATAAGCCTTTTAGGAAAACCGCGATACATCAATTTTAATCCGTATTCTATGACCTTCAGTAACCTTTATGGAAATCCGCCATGCGTGGCTGATAACTATCAGCTCATTATTGACACCCTTACCGACTGGGGTATTACTTTATACACCGGCGTTACCGGCGGTGGTGTTATTCATCTGCTAAAGCACCTGAAACCCCTTGAAGACCAACCCTCTCACGATCCTGCGTTTTTGACGTTGGGAGAATACAGTGCTGGTTTTGTTCCCCTGGGTTATTACCTGGCCAGTGGCAAGATAGCCGCCGCTGTGGCCACTACCGGCGCTGCCACCAAATTGATCACTTGTGGATTAAGTGATGCCAAGTTGCATGACATTCCGGCTGTTTTTATTGTACCTGTTTCCGGTAGTAATACCGAAGGATTCTCCCCATTACAGGATACTTCTGTATATGGAAGTAACATTGTAGCGCAACTGCGCGCAGAATTGGGGGATGCTGTTTTTGTATTGAATGATCCGTTTTCATTGGCCGCACAGCTGGCTGCCGCCAAAGTGATGCTGGACAACTCGAAGCCGGTAGTGCTGGTATTGGACAATGAAGCGGTAGGGACCCCGGTGATGGAGTATTCCATGCCTTTGCCGGAGGAAGCGCCTTCTATAGAAGATGATTACCTGGATGCTTTTGTAGCTGCTTTCCGCAAAACAACCGCCGACAAGCGGGTGGTAGTGCTGGTGGGAGAAGAGATGGCGCGTTATCCCAATGCCAAACAACTCACTACACAGCTGTGTGTGCAGCTACAGGCTGCGGCCATCTGGAGCATCAACGGCGCCAATGCTGTAAGTCAGCACAATCCTTACGGTTATGGCTATATTTCTTTTGGCGGAAATGATAAAGCCATGGCACTGTTTAATTCACTCGGTGAGCAGGATGTACTGGTAGTGCTGGGAGCCTGCCCGGACGAATACACTATTAATTTCAGTGGCTTCAGGGCTTCCCATACTTTTTTTCTGGGAAATATTTTTCAGGCGTATGGTCTGGTAGAAAATAGTTTGCGCCATGTGGCCGCTGGCGGTTATGATCATGTTTCCGGATCACTGGATGTTTTATTAACTGCGCTGATCAGCGCCGGGCAACGTTATCCCTTTACGAACAGACCGATGGCCAAGGCTCCTGCGGACCTGAACGACCGCCCGTTTGTTACGCCAAGGGAAGGTTATGTAAACATGGCGACTTTATACCAGCGGCTCAACAAGTGGTGGCCGGTCCATTCGTTGGGCATAGACGATGTATGCCTGGCTTATAAGGACCGTCAGTATGTAACGCAACGTCCCAACGACAATATTGATTTCTACTCCCTTTATCGCGGTTCCGCTATGGGCGGTGCTTTTGGCGTGGCAGTAGGCGCGAAGCTGGCAGAGATGCACCGTCCGGTGTTTTTGTTTACGGGAGATGGATGTTTCCGTTTGTTTTCCGGCTCTTTGGGAGAGGTGGGACAGCTGGGCATCGTCGTTTTTCTGCTGAAGAACGAATCACTGTCCATTGTAGAGCAGGGACTGGAAAAGGTATTGCCTGATATCGCCTCGCCACACTATCATGCGCGTGTCGCTGCAATTGATTATTGTCTGATCGCCAGGGCTTGTGGCTGGGAGGCGGCGCGACTGCAGCCCGATCTGAGTAACCTGGAGGAATTGTTGCATCGCATAGAAACAGGCGGTCAACGTTCTCTGCTCATCGAAGTGCCCGTAGATCACCAGCAGGAGCTGGGCCAGAATCCCCGTCTTAAAAACTTATAAGCAGCATATGATAGCATCGTTTCTTCCGTTGATCACACAAATAGATCATAATTTCCTCGACCGGAATGGTAAAGGGCTTCCGGCGCCATCGGATGTGGCGGCTCGTGCACAATGGCTACACGAAGAGGCGCCCTATAGTATCCTGGCGCACGGAACCGGTACGGACCCGCATTTTATTTATGCCAATCAATTTGCTTTATCCTGTTTTAAGTACACTCCGGAAGAGCTGTTGCAGCTTCCTTCCCGGTTAAGTGCTGCGCCACAGGACAGGAGCGAGCGGGAGCGGTTGTTGCAGGACGTGACGCTCAACGGTATTGCTTATCACTATACCGGTCCGCGTGTTGATAAACACGGCAACACCTTCACGATTTATGATGGCGTGGTATGGCGATTGAGTAACCCGGACGGATCACCATTCGGACAGGCTGCGCTTTTCTGGCTGAAAGAAACGGAAAGGCCTTCGTGGTATACCGGTATCAAATAGCATTGTTAGCATTGTAAGTAGGGCCTACCTGAAAAGGTGGGCCCTTTCTTTCGGGAGTCTCACCTAAAAGTAGACTCGATCCCGATCGCTTCTTTATTTAAACGGATCTGCATATTTCGGGTCTTTCACCAGCTGCTCGTCCGTTAATGTTTTCAGGAATGCGATGATGTCGCTTTTGTCTTTGGTGGTTAAAGGCACACCGGACCCAGCTCTGGAAGCGAGTTGTATACCGATGTTTGGGTTGCCTTTGATACCATGATTGTAATGTTCCAACACGTCTTCCAGCGTAGCAAAACGGCCATCATGCATATAGGGCGCGGTGAGTGCCACATTGCGGAGGCTGGGTATTTTGAAGGTGCCCTGATCTGCAGGTTTATGGGTGATTTCTCCGATGCCTTTATCCGTGTAATCAGCTTCCAGTCCGTTGTTGGAGCCGAAGCCGGTATTGATGCCGGTATTATCCGCAATCAGGAAAGACGGGAGTTTGCCGTACTGGGTAGTAGAAAGGTCGCTATGGCATTCGGTGCAGAAGTTGACCTGCAGCAGGCGTAATCCGTTCTTCTCATCGGCGGTAAGGTTACTGAGATTGCCGGCCAGGCCCTGGTCGTATTTGGACTGGAAGGAGACGATGCTTCTGATAAACTGTGACAGGGCATTGGCTATCCGTGGGGAGGTCACTTTTTCATCACCGAAGGCGGCTTTAAACAGCGGGGCATAGTAGGTGATGCCGGTGAGTTTGGTCTCCAGTGCGGTGAGGGAGGGCATGCCCATTTCAATATGGTCCAGTATAGGCATCAGCGTTTGTGTTTCCAGGTCGGCGGCCCGCATGTCCCAGAACATGGCTTTGGGGCCAAAGAAACGCTGGTTTACCACAGACATGGCATTGCGGCGGGTGAGCTGATTATCGAACCCGGAGGAGCGGGCCATGCCGTCTGTAAAGGCTTTGTCCTGATGGTGGCAGGAAGCGCAGGAGCGGGTATTGTTGATCGACATGTTTTTGTCATAAAACAGTACCCGGCCCAGGGTGGCGCCGGCATTGGTGATAGGGTTGCCGGTAGGCGTGTTGTCAAGGTCGGTCCGGCTGGCGAGGAATGTTTTGATATAAGGCGGCATGTTGTTCCCGGTACCTACATAGTCGTACAGCGCGGCAGGCAGCTGAGGAGCGCCGGGCGTATTGGCGGGCGGCTCCTGTCCCTGACCATTTCCGTTGTGGCCAGGTATTGGGTCCGCGTTATCTTTTTTACAGGCAAATAACAGGAACAGCAAAAACAGCGATGATAATGTTAAATAGCGCATGGTATACTTGGGTTTCCCATAATACACGCTGTCCTGAATTTCCCCTTACGGGACATAAAATAATTTATTTTTGCCGCCGGATAGGGGTATTTTAAAGTGAAGGTGTATTAGGGGTAGCTTATTGAAACAATTAAGGTGGATATACATTTTGGCAAGGCAAAGGACCAGGACAAGCTGGTGGAAGAATGTTTTCATACCTACTTTGAGGGGTTGCACCGTTATGCCTTCACGATACTGAAAGACAACGACGAGGCGAAAGACGCTGTACAGGCCGTTTTCCTGAAGTTATGGGAGAAACGGGCGGAGATCAATGAACAACAATCCGTGAAATCATATCTCTATACAGCGGTATATCATTACTGTCTCAATGTCAAACGACATGAGAAGGTGAAAGACAATTACCTGGCACAACGTCCGCCGGCCTTTGAGCACCGTAATGAGTTGGTGAGCAAGGAAACCCACCGGCAGATCATGGAGCATATCGACAATCTCTCTCCGCAATGCCGGTTGATTTTCAGCAAAAGCCGGTTTGAAGGCCGGAAATATGCTGAAATAGCGGCTGATCTGGGATTATCGGTGAAGACCGTGGAAGTTCAGATGGGGAAAGCGTTGAAGATATTAAGGGCTAAACTGTTTGACGTGATGGTAATGATATTGTTTGCCTGTTTGTTTTTATGAGTTACAATTTTACAGAACATGAGCACTGCTGAAAACCAAAACCTGCCATATGAGTTGTTGGGAAGATATTTTTCCGGGGAGGCTACTCCGGAAGAAGCGATGACCGTGGATGACTGGATCAGGGAACATCGCGACCACCGGGAATTGTACGATCAGGTGGCCGCGATATGGGATGATGCCGGCTTGCAACAGCGTTATCAGTTGCCCGACAGAACTGCTGTGTTGCAGGAACTAAAGGCACGGATGGCCACCCGGCCGGTGGTCGGGAAAGTGCTGCCGCTGGGGCGTATTGCCGCGGCGGTGGCGTTGCTGGTCGGCGTTGCTGCGATACTGATATTCGTGCTTCGTTCCCATAACGGACCGCAGGCGTTGGCCCTGGTGTCGAAACGCACTGGTGCCGCCATTCAGCGCGATACGCTGCCGGACCAGTCGACGGTGGTGCTCAACAGCTATGCTTCTTTGCAATACGCGTCAGGTTTTCAGGATACCGTTCGTTTGGTTAAATTATCGGGGGAAGCATGGTTTGATGTAACTTCGCGTCCGGATAAACCGTTTATAGTGGCGGTGGGGGATATCAGGGTGCAGGTACTGGGCACCTCCTTCAACGTACGGCAGTCCGACAGCGCTATCGCGGTGATGGTAAAAACCGGAGCGGTAAAGATGTCAAGAGGCGATAGCAGCATACAGGTGAAAGCCGGACAGGAAGGTGTTTATCACATTGCCCGGAAGGAGCTGGGGCTCACTGCCGGCGCGTTTAAGACCAACCAACTGGGGTATGCCACCCGGGTGTTTAATTTTGAGAATATCACCCTGAAAGAGATTGTCACGCAACTGGAGAAAGCATACGGCATACAGGTGGTATTTGAGCATAAAGCGCTGGAAGGCTGTACCATGAGCAGCACATTTGAAAACAAACCTATAGAATACGTTTTTGAGGTTATATCTGTTACGCTGAATGTCACATGCAGAATTGAAAAAGACAAGGTTTATATCAGCGGTGCCGGCTGCGGTGGGTAAATGGCTGCTGGTCATCTTTTTATTTACGGGAACTATACAAGGTTATTGTCAGTCATCTGCTGTCAATCTCCGGAAAAATATCACCATCAGTGCCACGGAGATGCCGCTGGATAAATTGCTGAAGACGGTAGGGCAACAGACCGGTGCCCGTTTCTCTCTCAATACCCGTAAGTTTCCTCCCTCACGTTTAATTCATCTCCATAAAAAAACGCAGCCCCTGGGCGAGTTACTGGAAGATATCCGGAAAGAGACCGGCATTAACTACCGCTTACTGGGCGGACATATTATTTTCATCGATGCGCCGCCGGTAAAACAAACCGCGCCTGCGCATGCGGCGCCGACGGTGAAACGAAAAGCCATTCCCGGAAAAACAATCACCACTAAAGGGAAAAACGCACCGGTAGCAGGCCGGACGACACATACGGTCTACAACGCTCCTACGGCAGGCCCATCGCACGGGGTGGTCGTTATGACGATAGATTCCGTTGACCTTTACCATCAACCCTCCCCGGATTCCGTTGTTAACAAACCTGACAGCCTGAAAACAGCCATCGCAGCGAAAAAGAAAGACTCATTGCCGCAAAGACAAGACTCGGGCCTCCTCCATTTATCGCTAAAAAAATCGCCCGAAGGGCAAAAAGAAAAAAACGGATGGGGAATCGGGAATATCGGTTCTTTCGGTAGAGACGGGGAAGGCTATACCGGTATCCGTTCATCACCCGATACCAGTGTGAAAAAAGAAGCGGCGCCCCCGCTAACAGCAGAGGCTATACGGAAACAACCGGCTGCTACCAACCCGCAACAAAAAACAACTGCCTCCGCGGAACCGGTGGCAACGGGAAAGAATATACGTAGTAGGGATCAACGCGATCATTCATTTTTCCTCTCCAACTGGTTTCACCGTACCAGCCGCTCTTTTACAGGTATCCCTAGCAGCAGCGACGGTCCCAGGCCGGGCCTGGTCCCTTTTGTGGGCGCGGGCGTTACACTGGAAGAATCGTTTATGGTGAACGGGCATTTGCAGGCAGGCATGCCTTTCCTGTATGGGATCGCGTCATGGGGCGCTGGTCGTAGTGCATCCGGATTACGTTATGGCGCCGGTACTTCAGTATGGCTGTCGGAAAACTGGCGGCTGCATTTGCAGGCCACCACCGGAAAAATGCAGTTTGATTATGATTCGTCGGGATTTTTACAAAAACAAATCCGCATGCAGTGGCATAAACTGGCGCTCATCGGAGAAAGAAGGCTGAATGATCATTTCGGCGTACAGGCCGGCATATCGCTGAATATCCTGAATTCGGAATACTACACCTTTAAAGATCCAACCCCACTGGGCCGGCCGGAAGAAGAAGCGCTGAAAGACGTACGTTATTTTAAGCCATTGTATACCATCAGCGATAACTTTAATGCAAATGAGCCGCAGAGCCGGAAAATGTGGATCGGCATACAGCTGGGTGTATTTTATCGCTTGGATTTCCGGAGGAAATAATTCAACTTGCAGGAGTTTGATTAAAGTTTAACCCGTATTTAACTATGAAGTATTCCCTTACCTTTTTAGGAATGTTATTTCCTATGTTTATGTTCGCGCAAATCACCGAAAAAGAAGGCAGCGTAGGTATTGGTGTCTCCGATCCAACAGAGAAGTTGGATGTGAATGGTAGCATATTGGCCAGGGGCGGGCTCGTTAGCTCTGTTCCCGTTACTGAAAATACTATTGGAGGTTATCTTACGCTTCAGAATCCGTCTAAAACGCAGCCGGGAGAGGCCCAAAAGTGGATCCTATTTAACATGACCGGCAACAGCTATGGGAACAGCCTCCAGTTCTGGGCTTACGACAAAACCGGCTGCACGGCGGGCGGGATGTGTGCTGCACGCTTTACCATCACGGACAATGGACGGGTGGGCATCGGTACTACAAAACCACAAACGGAGCTTTCCGTATTGGGTACTATCACCACGCAGAAGATAAAAGTGTCCCAGAACGGCTGGGCCGACTATGTCTTCGATCCCGGCTACAAACTGCCATCGCTCGCGGAAGTACAGCAGCACATCAACACGCACAAACATTTGCCGGATATGCCTTCCGCTGCTGTCATAGAACAGGACGGCCTGGACCTCGGCGATATGCAGCGCAAACAAATGCAGAAAATTGAAGAGCTCACGCTGTATATCCTGCAACAACAAAAAGAAATTGAAGCGCTGAAAGCTGCTGTGAAAGCGCTTTCAAACAAAGAGAACAAACACTGATCAGACGGTGCTTTTAGCCGGGTCCTGTTGAAAAATATGCGTCAGCATTTTATATAGTTCGGGATGTCTCTCCGAAAGCAGATCCGGCCTTTCAAAGAAATACTCTGAAATCACCGCAAAAAATTCGGCCTGATTAGTGGCGCCGTACGGATTAATATCTGTACGGCCTTCTGCCATTTCCTGAATCGTCTGGTGTACCAGTTTAAGCCAGGGAATACTGTAGCTGTGTTCCAGCAGTTTGGTGGGAAGGCCGTCCACCGTGCCGTCTGCCTTGTCGAGCAGGTGCACGAACTCATGAATGGCCGTGTTGCTTTTATCGGTGGTATTGGAAAAACCTTCCCGCAGTGCGGAGCGGGAAAGGATCATCTGTCCGTTGAGCGCGCCGCTGCCTACCATCCCAAGAATATTCCGGCGGTTGCCTTCATACTGATAGGATTCATCGAACGTATCGGGATACAGGATCACGTTGGTGAGGTTAAAATACTCCCAGTTTTTAAAACCGAAGATGGGGATGATGGCGCTGGCTGCCACCAGTACGCGGTCGAGTGGTTCTACTGCCGTACCTACGCCTTCGATATGCGTTCTTTTCAGGAAACGCTGTACCTGTTGCTCAAAGCGGCTTTTATCGGTCTCTGTGAGTTGCTGGTAATAGCGTACATGTGTTTGCAGCAGTTCCCGGTAAGTATCGGGAACTGCTGTTTTCTTCAGTTGGTGGCGGTTGACCAGGTTCTTAAAGTACAAGAACAGGATCAGCCCTATCATTATTAATCCAAATAATACCATAATCATGTTACCGGGTGTTATCGTTTATTTCCGGTACGCCTTGAACTCTGAGCCTTTTTTCCATTGCGGGAAAGTGCTTTCGTTGCTGAGGGTATAACCAACGTCGAACATGAGGCGTACATCTTCTACCATGCCGTCCATTACCCAGGTATCAGGGTTAAACTCGTCAGCGGGGGAGTGGTAACGTAAACGGTTATACTCTGCAGTTTTTTCTTTACCGGAGCCGGGAGCTTTGCCCACAATATCGTTGCCTGGGCCCAGGTATAAACCGGGGACACCCTTTTTAGCAAAGTTAAAGTGATCTGAGCGGAAAAACCAGCCTCCTTCCGGATTTGCTTCCGGTACGGTGATACGGCCCTGTTTGGCGGCCGCCCGTTGGGCATATTCGTCCAGCTCCGACTGGCCCATACCGATCACGGTCACGTCTTTGGTGCGGCCGAAGGTGTTGAGCACATCGAGGTTGATGTCGGCCACTGTTTTTTCAGCTTTGAACACCGGATGGGCGGCGTAATACTCTGAGCCGAGCAGGCCTTGTTCTTCTCCCGTCACAGAAAGAAAGAGCACGGAGCGCGCCGGTTTTTGTTTCAGCCGGGTGAAGGCGGTGGCCAGTTCCAGCAGCCCTGCGGTGCCGGTGGCATTGTCCACGGCGCCGTTGTAGATGGAGTCGCCTTTTACCGGTTCACCGATGCCGAAGTGGTCCCAGTGCGCTGAAAATACCACGCATTCATCCGGCTTTTTAGCGCCTGGCAGAATGGCCAGTACGTTGTGTGACGTCGATTTTTTGATGGTATTGTTGATGACCAGCGATGTTTGCAGGTGAAGATCTACCGGTTTAAAATCCTTTTGTTTTGCTTTTTCCATGATATCCGGGGAGATGCCGGCCAGCTGGAAGATTTTTTTGGCGGCATCCTGGGTGATCCAGCCTTCCATGGTGGTCCTTGACATATTGTTATCTGCCGCCTGCAGGTGTAGTTTGGAATTGGACCATCCACTGCGCACCACTTTCCACGGATAGCTGGCGGCGGCTGTTTCATGGATGATGATCACGCCTGCGGCACCCTGCCTGGACGCTTCCTCAAATTTATATGTCCACCGCCCGTAGTAGGTCATGGTGCGGCCTTTAAAAAGACTGTTGTCTGCAAAGCCGGGGTCGTTGATCATCACAATCACCGTCTTGCCTTTTACATCGAGGCCGGCGTAGTCGTTATGTCCGTATTCCGGTGCCACAATACCATAACCGGCAAATACCAGTTCGGAATTGCGGAGGCTTACCTGTTCCTGTACCCGGCGGGTGGCGGCCACATAGTCATCGAGATATTGTAAGGACACCTCGCCGTGTGCGCCTTTGATCACCAGATTGCCTGCGGGTTTGGAGCCGATGGCTACCATCGGCACATCCTGGAAATAGCTGTTGCCATTGCCGGGCTTCAGTCCCAGCGCTTTGAACTGCGCCGCCAGATAGTGGATGGCGCTGTCTTCTCCGCGGGTGAAGGGCTTACGGCCTTCAAAGGCATCTGACGCCAATACCTGTATATGTTTCGCGAAGCTGGTGGCATTGATGGCCCGGATGGCGGATGAATCCTGGGCGCTGGCGCCCTGCCACAGCAGGGAGGCGGCCATGCTAAAGATGATGGGTGCTTTCAAATTAAGAGGATTGATAATAAACAAAAACCATTCCTGATAAAAATAACAAAATTAAAAATACGAAAAGCGGGACGCGGTTTTGTCATGCTTTCACAATAAAAGAAGTGGTTGTTTCAATCTAAACCATTAATTTGCCGCCATAATCAGAACAACAATTGCTCCCACGGGCCAACCAAAATGCTCAGCTGTATGCTCAATGCACATCGCTCAACCGAATCCAGCACAGGCCGGTACGGTGAAAAGGAATATGCCGGCTTCTGGTACGAAATGCAGCAGGACAATGAACAGGGACTGTATAAAATCTACCATGACCTCTACGATAATTTCTACCACTACGGTGTTTCTGTAGTGCTGGACAAAGGCATGGTGAAAGAAGCCATCAACGACATTTTTGTGGACATCTGGCGTAAGCGCCATCAACTCGACATGCCTGAAAATATTCAGGCTTATCTGTTTATCTGCTTTAAAAGGAAACTATATAAACTGTTAACCAAAAACCAGAAAGGCACGGTGCTGACCGATAGTCAGCTGTTCCCCGAGCCGGAAGAGCAACCTTATGAAACGGTGCTCATACGCCAGGAAACCGACAGCCTGGTAAAGGAAAAACTGGAGAAAATGCTGGCACTGCTCACCAGTCGCCAGAAAGAATTCATCAGGATGCGTTTTTACGAAGACCTGAGCATTGAAGAAATAGCCGTTAAAACGGCGGCCACCCCCCGTACCATCTATAATACCATTCACAACGCCCTCGTACGCATCCGGGAAGTATATACCGATGCCACTTTTATCGCACTGCTGCTGCTTTTGATCGATCCGGAAAATTTTTCCTGATTTCTTTGGTAAAAAGACAGACGTACCCCCCTCTTTATAGTTAAATGCCTGGCATGGACTTACAGCAGTATAAGGCGGAAGACTTTATTTTAAACGATTCGTTCGTTCGTTACTGCCTGCGCAGCAATGAGAAGGACGTGCAGTTTTGGGAAGACTGGCTGGAACGGTACCCGCACAAGCAGGAAGAAGCTGCAAAAGCCCGGGACATGTTGTTTCGCTTAGGGCTGCGGATCACGCCGGAAGAAAAGGAAGTCGAATTCGGTAAACTGAAAGCTGCTATAGCAGTGGCAGATACGCCGGTAAAAAGGATCTCCTGGAAACGGATAGCCCGTATCGCTGCCGCCGCCGTACTACCACTGGCTGCCGCCACCTGGTGGCTGACAACACATCATCCGGCTGCACCCGCCGCAGGGAATGAGTCCTACACCCTTTTTAAAGCGGGCGACAGCCTGCGCCGGCAGGTAATGCTGGCCGACGGAAGTCTCGTGATCCTGAATGCACACAGCACGCTGAAAGTGCCGGCCAGCTTCAATGAGCAGCAACGCAACCTGATATTGGAAGGGGAGGCGCTGTTTGAAGTGGCCAAAGCAGAAGGCAAACCATTTATGGTGCGCACGGGCAACCTGCAGGTACAGGCGCTGGGAACAGCTTTTAAACTGCGCGCTTACCGGTATGATGAACAGGCGGCCGTAACCCTTGTTGAAGGGAAAGTACGGGTAGCACAGGAAACAGCCGTCGCTGAATTAGTGCCCGGTGAACAACTGACTACGGGTAAAGCTCATGCCCGCTTCGTGAAAAACAAATTTGACCCTGAAAGGGAAAAAGCCTGGCGCAGCGGACGCCTCGTCTTCCACAACGCATCTCCCGATGAGATAGCGGCCACGCTGGGATATTGGTATGGTATCAATGTAAAAGTAATCACACGTAAAAATAAACCTATCCGCTTTAACGGCGTATTCAACAACAAACCGCTGAATGAAGTGCTGGCAGCAGTTTGCTTTGTCAACGGACTGCAGTCTGTGACAAAAAACGACACTTTATTTGTGCAACCAATCAGTAAATAGTCCACACAGGTACATCTAAACAACCAAAATGCGTTATGAAGAAGACATCCCTTCTAAGGGCATGCTGTGCCATGCTCCTATCATCCCTTTTGCTAAGTTGGGCGCAAATAGCAGAGGGATTGAAAGATAAGATTGACGTGGGATTCAGGCAGACGAAGGTGCTCAGTGTTATTCAGTACCTCGAGAAAAATACCCGTCTGAAATTCTCGTACAATCTTGATGATCTGGAAAAATTGAAACCTGTAACCATCGATAAAAAAGAGAGGACAGTAGAAAGTTTACTCCAGGAAATCAGCCACGCTACGTCGCTGCAGTTCAGGATGACGGAAGACATCATCCTGGTGAAAGCAGTGCCGGCCACTTCCGCCCTGACAGCCGCTCAGCCGGCACAGGAAAAAGTGGTGGAAGGCGTGGTGAAGTCCAATACCGGTGAATTCCTGCCCGGCGTAAGCGTGCGGGTAAAAGGTACTCCCCGCGGTATGCTCACTGACGTGAAAGGCAGCTTCCGGTTCACCGACCTGCAACCCGGTGCGGTACTGGAAGTATCTTTCATCGGCTATGAAACACAAGAGGTAACAGTCAACGGAAATGGACCGCTGACCGTTACCCTTGCTGCTTCCACCAAAGTACTGGACCAGGTGGTGGTGGTAGGCTACGGCACACAAAGCAAAAGAAATGTGAGCAGTGCCATCACCTCTGTAAAAGGAAGCGAAATTTCCAATGTTGCCAGCAACAACCCTGTCAATGCCCTGCAAGGTAAAGTGGCAGGCCTCACCGTTACCAATACCGGCGGCGCTCCCGGCGCTATGGCCGATATCCGCCTGCGTGGTATCAGCACCTTTGGCTCACACCAGCCGCTGTTTATCGTAGACGGCAGCCCGGCAGACCCCTATTACCTCAACAACAACGATATTGCTTCCATAGAAGTACTGAAAGACGGCGCCGCTGCCTCTATCTACGGTTCCGTGGCTGCCAACGGCGTGATCCTCATCACCACCAAAAAAGGCAAAAAGGGCGCACCAAAAATTGAATTCAATACCTGGTACAGCATCGTGAACCCTACCGGCAAACAGCACCTGCTCGATGCAGACGGTTACCTGAAAGTACACACCATGATGTACGATGCTGCTCCGGCCAGCACCAAAAGACCAACTTACCTGAAAAGCGGTATCACCGCCAATACCAACTGGCAGGATGAAATCCTCCAACAGGGCAACAGCGAAAACTATAGCCTGAACCTCACCGGCGGCAGCGAATATTTCACTTATGGCCTCAGCGGTAACATCACCAATGAGAAAGGTACTTTCCTGGGTTCCAACTTTAAGAAGAAATCTATCCGCTCCCGTAACGAGTACAAGAAAGGCCGCCTCACCGTGGAAGCCAACCTCGTATATGCGGAAACAGACCGCCGCGACGTGCCTTACAGCGTGAAAGACGCCTACTTCCAGTCACCACTGTTACCAGTATACGACGAGAAGGAAAAATATGGTTACGCAATGCAGATCAACCAGCTGCCTAAGTTCGAGAACGCCGTGGGCGTTAATCACTATAACGATAACAGCAACAAGATCCAATACTTCAATGGTAACGCGCGCCTGTCGCTGGAACTGCTGAGGGGCATGAAGTTCGTGACTAACCTGAGCTTAGCCAACAGCAACTATTTCACCTACGCTTACCATCCGCCGTACCGCGCTAACGCCAACGATCCGCTGATTCCTTTTGCCCAGCTGCAGGACAACCGCGGCAACGAACGGCAACGCCTGATGGAAAACCTGTTGTACTACGATCGCAGCTTCGGTAAACACAGCCTGAACCTGCTCGCCGGTTACACCGCACTGGAGAAAACCTACAACAACGTTCTCGCCACCGCCGATGGTAAAACCACCATCTACTCCGTGAAAGATGGTCAGATCTCTTCTGATATCGTACCCGGTGGTTTCCTCGATCCGCTGTTTAACACCATGGACGGTGCTAAAGGCGGTACTTTCAGCGCTACCGGCACCCGTTGGCAAACAGACCGCCTCTCCTGGCTGGGTCGTGTCAACTATGCGTACGACGGTAAATACCTGCTGCAACTGGCGGTACGTCGCGACGGATCTTCCAAATTCGGTGTGAACCGCCGCTATGGTACTTTCCCGTCCGTGTCTGTGGGCTGGAACATCCAGAGTGAATCATTTATGCAAAGCCTCACCTGGCTCAATATGCTGAAGCTGCGTGCCAGCTACGGTCAACTGGGTAATGAAGAAGTGCTGAATGCATACGATCATCAACAGCTGATCTTAATCAACAATCTGTGGGGTGGTGGTTCCGTACAGGGCGCCGGTGGTACCGCATGGCCTGGCGGCGCTGCCTGGGAGCTGCGTAACAAAGACCTGCGCTGGGAAACCAACACCAGCCGCAACGCCGGTTTCGACTTCGCGATTCTCAATAAATTAACGGGTGCTTTCAACTACTTCAACAACATTACCTCCGATGTGTTGATCAGAAGAGAGCTGGGTCCCAGCAATGGTTTGAACAACCCGATCCTCAACGTAGGCCGTTTCAAAAACAGCGGTTGGGAACTGGAAATGACCTGGTCTGACAAAAAAGGTGACTGGAGCTACAGTGTAACCGGTACCGTTAGCCAGGTGAAAAACAAAGTGCTGGCACTCGCCAACGACGGCCAGAAACTGTATGGCACCGGCCTTAAATACGGCACCGGTCCCGTTCCTAACACCACACAGGTAGGTACCGAAGTAGGTGCTTTCTACCTGTATGAAGCCGATGGCCTCTTCCAGTCAGACGCCGAAGTAGCAGCCTATAAAAACAGCAAAGGCGAGCTGCTGCAGCCTGATGCCAAACCCGGCGACGTACGCTTTAAAGACAGCAACGGCGACGGCGTGATCAACGATGCAGACAAAACCTACAAAGGCAGCTCTTTCCCGAAAATTGAATATGGCCTGAATATGAGCGTAGCATGGAAAGGCTTCGACCTGGCGCTCTTCTGGCAGGGTGTGGGCGGTAACAAGATCTACAACGGCAACAAATACGAACTGCAAGGCATGGACGCCGGTCGTAACTTCGACGTAAGCACCCTCAACGCCTGGACGCCGCAAAATACCAACACCGACGTGCCCCGCGCTGTATTGGGCGATCCCAACTACAATAACCGCGAATCCACCCGCTTCCTCGAAAGCGGCAGCTACCTGCGCCTGAAAAACATCACCCTCGGGTACGCTTTCTCTCCGCAGCTCCTGCAACAGATAAAAGTTACACGGTTACGCCTGTACGTAAGTGCACAGAATATTCTCACGTTCACCAGGTATTCCGGACCAGATCCTGAAATCGGCCGTACAGACATCCTCAACAGTGGCCTGGACCGCCTGATGTATCCGCAAAACAAAGTATTGATGGCTGGGGCACAGCTGGAATTCTAAAAAAATGGTTATGAAAAAATCTTTGTTATATATATCCTTATTATCCGCAGCCATGGTATTTAATACCAGCTGTAAAAAAGAGTTGCTTGAACAGGCATCGCCCGACAAGCTTACATCGGATAACTTCTGGACTTCCCGCGACCGCGCCCTCACCGGCCTGGCCGCGGCCTATTCCAGGATAGAAAGCTTTGCCGGCTGGGATAACTTCGTGGAAGCCCGTTCCTGCCGCGAATACTACCGCGAAGATTATGTGGAGCCGGGCGCCGATGCCTATAACTACAGCTGGTGGATGGAGATCTATAACTATAGCTATAACTCCGGTAACTACGCCATCGACCTGCTCTGGAGAGACAACTACCGCGGCATCAACTTCACCAATCAGGTATTGGAGAATGTAAACCTGATGACCGACAAACAGATCGATGCTGCCAGTAAAAAAATGATCCTGGCAGAAGCCCACTTCCTGCGTGCCTATTATTATTTTAAGCTGGTCACCAACTTTGAGAAAGTGATCATCCGCGATAAAGTACCGAATGGCGAAGCAGATCTGCCGAAAGCACCTTCTACCCGCCCTGAAGTATGGGACATGATCATCGCTGACCTGAAAGCCGCGGAACCAGACCTGCCGCTGCGCAGCGAGAGAGCCGCCACGGAACTGGGCCGCGCCACCAAAGGCTCCGCCCAGGCCTACCTGGGTAAAGCGCTCATCTATCGCGCCGGGGAAGATAAAGCCAACGCTAACGCCTACTTCACCGAAGCAGCTGCGTGGCTGAAAAAAGTGATCGACTCCAAAGAGTATAGCCTCGTGTCCAATTACCTGTCTATGTTCAACGGTACGACCAACAACACCACGGAGTCCGTATTTGAACTGCAACAGACTATGGACGAGTCTAACGGCGCATACTTCAAATCTTATCTCAGCGACTGGATGGCTGCCTCTGAGCTGGGCGGCTACGGAGAAATCTATGGCGCCCCCAGGCTGCTCACAGAAATGCTGAAAGAAGGAAAAGTAGCGACAGACGGTCTTTATGATCATCGTGTATACAATACCGTGTTCTTCAACGATGATTACTTCAACGACGCTGCTAACCCCCGCGTTTACGGCTATACGTATGGTAAAGTATTTGAAAACAATACCATCGCTTTCCGTAAGTGGATACCTGCCAGCCTCGATAAACTGGGAAACGCCAACGCGATCAACGTGCCGATCATCCGCTACGCAGACGTGAAGCTGCTGTACGCCGAAGCACAGAACGCAATCGGCGCTCCGGCTGCAGCGATGGCCGAGATCAACGATGTGCGTGCCCGCTCTGCTATGCCGCCACTGAACCTGACTAATACTACCGACGTGTTTAAACAGCTGGTGCATGAACGTGTGATGGAGTTCACACTGGAAGGCAGCCGTTTCTACGACCTTCGCCGCTGGGGCATGCTGCAACAACAGATGCAGGACGCCGGCAGGACCTTCACCGTGGATAAAAGCTATTATCCGCTGCCTTTGAAGGAAACGCTGAACAACCCACTGGCCCAATAATAATTTAGGATCCATAACGGTTAAACGATCCCACTGGCGGCCTCGCAGCCGCCGGTGGTTTTATACAACGGTACCATGATGAAAACTGTATTACTTGCTTTGATGTGTTTGCCGGCTACTTTGCTGGCCCAGTCGAACGACTGGGAGAACCCGCAGAAACCTTCTGAACACACGTTGTTCCCGCACGCCCATTTCATTCCCTTCCCGGACGCCGCTTCCGCCCTAAAAGGAGACAGCTCTCCTTTCACCCTCTCACTGGACGGTACCTGGAAATTCCACCTCGCCGCCAATCCTGCTGTTCGCCCGCAAGGGTATGAACAACCCGCTTATGATGTAACGAACTGGAAAACTATCCGCGTGCCGGCCAACTGGCAAACGGAAGGTTATGCCCCTTATATTTTTACGGACGTGGAATACCCTTTCCCGCCTAATCCGCCGTTTGTCCCCAAAGAAGAAAATCCTGTCGGCTCCTACCGCCGCAATTTCCAGCTGCCGGCCACCTGGAAAGGCAAACAAACTATCCTGCATATCGGCGCCGCCAATGCTTTTGTGTATGTATGGGTAAATGGTAACTACGCAGGCTTTAGCAAAGACAGTAAAACCCCCGCCGAATTTGACGTGACGGCTTTGGTGCAACCAGGCAACAACTCCGTGTCCATGCAGGTGTTCCGCTTCAGTGACGGCTCCTATCTCGAAGGACAGGACATGTGGAAGCTGAGCGGCATAGAACGCAGCGTGTATCTGGTAGCCCGCGCACCCTTATCTATATACGATTTCTTCGCCAAACCATTGCTGGTCAACAATTACAAAGACGGTTCCCTGCAACTGGACCTGGCGCTTAATAAAATACCCGCTGCAACGGACAAGGATAAACGTATCCGTATAACGTTGCAGGACAACGGGACGGCCGTTTTTACCAGGGTATTGCCGATCGGCCGTGACAGCCTGTTGCAGGTACAACAGCTGTTGCCGGGCGTTAAATCATGGACAGCGGAACAGCCTAATCTATACCAGCTGGTGGTGACGCTGGAAGATAAACAAGGCCGCCCGGTAGAAAGCTTTACCCATGCTATCGGTTTCCGCACCGTGGAAATAAAAAGAGGCCTGCTGATGGTCAATGGCCAACCCATCACCATCAAAGGGGTGAACCGCCATGAGCATGATATGCACACGGCCAAAGTGGTAGACCGCGAGGGGATGCTGAAAGACATCCTCACCATGAAACAGTACAACATCAATGCGGTACGTGCCAGCCACTATCCTAACAGGGAGGAATGGTATGCCCTCTGTGATCAATACGGTTTGTATGTAGTGGACGAAGCTAACATCGAATGCGATGGTATGAGCATGCACCCGCTGAAAACCCTCTCCGATAAACCGGAATGGCAGGCGGCTTATCTCGATCGTACCCGCCGCATGGTGGAGCGTGACAAGAACCATTGCAGCATCATCACCTGGTCGCTGGGCAATGAAAGTGAATTTGGCGATAATTTCATCAACACCTACAAATGGACCAAACAACGCGATAATACCCGTCCGGTACAATACGAACCGGCCCGCAATACGCCGTGGACCGACATCGTAGCGCCCATGTACAAATCTGTTGCTTGGATGCAGGAGTATGTGAAAGAGTACCGCGACCGGCCCCTGGTCCAGTGCGAATACGCACACATGATGGGCAACAGCGGCGGTAACCTCCGCGATGACTGGGACCTGATCAACAAATATGATCAGTTGCAGGGAGGTTTTATCTGGGACTTCTCTGACCAGACGTTCTTACAACACGATTCATTAGGAAGAGCTATCTGGGCCTATGGCGCAGATATGGGCACCGTAGGCGCCACCAGCGATACCAGTTTCTGTGCCGATGGTATGCTGGCTGCCGATCGTACGCCGCATCCGCAGGCATTTGAAGTGAAGAAAGTATATCAGCCGGTGCAGTTTGCCACCATCGGTTTGTCTGCTGATCTCTTACAGATCACCAACCGGTATGATTTTAACCAGCTCGAAAATATACAGCTTACCTGGCAACTGAAGGGAGATGGAAAAGTAATCGCTTCGGCTGATTTAGCGCACCGGCTCCTCCTGCCGCATCAACACGATACTCTGCGTATAGGCCTGCCGGTGATAAAGCCACAACCCGGTGTTCACTATTTCCTTCACCTGAAAGCCACGCTGAAAAAAGCAGATGGTATGCTGCCAGCCGGTTTTACACTGGCAACAGACCAGTTTGAACTACCCTGGTATACGCCGGTAAAAGCCCAGGCGGTTACCGGAGCAGCCTTGCAGGTAAAACAAGTGGACGGCGGCTGGGAAATCGGCAACCCTGCCTTTACGGCGACCATTAAAAACGGCTGGCTGGAACAGTTTACCACTAACGGCACCGCCTATATGCAACAGCCGCTGAAACCGCATTTCTGGCGGGCGGCTACTGATAATGATATAGGCAACAGTCAACAGGTGCGCTGCGCGGTGTGGCAACATGCCGGCGACAGTACCCGCTTGTTGTCCGCCAGCATTGTGCGGCAGGACAAACAGCAGGTACAGATACAGTCACAACACGCCTTACCGCTGGTAGGGGCCAGGTACCATGTCGACTATACGATTTTTGCCAACGGAGATATTAAAGTAAATGTGAACTTCCTCGCCGGTGATACCGTGATGCCTGAACTGCCCCGCATGGGCATGCGTATGGTGCTTAATCCGGCGCTGGATAAAGTGACGTGGCTGGGCCGCGGTCCGTTCGATAACTACCAGGACCGCAAGTACGCTGCTGACGTAGACGTATACACGCTGCCGGCAGATTCATTGTTCCATCCTTATCCCCGTGCTCAGGAAAGTGGCTACCGCTCCGACATACACTGGATGGCGCTGCGGTCCGCTGCCGGCAACGGGTGGATGGCCCGTACCGACGTACCGCTGAACATGGGAGTACTGCACTTTGATATGGGCCGGCTCAACTTCAACCGCAAACACAATGTGCACGGCGGCTCTATGAACAACGATCCGCTGATCTGGTGGAACATCGACTACCAACAGGCTGGCCTCGGCGGTGATAACAGCTGGGGAGCCAAGCCGCATGCACCTTACACATTGGTGTACAAATTTTATCAATATCAATTTATACTGAGACCTTTAAGGTCGGGCGAAGAAGCAACAGAAAAGGCCAAAGAGAGCTATGAATAAAATTAAATGGCTGCTGGCGTTGTTGCTAACGCAACAAGCTGCCAGCGCGCAACGGAACCATTTTGCGGATGTACTGGACATCCATTATACAGTAAAAGATACGAACCGCATCGCTGCCTCCTTCTTTGCAGACAACGGCGCCTGGCATGCCTATGCATTGCCGGTACCCGGCACGGCTACCGGTTTCACCGGCCCATTGCTGATGGACATGAAAGGGGAGTGGCTGTCAAAAGCCATCGCGCAGCTGCACCTATACGCAGACGGGCAGGAACTTCCCTTGCAGCAGGACACAACGGCCACGCATTATTATCCCGGACTATTACAACTAGGCTTCCGCGCTGGTCAGATACAGGTACAAATGCAACTGTTGTTTAGCAGCAACCGTGAAGCGGCGATACAGACGGTTATTCGTAACAACGGTACGCAACCGCTGCAGCTGCGCCTGCAATGGCAGGGCGCAGCACTGCTGAAAAGAGCGCAATTTTCCCGCGAAAGTAATTCCGTACGTATAGGCATTGCCGGTACTAAACATGTTTTCCGCCTGCACTGGTGTGCGCAGGCTCGCTGGGATATACAAACTACCGCAGATGGATACACAGCTGCAAGAAACGTGTCTATCCCTGCCGGCGGCGAGTTGGAAGACCTGCAAACGCAAGGCTTCTGGCCGGAAGGAAATATGCAGACAACCCCGGAGCGGGAGTTTGACATCGTACTCCGGCAAAATGAACAACGCTGGAACGGATACCTGCAACAGCTGTTCCGTCGCATGCCTTTCAATGAAAAAGACAATTTCCGCAGCAGGCTGGCCGTAAAAAGTATGATCACGCTGCTCACCAACTGGCGCAGCGCCTCCGGGCATTTGCGCCATGATGGCGTATTCCCGTCTGCCTCATATCAGGGCTTCTATGGTTTCTGGTCATGGGACAGCTGGAAACAGGCCGTGGGACTGGCCTACTTTAATCCTTCACTGGCGAAAGATAATATCCGGTCGCTGTTCGATTATCAGGCGGCGAATGGCATGGTACCTGACTGCATATATGCTGACAGCACGGAGAATAACTTCCGCGACACCAAGCCACCGCTGGCTGCCTGGGCCGTATGGGAGGTGTTTGCCGCTACCCGCGACACCGCTTTCCTCCGCGAAATGTATCCGGCGCTGGAACGTTATCACAACTGGTGGTACGCGGAGCGTGATCATGACCACAACGGTCTCTGTGAATTTGGCTCCACGGATGGCACCCGCATCGCCGCAGCCTGGGAAAGCGGTATGGACAACGCCGTTCGCTTCGATAACGCAACGATGCTGCAAAACGGCCCTGGCGCCTGGTCGCTCGATCAGGAGTCGGTCGACCTCAATGTCTATCTGTCTAAAGAAAAAACAGTACTCGCGCAGATGGCGGTCGTGTTGGGCAAACCAACTGCCGCTGCTACCTTCGGCAGACAGGCGACCACATTAAATCAACAGATCAACCAACTGTTCTTCGATACCGCCAGTGGTTATTATTATGACCGTCATTTAAGTGGAGCGCTGGTCCGGGTGAAAGGGCCGGAAGCCTGGGTAACGCTGTGGGCGGGCATCGCTCCTGCATCCCGCGTAAAAAAGATGACGCAATACATGCTGGATACCACTGTTTTTAATACTTTAGTGCCCCTGCCGGTGCTGGACGCCAGCGAAAAAGCTTTTGACCCGCAACGGGGTTACTGGCGTGGACCGGTATGGATAGATCAGTTTTACTTTGGCGTAAAAGGCTTGCAGCGATACCAGCAGCAGGCCGCAGCCCAAACGCTGGTCAACAAACTATGGCAACACGCGAGCGGTATGAAGGACGATCAGCCGTTGCGTGAGAACTATCACCCGCGTACCGGCAAAGGCCTCAACGCGGAGAATTTCAGCTGGACAGCAGCGCATGTACTGATGCTGCTGGCCGACAAATTTTAATACAGACGCTATGTTTTATACTTTTTCTACCACCGGGGTGGTTAACCTGTTGAAGGAGCACTACGGTCTTACCGTAACTGCGAAGGAACTGGAAGGCTACGAGGAAGCCAATTTTTATGTGAAAGATGAACAGGGCAATGCCTGGATATGCAAAATCGCCGGTGAGTCCCAGCACCCTGCTTTCCTCGATGCACAGGTACGAATACTGGAACATCTGGCCAAAGGCGATACCAGAGGGCATTTTCAGGAAGTGGTGCGGAATGTGAAAGATGAACCGGTGACCCGCATCGCTACACCGGAAGAACTGTATTATATCCGTTTGTATACCTGGCTGGAAGGTCAGCCCGTAGTAACGGTAAAGGGTACACGCGACCTGTATGCTTCCTGGGGAAGCCTCCTGGGAAAAATGGACAAGGCGCTGGAGAATTTCTCTCATCCTGCCATGCACCGGGATATCCGCTGGGACCTCGCAAACGCGCTTGATGCGCGCGATCAGTTACACTGTATCGAAGATCCGGAAAAGAAGCGGCTGGCAGCTTATTTCCTCTTGCAATATGAAACAGAAGTGCTGCCCCTGAGGCATCACCTGCGTAAAGCTTATATCCACAACGATGCCAACGACTATAATATCCTCGTGCAACAAGATCTCGTCAGTGGCCTGATCGATTTCGGGGATATGGTATATACGCAGCTGATCAACAATGTGGCCATTGCCTGTACGTATGCCATGCTGGAAGCTGCCGATCCGCTGGAAGCTGCTGTGGCTGTGGTAAAAGGATACCATGACGCCTACCCGTTTACGCCGGAGGAGACAGATCTGTTGTATTATCTGATCGCTGCACGTTTATGCATCAGCGTGACTACCTCCGCAGAGAAAGCGGCGGCCGGCAGCGACAACGAATTTCATTTCATCACAGAAAATGGCGCCTGGAAACTGCTTTTCCACCTGATCACCATCAACCCACTCGCCATGCAGCAGGCTTTCCGCCATGCCTGCGGATTCGCGCCGGTAATCGATGATACCGCTGATTATGCACCGTTGCTGGCTGAACGAAAAGCGCACATCGGCCGTAACCTGAGCATCAGCTATAAAGCGCCATTGAAGATCGTCCGTGGCGCGTTACAATACCTTTACGACGACAAAGGCCGGACCTATATCGATTGTGTGAACAATCCCTGTCACGTTGGGCACTGCCACCCCGTGGTGGTGAAAGCGCTGCAACAGCAGGCAGCACGGCTCAATACCAATACACGTTATCTGCACGACCACCTGGTGGACTACGCCAATCAGCTGATTGCTACGCTGCCGCCGTCACTGGAGGTATGCTACTTTACCAATTCAGGTTCGGAAGCCAATGACCTCGCGATCCGTATGAGCCGTCATTATACGAAACAGAAAGATGTGATTGTGCTCGATCATGCCTACCACGGCACTTCTACCGTGGCCATGGAGTTGAGCCCGTATAAGTTTGACGGCAAAGGCGGTTTCGGTAAACCGGAACATACGCACAAAGCACTCAATCCTGATATGTACCGCGGGCCTTACCGGGCAGACGATCCGCAGGCGGGAGAGAAATATGCCGCCGACGTATCCGATATCATCGCCGGTCTGAAAGAGCAGGGCAGGGGCGTGGCTGCTTATATCTGCGAAACGCTGCTGGGCGTTGGCGGACAGATACCGTTACCTCCCGGTTACCTGCAGGCGGTATATGCCGCCGTGAAAGCTGCCGGCGGCGTATGTATCGCCGATGAGGTACAGGTAGGCTTCGGCCGCGTGGGAGACGCCTTCTGGGGCTTTGAACTACAGGAAGTGACACCGGATATTGTGGTGCTGGGCAAACCTATTGGCAACGGACATCCGTTGGCAGCGGTGGTGACTACCCGCGCTATCGCAGACGCGTTTAACAATGGTATGGAGTACTTCAACACCTTCGGCGGTAACCCGGTATCCATGGCCACCGGTTTGGCCGTGCTGAATGTAATCAAGGAAGAAGGTCTCCAGGAGCATGCCCGCGTAACCGGTAATTATTTTATGGATGGACTGCGTAAGCTGAAAGATAAACATGCCATCATCGGAGACGTGCGTGGGCATGGTTTCTTCATCGGGGCAGAACTGGTGCGTGATCGCAATACCCTGGAACCGGCCGTTCCCGAGATAGATGTAGTGGTGGAAGCGATGAAACAACGTGGTTTCCTGCTTAGCACCGACGGACCGCTACACAACGTACTGAAGATAAAACCGCCCATGACGTTCAACAAGGCCAACACCGACGCTTTGCTGGCCCACCTGGACGAGGTATTGTCTTCCCTCTGATTCCTTATATTTGTTGCATGCAACAACAGGACCTGGCCAAAAAAGCCGCTGGCGAAAAAGCCACCGAATACATCAAACCGAATATGACCATCGGTCTCGGTACCGGAAGCACCGCTTATTATGCCATTATGCGTATAGGCGAGATGGTGAGAAGCGGTATGCCGCTGAAAGCGGTGGCTACCTCCGAACAATCCGAGCAGCTGGCCCGAAAGCAGGGTATTACCATCGTTCCTTTTAGTGAGGTGGAAAAAATAGACCTGGACATCGACGGTGCTGATGAAGTGGATGAGCACCTGCGGTTGATCAAAGGAGGCGGCGCAGCGCTGTTGCGCGAGAAGATCGTGGCGGCAGCTTCCGCTGAAATGATCGTGGTGACAGACGAGTCCAAAGTGGTGAAACACCTGGGCCGTTTCCCGTTGCCGGTGGAAATTATCCCTTTTGCATGGGAGCTCACTTTCAGGAGGCTCCTCGCGCTGGATGCCGCGCCGGTACTACGTACCAGCAATGGCCGCACTGTTGTGACCGACAATGGCAATTTTATATTGGATTGTCACTATGAGAAAATCAAGGACCCGGTGGCATTACATCAACAACTGAATGATATTCCCGGCGTAGTGGAGAACGGCCTGTTCCTCCACTACGCCAGTCGCGTTATTATCGGCTATGCCGATGGTTCTGTGAAATCCTTGTCTAGGTAAGAAGTCTGTTTGGTATCACGCGCTGTGATATACACGAGGAGGGAAATAAAGATACAAACGGTCACGTACCAGTAAAACCATGGTTCGTGGCCGATTTTTTTGAAATACAGCGCTATGGGTTCTGCCGTTCCGCCAAAGAGCGCCACCGTGATAGCATAGGGGAAACCCACACCCAGCGCCCGCACTTCCGCGGGGAACATCTCCGCTTTTACCACCGCATTAATAGACGTGTAACCACTCACAATCACCAGCGCTCCCAGTATCAGCCAGAAAGCGGCCCATTCAGAGGTCGTATGACTAATAGCCGTGAGAATAGGCACCGTGAGGATAGTGCCCAGTACGCCAAATCCGATCAGCAGCGGCTTTCGGCCATAGATATCTGACAGCCAGCCGAATAAGGGTTGTAAAAATGCATATATCAGCATCACAAAAAATGTAATGGTAGTGGCCCTTTCAATGGTCAGGTGGACCGTATTGACGAGGAACTTCTGCATGTAGGTGGTATAGGTGTAAAACGCCAGGGTGCCACCCATCGTGAGGCCCACCACCGTGAAGGCTGCCCGGGGATATTGCTGGAACAGGGCTTTTACCGAGCCTTTGTTTTTGGAAGACTTATGTTGCTCAAAGGAGCCGGACTCCTGCATGTGGGTGCGCAGGTACAGTGCTACAAAGGCCAGCAGGGCACCGATCACAAAGGGGATACGCCATCCCCAGCTATGGAGCTGTTCCGGTGTGAGGAACACCCGTTGCAGCAGCATCTGTACGCCGAGTGCGGTCAGTTGCCCGCCGATCAGCGTTACATATTGAAAGCTGGAGAAGAAGCCACGCCGGCTGGCGGTGGCCACCTCGCTGAGATAAGTGGCGGAAGTGCCATATTCGCCGCCCACGCTCAGGCCCTGTAACAGCCGGGCTATCAGCAGGAGGGCCGGCGCCGCCACCCCGATGCTGTTGTACGATGGGGTACAGGCAATCAGCACGGAGCCCAGCGACATCAGGAGGACAGACAGCGTCATGGCGGTTTTACGCCCTTTCTGGTCGGCAATACGGCCAAACATCCATCCGCCGATGGGGCGCATCAGGAAGCCCACCGCGAAGATGGCAGCAGTATTGAGCAATTGCGCGGTATAGCTGCCTTTCGGGAAGAATACCGGGGCAAAATAAAGTGAAAATGTAGTGTAAATGTACCAGTCGTACCATTCCACGAGATTGCCGGCTGAGCCGGTTAAAATGGCCTTAATGCGCCATGCGTCCGTGTTTTTCATATAGGTATCAAAAATATATAAATAAAACTGCTTTCCGTGTTGTTACAAAAAAGTTTGGATGGTAAAGGCTAAACAGTTATCTTCGTCCCGCTTCTTAAGAATATTGTATTTCATTTTGTTGGTGATCTCCGGGTACATTCAGCTTTTTTCTTACATTTTTTCTTCTAGTTGCCCCCAGGTAGCCGCCTGTTAAAAAAATGGCGAGAACACGTTCACAATTAAATATTAATAAAAAATGCAAACAGGTGTAGTTAAATTTTTTAATGAAGCTAAAGGTTTTGGATTCATTAAAATCGAAGGAACAGGACAAGAAATTTTTGTTCACGTTTCTGGTATCAAAGAAAGCATCGGCGAAAATGACCGCGTAGTATTCGACGTGGAAGAAGGCAGAAAAGGCCCGAATGCTGTTAACGTAAGATTGGCATAACTTATTGAATAATAGTTTTGTTGAGGACTGCCCCGGCGATTAGCCGGGGCAGTTTTTTTTACCCGGGGCTTCAGCCCTGGGCGACATTGTGGCCCGGCTTCCTTCAGCTTATCAGTACGCTATTGGCTTTGTAATCCCTTTATTTTATCGTCCCGGGTTTTATTGCATCCCTTCATTCATCATTTATTATGCTCTTTTATGGTCAGAACATCGTGCCTTAAAACCATCTGGCCCAGTGCTTTTATGGCCCGATGAACATCATGTCTCCAGGCTATCATACTTAAAAATACTCCATCCATCTACGTTTGTACTACATTATGAACCTGAATCACAATGTAGCCCAGGGCTTCAGCCCTGGGAACGCGAGATGGCGGGAATGCGGGAAAAAATAAATTATATTTGCGGTTTCAATTTTAAATATCATGCCCCAACCTGATAGTACAAATATCATCTTCCACCTGGCGGCAGATTTCATTAACCAGACAAACCGCCATGTGTTCCTGACCGGTAAAGCCGGCACAGGGAAGACTACGTTCCTGAAATATATCAAAGAACATACGAAGAAAAATACCGTGGTGGTGGCGCCTACCGGCGTGGCAGCGATCAATGCCGGCGGGGTTACCATGCACTCCTTTTTTCAGTTGCCTTTCGGACCTTTTGTTCCGGGCAGCAAGCACGGATTTGGCATGGATGGAATCAGCAGCACGGATAAACACAGCCTGTTCCGTAACATCCGTTTTACCAACGATAAAAAAGTGTTGTTGCAGGAACTGGAACTGCTCATTATCGATGAGGTGAGTATGGTGCGTTGCGATATGCTCGATGCCATTGATACCATCCTGCGACACTTCCGGAATAAGCCGTTGTTGCCTTTCGGTGGCGTACAGGTGCTCTTCATCGGCGACCTGTACCAGTTGCCGCCGGTAGTGCCGGACTCTGAATGGCAGCTGCTTTCAGAGTATTACAACAGCTCTTTTTTCTTCGATGCGCGGGTGATAGAACAAGCGCCTCCGTTGTATATCGAACTCAAAAAGATATACCGGCAGAATGAACAGCTGTTTATCGATGTGCTCAACCGCATTCGTAACAGTGAAGTAGAAGAAGATGACCTCATGTTGCTCAACGACCGCTATGATCCTTATTTTAAAGGAGAAGACGGTGAGTACATTGTGCTCTCTACGCACAACCGGAAGGCCGATGATATCAATGCCCGCCGGCTGGCTGAAATGCCGGGTAAGATTTTCCGCTTTGAGGGCAAGATAGAAGGGGATTTCAGCGATAAGGCGCTGCCAACGGAACTGGTGCTGCAACTGAAAATTGGTGCACAGGTGATGTTCCTGAAAAATGATCTGGCACAGCCCCGCCGTTATTACAATGGTAAGCTGGCAACGGTCACTGATATCGCCGATGATGAGATAACGTTGCTGCTGGCCGGTTCCCACGAGGAACTGAAACTGGGGAAGGAAACCTGGCGTAATATCCGTTACCATTATAACCAGGAAGAGAACAGTATCGACGAAGAGGAGATCGGTAGTTTCACACAGTTTCCGATACGGCTGGCGTGGGCGATCACCATCCATAAAAGCCAGGGGCTTACTTTCGAAAGAGCTATTATCGACGCGGGGTATGCTTTCGCGCCCGGACAGGTGTATGTGGCGCTGAGCCGCTGTACCTCGCTGGAAGGGCTGGTGCTGCATTCGCGTATTAACTATGGCGCCATCAAAACAGACCGTCAGGTGATTGAGTTTGCGGAGAAAGAAGTGGAGGCTAATGAGCTGGTGGTGTTGCTGGAAATGGAACGGAAGAAGTTCCAGGCCACCTCGCTGCTCCAGCTGTTCGACTGGTACCGCATGCAGGCCAATATCCGCAGCCACGCCGTATGGATTCAGGATAAAAAAGTGCCGGACATCGATGCGGCCTTACAGGTAAGCCGGCAGTTGACCGCTAAGACCGAACAGCAGCAGGAAGTGGCCAACCGATTTGTGGTGCAGCTGCATCAGTTGCTCGATACCACCGTGCAGACGGGCGAAACCGACCAGCTCGAAGAGCGTGTCACCAAAGCAATTGGTTACTTCACCAAAAGCATATACGAAGATCTGATAGTGCCGTTGCAGGAACATATAACGGCCGTTAAAAAGCAGAAATCAAAAAAATACCTGTTGCAGCTCATGTCGCTCGAAGCTGATTGCTGGCAGAAGTTACAACAGGTGTGGGAAGTGTCTTATGCCGATCTGGATTTTACCAAGGGGCTGAAAGACTATACGAAAATGAGAAATGCGGAAGCGGAAAGTGCTGCCGGTAAAAAGGGTGGCAAACCGGAAGCTAAAGGCAAAGTAGAAAAGGGGAGTAGCCGTAGGGGAACACTCGAGCTGTACCTGGGTGGTAAAACCATCCCCGACATTGCCGTGGCGCGGCAGCTGGCGGTAAGTACGGTAGAAAGCCATCTGGCCCAGTGTGTGGAGGCCGGAGAGCTGGACCTGTACCGCTTTGTGTCCGAGTCAACGGTGAAACTGATTATGTCCCATATTCGCGAACTGGGCGCTACGGCAGCAGGACCGATCAAAGAGCGTGTAGGCCCCGCCGTGACCTTCGCAGAAATACGGGCAGTACAATGGTATCTTAAAAAACAACAGGAAGAAGAGATTATGAAAGATTAAACCGACAGACGATGAAACTAAGCGTATTAGACCAATCTCCGATCAGAAACGGCAGCAATGCCATGGAAGCCTTGCAGGAAAGCGTACAGCTGGCCCGGCTGGCAGACAAACTGGGTTATACCCGTTATTGGTTATCAGAGCATCATAATACCAACAGCCTGGCAGGCGCCTCTCCGGAGATACTGATAGCCCGGCTGGCCGCAGAAACGGAGCGTATCCGCATCGGCTCCGGCGGCGTGATGCTGCCGAATCACAGTACCCTTAAAGTAGCAGAAAATTTCCGGTTGCTCGAAGCGCTGTACCCCGGGCGTATAGACCTGGGCATCGGCCGCGCCCCCGGAGGCGACCGCATCACGGCGCATATCCTCAATCCCTCCAATACCTTTGATCCTAAAGAGTTTGTGCAGCAGGTGGTAGACCTGCAGGCATGGCTCACCGATAAAATCACCCCCGGCAGCATGCAGGAAAAAGTAAAGGCCATTCCGGTCATACCTTCCTCGCCCGACCTGTGGATGCTGACCTCCAGCGGCGAAAGTGGCCTGCTGGCGGCTCATTTCGGCATAGCTCTCTCTTTTGCGCATTTTATCTATCCGGTAGGCGGCCCGCAGGCGGTAGCCAAGTACCGTCAGCAGTTCCGCCCTTCGGAGCACCTCGCCGCCCCGCAGGCCAGCGTCGGCATTTTCGTGTACTGTGCTGATACAGAAGAGAAAGCAGCTGAACTGGAAGCGGTGATGGACTATCGCCTGCTCAGCTTTGAAAAAGGGAAGTACGATGTATTTCCTACCTATGAAGAAATCAAAGACATCGAGTATACCGCGGAAGAACTGGCACGGATACGGGCCAACAGCGGTAGGCGCATTGCCGGTACCCCGCCACAGGTAAAAGCCCGCCTCGAACAGCTGGCGGCAGATTATGAGGTGGATGAACTGGTGATCGCCACCATTACCCAGAACCATGCCGACAGGCTCCGGTCATATGAACTGCTGGCGGAAGCCTTTCAGCTAGGCAGATAAATTATCGATATTTATCATTTAAATCTTTTTATATTTGTAACGGCTATGCATATAGCCGTTTTTTTATGTCCGATCACATACAGTGAAAACCTGAAAACGCCAGCTTAAAACCATCATCCCTATGAAAAAACTCATTTTAGGCGCGGTTATTCTTACCGCCATGCTGACCGCCTGTTCCAAAAAAGACAAGAATAGCAACGATGATAACGCACCCAAGCCGGAACAACCTGCGGTAACACCCAAAGATTCCCTGACGATATACAAAGACCTGGAATTTGATGTAAGCGGTACCAGTCAAACGGTAGGCATCGCCTTCTCTACAAAAGACGGTAAAATGTACTATCGTGGTAATCTTCCTAAAGACGGCAAAAACATCGACCTGGTGTTTGCAGGCGTAGACCCGGGAAACCTGTTCTTCAGCAGTACCACTGCTACCGCTTCCCACGGCCTTACGTTTGACAATGCCACTATTACGGAGATCATGAACTCCCCGGCAGTACTGGCCTTTGATCCGGCGAAATTCGACACCCTGTCTCATGGCTCCGCATTGAATGGCCTGGCGGTAAAGGAGGACAACAGTTTTTTTACCACTACCTACAGGGGCGTGGTGCTGTTCAAAAATGCCGCAGGGAAAATAGGGGTGATCAAAGTGTCCGCCATCGACGGGCAACGGCTGAAAGCCACCATCAAAGTACAACCGTAAAGAAGATACATACTATCCATAACAGGCCGGGTTGCTAATGCAGTCCGGCCTTATTATTTTGTATCAGTGAAAAATAAGCCAGTAACCGGTAAAAAAGAGGTAGGATTACTACGGTGGCTGCCGCTAAATTTGCACGTTAGGAATGACCATTAAAATCGCTACCACTGTGAAAGTAGGATTATTTATACCGTGTTATATTGACCAGTTCTACCCGCAGGTAGGCATCGCCACCCTGCAATTGTTACAGAAACTGGGATGTGAGGTGGAATACCCGCAGGGACAAACCTGTTGCGGCCAGCCTATGGCCAACTCGGGCTACGAGCATCTGACGCATCAGTGCAATAGCCTGTTTGTCCGCAATTTTGCGGCGTACGATTATATTGTGGGACCCTCCGGCAGCTGCGTGCTGCACATCAAAGAGCACCTGCACGACCCCGCAGATGAACCGGCAGCCGCCGGCATACGGGAACGTATATATGAACTGACAGCGTTTCTCACCGATATATTAAAGGTAACGGCGTTGCCTGCACGTTTTCCTCATAAAGTGGGATTACACCAGAGCTGCCATGGGCAGCGCGGCCTCGGTCTCGCACAGATGAGCGAGCTGGTAGCGGCGCCTTTCTCCAAACCGGAGCAGCTGCTCCGCATGGTGGAAGGACTGGAGCTGGTGGAGCTGGGCCGCAAAGACGAATGCTGCGGATTTGGCGGCACCTTCTGCGTGACAGAAGAAGCCGTTTCGGTGAAAATGGGGAAAGACCGTGTAGCCGATCACGTTAAACACGGTGCTGAAATCATCACCGGCACAGATGTTAGTTGTCTGATGCATCTGGAAGGTATCCTCCGCCGGCAGCATCAACCGGTAAAAGTGATGCATATTGCTGAAATCCTTAATCAACAGATCCATGAACAGGCCAACCACTGATCACGCCACGCTGGCGGACAAGTTCAACGAAAATGAGCCCAGGGTGAACTGGCACGATGAAACCCTGTGGTGGGTACGCGCCAAACGTGACCGCCAGGCATGGAGCATTCCTGAATGGGAACTACTGCGGGAAACCGCTTCACAGATAAAATTAAATGTGCTGGGTAACCTGCACGACTATCTGACACAGTTTGAGCAGCAGGCGCTACAGAACGGCGCGGTGGTCCACTGGGCCGTTGACGCAGCGGAACACAACCGCATCGTGACGGACATCCTGCAACGGCATGGTGTAAAACGGATGGTGAAGAGCAAGTCGATGCTGACGGAAGAATGTCATCTGAATCCGCATCTGGAAGCGCATGGCATCGACGTGATCGATACAGACCTCGGCGAACGTATTGTGCAGCTGGCGAAAGAACCGCCCAGTCATATCGTATTGCCCTGTATCCATAAAAAGAAAGAAGAGATAGGGGAGCTTTTCCATGAACACCTGGGCACACCGGCCGGTAACGCTGATCCGCAGTTCCTGACAGCGGCGGCACGGCAGCATCTGCGCAAAGAGTTCCTGCAATCCAAAGCTGCGATCACCGGTGTGAATTTCGCGGTGGCGGAAACAGGGGAGATGGTCGTGTGCACCAATGAAGGTAACGCCGATATGGGCGCTCATCTCGCAGATGTGCATATTGCCTGTATGGGCATTGAAAAGATCATCCCGGAGCGGAGACATCTGGGCGTGTTCCTGCGACTGCTGGCACGCAGCGCTACCGGTCAGCCGATCACCACTTACTCCAGCCATTTCAGAAAGCCGGCTGCCGGGAAGGAACTACATATCGTGATCGTAGATAACGGCCGTTCGCGGCAATTGGGGCGTGAAGATTTCCGCAACTCCCTGAAATGTATCCGGTGTGGCGCGTGCATGAATACCTGCCCGGTGTATCGTCGCAGCGGCGGGCATAGTTATCATACAGCCGTTGCCGGTCCTATCGGTAGTATACTGGCGCCTAATCTGGATATGAAGGATTACGCCGATCTGCCTTTTGCCTCTACGCTGTGCGGTTCCTGCTCCAATGTATGCCCGGTGAAGATCGATATCCATCAGCAGTTATATAAATGGAGACAGGTATTGGTACAGGAGGGTCATACCAGCGGTATGAAAACGGCCGGTATGAAAATGATGAACGCCGTACTCTCCAAACCAGGTAATTATAAAAAAGCAGGTAAGATGGGCCGTTGGGTGTTACGCGCTTTTCCGGGTATGGTCAACAATCGTTTTAACCCATGGTATAAACAACGGGAGATGCCGGCGCCACCTGCGCAGTCATTCTCTGAATGGTACGCGCAACAACAATCAACAAAAAAATAAACAGCCGTAATAATATATTGATATGAGTAGCAGGGAACAGATACTGGCCGCCGTGAAGAAAAACCAACCGGAAGCCACTGCGTTGCCATCATTGCAGGGACTGGCAGGAGAGATGCCGGCCACACTGGAGGCTTATCGTAAAGTGCTGGAAAGTCTTGGCGGCAGTCTGTTTGAGATCACCGATGCCGCACAGGTGCCTGCGTTATTGTCGCAGCATTATCCTCATCTTGAAAGGGTCGTGTTTGCTGATGATCAACGGGAATGGGCACACGAAGATCCGCATCAGCTGGAAAATGTGGACATGGCTGTTGTAACCGGGCAGTGGGGCGTTGCTGAAAATGGCGCCATCTGGTTAACTGAAAATAATATAGCCGTAAGAGTATTACCATTCATTTGCCAGCATCTGGCGATCATATTACCACGGGAACGCATATTGGCAACCATGCATGATGCGTATGAGAAAATCGGTGCACCTCAAACCGGTTTCGGTGTTTTTATTGCAGGCCCATCCAAAACCGCTGACATAGAGCAATCCCTCGTATTAGGCGCCCACGGCGCAAAGAGCCTGGTCGTGTTTGTTTTAAGTTAAATTCATTTTAACTGTAGGTTTATTCAAAAAATCACTTACTTTTATAAATGAAAAGATGATCTGAATGCAAAAAATCATCTTTTTTTATAAAGTTGGTATGGTGTTTGTTTCCACTGGCCATCACAAACAACTTTAGTAGTTCTATTTAACCATATAGCGAATATTACTTTAACCATATAGCGAACGAACTTAGTTAACCGGAAAAATTGAAAGACCATGTATCAATTATTTTGTGTGCCAGCGCATGAAGGTATTAGAAACGAGAATGACTGTCAACTGCACAATCAATCATGTGTGAAGGTATTACGCCTGTCCTGTCCCGATATCAACAGATGTTGTTGAAAGTAGCCTTTTAATATAGCCTGTAAAGTTAGTCGTCCATATTACCTGTATGCGAACACAGGAGACGCACTGCCTTTCAGCGGCGGGTTTCATACTTGCCTTTATCATCTTGTCAGTATAAGATCAATATTGGATTGGAGGAGCTATCATTTGCGCAGAGTAAAAAAATTTTAATGTTTACTTTTTCATAATAGTAAGATATCAAAATTTAGTGTTTACTTTGCATAACTTGAAAAACCGAAAAATGCGAACCAAACCTTAAGCTATCTGACCAGAGAGTAAAGCGCCTCTATGAAAACCACCCTCGCGCTACTTATCCTGATTGGACGAGCAAATATTTCTTAACCGTATCTATTATTGAAACCTATGGTGAACAAATCATCATGGATTACCCCGTCATGGCTTATTCTGCTGCTTGACCTTGGGTGTTCCGTAATCGCCATCAATCTTGCCTTTCTGCTCAGGCTCAATTTTGATATGGAGGCCCTCACTCCGTATCCGCTTGAAGAAATCTCCTTTATTGTGTTAGGTGTAACGCTGGGGCTGTCCCTGTTACTTCGTACTTATCGCGGCATCGTACGGCATACCAGCCTCGCTGATATTGCCAACATCGCCTGCATGAACTTCGTCAGCTGTTGTATTTTGCTGACTATCGGCTATAGCCATGTGCTGGATGCTGAAGTCAACCTCTTCCCATTGTCAGTAGTCCTGATCGCTTTTTTTATCACTTCCTTCCTGTTGTTATCCTATCGACTGTTGGTGAAATGGGTATTTAAATACTATAAAAATTTTCGTGCTGTCAACAAAACAAGAGCGGCTATTTATCACACCGGTTTGACCAGTATCATGATACGCAAAGCCCTCAATGATAATCCGGAATCGGACATACGCATTGTGGCCTTCCTCGCGGAAACAAACGGTCATGCCGGCAAGTCCATCGAAGGATTACCGGTATATGCAGCCCGCAGGGGACAGCTCTTTAAAATGGTAAGGCAGGGGAAAATATCGCTGTTGCTGATACCGGACGATCATCTGGATGCGCAACACCTGAATGAACTGGTGGAAGAGTGTATAATGGCGAATGTTAAAGTACAGAAGATCATCTCTGTAAACCAATGGATTGATGGTACACAAAATAAAGGTATACAGTTGAAAGACATCAATATAGAAGATCTGTTGGAAAGATCTGTCATCGATATCAAAAATGAAAAACTGGAAGAGGAAATCAAAGATAAGAGTGTACTCGTTACCGGTGCCGCAGGTTCTATCGGCAGTGAGATCGTACGGCAGGTGATCCGTTATCAGCCGGCTGTCATTATCCTTTGTGATAAAGCAGAATCCCCGCTGCATGAACTGGAGCTGGAGATGGCGGAGATGGGCTCTAAAATTCCCATTATTCCGTTTATCGGTAACGTATGCGACCGGTCACGTATGCAGCAACTGTTTGAAGTATACGCGCCTGCTATTGTATATCACGCCGCGGCCTATAAACATGTGCCGATGATGGAAAAAAATCCCTCCATCGCTGTGATGAACAATGTGCTGGGGACCAAGATCATGGCTGAGTTGGCAGTGGACTTCGGGGTGGAGAAATTTGTGATGGTGTCTACTGATAAAGCCGTGAACCCTACTAATGTGATGGGCGCTTCCAAACGTATTGCAGAGATCTTTACACAATCATATAATAACAAGATCAACGATCATTTCAAGAAAACCGGTCCGGTATTTGGTCTACCGCCTACCCGTTTTATTACCACCCGTTTCGGTAATGTACTCGGGTCCAATGGGTCTGTCATACCACGCTTCAAAAAACAACTGGAAAACGGTGGGCCGCTTACGGTTACCCATCCGGAAATTACCCGGTATTTTATGACGATACCCGAAGCCTGTCAGCTGGTGCTGGAAGCAGGCGCCATGGGACAAGGCGGTGAGATATTTGTTTTCGATATGGGCAAGCCCATGAAAGTAGCCGACCTGGCCAAGAAGATGATACGCATGGCAGGTAAAGAACCAGGAAGGGATATTCAGATCGTATACTCCGGATTAAGACCAGGAGAGAAACTGTACGAAGAACTGTTGAACAATGCAGAAAATACACTGCCTACCTATCACGAAAAAATACTGATCGCCAAAGTGCGTAGCTACGCATTCGACGAAGTAGACGCTAAAGTGACACAGCTGATTGAATCAGCACAACAGCACTACCTGACACCGACCGTAGCATTAATGAAAAAACTGGTGCCGGAATTTATCAGTAAAAATTCGGCCTACGAAGAATTGGACAAGGACAAAATAAAAATGTAATCATTACGCAATGAAGGTCATACCACCAGCGCACACCATTGCCTGGAACGGCCCTTTATTGCCTAAAAAATCGAGCGTAAAAATGAAGTTTTTCACCCGGGAACAAGGAGCACTGCTCTGTTTGATGAAGAAAAGAGGATGGTCTTGGCTGATGATCGGTATTATCAGCATGGGCATATTCTCCTGTGCAACACCTAAGAACATCACTTATTTTAAAGATGTTCCGGACTCCCTGCAAAACAAGGAAGTAGACCAGGCATCGTATAAAACGCCGGTTATTCAGGTGGATGATATTCTGCAGGTAAGTATCCAGACATTGGATCCTAACGCGACGACATTGCTGAATCAGCAAAATACTGCCAGCTGGCCGGTGACCGGCACGCCCGGTAGTTCAACTGCCCCCACCAGCAGCGGCGTGGCCGGTTATCTGGTAGATAAAGAAGGATATATTACCCTGCCATTGATAGGTAAACTGTTGGTGAAAGACAAGTCCACCAGCCAGGTCCGGGATGAAATCAAAGCGAAAGCAGCGGAATTCTATAAAGATCCGGTAGTAAACGTACGACTGGCCAACTTCAAAGTGACCGTATTGGGCGAGGTTGCCCGACCGTCTACTTACGTAATGCCTAACGAGAAAGTGACTTTACTGGATGCACTGGGCATGGCGGGCGACCTTACCATCTACGGTAAAAGAGAAAACGTGTTGTTGATCAGAGAAAAAGATAACAAGAAAGAATTTGTAAGATTCAACCTGAATAAGAGCAATCTGTTTGCTTCTCCCTACTATTATTTGCAACAGGGAGATGTGGTATATGTTGAACCGAATAAGTCAAAGATCGCTTCCACAGACGGTGCAAGACTACGTAACATCACGATCGTTTCTTCCGCATTGTCTGTCCTGATTGTACTTCTGACGAGAGTTAAATTCTAATTTCTTAACACTATTGCATGCAGCACGAAAACACTAACTCAAAAGGACAGGGCCATTTAAATGGTCTCGCCAGGCCACAAGAGCCGAATGACAGCGTATTGGACCTGCGTAGTATCCTCGACAAGGTATTGTCCAACTGGTATTGGTTTGTGCTATGTGGCATCCTGACTGTGGCGCTGGCATGGGTGTATCTCCGTTATGCTACACCCAACTATCTGATCAATGCGAAGATATTGGTACAAGACCAGCAGAAAGGTGGCAACCTGCCGGGAGAAGAAATATTTCAGCAACTGGAACTGTTCTCCAACAAAAGCAACGTAGACAATGAAGTGGAAATCATCAAGTCACGTTCGCTCATGGAGAATGTGGTCAGGAAACTGGACCTCAATGTCCGTTACTTCACAGAAGGCCGTATCAAACAAACGGAACTGTTTGCCAAACGTCCTTTCTCGATGCACTGGCTGTCGCTGAAGGACTCTATCACTGCCATCGGTTACACCATCAACCCGAAAGGTGTGGACAGTTTCTCGCTGAACCGCGATGATCTCAGCATTACCCAGGCATGGGGCGATACACTTCGTTTACCCGAAGGCGTTATGATGGTAGAACGTCACCGTCAGATCGATACCATCGCCGCGGAATACCAGGTAAACGTAGTGTCCATTGATGCGGCAGTAGCAGATATGATGACGCAGCTGAATGTCAGCATTCCCAATAAACAGGTGAGCACCATTGATCTGGCATTGACCACTACTATTCCGGAAAAAGGAGAGAAAATCCTCAACACCCTGATCGACGCTTATCGTCAGGCCAGCGTGGAAGATAAAAACCGTATCGCAGACAGCACTATCGACTTCGTTGATAAGCGCCTGCAGATCGTTAGCACCGAACTACTGGGAGTGGAAAGGAACATCCAGCAGTTTAAGCAGGATAACCAGCTGGCTGATCTCACCGAGCAGTCCAAGTTGCTGGTGTCCGGTTCTGGTGACAACATGAAACAGTTGACCGACGCACAGGTAAGACTGAACGTGATCAACTCTATGGAAGAATATATCCGGGACGAAAAGAACAACAAAAGGGTGGTACCATCTTCGATGATCGTACAGGACCCCACGTTCGTTGGCCTCGTGGAAAAATACAATACCCTCCAGCTGGAAAGAGAGCGGCAGCTGCTGGCCAGCACGCCTACCAACCCGGTAGTCGTGAATCTGGACCGTCAGCTGGCAGGCATCCGTGGAGACCTCCTCAGCAATATCCAGTCCTTCAAGAAAGGCGTGGAACTGAGCATCGAAGAACTGCAGCGCAACAGCAGTGCTATCTCACAGCGTATCCGTAAGGTGCCTGCCGCTGAAAGGGTATTCCTCGATTTCTCGCGTCAGCAGGCCATCAAACAGGACCTGTATGTATTTCTGCTGAAGAAAAGAGAAGAATCCGCTATCTCCAAAACATCTAACCTGGCCATCGCGCGGATAATTGACCCGGCTAAGAGCGATGCGCTGCCTTTCAAACCGAAAAGGTTGCTGGTATATCTGCTGGCACTGATGGCCGGCGTCGGTATCCCCGCATTATGGATATACCTGCGTGGCCTGCTCAATACACGCATACAGAGCAGGGAAGATATCAAAGGGCTTACCCCCGTACCTGTACTGGCCGAAATAGGGCACAGTACCGATAAGGATGGTTTAGTCATCAGCAGGGAAGGCGGCTCGCATGTGGCAGAACAGTTCCGCGCCCTGCGCACCAACCTGCAGTTTATCCTGACAGGCAAACAGGAAAAGACCGTGTTGCTGACGTCCAGCATGAGCGGTGAAGGCAAGTCCTTCGTAGCAGTGAACCTCGCCGCCGTACTGGCTTACTCCGGCAAAAAAGTGGTGCTGCTGGAGATGGACCTGCGTAAACCTAAAATCTCTGAAGGCCTCGGTCTCAGCAATCATACCGGCTTTAGCAGTTATGCTATCGGAAGAGCAAGCATCAACGATATCGTACAACCCTCAGGCATACACGATAATCTGAGAATAATTTCTTCCGGGCCTATTCCGCCTAATCCGGCCGAACTGATGTTGCTGGACGCAACAGAGCACCTGTTCACAGAACTGCGCCGCTATTTCGATTATATCATTATTGATACCGCGCCGGTAGGGCTGGTGACAGATGCCCAGCTGCTGGGTCGCTTCGCAGATGCTTCGTTGTACCTGGTAAGACAAGGATATACTTTCAGACAGCAACTGGAAATATCCAAAGACTTATATTTGTATGATAAAATGCCCAAAATCAATCTTGTCATTAATGATGTTAAAGCCTCAAGGTCATCCGGATATGGCGGTTATGGCTATGGATATGGGTATGGCTATGGACAGGACAACGGACAGAAAAAGAATGGCATTAAGAAGCTGAAATCACTCATTAACAATTAACTATCAATTCAAATAACTATCAAATTAAAACAAAGTTAAATCACTATGGCTGTGGATCCCAGAATTGCAATCATTGGCTTAGGATATGTAGGTTTGCCGCTGGCAGTGGAATTTGCCAGAAAATACAGGACTGTTGGTTTCGATATTAATGAGGCGCGCATTCAGGCGCTCAGAAATGGCCACGACCATACCCTGGAAGTAGCAGACCAGGACCTTAAAAGTGTGACGACAGACGCGCAGGGCGCCAAAGGTCTGTACTGCACCAATATCCTGGATGAAATCCGGGACTGTAATTTTTACATCGTTACGGTGCCTACACCGGTCGACAAACATAACAGGCCTGACCTCACGCCGCTGTATAAAGCCAGCGAAACGGTAGGCAAGGTGCTCAAAAAAGGAGATATCGTGGTGTATGAGTCCACCGTATATCCGGGCGTAACAGAAGACGAATGCGTGCCGGTACTGGAAAAGGTGTCCGGCCTGAAATTCAATGTTGACTTCTTTGCCGGCTACTCTCCGGAAAGGATCAACCCGGGCGATAAGGAACATACGGTGGCTAAAATACTGAAAGTGACTTCCGGCTCTACGCCTGAAGTGGCCGAGAAAGTAGACCAGCTGTATAAATCTGTTATCACCGCCGGCACCCATAAAGCAGCCAGCATCAAAGTAGCGGAAGCGGCTAAAGTTATCGAGAACGCACAGCGTGATATCAATATCGCTTTTGTGAATGAACTGGCCAAGATCTTCAACCGCCTCGAAATTGATACGGATGAAGTATTACAGGCTGCCGGTACTAAATGGAACTTCCTGAAATTCCGTCCGGGCCTGGTAGGTGGTCACTGTATCGGGGTAGACCCCTACTACCTGTCGCAGAAAGCACAGGAAGCAGGTTACCATCCGGAGATTATCCTCGCCGGCCGCCGCCTCAATGATGGTATGGGCGAATTTGTGGCGCATGAAGTAGTGAAGCTGATGGTGAAGAAAGAGATTCCGGTGAAAAACTCGAAGATCCTCGTACTGGGTATTACCTTTAAGGAGAACTGTCCGGATGTACGTAATACGAAAGTGGTAGACATCCTGAAAACACTGAAAGATTACCAGACCAACATCACCGTGTACGATCCATGGGCCAATCCGGATGAAGTACAGCATGAATATGGCTGGCGCTCTGTTCAGGACCTGGGGGATGATTGTGAATACGATGCTATCGTATTGGCTGTTGCCCATCATCAGTTTAAAGATTTAGCTTTCGATAAGATCTGTAAAAAATCAAGGGTTATTTATGATGTGAAGGGTATGCTGCCTAAAACCGCAGTAGACGCCAGATTATAATGACACCTTAAAACACTGTATGTACGAAATACCTTATCATAAAGAAGAGCTGTCGCAGTACAGTTTCCTGATCACCGGGGGAGCCGGTTTTATCGGCTCCAACCTGGTGGAGTACCTCTTGAAATACAAAGCAAAGAAAGTAAGGGTGCTGGATAATTTCTCAACCGGTAGCCGGGAGAATATTCAGCCCTTTCTCGAAAATCCTGCTTTTGAATTGTTGGAAGGCGATATACGCAACATGGAGGATTGCCGTCAGGCTATTGCCGGGATCGACTATGTGTCCCACCAGGCGGCGCTGGGCTCTGTGCCCCGTTCTATCAATGATCCTATCACCAGCAACGAAGTCAATATCAGCGGTTTTCTGAACATGCTTGTAGCTGCCAGGGACGCCGGCGTAAAACGTTTGGTATACGCTGCCAGCTCCAGCACTTATGGCGACCATCCCGGCCTGCCTAAAGTGGAGGAACTGATCGGCAACCCGTTGTCGCCTTACGCCGTTACCAAATACGTGAATGAGTTGTACGCGAACGTGTTTTCACGTACCTACGATTTCCATGCGGTAGGGCTGCGGTACTTCAACGTGTTCGGTCCCCGTCAGAATCCGCGTGGCCCTTATGCCGCGGTGATCCCACTGTTCATCGAGGCTGCGATCAAACAGCAGGCGCCGGTGATCAACGGTGACGGAGAAACCAGCCGGGACTTCACCTTCGTGGAGAATGCGGTGCAGGCAAATATCAAAGCATTGCTGGCAGCAGATATCCGTAAGAGTGAGATCGTTAATATCGCTGCAGGCCAAAGAACAACACTGAATGAATTGTGGCAACATATCTGCCGTATCGCCGGCATAGATATCAGCCCTGTATACCAGGCGGAGCGAAAAGGAGATGTTAAACACAGCCTCGCTAATATCGGCAAAGCCGGAGAACTGCTGGGATACAAACCAGCCTTCACCGTGCTGAATGGTCTCGATATCGCGATGGAGTGGTACCGCAGGCATACCGTCGTCTGATAATTTAACCTATCTGAAAAACCTAAAAGGCTATGAGAGTATTAACCATTGTTAGCAAACTGGATATCGGTGGTATCGAGAAAACGCTGCTTTCATGCCTGCCTTTTCTCAAAAAAGAAGCCATTCAGCTGACCATCTGCTGCTACGCGAAAGGCGGGCACCTGGAACAGCAGTATAAAGATGCCGGAACGGAGATCATCTATTTCAAAAGGAGCAAGATACCTTTTAACGACGCTGTACAACTGTATAAAATACTGAAAAGCGGTAAATACGATGTAGTACACAGCAGGTTTGGTTTTACCTCCGGCGGCTTTGCGCTGGCCTGTAAAAGGTTGTCCATACCGTTTATTGTGTCTGTACACAGCGAACGGTATTTCGCCAAGCCTAAGCGGGAAAATTCCCGCCTGCTGTCTGCTGTTACGCAAGCTTACCTGGACCTGCACAAGCGGCTGACGCTGCGTTATGCTACCCGTATCATCGGGCATTCCAAAACTAACCTGCAATACTATACGCAGGGTAACCCGAATGCGGCCTCAGATAAGTTCCAGTTGATCTACAACGGGATCGACTTTACCAAACTGGCTGGCAATTCTCCGGCACTCGGAGATGAGGCGGCGCAGTTTGTAGCAGACAGCAATTGTACTTTTCTGCATATCGGCAGTTTCCGGGAACCGAAAAATCATCTCTACCTGATCGATTGTTTCAAAGCCCTGAACCCGCTGAAAGAAAAATACAAGCTGATACTCGTCGGAAACGGCTCGCTCTTTGAACAGGTGAAAAAGAAAGTAATGCTCGAAGGGCTCGATAGCTGCGTATTCTTCGCAGGTATAGACCAGAACATTACCAAATATCTGCTGATCGCAGATCTGTTCTTTTTCCCCTCGATATACGAAGGGCTCGGTAATGTACTGATTGAAGCCCAGTACATGAAAGTACCGGTCTGCGCTTCCGGGCTACAGCCGCATCACGAGGCTACGCATGAATACTATCATCAGTATTTCTTCGATCCGTACGATATACAGGATGGCTGCAATAAGCTACAAAATATTATCCGCAATATCCGCGAAAGAAAGATAGGAGAAGAAGTCACCACACGCGCACAGGAGTTTGTGATGAACAACTTCACTATCGAACGGATGGCGGGAAATCTGGCAACCGTATATAAAACCATCGGTAGCCGATAACCATATCTGGAATTATTAATTCTTTATTGAAAAGTGCCTAAGAATTCTTTTATAAAAGACCTTGCCAGTGTATTCACTAGCAGAGTGGCCTCTCTTGTGCTGGGCCTGGGTACCTCGATTGTAACAGCGAGGTACCTGGGACCGGAAGGCAATGGGGTCAGCGCCGCGCTGCTGGTGTATCCCAGCCTGTTCATGGCTATCGGGGCACTCGGTGTTCAGCAGTCTACTACCTACTTCGTGGGCCAGGAAAAATACGACATCAAAGATGTATACGGCGCCGTGCTCGCCACCTGGATCTTCACCAGCCTTTTTGGTATCATCAGCAGTTTCCTGCTGATCAAATATTTCACCAAAGGAGATTACCCGAATATCCTCATTTTCTGGGCGCTGGCGGCCATCCCGTTTTCACTGTATACTACTTACAGCTCGGGTATCTTCCTGGGGCAACAGAACGTGAAAGAGTTTAACCGGATCAACTGGGTGCCGGCCGTTATCAACCTGGCATTCACGTTTCTGTTAACCGGCGTATTTCATTTCGGTGTGGCTGGGTATATGGCATCCACTTTTCTGGGTGTATTCTTCCTGTCATTTCTGGTGGTATATAAAATCAGGCAAAGCATTCCGGTAAGGCCGCGGTTCAATGGAAAAATCATCAAAGGGCTGTTGAGCCTTGGCGTGATTTATGCCGGCACTACGCTCATTGCCAGCCTCAACTACAAAGTAGATGTGGTGTTGCTGGAGAAATGGTCCAACGCCTACGAGCTGGGTATTTATTCCAAAGGAGCTATACTGGTAGAAATGTTATGGCAGATACCGGCGATCCTTAGTACGATCATCTTCTCCAGAAGTGCCGGCGCTAAAGATCCTGCGGGGTTTTCGCTGAAGGTGTGCCGGTTGCTGCGTTTCGCACTGATACTGATTTTAGTGATCGCGATTGCTTTTTATGCGCTCTCTGATTTTGTGATCGGGCTGATGTATGGCCCCGCTTTTGCAGAAAGCTCCAAAGTATTGAAGATACTGATGCCGGGCGTCTTGTTGATGATCATCTACAAGGTGCTGTATATGGACATCGCCGGCAAAGGAAAGCCCTGGATGTCGATGGAAGCCATGATACCGGCGGTTATTGCCAACGTGGCGCTCAACTACTGGTGGATTCCCAAATACGGCGCCAGCGGTTCCGCAATGGCCTCTACCGTTAGTTATTCCATCGCCGCGCTGGTATTTCTGGTACTATACTCCGTGCATACACGTATACCGATAAAGAAAATATTTACATATACCCGGGAAGACAGAGAGTTTGCGATGGGCATTGTCAATAAGTTCAGGGGAAAGGTTGCCGGCAAAACAACTATGCCGTCGCCAGCGAAGAAAGAACCGTCCGAAGAGTCCGTAAATATCTAAATCTTAAAATAGTAAAATGAATTGGCTTGATATAAACAGAAAAACGTATAAACCCGTTGCCTGGTCCCTGGCGGTGGTATTGCTGATTTCCTGCTCACCTTTCTTTAGCATGGGCGGTAACGCGGCATATCTCATCCTGGGGTCTACCGGTATCTATTTCCTGTTTTTCGCCAATTGTCTTGCACGCCGTCAGGCCCGTTTATCTAACCGAAATCTGAATTACTTCATCATATCCTTTATGCTGTTGCTGTACTTATTCTTTCCGATAAGGCAGTACGACAGGATAGTGGTAGCAGCCGTATGGCTGCTGGTATTTCTCACGGTATTGATGCTGGATACCGTGATACTGCTGATGGCCGCCCGCTATTTTGCAGATATTATTTTTGTCATCGCCTTGTTGGCCCTGCTGGTGTTTGCGGTCAAGCTCATCGGGGTGGACCTGCCTTTCTATCCTTATGAAACAGGCGCCACCGGCTCTAAATCGTTGTTTTTCATTTACCCGGGAACGGCAGTGCTGCAGGGACAGGAATACACCGTGTTTGGCCGTTCGTTGTTCCGTGTCAGTGGTATTTTTTCTGAGCCGGGCCACTTTGGAATGATCTCTGCGATCGTCCTGTTTATGAATCCGGAAATTCTGAGTAAACGGAAAAGGACCGTCATCACGATCGCGGCACTACTGACCCTTTCTATGGGCTTTTATGTATTGTTCGCGGGACTGTGCATGTACCGTTTCCGCTTTTCACAGAAACAGGTGGTGGGCGTTGTAGTGCTGGCGTTAGTAGGCTTTATTGCCATATCCGCCATGCCGGCAGATTTTATGGACCGCTTCTTCCTCAATAAGATGAGCTCCAACCAGGATGTGCTGGATGCCCGTACCAGCGCCGAATTTTCCAGGTTCTATGATCATTATACCCGCTATGATATCAATCTTTTCGGTGGTGGAAGAACCATCACGGAAAATTTTGAGGTGACTTCCTCCGATTACCGTTCTTTTCTGTTGAAATACGGATGGGTAGGGATAGCCCTGTATCTGGTGTGGTTTTTTGTAATGACCTACGGTAGAAAGAAACAGTTTGTGTTGTTGTCCTTTTTCTTTTTCGCAGTGGTATTTGTACACCGCTCGTGGTTGGTGGATTACCTGATCTTTCTGTTTGCCGTATACTTTATTCCGATATCCTATGAACTAGCCATATTACCTAAAAACAGTACCAGGACTGACCCGCAGGACGAACACCTGCAATGGTCCCCGGGCTGATGCCAGGCAATATGACAACAGATAATTGAAAAACCGATTGTTAACAGTAAAATGTTAAATGAGATGACCATGTCTAAAATCTGCACCCTCTTCAGCAGCCTTTCCGTGTTTGCTATGTCTTGTATGGCACAGGGTGGCGATCTCGATTACAACGGAAAAAAATTCGTTTTTAACAGCGTTCCTGCCCAATATAATGCTACCGCTCCTGCTGCTATCAAAGCGAAGGTAACTGCCGGTATACAGTCGGCTGTGGACCTCACCACGCTTTTGCCGGCAGGATATAAAAAAGACGGATCTGTAGATTATACGGACTATCTGCAGAGCGGCCTCGACAAAAACAGGAATGTGGTGTTTCCTGATTTTCCGGTGCTGATCAGCAGCAAAGGGTTGACGGTGAACAGTAATTCCAACTTGTATTTTAAGCCGAATTCCAAGCTGATCATGCAGCCCAACAACCTGGAGAAATTTGAAATGCTGCGGGTGCATGGCGTGAATAATGTCAACATCTACAATGCTAATCTGGTGGGTGATCGTAAAGGCCATCTGGGTACCAGCGGCGAACACGGAATGGGCATCGCGCTGCGGTCGGCCAAAGATGTGAATATCTATAGCCCCCGCATCTCCAATTGCTGGGGCGACGGGATCTACATCGGCTGGCGTACCCGCGATGTGGTAGATGGGCACTACATCCCCAGTGACAATATCAATATCTACAACGGCGTCATTGATTTTAACCGCAGAAACGGCATCTCTATCGTATGCGGCAGTAACATCAATATTCGCAATACCACCATCGCCAATACATACGGGACATTGCCCATGAGCGGCATCGATATCGAGCCCAATGAGCCAAAGGATGTGATCAACAATATCACCATTGACAGCGTCACCACGTATAACAATGCCAGAGATGGTATCCTGATTGTGCTGACACGGCTGCCACAGGCTAACGGTAGCGCCAACACGAACATTGTGGTAAAAGACCATGTGGATGATGGCTCCTACAGTGCATTTCGACTGGGTTCCGGTTTCCGCAAAACAGACCGGGAAATGAGTGGCCAGATTTCGGTGATCGATCCTGTCTGGAAAAATAATGAGATGCCTTTCCGTTTCCGGAGCAACTATCAGATGCTGCCAATAACCAGATTCAAAAATATCAAGGTGATGGGCGGCCCATCTGGCGCCGGTGCTGCCAACAAAGCTGCCCGTAGTACGATACAGGCTTTTAGCGCCCCGGTACAGAATGCAGGTCAGGATGCCGTAAAAAAAATGAAGGCCGGCCTTAGCAAAGAAAGCAAAATCAAGATAGAAGATAAATAAATCAAGAACCGACATTATTATGGCAAAACTGCTTGTACATGCATGGGTAGTGCACAGGGAAGGGGGAAGGTACTATTTGCCCTATACGCATTGGGTGTATCTGAAAGAGATAGTGAAATATTATGACGAAGTATGCCTCATGTCCCCGGTGCAAAAGCATTCGGGCACAGGTGCCAAAAACCTGATGGACATTGGCTGTTTCGATAACGTAAAAGTATATGCGTTACCGTATTCTCCCAACTATGTGAGGGCGGTACCCCATTTTCCGGCTTATCTGAAAGCCTATCGCAAACTCAAAAATTATGATGAAGTATATGCCCGTTATCCGGTTCCTTTCGGATGGCTGGGCAAATTTTTCTTCAAAGGAAAAAAGAGGATCGTGCACTTCGTGGGCGACCCGGTAGACGCAGCCAGAACGAATCCCAACTTCAGCCGGCTAAAAAAGTTTACCATGATCACCCTTTTCATGCCAGAACATTCAGCCTATATGTGGGCTTGCAAGGGAGCATCGGTATTTACCAATGGTCATCATCTCAGGGATAAGCTGACCGGCTGGGGTATTCAGGCAAAGGCTGTCATTTCTTCCACGCTTAATGATGCAGATTTCTATGCGAAGGAAATCAATGGTATCAGTGAAGAGGGGCCTAAATTGCTGTATGTAGGATATCTGCGAAAAGCGAAAGGAGTGGAGACGGTCATCCGTTCTTTTCAGATCGTACAACGGAAATATCCCGGCTCCCGCCTGACGGTGGTCGGCTCCGGTGAGTTTGAACGCGAACTGAAAGACCTCGCCGCCGTTTTGCACCTCGACGGGCATATTCATTTTGCCGGTCATGTCGATAACCGGGAAGAACTGAACAATTATCTGCGCTCGCATGACATTTTCTGCTTCGCCAGTTTGTCGGAAGGGTCGCCCCGCGTGATCCTCGAAGCCATGGCCAATAGCCTCGCGGTGGTCAGTACGCCTGTAGGCTCCCTGCCTAATGTTTTTGAGGACAAGGAAGATATCCTGTTTGCTGATTTTAATGACCATGAGGCTTTTTATCACCGGGTAGACACCCTCGTAAAAGATAGCACTTTAAGGCGGCAGTTGAGTGATAAGGCATACAACAAAGTAAGAGGATTTACCATCGAAGGGTTTATTAAAAGTATTTTTCATGAAGGTTAAAGTATCTATCCTATATTCCTGGCTGGTGAAAATGGTTACCTTTCTGTTGCCCAATATACCTGTGTTTATGCGTTTCAGGGGATTCCTGTATTCGCTGATGATGAAAGGTTGCGGGCGCAATTTTCAGGTAACGTCCACGGCTGTATTGAATTCCCTGGCCGGACTGGAAGTGGGCCATAACGTATATATTGCGCATCACACCGTACTCATTGGCATAGACATTGAAATTGGCAATGAAGTGATCATAGGCCCTAATTGTATTATCTCTTCCGGCAATCATACCTTTTTAAATAACTCTTACCGCTATGGGAAATCCCTGCGGCGCCCGGTGAAAATCGGCGCCGGATCATGGATTGCCGGCAACTGCTCCGTATTGGGCGGCAGCTTGCTACCGGAACGCTCGGTACTGGGCGCCGGTGCGGTGCTGAATAAAAAATACGATACTGCCGATGGCTTGTATGGCGGCATTCCGGCGGTATTCATAAAAAAAATGCGATGAGGATACTATATATACATCAATATTTTGCCATGCCTGCCTCTTCTGGAGGTACCCGTTCCTATGATCTGGCCACCCGGTTCGCCAAAGCCGGGCATCAGGTGCAGGTGATCACGACCAGCTCCTTTCTGAAGCAGTATACTTTCACCGACACCTGGACGGTCATGGAGGTGGATGGTATTGAACTGCATGTGCTCAATCTGGAGTACAGCAATAAAATGAGCTTTGCTAAAAGAGCGCTCACCTTCGTGAAATTTGTGGCTAAGTCCACCATGCGGGTATTAAAACTAAAGGGAGATGTGGTACTGGCTACCAGCACGCCCATTACTATCGCTGTACCTGCCATGATCAAACGTTCCCTGCACAGGGTACCATTTATTTTTGAAGTGCGTGATGTATGGCCGGAAGTGCCGGTGGCCATGGGCATCATCAACAATAAACTGCTGGTGGGCCTGCTGAACCGCTTTGAAAAGCGCATCTATAAAAGAGCGGCGCATATCGTACCGCTATCGGATGACATGAAACGGTCTATCGAAGAGCGCACGGCCGTCCCCGTTAAGAAGATGTCTGTCATCCCTAATATATCAGAAGTGGTCCGGTTTGGCAAGTATGATTCCGGTAAGAGCATCCTGAACGGGTTGCTGGGTTTCACACCGGAGAAGGTAGTGTTGTACGCCGGCACGTTGGGTATGGTCAACGGGTTGCGTTACCTGGTGGATTTGTCGGTCCACATGCTTCGGCTGGATGACAGCGTCAAATTTATTGTCTTCGGTGATGGCATGGAAAAAGCGGCGCTGACGGAATATGCCGAGGAAAAAGGCGTGCTGGGGATCAACTTATTTTTTTTCGACCCTGTGCCCAAGTCTCAGTTGTCGCAGCTCTATTACGAGTGTACTATCGCCAGTTCCTTTGTGATACCGGTACCGGAGCTGTGGGCTAATTCGGCCAACAAGTTCTTTGACTGTCTCGCGGCGGGCCGGCCGATATTGATTAACCATCGTGGATGGCAGGCCAATGTGATAGAACAGGAGAACGTGGGTTTTGTGATGCATTATGACACCGCGGATATGCCGGTGGAAGCGAGGCGGTTTGCCGAATATATCAATGACAAGACGCTGTTGCAGCGCCAACAGGCCAAGGCGAAGTTACTGGCGCAGCAGCGTTATTCGCTGGATATTGCCGCCGGCGCTTACCTAAAAATTCTCGACCATGTTGTATCGTAGTTTCTTAAAGCGCTGGCTGGACGTATGGGTGGCTTTTACCGCGCTGCTGCTGTTGTCGCCGGTGTTTGTGGTGATAACGGTGTTGTTGTATGTGGCCAATAGCGGAAAGCCATTTTTTCTGCAGCCTCGCCCGGGTAAGCAGGGGCGGGTGTTTCGGGTAATCAAGTATAAAACGATGAATGACAGGCGGGGGCCGGACGGAGCGTTGTTACCGGACGAAGCGCGGCTGACGGCTGTCGGAAAATTCGTCCGCAAAACATCGCTCGACGAAATTCCGCAGCTGATCAATGTCCTCAAAGGTGATATGAGCCTGATTGGTCCGCGGCCGCTGCTGGTAGATTACCTCGAACTGTATTCGCCCAGGCAGGCGCGGCGGCATGAAGTGAGGCCCGGTATTACCGGCTGGGCACAGGTGAACGGCCGTAACGCCATCAGCTGGACGCAGAAGTTTGAGCTGGACGTGTGGTATGTGGACCACCTGCGTTTTGGGCTCGATGTCAAAATCCTGTTCATGACTATTATCAAAGTATTTAAATCAGAAGGTATTTCACAGGCAGGACATGTATCATCCGAACGGTTTACCGGAAAAGTGAACGCCTGATTATTAACCATATCCTTATTGAAAAATTTATCAATTATGAGCGAAAAAATTTGGCTCTCATCCCCTCATATGGGCGGCACAGAACAACGTTTTGTTACCACGGCTTTTGAAACCAACTGGGTTGCTCCGTTGGGCAGCAATGTAGACGGTTTTGAACACGACCTGGAACAGTTCCTGCAAGGTAGTCATGTAGCGGCGCTTTCTTCAGGCACTGCAGCACTGCACCTGGCGCTGATTCTGACCGGTGTAGGCGCCGGCGATGAAGTGATCTGCCAGAGCATGACCTTTTCAGCATCCGCCAACCCTATTGTTTATCAGGGCGCCACGCCGGTATTTATAGACAGTGAGAAAGATACCTGGAATATGGACCCGGTGTTACTGGAACAAGCTATCAAAGACCGGATGGCAAAAGGAAAAAAGCCTAAGGCGATCGTCCCTGTTCATCTATACGGTATGCCGGCCAAAATGAATGAGATACTGGCAGTGGCCGCAAAATATGAGATTCCCGTTATCGAGGATGCTGCAGAGGCACTCGGTTCCCGGTATCACAACAAAGCCTGTGGCACGTTGGGTGACTTTGGCGTGTTGAGCTTCAACGGCAACAAGATTATCACCACCAGCGGCGGCGGCGCACTGACAGGCAAGGACCAGGCGGCTATCGCAAAGTCCCGCTTCCTCGCCAGCCAGGCCAGAGATCCGGCGCCGCATTATGAGCATACCCATATCGGTTATAACTACCGGATGAGTAACATTTGCGCCGGTATCGGCCGCGGTCAGATGGAAGTGCTGGCCAAAAGAGTGGAACAACGCCGAAGTAATTATCAGCATTACCTGAAAACGTTAGGTGACCTGCCAGGTGTTACTTTTGTGGCAGAACCTTCCGGCTCCTTCAGTAATCGCTGGCTCAGCACCGTACTAATCGATCCCGCACAAAGTAATGGCATCACCCGCGAAATCATTCGCCTGGCGCTCGACAAACACATCATCGAATCGAGGCCGCTGTGGAAACCCATGCACCTGCAACCTGTTTTCGCCGACGCGCCTGCTTATGTGAACGGCGTGTCCGAACAACTCTTCGAATATGGCCTGTGCCTGCCCAGCGGTTCCAACCTGACAACAGCGCAATTGGAACAGACTACAAATATTATTCGCACACTCTGGAAATAAATCACAGTGTTACCAAATATTTAAAATTGATAACGGTCCCGCATATACGGGACCGTTTTTCGTTTATATCTTAGCCCGGAATTTCTTCCGAAAACATTAATTAGTAATCCAAATCGTTTGTCATGTATAATAAATTATTTTTTAGTTTAAAATAGATATTTTTTTTATTAATGAGTATATTTGCGCATTAATTTCAACTTAAAGGGGCTGTCAATCGTTTCCCGATTATAACCATATTTTTTTTGGAGTACTGTTCTACTATGAAGCGTGTCATTACTATATGCAGGAGCGTGTATGTCACAGCTGTTGCTGCGCTCGTAACATGCCTTTCCTTTTCCCTCCATGCTCAGGACATCGAAATCAAAAATCCTTCTCTGGAAGGCCCGCCAAGAGCAGCGGCAGCACCACCGGAATGGACGATCATCAATAATTCACCGGACATTCAGCCAGGGTGCTGCACCGTCAGTAAACCACCTTCTGATGGCAACACCTACAGCGGTATGATCAGCGACGCCAGCATGGAGGAAGGTATTTCCCAGAAACTTTCTGCTGCCATCAAGGGCGGAAGAGCTTATACGTTCTCTGTGGACCTGGCATATCCGCCGGTGTATTTCGGTCAGAAAACATGTTACGGCGGATTCGTGGTGTACGGCGGCAATACCCCGGGCGCAAAAGAAGAGGTACTGTGGAAGTCGCCGGCATTCAGACATACCGACTGGAAACGCTACCGGATTGAGTTTGCTCCAACAAAAGATTATGCCTACATCCTGTTGTGCAACTATTATATTCCCTGTAGCGACGCTAAACTGGGAGGGGTATTGGTAGACAACCTCTCACCGTACATCCAGGAAATCCCACGTATCACGTTAACGACTACGGCTACCTGTAAAGGCGCCAACATGGGCGCCGCCCGGGTAGACGTACTCTCGGGCCCGTTACCCTATACATTTAAATGGATGCCCGGCGGACAGACGACCCATAGCATCGATCACTTATCCGCCGGCAGTTATGAAGTAACAGTCACCGGCGCTAACGGGGCATATGCCACTGCCACCGCCCGCATCGATGCGGTGGAGCTGCAAAACAAAATTACCATAACACCCTCTAAGTGTTATGGTGATAATACGAACGAAATATCGCTGGTCACCACCGGAGGGAAACCTCCCTACCGGTACTACCTGAACGGCTCCGATCATCCGCAATACACACCGGAGTTCCGCGATCTGCACCCCGGGAAATACCTGCTGCTGGCGAAAGATGAAATGGGCTGTTCATCACCGGAGGAAAATGTAACGGTGACAGAACCAGCCCCGTTACAACTCGCAGCAGCACAGGTGAAAGATATCAGTTGCAGCGAAACGCACGACGGACAAATTGCAGTGGTCCTCTCCGGAGGCACGCAGCCCTATTACTACCGCCTGGAAACAGGGGAGTGGCAGTCGGACAGTGTCTGGAAAAAACTGGATGAAGGGCGTTATTATTTTATGGCGAAAGATAAAAACGAATGTCAGCTAAGAGGATCGGCAGAAATTATCCGCAACTACCGCCAATGTGCCGTTTATGTGCCAACAGCATTCAGTCCGAATGGCGACGGCCGCAATGATTTGTTCCGCTGCCGTATCAATGACGATATCACAGAGTACAGATTACAGGTCTTTAATCGCTGGGGAACGCTGGTGTTTCAGAGCAACGACCCCGGTCAGGCCTGGGACGGGCTCCGGCAGCCTGCCGGGGGATACGTCTGGGTACTGACTTACACCGACAGCAAGCTGCAGGCACGCAAGCAACAGGGCAGCTTGGTGCTGGTGCGTTAGCCATGTTATCGGCTCGCCGTTAATTTATTGTTTTTAAAAGGATATTGTTCCAGCCGTTTCAGCAGCTTTTTGTTCTGCGTAATTTCCTGTATCGCCTGCATATGTTTTTCATGATGCAGGTCAGTGCCGATGTAATCGATCATATTGGCCTCCAATAGCTGCGTGGCAGCCTGTTGCACGTGTTTGCCGTAATAGCCGGTGAGTGACAGCAGGTTCATTTGCAGTTGGCATCCCCACGATTTAAATTCCTTGTATTGATTGAAATTTTTGTGGCAATAGTTGTATCGTTCCGGATGCGCAAGCAGTGGCATATATCCCCGTGCACTGAGCTGAAACAGCCAATGGTGCATCTGTGGCGGTGCAGACACAAACGAAATTTCCACGAGCACCAGCCGGCCGTTGAGCGTCAGCAGCGGTGATTTCAACAGTTGTTCGAACTGCTCGTCCATATAATACTCCGCTGCATAATTAAAAGGCACGTTGATCTGTTGCGCAGCCAGTGCGGCCTCTACCTCGAGGTATGGACCATGGAGGGTTTCCTGTGAATTAGGATACCGGTCCATCATAATGTGAGGAGTGGTAATAATTTTCTGAATACCCAGTTCATGCAGTTGAGTTACAAATGCTACACTGGTGGCTACATCGGGAACGCCGTCATCGACCCCCGGGATCAGGTGCGAATGGATGTCAGTTTCAATGCCTGACAGGAAAGGTTCCAACAATTTGCCAGCATCCCGCTTTTTCCTGAAGAAGAACATGGTTAAATTTTCCTTTGATTTTTCAGGACTATGGTTCGCAAAATCTTTGCCACAGATTAAATGGCGAGTTACGAATTACGAGTTACGAATTAGGTCTTTTTTTATGAAGCAGCTGATAAATAACCTTTCTATTAGACTGCCCTCCATTCGTAATTCGTAATTCATCATTCGTAATTAATAATTTATATGGTAATCAATTTAACAATTTCTTCCAGATACTGTTGATCGGTCGTATCAAAATGATCTGGCAGCTCGCTGTCCACATCCAGCACACCGGCCACTATGCCGTCTTTCATCAGGGGTACCACGATTTCAGATTTGGAAAGACTGCTACAGGCGATGTGTCCCGGAAACGCTTCCACATCCGGTACAATCAGCGTGGTGGCCTGTGCCCAGCTGGTGCCGCATACCCCTCTGTTCTTACGGATACGGGTACACGCTACAGGGCCCTGAAATGGCCCCAGTACCAGCTCGTCCTGCTTTACCAGATAAAAACCCACCCAAAACCAGCCGAACTGCTCTTTCAACGCTGCGGCCACATTGGCCAGATTGGCTACCAGGTCAGGTTCCCCGTCCAGCAGCCCTTTTATCTGCGGAATAAGTGACTGGTATTGTACGGCTTTATCTCCCTGGATAATCTGTAAGTCTTCTGCCATTTTTTTGCTGTAAAGATACAGCACGCCAAGGCGCCAAGCAGCAAAGCGCACAAAGATTTCTGTTTTTGGCTCTTTTTTACTTTTTTTTGACCATTTCTGTGTCTTTTTTATGGGAGGGATGTGGTGAGCAGTCGCACTTTTTGCGCGCTTTGCTGCTTAGCGCCTTTGCGAGAATTTTTTCACTTTTCCCGTTATTATTGTATATTTAACTGAAGTAACCATTAAAGAAAACAGGGCTCATTTTTAGTAATTCGCGATCATTTCAGACAGCTAACAGCTTTATTAAATTATCTTTGCTACACTATGAATCAACCTGAAGTAATACTAGTGACTGAATCCGATGAAGCTATTGGTACCATGGAAAAAATGGAGGCGCATCGCAGGGGCCTGTTGCACCGCGCGTTCTCTGTATTTATTTTAAATGATGCCGGAGATATTTTGTTACAACAACGGGCACTGGGAAAATACCATTCTCCCGGCCTGTGGACCAACGCCTGCTGTAGTCACCAGTTTCCCGGCGAAACCACCCCTGACGCCGCCCACCGACGGCTGAAGGAAGAAATGGGTTTCGACTGCCCACTGGAGGAAATTTTTGCTTTTACTTACAGGACAGCTTTTGACAATGGTCTCATCGAACATGAATTTGATCATGTGCTCATTGGTACTTACAATGGTGCAATTCACCCCGACAGCACGGAAGTAAATGATTACAGGTATATGTCTGCCAGTCAGATTCTGGAATTGATGGAGCAGGAGCCAGACCGCTTCACCAGCTGGTTCCATCTCGCATTGCCCAGGGTGCTCAAACATCTGAATATGTCCGTCACCACTGCCGGCATGTAACCACCCTGTACTTTATTGTTACATCTCATTTGCTGTTAACCGAAAATTTAGCCGACTTTTTACTGTGCCAACAGGTATGGTGGGCTATTGATATGCCCGCCCGCCGCCGTTTTCCCTGATTTTCACCTATGCCATTTCATAACCCTTAATAGTTAACTGCTAAATCCTCAGACACATGACAACGATCCAGTTTCCCCGGATCCAGTATCCGTTTCCTTCCCGTTTGAATTCCCATGTGGCAGCTGCCCAGCAACACGTAGAAGACTGGGTGCATCATCATGGTTTATTGTCTACCGACAAAGCGAGGGCCCGCTTTGCCAAAGCCCGTTTTGCCTGGCTGGCCGCCCGCGCCTTCCCGGACGCAAGGCTGCATGAGCTCTGCATCATCGCCGACTTTAATACCTGGCTGTTTATCCTCGATGATCAGTGCGATGAGGCGGATGCCGGCAAAAAATCAGGCTTCCTGCGCAGTGTCATGACCGGTTTTATGGACATCTTCCGTAATCCTGATCCCCGTACGCCGGCCAACAACGCACCGCTGCCGGCAGCGCTCATCAGTATCTGGGAACGGATGAAAGCCATCAGCTCACCGGAATGGCAACAGCGCTTTATCCGCAGCATGGAAGACTATTTCGACTCCTGCCTCTGGGAAGCGCAGAACCGCGAAAATCGTATAGTCCCTACCGTAGCGGACTATGTACGGATGCGCCCCTATACCGGCGCCCTCCTCGCCGACGTGGAGGCAATAGATATTATAGAGAAAATATATTTGCCTGCCGACACGCTGCAAAACGCCCTGCTCAAACGCATGGTACAAGCCTGTAATAACATTGTATGCTGGTCGAACGACCTCTTTTCTTTCCCGAAAGAACATACTGCCGGCGACGTCCATAACCTGGTACTGGTACTGCAGCATGAGCGCCAATGCTCCCTGCAGGAGGCGGTAGATGAAGCCGCCCGCATGCACAACGAAGAAGTGGCCATTTTTGTGGTGTTGGAAAAACTGTTGCCGCTCAGTGGCAACGAGAGAGACTACGAACTGCTGCGCTACGTGTCCGTACTGCGTTCCTGGATTACGGGCAACTTCGACTGGAGCCTGCAGGATACCGGACGCTATAGCGCCATGATGAAAGAATATGTCAACAGTTGAGAGAGAAGATCTTAGCCCCGGGTTTCGGCCCGGGGTGCTTTGCGTTTGTTCATGTATTTCTCTATCCGCTTGCCCAGCCACCAGAAGGAAACGGCCAGGATGGAAAAGAACAGGCCCTTATTGGTCCGGTCCCAGAGGTATTCAAAATAACGGGTATACAGGTCGAGTAACAGGAATATAACGCCGAGGTCACGCAACAAATCATCTTTGCTACGGATGCCCAGCAGGAGGGTAAGGATACACTGTGCGCTGAACACCACCACCCACCACAACAGATGTACCTGTCGCAGTGCCTGCCATTCCTCCCAGGTGCCGCAATTGCCGAAAATAGAGATCAGCCAGCCCGAGAGCAGGAACAGCAGCCAGCCGCCGCCCCAGGTGATTTCTTTCGCAGGCAGGAAAATAGCTGTGCGTTTCATCAACCAGCCGGCAACTATCATAACGGCCCCCAACAGGGCCATGCGGCAGGGGAGGTTCATACCCAGAAAATAAGGAGCATCACCGCTGATATAATAGGTCAGTTTCACATAGGCGGGTATCAGGCAGATCAGCGTAGCGATCCATAACAGCCGCGAATGCAGTGTCAACGCCACTGAAGCATATACGAGCGTGGCCAGCAACCAGAAAACACCATAATTGCCACCGAGGTAGTCCATGCTTTTGCCCAGGTATACTACGGTAACGCCCGTACTCAGTATCGGTAACAACCAGAATAACTCACGATTAAAAGAAAACGCAGGCTGATGCTTATTGCGGCGCCATCCCTGATAACACAGGAAAGCTGTCAGCCCGGCAAACAGAAAGGCGATCACACCGTCAGTCAGCGAGAATTTCTTCCGCAGCACCTCAATCCATTTTTCGTCCAGTACCAATGATCCAAACGCCATCAGGGCGCAGGAAATGGCAGCAATAAAAATATAGAGGGTGATCGTCTGCCAGTCGTTGGTCCGGACAGTATAGCTTTTCTGCAGGTCCTCCGCCTGTGTGTCGGTGACCAGCCCGTCCTGCTGCCACTGCCGGATGACCCGGTGCAAAAACTGTCCGTCTCTTTTATCTACTTCTATCATGGTTAACTGGGTTTATCGCCTACATGTACCAGGCGCAGGGTATTGCGTTTTTTGATCTTCAACCGAAAATGATTGAAAAAAATCAATAACGGAATCAGACAGAAACTGAGATTTTGTATGGTTGTATTGTCCGGATAAATAAAATAAGCAAGCGCAATCGCGGTAAACCCGAAGGCCATCGTCAGAAAACTGTATTTCAGCCGCTGATACAGCAACTCTTTTTCTGTATGAAGTCCTGCTACCGCCAGCCCCGGCTTGCGCTGGAAAATATAATAGCTGATCCAGAACAGCCCGGCCAGGCATCCGGCCAGGTTAAACAGGTAAATATACAGCGGCAACATGAAATGGTTGCCCATATGCATCATGGCGCCGGTGGAGAAAGGAAAGGTGACGATGAAAAAAAGGAAAAAGAGATTGCGGTGGATCAGCCCATCGTCATAGTGTTGTAAAAAACGACACAGGTGCAGGTGCCATTTCCAGAAAGTACCGATGAACAGAAAACTCATCGCGAACGTGAAAAACTCCATCAGAAAGGGATTCAGCACCTGCCGGTAGCCGCCCGGAGGCAGCTGCGCGGGCATCGTCGGTAACTTGATCTCAATAATTAACAGGGTAATGGCAATGGCAAACACAGCATCGCTGAACAACACTGCCCGGTCCAGCTCAAACTCACGGTGTGCAGGTTTGGCTTCCTTGATAACTGACATAGACATAATAAAAACGTATGGCTTTTCGGCAATATACGAAAAGCTAAAGAAAGCGTCCAGCCACCCTTTTTTTAATCCAACAGTTTCGTATATTCGGGTAGCAGCATTTCCTGTGCGACCGCCTCCGGTCAGAATTCATTTATGCGTTGCGGCCTTGTCAACCGTCGATAGCTGCTTTACAACCTTTTCTTTTTTCATTTGTTAGGTATTTATCAATCATCATATACTTTCAATGTTATAAGTATGCGTTGTACCCTTATATTGATTTCTACGCTTTTTTTGTCAGGAATAAATACCACTTACGGGCAGATGGATACAACCAGGGGAAACTACGCCTTTAACCTGGTCGACTGCATACAATACGGGACCGCGCATCATCATGATATGGTCAATGCCAACCTGGACGTGGATTTTTCAAAGGAACAGGTAAAGGAAGCCACGGCAAAGCTGTTTCCGCATGCAGATATCAATGCTAATTTCACGGACAACCTGAAGCTGGCCACCTCGCTGATTCCCGACATCGCCAGCGGCAACTATGACCGGAAAATTCCCGTGCAGTTTGGGACCCGCTTCAGTTCCAATGCTACCGGCCAGGTGAACCAGACCGTTTTTCAAAGTGATTATTTCCTCGGACTGAAAGCTTCCCGCGTGTACCGGGGACTGGCCACCAAAAGCCTGACACGCACGGAAATAGATACCAAGGTGGCCATCATCAAAGCCTACTACGCGGTGCTCACCAATCAGGAGAATATCCGCCTGTCAAAATCCAATCTCGATCAGCTACGTAAAACCCTCACCGACACCAAAGCCCGTTATGATGCCGGCGTGTCTGAAAGGGTAGACGTGGACCGGATACAGGTGTCCTATAACAACGGCGTTACCCAGATCGAAAACCAGATCCGGGAACTCGTATATACGATGCAGTTATTGAAGTTTCAGATGGGCATGCCGCAGGAAAGTAACCTCGAGCTGAAGGAAACCGTCCAGGACCTCAACGTGGAGTCGTTTTCTGCTGACACGCTCAATTATAAAGTGGAAGACCGTATCGAATACAGCATTCAGAACACCCAGATAGCCCTGAATGAACTGAGCCTGAAAAGCAAGAAGATGGCTTATCTGCCACAGCTGAATTTTTTCATCAACTACGGCGTTAACTGGTTCTCCACCCGCTTCGGCGACCTGTACAAAGAAGGTTTCGGCGCTTCCGCGCTGGGGCTCAATTTATCATGGTCCATTTTTACCGGTACGGAAAGGCTGCATCAGATCCAGGAACAACGGATCACCCTGAAAAAATCACAAAATGATCTCGACTTCCTCTCACAACAGATCAAGCTGGAAGTGAAAAGTGCGAATACAGCCTACGAAAGTAATAAAGCCACATTCGTGACACAGAAGACGAATATGGCACTAACGCAGGGCATATACGACCGCATAGTACTCAAATTTGAACAGGGAGTAGCTACCAGTCTGGACGTGATCTCAGCGGAAAGTCAGCTCACCCAGGCCCGGACAGACTACGTCAACGCCATGCTCAGTACCCTGATCAGCAAAACGGACCTGGATAAAGCCACTGGCAGAATCAAATAATATAACAGCTCATACAACAATTATTAATTTTTTCTCCATATGCACCTGAAATCAAATTGGATCATCATCGTGGTTGCGCTGCTGGGCACTGCCTGCGGTGGTGGAAAAAAAGAACAGCAACAGGCAGCCATGATGGGCAAGATGAAGGCAACCGTTGTAGCGCAGGAAGTAGTACCGGCTTCCTATACCGTGCACTCTCAGTTCCCCGCTACCCTGATGGCCCACGATGAAGTGGCTATCCGCTCCGACGTGACCGGCTATCTCTCCGGCATCAAAGTGAAAGACGGTAGTATGGTGAAAAAGGGACAGCCCCTGTATGAGATCGATAAAAGCCGCTATGTGGCCGCTTATGGCCAGGTGGCTGCCAGCCAGCAACAGGCAGAAGCTGACCTCGCTCAGAAGCAGAAAGATTATGAGCGATATAAAACCCTGCTGGAGCATGATGCTATTTCCAAACAAACGGTAGACCAGGCATACACTGCCATGATGACGTCCAAAGCCAACGTGGCGGCCGCTAAAGCAGCTGTGGCCCGGGCAGGCACCGATGTCAATCACGCCGTCATCCGTGCTCCGGTCAGCGGCAGCATCGGCATCGTACAGATCAAAGTCGGCGATATCGTCAACGCCGGCCAGACGCTGATCAACACCCTCGTCAACGAACATCCCATCTTCGCGGATTTTGATGTGCCACAAGCCAGCATCCCCCAGTTCCTCCGCATCCAGAAAGGACAAGGGGATGAAAAATTCTTCCTCAGATTCACCAGCGGTGAAAGTTATGGGGAACAGGGAAAAATACAGGCCATCAATAATATCGTGGACCCGCAGACCGGCACTATCCGGGTGCGGCTGGTATTTGATAATAAAGACAATCAGCTTAAATCGGGGATGAGCTGTGTAGTGGTCATGCAGTACTCCACGCCGGCCACGCAGGTGGCCATCCCTGCTAAAGCAATCGTAGAGACCCTCTCCGAAACTTCCGTGATGACCCTCACGAAAGACAACGTGGTACAACCGGTGCATATCAAGCCCGGCCCCGTTGCAGATACCATGCTGATCGTAGAAAGCGGCCTGAAAGCCGGCGACAGGATCATCGTGGAAGGCCTGCAGAAAGTGAGGCCCGGAGATACCGTGAATGTGGCCGGTCCCGGTACGCCGGCAACACCTCCGGCCGGTAAACATTAATTCCTAAAATCGCCATCACAGTATGATCTCAAAAACTTTTATAGAGCGCAAGAATACTACGATAGTTATAGCCATCATCCTGGTGATTGTAGGGTTGATCTGTATGTTTAACCTGCCTATTGCCCAGTTGCCCGATATTGCGCCGCCTGTAACGGACGTAAGGGCCGTTTATGTGGGCGCCAACTCCACTACGGTGGAAGAAACGGTGACCACGCCCATCGAAAACCAGGTGAATGGTACGCCAGGCGCCATGTACATTCAGTCCGTCAGCGCCAACGACGGCTCCATGAGTATCACGGTGACATTCAACCTCGGCACTGATCCGGACATCGCCACACTCGACGTGCAGAACAGGGTAAGCCTCGCGCTCCCCAGTACGCCGGATGAAGTAAGACGTGTAGGGGTGACCGTTAAAAAACGTTCCAATGATATGTTGATGGTAATCGGGCTCAATTCACCGAAAGGCAAACATACCCGTGAATTCCTCGACAACTATATCAATATCTATCTAAAACCAGAGCTGGCCCGTATCGCCGGGGTGGGTGACGTGAACGTGTTCTCGCAGGACTATAGTATGCGTATATGGCTCAACCCCGACAAGATGGCGGCGCTTAACCTCACGGCCGCTGATGTTGCCCGGGCCATCACCGAACAGAACCAGCAGGTACCCGCCGGTAGCATCGGAGCGCCGCCCATGTCCCGTACGCAGGCTTTTGAATATACGGTCAGTGTAAAAGGCCGTCTGGCCACCTCGGAAGAATTTGGCAACGTCGTGGTAGCGAAAAACCCCAATGGTGGCCTCGTTCGTCTCCGCGATGTAGCCCGTATCAACCTGGGCTCCTTTAGTTACGCCATCGATGCGAAAGCCGATGGTAAAACCGGTAGCGGTCTGGCGATTTATCTGGCGCCAGGCGCCAATGCGCTGGATGTGAACGACCGGGTGATCGCTAAAATGGAAGAAATGGGCAAGTCCTTCCCGGAAGATGTAAACTGGCTGATCCCTTTTGAAACCACGTCGTTTGTAAAAATATCTATTGACGAAGTGTTTCATACCTTCCTCGAAGCGCTGGCGCTGGTGGTAATAGTGGTGTTTGTGTTCCTGCAAAACTGGCGCGCCACCATCATTCCGATATTGGTAATCCCGATCTCCCTGATCGGTACTTTTATTTTCTTCCAGTTACTCGGATTCTCCATCAATACCCTCACCTTGTTCGGTTTCGTACTGGCCATCGGTATTGTGGTGGATGATGCCATTGTGGTGGTGGAGGCGGTCCAGCACCACATCGATGCAGACCTGATGTCTCCACGGGAGGCTACGTTTAAAGCGATGTCTGAGGTGCAGGCACCGGTAATCGCTATCGCCCTGATCCTGGCGGCAGTGTTTGTGCCGGTGGCGTTTATTCCCGGGGTAAGCGGACGGTTGTACCAACAGTTTGCGCTCACGATCGCATTTTCAGTATTGCTTTCCGCCTTCCTGGCATTAACCCTCACACCGGCGCTGACAGCCATCCTGCTGCGGCCAGCGCATCTCACCAAAAAATCCCACGGGCTGAATAAACTCTTTTATAAGTTCAACGAATGGTTTGCCCGCGTTACCAACCGTTATGGTAACATGGTGATGCGTTCCATCCGCTTTACGCCGGTGGTGCTCATTTTGCTGGGTGTGTTGTTCGCCGCCGCTTTTTATCTTTTTAAGAAGACACCCACCACTTTTGTTCCTCAGGAAGACATGGGGGCCCTCTTTATAGCATTGGAATTGCCGGAAGCTGCATCTACGGAACGAACAAAAGAAGTCGTGGATGAAATCGGGCATATTCTCGGTTCCGACAGCGCTGTCAATCACTTCTTCGGTATTACCGGGATGAACTTTGTGGCGAATGCGGTGAAACCTAACTCCGGCACTTTCTTCGTGAGCCTCAAACCATGGGATGAGCGCTACGCGCACGGAGATGATATCAATAAAGTGCTGGGCCGTATCCAGGGCGCCGCCTCCCGCATCATAGGGGCCACCATCATTGCCATCCCCGCGCCTACATTACGTGGTATGGGTACGTCGGGCGGCTTCTCGTTTGTGCTGGAGCAGAAAAGTAATCCGGACATCAAACAGTTTACTCAGGTGATGGGCCAGTTCCTGATGGCGGCCAACCAGCGACCCGAAATTGCCCGTGCTTATGCCTTTTTCAGTGCCAATACCCCGCAGTTCAATGTGGAAGTGGACAGAGACAAGTGTAAGCAACTGGGGGTAGCAGTCAGTGATGTGTTCAATGCCTTACAGACTTTCCTTGGCGGTCTTTATGTCAACGACTTCACGCGTTTCAGCCGCAGCTTCCGCGTGGTGATGCAGGCAGACTCGCTCTATCGTACCAGTATCGATAATCTCGCTACCTATTACGTACGCAATAACCTGGGCCAGATGGTGCCACTGAGTGCGCTCATCACCTCCAAAAAAGGAGCAGGTGCACCGGTAATCAACCACTTCAACCTCTACCGCTCCGTGGAAATAGACGGAGATAGCAAAGTGGGCTACAGTAGCGGTGACGCCATCAAGGCTTTGCAGGAAGTGGCTGCCCAGGTGCTACCGGAAAACTTCGGTTACGAATGGGCCAACGTATCGTTGCAGGAAATCAAGGCGGGCAACAGTAGTGTGCTCATCTTCATGTTGTCTATCCTGTTTGTGTTCCTGCTGCTCACCGCATTATACGAAAGCTGGTCGGTACCCTTTTCGGTATTACTGGCCGTGCCGGTGGCGTTGTTTGGCTCCATAGTGGCGCTGGCGCTGACCAAACAGGCCAACAGCGTATATTCCCAGATAGGTTTGATCACCTTGATCGGTCTGGCGGCTAAAAACGCCATCCTGATCGTGGAGTTCTGTAAAGAACGTGTGGACAGGGGGATGCCGCTGCTGGAGGCTACGTTGGAAGCGGTTAAACTACGTTTCCGGCCTATCCTGATGACCTCCTTTGCATTTATCCTCGGCGTAGTGCCGCTGTGTCTGGCGAAAGGCGCCGGCGCAGCGTCCCGTGTTAATATAGGCTTTACCGTTATTGGCGGTATGCTCGCCGCTACCGTGCTCGGCGTGTTCACCGTTCCGGTATTATATGTGCTGATCACCAAACTGGCCTACGGCAAAAAGAAACTGGCCGAACTGGAAGCACATGGCAATGAAGAGAAAAAACCGAAAGGGCTGGGTGAATAGCTTTATTTTTGGTCATGAAAAATACGGAACGATTCAGCAACAGGGTCACGGATTACGAGAAATACAGGCCACATTATCCGGTGGCCATGATCCCGTACCTGTCGGCCACGGTGGGACTAACGCATAATAGCGTCATCGCCGATATTGGTTCCGGTACCGGTCTTTCGGCACAGCCATTTCTGGATAATGGTAACACGGTATATGCCGTAGAGCCTAACGATGCCATGCGCGCCTCCGCAGAGCAGCAGCTGGGCCGTTTTCCCGGTTTTAAAAGCATTGCCGCCACGGCAGAGCATACCACCCTGCCCAATAATTCAGTAGACCTCATCGTGGCAGGCCAGGCTTTCCACTGGTTTGATCAGGTGCTTACCCGCAAAGAATTTCACCGTATCGCTAAGCCGGACAGCTTCGCAGCGTTAATGTGGAACATCCGTCCAACCAACTCTCCGTTTGAGTATGACTACGAGCAACTGCTGCAACAACACGGCACAGATTATAAACATATGCAGCAACGCAATGTAAGTGCCGTACAACTCGCCTCGTTTTTTCTCCCCGGCACCTTCCGCGAGAAAACCATTCAGAATGCACAACGCTTCGATTTCAAAGCCCTGAAAGGATTGCTGTCATCATCTTCGTATATGCCAGCCCGTTCTCATGAAAACTACGGGCCCATGATCAAGGACCTGGAAGACCTCTTCAATAAATATCAGGAGAATGGCATGGTGGTGTTTAAATATGAAACACGGCTCTATACCGGAAGATTGAGCGAATAAAAACGAACATTTTATTTTCGTTCGCGTTTCCCATTCCCCATTCCCCATTCCCCATTCCCCATTCCCCATTCCCCATTCCCCATTCCCAGGGCTGAAGCCCTGGGCTATGATGTTGTTCAGGCATGTATTGAGGCTACACTGCCTCTGGGAGCATATTACTATCAGGCATAAAAAAATCCCGGAAATTGCTCCGGGATTTTTTTATGTCATTGTATTGTCAATCAATCAATCAATCGATCAATCAATCAATCAATCAATCAATCGATCAATCGATTAATATGATTGTTTCTATTCATTGCTTCAGGCTTGCCACGTTGCTGACATTTCTGACGCTAAGATCGTTTACCATACATAAACTACGGGATTCCTAATTAGAAAGAAATTGAACAACATCGTAGCCCAGGGCTTCAGCCCTGGGAAAACAAATGCCGGAAAACAAATGCCGGAAAATAAAACGTTGAAACGTTAGAAGCTAATGCCTGACATAAGCACTGTAACGTCCATTACGCCAACGCTTCAAATAATATTTCCACGGGATGCTGCGCTTTTACGCCGGTACCATCTTTCACCTGATGGCGGCAGCTGGTGCCGGGCGCAGCTATCAGCGTACCGGCGGCGGCGTTACGGACGGCCGGGAACAGCACCATTTCCCCGATCTGCATACTGAGATCGTAGTGTTCTTTTTCGTAACCGAAGGAGCCGGCCATACCGCAACAGCCGGAAGGGATCACTTCCACGTTGTAATGTTGCGGGATAGAGAGCATTTTCTTGCTGTGCAGCGCGGAAGACAATGCTTTCTGCTGACAGTGGCCGTGCAGCTTGATCTGCTGTGGTTGGCTGGTGAATTGGGCGGCGGTGATATGTCCTTTCTCTGCTTCGCTGGCGATGAATTCATCGATCAGGAAACAGTTTTTAGCCAGTGTTTGCGCTTGTGAACGAAGATTTTCCCGGACAAGGTCAGGGTATTCGTCGCGGAAACTGAGGATGGCGGAAGGCTCTACGCCCAGCAGGGGGATATTGTCGTTGATAACGGTACTGAATATACGCACATTCTGTTCTGCCAGCTCGCGTGCCTGGCGCAGCAGTCCTTTAGACATATATGCGCGGGCACTTTCCGGGTGGTCGATCATTTTCACTTCATAGCCCAGGCGATGCAGCAGTTGCACCGCTTTGATACCAACGGGGGTATCGTTATAGTTGGTGAACTCATCGCAGAAGAGGTAAACGGTGCGGCTGCCGGTGCCCTGTTTTTCTTTGGGCCAGGTTTGGTTGAACCATTTCCGCAGGGTAGTACTGTGCAGGCCGGGCAGGGAGCGTTTGGCAGCGAAACCGCTGAATTTCCGGATAAGGCCGCCGGTAAAGCTGTTATTGATCAGGCCATTGTAGAGGCTTGGCGCAATGGCAGCGAGACCAGACAGTTTAGAGAAATTGCCGATCATTTTGGCCCGCATCGGTACGCCGTTGGCATCGTAGTAATGTTGCAGGAATTCCATCTTCAGCTTCGCCATGTCCACGTTGGAGGGGCACTCTGACTTACAGCCCTTACAGGCCAGGCAGAGGTCCAGTACATCATAAATCTCTTTATGATCGAAGCGGTTTTCTTTGGTGGAGTGTGTGAGGAATTCACGCAGGATGTTGGCCCTGGCGCGGGTCGTATCTTTTTCGTTGCGGGTGGCCATGTAGCTGGGGCACATGGTGCCGCCGCTCAGCGGTGTCTTACGGCAGTCGCCGGAACCGTTGCACTGTTCTGCGTGCTGTAGTACGGTCTGTTCCGGGAAATGGAAGATAGTATGGAAGTCCGGTGTTTTCTGTCCGGGTTCGTAGCGCAACATGCTGTTCATGGACGGCGTGTCCACGATTTTGTTGGGATTGAAGATGTTTTCAGGGTCCCAGGTGTATTTGATCTGACGTAGCAGTTCATAGTTTTTCTCGCCTACCATCTGACGGATGAATTCTCCGCGCAGTCGGCCGTCGCCATGTTCTCCGCTGAGGGAGCCGTTGTATTTTTTTACGAGGGTGGCTATTTCTTCCGCGATGGTCCGGAAGAGTTGATTACCTTCTTCCGTTTTCAGGTTGATGATAGGGCGGAGGTGGATCTCTCCGCTACCGGCATGGGCGTAGTGTACGGCATGGAGGTCATACTGCTGCAGGATGAGATTGAAGTCGCGGATAAAATCGGGGAGGTCTTCCACGGCCACCGCGGTGTCTTCAATCACCGGAACGGCTTTTTCGTCGCCGGGGAGGTTGCTGAGTAGCCCCAGCCCCGCTTTGCGGAGCGTCCAGATTTTTTTGGTGTCTTCTCCAAACAGGAGCGGGAAGTGGTAACCCAGTCCTGCGGCACGCAGTTGGGCTTCCAGCCTGCCGGCTATTTCTTTCACTTCTTCGCGGGTATGGCGGCAGAATTCCACCACGAGGATGGCGCCGGGATCTCCCTGTACGAAGAAGCGGTTTTTACGTTGTTCGATATTGTCTTTGGTGCATTCCAGGATGAAATGGTCTATCAGCTCACTGGCGCTGGGTTTGAAGTCCATCACCTGGATATTGGCCCGCAGGGATTCATCGATGCTGTTGAAGTGGATGCACAGCAGACCTGTTTCTTTAGGAGGAAGGGGGTCGATGTGCAGTTTTATTTCTGTGATGAACGCGAGGGTCCCTTCGGAGCCTGCGATGAGTTTGCAGAAGTTAAAGTCTTCGGTGCCGGCGGTAAAAGGAGCGGTTTCCAGCAGCATATCTACGGCGTAGCCGGTATTGCGGCGGGGGATGCTCTTTTTGGGAAATTCACGGCGTATTTCCTCCTGGTTGCGATAGTCGCTCAGCGTGCTGCGTATCTGTTGATAGATACGGGTTTCGAGGGTGTCGGGGCCTTCACACTTGGCGTGGAAGTCGTCCGGGCTGAGGGTGCCGAAGGTTACCTCTTCACCGTTGCTCAGCAGGGCTTTTACTTCCAGCAGGTGTTCACGGGTACTGCCGTATACCACGCTGTTGGAGCCGCAGGAGTTGTTGCCCACCATACCGCCGATCATAGCGCGGTTGGCGGTGGATGTTTCAGGGCCGAAGTAGAAGCCGTGCGGTTTCAGGTACATGTTCAGCTCGTCGCGGATGACGCCGGGCTGCACCCGCACCCAGTTTTCGGCGGTATTGAGTTCCAGTATTTTAGTGAAGCTGCGGGACACGTCGGTAATGATACCGTTGCCCACCACCTGGCCTGCCAGCGAGGTGCCTGCCGTGCGGGGTATCAGCGATGTTTTGTTGGTACGCGCAAAAGAGATAAGTTTTTGCAGGTCGTCTGTTGATTCAGGGATGACCACAGCCAGCGGCATCTCACGGTATGCCGACGCATCGGTGGCATAGAGTGTCCGCATGGTATTGTCCGTATAAAGCGTTCCTTCCAGTTCCTGGGCCAATTGTTCCAGCTTTTCGCGCATCATGGTATGTACCGGGTTTTGAGAGGGCGAAATTAATATTTCAGTCCGGCTTTTTTATCTCTTGTAATGTATTCGTCAAAAAAAACACTATTCCTTTACAAATTGCGGCTTTTTTACCTGTAGTCCGCAAACAGCTTCTATCCTGTCGGCCAGATAGGCTGCCAGGTCGGGCGACAGGGCTTCGTCGTGCATGTGCATGAAGAAATAAATCTCCTGCAGGCCGTTGTCCAGCCAGTATTTGATACGGTTGGCCCAGTCGTCGATACGGGTATAGTCGGTGGGGTGGAGGCTGTTGCCCACAAAACGGATGAATATTTTAGGGACGGTGAGGTGCATATGGGCGCAGTCCCTCCTGCCGGCGGTGTCGGTAATGATGGCGCCTACTTTCAGTTCCCGCAGTTTGTCGAACAGTTCCAGCCGGACGGCTTCATCTTCATACCATTCTTTATGTCTTACTTCCAGAAAAAACTGCAGGTCGGTAGGCAGCGAGGCCAGATAATCGTATAGTGCTTTCCGTTTGGCCGGCCCGTATTTGTCGCTCAGCTGCAGGAAAATAGGCCCGAGGTGTTTGCCGAAAGCCAGCACTCCCTCCAGGAAAGAGGTGGTCTTGGGACCGGCGGTAGCGGGACTGAGATTGCTGAAATGACTGATGGTCTGCGGCACTTTGGGACAGAATTTAAATTCCATGCCTTTAGCGGAAGCATCCCATTTGGAGATGGTGTCCGGTCCGTAGATCTGATAGTGGGTAGCATTGAGTTCAATGCTGTTGAAATGGCGCACATATTCGGGAAGGAAAAGGGCTTCTTTGGTGCCTTTGGGGTATATTTTCCCTATCCATTCCTTACGGCCCCATTTGGCGCAGCCCAGCCAGGCCTGCGGTTTCTTAACGGGCTTGCCTTTCAGCACTTTCTTGTTGAAAAGCGGTTCAGCGGGCAGTTTGAAGTCGAGTTCTTCCAGCTCCGCAGGTGTTACACGGCCAAAATCCATAACAGGAGGTTTAACGGGTGCACATGACAATCACCGGTAAAAGGGATAAAGGTAGGTACTACAAATATACTAAAAGCCGGGGGCTACGGTGGTAAAACACACTGCTAAAATAAAATGGTCGAAACCCTTTGTTTTCTTGTTTTTACCTGTTAACTTAAATTAGATTATCAATTATTTAGCATGGAGATTTTACACGTTAGCGCGGAATGTTACCCGGTAGCCAAAGTAGGTGGGCTCGGTGACGTGGTAGGGGCATTGCCCAAATACCAATACGAGCTGGGGACCATCGCCAAGGTGGTGGTGCCGGCCTACAGGAATAAATATTATGATACGCATGAATTTGACGTGGTACACCAGGCAGGCATGTGGCTGGGACACGACTGGTATCATTTCAATGTTTTAAAAGAGCGCAACAATGAGCTGGGCTTCGATTTATATCTGGTAGATATCCCCGGTCTGCTGGATACCCCCGGAGTATATGGTTACCCTAATGATACAGAAAGATTCCTCGCCTTCCAGATCGCGGTACTGGACTGGATCAATGAATGGAACCATCTGCCGGATGTTGTGCACTGTCACGATCACCACACAGGCCTGATCCCCTTTCTGATGAGTTACGGTTATAAATATGAGCGCATGAAGGAAGTGCCTTCCGTGCTCACCATCCATAACGCCCAGTATCAGGGCCAGTTTGGGTGGGACAGACTGTACCTCATCCCGTCTTTCGACTTGTGGAAGTCCGGTTTGCTGGACTGGGGCGGCGCTATCAACCCGCTGGCTGCCGCCATTAAGTGCGCCTGGCGCGTGACCACCGTATCGCCGGGTTATTTAGAGGAGCTGTATCAGAACGCCAATGGCCTGGAATGGCTGATCAGTCATGAAAAGGCGAAAACGGTGGGTATCATCAACGGCATTGATACCGCTGTGTGGGACCCGGAAACCGATCATATGGTGCAGGCCAATTACGATCTGGAGACCGTAGCCCAGGGTAAGAAGGAAAATAAACAGGCCCTCTGTGAGCGGTTCGGTTTTGATGCGTCGTTGCCGCTGGTATCCTTCATTGGCCGGTTGGTAGGCGATAAGGGCGCCGACCTGCTCCCGGAAATCATCAGTCGCACCTTACATGAGCTGCCCGGTGAGGTAAACTTCCTCGTACTGGGTAGCGGAGATCCACATGTGGAATGGTCACTACAACAAACCCGGCATGACGTAAGCTATGGGTTTAATTTACATATTGGTTATAACGAAGCACTGTCACACCTGATATATGCCGGCAGCGATTTTCTGTTGATGCCGTCCAGAGTAGAGCCCTGCGGGCTAAACCAGCTCTATGCGCTCCGTTATGGAACGGTGCCCATGGTGCGCAGTACCGGCGGATTAAAAGATACTGTGACCGATTTTGGAGATCCCGGTGGTTTTGGCATACGTTTTAATCAGGCAGGGGTATGGGATGCCTGTTACTCCGTAAAACGTGCAGTGGAACTGTTCAATGATACCGCCCACCTGTCGGATATACGGCTACGTGGTATGCGGCTCAATCACTCGTGGGGACGCTCGGCCCAGCAGTACCTCGATGTATACCAGCGTATAAAAGGCTAATTCATGATGATAACGCACTGCGAATTCCTAATCTAAACCAACGTCCACACTATGACTAAAGATGTTATATCCATTATTCTCGGAGGCGGTGCAGGTACCCGCTTATATCCCCTTACCCGCCGTAGGTCCAAACCGGCGGTGCCCCTTGCCGGTAAATACAGACTGGTGGATATCCCCATCTCCAACTGCCTGAACGCGGAACTGAACCGTATTTTCGTTTTAACCCAGTTCAACTCTGCCTCGCTTAACAAACACATCAAAAACTCCTACCACTTCAGTCATTTCGACAAAGGGTTTGTAGATATCCTGGCCGCAGAACAAACGCCCGACAACCCAACCTGGTACCAGGGCACTGCGGATGCGGTAAGGCAGTGTCTGCACCATGTGGAGAATTTTGACTTCAAATATGTGCTGATCCTTTCCGGAGATCAGTTATACCAGATGGATTTCCGCGATATGATCCAACATCATATAGAAACCTGTGCGGAAATATCCATTGCCACTATTCCGGTATCGGCGAAAGACGCATCGGATTTCGGTATCCTGAAAACGGATGATTCCGGCGCTATCGTTTCCTTTACAGAAAAGCCCTCGCAGGACGTGCTGCCGCCATGGGCGTCTGAGGTCAGTGAAGAAATGAAATCCGCAGGGCGTGTGTACCTTGCCAGCATGGGTATCTATATCTTCAGCCGGGACGTGCTTTTTAATATGTTAGGCAAACAACCGGAGGCGGCCGACTTTGGCAAACAGGTGATCCCGGAAGCCATCGAAGCCAAAGCCCGTGTGTTCAGTTATCAGTACGAAGGCTACTGGACCGACATCGGTAATATCTCTTCTTTCTGGGAGGCCAATATCGGGCTCACAGATGATATACCACAGTTTAACCTGTTCAACGAATCCCAAACCATCTATTCCAGGGCGCGGATGCTTCCCCCCGCCAAAATATCCGGCACGATGGAGAAAACAATCATCGCCGATGGTTGTATTATTATGGCGAGCCGGTTGGAGCGCTGCGTAGTGGGTATCCGTACCCGCATCGGCAAAGGCTCGGTCATCTCCAACACCTATATCATGGGAAGCGACTATTACCAGACCCTCGACGAACTCGACAGGGCCAGTGCGGAAGGCCGCCCACCGATGGGGATAGGCGAAAATTGTGTGATCGACAGGGCTATCATTGACAAGAACTGCAGTATCGGAAACAACGTACATATCAAAGGCGGAGACCATCTCCCGGATGGCGACTTTGAAAAATATACGGTGAAAGACGGCATTGTTGTTGTTAAAAAAGGAGTAGTCCTGCCGGACGGATTCAACATCTAACAAAACAATACACATGCGACTGTCAATTGAGCGGAAACCTACCAAGATCTATCCTGATCTGAAAAGGGTGGTTGCCAGGTTTTTTTTCAATGGCGAAGCCAGGGCAAAGTCCATTATACAGCATGTCGCTACCATGACCGATGAGGAGGTGGAGGTAACGATAACGCCTATACTGAGAGAGTTCTCCCGGCGTCACCGTAACATCACCCGCATTTTTGAAAAACATGCTGACAGGATCCGGCACCTCTTTGCGGCGGCCCAGGTCAACTATGATGAGCTCTCCCTGAAAAGAAAACTACTGACAGGTTCGTATTTTACCAATGAATATTCTATTGAATCTGCTGCCTTTTTTAATCCGTCGATGATTGAAGATGTGGACCAGAGCGGATTGGAAGAAGGAGAAAAAAGAGTGATCCTCAGCTTCCGGGCCGTTGGCGAAGGACATATCTCGTCCATCGCTTTCCGGAGCGGCATCATCGACCGTAACAACCAGATTTCCCTACAGACAGCCGGTAACTACGTGGACGAAGCGGAAGTGATCCGCAATGCCATGTATAAAAAAGATACCTTCTTTCAGAACGCCGTTTCCATCAAACTGCCGGACCCGGTGATGCAGGAAGTGATGAACAGCCTGCCGGAAGAATTCGAATACATGGCCCTGAAAAAGGTCATCCGTGAAATGCAACAGCGCTATCAGGTCGATCATCTCGTGAAAAAAGCGCTGGAAAGGCTGCTCTGGCTGGCAGATTCATACTATGAACTGAACTTCTCCCTCGATACCGATATTTCCGACCGGGTGATTTTCCCTTACTCCGACGCCGAAAGCCGTGGGATTGAAGATGCTCGTTTCGTGAAATACCAGGAGGAAGATGGCCGTATCATCTATTATGCTACCTACACCGCATTTGACGGGGTGGCTATTCAGCCCAAACTATTGTGTACAGATGATTTCTATAACTTCAAAATAATGCCCTTGTACGGAGAGGGGGCCCAGAATAAAAACCTGGCCCTCTTTCCCCGCAAGATCAAAGGTAAATATGTGATGATATCCCGTATTGATGGTATCAACGGATACATCATGTATTCTGATAAAATCAATATCTGGGAAAACCCGCAAATACTCCAGACGCCCAAATATCCCTGGGAATTTGTACAGGTGGGCAACTGTGGCTCTCCAATAGAAACACCGGAAGGATGGCTGGTGATCACCCACGGGGTGGGCCCCATGCGTACCTATTGCGTCGGCGCCAGCCTGCTGGACCTCGACGATCCCGGCACGGAGATCGGTCGCCTGAAGGAACCGCTGCTCATGCCCAACAAAGACGAAAGGGAAGGCTATGTGCCCAATGTGCTCTATTCCTGCGGCTCCCTTGTACATAATGAAGAACTGATCATCCCTTACGGCCTCTCTGATTACGCATCCGGCTTCGCCACGGTCAACCTCGAAAGACTGCTGGCCCAGATCAAGGCAGACGGCGCATAGCCTGTCAAAGCGAATGATATACTTTCAGATAGTCTTCCGTCATTCTTTCGGTGGTGAAATGCTCATGCGCATGCAGATGACAGGCATAGCGGTCTATCTGTCCCAATACTTCCACAGCAGCTACAGCTTCTGCTGTTGTATCGACTAAAAAGCCGGTGTTCCCGTCCCGTATCAGCTCCGGCATGGAGCCTCTGTTGAACGCAATCACAGGGGTGCCGCACAGCATGGCTTCGGCCACACTCAGTCCGAATGGCTCGTTAAAATGAATAGGATGTAACAGGGCGCTGGCTTTCCCAAGCAGCTCGCTGCGCGCAGCGCCGCCCACAGGGCCCAGGTAGATGATTTGTTCCTCATCTATATAAGGTCTCACCTTTTCTTCAAAATATTCTTTCTGTTGGATGATACCGGCTATCAGCAACTGCCGGTTGGCCTGCAACGCTATCTGTATGGCCTCATACGTACCCTTGTCGGGATGGATGCGCCCATAGTACAGCAGGTAATCGTCCGGCACCGGCGTAAACGCGAAGTCGTCTGACCTGACACCATTGTATACTGTGGCTTTGTATTGCAGGGTAGGATGCCGGTCGGCATTGCTGATGGCCACATAGTGGCCTGTCTGGTTGTAACGCTGGTATACCGGAACGATCTTTTCGGAGGAAAAACCGTGAATAGTCGTCACCATCGGGGTGCCGATCAGGCGGGAATAGGTGAGCGGGAGAAAGTCGAAATGATTGTGGATGATGTCAAAGTGGTGCGCCTGTTCCATCAGGTAGCTGATATGCATGCACTCATAGACTTTGGCATCTGCCTGGCGGTCTTCCTCATAGCCTTGCGGGCAAATCCACGCCAGCTTGCCTTGTGTCAGTGAGTCGCCGGTGGCGAAGAGGGTCACGTCTGCGCCGCGGGCGATCAGGCCTTCTGCGAGGTTGGAGGCCATCTGTTCCCAGGGGCCGTAATGCCGGGGTGGTGTCCGCCAGGCCACGGGCGAAAGGATTGCGATCTTCATAGTATTCCGGTTTCCGATCCTGCATTACGGCAAATTCTAATCCATAATCGTCCGCCCATCAAATTTCATTAGTAAAAATCCTTAAATCACTTTTTCTTATCTAACTTCGTACATTCAAAAGTTTCGATGTATTGAGATATATCCGTTACTTTTATTGATCATTTGTAATTCGACACGTAATATGCTCGAGTATATTCCTTACGGGAAGACAGGCTATTTTAATCAGCTGGTAACAGATTTTTTAGCAGACGCGCCACAGATCAGACCTTTTTATTCCTACTCGGCTGTTCGTCCGGATTTTACTGCCGCTATAGCCGCACGACAACAGTTTAACACCCCGAGAGCTGCGCTGGTAGCTGCATTGGAGCAGCAATACCAACACCTGGAACCGGAACAGGCCGTTCAGGATAATATCGCCCGCCTCGCTCATCCTCAGACATTCACGGTGACGACCGCCCACCAACCCAATATATTTACCGGCTACCTGTATTTTGTTTATAAGATACTACAGGCAGTCAAACTTTGTCAGGAGCTGCAACAGCAATATCCGCAGCATCACTTTGTGCCCGTGTATTATATGGGTAGCGAAGATGCCGATCTGGATGAACTGGGCAGCATCTATCTGGAAGGTAAAACTTTGACCTGGGCGGCAGGCCAGCAGGGTGCTGTCGGTCGCATGCATCCGGATGGGCTGGAGCAGCTGATCGGACAGATAAAAGATACACTCGGGTACGCGCCACATGCAGGAGAACTGATCACGTTGTTGCAGAAGGCTTACCTGGAGCACCGCAATATTCAGGATGCCACGCTGTACCTGGTGCATGCCTTGTTCGGGCGTTATGGACTGGTGGTATTGGTACCCGATAACCCGGCACTGAAAAGCCTGTATATTCCGGTGATAAAGGATGAACTGTTTCATCAGGCATCCCATAATATTGTCAATAATACCCTGGAACAACTGGGGGCACATTATAAAGTACAGGCCAATCCCAGGGAGATCAACCTGTTCTATTTGCGGGACGGGATGCGTGAACGCATCGTTCAGGAAGGGGAGCAGTGGAAAGTATTACACACCTCGTTGAAATTTGACGCTGCTGAACTTGAAAAAGAACTGGTGTCGCATCCGGAGCGTTTCAGTCCCAATGTTATTTTGCGGGGCATGTTCCAGGAAACCATCCTGCCCAATATCGCTTTCATCGGTGGTGGTGGCGAGATCGCCTACTGGCTGGAGCTGAAGGCGTTGTTCGCCCACTATGGGGTACCTTATCCGATTCTGCTGTTGCGTAACTCGCTGTTGCTGACGGATGAACTGTCTGCCCAGCGGCTCGACAAACTGGGTATCACTACCGCAGAATTATTTGCTACTACCGATGATATCGTGAACGCCTATGTGAAAAAGCATACGAATGCGGCACTGGTGCTGAAAGAAGAGTATGCAGCCATTGAAAAGCTGTACGACAGTCTGGAAGAAAAGGCCCGCAGCATTGACGTGACGCTGGTGGCCAGTGCAGGAGCAGAAAGGAGTCGGGCTTTGAAATCTATCGGTAAACTGGAACATAAGTTCCTCCGTGCAGAGAAGAAAAAATTCGCCTGGCAGACAGACCAGATCAAACAAGTGAAAAATAAACTCTTCCCGGGCGGGTCGCTGCAGGAGCGCAAGGAAAACTTCATGCCCTGGTACGCAGCGGAAGGCCCGGCTTTCCTGGACCGCGTACTGGCGGCGCTGACGCCGGTCACGGACCAGTTTACAATAGTAAGCCAGGTGTAACATTTTGGGATTTTTTGATGTACGATTTTGGAAGTTCGGGGGATGATTAAAATAAAAAGATCGAAGCGATTAAGATTGCTTCGATCTTTTTATTTATCCTGGTTCGGTTCAATCATTCCCGAAATTCCAAAATCGTACATCAAAAAATCCCAAAATCAACTCAGTGCTTTGCCCATATCTTTTACCAGTGATAAAATCGCCTGCAGCTGATCGTGTACCTGTTTGGTCTCCAGCATTTCGTCGCGGATGGGGGTGGCGCCTTTGCCTTCGTTGATTTCGAGCTGACGCAGATGGACCAGATTATGCAGATGTTCATCCAGTGTGTCAAAAGCATGAATGGGTGGTTCCAGTTGCGCCTGGCTGCGGGTGGCAGGATCTATCATCAGGTACAGCTGATCAACGTATTGCAGCAGATAGGTGGTGATTTCCTTATACTCCGGCCGGGGGAACTGCACGCCATGATGCATGCTGTAGGCCGCCAGGGCCGCGATATGAGAGGTAAGGGTATGGTTCAGTACCACAAAGTGGTACACCTGAGATGCATTTTTCTGTTTGCTTTTAGGTTCAGACAACATACGTTGGAAAGCGGCCATCATATTGGCGGTGCTGACATAGGTGTCTTTACGGGCCAGTTTGAAATCCGTTACGGTATTGGTTTCACTGGCGTATACCCGTAATACCATTTCAAAATATTTCCGGTTGGAGAGCAGCATTTTCTGCATGTATCCGGGCAAGGTATTGTGTTCCCAGGAAGGCCACAGCAGCATATTGGCGAAGAAGGCAATGCCTCCGCCGATGAAGGTGTCGAGTACTCTTTGGGTGGCGTTGTACAGATCTGACGGGTGCAGGAAATGCAGCAGGAAGATGATGAACGGTGTTACAAAGAAGACGCTGAGCGTATACTGGAAGCTCATGAAGCTGTAGGCGCCGAGGATACAGAGCAGCATGCTGATAAAGATCACCGTATCGTTGTGGGTAATATATAACAGCCCCGCGGCGAAGAGGGCGCCCAATACCGTACCAATAAGGCGTTGTATGCTCCGTGAACGCGTGAGGCCGAAGCCTGGTTTGAGGATCACGACGATGGTCAGCAATATCCAATATACCCTGTCGAGGTGCAGGGCCTGGCCCAGTAGGTAACCTGTAACAGTGGCGAGGCTCACACGGATGGCATGCCGGAAAATATGGGATTTGAAAGTGAGGTTGTCACGGAATGTTTCCAGATCGTATTTCTGACGGGTCGTGAATTTGGACAGCTCCAGTTTCGGATCGATGGTCTCATCTTTCAGGCGCTCCAGGCGGGTAAGGCGGTGCAGGTTGTAAATACGCTGGGCCATATCCTGAAGGTTTTGCAGGATATTGGTCAGTGGGATGGTCCGGGTCCTTTCCGCCAGTGTGGGCAGTTTCAGGGTGATGTCTGCAATCGCCTTTTTCACTTTTTCCATCTCATATTTGAGATTGGTCTTAGGCAGGGAGCGTTGTCCGGCTGCAACAGCCAGCCCGATATTTTCCAGTTCTTCCACAAATTCGGTGATCAGCGCATGGAATTTTTGCAGGATATCGTCCTGTTTGAAGTCGCGCTGCAGGGCGTTGTAATCCGTCTGCGAGGCCATGATCTGCTCCTGTAAGTCTACCATGTCCAGGAAGATCAGCACCATGCTTTTGTTGATACTGGTAGTACCCTGTTGGGCGGAACGTCTTTTCAATAAGAGTTCGCGTACATTCTCCTGTTTTTCGTTGACGATGACCTGTTGCGCCAGCACGGCTTTATAGTTGGCAGCCACATCTACGCCGGGAGTATAGAAGTTGGAGCGGAGCTCGAGATAACGGGCGGTTTGTTGAATGCAGTCACCCAATGCCTGCTGTACGTTCAGGTAAGGGCGTATCTGCCACAGTATCAGCGCCAGCAAGGCGTACCAGATGCTCCCCAGTAGTACCATGGCCGCGTATATCAGTGCCATGCCGGGTGTCAGGTTGGTTTCTCCCAGAATGGACACCAGGATAAGCAGACAGCCGGTACCAATGTTGCCGCCGCGGTTGCCGTATACGAGCATCATGGCGAAGACAAAACAGCAGGCTACTATCCAGAAGGCCATCAGTGTTGGATAGGGGAGCAGCAGCCCGGTGCCGATGGCGGTCAGGAAAATGAGGCCGGTGCTGATGATAAGGCCATTGCGTTTGTGCACAATGGTGCCGGGCACATCGCTCAAAGCGGTGCACAAGGCCCCCATCGACATAGCAATGCCCAGCCCCAGCTGGCCGATGGCGGCAAAAATCAGGGAAGGGACCACCACACTGATGGTGGTGCGCATGCCGTTGCTAAAATGATAACTGTAAAGGAAACTCTTAATATCGTTGATTCGCTGTTCTATACGCAAACGTAAATCGGTTTTTGGAACACAAAGATATGGGGTTCTCGCAAAGGCGCAAAGCAGCAAAGGGCGCAAAGGATTAAATAGGAATAATAAGAAAACAAAGGAGTGAAGATCTGATATTGATTTTCGCTCCTTTGCTTTCTCTGCCCGCTTATATCATCTTTGCGTCCTTTGCTGCTTTGCGCCTTTGCGAGAACTACAGGCCACCTGTATCTACCACGCTTTTATTGCGTGTAGCGCTGGTCGTTAGTTTGCCAAAGCGCCAGCTGACGGATATGGCATAAGAATTTGCCGGAAAATAGGAGGTAGCTACGCGGTGAAATGCGGGGTCCCGTGTTTCCATAATGGCTGGTCGCTGGCTACGGAAAGGCTGGTCGGCGGTCATGCTGACAGATAATTTCCGGTCGAAGAAATCCTTGCGCAGGGTACAGCCGTAACCGATGTTGGACCCGTTACTGCCTTGTACGCTGGGACTGCCGGTATAGTAATAACCATAGGCATCCGCCCTGAAATTATGGCCGAAGTTATAGTCTGTGTTGAAATAGACGCTGCCGGAGAACCCGCTGCTGTGGAGGGTATTGCCATTGCTGTAGTCGCTGTAGTTGCCCCGTGCGTTGATGCTGACATTCCATTTTTTGGTGAGCGCAAAACGTATGCTGGAGCTGAGGCCCATGCTTTTGGACTTACCGATGTTGTCGTAGGTGGAAGCAGTAATTCCTTTTACACTGTCCACCAGCAGAATGCTCTGGATGGCATTGTTGATAAAGGTATAATCGATGCCGGTGTTAAAGGTGACCTTCTCCATTATTTTGTTAAAATAAAGCCCGAAGCTATTGGCATAGGAGGGTTGGAGGTTCGGGTTACCATAAAGAATGTTGTAGGGATCGTTATCGTTTACATAGGGATTCAGCATGCTGATGCTTACCCGTTGCAGTCGCCGGCTATAGGAGAATGACAGGTTGGTCATGGGTTTTAGCTGCCACGTAATATTAATAGTAGGAATAGGGCTAAGATAATTGCTGTTGATTTTAGTGTTGGTGGTGATAAAATCTCCGGTCTGGTTGGTTTGTTCCAGCCGGAAACCTGGCTTGATACTGAGTTTGGTCGCAATTTTAAAACGATAGGTAATATAAAATGCCAGGACGTCCTGCCTGGTGTTGAAGTTGTTGTCGCGTGCCGGGTTGGGTATCATCTTCCCATCTTTGCGCACCTCCTGGGTGCCGATATTTTCATTGTATTGAAAGGTGCCTTTAACGCCTGCTTCCAACTGTTGCTCAGCGGATATCGGGAGGGTATAGTCTGCCTGGGCGGTTGTGACGCGACTGGAAAAAATGGTGTTATTCCGGTAAAAGCTGTCGGTGCCCGGCGTATAGTGTTGATTGTTTTCGGCACGACCGTCACCGCTGTTGTTTACGAGATTGAAGGAAATAGACAGCTGGTGGCCCGGTTTTTTGAACGTATGTTGATAATCCAGCCCTACACCGGTGCCATTACCTCTGTTATAATAATCACTGCTGCTGATGCCGGTCTGTATCAGTTTCCCGGTGCTGTCACTCCAGTCACTGTTCTGGGGAGTGAGCATGGTGGCCCTGTTGATGCTGCCGTTGCCGAATACCGTGAGGCTGTTTAACGTATCGATATCGTAGGTTAATTCCAGGCTGCCGAAGTACATTTTACTATCGCGCTTAAACTCGGTGTTTTGTAGTAATACTCCCCTGTTGCCGGGGATGAAGCTCTCCCGTCTGACGGTATTGTTGTTACGGCTTTGATCAGTATTGACACCGGCGTAGGCAGTCACGCCGACTTTCTTTTTACGGGCGCTGATGCTGCCTCCGCCGCTGAACCGGCCGAGTGTGTTGTAATTGGAAAACAAGCTTCCGTTGTAGCCGATAGCCTGTCGCTGGGTGATGATATTAATAATGCCACCGATGCCTTCCGCATCATATTTAGCCGAGGGTTCCGTAATGATTTCTATTTTTTTGATGATGCTGGCGGGGTAGGCTTTTAATGCTTCCTTGGGGTCTTTGGTAATAAAGGAGGTGGCGCGGCCATTGAGCAGCACCCTGTAGTTGGTCTGGCCTTTCAGCTTAATGGTGCCATCTGCGTCTACGGTAACCAATGGTATTTTGCGCATGATGTCTGATGCCGAGCTGTTGTCTTTATCGATATCATTTTCCACGTTGTAGATGATTTTCTCGTCCTGCAGCTCTATCAGCGGCTTTTTACCGGCGATGGTGACGCCGCTCAGCTGTTGCGTGGTGGTGGAGAGGTACCGGGGGCTGAGACGGTGGGCAGCGTTGGCGGCGTCTACCCGGATGGTGTCCAGGAGGATGGGTTTGTAGCCCAGCATGGTGATCCCGATCCGGTAAACGCCATAGGCCACGCCGGTAAACCGGAAATCGCCCTTGTTGTCTGTCAGCGTTTGGGCCACCGTTTTACGGTCGGCTGCCTGCATCAGCACCACCGTGGCAAATTCCACGGGTTTGCGGGAAATACTGTCGGCCACCTGGCCGGTGATGGAGCCTCCTTGCTGGCGGGCCTGCAGGGTCACAGTAATGCATAACAGGAGCAACAGCCATATGCCTTTTTGCGTCATGGAACAGGATGGATTATTTTGAGGTATCGTCCCGGGCCCCGCCTATGTGGTAAATGGCATAAGTTACAGTGGCATAGCTACATAGGTGGCCTCGGGGTTACTTACACAAGCTATAAAATGTTACTGCTAACGCAGAGCGGTTGGGATAAGTGGCTAATAATTTCTCACAGGGAATTTAATTATAACTATGCTTTTTACTATATTTATAATCAGTCTTTTAAAGAGGATGTGATGGTCGTGTGACAGCTATTTTCGCCCAAAGTGTGTATAAATAATTACGGGAGATACCAGCTTCTCACTTAAATTACTTTTTCATTCGGGTAAAATTATATCTTTGACGCCTTAAAAAAACCTCGGAGTAAGTCGTGCGCTTAAAAACACTAGAAATTAAAGGCTTTAAAAGTTTTGCCGATAAAACCGTTCTGAACTTTGATGAAGGGATAACAGGTGTCATCGGGCCCAACGGTTGCGGCAAAAGCAATATCATCGACTCCATCCGCTGGGTGATCGGGGAACACAAAATCAGCAACCTGCGTTCGGAGAACCAGTCAGGCCTGGTGTTCAACGGTTCCAAAACACGCTCCGCCAGTGGTATGGCAGAGGTAAGCCTTACCTTTGAAAATACCAAAAACGTACTTCCGACCGAATTCACAACGGTTACCATTACCCGCAAATTCTATAAAAACGGGGATAGTGAATATCGCCTCAATGATGTGGCCTGCCGTCTGAAAGACATCCATAACCTCTTCATGGACACCGGGGTCAGCACCGACTCCTATGCCATCATCGAGTTGGGCATGGTGGACGATATCATCAGAGACAAGGAAAACAGCCGTCGCCGCATGTTGGAACAAGCGGCAGGCATCTCCATATACAAAACCCGTAAAAAGGAAGCCAAATCCAAACTGGAGGCTACAGAAGGAGACCTCAACCGCATCGAAGACCTCCTGTTTGAAATCAATAACAACCTGAAAACGCTGGAAAGCCAGGCCCGTAAAGCTGAACGCTTCTACGAGGTGAAAAAGGAATACCGCGAAATCAGCATCGAACTGGCCAAAGCCGCGCTGGAAGGATTTAACGTCACCTTCCGCGAACTGTCTGACAAACAAACGGAGGAAAGCGACCGGAAACTGCAGCTGGAAACAGAAATTACCACCGCCGAAGCTGCTGTGGAAGAAGATAAACTGCATTTCGTCGCCAAAGAAAAGGAATTACAGGTCCTCCAGAAATCGTTCAACGAACTGGTGGCCACCATCCGTACCAAAGAAAATGACAAGAACCTCGCCGCCCAACAGCTGACCTATCTGCGGGAACGCGAGAAAAATATCAACGACTTCCTTAACAACGCGGAAGGACAACTGCAGGGACTGACCACCTCGATTGAGTTTACTGAGAAACAGGTGGTGGAAGAAGCGGAAGTGTTTGAATCCATGGAAGACGAGCTGGAAACCCTCCGCGAAATGGTGGAGGAGAAGAAGGAACGCTTCCAGCAAAAGAAACTGGCCCTCGAAACCCTGCGTAACGACCAGCAGCGCTGGCAACGCCAACAGTTTGAGGCCGAAAAGAAAGTGGCGGTAGCGGATACCTCTGTGCAGAACCTGCAACGCGGCATCCAGCAGCTGCAGGAAGAAAAGAACAGCCGCCTCCAGCAAATCACGCAACTGGAAGCAGAGAAAGAGACACTGCAACAGACAATCACCACCAGTAAAACGGAGCTGGACGAGATGGTCCGCTTTCAGGAGGAAACGAAAGGTAAAATTCTGGCTACCCAGTCAGATATAGAAGGATTGCGTGACCAGCTGGTGGACGAAAACCGTAAACTGGACTCCAAAAAGAACGAATTTGACCTGCTGAAGTCCCTGGTGGACAGCCTGGAAGGATATCCTGAAAGTATCAAATTCCTGAAAAAGAACCCGGAATGGAACAACGAAGCTCCTATTCTGAGCGACGTTTTTTTCTGTAAGGAGGAATACCGCACCTGCGTGGAAAACCTCCTGGAGCCTTACCTGAACTATTACGTGGTCAATAATGTGGCGGAAGCCGTACAGGCTATCCGGTTACTGGACACCCATAAAAAAGGCAAAGCCAATTTCTTTATCCTCGATCAGTTCCGCATACCGGCCAACGGTCTGCTGGCGCCTGCCGGCACTATTCCGGCCCTCGAGGTGGTGGAAATTGAAGAGAAATACAAGGGCCTCGGCTACCACCTGCTGGGCAAGGTTTTCATCGGGGAAGACATTACCCGCCTCGAATTCAGCCAGGTATCTGACGATGAGATCTGTCTGGTAGAGAAATCCGGCCGCATGCACCGGGGTAAGTACAACATCACCGGCGGCTCTGTGGGCCTGTTTGAAGGTAAAAAACTGGGCCGGGCCAAGAATCTGGAAAAACTGGAGGCGGAGATCAAAGAACTGGAGGCAACCGTAGGTAGCCTGCGTATCCAGATACAGGACAAACACAACCAGGTGCTCGGCTACAACAGCCAGCTCAATGAAAATAATATCAATGCGGCCCGGGAGAAGATCAACCAGCTGAATAACCAGTTGTTCGGCCTTCAAAACAGGATCGAAAACTTCCATCACCTGATAGAAAGCGGCGACAAGCGGCTGGAGGAAATGCAGCAATCGCTGACAACCAATCAGGAAAGCATCTCCGGCGTCCGTGAGGAACTGGAAAACCTGAACGATCGGGTGGGAGAGCTGCAGGATTCCATTACAGAGGCCGACAGAACGGCCCAGGAAGTGGAACAGCAGTTCAACATGGCCAACGTACAGTTCAATAACCAGAACCTGCAACATACCCGTCAGCATAGTAAGGTGCAGGCGCTGAAACAGGAGCTGGAATTTAAGCGTAAACAACTGACAGACCTGCACGCGCAGATCACCAGCAATAAAGCGCAACTGGAAGACGCGGTAGCCAATATTGCGACGGCAGAAGAGAAACGCGGGACGGCGGAAGACGGACTGGTAGAGCTGTTCCGTCAGCGCGAGGAGGAAGAAAAAGCACTCAACGAAAAAGACCAGGAATACTATAATTTCCGTAACCATCTCCAGGAACTGGAAACATCGCTGCGCACCAAACAAAGGGCCCGCGAACAGCTGGAACAGCAACTCAATGTCATCAAAGACAAAGTGAATGAGCTGAAGTTACAACTGGCTTCCATGAAAGAACGCCTGAGTGTGGAGTTTAAGGTGAACCTGGACGAGATCATCGATGAACAACGTACCTCTGAACTGCCGGTAGATGAATTGCAGGGCAGTGCAGAACGCCTGAAAAAACGCCTCGAGAACATGGGTGAAATCAACCCCACCGCTATTGAGGCTTACCAGGAAATGAAAAAACGGTACGAGTTTATCCTGGAACAGAAAACAGATCTGGTCAATGCAAAAGATTCCCTGCTGGCAACCATCCAGGAAGTGGAAACGACCGCCAACCAGAAATTTCTCGATACATTCAACACCGTTAAAGAGAATTTTATCCGGGTATTTAAAGCCCTCTTTACTGAGGAAGACCAGTGCGACATGATCCTGAGTGATCCTGAAAACCTGGCCGATACCGGGATTGAAATCATTGCGAAACCCAAAGGCAAACGTCCGGCAGCCATTACCCAGCTTTCCGGTGGCGAGAAAACCCTCACCGCTACCGCCCTGCTGTTTGCCATCTACCTGATCAAACCCGCGCCATTCTGTATTCTGGATGAGGTAGACGCGCCGCTCGATGATGCCAATGTGGGCAAATTCACTAACATGATCAGAAAATTCTCTGATAATTCACAGTTTATTATTGTTACACACAATAAACAAACGATGGCCGCCGTGGACGTGATTTACGGGGTTACCATGCAGGAACCAGGGGTGAGTAAACTGGTACCGGTGGACTTCAGGAGTTTAAACTGATGAAAGGTTTTTGTTGTTGTAAAGAGAGACTATTAATTTTATTCTCTATTTCTTTATTTTAAAAAAATAAAAAACATTACACACTATGGGCGCATGGGGCACCAGGAATTTTGAAAATGATGGATCACAAGACTGGGTTTTTGACGTGATCGACAGCAAAGATGGTGGCTTGGTAACTGATACACTGGCACGTATCATCAACAACACCGAAACACTGGAAGTATCAGATTGCGAAGAAGGATTAGCCGCCGCAGAACTGGTGGCAGCGCTGATGGGCAAGCCCAGCGAAGACTTCCCCGAAGATCCGCTGGATAAACTGGATATCCTGAACCTGATCGCAACAAAAGGATTAAGAAGCCAGGCCGTTGCTGCTGTAAACAAAATATTGGGCGCATCAGAAATGAAAAATTACTGGGAAGAATCCGGTAACCTCGACGCATGGACAGCCGTTCAGGCTTCCCTGGTGAAAAGACTGGAACTCTAACCTGTAATGACCGGGACTGCCCGGAGACAATACTGATCTGATCGCAGGAAAACAATGCTTAAGGACAAGTGACTTTTTAAGCAGGGATACTGCTGCGTCTTATTCAGCCCATTGATGCAGTCTGTTTGATCAAAACATGTAGAAAATATAAAAGCGAAGGCCCGTATGATCTTTCATACGGGCCTTCGCTTTTTATGTTGGTAGCCAATCTTTAAGTCATGGAAAAGGAAGGTCCGGACAGCCAGTAGTTGGGCCCGGCTGACAGATAACAGTACACGCTGTTCCGGTTCCGTCCCAAATGAACTTTACCCGGCCATTGTCAAAGGTCATTGTTTGCACGGTATTGGGCTGAACAATAGCGCCATAAAAAGTTATATTACCCTGCGGCGCCAAATTAAAATACTTAGTATAAGGTCCCCAGGAGGCTTGTGTTGAATAGCTGGCCGCATTTCCAGGCTGTAATTGCCAGGATACGTATAACTCATGCGACGTGACATTTAGTCCAATACTTAGATTGAACATCGTAACAATTCTGTCAGGACCTTTTTCTTCTTTAATGAGCTTAGGGGGAGTGCTGTTGAGCCCCATGGCTAATAAAAGCGATAATAATACTGTTTTCATACGTGGTGGTTTGATTAGGGGATAAGAGGTGAGAATATTACTTCTGTTTAGTCAAGATACACCAATACAGGAAGATTGTCTCCCAAATCCCAGTGTGGATCATCTATTATCCATCTAATCAATGCGAAAGCGGAAAGTACAAAATTGTCGTGTATAAAAATGCCGGAGAAATGCTATTGATAAGCATCTCCCCGGCATTTAGGCATTGATAATATTGTTTTAAGAAATTTACAGCAGAATACCCGCAATGGTCGCTGACAGGTAGCTGGCCAATGTTCCGCACAGCAGTGCTTTGAGACCCAGTTTGGCCAGATCGGTACGGCGGCCGGGCGCCAGTTCTCCGATACCACCGATCTGCATGCCCACGCTGCTGAAGTTGGCAAAACCCGCAATGGCGATGGTAACAATGGTGATCGCCTTAACGGATTCTATTTTTATCTTATGGTCGGTCATGTTTTTGAAAGCCACGAATTCATTGATCGTGAGTTTTTGTCCCAACAGGGTAGCCACATTGTTGACATCTTCACTGGGTACGCCCATGGCCCAGGCCATTGGCGTAAACAGTTTACCAAAGATCCAGTCCAGGCTCAGATCGAAGCTCAGGCCCACCAGGTGGCCGAGGTTGATCAGGCACCAGTCGAGCAGCGCTATCAATGCGATAAAGCCGATCAGCATGGCGATCACGTTCATGGCTATTTTAAAACCATCGCCGGCGCCATGGGAGATAGCGTCGATCACGTTGGTATAGTTGCTTTTTACTTCCATTTTCACGCGACCCATGGTCACGCTCTCTTCCGTTTCCGGAAATACGATCTTGGAGATCACCAGTGCGCCGGGAGCGGCCATCAGGCTGGCGGTAATCAGGAATGGCGCGATGTTCATACCGGCCTGGATGCCCATGTTGGCATATACCACCAGGATACCGCCGGCAATACAGGCAAGGCTGCCGCTCATAGAGGCGAGGATCTCGCTTTTAGTCATGGAATTAAGATACGGACGGATCATCACCTGTGCTTCCACCTGGCCTACGAAAGCGCTGGCCACGTTGCTGAGTGCTTCCGCACCGCTCACCCGCATCACAATGTTCATGGCCCGGGCAATCACCGCTACCACCCGCTGCATAATACCGAAGTGGTACAACACCGCAACCAGTACACATACCAGGATGATCGTGGCTGTTACATTAAACGCAAAAACAAATCCACCGCCGGCATAATTGGCCAGATGGCCATCAGGAATCTGGGCCACGCCAATGCCGCCATATACGAAAGCGGCGCCCTGACGCGCAAATGCTTCCAGTTTACCCATGCCCTCGCCGACTTGCTTAAAAAACCAGGTGACAGGTGGGACTTTAAATACCAGCAGACCAATCGCTACCTGTAACGTGATACCACTTATCACCAGCCGATAGTTAATTTTACTCCTATTGTTGGAAAACAAAAAGGCAATGCCCAAAATGAGGGCGATGCCTATTAAGCCCTGAAAGCGTCCCATAAATGCAAATAAATCGTAAAATGTATGCAATAAGGCGACGAAGATAAGCCATTTTAACATTTGGTTAATTTTATCATTTAGATATTTAGCCGACTGTTTATGATGGATGTTTCTCCATTGTTGCCAATATTTTCACATTGATAGGAAAAACAAGGAGTTATCACTGCCATTTTACATCACCACGATAAATATGGACGACCCGCTAATGCCCTAAATTCTTAAATAACCAAATTCGCAAATGATTTTACCCCTGATCAAAAAATAGTTGCAAATAATCGCAGGAGATGTATTTTTAGTTTTTGCAATCGAATTAAATACATGAATCGTCTTCAATACCTGATCATCTCCACGATTTCCCTGGCATGGTTTGCCTGCGGACAAACACAACAACAAGACCGGATGAGCAAACACGAGCGGGATTCGCTGGCGATGCGAAAACAGTTCGATAAGTCTCCTGTGCTGGATGGTAAGGCTGCCATCGGCGCCATGACGGTCGACAAAGGGCTGGAAGTGCAGCTGGTAGCGGCAGAACCGATGGTTGTAGCCCCGGTAAGTACGGTGTTCGACGATCGTGGCAGGATGTGGGTAGTGGAAATGATGGGCTTTATGCCGGATACCAGCGGTACCGGAGAAGACAAGCCGGATGGCAAAATTGTCATACTGGAAGATACCACCGGCGATGGTGTGATGGACAAACGGACGGTGTTTCTGGATTCGCTGGTGTTGCCCAGAGCGGTATGCCTTGTGGAGAATGGTGTATTGGTGGCTACGCCGCCTCAATTATGGTTCATCGAAAATAACCATGACAAACCCGGCAAAAAAGTACTGGTAGACAGCGCGTATGCTGCCGGTGGTAACGTAGAACATCAGCCCAACGGACTTTTGCGGGGACTTGACAACTGGATATACAATGCGAAGTCTGATCGCCGTTACCGTAAAGTGGGCGACAAATGGTTGAAAGAGGCCACCACTTTCCGTGGTCAGTGGGGCATTACCCAGGATGATAAAGGCCGGTTATATTATAATAATAACTCCGAAAATCTGCTGGGGGACTATTTCCCGGCAGGGCTGGGCGGTAAAAATCCGCATCAGCAGAATGCTGCCGGTTATGATCAGAAGATCGTGAAGGACAACCACGTGTATCCGGCACATCCCACGCCGGGGGTCAACAGAGGCTATATGAAAGGCGTGCTGGACGATAGTCTGCGGTTGGTGGAGTTTACAGCTGCCTGCGGTCCGGTTATCTATCGGGGCAATCTGTTGCCGGCAGCTTATGCAGGCAACGCTTTCGTCGCCGAACCTTCCGCTAATCTCATCAAACGGAATATTTTAAAAGACAGTGGTTATATCGTTACCGGTAAACAGGCTTACCAGGGGAAAGAGTTTCTGGCCAGCACGGACGAGCGTTTCAGGCCCACGGGCTTGTATAACGGCCCTGATGGGGCGTTGTATATCACCGATATGTACAGGGGAATTCTGCAACACAAAACTTATATCACCACTTATCTGAAGAACGAAATCAAAATGCGGGAGCTGACGCAACCACTCAGCTGTGGCCGTATTTACCGCATTGTTCCGACGGGGCAACATCCACAGAAAACCCAGGTGAGGGAAGACCAGCTTTTACAATTGCTGAATGATCCCAATGGCGCGTTGCGTGATAAAGCGCAACAATATATTATTGATCATCGTTTAACCGCGCTGGTGCCGGCATTGCGTGCCGCGTTGTCCAATACCGGCGCACCGCTCCTGCAGGTGCATGCGCTCTGGACACTGGAAGGACTGCATCAGTTGACCTACGCCGATCTGGCCGTGATACTGGAGCAGGGGACGGATGACTACAAAGTACAGGCGCTTGCCGCGCTGCCTTCCGTGCTGGACGGAAAGTCCGCTAAAGCCGCGCTGACAAAGCTGGACACGCTGGCTGGTAAACCGTTCTTTGCGCCGTATGTCGCGTATTTGTTGCCCGCATTGGGTAAAGCAGATAAAGCTGCAGCGACCCGCCTCGAAGAAAAACTGATGAAAGCGTATGCGCGTGACCGTTATATATCAGCTGCGCTGATCAATAATGCCGTCAACCGGGAAGCCGCGTTGCTGAAGCAACTGGAAGCTTTTAATCCGGATACTGCGTTGGTGTTGAATAAACAATTGCACGCCGTGCTGAAGAATATGGACAACAATGCCAACGCAAAAAAAATGGATGCTTTGGCTGAAAAATACCCCAGAGGATATAAAATATTCAATACTGTTTGTCAGACCTGCCACGGTAAAAACGGTAATGGTATTGCTGCTATGGCGCCGCCGCTGAATGAAAGCAACTGGGTGACCGGTGACAAAAATAAGTTTGCCGCTATCGTGCTGTACGGCCTTACCGGTCCGGTGGAAGTACACGGCAAGCTGTATAAAGCGCCCGAAATCAATGGTGATATGCCTGGTATCGGCGGCAGCGATGAATTCAGCGATGCTGATATTGCAGAACTGCTCACGTTTTTACGCAGCGCGTGGAATAATAAGGCCGGAAAGGTATCCGCAGATGATATCAAAGGTGTGCGCAAACAGTTTAACGGTCGTCAGAAAGCATTTACTGCGGCGGAATTAACCAAATAGTGCGCTGATATCAATAAAAGGCCTATCTTTGTTGTTCATTCATTACAAGTGAACAAGGCAACTTACATATTGACCTGCTGTAGCCAACACCGTATTTGTACGGGCGGGTTTCTGTTGCCGTTTTTATCCTGTCCAAAAGACTTCAACAATTAAGCCCGGGCAACTTATAGCATCGTAACAGTTGTACCCGGGGGGATGATACCTGTACGCTTGTATTGGTACTACAATCCATTTAGCAATTTCCAAAACAATCTTATAAAATAAGTTTTATGAATCATCGGATAGCACGATGGGCAGTTTATCTTTTATGCCTGTTGCTGGATGTGAGCGTGGCTGCAAGCCTTTATCGCGGTTATTTAACAGGATGGATTTTATTACCGGTGGCCGTAGGTGTCACTTTGCTGACATTGATAGACCGTTTTCAGGGCAAACACGCCCTGTTACGCAACTATCCTCTCCTGGGTAGGCTGCGTTACCTGCTGGAACACATCAGGCCGGAAATGCGGCAGTATTTCTTCGAGTCTGACACAGACGGGCGGCCGTTCAGCCGTCGCCAACGTGCGGTAGTGTACCAGCGTGCGAAAGACGTGAAACAGACCGTTGCCTTCGGCGCACTGGCCGACATGTACGAGCCGGGTTACGAATGGGCCGCGCATACAGCGTTTCCAACGAAAGTAAAACCGGACGCGCTGCGGGTAACGATCGGTAACAAACAATGTAGTCAGCCATACAATGCAAGTTTACTCAACATCAGCGCAATGAGTTACGGTGCGCTGAGTAAAACAGCCATCCTTTCCCTCAATGGTGGCGCACAAGTGGGTGGATTTGCCCATAACACCGGGGAAGGTGGTGTAAGTCCGTATCACCTGCAACATGGCGGTGACCTGATCTGGCAAATCGGTACCGGTTACTTCGGCTGCCGCGATGAGAAAGGTAATTTCTCTCCGGAGGTATATGCCGGAACGGTTGCAGAACCAGCTGTAAAGATGGTGGAACTGAAATTGAGCCAGGGTGCCAAGCCTGGTAAGGGCGGGGTACTGCCGGCAGCGAAAAATACGCCGGAAATTGCGGCTATCCGTAAGGTGAAACCGGGTGTCAGCGTGCTGTCGCCGGCGGCGCATACTGCTTTCGGCAATGAATATGAGATGCTGTCGTTCGTGCAGCAACTGCGTACGCTCTCCGGTGGCAAGCCGGTAGGTTTCAAGCTGTGCGTAGGCCGCAAAGATGAATTTGAGCGTATCTGTGTCGCCATGACCAACACTGGTATCTACCCCGACTTTATTACGGTAGATGGTGCAGAAGGTGGTACCGGTGCGGCTCCGCTGGAGTTCACAGATAGTATCGGTATGCCTTTGTACGATGCACTGGCTTTTGTGGTGACCATGCTGAAGAAGTACGATCTGAAACAGCATATCAGAATTATGGCCAGTGGTAAGATCATCACCGGTTTCGACATCATGAAAGTGTTGGCATTGGGTGCAGACGCCTGCTACAGCGCCAGAGGCATGATGCTGGCACTGGGGTGCATACAGGCGCTTCAATGCGATAGCGGCAGCTGCCCTGTAGGCGTGGCTACGCAAGACCCGACCCTGTACCAGGGGGTGAATGTGACCGATAAGAAAGAGCGTGTGGCCAATTTCCACCGCAACACCATATATGCACTGGCTGAACTGATGGGCGCCTGCGGTTTTGCGACGCCTGAACAGGTAAACCCTGCTGCACTTTACAGAAGAGTAACGAGAACGGATATACGATCATATGAAGAAATTTACGCACCGGACAACGGCCGTTCAGCCGGAGCGGCACTTATTCCGGGGCAGTCAGTTAATTAATTGATTAAAAACCTGTTTTTATGAAAAAGAAACAGATTATAGTGTCCCAACATGATTATGACATTCTGAAAACGCTTTGTTATCACGCTCCCGGCACAGCTAAGCTGAAAGAGGAGCTGGACAGGGCGGTTATCCGGAAAACAAAAGTACCCGAAGATGTGGTACAGGTAAATTCCACGCTGCAATTCAGAGATGAACGCAGTGGCGCTGTACGGGAAGTACAACTGGTGTTGCCTGCCGCCAGCAACATTCAACTGGGGAAACTCTCTATCCTTTCGCCTATTGGTACAGCCCTGCTGGGCTACAGTACCGGCGACACCATCGACTGGGAAGTGCCTGCGGGCAAAACCCAGCTGCACATCCTGCGGGTGGTGAACGAAGGATAGTCTTTAAAGGCTATAATGTTAGCGATCAAATATGTATCAAGCAAAAAAAGCCCCGGCGTCTGCCGGGGCTTCATCATTTTGGAATGTAGATATTTTGTGATGTGGTTATTTGTGGTAGACCACATGATCACCGTAGTTGACATGGTATTTGTCGCAGAAACCACCATTTACTTCCAGCACGTACTGCGCTTTTTTGAAAGAGGGCAGGCTCTGTTCTGACAGCGGTGTTGCATACTTCTGTATAGACACGATCTCCAGTTTATCGTCCAGGTAGATGATATCCAGGGAGATATAGGTGTTTTTCATCCAGAAGGAACGCTCTTCCATATCCGGGAAGATAAACAGCATGCCCTGATCGTCTGTCATGGATTTACGGTACATCAGACCATCTTCCCGCTGCTGATCAGTTTGTGCCAGCTGGATATCGATTTTGCGAATGGTGTCTGCCTTGTTTTTAGACAGGAACACCAGAGACGCTTCCTTTTTGAATTCGCTGCCGTTGGAAGTGACCTGTGTGGGAGATTCCGTACCTGCGGTGGTGCTGGTACCTGTTTCCGTGGTCGCGGCACTGTTGTTTTTGCCGGTATTGTTGTTACAGCCGGACACATACAGGGCGGCTATCAACAGGTATTTGAACGGTAGCTGCATAAGGATATTATTTAGTCAGTAGTTCCTCGTCGGAGAAAACAATCTCTGTGTAGTCTTTTATTTCATTGTACACGGTATCGCGTTCTACGGGCCTTCTGCCGGCTTGTTTGATCAGATGGGCCAGTTGAGCGGTGTTCATGGAAGGGTTTTGTTCTTCCGCACCGGCCATGCTGTAGATCTTGGTGGTATCATCGATTGTACCGTCCAGGTCATTCACGCCGAAGGAGAGGGTCAGCTGTGCGGTGTTTCTGCCCAGCATAGGCCAGTAAGCCTTGATATGCGGGAAGTTGTCCATATACAAACGAGCCACGGCATACAGCTTCAGATCTTCTACGATAGATGATTCCGGAATATCGGACATATCGTTGCCTTTGTTTCTGAACTTCAGCGGGATGAAGGTATTGAAGCCATGTGTTTCATCCTGGAGCTGACGTAAGCGTTCCATATGGTCGATACGGTGTTCGTAGGATTCAATATGGCCATACAGCATAGTAGCGTTGGTGACCATGCCGCGGTTGTGGGCTGCGCGATGGATGGCCAGCCAGCCGTCTGCATCTACCTTGTCGTGGCAGATTTTGGCGCGCACATCGGGATGGAAAATCTCTGCGCCGCCGCCAGGCATAGATTGCAGGCCTGCTTCGTTGAGGATGCGCATACCTTCATCTACGCTTACTTTGGCTTTGCGGAACATATAGTCCAGCTCCACCGCTGTAAAACCTTTGATATGAAGATCAGGGCGATGTGCCTTGATTTTTTGGATCAGTTCCACGAAAAAGTCCAGCTGCATCTTAGGATGTACGCCGCCTACAATGTGGACTTCCGTCACGGGCTGCCCGTCGTAGCTTTTCACAATATCCAGCATCTGGTCGATGCTTAGTTCCCATCCTTCTTCGCGGTTTTTATACAGCCGGGAGTAGGAGCAGAAGTGACAGGTGAAAACGCATACGTTGGTAGGCTCAATATGAAAATTACGGTTAAAGTAAGTCTTATCGCCGTGCATACGTTCCCGTACGTGATTGGCCAGTGCGCCTAAAAAGCCGACGTCGCCTTTTTGAAATAAGGTCAGCCCTTCTGCGGGCGTAATTCTTTCCTGACGCAGAATTTTTTCTGCAATGTTCTTCAGGTCAGTATCCAGAGAAGGTTGCTGAAGAAGTGTCTGAACTGCCGGGTAATCTTGTCTCATCGTCATCTTACTTTCATTAATTTAATGGTGTTGGCCCTGTTCCTGTAAATTAATTTTACAAAATAAACACCATTTGGCTCATTTACCAAATTAAAGGTCATCCGGTTGTTGGCGCCAACGGCGTTCCCGGGTTTGGAAGCGATGAGTTGCCCGGCGGCGTTATAAAGATTGACCTGCTGCAGATCGGTGGGCCGTTCATAGAAGCTGATCCATACCAGCCCATCGGTGGGGTTGGGGTGGATCAACACGCCGGCCCGGCGCAGTTCGGGATTGATGTCTTTGGTGACGATCCGGATATTGTCGATATATATGTTATTCTCAGCATTTGAAATGTTTCTGAAGGCGACCTGGAACTTGTCTTTGCCCACCAACGCGGTCAGGTCCACCGAATCGCGGCGCCATTCCGTGTTATTGGGGATGAACTCATCCTGTACGGCCGTAGGGCGGGTGATCAGGTATTTGCCCCATTTGCTGTAGGCGATGGCGCCTGTCTGGTGACAGTCTTTGGTTACCAACACCTGCAGGGTGTCCCACACGTTGCCGGTCATATTGGGGTCGGAGTAAACGGCTGCGGCCACATCGAAGAAAAGGAAAATGGAGTCATGTGCCTGTGGATCTATTACAGGGGTGATCAGGTCATCTGTCTGGTCATTTACATTGTATCCTTTGTTACGTACCAGCGCGGAGGCTTTACTGTTGTGCCCTACGTTGCGGTCCCGCTCCCAGGTAAAGCTGTGGTCGGGATTGTAGAGGTCCCATCCCGGTGGCGGGAAGCTATCCTGTTCAAACCCTTCTTCAAAAGGCAGTTGCACTGCCGCGTCGAAGTGGAAGCGGCTGATGACGGTGTCGTTGCTCACATTGGCGTCTGGCTGGCCGTTGGGCGACTGCGTATAGGCCTGTAGGTTATAGGCGCCTACAGGTACCTGCGAGGCCGGCAGGGAAACGTCTACGCTCTGGAGGCTGGGCAGGCTGCCTTGCCAGCTGTAGTTGACCAGCGCGCCATTGTTGAGCCGGTACAGGATACTGACGGCTGTGAGGGGACTGGTGCCTTTGTTGCGCAGGGTCACCTGCGGCAGGATACGATTGTCGCAAAGTTTGCCACTGGCGCCGGTAATGGCGGTGAGCGCAGCATCGTTTTCCGGTAGCACAACAGGCGTGCAGCCGTTGGAGGTCATCAGGCTGGTGACGATATTCTCCAGCACGTCGCGCATCCTGCCGGTTTGCCCGGCGGTGAAAAGGTGCATACAGGCGTCATCGCTATAGTCCATGTAGTTCATGAACATGATCCCCGGAAAATTGGGGCTGCAGTTGTCTGTTTTGGGAAAAGAGGGGCATCCATAGGTATTGTCGCCCTGCAACGGGGTATCGGCAATACCGTCGTCAACAGCGCAGGTACCGTTGTCATCGCCCCAGATATGTTTCAGTCCAAAAAAATGGCCTATTTCGTGGGTGGTAGTGCGGCCCAGATTATAGATGCGGCCTACGCTGCCGGTGGTACCAAAAGCGGTATAAAGCACCACTACGCCCAGCTGTTCACCGGGGTAACCATTGCCGGGAGGCGCTGCTACGCCGAGGTAGTTGCCCGACAGGCGGGTTACCCAGATGTTGAGATACTTTTGGGTGTCCCAGGCGTCGGAACCGCCGGTTTGGTTGTATTTGGCATCAGGAGCGCCACCGCTGATGCTGAAGCTCTGGCCTGCCGCTGTTTTAACACGGACGATGCCGGTGGTGGGCTCGTCGCCGGGAGTGCGCTGGGCCAGGCAGAAACTGATACGGCTATTGCCAATGATCGGCTGCCACACCGGGGGCACTTGGCTAACGTCCGGATTGGTGGCGTTGTAGTCCTGATTGAGTACGGCTATTTGTGACATCACCTGGGCATCGGTGACCAGGTCAGGGTTGTCCAGTACGATATGCACTACTACGGGAATAGTGACGTTTTGTTGCACCGTTTCGGTTTGCACGCGCATCATACGGCGCTGCTGCAAAAGCTGCATTTTTTTCTCATTGTTGTCGATCACTTGTTGGAGGGAAGGATGTTCAAGCACGCGTTGCTGCAGGGCAACGGCGGTGCCGCATTGGCGCTGGCCCATAGCGGCCAGGCTGTAAAGTAAGGTAAACAGGATAATAAATGTGTGGCGCAAAGATCGTTGTTATTTGAGATGAATCAGATGGTTTTTCTGGTTTTGATGATGGTGTAATATACGCAGCGGAACCGGAATTTTGTCACAGTGGAAACCGAAGGACATAAAAAAGGCCCTTCCGTCGAACGGAAGGGCCTTTTCATCACTCAGTTTCGTTTATATCATTACAGGTTGGCCTGTATTTTTTTGTCCAGAACAGCTTTCGGAACGGCGCCTACCTGCTTGTCTACTACCTTGCCATCTTTGATGAACAGGATAGCGGGGATGCTGGTGATACCGTAGTCGATAGAGATCTGCGGGTTCACGTCAACATTTACTTTACCGATGTTTACTTTACCTGCATAATCTTTAGACAGTTCTTCAATAACTGGTCCGATAGCCCGGCAGGGACCGCACCATTCTGCCCAAAAATCAACAACGGTTAATTTATCGGAATCCAGCACTTCCGTCTGGAAGTTCGCGTCTGTGAATTCTAAAGCCATAAGATATTATAATTTAAAGGTGTTTATTAATGATTGTTTTTGATTGTCTACTGGTGTATATGATCAAAACTTGAACCGAGTGCAAATTACTGCTTTTTTGACATCTTACTTATTGATAATCTCTATGTAGACATCAAGATCCGGTTGTTTTCGCAGGAAATGCGCCAACTCGTCATTCATCTCGATGTTTCTGTTGAAAGTATGCAGTTTTACCTGCAGATTATCGTCTATATCCACGAGCTGCATATGCAGTGGACTGTTGCCGGGATAACGGTTGATGTTTTCCACGAGGAAGTCCACCGTTTCACGGTTCAGCCGTTTAGGGGAAGTGGCGAGGAATACCTGTTTGGTATGTGTTTTCTTCACTTCCTGCAGCAGTTGGATGCTGTTTACCTTAAACTCATATTCGTTGTCATTAAAGCGCTTGGATTTAAACCCGCCGTTGATAAACAGGCAGAGGCCGGGTTTGAGATAAGGAGCAAACCGGATGAAGTCTTCACTCCACAGGGCAAATTCAAATTTGCCGCTATAGTCTTCGATGGTCATAATGCCAAACTGCCGGTTGTTGCGGGAAATCCTTTCCTGTGCGTTGGTGACGTACACTGCCAGCCGGAAATTGCGTTCGCGGGAACGGCCGCCGGAGCTGCCGGGCGTGCTAATTTCTGCCTGGTACTCCACCAGTTCCTGCACCGAGTTCATGCTATAATGCTTCAGTTCAAAACGGTAGTCATCCAGCGGATGGCCGGAGATGTAGATACCGGTGATGTCCCGTTCATTATTGAGTTTCATGATCAGCGGCCAGGGGTCGCAGTTCGGGATTTTAGGCGGTTCCACATCCGGCATGTCTTCGGCGCCGAAGAGGCTGCCAATGTTGGAAGAGCCTGCTGAAACCTGTTGTCCGAATTTCACGATTTTATCAAGACCGGTCAGGGGTTCTGTTTCCGGCTTATGGAAATACTGCGCCCGATGGAATTCAGGGAAGCAGTCGAAAGCGCCGGACATAATCAGGGCTTCAAGTGATTTTTTATTGACGGCGCGTTGGTTCACGCGTTTGATAAAGTCGAATACGGTTTTGAAGACCCCATCTTTTTTCCTTTCCTCGAGGAGGTTTTCTACCGCTGCTTCACCCACGCCTTTCAGGCCACCGAGGCCGAAACGGATCTGTCCTTTTTTGTTCACTGCGAAACCTTTCAGGGATTCGTTCACATCCGGCGGCAATACGTCGATGCCCATGCGTTTGCATTCTTCCATGAAGAAGGTGATCTTCTCAATGTTGCTGGCGCAGTTCAGTACAGACGCCATGTATTCAGAAGGGTAGTGGGCTTTGAGGTAGGCAGTCTGGTATGCCACGAAAGCGTAGCAGGTAGCGTGCGATTTGTTGAACGCATAGGATGCGAAGGCTTCCCAGTCGGTCCATACTTTCTCGCAGACTTTCAGGTCGTAGCCGTGGGTGGAACAACCTTCCATGAACTGGGCCTTCATCTTGTTCAGTACGGCGATTTGTTTTTTACCCATTGCCTTACGGAGGATGTCCGCATCACCACGGGAGAAGTTGGCCAGTTTCTGACTGAGCAACATTACCTGTTCCTGGTATACGCAGATACCATAGGTTTCTGCCAGGTGTTCCTCCATGTCCGGCAGGTCGAAGGTTACCGGCTCCAGGCCGTGTTTACGGCGGATGAAGGACGGGATGTACTCGAGCGGGCCCGGACGGTACAGGGCGTTCATCGCGATGAGGTCATCGAAACGGTCCGGTTTCAGTTCGCGGAGGTATTTCTGCATGCCGGGCGACTCGAACTGGAACGTGGCGTTGGTTTCGCCTTTCTGATACAGTTCATACGTTTTAGCATCGTCCAGCGGGATGTTGTCAATTTCTATTTCCACGCCGTGGTTCATACGGATCAGCTCCAGCGCGCCTTTGATGATGGTCAGGGTTTTCAGCCCCAAAAAGTCCATCTTGATTACGCCGGCAGATTCGATGATGCTGCCCTCAAACTGGGTAACGAGGAGGTCGGAGTCTTTGGCCGTGGATACAGGAATGAGGTCGTACAGGTCCTGCGGGGCAATGATGATGCCTGCCGCATGGATACCGGTGTTACGTACAGACCCTTCCAGTACGCAGGCTTCGCGGAGCACTTCGCCCTGCAGGTCTTCTCCTTTGATCAGTTCGCGAAGACGTTTTACGTTTTCGATGTCTTCACCGGCGAGGCCTTCTTTGTCGGCCAGGCTTTTATCGCCGTCCAGCGGGGCGTTGAAGATACGGTCGAGCTGGATACCTGGTTTGTCCGGTACCAGTTTGGCCAGTCCGTTGGAGTCCTGCAAGGGCAGGTCCATTACACGGGCAACGTCTTTAATACTCATTTTGGCGGCCATGGTACCGTAGGTAATGATCTGCGCTACCTGGTTGCGGCCATATTTCTGTACTACGTAGTCGATTACTTTCTGACGGCCTTCATCATCGAAGTCCGTATCAATATCGGGCATGCTCTTACGGTCCGGGTTGAGGAAACGTTCGAACAGGAGGTTGTATTTGATGGGGTCGATATTGGTGATACCGATACAGTAAGCCACGGCAGAACCGGCGGCGGAACCACGGCCCGGGCCGATGAATACGCCGAGGTCACGACCGGCTTTGATGAAGTCGGATACGATGAGGAAGTAACCGGCAAATCCCATGTTTTCGATTACCTGCAGCTCAAAGTTGATACGTTCTTCAATGTCGGCGGTCATTTCCCGGTAGCGGGTGCGGGCGCCTTCGTAGGTGAGGTGCCGCAGGTACTGGTCCTGCGTGAGGAATTCTTTCGGGATAGGGAAGTTGGGCAGCAGGATATCGCGCTTCAGGTCCAGCAGCTGCACTTTGTCCACAATCTCGTTGGTATTGTCTATTGCCTGCGGAAGATCATGGAACAGCGCGGTCATTTCTTCCGTTGTCTTAAAATAGAACTGATCGTTATAGAAGGCGAAGCGGGTATTTTTAGGTGCCGCTTCATCGTCAGAAAACTCTTTATTGGTAGGCGTGCTTTTTTTCTCGCCGGTGTTGATACAGAGCAGGATGTCGTGTGCGTTGGCATCTGCCTGGTCTACATAGTGGGAATCGTTGGAGGCGATGATTTTTACGTTGTACTTTGCCGCATATTTCAGCAGCACATGGTTTACCTGATCTTGTTCAGGGATGCCATGGCGCTGCATTTCCACGTAGAAGTCATCACCGAAAATGTCGAGCCACCATTTAAATTCCTTTTCCCCTTCCTCTTCTCCTTTGCGCAGGATGGTCTTGGGCACGGAGGCGCCGAGGCAGCAGGTGGTCGCAATCAGGCCTTTGTGATATTGTAATATCAGCTCTTTATCGATACGCGGATATTTACCATAGAGGCCTTCCATGTAGCCCAGCGAGCAGAGTTTGATCAGATTACGGTATCCTTCGTCGTCTTTTGCCAGTAACACCTGGTGGTAACGAATATCTTTCTCTTCGCGTGTAAAGGCACGTTTGTGGCGGTTTTCCACGAGGTAGAACTCACAACCAACGATGGGTTTTACTTTGAGTCTTTTATCCTTGGGATCACCGGGATTGAGTTTATTGTTATACGCTTCTGCCACAAACTGGAAGGCACCAAACATATTTCCATGATCGGTGATGGCCAGTGCCGGCTGATTAGAGGCCATGGCTTTTTTGTACAGTGATTTGATATCGGCTGCACCATCCAGTAATGAAAATTGCGTGTGTACGTGTAAGTGGGAAAAGATCATCTGCTAAGCTGTTTCGTCAGGCGTCAAAAGTACGATAGAATTTTGGTTCAATAAAAATCGATTATTTGCGTTCATAATTTGTAATTAATCAATATTTTAGCGCAAAATTTTTTTAACCAGACACTATGATGAGAATTAAGGGACATTTATGGATGAAATTATCGGTTTGTGCAATGGCATTAGGTTCCTGTTCTACCATCAAAAAAAGCACTGCTAAACGCAATACTACGCCAACCGTGTCTGAATCACGCCGCATCACCTTTCTGGACCATATCAATACGCCGGGCCGCTCCAACAACAATTCTGCCAATAGTACCAATAGAAATGTAAGCATCGGTAAAAACATTACCTATGCAAGCGCTAATCTGGAAAACGCCCAGAGCTGGCAGTTCAAATATGCGCAGTTGCTGGACGTGCCGGTGGAGAATGTATTAAACTACAGCCTGTATAACTTTATCGAAGAATGGTTAGGCACGCCTTATCGAATGGGAGGCAAAACCCGCGACGGTATTGATTGTTCCGGTTTTGTGAATACATTGGTGAACGCGGTGTTCCAGTATGCGCTCACCGGTAATTCGGTAGAACTGTACAGTAAGGTAAGACAACACCTGAAAGAGCGCGACCTGCGGGAAGGTGATCTGGTGTTCTTTAAAATCCACCACAAACGCATCTCCCACGTGGGCATCTACCTGGATAACGATAAATTTGTACATGCATCCACCAGCAATGGCGTCATGATCAGTGATCTGAATGAACCTTACTGGAAACGGTATTTCGCCGGTGGTGGCAGGCTTTAGTAGCGCAGCCCTATCTTTCCTTTTACGATCTCCCAGGCATTATTGACATCTTCTGACAAGCGTGTGCTGATGACAGCGACACCGAACAGGCCCATGAAAAGGACTGAGCGGATGATGGTGTCTACATACATATTAAACATGAACGGGAGCTGTTGCACCAGCAATACGCCTCCCACGCCCAGCAGCAGCGCATACAGGGTTTTGAGACTTAACGGCTGCATGCCAAACCGTATCCAGATAAAGAGATAGCGGAACAGGTTAAAGACCGCTACGGTGATGAGGTCGGCATAAGCCGCGCCGACAGTACCAATGCGCCTTTGCAGGTATAAATTGCAGAAGAAGGAGATAAACACCACCACAATAGAGCTGACAAAATCAAAGCGCCAATAGTTGGAGGTTTGAATGATCTGATTGTTGATACCGGTGATCAGGTCGATCATTTTGGCCAGGCCGAGGATAAAGATGATATGCACGATCATGTCCCATCCCGGGCCGAGGTACAGTACAAGGTTGTGAACAGAGAGCCATATGGCCCCGAAGATGCCGACGCCGGCGATAGACAGGGTGATGGAGCTTTTGGTATACAGCTCCTGTATTTTGGCCATGTCCCTGTTTTTCCAGGCTGTAGCCAGGATGGGGGTGGTAATGGCGTACATGCTGCGCTGTGGCACCTCCATGAAGCTGATCACAAAGGTGGCGTAGGAAAAAAGACCGGCATGTTCCAGTCCGCTGATACTGGAGATAATGAGGATGTCATTGGTTTTCCGCAGCAGCGTGAACACATTGGAGGAGAACACGTAACTGCTGAAGATAAACATCCGCTTGCCCAGTCGCCGGGTGACGGTGCTGATACCGCCACGGCTGAATTTCAGTTGACCGGTACGCCATAATATCACCAGCAGCGCGATGGCAGCAACAGCATACGGAAGGCTGAACACACTGATATATTGTGCGAAGCTGATATGTGCAAAGGCAAAGATCAGCAGCATCGCAGTGGATATAATGCGGATGCCGCCTTCCTTCAGGAAATTGGAGGCGATGGTTTTATGCAGGCCCCAGGCAAAGCCTTCGAGCATGTTGTAGGCCAGTATAAAAAAAGTGAGTGGGTAAATAGCGGAAAAATAGGTGATAAAGAGGGGGGAGTTGCCGCTGAACTTGCGGATGATCAATCCTTTGAAGATGACAGAGAACAGTACAAACAGCGCAAATCCGATCAATGATACGATCAGGGTGAGTTTAGGCAGGTCGTTTTTCTCCGGCTTGAGGTAGTCGTGGTAAAACGGGAAGAACTTATTGATTACGGGCACAGCGCCCAGGGAGGCCACAGTAGCGAGCAATGTGCTGACGTCAATCAGTACGCGGGTAAGGCCGATTTCTTCCTGGGAGAAGATTTTCGGCATCAGCATGATCAGATTGACGGCGCCGAAGGCAAACCCGATGTAGATAAATATGGATGAATAAAAGCTCTGTTTTCGGATGATCCCCATTTCCTGTTTTATGAAGCGCAAATATAGAAAGAATCTTTCAGGGAGGTTATTCTTCTCAGTAATTGTGTATTAGAGAACAACAAACAATAATTTTTTTTCATAGTTTTTGCATTCTGCAATTTATGAGCTTATTTTGTTGTAAGCATTTACAGGCCGGAAAACGCTGAGGGCGTTGTATTGCATAAAATCAGACTTACGTATGTTAATGAATTTGCTTATCCGTAACTACATGTATTTTGCCAATCGCAACATGCCTGTAAAACCATATTCACTGTCTTTTTGGGAGAAGAAGAAGGCATTTTGGCAACGTTTTTCCGGCAAGGAGAATATATTATGCCCTTCCTACAGATGGATGAAGACACCGGGTAAGTCAATACCAGTGCCGGAGCTGAAAGGACTGTATGATAATGATACGCTGGGACACTGGACAATGGATGCCGCTTCTATGGTGTTGCTCTGGAACCGGCTGGTAAAAGAACGTCCCAAAGTGATTGTGGAGTGTGGCTGTGGGGTCAGCACGATCATGTTTGCCAAATATTTTTCCCTGCATCGCCCTGACGGCATTTTATTGTCGTTGGAACAGGACAGTAAAGAAAAAGCCCGGTTAGAAGGTAAGTTAAAGGGCCTGGGCCTGGAAAAAGGGATACATATCTACCATTTGCCTGTCGTAGGACCTGATCAGGGATATGACTTCGCGCAGTTTGGCGGTTTGGCATCTTTACCTTTTATGGAGCCATTTGACTGGTTAGTGGTGGACGGCCCTGCTGGCGGGGATGATAGCCGGTACAGTACCGTGCCTTCGCTGCAATCAATGGCCAAACCAGGCGCTGTCTGGTTCCTGGACGACTCTCTTCGTGACGGGGAATTAAGTATATTGGAGCGCTGGAGCCATTTACCCGGCGTAGTGGTGGAGGGTATCTACCCGATAGGTAAAGGATTGGGAGCCGGATCATATAAATAACAGTTATGGCAACATTAGCACCGATTATTTTTTTTGCATATAAGCGGCCGGAGATAACCAGGAAAGCACTGGAAAGCCTGGCGCTCAATCCGGAAGCGGCGGAGAGTGAGTTGTATGTTTTTGCGGACGGACCAAAAGAAGGTGCTACTGCAGAGGCGTTGCAGCAGATTGCGGCCACCCGGGAAGTGATCCGTAGCCGTAAATGGTGCGGAACGGTACATATTGCTGAGCGGGTACAGAATTACGGACTGGCCAAATCGGTGATCACCGGCGTAACGGAAGTCATTGAAAAACATGGTAAAGCGATCATTGTGGAAGACGACCTGGTGTTATCGCCTTATTTCCTCCGGTATATGAATGAGGGCCTGGACCTGTATGAAGACGACGCTCAGGTAGCCTCTATCCACGGTTATCTTTATCCGTTGCTGGAGAAAATGCCGGAAACGTTTTTTATCCGCGGGGCCGACTGCTGGGGTTGGGCCACCTGGGCCCGGGCATGGAAACAGTTTGAGCCTGACGGGCAGAAGCTGTATGATGCCATCCGGTTGAAAGGAGAGAGCAGGGCGTTTGATTTTAATAATACCTACAATTATATGAAGATGCTGCGCAAGCAGATCAGCGGCCAGAACGACTCCTGGGCTATCCGCTGGAATGCTTCCGCATTTTTGAAGAATATGCTGACTTTGTATCCTTCCCGTTCTCTGGTACAGAATATCGGTGGGGATGAATCGGCCACACACATGGATGAAGCGGATACGGTGAAGTATGAAGTAACCCTGTCACCCACGCCGATACAGCTGCAAAAATTGCCGCTGGAGGCCAGCGTGCTGGGCACGACTGCCTTTGAGGACTATTTTAGGTCCACCAAACTGGGCCTGGTGCAAAAGATTAAACGATTTATCAAAAAAAGATAGGAGCCGGGTGATGTTAATGTGAGTGTGCTGATGCGGTGCTGGTTGCCGGGAGCCAACAATCAAAATACCATATCCATGCGCAATGACAACCGGAATTATGACTATTCGGAGATTCCAGTCAACAGAAGGCCTGAATACAGTAAAATCATCAGTTTACTTAACAAAGGGGAGAAAGTACTGGACCTGGGCTGTGGCAACGGTTTGCTGATCGAGGCCATGCAACAGGAAGGACAATGTAGCTGCAAAGGCATGGAGCTCTCCGAATCCGGTGTGGAAATATGCCGGCAAAAAGGGCTGGACGTCATTACGGGGCGTATTGATGAAACGTTGCCTTATGGAGACAACGAGTTTGACGTGGCCGTGTGTAATGTGACCATCCAGATGGTGCTGTATCCGGAGAAATTGTTAGCCGAAATGAAAAGGGTTTCCCGCCGTCAGATCATCTCATTTCCTAACTTTGCCTACTTTATGAACCGCCTGGACATGCTCGTGAATGGCAGAATGCCCACCCGGATGTTGTTTGGTTACCGGTGGTACAATACCGGCCATATTCATCAGCTGTCTGTCCGCGATTTTAATGAGCTGTTGCAGGCCGTAGGCGGACTGCACACCAAACGCAAGTTATATGTGTCGGCCGGCTTTAAGCCGATAGATGTGCTTGGCGGCCTGTTTCCCGGATGGTTCCGTAAGACCGTCATCCTGGAGATAGTGAAGGAATAAAACCTGATTATGAACGAAAGAGATACTACATTATATTATTGTACGCTGTTTGACAGTAATTATTTGTCCCGTGGCCTGGCCATGTACACTTCGCTGGCAGCGGTATGTTCCGATTTCCATCTGTACGTTTTTGCTTTTGACGACAAATGTCTGTCTGTATTGCGGAAAATGGCATTGCCACATCTGACAGTGATCTCGCTGGCAGCATTTGAAGATCCGGAGCTGCTGAAAGTGAAACCTACCCGTAACAGGGCAGAATACTGCTGGACCTGTAGCTCTTCCACGATTCTGTATTGTATTCAACAGTTTCAGTTGCCGCATTGTACCTATATCGACGCGGACCTGCTTTTCTACAACGATCCTCATGTATTGATGGAGGAGATGGGCAACCACGCTGTCATGATCACCGAACATCGGTATACTCCCCGGTATGATAAGAGTAAATTAAGCGGCAAGTATTGCGTACAGTATATCACTTTCCGCAACAACCGCTGGGGCATGGAAGCCTTGCAGTGGTGGCGTAACGCCTGCCTCGACTGGTGTTACGACCGGCACGAGGATGGTAAGTTTGGTGACCAGAAGTATCTGGATGACTGGACTTCCCGCTTCCTGAACGTATGGGTAATGGAAAATCTGGGTGGAGGTCTTGCCCTGTGGAATATCCAGCAGTACGACGTATTTAAAAACGGGGACCGGCTGCGTTGCCGTGAAATCAGTACCGGTAAGGAATTTGATCCGATATTTTACCATTTCCACTACCTGAAGTATTTTACTGATAATACCATAGAGCTGGGAAGGCGTATCATCACGCCAGCCGTGAAAAAGTTGTTCTATGAGCCATATATCCTGGAACTGGAAGCATGCAAGCGGCGGATACAGGCGGTAGACCCGTCTTTTGACCCGCATGGCGCCAGGCCCCGGCCATCAGGACTGAAAGCCACGTTGGTCACCATCTGGCGCAAACTGAGAAATGTTTATCATATATATCCCCTGAAAGAATCCGGGATTTAAATACAGCGTATGGCACATATCATCAATCTGACGACACATAGTGATAAACGGGGGAACCTTACCGTCATAGAAAAACAGATTCCTTTCTCTATCAAAAGGATCTTTTATATCTATGGCGTGGATGATTCCATAAGAGGAGGCCACCGCCATCACCATACCATACAGGCCGCCATCTGCGTGCATGGCAGCTGTATTGTATCCAACAACAATGGCAAGGGAGAGCAGACCGATTTCGTGCTGGACCATCCCAATAAATGCCTGATACTGGAACCGGAAGACTGGCATACCATGCACCATTTTACACCCGACGCGGTATTGCTGGTGATGGCATCCACTCCATTCGACCCGGCGGATTATATTTATGAACCTTATGACAACTGATAGGTTATGATCGATTATGAGAACCTGGGCTTACTGAACAAGCCTTTCTTTGACGAATTCAAAACTGCTTTCAACGATACACTGGAAAGCGGCTGGTACATACTGGGCAATAAAGTAAAGGAATTTGAAACAGCCTATGCACAATATCACGGGGTAAAACACTGCCTCGGACTGGCCAACGGTCTCGATGCGCTGATCCTGAGCCTGCGTGCGTTTAACTTCGCGCCGGGTGATGAAGTGATTGTGCCTTCCAATACATATATCGCTACTATTCTGTCTATTGCGCAGTGCGGCCTGAAACCCGTGCTGGTGGAGCCGGATATCAATACTTACAATATCGATCCGGAAAAAATTCCGGCAGCGATCACGCCCCGTACCCGTGCCATTATGGTGGTACACCTGTATGGTAAGAGCTGTGAGATGGACAAGATCATGGCCATCAGGGAAAAACATAACCTCGTGCTGATAGAAGACTGTGCGCAGTCACATGCCGCCACTTTCAAAGGGCAGCTGACTGGTACTTTCGGTGAATTTGGCGCATTCAGCTTTTATCCGACTAAAAATCTCGGTGCCCTCGGTGACGCTGGTGCCGTTGTTTGCAACGACGATGAACTGGCCACAGCCATCCGCCGGCTGCGCAACTATGGCTCCGATGTAAAATACTACAATGAAGTGGTAGGCTACAATTCCCGTCTGGATGAAGTACAGGCTGCATTCCTGAGCGTGAAGTTCAAATACCTGGCACAGATCACGGAACATAAACGGAAACTGGCCGATGTTTATCATCAGGGACTGAAAAGCGATTTTATCAAACCTGTGGTACACCCCGACTATTTTGATGTGTATCATATCTACAATATCCGCCACGAACGCCGGGATGCACTGAAACAGTTTCTGCTGGACAATGGCGTGAAATCGGATATCCACTACCCGTTACCACCGCATCAGCAGAAGGCCATGAAAGGTATTATCGACGGTGATTCGTACCCCATCTCTGAAGAGATACACCGTACCACACTGAGCCTGCCATGTTCCTATTGTCATACAACAGCAGACATCGAGAAGGTAGTGGAAGTGATCAATAAATTTTAAAGACAGTAACTGTGACGGATAAACGATCATCACCGGTTGTCAGCATCATTACCGTATGTTATAATGCGGGCAGGTTCATTGAAAGCACCATCAAAAGTGTGCTGTCGCAGACTTACCCGCATATCGAGTATATTATCGTGGATGGTGCCTCGAAAGATAATACGCTGGAGGTGATAGCGCCGTATCGCTCCCGGATAGCCCGGGTAGTATCAGAAAAAGATAACGGTCTGTATGATGCGATGAACAAGGGGATGCAGCTGGCTACCGGCGAATACCTGCTGTTCCTCAATGCAGACGATACACTGATGAATGATACGGTCATTGAGAAGATGCTACATACCTGTCCGGATGCTGATGTGTATTACGGAGAAGCGATGTTTATCGATGAGCAGGGAAATGAACTGGGCCTGCGGTCGGAACAGACACCGCACCAGGTGCCGGCGCAGCTCAACTGGAAAAGCCTGAAACATGGCATGGTAGTGTCTCATCAGGCCTATGTTATTCGCCGGAAGTTGAGCCCTCTCTATGACCTGCAATATAAAGTATGTGCAGACATTGACTGGATGATCAGAACTTTAAAAGCTTCGCGTAATATTTGTAATACGCACCTCACCGTGTCGAAGTTCAGGGTGGGTGGTACTTCCAAACAACATCAACAGCTGGCGTGGAAGGAACGTTACAAGATATTGAGTCGATACTACGGTCATATACCTAATTTCACGCATCACCTGTTTATCGGGTTGCGGTATATTTTCTCTAAAAAATATTAATTGATATTCCGGGGCAGGCCTAAAAGCCTTTTTTACTTTGAGGCAGCCCAGGTATATTTCCCCATATAGTGATACGACTGAGAAACTGTTGTATCTTAATGCTCCCAACAAAAGTCCATTGCTCAATGAATTACTGGAAGCATAGCCTGTTGTCCAAAAAGAAATTCGACGGCGAAGCAGCCGATTACCTGCATATTCACAAATTTCTCGACAGCAGTAAACTGTTTTACTTCAACCTCCGCCATCGTATATTGTTGCATCATACCTATGGTATCGATCTCTGCACAAAAAAGTTTGGTGAAACCCTGGTCAACTCCTCCAATCAAACGATCCTCGTGAGAGATATAGCGGCCGAGCACTGTAAAGAAGATCTTTTGGGAGTGGTGCCTACCTTAAATCAATGGTTTAAATATTGACCGATTTCAATCCGGAACCCGGGGAAATTGAAGATACGATTTGGTCAATGCAGGAATACATCATTCAAACCTTACGCATACCAGACGCAGGAGAATTTCAAATGAACGGGAAAGGGGAGATCTATCTGAAAGGTAATGAAGTCAGGATACAGCATGAGTCGGTGCTGTTGGAAATTGTGGATTATAATGAAGAAAAGGGTGAACCGGTTTATAATGAGTCCGGGGAACGGGAAGGTGGTGACAAGTTATTATTTACAATATAGCATTTGGAATAGGGGATACTTGTAGAAGTTTGTGGTACCCTTCTGTGATCATCATCATTATTCCTGTAAATACAAAGGGCAGACCGTCTTGGTCTGCCCTTTGTATGCTGTTATGCAGTAGTTTACGCTGCTGTCTTCTCTTCTTTCTTACGTGCACTGATGATCTCCCATATGAATGAACCAATTACGACCAACACCAATATGATGGACGTAATGGATGAAATTTTCTGGGCTTTGTAGAAAGTCGTCGGCTCGAATTTCAGATCAATCTTATGCTGACCAGCCGGTATTTTCAGACCGCGCAAAGCGTAGTCCACTCTTACGATATCCGTCTTCTTACCATCAATGTAAGCGTTCCAGCCGGCGGGGTAGTAGATCTCGGAGAATACGCCGAGGCCTTCCTGTGTGTTGTTGGACGCATATTCCAGGCTGTTGAGGCCATATTTGGTGAGTTTGATGGCCGCGTTGCTGTCTATAGGAGCAGGCTGATAGTTAGCACCAAGTTCTTTTGCAAAACGTTGGTCTACCACGGCAGAATCTTTGGTGTGCAGGTAATCCAGTGTTTTCATTTCTGTATTGGCATCAGGCGCCCATACGATACCTTTTACGAACCAGGCGTTGCCGTTAGCATCCGGATTGCGTTGTGCCACCGGTTGACCGGTTTTCTGGTCAGGCACAATGAAGTATTTTGTATTGAGCATATTGAGCACGCCCATATTGTTTTTAGATATCTGATGGGTGATCAGGTCCTGATAGATCCACAGTTTAGCGGGGCTATAGCCACCGATGTTTTTGTGGTAATAAGATGGGATGGCATCCTCAAACGGGCTGGTGGTGAGATTGAAGACGCGGTAATAAGGGTCTGGGTCCTGTTTGATTTGCAGATCGGCGGGAGATGGTTGAAGTTGGGCCATCTGAGCTGATTCATCCACAAAGCTGTCTTTGCCGAGGTAGTTACGGTCTACCTGTACGAGATCTATTGTTACAGCTGCTAAAATGATCAATGCAGCAGGCTGCCATTGCAGTTTATCTTTCAGGTAAGCCCAGATAGCGCCGGCAGCAATCAGGATAAACACCAGTGAGCGGATGCTGTCTTTTAGCAGCAGGGCACTGCGGTCTTTTTCCAGTGCGCGGATCATGAGTTGGGCGTTTTCTTTGCCACCCAGCATCTGCGCAAAGTAGCCCAGCATGGTTTCGTCGCTGTGGCCGCTGAAGTTCATGAACATGCTACCGAAGATGCCGATCACGACAATGATGCCACCAGTGATATAGAGGGCCTGTTTGAGTTTTTTTAGCAGTACTTCCTTGCTGTGTTTGCCGTTGGCTACTTCCTGCAATGCCCAGCAGCCCAGTATCACAAAGGTGAGGGAGGGCAGTACCAGGGCCTGGGCCGGCGCTCTGAATTTGTTGTACAGTGGCAGATGATAGAAGAGGAAGTCATTGATAAAACCGAAGTTTTTACCCCATGAGAGGATGAAGCCGAAGAGTGTAACTGCCAGGAGCCACCATTTATGCCAGCTGTCCACTACCAGCAGGGAGAGGATGAACAGGAAGCAGATGATAGCGCCTACATATACAGGGCCGGAAGTACCTCTTTCCTGTGCACCATAGTACAGTGGAAATCTCATCTGTTCCATGTATTGTTCCACCTGTGCAGCTGGCGCGCCGAGGCTTACCATTTGTTCGTACACGTGGGAGCCGGTGCCCAGTTTCTGACCAGAGGAGTTGCCCACATAGCCGGGAATCATGAAGGTGAAGGATTCCGGGACGCCGTAGCTCCATTCAAAAGCATAGTCTCTGTCCAGGCCGGTGGATTTATTTTCTTTTGAATCTTCTTTACCTAATGTCAGTTCAGATTTGCTGCCACGCATCGTATAGTCGGTATATTCTTTTACCGGCATCAGGTTGTCTGCGGCCGGCAATACGGCTAATACGCCTGCGATCGCGAGCAATACGGAAGCTTTGAAGAATTGCGGTATTGTTTGTGTTTTATACGCATGAACGAATGCGCCCACTACCAGCATCAGTACCATGATCAGGGTATAATAGATCATCTGGAGGTGGTTATTGTAGATAAGCAGGCTGGTGGCCAATGCTGTGAGTCCAAAACCGGCAATCAGGCGTCCGCGGTAGGTGAGGATGATACCGGCCAGTACGGCGGGCATCAGGGCAATGTCATACATCTTGGTGATGTGTCCCAGATCGATCAGGATCACGTTGTAGGAGCAGAAGGCAAATGCGATGGCGCCCATTATCCGTATCCAGTATTTAAAGTCCAGGATACAGGCGAGGAGGTACATGCTGATCATAGCGAGGAACAGCATGTTAACAGGGGAGGGCAGGCCAAGGGGTACTATTTGATTGACACGGGTGAGCGCATTTTTGCCGGGGCCTGTGTAAATCACATAGGAAGGCATCCCGGAGAACATGCTGTTCGTCCACAAAGGGGTCTCACCGGTCGCTTCATAAAAGTCCTTAGCCTCTTTGGCCATTCCGTTTACGTTCATCATGTCGCTCTGGTTTACTATCTTGCCTTCCAATACAGGAGAGCAGTAAACCGTTGCCAGCAATATGAAGATGCCAATTGCTGCCAGATGCGGAAGAATGGCTTTTAGCCAGTTTTGCTTCATCGGATATCTTGTATTTAGTTTTAAAGGAACAAAAATAACTGTAATTTATCCGAAATTTCAATATGCGTTGGATTCGATTTGTGTTAAAATTTGCATTTATCTGCAACCTGTGCTTTATTTTGGGGCAGTTGCTCCGGATCACCGCATATGACCACCGGCTGGACGTAGTGGTGGAACATGTGCTGGTGCTGGGCGTGGGAGTAGCTTTTCCGTTGAATCTGATCGTATGCCTGGTCACTGCGGTGTTGCTGATGGTGAAAAAAATACAGTGGAAGCCGTTACCGCCGTGGTTATTCCTGTGTAATGCCGGTATTTTAATATTTCAACTTATAGTCTCTTATTAAATGGTCAAGCAACTATTAAATGATAAGCCTACGCGGCTTTTTGTCATATTTGCCAGCTTTTTTGTAGCCAATGCGCTGATAGCGGAATGTATCGGCGGTAAATTGTTTTCGCTGGAGCGCTTACTGGGATTGCCCGTACATACGTTCACGTTGTTTGGGGAGAGCGGTTTGTCGTATACGCTGACAGCCGGTGTGTTATTATGGCCGCTGGAGTTTGTGATGACAGACATCGTGAATGAGTTTTACGGGCCGGTGGCGGTGCGTCGTATCTCTTATACGGCCGTAGCGCTGATTTCCTATGCGTTTCTGATGTTTTTTGTGGCGATGAGAGTGCCGGCAGACAGCTGGTGGATAGGTAGCAGCAGCGCCGAAGGGGTACCGGACATGCAGAAAGCATTTGTCGGTATTTTCGGGCAGGGGATGTGGATCATCCTGGGCAGCCTGTCAGCTTTCCTGATAAGCCAGATCGTGGATGTGACCGTGTTTCACCGGATAAAAAAACGTACCGGCGAAAAACACGTATGGTTACGTGCCACGGGATCTACCATTGTATCACAGCTGGTAGACAGCTTTATTGTATTGTTTATTGCCTTTAAGGTGGGGAAAGACTGGAGCTGGCAGCGTGTGCTGGCGATCTGTATGGTCAACTACAGCTATAAATTCGTAGTGGCGGTAGCGTTAACCCCGCTGATTTATCTACTGGAGCATCGTATTGTGCGTTACCTGGGCCACGATACGGCGGCCCGCATGAAGGCGGCCGCCATGGGCAAGGAAGAAATGCCGGTAATGGATGTGGTGCCGCACGACTAATAGCGTGCTTTCACCATATCAGCTACCACTTTATCGATTGGGAGGGTAACGGCTCCGGCCGAAAAATCCTCCCAGTTGATCCAGCGGGCATATTCTACTTCAGACACGCCTTCCGGCACGTTGAAATCAAACGGTTTGTCAAGCGTTTGCGCGGTGAAGGGAGATAGTGGTTCCACCAGGTAGTAGATGGAGATGATCTGTGTTTCGTTATCGAATGCAGAGATCTGAAAAAAATCGGTGGTATAGATGTGTTCTACCACGCGTACATCCTGTGCCAGTTCCTCGCGCCACTCCCGTACCATACATTCCAGTGTTCCTTCTCCGAATTCGAGCCCGCCGCCGGGAAATTTGGTATAATACCCGCCACGGATATACTCGTCTGTTACCAGTACCTGTTTACGGTCATTGATCATAATGCCGTAAACACGTACGTTGAATCCTGTTTGCATATGCTTATTTAACTGCGTCGATGATGATGGAAGTGTAGACAGGCTTACCGTCAACATTTCTTTCGTCGTAACGGATAGAGCGGTGTACCATGCCATCGGACTTGTTCCATTCGTTAAAATGGAACTCGCCGTTTTCGTCGTAGTACTCCAGTGGCTTTACGGTAAAGCCGGCATCTGTCAACAGTTGGGTCATGAGTTTGTAGGTGTACAATACTTTATGATCGTCTGCTCCCCATCCTGTACCGCCGGGTTTTACGATGTTGATATAGTCCGCATTCGGATGGAAACCATCGGGTACGGCTATACGTAAGTAACCGCCTGGTTTAAGGTAGCGGTAGCAGGTACGTGCGCCGATGAGGCCTTGTTCGTAGGTGAGGTGTTCCCACACGTGCTCTGCCAGGAAAACAGATACGGAGGCGTTGGGAATATATTTGTTCCAGGAATCGGGGACCAGCAGGTTGAACTGCTCTACTTCTGTCGGGATCCATCCCTGTTCAAACACATCGCTGGCACCGATGACCAGTTTCCAGTCAGTCGTATTCTTAAGCGATTTTATCAGGTTTTTTTCAGCGATGGCGGCTTTCATGGTGTTGTAGCCGCTCAGCGCTTTGGCTTTTCGTACGATATTTTTTAACAGAGCTGCCATGGGCGGAGATCAGGTTATAAATGAAATCAGGGTGTAAATATAACAGAATAAAGTAAAATACCGCGTCCTGAATCGCAGGAAGCGGTAACGGGTACAGCCGTGGCAGTATATTTTGTCGGTATTAAAACCACTTTTTCTTCATGAAATACATGCTGATGATCACGGAAATCACGATAGAAAGGATGATGGGTATATAAAAAGCATGTATACTGTGCTGATAGGGAAGTTCTACGTTCATACCGTAGATACTGGCCACCAGCATGGGAAATGTAAGGATGATCGTGATGGAGGTCAGCCTTTTCATCACCACGTTCAGGTTATTGGAGATGATGCTGGCGAAGGCGTCCATCGTGCTGCTGAGGATATTGGTGTAGATATTGGCCATTTCCAGCGCCTGGGAAGTGTCTACGATCAGGTCATGGAGGAATTCCTTTTCATCTTCATTGAGGCCCAGGAAGTTGGTCCTTTCCAGTTTCATCAGCAGCAGTTCATTGCTGCGGAGGGCAGTAACGAAATAAACAAGGCTTTTCTGGATACGCATGATGGCCAGCAGCTCTTCATTCCGGTTGGAATCATAGAGTTTAGCTTCCAGCATATTTCTGCGCTGGTTGATTTCTTTGAGGTAATCGAGGAAATTGACCACGACTTTCTCGAAGATCTTCAGCACCATCATGTTCCTTTTTTCAGGAGAGCGGTTATGGAAAGTGTCCAGGAACCTTTTGATGGCCGCGTTATCAAAAGAATTGACCGTCAGGATCTGATTATGCGTAAGGATGATCACGATCGGGATGGTGATGTAATAGGCATCGCTTTCATTGATGGAGTTGTTCTCCGTCGGTGTTTTGATAACGATGAGTTTTACGTTGTCTTCCAGCTCGTAGCGTGACTTTTCGTCGATATCGAGGGAGTCGGTCAGGAAGTCCAGCGGTATGTCCAGTGCTTCAGAGAGCTGTTCAAATTCAGCCTGTTTCAGCGGAGGGGTGATGTTTACCCAGGCGTCGTTTTCAGGCGCCTGGATAGCCACTGTCTTGGAATCGATGTTTTTGAAGTATTGGATCATCTGCAGGGGTAAAAAAGCGTTATCAGCCAATGGTTATTTGTCCTTCGAACACGAGGGTGGCGGGGCCACAGAGCCATATGTTGGAGAAGGAACGTTCGCCGGTGCGGGTAAAGCGCACTTCCAGTTGTCCGCCCAGTGTCTGCACGGGCACTACATATTCTTTCTCTTCTTTTCCGGCGAAGGTAATAGCGGCAGCCGTGACGCCGGTTCCGCAGGAATAGGTTTCATCTTCCACACCTCTCTCGTAGGTACGTACGAAGATACCGTTTTCAAAAGGCTGTACGAAGTTGACATTGGTGCCTTCTGCAGCAAAACGTTCATTGTAGCGTATCTGGCGGCCTTCATCAAATACGTTCACCGCCTGTACATCATCCACATATTTTACGAAGTGTGGTGAGCCGGTATTGAGATAATAATGCAGTGGGCCCTGTTCCACGAAGTCAACGTCCAGCATTTTCAGGTTGACCCAGTTCTCGCCGTCCATCGTGGCTTCATGTTCGCCATCTACTGCGATAAAATACAGGTTACCGTCGCCCACGCCCATTTTATGTGCAAAAGCAGCGAGGCAGCGGCCTCCGTTGCCGCACATAGAACTTTCGCGGCCGTCGGAGTTGTAATATTTCATGGCGAAGTCATAGTCCTCACTTTTGTTCAGGAGCATCAGGCCGTCGGCGCCGATACCGAAACGGCGGTCGCACAGCTCGTTCACCTGTTCGTTGGTGAGCCAGTCGTACTGCCCTTGCCGGTTGTCCATGATAACAAAGTCATTGCCGGTACCCTGATATTTATAGAAATGGATCTGTTGCATAAGGCAAAGATAGAAAAGAATGTATTTGATTTTCCAGGGCTGTGGGCCAGAGGGGAAAATATTAACGGGAAATTGATAATTCAGGCGTGAATTGCGGTGTCCTGGTGTTAATCATGGTGTCCAATATTAATCCTGGTGTCAATTCCGGTATTATCATGCTATCCATCCCGATATACCCGGTTTTAATCGTGGCGTCAATCATGGCGCCCCAGGGCTCACGCCCTGGGCTACGATGTTGTTCAGGCTTTCAGGTATGCTTGTTCCATCATTTATGGCATTAATCTTTATATGCAGTATAAATAGGCTTAAAGCTGTTAGTGACGGATACAGCTTATGAAACACGCCTGAAACACATCGTATCCCAGAGCGTGAGCCCTGGGATACCGGAATGGGATGAATATGCGATGCGGAATGGATTTTTACAGTCCCGCGATAATCCCCAGGCCTTTCTGTATCAGAGCTTCCACGGCAGCGGCGCCGTCTTTCGTGAATTCCTGGCGGATGCGGTTAGCCACGATGGCGCTGATGGACAGGCATTGGTGGCCCAGTACGCGGCCCATACCGTAGATGGCTGATGTTTCCATCTCGAAGTTGGTGATGCGTTGTCCTTCATAGGAGAAACCGGTGAGGTTGTCGATCAGGTTCGGGTTGGAGAGCGGTCCTCTGAGCATACGTCCCTGTGGCGCGTAGAAGCCGGGGCAGGTAACGGTGATGCCTGTATGAAATCCGTCGGTAAAATGCTGACGCAGGTCTTCGCCGGCGGCGAAGAGGCAGGGATTGGCGCCTCCTGGTTGCAGCATTACCTGTCCGCGGAAGGCTTCCAGCAGTTGTTTTTCTTCTGTGGTATTTTCAAAGGCGTAATAGGCCATGAGGTTGTCGAGGCCGAGACCATGAGAAGAAACCACGAAACTGTCTACCGGAATGCTGTCCTGCAGTGCGCCGGAAGTACCGAGGCGGATTACCTGCAGGGAGGTCAGCTGCGCTTTCACGAGACGTGTCTGGAAGTCGATATTAACGAGGGCGTCCAGTTCATTGAGTACGATATCGATATTGTCTGTACCGATGCCGGTAGATACGACAGATAATCTCTTATTTCCGATATAACCGGTATGTGTAACAAATTCGCGGTGTTGCGATTGGTGTTCTATTTTATCGAAATGTTTGGTCACGGCCGGAACACGGTCCGGGTCACCCACCGTAATGATGGTATGGGCCAGTTCTTCCGGTCTCACGTCCAGGTGATATACCGCTCCACGGCTGTTGATAATAAGCTCAGATTCAGCAATACGTTTATTCTCCATGTTATTAATTTTTAATTCAACATTCCTTGTTGGCACCTCAATATTCCCACGTTCTGTATAATTATCAAAATATTTTTTTAGATATTTTTTGAATAATATTTGGTGGTTATCAGAAATTTACTACTTTTGCAATCCCACAAAACGACGGGGACGCCCGCTGAAGGCAAGCATCAGCAAGTGTTTTAGTCGGATGGTATGGTTCCGTGGCCGAGTGGCTAGGCAGAGGTCTGCAAAACCTCGTACAGCGGTTCGAATCCGCTCGGAACCTCAGATGGGAAAGTAAGAAGCCGCTCTTGTAGCGGCTTTTTTTATTGTCCTTGTCCATGGCCGCTTTTCGGTTACGGATAGATGCTGATGGGTGCTGACGAAAGCACGCGGAGTCTATGCTGATCATGTGATAAAAAGACAGGTGTTTATCCCCGTTATGTTTTACCATTCTTTTATCCCCTTTTGGGTTCTTATCCAGCCACTTTTTTTCTCAGAAAATTAATTTTTTTGTTTGATCATTTACGTTTTAAATGTCGTAAATTGCTTATCCCGCAAAAGTTTGGGGGTGTTCCCGGAAACCAGTCAGAGAGATAGGAACACCCTATTCCGGAAGGCTTTTGCACTTTCCCGATAATTCTAAAAGTGTGGCGATGACAGAGATCATTAAAGTAACCGCAGCAGATACCGGAAGCCTGGAACAGGTAAAGCTACTTTTCAGAGAATATGCCAACTGGTTAAGTGTTGACCTTAGCTTTCAACAGTTTGAAGACGAGATGGCTCATTTGCCAGGCGCTTATTCCGCCCCCGGCGGCGCCCTTTTGCTGGCCAAAGTAGATGGCCAGGTGGCAGGATGTGTGGCTATCCGTCCTTTTGACAACACGACCGCCGAAATGAAACGCCTCTTTGTAAGAGACGTTTTCAAAGGCCATGGTGTAGGCAAAGCATTGGCAGCTGAGGCGATTGAAGAGAGCCGTAACCTGGGCTATAAACGTATTCTGCTCGATACGCTGGCGCATATGCGTCCGGCGATAGAATTGTATACGTCGCTGGGATTCCAGCCGATAGCTGCTTATTACGACAACCCTATCAGCAGCGCAGTATACCTGTCACTGAGTCTGGAGAAAGCTTCCTGAACAGTGGCGGGACGGCGCCAGCAACAAGTGCTTTTATATTAGCGTTTTTGCTGCCTGGCGCCGCTGTGTGAGTTAGCCGATTGACGGCAGTTTGTACCCATTATGATATCCGGCAGCCAGCATTTGATTGGCGTCGCTGTCGGTAAACTGCTTTGCGTGTTTGTCCCAATACAGTTTTTTCCCGGTCCTGAAGGCGATGTTCCCCATTTGTGCCGTGGTGGCGATATGTGCGCCAGCCTGTACAGGTGTGCGCAGGTCGTCGAGGCGGCGTGAACGAACAACGTCGATGAAGTTCTGCGTATGCAGCGTAAGGCCATTGTCTACCGCTGCCTGGCGGGCAACAGCCTCCATTTTGTCCTTTTCGGGGATCACTTCCCATCCGCCGCGGTCCAGTACCAGCGTGCCGTTGTTGCCGATAAAAGCAATACCATGGTCGCGCCCGTAGGGACCACCATTGATGCCCTGTGCCTGTTCCCACTGGATATTAAATCCATCGAATTCATACACGGTAGTGAGTGTATCCGGCGTTTCGGCGGCATCATCGGGATAGGCGAACTTGCCTCCGGCGGCCATCACCGATTTGGGTGTTTCTGCTTTCATGCCCAGCAGGGCGTAATCGAGCAGGTGTACGCCCCAGTCGGTCATGAGGCCGCCCGCATAATCCCAGTACCAGCGGAAATTGAAATGGAAGCGGTTGGCGTTGAAGGGCCGTTCTTTGGCGGGGCCCAGCCAGGCTTTATAGTCCACGCCGGCAGGAGGGGCGCTGTCGGGCTTAACCGGTATGGATTTCATCCAGCCCATATAAGCCCATGCCTTCACCAGGCGTATCTGTCCCAGTTTGCCGGAATGTACAAAAGCGACGGCGTCTTTAAAGTGCTGCTGGCTGCGTTGCCACTGGCCCACCTGTACGGCGCGTTTGTGTTGCTGCTGTGCGGCCACCATGGCGCGGCATTCGATAATGGAATTGCCTACCGGCTTTTCCACGTATACGTCTTTACCGGCGGCGCAGGCGTCAGTCATCTGGAGGCAGTGCCAGTGGTCCGGTGTGCCGATGATCACAGCATCGATGGACTTGTCATCGAGCAGCTTACGGTAATCACTATACGCTTTTGCTTTGATGCCTTGTTGAGAGAGCTCGCCCACGCGCTTGTCCAGCACGTTGCGGTCTACATCGCAGAGCGCCACACATTGTGCGGCCGGATGTTTGAGCATGGCGGTGAGGTCAGACCATCCCATACCATTGATACCGATGGCGGCGATGCGGACACGGTCGGAGGGGGCAACGGCCCGTAAACCGGCGGGCAGGACGGACACCAGGCCTGTACCGGCCGCCAAAGCGGACGCGGAACGGAGGAAGTCCCTTCTGGAATGTTTCATAAGTGGAATTTTAGGTCAACAAAATAATAAAAAATAACAAAGGCTGGTCTCGAAAGACCAGCCTTTGTTGTCAGAATTTATTCAAAAGAATTAAAAATCGGGTTCATCGTTGGTATCATCATCATCGTTGCTCAGGCTGAAATTCATCATGGTGCCAAGCAGATCACTGAAACGGGTATCGTTTTCTCCTACTTTTTTACTGATGAGAGAATAGGATGCCAGTCCGTGCAGCACGAATTCCATCAGCAGCAGGGCTTCGCGGTTGTTGGCCTGCGGGAAACGGGCTTTCACCATATCTTTTAGTCCTTCTACTTTATTGAGCGTGTTTTCGTACTGTTTGTCGCTGATGTCCTGTAGCAGTTGCAGGCTGTTGCCTTTGTCGAACCACTGGATAACGCTGCGGTATGGATTTTCCACGGGCACGGCCTGTTTCCTTTTCTTGAACGAATCAGGATTGGGGAAGTAGGTGGCAAAGAGCGTGCGGATGGATTTGTCGAGCAGGTTGTGTGCTACCTGTAGCGGGCCTTCCTGTTCGCCTTCGTACACCAGCTCTATTTTACCGGTGATGGCCGGAATAATGGACATCAGGTCGGCTATACGTACGTGTGTTTCTTTTTCTTTGTTGATGATGGCGCGTCTTTCGCCGGAGCTGACCGCATTTTCAAAGGCAGCGATCGTGAGACGGGCGGAGACACCGCTTTTTTTGTCTACATATTCGCTGTTACGCGCTTCAAAGGCTACCTGTTCAATCAGTCGTTTCACCATATCGGAGATGGCCACGCGGGCTTCCTGATCGGTATGGATATCGGCTTCCTGTTCGGTGATGAGCAGGGAGTTTTCCACGCTTTTCGGGTAGTGGGTGATGATCTGGCTTTCGATCCTGTCTTTCAGCGGCGTGACGATAGAGCCACGGTTCGTATAGTCTTCGGGGTTAGCGGTGAAGACAAACAGGATGTCCAGCGGCATCCTCACTTTGAAGCCACGGATCTGGATATCGCCTTCCTGCAGGATATTGAACAGGGCTACCTGTATACGTGCCTGGAGGTCGGGGAGTTCGTTGATAACGAAGATGCCGCGGTTGGAGCGGGGGATGATGCCAAAGTGGATGGCACGTTCGTCGGCATAGCTGAGTTTTTGATTGGCAGCTTTGATAGGGTCTATATCACCGATGAGGTCGGCCACGGACACATCTGGTGTAGCGAGCTTTTCAGCGTAGCGGTCGGTGCGCGACAACCAGGTGATGGGCGTTTTATCGCCTTTTTCCGCAACGAGGTCACGGGCGTAGCGTGACAGCGGGTGGAACGGGTCGTCGTTGACTTCAGAGCCTTCCACGATGGGAATATATTCATCGAGGAGGTCTATCATCTGGCGTGCCATGCGGGTTTTAGCCTGTCCGCGGAGACCGAGGAACAGGATATTATGCCGGGAGAGCAGGGCTCTTTCGGTGTCTGGTATAACCGTATCTTCATAGCCAATAATGCCGGGGAAGGAAGTTTCTTTTTTCTGCAGTTTTTTGATCAGGTTGCGTCTGATTTCCTCTTTGACTGAAACGGGTTGATAGCCACTCTTTTTCAGTTCACCTAACGTCTTGATGCTCGTATCCATGTTTAAAAGTTACGCAATTCCTTGCCGGTTTTTAGAATAATTTTCGTTTCCCGTTTTCAAAGTCATAGAACAGGAACTGGCCCAGGTTGTCGGTGCCGGAGAAAAAGGCTTTACCGTTGTTGGTTTCTGTAAACTCCTGTACAAACTTCTGCAACCAGGGATCTGTGGCTACCATGAAGGTAGTGATGGGTATTTTCAGTTTTTTGCATTGCGCGGCCAGATTGAGTGTCCGGTTAAGGATTTTACGGTCCAGGCCGAAGCTGTTTTTGTAATATTCTTTCCCGATTTTCAGGCAGGTAGGTTTCCCGTCTGTGATCATAAAGATCTGTTTGTTGGGATTACGGCGGCGGCGCAGCAGGTCCATGGCCAGTTCCAGGCCTGCCACCGTATTGGTGTGGTAGGGGCCGACTGTCAGGTAGGGAAGATCTTTGATCTCCACCTGCCAGGCATCGTTCCCAAAAACGATGATGTCCAGCGTATCTTTCGGATAGCGGGTAGTGATGAGTTCACTGAGGGCCATGGCCACTTTTTTGGCTGGGGTGATCCTGTCTTCCCCGTACAATATCATGGAGTGGGAGATATCGATCATCAGGGCGGTGGAAGTCTGGGTTTTGTAGTCTGTTTCCTTGATTTCCAGGTCATCCTGATGAATGGAGAAGCTGTCGATGCCGTGATTGATCTGGGCATTGCGGATGGAGGCGGTCACATCGAGCTGATCGATGCTGTCACCGAACTCGAAGGGCCTTGTTTCCGCATTGAGCTCGTCGCCCATGCCTGATTTCCGGATATTGTGATTGCCGACAGTGGATTTTTTGAGTTTTCCGAAGATCTCTTCCAGCGCGTTTTTGCGGATAGTTTGTTCCGTTTTGGCGGTGAGTTCGATCTTGCCGGTTTCTTCATTTTCTTTCAGGTATCCTTTTTCGCGGAGTTCCTGAATGAAGTCACCTATGCCATACTCATCGTTGGTCAGCCCGAATTCCTTATCCAGTTCTGTGAGCCACTGCAGGGCTTCTGTAACATCTCCGCTGGTGTAGGTGAGTAGTTGAGTGAAGAGGTCCAGCAGTTTCTGGAAGGGAGATCGGGTATCTTCGTCCGGTTTGAACCGGGAAAAAATTATTCCTCTCATAGCACAAAAATCAAATCAAAGTTCGTTTCTAAAATTAGCGAAAAATTTTCTCGCAAAGCGTGTAAAGATTTTCACGCAAAGGGCGCAAAGATTTTGTGTATAAATTAAGCCCGCAAAGGGAGCGGAGATGGTGTTTTGCTTTTTCACGCAAAGGCGCAAAGCAGCAAAGAAACTAAGGAATTTGTTGTTTTTTATAATATACCATCTACTGTATCATATAAACATATGGTAGATAAATTTTAATTGTTTTTTAATATAATGTGAGATGTTTTCTTTGCTTCTTTGCTGCTTTGCGCCTTTGCGTGAAAAAACGGTAAAATGTGATCTCCGCCCTTTGTTCGCTCCCTTTGCGGGCTTAATTTATACACAAAATCTTAGCGCGCTTTGCGAGAAAATCTCCGCGTGCTTGTATTTTTCCTTGAAAGCTATTACTTTCAATCATCAAAAAAATAACAATATGAAAAAACTGAGAAATGCATGGCTGCTGGCGGGAGGTTTAGCGGTGGCAATGTTTGCACAGTCTGCTAAGGGCCAGGCCAGGGCAGATGCATTGGGCTGGAAACTGGGTGCCCAGGCATGGACATTCAACCATTTTACGCTGGCGGAAGCGCTGGACAAAATGGACAGCTGCGGGATCCAGTACGTGGAAGCTTTTCCGGGCCAGACCATCGGCGGCGGTATTGAAGGCAAAATGGACTACCATATGGCTCCCGACAAACAGGAAAAGGTAAAAGAGCTGTTTAAAAAGAAACACAAAGTGCTGATGGCTTTTGGCGTGGTAGTGCCAAATTCTGAAGCAGAATGGCGCATGCTGTTCGACTTTGCGAACAGGATGGGCATCCAGAGCATCACCAGCGAACCGCAACCGGAGTACCTGGACCTGATTTCTTCGCTCTGCGACCGCTACAACATCAAACTGGCGATCCATGATCACCCGAAACCAAGCCCTTACTGGAGCCCTGAAGCCGTGCTGAAAGCTATCGAAGGCAGAAGCAAATTAATGGGCGCCTGCGCTGATATCGGTCACTGGGTGCGTTCCGGCCTCGATCCGGTAGAGTGCCTGAAGAAACTGAACGGCCGCATTGTAAGCCTGCACTTCAAGGACCTGAACGAAAAATCTGAAAAAGGACATGACGTGATCTGGGGCAACGGCGTTTGTCAGATACCTAAAGTACTGGAGACACTGAAAGCACAGAAATTTAAAGGCCTTTTCTCCGCAGAATATGAGTACAACTGGGATACCAACGTTCCGGAAGTAAAAGAAAGCGCTGCTTTCTGGAGAACAATGGTGAGCAACCTGTAAATCATTTAATTGTCTAAATAAATTTGGGGCCTTCGGTCCGGATTTTATCTCCGGTGACCGAAGGCCCCAAATTTATTTAGACATTTTTGTATTTCGTTATTTAGTTATTTGGCGGAATCGGGGGCTGCTTTGGGAGCAGCGTTAGAATCCTCGGTGTTCATGGTTTGCATGCCTTCGCGGGCGTGCTGGCCACCAGGACCGAAGTCAACCTTCATACGTTCCAGCCACTGGATGAACTGTTCAGCGGTCTGTCCGTCGCGTTGCAGGTCGGAAGTCAGTCTGCTGGCAGGCAGGGACTGGTAGTAGCGTACTTGTTGCTGACAGTCTTTGATGATCTGGTTGCTCAGTTCTTCTGCACGTTTTACATCACCGGCAATATAGTGTGCGTACACTGTTTGGAGGGACGTATAGTTGTGCATGTTACCCGGAGTGGTCATCGCGTAAGGGAAGTTTACTTCCTTCACGTTTTTGTCCATGTAGGTGAGCACGGAGATGGCGCTGTCTTTGGAAGCACCGCCCTGTGTCATGGCTACGCTGAGGCGGGTGAAGGACTGGCGCAGGTACATCAGCATTTTGCGGTTCGGTTCATCGAAGTAGGTACCTACTGTTTGTGCACCGCCGAAAGCAAATTTATGCATCAGGTTATCATACATTACTCCTACGTTGGCATTGATGTCCATGCCTAACGGATCGGTAGCTGTAGGTTTAGGCAGCGGTACCAGGTGGTAGGCCAGACCATCGGTTTGCAGGTAATCGTTCAGACCGAGGTCGGTAGGGCTGGTGAAGTAGATCGGGCGTTTCCAGTTGTTGGTAGCGATGATATCGTAAACAGCCAGGTCATTTTTCAGCAGGTAGCTCTTGGTCACTTTAATAGGTACCTGTGGCAGGATTTTATCTGCTTCTTTAGCGCTTACCACGCCGTATTTCAGCACTTCGTCCTTGTTAACCGGGATAAACAGCTGGCGGGTAGGCAGGAAGTTTTCTGCGCCACCGTCCTGGGTGTTTATCTTGTTGTGTTCATCATCGCTTCCCATGAAGTCCATGATGTCTTTCAGGTTGAAGTATTTATCGGCCGGAATATTTCCCGGATCGAAGAAACGGATGTAGTTGCGGTTTTCGCCCTGGTATTTGTCAGGTGTCCAGCTCATGGGGATGGCCGGGCTTTTGTTGACCATTCTGCGTTGCTGATCGATGTACCAGTCCACGCCGAGGAGGCTGAGGTTGATCACTCTCACGTCCGGACGGATGTTTTCCACTTCCTGTGCGTACCACAGCGGGTAGGTGTCGTTATCTCCTACGGTAAAGAGGATCGCGTTAGGCTGGCAGGATTCGAGGTAATCTTTTGCGATATCGCGGGCAATGTATTTGGTAGAGCGGTCGTGGTCATCCCATTCCTGTGCGGCCATCAGTACCGGTACCGCGAGCAGGCACAAGGCTGTGGCGAGGGTGGGCGCCATCGCGCTCTTGGTTTTCTTTTTGATGAAGTTGTATACAGAGAGTACGCCGAGACCGATCCAGATAGCGAAAGCGTAGAAAGAGCCTACATAGGCGTAGTCACGTTCACGTGGCTGGTTACCGGCCTGGTTGAGGTACAGTACGATCGCGATACCTGTAAAGAAGAACAGGAGGGCTACCACCAGGGTGTCTTTACGATGGTTGTTGTACTGGAAGAAGAAACCGATGATACCGAGGATGAACGGCAGGAAAAACAGTGTGTTGTGTGCTTTGTTGTCTTTCAGGCTGTCCGGCATCATGCTCTGGTCGCCGTAGATCAGGTTATCGATGAAAGGGATACCGGAGATCCAGTTGCCATCGCGTACGTTGCCATAGCCCTGGGTATCGTTTTGCTTACCGACGAAGTTCCACATGAAGTAGCGGAAGTACATGAAGTTCATCTGGTATTGTACGAAGAACTTGATGTTATCGCCGAAGCCTGGTTTCTCGTTGGCTTCCAGTCCGAGCCAGGAGCGGTAGAAGTCTGCGTGGCCCTGATCGTTGCTGGCGTCCCATACACGGGGGAACAGCATCATATCATCGGAAGCGTATTTCGGTTCCATCTTTTTGCCGGCCACCATATATTTCTTTGGGCCACGGGCGTAGATGTTGCCGCCTTCGTCATACCGTTCGGGGCGGGCGGTGAATACCTGACCATAGATCAGGGGGAAGTCACCATATTGTTCGCGGCCGAGGTAACCTACGAGGGAGATCGGGTTGTCCACGTTGTACATATCTACAGAAGGATTGGAAGTAGAACGCACCATGGTGGTGATGTACGTGGAATATCCGAGGAGGGTAAAGAGAATGAAGAGGATGGTCAACCGGCTGAAATGCAATGTTTTTGCAGGATTCAGCTTTACGCCGAAAGTTTTCAGCAGGGTAGGGATGAGCAGGAAGAACGCAGCCAGTAATACTTTGAAGAATACTACGCCGCCGCTGGTGTCGTTGTATGCTGGCACCAGGATCACGGAGGCGATCACGATCAGCGGAGCATACAGGCCCAGTTTCGGTTTTCTGTAACCCAGTACAAGTACCACGGTGATGGCCACGAAGTAGAAGATAAATCCGGAGAAGTAGCCCATGCCGAAATTATTGACGAAGATAACGTCCATATAACCGGAGGCTTTTACCGTATCCTGGATCAGGTATTTCTGGATCATGCCGGTGACAGCGCAACCGATCATGAAGGCCCAGAAGGTTCCCCATGCAGTAGGTTTGAATCTTCTGAAGTAGTACACCATTACGATAGCCGGGATGGTGAGGAGGTTGAGCAAGTGTACTCCGATGGAGAGACCCAGGAGGTAAGCGATCAACACGATCCATCTGTCGGCATAAGGTTCGTCGGCCTCATGTTCCCATTTGAGGATGGCCCAGAACACGATGGCGGTGAAGAAGGAGGACATACCATATACTTCACCTTCCACAGCGGAGAACCAGAATGAATCAGAAAAGGTATATGCGAGGGACCCTACGATACCGGCGCCCATGATAGCGATCATTTTTTCACGGGAGATCTCTTCACCGGCTTTAACCATTAGACGACGGGCGAAGTGCGTGATGGTCCAGAAGAGGAACAGGATGGTGAAACCACTGGCGAGGGCAGTCATGGTATTTACGCCCAGGGCGGCCTGCGAGGGTTTCAGGAACATGCTGAAGAGTCTTCCGAGCAACACGAACAGGGGTGCTCCGGGAGGGTGGGGGACTTGTACTTTGTACGCACTGGAAATAAACTCGCCGCAGTCCCACAAGCTGCCCGTGGCCTCCATAGTCATAATGTAAACAGAGCAGGCTATGATGCAAATCACCCAGCCAACTATGTTGTTGGTCCTTTTAAAATTCATAAGGTTGTTTTAAGGTCCGACAAAAATATAAAAAACAGCAAATTATGCTAATCTGCCGAACAGTTTTAACTTTTTGTAAATATCTTTTTAATTGTTAGCTATCCGCTTGAATAGTAGCCGATTTCGGGGGAATTAAAATACCATTAGAATTCCCGGTCCGTCCGGCGGGCGTTCAGGCTTTGAAAGCCTCTGTAACGGTCCATGCTGCTGGTTTTCCGTTGAAAAGCACTTTGGTGGCCGCCCATGTTTCCCGGAAGAGATCTGACTGCCGGTAGGTTTCCAGTGCGGCTTCGGACTCCCATTTGCTGAAGGTAAAGAAGGTGTTTCCGGAGGCCGGATGTTCCCATAATTCGAGGTGGAGGCATCCGGGGAAGTGCCGGATAAGATTTTGTTGACGGGAAAACAGTTCCCGGAAGGAGTTTACCTTGTCGGGTGCAAACTCCATCTTAACGAGTCTGTTGATCATTGAAATATTATTCTGACAGTTTGGTAAAATGAAAGTTGCTGGAAGCCGGTGGGCTGGGTCAGTTGGTCCCTGCGGAATCCCTGCAGGCCGAAGAGGCCGGCGGCGTTTCCTTTGTTGATGGCTATTTCGAGGTAGCCGGCAGCGTTAAATAGGGCCAGTTTCTGGCCTTCCGGTACATCAGCGTAGGACTCACTGATTTGGTTGATCACTTCATTGCGGCGGAAAAATATCTGGAAGCGGCGGTTCCTGCGTTGTGCATCGAACTGGTCGCGGGTGATATTGACCACTACGTTTTCGAAGCTGTCGATATGGATGATCTGGCCTTCGATGAAGTCATCGCCTACCAGTGGCTGCAGGTTATGTTTTACCTGGATCTGTTGTGTGAGGGGGGCGATTTCACCGAGTGCTTTTCCTCTGCTCAGTTCACGGGCAGCCATGGCCAGCAGCTGAATCATGGTGAACGTGGTTTTGGGCGCATTGGCAGGCAGGGGGATTTTCACCACCTTTTCGGGCATGCCTCCGGCGATCATGGTCAGCAGGCCGTTATCAGCGCAGCCGATATACTGGCCGTTATGTTCCGCTACCAGGACATGGTCCGGTTTCCGGTCGAATAAATTGATCAATACAAAATGAAAGGTGCCGAGCGGGAACCAGGCGAAAGCGCTTTTACAGATGTAAGTGGCTTGCGGGAGATTGAACGGGCTGATATGGTGGGTAATGTCCGTAACATGACATTCCGGGCAGTAATGCCAGAGCTGCCCTTTGATGGCACCTACCAGGTAATCCTGCATCCCTATGTCTGATGTTAATGTTATAATGGACATGCCAGAAATTCTAAATCCGCTCTAAATTCACATTTCAACGCCCTTCCTTGCTAACAGTTACCGGTATCACATCTGAATGGCATATTTAAATGTCCGCTTTCCTTCCAAAAAAGATGCCATGGGGTTTTAAATGCAATCTCATTGCAAATAAAGGTAAAAATACCGATGGCGCCTATTTTAAGCAGAAAATTGATTTTTTACTGTAAGGGAGAATTGGGTTCTTTCTTAAAGTGGTTGTAGACGAGTTTGTCCAGGATACCGGGTATCACCCTGCTGAGGAATACTGTGAGCTTGCCCTGCCCGGTCAGTACCAGCGTGCGTTTGCGCTTAGCGATCGCTTTGGCAATGGCAGCAGCCACCGCTTCAGCGCTCATCAGTTTATCCTCGTTGAGCGGCGTTTCACTTTGTGCCTGTCCCTGTGGGTTGAGCGCCGTATTCCGTATATTCGATGACGTGAAGCCGGGGCATACCCACATCACGTTGACGCCTGTATGCAGATTTTCTGTCCGCAGTGCTTCGAGGAAGCCCTGCATGGCGAACTTGGACGCGGAATAGCCGGTCCGCCCCGGCAGGCCGCGGTAACCGGCAATGGAAGATACCCCTACGATCGTGCCCTTCGATGCCAGGATAGCCGGAAACGCGTACTTGGTGCAATAAACAGTTCCCCAGAAATTAATATCCATCAGCGACTTCAACACACTCAGCTCCAGATCACGGAACAGTGCCCGCATGGAAATACCGGCGTTGTTGATCAACACGTCGATACGGCCGAACTGTGCATTCACCGCTTCTATGAACGCCTTACAGTCGTCTTCCTTACTCACATCCGCTACGAAGATGAACAGTCCCTTCGGATTATTCAGCTCGTTGCGCAGCGCTTCCAGCGCCGGCAGCTTACGGCCACATACCGCTACGTTAGCGTGCTGTTGCAGCATCTCCGCTACCAAAGCCTTACCAATCCCCGACGATCCGCCGGTAATAACGACTGTCTTGTTCTGAAAGAAAGTTTTCATGGGTATATTTTTGCACTGCAAAAATAGGAGAGAAGTTCATAGTAACAGCAATTTATTATAGGGAGGTTACAGATTTGTGCCGGCGTCCGGAAAAAAATATACCGCTGTAACCCTTTGTACAAGCGGTTTTTGTAAGATGTTGTGTAGTTTTTTTGACAAAAACTTGTTTAAAAATAAATTATTCCTATTTTTGCACTCCCTTCAGAAAAGGGAATGATTCCGTAGCTCAGTTGGTAGAGCAATACACTTTTAATGTATGGGCCCTGGGTTCGAGTCCCAGCGGGATCACAGGCAAGTATCAAACCTCGCGCAATAGCGCGGGGTTTTGCTTTTTAGTTGAGGATTTAGTCGAGTTCCTTTTGTATAACCCCGATTTCTTTCCCGTACTTTATACAGGTTAATCAGCTTTTACTAAGATACGAAAAATCTCTATTGAGGTATTGTAGTTGCCTTAAGCCTGTGACAAAAAAAAAGATGTTTCTTACATTATGGATAATAAAAACGCTGCACAGGGTTCTGTGCAGCGAGATAAGTTTGAACGATGAGAGGCATTATTTTAAACGTATAGTCTTTTTGATTGAATTCACAATACTGCTTACTTCCTCGGACATTGTTTGGTTGCATTCTAACACAACAATCGCATATTTACCCTCCTTCAAATCGGATGCAATTTCAGTATAATAACCATTACCCTCGGTATATTTAACCACCATGAATTTAGCTCCATTATAAACCTCTATTACAGATGAGTAATTATCAAATTTGAGAGCGTCGTACATCTGCTTTCTTGCATTGAGGCTGGCTGGCATAAATCTATTCGGTTCCGCTGCTCGTATGACCAGCCCGATACCTTTATCATTGTAGTAGTATATATCTTCATCAGAATGTTTCATAGGGTCTGATATATGCTTTCTGATCAGAGTGCTGTATTCTGTTGTTGGAATCTGCTTAAACCCATGAGGAAGTTGAAACGATATTGAGGTATTACCAATTTCCTGAGCAAAGCATGAAAATGACGCAATAGAAGTCATTACAGTTAGGAGTAAAAAAAATATTTTTTTCATATCATTTGTTTAAGCAGTAATTATATAAAAGATTAACAAGGTTTTCCAACAGGGAGTTTCGAATTACTATCCAATTCTACTGGGATAACTCCCATATTATCAAGTGGATCCAGATATATGTTTACGGCCGATCCAAAAATGGAAAGAAGTCCTGACGTGGCTGACTTAAGTTCCGTTGATTTTCTCCGGAAATTATTTTCAAATGCACCCGGATCTGATTTGAAGGACTCATATAGTGTTTTAATCTTGTCCCAGTCATTCAACGTTATAATATAGTTATTGTCTTTTGTTACCACTGTAAGACTCGCATTCTTGATGAAGAAATTCAGATCGGAAGGATACAATTTAAACTCCGGGCTGTTTAAAGCCTTTTCTACGAGGTCAAATATATCCTGTGGACTTGGGGCGGTTCCCGCAGGGTGGCTATGTGCAAATCCGATAGTATAACCCTCCGCCGCGTTCCAGGTGAAATTGGAATGGATGTGATCTATGTTGTTATCTGTGTAGAGGGGCTTTTGAACCCACTTACCGCCTAGCGTGCTTAATGCCTGCTCCACTCCCCATTCATTTGAGGATGTTGCAAGTTTACCCCTTAATTCACTTAGTGGTTTACTGAAGGCAGGGACTTTCATATTACTGTCGATCGTTTTTCTTTCGTCACAAGGATTTTTATTAGTGGCGGCAGGCAAAGGTTGTGGGTCACGCGCCGGAGGATCCAGCTCTTCGTGCTCCTCCAGGTTGCCCCTGCCTCCACCACCAGAACCAGTTCCACCGCCGCCCCCACTACCGCCACCAATACCTCCTTCCCATGGTGATGGGGGTGGGGTTACATCTCCCCCGGTACTACGATCAGTACACACGGAATAACCATACACAGTAAATACTCCATCCGAATCTATATAGGTTTCCTGCAGAAACTTACATTCTAATTCTGATTGAGGAGTCTTGTCATAGGAATCTTTACTTGGGAATGATTCAAAGTCAGCTTTATATTTCGGAACTCCCTGCTCGTAATAATATCCATACTGGAAATGCATGTTCAGGTCATATCTGCCAGCTACTCCGGAAAAGTCCCAGGCTCTGAACATATTGTTTTGCTTTCCATATTCGCTGGTAGTGATGATCACCAAAAGATACCCCTTAAATCCCGATTTAGTTCGGGTTATTACAACTTTACGGATGCTTCTGCCTCCTTTGCTCAACTTATATTTGAACGGCGCTGGTATTGAAATACTGGTGTCTGTCAATACCTGGGCCTTGTCCCAGTTTAGTTCACCTGTAGCCTTTGATGTAGCTCCATACCAGTTTTGGGCATCGGTTAAAAGCTGATCTTTCGGGGAAGATAGAACCTCTTTATTATTCTTCGAGCAGGATACCATCAGTAAAAAGAATAACAGGATCAGATTGGATAATAACCATCTGTGGGGAATATTTAACATAGCGGGCTAAAATTATAGGTTAACAAATATAGTTTTGTTGTGAAATGTAATGTAATAGGTGAGGACCGCCGGGCAAACAGGAATTACATGGCAAGTAGTGCCTACCGTTTATTGTTATGTTGAGAATATTTTTTGAAAAAAAACATTAAAAGCAATCTGATATATAACAATATAGTATGGGTTCCGAAATAGTCCTGATTACACGACGTGATGCTCTTGAGATGGGAAATTGTTTTAACATTAATAACATGATAGTTTAAATTATCAAGCGGTTATAATATATATTATAACTAAATCGAATGCTCAAATATAAGTAGTAATCTGATAATTTAATTATTAATTTTAGTTATGAACTTTCTTCTGTTTGGGTATGACAGAATAGAAAACTGTTTTCGGCATTACTCTACCCTTAAAAACGGTTCAAATATATTTTGGATTGACCTGTTTTTATTGTGATCATTTAATGTTCTATAAATTGAGTCCGCAAGTCGGGTACCAGTTGAAATTAACTTAGATAGGACACGCAATTGTTCCTTACAGGCAACGTCACTTGTTGGGTGGGGGTAATTAATACTATGATCAATTTCTCCCCAAATTTCCTCAAATAGCGTCCTGACCTGAATTTCACAGCATATAGGATTAGGGTTGTTATTATTGGGTTTAACGAGATAATGTACACTTGTATAATAAGTGTCTCTTACCGAGCTCCTAATTCCTAATTTATCGTATAGCTTTTTTGATTCGGGATCCCATGTATATGCCATAGGCTCTTCTACAAATGCCCAATCTCCTTCTTTTACGTAATTTTGAATATGTTTGTGAATAATTGGAAACTGGTCCTGATACAAGTGTAACACTCGTATGCCTATGAGATCGGTCACCTCCTGAAATAAATTGTCGATAGTCACTTCCCTTCCTTTTTTATTTTTCCTGTCAATTTTATCCCGAAGGTGACTGGGATCTTTCAATCGGCCCTTAACAGAGTGAATTATTGGAAAGGGTTTGGAATTCAGTGCAGGGTGCGCACCAAAGAATGTTTCAACTGAAGCCTTAAACTGAAGTAATTTATGCTGATTTTCCTGATAGAAATTAATAACAGTATCCATAGGTCTTTCCTTTACTTGGCTGATAGGGCTTTAATTCGAGTTAACAAATCTTTTGTGAAAATTTTATATTTTTCACCTATTTCTCTCAGGTTTCCATTGTTTCCCACATTGTAGCTGAAGCCATTTTCTTTTAGGAGGTCCAAATAATCGCTATCGGTTCTTTGAAGTTCAACATACTCTTCCGGGACTTTCCACATAGGGCATTTTAATGCTTGCGCCATGGCGGGATATGTGTTGTGAGTATGGATAATTGCTTTTCTCCCAATTGGATTTGAAGCAAGTTGAGGAGTAAGATGCACACGATTACTTTCCTGAATGTAAGTTAAAACGGTCTTCGGGATTCGATTTACATATTGAAAATGTGCTTGCGCTAAATCATATTCATTACCATTTTCTCCTTTTTTAGTATATTTTTTTGAATTATAAATAGTATAACCCAAAAATTGCACAAAATTTTTAGGGAATCTGGCTCTTTTGTCTCCTGAAATCAAGGTATAGATAGAAGTAAATTCCTTTTGCCATAACTGCAAAGCACTTCCAATGTTTCTTATACCATATAGGCTGAACATATCAGGTTGGGCCGGAATAAAGAAACCGTCCACGGTTGACATTATTACTTTATTTAATGTCCCAAGGCTGGGAGACGTATCAATTAAAACAAAATCATACCCTTTTTCAGTTGCGTATTGCTGACAGACACGTCTGATATTGGTAACTGTCCTTATAGCCAGATTGTCTCCCTGATATATTCCACTCCATCTTTCGGCAATTTTATTTTCATATTTATGAAGCGACAGCCTACCAGGAATAATGTCAATATTTGAATCTAAACGATATGGAGGTGGTATATCAGCCAATTCGCTTAGACCATCTTCTGTAGGCTTTAAAATAAAATGAGCACTTCTGGGAGAATTTACTATATCAGGATTCCTTTTAAATGCCGGTTCAAAGTCTTCTATATAATCGTCTTCTTCCTCCCATATCGTATGTAGGGTTTCTTCCCTCATTGCACAAATTGTGAGATTACATTGGGGGTCTAAGTCTAATAAAAGGACTTTATATCCAAGTTCGGCCAGGGTATGTCCAACGTGAAAAGTCAGGGTAGATTTACCTACTCCTCCCTTATTGTTAAAAACTGAAATTATTTTCATAAGTGTGTATTAAAATATAATGTAGGAAGGTTACAATTTTATGTTCTTTCGAAATAATAGCTTGTTCATGCGTTGAGTCGTTGTTTTTTAGAATCGATCTGGAAACGTAAGAGATTGATGAATCATTTTAGGAATATGTGAAGTATCCATTGCGAAATGGTCTATAGATGAAAGTGATAAAAAAAGTCAAAGCTGCTATAGCTGCAGACTATGTACCGGCCGCTGTTTTGGGATCAGTAAACAGCCCTCGAGATGAGGTGAATGAATTTAGAAAAAACATACCTGGATTTTGGTAATATGCGGCGTGTTAAGGCATGTGCTATTATTGTCCCTTCCTCGGATCACATTCAATTTGTTTTGAAATGCACTACAACGGCAGTTTGAAATGTACTACAACAGCGCTTCGAATAAATAGAGGCAATGTTTGCAGATAATTCAATGGGTTGATATAAGGGAAAGGAATTGGGCAATATACTATTATGACTGATTACCTTATAACATAACAAGTAATCAGTCTTGACAGATTGAAAATGAGAGGAAAATAGATAAAATGAGTCCATTATTCTAAAATTTAACGGGCGCTCCGCAGGATAGTAATTCTTATTTACTAACGATCAGTTTGACAAAAAGTACTATCGACTGGCAACATTTTTTAAAAATTTTCTCCATTTGCCACTAAAAGACGCAACATTATCTGTTGAGTGTCAAAATGACTGAGTGAAAACTTGTCCTGCCATGTTGAGCTGATAATACACGAAGAACAACCGATGGGGCGAACCGAAAGACTCCTCAACCACCTACCCGTGATACACCCTGGAAGAAGTAATGATGCCGTCTTTTATTTCCAGCACTTCTCCTACCTGCAGGTCTTCTTCACCGGGCACCTGACGGAGATATTCCATAAATATGCGGTCCTGATTGGCGGTTAACGTATGCGGGATATACTGTAGGTGGGGATATCGCTCAAAAGAATCCTGCCACCAGGCGCGGAGTGCCACCTTGCCTTTGATTAGGCCGCCCGTGGCTGGCTGTCGGATTTTCAACTTAGGGCTGTAATGCATCGCATGATCGTGGTACAGGGATAATAATTTCTCCAGGTCATGTTCATTGAAGGCTTCAAACCATTTGTGGGCAATGAATTCCAGTTCGGTGGGTACTGACATATACTACTGTTTGTAAGTAGCAAATATAGGTTAGTTGTCTGGACTCAGCATCCTGTTTTCCAATATACACGGGATATGGTCCGGGATGGGTGTCTCCTTTTTTCGGAGACACCCATTATCTGTCTGAAGACCTGTTATCTTATCGTTATGGTATCACTATAGGCCACATTAAACGTGTCCAACGCTTTCAGCTCCGGGATATACGATGAAAGAACGGCCACTTTTGTACCCGGATTGACAGTATTGAGTACAACTGAATCGCTACGGGAGGGAAGACTGACTATTTGCTGTTGGTTGGTGGCATCATAGAAAGTAAGGCGGGTAGTGACATTTAGCGCGGTGTCTGTTGCGGAGAAAAATAGTTTGTAGGCGTTTCCCGGCAGTGCTACAGGTGGCCTGGCACTGTTTAGCTGGCGATTTACCAGCGATGAAATATACAACGGGCCGTATATCCTTACGCCGGAAAGCGATTGGCCTACAGATTTGTTGCCCTTACCGTCTGTCGTATACAAAACAAAATTCTGTACATATTCACCCATGCCTTTGATCAGTGTGCTGATCGTATCGTTTACGGTACCGGTGGCAGGCAGTATAATGGAGTCGGTATTATTGTTCCAGTATATGATATATCCTGTGATACTGGGGTCGGGACTCGGCTGCCATTGTAACAGCGCCCGCATGTTACCGGACCTGGCGATCAGGTTGGTGACGGGGCCGGGATAGATAATTTCGGTTCCATTCAGCAGGTCTTTGTATTTTGTCGCCTCTTTTGTACAGGCCGTTGTCCAAAGCAATATGGCCGACAATAAAAAAATATATGCTTTCATGTTAGTTTAATTTGTGTTTCCAAAAATGGTGATCTCCATCGCATGGGCGAAGGTGGCGCCGGACCAGGATTCTGAAACAGCCAGTCTCAGGAATCTCGCTTTGGGTGCGGTGAAAGGAAAGGTGAACTCCGTCCCTCTGTTAAAGAAGGCTTTGTCGGTGGCCGTGGCGGCAGTGGGTGGGGCGCCGGAAGGAGGACCGGGCCATACATAGTTTCCCATGTTTACCCAATCACCGAGCACGGTTCCCACTTCTGAGAATACAGGCAGTGTCACATCTGCAGGGGCCGGATTATTGGAACCCCAGATGGAGAATACTTTGGGATTTCCATGTCCATATTCATATCCGGCCCTCCCATAAAGGATAAACCGGCTCAATTTAGCGGAGATGCCCAGGCCCCAGGTGGCCGTAATGGGTAAAGGAACATTCTCCTGTACGGTATGCCAGCCGGTTCCGTCGGTGGCGCCGTTCCAGAGATTACTCAGTGCCCATCCAAACCCGATTTTGGTATCACTGGGCAACCGGTTTTCAAAGAATTTGCTTTTATCAAGTTGAATTTCAAATAATGGCCGGATCGTTTGATAGATGGTGTCCGAGTTATTGCCCCATTGATCGGTGATATAGGTGGCAAATGCTTTGGGCAATGTATCAAATCCTCTTGCTGAAAAATTCATGAATAAAAAATCACTGAAGTTTTGCTGGTAGATGCCATAACCCGGATCACCGCTGCCTTTGTAAAGTAAGATGGCGCCAACAGGCTTTTTATGCGGATTGATCGTCTGTACGTTCACTCCGCCAAAATCTGCCTGCATTTTGATGGTCCTGGCCACGAGCTGATAAACCGGCGTATCGGGGTTCACCTTTACCGTTACTACATTCGATTCCACATTGGCGCGTGAAACCGCTGTCAGTTTTACTTCATATTCTTTCTTCCTGGCGAAGCCTTCAACAGTAACGGTATCGTTATAATAGCTGGATTTTGTTTCTCTTGATTTCCCTGTTTCATCATTGATGACGTAAGACGCCTTTACATACAGCACATTTCCTGTTTTGGGCAATTGGTAGGTAATAAAAGCGCCTCCGTTGAAGTTGGTCACCTTAATGTTGGATACAACGTCAGGTTTGGTTTTATCGGAAGAAACAGGGGTATTGTAGTCCACTTCCTTACTGCACGAGAAATGGATATATACAAGGGCAATCAATGCCGGCAGGGTGCTTTTCAGAAAACGGGATGTCTGATGCATAACGTTTTTAGGTTTTTAGGTTACCAGTAAAGAGTCTGAACAAGATTCGGGTTGTTGGACATGGCTCCGTCTGAGAGTGGCCAGAAGTAATCCTTTACCGTAATTCCTGGAATGAATAGTGTCTGCAACGTGTAAAAGTTGCTGTTACTGTTCTGGAAGATACTCCAGCCCTGGATGGGATTGTTTAACACCGTTAACATTTCCTTCCAGCGGCGGAGGTCCCATCCGCTTCTGCCTTCGAAACATAATTCGATCCTCCGTTCCCGGTGAATGATTTCCCGCAGGCCTTCTTTACTGGCCGGTTTGGAGGGAAGGTTACTATATTGTGCCCAGGATGCTACTACGCCTTTGAGACCTGCGCGGGCGCGTACCATATCGACGTACCGGTAGGCTTCTGCGCCGGGTCCTGATACTTCATTCAGGCATTCTGCATAGAGGAGGTAAAGATCTGCCAGCCGGATACGTGGTAAACGGTAAGCCGTTTGTTGTACGCCTTCATTAAACACCGTCAGATAATTAACGAGCTTTTTAGGCCATGCTGCCAGCATATTGATCCTTACCCTGTCTTTCGGACCGGCTTTTGAGTTAGGTCCTTTGGCCTCTATATACAGCGGGTTGTTGGGGTCTGTTACACCATTACCAAACCACACACCGCCATCAAAGCCGATATTGGCGTAATATCTGGGCTCTCTGCCAAAGTTGTTTTTTACGGTCACGTAGCCGCTTTTGATATAGTATTTGCTGGCATTATCGCCGGTTTGTAAATCAAAACGCCGGGGGTAATCCCAGTTCTTGTCTTCGTTGATGGGAACGCCATTGTTCGTATAAAAAAGGTCGGTAGTGAACATGGGTACGGTAAAGCTGCTCGGCGCCGATGTGGAATTTTCCACTGATTTGCTGGTGAGTCGTGGTATGCAGAAAGACTGATAACCGAAGTTGGGGTTGAGTGCCCATATCACTTCGGCGTTGAGGTCCCATCTTTCTGTGACAGCATTTTGTAAGCTCAGCACCGTACGGAGGGAGTCATTGAGGGTAGGCAGGTTAGCAGGCTGTATAAAGGTATAAAGGCGCAAATTTAGTGTGGAGGCTTCTTCAAGGGCGGCTTTACACGCGTCGGCAGCACGCTGCCACTTGGAGGCGTCGGCTGATGCCGGGAAAAGTGCCTGGCCATCCTTGTTCCGAAACCGTACATAATCCGCATTGCCATTGAACAAAGGACTGGCCTGCATGGCGAGCACTTCTGCCTTCACACTCATGGCCGCTACTCTGGTGATCCGTCCCATTTCCTGTTGCAGGTTCCCGATCTGTTGTGGCAGGTCTGGGATAGCTTCATCCAACAGCTGCACTACATAATTGAACACCGTGTCCACAGGTTGCCTTTTTACGCGGATTTCATCGATGGGAGCGGTAATGCTCTGATTGACCCTGTAGATGGGGATAGGGCCATACATTCTGGCAAGGGTGTAATGATAATAGGCTTTCAGAAATTTTGTTTCTGCTATCCAGCGTGCTTTCTCCTGCGGACTCAGGTCGATTGGTTTGTCGATATTTTCCAGCATGATGTTGCAGCGGCGGATGGCCTGGAAAATTGCCGGGCCGCCATTGGTGCCGTCCCAGTAGTTCAACACCGGGTTGGAGATGTTCTGTACCGTGCCGCGTATCAACTGAAAGCCGGCATCAAAAACAGGTCTCTCCGAAAGGTCGTTAGGGTACACAATCTCTCCGGACGTGGTAAACCCGGGATCGATCACGACGTCACTCATATTCTGAAGGGTACCATAGCAGGCAAACAGGTAGTTCTCAGCCTCATTCCTGTTGCGGAAAGCATAGTCGATGGTGCCTACGTTTTCCGGCGTTACATCGAGATATTTCCGGCATCCCTGTGCAAGAGACAGGATAAAACAAAAAATCGCTGCAAATAATATCCGGTCAACTATATATTTCATGTGGTGGTGTGTTTATAAGTTAACATTAAGGCCGATATTGTAAACCCGCTGTATCGGATAGTTGAAACCATTGCCACCCAGTTCGGGGTCCCAGAGTTTGAACTCCGTAATATTGAAGAGGTTCAGGCCATTAATATAGATCCGGCAATACTTTAGGTTGATTTTTTGCAGCAGTGATACCGGCAGCACATATCCTATCTCCGCTGTTTTCAGTCGTAGGAAACTACCATCACGCATCCACCAGCTGCTTTGCTGCAAATTGTTTTCTATGGCCTGTGTACTGGTGCCCAGCCGTGGATAGAGGGCATAAAGATTTTGGTTTTCCTCAGACCAGTAGTTGTCTGCGAAAGCTTTTAGCACCTGCGACTGGCTCTGGATCTGAGGAGAGGGAGGGATGATAAAGGGGCTTACCGACCTGGGGTCGATGAAGAAGTTGACCCTGGCCTGTCCCTGGAAACGGGCGTTTAGCTCAAACCCTTTGTAGTTGATGGAAAAGCCGAAGCCATACATGATCTGTGGTACGGTGGGATAACCCAATGGGACCATGTCCGCCACGGTAATACGGCCGTCACCGTTCAGATCGCGGTATTTGATATCGCCGCCACGCGGAGGATTGCCGCCAAAGGTCTGTGAGGGGGATGCCAGGGCCTCTTTGTCATCCACAAAGAGCCTTTCCGCGATATAGCCGAACTTTTGGTTTAGCATGGTGCCGGACACATAACGCCACGGCTCCGCATACTGTGGTTCTTCATACGTGCCATATGTTCCTTTGGAATAAGTGAAGTTGGACATATATTGTACCCGGAGGTTTTTCGAAAAAACCTGGTTATAGTTGGCCGTGAGATCGACACCATTTACTTTAACGGTCCCCACGTTGGTCAGGATCTTGGCTTCCAGACCCATGCTCGACGGGATGTTGCGCTCCATGAGGATATTGCTGCGGTCTTGCCGCCAATATTCTGCGATAAAGTCAAAATTTTTGAATAGGGTCAACTCAATACCGGTATTCAGGATTTTTGCGGTTTCCCAGGTTACATTGGTGTTTTCGTAGTTGTTGATCCTGACACCATTGCGGCGATAAATGTTCTGTAAACCGAAATTAGCGCCGTTGTTGGCATTGAGGTTAACATCAGAAAGATAGAAGAAACGTTGTTGTCCAATATCGTCATTGCCGCTCAACCCATAGCTGGCCCGCAGCTTCAATGAAGTGACCACATTGGTGAGTGCCTCGCTCCAGAAGTTTTCTCTGGATACCATCCACGACGCGCCGACGGTAGGGAAGAAACCAAAACGGTTGTTCTGTGAGAATCTTTCTGATCCGTTATAGCCGAAGTTGAACTCGACGAAATAACGGGTAAGATAATTATAGCTCAGACGGCCTGCCAGATTGAGGTTTCGATAGGGAAGCGAGTATTGCAGGCTGGGCTGCTGGGTGACGGGGTTCACGCCATTTGCCACAAGCCGTTGCTGCCTGACGCCGATCAACGATGCAGATATGTTATGGTCGTCTAACTGTTTTTGATATTCCAGTTGTCCCTGAAATTGAAGGAAAGTATTGGCATCTTTACGTCCCGGTGTATAGATCAGGTATTCCGTAGCGGCGCCATTATCGCCGGATCCCAGGCCTCCCAGGAAGGTGCCGCCGGGAAGTGAATTGAGCCACGTAAGCCGGTATTCTCCGGTAGCTCTGTTGTAATCCTGGGGCTGTATCGTGTAATAGAAAGGGTTATAGGCCATGGTATTATCAAAATAGGAATAGCGGTTGGTGTTGAAAAAACCATGGAACTTCAGGCCGGGAACAATAAAGCGCAGGTCCTGATGTAGCTCCAGTGTGGCCGACATCCTTGATTCAGAGAAACGTTTGTATCCTCTCAACATTTGGGCGTATGGATTAGAATAGCCGATACCGGTCAGCGTACTACCGGCGCCCCCGCCCAGGCTGGAGTTGCCAAACAGGATATGTTGGGTCAGCCTGTTGGCCGAATCAGGAGCATAGTATGCCGGAAACAGTACCGGACTGGTATGTACGGCAGCACTATAGAGGTCTGATGAAAACGATGCATCGTTGGTCAGCGGACCATTGTAGTCATTGAAATTGCCCCATAGCCGTAGTACCATCTCGGTACTTTTGGTGAGCTTTACATTGATGTTGGAACGTAACTGGTAGTTTTTATAGTTTACATTGTTGTTGAAATTGTTGGCGGAACTTTTCTTCAGCATACCATTGTCATTGCTGAAGGAGCCGGATACAAGAAACCGCGCGATGTCCCCGCCGCCGCTCACATTCAGATTGGCCCGTTGCGTGCTCGCATATTTTTTAAACATCAGGTCGAGCCAGTCCACTGCGGGGTATGCATAAGGATTACTGCCCGGCGCTTTGTTGAGGGTTTGTTGGGTATTGTATACTTTATCCGCATCAAAAACAATAGGTTGAAGCGGATCGCGGGAGGTACTGGCCTCGTTGTACAGCTTCATGTAGGTAATGGGATCGGCTAGTTTAATGCTTTGTGTAGGCGTGGAAATAGCATTTTCAAGGATGAGGTTAAGCCTGGTTTTGCCTTCCTTGCCCTCTTTTGTTGTAACAAGGATAACGCCGTTGGCCCCCCGCGCACCGTATAAGGCGGTGGCGCTTGCGTCTTTTAATATAGAAAAACTGGCGATGTCATTTACCTGCAGGCGTGCCAGATCATTGGTGGTCAGCTCAACGTTATCTATCAGTATCAATGGGTTTTGCCGGTACCCGAACGTAGTAACCCCACGGATGAAAAAGTTGGAGTTGTCCAGGCCTGGTTGCCCGCTCTGCTGAAAACCGATGACGCCGGCTACCTGTCCGGCCAGCGCGTTGGTGAGGTTACTGCCCGAGGTCCTGAGGTTATCTGCGGTAATGGTGGATACAGAACCCACTACAGATTCCTTTATCTGCTTTCTGCCGAAGGCTGTTACCACTACATCGGTCAGTACAGTTTCCAGTGGCTTGAGCCGGATGGAGAATGTATGTGTGTGCTCCGTTACCACAACCGTATCTCCTTTGAAGCCCACGAACTTAAACAGCAGTGTGGTACCTGGTTTTACGTCGATGGTGAATTTTCCGTTGTTGTCTGTAGCGGTGCCAAGTGATTTATTGTCGGCCGCTACGATGGTAACGCCGGGAAGTGGCCTGCCGCTGGTGTCTGTGACCATACCGGTGGCCGGGGTCTTTTGTTGCGCAAAGACTTGTTGCGACAGCAATAGGAGAAAAAAGAACATGGCGCGGCAGCACCATCTCCGGAATGGCGTGTGGAATTTCTTCATGTAATTTGAAGTTATGGGTAAGAAAAGGATGTTCACTGTTCGCTTTACGGCAAACAAAGTACGCGGGCGATAACTGAGCATACGCTCCCTGTTGTTGTGTTTACAACGTGAATGCTACTTTTCGGCCTGGTATTGATTTTGGTTTTTTTGTTACAGATATTGGGTGTTTGGTTGAACTTTTTTATTTCATTTTGCGTGATGTTTAACAGAAATTACTCAATGCTGTATACGCTTGGGTGTTCACTAAATTTCTGCGAAATGACTATCTACGACGTGGTATTACTATCATTTAAATTTCTGGTCTTCCTTTGCCACTATTGATGGAGCTCTTTATTAGCCAAACAATATCATGATCGTTATTATCAAATTTATCAATAAGAAGGAATCAATTTACAGGTAAATTTGACTTATTTCAGCACAATATTGCCTTTTTATGGACCATATGCATTTGAAAGGTTATTAATTACGACGCTTTTATCCCGGAAGCTGCAAACTTTTCCGGTATTCCTTAGGGGTTAATCCTTTTTTTCGCTTGAATAACCGGTTGAAGTGGGTGGTATGGTTGAAACCTGCCATGGAAGCTAGTTCAGACATGTTCATTTCCTTCTCCTGCATAAGGCGGCAGGCGTAACTGATGCGGAGCTCATTGACAAAATCAACAAATGATTGCTGCGTTCTGCTTTTGAAAAAGCGGCAAAATGAATAGGTGTTCATGGAAGCGACCGCCGCAATTTCGGTGAGAGGGATTTCCCGGCGGAAGTGACGGAATATGTGTTTGAAGACGGCATCCATACGCGTTTGGTCCTTGTCTCTGAAGGTATTCTCGTAATTACCGCTGGTCAGCAACCGGTACTCTTTTGCTTCTGTTAACAGCACGATCAACTCCATAAAAGAGCAGATCTGCCGCAGCCCCTGTTCAGTAAGCATACGCTTCATTAAGGCAACAATATTGTCTTTACAGGAGCCGTAAAACTGAATGCTGCGTTGGGCGGTATGCATCCAGGATTCCAGCTGTGGCATGTTGCCGAAGAGGGAAAAACACTCTTTCAGCTGGAAGGGTTCTATATTCAGCACCATAGAACGTGCCTGCAGTTGCTTTTTGTTTCCAAAGTAACTGGCTTCATTGTACCATACGTGTGGTACGTTTGATCCTACAAAAATCAGTTCTCCACTTTCAAAGTACTCCACATTGTCGCCGATGATACGTCTGCCGGCGCTTTCCATAACATGCACCAGTTGACATTCTTTGTGGAAGTGAAACTCGGTTGAGAATGCGGGGAGGTTGATTTCTTTTATCAGAAAGAGTTTGTCTGATATCAGGTTGTGGCCCAGGGTAGCTAAAATTGGTTTCATGCTCTTTTTTGGAAAATCAAAATAAAAAATAATCGTAATTATTTTAGTGAATCTATTTTTCTGTTAATCAGTTGTCCTTATTATTATACATTCGTGTGGGTGGTTTTGATATATTCATTATTGTAGCGTATTGCTGACAGGCTTGTGCAGTGTGTTGAACGATATTTATCATTCGTCAGAAAAAAGTTCCATCCCCCGGAGGACCTTCTGACCATACAAGTACTTGTGCTAAATCCTGATAACCATGTATAACCTGGTGAAATTACATCACAACATTAACGGCGGAAAACGCTGGCTAATCATTTGTTGCGCCTTTTTTCTAAGCGCCTGTAATTCAAAAAGCATGAAGAAATATGCTGATTGGAGAACTGCCGGTGGAAGTAAGGAAACCATCCGCTATTCATCCCTGAATCAGATTGATACAAATAATGTGAGCCGGTTAAAGGTGGCATGGGTATACTATTCGGAAAATCAGGACAGTACCAGGTATGGTGCTATGCAATGTAACCCGGTGATAGTGGATGATGTGTTGTACGGTGTATCCCCGAAGTTAAAATTATTTGCTGTAGATGCTGCCACGGGAAAGGAGAAATGGTCGTTCGATCCTGCCGATACGCTGGCCAACAAGACGTGGCATCGCAACAGTGTTAATATGAACCGCGGCGTGGCTTACTGGGCCGACGGAGACGACAAGCGGATTATCTATACCGTGGGTAGTGTAGCCCTTTGCGTTAATGCGCAAACGGGTAAACTGGTGACCTCGTTTGGAAAGCAGGGTGGTATTGATCTGAGGGAAGGGCTGGATAGGGACTCCTCGAAAGTTTTCATTGCACCTACTTCGCCGGTAATGATTTACCGCGATCTTTTTTTTCTGAGTGGTCTTGTCGGTGAAGAAACCCCCGGGCATATTAGAGCTTTTGACGTGAGAACAGGAAAACAGCGATGGATATTTCATACCATTCCCTACCCCGGAGAACCGGGATATGAAACCTGGGAAGATACGGCGGCCTATAAATACATGGGCTCTGCCAATAGCTGGTCCGGTTTCAGTCTGGATGAAGAAAGAGGTATACTGTTTGCTCCCACCGGAAACCCCACCAATGACTTTTATGGCGGCCAAAGGAGAGGGGCCGGTTTATATGGCAACTGTATACTGGCACTTGACGCCGCTACCGGGAAATTATTGTGGCATTTCCAGACGGTACATCATGATGTATGGGATATGGATCTCTCTTCTCCTCCGGTTTTGGTGACGGTCATCAGAGATGGCAGAAAGGTAGACGCCATTGCGCAATCCACCAAAACAGGATTAATATTTGTGCTGGACCGCGAAACAGGCAAACCGGTATATCCGATAGAGGAAAGAGCGGTAGATACCATGACAACCCTGACGGGTGAGCAGTTGTGGGCCACACAGCCGTTCCCCGTATTGCCGAAGCCTTTTGTGCGGCATACGCTCACAGTGGAAAATCTAAACAGGTTGGTGGGCGACTCCTCCTACCAGGACATACGAAGGCGCTTCAGAAGTTATCGTGCCGGAACAATTTTTACGCCGCCGTCAAAAGAAGGAACAGTCGTCTTTCCGGGATATGACGGGGGCGGTGAATGGGGTGGCCCGTCCGTAGACCCGGAAACAAATGTGTTATATGTTAACGCCAATGAAATGGCCTGGGTATTAAACATGGTGGATAACGACCCGCCAAAGGAAAAGAAGAGGACTAAACTGGAAGCAGGCGCCGTCCTGTATCATCAATATTGTATGGCCTGTCACGGACCGGAGCGGCTCGGCGGTGGTGATTATCCCTCCATTATCGGCGTGGAGAAAAAATACAATTATGCCCGTTTTCTGGCCTTGTTGTCAACAGGAAGAAGGATGATGCCCGGATTTAATCATCTCGATTCTCTGGAGAAGGACGCCGTAGCTTCTTTTATTCTCGATTTAAAACAGTTGCAGCTCCAGGAATACAAAGGACGGAACGAAAAACGCGATGCTCCTCCCCAGGCTCCTTATGGATTTACCGGATATAATAAATTCCTGACAAAAGAAGGCTACCCGGCTATCAGCCCTCCCTGGGGTACATTAAACGCTATCAATCTGAACACGGGGCAATACTTATGGAAAATACCATTTGGAGAATTTGAGGAGCTGACGAAGCAAGGCATCCCGGAAACCGGCAGAGAGAATTATGGAGGCCCGGTTACGACGGCCGGGGGAGTGTTGTTCATCGCGGCGTCGGCGGACGGTTATATGAGAGCATACAATAAACATACTGGCGCTTTACTTTGGAAAGTAAAGCTTCCTGCTCCGGGCATTGCTACCCCGGCTGTCTATGCCGTGAATGGGCGGCAATATGTTGTAATAGCCTGCGGGGGCGGCAAATGGGGAGGAAAGTCTTCTGACGCATACGTTGCTTTTGCGTTACCTGCTAAACAATAGCAGAAAACAGGAAAAATGTAGAGGGAATGGGGGCAGTTTATCAGCACTGACTTTTCAACAACGTAAAACATTGCATAAAAAATAATTTAATTCCGGAGGGTAAAAATAACCAATCGCTGTCTATTCTTATAGAAGACAGGTACAAAAATCACGACCAGACTGCTACCAACTTTGGAAAGCAGGCGGGGAATTATTTGCCTGTTAACCCAATATGTTAAGACTAACCATTTTTAGACCCGGTTATTGAAACCCAAAAAACAATTTTATGCAATCAAAATTCATTCGTTGCCTCTCAGGCATCTCTGTAGTATTGAGTATTATGTTGATTACCGCATGCTCCAAAAAAGACAACTCTGGTACCCCCGGTGGCGGAGACCCTGTTAATCCCGGTATAGAAACAGGTGCACCCGAAAAGTATACCAAAAAAGTTTTAATAGAAGAATTTACAGGCGCCTGGTGTGGCTGGTGCCCGCGTATGCCAATTTTGCTGGAAAAACTGCATGCAAAATATCCGAATGTGATCATATCAGCTTTTCATGCATCCGATACATTTGATATTGGAAGAGACGTGAGATCTGTTATTGAAGAAAAAATGGGCGTACAGGGTTATCCCACCAGCAAACTGGAAAGACTGAAAGATCTCGACTGGTATGATGCCAGTAACAATATCAGTTTTGCTCAGGCAGATGCACTGGTAAGCACTTTCGCCAAAAAGACCGCGGTATTGGGGTTGAGTATCACCAGTACTGTTGCCGGGAATAATCTCAATATCACTGTAAAAGTAGGGATGGGACAGCCTCTGAATGTTACAAAAGCAAAATTGATGGTTTATGTCCTCGAAGGCGGACTGACAGGCCCTGCACAAAACAATTATTATTCGCTTGATCAGGTGAAAAACGATTACATGAATGATCCTGATCTGGGCCCACTGACAAAATTAGCGCACAGCATCACAGGATATACCTATAATCATGTGGTAAGAAAAGTGTTGACAGATGCCAAAGGCGATGAAATACCTGCAGCCTACAAAATAAAAGGGGCTGTTTATACTAAGGATTTTACGCTGGATATCAGCAAGTACAAGGCTGCCAACTGTAGTGTCATTGCACTGGTATATGGACAGGACGATGAAGGAAAATTAATTGATACCTACAACTCACAGGTGGTGATTGCCGGACAATCACAAAAGTTTGATTGATAAAACCTGTATACTACAACTCCACGCAGAAAGCTCCATTAACCATCATATGTAAGAGTGCTTCCGGGTACCTCGATAAAGTATGGTGGTTAACGGAGTACTTATTGTATTAAATCAAATGATATGAAAAAAAAGACGGCGTCAATATATATGATGGTGGTGGTACTTGCATTATTGAGCGTATCAACTGCTGTGGCCCAGGGGAATACGAGCCAGCAGAAGCTGCCCAATGTACAGGTGAAAGATATGGATGGAAGACTGATGAATGTGAATAGTTTTTCCAATGGCGGCAAACCAATCATCATCAGTTTTTGGGCTACCTGGTGCAAGCCATGTATCTCTGAACTGGAATCCATAGCGGACGACTATGAGGACTGGCAGAAAGTAGCGGGCGTAAAACTGATCGCTATTTCAATTGATGATACCAGGACCAATGGAGGAATAAAATCACTGGTGTCCTCACGGGGATGGACATACGAAGTGTATAATGACTATAACAAGGACCTGTACCGGGCGCTGGGAATTGCCAACGTGCCCTATACCATTGTACTTAACGGAGACGGAAAAGTAGTGGAAAGGCATGCCGGTTATAATCCCGGAGATGAATACCGTTTACTGGAAGTGGTGAAGAAAATTGGAAAACCATGAGAAGAAAGATATTCATTATGATCACGATAGCCGGGATCAGTAACGTTTTACGGGCGCAGGAGATACCCGGGAAACTAAGCGGGGGGCTGGAATCAAATAATCAATATTACATTGACGATAAAGCTACCCAGGCAAAAGCCCCCCGTGATAAAATAGCCACCAATAGTTATTTTACGCTTAATTATACGCTAAAGAATTTCTATGCCGGGGTGCAGCTGGAATCCTATCTTTCATCCCTGATGGGCTATCCGGAGGGCCTGAAAGGGACAAAACTTACGCATCGTTTTGCCGGATACCGGACTGACAAAATAGATATTACTGCGGGTAATTTTTATGAACAGTATGGTAATGGATTTGTTTTTCGTTCTTACGAGGAGCGGCAGCTGGGCATAGATAATATAATGGATGGCGTCAATGTTCGTTTCACCCCTTTAAAGGGTATCCGTTTAAAAGCATCCTATGGCCTGCAGCGTGTATTGATGGACAATGGGGAAGGTATCGTGCGTGGAGCAGATCTGGAGCTGGATCCGTTGGACCTCCTGAAGATAAAGCATCGTTGGGGTGTTACAATAGGGGGGAGTGTCGTAAACAGGTATCAGCGGTATACAGGCCCTGATGAGGATTTCCCGCCAGGAGTAGATGCCTGGTCCGGCAGACTTCAATTAACACATCCGTATTACAACCTGAACATGGAATATGTTGGCAAAAGCGCTGATCCTACGGATGTCAACAAGAATATCTTTAAAAAAGGATCGCTGCTGTATATCAGTCAAACCATTACGACTAATAAAGGTTTGAGCGCCGATATTGCGTTCCGCCGAATGGAGAATATGGAATTCAGGACAGACAGAACGCAAAAAGATAACGTAGCGGTACTGAATTATCTGCCGGCATTGACAAAGTTGTACACCTATTCCTTACCTGGTCTATATCCATATGCAGCCCAGTCAATGGGTGAAATAGGCGGGAAAGTGGATGTGTTTTATCACTTCAAAAGAGGGAGTGCGTTGGGAGGGCACTATGGTACCAAGCTTTCCTTGACGGCATCGATGTACCGCAACCTGGATACCGCCCGGCTGAACTCAAAAGAAGGCTTCCGTGCAGAATTCTGGAAATTGGGGCCTACGGAATTATATAACGACGTCAATGTTAGTCTGGAACGCAGGTGGACATCATGGGTGAAAACGATTATCTCTTACACCAACCTTCGATATAATCAGGGCTATATACAAGGGCCGGGATTTGGAATGGTAAACGCAGATATTGCTGTTGTAGATGTATTGTTGAACTTTGATAGAAAAAACTCGTTGCGTGGGGAAATACAACATCTGTGGACGGTAGCGGATGAGAGAAACTGGGCTGCAGTATTACTGGAATATGGGTATGCGCCCGGATGGTCGTTTTTTGCCGGCGATATGATCAATTACCAGTCAAAGAAAATTCACTATTTCAGCGCAGGCGGTGCCTTTAATTATAAGGAGGCGCGGGTGTCGCTTAGCTATGGCAGACAACGTGCCGGATTATTGTGTGTGGGCGGTATTTGCAGGGTGGTGCCGGCATACAGCGGTGCCAATTTATCGTTCACCTACAATTTTTAGATAACAGATACTGTTGATTCTTTCATTCGTTATAATAAATAATTGGGATACTGCGTCTATATACGCTGAGCACAATACCGGACGTATTCCGGCCCGGAATGAATGCTGTATTTGACGCAGTATTTTGAAACCAATCATATTATATTAATGGAGAACAATGCTATCAATGAAGACCAGCAACATTGGGTTGCCTTTCAAATGGGCGATAAGGATGCTTTAGCGTATTTTTTTAATACATCTATTGAGAACCTATACAACTACGGTTTAAAGTTTACACAAGATGAAGGTGTGATAGAAGACACGATACAGGATCTTTTTATCTGCTTGTGGACTACCAGGAATAGGTTGTCTATGCCCGTTTCCGCCAGAAATTATCTGTTAAAGGCATTCCGCAACCTGCTTTTTAGAAAGTTGTCCCGGTCGCGGAAAATGTCAAAGTACACATCTGAATATGTTTTTTTTGATCTTGAACTTTCTGCGGAAGCAAGTTGTATCGAGGTCGAACAACAAATCATCCTGGATAGACGGCTGGAATATGCGCTGTGTCAACTTCCACACCGTCAGAAAGAAGCTATTTATCTGCGTTTTTTTGAAAATGCATCTTACGAAAAGATAGCCGAGGTAATGGACACCACGGTAAGGGCCAGTTACAAAAATGTTTTTAGAGGACTATGTTATCTTCGTGAAACCCTTGTTATCATGATCTTTTACTATCTGTTCTGGAAGATGTTGTCATGAAATTTAACGGACGCGCTGCGTGTCGCCACCAATTGCTCATGACACCTGTTTCCTGCTCTTCGCAAATTTATGTTCCTGGTATTCTTTCAGCCGGCGGTCCAACAAGGCAGAGGCGATATCATAGCGTTCCTGGTCGAGCGGTATAGCGTCTAATACGGCCGTTGCCGCTTCGCCCAGATAGTTGTTCCGCAGTGCAGGTTCTTGCAGGAAAGTAAGTGCCAGGTCGCGGTTGTAAAGCACATCATGTCCACTGAGGTTTTTAATATAGGCGTTAATAAACGGCAGTTCGGCAGCAAAGTCTTCTTTTGTGATGTAGCCTCTGTTCAGGCTTTGCGCCCAGTCCAATGCGGAAGTGGGGCCCGTGGTGGCAATAAGTTTCCTGTCCAGCGCCCATTGCAGGAACATCAGGGCGGAGGTTTTGTAAAAGTTTTGCTCCTTCACAAATTGCTCCGGGGTACCGTATCCCATTTCGTTGTACAGATGGAATAACGGATTCCGGTAATCCAGTCCCAGCACAATATCTTTAACTATTTGTTCATCCGTGAATTCCGGTCCCCAGCTTATGTTTTTCTGTTTGTCTACCGGTATGCGCCAGCGGTAGAAGCTTTCGCTGCCATCGTCGTTTAGCCATATGGGTGATATCTCACTGCTTTTGAGCGTAGGGGCGCCGAGGGAGGCGTTCAGGTGCTCAAAGGTGGCGCTGAAGTCTACCTGGTCCGGGAAAGTGGTCGATGATTTATTGTTGTACCATCTTGCGCTTACCAGTCGCGGTATAAATATGCCTTTTTTGTCGCCCTGCAGCAGCGGATATGTTGCCAGATATGGTTGCGCATCCAACAGCAGGTCAATTCCCAGTTTTTTGTTTTCAATCCAGTAGGATGTTTCTGTGGAGCGATTGGAGATAAAAGGCTTCTTCGGATATTTAAATCCGTGCAGCTCCAGGAAAGTAATGATGTCCGCGGAATCAATAGCAGATCCCATGAGGCTTACCAGTGTATTGAACATTCAGTCGGCATTTTTCGGCTTAAGAGATAATGGACGTAAAATAATGAATTTTGCCGCTATTGCGATCACCTGTTTAGAAGATCTGTGGCATAGTGCCGGTGGTGCTGGGCGGCTGGCAGTTCCCCTTCCTCCCTTTTTTGATTAAAAGCACACGATCTCCTGACAGACTTCTTTATATTAAAAGGTCAACGCTGGTTATCAGCTGTCTTTGTTTCGGGTTCGGATAACAAAACTATATTTGCGCCACAAATACCTTGATGTCATGGAAGGCAAATATTTCGATGAAGCCACAGTTTCGGTACTACAGGAAATCATTCTTCACAGGAGAGATGTAAGAGGAAACCGTTTTTTGTCCACGCCACTGGATGAAGCCGTCATAGACCAACTGCTGATGGCAGCCCTCCATGCTCCTTCAGTCGGGTTCTCGCAGCCATGGGAGTTTGTGCTGATCCGGGACCAGGCCGTTAAACAGCAGGTCAGGGATTCGTTCCGGGAAGAAAATGCCAAAGCCCTGCCACAGTTCGACGAAGAAAAGCAACCGGAATATATACGTCTTAAACTGGAAGGCATTATGGAGGCGCCGCTGAATATTGCCGTGTTCTATAAGCCGTCGGATAAACCGGTGCTGGGGCAAACAGCGATGCCGGAAGCAGGTCTGTATAGCGTGGTATGCGCGGTGCAGAATATGTGGCTCATGGCCCGTGCCCTGAATATAGGCGTAGGTTGGGTGAGCATTCTGGATGCCGAAAAGGTAAAGCGGATATTACATGCACCGGCTGATAATAAGCTGGTCGCTTATTTATGTGTGGGGTATACTAACGGATTTTATACGCAGCCTGAGCTGGAAATATTGCAGTGGGAGAAACGGAAAATGAAGGAAGCGGTTGTTTTTAAAGAGGGATATTATTAAATACTACAAAGAAAGAATTTTTCTAAGGGCGGGGAGATTGTCGCCAAAATAAAAATGCAGGTAGCTGGCGAAAATGCGATCGTCATAAAAAACAGGCGTGGCCATCATTTCGCCGCGCGCATTAGATACACGGATGGGCATGTCCGTTAGGGCCGGGGTATCCACAAAAGTGGAATAATGAAATTCATGTCCCCGCAGTGTGATGCTGTCAAACTCCACTTCTCTATAGCCCAACGCCAGCTTTTTCTGCTGCATGGTAGTAGACATGGGCAGCACGTCGCACATCTCATAGGGCTGCCCGCTTTCATCGTGTATCGCAGCGCCCAGGTACATCATACCGCCACATTCGGCGAGTATCTTCCCTTTGAAGGCCTTGACAGCGGTACGCAAGGCGGTATTGGCGGTCAGTTGCGGCAGATGCAACTCCGGATAGCCTCCCGGTAAATATAACACGTCGGCAGCAGGAAGTGCCTGGTCCTGCAAGGGACTGAAGTAGGTAATCTCCCCGAACGACGATAAGGCTTGTATATTTTGCGGATAGATAAAGTTGAACGCCTCATCTTGTGCCACGGCTATCCGCAAACGTCCGGCAGGTTTGTTTTCGGTGGTATATGCCTTACGCGGTGCACGCGTCATCTCCATCAGTTTATCCAGGTCTATATATTGAGACAGATGATCGGCGGCATCGTTGATGATCTGATCATAATCATGGTCTGCGGAGATATGCAGTCCCAGGTGTCGGGAAGGAATTTTGATGGAGATATTTTCAGGAAGATAACCTAATGCCGTTAAACCCACATCTGCGGCGGCGTCCTGGAGGAACCTGTAATGAGAGGCGGTGCTGACAAAATTAAATATGACGCCGGCAATACGCAGGCCGGGGGAGAAATTTTTATAGCCATATAATAATGCTGCTGCGGAATAAGCCATGGCCTTAGCATTCACTACCAGTATCACGGGTATGTCCAGGAACATGGCCAGTTCGGCGCTGCTGCCTTCCATCTTTACAGCTCCGTCAAACAGGCCCATCACGCCTTCTGTAACACTGACATCGGCCTGGGCACTGTACTGCGCGTAGATGTTGCGCACATGCTCGTCGGACATCATGTACCTGTCGAGGTTGATGCCTGGCCGGCCGGCTGCTATGCTATGGAGCCTGGGGTCTATATAATCCGGGCCGCATTTGAAGGGCTGCACCCGCAAACCTTTGCGCTGCAAGGCCCGCAGTACCGCCAGTGTAACGGTTGTCTTACCTGCGCCGCTATGTGGCGCCGCTATCAGGAATTGTGGTTGCATGGACGGCAAAGGTATTTCTTTTGTGAAAGTTATTTTCATCGATGCCCTCATTGCGGCCCTGAAAAATAAAAACCTCCGCTTCCATCTCCTGAATAGATAATTCCTTATCTTCGCCCCCGTTATCAGGTGCATTGTTGTCATTACAATGCTTAAAAGGGAATCCGGTGATGCCCACCAGGCGCAAATTCCGGAGCAGTACCCGCTGCTGTAAGTTCACAAAAATGTTGACGGCATAAATGCCACTGTCTGATTATCCGACGGGAAGGCGCCGACATACAGAACAAGCCAGAAGACCTGCCTCATAATCTAATATCCGGCTTCCGGGACCAGGAGCAACAGGATAGAAGTCCCCCTCTTCGATGGTGATTTCTCACCCTTTGCATCCCATCCCCGCCGCCGGCATTCTTTAATCGTTAACGGGCTTATTAACTCGATTAATTTTCATGGGCAAAGATCTCTTAAAAGTTAAACGCATCGCGTTTATCTGTAATGGCAACTCCTGCCTCAACAAAGGAGCTGAAGACACCACCGTTTCGTTACGCGCCGCTATCGCCGCCAGTAATCTCCACGACGAGGTACACACTATCCGTACCCGCTGCACCGGCCAGTGCGAGCATGGCCCTGTTGTATTCATTCATCCTGATGGTACCTGGTACAAAAACATGAAGGCAGAATTTACCGCCAACCTGGTTGACTGCCACTTCGTAATCGGCAAGCCCGTGGGCAACGCCGTGTTTTTCCAGGACTAATATTTTTATCAACCATCATCAGCTTGCATGAAACACTTTTATACAGCGGCATTGTCGTGCCTGTCCCTGACTGCCTGGGCGCAAGAAACGACTGACACTACCAGTAAAAAAATATTTAACCTAAAAGGGGTGGATGTTTCTGCCAACGCAGACAAGGGCGGCCACCTGCTTTCTAAAATAGACCTCCAGCTGCTGCCGGTAAAATCCGCGCAGGACCTCCTTCGCACGGTCCCCGGCCTCTTCATCGCGCAACACGCAGGCGGAGGGAAGGCGGAGCAGATCTTAGTGCGTGGCATCGACAACGACCACGGCACTGACTTCGGCATTTTCGTAGACGGCGTCCCTGTCAATCTGCCCAACCACGCACATGGACAAGGTTATGCTGACATGCACTTCCTCATTCCGGAAGCCATCGGCAGCGCAGCCTATTACAAAGGGCCGTATGAAGCCAGTCAGGGCGACTTTACCAACGCTGGTGCTGCGGTGTATTCCACGCTCTTTAAACCCACCAGCCAGTTTGTGAAAGTAGAGGCGGGCAGCTTCAACAGCGCCAGGGTGGCGGGCCTGGTGAACGTGGTAAACGCGGAAAAACAAAACGCCTATGTCATCGCGGACTACACTTATACCAACAGCTATTTCGATAACCCGCAGTACTTTAACCGCTTTAATTTTTTAGCGCGTTACAATGTGGCCATGAATGCAAAAAATACACTCTCCATTATCGGCTCCGGCTTTACCAGCAGCTGGCATGCGTCCGGACAGGTACCGCAACGTGCCGTTGAAGCGGGGTCGTTGCCATACTTTGGCTCCATCGATCCGACTGAAGGGGGTAAAACGACCCGCATCAATGCAAATGTGATGCTGGAAACGAATATCAGCGGGCGTTCTGTCATGAAGCAGCAGGTGTATTATGTAAGAAATAACTTTGACCTATGGTCTAATTTTACATTTTATAAAAATGACCCCACTCATGGCGATGAGATAAAACAGTGGGAGAGAAGAGATATGGCCGGGTATAAAAATACCTTTAGTCATACGGGTAAATGGAACAATGCCACGCTGCTGACGGAAGCAGGTATCGGCGCTCGCGTCGACTTCGTTAACTTAGGCCGCGATCTCGTAGAAGAAAGAATGTTCTTGTCTAACGAAGACTCCAGCCGCGCCATCGTGGGCAACTATTCCGTCTATATCAGTGAAACGCTGCGATTCACCAATGGCCTGAGTTTCAGCCTGGGCCTCCGGGATGACTTCTTTACCTTCGATCTCCATGATTATCTTATAAAAAATGCCAGTGGGAGTAAAACAGCCAACCGCCTGAGTCCCAAGTTCAGCGCTTACTACGATGTATCGCCATCATGGACGTTCTTCGCTAAGGCAGCCACGGGCTTTCACTCCAACTATGCCAACGTAGCTATACAGCATGGGCAATCTGCTGCGGTGCCCCGCTCTTATGGCGCCGACATAGGCACCAACTTCAAGCTGGGCAACAAAGCATTGGTGACGGCGACCATCTGGTGGCTGCAATGTGATGCGGAATACAAATTTATTGCCGACGATGGCAGCTTTGAGAATATGGGCCGTACCACCAGAACGGGTGTGGACGCAGCTTTGCGCTATCACATCGTTAATCCGCTATGGGCCGATGTGAACCTCAATTTCGCACGACCACGGCTGATGGACGAGGTGAAGAATGAAAACTACATTCCTTTTGCTCCTGTCTTTACCAGTACCGGCGGCCTGACTTACCAGTCCCACAATGGTATCAGCGCCAGTCTGCGTTATCGTTATATGGGTGAAAGGCCTGCCATCGAAGATAACAGCGTCAAATCCAGGGACTACCTGATCTTCGACGCTGTGGTAAGATATAACTACAAACGCTATGAATGGGCGCTCTCTGCCGAAAACCTGACTAACAGGAAATGGGCGGAGGCTCAGTTTTATGACGAATCGCAACTGAAGGGCGAGGCTGCACCGGTGATGGACTTCCACATCACACCAGGTACGCCTTTCGCGCTCAGGGCAAGCATGACAGTACGGTTTTAATATGCATAACAAACAAACACAAAGCCATCACCTGCACCCCGTACAGATCGTGGGCGCAGGCCCGGGAGCGGCTGACCTGTTAACGGTGAGGGCAGTACGCTGCATCGGGCAAGCCGATGTTGTACTGCACGATAACCTGGTATCAGCGGATATCCTGGCACTTTGTCGCCAAGATGCTGAACTTATTTACACCGGTAAAAAATACGGCGATGCCATCGACCCGGTGGAACGCCAGCAACATATTCACGAGCTGATGGCGGAACACGCCGCCAACGGCAAAAAGGTAGTCCGCCTCAAATCCGGCGACCCATTTATCTACGGCCGTGCGGCAGAGGAGGTGCGCTACCTGCAGGAACATAACATCGCCTTTGAGGTCGTACCCGGACTAACAGCCGGTATAGCCGCCGCAAGCCTTTGCCAGGTACCGCTCACCGAACGTAATCACAGCAAAGCGGTACTTTTTTGCACCGGTCATACGGCCAACTACGACTTCGAACAACTGGAGGCACTGGCCAATATGCTGCGTACCGGCACCTCGCTGGTGATGTACATGGGCCTCAGTAACCTGCCTAAAGTAATCGCCAAATTACAGGTAGCCGCAGGCACCGAAACCATTTACGTAACGGCGGTATCGCAGGTGTCGGCCCCAACGCAACAAACAGTGACGGCTACATTAAGTGAGATAGAGGCGGCGCTCACCTTGCGTCCCTTGCCGATGCCAGTGGTGTTTATCATTGGTAAATACGCGGACTTACTATAAAACGAATGGTATGAAACAGGGTATTCTGATTTGCGGACATGGCAGCAGGGATAAAGCGGGCGTTACGCACTTTAAAATCCTGGTGGAAAAATTACAACAGCGCTATCCCGACAGGATAGTGGACTACGGCTTTCTGGAGTTTGCACATCCGGTGTATGCTGCTGCGGTAGAACGCATGTACCAGCAGGGAGTACGACATATCACTGCTTTGCCGGCCATCCTTTTTGCCGGTGGCCACGCGAAAAATGATATCCCTTTTGAAATGAATTCCCTGCAACAGCAATATCCGGACCTCACCATCACAATGGCAAGTCACCTGGGTATTACAGGGCCGCTACTGCAACTTACGCGCTGGCTCATAGAGAACGCGGAAGCCACAGCGCCTGCATCTCCGCGTGCGGAAAGCTGCCTGCTGGTCGTAGGGCGGGGCACCAATGATCCGGATGCCAACTCTGATGTGGCCAAATTAACCCGCATGCTGTGGGAAGGCATGGGGTTCGGATTCGCTACCACTGCCTATATCGGCGTTACGCAGCCTCTGTTGCAGGACGCTTTCCCCTTAATGGAAAAACTACCGTTTAAAAGAGTGGTCGTGCTACCCGTCTTCCTCTTTACGGGCGTATTACTAAAGAGAATTTATGAGCAGGTAGCTGCGCAACAAATGTTGTCGCCCGATAAAGAATATATCGCTGCAGAGCCGCTGGGGAGCCATGAATGGCTGTTACAGGCCATCGGGATACGCATTGCGGAAGCAGAAAGCGGCCATCCGAACATGAACTGCCAGCTCTGTAAATACCGTACCCAAATCGTAGGATTTGAAGCCGATCAGGGCAAAGAACAAATCGGCCACCATCTTAGTGTGAAAGGTATTCTCTTCGAAGAAGAAGAAAAGCCGGGCGATAAAAAAGGAATTTTCTCTTCCGTAAAAAAAGTATTGGGGATTTGAGTACTACTGGTAAAATATATGCGGTTTCTTTAGGTCCGGGTGATCCGGAGCTGATTACTGTAAAGGGTTTAAAGGTATTGAAGACATGTGATGTGATCTTCTATCCGGCCTCCCTTCAGGAAGAGGGTGTTCGGAGTTACGCGCGCTCCATACTGGATTATTATGACCTGGGAGATAAACGAATGGTGCCGGTCGTCCTCGATATGAAAACAGACCGTGCCTATAACTTAGAGGTCTATACGCAATGTTTCTTTGAGATGAAAGCCCTGGTGGAGACAGGTGCGCAGGTTTGTTTTGTAAGTGAGGGGGACGTGTCCTTTTACAGCACTTTTGTCTACCTCTTACAACAGATCCATGTACATCAGCTGCCGCTGGAAATCATTGCGGGCGTACCTTCCTTCCTGTTGGCTACTGCGGCCCATCAGGCGCCGCTGGCTTTGCTCCGCGAAAAGATCGCCATCATACCGCTTTTAAAAAGTGAAGCCGATCTCCAACGATATTTACAACAATTTGAAACTGTCGTGCTCATCAAGGTGAGAGCGGCCATGCAATATATACAGCCATTGGTGGCAACGGGAAAGGCAACCATGCTATACAGCGAGAAGCTGGGCACGCCTGACCAACAGCTGTTTACAGACGTTTCCGCACTGGAAGGTCATGTGCTTCCTTATTTCTCATTGATTATTTTAAAAAGTAACCTATGCGCCTAAGTGTGATTGGTATTGGCCCGGGTGATGCCGGTTATTTGCTCCCCATAGCCCGGGAGGCACTCGCGGATGCAGATATAATAATTGGTTATCATTACTATTTCCGGTTTGTAGAGCATCTTTTAAAGCCTGGCGCACAGTGTATTGGCAAGGAGTTGTCGGAAGAGGAAGCCCGGGCGGTACTGGCAGTTGAAAGTTGTGCAGCCGGCAAGCATGTGGCGGTGATCAGCTCGGGAGACGCGGGAGTATATGCCATGGCGTCTTTAGTCTATGAATACGCCTCGAAGCAAAACCGGCAGGATATAGCGTTGTGTTCTATCCCGGGTATCAGCGCTTTCCAGGCGGCGGCTGCCCGGTTAGGCGCGCCCATTGGCCACGATTTCTGTACCATCTCCCTGTCAGACCTCATGACGGCATGGACCACAATAGAAAAACGTATCCATGCAGCGGCTATCGGCGACTTCGTTACGTCATTATATAATCCGAGAAGTAAGCAACGCCATTGGCAGTTGGCACGACTCAAAGAAATATTCCTGCAGCACCGCAGCCCGGAAACACCCGTGGCTATTGTAAGGCAGGTGGCCCGCCCGGAAGAACATATTCAGCTGACGACGCTCGGCGAACTGGACGTAACACTGGTGGATATGTTTTGCCTGGTGATGATCGGTAACTCACAAACGTATCGCTTTCAGCACTTTTTAGTGACACCGCGTGGTTACCTGAGCCGTAAACCACATACGGGCGAAGAGATTCAGCAGGAGAGCTTCCGCCAGATACGCTTACAACTCAAACGGGACGAGCTGTCGCCCGCCGACCAGTGGGCGGTGATCAGATGCATACATAGCACGGCGGATGTTGAGTATGAGCAGCTGTATTACGCTACAGAAAATGCTTTGGAGCAGTGGCATGCATACCTCGCTGGCGGTGGTACGGTGATCACGGATGTGACCATGGTACAATCCGGCATCACCAAAGCCTTTACCAACAAGTATGGTGTCGCGGTAAAATGTTACCTGAACGATGAACGGGTGCCGGCATTAGCCGCCGCGGAGAACATTACGCGTAGTCAGGCAGGTATTCGTTTGGCCCTACAGGAGCATCCGGACGCTTTGTATGTGATCGGCAATGCGCCTACCGCATTGCTGGAGATCTGCGATCAGTATCAACAGGGCAACTGCCATCCGGTAGGGGTGGTGGCGGCGCCGGTGGGTTTTGTGAACGTGCTCGAATCTAAGTTTAAAATAAAATACCTGCCCGGTATTCCGGCTGTCATCATCGAAGGACGCAAAGGCGGCAGTAACGTCGCTGCGGCTATCGTTAATGCTGCCTTTACTGTCCTGGAACAGGCTCAATAATCAGCTATGCATTTTATCGTCATCGGTACCGCCAATCAAACCACCCACAATATTATGCCGGAAGCGTTGCCGCTACTGGCACAGCAGCGTGTGTTCAGTGGCGGGCAGCGGCATTACGAGCTGGTAAAAGCACTGCTGCCGGAGCAGCATACCTGGATCACCATCAAAGGGGGCATGGACGCGCTTTTTGAAAAATATCAGCAGGCGGGGGAAACAGTGGTGATCTTCGCCAGCGGTGACCCGTTGTTTTATGGTATGGTACAAACCATCTATAAATATGCACCCAGAGACACTTTACAGGTATTCCCCCACTTCAGCAGCGTACAGCGGCTTTGTACCAAAATAGCGCAACCCTGTGAACAGGTCCGTCATACCTCCGTACACGGGCGTGGATGGAAAGAGCTGGACGCCGCATTGATAAAGGATGATAAACTCATTTCCGTGCTGACCGATGGAACCCGCAGCCCGCAGGCCATCGCCGCACGGATGTTGCAATACAATTTCCATCACTATGAAATGGTAGTAGCGGAAGACCTGGACGGACAACAGGAAAACATTATCAGCGGCACACTCGTGGAAATGGCTACACGCTCTTTTCATCCGCTTAACTGTGTACTGCTCCGGCGGGTGTCACCGGCAAAAACGCCCGGCATGGGCATAGCCGATCAGCAATTCGAAGGCTTGCCCGGCAGGCCCAACATGATCACTAAACGGAGTGTCCGACTGGTGACCCTGTCGCAGCTCCAACTGCACACAGCCACTACGTTTTGGGACATCGGCAGCTGCACGGGTGCTGTTGCCATTGAGGCCAAACGTATGCACGCCGATCTGGGCGTATATGCTTTTGAGGTAAGGACAGAATGCGAAGCCATCATACAGCATAATATGGAACGACTAGCAGCGCCCGGTATCGAGGTGATCATGGGCGATTTTTATGAGAAAGACCATGCTTCCCTGCCATCGCCTGACGCAGTGTTCATCGGCGGTCATGGCAACCGGCTGGATACATTGGTGCAAATTATCAACCAGCATATTAATATAGGAGGCCGTATTGTACTCAATGCAGTACAGGTTTCCAGCAGGGAGCAGTTCGTTATATCCGCCACCAATGCAGGTTGGGAACTACAACCGGAAGAGGTGTTGCAGGTAAATGCACACAATCCGATCACCATTTTAACTGCTATCAAAACACGATGAGGAAGACATTTAATATAGCTGTCATCGCCAGCACAGACCGGGCTTTGCAACTGGCAACGACTATCTGTGCGGCATTGCCGGAAGCGGCTATCTTTACCACCAGAGCGCAGGAAAGCGCAGCGGTGACACAAATCCCGTCCATCGCGGCTTTCCTGGAAGATAATATCCAGGCCTATACGTCGTTTGTATTTATTGGCGCACTCGGCATCTGCGTGCGCAGCATTGCGCCATTTATCCGGGATAAAACAATTGATCCGGCCATCGTCAACCTTGACGATCACGGCTACTTTGTACAACCGGTGCTGTCCGGGCATCTCGGCGGAGCCAATACGCTCGCCAGACAAATTGCCCGTACACTCGGCGCACAGGCGATTATTACTACTTCCAGTGACTTACAGGACATCTGGGCATTAGACACCCTTGGTCGGCAAAATGGCTGGAAAACATCGGCCAGCGCACCGATGAATACTATCATCCCGATATTCGTCAACAATAAAAAAGTGGCCCTGCTACTGGATGTAAAAGATGAAGGCACAGAGCGACTGATACAAACCAAACCAGATTTTGTAGATATCTTTTTTAAGAGAGCCGAGATTAAGGTAGATGAATATGCTTTGTTGATCGCGGTTACCTACCGAACCTATATTGAATCCATTCCGGTATTGCACTATCATCCGGCTGCATTACACATAGGCATGGGTTGCAGCAGAGATATTGGCAGCGAAGAGCTGGAAGCGTCTGTACTGGCACAACTGGCGCAACACGGCTTTGCGCCGCAAGCGGTAAAAAGCATCGCGTCCATTGACATCAAACACGACGAAGTGGCCTTTATCGCCCTGGCGGAAAAATGGAAAATTCCTTTTCATACGTATACCGCGGCGCAGCTGAACACCCAAAACGTGGCTAATCCATCGGAGGTGGTGATGAGCAAACTGGGCGTGCATAGTGTGTCAGAAGCCTCCTCACTGCTGGCTTCCGGCAACCGCGCCTGGCTGCTCGAAAAACAAAAGATCAGCCTGCCATCCGGGAAAAAGCACACCATCGCGGTAGCCCTGGACGCGGCTTTAGAAAGGCGTGCGCAGGTAGCCATTGTGGGGGCCGGTCCGGGTGATGCCGCGCTGATAGCAGTTCGTGGTAAAGAATTGTTGCAGGCGGCAGACCTCATTTTATACGCAGGCAGCCTCGTACCGGAAGAGCTCACCCATTTCGCCAAAACAGGTGCTGTGGTACAAAATTCTGCCGGCATGACACTCGAAGAGCAGGTACAGCTGATGGAAAAACACTATGCCCTGGGGCACCTCATTGTACGCCTGCAATCCGGTGATCCATCGATCTATGGCGCTATTCAGGAACAGATGACCATCTTCGACGAAAAAGGGATGGACTACTTCATTGTGCCGGGCATCTCTTCATTCCAGGCCGCCGCTGCTGTGCTCCAGTCAGAATTTACCATACCGGAAGTGGTGCAGTCCATCATCCTCACCAGAGGAGAGGGCAACACGCCACTGCCGGAAAATGAAAAGCTGGAAGATATGGCGCGCCACCGTGCTACCATGTGTATCTTCCTCAGTGCCACCATTGCTAAAAGCGTACAGGCTCAACTGTTGGCACACTACCCACCGGAAACGCCGGTAGCCGTATTGTACCGTGTTACCTGGAAAGATGAAAAAGTTTTTACCGGCGAACTGAAAGACCTGGCGGCCATCATCCGCAGCAATAAGCTGACGCGTACGGTCCTCATTATTGTTGGAACGGCCATCGGCGCCCGTAAAAACAGGTCACATCTGTATAATCCTACGTGGAGGCATATCTTCCGTAACTAAGTATAAATGAGTATGGTATTGGTTTTTGGTGGCACGACAGAAGGTAAAATGGCGATGGCGGCACTGGCCGCCGCGGACCTGCCATTTTGGTACTCCACCAAAACAGCGATAGACGTGGACCTGCCCGCCGGTGGGCAATACCGTTACGGCGCCTTTAGCACAGCAGCTTTGCTGGCTTTTTGCGAGACGCAGGCGATCACTTTGATCATCCATGCGAGTCACCCCTTTGCTGCCGAACTGCATACTACCATCGGGGAGGTGAGCGAGCGTATGGGCATCCCCGTGGTACGCCCGGAACGTGCCTATCCCGAAACGTCCACACATCCGCTCATTCGCTATGCCGACAGTTATAGCGAGGTGCTGGAAGCCTTGCTCCGCCATAACTATGAGCCGGTACTATCCTTAACGGGCGTACAAACTATCGCCCGCTGGAAACCATATTGGCAACAAAAGAAGATGTTTTGCCGTATTCTGCCACGCGACACGTCACTGGCAATTGCACAGGCAGATAGTTTTCCGGAAGATCAGCTGTTATTGTCTTTTCCGGGGAAGACAGTGGAAGAGGAATTGGCCGTCATACTACAAACCGGCGCGGAGGCCGTGGTGACAAAGGAGAGCGGCGAAAGCGGTTTTCTCCCGGTTAAACAAAGCGCTGCCATCGCTGCGGGTAAACCATTATATATTATTCGTCGCCCAGCCCTGCCAGCCCACTTTATTAAAGTGGAAGGAGCGGAAGGCTTGCGGCAATATCTTCATCAGCATAAAATGAAGGCCTTATGAGCCTGAAGCCCATTCCTTCCGGCGACCTGCGATGGGGCTATAGTACCGGCGCCTGCGCCACCGCCTGTACCCAGGCGGCTCTACAAGCCCTGATAGAGCAGGAGGAAGTAGCAGTAGCGACCATCACGCTGCCGGGTGGCGAAGAAGTGCTCTTTAAAATACATGCCTGCTCCTTTGACACAGATAGCGCTACCTGCGTCACGTATAAAGACAGCGGCGATGATCCCGATGTAACCAATGGCGCGGAAATAGCCAGCACCGTGTCTTTCGGCGGCGAACAAGCGATTACTTTTTTGCCAGGTAAAGGGGTGGGCAGGGTCACGCTGCCAGGATTGCCGGTGGCGGTAGGTGAACCGGCCATCAATCCGGTACCCCGACAAATGATGACGCAGGTTGTGGAGCGACTATTACTGCAACATCAGCTCGACAAGCGTGTATGCATCCGCGTGAGCGTACCGATGGGAGAAGAACTGGCCAGAAAAACATTGAACAGCCGCCTCGGCATCGTGGACGGGATATCCATCCTCGGCACCACGGGCAAGGTGAAACCATTTTCTTCGGCAGCCTACATCGCCAGCATAGAACAAGGCATTGATGTGGCCCTCGCCAATGGGCTGAATACGGTCGTCATCAATTCCGGTGGTCGTAGTGAAAAAATCTTAAAACAGTTGTTTCCCGCATTGCCCATGATGGCCTTCGTGCAATACGGCAACTGGATAGGAGAGACATTGGCCAAAATTAACAGCGTGCCGCTGACTTCCTTTACCATCGGCATGATGCTGGGCAAGGCGGTGAAGCTCGCTGGTGGCGCACTGAATACGCATAGTGATCAGTCATCCTGGGATAAGGAATTTGTAGCCTCATTGGCCACAAAAGCAGGCTACCCCCAAGAGTTATGCGACAGTATTCTTTCGCTTAACATGGCCAGGGGATTAACAGCGCTGTTTCCCTTCCATGAAGGAGAACCATTTTATGCAGTGCTGGCGGCGCAATGCAGGGAAGTCATTACCAGAGAAATAAGGCCATTGCCTTTTAAGATAGTATTGATAGACGCGACAGATAAGCACCTGTTGTTTGGCGATTAAAAACAGAAAAGCATGTATCCATTACTTTTTGATTCATTATTACTCGGCGTACAGCACTCGTTTGAACCAGACCATATGGCTGCGGTGTCGGTGCTGGCATCCGAGAAAAGCCGCCATAAAAGTGGCATGGCGCGCCTGATCTGGCGTTCCTCGCAGTGGGCGCTGGGACATTCCTTTACGTTGATCATTTTTAGCGCCCTGGCGCTGCTGCTTAAAACGGCTTTGCCCTATAATATCTCTGCCTGGGCAGAAATAGCCGTAGGACCACTGATGGTATGGTTAGGTGTAGATGCTATCCGCCGCAATCACAGGCTCAAGGCCCTGATGGCGGAGCATAAAAAGATAGAGGAACATGAACATCTCTCTAATGCCCTGCACCTGCATGGAAAGCAGGGAGAAGAGATCGCCATGAATCCATTGAGCCGCTCTTTCTGGGTAGGTATGTTACACGGACTGGCCGGCACGGGTGGCGCCTGCGCCATCGCACTTGCGCTGGCGGCGAAGGATAACCTGACGGCTGTATGGATCATCGTGCTGCAAAGCCTGGGTATCATCCTCGCGATGACCACCTATAGCTGTGTACTTGCCTTTTCTGTGTCCCGTTTTATTGAACGTAACCAGGTCGCTTTCAAAGTCATCAATGCCTTGGTGGGTATGGTGTCTATCGGTGTAGGGCTGCTTTGGATGTATAACGCGGTACAAGATTTTATTAATGGATAAATGACGTAAGACATGATAGTGCCTTTGTTTTTAGATTCCTTTTTGATGGGTATTCAGCATTCGTTCGAGCCGGACCATGTGGCGGCGGTGTCGGTGCTGGCCACAGAAGATAAAAGTAAACAGCGACTGAAAAAGCTGATGTGGCGCTCTTCTCAGTGGGCCATTGGCCACTCGCTTACCTTGATCATCTTCGGTATCCTGATCCTGATACTAAAGTCCGCGCTTTCCGAAAAGGTGGCTGGTTATGTAGCGTTTTTAATCGGCCCGGTGATGATATGGCTCGGCGTAACCGCCATCATGCGCAACTTCCCGCGTAAAGGCAAACATACGCATGATCATATGCATATCCCGCAAGGCAATATGTTAAGCCGCTCTTTCTGGGTAGGTATGCTGCACGGACTGGCCGGAACCGGTGGCGCTTGTACCATCGCGTTTACGTTGGCCGCAAAAGACGCTTATACCGCAGTGGGCATTTTAATTCTGCAAAGCGTGGGCATCATCATCGCCATGACAGGCTACAGCTGCCTCTTTGCACTGTCAGTAACAAGATTCTCCGGCAAATGGAAGCCTTCTGTAAAAGCGATTAACTACGCAGTGGGCATCTTTTCAATCGTGATCGGTATTTTCTGTTTAGTAGAAATGTTTAAGGAGATATGAAACCATATTACCCTTTCACCGCGGTATGCGGACAAGACGAATTTAAGCTGGCGTTGTTGCTGGCAGCCATTGATCCTACTATCGGCGGAGTGTTGGTAATGGGAGATAAAGGTACTGGCAAAACCACTACCGTACGGGCACTGGCCAGCCTGTTACATAACAGCGTACAGCCGTTTCCGTTTATCAACCTGCCGGTGGGCGCCAGCGAAGACCGCGTGCTGGGCAGTATCAACCTGGAAACCTTAATCAACGACAAACGCCTGGAGGTGCGACAAGGCCTGCTGGCCGCTGCGCATGAAGGGATTTTATATATTGATGAAGTTAACTTACTGAACGACTACATCATGGACATGTTGCTGGATGCCGCCGCCAGTGGTGGCTATCACCTCGAGCGGGAAGGCCTCTCGGCATGGCAGGACAGTCGCTTTGTGCTCATCGGTACCATGAACCCGGAAGAGGGGGAGCTACGCCCGCAGCTGCTGGATAGATTCGGTTTATGCGTTACCGTGAGCACTCCCCGGGATACTGCATTACGTGCTGCCATTACGCGCCGTCGCCTGGCCTTCGACAGCGATCCGCAGCAGTTTGTACATGCCTATGCCGAAACCGAAAGAGAAATGAACAGGTCGGTGAACCTGGCGCGCACGCTTTTACTAAACGTGGAAATTCCTGATGACAGTTATGGGGAAGTGGCCGGCCTTTGTGTACAACACCAGGCAGAAGGGATGCGCGCCGATATCCTCATGATCAAGGCTGCACGCGCCTACGCCGCCTTTCAGAATCGGTTGTCCGTGTCCATAGCAGACATCCACCATGTGGCACCGTTGGTGTTGGCGCACCGCAGCAAGGCCACGCAGCAGCGAACGCCCCCGCAACAGAGCAGGGAGCAGCATCCTTCACCAGACCGGGGGGAGTCTCACACGGCAACCCGCCTGACGATATAAACAACACCTACGCCGGATTGGAACAATATCTGTTTCAGTCCGGTCAACACCGCGCCCGCATACCGATAAAAAGTAGTACGCAGGCGGGGCGTAAAGGCATGCCGCTGCGGCTGCCCACGGATGCCCGCGTGATAGCGAATAAGACAGCAGGGGCGGTTATGCAGCGCGACCTGCCCGCCACCATCCTGCATTACCTCTTGCATGGCCGCTGTGAAATCAGGTATCGTCGCATACAACAGGTGTCGGCACTGCGCCTGATCATGGTGATCGACAGCAGCGCTTCCATGGCGTTGCACCAGCAGGTCGGCATGGCAAAAGGCATCATCACTGATATGATGCGGCGTTATCAGTACCAGCACCCACAGGTGGCCATCGTGGCGATGCTGCATGGCCAGGCGCCCTGTGTGCTGCCATTTTCCGGCGATATGGATACCATACAGAATGCCCTGGCCCAGTTGCATACGGGGGGTAAAACCAACCTGCGCGCAGCCTTCGATGCTGTACGGTCGCTGGTCAAAGGCCAACTCGACAGCCGGGAACATCACCTGTTCATCTTTACAGATGGCCGCGTGAATACGGGGGGTACATTGGAAGAAGCTGCAGCCTTTTTCAAAGCGCACCTCAGCAAGCTGAAAAAGCATACCTCGGTGCTCGATACGGAGACCGGCATGCCGCGTTTGGGCATGGCCGTTAGATTGTCAAAGCTATTGGGGTGCAAACGTTTTGAGCCAGGAACTCATTTTTAAAATAGTAGGATGTTATGAAGATATACACAAAAAAAGGTGACCAGGGCACTACCGCCTTGTTTGGAGGCAAGCGGGTATATAAAGATGATACCCGTGTCAACTGCTACGGCACTCTCGATGAGGTAAACAGCACCATCGGGCTGCTCCGCGCCAGGTTGGGGAACGATCATGTCTGGCAGCCCAACCTGCACCGTATTCAGAAAGATATGATGGATATGATGTCGCACCTCGCGCGCCCTTCTGATTGTAAAAAGGAAAATCCCAATCCTAAACCGGTAGACGGCGCCGCCTTCTGCGAGCAGTGGATCGATGAACTGGAAGCGGCGATTACCGCGCCGTCAGATTATTTCCTGCTGCCGGGTGGTAATGAGATTTCTGCACTCTGTCACGTTGTGCGTACGCAGATGCGCAGAGCCGAAAGATTGCTTGTCTCCCTGATGAAAGAAGATACGATCGAAGCATATATCCCTGCTTATATCAACCGCCTCTCGGACCTTTTCTTCATCCTGGCACGTGCGGAGATGGACAAGGCAGGTGTGGCAGAAGAGAAGTGGCAACTCTTTCTTTATAAAAGGAAAAAACAACCGGACCAACCGGACCCTGGTTTAAAGATGTCTATTTAAATAAGCATAAATCCGTATTTTATGACTAAAGTACCAGTTACCATAATCACCGGCTTCCTGGGTTCAGGAAAGACCACGATGATCAGCAATTTATTGCGAAATAACCGGGGGAAACGCCTGGCTGTAATAGTAAATGAATTTGGCGCCATGGGTATCGATGGTGAGCTGATCCGCACCTGCTGCGAGAATGAAGAGGACATCGTGGAGCTCAACAACGGCTGCCTGTGCTGTACCGTACAGGAAGAATTCCTGCCTACCATGCTGCAACTGATGGAACGTAAAGACAGCATCGATCACATCATCATCGAAACATCCGGCCTTGCGCTCCCCAAGCCGTTATTGCACGCCTTCAACTGGCCGGACCTGAAACCACAGATCACCGTAGATGCCGTGGTGACGGTAGTGGATGCTGTAGGCCAGGCTACCGGTGAAATCTGCAACCGGGAAATGGTACAGGCACAGCGTCTTTCTGATGATAGTCTCGATCATGAAACACCTATCGAAGAGCTGTTTGAAGACCAGTTATCCTGTGCGGATTTGGTGGTGATGACGAAAGCGGATCTCCTTGCTTTACATGAGTTTGATGCCGTTAAACATCTGGTGACTAAGCAACTGCGGGATGGCATTAAAGTGATTACAGCCAACATGGGCGTAGTGGACCCTGGTGTATTGCTGGGCATCGGCGCGGCTGCTGAAAACGACCTCGACAACCGCCACTCACACCACGAAGAAGATCACGCAAGTGGCCATGATCACCATCATCATGATGAAGACATCGACTCATTTGTGGTAGATATAACGGGGACGCACACACCGGAATCGGTGATCGAAAAGTGCAGGGCCGTTGTGTCGGCACATGAAGTGTATCGTATCAAAGGCTTTATCGATGTGCCGGGTAAGCCGATGCGCATGGTATTACAGGGCGTATCCCACCGCTTCGAAAACTATTTCGATCGCGCCTGGAAACCCGGAGAAGAAAGAAAAACATCGTTGGTGGTAATTGGTCATGATCTCGACCAGGCAGCTATTACCGCCGCATTAAACTAACCATAACCACAAGGCATGCACCTGATAGCAACGATACCCGGCGGATGGAATCCAAACAACGAAGGCGTTTTTATGGTGGAACAGCAACCGGGCGATATCGTGTTCCTGACAGCAGCCGACACGGAGATACATGCGCTGAATGCGGCCTACCACCAAATCCGATCGGAAGGTAGCCCTACGTTGCGCATGGCCAATGTTATCTTCTTAAAACAGGAACTGTCTACAGATCATTACGTGGACCATGTGATCAGGCATGCTAAACTGGTGATATGCCGGTTGCTCGGCGGGCAGGGATATTACAATTATCTGGTAGAAGCCATCAAACGCTACTGTACGGAATGGAATATCCCTGTTCTGTTTCTCCCGGGCTATGATGCCCCGGACTTGCAACTGATGGAGTTGTCGTCCGTAGATATCACGGTAACGGATGTAGTATGGAAGTACTTTACGGCCGGTGGCCCGCAAAATATGCAGCAATGCCTGTTGTATCTCTGGCATCGCTTTTTTGATCGGCCGGCGGCCTTTAAGGCGCCTGCTTTCCTGCCGGACCTGTTTATAAGTTTTCCGGGAGAGCGCTTAATGGAGATGGAGGCGTTTTTGTTGAAAAGAGATGTATCGCTGCCGCTGGTGCCGCTCATCATTTACCGCTCTCATTACGTCGCTGGCAATACCGATCCGGTTGCTCAACTCTGTACGCAGCTAACCGCGCGGGGCCTACAGCCTATGCCGGTATATGTGTCCAATCTTCGGGATGCGGGCATGCTGGATGAACTGTATCGTTTTCTTACGGGCAACGGGCAAATACGCCCTGCCGCACTGATCAATACCACCAGCTTTTCCACCAAATCCCTGATGGACGATCAACCGGAAAATGAGTTCATATTTTCCCGTATTGGCGTTCCCGTTATACAGGCCATCTTCGCCTCCTGCACGCTCCAACAGTGGGAGCAGGGACTTTTCGGGCTGCCGCCCACCGACGTGGCCATCAACATCGCGCTCCCCGAAATGGACGGACGTATCATTGGCACAGCAGTATCTTTTAAGTCTGACAAAGGGCGCGATCCGCTCACGGACTCTACTATCGTGGCCTATGAAGCCCACGTGCCAGGCTGCGCCCGCGTGGCTGATATGATACGGGCCTGGGTATTGTTACAACAGAAACAACACGCTGATAAACATATTGCGCTTATCATGCCTAACTACCCCAATAAAGATAGCCGTCTGGCTAACGGGGTAGGACTGGACACTCCTGAAAGCGTGGTCCGCGTGCTGAGCGCCTTACAAAGGGAAGGCTATACACTGGGCAGCTATGTGCCCGGCAGCAGCGCTGCCCTCATGGAGATGATTACCCACTACATCACCAACGATACAGGCACCTATTACAGTCGTCCTTACCAGGTGTATCTGGAAGAAGAAACGTTCCTGCGTTGGTATCGTACACTCAGTATTACGCTCCGTGAAAAAATAGAAGGACAGTGGGGTGCTTATCACGAAGCGGCCACCTACCACGAGGGCCGCTTTGCATTACCTGGCTGCCTGCTCGGCAACATCTTCGTCAGCATACAACCGGCCCGTGGTTACAACAGCGATCCTAAAAGCATCTACCACAGCCCGGACCTGCCACCCACCTACGATTACCTCGCATTTTATTGCTGGCTGCACCACCATTTCAACGCTGATGCGGTGGTACATACCGGTAAACACGGTAACCTGGAATGGTTGCCGGGCAAAAGCGTGGCACTTAGCATGGACAGCTGTTTCCCGGCTGCCTTATTCCCCTTGTTGCCACATTTCTATCCTTTTATCATCAATGACCCGGGAGAGGGTACACAGGCAAAACGCCGCAACCACGCTGTCATCATCGATCACCTGGTGCCGTCTATGGCCCGCGCCGAAACCTACGGAGCGCTCGCGAAGCTGGAGCAACAAGTTGATGAATACTATGAGGCCGTTAGTTTAGATGCCCGCCGTGCCGCTCTTATACGCACGAATATCCGGCAGCTGGTAAAACAGGAACACTTGCTGACCGACCTGCAAACTGATGGTAAAGACATAGACGAACTGCTCCTGAAGCTCGATGCCTATCTGTGCGAACTCAAAGAGGCACAGATCCGCGATGGCCTGCACATCCTCGGTGACGTGCCACAGGGAGAACAGCTCTGTAGCTTATTGGTAGCGCTGCATCGCTTACCGGGAAATGGACTGCCGGGTATCACCCAGGCGTTGGCCATGGACGAAGGACTTAGCTTTGATCCGGTGAATTGCGATTATGCGTTACCGTTGTTGGTCACATTGAATGGGGTGAATTGTCGCACGCAGGGCGATGTGGTGGAGCAATTGGAGCTAAAAGCCATGGAGCTGGTCTTTAGGCTGATGGAAAATCATCTGCCGGAGGCAGGACAAAATACAAGTCTGGTATTACATTACATATACAACAGTACGTTGCCCCGCGTACGAGCCACTACAGATGAGGTGAGTAATCTGCTCACAGGTCTCGGTGGCGGATATGTGCAGAGCGGCGCATCCGGCGCCCCTACCCGCGGGCGGGTAAACATTCTGCCAACCGGCCGCAATTTTTACTCGGTAGATGTCCGCAGTATCCCGACAGAAACGGCGTGGAGCCTCGGACAAAAAAGCGCAAAACTGCTCATTGATCGTTACCTCCAGGAGCATGGCGAATATCCGAAACGGATAGGTTTGTCCGTATGGGGCACCGCTACCATGCGTACCGGTGGCGATGACCTGGCGCAGGCTTTTGCATTGATGGGCGTGAAGCCGGTATGGCAGAGCGCCAGCAGGCGTGTCACGGATTTCGAGATCATACCGCTGATAGCACTGCGTCGTCCGCGCGTAGATGTTACCCTGCGTATCTCCGGTTTTTTCAGGGACGCTTTCCCGGATATGATATCGTTGTTTAACGCTGTGGTGGAACGTCTGGCCGAACTGGAAGATGAGTCGCCGGAAGACAACCCTATCCGTGCGCAATACCTCGCTGAGAAAGCGCAATGGGAGCGTGAAGGACTGCCGGCCGAAAAAGCCCGCGATTGGGCGCTGTTCCGGGTATTTGGCTCCAAGCCGGGAGCGTATGGCGCCGGCCTGCAAGCCCTCATCGATGAAAAAAACTGGACCTCCCGCGAAGACCTGGCCATGGTATACATGAACTGGAGCGCCTACGGCTATAACGGACGCCAGCAAGGCGTTTCTGCCTATGAGCCTTTTACAAAGCGCCTCTCCGGCATACAAGTGGTGATGCACAACCAGGACAACCGGGAGCATGATATCCTCGACTCTGATGACTACTACCAGTTTCATGGCGGTATGGCCAATGCGGTGGAACAAGTGAGCGGCCAACAGCCGGTGATGTATTTCGGAGACCATAGCCGTCCTGAAAATCCGCGTGTAAAAAGCCTCAAAGAAGAGCTCCTCAAGGTTTATCGCTCCCGCGTCGTCAATAGTAAATGGATCAATAGCATGCACCGCCATGGCTACAAGGGAGCCTTCGAAATGGCCGCTACGATGGACTATCTGTTTGCCTACAGCGCCACCACCGGACTGGTAGATGACTTTATGTATGAAGGCATCACGCAGGCGTATCTTTTTAATGATGACAACAGGCAGTTCCTGGAAAAGTTCAATCCACATGCTTTACAGGACATGGCAGGACGCATGCTGGAAGCGATGCAGCGCGGCCTTTGGAAAGAACCGTCTGCTGACACGGAGGAAGCGTTGAAAAATATGTACCTCCAGCAGGAATAACGTAACATAAAAAACCTCTGTCGAAATGAACCCGCTGTCAGCCCGCAGCAGGAGGTTCCCTTATTTTTGCAGCAGCTTCCTGATAATCAATTTCCAAAGTAGGGTCCCAGGCCATACGGCAAAACATTTACCACTAAAATGTCAATTGTAATATGAAACCTGAAGAATATAAATCCAGCAACTATCTTCCTTTAAATTACTATCCATGGCCCAATCTTGTGAACCCGCATATCGCGCAAATGGGAAGAGATATGGATGGCTGGATCGACAATGACTACACTTTTCTGACAGCCTTACAACGGGAGAAATACAAGAAGATGCGATTGCATGCCTGTACAGCCTGTATGTGGCCCGACCTGACGTATGAACAAACGATTCCCTGCAACAGGTTCATGCTCCAGTATGTTGTCCTCGACGATCAGTTAGAACATTCCTCACTGGAGGAAATACAGCAACAACGGATCCGCTGTATGGCTATTCTTAAAGGGGAACAACCAGCGCCGGAGGAAAATGCGCTTTATAAACATATGGCGCTCCTCAGAGACGAATTTCGCGCTTTTATGCCTGAAATTTGGATGAATCGCTTCATTAACTATTTCTACAAATCATTCAGATATGGGATTGAATTAGAACACTCTTTTAAAATCACTAAGCAACCTCCATCGCTTACCCTTTTCAAGGTGCTCCGTGAATACTCCGTTCTTATGCATCCATATCTGGTGCTCGGGGAAATTGAGTCGGGGCTCGTTCTCCCGGACCATATTATCGAGCATCCTGTCATTCAGAAGATCATATCCTTAATTGTCAGAGTGGTGGCATGGCAAAACGATATCCATTCTCTGCCAAAGGAAATGGCAAAGGGGACGGAGGTGTTTAACCTCATTCTTGTGCTGCAGCGGGACTATCATTTGTCTCTGGAAGAGGCCTGCGAGGAGGCTTTCCGTATGCATAATGCGGATTTGGAAGAATTGCTCACCTTACATAGGGACTATCGCGAGTTTGGTGAATACCAGGAACACGTTGATAAGTTTCTTTATTATGCGGGAGTTGGCCTACAGGGCGTAAATACATTCTATTTACAGGAAACAGATAGATACCTGCATGGAGGAGTAGGCTTTGCCTGGCCTGAAGAAAAGCTTCCCCGCTGATTATTTTTTCCCTTTGTTAAATTGTTTTTGATGCAGCTGGTCCTTTAATTCTGAGGCACTGGGGAATTCGATTGTATTATAGCGGTCGAGTCTGGTGGAGATATTTTTCCAGCCGCTAAGCACCATGCTCATATAGTGTACCCAGTTTACAACCGCATCCTGCCAGATACCGAAATCAGGTAAAGTGGCCTGCAGCGTGATAAATTCTTTCAGGTCTTCATTATGCAGGCGAAGATCTTCGAGGAAGGCTTCTTCCAGGGATATCTTATACTGATGCTGAATCACTTTCACGATGTTATAGTAAATGCTGTCAGTGGCTTCGTCTTTCGCTGCGGACTGGACCTCATTAAAATAGGTGACGAGATGACAGGCCAGCGCCTGTAAGCGTAAGATCACGGGGTGACTGTGTATCTCTGGTGGCAGAACGATGCCGGTTTCCACTTCAGTGAGCTGTAAGAAAGGGTACAGGCATATGGAGTCTTCGCGCAAGGCGATACACTCCGCTACGGTAGGAAAGGTTTTATTCTTTTTGTACATCAACTCTCTTTTCAAACCGGAAAAATACCGGTGGATCATATTCGCAAAACGGATGATCGATTCCTGCGGAATGAACTGCCGCAGTTCTGCTCGTAGGGTTGCCAGCATCTGGCCGAGAGGGATTTCTGTTTCACCAGCGCTTATCTCACCCGTCAGCACTGCTATTGATTGTTCCTGTACGTAGTCAATTCTTTCCGGATTGCTTTCCTCATACAGATCGTCATTATACAACGTCCATAACATGAGCCTACCTAAGGGCCTCAGCCGTTCAAAGGAGGCGGTAGGAAACCATTGGGAAGCAATATGCGCGGTTTTCGTTTTCTTGTATTTTTCGCGTATACCAGGGGCCAGCTCATAGAGCCACAAATATTCACCATCTATCCATTGTTGGTCAGTAATCTCCTGTAATTGGTCGGCATAAGGGTTTTTTAACGTCGGAAATGGATATCTGAACTGTGTTCTGAGTAATTCAAGTGCATTCATGTCAAGGGTGTTCAGGGTCGGAAATATTGGCATTGATGAATCGAGGCTCCGCTGTTTTTCAGGTTGCTGTATCGGCACAGCATTTCTTTCGGGTTATTTTTCTGCGTTTTTAGGTCTGAAGCCTATACGAATATAAGCCCGGGGAGAGCTGTGGTAATTCAGTCTGTGAATATTTGAGAAATGGAAAAAGAAAATATTGGAAGGAAACCGAACTTATCAGAATGGTGAAGAGTGGTTGTTGTGCTGCCGGGGATTCTGGTTGGCCAAAGGAGAATATCGGGGAGGCGAGGGGTAATGGTAAACGCTGCATCTAACTGTGAAAACCCATGGCCGGACCATCATCCGGCCATGAGCAAAAAAAATCTGCTTACACAGTCTGGTCATCAATCGTCGCCGTAGGCGCGTTGTTCTTTACGGAAGCGATGCCATTATCACGACCAGCTTCGCTGGCGTACATCTGGCTGGTGCCAATCACCTGGCCGTTAGTGGCCTTCAGGTTAAAATAGTGTTTTTCGTTGGAAGAATTTTTCTTCTCGAACCGTTCATCGTGCTGGGAGTTGGTTCTTACGGATTCGATACCGTTTTCGCAGCCTGCTCTTGCGGTGTAGCCTTCGCTGACGAGGATGGTTTCGCCATTGCCGGCATTCAGCTTGAAGCGAAATTCTCCGTTGGCACTCTTGGTGATAACAAATTTTCCCATTGTCGTATACAATTTTTATACTGCTGAAGATAAGTAAATAATTTTAATATGATGCGAATATGTTGCAGTAACTTTCATTAAGAATGGGTACGTCGGTATAACGGCTGTGATATGAATGGATATAGATGATGTAATGAGTGTTCGTTGACAATGAAGATATCATCTAATAAAAATGGCGATCTGGTCTGCCTTAGCCGGAAGTGTTTACCCATCTCGGTTGTATGGCTGTTGGGCCGGAAAAATCGCGTCGAAATTTCTTTCCGTTGATCCAAAATTTTTTGTTCGGTTATGAATTTTATTTATCTTGAAGCCGCAATTTTAGTAATAGACTAAAAGCTTGTTATGCCAATTCCGAAACCCGATTTAAACAGTATTTTAAAAAAACTGCGGAACCTTGTTTAAAAGCCCTGGGCTTATGAGAAACTCTACCATTTTGACGTGATTTTTTAACAATGACCGATTGTTAGTTGAATTAAAAAGTCATGTGTGTTAGCAAAAAATATCAGGCTAGCCGTGATCTTTAGTATTGCAGAAGCAATACCAGGATCTTTATACAGTGATTTTATGATATCATACACCAGATACCAGACACCATGTGTGATGGCATGCATTTCCCGTGCTTATAATCAGCTAAAAAATGATTATAAACGATGAAAATTTTTCCTATTATCAAATACCCTAAAGACATGAACTCAACATTACTATCCAGGACCTGTTTATTACACCCGTTCGTCTGAGGGTATCAGCGGCACAACGATTACGATCTCAATAGCAATGTAATACGATTATCCGCGCAGACATTTTAATGCCTTTAACCTGTTGCCAGCTGCTGTAGCCTGTTGGACAAGGATGCTTATGCCTTGTTGTAACAGACAATGACAGCATGTGCAGACACATGCCTGAATTATTTCCTCATCTAATAATGACCGTTAGACCATGCCACTCCATGTAACGCCACTTCATCCTGCACAGCGGGATATCCTGATGGACTTGTTGATCAATGCAGAAAACTCGACCTATAATGTCGGAGGCGTAACCCGACTTACTGGTCCGCTCCACAAAGAAAAATTCATGGCCGCCGCGGAGACGCTGCCAGCGGTCTTCGACGTATTCCGGATGAGGTTCGATCTCAACGACCAGGCGCCACAGGCCTACCTGGACGATACCTTCACCACACAGGAAGTGATGTGTATGGATTTCACCGACGCGTCACCGGAAGCTGTAGAAAAATGGGTCCGGGAACGCCTGGAGATACCCTTCGTTCTGCAAAAAGGAAATGCGCTATGCGAACAATACCTGTTGTCGATATCGCCGGAAGAACACTATTACTTCTGTAAATATCATCACCTGATCAATGATGGATATGGACTGGCGGCCACTTACCAGTACGTGGCCCGTAAATACCAGTCCCTGCTGAAGGGAACAACCCTGGATTGGTCGCCGGTTTCCTACGTGGCCGCCGCCGGTCATGCGCTCGACTACCAGCAATCACCGGCATACCAGGAAGACGTTGCCTACTGGAAAAAGCTGATCGATAAAAAACCGGCGCAGTTGCTGGAACGCAGGTACCCACCCACAGACACGAATCCACGGCAATGCCGTACTTTCCTCCTGGAATTTTCTGCGGAAGAGAAAGCCGCGCTGGAAGACTTACAACAAACCACCCAGGCCAATCTGCTCCGCCTGACACTGGCGGCGCTCACCATATACTTCGCCAAAACCACAGAACACCCTGCTTTTGTATTCGGTACACCGGTACATCGCAGAAGAGATATACCATTACAACAGATCGCCGGTATGTTTTCGGGGATCATACCGTTTCAGGGCGTATATCAGCCCGCTGATACAGTCACTGCTTTGCTGGAGAATATGGCAACGGCCAGGAAAAATGACAACCAGCATCAGCCCTACCAGATAGCGGACCTAAGCCGCTCCCTGAAACTCAACGGCACAACAGAACAGCTGGTAGATATCCTCGTTAACCACGCCAATCTAAACCTCCATCTGGACTTCGGAGAAGATATACAAGCAGTTACACAGGAGCTGACCAGTGAGATCACCCGGTACCCGCTGGAACTGCTCTGGCGTGACTATGGGAAAGGGCAGCCGCTGCAATTGAAAGCGGATTATTATCCGTCATATTTCACGGAAACGGATATACGTTTATTTGTGAAACGTTTATTGCATATTATACAGCAATTCAAAGACGGAGGACAACATACCCTGGAGGAGATCAGCATCCTTCCGGAGGAGGAACAAACATTACTGGCATCCTTCAATAGTAACCATATAGACGTTGCGCCTTATCCTTATATCCATGCGCTTATAGAAGAGCAGGTGCGGCTTCAGCCAACGGCAGAAGCACTGGTGTTTGAAAACGAAACACTCACCTACCGGCAGCTGGATGAAAAAGCCAACCAGCTGGCGCATTACCTGCGTGAAAAAGGTGTGCGGGAAAATATGTTCGTCCCTGTATGCATGGAGCGCTCCGCAGAAATGGTCATCGGCATCCTGGCGGTGCTGAAAGCCGGCGGCGCCTATGTGCCGGTAGATCCCGCCTATCCGCAACATCGGATCACTTTCATGCTGCAAGACGCCCGGGCAGCAGTAGTGCTCAGCAATGTGACTGGTAGCCTGCCCCTGGACCAATATACCACTGCGAAAATTGTGGATGTCCGTCAATTGGCGGACGTACTGCGGCAGTATCCTGTAACGCCCGTGGAAACAGCCTTGCAACCGCAACATCCTGCCTACGTGATTTATACGTCCGGCTCTACGGGCAACCCGAAAGGTGTCACCATTGCGCATCAGCACCTGGTGGCTTCCACACAGGCGAGGATAGCTTACTATGGCAACACCGGTACGGCATTACTGGTGCCGTCTTTCTCCTTCGACTCCTCGGTGGCGGTGATATTCGGGACACTGTGTTCCGGCGGCAGCCTCATCATCTGCCGCGAAGAAACCCTGAAAGAGGCGGAGACCGTAAAAAAACTACTCACCCGCACGGACATGGTCCTTTGCGTGCCTTCCTATTACCGTTTTCTCCTGGAAGAAGGACTGTTAGAGGAGGCTGCGCTGTCTACCGTTATTCTGGCGGGGGAAGCCCTGGAAGTATCACTGGCCCGGCGTCACTTCAGAGACGTAAAGAAAGCGGCATTATATAACGAATACGGCCCTACGGAATGTACGGTATGGTCATCCGTGGCGCAGATACAACCGGTGGATAATCTGATCACGATCGGAAAGCCGGTAGCGAATATGCAGATACATATTCTGGACGCGCAGCAACGGCTCCTGCCGGTGGGCGTAACCGGGGAGCTGTACGTCAGCGGTCCGCAAGTGGCCAATGGTTACCTGCACCTGCCGGCCATGACCGCAGAGAAATTTATCACCGACAAGGCCGGTAACCGGCTGTATAAAACCGGCGATACCGGTCGCTGGCTGCCGGATGGCAATATCGAATACCTGGGCCGTATCGATGACCAGGTAAAGATTCGCGGCTACCGTATCGAATTAGGAGAAATAGGCCATGCACTTCAGGAATGCGAAGGCGTTAAGCACGCTGTCGTGGTGGCATGGACAGACGAACGCAACAACAAACGCCTCGTCGGTTATGTTACCACCGGTGCGGATTACCATAAATCGGCTGTATTGAACCGGCTGAAAGAAAAACTGCCGGAATATATGGTGCCGTCGGTGCTCGTGGAACTGGCGCAGCTGCCGCTGTCTGTCAACGGTAAAGTGGATAAAAAAGCGCTGCCAGCGCCGGAAGCAGCTGACCTTCCGCTACAGGAATATGTAGCGCCACGTAATGAGGCGGAAAAACAACTGGCGGCTATCTGGCAGGAACTGTTGGGACTACAACGGGTAGGGATATACGACAACTTTATTGAACTGGGTGGTGACTCTATTGTGTCCATGCAGGTAGTGAGCCGTGCCAGACGACTGGGGTATGAGCTGAAAGCAAAAGACCTCTTCAAACACCAGACAGTGGCCGCGCTGGCGCAGTTGTTGTCTGTAATAAAAGTAGAGACAGTCATCGGTGAACAAGGGCTGTTGACCGGCAATAGCGGTTTACTGCCCATTCAGCACTGGTATTTCGAACAAGAGCCGGCATTATTTACACAACAGCTACTGCTGGAAACAGATAAACAACTGTCGCCGGTGACGCTGGAAGCTGCGCTCCGGCAGCTGGTGCAATACCATGACGCACTCCGTTTTGCCTATCAGCAGGACGCCGACGGATGGCAGCAATCCTACGGTATAGCGGAGCCTACGCTACACATCAGGGATATGCGCCGGAAACAAAAAACCTGGCAGCAACATATTGCCGTTTGCATAGCAGAAAGCCAGGCACGCCTGGACATCCGCCATGGCGTAATGTTGCAGGCTACCCTGATACAAACGCCCTCCGCTGAGGCCAACAACCGGCTGCTGCTGGTGGTGCATCACCTGGCCATCGATGGCGTTTCCTGGCGCATCCTGCTGGAAGACCTCAACCGCCTGCTGGAGCAACCTGCTATGACCGCAGACGCCGTATTAGGCGCTAAAGGCAGCTCCTGCCGTCAGTGGCATGATGCCCTGATCACCTATGCGCAAAATGGCCTGGGCCGGCAACAGCAACGTTATTGGGAGGCTGTAGTGGCGAAACGTACGCCGTTACATACAGACCTGCCACACAACGGTAAAATAACTGTATCGGATATACGCCGGGAAACGGCGCGCCTCGATGCAACGGCTACCCGCCGCCTGCTGCAGGAAGTGCCCGCAGCCTATAAAACAGAGATTAACGATATCCTGCTGGCCGCGCTGGCGAGGACGTTGACCACCTGGAATAAAGGCGCCGGTGTATTGGTGGGACTGGAAGGGCATGGCAGGGAAGATATCGCACCCGGCATCGCCGTTAACCGCACCATCGGCTGGTTTACCAGTCAATACCCCGTATGGCTGGAAGCCGCCGCAGGCATAGCTACCGGCCGTCTGATCAGAGACATCAAAGAACAATTACGCCAGATACCGGATAAAGGTATCGGCTACGGTATCAACAAATATATCGGCAAACAAGCCACCCTGCAAGGCGCAGTACCCTGGGAAGTAGGTTTTAACTACCTCGGTCAGGGCGATAACATGCCAGCAGGACAAGGCGCCATAAAAGCCTCGCTGGCTTCCCTGGAAGCCGGAGGATCGCCACAACGTATCGTTCCCGAAAAACTGGCGGTCAACAGCATGGTCCGTGATGGGGAACTCGTGATAGAGTGGAGCTACAGCCAGCTGCACTTCCAGGCAGCTACCATCGAAGGGATCGCAGCAGACTATTGCCGCCATCTGGAGGCAATCATCATGCACTGTGCTGAGCGCAGCCAGCAAGCACCGGTGGCTTCACCTTCCGACTATGGACTGGGCGGCGTGATGACCAATGATGAACTGGACCAGTTCCTCGGCGCTGCGGGACCTCAGGTGGCCGGACTATACCGCCTCACCGGATTACAGGAGGGCATGTTGTTCCATGGGCTGTATGATGAAAAAGGCGGTGCCTACGTAGAGCAGTTTGGATGTGAACTCCCTCGTTTGCAGGTAGATGCCTTCCGGAAAAGCTGGGAACACCTGATACAGCATCATACTATTTTCCGCAGTGCCTTCTATGCAAAAATTTGCAGCCTCCCGGTGCAGTGTGTGTATCATCAGGCTGATTTGCCTTTCACGGTACTGGACTACCGGCATATGACGGAAGCAGCACAACAGGAAGCGCTCCATGCCTGGATGGTCGCGGACCGCGAACAGGGGCTGGACTTTGAAAAAGCTCCGTTGATGCGCATCACCCTGTTCCGCCTGCAAGACGACAAATACCGTATGCAATGGACTTATCATCATCTGCTGATGGATGGTTGGTCGTTGCCGGTATTGCTCGGCGAACTGGTGGAAACCTATGAGGCCATCGTGAACAATCGTTCCCTGCCATCTCTGAAGACAGATGAATTCGGAGCGTATATCCGTTTCCTGGCCGACAGGGACCTGTTGGCGGAAGAAACTTACTGGCGTGGTTATCTGAAAGAGGTAACCGAAGGATGCCTGTTGCCCTTTGTGACCACTACCGCGTCCCGTACAAAAGGAGAGGGGCATTTCAAAGAAACGGCGTTACGCCTGGATGCGACGATGCGCCAGCAACTGGAAAGATTTACCCAACAACAACGTATTACCCTCAATACCCTGGTACAGGGCGTGTGGGCGTACCTGTTGTCCCGCTATACCGGCAAGCCTGCTGCCATGTTTGGCGTAACAGTCGCAGGCAGACCAGATGAACTGCCTGGTGCAGATAAAAAAATTGGTTTGTATATCAATACCCTGCCGCTCTACTCCGCGCTGGCAAATGAACAGACCATCGCTGGCTGGTTGCAGGAGATGCAGACTACGCAACTGCAAAGCCGTGAGCACCAGTACGCCGCCCTGAATGATATTCAGCGCTGGACAGGTGTCCGGGAGGAGCTGTTTGACAGTCTCCTGGTGTTTGAAAACTATCCGGTGAATCCTGCTTTGCAATCCCCTCACTGGAAATTGCAGCTGCAACATATTCAGGTGCAGGAGCAGGCTAACTACCCGCTGACGATCCGCGTGATGATGGCGGAAGGGCTTGAAATCGGCCTGGTATATAATGAAACGATACTCGACGGCGCCTACGTCCGGATGATAGCCGCCCATTTTGAACAGGTGCTGATACAGATAGCGACTCAGCCTGTCCGTACCATCGCGGACATCACCTTGTTGACAGCCGCTGAAAGAACACAACTATTGCAGGATTTCAATCAGACTGCAATTGCTTACCCGGTGGACAAGAGCATCACAACACTTTTTGAAGAACAGGCAGCACAAACGCCGGATGCCATCGCCGTAGTATACGATACAACGTCGTTTACCTATAAAGGGCTGGATGAAGCGGCCAACCGCCTTGCACACCAGTTGCGTGGCAAGGGATTAAAAGCAGGCGCCTATGTGCCTGTATGTATGAAGCGTTCCGCTGGTCTGATGGTGGCGGTGCTGGGCGTGCTGAAAGCCGGCGGCGCCTATGTTCCGGTAAACCCTGAATACCCGGCAGAAAGGATACTGCAATTGCTGAGCGACTGTGATAGCCCGTTGGTCATCAGTGACACTGATTGGAAAGACGCCCTGGAAGTTATTGTTGCTGATAAGGAATTACTTTATGTAGATGATAACCCTGCCCTGTTACAATATCCCGCTCATACGTTGGCAGAACGGCCTGCGCCCGCAGCCGTGGCGTATGTGATGTATACATCCGGTTCTACCGGTAAGCCCAAAGGAGTAGCGGTCACGCATCAGAATGTGGTGAGCCTGGTGAAGTCGCAGGAGTATATCACGCTGACAAAAGATGATGTCATCCTTTCTGCCGGTTCGTTATCCTTTGATGCTACCACTTTTGAATATTGGGGCGCCCTGTTGAACGGCGGCTGTGTGGTGCTAAGCACGGAGAGTAGTTTGCTGGATGTTGAATTACTGAAACAGGAACTTTATCAGCGCGGTGTTACCAAGATGTTCTTTACGACCAGCTGGTTCAATCAGTTGGTGGATATGGATATGACGGTATTCGCCCGGTTACAGGAGGTGTTGACAGGAGGCGAGAAAATATCGGAAAAGCATGCTGATAAATTCAGACGCGCCTATCCGCATATCGCGCTGACTAACATATATGGCCCTACGGAGAATACGACCTTCTCGCTTTATTACCGCATCCATGAGACGACAGTTAACAGTAACGTACCTATTGGCCGTCCCTTGAAAAACAGGACCGCATATATCCTGGATAGTGCCGGACAGCCGGTGCCGGTGGGCGTAACGGGAGAACTGTATGTAGGTGGCGATGGTGTGGCGAAAGGATACCTCGACCCGGAACTGACCGCTGCCCGGTTTATACCGAATCCCTTCACCGATGACCCGGCAGCGAGGATCTACCGTACCGGTGACCTGGCCCGATGGCTGCCTGATGGAAACATCGTTTACATGGGCCGTGTCGATGAACAGGTGAAGATCCGCGGCTTCCGTATCGAACCCGGTGAAACGGAGCGCGTGCTGGAAAGTTGCCCGGCAGTGAAGCAGGCGGTAGTGACCGTTTGGACGGATAAACATCATAACCGGTATCTGACCGGGTACGTGGTGCCGGAAAACAACTTTGATAAAGAAGTTGTACTGGCCTATCTCAAAGAAAGGTTACCGGACTATATGACGCCGTCTTTCCTGATAGCCCTGGATACACTGCCCTTGACTGCTAATGGAAAAGTGGACAAAAAGGCGTTGCCGGCGCCGGATGATACCGCCCTCTCAGATGTGGCGTATGTGGCTCCCCGTAATGAACAGGAAAGTGCGTTGACTGGTATCTGGCAACAGCTGCTGGGCCGCGAACGTATAGGCATACACGAACATTTCTTTGAGTCAGGCGGCCATTCTCTCCTGGCGATGCGGTTGCAATCTGCCATCAGAAAGCAGCTACAGGCAGAAGTGCCGGTAAAGGCGATCTTCAATCACCCTACCATAGCGGAGCAGGCTGCGTACATCCTTCAACAGAGAGGACCGGTGCAGGAAGGTATTACCGCGGAAGCGTATACCGGCCCGCAACCATTGTCCTTCGCACAGGAAAGGCTTTGGTTTATCGACCGGCTCACCGGTAGCATACAGTATCATATTCCGGTGGTATACCGACTGACAGGAGCGGTCAACAAACAAGCGCTGGAGACGGCCATCCGGGAGATGGTCAATCGCCACGCGGTATTACGTACTGTCATCACCGTTATAGACGAAGTGCCGCATCAACAGATAATGGACGAGCATGGATGGCAGCTGGAAACGGTAAGCCGGCATGATCTCCACGGGGATGTTACCGCATTGCACGCTTATGTGAAAACGTTGATCGACGCACCGTTCAATTTGTCTGCCGACCATATGTTACGCGGGCAGCTGATTGAGCTGTCAGAACAGGAATATGTCCTTGCGCTGACGCTGCACCACATTGCCGGCGATGGTTGGTCTGTCAATATTTTTATGAAAGAGCTGATGGCGATGTATGCCGCATGGGAGCACCAGTCATTGCCGGTGTTACCACCACTGGATATCCGGTATACGGATTACTCCCGCTGGCAGCGCACTTATATGTCGGCAGCAGTGCTGGAACAGCAACAAGCTTATTGGAGCCGTCAGTTGGCTGATGTGACGACGTTGCAGTTGCCACTTGACTACACGCGTCCGGCTGTATTCTCCAACCGTGGCGCCATTGTATCGTTCGACATAGACCGTGCATTGCAGCAGCGTTTGCAGACATTGTCGCAGCAGGAGGGAACTACTTTGTTCATGACATTGCTGGCGGCATTTAAACTGTTATTATACCGTTACAGCGGCCAGGAAGATATTACCGTGGGTAGTCCTGTTTCCGGTCGTACCCGGCAGGAAACGGAAAGCCTGATCGGATGTTTTGTGAATACGCTGGCGCTACGGACGCATTTGCAGGATAACCCCTCTTTTACGGACTTGCTGCAACAGGTGAAAAATACCACGCTGGACGCCTATGAGCATCAGGATGTGCCATTTGAAAAAGTTGTGGAAGCTGTCGTGAAAGAACGTGATCTGAGCTATAGCCCACTATTCCAGGTAATCTTCACCTTACAGAACTTACCGGTGGTGGCTGATCTCGAACTGGGCGCCGCACGGTTGCAACCGGAAAGGATCGCTTATACCACTGCTCAGGTAGATCTTAATTTCACAGTAGAAGAGACCGCAACAGGATTGACGGGCAGCGTGGAATATTGTACCGACCTGTTTAAGGAAGAGACGATCTTCCGGATGATCACGCACTTTAAACAACTGTTGGCGGCTGTTGTGGCCAACCCGTCCACCGCAATTGGCTATTTGCCGATGTTGCTGGCGGAAGAGGAGAAACAGTTGGTCGATGCTTTTAACCAGACAGATACCAGCTATCCGGCTGATAAAAGTATCACTGACCTCTTCGCGGCACAAGTGGCCCTCACACCGGATGCGACAGCCTTGGTTTTTGCTGGCAGGGAAATGAGTTATCAGGCGTTGGACACGGCCTCCACACAACTGGCGCAATACCTCCTGGAGGCAGGTGTGACGCCCGGGATGCGTGTACCTGTTTGCATGGAGCGCTCAGATACCCTGATTATCGCTACCCTGGCGATATTAAAGGCAGGAGGCGCCTACGTGCCGGTTGATCCGCATTATCCGGCAGAACGCATCAGTTATATGTTGGCCGAAAGTAACAGTACGCTGCTGCTTACGACAACCATGCATCTGGCCGCGATGGAGCAGACGGGCATAGCGATGAAGTTCGTCTGCCTGGACCAGCCGGAAGAAACGCTGATGGCGAAGGCAATGTCAGCGCCATGGCCGGCAGTCCTTCCGCAGCACCTGGCCTATGTTATTTATACGTCCGGTTCTACCGGCACGCCCAAAGGGGTGATGGTCAGTCATCAGAATGTGGTGAGCCTGGTGAAAGGGGTAGACTATGTCTCTTTCAGTTCAGCGGACCGTTTGTTGTCTACCGGCGCTCCTTCTTTTGATGCTGCCACTTTTGAATATTGGGGCATGTTGCTCAATGGCGGCCGTCTTATTCTTTGCCCGGAACAACAGCTGCTGGACAATGAAGTATTGAAACGTGAAATCAGGGCCCACCAGGTAAATATGATGTGGTTTACCGCCAGCTGGTTCAATCAGCTCATCGACACTGACATCAGTATTTTTGAAACCTTATCGGTAGTGTTCTCCGGCGGAGAGAAATTATCGGAAGAGCATATCAACAAATTAAAACTACGATATCCCGCGCTGACCGTGATGAACGCTTACGGTCCTACGGAGAATACCACCTTCTCTACTACCTACGAAGTAGAACCGGGTACGGTGAAAGTCCCGGTACCGATAGGTCGTTCGCTGAGCAACCGGAAGGTATATATCCTCGATAGCCGCCGCCAGCTGGTGCCGGTCGGGGTTACAGGCGAAATCTATGTGGGCGGCGCCGGCCTCGCTGTAGGCTATCTCAATTTACCTGAACTGACAGCCGAACGTTTTATCTCCCACAGGTTTAGTGATAACCGGGTGGAAAGACTATATAAGACCGGTGACCTGGGCTGTTGGCAGGCCGACGGAAACGTGCTTTGCCTGGGCCGTACAGACGACCAGGTAAAAATCCGCGGCTACCGTATTGAACCCGGTGAAACGGAAAGGGTACTGCAACAATGTGAATGGGTAGAGCAAGCGGTGGTGATGGCACGTACGAACGAGCAAGGCAGTAAATACCTGGCAGGTTATATCGTGCCGGCAGGAGCCTTTGAAAGAGAGAAAATACAGGCTTACCTCAAACAGCTGTTGCCGGATTATATGGTACCTGCTGTCCTGATGCCGTTGGAGAAACTTCCATTGACGAGCAATGGTAAGGTAAACAAACGTGCGTTGCCTGAACCGGACCCGTCACTGATGCCCGCGGCGGCGTATGTGCCTCCGCGTAATGCCACAGAGCTGGCATTGACAGGTATCTGGCAGCAATTACTGAAAGTGTCACGGGTAGGTATATACGATAACTTCTTTGAACTGGGCGGGCATTCGCTGTTGGTGACCCGCGTGGTATCTGCAATACGCCGCGAGCTGGAAGTGGAGATCCCGATACGCGACCTCTTCACCTATCCGGTGGTGGCCTCATTGGCGGAGCATATCCGTCGCCAGCAACCAGGTATGGTGTTGCCGGCTGTTACGGTATCCCCGCGGGTAGGCAAGTTGCCGCTTTCCTCAGCGCAGGAAAGGTTGTGGTTCATCAACTGGATGGAAGGCAGTGTGCCGTATCATATGCCGATGGTGTTAAAACTGGAGGGCGACCTGGATGTAACAGCGCTGGAAAGTGCCCTCAAAACAATTGTAGACCGGCATGAAGCATTGCGTACCGTTTTTCAGGAAGAAGACGGAGCGGTAAGTCAGCATATCCTGCCTGCCGATGGATGGCAGCTGCAAGTGGTAGACAGCACCATGGAAGCAGACCGGCAGCAGATATTGGAAGAAATTACAGCGGCTTGTGATCGGCCATTTAACCTGGCAGCGGATTATATGCTGCGGGTACAATTGGTACAACTGGCGCCCCGTGAGTATTTCCTCGTGGTGGTGCAGCACCATATTGCGTCCGACGGATGGTCCGTGTCTATACTGCTCAAAGAACTGGTACGGCTATATGAAGCAGCGCACCGGCAGCATCCGCATCAGCTGGAGCCGTTGCCCGTACAATATGTCGATTATGCATTGTGGCACCGGCATCACCTGCAGGGAGCGGTCCTCGATCAGCAACTGGCCTACTGGAAAACACAACTGGAGGATGTGGCCACGCTGCAGTTGCCTACCGATTTCCCACGCCCTGCCAGCCAAAGCACCCGCGGAAATACCTTGTATTATGAGGTGGACGGCACACTGACGGCCGGCATACATCAGCTGTGCAGACAAACGGGAACAACCCTGTTTATGACCATGCTGGCGGCTTTCAAGGTGTTATTGTATCGCTACACCGGACAGGAAGATATCTGCGTGGGCAGCCCTATTGCCAACCGCACGCAGCAAACGATAGAACCGCTGATCGGTTTCTTTGTCAATACCATTGCGCTGCGCAGCAACCTGGCCGGTAATCCGGACTTCCTGTCGCTGCTCAAACAGGTAAAAACTACTTTGCTGGAGGCCTATCAATACCAGGATGCCCCGTTTGAGAAAATAGTGGAGGCAGTGGTGAGCGACCGTGATATAAGCCGTACGCCGCTGTTCCAGGTGATGTTTATCCTACAGAACCTGCCGGACGTTCCGGACCTGCAGTTGGATGATGTACAGGTAACGATGCAGCCGATCACCAACAGCACCTCCAAATTCGATCTGACAGTAGACGTAACGACTACCGATACCGGCCTGCGTTTCCGGGTGGAGTATTGCAGTGATCTGTATGAGGAGGCTACCATCGCCAGAATGATGGAGCATTACCTGGTATTGCTGGAAGCGATTGTGGCTGCACCTTCCCAACAGATAGGCGCGTTGCCGATGCTGGCGGCGGCTGAAGAGCAACAGTTATTGCAGACCTTTAACGATACGGCAAGTAGGTATCCTGCCGGTAAGGCAGTGATAGACTTGTTCGAAGCGCAGGTGCAGCAGACACCGGATGCAGTAGCGGTGGTTTTCGGAGCAGACCAGTACACTTACCGGCAGCTGAATGAAAGGGCTAATCAACTGGCTCATTATCTCCGGAAGAAAAGAGCGGTGGAAAACACCCTGATACCCGTTTGCATGTCGCGCTCGCTGGGGATGATCACCGCTATTGTCGGTATCCTCAAAGCTGGTGCCACCTATGTGCCGGTAGATCCTGCCTATCCGGAGGTACGTATCCGTTATATTCTCTCCGATACCCATTTTACTTTGATGGTGACGGATACGGCCAGCCAGGGGCTTCTGCCGGCAGATATTGCAGCGGAGCGTATCCTGGTTTTATCGGCAGACCTATTGTCGGGTCAGCCGGTGACGGACCTCCCCCGGCATACTTCTCCGGATAAACTCACTTATCTTATTTATACCTCCGGTTCCACCGGACAGCCGAAGGGCGTGGAAATGCCTGACAAAGCGCTGTTTAACCTGCTTTGCTGGCAACAACAGGAGATCGATACCCGGACGCCTAAACGTATACTACAGTTCGCCAGTATCAATTTCGATGTGAGCTTCCAGGAGATATTCTTCACGCTCAGTTTTGGCGGTAGTCTTCATCTGGTAGACGAACAACGCCGGAAAGACATGGCTATCCTGATGGAACAGATCAACACAGAAAAGATCAACTGCCTGTTCCTGCCATATGTGGTGCTGAAAAACCTGGTGGAATACGCGCAGGAAAGTGGTATCTACCCTGAGTACTTACAGGAGGTGGTTACCGCCGGCGAACAGCTTAAATTGAGCAGCGATCTTCAGTTGTTCCTGGAAAAAGGAAACACCCGCCTGCATAACCAGTACGGACCTACGGAGGCGCACGTGGTGAGCGCCTATATGATACAGCCCGACGATTATACCCAACGGGTATTACCGCCTATTGGCAAACCGATTGCCAATACACGGCTGTACATTCTGGATGCCAACGGCAATCCCTGCCCGGTGGGCGTACCAGGGGAATTGTTTATCGGCGGCGTACAGGTAGCAAAAGGATACCTGAATCTGCCGGAATTAACAGCAGAGCGCTTTATGGCCGATCCGTTTGATGTATCCGGAAATGGCCGTTTATACAAAACCGGCGATATCTGCTGCTGGTTACCGGATGGCAATATTAATTACCTGGCGCGTAAAGATGATCAGGTGAAGATCCGCGGCAACCGTGTGGAAATTGGCGAGGTGGAAAGCGTACTGGGTCAGTGTGAGCTGGTGGCGCAATGTGTGGTACTGGTGAAAAATGACCAATACGGTAATAAACGGCTTGTAGCCTATGTGGTACCACAACGGCGCTTCGGGAAAGACGAGCTGCGCACCTGGATGCAATCCCGGCTGCCGGATTATATGGTCCCTTCTCTTTTCATCACGTTGCCGGAACTGCCATTGACCAATAATGGCAAGATCAATAAACGCGCACTGCCCGAAGCGGACCTGAGCGCGCTCGGCGGTGCTACGTACGTGGCTGCACGTAACCTCACGGAACAGCAGTTGGCCGATATCTGGAGTAGCTTACTACAGGTAGAAAAAATCGGTATACACGACAACTTCTTTGAGCTGGGAGGTCATTCGCTGTTGGCCATGCGCCTGCAGTCTGCCCTGCGTAAACAGATGGAAGTGGAAGTGGCCGTGAAATCCATCTTCGCACATCCTACCATCGCGCGATTGGCAGCGTTTATCCGTCAGAACGGCAAAGGCTGGCTGCTGCCGGCAGTAACGCCGCAGCAACGGCCCGAATTGATTCCGCTGTCGTATAGCCAGGAACGTTTGTGGTTCATCGATCAGATGGAAGGCAGCGTACAATACCATATGCCGGTCGTGCTGCGTATGGAAGGCACCCTCGATAAAGATGCCCTGGCCTATGCGTTCCAGGACCTGGTGACCCGCCACGAAGTATTACGGTCTGTTATTGTGCAGCTGGACGGGCATTCCGGCCAGCAGATATTGCCTGCGCAAAAATGGCAGCTGCAACAAATCGATCTGTGTGGCCGCCAGCAGGCGATAGCGGATTGTCGTGCCCTTGTGCATACGCTGATTAGAAAACCTTTCGATCTCACGAGAGACCATATGCTACGGGTACATCTGATCGCGCTGAACGCTGCCACGCATATTTTGGTGATGAACATGCACCATATTGCTTCTGATGGCTGGTCTATCGGTGTCCTGTTCCGCGAGCTGATCGCCCTTTACAACGGTTATGCTACCGGAGATAAGGTGAAGTTGCCGCCACTCGACATACAATATGCAGATTATGCCATCTGGCAGCGGAAGTACATGTCGGATGAGGTATTGGCCACGCAACTGTCGTACTGGAAAGAAAACCTGAAGCATGTGCAGGCACTGCAACTGCCGACAGATAAAGTGAGACCGGCCGTAAAAGGTAAAAATGGCGCCGTGGAACACCTGCAACTGGACAGAGCGCTGACGGACCAGCTGCTGGCCCTGTCGCAACAGGAAGGCGTAACGCTTTTTATGACGTTGCTGGCAGCCCTCAAGGTGTTACTGTACCGTTACAGCGGGCAGGATGATATCTGCATCGGCAGCCCTATTTCCGGCCGTACCCGGCAGGAGGTGGAAAGTCTCGCCGGATTCTTCATCAATACCCTGGCCCTGCGCAGCAGCCTCGCTGGTAACCCTGCGTTCCTTTCCCTGCTGCAACAGGTAAAACAGACTACCCTCAGCGCTTATGAATACCAGGAAGTACCGTTCGAAAAGATAGTGGACGCCGTGGTAACCGAGCGCGATATGAGCCGCAGTCCATTGTTCCAGGTGATGCTGGTGTTGCAAAACACGCCGGACATTCCCGAGCTGACGCTGGGAGCGGTACAGTTATCAGAAGAGCCGCTGGACCATGTTACGTCTGTGTTTGACCTCAACTTCTGCCTGAAAGAGACCGAGGCAGGGCTTTCCCTGATCATTCAATACAGCACGGACCTGTTCTACGGTGATACGGTGAGAAGGATGGGCAAACATTTTGAACAGCTGCTGCGTTCCATTACCCGTCAACCTGCCACCCACATATGTGCGTTGCCGTTATTGGACGAGGTGGAGGAACAACAATTGCTGGAAGACTTTAACAGCAAAACATTGGCCGTGCCGCAAGGGGTCTCCCTGCCCGGCTTGTTCTCCGCCAGGGCAGCAGCCGTCCCTGACGCTGTAGCGTTAATATTCAAGGATGTTACGTTGACGTATAAAGAACTGGATGAGCGCTCTAACCAGGTAGCGCACTACCTGCGCGAGAGAGGTGTTGTCAGGGATACCCTGGTGCCGTTATGTATAGAACGCTCGCTGGAGATGATCATCAGCATATATGGCATCATGAAAGCTGGCGGTGCATATGTACCGATAGACCCCGAATATCCGGCAGACAGGATACAATATATCCTTAGCGATACCGGCGCCAATATCATGGTCAGCAGCCCTGCTGTCAGCGAAAGGTTGGGCGCTGCTGTAGCGGGTATAGAACTGGTAATGGCTACCGATGCGGACTTATTCGCCGCTTATCCGGTAACGGCGCTGGCTGATGGCCCTGCCGCCAATGACCTGGCCTATGTGATCTTTACTTCCGGTTCTACCGGCAAACCCAAAGGCGTACTGGTAGAGCATGGCGGCGTGGTGAACCTCGTATATGACCAGCAGGACCAGCTACAGATAGAAACCGGAAGCCGCGTGCTGCAGTTTGCGACTATCGGCTTTGATGCTTCCTGTATGGAAATATTCTGCACGCTGTCTCATGGCGCCACATTGGTGCTGCCGCGCAAAGAAGACCTGATGTCTGCTGCCGGATTTGCTACGCTGATCAATAAACGTAAAGTAGAGGTGTTATTTTTACCGCCGTCCTATCTGCACAGTATGAAAGAAATGCTGAGCAGGGTGAAAACCGTTGTATCGTGTGGTGAGCCATTAAACAGAGAAGATGGCCGGTACCTGCAAGCCAGAGGGGTGAGGTTCATGAACGCATACGGCCCTACGGAAAACAGTATCTGCACTACCGCATCCATTGACCCTATCCGGGAAGATGGTGTAGTGGTGATCGGCAAGCCGGTGGCTAACATGCAGGTGTATATCCAGGATGCCCACGGCGGATTATGTCCGGTAGGGGTAGCGGGAGAGATTTGTGTGAGTGGCGCCGGTCTGGCCCGTGGTTATCTCAACCGTCCGGAACTTACGCAGGAGAAGTTTGTCACTAATCCTTTTGTCGGCGACGGCGAAACCCGGATGTACCGTACCGGTGACCTGGGCCGCTGGCTGTCGGACGGAAACATAGAATACATGGGGCGGATCGATGACCAGGTGAAAGTGCGCGGATACCGGATTGAATTGGGCGAAATAGAAAACGTGCTGCGCGAGTGTGAGCACGTGAATGAAGCAGTAGTAGTGGTGAAAGGTGGCGAACATGATAACAAACTGCTCGTGGCTTATGTGATACCGCAGGATGAGTTCAATAAAGACGCTATCGTTGCCTATCTGAAGAGCAAGCTGCCGGAATTTATGGTGCCGCCGGTGATGATTCCGATGGAGTCTTTCCCGCTGACGCCTAACGGCAAAATTGACCGGAAAGCGCTGCCGTCGCCCACCTCCGTCATGCTCTCCGATCAGCAGCAGGATGCTGGTCCTGCCAACGAAATTGAAGAGCAGCTGCTGGACATCTGGAAGGAAGTGCTGAACTTACCACAGTTAAGCATACACGATAACTTCTTTGCGGCCGGCGGTAACTCTATCACCGCGATCCGGCTGATAGCCAAGATGAAAGTGAATTTCCAGGTTTCTATTAATAACCTCTTCCAACATCCCACCATCGCGGGTATTTCTAAATATGTGATTTATGAAAAGAATCACTTTAAAAACAAACTGTCGGCATTGATGTCCCGGTTTGATCCGGCACAGGTAGATCATGACGCCATGCAGGCGCAGGCCGCGCATAGGCAGCAGCTGTTGGAAGAACAGCAACGGCCCTATCTGGAAGAAGTGAAAGCATGGCAACAGCTGGATGTCAACAGTACCACTACTTATCAGCAGATCCTGCTGCTGGGGGCAACGGGCTACCTGGGCATCCACTTGTTGTATGACCTGCTGCAGCGAAACGATACGCCGGTATGTGTGTTGGTACGGGCAGAGAGCGATGAAGCGGCTTTTAGCCGGTTGTCGGAAAAATATGCCTTTTACTTTGGCACGCCCTTGCCTAAAAACCAGGCGAAGCTGCGGGTATGGAAAGGAGATATCGCTTTACCACAGCTGGGAATGGACACTGCCGTGTTTGAGGCACTGATGGCCGGGACGGACTGTATCCTGAATACGGCCGCCAACGTAAAACACTATGGTAGCTATAGTGAGTTTGAAGCCGTGAACACCCGCTCTGTACAGACGATACTGGATTACTGCAAAATCGGAAGAAAGAAGGTCATCCACCATATCTCCACTACCAGTGTGGCTGGTATGGCAGAAAAAGACAGCACCGATTATCTGTATACCGAAGCCGATTTGTTCAAAGGACAGGAAGTGCCCAACTTCTATGCGAAGAGCAAACTGGAGGCGGAGCGACTGCTGGATGCAGCCAGACAGGAAGGCGTCGACGTAAATATCTACCGCGTAGGCCACCTGTCATTCCACTCTGCTACCGGTAAGTTCCAGGAGAATATCGACAACAATGCTTTCTATAATCAGATCAAAGGATTTATTGCCTTCCATGTGATGCCGGAAGAATTCAGCGAACTGGAATTGTCTAATATTGACGAGGTGTCGGCTGCGATACTACAGATTTTTGATAAGCCGGCATTGCTGAACAGGAACTATCATATCCGTAACCCGCATCTGCTGCCTGCTGCTGATTTTGTGGCTTATCTGAACAGTTATGGGTATGATATGGAGTTGACGAACGTATATACTTATCTGGAAAAGATGCTGCAATCGTACAATACGAAAAAGGACCTGATAGACCGCTTGTTCCTGCAGGCCGATCTGTTTGGCGACGATAAACCGGATGTAGGGCATCCATATCAGGTATGTTATGAGGCAACGAATGCCATCCTGAGAAAGATGAAATTCAGATGGGCACATCCCGACGAAGAAAAAGTACACCTGATGATTCAATATGCTGTGGAAGTGGGCTTCTTTGAGCCGGTTCGCAAAAGGGTTGTCTCGCTGGGACATGATTAATTTTTTCATCGGAAATCACATTAAAATCAAAAGCCTCGTGCCATGCGCGAGGCTTTTGATTTTGATCGCCACAACATTCTTTTCTTGATTTTCGGACGTTTTCTGTGATTGTTAACATCAACGAAAAAATGGTTAACTTCTAACTATATGGCCTATACGGGATGTCGTAATATTACATTGTATTGTACGGAATGTTAACGGATAAATATTGTTTGAACCATGCCAGCAGTATATATATTGGAAACTCTTTTTAATAACCATTTATAACAGTAATAAACCGCTGTAAAACACACGTTACGTCACAGCACCCTCCCTTAACACATAAGGTAGTACCCTTTACACATCAGGCGAAAGCCGGATGGTTTTCCTATACGCTATAATTGTCGGTAGATGTCATCGAGATGAAAGTTTTGTTTTATTTATCATTTAAACAGCAAAAAAGTGAAAAAACAAACATTCAAAAAGCTTAGCTTGCGTAAAATGGAAATTGCGAGTTTAAGCCTTGACGGACAGAAGAATCTATGGGGTGGTACAGGTCCTGGTCCTGCTGGTCCTCCAACAGGTTATACAACGGCTCCCGGCGCTCCCATACCGCCTCCGGGATCTCCCTGCCTGAACAGCATCGGATATCCTTGTCAGATTACCAACGGCAATGTTGGTCCTTGTTGTCCTATTTGATGCACGAACACGCTATTAACATCACAGCAAATAACATTCCTCCGGGAGTGTTATTTGCTATTGGTCATTATAATGGTTAAACAGAAAACAATCAGACCTATTTTTTATGAAGCCTTTATTCCACACTACAGTACATCACTATGCCATCAATGTCGTGATTCATTTGCTTGGTTTGCACGATATTAACATGGGTCGCTCAAAAGTACGGGAAGCCCTGTACGAAAAAGAAACATTTCCGGAACTGTCCATGCAGGACATCAGCACGGAATTACAGAAATGGGGCATCCGGCATGAGCTGAAAGCAGCCCCTTGCAATATTGCAGATGCCACTATCTTTCCGACATTGGCCTTTGTCCGGATCAATGAACAGGAGGTGCCGGTTATCGTAGAAAAGGTGGAAGAACAACAGGTGTACTTACCGTATTTTTCTACGGATAAAGTTGCCTATGCCATGAATGAGTTGACCGTGCTGCAATACCTGGACATCAAAGAGGTGGTGGTGGATCAGGAATTTTGTGAAGCATGTGAGCAGGAAGATGCATCCAGGCGGGAAGCCTATGAAGACACCATTTTTGCGGTGGAAGATTTTTTCTCGGAGGAAGAATGTCAGTATATGATCGACTATTGTGAGCAACATCATCTGTTCAACAGAAGTATGACCGGCGCAGCGGACGGCACCAACGAAGTGACGGCGGGCAGGACCAGCTACTCGGCGTTTATTACTGCCGGCAGACAGGATGCAATATTTAATGAGATCATAGAACGGGCGGCAGACCTGATGGAGGTAGAAGCAACGCGGATTGAAGACCTGCAATGTGTGCGTTATGGAGAAGGGCAGGAATACCGGCCCCATTTCGACTCTTTCGAATCAGGCTTAAAACGCAGGGCCACCTTGTTGGTTTATCTGAATGATGATTTCGAAGGCGGCGAAACCATATTCCCGGAAATAGATGTTAGCATAAGTCCCAAAAAGGGTATGGCTTTGGCCTTTATCAACCTTGATGAACAGCACAACGACATTATCTACGCGCTGCACGGAGGAGCGCCGGTAACAGGAGGCACCAAGTTCGCCTGTAACATATGGATCCATGTGTAGTGAAGACAAACACTTTTCATTAAGCAAACAAAAGCCCTCAAATCAAAAGATTTGAAGGCTTTTTTGTTTGCTGTATTGTACATGATGAAAGTACAGTGCTGGTGTCCGAGGGTTGTTACTGCTGAAAGGCCGACCTTATCAGCAGATTATCATCCGTGAGGACATGCTACGGTGTAAGTTCCGGTTCCGGTATCACATGTTGGAGGACCAACTGGTCCGGTAGTAGCCCTGGACGTAGGACTGGTAACGGGACCTGTTGGGGCGCCTGTGGGCGTGCCCGGGGCAGGCGCCGAGTAACCACCCAGAATGTGTGCGCCGTTGTCGCTTAATTGAGCAACCTTGATCATCTTGAGGCTTAATTTTTTTGCTGTTGTTTTTTTCATGTGGGCAGATTGAGGGTTTACATTTTTAGATAAACACTATACAGAATTTTTTGCATCGCAGGTACCTGACGCTATGCGGATGCAAATATCTCACGTTTAAAGAGGATACATTTGATAGAAATTATCTGATTATGTACTGATTTTAGCTGTTTGTTATCTGCCTGCCACCATTGGGTTTGATGCTGTTTCGTAGGAATAAATGCAGGATAGGACTCAATACGAAAGTTTTTGTCCTTCCCATCCGGTGTTGCTCAGGAATTGTTCCCAGTTCAGGATGCCCGGATTTATTTTTCTGCTCCATGTTAAGTCGCGATCGTGTCTGAAATATCCATATTCTACCGCATATTCCACCATCCCGGTGAGTTCCTGTACCAACAGCTCGTTTGCACTGAATGCGGGGAAGTGATGCAGCAGCTCCTCCCGGGAATACGCTGAACTATACACGGCTTTTTTACCGGTTACTTTGGTGAAGGTGTCCACCATTTCCTGTGGGGAGATGATATCGCCTACAACAGGCAGCGACTGTCCCGCATACTGGTCCGGGTTGGAGAAAATCTCTAATACCGCCGGACCGGTGGCGGTCAGCGGATCCACGAATGGCGCGCGGAAGTCCCTGGGCAAATAGATGGGAAATACGAGCGTATCACCTTTTAAGGTCGGCGTATAAAACTCCATGAGGTTCGTATAAAAGAAGGCCATGTAGATAAATGAGCTTTTAATGGGCAGTGTGCGGATATAGGCTTCTACGTTAGCCTTGTCGGTAAAATGTGGGGCGAACTTTTTCCCATGGGTAAGCGCATGGACATTTTCCAGACTGCTGAACACTACGTGCGGTACCTGCGCTTCTACCAGTGCATCTGCCAACTGTCTGCCCAGTTCGAACTCATGGGTCGCTGGCGGGGCGATGTTGGGTGTCATCAGGAAAACGCCGTCGGAGCCCCGGAATGCCTTCACAAAAGCTTCCTGGTGCCCGAGCGCCAGCGGGATGCTCACCAGCTCTACGCCCTGTTGGGACAGGAGCTGCGCTTCCGGGGAGTCAATACGGCGTGTAATGCCGCGCACCCGGAATTTCCCGGACGCCAGCAGGGTACGGGCGGCACTCAGGCCCTGTTTACCTAAAATGCCAACGATGGTAATAAGGGGTTTGTCTGATTGTATGATAGTGTTGTTGGTGGCTGTATTGGTTGTCATATACTGCTGTTTTTAAGGACTATAAAAATTATAGTTGCAAAACTATTTTTAGTTGGATACATTTGCAATAACTATCAAAACAGATAGGTGTAAAAAAGATCGTATGAAGACAGAGTGTATCGGTGATCATATAAAGTTAAATGGCAAGCTTTACCCTTGTACCGTCAGTTTAACCATGGATTTGGTGGGCGGAAAATGGAAGGCGGTTATTCTGTATCATTTAAAGGAGGAACCTAAAAGATACAACGAGCTCCGTAAAGAGATGCCTTCCGCAACGGAGATGACCCTGAGCCTGCAATTGAAGCAGTTGGAGAAAGACGGCCTCGTTGCGAGGAAAGTGTACGGTAAAAAACCACCTATTAAAGTGGTCTACAGCCTGACTGACTTTGGTAAGACCTTCATCCCTGTTTTGGAAGCGATTACTGCCTGGGGAAATCAGGCTGTAAAGGAAAAAGGCGAATTCATTACTGCCGGATAGCCGTGCACGTTATATAGTATTTCCAAAACCTACTTCGGCAGCAGAAACCCAAAGGTGAAACTGGCATCTATACCCGACAGTAACGATTTCAAAAAATAGAAAGACAGCGAACGGGTGTGGTCAAACTTATAGTCTATAGCCCCTGTACGACGGGCTACCGGCAGCGATGCATCTTTGTTTTTGGGAATGATCACATGCTTCAGCATGAAGGTGGGGAACCCGGCTACCTTTTTTGAGGCCCCCTTTAATTTTTCCACCACCAGCTGATGATACGACCCTACTACTTTTCCCGTCGACTTTTCATCATTCAGGCTGAATTGAAAGGTTAAATTATTCAGCAACCCGGATTCGATATGAAAGTGACCAAGGTTTTCCGCCGCTGAATTTAAAGTGGTTAGGTCCAGGTTATCAAACGCTCCGCTGACATAATAATCTTTGCCGGCGGCGAAGGGTAAATAAACGGTTGTTTTAACGGTGCCTGACCCCATCAGCGACCCTTCCATGCGCAGGTCCATATGATCAGGATCGGATGGGGAGGGGTGGTTGATCAACGGAGACAGGGAGGCCTGTAGTTTTTCTACCTTCAGTAGGCCTGTTTGTGGTCCGTCTTTCGGCAGTTCTTCATAGGACAGTGTGGACGATGATACCTTCAGCTGATGCACCCGGATACGTGTCGGAATGCTCTTCAGAAACGCCACAGGTAGTGGCTTATACCGTGATGGACGCGGTAGCCGCCGGTCCCGGAAAATATAGACATTGCTTTCCTTTATCCATATTTGTTCTGCTATTATCTCCTGACGAAAAAACCTGGCCATATCCAGTTGAGTGATCGTGATGCCGGAGATGGTGGCATCCACTACGTCTATCTGGTGCCCTGCTTTTTTCCCTACTTCAAATTTGTCGTATTGCGGGCTGATCTTCAGGGAGGTGGCCTGTAATGTCCCTTTATGATCGATATTCAGCTGCTTTATGTGAAGATGCTGATAGCTGCCGGAACTCACCGCGTGAATATCATTTAATGCACAGGCGAGCGTTTTGAAATGAATATCATGACGACCGGAGAGGGTATCCGTTGTCCGGATATTTAGTTGATGCGTTTCGATATTACCGTTCAGCTTTAATTGGTCTCCGGTAGTAGACCCGTAAGCGATGGAGGAGCGGTTCATGCTGAACAAATCCGTTTGTATAACAGACAGTGTTTTTTGCAGGTCAATAAAGAGAAAGGACCGCGACAGTGTGGGTTGTGCCCCGCTTACTTCATAGTAAATATTAAAGGCAGATTTGTTCAGCGTTATTTTACCGGCCACCAGTTTTTTATCCAACAATTTCGGCATATCTACTTGTAGCAGGGTAAGATCTGCAATATTTAACGCAACGTATAGCGGTTGATTATCGGTTTTCTGAAAAAATTCGGATGGGGGGTATTGCGGTACCAGTTTCATGGAATTGATCTGCAATGTTTGTTGGCGGCTATCGATTGTCAGCTGTTTGATCGTGAGCGTATGATAGGCATTCGGCAGGGTATAGTTGATGTCGGACAGGTTGCCTCTGACAGCGCCTATATGAAAATTGTCAGCAGTGAATGGTTGTTTTACGTTTCTGATGTTTATTTCATCTATGCTGATGTTTCCCTTTAATAGTAACCTGGTACTTTCCCATATGCGGAGATCGTTTACCGTAAAGTGATTGACCGATATACTGTTGAAAGCAGTATGATCAAACAGCTGTTTTCCCAAGTTGTCTTTTTTCTTCAACAAGTACTCGTCCAGATTCACTTCCACCTTACTGAGTTGTACATCATTGATGGAAAGTGTTCGACGGAACAACATCTTCATAAAACTAATACCGGTAAGTTCAACCGCTGAAAAACGCACCATATGTTGATGTTGGGATTGACTACTATCCGGTGTATAATCTATGATGACACTATCCAGTGAAAGCACGGCAGTAAGCACATTACTGTTGATAGCGGAAAAGCTGACTTTTAATCCGGGAGAAAGATGTTGCAATGTTTCGCTGACTTTGTGCTGAACGATCCGGTTTATAATAACATTGGCGATAACCAGGATAAAGAGTAGTCCGACGCCACCATATAGGAGCATCCGCCATTTTCCGGATATTTTAAGCGATTTTAACATCAATCTGCCAACATTATATACCTTTTACACCTGATGGTTATTGATTGTTGAATATAGGTGTGTCTGGATGGGTATTTGTCATAGAATTATCTGCTGTAGCGCATGAAATGCTGGTTTCTGCCTTTTCTCCGTTAAAACCTTGTTAAGGTGGCAACAAATCCTATCTATTGCTCGTAGTAACTATAAACAAACTGTTATGAAAAAGATATCTTTTTCCAGGCGCTGGAGAAGTCAGATGCTTGCATACAGTTCTTTGTTATTCGGAGCTGTATGGATGACTGCGTGTAATGATAGCTATAACAATAGTAATCCGGGAGATGGTAATACTTACACTATTAGTGCGTCGCTGACCGGCGGACAGGAAACGCCTCCCAATGCCAGTACCGGCACGGGTACATTAACCGGCACCTATGACCCTGCTACGTACAAACTCACCTATAAAATTACCTGGAACATGATCAGTGGAGCCCCTACCGGTATGCATTTCCACGGACCAGCTGCGGCCGGAGTGGCGGCGCCGGTGGTGGTGGGCATTACAGGTTTTCCGACTGATTCAACCGGTAGCGTGTCCGGGTCGGTGGTGATTACCGCCGGGCAGGCAGGTGATTTGTTGTCAGGCAACTGGTACGTAAACATTCACACCGCTAAGTTCCCGAACGGAGAAATAAGAGGGCAGGTGGTGACTTCGAAAATGACCAGCAGTCCAACGCCAGGTTATTAATGTATTTCATTGAAAAAGGGGACGTATCAACATAAAAAGAGACGTCCCCCTTTTATGGTGCTTGTTTTATGTAGCAGGAAATAGGCCTGAAATTGCGTAACTTTGAGGTGTAATATGCTGACGCTGTTATGAAGCAGGTTGTTATCTTTTTCGCCTTGCTTTTCCTTATTCCATCGACACTTATAGCACAAACGGTATTCATGATAAGGATTGATGGAAGCATCAATCCTGTATCCGCCGACTTTATCCATCACAGTATCAGCAAGGCCCGGGCTGAAAAGGCCACTTGTCTTGTTATCTACCTGAATACACCCGGCGGACTGCTGGAATCTACCCGGAACATTGTACACGATCTGCTGGAGTCTCCGCTGCCTGTTGTGGTATATGTAGCCCCCGGTGGCGCACATGCCGGCTCTGCAGGCGTCTTTGTGACCATGGCGGCGCATATAGCAGCCATGGCGCCCGGCACCAACATCGGCGCAGCGCATCCGGTGGGCTTACAGGCCATGGATACGGTGATGAGTGAAAAAGCAACGAATGATGCGGCAGCTTTCATTCGTTCCATCGCCAGCCAACGGAGCCGGAATCTGGAATGGGCGGAGCAATCGGTCCGGAAGAGCCTCTCCATTACTGAAAATGAAGCGCTGGCGAAGAAGGTGATAGACCTGGTGGCGACCAACCAGCAGGAATTGCTGGGCCGTATCGATGGCAGAAGTGTCAAGACCTCAGCTGGCATCCGGGTGTTGCATACAAAAGATGCGAAGATAACAACACTGCGCATGGACGCAACAGAAAGAATATTGTCCCTGCTTACGGACCCCAATATCATCTATATCACGCTGTTGCTGGGCTTCTACGGCATACTGTTTGAGCTGTATAACCCAGGCGCCATATTACCCGGCATTGTTGGCGTGATAGCGCTGGTAGTGGCTTTCTACGCTATGCAGGCGCTTCCTGTTAATTACGCCGGACTGGCACTGATTATATTTGCCATTGTACTTTTTGTACTGGAGATAAAAATTGTCAGTCATGGTATGTTAACCATCGGCGGTATCATCTCCCTGCTGCTGGGTTCTCTCATGCTGGTGCATGCTGACTCCGCGTGGCAGTCCGTCAGGATATCACTCAGCGTGATCATCGCTGCCGTAACGGTCACCACGCTTTTCTTTCTGTTTATTATAGGCGCCGGATTGAGGGCCCAGCGGGCAAAGCCGGCCACCGGTATGGAAGCTATGATGGGCGAAACCGGTGAAGCGCTGGATGAACTGGACCCGTCAGGAAATATCATGGTGCACGGGGAAATATGGAAAGCGGAGTCTGTTGAAGGGCAGATAGCGCAAGGAGAAAAGATACGGGTTATCGCTGTGAAGAACTTTAAATTGATCGTTGGACACCTGGTTGCCTGACACAAAACAACCCATATTATGATACCATATTATTCAACCTGGATGATCATCATCGTTTTTTTTGTGGTGATCCTGTTGGCAAACGCGATTCGTATCCTGCGGGAATATGAGCGGGGCGTGGTGTTCCGTCTGGGGCGACTGGTAGCGCCTGATGGCGTACGCGGGCCGGGATTAATACTGCTCATCCCCATCATCGATAAAATGGTAAAGATAAGTCTGCGTACCGTGGTCATGGACGTACCTTCTCAGGATGTCATCACGCAGGATAACGTATCCGTGAAGGTAAACGCCGTGGTGTACTTCCGGGTGGTGCAACCCGAGAAGGCCGTTATACAGGTGGAAAATCACCTCGTAGCCACCTCGCAGCTTTCGCAGACCACGCTGCGTAGCGTACTGGGACAATCAGATCTGGACGACCTGCTGTCACAACGGGAAAAGATTAATATGAAATTGCAGCAGATCATCGACAAACACACAGAACCCTGGGGCGTAAAAGTTTCCAACGTAGAGGTGAAGCAGATAGATCTGCCGCAGGAGATGCAACGGGCCATGGCCAAACAGGCGGAGGCGGAAAGGGAACGTCGTTCCAAGATCATCGCAGCAGAAGGGGAGTTCCAGGCCTCCCAGCGCCTGGCAGATGCAGCAAAAGTGCTGAGTGAACAACCCAGCGCGCTCACCTTACGTTATCTGCAAACACTCAGAGAAATTGCGACGGAGAAAAATTCCACCACAATTTTCCCGATACCGATAGACCTGCTGAAACCTTTCTTAAATAAGCCCGAATGAATGGTTGATAGGACGGCAAAAAATATTTGTGTCCTCTCCCTGTTTAACACCTGATATATTGTAACTTAGCGGCCCAATACCTATACCATGAACGCTTGTAGAGTTGTAGCATGTTGTGCCCTGACCCTTTTTCTGGAATTATGCAGCAATGTGGTGTCTGCACAGAAAATTTTTAGTCTCGAAAATGAGGAAAGCTATTATAGCACCGGATATTATTACCTGCCTGATTCTACAAAGAAAAGCGGGTTGATTAAATATACTTTTCGTGTCCCCGGCAGTTTCCGGTTTAAAGACTCCCTTACCGCGAAGGCGATAACCGTCACCGCAGATGAGTGTATCGGATTTCATGAAGATGGTGACAAGGCCGATTTTCAGACGCTTTCCAATGTAAAATTGCCCGGTGAACTGGTTGGCACGAAAGTGTCTAAGTGTTTCGCCGAACTGCGCATCAGTGGAGAGCTGTGTCTGTACCTGGTGTATTATGAAAAAAACAGGTCCCGTGCCACCTTCGTCGGCGCGTCCGGTTTCGGCGGTTCCATCGGCAGCAACCCACAAAGAGAGGCCACTTCTGTCTACGTACTCAAAAAGAAAAATAGTGAGGTAGTACAGGAAGTCCCTAAGAGAGCGAAGCCTTTCAAAAAGGAGTTGACCGCCTTCCTGGCAGACAAGCCTGGTATTGTGGAGTTTATTAACAGCCACGACTACACGGCGGAGGATATTGAAATGGTGGTCCAGGCTTACAACTATAGTAAGTAAAGGTTTTTACTCCTTACTACCGTCGAGCTGCGCAACTAAATCTACTTCCAGCTTGGCATTGGGCTCATATAATCTGCTCACCTGTACCCAGGAGGCTGCGGGAAAGTCACCCTGGTAAAATTCTTTTCTTGGACCGTTGCACTGCTTCATCGCTTCTATATCGGTGGTGTAGAGTGTTTCTTTTACCACATTTTTGGAAGATGCGCCGAAGGCTTTCAAACATTCTCCCAGGGCTTCGTACAACTTCGCTACGCCCTTTGGGCTCAAATCGCTGGTAGGGATACCGGAGATATAAAGGGTATTGCCTGTTTTGACTACCTGCGTATATCCGGCACTGTTGTTTTGTTGTTGGGCATTGCCCCAATGCCACTTTTCTTTAGTGGTGATTACCTTTTTGGTAAGGGGCTGCGTTGGCTGTGTTTGGGCGTTGCTGTTGTTACTGTTGGCCAATAAACATGAAATAAAACAGAATACTAATGCTACTTTAGTCATATAAAATGCTTTCAGGTTATATTTATGATGATACGATAAATATAAGTAATGGAAAGCATAGTCCACTATGAATGTGACGTTGTCTGGTATTGATATATTATTGGCCAATCCACCTGCGTGGAAAGATCGCAGCATTGGGTTGGTGACGAACCATGCTGCCTGTACGGTTGACTTCAAACCCGTTCGACAGGCGTTGTTGGCCGCAGGGTTCAGGGTTAAGCGGCTGTTTTCTCCGGAACATGGATTGGATACCATCGGCGTAGATGGCGCGGAAATGAAGGACGGGATGGACCCGTTGACAGGGCTTCCGGTGACAAGTCTATACGGCGACAAGCTGGCGCCTGATCAGGAAGATCTGGCGGAAATAGACCTGCTATTGTTCGACGTTCCGGACATCGGTTGCCGTTTTTATACCTATCTGTGGACGATGACCCATGTGATGGAAGCCTGTGCCCTGCATGGGAAGCCGCTGGTGATCGCAGACAGGCCCAATCCCCTATCCGGCAGGCTGGACCTGGCAGAAGGGCCGCTGCTGGATGAAAGCCATTGCAGCAGCTTCATTGGCAGATGGCGCATGCCCGTCAGGCATAGCTGTACCCTGGGTGAACTGGCACTTTATTTCAAATCGGCCGGAAGCAGTCAAACTTTACGAAACGCTTTTGAGTTGGAGGTGGTTCGTTGTCACCACTGGCAGCGGACGCTGTTCTATCCCCAATGGAGAGCGTCTTTTGTGCCAACCTCCCCCGCCATACCCTGTTTTGAGTCCGCCTTGTTATATCCCGGGCTGGGGTTGCTGGAGGCCACCAATATCAGCGAGGGGAGAGGAACAGCCACTCCGTTCCGCGTGGCAGGCGCCCCCTGGATGGATGGCGCCCTCATAACGCAACGCATCAATACATTATGCTCCAATGGCGTATATGCGCGGCCGGTGAGTTTCCAGCCCGCCGAAGGAAAATACACCGGACAAAAATGTCATGGTGTGATGTTGCACGTGACTGATCCGGCTGTCTTCAGGCCGGTTGCCTATGGCTGGTGGCTGATCCGTCTTATCAAACAGCTCCATCCGGATGTTTTTGCGTGGGCTTCCTATCCTACCTACGTTAATCATACCGGCGCCCGGCATCTCGATCTGCTGACCGGCCTGGAAGGTGCAGCGTCGCTGATCGATGGCATAGATGACAAAGACATCAGCCGTTATACTGGTCCGGGCGACTGGCGGGAGAAGATCGCCCCGCATTTATTATATTAAAAAAAAGTCCCTGTGTAAACACAGGGACTGAAAAATGATCACTTTTATGTCTAAACGGGATATCTAGTATTTTTTTTGCTGACCGGGCGCATAAGGTTTAGCAGACTGAGAACCTGTCATTTTTTTCATCTGTCCCGGCGGTACCTTGCCGCTATTACCTGCTGGTTGCACGGTATAGCAGGAGGTGAAAAGCATGACGGCTACAGCAGCTATCAGTAGGTGTACTTTTTTCATGAAGTTATTTTTAGTCGGAATATTACCGCCAGAACTGTGCCACTATTTACCACTTGATGGATATACGTTATGTAATAATCTTTGTACATCACTTTAAATGGAGGCGACGAAAGTGGAACCTGGTGGCGGCAAAGGGATAGTACCCCAAAACAATAAAATGGGCCTACACGCTTTTAAACAGCCTGCCCCTTCGCCAGAACATTATCGCCCCATTTTTCCATCAGCTCAACAATAGGCAGCAGTGATTCGCCCAGCTCCGTCAGAAAATACTCCACTTTCGGCGGCAGTTCCGGATAAATGATTTTTCTGACAACACCGTGCTCCTCCAGTTCCTTTAACTGTAAACTTAATACACGCTTGCTGGCGCCGGGATTTTGCCGGGCCAGCTCGCTGGGCCGGTGTATTCCCTTATGGATAGAATTGATTAAACAGGGCTTCCATTTCCCCCCGATAATCTCCAATGTCATGCCCATGCCACAACTCAGGTCTTTTGGATTTTTCTTTTCGTACATCTTTTTACCCTTATAGCTGCAAATTTAGGTGATATGTCTGAGAACGGGTATAGGGGCAAAATTTTCACTATAGCAAAATTTTCACCCTTATTTTTTGCGGGACAGGGCAGCCATACCTTTGACCGCATTAAACAGCAGACATATGGAATTATTAACATTATCCAACAGAGACAAAGCAGAGGCGATACAAAACAGCATTGAGACCGAAACGCTGGCAGAAATCGGATTAATCAGTCCCACTTCTTACAAACAACATAATCCTCATGTAGCTACCGGGCTGCAGGCCATCCTCGGACTGCATGAGCAGATGCCGATGGATAAAGTATATACCAACGTGGTACGCAAGTTTCAGGATGGGGATATCGGATTCGTGCACGTAGATTATTATTTGTTCGGACCAACAGTAGCTTTTGATATCCACCGTTTTGAAAATGGCGTGAGTGTGGAGCATTGGGATAATTTGCAGGTCAATCCCCAACAGCGCAACAAGAGCGGAAGGACCATGACAGATGGTAAAACCAAGGCTATAGATCATCATAAAACGGCGTCCAACAAGGAACTCGCGCGCAGTTTTGTGCAGGAGGTACTGATAGCGGGCCACACTGAACGACTAGCAACATACTTTAAGGATGATGAACTCATTCAGCACAATCCACATATGGGCGACGGCGTGAAAGAATTTTTCAACGTCCTGGACCAATGGAAAAGAGAAGGACGGCCACAGGAGTATCACACCATCCATCAGGTATGGGGGGAAGGAAATTTTGTGTTGGTATTGAGTGAGGGATATCTGCACGGGATACATGCCGCTTTCTATGATTTATATCGGATAGAGCGCGACAAGATCATCGAGCACTGGGATGTGATCGAGGAAATACCGCCACTGGATAAACGAAAAAACGATAACGGCAAATTTTAAAACGGCTGAATGATAGAACCTGCGCTGGTCGCAGGTTTTTTTATCCCTTGTTGAATATAAATGCGAAAATAGTAACTTCATGCCCCTAAAAAATGATATGGCACTAACTGCAATTAACGGAATCAACCTGAATATAGCTGTCAAAGGAGAAGGTCATCCGATCATGCTCATTCATGGCGTGGGCGGTGAGCACAAACATTTGTCCGCCCTGATCGACAGGCTCTCTTCCCGATTTATGACCATCGCCCTGGATTGTCGCGGACATGGACTGTCAGACAAGCCGGCGCAATACACCCTGCAAGATCATGTGAATGATGTGATAGGTATCATGGACCATTTCAATTTGTCTGTAACGTCCTTGCTGGGAATATCCATGGGCTCCTATATTGCGCAGGGCGTGGCCATTGCTGCCGGAGAGAGGATAGATAAACTGGTGCTCACCGTTCCTAAATCCAACGGTCTGACATCCTCCGTGCAGCGGCTGATGACTGAACATGCAGCCGAAATAAAGGGCTTCAATTTACATGAAACCTTTGCCTATCTGCTTCGCTATTTCACCTATGATGCAGCAGCCATGAAAGCACATATGGAAGTCTTTGATACCGAATTGCCGCCCGACCAGTTTGCCGCTGCCAACAAAGCATTGGCCGGTTTCGATTTCAGGAATGATCTGGGAAAGGTTACCGCGGAAACACTGGTGATTAGCGGAAAGTATGACGGGCTGAATTCGCCGGAAGAGGGCAGGGAATGTGCGAAACTTATTCCCAACGCGAAGTTTATCGAAATGCAGTATTCTGGTCACGCGCCCATGTACGAAGAGCCGGAAGCATATGTGAGCGCAGTAGAAACATTTCTGTCAGAGGATAAGTTGAGATAGTTTTTATTTTAAGGAGAGTACAAAAATGCATATTTTCATTGTCCTATACCTAAGAGGTGTAAATCCCGTTGTCCCTTTTTTTAAATAAAAATAGATTAACCCAAGTCCCAAAAAAATCACGACATGAAAAGACTATTTGTACTGTTCCTGGGTGGAACGATGGCCCTGTTGAATCAATCCTGCCAAAAAAACAATCTCGACAAACCGGAGACGCCGCCGGCCGGGACTAGCAACGTGAAAGCCGTTGTGAACGCTGCCGGAGCGTGTCTGAGCGCACCATTTGTAGATACCTGGCAAACGGGTTCTCCTATTATGTATGTTGCGCACGGTACCAGCTACATGAAATACGACCTGATTTCGTTGTCTCCTTTAGGAACGAACCAGTTGTCTTATGGTTTCCCCGGGATCCCTTTTAGCACCTTTGATGCGTCTTTTGTGGATACCTGGCAGGTGCCGGGTTCTCCGTTGTTGTATGTTTTCAGCGGTAGCCAGTATGCCCGTTATGATCTGAAATCAAGTACCTACCAGGGCGTGAATAGCATTGCCTATGGATTTCCGGGTATACCGTTTTCCAGCATTGACGCCGCCTTTGTAGATACCTGGCAGATTCCGGGTTCGCCGCAATTATATGTTTTCAGTGGTACACAGTATGCGCTGTACGACCTGAAGACAAACACCTATAAAGGAGTAAACAATATTGTGAATGGTTTTGCGGGCGTGCCGTTTGCTACCTTTGACGCGGTATACGTTGATACCTGGCAGATCCCTGGTTATCCACAGTTGTATATTTTCAAGGGTAATCAATATGCACGGTACGATCTGAAAACAAGTACCTATAAAGGGATGAACAGCACTGCTGTTGGTTTCCCGGGATTACCGATCTGTCAATAAACCTGTTTTAGTAAAAAGGGGCCGCTTAAATCACCTGATTTAAGCGGCTATGGTGTTTTATTATTTGAAGTCAGCCAATGGATAAATCTCCGGAAGTCCTGAGGGTTATTACTTTTCAGCTGTATAGCCTTTTGTGGCGGCCAGTTGTATAATAGACTGATTGATGGCCGTTCCGAGGTCGTCTGGTGTCCCGGTTTTTTTCATCGTTTGGTCAATGTATTGCTGGCGTTTTTTTCCAAGGACGGCGATCTCTTTCTGGATACTGTCCCTTTCCCTGCTTTTCACTTCGATCACCTTTTGTATTTCGGCCGTTGTTTTGTCCTGTAGCTCTTTGGGCAGATCGCTTTTGGAGATGTTTTTCAGCACAGCGGGATCTGTTTTGCTGCGTTCTACAAGGTCCCAGCTCTCATTTTTGTAAGCCGCCTTTGATTTGCTGACATAACGTTCAATGGAATTGGCACTGGAAATGGATTTAGCATTGGCGTCCTGTACGGCCTGATTTTTTTTCTTTGAGGCGCCATACGTCCCATATCCAATGTACGTAGTGTTGATGCGTTCATTACATGCTTCAATAAGTTTGTCGTAAGGCGTTTCCACGAAATCAACTTTCCGGTCAGAGTCGATATTAAAATATTTGCCCCGTCCTTTATCTGCGCCGTCTTTCCATTTGGTGGCGATCCCTTCTCCCTTATCACCACAAAAGATGGTATTAATGAAGATGTTTTTGTTGACCGCTTCTTCGGTGGCACTGATGTAGTTGACGCCTCCCTGGTTAAATGGTTCATTGCCTGCGATGTAAACCAGTTTCATGTCGGCTTCGTGATGTCCCCATTCCAGTGATTGTACGGCCGATCTGATGACGGCCCCGCAATATTCCTGTCCGCCATTGGTACGAAGGGAGAACAGCTTTTCTGAGATCAGGTCCAGATCGGTGGTGAGCGGGGTTACCTGTCTGATAAAGTTGGAGGCGGGAGAAAGCCCGTCGTTGCCGTATTCATACAGGGCGATTTCGATAGTGGGCGTCTTACCCTGATATTTTAGAGTAGTCAGTGTATTGATGATATTCCATAATCTCGACTTGGCCTGGTCTATCAGTCCATCCATGCTGTTGGAGGTGTCCAGTAGGATGGCTACCTGAATACGGGTATTGTCTCTGGCGGAAGGAGAGTGGTGTACCTGGTCCAGGGTAGCCGTTACCGTTTCTTTTTCCGGAGACAGTTGTATCATATCATATTTCCAGGTCAGCAACCCTGATACCATGATGGCGCCGGCAAGTATTGTTGTTTTCATCGTGTTTGAGTTAAGATTACCCCATGAAAATAGCGGTCTTCCGCTTTGCCGGCGGGAGCACTTGGTGAAAGGCCGGGATGACTGGGTGAAACAATCGTTTATCCGTGCTGAAAAATCTTATTTTGCAGTAGAATCAATGACCATGGTACGTGATCGCTTTTGTATACTTATCTTGTTGCTATTGTTGTGCCTGGGGCAAACTGTCCTGGCACAGGAAGGTGCTGGTAAAAAGTGGGGCGGCAGTTCGGTATCCAAGGCTGCCAGGAAGCTGAAAGAATCGTTGTCTTCCAATGAAAACGAACTACAGACGGCTGTCAATTATGAGGCGTTGGCCAGGGAGCTGACAGAGAAAAGTGACTATGTCAAGGCGGAGGACTATCTGAAAAAAGCGCTGGACATCTATACCCGGTTAAACCACGAAAATGCTGCCGCTGCCAGCCGCGCGCTGGCGAAAGTGCAGGAGATGCAGCACAAAATAGCGCCGGCCATCAGTAATTACCAATCCGCCGGAAACCTGTCTGCTGACAGCACGCTGGGAAAAGTAAACTTCAACGACGCCAACCGGTTGCTCAATACCGGTAATCCCCGCCTGCAAAGCAATTATACCCAGTCGAATATTAATATTTTTGAGAAAGAGGGAAAGAAATCGGAGGCTGCTGATGCTTACCGACAGCTGGGCAACAGCCTGCTGATGCAGGACAATAAAGCAGACGCCATTGCCAGCTATAAAAAGGCCATCGAGAAAAGTGATAACACGATGGATATCGCGGCCATCAGTAAAGATATCTCCAAAGCCTACGTAGCGGATAATAAAATAACAGAAGCCATCCATAGTAATGAGACCATACTGGAAAAGGCAAAAAAAGAGCATAATACAGCGCTGCAAATTGATCAGTTACAGGACCTGGCAGAGCTGTATAAGGCTAAACAGGAGGTGGATAAAACCGGAAAACTACTGGAAGAAGCTTACCGGATTGCACTTAAAAGCGGGCATACCTCTAAGGCCAAAGACTGTCTGCTGGCGCTGACCAGTTATTACAAACAACAACGGAAAGAAGCCGTGGCGCTCACCCGGTATGACAACTTCCTGCAGAATCTCGATTCACTTATCAGAACAGACAGCTCCCTCGTGGATGCTAACCTTTTTGACATCACCGAAGGGAAAATAAAAGACCTGGAAAGAGAAAAAGCGCTACAGTTGGCGCTGATCAGCAATAAAAACAAACTCAATTATTTCCTGATCGCTTCCATCCTCGCGATGGTAGTGCTGCTGTTGTTCATCGTGCAGTCGCTTCGTGCGATCAAAGTCAAGAATAAAAAAATAGCGTTGCAGTCCCTGCGCCGCGAAATGAATCCACACTTTATCTTCAACAGTCTCAATAGTGTGAACCAATACATCGCGGAAAACGATGAGGTAGCGGCTAACAAATACCTGACCTCTTACTCCGGGCTGATGCGGAATGTGATGGAGCATTCCAATAAAGACTTCGTTCCTTTGGCGATAGAGGCGGAACAGTTGAGAAGATACCTGGACCTGGAGCAGCTGCGGTTCAGTGATAAATTTACGTATATCCTCGAGGTAGATGATGCCCTGGACCCGGATACGGTGATGATCCCCAATATGCTGATACAGCCTCACGTGGAAAATGCAGTATGGCACGGCCTTCGTTATAAAGACAGCAAAGGACTGCTGCACGTTCGTTTTCGGAAACAGGAATCCTTTATGCAGGTGGAGATCACAGACGACGGCATCGGTCTCTCGAAAAGCCAGGAACTGAAGACGGTCCACCAGAAGGTGCATCAATCCCGAGGTATCACCAACACCAAAGAACGCATCCATCTGCTGAACGAAATATACCATCTCCACATCCGGCTGGAGATGCAGGAGATAACCGCCGACGGGGCTACCGGTACCCGCGTGATGTTACAGTTCCCCTTAATGCATAAACATGATGTTAACAGAAAAAATCACTTCAGTCATCGTTGAAGATGAGGCCGCGGCGGTGGCAGCGCTACAGAATTACCTCCGGAAGTTCTGTCCGCAGGTAGAAGTAGTGGGTACCGCGCAGAACAGCCATGAGGCCATCAGTGTGTTGCATGCGCTACGGCCGCAGCTGGTTTTTCTCGATGTGGAAATGCCTTTTGGTAATGCCTTCGATGTGCTGGAAGGCTGCCAGGACCTTCAGTTTGAGACCATTTTTGTAACAGCTTTCTCCGAATATTCATTGAGGGCGCTCAATCAGAGTGCTGCCTATTATCTGCTAAAGCCGGTCAGCATAGAGGAACTGGTGCTGGCGGTGAATAAGGTACAGCAACAATTGCAACAGAAGCAGTGGCTGGACCGGAACCGCATCATCATGGAGAATGCCCGGCAAAGCAACCCTGCCATGCAGCAGGTGATACTGCCCACGCTGGATGGATTTGATGTGGTGAAGATGAACGAAATAGTGCGGTTGAAAGGCAACGGAAATTTTACGGATGTTTATTTAGCCAACGGCAGTAAAAAGATGGTATGCCGCTTCCTCAAACATTTTTCGGAAATGTTACCCCACCCGTTTGTGCGGATACATAAGTCGCACATCATCAATATTCATTACATTCAGTCCTATCATAAAGGTGCCGGCGGGTATGTAAACCTGAACGACGGAACGGAGGTGGAGGTATCTCCCGCCTATAAAGATAGTTTGTTGAAAGCATTTCAGTGATGGAGGCCTAGAGAATAGTCCGGCCATTGGCCTGGCCCTCATCGGTATCGTATTTTTGAAGGTAACGCATCTTTCTGCTTTCATTGCAGTACCTGACCGATCCGGATTGAACATATTTGATATAGCGCCAGGGTAGGTGACCTCCAGCCGGTTGCATTCTTCTTCCATTTTAGCCTCATAGTCATAAAATAGCTGAACGCTGCTGTTGATGGCCGCTTCTTCGGTACAGTTTTCAGTTCTCCGGATCACCTGAACAAGATTGGTGTAGTTGGAAATTTCTTCTTTGTGGGCTTTTAGATTATATAAATCCAGCAGGATACCGATGCACATACCGGAACACTCGAATATCTTCGCAAACGTATGGTGATGGAAGGTGTATAGCTCCAGGTCATCCTGCGTATAATATAACAGTGCATAGATTACCCACATGGCAACATTCAAATGCCGGTAACTAAGATATTCTTCCACACTGATGATTTTCTTTTCCATTTCTACAGTACGCAGACGCATGGTAGACTGTAAGTATTTCTTTATTTCATTCCGGAATATCTCTTTAGTGCCATCCTTCCAGTCGGTTCGTGAACAAAATTCAGTCACCGGGGCAAACAGTTTATCCCCGTTGGGCATCCCTTCCAGTGCGGCGATGTATCTGTCTATGATCTGTTGGATATGATCAAGATCAACGGAGTTGTCAAAATAGAGGTCATCCACCAGGGCCCAATAGGCAAAAAAACGGCTGACAGCCTTTAGCTTTTCGGTGTCGCCCATTGGGTAGATATATATGGAATACAGAGCACCCGCCGACATGTAGTCGCCATACTGTGCGGTATTCTGGTTTAATATATGAAAAGCCTCCGTTTTAAAGAATCTTTTGATGTCGGCTGTAATCTCCTCCATTTGCGGGTGGGCCATCACCTGAAAACGCGATGTTAATAATGGAATTTCCATCCGGGTTGAACATTTATCAGGGTGAAAAGAGGGTGGTTTCCATGGCTAAATTAATTTTTCATGGCTGTTATTAAACTTCAGCGGATGGTGTTTTTAGCGGACTGATTAATATTAGGAGCTATTTAAAAATGTTTCTTAATTTTAAACATTGTACTCAAATAAAAACCAAAGCCGTAATCATAACTGCCAACTTCAAAAACTACACATGCGGACGATTCTAACTACTTTATTACTGATCTTTCAGCTTGGTTTAATGGCGCAAACGAAGGATCAGCACACACCAGCGAGCGACCTTGTTAAGGTACTGAACAGAAACGCACGGTTTCCCCGGGAGCTTGCTGAGAAAAAAATATCGGCTGTTTTTTCGCTGAAAATCAATTTGTCGGCCAACGGAGAAATCGTCAATGTGCTGGCTTCCAAATACTTCCCGGAGAAAATGGTTCCGCAACTCGCGGACCCGGCCATTTTTAAAGGGATAAACTGGACCGCCATTTTTAAGCGTGCGCTCAAGGACGGTGATGCCGTTATCATTCCATTTGTGGCCTATGATGAGAGGGAGAACAACGCTACTTTCTATGAATATACCGCGGAAGATCTTTTTTTGTATCCCGGAGAAAACACTACGCCCTTTGTGAATGCGCTGATCATGCAAACGTATAAGATTAGCTACCGGGCGCCAGTCATTTAATAAATTTCAAAAAAGGAGCGTTTTACCGATATAATTTCTTTTAATCAACAAATTATCAAGCTGAAAAATCTCTCCGTCCTGACACCTGCATTATTTCAGTCAACCAGCCTGCCTAATACCGGAAGATGCAACTTTTCATGTCTTTAAAAAACATTGCACAGGAATAATCCATCCACTATTTTGAGGTATTGTTTTTCTCAACCCGTTCTCAAAACATAACCGAAAAATTCAACACTATGAAATTCCTGTCCTCCTTGCGTCTGCCGGTGCTTGCGCTGCTGGCTGTTTCCGCTGTGATGAGCTGTAAAAAAGACAACGCATCCCCGGATGTTGCGGCCATCGACAATCAGCAAACAATGAATGCTAATGGGAAGAGGCATCCCGACACCCTGCAGATGATTTCTCCCCGTGGATTCTTCGAAGAAAAAACAGGGCTGCTGTTTGGTAATGCCCAGAAAGATGGCAGCGCCTTCCCTTACCATCAGTTTATTGCCGGTACATGGACCGTCTCCGGCATATGGTATACCTACAGAAGTTACTTTGTCACGTCGCTGCCGCTCCCCTCTGTGAATCCGGGGCTGATTAAGTCTGCCACGCTGATGCTTTACTCCGACCGTAACCCGGTGGGTAATGGCAATCAGGTGGACGCTAACTACGGCACCAACAACGCCTTCTATGTGAGGAAAATTACGACGCCGTTACAGATGACCACCATGGGGCAGTTCAACTGGTTCAATCAGCCGGCGGTGACTACCGCAAACCAGGTGCTGGTGCCTCATACCAGGTTGACTGTCCACGATGAAGCGGTAGACGTAACAGCGATGGTAAAACAACTGGTGTCTGATGGTGGCCAGGTAGGACCTTTGGGCCTGATGATTCAACTGCAATCTGAAACGAACAGTTATAACATCCGTATTTTCTGTGGATCAACAAATACTGATGTGGCGAGAAGACCTACGCTGATAGTGGAGTATAACGAACAACCTTAGCAAAATAAAAGAGGCCGGGATTTCCGGCCTCTTTTATTTTCTCATTTACCTGGTCCAGTGTGTGTCCTGTACCTTGCTGGAGGTAGTGTCAAACGCTTTGCTCGAAGTAGTGTCCTGCATGCGCTGAGCGGAGGCAGACTGATTCAAAGCGGCAACGGTGAACCGCTGCAGGGATAACGGTTTCTGTTTAACGGTGACTTTTTTCATATGAAGGAAATTTAACGAAAGGTACACGACAACTATGCGATAAGGCGGCATGAACTTTGACTACAAAAAAAGATGTTCAACCCAAATGTCTATGATACGAAAGCATACTGTAGTAGCCCTATCTGTACTCATGATAGTGATGTCTTGCGGAAAAAAGGAAACGCCCAACAGACCTCAGGACCCACCACCCACCAACCCCGGACCCACCACGCCTGTCGCTTCCGCTACCGCTAAAAAAGCCCGGATAGATTCGCTCACCAACGCCATAAAAAAGTGGCAGTTGAATAACATCGTGCGGGACAGTGTATGGCAGGACAGCGCCGGGATCAGCTTTTTTATTGGGTATACCGCCGGATGGTACCGGTATAATGACAATAATTTATTTCCGGGGAATACCATTAATCCTGTCCCGTTCAAAAACAGGAACGAGCTGGAATTTGTAGCAGGACCGGCCAACCAGCAGGTGAAAATATTTAACAGCAACCATCTCGTTAAACCGTATGATACCCTCCTGACAGCATCCAGGGCTGCGGTGGATGGCACCATCCGGTATTGGTTCCGGGAAAACAAAGGACCGGTGTCTGGCGTCGGTAGCGGTAAGGCGGTTCCTTTTACAGATTATGCCACTTTGTTTTTATCGTTTCCCGGTACGCTGACGAACCGCTTTTTTGATCCGGTGCCTGTCAGTCAACTGATTCCTGCTGCGAAACATGCCGCTCTCGAAAAGAAGACCGGCTGTATGGTATACTCCGTAGCCAGTTATCATACTGTCTTTTTTGACTACCTCGACGGGCTACAACGTTACAAAGATTATTATGCCACGAATGCGGTGAATAAAGGCTTCATTTCATCAGTATCCTACGGGCATGAAATATATGTATTCGTTGAGTCCGATGCCACAGAAGATAAACTCACGGCGGCCATCAACCGCACGCTGGATGGCACCGAAACCGGCGAAGATATCACGCTGTTAAAACAATCATCGTCCCGGGTATATTACCGCCACACTGCCGCCGACAAAGTAGCAAAGGAGAATTTAAACGGGTATGACCGGCTGAAAGAATATGTCACCATTACGAGGAATACGCCGTTTCAGTACGCAGGCGTTCCCGTTTATTACAGCATGATGAATACCCTGCCGGAAGATATTGAAGCGGACCGGATACTGAAGGTGGACTACAAGTTGTGAGATACGTCCGGCACTTAGCACAGCAACTTTTGAATACCAGTAAAATCTTTACCTGATTTCCCGTCTGATCCGGCTGAGCGACTGTGGCGTGATTTGCAGATAAGAGGCGATGAACTGTTGCGGTACCTGTAAAGCAAGATCAGGATAGCGCTTCACAAACTCGAGGTACTTGGTTTTTGAGTCCCCGAAATTCAGGAAGTCGTTGTCTTTTATTTTAGTCAGCAACGCCGCTTCTGAAATGGTTTTGATGAAGATATACAGATGAGGTATTTCAAGGCTCAGCTTTTCGATGGCTGATTTGCGGATGGAGTAGATCCCGGTATCCACCACGGCCTGTATCGGATTGTTGGAAGGCTTTAAGGAATAATAGCTTTCCAGGTCAACAAGAAACTGCTTCTCCCGGGCGAAGTACTTCGTCACCTCGGCGCCGTCGGGAGTGGCCGTATACAGCCGCAGGATGCCACTTTCCACGAAAGCGATTTCGTGGGAGATGTCGCCGTCTTTTTGAAAGTGTTCTCCGGATTTTAACTGTCTCTTTTTAAACTGACCGGAAAAAAGCGCAATATCTTTCGGAGAAAGGATGCCGCCAAATTCCAGCGTTGAAGTGAGTTTGTCCATCTATTTTACGATTCCGGTTTCAAAGATACTTTTTGCGCACGACAATACTGCTTCCTGCGTCGATACCGGCTGCCATTGCAGGTCCCGTCTGGCTTTGCTGGCATCCACCTGTCTTTTGATGCCGAGGTCGAGAAGAATAGGGCCCAGTGTGGCGTCAAATTTTGCCAGCAGCCGTACCAGAAAATTGGGTAGCTCCCTGGAAGGCAGCTTTCTGCCGGGATAAGCTTTTCTCAGTATCTGTGCAATGTCTTTCATCATCAGGAAGCCGGCAGAGGCCAGATAGCGGTTCTGCGCGGCCTCCGGTATTTCCATGGCACGGATAAGCGCATCGGCCGCGGAACGGACATCTACTATCTCAAATCCAACTTTAGGCAGGGCCGGAACACTGCCATCCAGTATTTTGATGACGATATTGGCGGAGGTGCCAAAATCCTGTTCCAGTACCGGGCCCAATATCGCACCGGGTAAAACGGTCACCAGCTCCATGCCCGACCGGTCATCTTTGATAAAATCCCAGGCTGCCTTTTCTGCGACCGCTTTGCTTTTGAAATAAGGGGTAAGGTCCCTGGCATAGTCAACATTGGTCCAGTCGGATTCATTCATCACCTTCGCCTGCTGTTGAGGTGTTTTGCCATAACCTACGGCGGAGCTGGAGGAAGTCAGTACAAACCGTTTTACTTTATTGGCGGCAGCCGCTTTCATGATGTTTAAAACACCTTCTCTCGCGGGAATAATAATATCATCCTCGTGTTTGGGCACTTCCCTCGGAAAAGGAGACGCGACATGTTGCACGAAATCGACACCTTTCGTCAGGTCAAACCATTTCTCTTTATCCTGAAGGTCTGCCTGTGCAAAGGTTAAACGGTGCGCATAGGCCGTATGCCGGGCAATCACTTCCCCAATGGCCGCTGCCCGGTCCATGTCCCGAAGGGTGCCAATAACTTCATACCCTTTCTCCAGTAACCGGATGGTGGTATGAGATCCCAGAAAGCCGGTCACGCCGGTCAATAAAACACGTTGGCTGTTCATGATTTTCAATTTTAGACAAAATTGACACAGCTACGCCAACCGGCAATTACCATTTGGTAAGAAATTCCACCGGCACGTGGCCAGGAAAAGAAGACGTACCTTATTAATGTCCAGACATAAAAATTTCCCCCGATCGCAAAAAAGTGATATGTTCGTACATATATGACGAAGATACCTTTATTGGACCACGATAGTAAAATCCCTCTGCACCAGCAGGCGGAAGAACTATTACGGAAGCTGATCCGCGAGGATTATTTCCGGGAGGGAGACATTTTTCCAAAAGAAACGGACCTGGCGAAACGATGGAGTATTTCCCGGAACACCTTACGCATGGCCATCGGCAACCTGGTCAAGGACGGACTGCTCGAGAGGAAGAAACGCTATGGCACCGTGGTGAAAAAGAAAAAGATCACCACTAACCTGGATAACTGGTACAGCTTCACGCATGAGATGGAAGACAAAGGCATCCCGTTCAAAACGCTGAAGAGCAAAGTATCGGTGCTGAAAGGGGCGGAGGAAGTGGCGAAGATGCTGCAAACAGAACCAGGCCAGCCGGTAGTTTGCCTGGAACGTATCCGCAGCACGGAGAAAAACCCCATGGTATATTTCGAGTCTTTCTTTCATCCCAGAATAGGGCTTACCGGCAAAGAGAACTTTGACCGCCCGCTGTATGAGATGCTGGACGCGGATTTTCACGTGGTACCTGTTTATTCTCAGGAAGAAATCAGAGCAATCGGCGCAGATGAAAAAATCGCGGGTTTGCTGAAGATCAAAAAAGGTGCACCGGTGCTGGAAAGACGCAGAGTAGTGCTGGACGCGAGCCGACGGCCGCTGGAGTTTAACATCTGCTGGTACCGAAGCGATTGTTTTACGTATAGTATCGAACTAAAAAGACCTCAACTGTAAATAAAAATGCCGGATGAAATATCATCCGGCATTTTCTTTATGGGATATGGTTACGGAATAAGCAGATATTCTTCTACGCCCATGGCGGGCAGACTAAAGGAGGCCCTGGCATCTTTGGTTTCACCATTTCTTACGACGGTAATTCGTGCAGGCTTCAGCGTGCCCCAGTCAAACCCGGTGCTTTGGGTGGTCTTACCGGGGTTAAAGAGGCGTACCATATACTGACCGTTTTCCTGTGGCACTATGGCGGTCGCCACGACGGCCGCATTGCTCAGCCGGAAGAGACCCGCCGGTAGGGCAGCGCCCTTTTTCACCGGGAAACCAATGAGGGGCTGTGTGAAGTCCGCCGCGGCTGTTTCCAGTGCTGCGCCATCGGCCTGGCCATGCGGTTGCAGGGCATAATGATAGCTGCTGGCGCCGGCCTGATCGGCCTTATAGTTGGTATGCCAGTAGTTATTCATGACATAGGAGAACCAACGGGTGGTCGGTTGTCCTTTTGTCCGCCAGGCTTTATGGCTTTGAGCGATCTGCAGGCGTTCGTCGATCATGCTGTCCGGCTCTGCCATCGGCGCTTCCAGCAGCATCCATTGCAGACCGTTGGTCTGGTTGGAGATGTCTATCCACCTGCGGCCGAACAGGAAATCCATATTGGAGCCGGGCAGCTGATCTTTGAGGTAACGCATGGTGCCGTAGCCTGCGTCCAGCGTCACCTGGCCGGAAGGCACTTCAAACGGGAATCCGAAGTGCAGCGCTTCTTTTTGTCTCACCGGTTTTTTGTCAATGGTATTTTCAATCAGCACGATGTTGCTGTTGGCATAGAGTGTCAGTCGTTTCTCTAACGCATTGGCACCCGGCGCCTGGGCGCGGAGCACGACGGTCGTTACTACCGGGCCGCTCTCTGTTACCTGCGCCTGTACCGGCTGGTTGGTAACGGCATCGGCAGGGTTCTGACCGGGTACGTACCAGTAGCTGTTGAGCCCTTGTCCGCCGAAAGTGCCGGCGTAGTTATGACCGTCTTTCGCCGACAGTTGGGTAATGCTGCCGTTGCCGTCCCAGCTAACCACGATGTTGCCGTTGGAAAGCGTATTGTTGCTGTGTTTAAGCGTGTTGGCCGCGTTTGCCGGTTCATCGCTCACGGTGTACACGACGGTGCCGAAGGCAGGCACCTCGTTGGCCAGGAATACAAAAGTACCGTCGGAGAGGCGTTGCAGCGGGTATTTACGGCCGCGCGCATCTTTCACGGATTTGCCGCTGACTTTAATTTTCACCGGTCCGCTACGGGGCCAGGAGAGCGTATTCACTACCGCAATGCTGCGGGAACGTTCATCTGTAAGGGGCTGGAACAGCTGTCCGCTAAGGATTTGGAGGATACTGTCTGCATCCAGCATGAACTGTTTTTTGATACGCCATTGCTCCGTTACAAACGGTACGTCCGGCTGAGAGATACTGTTGTGCGCGCCCCAGGTATGTTCATGGAACATCAGGATGTTGGTCCAGGCCTGGTAAAACTGCTGTGCGTTAAATTGGCCCGGGGCCAGCATCGCATAGGCATTGGTCAGTTGAGACAACCGCAGGCTGTTGGTACGGTTTTGTCCTTCTTCCTGCGCGGTAGAGCCGGCGCCATCTTCCCAGTAAGGGGTGATATCACCTTTTACCACGGGCAGGTCTTTGCCATATTTCTGTTCAAATGTTTCAAAGAGTTTATCGGTGGTATTGAGTACAATTTTGGGAGATGAATATTTTTCATTCCACTGTTTAACGAAACGGGAGATAGCAGTGTCTATCGGCCCGTTATCGGCTACCACATTGTATCTCCATTGAACGATATCATAAGGGTAATGTTTCTCGTCCAGCTCATTCAGGTAGGCGGCTATCTTCTGCGGACCTCTTTCAAAAACGGCGCCGGGAGCGGTACCATGCCAGGAGGAGTAGCCTTTGCCACCTGTCCAGAACAGTATTTTTTCCTGGCCGGAGGGAGACTCCCACCATACGGGCTTATCACCCCAGCTGCGCACGAAATGGCCTACACGGTCGCCCAGGTAAGGATGACTTTCACCCAGGTAATTGGGTCCGCTGGAGAAGTATTTCACACCACCTTTCGCCAGTGCTGTTACGGTGCTCCAGGTATAACCCGGTACATCGGAAATCATGGCACTGGGTATTTTCAGCCCATAGGCTTTGCGCAGTTGTGTGGCGAAGTCGGTGTAATGGAATGTTTCTTCCGGAAGTGTGAGGCCGGTGAGGATATTGGCGTACAAGGCCGACAGGCAGATGTTGCCATCTTTTACGGCCTGAATGAATGCCGCCTTTTTTTCCGGGGTGGCCTGTTGCAGGAAATGCTCTACTGCCCACAGTGATTCGATGTTCCATTTGAATCTGGCTTCTTCCGGATAGCTGCGGGTAGCGGCGATCATGTCCAGCGCATCGTTGATGTTGCGGAGGTGTATTTTCAGCACTTCCGGCTGCAGGTGTGAATAGCCGATGTCTGTATGGGAATGGTGTATGAAATGCAGTTCGCGGTAAGTAACAGGCTTCAGGGTAACGAACCGGTCTGCCAGTACTTTGCCGGCATCGGAAACGACTATACGAATACTGTCGGCTTGTTTTACGGCGGTGACAGGGATATCAAAATTATTGACACCATCTGCTACTGGGAAGGAATACACTTTTTTGCCGCCTACGGTCACCCGGAAGGTACGCGGCGTACCAAAGTGAAGCGCAGTAAGGGTTATCGGCTGTGATCCGTTTTTAAGGATAAAGGGTTGTGGGTGGATGTCCACCTTTTCTTCAAAGGAGAATTTGAACGTCATGAGCCAGTCGTTGCTTTGTTGCGCCTGACCGATGATTTTCACCCTGACTGGTTTGCCGGGTTTAACGCGGCTCACCGGCAGCCGGAGGAACATGAGGCCGTGGGAATCGTTGGCGCCATCTTTCCGAAGTTGCTCAAACACGATGCGGCTGCTGTCGGGTGCGCCGAAAGTCCAGGTCGGCGCCTGATTACCGGGTTTGGTGGTGAACGTCAGCAACTTTTCTCCGTCTACATACAGATCGAAATGGCGGTCGCCGCTGCTGGTAGCGGTGGAGTGGCCTGCCACCCAGCTGAAATACACATAGGGACCTTTCACGCGAGCGGGTACGGCAGCCGTTTCCCATGCTATGACCTTGTGGCCGTCGGTAGCGCGGGTAAGCAGTGCGGTAGTAGCGTAGTCAGGAAAGGCGGAATAGTAGCGCATGCTTTCTCCTTCAATTTCATGGTCGTAGCCATTGATCCAGTCTACCTTGCCGAGGTAAGGCACCGTTTTCTGGGCGGACGCGCTCAGTACGCCGGCAAGTAAAACTGTGATACAACAGAATATTCTCCTCATAACAAATGATTAATGGTGGATGATCGTTTTTTCTTTGATGGTGATGTTTTCGAGCGATTGACCTTTGGTCTCAAACAGGTATTTTTTCGCATAGAAAAAAGAGAAGAGACAACAACCGGCAAACAGGAAGAAAGTGGCCGCGATGCCCATGCCTTCCCGCATAACAGGGAACAGCAGATTGAGTAGCCAGTCAGATACCCACATCACGAGGATACAGATGGATAGTGCGAGTCCGCGCACCGGTGTCGGAAATATCTCCGTGGCAATCACAAATTTCAGCGGTCCCAGCGAAAAGGCGAAGAACAGCAGGAAAAAGGTGATGGGTATCAGCAGCGGCCATCCGTTTATCTTCAACAGAAAACAGATACCCGTGAGCGTTAGTGCCGCGGCGGCGCAGATGGAGCCTGCCAGGTAAAGTGGCCGGCGACCGAGGCTGTCTACTTTCCAGATGGCCACAAAAGTGAAGAGCATATTGGCGGCGCCCAGCATCACCTGGTACAACAGCGTATCATTGGCCACTACGCCGGAAGAGCGCAGAATGGTAGGGCCGTAATAGATCACGGCATTGATACCGCTGAACTGCGAGAAGGCTGTCAACACACACGCCATCACCAACAGATGCCGCAGCGGTGGCTGTAGCAGGGCACGCAGCCCGCCATTGGCCTGATCGGCAGATACGGCCAGGATGGCCTGCAACTCGTTGGAGGCATCTGCTTTGTTGCTGTTGATTTTCTCCAGGATATGTAGTGCTTCCGTTTGCCGGCCAAAGCGGGCCAGCCATCGCGGGCTCTCGGGTACAATAGCCAGCAGCAGGAAAAACGCGGCTGCGGGCACTACGCCGACGAGGAACATGCCCCGCCAGTATTCGGTGACAAACAGCCAGTGCAGCCACCCTCCGGATGTATCGCCTGTGGCGGCGGCATGGCGCTGTATCGCCAGGTTGGAACAATACGCGACCATGATCCCGATTGTAATGGCGAGTTGATAAAACGTTACGAGTCGTCCCCTTCGGGAAGCCGGCGCCAGCTCTGAGATGTAAAGCGGCGAGATGTTGGAGGCCACGCCTACGCCCATGCCTGCCAGCACCCTGAAAAATATCAGCAAGGGATAGGTGGCGGACACGGCGAACCCGATGGCGCTCACCAGGAAAAGGAAGGCTGCCAGGGCCAGCACTTTTTTGCGGCCTATGCGGTCGCTCAGCGTGCCGGAAACGGCCACCCCTGCGATACATCCCAGCAGGGCACAGGAAACGAACCAGCCTTCCTGTGAAGCGGTCAGCTGGTATTGTGTTTTTACGGGAAGAATGATACCGCTGATAACCGCAATGTCGAAGCCAAAAAGCAGGCCTCCCAGGGCAGCGATCAGGGTGATGGTGGTGATGAACAGGCGTGTGTTACTGTTTCCCATGACGTGAAATATTTGAATCAGCAATAGTTGTCTTTTACATATGCCACTACCAGCATGGCTTTGCCTTCGCCGGTATAACGACAGGTATAGCTGTCGGCCCCTGCGGGAATGACGAAGGTTTCGGCATACTGAAAACGTTGGGTGCCATCACCGGCGGTAACGTCCAGCTGACGGCCTTCTACCAGCATACAGATATGACATTGCCCGTTGGTAGCGATGGCCACATCACCGGAGAACTCATAACGGTCTACCGTATAGAAATGTTCCGGATGGGTAGGCAACTGCCATTTCCTGCCGGATGTCCATTCTTCCTGCAGCTGCGGCTTCGAAATCAGCGTGTCGCGTACGGTCTGGCCTTTCCTGTCAAAATACAGGTTGTCAAACGCACGGTCCAGATGGATGGGACGTGGGCGGCCGTTGAGGTCTGTCCGCAGCCAGTCGTACATTTTAAAGGTAAAGATGTACGGCGTACTACTGATCTCCAGTACCAGATTGTTTTTACCGGAGGCGTGTACAGTACCGTTGGGGATCAGGAACAGATCGTGTTTGTTGGCGGTGAACTGCTGCACGTATTTTTCTACGGGCAGCGGCGTACCATCGTTGATGGCCGCTTCCAGTGCGCCTCTGAAGGCAGCAGGTTGTATGTCTTCCTGGAAACCAAGATACACTTCTGCATCCTGTTCACAGTCGAGGATATAGTAGGTTTCGTCCTGTGTGAAGTTCTCCCCGAAATGTTGCAGGGTATATGCCGGCCGCGGGTGGCATTGTATAGACAGGTTGCCGCCGTTGAACGTATCGAGGAAATCGAAGCGGATAGGGAAGGCGGTGCCAAAGCGTGGCGCAGCTTTGCCCAGCAGCTGATGATTGTTATGGAATGCCAGCATGTCGAAGGTTATTTCCAGCAGGTTGCCGCTGCCTTCCAGTACGAGGCCGTTTTCCGGTGTGATCAGTTCAAAGGACCAGGCATAGTTGACTTCATCCGGGTTCAGACCGGGGAGATGTTTTTTCATCCAGTCGCCGCCCCATACGCCGGCTTCAAACCAGGGCCGGGCGCGGAATGGCCGGGTGAGTATTACGTCGAGGGATGCACGTAGTTGCGCGCCTTCCATCCAGGTGATGGTATCGGGCCGTTGCCCATCGATGATCACATCGATGTACGGTAATAAGGACTGTTTATGTTTATTCAACGCAGGCCAGTCGGCGAAGTAGCAGCGTTTATACGTATACGTAGGTGTGCCGATGTTGGTGATGCTACCGGCCCGCAAGCGGTACTGGATCTCGTTTTTAGGGATGTCCACGTACAGTGTTTTGCCCTGTAGGCCGGTGAGGGCGGCGCCGGTGCCATAGACGATATGCAGGCCGGGCGTATCTTCGGGGCGTATCGATGCTAATTTTTCGGCATCAAAGAAATCGGCCAGCGTGCCTTCGAATCGTTTGCCGAATACCGGGTCGGCCGTGCCGGAATACTCTTCCAGCATGGTGTTGATGGCGGCGGGCGTTTGCAGGCCTACGCCGGCATGATACCAGTATACCGGCCGGTTGTGGGACCGTAGCGCCTGATGGAGCGCTGTTCTGAATTTTTCCCACAGTACGCCCTCGTAGCCATCTATGATGATAAGATGTTCATCTTTGATCCATGCTGCCAGTGAGGCGTAGCCTTCCTGTACCGGACGGCCCGTCTGAAAAGAGGGAAAGACGGTATAGGTATCTTCACCGGTGTTGCCGGTTGACACGGGCAGCAGTGGCTGGGTGGTGCGGCGTATGTCGGTACTGTCTGATGGATGTGGCGCTATGGCAGCGCCGGTCAGCATACAATGTGCTGTATCCTGACAGTAGGTGATTTTTATGGTAAGATCATGGAGTTGTGCTTCGAGCGGACCGGAAAACAAGGCATGGGCGCGGGCGATGTTGCCACCGATGACGAGTTCGGTGCAGCCATAGGTAGCCAGCCAGGGCCGCAGAAAAGCGCCCAGGTTTCCGCCGAAGGCGTGAAATACCGGACGGGCCATTGTTTCATATTGTTCGGCCATCGCTTTCACGGAAGGGGCTACCACGCCGGTCTGTTGCCGGAAGGCTTCCAGCAGCCAGCGGGTAGAGAAGTAGTCATCTGCCAGCCCGTCCTGAAAAGGGCAATCATAGAATGCTGCTGATGGTAGGCCTTCTGGTCCTGTTGCCAGTTCGCCGTTTTCCAGAAAGGCCGATCCAAAACCGGTGCCCAATGTCAGGAATACGGCCTTTTCGCCGCTGAGGCCCAGTACCTGCCGGGCGCCGATCGCAAAGCAATGCGCGTCATTGCAGAAATGAACCGGCAGGTCGCCGATGCCGGCGGCGTCCTGTAAGGCCTGTTTTACATGCAGGCCAAAAAGACGGCTGAATTTCCCGCCCACTTTGGTGATGGCGCTGATGCCCTGACGGTAGTCAAAAGGCCCCGGCATGGCTATCCCGATGCCATCTACCGCCGTATCTTTAAAGGCGGTGATACAACCGGCTATCGTGGAAATAATGTCTGCCGCGCTGCCGTCCGCCTGCAAACTCTTGGTGATCATCATGCCCGGGTCCGTTCCGGGATGAGTGGTGTCTACTATACAGGCAGATACATGACTGCCGCCAATGTCGATCGCTATTTTTTTCCCCGTTCCCATTATTTTTTAATGTTCATATGTTCAAACATAATAAAAGTTTTTGGAGTGGCAAATTAATTTGAAGGCGACAAACGGGAAGAGCGGGCAGCAGTTAACAGCCACAACAAGAAAAGCCTTATTGAATCAAGGTATAGACGATTACCCAACGAAAGGAAAAAGCAGGATGACGATCCTAAAATCGAACGACCGGATAAAAAAATAAAGGCTGGGTGGTTGGAATCAGACCCCCTAAAAAGCGGTAAAAGGTAAAATCTAAAAGGTAAGATCTAAAATGTAAGATCTAAAAGGTAAAATCTAAAAGGTAAAATTGGTAAAAAAGGTAAAATATCTCCATTTCAGAAAATCAAACAATCCCATAACCTCATGCAAAAAAGGTGAACATATGCCCTTACTCGCACTAGCTAAAAGGCTGTTCGCTATATATAGCATCTCTGGTTAAAGAAATTGAACAACATCATAGCCCAGGGCTTTAGCCCTGTGAAAAGCGCATCGTTAGGCATAGCGTGCATTCAAAAAATCAAACATCGTCAATACCGGCATATGTCCTTACCCGCACTAGTTAAAAGGCTATCCGCTATATATAGCATCTCTGGTTAAAGAAATTGAACAACATCGTAGCCCAGGGCTTTAGCCCTGTGAAAAGCGCATCGTTAGGCATAGCGTGCACTCAAAAAATCAAACATCGTCAATACCGGCACATGCCCTTACCCGCACTAGCTAAAAGGCTGTCCGCTATATATAGCATCTCTGGTTAAAGAAATTGAACAACATCGTAGCCCAGGGCTTTAGCCCTGGGAACGGAACGCGCGCCGGACCGGAATAATTATTTTTTCCAAATCCGGCTCAGGTAATTTCTAAGGGGCTGGTCATATCCAACCATCGCTATCCAGCCTAACATCATCAGCGCTATTACGCCAGCGGGTATTACGATCGCCAGCGTCGACATTGCCGGTTTGTATACTTCCAGGTAGTGGGCGAAGATCCACATAAACCCGTAGTGGGTCATATATAGGGGATAGGAGATTTTTCCGGAAAACGTGCAGGGCTTTTCCAGCCAGGGTGCCAGCCGTGCGCCGGCGCCGAGGGCTACGAGTGCAGGAAAATAAAACAGTACGATGACCAGCTCCACCAGCCAGTTATGCGGGAAATACGGCATGAATAAGCCCAGCAACAACAATAGTGTAACGCCGGGGAAACCGAGGCGGTTGGGGATGATCAACCGGAAGCGGTAGACCAGCATGCCTGCGGTAAAGGAATATAGCAGTCGCGCGCCGCCTTGCCAGAAGGTGTCTTTGCTCCAGCCGCCCATCAGGTTGCCTGCTTTGTAAGCGACCACAGTTAATATCACGGCGGCGATGAAGCCCAGTACGAGCAGCAGGTGACGGCGTAGTCGCCATAACACCAGCGCGTAGAAGATATTGGCGATGTATTCCCACCATAGCGACCAGGCGGGGGCGTTCATACAGAAGAGATTAAAAAATCGTTCCGGCATCACCGGGTAGGGGACCAGCAGCAGGGTGGTGATAAACAACATCGTTATTTTACCGAAGCCGTAGCCGGCGGGTGGTCCCATCAGCGGGTCAAACAGGAAGGTGAGCAGGCCCAGCACGGCGCCCAGTGCCACCAGCGGATGAAGGCGTATCAACCGTGACCGGAAAAAGTCCCGGAGTCGCAGTTGTGGCATACGGTCATCGTAGGCATAGGCGATGACGAAGCCGGAGAGGCAAAAGAAAAAATCTACCGCCAGGAAACCGTGCCCTGCAAAATTTTTACTGTAATCGGAATAAACAATTTCCATGAAATGGAAAATCACCACCACAATGGCGGCTATGCCCCGCAGCCCGTCGAGTATCGCGAAATGTTGTTTGCCGGCCGGTGTCTGTATCTGTGGCGCGGCCCCTGTTGTCATTGTCCCTGTTTCCATATCGAATCCGCACAAGATAACACGCCGGCCCCGGAACTACAAATAGGAATTATTTGTATCTTTTGGAAAAAAGATGACCACCCCGCAGCAAATGGCCAAACACTTCCGCGACGTGCATTTCGGAGGTAACTGGACCTCCGTTAATCTGAAAGATGTACTCACCGATGTCGACTGGCAGATGGCCACCACTCCCATAAATGGCCTGAATACTATTGCCGTGCTGGTGTTCCATGTTAACTATTATGTAGATGCGGTGTTGAAGGTACTACAGGGAGGACCTTTACAGGCCAGTGATAAATTTAGTTTCGATTTACCACCCATCACTTCGGAAGAGGATTGGCAGCGGTTGGTGAACAAAGCACTCGTGCAGGCTGAAAGCTTTGCCGGTCTGGTAGAAAGACTGGATGAAAAGCTGCTGTCTGAAGATTTCACCGATGGGAAATATGGTACCTGGTACCGCAATTTGACGGGCATCGTTGAGCATACCCATTATCATCTCGGACAAATCGTTATCATCAAAAAAATGATTAAAGACGCATGATCCGCGGTGTCTTTTTTTTATGCCTGGCCATTGGCTCCGTATTACAGGTATCGGCCCAAACCTCCGGTCAGCCGGTGATTGCCGGTGTTGATCATATACCCGTTGCCGTGAGAGACCTGGACAGTGCGGCTGCCCGGTTCAAGGCATTAGGATTTGCGCTGAAGCCCGGACGGTCACATACTAATGGTATCCGCAATATGCATGTGAAGTTCACAGACGGTACCGAACTGGAGCTGATCACCGCCACGGATGCCCGCGACGAACTCACCACAGCCTATCGCCAACATCTGGCGAAAGGGGAAGGCCCTGCCTTTCTCGCTTTATATACACCGGACAAGGCAGCATTAATCAGGTTACTGAAACGGAGCGGACTGGCGTTCGATACGGCAGACGGTTTCCCTACGATGGCCGCTCATGGGCCATTGCCTTATTTGTTCTTTGGCAGCGGTAATCAATCCCATTGCATGGATATTGTGAAAGATACCACGTACAGTCATGTACATGGTATCTAACGGTATCGACTACTGGTTTTTGCTGACCATGACGTGAACTTTTTGTGTCATGGGAATCAGCGTCAGAACTACTTTTAATCCCTTCGCAGTATTCACAAAGATATTCCCGACAGGACCTCCGTTGTCTATGACCTTGGTCAGCACGTAGTCGGATGCTTTTAGCTCTGCAATGATCTTTGGTCGCACCGTTGCGCTTTCACTCCAGCTGACTATTTTTATCTTGTTTTCAGGAGTAAACATGTAGCTGGCATTGACGCCACCTTTCTTAAAGGACTCAATGACTTCGTCGGTTTCCTGAAAAACAAACTGTTTGCTTTTGAAAGCAGCAGCTACCTGTGATCTGGATTGTTGCAGGTAACCTTCCAGTTCCCTGATTTTAAATTCCTGTGCAGAACAGTGGTGGCTCAACAGTGACAGCGAAAGGCCGGTCGCGGCCAGAAAAAAGATTTTTTTCATAGGTGGTTTATATAATGGATTTTTATCTGAGTGTTTTTGAAATAGTCAGTGTTTCCCGGCTGAGCATCAGGTTTAACTTATCTTCCAACCATTCCCGCGTCTTTCTCCTCAGTTCTCTGATCAGCATGGTATGCTGCATTGTTTCACCGGCTACCGCTATCGTTTCAATGTCGGCAATGCGTACACCATGCACCAGTATGTCCGGCAGGAAGAGGAACCAGCCCGGCTCCATGCAGCCGCTACGCAGGTCTCCAACGATGCATCGTTCGCCTCGCTCGTAATTGATAAAGCAGTTGACAGGGTCGAATACGTCTTCAGCACAAGGGACATAGGTGTTTGCTTTTAGGTAACGGGATTTGTAGCAAGCCTCACTGGTTAGGGTCAGTGAGGCTTGTATGGTAAATATATTATTCATTTTTAATATTGATAAAAAAATTTCCTGCTTGTCATGACTGGTTCATAACGGGGCGTGCTTTTTTCCCGGGAGCGGGTTTTGGCGTTGATGTCTGATGATCGGGCATTTTATACAAACAAATCAGCACGATAACGAGCATGGCTATACTAAAAATAGCGGCGGCACGGTAAGCAGTGACATATTCCGGGAGTCCGGGCGTGGCGCCTGCGTAGTAAAAGAACACGCCGCCCACCACGGCAGCACCCATGGCAATGGCTGATTGTTGTGCGGTGTAATAGGTGCCGGAGGCCGCGCCGGCAAATTCATGCGGAATACCTTTGAGGGAAAATGCGAGCAGCGATGGCAATACCGCGCCGCATCCTACGCCGTAGGTAAACAGGATGGCGGAGAACACATAAGGCGGCACGCTGCGGGTGACCAGGAAAAGGCAATGCAGCACAAACGAAATAATCATGATCGTCACGCCGGCCATCAACACTTTCTTGCCGAGAGCAGGGATCAGTTTAACGGAGAGGATGGAGGCTATCACGTAACCGATGCCCTGAAATACAAAGTACGCGCCGGTTGTATGCGATGCGAGGCCCAGTCCGTCCTGGAAAAACACGCCGGTGATCAGAAAGTAGGATTCCTGTACCAGGAAATAAAAGATGGAAGCATACAGCCCGGTGCGAAAGTCTTTGTTGCGGAACAGGCGTGCATCGATGAGCGGCGCTTTCCCTGCCGCGAGTTTCCGTTGCTGGTCGCGGCTGAAGAAGAATAGCAGCGCTATCGCTGCCAGGAAAAGGATAATGCTCCATGCAGGCCAGCCCAGTTCGCGGCCTTGTATCACGGGAAATACCAGGCAGAAAAGCGCTGGTGTCAGCAGCGCCACGCCGCCATAGTCGAACCGCTGCGAGGTGTTCCTGGGTGTTTCATGCAGGAAAATAGCGGCACAGGCCAGTGAGAGAAGGCCCAGCGGGAGGTTGATAAAAAATATCAGCCGCCAGCCGTCGATGGCGAAGTGGGTGTCTGGCAACACACCGCCGAGAAACTGCCCTATCACGGAAGCAGATCCGGCGATGATGCCGTAGATGCCGATGGCTTTCATCCTTTCTTTTGGTTCGGGGAAAAGCACCTGTATGTAAGACACGCCTTGTGGCGTCATCAGCGCTGCTGCCAGTCCCTGTACGAACCGGGCAATGTTGAGCTGAAGGCCTGACTGCGCGAGACCACAAAACCCGGAAGCCACCGTAAACAGAAACATGCCGGTGAGGAAGATTTTTTTACGGCCGTAATAGTCGCCCAGTCGCCCGCCGGTGATCAGCAGGCAGGAATAACCCAGCAGATAGATGGCCACCACCAGCTGCAGTTCGCTGTTGGTGCCGTTTAATCCTCTTTTGATGGCCGGCAGCGCTACGTTGACGATAAAGATGTCAATCACCGCCAGGAAGATGCCCGCAGATACAATGGCCATCGATAACCATCTTGATGTATTGTTTTGCATACAATAAATTATATAGATAGATCTATCTATTTTTAAACAAAAAAATTAATACGATTCATACATATCGTGTGTGGCGGATATTCTGTCGCCGGAGGGTATACCGAGAAAGCGGGACACCAGGCTGCCAACGGCATCAGGCGCATCTTCCGGGCTGTAGTGCCCTGTTTGCGGCAGCTCATACACTTTCCCGTGGGGGAACAGCGACCGGAAAAGTGGCAGGAAATATTTTCCGTGAAGGGTGCGGTCTTCCATGCCCCAGATGGCCATAGCAGGCAGGCGGCTGATGATTTCTCTGGCTTCGGCGGTAGGTACCGCAAACTGATGCATCCCTGTGGCGAAACCGGCCGCCCAGCCTGTTACACCGCGACAGTCGGCTGCAGTGGGGAAGGGGCTGCCATAGGCTTCCAGCCAGGTAGGCGTAATCAGCGCATTATTTTCAAATCCGTTCAGCTTCAGCGTGCTCAGGATATGGTAGCCGGTTTCATTCAGCACGGTTTCTAACCGGCCTTCCTGCGCAGCGCGTACAATCCAGCTGAACCAGGGAGACTCCTGCGTATTGGCGGTGAGCGCGTCGCCCAGCTCCGGCTGACCGAAAGGTACCGGTCCATTGATACTGACAACAGCACTGATCCGCTCCGGCTGTCTCGCGGCGAGTCCCATGCCTACCGGTCCGCCAAAGTCATGCATCACCAGTACAATTTCCCGGAGGTCCAGTGCCAGTACCAGTCGCTCGATATTGTCAACATGGTCCTGCAGCCAGTAAGTACGGTCTGCCGGCGTTTCACTTTTTCCGAATCCCATATGGTCGGGAACAATGACCCGGTGGGTGCGGGAAAGCTCCGCAATCAGATGCCTGAATAAATAACCCCACGTAGGTTCGCCATGCAGACAAAGCACTACGGGTCCGCTGCCTTCGTCTACATAATGCATCCTGAACCCCGGCGCGTCGGAAAACTTAGGCGCATAGGGGTACGTTCCATTGAATGTTGATTCACTGGGTATCATATTATATCGTTTTTTTTAAATAGATAGATATATCTATTTATGTGAGAAGAAAAAAATTAATCGATTAATTTTTTAATGAATTTGCGGACTTGTTCCAGCGCCTGCATATTCCTGGAAATGGTGGTATTGACAGTAGCGCCTTCCACCATCAGAAAGAAATTTTCCGCGAGCAGCTTCCTGTCCAGCTCACCGGTGTCTTTCAGCTCCCGGAACAGCCCTTGCAGCAATACACGTTGTTTATTTTTATGGGAAGCTACCATCTCCTGTATCTGCGCCTCCCCGGACCCCATCTCTGAAATAATTTTGGTAAAAGGACAACCACAGAAATCGGATTGTTTTTGTTGCTCTATCCGGAAGTCCACAAACTTCAGGATCTTGTCTTTGGCACTGCCGGCGCCCTTACAGCAACGCTCATAGCCTTCAAACCATTCGTCTTCCTTCCGCTGCAGATAGGCCAGTAACAGGTCGTTTTTGGAGGGGAAGTGATTATACAGGGAACCAATGGCAATATCCGCTTCGGCAATGATCTGGTTAATGCCGGTCTGATTAAAGCCCTGCCGGGAGAATAACTCCGTCGCCACATTCAATATCCGGTCCCGCACTTTTACTTTTTCCTTCATAAAACTGTTTTTACAAAAGCAAATATAGCTCATTTTTAAAAAATAGAGAGGTCTATCTAAAAATGAGGAATCCTGTTTCCGGTTATATTAATCCCTGATCCGGTTACTTCCCCGTTTTAAGGTTAACGGAATTTTGTTGTCAAAGTAAAAAAAGATGGATGTAACACATTATCGCACCCTGGGCCGGTCGGGCCTGAAAGTGAGCCCGCTGACGCTCGGCGCCATGACATTCGGAACAGACTGGCACTACGGTGCTTCACCGGAAACCTCCAAAGAGATACTGGCAGCCTACCTGGATCAGGGTGGCAACATGATAGACACGGCCAACATTTATACCAGAGGACATTCAGAAAAAATCATCGGAGATTATGTGAAAGAAAGCCACATCAACAGAGACAGGCTGGTGATCGCCACCAAGTTTTTCGGCAGCATGCGGCCCGGAGACCCTAACAGCGGCGGTACAGGCAGGAAAACAATCATCGCGTCGCTGGAAGCATCGCTGCGGCGGCTGCAAACCGATTACATAGACCTCTACTGGATGCACGCCTTCGACCCGCACACGCCCATAGAAGAAACGCTCTATACATTGGAAAAACTGGTGCAGTCAGGGAAAATCAGGTATATCGGGGTGTCAGATACGCCGGCTTGGAAAATTGCGGAGGCGCAGACGATAGCACACTTCCGGGGCTGGCCCGCTTTTATCGGCTTACAGATAGAATACTCTCTCCTGGAAAGAACAGTGGAAGCGGAACTGGTACCAATGGCCCGCGAGATGCAACTGGGCGTCATGCCCTGGTCGCCCCTGAAACAAGGGCTGCTCTCCGGAAAATATACACGGGAGAATAAAGACCAAACGCTTAGCAAACGTTCAACGAACGGGCCTGTCAGTGAAAAGGTGTACGACCTGACGGAGGCACTGAACAACATCGCTGCCAACTATCGTGTACCCACATCGGCCATCGCACTGGCCTGGGTGATGGCAAGGGAAGGGGTTACTTCCACCATCATCGGCGCCCGTACCGCGGAGCAACTGCAACAGAACCTGCAGGCATTGTCAGTAACCCTCTCTCCGCAGGTGATGGCGGAGCTGGACGCCCTGTCGGCGCCGGAACCTGTTTTCCCGTACACCTTACTGGCCAATGCCCGGCATATTGCGCAGGGAGGCGCTACCATCAACGGACAGGCTTCCGTGTTGCCGGCCATCCTTCCCAGGAAGGAGAACGATCATTATTGACACGATATGTCTTATTTTTATGGCATGAAGAAAACAATGCCATCACCGGCGATATATCCGGATATCGCCTCTTTTCACAACGAACTGGGACTGCCGGCGCCGCAACATCCGTTGATCAGTTATGTCAGCTACGAAGGGATGCAGTTCCAGCGTGAGTTTTCTTCGCGTATCATGCTCAATTTCTACAAGGTTTCTTTTATTCATAAGACCAACGGCATGGTCCGTTATGGCCAGCACTATTATGACTTCAAAGAAGGTGGGTTGTGTTTTATGGCGCCGGGACAGCTGATCTCCGGCGCATCGCCGGAAAAAAGCCTGTCGGGCGTGATCATTTTTTTTCATCCTGATCTTATCCGGTATCACCCGCTGGGAAAGAAAATCCGACAATATGGTTTCTTCTCCTATGCCGTATCAGAAGCATTGCATCTGACAGAGAAAGAAAAAGCCGTGATCCTCAGAATATTTGAACAGATAGGCCTGGAGCTGGACACACCGGCCGACCGCTTCAGTCAGGACCTGCTGGTATCGGGGCTGGAGCTGTTGCTGGACTATAGCAATCGTTTTTATCACCGCCAGTTTGCCGCGCAACGGGAAGATGACCATGGCCTGCTGAACCGCCTCGACACGGTATTGCTGCAGTATTTCGATAGCGACGCGCCTGCCCGCTCGGGATTGCCCAGCGTGCAATATGTTTCTGAGCAATTGCATTTTTCGCCTGATTATCTGAGCGATCTGCTGCGGGCCAATACCGGATTAAATACGCAGCAACATATCCACCGGAAATTGCTCGAAACAGCAAAAGACCTGTTGGGCGCCGGAGAATGGAGCGTGGCGGATATCGCCTACAGACTGGGCTTTGAGCAACCACAATCTTTTAATCGCCTCTTTAAAAGTAAGACGGGTTTATCGCCGCTGGCCTATCGTCAATCCCTCAAAGCAGGGACTAACACCTTATAATTTGGCATCTTCTGCCGCTACTTTTTTCCTTCTTTCCAGTTCCTCGGTGGAAGGTGGTTTCGCTTCAATAGCCCGTGTATGCAATGCTCCGGCAGCTTCGTAGGTAGTGAGGATCACCCCGGTGGAAGTAGGGGTAGCGTCTGTGAGTTTCCAGCTACCGGGAAGTGTGCCGTCCTCAAACAGGCGCTTGCCCGAACCGATGGTGACAGGGTGGAGCCACAAATGCGCGATATCTACCAACTGATGTTTCAGTAATGTCTGTGTCAGCTGGCTGCTGCCGTAGACTTGTAAATCAGGGCCCCCGGTTTTTTTCAACGCTTGCAGTTGCGCCACCACATCATCGGTAATCAGCGTTGAATGTTGCCATGGCAACGGAATATCATGATGCGAGACGACAAACTTCTCTGCGCTGTTGAATTTTTTACCGATAGGATCGTCATAATGCGGCCAGTGGGCAGCAAAAATATCGTAGGTGCGTCTGCCCAGTAACAAATCGAAAGGCTGACTCATTACATCGGTCAGCTTCTCGTGCAGGATATCGTCTCCGAAAGGAGCCACCCAGCCACCCCATTGAAATTTGCCGGAGGTATCTTCCTGCGGCCCACCGGGTGATTGTATCACGCCATCCAGCGTAATAAAATTTATGATGATGATCTTTCGCATAACATCTGAATTTGTACTACAAAAATACAGGAGGTAGTTAACCTGCATACTGTGTAAATGCGACTTTTTGAGGGTGGGATTACGGCAGTTTACAGCAGTGCTATTTTACGCAGCACTTGTTGTTTCTCTATGGGGGAGCGGGCCAGCGACAAGGCCTGTCGAAGGCAGGCGGCCGCTTTGTCCGGTTGGATATTTTTATACAGCTCGCCTAACAACACAAAATAAAAATGATTGTTGGTCAGCGGAATTTTTTCCGCTTCATCGATGGCTGTTTGTGCTCCGTGTACTTTGTAAACGGCATAGGCGCGGTTCAGCGCTACGGCGGGGGAGAAGTTCACCTGTAGCAGCTGATCATACAGCTGTAGGATGTCCTGCCATTTCTCAGGTGTGTCCGTCTGCTGGCAATGCCGGTAAGCGATACCGGCTTCGAGATGATAAGAGGTTAGTTGTCCGCCTTGCGCAGAACGTTCGAGGTAACGAACACCCTGATGAATCAGTGCCTGGTCCCATTGGGAATTGTCCTGTTCTTCATAGAGCACCAGCGACGTTTCGTCGTTTTGGCGTGCTTCAAACCGGGAGGCATGAAAACACATCAGGGCAATCAATGCGTTGGTAGCAGGCAGACTGGTTTTCTCGTAATCGGCCAACATCAGCCCCAGCCGCAGCGCTTCGAGGCACAGCTCCTGTTGCAGCACGCGACTTTGAGTGCCCGAATAATATCCTTCGTTAAACAACAGATAAATGACATGCAGTACATTATCGAGTCGTTCGGCGAGCATGTTCTCCGGGGGCATCTCCAGTTTTATCTGTGCGGTCCGGAGTTTTTCCTTCGCCCGGAACAGTCTTTTATTGATGGTTTCTTTACTGGTGAGAAAGGCTTCTGCAATTTCGTCGATGCCAAATCCGCAGAGTATGCGTAACGCCAGTCCTATCTGGCTTTCGCTGGCGATAGCCGGATTGCATATGGCGAAAATCATTTGCAGCTGGCTGTCCCGTATATGTTGGTCGGAGAAATCGAGCGTCTCTTCTGATGCCTGACCTGCTTTGATGGCGGGCATTACTTTTTCTTCATAGATTTTGTTGCGCCGAAAGTGGTACAACGTTTTTTGTCGCGCTACGGCGTAGAGCCATGCAGCAGGATTATCGGGTACCCCTTTCAGGCCCCATGTTTCTGCTGCCACGAGGAATGTTTCACTGACAATGTCTTCCGCTGTTTCGATATGCTGCAATCCAAAACGGTGACTGATGACTGCCACCATGCGGGAGAATTCCTGTTGAAATAATTGTTTTAGTGAAGGTGCTGCTTCCATAACAGGGCGCCACCTGCCCGCAAGGCAGGTGGCGATAAAATTGTTTACGATTACATATACAAAGGCCTGATCTCTACGCTGCCGCCCATCTCTACGGCAGGGCAGCCATGAGCCAGGGTGGTGGCCGCTTCCAGGTCTTCGGCCTTCACGATGATAAAGCTACCGAGTATTTCCCGGACTTCCACAAAAGGGCCGTCGGTCACCACGCCACCGGACTTCAATACCTTGCCTTCCAGCGACAGGCGAGGGCCATGGCTGGACAGTTTGTCCTGTGCCACGATACCATTAACCCAGTCTTTCCATTTCTGTGCCAGGGCCTGCATCTCGCTGGGGGAAGCATTACTATAATCGTAGCTGGGCTGGCGGAATAATAACATGAACTCTTTCATCGGATCATTCAATTAAAGTGATGTAAAAAGATAACATACATAGGATGACTGGAAAATGAAAAATTGGACATCTTTTAAAAAAAATAATTTCCGGTAGATAAACATACAATTATTCCGGCATGTTTGTTAAGGCGGTAATTCTTCTGTTAGCAGGCCTCAGATACCAGGATAGCACGATGAGTACCACGAAAATGCTCTGCGCGGTCACCGCTGTCAGCCCATCACCACTTACGAGATGGGAGATCACGGCGCCGGTCATCAGAAAAAAGAACCCGGCATAAGCCCATTCCTTCACCAGCGTCATCCGGGGCATCAGCAGCGCCGTAACGCCCAATAGTTTCCAGGTGCCCAATATGGTCATTACGTAAACAGGATACCCCAGATGAATGATACCCTGTGTATTCCAGGGAGCGCGCATCAGTTGAGCAATACCACCGGAGAGCATGCCGGCGGCCAGTAAACCGGTAGTGGTCCAATAGGCGATGTTCCGGCCCTTAACATTTGATTGCATAATGAAATAATTTTTGTTTCATCAGTATGATGACTGAGGGGCAGAGAATGAGACAGGGGAGGGAAGGTTTTTTGTTAATACAGATCGGTTTACGGGAATAGGGGATTTAGCGGAGCCGTGAGCCCTACTTTCGCGCCTTATCCAGTATTGTTATGCCTGAACAACAAAATATTGAATATAAGACATCCTGGAGGGATGAACACCTGAAATGGATCTGTGGTTTTGCAAATGCCCAGGGAGGTAGAATATTTATCGGTTTTGACGATAAGGGAATGGTAGTGGGAGTAGACGATTATCGAAAGCTGATGGATGAAATACCTAATAAGACTGTGAACCATCTGGGGCTGGTAGTGGATGTTAACCTTCATCAGCGGGAACACCATTATTATATTGAGATTGTCGTCCCGGTAAGCACAGTGCCTATTGCCTATCATGGTGTTTATCACTATCGTAGCGGCAGTACCAGGCAGGAACTGAAGGGAATTGCGTTGCAGAACCTGTTACTGAAAAAGATCGGTAAGAAATGGGAGGAGTTACCCGTGGAGGGAGCCACCATAGAGGATTTTGACCGGGAAACGATCGATGTTTTTCTTCGAAAAGCCCGGATGAAAGAGCGAATACCGGCAGAAGCGTTAACCCTGGACACCCTCTCCTTGCTGAAAAAGCTGGAGCTGATGGCGCCAACAGGAGACTTCTCCCACGCCGCGCTGTTATTGTTCGGAAAACGTCTGGGAAGAGTTTCCATTACAGCGAGCTTTAAGATTGGTAGATTCGGCAAGTCAAACCATGACCTGTTGTTTCATGACATGATAGAAACCAATATTTTCAGCATGGCTGACAGTGTGATGGAGTTACTGGACCGGAAGTATCTTATCCGGCCTATATCTTATCAGGGACTACAACGGTTGGAGCCTTTGGAGTATCCCGAAGAAGCGCTTAGAGAAGCGATCTGTAATGCCATCATACACAGGGACTATTCGAGTACATATACTTTCCTCCGCGTGTTCGATGACCGTTTACATCTCTGGAACCCAGGTAATCTCCCTGAAGAATTAAAAATCGATGCATTAAGGGAAAACCACTCGTCTTATCCCAGAAACAGAAATATCGCTAATATATTCTATAAAGCTGGTTACATCGAGTCGTGGGGAAGGGGTATTAACAGAATTGTGGAGGCTTGTGTGGAGGCTGGGCTGCCAGAGCCGGTGATGGTGGAGGAACAGGGTGGCTTTAGTATTGTGTTCTATAAAGATACCTATACAATTGAAAATCTGAGGAGGTTAGGTTTGGAAGATCGTCAGGTGAAGGCGCTTATGTTCATAAAGGAGCATCTTCAGATAAGTAATAAACAATATCAGGATTACTTTTCGGTATCTAAACGGACTGCAACGTCAGATCTGCAAGCATTGCTGTTAAAGCAGTTGATTAAAAAGGTGGGTTCAACCGGTAGAGGTACCTTTTATGTACTATCGAAACCTAAAGGGGCAATTAAGGGTGCTAAAGGGGCAATAAAGGGGCAAAATAGGCCTTAAAGGGGCAATAAAGGGGCAAAAGGGGCCAATTAATTAAATCCTTTTCTATTATTCCTTACGCCAACGATGCCCGCAATACCTGCATTGGCATGCTTGCGGTGTTCTGGCCAGCCTATCGCATTGGGGGCAGCGATTGAAGAATATCTTGTCACCATATCGGTACTGTATCCGCATGGCTACTTCCAATTCAAACTTATCGATGCCATCTTCCAGCAATGTCTGCACGGTTTCATTCTCTGTTATCCAGCCCGCCTCCCGATAATGCCGGGTAAGGGTATCGTTGGTCTGGTAGCTCTCCCTGAGTTTTTTGTATTTGTAGATGCGCAGGGTACAGTCAACGATCAACCCTATTTTACTTTCCATCAGGGTACTATAGTATTTCAGGATATATTGTACGGTGTCGGGATGCATGATCATCATTTGAGCAGCCCCATGGGCGTAATACCGAACTTCTTTTTAAACGCCCGGTGGAAATGTTGCGGATGCGTATAGCCGAGGCCGTAGGCGATTTCGGAAATATTATGTTCTCCCTGTAATATCTGTTCGCGGGCGACTGCCAGTCTTTCGTTGCTGACAAAAGCGAAAACACTTTGTCCGAACAATAACCGGAAACCTTTTTTAAGCTTGAATTCATTCAGTCCGCATACGCGTGACAGCTCGGCCAGAGAAGGAGGGTAGGCCAGGTGTTCCAGGAGGTATTGCCGGGCATGATGTAGTCGCTCACGGTCGGCGGTACGGAGCGCATCCGCGCCGGCTGGTTTATGGGCAGCCAGTAATGCCTCGCATTGCAGGCCGAACAACTGTAGTATCTGTGTTTCAAAATGCAACCGCTTCAGCCCCTGCGGAAGAGGGCTTTCCCATAGGTGGTCCAGGGTGTGCTGCAACCGTGGCGTGAAGTAGGCCGTTGGCGAATGCACGACAAATGGAGTGCCCTTTGCTATCCTATCTGTCAGATGGTGTAACTCCGGGGCGTAGCTGTCGAGCAGCGCTATCATTCTCTCCGGTTTGATATGCACGCCCAGATTGCGAAAGCCTTTGTTATCGGCCAGTTCATTTTTCTCCCAGGATTGGGGATTGAACAGCAGGTTGGCGTATCCCTGTGTGAACAGCTGGCGTGATATCAGTCCTTCATGGGTTTGGTATAGTTGTCCTGACATCACAAAATTGAGCTCCACGAAAGTCTTCTCGTTATAATGCTGCCAGGAGAACTCCGGGGGACCGGCCACCACGCTGCCGTCTGCGATGGCCATATCCTCGCAGAGGACGAACCTGCCACTACCGTCTATGTCCGGCATCGGCAAACGGTACTGATGTACTTCTCCCTGAGGGATCAGGAAGGCGTCTCTGAAAGCGGCGTTATGGTTTGCAGAGGATTGCATGATTACAAATGTAGGATGAAACAGTTACAAAAATGGTACTTATTTATCCGTTTTATGCACCCCGTCCCGTCGCTGAACCGGCAATTTTGTGAAAACATTTTTTCATGACAACACAACATCAGCTGCAGGTACCGGTATTGATTGCCGGTGGCGGTATTACCGGTCTTTCGGCCGCTTTATTTCTTTTACAACAGGGCATCCGGCCGTTGCTGGTGGAACGTCACCGCGGTACGTCCATCCACCCGAGGGCGCGCGGTTTTGACATCCGTACCATGGAGCTGTTCCGGGAGCTGGGCATCGGCGAGGCGGTACGGGAAGCTGGTAAAGCACTGGGGCCGGCCTGGGGCGTGTTACGGGCGGACACACTGACGGCAGCGTTAAAGGACCTGAAGCCCAGGGAAGGGGGACGTATCACTTATCCCAGTCAGCTGAAGGGGCTGGAAAGCCTGGCGGCGCTGACGCCGGAAACCGGCGCCCGTTGTACACAGGACCTCGCAGAGCCGGTACTGCGCGCAGCCGCGGAGGAGCGGGGGGCGGACCTGTTGTTTTACACCGAGATGATTTCTTTTTCGCAGGATGACAACGGCGTGAAAGCGGTACTGCGCGACCGGGAAACAGGCGAGACCACTATCGTGACGGCAGACTATCTCATTGCCGCTGACGGCGCCGGAAGCCCGGTCAGACAACAATTACAGCTCCCGGTTACCGGTCCGGGCGTGCTGGCCGATTTCCTCAATATCTATTTCGAAGCCGATATGGCTGAACTGGTGCTGGATCGGGAGTTCAGCATCTGTATCATCGACACGCCCGGCATCATCGGTTTTGTGACGGCCATTAATAACAGCGACCGCTGGGTGTATCAGCTGCGGTACTATCCCGAAAATGGGGAGCGGGTAGAAGACTATACGGAAGAAAGGCTGGTCCATCTATTGCATACCGCACTGGGCATGCCTGAACTGCCTATGCGTATCCTGAGCGTACTGCCGTGGGAGATGACTGTCCGCGTGACAGACACCATGCAGCGCGGCCGCATCTTCCTCGCCGGCGATGCCGCGCATGTGATGACGCCCTACGGCGGCAAAGGCGCCAATACAGGCATCCAGGACGCGCAGAACCTGGCCTGGAAAATAGCGGCGGTGTTAAAAGGTCATGCCGCCCCCTCACTGCTGGGATCCTATACCACGGAGCGGCAGCCGATAGGCCTGTTCAATGCCCTGTCTTCAGCAAAGCTGGCAGATGAACGCGGCATCCTGAAAGAGAAAGAGATCATGCAGCGAATGGCAGCAGCGCCACCAAAGGACGGTGAGGCGATAAAGGAGCAGGAGATGACGCTGACGCAAAACATACGCACACTGATCGGGATACCGGATTATCAATACCCGGTGACCGTGGCCTCGGAATGTCCGCCGGCGCCGGCTGAAAAAGTGCTGTATGGCCTTCCTGGTACAAGGGTGCCGCATCTGTGGCTGGATGAAGCCCGTAAACAATCCACCCTCGATCTGCTGAAAGGACGCTTCACGCTTTTTGTGCATGGCGATACCGCACCCTGGCAGGAGGCGCTGAATGAACACGCTGTTTTCGTACGGGTGTTCCCGTTGGCCGGCAATATAGTGGCGCAGTGGGAAGAAGCTACCGGCGCTATGCCCGGCGATGCGCTGCTCGTAAGGCCCGACGGCTTCGTTGCCTGGAGAGGCAACGTGGAAAAAGCCGCTCAGCTGCCACTGAAGGAACTGCTGTCATAAGTGAACAGTAGTTGTTCGAATCTGAACATAGATGTAAATTTTATTATTTGTATTATTTTGATATTTAGTAGTTGATATCATGGTTTCTTTTTTGGTGGGCAGGTATCGTTTTTAGGTATAAATTCCCCTGCCATGTTAAGAAATTATTTCAGCGTAGCCATACGTAACCTTTGGAAGAACAAAGCTTTTTCGGCCATCAATGTGTTGGGCCTGGCGATAGGCCTGGCCACCAGTTTGCTGATCATTCTGTACGTACTCGATGAACTGAGCTACGACCGCTTTCACGCTGCTGCTGACAGGACCTATGAAGTAGATGCGGACATCAAATTCGGTGGTTCCCGTTATGATGTGGCTACGGCGCCGGCGCCGCTGGGCCCGGCCCTGAAAGCGGACCTGCCGGAAATAGAAGAGGCAGTGCGTTTTCGCAAATATGAGGGCTGGCTGGTTCGCAAGGGAAGCCAGAATATCAAAGAGAACAAAGTAATTTTCGCCGACTCTACGCTGTTCCGCGTTTTTTCCCTTCCGCTGCTGGCCGGCGACCCGGCTACGGCGTTAAAAGAACCGCGCACCGTGGTGATCACGGAGAAAACGGCGGTTAAGTATTTTAACACCGCCGACGCGGTGGGCCGCGACCTGGTGATCGATGACAGCGTGCCTTATAAGGTGACCGGCGTACTGAAACCATTCCCCGGCCAGACGCTGCTGGACTTCGACTTCTTTGTATCACTCGCTGACGCGCCTGAAAGCAGAAATGACAAGTGGCTCGCCAATAATTTCAACACCTTTTTAGTGCTGCGCAAGGGCGCCGATCCGAAGAAACTGGAGGCAAAGCTGGGACCGGCCACCGCGAAATACATCGCCCCGCAGCTGGTGTCCATGATGAACACGTCGCAGGAGGAACTGGCACGCAATGGTGACTATATCCGCTATTCGCTGATGCCGCTGACAGACATTCACCTGTACAGTAGCAAATCGTATGAATTGAGCCCCACCAGCTCTATTCAGTATGTATACATCTTCTCGGCCATCGCACTGTTTATCTTGCTGATCGCCTGTGTGAACTTTATGAACCTGTCTACCGCCCGCTCTGCCAACAGGGCGCGGGAAGTGGGCATCCGTAAGGTCATGGGCTCACAACGTTCACAGCTGGTGGCGCAGTTCCTGACAGAATCGCTGTTGGTCAGCGCAGTGGCCATGTTGCTGGCACTGGGTATCGCATGGCTGCTATTGCCGCTTTTTAACCAGGTAGCGGCCAAACAGATCACCCTCAGCTTGTTCAGCAGGCCGTGGCTGGGATGGATATTGCTGGCACTTGTTCTTACAGTGGGATTACTGGCCGGTAGTTATCCGGCCTTCTTCCTGTCGGCCTTCCGGCCGGTATTGGTGCTGAAAGGCACGATTGCCTCGGGCTTCCGGAACAGTATGTTGCGTAACGGGTTGGTCGTGTTCCAGTTCAGCATCTCCATTTTCCTGATGGTAGGCACGCTGGTGATTTACAACCAGCTTCGTTTTATCCGTAACAAACAACTGGGCTTCGATCGCGACCAGGTGCTGGTGTTGCAGAATACCAATGTACTGGGCAGCCAGGCACGGGCCTTCCGGCAGGAGATCATGGGACTGAACGGCATCAAGGCGGGCACCATGACATCATTCCTGCCTACCAGCGCCAGCCGCAACGACGGGCCCATGTTCCTCCATCCAGTGCCCGATCCTAAAAATGCGGTGACCATGCAAATGTGGTCGGTAGACGATCAGTATATTCCGGCCCTGGGCATGCAGATGAAAACAGGCAGGAACTTCTCCGCCGCTTTTGCCACCGACTCACAGGCCGTGGTGATCAATGAAGCAGCTGCACGGCTGATCGGGCTGAAAGATCCGCTCAACCAGAAAATATATGAATGGCGGGACATGGACAGCAAAAACGGGAACGGCTATACGATCATCGGCGTGGTAAAGGATTTTAATTTTAATTCCTTACGGGAACAGGTAACGCCGCTGGCGCTGTTTCTCCATGAAGACAAGGGCAGCATGGCTTTTCGTATACGCAGTAACGATATGCCGGCACTGATGGCACAGGTGGAACAGCAATGGCGTGCCATGGTGCCTAACCAGCCTTTCAGCTACTCTTTTATGGATGATGATTTTAATAACCTGTACCGGTCAGAAAGCAGGATGGGCAAGATATCCCTGTCGTTTGCGGTACTGGCCATTTTCATCGCCAGCCTCGGATTGTTTGGACTGGCGGCTTATGCAGCGGAACAACGGACCCGCGAAATCGGTATCCGTAAAGTGCTGGGCGCTACCATGACCAACATCGTCCACCTGCTGTCCAAAGATTTTCTGAAACTGGTGATGATCGCCATTGTCTTTGCCTTCCCGCTGGGATGGTGGGCGATGCACCGCTGGTTACAGGACTTCGCTTACCGGATAGGTATCGGCTGGGAAGTATTTGCCATGGCAGGTTTTATGGCCGTAGGCATAGCCCTGTTGACTATCAGTTTCCAGGCTATCCGCGCAGCATTGGCCAATCCGGTGAATAGTTTGCGGGCACAGTAAGCTGATCTCCATTTAACCCAATAAAAAGGCCGCTTCTTCCTTTGAGGCGGCCTTTGCTTTTAGATGAGCGTCCACATCGAAGTCCTTACCCGGAAACGTGCATAGTTTTCATACCTTTGACGCCATGGAAAGTATCAGCAGCAAGGCAACTATCAAGCTCATGGTGGCGGGGGCGCTGGATGCCCTGCAACGCAATGGGCAAAAGGCTTTTATCGTCTCGCTGCATGATGCCCTGCTGAAGAAGAAAGTGAGGTTCCCCTTGTTGGAGTATGCTGCTAAAGAAATCATAATAGCAGTGCCCGAAGCAGCGCATATCACTATCACAGATCGTATCATCGAATTACGGGAAATCGGGAGCCAGGTGCTGGCCGGGATTATCCTGCAGGAACGTTTGACGCAGGATTTCGATACTGCCGTTAACAAAGCCTGTGACTATATACAGTTCGGCGATCAATGGTATGTGTGCGATATCATTGGGGAGCGGGTATTAGGGCACGCCTTGCTCACGATGCCGGAAAAGACCATTCCGTTATTAGCCCAATTATCCGGGCACGAAGATAAATGGATCGTCAGGACAGTAGGAGTGGCCACGCATTATGCCGTTAAAAAAGGGCTGGACCAGCAGTATGTAGAACCGGTATTCCGGATACTGCTGTCTTTATCGGCCGCCACAGATTTTCATACCCGGAAAGGCATCGGATGGGGCGCTAAAACAGTTGCCAAATTTCACCCGCAACTGATCGCCCGTTATCAGGAGCAGCTCGCATCAACCGCAACGCAACAGTGGTTCCGGACAAAAGTCAACATAGGTCTTCATTACAACAGGAAAAAATGACACGCTCCATCGCCGTCAAATCCATACTGAATAAAACAAAAAGCCGTGATCCCTGGTTCCTGGACGATTATACGGTCAATCCCTACAGCGGCTGCTCTTTTAACTGCCAGTACTGTTACATCAGGGGTAGTAAGTATGGGATCAACATGGAAGAAAAACTCAGTGTTAAAAGTAATGCCGTCGAACTGCTGGAGAAGCAACTGTCGCTCCGGGCCCGCAAAAAACAATACGGCATCATTGTCCTGTCTTCCGCTACAGATCCCTATCTGCAAATCGAAAAAACGGAACAGCTCACCCGGCGCCTGCTTGAAGTGATCCTGCATTACCGTTTTCCGGTGCATATTATCACTAAGTCAAACCTCGTCAGCCGCGATTTTGAGCTGCTTCATGATATCAACAAGGCGGCCATACTGCCGGACGATTTGCAGGATAAACTGTCCCACAAGGCTTTCGTGACCTTTTCCTTTTCAACCATCACAGATGCCGTTGCCCGTATTTTTGAGCCTGGCGCCACGCCGCCATCGCTGCGACTGGACGCTTTAAGGATGGCCGTTGAAAAAGGCCTGCACAGCGGTGTTAGCCTGATGCCGTTGCTGCCTTTTATTACCGATACCGCAGCGCAGCTGGAGGAGATGTTCCGGACATTTAAGGCAGCCGGAGCAGCTTATATATTCCCCGCCACACTGACATTATTCGGATCGGGACCGTCTGACAGCAAAACGCTCGTATTGCATGCTGTGGCCAAACACTATCCTCATTTGCTGGAAAAGTACCACCGTTTTTTTGCAGAGGGTCCACAGATGCCGTTGTATTACCGACAGGCTTTTGCACAGAAAATGGAGCAGCTATGCCGTCAATACCAGTTCCGGAATAGCCTGTCGGAGAGTTAGAAAGCGGTGCCTGGTTATCCTTTCATGATTTGTGATTCATAGGCGGAACCCCGCATCCACAGCAGCCAGTTCATACTGGCCACCGCGCAGATATTGATCACGCCGGCGTATACCACCAGTAAGTCGAACCCGTAGAAATAAATAATGGGAATCCAGTAGCTGAAGACGCTCCAATACGATGCCATACAGATTGGACACTGAATAACAGGTTTGCGCAGGTATTTGTTGACCTTAAACACCTCATCTGTCTTTAAAAAACGGACGCCGCTATCATTGACGTCTACCTGTATTTTCCCATCTATTTTGGGCAAGATGTTGTTGAGTTCCTTTAATACCGGTATTCTGGAAGCATCCCCTGTAGGAAGCAGGATGCTGTTTTCTTCGGTATGCAGCATTGCCTCCGGCATCAGCACCCTTAATTTTTGTATCAGCAGATCGAACTGTTCGTTGCTGTAATAGATTTTCATCTGTGTGGTGCGGGTAAGATATTTGAAGAGGGGAAACAGGATCATTTCGCTGTCCTTGTCTTTGCCATTGGGCAGTTTCTCCACCGCGCCCTTGGCGGCTATCCGCACGCCCAGGATGAAGAGGGATTGTAAAACGATATAGCCCAGAGCGGCCATGATGCCAAAAAATAGTGCACTTGTATTCATATTGTTTGAATTAATAAGTACAAAATTACCACTGCGTCATTTGGCATTTATGACACTTACCGTTGGATATTTGGTACAAAACACAGAATGTGCGAACTTGTTACCCAATTTAAAAGAATAGGAAGATGAAGATTAGAAGAGCTACAGCTACGGACTATCCGGAGATGGTCCGGATATGGGAATCTGCCGTGAAGGCTACCCATGATTTTTTAAAGCAGGAAGATTTTGATCACATCAAGTCGTTGTTGGCGGAGGCATTTTTTCCTCAGGTAGATACCTACCTGATGTTGAATGACGAAGAGACGCCGGTCGCTTTCCTGGGCGTACACGAAGACTCCCTGGAGATGTTGTTTGTGAGTGATACGGCCAGGGGAAAGGGGATAGGCAAACACCTCATTCATTACGCCATCGCGGAGCTGAATATCCGTAAAGTGGATGTGAATGAGCAGAACGGCCAGGCAATAGGTTTTTATGAGCGGATGGGCTTTAAAGTCAATGGCCGGTCTGAAAAAGACGGTATGGGCAAGCCTTATCCGATATTGCACCTGACATTATAAAATGAATAAGCCTGCGTGATCGCAGGCTTTTTAACGTAGGAACAGCTATGCTTACTTTACCGGCTGGAGTGGCCAGTTTTTTTCTTTAGCCTTGGTACGCGCAGGGAGTATCTGTCGCGCCTCCAACAGGGTTTCCACTTGATACCAGTTTACAGAAACTCTTCCGAAAATGTCATCTTCTACGGGGCAGCCGAGGGCGGCATCATCAATGTAATAATCGGCCTGTACTTTAGGGCTGCCGGTCCACCGGCGCTGCTGCGGATTCCTGTTTTCACCATAAAGGGTAATGCCTTTACTGTTGAGCCATTTCACCGCATCCTTCAAATGCTTGCCGGAGCGCATGGTATTGAGAATAAGTCTGACGCCTTGTTGTTGTAATCGCTGTAACACATGGATACAGTGTGGAATTTCTTCCCCTATCATCGGGAAGCGATGATAGGTACAGGTCCCGTCGAAATCTATGGCAATGGTGATATTGGAATACATATGTTATGCAGGTTTTAAAAAGATATGGCAAAATTTTTTATCAACTATAACTAGAGAAAGCGGTAAACAGGAAAGGGGAGGTCTGTCATGACCGGTGTGGGAGCCTTTTTCAGCGTCAGGGCCCTATAGGTGGCCGTGTCGGCAATCAGGCGCCACGTCCTGAAATCCAGGAAGTGATCAGAGAAGCCGGCCTTGAAGTTGAACAGCGAGTCCTGCTGCCCGCCTACACCGCCACCCAGATGCAGGTATTGCATCCGCTGCGACTGCCCGAAAATGCTGGCCTCTTCCACCAGCAGCCGCATAGGGGAATCATGTATAAAGTCCTCATGCGTGGCCGCCAGATGCAGCTGCATCATGTTGTTGCAACAGGTGGTGAAAACGCCTGCTGTATCACGACCATCAAAGGAGGCAAGCAATATGTTGCTTTGAAAAGACGTGGCCTGTAGCAACTGTTTAAAATAGTTTTTATCGAAATAATAATTCGCATGGGCGCCCAGTCGCTGCATATTCTGCAAATAGATGGCTGCAAATGATGCAATGTCTTCTTCATTGATGCCCTGGCGTACCTTGTAGCCTTTATTCCGCAGTTGATTGATCTTGGAGCGGAATGCCTTGCGGTACTGTTGCCGCTGGTCGGCAATAGGTGGTGTGATATCTATGATCACGGTCTTCCCGTTGTCATACAGTCCGCCGGTTTGGCCTGGCTGAAAATGCTGATGGATCAGCGGATGCAGCCGGGTAAACACGCTGACGATTTTTTCTTTTTTCAGGAAACGGAGAAACGTTTGTAAAAACTGTTGCAACAGTGCGGGTGGCATATCGCCGAAATCCAGATTAGAAACAGGCCCGGCATAACCATAGACAGAAGTACAGTCAAAATAATTCGTGTCTTCTATGTTCCGCTTTAGCAGTGGTACTGCCACAAAATTTCCTTCTTCTTCCAATACAAATAAAAAAGGATGACTGTCGCCTGCGGACAGTTGATGATAATACCAGGTGTGGTAGAAGTCGTAGCTGTGGGCCGCGTGAATAACCTGGTCCCAGTGTTCCTGCTCCGTGATGTCAACTGTAAAGTAGGCCATAACAAATGAGGTTTTTAAACATATAGATTTGATGGTTATGTGTTGGCCGATGGGGCCATGGGTGGCAGGATGTTCGGTGTAACAAGGAAGGAATCCGTACCGGCGTTGGCGTAGGTGCATAGCATACCCGTCAGACACCAACTGGTATCTTTTTTGTGTAATGCAGCCTGCTATTGATGTAAAAAGTCTTTACCTGTTACTATCGCTGAAATCTGCTATTCATTATTTTATAGTGATTGTTTGGGCTTCAGTTTGTATTACAGAACCTTCTGTAATTTTTTCCGGGTTAAAAAAAATTTCCATCCGGAATTCAATGACTATGCCATGTGAGTAAGTGCTTGTTAACCAGTTGCTTACAAAGGATGTTGGATGATGATCCCCTCCAATATTTTGGAATTACCTAAATGGATATACGAAATATTGGATATTGTTAACCGGAGTTGTCGTGACAGACGGCTCACTGACCCGATCTTGCATGAAAAGTGAACAGGCAGAAAAGGATGCTGCGTATTTATCAACGTCATACGGACCATTGATAGGTGGCCCCGCTTTGCAGACGGTACTACAGCAGGTGCAGCAGGTGGCTGACACCGATGCCACCGTTTTGCTCACGGGGGAAACGGGTACGGGCAAAGAAGTGATTGCGCAGGCTATCCATGAATTGTCGGCCCGCCGGGCACGCCCCATGGTGAAAGTCAACTGCGCCGCGCTGCCGCTTCAACTGATAGAATCCGAATTGTTTGGACATGAGAGAGGCGCCTTTACCGGAGCGCTGCAACGCCGCACCGGTAAGTTTGAACAGGCGCAACAAAGCACCATCTTCCTCGATGAAATAGGCGAGCTGCCACTGGAACAGCAACCGAAGCTGCTGCGGGTACTACAGGAAAAAGAGATTGAAAGAATAGGCGGCACCACCGTTAAAACGGACGCGCGGGTGATTGCTGCCACCAACCGTATACTGGAAGCGGAATGCCAGGCGGGCCGCTTTCGCTACGACCTATACTACCGCCTGCATGTATTTCCGATACACCTGCCACCCCTGCGGGAACGGAAAGACGATATTCCCCTGCTGGCGAAATACTTCGTGGAAAAAGCAGCGCAACATTTCCGCAAACCCATGGCTACCATCAGTCAGCGCTCCCTCGATGCAATGATGAACTACCATTGGCCCGGCAATATCCGGGAACTGCAGCATCTGGTGGAAAGAGCGGTGATCATCGGGAATGCGCCGGTGATCTATGTGGAACTGCCTCCGCCGGAAAACGCGAGGGACACCGATTCCAGTCCTCCCATTACCAGCCTCGCGGAAGCAGAAAGACAACTGATTATTCGTGTAATGAAGCATTGCAATGGACGTATCCGCGGAGAAAACGGCGCTGCGGCCATTCTTCAGATAAAGCCAACTACACTGGAAGCAAGGATGAAAAAACTGGGCATCACCCGGCAACACATGAGCAACCATTGACACCCCCTTTCTTTTCTCCCCAAAAATAACCTGTAGTAGCAGTATATTTACGATATAAATATACCCGTTGTCGTATGATGGCCATTGACTGGATCCGAAAAGATCATTTACCGGCGCTGCTCGCAGCATTATCCCATATCTGTCACTATACATTTGATGATGCTGATATAGAGGCCGTCACGTATGGATTCACCAACACTTCCCTCGATAATGATCACTGGTTTGACTATTCCCTGATAGGGGAACAAACGATTGCATTGCAGTTTTGTCAGGATGATGAAGATACCGACATCATTTTCTGCCGGATTCATTGTGCAGACGAACATCAATCTGCTATAGAGATGATGCAGTTTTTTCTGGAGAATTTTGAATTACGATATCTGCGTTGATCATTAAAGCGCACTACACTGCAATGATTGCGTAGCCCAGTCTTTTTTACTCCACGCCTGTAACTCGAAAATAATGGAAAGCAACCCTTTCCCTTTGCAGGTAACACTGTACGCTGTTTGTACAGGTGTAGTGCCGGTGATACACGTTTTGCTCACAAGGCCCTGTGCTACCAGTTCTCCGAGCCGTTTGCCCAACACCTGGTCGGATAAGGAGGGATGCGCTTTTTTCAGTTGACTGAAATGCGCCAGACCAGTGAATATACTATGGAGTATCTGTACTTTCCAGCGTTGACTGATGTTCTGGAGGGTTTCATTTACGTCGCAGTAGGATGCCAGTACTTTCAGGTTGTGGGCATTCATGGAACTGCCTTTTACTTTCGATGCCATATGTCACGTTTTGCTTACTCACTTTCGGGTGAGTTATTGATGATGATAATCGGTCTTTCTAACATTGCAGAAAATTATTTTCATGCAATCAAAGTTAGTCAAATTAATCATTGTATGCCTGTTGGTACAGGTATCCCTGATGGCACAGTCGCACAAAGTGTATGTGCTGGTGCATGGCGCCTGGCATGGCGGCTGGTGCTGGCAACAGGTCAGTGAAAAGCTGCGGGCAGCAGGCAACATCGTGTATACGCCTTCGCTCAGCGGAATGGCGGAGCATAACAATCAACCGCACGATAGTATTAATCTCGATACCCATATCACGGATATTGTAAACCTGCTCAATATGGAAGATCTCCATGATGTGGTGCTGGTGGGCCATAGTTACGCGGGCGTGGTGATCACGGGAGTGGCAGACCGTATGCCGGAGCGGATCAGCAAACTGGTTTACCTGGACGCGGTGCTCGCAGAAAACGGGGAGAGCTGTATATCGGTGCACCCTGCATCGTTCCGGAAGGAGTTCGAGAAAGATGCTTCGCAATACGGAATGCATAGCTTGTCTGTACGACCTTCCAGCCTGTTTGGCGTAAGCAATCCGAAAGATCAGCAGTGGGTGGATAGCCGCCTTACCTTGCAACCTTATAATACTTTTGCACAGCCGCTGACGTTACATCATCCATATGGGAATAGCCTGCCACTGATTTACATCGCCTGTACGCAGCCGCAATTGCCGGTACTAGCGCCGTTTGCAGCCAAAGCAAAACAATCTCCCCAATGGAAATATTACGAGATGAAGACAGGGCATGATGCCATGATCACACAGCCGGGGGAGCTGGCCAATCTGCTGGTGTCATTAAGCCGATAGGGGATTTTGGCGGAAGACAGTAATGCGCTTATATTTGATACACTGTTTTTAACCAATAACGTACGTATCATGAAGAAATTTTTTGGCGCATGCCTGTTGACCGCCGCCCTTTTTACAGGATTTGCCACCTATGCACAACAGCCCGCCGCCGGTACGCTCCGCGAAGGCAAGCATGACCTTACCCTTCAGTGGATCAGCTGGGACCGCCCCGGGAAAGTGATGATCAACAAACAAAAAGATGGCACTTATACGGTAAAAGGCGAACAACGTGATGCGAAGACGGGCGATTTTGTGACCATTGATGGTACGTTGAAAGTAGATTCACCAAAGGAGCTGACATTTAACGGTACCATCCGTACGCAGTACAGCAATGTGAACGGTGGCCAGGTGTGCGAAAAAACCGGTACTTACCACTTCCTGGCCAAAGGCGCCAGAAAATACTGGAGGCTCCAGGAAATGGATAACTGTGAAGGCAATAATGTGGTTGATTATGTAGATATCTACTTTAAATAATCTTTCTGAAAAAAGAATGCGTAACCGATCGGTTTTATATTTATATTTGTAACCGAACGGTTATGCATTTTTTTATTGATTAAAACCACGATCATGGCAACAACACCTCAACCAGCAGTCGCACAGACCGGCATGCTGATCAGAAAACCGGCAGCGGAAGTGTTTAACGCATTTATTGATCCGGCTGTCACCACCCATTTTTGGTTTACCAAAAGCACAGGCAAACTGGAGAAAGGAAAAGAAGTCATCTGGTCCTGGGAAATGTACAATGTAAGCGCTGCGGTCCAGACCGTAGATATTGTGCCCAACAGCAGGATAGAAATCCGCTGGTTCGAGGGCTTCGATATGAAAGCAGGAGACCCGGGCACCCGCGAGCATTTCACCCGCGTGGTATGGACGTTCACCCCGCATGGAGAAAACGCCACTTTTGTAGAGGTGGTGAATGATGGTTTTTCCGGTGATGCTGCGACTGTCTGCCAGAAAGCACTGGACTCCAACGGCGGCTTCTGCTGGGCGTTAGCCGGACTGAAAGCCTACCTCGAATATCAACTGGAGCTCAACCTGGTGGGCGACCGTTTCCCGCAGGGGCTATCGTAGTCAGGACATTGGCTTGCCCCAGGCGGTCAGTACCAGATGGCGGGGGCCACCATGGTCCCGGTGTTCACACAGGTAGATGCCCTGCCATGTGCCCAGCGCGAGCCTGCCGTGGTGAATGGGTATCATCACAGAACAGCCCAGCAGCGACGATTTCAGATGCGCAGGCATATCGTCCGGCCCTTCATCATTATGCTCATAATCCGGATCATTCTCCGGCACCGCTTTATTAAAATACGTTTCAAAATCCACGCGCACCGTAGGGTCTGCGTTTTCGTTGATGGTCAACCCGGCAGAGGTGTGCTGGATAAATACCTGTAACATGCCAGACTGTAACGTGCCTATCTGCGGAAAGGCCTGCACCACTTCGTGCGTGATCAGGTGAAACCCTCTGGGACGGGCTTTTAAGCGTACTGCCTGCTGAAAAATTTCCATGCTTCTGTCATTTCTGCAAAAGTAACATTTCTGCGCTGCATAAAATTCTGCTTGTAAATCACTCTATTGCACAGTATCTTACCGGAATTGATGAAAAACTAAACCGGAAATTTATCTCATGGCAGAAAACGTACAACCTTTACGGGTACTCGTAGTGGGCTGTGGCAACATGGGCACGTCTCACGCAGTGGCCTACCATACCCTGGAAGGATTCGATATATGTGGTATTGTATCTACCGGCTCCAGCAAGCAGGTATTGAATGATAAGCTGGGCGGCGGTTACACGCTGTACAGCAACTATGAAGAGGCGCTGGCCGCCACCCGGCCGGACGCTGTCTGCATCTCCACCTATCCTGATACACACGAAAGTTACGCGATCAAAGCGCTGGAAAGCGGTTGTCATGTGTTCATAGAAAAACCGCTGGCAGACTCGGTGGCGGGCGCTGAACGAGTGGCGGCAGCGGCACATAAAGCGGGCAAAAAACTGGTGGTAGGATACATCCTGCGGCACCATCCTTCCTGGGAGCGTTTCGTGGAAATAGCGCACCAGCTGGGTAAACCGCTGGTGATGCGCATGAACCTCAATCAGCAAAGCTCCGGCAGCAAATGGGGCGTTCATCGCAACCTGCTGCAGAGCCTGAGCCCTATCGTGGATTGCGGCGTTCACTACATCGACGTGATGTGCCAGATGACCCGCTCCAAACCGGTGCAGGTGAGCGCTATCGGCGCGCGGCTGTCTAACGACATCCCGGCAGATAACTATAACTACGGCCAGCTGCAGATCCGCTTCGAAGACGGCTCCGTAGGCTGGTACGAAGCAGGATGGGGCCCCATGATCAGCGAAACGGCCTTCTTCGTGAAAGATGTGATCGGGCCACAGGGCTGCGTGTCTATCGTAGCCAAAGAATCCGGCAGCACCGGCAACTCAGATAACATCGAAGCACATACGAAAACGGAATCCCTGCGACTGCACCATGCGGTGTTGAACGAAAAAGGGGAGTTCGCAAAAGAAGATACGTGGATCAATATGGAAGATGAACCGGACCATCAGGAGCTGTGCAACCGTGAACAGCGTTATTTCCTGAAGGCTATCCGTGAAAATACAGATCTGACGGACCATATACAGGATGCGGTGAACAGTCTGCGCATCGCCTTTGCCTGCGATGAGTCTGTCCGTACCGGAAAGATCGTTACATTATAAACCGATACGAGCCCGCCATTGTGCGGGCTTTTTCTTTACCACCATAACCAGCCGCATACGCCGGCTACCAGGGCGGCAAACAACGTGTTGCCAAAGTTCACGGCATCATTGCCGATATAATGTTTCCGCTCCAGCGCGGCGCCCAGAACAGAGTCCATCAGATTACCCAGTACGCCCGCGATCACGATAAAGGCCATACGCCGATCGAACCCTTCCGCCAACGCATATACGACGGCAATCACCGCAGCGCCGGCAGCCCCCAGCAGCGTGCCTTCCAGGCTCACGACACCATCCAGTCCCTTAGGCTCTTTCCTGAAAGTGAGAATATTAAAAAAGCGGCGGCCGTAAACGGTGCCCAGTTCAGACGACAGCGTATCAGCGGTGGCAGATGCCAGGCTTCCTGCCAGCATCAGCTCATACAGTCCTCCGTGCGACGTGTCCATCGCTATCAGCAACGCCATCAGGGCGGCGGCGCCACCGTTGGCAAATACCTGGCTTGCTTTCCGCTTTTCAGGATGCGCACTTTCTGCGGTAAGTGCGGCTTTGACATTTTTTTTATGCGAGGTGGCCAGAGTGCCCAGCACAAAGAAAGTACCCAACAGCGCAATGCCGGAATATCCCACAAAGACAAACACCACCAGTCCGATAAAACCGGCCGCCATGGCCGCGGAAACAGATAGTTTGCCGGTCCGGACACAGATCACGATAAAGGTTGCCAGTAAGAAAATAAAGAGGCCGTAATACTGAAACATCATATCCATAAATAGAGGTCAGCAAAACTAATTAATTACTTTTGCTGCCTGAAAATTTTGTATGAAAACATTGTTGAATCTTGAAGAAATTGCCATGTTCCTGGCCGCCATTGTACTGTTTAATGTACAGTCTCCCTACGCCTGGTGGCTCTTCCCGGCGTGTTTGCTGCTGCCGGACCTCAGTATGGTCGGTTACCTGGCGGGCAACAAAATAGGCGCGTGGACGTATAATTTCTTTCACCATAAAGGTATCGCCATACTGGTGTATCTGGCCGGCCACACGCTGAAGCTCGACTGGCTCGCCTTCACCGGTATTATCCTCTTTGCCCACTCTTGCATGGACAGGGTTTTTGGTTATGGCCTGAAATATTTGACCGGCTTCAAAGACACCCATCTCGGCGAGATAGGCCCGAAAGCCAAACGGACCGCATAAAAAAAGCCGGTGTGGAAACACACCGGCCTGTTTATTGACATTGATTGTAAGGCTTAGAATTTAAAGGCCACGCTGGCAGAGAAGCGGCGGGGCATCATCCTTTCTACAGTCGTCCATCCGCTGTAGTAGGCTTTGTCAGTAATGTTGTCCAGTTTCAACGCAATACGGTAAGCATTTACCTGATAGAAAACACCTGCATTGAGCACTACATAAGAAGGAAGTGTGAATACACCGGTCCCTTTTGAATTGGTGATCATATTCTCGCTGCCATAGTTACCGCCGAAGCCTACGCCAAGACCATGCAGTTTACCACTGGTAGCGGTGTAGCTCACCCACCAGTTGGCCACGTGCTCCGGACCTGCGCTGGTAGGACGGCGGTCCAGTACACTGGAATCGGATTTTACCATTTTGCTGTCATTATAACCATATCCGGCCACGATGTTTAATCCCGGCAGCGGATTGGCTATCAGGTCCACTTCCACGCCTTTGCTGCGTTGAGAACCGTCCTGTATGGTCACATTGTAACGGTTGCCCTCTTTCTCCACGTCGATGCTGCGCGTCATATTGGTCACGAGAATGTTATAGTAGCTGGCACTCATGCTCAGTTTATTGTTGAGCACATTCAGTTTCACGCCCCCTTCAAACTGATTGGCCTGCTGTGGTTTCAGTACGCCGCTATATTCAGGCAGGGACTGCGTTACCGGGGCTGAGTTCTTGAAACCGTTCATATAGTTGGCAAACAGGCTCACTTTATCTTTTACCACCTGGTATATCAAACCAAATTTCGGGGAGACGGAAGTCTGACTAAAATCATCCTTGCTTTTCTCGCCGGTCACGTAGTCCTTGGTGGGCTTGGTGACGAAGTGGTCTACACGCAGGCTGGCCATGGCTATCAGCTGATCGGTGATATTCAGCACATCTGATACATAAGCGCTGTAAGTATAGTTGGTGGTGGCATTTTTCACCTGTCCGTCTTTTACCTGTGCCAGCCGGGCGTCTACAGCGGCTTTGCTGAGCTGGGAGTAGCGCGGGTCTTTTGGATTCACCGCGTTTACCAGATCAAAGAGGATATAAGGCGAGTTATCGTTTTCCGTATACTGGCTGAGGAAGTCGATACCGGCTACGACACGGTTACGCAGGCTACCGATTTTGAAATCGCCGATGAAGTTCTGTTGAACGTCCGTAGCGGTGGTGGTAGCGTTCTGATGTGTTACATAGCGGCTCAGCAGCGTGTCGTTGGGTTTCTGTACGGAAGCATCGCCCTGATCGAGGAACATCACGTAAGAATAGTAGCCGTTGCTGCGGCGGGTGCTTCTGGAAACGGTGGTCTGTGAGGTCCATTTATCAGACAGCTTATAGTTAGCCTGGCCGAAAAGGTTCACGGACGGTGTTTTCATGGTGATATCGTTGCTGGTGAAAGACCGGGTGAAGTCGATGCCCAGCTGGTCCGGAGTGCGGGCAATCAGCTGACGGCGACGGTTCAGGAACACCATGGTGGGATTGGTGCTTTCTCCGCTGTAGAATTCAGTATTGACGAGGAAAGACAGGCGGTCATTCACACGGTAGGAGAGGCTGGGGGCCAGGAACCAGGAGCGTTTGAAGCCGGCATCCTGGTAGCTGCCTTCTGAGTGATAGGCCGCATTGGTGCGCAGGATAGCAGATTTGTCCTTATTCAGCGGGGTATTGATATCGGCGGTGACGCGGTTCAGTCCATAAGTGCCGCCGGTATAGCTGATTTCACCACCGAATACGTCGTACGGTTTCTTCGTGACGATGTTGATCAGGCCGCCGAAAGAAATGAGGCTGCTGCCAAACAGGGTGCCGGACGGGCCCTTGATGGTTTCTATCCTTTCAATATCGGCCGGATCGGGGCTGCCGTTGGAGATGCCCGCGATACCGTTGACCATCGTTGGCTGTACCGCGAAACCCCGCATGGTGAAGTAACCGGCGCCATCGCCACCACGGCCGGTGGAAGACCACAGGCGGGTTACGCCGGGCGCATTTCTCAGGGCATCGTCAAAGTTGGTGACCACCTGTTCTTTCATCAGTTCTTTGCCCACCACGTTATATACCTGTGGGTTCTCCAGGTTTTTGATGGGCAGGCGCGCGATATAATCACTTTCCTTGCTGGCCAGTTTGTTCTGTCCGCCTACCACCGTTACTTCCGACAGCTGTGTCTTAGATACCTGCAGCTTCAAATGCACCGTGGCGGTCTGGTTAGCCGTTACCGTTACCGTCTCGGCCATGGGCTCGTATCCCAGCAACGATACCTGTAATACATATTTCCCCGGCTCCAGACGACGGAAAGCGAAATCGCCCTTCGCATCGGTAACGGTACCTCTGCTGTGTTGTTCTATGCGTACACTCACGAAAGCAGCGGCTTCTCCTTCGCTGGTGACAATGTTTCCCTTAATGCCTCCGGTGCCGCTCTGGGCGCTTACACCGGCTATTATGCTGCAGAGCATTACTAATAATGCTGACAATTTTCTGATCATTGTTGTGCTATAATATTGATCTAAAAAGACGAAATGACAATCCAGGGCGCAAAATTCTATCACCAGAAAGAAGTTGCACCATCCAATCGGGAAAAAAGTTTACGCATTCGGGAATTATACATTGACGGTTCAACCCAGTTATCTGACAACTCGACAAAAAATGGCTGGCCGGCCTGCCGGGACATCGCATTTTTGTACCGTCCATAAACAACACATCATGAAATTTGAAAAAGTGCATAACAAAGGGCAGGCGAGGCTTTTTAAAAGCCGTTACCTGGAAATGCTGACCAAAACGCACCCCGTGGTGATTTTTGGTATGTACCTGCCCGTTATCGGGTATATGCTCTATTACAGCCATGCCACACTGGGATATTCACTGCTCCGTATTATATTGACTTACTTCGGCGCCATGTTCTACTGGACACTGTTTGAGTATGTGGCACACCGGTTTATTTTCCATTGGGTGAGCGATCAGCCAGCCATCCGCCGCGTCGTGTATACGTTGCATGGTAATCATCACGAATATCCGCGCGACCGGCAGCGGCTGTTTATGCCACCGGTGCCCAGTGTCATCATTTCTTCGGCCTTATTCTGTATTTTCTATCTCCTCATGAAAAATAATGCGTTCGTCTTCTTCCCGGGATTTGTGTCCGGGTATCTGTTGTACGGAAGCATGCACTACGCTATCCACGCCTGGGCGCCGCCGGTCAAATGGCTAAAGCCGCTCTGGCGCAACCATCACCTGCATCATTATAAAAATGACGATCTGGGGTTTGGAGTGAGTTCTACGTTGTGGGACCGGGTCTTCCGGACCATGTTCACGCTCTGTCTGATGTTGAGTCTGTCGGCCGCCGGTTATGCCCACCAGCAGGCCGAAGGGGAGTACCGGCTGGTGAAAAGAGATAAATCCATCTCGCTGTACGAAAGATGGATTTCCGCTGGTAACGACGAAAGTGTACGGGAAATCAAGGCGGTATTTACTGTCAGATCTGATGTCCCGTCTGTGGCGCGGCTGCTGACAGACCAGCAACAGGGCGTGGTGTGGAATGCCCGGGCTAAAAGCTATCAGGTGTTGCCGGTAAATGAAGGCCGGGAGTGGATCACGTACCTGAAATACAATATTCCCTGGCCTTTCGGCGATCAGGACTGTCTGCTGCTGTTCCGCCTGAATATGCACAACGAACACTCCGGGGAAATCAGCTTTGAAAGCACGCTGAACAACCGGTTTCCCGTCTCCGGTGATGTGACCCGCATCACCGGCACCCGGGGTAAATGGCTGATGGAAGAATTAGGGAACAACAATATGCAGATCACCTACACGATTACCACTAACCGCAGCGCCCGGATACCACGATGGGTGTCTGATCCTATTGTTCGTAATAATATGTTTGAAACCATGTCTACTTTCAGAAGCATCCTGGAGAAGCGATGATAAACATGTGCGGTATTTGATTATTTTTGGAGAAACCTCCGGTGAATGATCTACAGGGAGTTTGCACCTCATCCGCTACTGGCGCCATATGTTGAATGTTACTGGAAAGCTGATGCCGACAGGCCCCCTTTCCGGGAGGAGGAATCACTGATTCCCGATGGTACCATCGAGCTGATGTTTAATTTTGGTGACAACTATGCCCGTATCAAAGACGGTTCCCGCCAGCCGGTAAAAGGTTCTCATATCATCGGTATCCGTCAGCATGCGTTGCGGATCTCGCAAACGGCTCATCAGCACGTGTTTTCCGTGCGCTTCCGGTTGGGCGGCACTTACCCGCTGTTCCGCATTCCCGCCCACCTGCTGGCCAATGATTTCTGGAGCCTCCCCGATGTGCTGGGCAAGGACTATACGCTGCTGGAAGAGCAGCTGTTTGAAGCCGCCACCGATGAACAACGCGTGCAAATCACCGATCAGTTTCTGCTGGACCGCTTACAATTCGATAATATTCCCCATCATTTTCTGCAACAATGCACGGCCTGGATGCTACAACGGGAGACTGTTTCCGTGGCAGACGCCTGCCGGGCTTTCGGTGTTTCCTATAAAGCGATGGAACGCCGCTTTAGCCAGGTAGCAGGCCTTACCCCGACAGAACTGCTGAAGATACGGCGGTTCAACAAAGCCATACTGGCCATGTATAGCTGTCGCCACGAATCCCTCACTGCCGTGGCCCACAGCTGTGGCTTCTACGACCAGTCACACTTCATCCGCGAATTCAAACAGCTCTCCGGCACTACCCCGCGTCATTTTCTGAAGGAGCAATATACCATCGTACAGGTGATACAGCCGGCCCTCGCAGCACGACTGTCGAAATCGTACAATTTATAATCACCCGCATTTATCATCTTCGTAAAAAATATATGTCATGGAAGGAAAAAAATATGAATTGATTCCCTACCTCACTTTCGGAGGCAATTGTGAAGAAGCAATGAATTTTTATGCCAAAGCCCTGGGCGGCACTTTTAAAGTATGGACCCGCTACGACAATCCTAATATGAATGCGCCGGAAGCATACCGCGACAAAGTACTCCATAGCCGATTGCATTTTAATGATCTGGCTATTTATGCCAGCGATATCTTTCCCGGCAAAGAAGCAAAAGGCAGCAGCGCAGATGTGGCCTTATCGCTCACTTTCCCGGATGAGCAAACCGCGCAACAAGCATTCGACGCACTGGCGGCCGGCGGCGAGGTAGGCGTGCCTTTCGGCAAGCAGTTCTGGGGCGACTGGCACGGTAACCTGACGGATAAATACGGTATCAAATGGATGGTGAATTGCTGATTCCTCAAATTCACCATCCCTAAATCCCAGGGCTCATGCCCTGGGAAAATCAAAAAATCTGCCCTAAAGCAATCAAATTCCCACATTCATCCTCGAAAACCGCTTCTATGCCCCAGTCGGCCCTGGTGGGCGGTTTCCGGAAAACCACTCCTTGGGCTGTCAGCCGTTCGTACTCAGCTGCAATATCGGCAGTGCCCAGCATGATTGCGGGTATTCCTGCTGCGTATAGTCCTTCCTGATAGGCTTTGGCTACCGGATGTTGGGAAGGTTCGAGCAACAGCGTGGTGCCGTCAGGCTCTTCAGGAGATACGACTACGGCCAGCATTGCTTCCGGCATATAGACTTTCTCCTTAAAGCCCAGTTTCTCTGTGTAAAAGCGAAAAGCTTCCAGGGGGTCGTTGACGTGGACCCCGGCCATGGCTATTTTCATATGGATATGGTTTTAATAGTGAGTGATCATGGTGGAACTGTCCTGACTTTTTTTCCGTTTTAAGATCAGGGCGCTGATGAGTGCAATCACAATGCCGAGCGGCAGCACTTCAGCATAAGTGATCAGTATCACAAACAACGGGTTTTTATATAGCTGCCTGAAGTTCTCCGCCTCTGCCATCTTTTTACTCAGCGTAGCTGCGTCGGCGCCGGCTTCCCTGGCTTCTTTCAGCATGTGGGCGTTGTATTTGTCCATGAAATCGGGAACAAACAGGTAGAAATCGAACAGCCATACCACCACGTAGGCAGTGGCTGCGATCAGGGCAATCAACAGCCCCACTTTAAAAGCTTTGCCGAAAGTGACGGTGCCGTTGTTGTATTTGTCGCGATAGTTTTTGATGCCGACAAAAATAAAGGAGAAGGCGATCAGCATGCCGGCATAGCCGAGGTACATGTTGCCTTTGAAGTTGGGGTCTTTATAACACCACAAGACAGAAAATACCATCATGAGGCTAATGATGGCGCCGGAGATCAATCCGAAAACGAGCACATTTTTTTTCATCTGGTCAGGATTTAGTAGTTGGTGCAAAAATGCTTTTCCGGCATTTATTTCCATTCATACTTTAGGGTGATTTTATCGTTTTTACCTTTTTTCCTGCTTTCGGGTGATGATGGTTAGGGGATGATACTCAGCCGCTTAGCTTTGTCTATGGCTTGTGTCCTTCTTTTTACGTCCAGTTTTTCAAATAAACGGGAGGCATGGGTTTTAACGGTGTTCAGCGACACGAACAGGCGGCCGGCGATCTCCTGGTTGCTGAGTCCATCGGCCATAAGCTGTAGTACTTCCAGTTCGCGGCTGCTGAGTCCGAGGCGGTCCAGCTCCGGTGTATTTAAAGAAAAGGTAGCTGCCGGTGTTACGGGCACCGGTTTTTCCACGATGACAGTCTCCACTTTAGGCCGGGCAAGTTTTAGCGCCAGCCATATTCCCAGCGCGGTAAAAACAAGTGCGACCATGCCGATATAGATTTCCATGGCATGGTGAATGATCAGGAAACGCAGTTCCAGCCATTTCAGGAGAAAAAGCAACAAGGCCAGCGAGAGGCCGTAAAGAATATTCTGCTTATTTCTGGTGATGGCTTGCCACTTCATGCATAACGGTTTGCTGTCTGCATAAAGTTATCATATTTAGCGCAAAAGCGATGCTCAGCGTTTTTCCGGAGCCAATGACCATCCCTGTGCTGCGAGCGCTGCTTTGATAGCAGCCATGGCATTGGGTCCCATACCATGCAGTTGCATCAGGGAGGATTCGGTAACACTACGCAGTTGTTGAAGGTTCGTGTAACCGGCGCCGTGCAAGGCGCGCAGCGCAGGCTGTGCCAGTTTGGGAAAATCGTCGGGCTGGAGCGGAGCCGATTTCTTTGTCATGGTGTGATGGAGATGATGAAATACTAAATTAAATAAGATGTCTTTATGCTTTGTGGGGGAAGTCCGTCAATCAGGGGCTGGTACCGCGACAAAACTTTTCTGAAAGGCCGGTTGTATTAAATTATTGTTCTTGATACATACCGGAGTAACATTTAAGTATTCTTGTGCGTTACACTGCTTTTGACGGCCGCTGACAGGAAACCGGCATGATTATTAATCTATTATTTATCACAAAATGACAGCAATTGTTCATTTTAACGCAGGGATGTTCAATTACATACAAGATAAAATAAATTACATTTGACACCAGAAAAATTCAATTTTCCCATGAACAGACGTACTGTTATTGCATTGCCATTGGTTTGCCTGACACTTCACAGTTCCCTCGCAAGCCGGGCAGCAAATGTTTACCCCGCTACTGCAACTGTTACTGCCGCTATGCACATGGCTGATCAGGCCAAAGCGGCCAAAGTGATCACTTATGGTCAGGGCGTAGACCTGATCGTAAAAGCCCTGGGCCTCAACATTGATAACATCCGGTTTATCAAGGAGCCAAAGGCTACAGACTACTGTGAATTTGCTGATAACAAGGCATCTTACGCCCAGTCAGTGATCATCGCAGCGAACAACGGCATCACGCTGGACCGCAAACAGCGCTTCAATACGCCGATGACACGTGAGCAATTTGCACTGGCCCTGGAAGAAGCCATCGAGCATACCGGTCCGTATCCGATGAACATGATGTGGATCAACATCGGAGATGCCGCCGCTTTCGTGAACAAAGACAAAGCTAATAATGCCGTACAGGCGCTGGTTAAATTTGGCGTGGTAGCATTGGAGAGAGGCAACTTCCGCCCGAAAGCCAATGTGACACCGGCAGAAGCCAATGCGATGGTGGCTAAAGCCGCTAAATTTGTAAAAGAACACAAAGAACGCATGGAAGAACATCAACAACAGGGCCAGGTAACGGTAACGTCTACACCGGTAAATGCACAGGTAAACAGCGTGGTCCTCTCCAGAGGCAGCCAGCCTAACTCCGGCTATCAGATCGCCATCACTGGTATCGACTTTGCCGAAGGCACTGCTACCGTACGTTACAAGCTCACTAACCCTGAGCCGGGCAAAATGTACATGCAGATGATCACAGAGCCTAAAGCGGAAACTTTTGTGGGTAGCGCTTATAAAGTAGTATTACAACAGGATAAATAATTGCGTTGTGGGATTGGACCTATACCATTTAAAGCCTTGTGCGATGTCTGGTGACCCGACAAAGATCAGCTTTGCGCTGGACGAGGGGTTGGCAGATGCCCCGGCTGCATTTATGGAGAAGTATCAGCATTTGCTGGTGCGGATGGCCGTCCCGCCCGACATTTTTTCTATTTGTATTTTTGCCGGTGAGCAACAGGTCCATGTTTTCGAAAAATTATTCGGTAAACATGACGACTGCCGGTTGCTCACCGGTACTATGGAATCGCTGGCACCGGTCATCTGTCAGATAGAAAAGGAAAAACAATTGACAGACGCCAAACAAACGATAATGGATGGTAACGTGAACGATGACACGGGCACCTTTTCCTACCGGATGATCCAATACCGTACTGTTTACCCGGACCAGCAGTTGTTATGCTTTGAGCAACACGGTTATCAGCGCAAGCAGATGAACGTCCGGTTTTATGAAGATTTTACCAACGATAAATTATACTTCTCCCAAGCGGATGTTTTACGTGCATTTGAATATTTAGCACCCTGGAAAGAAGCGGGGAAAGAGACAGTCCGTAATTTTCAGCAAAACTTCATCGATAATTTTGAAGAAGGTACCAGCGTTTTCTTTCCCGGCTGGTAATGCCAATCTTACAGGAATAAGTCCGGCTGCAGTTTCCCGCCCGGCGTTACGGCGTAATGCGCCAGATCAGTAATCCCTTCTGCCTTTAATACTGCTTCGTCAATAAAGTTATTGCCCGTACAGGAAGCCGCTGGTTTGCCCAGCACATAGAACGCTGCATCCGCCATGATGTCCGGCTTGCGGCTTATTTTCATCAGGGCTTCGCCGCCGAGCAGGTTTTTAATAGCTGCCGTAGCGATGGTCGTTGCCGGCCACAATGAATTAGCGGCGATACCATAAGCTTTTAGTTCTTCTGCCCATCCCAGGGTGAGCATGCTCATATTGTATTTGCTGATGGTATAAGCCACGTGCGGCCCCAGCCAGTTGGGTGAGAGGTTCACCGGCGGCGACAAGGTGAGGATATGCGGGTTGTTGCCTTTTTTCAGATAGGGGATACAATGTTGTGTTACCAGAAAAGTGCCTCTTACATTGATGTCGTACATGAGGTCGAAACGTTTGGCCGGTGTTTGTTCGGTGTTGGTCAGCTGAATAGCGGAGGCGTTGTTGATGACCACATCGATGCCGCCGAATTTTTCGGCTGCCTGTTGCACGGCCTGTTGTATCTGTTCCTCATCGCGGATATCCACCTTAACGGGCAGGGCTTTACCGCCGGCTTTTTCTACTGCTTCCGCTACAGAAAAGATGGTGCCGCCAAGGCGGGGATCTTCTTCTGTGCTTTTGGCGGCGATAACGATGTTAGCGCCGGCGGCCGCGAGTCTCAGGGCAATGGCTTCACCGATGCCTCTGCTGGCGCCGGTGATAAAGATAGTGCGGTTTTGAAAGGTCATGTCAGGCTGCTTTTGTTGGGTGTAAGAAATATTTATGGCCGGATATTTTTACCGGCTTTGTATACGGTCACAATGTGACGGGTGTTTTTGATGTTTTTCTCCGGGCTGTCTGCCAGCACGAGCAGATCGGCCACCTGTCCGCGTGCGATAGTGCCGGTATTAGGCAGCTTCAGCACTTTGGCGGCATTGCGGGTGCCTACGCTGATAGCTTCCAGCGGGGTCAGTCCTGCCTGTACCATCAGTTCCAGTTCCAGGTGTTCGGAGAAGCCCTGCGTACGTATCGGCGTAGCGCCGGAGTCGGTGCCCATGGCTACGAAGATGCCTGCGCGGTATATCCGGTGCAGGTTGCGCAATGCTGTTTCGAAGGCGGCTTTGTTTTTGGCAAAAGCAGGGGAGTGCTCCAGTTGCTGCTTATATTCGGGGGATGTGATCATCTCATATACGCCCGGTTCCAGTGAGCGTTTGAAGAAATCGTCGTGTAGCCATTCAGGTTGGCGTGCGTAGATGTAGGCATATTCATCGAGAGACAGCGTAGGGACGTACACGATACCTTTTGCCTTCATGGTCTGCAACAGTTTATCGTCGATATCGCGGTCGCGGATGCTGTGGGCGAAAATATCGATGCCGGCATCTGCCAGCTGTTGCGCGTCGGCCGCATAATACAGATGGGAAGCGGCGCTGATGCCGTGCCGGTGTGCTTCGGTGATCACAGCCTTATACACCTCCGGTTCCATCTTTTTAAAACGGCCGCTGAAGTCATCCAGCCACATTTTCACCACATCGGGATGTAACTGCGCTACTTTGTCCATGGCCGGGGCCACATCGGCCGCCGTAGCGGGGCGGTTGACGAGGTCCATGCCAAACTCCAGCGGCGGCGCTCCATTGGGCACACCGAAGCCATACCCCGCGGAATGCAGGCGCGCACCGGGCAATAATCCGGTGGCCGATGAATCACGCAGTCCGCTTTCAAACAGCATGGGCCTGTCGGTGCCCATGGCCAGCACATGCAGCACACCGTAGCTGGCATATTGCTGCAGCTGCCGCAGTATATTTTCCCGGGTGTAGTTAACAGCATTGGTGGTGGTGCCTTTGAGGGTGCCTACATGCGTATGGACGCTGATCAGCGCGGGCATCACGGTTTTTCCCGTGAGGTCTACCACGGTGGCGCCAGGGGCTTTCAGGTGGTTGCCGACGGCGGCAATGGTATCTGCCTGCAACAGAATATCGGTATGCAGTTGCGGCCGTTGGCCGGTGCCATCTATGACGGTGGCATTTTTCAGTAGGGTGGTCTGCGCTGAAGCCATGGTGCCTGATAACAGGGCTGCTGCCATCAGCAGCGCAGAAAAGTTAGTTGTCATCCTCATTGTTTTTTTACGGATCTATCTTAAATATAACCCAGACTGTATAAACTACCATGTAAAATTTTGCAGGACATTTTACCTGTTTTGCAGAGAAACCTGCCGATATCACACAATACTGTTTGCCGGCGCGGGCTCAGCAGCTATTTTTGACCGGTAATCATTTTTTTATGGAATACTGCATTGAAGTGGCCGGTCTGGCCTATCAGTTTGGAGACAAAACACCTGTGCTGCAGGATATACAACTAAAGGTGCCGCAAGGGGCTATCTATGGTTTCCTCGGACCTAACGGTGCCGGCAAAACGACGACGCTGCGCCTGATCATCGGCCTGCTGCGCATGCAGACCGGCAGCGTGCAAATACTGGGACAGTCCTTCCGGCAGCACCGGCTGAACATCCTGCAACAGACAGGCTGCCTGATAGAAAGTCCCGCTATCTATGAACACCTGAGTGCGGCAGATAACCTACAGGTATTACAACGTGTCTATCGATGCCCGAAGTCCAATATCATGGAGGCATTGCAGACAGTGGGACTGGAAGCGGTGCATCACAAAAAAGCCGGACAGTTTTCATTGGGCATGAAACAGCGGCTGGCGCTGGCTATGGCAATATTGCACCGTCCGAGACTGTTGATACTGGACGAGCCTACCAATGGTCTGGACCCTAATGGTATCATAGAGATGCGGACGTTGCTGAAGAAAATCAACCGCGAGCAGGGCGTCAGCATCCTGATCTCCAGCCACCTGTTGCCCGAAATAGAGCGGCTGGCTACGCATGTGGGCATCATCAGCCGTGGACGGATGGTGTTCGAAGGCAGCCTGGAGCAGTTGGCAGGCCTGCGGCAGCAGGTGAGAGGCTACCTGCTGGATACGACAGACAACGCCGCGGCGCTGGAATTTTTATCGACACAGGAAATTCCCTTTGTTACCGACACTGACAGGATACAATTACCCGCATTGCCGGTAGCGGCGATCGTGGAACTGAACGGGCAGCTGGTGCAGCGTGGCATTGGCGTGTATGGTATTCAGCCGGTGAAAAATGATCTGGAAACAATTTTTATGGACCTTATTCAAGCATAAATCATGTTGGCATATTTCTATAGTGTTCAGAGTGAATGGCTCAAAAGAAAGCACAGCGCCGCCGTCTGGCTCACCCTTTTAGGCGGTATGTTTGTACCGTTGATCATATTGGGCGTTCGGTTTTATCATTTCGACCAGCTGGCGGGGCAAAACGCATCGGCCGACCTCTGGGAGCGGTTATACCGTTATGGCTGGCAATACATGGGTTTTTTACTGCTGCCTCTGGGATGTATTCTGGTAACGAGCCTGATCACACAGCAGGAAACACGCAGCAATGCCTGGAAGTTATTGCATGTAACACCACAACGGTTTACCACCATCTTTCTGGCCAAGCTGACGGTTATGCTGATACTCCTATTGTTCCTCTTTATACTGTTTAACATCAGTCTTTACCTCACGGGTGTGGTGCCTGCCTGGGTGATACGTGATGTGCCGTACCCCGTGGCCGCTTTCCCCTGGATGAAGTACCTGTCCGGCAGCGGGCAGTTCCTGTTGGGCTGCCTGCCGATCATCGCGTTGCAGTATCTGTTGGGATTGCGCTACCGGAATTTTATGTTGCCGCTGGGAATAGGATTGGGCTTGTATATTGCCTCTGCGATAGCCCTCTCCTGGAAGTATGCCTACACTATTCCTTATATTTATTGTATGATACTGGCCAATCAGAGGGTAATACCGTCTGGTATTTACATCATGTCGGCCGGCTATTTTGTGATGTTTGGGGTGTTGGCTTATATCCTGTATATCAGAAAAAAAGAGAAAGGATAATGATAAAGAAGATGACTGTTGTACTGTTTCATCTGGCGTATTGGATGATGTACTGCTTCCTGATTTTCCTCTTTATGGTAATCGTTACCAAAGGGGACCTCCGCTCCGTGAACCTGCTCGGTTCCGCGCCGGTGGCTATCTTTTGTTTTGTGCCTGCTTTTCTGGGTTTCTATAGTTTTTCTGGGTTGCTGTTTGGCCGTTATCTGCATCCCCAACGAATAGGAACGTTTTTGTTGGCAGGCGTCATCACCGTACTTTCCTGTGGTGCCGTTTCCCTTTTGCTGATGTGGCCCTACAGAGGATTTGCAACTCATTGGCAGCAGTTGGAGATGCTGCTGGTCATGGCCGCGCTGGCAGCCATTCATGGCATTATCGGATTAGTGCTGAAAGGCTTTATTAGTTGGTATAATGACATCAAGGTAAAAGAAGAACTCAACAGAAAAAATTATGAGACATCCATGGCATTGATCAAAGCGCAGATCAACCCACATTTTTTATTTAATACGATTAATAATATCGATGTGCTGATTTCTAAAGATGCAGGGAAAGCTTCCTTATATCTCAATAAACTATCGGGTATCATGCGGTTTATGTTGTATGAAACCAACGGGGAGATGATACCGCTGTCGCGGGAGATGACCTACATCGACCAGTATATAGAATTACAGCGTATCCGTTCATCCAACGACGGTTATATAACCTATGAAGTGGATGGAACGCCCGATAACCGTATGATTGCGCCGATGCTGTTTATTTCCTATATCGAAAATGCTTTTAAGCATGCAGAACATAAAAAAGCAGAAAATGCCATACAGATACGTTTGCACATAGCAAATGATCGGATGGTGTTTATGTGCCGCAACCTGTACAGCGTAGACGCACCGATGAAACAGGAACACAACGGGCTGGGCAATGAGCTGCTGCAAAAACGGTTACAGTTATTATATCCCGGCAGGCATGAGCTGGACATCACCCGGGAAAAGGGTGTTTATCAGGTAAACCTTATATTACACGACGCATGAAGATCAGTTGTATTATTGTAGAAGATGAGCCGTTGGCCATGGAGCGGGCGAAGGAGTACGTAGGGAAGCTGCCTTACCTGCATCTGCTGGAAACCTTTGATAATGGCGCCGATGCCATGGTATATCTGCGGCTGCATCCCGTACAGCTCATTTTGCTGGACATCAATATTCCCGGTATCTCCGGCATACAGCTGCTGGAAACAGCCAACACCCGCTGCGAAGTGGTGCTGATCACCGCCTATGAAAAATATGCCCTGAAAGGCTATGAGTTGAATGTGACCGACTATCTGCTGAAGCCGTATACGTTCGATCGTTTTGTGCAGGCGATGGACAAGGTGCAATATAATCTGCAGCGACAGGCCACCACCGCTCCGGATTACATCTTCATCAAAACTTCCTGGAGACTGGAAAAAGTAGCGCTGGAGGATATTTTGTATATAGAAGGTCGTCGTGATTACCGTAAAGTATATACGCAGCAGAAACAGATCATGACCCTGCAACCATTTGGCTGGTTCGAGCAGGAGCTGCCGCCACAGCAGATCTGCCGGGTACATAAATCCTATATGGTGGCCATTGCCAAAATAGACAGTATTGAAAAGGACGGTATTCTTATTGCCGGTATTACCATTCCCGTATCCGAGACCTACCGTAAACAGTTTTATGCGTTGATTACACGCGGCTGATTTTACGGTGGGCAAACCAATAAGGCACCACAAAAATTAATACAGCAGCGGCTATCCGGTACCTGTTTGTGTCTGGTTCATGGTTGGGTGAATATTGATACGAATCTATTCCGGTTATATTGTATATCCAGTGCCTGATTTCTATGGCATGTACGATGGCGCCGATACTGATTAATAACAGACAGGTAAACCAAACGGTGGTGTTACGTTTACGGGAGAACGCCAATACAGGGACTATCCCTAACAATAGCAGTGCCATTATCGTAACCATTGCACCATAATCCCTCTGGACAGGCTCTTCTCCGCCCATACCGGCGATTAATATCATTACAACGTTTAGAAAAATTGACAATCCCATCATTATTAACCCCAATATGGCAAAGGGGATATTGGCATTGTGAAGATAATAGGGCCGTATCCTTTTCAGAGCAGGTATGAAAACAGATGCGATCAGAAAAAGAAAGATGGAAACGATGCAGCCTTGCAGCAGATAGATAGTGGTATCCCAGACAAATATCATGGTATATAGGTTGTCCCCTAAAATAGGGAAAACGACTGAAATACTGCATCAGTCTTCTTTATGGCTGAGATGCCCGGTGAATGCTACGACGAGTGAGCCAGTGACAGAACAGGAAAAATACAAGGGCAATGGCCAGACGGTACCATTTTATAATGGGTTCTTCAGACTTAAAAGACCAGAACCGGCCCTCCCTCACGAACAGACCAGTCCAGTCTGTTATTGCATTAGCATGTGTGATCGCCCAGATGCTGACAACTAACAAACAGGTAAACCATACCCTGGTATTGCGTTTACGGGAAAAAGCCAAAATAGGTACTATGCCCAGTAATAGTAGGCCCACTAATACGAATTTTGCCCAATAGAAGAGGAGGTGGCCATTGGTCTCCGATACCAAAATGGTGTACAAATAAACTAAAATCCCCAGTGGCACCAGACCTATAATAGCAAAAGTAATATTGGCTACACGGAGATATGCCGGTCGTATATTTTTCAGCGAGGGGATATATACGGATACTATCAGAAAAAGCAGCAGTGAGATGGCACAGCCATCTATCAGGTAGGTAAGAATGTCCCAAACATTTTCCATGGGCTTATTGGTTACGGTGTAAAATACGAATAAAAAGGCGATGGGGTACCGTTATCCGGAAGTTTTACCAATTTTGCGCAAGGTTTGATAATAGCATCCGGCAAAGAATACAACGGTGGCGATAGTTATCTGTAGGTAGGGAAAATTAGCTGCCTGTTGTGCCGCTGCTGTATTGCCATTCTTCGCAGCATTCCATAAGAAAAGATATTCTATCACCTTTGTGACCAGCAGGGAAAACAATAACAGCCAGGTGAAACCCCTGTTCTCCGCCCGCTTCCCTAAAAGCGCCATCAGAGAGAGTATGCAGGGGAGTACTATCTCGAAAAGGAATACCGGAGGTGGAAAATAAAAGAGTATGTTGTTGGCATCAAATGGATTCGGAAGTATCAGAAACATGGTTATTATCTTCAATAGCGTAATGACGGCGACAGCGGTGTTGGCGGTCTTCAGGTAAGCCGGACGGATGGTCCTGAACGATTTCCAATATTCGCAGCCCGCAAAAAACAGCAGCATAGATAGTATATAACCAGATATCAGGTGATGGAGAAAGTTCCAGATGTATTCCATAGTTTTAGGCATAAGGTTGTTACTTTGCAAAAGTAAAGACAAATGGATATATGTTCCAATTGCCATCCAAACCAGTCATCGTAACACTCGAAATAGACCCTTCCGATATGGCACGGTTCAATGCCTTGCGGGAATTGTACTTCCCGGGCCATGCCAACTATCTGGAGGCGCATCTTACCTTGTTTTACCGCTTGCCCGGAATGGAAGCTACTATTCCGGAAACATTGCAACGATATAGTCGAAGAGCGCCGATTACCCTTGAAGTAAACGGTATCGTCAACTTTGGTACCGGGGTGGCCTATACGCTGTTTGCCCCGGCGCTGCAGGAGCTGCACCGGGATTTACAGGCAGCATTTGATCCCTGGCTGGTACGGCAGGACCGGCAGCCGCTTCGTCCGCACATTACCATACAAAACAAAGTCACCGCTTTTAAGGCAGCGCAACTGCATGCCCAATTGATGGAAACATTCACTCCTTTTAATATTACCGCTACCGGCTTTGGTACCTGGGCTTATCTGCGCGGCCCCTGGAAAGCGCTGGATAAATTTATCTTTCACGAATAGATCACGCGGACAACAGCGATATCATCAGCAGGTTTTAGTCCATGCAGATGCTCCAGGGTTTTCAGCTTACGGTCCAGCATGTCTTCGTATTCGTTGAAATGGAGGTCATGCAGGAGAAAGTCCATTGGATCTGTTTCGGTGTTCGCTGCGTCGTGGATGGGTTGAAATAGCATGATGCCGTCAGTGGCAATGCTGACATCATGGATATGCTCTACCAGTACTTTCTGATGGAGAGAATCGTACCAGGTGTTAAAGTTTTCATGAAGATGGAAACCGAGGTAGTCGGGTTTATTATCCTGATCAAATACAGTAACGGTGCCGTTTACACTGATTAGTCCATCGCCGATGGCGAGTATAAAGCCATTGTTTTGTTTTTTGTCAGCCAGAAACAGGATCAGTGTAGTGAGCAGGTCTTTTTGTTCGAGCAGTAGCTGGCTTTGCAATTGTTTCAGGTGATGCATCAATTCCGCCAGTATTTGCTTCAGTTGTTCTTCCAGTGAGGGGGTGGTAGCGCCGGGCCGGTACAGTTCCTGGTATCCTTGCGTAATACATATCTTCCGGAGTATACGGGCTACGAGCGTAGACACAAAATAGCTATCACGGGCCATCGTGCACCCGTCCATGACGGCCATCAGTGTTCTGTCAGTACCCGGGTTTTCGATCAGAAAATAGTCTTCGCAGTGGTTGAGGTGAAAGTCACCGATTTGAAGGGTGGAGTATATCTTCATATAGGGAAGCTGCGAAGATATTCAATTTCCCTCTTATAGTAGCCCAGGGCTTCAGCCCTGGGACGGAAATAAAAAAAACGCCTCCGGATGGGAGACGTTTTTTATGATGAAATAAATGTCTTTAATTATTGACGTGCAGCTTTTTTCTTCTTGGAGTGATCAACGATCGCGCCGGTACCTGCACCTACGCCTGCACCAATGATAGCGCCGATGGCGGCACCTTTCACGCGGTCAGGGTTTACGATCGCGCCGGTAATGGCGCCTGCGCCTGCACCTACCACTGCACCTTTAGCTGTGTGGCTCCAGCCTTTTTTCTTTTGTGGGGCAGGAGCGGGAGCGGGTGCCGCAGCTGGTGTATTGTCGGCAGCTACGGTGTTGGGCGCCGCGTAACTGTTACGTTCAGGCGATTCAATCCGCTGGCCTTTATGGGCTGCATGTTTGATAGTGTTGATAGAGTCGATTACCTGTTGTTTGGCTACGTTGATAGCATTGATGGAATCGATCGTCTCTTTTTTGGCCTTTTCAACGGCAGCCGCAGTATCTGTGCTGTTACTGTTACATGCGAAAAGTGTTACTACAGTGGCCAAGGCTAAAACTATCTGTTTCATGGTTCAAATTTTTTGAAAATTCTAGGTTTAACCAGCAGCCTGCGAAAATTATGCCATATGTATAAAATGACGTATAAAAATTTAGTTTTATGACAGCTATGGTTGTTGGATATTTAATATATGATTGACCGTTAGTCAGTTATCCGGGAAGAGTATGTTATGTTCCGGGGCAGCCGGCGGACAATCAGCCAGGCCACGAAGAGGTTGGGCACCCAGCAAAGCCATGCCACCACGCGATAGGCAATGATAAAATAATGCAGTTCATATACCAGCAGCGGGAGCCACAACCGGAGGGTGACCGCAGCGAGGCAGGCGGCGTAGCTGTAGATCATCAGTTGCTCATGTTGGGTGGTATTACCCTGACGGACCGTTGTATAGGCCAGCAGGGTAGTGGTGAACCATACGATAGCGAGACCGATAAATCCGGTTTGCGCGATAGGGCCGCCGGTGGCGGTGAAGCCGATGCAGAAGCCAGCCAGGCTGCTGACTATGGCGGCGATGACATATACTTTGCCCAGTTGCCGGTGCCACTGTACTTTCCGTTCCCGCAGCCTGCGGCTGAACTGTAGCCAGCCGGTCAACAGTGCTATTCCGCCGGGTATGATGTGGGCGTAAAAGCCGATGCGCCACAGGGTATTGCTCAGCAGTGCCGGTGGTTTGGAGCGCAGCAGCCCGAATTTTTCTCCCAAAATAAAATACAGGGAAGGGTAAAGGCCAACGATAATGGCCAGCAGCGATAAGAGTATCCAGGCAGAGATACGGAAATATTTTGCCGTGGCAGAAGGGGTGGTCATGAAGTCAGGGATTTAACTCCTATAAGTTGCGAATAAAATCCGGGATTAACAACGTCGATTTTGACCACGACAGGTTAACGGGCGGTTTCCTGCTTCCGGTTCATTTTCCGGTATATGCCCGGGGTAGTACCCCGGTATTTTTTGAACAGCCGGGAGAGGTAGCTCTCATCTGTAAACCCCAGTTCCTGCGCTATTTCCCGTACCCGCATATTGCTGTAGGAAAGGCGGATGTCTACCAGTTTCAGTTTGTAGCCGATGACATAATCCTGTATGCTTTCCCCTGTATGTTTTTTGAAGTATTCGCCGAGGTAATGCACAGACATGTTGAAGTGTGCCGCCAGTGCCGGCATGCGCAGCATTTCCGGCTGATAGATATGTTCCTGCAGGTAGCTGATCATGCGGAGGACGGAGAAGGGGCCGTTGTTTTCCTGTACATCGGGGGTTTCTGACATCAGGAGATTGCGGGCGATGAGATTGAGCAGGATGGAGATGGACTGACGGATGATCAGTTGGTAGCCTTTGCCATGCTGTTGATGTTCCCGGGCGATGCTTCCCAGCAGGGCCTGGGCAGTGGTTTCGTCTGCCGCGTCGCGGAAGATACAGCCGGCTTTCGTGTGATAGTTGTTAAAGATATAGTCCGTTTTTTTCATCCAGTCGCACAGCTCCAGCCGTTCAGCATCATCTTTTAATTGTGTGATAAAAAGCTGGGTAAAGCGAATAATAGTAAAAGCAGTGTGCCGCGCGATATCGCAGTGATAGCGGTCATCCGGGGTTATGAGGAATAGTTTGCCCGGGTGGTATTCATATCGATTGCCATTGATATGATAATGTCCGTTCCCTTCGCGGATATATACCAGCTGAAAGGTAGGCTGGGAGAGCCGTATGTTTTCCCAGGTATCTTTCTCTTCCAGTACGATGTCATATGGCTCGTGCAGCAGTTTGTTGAACATGTTGCAAAAGTACTGGCAAAACCTGTTAAAGTGCAATTTTTTATTGTACAAATAGGGTTTCCTTTGCAGCCATAAAAGCAGGGAATTTTATGGAAGCAATGGAGAGCCGCCGCTGGTGGGCATTGGCAGTGTTATGTATGGGGGCGTTTTTGTCGCCTTTGGATTTTTTTATTGTCAACGTGGCATTACCGGCTATCAAGAGTAGCCTGAATGCTTCAGAAGGGGCTTTGCAACTGGTTATTGCGGGATATGGCGCAGCGTATGCAGTGTTGGTGGTAACAGGCGGGCGGCTGGGAGATATTTATGGCCGGAAGCGTATTTTCCTGCTGGGCATGGCGATGTTTACGCTGACCTCGGGCATTTGTGCGATGGCGGGGGATATCAGGGTGCTCATTGCTGCGCGTGTTGTGCAGGGATTATCGGCGGCGTTGCTGGCGCCGCAGGTATTGTCTACTATCCGGTTGATTTTTCCGGCAAAGGAACAGCCGCTGGCCATGGGTATTTTCGGATCTGTGTTCGGGCTAGCGGCCATCGGTGGGCAATTGCTGGGCGGCGTGCTGATTGAAGCGGGCATCTTCGGCTGGACATGGCAAAGTGTGTTTATGATTAATATACCCGTAGGCGTGATCACGGGTATTGCGGGGATGTACATACTAAAAGAGAACCGTCCGCCGGTGCGGCAGCGATTGGATATCCCGGGGATGTTGCTGATTACGCTGGCGCTGGGATTGTTTATCTATCCTGTGATCATGGGAAGGGAAGCGCACTGGCCGGCATGGATCTTCGGTTGTTTGCTGGCATCGGTGGCAGCGGGCGTGTGTTTTGTGTATACGGAGCGCTATCTGTTACAGCAGGGGCGCGCGCCATTGATACACCTGCCGCTGTTCCGTGACCGCCATTTTGTGAACGGTCTGGCGATCATCTACCTGTACAATCATACGGCAGCGTTTTTTCTGGTGTATCCTTATTATCTGCAGCATGCGTTGCACCGCGATGTGTTGTCCGCCGGTTTGGCAGTGCTGCCTTATGCTGCCGGTTTTTTCGCCGGACCGTTGATCAGTCCTTTGCTGGCCAAACGCATGGGCGTGTATATTGTCAGCTTGGGCCAGGGGTTGCTGGCACTCGGTTTTGTACTGGTAGTGGCAGGTTTGTGGCATTCGCCGGAGCCTGATGGCATGGTGCAGGCCGGATTGTTTTTCGCCGGTATTGGTCACGGGATGGTGATGCCTTCCATGATGCGTATTATTCTGGCAGAGATAGGGATAGCTGTGGCCGGACAGGCAGCGGGCATCGTCAGTACGGCCATCCAGGTGGGAGGCGTAATGGGCGTGGCGCTGTTGGGAACTTTATTCTTTGCCTTGCTGGACGCATATTCTGCTCCGGTAGCGGTGGGCATCACGCTGGGCGTACTAGCCACCTTACAGGTGGCAGGACTGGTGTTGGTCATTGCCCTGAAATCATCTTCAAAAAATCAAAAAATCATATATGGACAATCTTAGTAAAGCAAAGGAGGAAGTCATTCGGTTCTGTGAACAAATAGAGGGCTGGTTCCGGGGAGACGAACGTGTAACCGACAGCGGTATATTAGCCAATTTCAGTCCTGATTTCAGGATGATTTCGCCCGATGGGAGCCGGCGAAACCTGGATGATCTGCGGGAATGGCTACCGCAGGTGTTTGGCCGGTTCCCCCAAAAACAGGTGACCCTGAAAGATCTGCAGGGTTATGCCACCGACTATCATGTGCTGTTGACCTACACGGAAATTCAGGACCACGGGGAAGGAGCGCATGTCCGTTTCTCCAGTGCGGTGTTTGTTCGTGAAGGAGACCGTATGTTATGGTTAGATTTGTGGGAGCGCTCATAAGTTCCGGACGGTTGAACTGCCCGTTGCTGGCCAAACAGAGGAGGGCTTGTAGTGCATCACCCTAAAATCGGCTTCAAAAAAGATCATATATGGACAATCTTAGCAAAGCAAAGGAAGAAGTAATCCGGTTTCATGAGCAGATAGCGGCCTGGTTCCGGGGAGATGAACCGGTAGCAGCAGGTGGCATTAAAGGACTGCTGGCCAATTTTAGTCCGGACTTCCGGATCGTGTCGCCTGAAGGCAACCGGAGCAGCCTGGAAGAACTGGCAGCCATGATACGGGAGTTATTGGGCAAACTTCCGGACATGCGTATAGCCGTGAAGGATATACAGGGCTATGCTACGGACTACCATGTACTGTTAACCTACACCGAAGTGCAGGCCGACAGTGGAGGTGAAAATAGCCGTTATTCCAGCGCTGTATTTATCCGTGACGGGGACCGTATGTTATGGCTGGACCTGTGGGAGCGTTTTTAAATTCTGAATGACCTTGTCCAGAAAAAGAATGGTGTGGGCATAATCCTCCGGATCGGTGCCTTCCAGCATCTTTTCCCGGATGTGCTTTTGCTGTTCTTCTATCTCCGCGAAAATATCTACGCCGGCAGCGGTAAAACGGCACGTATCATCATATACGGAAATCCAGTCTCTGTCCCGGAGGGAAGTGACGATGGCCTGGAATGTCTCTGGTGTGATGAACCGGGCTACCTGTGGGTAATAGTCTTTCGTATATATTTCTCCGTTATCCGCAATGTTTTTCAGTAGTTGCCAGTGAAAACGGGTCAGGCCAAAACGCTCGAAAGCATTGCTGAAGGTAGCAGTAATGAGGCTGTCTGCTTCTTTCAGGTACCAGCCGATAGGTTTAGTGTGTTCCATGTTTATGCTTTACTGGTGGTAGTTATTTCAATCATGATGTTGTCGTAGTGAAAATAGAAGCCGTAAGTTTTCCTGATGGGACGCGGGGACGCTGTGAGCGGAATGCCGCCGTCATGCAGCTGTTGCCAGGTTTGGTGTACCGCCGATTGGTCGGGCAGATAGAAGCCGATATGGAAAGCATCCGGGTAAGTGTGTTGGCCACTTTCATTGAAGCGGTTGTGCATCAGTACCAGTATAAAACCATCGGGACCGTTCAATACAGCGAGGGCGTCGTTGGGCTTTATATCGGCGGCTTTGAATCCGAGGTATGTCTGGAAGAAATGACTGGCATCGGCAATATCATTCACGGTCAGATTTAGATGATTGAGTGTCATTGTCTTAATGTTTTAAAAAGAATGAGCGTTCGTTTTCTGTATGCAAATATAAAACGAATGATCATTCTTTTTAAAATTATTTTACCGTAACGGGGAGTCCATTGAACTGGCCGTACTGTTGGATCGCCTTTTTTAAGGCGGGCTGGTGTGTTTTTTTCAGCGGTTGGATGGGTATGAGTTCCAGGGAGATATCTTTTTTATTGACTGTCCGTTTCCAGGTGCCGGTGATTTGACCATCTGCCACGATGACCGGGCCCAGGCTGGCCATCGGCGCGAGGTTGCCGTTGATGTACAATTGTTGGATGTCTCTTTTCTTATAGGCAACGGTGAATTCATCGAAGGCTGGCAACAGAAACACAGAGGGCTTCTCCCTGGTCAGATTCATGGGTGGCGCCCAGTAGGTTTTGCCATCCGCTTCCGTGGCAACGAGTTGTTCTTTTACCGCCTCCAGTCCGCTTTTGGCTTCGGTGACGGTTAACCCCGACCACCAGGCGAAATCCTGTAATGTTGCGGGTCCATGGCTATGAAAGTAGCGCTGTGCGAGGGTGGCGATAGATTCCGCCTTGGAGAGCGCGGCGGCCGCGGGAACGTGTTCTTCCAGCAGTACGTAGGAGAACTGCTTGCCGTGACGTGGGCCGCTACAGATCAGGCCATCCAGCTCTGCATGCACAAGCAGGGAGCCCAACCGGTATTCATCGGTGACGATGCCAGCTTGCTGCAATGCGGGACCTATCTGCAGTCGTGTCAGCTGCTGACGGTTGCGGAGCATTTTCTCCATTACCTTCTGGCTTTTGGTAATGACGGCCTTCGTGATGCCCCAACGGTTGTCATTATAGGTACACAGTGCCTTAACGCGGGGAGCTGATAGTTTCAGCATCCAGCGCAGGTCTGCCGGCGCCACAAAATGCCAGGTAGGGCGAAGCACATGGGTGCGGATGATTTCCCAGTTGCCCATCGCATCATCGAGCAGGGTGTCGGTAGCGGCCGTGAGTCGTTGTCCGATGGCCCATTTAGCGGCAGCATAGTCCTGTGCCTGTACGGCGCCCATCCAGGCCACCAGCTCACCGGCACGGCTGTGCTGCGGTGTGATCAGGCATTGTTGGTGTAATCTCTGTTGGGTAATATCAAATGTGTTCATCGTCATTAAGTTAATCGTTCTGTTGCTGATTACAAAGAAATAACCCGCAGGTGACAACCATATGTCAGTAGCCTTTGGATTTATTTTTGAGTTATACCGGACTATGTGTTTTGTATGAATCGGGCTATCGGTGTGGGCCGGCAGAGCGGTATATTTGCTGTATTTAACGATACAAACATGCAGCAAATCAGGATCAACAAAGCTACCGCTGATGACCTTAACATCATTCAGCTTATCGGGAGCGTTACTTTTGCCGAAACATTTGGCCCGTATAATACCGAGGCCAACATGCAGCGATACCTTGAAGAAAGTTTTAGTGATGCGAAGCTCCTGGAAGAACTACGCCATCCTGGATCACATTTTTTTATCGCTTTTGAAGGCAGCACGCCGGTCGGTTATCTGAAGCTGAATACCGGTGCGGCACAGACAGAAGCACAGGATGATACGGCGATTGAGATAGAACGTATTTATGTGCAGCGCGATTATCACGGTAAAAAAGTAGGGCAGCTGTTGTATGAAAAAGCATTGGAGGTAGCCCGTATGCTGGGGAAATCTTTTTTGTGGCTGGGTGTTTGGGAGAACAATCCCAGAGCGATCCGGTTTTATGAGAAGAACGGATTCGCTGCTTTTGACAAACATATTTTCAGGATGGGAGAAGACGAACAAACAGATATTCTGATGAAAAAGATGTTATGAACAACTATGACGCCATCGTAGTGGGCGCCGGTCCCAACGGCATGGCTGCCGCTATTACCCTGCAACAGCGGGGCTTACAGGTATGTCTGCTTGAAGCAAAGGACACCGTAGGCGGCGGAATGCGTACCAAAGAACTGACGCTGCCCGGTTTTCATCACGATGTGTGTGCCGCTATCCATCCTATGATGGGCATATCGCCTTTCTTCCGCAGCGTGCCGTTGCAGCGATTCGGTCTGGAGCTGGTCCATCCCGCTGTGGCAGCGGCCCATCCGTTTGATGATGGCCGTGCGGCAGTGCTGCGTAGCAGTCTTGCTGACACGGCGGCAGCGCTGGGAGAGGACGCTGCCGTTTACCATGACCTGGTTGCTCCGCTGGTAGGCGACTGGGAAAATATAGCTGCCGATATCCTTGCGCCCTTCCACTTTCCGCGGCATCCTTTGAAGATGGCGCGCTTCGGGCTGAACGCGCTGCGTTCCGCAGAAGCTGTTGCGAAACGTTTCCATACCCCACAGGCCCGCGGGCTCTGGGCCGGCATGGCCGCACATTCCATGCTGCCTTTGAATCGTCCGCCCGGTGCTGCTATCGGCATGATACTCTGCGCCGCCGCACATATCGCCGGTTGGCCGCTGGTGAAAGGTGGTTCACAGAAAATAGCAGACGCCCTCGCTGCCTACTTCCAGTCACTCGGTGGGACAATCGTCACCGGCGTTACGATCAATACCATCGATCAGCTGCCGCCGGCAAAACTGGTGCTGCTGGATGTTTCTCCGCGTCAGTTGGTGGACATCGCAGGACATCGACTCAGTTCCCGCTACGTCCGGCAGTTGAGCCGTTACCGTTATGGCCCCGGTGTGTTTAAAGTAGACTGGGCGCTCGACGGCCCCGTGCCTTTCACCAACCCCGAATGCCGCCAGGCAGGGACGGTGCATCTGGGGAATACCTATGAGGAGATGGCTGCTGCCAGGTTGCCTTTTGTATTATTTGCGCAACAAAGCCTCTTCGAGGAAAGCCGCGCTCCCCAGGGATACCATACCGCCTGGGGATATTGCCACGTTCCCAACGGCAGCACCGCCGATATGACTTCCCTCATCGAAGCCCAGGTAGAACGCTTCGCTCCCGGATTTAAAAAAAGTATTCTCAGCAGACATGTCATGAACACCGCCGACATGCAACAATATAATCCCAACTACATCGGCGGTGATATCAACGGCGGCATCATCGATCTCCGTCAGCTCTATGCCCGGCCAGTACTCAGCGTTTCACCCTATCGCACCAGTGCCAGGGGTATCTATATCTGTTCCGCGTCCACACCACCCGGCGGAGGTGTACACGGCATGTGCGGGTACCACGCCGCATTACAGGCCTTAAAAGATTTTTGATAATTTTTTTGAAGATGAAAATGTTTTTACTACCTTCGCGCTCCCGTTAAGGGAAAATGATTCCGTAGCTCAGTTGGTAGAGCAATACACTTTTAATGTATGGGCCCTGGGTTCGAGTCCCAGCGGGATCACAAAGCCATCCACAGGATGGCTTTTTTAGTGTCAAAATCACCGGACTTCTCATATCCATAAAAATTTTCACACAAAAAAGCACAAAGAAACTCAAAGTCAGAGGGTACCTATCCGGGTACCTCTCTTTTGACAGTATATTTGGTACCCTAGAGAATTCATCAACACTATTAGGCGGTTTTAGGCCATTTTAAAACCTAAAAAATTCGTGTGTATGAAAGTTAATGAACACCTATCGGTACTTTTCTTATTAGAGAAATCTAAAGCATCTTCAAACGGATCAGTACCAATTACCATTCGTCTGACCGTTGATGGTGTGCGATCTGAAATGTCTCTAGGACAAAAAATTCTTCCAAGCCATTGGGATCAACAGAGCGAAAATGTTTCTTTAGATGCTCATCCCAACAAAAAGGAAGCAGCATTACTTTATTCGATCATTTCTCAAGCCCTTAATGACCTAAAGACTCATTACTTCTTTTTATCTCAGAAGTATGAGTATGTCAGTGCCGACCTATTGAAAAAATCTTATAAAGGGCTTCTTACTATTGGAGAAAAGAAGCATGAGTCTTTTGTAAAACCGGAAAGAACTATAATGCAGGTATGTAATTATAAATACAGCAAACTTTCGGCGCTTGTAAAGACTGGAGAACGCTCTCCAAATACACTTAAAAGATGGAAAATAACTAAAAGGAAGCTCCGGCAATTCCTTCAATTTAAATTCGGTAGTTGTGATGTCCCGCTATCATTATTTAAGTTCTCCCATGCAGATGATTTTCTTCATTACTTGCTAACCAAACATCACATTGTCAAGAATACGGCAATGAAATACCTGAAGAATACAAAGGAACTTTTAAAGATTGCAGAAGGGAATGAATGGAGATCTAATAATCCCTGGTCTCCTTTCATAACAACATATAAACAGCCTAAAAGAAATTGCCTGACTATTTATCAAATCATAGCAATTTTCAAGAAAAACTTGATAGGTCGGTTGGATCATGTCAGGAATGTTTTCCTCTTTGCCTGCTTTACCGGGTATTCATTTGCAGAACTCCAGAACCTTACTCGTGATGCTGTTTTTATTGGAATTGATGGAAAAAAATGGATTAAAATAGATCGCCAGAAAACGAATAATCCGGAATGTCTACCATTGTTACCAATTCCAACGTCCGTTATTGACAGATATATCAATGACCCCTACTGCATTGAGAACAACAAGTTGTTGCCATTAAAATCGTACACCCATTACAATGGATATCTTAAAGAAATTTCTAGTATATGTAATATTGACTTTGAATTAACGACACACGTTGCACGTCATACATTTGCGACGACAGTATGTTTGGACAACGGTGTACCACTAGAAACAATCAGCAAGATGTTGGGACATACTAATATTCGGACAACACAGATATACGCTAAAATTTCAAATCGAAATCTAAGTGTCAATATGACTATGCTTGAACGAAAACTGTTCTGCCCTGAGGGGAATATAAAAGTTACCGAAATCGTTCAACTACTGCCAAAGCACTTTTCAACAGGATTGCGGGATGATACTCCTGAATCCAATTTAAAACTATTGGTGGATAAATCCTTACGTAAAGTTAATAAGGATGACAAATAAATTTCACAATAGTATAAAATTTAGTATATTGTCGACCATTTCTGGTGAAACAAGTTGTTTACATCCAGCTACTTGTTACACTATGAAAATCTGGAACCCATCGTTACGGACAACCCGAGAACCCCAAAGCTAATAGCTATACACTCTTGCATTAAAACGGACTACTCCAAACACTGGAGCAGTTCAACAATATTTTTAACGGAATTTGAATCTCTGATTCCATTTCTCCAGTAATTGTTGTTTTTCGCTAGGTATGGGCGACAGCATTCAATAACCAAATCAAAAAATGACAAAGTTTCCCTCATATGCAAAACGTCGAAAAAAGCCAAAAGATATTTTTATTACTACTCTGGGCGTTACTAATATTGATGGTTGGCACTTTCTTCTGGGTTCACAACCGCCTTGCCCTTCCATTCATTCTTGAAGTCATTTTTGAGATGATAACTGTAGGCTCGAGCATTATATTAGTCGTTCTCACTGTAGGATACTTTATTAGTAATAAACCTTAACTTGAATTTCAAAAATTCTCAATATTCGTTGACTAGGCTATTTAATTTTAGCTCTCCTGATGAGCTGTACATGCCTTATTCCCAATTTTTGGATTTGTAATATCCCATAAAATCGTATTCACAAAACAGTTATAACGATTCAGCTAGTTCTTTTGCGGAAAGAACATTGAAGGGAAAGATCAATATTTTAGTTGAACACTAGGGGCGTTTAGAATATCGTATTAAAAGCTGATCAAAAGAACTTGCTAATAGGCTGTCATTGAGTACTGGCGTTTTTACTAACTGTATATTGTCAAGATTTTGCAAAATGACTTCTAACGCTATCCTTGTTTCAGTCCGCAGAAGATAGGACCCTGCACAAAAATGTACCCCATGACCGAGACTCAAATGGAGAGAGGCATTCTTCCTTTGTATGTCAAATAAATGAGGTAGGTCAAAAACAGTGCTATCTTTGTTTGCCGTGCAAATCCAGGCTGTAACAATATCTCCTTTTTTCATATGCTGACCATCAATCATAGTATCTTCTTTCACCATGCGATACATGGTTGGAACTGTGGTTCTAAAACGAAGTAATTCCTCGATAAATTCTGGAATTAGACCGGGTTGTTTTGAGAGCTGTTTTTGTACCTCAGGTTTTTCTGCAAGAGTGAAAATCGCCATTTCCAAAAGACCCGAAAGTGTGCCGGAACCTCCGAGGTATAAATTCATACAAAACAACACAATTTCCTTTTCTGTTAAAAGCTCTCCTGAAATTTCTGTCCGTTGCCATTGCGAAATTAATTCCTGGGAATCTCTTTTCAACTTTACCTCCCCCATTAAAAAATCAAAAATTTCCTCCTGACATTGGAAGTAGGCAGCAATCATATCAGGGCTAGGAACAGAAGCTATTTGGTTGACCCACTTGGCAACTTGGGAAAAATTGGTACTTCGAATACCTAATAGCTGTGAAATTATATCAGCTGGCATAGAGGCTGCAAACGCACTTACAAAATCAGTTTCATAATCATCAAATTTATTTACAAGTTTCGTTGCTGTCGTGTATATAGCAGGTTCCATGGCTTTTACCAAACTAGGGGTAAAGGTTTTTCCCATGAAGGCTCTTAGCCTAGCATGTTCTGGGGGGTCTAGCTGATTGAGATTGTCTGAAAGTGGGTTGTTCTCAGTTCTCGGGGTATACTTATTACTAAAAACTTCGTGAGAAGTGAGGACTTTTTTTACATCCTCGTAACTATAGACATGCCAGGAACCTCTATGGCCGAAGTAAGTTGTAAATGTAGGATCAAAATAGACACCCTGATTTAACTTTTCATCAATCCATTGATCGGGATACAGTGACAGCATAATTGCGTAAATTAATATTATTATATATAATGTATGATATATAATTCAAAAAAAAGATACAGTAATTGAATATTAACATTTAATTAACAAACAACGGAAATGTATACTTGTAAATTCCCGCCGTCATCCTGGCCTTATATTGCGTGATAACATGATAAAGGAGCATGGTCTAACCGTTACCAATGCCGCGGAGCTACTGAAGGTAACCCGTCCGGCAGTGTCAAATGTTTTAAATGGCCACGCAGCTTTCTCACCAGGAATTTTGAACTTGCGAAGGTATTGAAGACAAAACCTACAATATTGTTTAGCTTGGCATTAAACGATTTTCCTGTACACAAAATGTGAGATACCTGCGGTTCTCTGAATAGGAAAGGTATAGTGAAAGAAATATTCAGGTATACTATCTGGAATCATATTCCCAAAAGCTAATAGTTTGTTCCTACAAGGGTATTCGCTTTCATTATTCTCCTTGGTAGGGATTGTAACTACATTTGGCTGGTTTCATTAGGGGATCTTCTAGGTAAGCCCTGCAATCGGAACAAATGTATCTATACTCACAATCCCGACAAACCTGAATTTTGTCCTTCGAAATTCTCCATAAATCCCTAAACTCAGGAATGTTAAGAACAACTTCCCGAATAGACCTTTCTGTAATCAAGCCGTATGAAAATTCCATAGAAGGGCAGTTTTTTATTTGACCGTTTTTGTCAATTGCAATTTTTCTGTTTAAGCAGGAGTTCCACTCTCTGTTTTCCGCAAAAGCTGTCATATTTGCCCTGAAATGTTCACTGTTAATTTTTCCACAATGGGTTTCATCTATAATCACCGTCTTTGTATATGTAACCTTAATGTGGGAAGAAATTTCATAGAACTTTTCAAATCCAGCAGAATGGAAGGTGATAGTCGAAATACATGGAAAGAGGTCTGCAAATTCTTTGATTTGACTAATTTTACAACCCTGGTAGTATTTTAAGATCAAATCTAAATTAATATCCTTCAAATGTATTCTGGCGTTTATTAGTCGGTAACTAAGGTCTGAAAGTACCAAAGTATCAAAAGATCTAATTTGGAGGTATTGACAGCCCATATTGACTAGATCATCTATCACATTTTCAAGGTTGAATTGAATTGAAGTTCCTAAGTCGATTACTGCATTCGAAATGAGCGAAGGACAATCCCATCTTTCAAAATCCAATTTTGGAAACATTTTTGGAGTATGGGTAAAAAAAAGAAAACGGTTTTCCTCCAAAGAAAAAAAGTACTTTTCCAGTAGTAGGTATGTCTCCAGGTCATTCGCGCTTCGATACTGACTTAAGGAATATTCTCCTAATGTATCAACTATGTCATATAGTTCATTTGGTAAATGAATATAACATTGATTTTGCAAGTCACAGATGATACTTTTATTTGCGCCCTTTACAGGTATACATGAAGAATAAAGTAGTGGATATAGGCTTTCATTCATACTATAATATCTTTGATATTGGTTTGTAAAATTTTTTTTTATAGTTTGACTTGGTAATCTCCAATATTGCGTGAATAGTTAAATATTTATTTGGAGGTACCTCCCGTAACTTCTGAATTGTAGGTGGTAGGGTCTTTGGTAGAAAAATGTTCTTTTCAGGTTTCATTGAGTAATATTTTTGCAATCCTTTTTTCCAGATTATAATTACAATTAAAGGACAACCAGTCAAACTGTCCTGAAGGATTTACTTCTAAGAAAACGTATTTTCCCTCTTTTGAGTAGATTAAATCTATAGAGCCAAAATTTAAAGACAGTTTGTTCATAAATTCTCTGATCTTCACTTGGATACTTTGAGGCAACTCTATCGGGGTAAGCCTATTGGGTTCATCGATGTCATAGTTCCTGTAGTCTATCTTTGTCCTTTCGTTTCCTTGTGAAAAAATTGCCATCGCGTATAGATCACCTTTTAGGAATAGTACTCGTATTTCGTATAGTTTATCTATATACTCCTGCACAAGTACGGGGAAAAATTGTTGAGGAAGATCTTTGATATCAGACTTGGTTAAAACATTCGTGCCTCCCCCAGAATATATCTTCATTCCCAGTGAAAATATCGGAACGTTTGATACTGGCTTTGTAGCTAAAAGCTCATAGTCGTCGGAAAAATTCAAAAGAGAGAGTCGGTCTGACGTTATAAACGTTTCTGGAATTGTTAGTCCAATGGAAGATGCAATATGCAGGTTGATCAATTTATTGCAGTGTCGTTCGTGTTCAAAGCTTCCAAGTAAAAAAATGCCTGGTTCAAGTTGACTTATTGACAGTAAGAAGCTTGTTATTTTTTCCCACTCTGTTGAAAGAAAAGTATTGATTTGTTTTTCAAGCTTATGAATTGTGTCGTATGGAAATGGTACGCTTGATATAAATCCTCTTCTATACCATACTGATCTAATATTGTCAAAATTTATCACATCATTATTGCATTTTAAAAGAATCTTTTTTCTATTCACGGAGACGCGAATAGTCTCAATAAATACCTTTTCATGTGGTGTTATAATTTTTACATTGATAGATGAAAGATGATTTAAATAATCAAACACCTTCCTGGTTGATATGTCTGAATATTCACTAATGATAAGTATAGTGTTACGATGCGACATTTGCAGATAATTTATAGACCTCGGAAGGTTTTACCCTACCGAGGTCGTAGATGTGGAGTGATTTTATGCCCAGCCACAAGGTCCCTCCGTTACTGGCTTATTGTCGTGAGCCACATTGCAGCCCCCAAACTCATCCACATAGATTACTGTATCTGTGCCACAGCCATTTGGACCATCAAAGAATGTACCCATGCCAGGATAACAATCTGCCGTACCACCGCCAACAACGTTTTTAAGTTGGTTTCTGGAGAGCAGAGATTCAACATCTAAAAGTGTAGACTTTAATTCTAACTTAACCATAAATCTGGATTTTGTGTTTTGTGAAAAAATACTAATTCAACTCTTTGTCTTTTAAAACTAGGATACTGATCGATGTCTAATCGATGATGTAATGTAAGTCGGAGATAGTATATTGCTCAGGTAGCTGATGCCCGTTGAAAATATATGTGGGAACCTTTTTAATCCCAACTTCAAATGCCCAGTTTTTCATTTTTTCTATTGCTATTAAATTGTTACCATTAGGTCTCTTTCTTTGTTCCATTCCGTTATTAGAATTACTTTTAAGATTGATGTTGTCTGGAGGTGAATGGATTTGAAAAATAGTAGATAGTCCTTCGATTCCTTCTAAAAGAAGTTGATTAATAATTCTTGTATCACTTTCTTCGTAGTGCTTTCCCGGCAGTAAAATAAAGTGTATTCTAATTTCCTTGTTCCTCAAAATGGAAATTACATTTGGCGCACTCATTTTGCAATGATCGCAACTGGGGCTGATTACAACAACCAAGGTGTTTTTTGCATGATCGGAACCGGCCTGCATCCCGACGCTGTTAGGGGGATGGCTAATTTTCCTTTGTTGTTTCAATATAGTATTAAATAGATCCGTATTGTATTTAAGTGATAGTAGCTCTTTCCTAATGGATTTATTTTCCATCTTAAGGTTCAAAGCGAATGAATAAATCTGAGCAAGTATAAATGAAATGACTAGTAAAGAAAGGAAAATATAGATTAGATCAGGTGGTGTTTTGAAAGAATAATCCCAAACTACTAGCATAGTTGTTACATTAATTGCCAGCATAGAATGGATAAATAAACACATGCTGCACCAAGATTTGATTATTTTCCATTGTATAAACACAAGAAATAGCACTAAAGGCACTGGTAGTATCGCACATGTGGCAAGGAGCGAATCTGGTGACATTCTTAACACTCCTGCTATAAACCGGATAGCGAGAATACTAAAGAAGTATGAAAAGCCGATTGTTGAAATGCTAACGCCGCCCAATTTTGAATATCGACTACTTAACACCTTTTGACAGTTAAACTTAGAAGATAAATAACAGTATTTTGCGCTACTTAATGATGATTTTTCATCTTGCATTAGCAATATCGTAGCGCCTGTTGCTAGCAGCATTACGTAAGAGTTGATAATAGATAAGGCGATGGAGATTTGAAAGTGATGAGGGTTTAGATATTCTAATAATATCGGATAGAAAGTAATGAAGGTTAATAGCAATAATTTCTTTTTTGTCAGGGAACGCTCTATTTTAGTATTTAGATTGTAATTTGATTCTTGATAGGATACTCCGGGATGAAAACTGATTTTTAGAACAACCGGAATCCAAATGGAAATAAAATCTAATACACTATAGTCAGTCCATTTCTCTGACTTATTCTCAAAAATAGTAACAACGCCAGACTCTATACCTCTTACGATTGTGAATTCAATTTTATTCGTTGTAGAATCAACTACCTGAGTTATAAATGGCGTTTCATAACTAGTAAGATTTTGGATGATTCCTTTAATTGCTATAGTCTTTAATCCATAACTGTTAATTACATCTGAAATGGTTTGAAGGCTAGGGTATTCATAATGCCCTGATATGCATTTGTGAAGACCCATCGATGAATGCCTCACATTCAGTATTTTGAATAGTTCACTAATAATCGTGAAAAGGTCATCTTTTCGTTCAAGTGAAAATGTTAAAAACCTCATATTAAGAAAGGTTGCTGGTTCATGATATCTATTGAAATAACGATTGTCTAATTTTCAGCAAATATATTTAGGCTTTCAAATAGCCTGGAAATTATACTCCTGTTATTTGTAAGGATTTCTGCTGTGCCATCAAGCTGAGGTTGAGTTGGTAAAGTTAAGCCTGTTGATGTCACAAGTTGCGCTGAGTTAAGACTGATATTCATTGAGTAGAGGCTATCCATTGCCAATCCACTTATTAGTGATACCCTCCCTTGAATTACACCAAACTCCTGATATGGGTACGATTTTAGTTTAATGATTACTTTCTGACCTGTTTTGATCTTCCCGGATTTATTTATTCCTACTTCTGCACGTACTTGATACCTTTCGTGGTTTGGGACAATCATCATAATACCCTTTCCTGCTTCCACTACCTGATTTTCTTTCCAGTACCGAAAGAATGAGACCTGACCTTGAGCAGAGGTTTTTATGACAAAATGATCTTCCCATTGCTCAAACATACCAATGAACTTTCTACAAGCAACTTTTACTTCACGCCATAATCTACTTTCCTCGTTTACATTTTGCTCCCGCAACTCAATCATTTTTCTACTAAGTTCTGATTGTTGTAGATCTGTCTGAGTTATTGAATTTAGATTACTCTCCGAGGTAAGCTTCTGATCTAGGAGCTTTTTCTGAGTTTCCTGTAGTTCAACTAATGAAATTACTCTTTCCGACTTTAGTTGCGAGTCTAGTAAATACCTTTGCCTATTAATTTCCAACTGTTCGCTAATTATTTTTTGCTTCCTAGTTAGTTGTTCTCCTAATGTATTATATTGAGTTTGCTGTTGGCTAAGTAGTTTATGCTTCTGTTCAAATTGACTATGCTGTGTAAAAAAGATATACCTGTCAAGTGCCTCTTGCAACTCAACGTAACTTGATTGTAGTTCTCCAAGATTCAATAGCACCGTTGCAACTGGTTTTACTTGACCAAGATTCGCCGTTGTATCTATTTCTTTCGCTAGAGACAAGGCGATGTAAGCCTCACTTAGGTTTACTGAATTTTCTAGCACGCAAAGGACTTCTCCACTTTTTACGTTTTCTCCGTTGTGTACCATTAGCCTCTGTATTGGTAGGCTATATCTTGCAACAATCTTTACTGGGGGGTTACTATATACGATGGATACGTTAGCAGTGATGGCGTCTGGATAACTAATGACAAAGCTTGCGACAATGAGAGATAATATCAATGTTGACAATACAATAAGACCTTTAGATGCGATCCATGAAGGGACTTCCCCAATTACTTCATCAAGCTCTTCGCTGTTTTTATCTATCCCCACTTCATCATATATTACCGTAGTGGTTGAATCTTTGACCGGTTTATAATTTTCGTGTGGCTGTATCATTAATCTATTTTTATTGCAGGTTCATTTCAATCTGATTTTGAATCAGATTAAAGTAATGTGTTTGACGTGCTATCAGTTCGGTATGTGTGCCTACTTCTACAACCTTTCCTTTTTCAAGGACAATGATCTGGTCTGCATTTTTTATTGTGCTTAGCCTATGCGCAATAACTAAAACTGTTCTACCTTGAAAAAATTCTTGAAGATTTTCATTGATAACCTTTTCATTTCTGGAGTCTAAAGCACTCGTTGCTTCGTCAAAAAATAGAAAATTCGGATTTTTGTAAACTGCACGTGCGATTTGAATTCGTTGTCGCTGCCCCGCACTAAGGGAAATTCCCGAGTTTCCTATTTTAGTTTGATAGCCATTGGGGAATTCTTCAACGAAGTCGGCGACATTTGAGATTGCAGCAGCCCGGTGCATTTTGCTAATGCTGATATTTTCCTCACTAATGGATATGTTTTTTGCAATGGTTCCTGAAAAAATATGCCCTTCTTGCATAACGCTTCCTGATACACTCCGCCACCATTTTGCTGATATTTTTTTCAGTGAAGTACCTCCAATGGTAATCCCTCCAGCCGACGGATTATAGAATTTTAATAATAATTTTAAAAGCGTGGTTTTGCCACTGCCGCTTGCGCCAACAACGGCAGTTATTTTTCCAAACGGAATAGTAAATGACACGTCATTAAGTACTTCCGGTGAATTTGGGCCGTTGTATCTAAATGATACATTATGTAGAATAATATCAGCGTTTCGATCTAAATCTGGGATTCTTGGCGAATCTATTGATTGGTCTTCATTTTGTTTATTGTGGATTTCACCTAGCCTATCGAGGCTTAGCTTGGCGTCCTGATAACTCTGAATGAACCCTAGTAATTGGTCTAAGGGTCCATTCATTTGACCAATTATAAAACTAATCGATATCATTACACCTATTGTCATTCGGCCTTCAATTACGCCGGTCGCAGCTAGGTATGTAATTAAAATGTTTTTGCATTGATGAAGAAATGCAGAACCTGACTGTTGGTACTGTCCTAATTTTAAAGTGGCGTTGTTTAATTTGTAGATATGAGCTTGAACCCTTTCCCATTCCCATCTTTTACTAGTTTCGCAGTTGTTTAATTTGATTTCTTGCATACCAGTAATTAGCTCAAATAACACGTTTTCGTTATCGCTAAGCCTTCTGAATTTTTGATAATCAATTTCCTTTCTTCTTTTAAGATGCAAAACTATCCAGGATACAGCAGCGAAGCTAAATACTGAAAAAATTAAAAAAATGTACAGATTGTAAACCGCCAATACAATACCAAAGACTACCAGGTTAATTAGCGAAAACAATGTACTTATTGTTGATCCAGTAAGGAACGACTGAATTCTACTATGATCGCCGATACGTTGATGTAAATCGCCAATTAGTTTGGAGTCAAAGAAACCGATTGGAAGTTTCATTAACTTTATTAGAAAGTCAGTTAGAATGTTTATGTTGATTCTACTGTTTAGATGGAGAAGTATCCAACCTCTTATCAGGTCAATAGAGGTATTGCCAAGGAAGATGACAAATTGTGATAACAGGATTAAAATTACATAACCACTATTTTGATGGTTGATACCTGCATCTACTAAGCTTTGTGTTAAAAATGGTGTAACTAATGAAAGTACACTTGCTAAGAACACGCTCAAAAATAAGTGCAGGATATATTTTTTATATCTTTTAATATACCCAAATAGAAATCGGAAGCCATCAAATGTGTGCTCTTCATCTTCGTTCTTGAAGAAAGCCTCCGTAGGCTCTAGTATCAACACAATACCTTTGGTTTGATTAGCTTTCCAGTTTTCAAGAAATGTATTTATAGAAATATTCACCATGCCTTTCGCCGGGTCAGCAATAAGAATTTTTTTCTTTTTTTTTCTGAACTTTTGACGAGGTAATACAACAAAGTGTTGATTGTTCCAATGAAGGATGCATGGAAGTGTCACTTTCTCTTTTATGTCCTCAAAAGATACTTTTGCACCAAATGTTCTAAAGCCGATTTTCTCAGCAGCGTCGCTTAACCCTAGGAGAGTTGATCCGCCCTTTGTAACAAAGCTCAAATCCTTTAATTTATCTGTAGAATAATGCTTGCCATAGTACTTGGCTATCATTCTCAGGCATGTTGGACCACAGTCCATTTTGTCAAATTGTCTTAACAGAGGAAAACTCATAGGCTCCTTTAGCGATTTTGGTTCTGATATACGGAGAAAAGTTGTATCCACAGCGACATCAATCTTGATATTCCTGCGGTTAGGGAGTTAAGGCAAATAAATATTAAGCAGTAATGAAGTAGAGGGAAGTACTGGTTTGTAAGGTGAATAAATTTCCCGTTTAATTAGTTACCTTTACACAAGATATTCCAATTTTTTTGAAGCAACAATTTAATATTTTTTTATGTGTGGTATTGTAACTATGAATTGTAGCTTGCAACGCCTATACAGTATTTGGTGCGGATTCATATCAAGCATCTTTTTTAATTTGAATACTTGAAATTATCAAGTTAATAGTGTTTCTCAAAAAGTTCTCCTTTCCTTTTATTCATTATAAAATTGAAATTATGCGTAAGTCTACATCTGTCTTTGCCTTGTTTTTCATTTTCGCAGTTAAGGGTATGGCTCAAATTCGAATTGGTGATATATCATCCCGCGGTAGCGACGTGATTGGCAATGGACGGATGGTTACGATTCAGACTTCGGGGAGTAGTACTATTCGCATTGTCGATGGGTTCGTCGATACCTCTCGGTTGACAACCGGATTTACGGAAGTTAAAAGAATACATAACAAAGAGTTTAATGCTATAATGAATTTTTCGGATTCTGATAGAATTGTAGAAATATTTAACACCCCGAACACGCCTTTTGAAGATTTTATTTATCAGCATTTTAGTGACGATTTTTTATTTAAGAAAGTTGATGGAGTTTCATTCTATTCCAAGCGGCCTTTATTGATGAATGGAAAGCTGCTCGACTCAAAACAGATAAAGTGCATTTTTTTTACTGATTTTATGCGAAGTAGGATTAGAAAAATAGATTATTTGTCTGAACAGAGTCTCGATAGAGATATGAGAACGCAAGCTCCTTTTGGTGTGATTAAAGTTGAAGTGGATCTTGACTAGTTTTTTGGGAGTTACTGCTTTAAAAAGCTGCTATGTATAATCAGTTTATGGTTTAGTCATTTTGCGTAGGGCTCACGAAAATGAGCTGGAGATGAGTGATCTAATAGAAGGAGGAGAAGCGATTAAGCCAGGGCAATTTCAAACGGCACTAAAAACTTCATAACCATTACTTATTTAAACGTGTTTTTGAAAGCATTTAGAGGGAAAAGGTTCTTCCCATGAAGGCTCTTAGTCTAGCATGTTGTGTGTAGGGCAGCTGATGAGATTGTCTGAAGGTGGGTTATTTTTAGTTCTCGGGTATACTTATTACTAAAAGCTTTGTGAGTAGTGAGGACTTTTTTACAGCCTCCTAACTATAGAAATGCTAGGAACCTCTATGAGAGCATAATTGAGCAAATTGATATTATTATATATATAATATGATACATAGTTCAAAATGAAGATACGGTATGTTTGTATTAACATTTAATTAACATTTAACGGAAATGTATACTCGTAAATTGATAATGATTTTTTTGAAATTAGCGGCCTTATATAAATACCAGAGCTAAAAGTTAAAAATAAGCATTTAACCCATCCTTATTTAATTGCAGACTATGAACCTCAAGACCATTTCCAAAAAAATTTTTGTTTTGAGCGGTAAAATATTTGATTTAGGCGTAGAAGGTGAGCCGATTAGTTTTCACAGGACTATGACACGAACCATCAACATTATGTCTATTATCAATATTGGAGTTGGCTTGGTCGCAAATCTTTCTATTTATCTCCTAACAGACATTAGAACTGTTCTGATACCATCACTTGGCGAAGACCTACTGTTTATCCTTGTGCTATATCTAAACAAGCGCCGCTTATACGATCCTGCAGCGTTTATTATGTTTATAACTCACTGCTTTTCAATTCTATACTTTGGCGCAAAGTTTGGCGAGAACTCACATGCTGTCACACTAACAATATATCTGATAATTGCCGGATACCTGGTATTCAAGTCTAATGCCTTTAGGGTAACAGGAATGGCAATTTCAATAGCTACCTTCGTCGTGCTACAATTAAATTATCAGTTTCATTATATTCCAACCTGGCAACTATCAGATTCGGAAATTACTTTTATCCGTTGGATGATCTATGCTTCGGTCATGGTGTTAAGCGGTTCGTTAATGTATTTTTTTATATTACGAAATGCACAAGAAGCACGGTTAACAGAAATGGAAATTGCGTCAAAAACTGAAAAATATTTGCAGGCAATGGAAGCAAAAAAAAGGCTTTTAGATGAAGTTACACACGAAATCGCCAATCCAGCTCATATTTTAGTAAGTACAGTAAATAAATACATTCAAAGAATTGAAAATGCCCCATATATCAATCATACAAACATCTCAAAGGATGATCTTTGGACATTAGTTACAGCTGGTCGTATAATATCCAATCAATGTTCAACTATTCTTCTGTGGGCCAGAAACGAGCGGGGAGGGGAAAAACAAATCGACAATAAAACCATGGATATATATACATGGGCCACTGACATCATTAGGCTATATCAACATGCTGCAAGTCAACGGAGGATCAGATTAATCCTTAACATTGCCAAAAATACACCAAAATATATTGTCACAGATGAATTTCGAGTTAATCACATTGTAACAAATTTGATAACGAATGCAATAAAGTTTTCCAATGAAGCAACTGACATTGATATATTCGTTCGAAATGAAGATGAAAATCTAATTATAGAAGTTAGTGATCACGGTCCTGGCATATCTGAGGAAAGACAAAGATTGCTATTTGAGCCTTACTATACAACTGGGAAAACAGCAGTTGGCATAATGAGCACTGGAGTAGGGCTCGCTCTCGCTAAAAAATATGTACATCAAATTAATGGTGCCATTACTTTGCATAGTAATGTAGGGATAGGTACTAGATTTACCGTGAAAATTCCACTAAAAACGCCATCCGAAATAGAGATTAACCGATTCGTCAATTATTCAAACTACAACTTTAACGGAGAAAAAATTTTAGTACTTGATGACGACCACCTTTGTAGGATGGCTAACCTTTCGTCATTGAAAAAACTTGGTTGCAAACCAATTGGAGCAGCAACTCCCGAAGAGGCAATTTTTATAGCGTGTAGCGAGGAACCTGTTCTAATTCTTATGGACATGGAACTAAGACCAGGTATAAACGCAATTCAAGTAATAGAAAAATTAAAGTCGGATAAGGTAACAACAAAGATCCCAATCGTATTAGTTTCTAGCTGTGATCCGGGCAAGGTTTCTGAAGCTTTTAAAGCTGGTGCTGATGCGTATTTACCCAAACCTTTTGACCTTATACAACTAAAAGAAATACTGGCATCCTTTATTCCTCTTTTTCAAAAAAGTTAAAGACAAATCAAGCTTAAATAAAATTTCTTTACTCGAATATGTCAAGGCTGGTGCTGCCTTAAGCCTCTATAGAGAAAAAATATAAAAAATAGCAAAAGTTCCTAGAATGTTATAAATTTAGTAGTTGTTTCTATTAAACTTGGATAAAAGGTTGCCTCAAATATAAGGGGCAGCCTTTTCTTATTGGTTCAGGTATGTCTTAAGCCTTTTTAATTCCTCACGGACAACAGGTGAAAAGGTCTCTGTTTGGATTTTCACCTGCGTCATTAGATACTCCACTTGTTCCCAATTTTCTGCGTTTACATATGATTTCATCTCTCTTATAGTTCCGGCGATGAATGATAGTCCTACATAATTATAGTTAGAAACGTATGTATGAAGCAAAATAGAAATTCTATCAACATCTCTCTTCAGTATCGCATTTTCTAAATCTGCCAGTTTTTTTTGTATTGAATTGATAAAGGATTCAAAAACATCGACAGCATAAATCTCTTTCAGCTCAAATGTTATATATAATGAGGAGTCTAGCCTTTTATCAAACTCAAATCTGGTCTGATTGGTCATTTCATTCATATTTGTTGGGTGTTTTTTGGGATATCAGGAAATTTTATGTAAATATGATCAGTGGTTGCCAAAGCCTCCATTGATTCAATTTTGTATTAAAAATTCAAAGAAAAAAATTTGAATTAAGGTAGGAAATTGCATTCAAAAGCGAAAATGAATAGACTGAAAAAAAATCAGTTTCCAAATAAAAGAGTAGACGTTTACATTTAATTCACAATTGCCGAATAAAATATCCCTAAATTTCTGAAAATAGCGTTAAATTAATAGTACCTACAGTTAATATATTATTATATAAATTTATATGAATTAAAAAGGGTATAACATAAATATTCATTGATGCGATAGATTTTTTATTCAGTATAGCCGAAAGTTTATAACCCTCGTAAATACCTACAAACATGAAAGCTAGAATTGATGCTCTAATGAACCCTCTTGGCTTTAAAAACAGCATTATAAAGTTAGTATCAACTATTTTGCATATAGGCACTATTGGGATAGATGATCAAGATGAAATAAAAAGAATAAAGCTTACAAATTCTATTGGTACATTAATAGCTTTAATGATATTGATAATAGCGCCCATTGGCTTTATCATTACAAAAAGTAAATTAATCGCCGTGGCTGCGAGTATCGATTTCCTAGTTACACTCTCTGTTCTGCCCTTAAATTATTACAAAAAACACCTGGCCGCGAGGTTTGTAATCTATTTTTCTCAGTGTTCAGCTCTAATTGGCTTTGGTATCGTTCTGGGTGGATTGTTACAATTGCAATGTATGGTAGTGTTTCTAATCTCAATACTCTACCAACTCTTTAAAGAAAAGATTCTTAGAATAATTTGTTTGGTTACAGCAATTGTGACATTAGTCGTAATGCAGACAATCTACTATTTAAACTCAGTACAGATACAACCACTAGAATTAGGAACTGCCTATGTAATACAATCAATGGCTCTGGCAGGTGTGTTGTTATTAATTCTCGTAATCAGCAAGCCTTATGTACATTCTAATGATTACTATTCTGAATTGAAGCGAGCAAATCAATTTATTAAAATTTTCACATACCGAATTAGTCATGAATTGAGAAATACACTTAATAAGGTTATCTTATCTTCTCATTTAATTAAGAACGAAACGCTTAAAAACGAGGATATGAAGAGTATAGTCGATCTAATTGATATAATCGAAAGTTCATCACGTGAAGCAAAAAATATAGTAAATAATGTTCTCAGCATGTCCCAAATTGAATCCGGTCAAATGGACCCTGTTATTTTATCTCATTTTCATGTGACCAAATTTTTGGAAAAGGTTTTAGATATTTACAGATTGCTTGCCAGAGGCAAAGGAATTCAGGTGCAATTAATCATCGAGGATAAAATGCCTTCAGTAATAATAGGAGATCCATTAAAAATAAGCGAAATCATTAATAACCTGGTGGGAAATGCGATAAAGTACTCACATAAATACAGCACCATATATTTAAAAGTCACCGTAAATGAAGACACATACCAGATTGATGTGACAAATAAGGGAGAAGTTATTCCGGAGGAAAAAATCACTCAGATATTTGACCCTTTCATAACTTCTAAAGTCAATAGACAAACTGAAGGAACTGGGTTGGGCCTTGCGCTTGTGAAAAGCATCGCAGAAGCGATGAATGGATGTGTGAGTGTCACAACTCCAATACCAGATCATACTACTTTTTCGGTAAAGTTGCCGTTATTAATAGGAGATGAAAGTAAAATTGAAGAAGAAAACGAAGATGATGAAATGGCGATTTTCCAGTTTCCTCATAGCATAGTAATAGCAGATGACGACGATATGAACAACACGCTTCTTTGCAGGGTATTGGAAGATCTTGGCTGTAAGGTGAGAACTGCTTCAAATGGTCAGGAGGCACTGGAGGCAATATGGAGAAAGGTACCAGATTTAATTATTCTCGACAGCAATATGCCGATTCTTAATGGTGGAGAGACATTGAAGAAATTAAAATCGGATAGCAAAACAAAGAATATACCTGTGTTGATCGCCACAGCAGATGCTTTCGCAGAAAATCAGGTTAGTTTTATAAGTGCTGGGGCTTCTGCAGTATTGTCAAAACCAATTGTGGTTAAAGACGTTGCAAAAGTATTAACACAACACCTACAGCAACACTGTGACGATCAACTTAAGAAGTAGTTTAGAATTCGAAATTGCTTGTGTTTATTACACTGCTATTGATTCGACTAACAGGGTTTCCTGAAAAACAGAGTTCCGGCGTTTGTATCTTTTAGTGTATACCTGCCACATCCAACTGGCCTGTAAGCACTTTTCAATACCTTTTAAATATTTATTAAGGGATCTTTTTTGCTGTTCATTAATCATAGGTAGGTCGCGTAATTGATTCTTAATTTTATCAATTAAACCTAGTAATTCTATTAATATCTCTTGTACAATCTTTGCCGATCTTGTAATCACTTCTGTCAAAGTAAATGTTGGATTGTTAAGGGCAACTATCATTAATAGATTTGCATCGGTTGAATTGTCAATAACTTCCTTTTCGAAAGAAAAAAGATCATTTGATAGGCATCCAAAAGCGGAAGTTAGAAAATTTACTCTATGCAGATATACATCAATACCGAAAGTAGAACACCAGGTTGTATCAATGAAGTTATTATCAGCGTACTCAATAAGCATTACAATATGATGCATGCCAGAAGTATGACAACGTAGATCAATATATTCATCTATGGATGATATGTATCCTTTTGCGTCCGAGTTTCCGTCCTTATGAGTTACATCTACATGATGACAGTATAGATTCAGAAACTTTTCAAACCAGTGAAATGGTGAAGTGTTCTTAATGAACTGTAGGAGTTCGATGTTGGCAATTTCAACTGGTGTAGCATCGTTGGGTAATCTCAAGTTATAATCAACAGTAGACATCCTTTTCATTAGTTCCCTTGCTTTAAATTGTTTTTCCGCATTTAAATGGCTAAAAAGATCTCTGCCAATTATGTCATTAAGATAATAATCTATGGCATTATTCTCAACCATGACTACTATTCTGTCAAACGCAGCATCGGGATATAGAAAAAGCTCACAGGTAATATAGTGCTTTGCCTGTTCAATCCATATACCGTACTTCTCGCAGAACTGTTGTGCAATTTTAATAATTGTTTCACTTTCAGGATGAGGGTTTAATCTTTGACAGAAGTCTTTTAAAGTAAAATCGCCGAAATTCAGAAGTTTTTCAATTGAAAAGCTAGTTTCAGCGCTGATAAGTTCGCGATACTGCATGTGGATCTGCCCCATTCTTTGGGCAGTCAGGGATACGTCTTTTTTCATAAATGTTAGTTTTTTAAGAAGTGGGAGAATAAAATTCTGTGCTATTTTTTGTGGCCTAATAAACTATGTCCAAGCCAAGAGATTTTATTTGGCAATCGATTGTTATGGCTATTGAGGATAGAGACAATTAATAAGTGCTAAGGCTTCAATCGGAATTTCCAATTATGTTTCATTTAATATCGCTGCGTTGTCTATTCCAAGATAGCTAAAAAGGACAATTATTTTTGCAAGAAAAATCGTATGCGAGGTTGAAGAGGTGATTTTAAAGTCACTTTTGATATTAGGTTATTCAACTGCTTAATAACCAAAGATGGTAGTTATCTTAAGTAAATTTCCTTTGGGTGGTAATTTTATAAAAGTATTACAATTTGATTTTCTTCTATTTACGGAAATTATTTCACTGGAGGCTCAAATATTGAGCTATTACACATATAGTCCTATGCCTTTTAGATACTAACAGCACATCCGACAGATGCTATGTTAGTACCAATCAACTCCGATGAGTTGTTTATCAGTAGACCAGAGAAATGTATTTACCCATTTTTTAAATCGTTCTGGCGTAAATGCTCTTGTAACCACCTGCCAGCTGCTCGTGTGTCTGAATCTGTCGTGTCTTTACCAGCAACCAGAGACAATCCCCATGTGACACCGAGATAAGAGAATAATATATATTTCGGATCTTTTGGATGAGTAACTTTCCAAATGGCAAATCGTATATTTCGAAACAAATAACAACAATCCCAAACTAAATAATATAATTGCTCCGCGTACGGTAGTCTTTCCGAGTATCGTCCCATCTTGCCGTAACTTCGGCTGAGCCTGTTATCGTCTTCTTCTGTTGCAACAGAAATTTCCGCGTCTGGCATTAATCTGTACACTAGTTTATTTATGACTAGAGGTTGGTCGCCAGCACGTCGTAGTGATTCACGGAATAATACAAACCAGATTTCCTGGAGCTCGTGAACAAATTCAATCATAGTACCGGTATCAGCGGTACCAATTACAAGCGACCAGCCCCTATCTGTCGAGTTTTTCTTTAACCAAAGGCGCTTCTGGCCATTCGCCGTGTATTTTTCAAACTCTCCGAACTTAGCGTCCCTTACACTACTAAAACCTAACATATATAGTTCCTTGTTTTCTAGTGGAATCGGGTCCATATTGTGAATCATGACGTGCAAAAACGGAACATGTACCTCTTGCACACGTATTACTACACCACCATACCGAAAATAAAGCCCCTCCTTCACCTGCTCGAGTTCAATTGGCATAAACTAAATATTTTAGCAAAAGAAAACAAAAAAACCTCAGGAATCTTCTAAGAATAAAAGGTTTCCTGAGGTGATACAACTATAGTATGTCGAGGCAAAAATACTAAATATTTTAGTATTTTCTAAATAATAAATGTTCCGTACAGGTGGCCTACTTGTATCGTCTGCTTCTGAATGCTAAAAGTGCAACCTAATTATACCAATTAGGCTGCTAATATCATATTAAGAGTCGGTTAAAAGCGCTAACTAGAAAGTGATACAAAGCCCCGGGACGACAGCTTCAATTCCAATTATTGCCGTTGCATCTGATGATAACATTCAAAAATGTCTTGAAGCCGGTGCGGAAACATTCTCGTTCAAGCACTTTAAAACGACGCATCTAAATAGATGGCATCCTTTATTCCATTTATACAGGAAGTTTAAATATATGCTTCTCAATCAAAGTGGTTTATTAAGAGAATATCTGCCAAGTTTTAGAGTCTTCTGATATGCAGAACTTGATGTTTTCTTTTAGTACAATATTGAAATTAGACGAAGGTCCTACCAAACACGACTCAACTTCAATTTTTCCTGGAGTTTTTATGCGAATAATTGAATCTCCAGTTGGAGATACAACCCAGATTGTACTTTCTCCTGGAATAAAATCAACGGACCAGGCTGGTATGCGTATCATTTCTCCCTTTCTAACCAATTGCAAATCTTGTTTTATTATTGGGACTTCCCTGGGATTTGAACGTTCTGTGAGTTTTATTTTGGCTGCTCCGGACACAATTTCATTCGCTATTACAATTTCATTTGAAGCTAGAAGTTTGTCTTCATCTACTTCTACCTCAATTTCAAATTTTGCTTTTACAATTTTTCGTGTAGTTAACATTTTATTTTTTTTAATGTAAAAAAAAGTTTTGTGTTGGAATTTCAAAAACCAGTACCAAAACACATGATACTAGCAATCCCATGATGGTTAGTTGATGCTTATCAAAAAATACAGTCAACAGCGTTTAATGTAGACCTCCTATTTAACATGTTTCTTACGCTTTTTTTGAGTAAAATACTTTTCCCTATTGAGGTTCATCAGAATGCCACGTTCTACTTGTTCTGAGTTACCATGTCGAACCGCAACAGTATGCACTATTTCGCCGCTTTCAATGTTTATGATCTCTATTGTATACTTATCATTTCTCATGGTGATTATGTATTGACTTTCCAATTACCAACGTTAACCATTCAGGTGTAATGCTGCGATTTATGGGGTGGTGTGAAAGGCAGGGTTTAAATAAATCTGAATGCCGTCCTTTACATCGACGTCGGTTAAAATATCCTCCAAAATTAATTCTGGACGTACGACATGCAACTTGATTTTCCGTTCAGTATTCTCCTTGATATTGTTTTCCATATTGATACTTTCTTTAAATGTGTTTATTGTAGCGGTTAAGAGAGATATCTCCAATTACCATTTTATAACGCATTGGGGGTAAAAAAGTACTATGAGGGATTATAAAAATCGATCGTCATAATAATAACCGCATTTTCCGCTGCCTACGGACAGCGCTTTGTATTGTTTTTTAATTCCTAGGCGGGAAACCAACCATGAGGAGTAATTAAATCTTTTTTTAATGGTGGAAAAAGCAGGGCAAATTTAGCGTCTGCCCCGAAATGACCAAATCCAACATAAATCAAAGGGTGCATTAACCTCGCACCCTTTGATTTGCCTCCCTTCGGCGGTGATGATGATGATTGCAGATAAATGCTGCAATCATCATCATCACCGCCGGCTTTCTTTGGGATTTGGTCAATTCGAGGCGGGCGACGCTGTCACCGTGCCCTCTTTTTCCACCATTAAAAAATAACGACATGGTAAACATGAATAATGCCATTAAAACACTTCACAAATCCGGCTTTGATCATAAGCAATACTTTCTAATTAGTATTTTTTCACTTAATACATAACATATGAAACCATCAGATTTAGCAGGATATCTTGAATTCTGCATTAACAACAACTTTCCGGCATTGATAGTAGGTCGTCCTGGTATTGGAAAGACAGACATCGTTAAAAATGCCGCTACTTCAGCTGGAGCATTTTTGATACATTCTCATCCTGTGGTAAGTGACCCTACAGATTACAAAGGGTTGCCATTCCCAAAGGATAATGGAACAGCTCAATTTTTACCGTATGGTGAACTTAGTGAAATTATCAAAACAAAAAAAAAGACGATTTATTTCATCGATGATTTAGGTCAAGCCTCACCTGGCGTACAAGCCGCTTGTATGCAACTGATTTTAGGCAGAAGAATCAACGGGCATTTGATATCCGATTGGGTTACTTTCATTGCTGCGACAAATCGTCGGGAGGATATGGCAGCAGTTACCGGGATACTGGAGCCAGTGAAATCACGATTTTCAATTGTAAAATTGGATGTGGACATTGATGATTGGATACAATGGGCACTAAGCAATAATATGCCTGTTGAATTGATTGCATTTATCCGCTTCCGACCAGATTTATTAAATGGCTTTGCGCCATCAAGGGATATTACGAACTCTGTATCTCCACGGACCATAGCTACTGTTGGTAAACAACAAGCAGCAGGTTTGCCGCCAAAATACGAATTCGAAGCTTTTGCAGGGATAGCAGGAGAGGCTTTTGCAATTGAATACAAAGGGTTTCTTCAGCTTTTCCGTCAAATTCCTTCATTAGAAGATATTCTAAAACACCCTAATACTGCACCAATACCTAAAGATCCGGGTGTAATCTATGCGTTAACAATCGCTCTGGCACATCAAGCTACTGATCATACAATCGCGGCAATTTGCGACTATATAACTAGACTACCAGATGAACATGCTGTGGCTTGTATGAAGTATGCCACTACAAAAAATGCCGGAATAGCCAACAATCGTGCATACATAAAGTGGGCCGCAAAAAATGCGGCATTGCTTGTTTAACAATTCTAATTGTAATTTATGGAAGCAATACAGAAAATATCAAAAGCAAAAATGGATCTTATTATGAACCATCCATTTTTCGCAACAGTCTCGTTACATTTAGCATATATCAGCGATCCATCGGTTACCACTGCATGTACCGACGGCAAGGTAATCAAGTACAGCCCTAAATTCATCGACACTCTAGCGTTGCAGGAGGTTGTTGGACTTCTGGCTCACGAAATTTTGCATATCACCTTGCTACACCACACCCGTATGGGGACTCGATGTAAGTTGAAATGGAACATTGCTGCCGATTACGCAATCAATCCCATCTTGGAGGAATCAGGGTTTAAAATTCCAAAAGGCGCATTGATTGATGCTAAATATGTAAATAAAAGCGCGGAAGAGATTTATCGCTTATTGCCAGATAATTTACCGGACAAATCATTTGTATCATATGGTGTAGTTGATAATGCACCATCAAACAGTAATGCGCAAGAACTTGAGGCAGAAATCAAACAGGTGGTTGTCCAGGCTGTTCAAATTTCAGCAAAACAAAAAAAATTATCTCCGATGTTGCAGCGTTTAGTCGCTGAAGTAGTCCATCCCCGAGTTCCGTGGGGGCAACATCTTTCGCACTTCCTTGCAGTCGTTTGCCGAAATGACTATACTTGGAGTAAGCCATCCTACAGGTACCTACACGCGGGACTTTACCTACCTACTCTAGACAAACCGGAAATTGGGAACCTTGTATTGATCATCGATACTTCTGGCAGTATATCTGATGAGATAATAAGCCAATTCGCCGCAGAGATCCAGGAAGTTTCCTGCTTCACAAAGACCGAATTAACGGTCATATATGTAGATCATGAAGTTCGTGGAAGTCAGACCTTTTTACAAGACGAAGAAGTGCTACTAAAGCCGGTAGGCGGAGGAGGCACAGATTATAGACCGGGCTTTGAATACATTGACCATTGCCAGTTATTTCCTAGCGCTGTAGTGTATCTAACGGATGGAATGTGCTATTTATTTCCCAGTGAACCTGAATATCCAGTTCTCTGGGCACAATTCGGCAGTTTTGAGTTTTATCCACCTTTTGGAAATGTGATCAATATCGAATAGCTAATTATTTAACGTAAAACTATTTTTTATGAAAAATCTACTTGAAAATGCACTTTTAGTTAATCTAAAAATTAACCAGTGGACTGCACGTCGTCATGATAAACAGGTCAGCCGGGAAATTGAAATTGAACATAATAGTCACAACGCAGGCAGATTCAATAAAATTTTAATTAATGAAGACGAAATGAGAAAAATACAAAAAGTAGCATCCGCGGCCCGAACATACTTGTATGATAATACATTACCTTGGTCAGATGGAGGTGATAGACTGTTGCCAGCAACAAACTATTTTGCGTTTGTTGGCGAATTTAGAACTTTTAAAGATCAATATGAAGAAGCTGTTTCAGCATTTATTCTAAAGTATGATACTTTAATAGAAGAAGCTCGTGTGCGATTAAATGGAATGTTTCGAGAGAATGATTACCCACCGATAACGGCACTTCAAACAAAATTTAATATCGGGATTACTTTTATGCCACTCAGTGATCTGACTGATTTTCGCCTGCAAATTGATCAGAAGGAGGTGGAGAAAATAAAGGGACAAATGCAGATCGAAATCGAAACACGGATTAAGGAAGCCACGCAGAACATATGGGAGCGTATTAGAATTGCGGTTGGTCATATGGCTGAACAATTATCAAAAGATGATTCTAAAATCCACAGCTCTCTGGTGTCAAACATGCTAGAACTCATTGAATTATTGCCCCGCCTGAACTTCACTTCGGATGATGAAATTACGGATACTATAGATTCTATGAAACAACTGATTGTTCCAGTTGAATCACTGAGGACTAACAAAGACCTTCGTAGGGTCAAAGCAAATGAAGCACAACGAATCTTTGACAAAGTGAGTGAGTTTATACTTTAAATGAATATGTTGCCGGCAACATAAAAAATTTGTCCATTTTAGCTATTTTCATTATTTAACTGAAATGCCCTATTTTCGTAAGAATCATTACCGTATCAACGAATCATTTGAGGATTTTTTTAACAGAATGTCATGTAGTTATTTGTAAACCTGTCTTATTAACCAAATCAAGTTAACCTTTAGAAGGATATGTTTTTACAACTGAACAAAGTTGTAGCTTCCAAAGCTATTACCATTCCAATTAGCCATCGAAAATATTTGATGGATTATGCTATTCCCCATCTTGCTGAAGACCACAGTGGAACCATCTTTTTGCAATCAATAAAAAGGCAAGACTACGTCATTTCCCATGGTATTTTTTCTTTAAAAAAACAAGCGTGGATACGTGCCACCATCACTAAGCCTAGCATTATGCTTATATACTGGATTTCGGGCCATACAATGTTCGGGAAGATACCCGGCGTCGGCGAAATTGTTCTAACCAAAGGGCACTATAATCTTTTTTATCTTCCCAGAGGAGTGCGCTCTGGCAGAATGAAAAAAGGTGACTATACAGCATTGTATGTGGAAATGTCTGGCACCTACCTGAATAAATTATCCGTTAACAACCCAATGGTTAGACGATTAGTCGAACATGTAGAACTTTCCTCAAAAAAGGGTAGCTTATTACCTGTTGCAAAAATACCACATGAATTTGAGATAATTTGCAATGACCTGCTTCGCTCCTATAAAACGGGTTCAGCACTAGACCTTGAATTGGAAGCTGGCTTGTTAAGATTGCTCTCACTATATCTTCTAGAGTTAGAGAATCCTTTCATAATAACTTCAGCCAGTAATAAAAAATCCATCATTAATCATGCATTAAAGTATATCAATGACAACACTACGAAGGTTAAACTTCCGGTAAAAGACCTTGCAAAACAGCTTAATATTTGCCTTCGTACGCTCGAACGGTTATTCAAGCGAGAAGTCGGAAAAACAATGGTAGAATATCACCAACATGAAAAGATGAAGAAGGCGTTGTTTTTTGTTATTAAATCAAACATGCCTATTAAATCTATTTCTATCGAAACTGGCTATCAAGATGTGTCTGCCTTTATTAGAATATTCAAAAAATACTATCATATGACCCCGACAATGGCTCGGGGGCATCCTGAAATGTTACCTTCCCCTTACGAATAAGACTGTCGTTTTTAGTCTATTGATTCCGATTTAGTGTCGCTTCCAGTCAACAGTTTATTAGAAAGAATTCCGCACTTTTGTATTAGTACTACTTTTATCGACTACTTTGGTACCGAGTGAAAATGGTAATACAACTTACCTGATCGAAAACTTCTTCCCACCTGTAACTGTCCTCTCCAATTTTCCCTCTTTGATTTTCCCTCTCCGATTTTCTATGTTCACCGCGTGTGTACTATAGCATTCCTGATGTTGGCCGCCCTGAAGGAATGCAAACGGGAATGCCGAAACCCGGTAAAAGAGTAGGCGTAACATCTAAATTTCGTTTTTTGTTATGCAAAAAAACAACTCTTCAATCCTTTTAGCCATGATCGGAATGGTGATCTCTATGTTTCATTCTATCAAAAAAGAGATTACCTGGACAATTACGAAGTCAAATGTCCTAAACATTCCGGTAGGTCATCTTTGGGGATGGCTATTGCCTTCACCTGCGCGTTCACAATTAATCAAATTGACGCGACAATGGTATCGTTTAGCGGATGCCATCCACTAAACGAAAGATAAGCGTGGATGTATCTATAGAAGGGAGCCGACTGGGCTCCCTTTTGTATTTATATAATGTTACCTACCTGAATGTTTTTTTTCAAACTAGGAAACAGACTGTGAAAGATCGGCTTTTCTGGCATATATCTTCGCCAATGTATAAGCGTAAAGGATGAATCAAGTGCAGAAAATCAACACCGCCGGACACTTAGGCATTACCCCGGACCAACTGGTAACTATCCGTGACCTGCAGCAGCTTGAGCAGAATCTTCTAAAAAGCATCAAACTGCTGCTCAATGAAATGGTTTCAGGAGATAATGCCCGGGTACCCCGGTGGCTCAAAACTTATCAGGCCCAGAAGGTACTGAATTGCTCGGTGGGGACTTTGCTTACCCTACGAAACAATGGTACTCTCCCGTACACAAAGATTGGGGGGACTATCTTCTATAACGCAGATGATATTAACCGCGCATTATTGGACCGGCGTCACTTACACGGTAGAGAAATTCCTATCGGTAGAAGTGCCAAAAAGACATAATTATGGATTCTAAAATATCCGGCACCATGCCACCCACATACGAGCAAGTACTGGTTTATTTCTTGCAAAAAGGAATTTCCGCCGATGAGGCCCGTGACTTTTATCTGTTTTACAATGGCCGGAACTGGCTGAGCAGGCGGGGAAATCTTTACAAAAGCTGGAAGACAATTGCTCACTGTTGGATTGTTAGCGTTCTAACATCGCAACCTTGATTACAAAATCGCGAGCGAAATTAAAACTTCACTTACATATTAAATAATGATGCTATGTGGATTGTCAGAAAATTTCCGGAGGCTTGGGGCATCTATAATGAAAATACACTCTTTTCTCGTTTGTTGGAAGATCATGAAATAGCCCTCATTAAGACGGAGTTTCCTCAGCTCACTGATGAAACCGTTACGATGATTATGGTACCGGTCATTGAGTCATTTCCTACAGGTAACGCTTCGCTCTGGCGACCAGGCTTACCCAATCCTGAAAACTAATTTTCTCCCTCGCAGTCCCACATTTGCGAGCCCTGTATTAAAATTAATCTACCTATAGATTACGACTCTCCCTGCCTTGTGCGGCAGGGAGCAAGATGTATAGTTGTCTACAACAACGGAAGGCAGTCCCATGCTTTCATTTGCTAAACTCAAAACTCTTGTGATGCCAAGAAGAAAGACACCGGAAGAAAGGGCGCTTGTTTACAGAATAGAAACACGCGTGACTGCTGCGAAATTTCGAGAGCTGCAGGATTTACTTAGACGTTCCTGCCACAGGGAAATGAGCGGATTACTCAGAGATATTCTACATAACAGAACTATACGAACCTACGTACATGATCATCATTTAGACATGGAAATGGAGGAGCTGGCCGCTATCAGGGGAGAAATAAAATCTATCGGTGTTAACATTAATCAAATAACAAGACTATTTAATACATATCCAGAGCCAAAACGAAAAGCTTTTTACGCCAAAGTTGCCTTTTCTGAATACCTGAGGATTGAAGGGAAAATCGATCATCTGTTAACAATAATTTCAAAAATAGCAGGTAGATGGTTGTTAAAATAATTTGCGGTAAATCTATAAAAGGCGCCCTTCATTACAATGAAAACAAAGTAGAAAAGGGGACGGCTATTTTGATCCTTGCATCTCGTTTTGCGATGGATGCTGACGATTTGTCGGTTGGGCAGAAACTAGAACGTTTCAATAAACTCATCTCCCGGAATCCAAAAATAAAAACCAACTGCCTGCATTTATCCCTCAATTTCGCCAGGGAAGAGCAATTGTCATTAAATACGCTTCGTCATATCGCCGGCGACTACATGCGCCGCATCGGATTTGGTGATCAGCCTTATCTGGTTTATTTACATAAAGACGCTGCTCATCAACACCTGCATATCATATCCACCAATATAGCAAAAAGTGGCAAAGCTATCAGCTTCCATAATCTCGCACGGGATAAATCAGAACCCGCCCGTAAAGACATTGAGAAATTGTTTAACCTGGTTGTAGCCCAGGGCCGGCAACATAACAATGGCTTACTGGTAATACTGGAACCGGTTTACTACGGAAAAAATGAAACAAAGGCTGCCATATCCAATATTGTAAGGGAGGTAGCTGAAACCTATAAATATACTTCACTACAGGAGTTTGACGCGCTACTCAAGCAATTCAATGTAACTATTGATCGTGGATCTGCTGGCAGCATCACTCGCCAGCGGGGAGGGCTGCTGTATTCCATCGTTGATGCCGACGGAAATAAAATAGGGGTACCGGTAAAGGCCAGCGATATCTATACCAAACCGGTACTGTCCACACTCAAAAAGAAAATGGAAGTCAATAAAGTCACAGGCCTGGCCCAACGCGCGATATTATTCCGGGTATTAAATAAAACGCTTGCCAGATCTTCTATCCAGCAGCCAGTAAAGGTACTGGAAAATCTAGGAATAAAAGTCCGTGTTCTCACCGGAACAGCGGGGCAAGTTGAGGATGTATTCTTTATCGATAACCAGAAAAAATCCATCCTTTCAGCAGATACCAATGGGTTCAATCCTGCAACACTACACCAGCAATTATGGAGCGCTCAACAGGTCGTGCTAAGTGGGCCACAGCCAGTAATCGACTTCTCATTTACTGAACAAAAAACAATGGCTTTTACTGCTGCTCTCTTTAGCCAGCTAACAGAAGAAACATACGACTTTGGCAATCAGCCGGCGCCGGTAGATCGTAAAAAGAAAAAAAAGAAAAGGAGGAAACCATAGTTGTAGACATCAATCATGAAAATATGCAAACAGGGGAAAATGTACAAGCATTACAGTCGATCATCAATTTTATCAGGTTATGCTCAATTATTATTTTGCTTATCCATTACTATGCAACCTGCTATTCCGTGGTGCAGTACTATGGTATTTCTTTCGGAATTTCCGACCGTATTATTTATAACCTCTCGCATAGTGTACCATTTCTTTCCGGGCAGATTCCTATCAAAATTTCTGCATTGCTCTTGTTATCTATCAGCCTTATTGGAACAAAAGGAAAGAAAAATGAAAAACTTACATTTCCGACGATACTTTTCTCCATCAGCATAGGCTTCCTGCTGTATTTTATTTCTAGCCTGTGTCTATTAATTCCAGCAAATAGCGTGACTACTGAACAGGCATATATTGTAATTACCTCTGCAGGGTATCTTTCTATTCTTTCAGGTGTATCCAAGTTAAGCCGGTTGCTTCGCCTGAAATATAATAAAGACGTATTCAATGAAAAAGGACAATCATTTCCCCAATGTGAAAAACTTATTGAAACAGAATACTCAGTAAATATACCGGCTACTTATATTTTAAATGGTAGGCGACGGAATATGTATATCAATAATATATCCGTTTTTCGGAGTACAATTATTCTAGGGTCTCCCGGAAGTGGTAAAACATACTATTTTTTTTCTGAGTTTATAAAGCAACATATCGAAAAACAATTCTGCTTGTTCATTTTTGATTATAAATTCCCCGACCTTACCAAGATTGCTTACAATCATTTGTTAAAGCACGTCAATAAATATCCTATCCCGCCGAAATTTTTTATTCTGAATTTTGATGACCTTTCCAGAACTCACCGTTGTAATACCTTACCACCGGATTTGATGGAGGATATTACTGATGCAACTGAAAGCAGTAGGACCTTTATGCTGGCTTTAAACAAGGAGTGGCAGCGAAAAGAGGGCGAATTTTTTACGGAATCTGCAATTAATTTTTGCACGGCCTTATTCTGGTTTTTAAAAAAATATAAAAATGGGTTATACTGTACATTACCGCACGCTATAGAGTTGTCTCAAATAGAATACGAGAAGTTATTTCCGGTTTTATCGCTAGAGCCTGAAATACATGTGCTTATAAACCCTTTCATCTCCGCACTCAAGCATAAGGCGCTGGAACAGCTTGAAGGGCAGGTAGCATCTGCAAAAATAGCGATGGCTCGTCTATCCAGCCCTTCGTTGTATTATGTGCTTAGTGGCTCCGATTTTAGTTTAGATATAAATAATCCACAGTCACCAAAAATAATTTGCGCGGGTAGTAACCCAGCGAAACAGAAAATATACAGTGCGGTGCTTTCATTGTATATCGAGCGTATGCTCAAATTAGTTAATCAGAAGAAGAAAACAAAGTCCGCTATTTATTTCGATGAGTTTCCAACTATTTATGTTCCCAATATTGATTCCTTAATTGCCACAGCCCGCAGTAACAAAGTTGCGACAGTATTAGGTGTTCAGGATATGTCACAACTGGTAAAAAACTATGGTAAAGAATCAGCTGATGTGATCATGAATATTGCTGGTAATGTTATTTGTGGGCAAGTCAACGGAGAAACGGCGCGTCAAATTTCTGACCGGATTGGGAAGACCTTACAAGTAAGGGAGTCTCTTTCCATTAATTCATCCGAAACATCCCTGAGCAGAAGTACACAATTGGAGTTCGCTATCCCTCCGTCAAAAATAGCCACTCTTAGCAGCGGCGAATTTGTAGGAATTGTTGGCGACGAGCCCACTAATCCCATCCAACTTAAAGCGTTTCATGCTATTGTAACAAAAAATCATGAGGCCAGCCGCTTAGAGGAGATGTCCTATGTTGATTTACCTATTATTCGAAATATTGATAACGCGACAGTTCATCGGAATTACCTACAGGTAAAACAGGATATTCAGGATCTCATTGATCGGGAAATAGACAGGATAAAGTCAAGCCAAGAATACCAACAACAAGTCCATCAGAATCAAAGCCAAAAAGAGACTACTGAACCCACGGATAAATCTGCTATGAGTATGTGATTATTGTTAATAATTAAAATCAAATTTATGGTAGTTGCAAATTATAACTTCTTAACAGAGGTATTAGAAAACCTAGGTTTTAAAAACGGCCTTTTCAATGATAGGCTAAAAAGTGCCATGGAAATGGGGTTACCTAAAATTGAATTAAAAGCGATGATGGAAAAAAAAGTTGGTAACTTCACTTTTAATGTTGTGCTGGAAAAGGGTGATGGAAAAAATCTTTCTTCAGACCAGGAGCGATTCTGGTTTGCCAACAAAATTGAAGTTACATATAAAAAACACGGTGAAGAAACTCCAAAGCAGCACACTTTCGGGCTTTACAAACAAAAGGGACTCCCGGTAGAACAGATGATCAATCTGATGAAAGGCAATTATGTCCACGCTTCCTACAGAAGTACCAAAACTGGTCAGATGGTTAACAAATGGCAGTATGTTGACTTCAGATCATTCAATAAAAATGGTGAGCATCCTTTGAATAGTATTTACGATGACAGAATTCAATGGAATATTACAAAGGAACTTTCTGCACTTCCTCACATCAATGGTATGACCCAGGAAATGAAAGAAGACCTACTGAGAGCGCTACGTAACGGTGACGATGTTGCCGTCTCTCTAAGAGTCAATGGTAAAAAGGAAGATTTGTATTTAAAAGCAAACCCCCGGTCAGCTCAAATTGATGTCTTCAATGGGGAAGGGGAAAAGGTCGTTCTTACCAAACCCAGTTTCCAGTTGATGGAGGAACATTCCACAAAAGAAGATTTGGCAATGGGAGCTATGACCCTGGCAAGCACAGAAAAGGTGAACAAAGAGGAACCTGCCAAGAATCTTGCCAAAGAAGAAAAAAAGGGAAAAGGCGCCAGCATTAAATAACTACATCTGGCTGCTAGAGATGACTATAGGCTGATTTAATTCATCGGCCTATAGTTATTTTATTTAATTTTCTTTTGTTCAATATTCTATTTGATATGTGGAGCAAATTGAATATTAGTAATCTTATCAAGTGTTTGGGTTTTAATTTTGTTTGTTAAAGTAGACTCCCACAATTGACATTTATTTTGTACATTCGTTATTGATACATCCCGCCACTTTCGCTTCCAATACCTACCAAGTTCCCATTTTTAGGGAATAGATCTTTCGTGCTTAAATTTTAACAATATGTTAGCCGTATCAATTGGGCTCTTACAAGAGCTCCAAGGAAAAATCAATATTTTCTTACGTAACCCATCAGCGAATGTGATCGGCCGCAGCGAGAAAATAATTCACCTAATCAATTCCGACCTAGAACGACTTAAAGAACTGATAAGATCGCACGCTTTCAATGATGCGGCCGACGAAATCAAGTTCTATAAGGAAGTGATGCCTCAATTCTATGCATTGTGGATTTATCACACAACTGTCTATAATATACAATGCCATACGGCACCCAACAGCCGCAAGCATCAATTAAAATACTTTGACTTTGAACTACGAAGAATAGATGATTTTTTCTTTCATCATCTGGAATTTTATAAATATTATCGCTCAGGACGTACTTACCTTGACGTTCAGTACTTCACTAGACATAAGAATGATGAGCCTGAGTTTGTTACTGATCTGTATGCTGGAATCCTGGATAAGGATGTCTGTACTGTGTATGCCTTCAAATTAGCTACCATCATTGCCTATGAGCGTTTACAAATTTACCTTAACGACGCAATTACAGCTATATTATCGGACCATCCTGAAGCAGATGCTGGCCCTGAACCCCTGCAATGGACTGGATCAAAAACAGGGCTGTACGAAGTAATCTATCATTTATACGCTGGTAAAGTTTTAAATAACGGCAATACTACTTTAGAAGCTATTGTGAAGTATATTGAAAAAATATTTGGTATCGAACTAAATACTCATACTACCACCTTTCAGGAAATTCTCCGACGAAAGAAGGGCGCTAATAATTACTGGCAATACCTGGATAATCAATATCTACTCTATATTGAGGCAATTGACGAGCGTAACCGTCAGCGCAATTCCAGGCGCCAATAAATTATTTTTCATACTATGAATTACGCTATGATATTTCTCCTTGGCGGACCTGCATCTTTGTAACTGAAAATTCGTCACAATTAAATGCTTGAAGTATGGATACACTTTCATTGAATCCCATATTGATCGCCTTACTGCTCTCAGCGGTGACATATGCAATTATCTATTGGGCACAGAAAAATCAAGGGAATAATAAAAAAGGTCTTCAGGTGGCTCTTTCGCAATCTATATCAAACGCAGGTAAATCGACTGGACATGATCTGATTCCTCCTGCAATTCCTGATCAACAGCTGGAGCTTAAGCTTGAGGAACAGGAAGAAGACGACACCTGGGAATTGATTGAAGATGATTCAAGTATACTTTTAAAGGAAGCGGAAGCTGTAACAGAACAAATAAGTAACGTTGTAACCAATATAGCCAGCGATCCGGCTAACCCTGCCGAGGTATTTTCCAAAATCAAGGCGATTGTCAGCCAGTATAAGATTTTTGAAGGAACTGATTTTTATGATGCCATCAATCGATTTGTGTCCGTGACCGTTGATCGTGAACTGAACCTAAGATTTGATGAGCAGCAGCTATGTGAACTTTGGGGTTGATATCCTGTATGATTGAGGGTGGTTGGTTGGGTAGTTGCCTCGCCGGTATGTGAAGGTTGGTTTTGAACTGTGCGTTTGAACCGACGGGGTAACTTTTTCGACACTATAACCGTGACGTGCATACGATAATTTATCAGCCTGAATACCAAATACCTATCTTAAATATCTAGTAACTGAATTCTTCTGATGTTGATGTAAACGTATTCGTTGTTCTAAGTAAACGTGTTTTGGTATGTGCAGTAAGAAAATGTGGAGATACACGTCCTGCTCGACGTTGGTTGTGTTTTTAATTTTCGTTTTTATTCAGAATAGTTTCGCCCAGGATGGTACAGGTGGTATAGATAAAGCTAATGAGCTCGTGAGAAGCTATTTTGAAAGAGGTACTTATTTGCTTTATGCAATAGGTGCCGTGCTGGGTCTCGTTGGTGCTGTGAAAGTATATGGGAAATGGTCACAGGGAGATCCTGACACCAGTAAGACTGCCGCAAGCTGGTTTGGCAGTTGCATTTTTCTCGTGGTTGTTGTCACTGTTCTAAAATCATTTTTCGGCATTTAAAAGGTTTGCCATGGCTACAGTATATGAGATAAACAAAGGCATTAACCGTAGCGTGGAATTCAAAGGCATCAAGGCTCAATATATAGTTTACCTTGCAGTAGGTATGGTTGGAATATTACTTCTCTTTGCTATTGTTTACCTCGTTGGAATTAATATCTATTGCTGTGTAACTACAGTCCTCATTGCCGGATATGCCCTTTTTAACGGCGTTCAGCGGTATAGCAAAAAATATGGTGAAAACGGTCTTGTGAAAAAGGCTGCACAGATCAGGTTGCCAGGCTATGTTATAACTACGTCTAGAAAATTATTTATACAGTTAAGTGTGAATGAAAATGAAGAAGATGAAAAATCTGGAAGAAGTCTTTCCTATTTATAAAATTGAGGACGATTACATCCTATCTAAATCCGGCAGCATTACTATTGCTTATGCAGTACAACTTCCGGAAATATTTACGCTAGGCATTAACGACTATGAAGCCATTCATGCCTCATTTTTAAAGGCTATTCGAACGCTTCCCCCTCATGTTATTATCCATAAGCAAGATTGGTTTTCTGAGGCTCGTTTTAAACCGGATAGTGACGTTGAAAAGACTTTTCTTTCAAGAGCCAGTGACCGGCATTTTAATGAACGACCTTATCTTGATCATGAGTGCTATATCTTTCTCAGTACAATACCTGATAATCTAAAGGAGCCATCTCCTTTGTCTTCCATCCTTATTAGGAATTCCATTATACCCGCAGCATCTCTGGATATTAGTAGAATCGGTCAGTTTACCGATAAGGTAGAGCAATTTGCCCAAATCCTGCAGGATAGTGGCTACCTGTCCCTGCGGCGCCTGAAAGGAGATGAAATTGGCAGTAGTAAAGACCAGGCAGGTTTACTTGAAAGGTATTGTTTTTTACTGGGAAGGGACGAGTACCCTACGCTTTCTGATATCAAAACAGGTGAAGAAATTAAGATAGGCTCCCGCCATCTGCACGTATTTACCATAGCAGATGCGGAGGTTCTGCCTTCACTATGTGGGCCAAGAACCAATTATGCCAGGTATTCGACAGAGAAGACGAAGTTTTCTATCTGTTTTGCCGGACCTGTTTCCTTACTGCTGCATTGCAATCATATTTATAACCAGTACATCGTTACCGGGCAACATGAGGAGACCATCAATAGACTTGAAAGCAAACGCCGCCGACTCCAGGCGTTGTCCAAATACAGCCGGGAGAACACAATTAGTTTAACCGCAACCAATAACTTCCTTAATGAAGCAGTCAGCCAGGGCCGGCTGCCGATAAAGGCGCATTTCAATATAATCGCCTGGTGTGATGATGCCGCCGAAACCCGCAATATCAAAAACATAGTTACCGGAGCCATGGCGGAAATGGATGGTAAATGCAAGCTGGAAACAGCTGGAGCAGCGACCCTCTTTTGGGCGGGAGTGCCTGGTAATGGTGCAGAGCTTCCGTCCACTTCCCGGTTCGACACGTTCGCAGAACAGGCGACATGCTTTTTTTCAATCGAGACTAACTACAGAGACTCAGTAGCTACGGAAGGTGTCCGTTTTGGTGACCGTATCACAGGGGTGCCCAAAGCGGTTGATCTGTTTGAATTGCCGTATAAATTAAATATAATAAATAATCGAAATGTATTTCTTTTAGGACCCAGTGGAACCGGGAAAAGCTTTGCTACAAATCATATTCTACGAAGTTGTTGGGAAGAGGGAGCACATATCGTAATCATTGATGTGGGTCACTCTTATACTGGACTGTGCAGTCTGGCAGAGGGCTACTATTTTGCAGCTTCCGAAACGAAACCAATCTGTTTTAATCCTTTTTTTATTCAGGATGGCATGTTGGATATTGAAAAGCGGGAATCCATCAAGGCGCTGTTATTGGCACTCTGGAAACGGACTGACGAATCATTCAGCCGTAGTGAATATGTGACCTTGTCCAACGCCCTTCAGGGGTATTTTGAATTTCTTAAACTAAATCCGGATGTTTTCCCCTGCTTTGATAGCTTTTATGACTACCTGGGAAATGACTTTCTACCTGAGTTGCAGCAGCAGGGTATAAAGGACAAAGATTTTGATGTCAGTAATTTCCTGTATGTCCTCAAGCCCTATTACGGCAAGGGTGAATACGGATATCTACTAAATGCGCGGGAGAACTTAGACCTGCTGGAAACGTCTTTTATCGTGTTTGACCTTGACTCCATTGCCAGTAATGAAGTTGTGTTCAGTGTGACCACGCTCGTTATCATGGAGTTGTTCATTAGCAAAATGAGGCGCTTGCGTGGTAAACGAAAAATCATTCTGATAGAAGAGGCATGGAAAGCGATAGCACAATCCGGTATGTCCCAGTATATCAAATATCTCTTCAAAACGGTCCGAAAATTTTGGGGCACCGCATTTCTCGTTACGCAGGAACTCAACGATATCATCTCCAGTTCTATAGTAAAGGATTCTATACTGGCCAACGCAGATATCAAAATCCTTCTTGATCAAAGCAAATTTCAGAATAAGTTTCAGGATATACAAGACCTGCTGGGTTTGACAGAAAAAGATAAGACGCTCATCATGAGCATGAATAAAAGTAATGACCCCAACCTGAAGTATAAAGAAATTTTTATTGCTCTTGGTAGCTATTCAAAGGTGTACCGGACGGAAGTGTCATTGGAAGAATATTTATGTTATTCGACAGAAGAGAAAGAAAAATTGCTTCGTCAGGAATATGCGCAACGTTATGGCTCTGTCAAACGTGGTATTGCCAGGCTGGCAGCTGACCTAAGGGCCAAAACAAAAGCACTATGAAAAAGTATATTGTTATACTCTTGATATTGACCACCACATTCTGTGTTATTCCCACTAAGGAAAGCCATGCTGTTATATGGGTGGTGGTAAAAGCTGCACTGAAAAAAGTCATTAAAGCCATGGACTTACAGGTGCAGCGTTTGCAAAATAAAACTATAGGCTTGCAAAATATCCAGAAAGCGCTTGAAAATAAACTTTCAAAACTCCGACTCGATGAGATCAGCACATGGACAGAAAAGCAAAAGAAACTTTATCAGGACTACTTTTCCGAATTGTGGAAAGTTAAATCGGCCATTACGTATTACCAGCGAATACGCGATATTATCGAAAAGCAAAAACAACTGGTGGAAGAGTATAAACATGCTTATGCTTTGCTGCGGCAGGATAAGCATTTCTCCCAGACGGAAATAGATCAAATATATACCATGTACTCCGGCATCATTTCAGAAAGTTTAAAAAGCATCAATGATATTTTCCTGGTTATAAATTCATTTTCTCTGCAAATGTCAGATGGACAGCGGCTTGAGATTATCGCTGAGGTAGCCGGCAAAATAGATGAATATGTTGCCGACCTTCGCAGGTTTACCCAACGGAATATTGCCATCAGCTTTCAGAGAGCTAAAAGTACAGAAGATATATATCTGCTTGAAGCATTGTACGGCGTCCAAAAACAGTAACCGATGAAATGTTTGTTCTTATCAATCTTGTTATTCACGTTCTTCTGCCGCCAGGTATGTATTGGCCAAACGGCAGCTGAGTGGTTTAACCAGAAAAAAACACAGAAAAAATACCTGATTGCTCAAATCGCGGCTTTGCAGACATATATCGCATGGTTGAAGGATGGGTACAAAATTGCCAATGGTGGTTTAACTACCATCAGTAAAATAAAAGACGGCGACATAAGTGTTCATACACTATTTTTTAACGATCTCAAAAGGCTTAACCCTTCCTTACAGAAAAATAGAAAGCTACTGGACCTTGCCCTGGCGCAATTGTCCCTCTATCAATATTGTAAAGACATTCGGTGGCAGCTTCGTGTAATAAATGCCTTGCCAGCAAATCAACTGACAACGGTCGACCGGTTGTATGGACAGTTCATTGCGCAGATAGGCGAAGATGTCTTCTCATTTATTGACATTATTAGCAATACCGCGGTTAATATGAATGACTTTTACCGTTTGAAGATGATTGATCAATTGTATAATGATTTTCAGACCCGAAAGGTATTCATTCAACATGTATCTGACCAGCTACTTAGCTATGCCTCAGCCAATCAACGAGATGAAACTGAAATTTCAAATTTTCGAAAATTGTATTGAATGAAAAAGATGAGGTGGATTTTGGTGATGTCGGTTTTTTTCTCCGGGTACCTACAGACAGCCCATGCTCAGGCTGACGAGCTGGCGCAACTAGCGCTCAATATTCAAAAGCTGAATCAGTTTCGAACGATATTGGCTGATATGAAGAAAGGCTATCAGATTATCAGTAAAGGTTATACAACCGTAAAAAATCTCTCTGAAGGAAACTTTAGCCTACATGAAACATTTTTGAATGGTCTTTTGTCTGTAAGCCCCACCGTAGCTAAATACAAGAGAATACCTGAAATTATTCGGATACAGAAAGACCTGTTGTCTGAGTATAGAAACGCTGTACGGAATTTTAAAATGATGAGCGTTTTTTCCGGAGCTGAGATTGCCTCTATGGAAAAAGTTTACCAGGGCATTTTCGCCGGCACTGTGGAAAATATAGATGAACTTATTTTAGTTGTTACAGGCGGAAAGCTGCGTATGGGCGATGCAGAAAGACTTGCTGCTGTCGATAGGATCTATTTCTCTATGAAGGAAAAATCCACTTTTTTACACTACTACAATTTCAATAACTACACCCTGGGCCGTCAGAGACAATCCCAGTTGGATGATGTAAACCGGTTATCCCATCTTTTTGGCAAATAAAATAGACCAACATGAACAAGTCTCTTTCTACAGTACTGGTTATAGCGGCAGTAGTGCTTCCATCAGTTTGTCTAGCGCAGTCTGGCGGTAACACTGAGGTTCAACGCCTGCATGATGTGCTACAAAATGTTTATAATGAAATGACACCCAAATGCGAGAAGCTTACTACTGTCGCCAGGGGCATAGCCGGTTTTGGCGCCATTCTCTATATAGCGGTGCGCGCTGGAAGAAACCTTGCCAATGCAGAACCAATTGACTTCTTTCCCTTGCTCAGGCCCTTTATCATGGCCGTTGTTATAGGGTTTTACCCACTTTTTCTGCAAACACTGGACGGTATTTTAAAACCGACAGTAGGAGCAACCAACGGACTTGTTGCTGTATCAGACCAGGGCATAAAAGAGCTGCTGGAAATTGAACTACAGTTACGCACTTCTGGTAAAGTTCAGATGCCAATGGGCAGCCCCGGCGACGAAGATATTAAAGAATGGTACAAATATGCGCAAGCTGAGTCCGGTGACGAACAGAAATCTCCTGGGTTTATGTCCCTGCTATGGGGGAAAATGGAAGGTACCGTAATGTACTGGTTAAAGATAATTATTTCAAAGGTACTGCAAATACTATTTTATGCTTCCGCCCTTTGCATAAACGCAATGCGGACGTTCCACCTGGTGATTCTTGCCATCCTTGGCCCGTTTGTCCTGGCGCTATCCACATATGACGGATTTCAGCACACCCTATCCATTTGGTTAGCCCGGTTCGTAAACGTATACCTGTGGTTACCCGTTGCTAACATCTTTGGCGCCATGATATCCATCATCGAGCAAAACATGATCAAGCAAGATATTCAGGCTGCTTTGGCAGGAGGTACAAATATTACTTATGACTATACCAGTATTTCCTACCTGGTGTTTCTTATTGTCGGTATAGTCGGGTATTTCTCTGTTCCCTCTATTTCCAATTATATCGTTCATGCAAGCGGAGGAAACGTACTCATGTCAAAAATCACTGGTATGACGTCAGGGGTGATGTCGTCAGTAGCCAGTGGAGGGGCTACCGGGGGGGCTGCTGGCGGAGGAGGAGGCAACACTGCTGCTGGCAGTTATGTTGCTGACATGCCAATGAGTGATAAGCTACTCTACCCAATGTCCGATGCAGGAAACTCAGAAGGGTACAGACCTGATGGTGGTAGCTACCAACATAAACAAATCGCAGGGTAAAGTTTAATAGTATGTTCCAGCAATTCAAAAATATAGACAAAGCATTTAAGTACATCCGGTTATTTTCTTTTTCGCTCATAGTTGCAAACATTATCATCTGCTGTTATGTCATCAACAAAGCATTTAATATTGCGACCCATGAAAAATCAAAAATACTTGTACTGGCTAATGGCAAGTTAATGGAGGCGGTCAGTACAACACGGAAAGAGGTTGCTGAAGTGGAAATAAGAGATCATGTTAAGGTGTTTCATTATTATTTCTTTACGGCTAGTCCTGATATGGATGCTATAAAGAAAAACATCACCAAGGCATTGTACCTGGCAGATGGCAGTGCAAAGGCTGAATATGACAACCTGCAGGAAAGTAATTACTATTCAGGCTTAGTAGCCAGCAATATCACCCAGTCTATTGATGCTGATAGTGTGTCAGTGAATCTAAACTCCGATCCTGCCCAATTTATCTACTACGGCAAACTAAGAATTGTTCGGACAACTTCAATACTGACCCGTAGTATTGTTTCCACCGGACAGATACGAATTACAGAGAGTGTAAGTGACAATAACCCTCATGGGTTTTTAATTGAAAAATGGCGCATTGTAGATAACCGGGATATCACACTTCAAAAACGTTAACAATGATACAGATTTTCAGTAGCCTTTTGAGGAATAGAGCTGTTAAAGCGCCAACTGGAAACGGCTATTTACGACGTTTTTATGCGATAGCTGCAAAAAACTGTGTTTTCTTCTTACACCAGCTTGATAGCTATCTTTCTCCTGGTCAGAGAAAAATCTGTTTGTTATTGTTTTCAATAACAGCCGGTACTTATTTCCTCTATTTAGTCATTACAGGATACACTGCAACGTCGTCTATTCCACCAGTAAACTTTCAGACTATACGACTGCCATCCGTGGTGCCGTCTACCGATAGCATTGTCAGATATCCTAGAAAATAAAGGCATTTCTAACAATAATTCTTATTTATATGGAAGCATTAGTGAAAAAGATAAAAGTGACGAAACTGGTAAAAATCCTTCCTTTAGCCGCATTTATCTTAACCGTTACCCTTTATTATTTATTTTCCGCCTTTAAACAAACCAACGGCCGCCAAACGCCCGATACAATCAGCGCTTTTAATGCCAAACTGCCGAGTCCGAATTTAGACCTAAAAAACCTCTACAAAAATAAGCTGGATATATACATGGATGCCCTCAAAGACAGCCAGCGGTTACAAAAAGAGCGGCTCAGCGATGGCTACCTTCAGACTTCTTCAGAAATGGCTAGTGATGTAGATGACCTGCGCACTGCGGAGCAAAACCGAACCACCATGTCTTTAGCTCCGGTAGATCCGAATGAAAGGAAGGTTACTGAGGCCATTGAAAAGCTATACAAAGAGCTGAATAAACATGTCGATAGTTCAACAAAACCGACGATCAAAATGGAGAAGGAACCGACTATAGAACCACCTGGCCCGCAAACATCTTCTCCGGAAATTACACAGCTCGAAAAAATCATGACAAGTATGGACACGCCGAGTGCTGAAGATCCGGAGATGAAGCGGCTGGAAGGAATGCTGAACAAGATTCTTCAAATTCAAAATGGTGGGAAAACGCTATCTGGCACTGTAACGCCGGACAGTACTGAAGTAAGCGCTGTCTCAACAACGCCGGAAACAGCGTTGCCTGTGCCTGATCATACCAGCGCTAACGAATTTTATGGTCTTTCATCTGGTAGTCATCTGCTAGACACTTTACCGTCATATAAATATGGTATACTAGCTGAAATTCCCGATAACCAAACAGTAAAAGATGGTTCAATAGTTAAATTCCGGTTACTACAGGATATTTATATTAAAGGGTCAAAAATACCTATTGGTTCATTCGTATACGGGCTATGCCGACTCGGTACAGAACGGCTGGATATTAGTATCAAGAATGCTGTTTACAAAAACGCCCTTTATCCGATTGACCTGTCTGTATACGACTTGGACGGTATCCCCGGCGTCTATGTACCTGGCGCAATGAGTCGTGATGTAGCGAAACAGGGAATCAGCCAGGCTATACAGAATCTGGAACTTTATAGCATGGACCCGGGTATAGGAGCCCAGGCAGCGGCAGCAGGAGTACAGGCAGCCAAAAGTCTTATCAGTAAAAGGTCTAAAACGATTTCTCTCTCTTTGAAAGCGGGGCATACAGTATTGCTCTTCAATACCCGGAATTTCTAATATTTGATTCATAAACCATCAAAATGTGCAGTATGAAACAATGTGTATCACTTTTTTTTGTGATTATTTGTGTACTTCCGGCTTTGGCCCAGGTACCTACCTATCATTATCTACCGGCAACCACCGTCATTTCGCCTTACACGCTTGAAATTGGGTTTAACAAAACTACCATACTGATGTTTCCTGCACCGATCCGGGATGCTGACCGGGGACAACGTGACGTAATTGTGGATACTGTGCCAGGTGTTAGCAATGTGGTGAGGGTAAAAGCGACCAGGAAAGGGTTCCAGCCTACTAATCTGAATGTTTTTACAAAAGATGGCCGTTTGTACTCTTTTGAAGTCCTTTACGCTGAGGCGCCGGTGGGGACAACTTTCGATCTGTCCAGGGTCGACAGCTCAACCGTTTCTAACGCTAAACCGATGCCCCTTATCATCCCGGAAATCGAAGCCTTCTCCCCATTACTAAACCAGCGCCTCCAGCATATCCGGAATGTCCGGCCATTTTATCATGTGGGTGCCGGCACCTATAATATGCGGTTGAAGCTACGCAGCATTTACTTTACCAGTGATCATCTCTACCTACATTTCCGGATATACAATCATAGCAACATACCTTTCACCGTAGATTTTAGCAGGATGTACATCAAAGACAAACACCGGGTAAAACGTACTACCTCCCAGGAAGAAGAAATAGTTCCGGTTTATGCTACGTCTGAGAAGCTGGTTCCCGGTAACTCCAGTACAGACTTTGTCTTCGTTATAAAAAAAATTACAATTCCGGATGCAAAAAAAATCCATGTCAATTTTCAGGAAAAAAATGGGGGAAGGCGCCTTTCACTAAATATCAAAAACAGGCACATTTTCCGTGCCCGTCCGTTGTTTTAAATCAAATTTCATGCGACCAGTACAACCAGCACTAGTTTATAATCGTGTCAAAGAGGCCCTTCATCTTTATGTTCAAAATGAAGCGCAACACATCGCCGCAAACCCTGCCGGCTGGAAAAATGATATTGCTGGCTATGAACTGAAATATCAGTGGTATAGTGAGGTGGCCCGTGCTTATTCTTCTGGCTTTGGCCGGAAGAATAAGCTAAACCCGGCAGAAAAACAATCGCTGAACTATGTACGTAGTGAACTAAAAAGAATGCGCGCCGTTATAAATCCGACTACTTTAAACCGTTTTTATAATCATCCTGTTGTTTATGCAATACGCTCCTTTCTTGGAGGTAACAACAGGAACTTTAATCAGCACACCCGTGACCTACAGCAGGTTACCAGAGCTCAATTAAAGCATTTAAACCTGGAAGTACTTCGCCAATCCATGCAGCAGGTGGGGTTTTCCGAGGCTATGGACACCAGTCTGCAAAAGATGATGGAACAGGGATTTGATCAGTTTCACCTACGGTATTCAGATGTGAAGTGTAAAAACACCAGTTTTGTACTGTATTTTGAAAAAGTCCCTGGCTCGAATTATTATTACTTTCAGTCATTTACTGCTACTGCTACTCCTGAATTAGGAGATCTGTTTACCCAGCCAAATAATGCTGTCAGTCAGAATTTCCCACTGCATCAAGGTGGCAAATTTACGGCGACGCAAGCAGCGGTATTGGTCAATAACGGACACGTTTGTATACCGCTGGAGAATAAGGAACAATGGGTGGGACTTGATCGGACACAAATCAGGCCAGATAATGGCATTCCACTTGTAAAGTATTCATTTGATCTACCCAAGGCGCTAAATAGACTGCCATTGAAGCCTCTATCACAGGATCAGTTTATGAAGCTGGCTGATAGCCTAAAGCAAGGAGTAAGCAGGGTGGTAGATCTTATGATTGATAACAAAGCAGTAAAGTGTATCATAAAAGCCGCGCCGCACATTGGTCAGATGCTAATTTATGATAGAAATCATCTGCCTCTAAATTGGGGTCGCAATGCTAAGGCGGTCGGCGCTGCCATGAAGCAACAGGAAACTACACTTCGTTTAATAGATGAGCCGGTTTTAGGCCAGGATAAAACGAGAAAAATAAGATAGTATTTTTAAAGACGTCCATTAAACTCTTTAGTGAAAGCGGCCATCAGCCAACTTGATGGAATAGGTAACTTCTGTAGATTGTATTCTGTGATTCAACCAAAATAACTCAGATAAAACCTTAGAACATTGATGCTGCGCAGCAATATTTTAATGGTGTACCTAAATAAATTAATTAATCCGAAATCAAGAATTGAATACTATGGAAAACAAAGAGAAAATGCAAATGCCGTGGAATCATTAGAAATTGACCTGTCGAATCGTCAAAAAATTGATATCTATGTACCGGGAAAGGACATAGATTTAAAGCTTCTTGTCAAGATCAGGGATAATCATTTCATAGAAGGATTCGGGCTATGCCATGATGTGTATTTAAGTTTTCATGATGACCATGGTAATGAATCATACATCCATTTAATCCGTGATAATAAAGGCAGATTTACCATTTACGATGGTCATTACTTTGATCAATAGGTACCTGTTCCGTCATTACCCCGATAAGGTATTAATGCTACCGTCAAATCGATTTTTTCCGCGCAAAATTTTTTTCTTAAAAATAGTTTGTTTTTTTGGGGTCGATGTTTGTTCCATGATTGCGCGTCCATTGCGACGCTCCGTTCCTCTTTTGTACTACTATTTTACGTCGCCTGTTTTGTCTGGTTTTGGTGGCTTCCTATCTCCTATGATAAGATTGTTTCTGACATGTCCAAAGTCCTTTTTAAAGATTATCGGATACTAACTAGCAGCTTCTCTAAACCTTCTAATAAGAATTATAGACACTTTAACAAAGAAAAAAGGACAAAAAAAGAAAGCCAAAAATAGCCACCCGGCGCTGAAATACCAAATGTGCGAGTGCCATAAAACCGGGGCTTTAAACCGGGTCCGAAAAAAGCACAGTGAAGCGAAAGCTGCTTCACTGTGCTTTTTTCGGACCACCCCGGTTTATAGCTCGCGCATTTGGTATTATCATCGCCTGGGCGGCTCTGATCGGACTTTCTTTTTTGTCCTTTTTTCTTTGTCAAATTGTTTATGGCCGATGGCCGCAAAAAAAAATAAATGGTATGAAAGATTTCAAACTTGTCACTTATAACTCGTCGGTTCCTCCGAAAACCCCGCCTGCGTTCTATATACTTTCACGCGGCATTACGACCGGCAAACCAGGGCTAAATCCATGGCGTAACAGTTTATGTTTTTACTGCAATCCAGAGGATGCTCCACAATACTACAGATATGTCTACTGTATATGGTCTGCAAATATCTTCCGCCATGATTTACCTATATGGGGAATACCTTACCTCACGATAAAGGAAATGTACCGAATTATCGCGGTTACAATAGGCGTCTTGGAGGGTGTTGACGCTTATATAGGAAAGCTCTATTTATTGATGGGGAAGGATATCACGAAATTGTATAGAATAGCAGTATTAGAAAGCTTACAACTTGTATTGATGCAGAGAGAAGGCATGCCTTCAATTATTAACCGGAGTTGCGGTCGAAAAGGATACGCATGGAATTACGGAAATCGAGCCATAAAGATATAAATAAAAAGTACAATCCTGTAAATATTTTAAATCATCTTGGCTATGAAAAATTTTAGAATTACGTCTTACGACGCCAGCGCAGTCCATCGTAATGCCCCCGTTTTCTATATCCTGTCACGGGGCTTGTCTGCGGGGATGCCAACCCCAGAACCCTATAAACATTCTTTCGGCTTCCTTTGTGATGCCAATGACAGGAATGAATACTATTACTACATCTACTGTCTATGGCGGGCAGATATCTTTCAGGAGTACATGTCATTTGAACAGATACCGGAGTTGTCGCCAGAGGAAATTTATCACGCTATTGAAAAAAATATCAGAGTTCTTATGGAAATAGAAAAGTGCATCAATGTATGCTACGTAGTTGGCAATGATACCAATCCGACATTATCAAAAATGAAAATCCTTGAGGCGGCTAAAAATCATCTTTTATTTCAAAAGTATAATCCTTGACGCCTGCGCCCATAATATTTTTTCGTTTTTATTATTCACCATAAAAAAAACAGATATGAAAACTTCAGTTAAAAACAAAATCATTATCGCCGGACGATACAAAAGAACGGCCAAGGTAAATAGCTCTCCAGCTCTAGGTAATAGTCAAATGATTGATATCTCATTAATAGATTTCAATCCTAACAACCATCGCAAGCTATATTCTCATTCTGCTATCAAAGAATTGGCTAAAACTATCAGCACTTATGGTGTTATTCATTCCCTTACGATAAGACCCAAAGATGATCGCTATGAGCTGGTCAGTGGAGAAAGACGTCTGCGTGCTGCTTTGCAGGCAAAACTTTCTATGGTTCCGGCAGTTGTTAAAGATTATACGGATGAAGAGGTGAATGAAATTCAGTTAAGTGAGAATCTGCATCGAGAAGACCCACATCCGCTGCATATTGCACAGGCAATTGATACAATGAAAAATAGCGGACAGACCATTAAACAAATTGCATCACGGTTAGGTAAGTCAACGAAATTTGTGCATGGCCGTCTTAAACTGCTAAACCTCACAGAAGAATTTAGGGAGATGTTTCTCGCTGGAGTGATAACCATCGATCAATCATCTGATATAGCGTCTCTTTCTCCGGAGGCGCAGCGGGACTTATTCAATGAAGAATGCGAGGGCTGGAAAGACTATGAGGTTTTTAGGTTTCCTGACCTTGCTTACACACTGGACCGATACAAGTTCGATCTTGATAATGCTCCATTTGACATCACTGATAGGAAATTAGTTCCTGCTGCTGGTTCCTGTACGATTTGCCCTTTTAATTCTGCCTGTCAAAATTCATTGTTTCCCGACCTTGCAGCAAACAGGTTTTGTACCAGCGGTGCCTGTTATAAAAATAAATGTATGGCTCATCGAAGAAGGATACTGGCAGATGCTGTTTTTATCGACCAGCCGGCAGCATTTATACGTGATGATTTGCATTCTTCATTTCTTGATAGTTTGCTTGCGGAATTTTCCGACGTGATACAATATCAATCAAATGAAGTGACTGTTTGCCAAAAACCAGCGCAGCCCGATAGGAAGGATTATTTGAGTATTGATCAGTTTGATGATGATAGCCTTCTAGATGAAATGGAAGAAGAGGAATTCTCTGGTAGCAGAAAACAGGGTAAAAGCTGTCATGTGAGAGGAGTGATGTCGGAGCAGCTTGATGAAAATGGATATTCCGATGCTATAGAAGAATATAAAGAAACGCTGCGTGCCTTTGAAAAACAAATAGACGAGGGCTTAATAAAAAAAGGCTTGAAAGTTACTGAAAGATCAATTTCTGCCTGTTACTACAGAATGGGAAAGACTGCTACACTTACAGGTAATGCCAGGGTAACCGCCAAAGAGGTGCAACAGGCCATAAAGGAGAAGACCGCCACCGTAGAACTGTTGGAGGCTGAGAAAAAGAGGCTGGATGAACGGGAAAATCGCGCTAAAGAGCTGGATGCGGAAAAAATCCACTTAGAGGTATATAATCAGTTTTGCAGTCTGGTTTCTGAGCAGCAGGCAGAGGTATCTTTTACCACGTCGGACGATGCTGTGGCGCGTTTTTTTGTTTACCAGTCACTCAATTTTGATGGAAAGGAAATTATCAATTCATTGCTAGCCAATGAAAGGGAAAAGCATCTGTTATATGCTGGGACGATACTTTATGAAAGACTGGAAACAATGACCCAGGAACAGCTAGCCTTTATGATCAGGCTGGCTATTACAGGAAGATCTGAAAGTAAATTTCCGAATAACTCCTATGCTCATTTTACTTATCGGTTAGCCGTGGCAGCAGGGATAAATGTGGATAGTATTAAAAACGATTTTTCGGAAAGGGTAGATGAGCGTGAAGAGCGGATACAGGCGCGTAAGCGGGAATTAACAAAGTATCAGGATAGGATAAACCGCAGTAATTCACTTTAATCCGGATGCGTCACCGGATACCAACCGACATACGTACATCATGAAAAATTTAGATAATCTTACAGACATACAGAAAGGAAAAATTCTACATCAGCTATTTCCAAACGAAATACCCTATCTGCTTAGCTATATAAAAAGATCAACACAAAATTTTCATATTTCAGCCAGTCCTTTTCTGTCGGATAGAGGTTGTGCCGAACCCGATTTTCAAGCCATTTTATACTCTTTATACAGGGAGATAGCTGAATGTGGTTTTAAATTAGAAAGAAGTAGTAGGGTTTTTAGTGAATCGCTATTTGACGAAAATCATTTTCTAGTAATGAGTGACCTCATTATCCGGTATCGGCATACTAATCTATGCGCAAACAAAAAATTTTTATGCGCTATAGATTTGCTCTTTGTGCCTGTTTTTGAACTTGGTTACCAGAACGGTTCTTGTGAGTATGACTAAAAAAGGTGAATGGTAGAAGTAATCCGCTGTTGTGTCTACAATAGCGGTTATCTATCAAGTTTCTTCAGCGTGATGCAATAAGTAACCAACATCGGTATAATACTTTCAAACTATATTCCGAGTGCTGCCGGATATCAGCAGTACAGTATTTTATGAGAGGTTTAAACAACATGTCATTGACTCGTAAAGCAAAATTACTACATAAGCTATTTCCTAACGAGATGCTGAATTTGCTGCTATACATCAAGGATGTATGCCTCTTAAAGAATTTTCCGGTCAGTGAGTTTCTGCGTAACAACGGTTATACACAAAAGGATTTTATTAATGGAATAGGCCTAGTATACAGCCTTGTATGGCTTGATTATCCAAGGTTTGAAAAAAGTGGAAGCATGTTTTCAAGAGCGCTCTATACAGGTCGTATCGCTGACATTGTGGTCGATCTTACCATCAGATTTATTTATTCTGAACGTTGTGAGAATATAAAATTTGTAAGTGCCGTCGAACTACTTTTTGTGCCGGAGCATTATTTAGGAGGTATACGATCTGGTTGTAAATATTACTAATATTCGATCAGGCATAGTAACAATGTATCCCGCTATTGTATTTACAATAGCGGTCTATTTCTTCTGTACTCTGAATCAATGTTTATATTAATAACTCGGCTAAATTTTGGAATATGGGAATAACTGCCTTTCAAATTCGGTCAACTGAATGTCCTAGCTGCTGGGAATGGATGCCGTTCAGAATATGAAACACGCATGGTTTATTTCTGCCAATGAGATGGCACATCCTGTTTTTTAATGACATAGAACAATTGTTCATTTATGCAAAGATGTCGACCACAATAACATGACAGGGAATATACTTTTTTTTACAAGAATAGATTTTCGTGCTTGTGTAATGACCATTAAAGGCTGTAGTCCTTAGTGTATATAGATTTTATTAAAAAATGGATGGTACTTTTTGGTTAGTATTTCGTTTAATGTTAAAATATAGTTTGCGATGAGATTAGATAACTTATCAGACATTGAATTGATAGATTTGTATAACCTCGGAGAGCAAGACGCTTTCAAAATTATATTTGATCGTTACTGGGAGGAATTATTCAGGCACGCCCGTCGTATGCTGGATGATGAGGATAGAGCTAAAGATGTTGTGCAAGAAATTTTTATTCGCCTAGTAAAAAAAGGTAGCATTAATAGAAACTATGACCTACCTAGTGTTCTTCATACTGCCGTTAAAAATGCCGTAATCAGTCTTTACAAAAGTGATATGTCCAGACGCAAACATTTGGCGAATATGAGAGCTTCGCTAAGTTTACAAGATAAGGTTGAACGGTATAATGCTGAAGATATTATGTTTGTGCGACAGGTAAGGGAGATAATAATGAAGGAGATGAATGTATTGCCGGCGGCGCAGCAGGAAAGTTTACTGCTGAGAATTGAAGGGGAACTTAGCGTCAACGAAATTTCCAAGTTAACCGGAAGAAATAATGCAACCGTAAAAACTCAAATACATGATGCAAAACAGAAATTGATACGGGCTGTATTTAAGCACTTTCCACAGTCTCTACATTGGTTAAAGAAAAAGCAAAGAAATAGAAATATTTAATTACTTTTCTTGAAGAGGTGGGTAAATCACTTCGAATAATATTATTCTTGGTAAATGCCTTATGAAGAATTCCAGTGCCATATGCTAGTTCTTCCGTTGGCATATCCGCAGGAGTAGTATTGATCAGCCTTAAACCATATTTTGCGATTGCTTCTGTCCACTCCAACTTCATAATCTAAAATTATATTTTGTAAGAGTTTTTCTTGGTATGATTAAAAGTTACTTACCTGCGTTTCCGTTGTTGTAATGTAATTAACCTGAATATTTATATCATCCTAACTATTCCTGGATAGGACAATATGTTGTTAGGTTTTAAATATTGAAAATCTTATCCACTTGTAACGCCGGTGAACGCCTTCTAAAGGTTGCGCCCGAAATACTGATGAGTTACTTGTTTAGTTAAATTAATTATCGTCTCATCATTTAGTCATCGTCATAATCGTCATAATCATCTTCTTCAATTTTCATAATTGCCTTTGTATTTGTAAAATATTGTTGTATCATCTGAATAGTTCTATTATGCAGAATAAGAGACATAGGTGCGCCTTCATAGTAATCAAGGACATTTGTCTCATCGGAAATTGCATAAACAGTTATATGAGTTTTATCGTATTCCTCCCAGGTTACTTTAAACATTCTTTTACGCTGAATTTTCGTAAGCCTTACCTTTATAAGGTTAGTTTCGCACTGTACTGTGAATTTAAGAAGCTTCATACAATCTACTGGTTAAGAAACAAATTATTCTATAGAATATTACGATTTTGGTTTAAAACATAAGAATTCTTTCCGGTCGTATTTATTCACAACTGATCAGAAGGTCGCGGCGGAGTGGATCAGCCCTTTAAACAGGAATAGAATGAAAATTAAATGATATTACATTTATAGTACTGAAAATTACAAAAATAATATTTAATGTAACAAAATTAATATTTTTATATACATAAATAATATATGGGTACTACTTTTCTGTGATATCAATGACTGGTATTTAAATGATAAATGACCCAAGGTATAAATCAATCGGAAAGCTCATAAAATCAGGTAATATAAAAAGCATAGTCCAGGTTTTTGAATTGATTCCGATAACAGCTATTCGTAATGATAGCAATATTCACTATGAAACACTACGTAAGCGAGTACTAAAACCAGAAACCTTTAAGCTGGATGAATTGGTGATTCTCGCTGAGTTGTTCAATATTTCGGTGACTGATTTTGTGGCTATGGTATTGGATGAGATTAAAGAGATTCACTCTATTTTCGCTAAACAAAAAATAGCATCATCAAAAGATCACAGATACAAATCTATTGGAATTCTCATCAAATCAGGTGAAATTAAAAGGTTGAAAGATATTTTTAATATGATTTCAAAGAAAGCGGTTCGTGATGATAGCGGCATCATCCATGCAACACTACATAGGAAAATATTTAAACCTGGCGGATTTATGATTTCTGAAATGATTGTGATGGCAGGACTCTTCGAAGTACAGCCGCTGGATTTTATTTCATTGGCATTGAATGATATCAAGCGCCCGAAGACACCAAGAGGATAAATCAATGTGTCAAATTTCTTAGCACGTAGGTGCTGGCAAAAATGTAGCTATTGCGCAACTCTAATTTTTTCCCTTGCTAGTTTTTGTAGGGAGTAAGTTACCAGAAAAAGCTCTTTCATCAATTCCATCTTTCCGATCAATTCTAAAAAATAGTTGCTACATGCACCCTAAAAAACATTGAATAATCGGAAGTACCAATCTTCCGGAAACCTGAAGGCCGTATCATCTCACCTTCTTAAAATTAGGGCCAAAGCTCTTTCGTTGAAATCAGGAAAAGCCGTCCTAAACGTCTTCTCTCTTTCTTCATAGAGCTGAAGACCAATACCAGCAATCTTTATTAATAGTGGGTGAGTATCGAATACTTCCGCCATTTTTAAGATTGTTTCATCTCTTGGAAAGGTTTTGCTTGTTTCCAGAAGTGCCAGGGATGTTTGACTTATTCCTACCATACCTGCAAATTCACGCTGGCTTAACCCATTGTGCTTCCTAATCACGCGTATTACTTTTCCTATTGCCATGAAATAACCCTTTATGTAAACTATTTTTTCCGCCATCCTTTGAAGCTTCTTATGGTAAATAACCTCAGGTTTTAAGTGCTGAAAAATTGTTTTGGACGAAAGCATTTGCTACATGTCACCTTTTGAATGGCTTGATACCTGTTTTAAGTTATCCCAAAATATCTTCATTTCCATTTCGTTAAAAATTAATGTGATTGGACCGTCTGTTATTTCTGGATGGTACCCAGAACAAGGTAGATCTACTTTCGATAATAAAATTGGTTGAATAGCTTTTCCTGCCCGCTGCCATAAACACGGTGCCATTGAGATTCCGGGAACTAGTTGGCACCAAAAATAATAGATGTCTATTACATCGGTGTGTACATGACCCGTAGTGATATTAAGTAGCAGGTGTGTAGTAGTGGTGAGTATATGCATCTTGCCCAGTTAAAATACAACTTTCAGAATAAGCTTTTAGGAATAACTATTCAACGGGTTTCATTCGCTTCTCAAACTGGTAACCAGCTGTATAGGTAAGGAAATGTGAAGTAGGAACAATTCGGCCCCATTTGCATTTGTCCATTGAATCTTCTATGGCAGCCATCTTGTTGTAAAATCTAACTGCAGTTAGACTATCAATGAAAACACTATCAATTTTCTGATCAATTTGTTTGCCCCAACACTCCACATCCTCATTCATTTTGGATTGGTCACAGGGAACTTTACCCCAACGAATAAGTGTAAAAGATACCACAAAAATTACTATGTATTTCATTATAGCGTATTATGGAAGTTTCATTCAGCATTATTTTTTTCCTGGTGACTCGCTGCGTTGTTGCGATGGATTCACAGGGAGGATCTCCTTATCTGTTGTCAGCAGCGAAGCGGGGGCAGAAGTAATACAGGCCCCGTAGAATCCTGGGTAATACGCTGCGCCTCTAAGTCAGAATTTTTTGTGTTGCTAATAAACCTTTTTTATCAACTAAACTCCTTTTTTTTTGCAAAGCCAACACTATAGCGACTAATATAAGCTCAATCCCAACGAACTTATCAATCAATCCTCCACGATGGTCAATAACAAAGAGTAGAATTATCATTGCTATGATCACAATAATAACATACTTACAATACCTAAGAATCGTATCTAGTATGTACAAGTTGAATGCAAAGTTCATGATCACCGATAGACTACCAGGTGACAATTTTAGAAGTATGGCCGCTTCACGTGGCTCATATATACTGGAAATTACAGATCGCAGTTTTTCATCTCGATTCCTAACGGTGGTGTAAGTACGATTCAACCAATTCTCGTCGGTAACTTTTAAGAGATTCAACACTTCATCTTCATTCAACTGCTCCTTGTCGATATAATATTCGCGTAGGTAAGAAATTTTGTCATTAATCTTTTCCATATGTTAAGGTTAGTGTGAAATAGCAAATGTTCTATCTGCAGACTTACTTGGGCCCGAGATAGCATCCCTCATTCATGTCGCAGACACTGATATAGCAGATGTAAAAGCATGGTTTCCGCTCTGATTAGTTCATTAACGCAGTACCAACGAAAAGGCATCACAGGTACAAAAGATCTTCCTGTATCAGTGATGATATTCAATTTGGGCATCCCGGGTAAAGTAGAGAATGTCCAAGACAGCCATTGGACAATGCCTCCGAAGTACTCCTTTGAGGCATTATCTATGCAAATTAACTTCAGTTAAATTTTAAAGTATCTATGGCAGGTACGTGATATTCGTTAATAAATTGTGAAGGCATTTTTTGTTTACAAATGATAATTGCTTTACTGAATACCTTTCTTTTGAAAATTTCAGTTTGCAATAGTACCACGTTATGTTGCTCTGGACAGAAATGTCAGGTACAATTAGCAACTGGTTAATAACCCACTTTTGAAACACTTCAAACCAAAATCACCCATCCATATCAACACTCTTTACTCAAGAGACATTCATTTAATATTGGCGGTCTGCAACATGTAGTTGCAGACGATGAATTTAAACTCACTCACTCTGTTAGAAAAGGATATTCTTATAATGTTTGCAAGGTTTCTTGCCATTCTTTACTCTGAAGATCGGCGCGCATTTAGTGGTTGTTTATCCCTTTTAAAAGTGGAGTATATTTTAAAAGCTGATTTAGCCTCAAATGTATTAAACCATGAAGGTTGATTAAGACATTTGAGATGATTTTTACATATTAAAAATTAAATGCCCTTTTAGAAAAAAGAGCAGATAAATACCTAATTATTGAATGCATACTATTAAACGTTCTACGGATGTTTTAGTTCTATTTCAAAGATAAAAAAGTTTACAGGTGCAGTTAAAAGACTGCACTGATCCATTCTCACCACGTCATTGTCAAATTGGTAAAAGTACCGTGAATGTGGTTTGCTGATTTTGGATACTATAGACTGAGATGCTACCTCGTAAATCATCTACGTTTTGCTTACATATAGCCAATCCTAAACCTGTCCCTCTATAATCTTTATTTAAACGAACATAAGGACGAAAAATGTCATCAAATTTATCTAGTGGTATGCCAATGCCATTATCTGTAACCTCGAATTTAATGTGGGGCCCGGCATCTGAAATGTTTATAGCTACATCACTATTAGGAGGGGAGAACTTTACCGCATTTACTATCAAATTGGATAAAATATGTGTTAGTTTTAGTTTATCCGTCTCGATATAATCCAAAGTACATTTATTGTTCAATACAATCGATATGTCTTTTTCAGCGATTTTTTGATATATTCCAACTATTGGCTCTACAATCTCTGATATTCGATATTTGCCAAAATAGGAACTCCGCCCCGTTTGGGAAAACATCCTAATATTCATATTCACTTCCTCCAACTGATGACATATCATTCCAATTGTGTCAACCCAGCTGGCAGCTTCTGATGACAATTCAGAGTCATTCAATGCACCATGTGAGCCACGGAGGCTTGAAATAAGATTACCAATATCATGTCCCCAGGCGTAAATGAATTTTTGTGTTTTTTGTAGCTCAGTATCCTCAATTGCAACTAGATGATTTAGCATATAAAACAATTTAGATAAGGCAATGCTGCGACAGAAAAATGACGCAGGACTCATTCTTGTAACAATCCGTGTAGCTTGGCGGCCTCGGATGTATACAAGCGAGCCTGCGCCATAAGGTGCAGGCATCGCCGTATCTGATTTCGAGGCCGCCAAGCTACACGAAACCATAAAACTGGCAATGCGATCAATAAGTTTGGGATCGCAAATTACGATTTTAAGTTGATATATTCATCATTACATATTTTTGTTTATATTAATATCATCATAAATTGTCTTTATTCACGCTTCAACTCTATTGTAAGATAAGCAATTTTTCAAATACTCACAAAATGTGGGCGGCGTTTTTTAGGGTATACCCCTTCTTTGCTGGAAAGACTGAGTATGGGGATTTCTAAAATAGATCAGTATATAATTGACAGGGTAAAAGAGCGACGAGAAAAAATTAAATGGTCTCAGGAGGACTTGGCATTCGAACTTGGTGTCAGTAAAGGGTTCATAGGTAATGTTGAAAGTACCAGATATCCACATAAATACTCAATGGAGCAAATTAATCATTTGGCAAAAATTTTTAAATGTACTATTTGGGACCTTGTTCCTCAAAAACCACTGTAGTCGATAAATACTCAGCTTTAAAGCTTTTTTATAAATTGATAAGACAGAATCGGACGCCCGCTTTATCGAATTAGTAAACGTTGTGCCCTAAAAACACACCTGCTGCTACTCAGTATTTTCTAGAAACTCCACCTGAAACTCATTTCATGCATTTCTAGGTAAATCAATCAAACTTTCAGGCAAATAACTAAAATCCCATAATATGAAAAAAATCCTATTTTCAATCTTTCCATTGTTTATTTCCTCCTGTTTGTTAGCCCAGAAACCTAGTTATGTTGAGCATAGCCCAATTAATTGGTCAGACTCCATGCCAGCAATTACACGAATTGTAAAGTATCAGTTTACCGGGAATCCTATAATAGCCAACTTGCCGCCAGATGCAAAATATTGTATTATAGAAGCCTGGGGAGGCGGAGGAATGGGAACCACTGCCGGTGGCGGTGGAGGCGGAGGTTATGTTATTGCAAAATTTAGAAAAGCAGGTGGAAGTGCCATTGAAATAAGTATTGGGAATGCAGGTATGCGAGATGCGAACAATAGGATTCAAGACGGTGGAAATACTGTTGTTTCATTTCCCGGTGGTAGAATAATAGCTAATGGTGGCGGGGCTTACAGGAAGGGTGGACTATATTCAATTGAAATCAATTCAAGTGATGCCACGGCCTATGGCGTAAATGGAGAAAATGGTGGTACCAATCTAAATACAGATTTAATAATTAAGGGTGATTCTTCTGTGATCTACAGACTAGTGGGGGGAGTTGGTGGTAATGCCGGTAATTCGGTCAATACTGGCGGTCAGGGTGGAGATCTTATTCTTGTGGGACAGCGAACAACTGACGCGTCCTTTATACATATTGACAGTTATATTTTAGGAGGAAAAAAGGAAGCAGCAAATGGGATTAGTCCTGGTGGCGGCGGTGGTGGAGTTGCCGCCTTCTATAAGAAATATACCGTACCTTATAATGATCCTTCCACCACAGGTGCAGCTGGGATGGTAATCATTTACTATTAGTATTAAAGCTGTTCGTTACACAACTTCTGAGTAAATAGAGGTTATATACATGAGATTTTCTTTAATATCCGAACTACGACATCGATATTTGATTTTCATTTTTGAAACCTAAAGCTCATCACTACAATATAGTACTTTCTGTTACTTAGCTCGTTCTTAGAAAAAAACTGGTTTTATGTGCGAATAAAAAATGTACAATTTTGTTTAGCATTTTTTAATCAATTTGGAATATAGGGCTGCCAGATGTGATTTTCTTAAACACTTACACCTTATTAAACACCAGCGCTCAATGAATTGGTCTAATTTTCAACCTTACGGGCAGGACCCAAAGGATGCTTTTGAAATCCTCTGTAGTAAACTATATCACAATTATTTAAAAAGGCAGTATGGCAAACAATTGACCAAATTTCGCGTAATCAACGGTGCTGGTGGTGATGGTGGAGTTGAGGCATATGCACAGCTGGACAATGCTGATACAATGGCGATGCAGGCTAAGTGGTTTCTAAAATCAATGAAAACTCCGCAGTTAAATCAGATAGAGGATTCTATTCGGGAGGCTTTGCACCTACGTCCGCAAATAACAAAGTATACTATTTGTATCCCACATAGGATTTGGTCTGTGAAGTTTGGGAGAGGAAAAAATGGGGAAGGAAAAAAGCCGACCATGAACCATGAAGAGATTTTGGTAGAGAAATTTGAGGCTAGGATAAAGCAGACGTATCCTGCTTTGGAGTTAATTTGGTGGTTTGAAGAACGTTTAGAAGATGAAATCATGCAACCTGAGAACGAAGGGGTTCATAAATTTTTCTTTCAAGTTGAAGTGATAACGTTTAAAAAATTGATTGATTCTTTCGAAAAGCAAAAACACGGTTGGCTCCAAGGACGTTATATCCCTCAGTTACATAACACCGGCGTTATCCAACGGGAAATCAGGAATTTAACTTTTTCTAAAGCATCCCAAATACGTTTACTGGGCGATCTGAATGAGATAATGAGACCTGTAGTGCAGGTAGATAGGCTCATAAAAAAAATTGGCTTTTCCCCCACCTTAGATGCTTCTCTTGTTTCTCATCTGGAAGCATTAAGTAATTACCTTATTGTAATCAAAAAGATGGTTGAATATACCTCTGAAACTATTCGTGAGGGCAGCTCAATATTAAATGAAAGAATTGAATATCCACCTATCGACCTGCAAGGATTAATGGAGGAATTAGAGAAACTACCTAATTCAGATTTTTATCATCCGATCAAACAAATGTTACCATATGCTCTTAAAGATCTGCTTTTAATTACAACTGGAAATTTACTCGAGAATATCTGGGCCGAAACGCGACAATCCGTTCTCCTCGTTTTAGGTAATGCAGGAAGCGGTAAAACGCATGCTTTGGCCAACACTGTAGAGCGCCATCTATTTAGTGGGGCACCGGCTCTTATCATTCAAGCAAAAGGTAGCTCTTGTCAATCTTGGCCGGAATTATTGCGAAATGCTCTGGATTTACCAACATGGAATGAAGATGAAATTTTAACCGCACTAGAGCTAATTGCCCTGCGGAAGGAAGCTACCGTGCTTAAAACCATTGTTACAGAAAAAAACATTGATCTTGCCAACGAATATTTTACCAATGGTTCCAAAGTGATCATAACGATTGATGGTATGGAGGAAGATATTCATAATTGGAATATTTGGTATGAACGCATGGGAGAAAGTTTGTATATTATACAACGTTTTCCTTCTGTTAGGTTTGTTTTTACAGCAAGGCCTTATTTTGAGGATAGTACTAAAATTCCTAATGGGAAGGAATTTAAACGCCTAGTACTACCTGAAGAAGGAGATGTTAGTGTAAAAATGGTTGCGTCCCAGTATTTCACCCATTATAACATCGAAATAGAATCTCTTGATAGGGTTAGGGGTATTGATAGCTTATTTGCCCTCAAGTTGTTTTGTGATCTTTACCACGACCGCCACCTAGGTGACACAGACGAAATTGAAACTGCAGAGGAGAAATTACTCTTAAAAAAAGTTGACAAAATCAATACTGAGTTTATTTCTACTTTATCCCATTCGCCTGGTAAATCTCACAATCCCGTTCTAGAAGCGGTGCGACATATTGCCGATGAGTTTTATAAGGTGCCAGAATTAGAACAGAAAAAGCTTTTGCAGGCTTTATCCTCTAGCTTGAACTATCTTTCCTTTGGAGAAATTAGCCGACTACTTGATCATTTAGTAGCTCACGGTCTCTTGAATGAGGAGACTATCTCTGATTTTTCACCCTATTCCTCTTTAGTTACAAGATATACGCTATCCTATCAGTCTATAATGGAATTAATTATGTCGGATAAAATCTATCAGGAATTAAAATTGCAAGATAAGCCTATATTTCCTGTATTTCTGCTCGAAACAAGCAGCGTTTCTGACCGGCAGCCAACACACCTCAATAGCTATGATATGACACTTGATAAAGGAAAATCCCTAATTAATTACCGTATTGTCCAAAATGTAGTCAACAAATTTCTGCAAGATGAAGATAAGATAATTGGAAGACAGGGTTTCCTTTCTGATGGACTAAGTGAAGAAATGATTTTGACATTACAGATGGGTGCATTAATGAATTCCAATGAAAACATCGTCGCAAAGTATAAACCAAAGTTAAAAAAACAGTTTATTGAAGATCGAAAATTAAGATTTAAGATATTCTCAAAGTTAATACTGCCTGCCGGTCAACGTTCTAAAAGTCCTTTTGGAGCAAATTTTTTACACGAAATTTTGGCAAGCCAGCCTTCTGCTTTTGCCCGTGATCAAATTTGGATGGGACAGGATCAATATTCCGTGGCGTCAGATGGTAGGGGTATAGGTATTTTTAATGATGAATTTCATTTACATACTGCACTTCTGACTATAGGTTCATATCATTTAACGTTATCTCCGATTGCGTTGCATGATGAAATGCCTTTAATTTACGCTTGGGCACTTTCTACACTTGACCAGCGAATTCGTAACCGACTGACAAAGGCATTGTGTGAATGGGCAATTAAACAGCCCTATGAGTTTATTTTGCTTCTAGAAAAATTATTCATGGAAGCTGACCCTCAGATACAGGAAGATCTTGCATCAATCGCTATGGGGTTAGCCGGAAAGATTGACCATTGCGATGAAATCCTAAGAGATTTGGCAAATTGGGCTTTTGCCAACATTTTCATGAGTTCGACTAATCATCGCAACATCATAGTTCGTCATGGATTCCGTGCCGTGATCGAACGAGCATACCAGTATGGGTTAGTAAGCGAAGATTACCTAAAGAGGTGCCATCCTCAAATGCTCCAATTTATAGTTCCGATTCCTTTGGATTATGACGCTCTTACGGTCCAAACTGAAGAATTTTATCCAATTGTACACGACTTAGCTTGGTATGTTATTAAAGAGGTAGACGATAATTTTTTAAGGTTAGCGAATTCCGGGTCCAACAAGAGCGCAATAGATGCCTTTTACCAAGCATTTCACGAGCAAGCAAAAGACTCACCAGTGAATAGTCATAATTGGACTAAGGCCGCGGCTATTGCCTACATGAAAAGTCTTGGGTTTAACAGAAAAGTCGGTAATACAATCACTGAGGCAACTCATGGTATGAAAAGTACGATCTATACTTGCGAGGAAAAATATACTTGGCTTGCAGTCCATTACCTTAAGGGATATTTGTCTGATTACTTGCCATACGTCCCTAACCAATCTGGGAATGAGACACGCCTAATAGGTTATCATCAAATAGAATCCATTCCTAACCCCGCTGAATTGATTAGTTTTGATAGTTCGTTGTTATTCAGAAGTGTTCCTATTGCACTAAATGGGTTGGTTATTAAGGAGACGTTAACCCCTGAATTAGACATGACATTGCCAGTTGATAAAGCCATAATCCAGGCTATCACCTTGGAACCTGATTTAGATCCTGTAAATTGGCTAGAGTATGCCTCCGACGACTTAGGAGTAAAGGATGTTGAGGACGAGTGGTTGGCTTTCTATAATTATACAAATACTACAGATTCTCAAAAAAGTATGGATACTAGTTTGGCTGGACGTGCCGGAATTATTGAAAAAGGACAGGTAAGTTGTTTAATGGAAAGTATCATGACCCCGGATGCGCAGTTTAACTTACTTAATAATCTGAACAGACTGGATGCGTTCCCCGATACTGATTCCTACAGCAATCCAACCGATATTGTATGGATGGATTGGATTGGAGAGGTTGAAAATGAACTATCATATTTTCTACCTGATGGACAAGAAAAGTTCATTTTTTCGACAATTACAAGTGTAACGACAATGAGATCTGGCGAGGAGGTATCCCTTAAGATTCCATCCAAATTTATTCGTAATTTACTTGGTATTGTATCGATGGAAGAAAACTGTTTTTTCAATGCAATGGGGGAGGTAATCGCATTTTATCAAGATTGCGGACAAACACCCAAGGGGGGACAACAACTATTGCTTGTCAAAAAAACGCTGCTACTGGAAGCTTTAAATAGCCGTAATCTAGAATTAATCTGGTTCGTAGAGCTGTTTAAGCGCGAAAGAATACCTTATCTAAAATCGTTAAATCGTGAAAATTTTTGCCGACGATGCAGAAAGTACTTTACCTGGTTTGAAAATGGCAGTATAGTCTGGCGAAAAGTGTGGGATGCAGAGGCTTGTAACTGAGCAACTAAAAACTTAGAAAAATTACTGGTAGATCGTCCTTTTAGTATAAATTTTAGCCCGGTTTGGCAATTTCGTGTGAAATTGCTACTTTTGTTCGTTTTGACAAGCGTCTAAAATCGCATAAATTCAGCTATTTGAAAAGGGGACTCTTTCGGGTACCTATGGGTAAATATAACTAAAGCTGCTGTATGGTGGAGGGTTTCGCTGGGTTCTGAGGAGTCCCAGCGGGATCACAGACAACTTATAAACCTCGCGCTGGTCGCGGGGTTTTGTTTTTTTAGTTGAGTGTTTAGTCGAGTTCCTTCTGTATAACCCCGATTTCTTTCCCGTACTTTATAAAATCTGTATCTCACCTATCAAGATTTCTAGTAGGCTGTTCTAAATAGACTAAGGGAACTCCGATACGATTCGCTAACAATGAAAGCTCCATTTCATTTTGTGATTTGGATAGTGAGCGGGATCAAACAGGAAAAGCTAATCGTAAGATTAGCTTTTCCTGTTTAGATGAAGAGGTTGCGCTATTGCTTAGGGAATAATATTATTTTACGTTATCCTCCCAAAGATGTTATTGTAATGATTTACTAAAATCCACAACGCTTAGTTCAAAGGTTTCCCTAAGTTCATCAAAATTAAACTTTTGTTCAAAGTTTACATTGGCGATATTATCGATATCTATTACTTTGAACTCAATATCATCCAACCCGGTCCCAAAAATAATTTCCTGAGTAATTTTACAATTCTTATTATCGCTAACTTGTAATATGATGCTTAATGTTATATCATTAGGTCTCTGTCCATTCTCCTCTTCTATGTCCTCTTTGAATGTATATGATATGGAAAACGTAAATACTTCTTTTTTATCTCCTTCAAGCGAATGAAGTATAAAATTGTTTTTTTGCCCATAAATCACCTCTTTCTTTACTAATGATTCAACACCTGTTTTAAGTAAATAAGTATTGAGATGGTTTTCTATTCGTAAAATTTCATTATTGATGAATGATTTTAAATTCATTAGATTTTATTTATAATTCTGCGGCTTCAGAAGGCACTACACCAGATGGATGCGAATCTCCTTTCGCATTCCAATCATCTAGAGCTTCTCCCATACTCCTACATAATCGTCAGTTGGTTTAATGCTTGCGTGTTCCTTTCCGTCTTGAATTATTTCTAAATTACTCAATTTTTCTACGACGACCCCTAAAATATCTGTATCACCCATTTTTTCAAAAAAAACTTAGTTGCCGGGCTGTTTAACTTAGGTTCTGTCGAAAGTCGCGGCGCTTCCCTTACATGATAACTGTGTTTGATTGATGTAGTCCGCATAATTCATTAAATACGGACTGTAACTTATTGGCTATCCGTAAATGCCCTTCCTTGTTAAGGTGGATAGGATCCTGAAAATACGTCCTTTTCTGTGGCACCAGGGCATGGGTATTGATGTATCTGATTTTCTTATTCCTGAATTCATGGTGCTCTATAACTTTACTCGCAGACCTCCTTGTTTTTTGGTCGAATTTGTCCAATACAGGAAAGGGAGACAGAAGGATGATGTCATAATTCAACTGATCTAGTAGTTCTATAAACTGTCTCAGCTCAGCTTTCCTTACTTGTAACTTTTTTTCGGTAACGGAAACAAGCGTATCAAAAGCTAATTTAAACCAGGACTTTACTACGACTTTAAGATATTGTGGTCGGGAGACCATTCCGGCTTTGGCAGCGGGAGGAGTATCAGCACTGGTTTCCCTGACTACCTTCTTTTTCTTTTTTAATTTCAGGGAAGAGAATAGTTCCTTTTTGAGACTGAAAGTAAATTCATGATTCCCCAACTGTATTAATAAAATATGCGGAGCAAACTCATGGATATTGTCGGTTTTCTGACGAAAATTTTTTAATGCAACATACTCTTGTGTTTTTTTTTCAAATGTGATTTCCTCAGAATTGACAGCGGAAATCAACACATCGACAAAATTATCTTTTTGATTGGGTAAGCCATAGCCGGCAATGTGACATCCTCCAATTGCAAGGACTTTAATATTCTTCATTATACAAGGCCTGGGTACAGCTTTGTGGTCAATGGTGGGTTAAGGACTATTTGCTAAAACGTTAGTATGACTATTCAAATGTGATGAAGTTTAAAAGAGATTTAATTTTACACTATTTTTTTTCGACAGCCGCTTATTAATTATATGCCCGCCCTTTTCTCTTCCTTATTTTTACTTTCACTTTTACCGGGATGGGTAGAATCCCTGAAACCGGAGTTCAGTGTCAATGTCATTTTATGATTGCCGCACCCATGTTGTTTTCTCCCGGAAGGTCAGGTGGTAATGATAGGTATCCTTTTAGCCAGCTTTTCCGGATGCCCGGGTGACGGCTTTCCACTGGCCTGAGGTATATACCGGCGGCCGCAAAGCTGGTCCAGCTGCACCCCGGAAGCTACCCTAAAAGGTACAATATGATTTGGGGGGATTTCAAAATGCCCCAAATTCTTACGGCGCCCCTTGCTAATATTTATGTATAAATCGGTTAAATGCTACTATAAAGTGCCCGGGGATGTTGTTATCTTCCTGGCAAATTGAATAGTGAATGGCGCCTGAATTATCGCCCCTTTCCAATGACGACATTTATTTGTTAACAGGGCTGGCACAGGGTGACGCTATGGTATTTCGTTTAATATATCAATCGTATGAGCGAAAGATATATAACATAGCATTCTATTATACCGGTTCTGAAGAAGATGCTGAAGACATCGTACAGGACGTATTTACGTCCCTCTGGTTACGACGTGAAAAGATTGAATTAAAAGGTCCACTTGAAAACTATATTGCCCGCTGTGCAAAATATACCGCCTTTTTTTATCTCAAAATGAGACAAAAGAAAAAGGACGCTACAGAACAGGCAACACCCCCTCACGCATTGGATGGCCCGGAGGAGCGTGTCCGTTATAAAGACATGCAGGCCTACCTCCATACCCTGCTGGAATCCCTTTCCCATAAAACCCGGGAGATATTTTACCTGAGCCGCTATAACGGACTTAGCTATACGGAAATAGCGAACAGAATGGAAATCTCTGTAAAAACAGTGGAATATCATGTATCCCTGGCCCTTAGAAAAATAGCCTCAGGAAAATTTTAAATTTTTTTTAAATCGGTTTAGGGTATACAGGGTGTTTTATACACTCATATAACCGACGGCCTTTTCAAGAACAATGCTATGGCGCCGATAGACAGAGCTCTGCTGGAAAAATATTTTAACGGGGAATGTACGCGGGAAGAAGAAAACCTGGTATATCGATGGCTGGAAGAGAACGATCTGGACGAGTATCCCGACGTACACAGTGAGAGGAAGCATGACCGGAAGTTGAGAAAAGGATGGAAACAATTATCCAGGCTTGATGAAGGACTCAGCGCCGTGCCAGCCCCGGGAAGTAGTTATACCGCCCGTGGAAGGTGGTGGATAGCTGCTGCCATGCTGGTCGTATTAGTGGGTGTGGGTTTTATTTATCTGAACTATTTCCGCGGTTATGAAAAAGAATATACTACTTCATTTGGTGAGGTCAGGAGTTTTCGCCTGGCAGACGGCACTACCGTCACGCTCAACGCATGTTCTGTATTAAAGGTGAGAGGCGACTTTGGCCGGCAGCACCGGGATGTACAACTTCAGGGCGAAGCTTGTTTTGACGTCTACAGTCAACCGGGACAAGCCTTTACTGTGCACGCCGGTAAACTGTCCGTGACCGCCCTGGGGACCGGTTTTAACGTTACTGCCTTTGTTGATGCGCCGCAGGTCATCGTTTCCCTGGCAAATGGTAAAGTGTTGGTGGAAAAGGACAGTTCTCCGGGCGTTATACTGGCACCTGGAGAAGAGGTGGTATATACCAGAAAGGGAGACCATATCGAAAAAGAGAAATTTAGCTTCAGGAAACGTTTTGCCTGGAAACAGAGGGTCATTTATTTCGACAACGCCGACATCAACGAAGTACTTGTCAGACTGGAGAGATTTTATGGGGTACAATTTGATATCAACCAATTAAAGTCGCGGCAGTGGCGACTTACCGGAGAATACAGCAATCCGACATTGCAGGAAGTACTGGAAAGCCTGTCTTTTAACTATGACTTTAAATACAGGATAGAAGCCGGGAAAGTAATCCTGTCTGAATTTTAAAATCCGATATACATATGTAGTAACCGCATTAAAAAAAGCCGGTAATCGGACAGGACTACCGGCCTGTTAATGTAAAAATGCGTCATCGTGCGGAAAGTGGAGCCTCCGCGCACAGGCGACGTTTGCTTAAACAAAAACACGTTAAAAGTATGAAAAAAAGATTATCCACGCTATTACTGATGTGGGCAAGATGTCTTATCATTTACTTCCTGGCAGAACTGATCGCGTTCAATACCTCATCCGGGAAAAATGTAAATGCCCAAATGAATCACGTTATCACAGAAAATTTTCAAAGCATTTCAGTAAGAAAACTATTTTCCGTTATCAACCAACAAACTGCTGTCACTTTTGTATTCGATGCCCGTAGCATTAATCCGGATACTGTTGTACGAATAAATGCCCGCAGCTTAACAGCCGACAACATCCTGGACAGCCTGGCTGAAAAGCTGAACTGGTCCTTCAAAAAGCTGGGAAATACGATCACCGTGAAAAGCAATCCGCAAAGCCGTATGCAGCGGGCTCCCGGACCGTTGGCAGATCCTGCCCGGCGCCGGGAAAACGAAGCCGTAGCGGATACCTTCCGCGTTTCCGGAACAGTGAAAGACTCACTGGGGACGCCGCTGACAGGTGTTACCGTTCAGGTGAAAGGCGCCGCCGGAGGAACAGTAACGGACAAGAACGGACATTATACCATTCCGGCTGCTCCCAATGCGGCCCTGCTCTTTTCATTTATCGGATTCAATCGCCGGGAAGCCAATGTGGAAGGAAACAACCACCTCGACATAATGCTTAGCAGCAGCGCCAGCGGACTCAATGAAATAGTGGTAGTAGGATATGGAACAGAAAAAAGGGCCACCCTGGCAGGTTCCATTGCCACTGTTTCCGGAAAAGAAATCAAAGATCAGCCGGTAGCCAACCTTTCCAATGCGCTGGCAGGGAGGCTGTCGGGAGTGCGTATTACGCAATCCGGCGGTAAACCAGGCATGGCTTCCGCTATCAGTATACGCGCTGCCAGCACCTGGAATAACGCAGATCCCCTATACGTAATTGATGGCGTGGTGCGGGATAAATTTGCCTTCGATGCACTGGACCCCAGTGAGGTAGAGAATATCTCCATATTAAAGGATGGAGCCTCGGCTGCCGTATACGGTTCCCGTGCGGCCAACGGCGTTGTCCTCGTCACAACCAGGCAGGGCAAAGAAGGGAAAACAGCTATTTCATACAGTGGTTCGGTAGGAGTGGAGAAGCCTATACACATTCCTGAAACCCAGAATGCCTACCATCAGGGCGTTACCATTAACGATGCCCTGCGTATCGATAACATCCCCACCAATGATGCCAGGTATTATTCGCCCGATGAATTGGATTACTTTAAGACACATAACTGGAACTGGATAGATGAGGCCTGGAAAAACCCGGTGACTACGCGGCATTCATTATCGGTAAGCGGAGGTTCTCCCAAGGTGCGGTACTTTATGAACGGCACCTACTTCTATGCAACAGGTTCTTTCAATAAGCTCGACTTTCGCAAGAACACCCTGAGAGCGAGCGTGGATGCAGATATCACCAGTAACCTCACCGCTTCCTTAAATGTAAGCATGGATGTCAGAAACGACCAGAAACCCTATTGGAGATATGACAATGACGGCGATAATATGCAGGACCTGTATAAGGCGTTCCTGTTCAGGACGCAATCTGTGCCACCGTATATAAACGGTAAACTGAACGGTACCTACGTCGAATGGTCGCCATTGGCTATCACAGAAGGACAGACCGGTTACAATAAAAAGAAGTTTACCAACTACAACACCATCGCTACCCTGCGCTATAAGGTGCCATCGGTGCCCGGACTTGAGTTAAAATTCATGTTCAATAAATATTCCAGGACCAATTTCGCGAAACAGTTCAGCCTACCGTATGAATTATCCGTGTTTAAACGCAGCGGCGAACATAATCATATTGTCACTGATGAATTGGAAAGCGTGAAAACGCGTAATGACGGCGAGTTCCTTTACGAGTCATATGATAACCAGGAAGCTTATCAGCTGGATGGATATATTTCCTATAACCGTGCCTTCGGGGCGCATAAATTGAGTGCGTTGTTGGTGTACGAACAGGCGGAAAGCAATGGGAATAATTTCAACGGTCAACGTAATAATTTTGTGTCGCCTTCCATTGACCAGCTGTTTGCCGGCAGCGCCGCCAGCCAGTTTGCGAATGGAGGCGGATGGGAAGACGGCCGTGCCTCCTATATAGGCAGGCTGAATTATAACTATGCTGATAAATATATCCTGGAGGGCGCTTTCCGGTACGACGGTTCTGTTAAGTTCTCGCCGCCAAGACGTTGGGGCTTTTTCCCTTCCCTGTCTGCCATATGGCGCGTTTCGGAGGAGCCTTTCTTTAAAGACCATGTGACGTTTGTCAATGATCTTAAATTAAGAAGCACGATAGCTTTGATAGGCAATGACGCCGTAGGCGGCTGGCAATGGATGCAGCGTTATAATGTTGCTAACGGCGCTGTTTTTGGCGGTATTACCAGCGGTATCACTCCGGGCTCACTGTCCAATCCGGGTATCACCTGGGAAAAGTCCGTATCCTGGAATGGCGGATTGGATGCCTATATGCTGGACGGCAAACTGAATTTCTCAGCGGACGTATTCCGCACTCATACCTATGATATTCTGGGGGCCAGGCAGCAAAGCGTTCCGTCTACTTTCGGGGCCACGCTCCCGGCAGAGAATTACGGCGTTATCAATGCGAAAGGGTTTGAGCTGTCCGCGAGGTACAACGGTGCTGTAAACAAACATTTCGGCTACTATGTGTCCGGCAATTTCGGTTATGCTACCAACGAAGTAAAAGTGCAGGACCAACCGGCGAATCAACGCGCTTATAAATCCGTTATCGGATACAATATGGACCGCATCTGGGGGTATGAAGCCACCGGCATCATCCGCACGCAGGCAGACCTCGACGCATTACCTGCCGGCTATACGATCTTTGGCCAGAAACCAGAACCGGGAATGCTCAATTACCGTGATATCCGTGGGGCGGTAGACGATAAACCGGATGGGAAAATCGATGATAATGATGCGCAATACATCGCCAATTACAGCAATCCCCCGATAAATTATGGTATCGCGCTGGGATGTACCTGGAAAGGATTTGGACTCGACCTGCTTTTCCAGGGCCTCGCAGGTAGTAAAACGATGATTGATGTACGTTATGTACAGGCCAGGACCGAAGAAACAAATTTCGCTTATTGGAACGATCACTGGACGCCCGAAAATCCTAATGCCGCATTTCCACGGGCGGCAAGGAACACCGCAGATGATGCTTCTACATTCTGGCTGCGGAATGGCTCCTTTTTACGACTGAAAAATATCAACCTGTCGTATGACCTTCCCCGGCCGTTGATGAAAAGAAGCGGGCTTGCGGCCGTGCGGCTCTTCTTCACAGGTACCAATCTGCTGTTGCTGGAAGATCATGTGAAGGTCAGAGACCCGGAAGCAGCCAGCATGCGCTCCTATCCGTTGATGAAGAACTACACCTTCGGCCTGAACATTACCTTATAACGTGAAAAGAAAATAGTTATGAAATTTGGATATACTACTATATATGCCCTGGTGTTACTGGCTTGCTTTACAGCGTGCAGTAAGGTGCTGGATAAAAAAGACCTGAGCGCTGTTAACGAGTCTGATATCTGGAAAGATGATAAGCTGGCAACGTCTTATGTCAATAAGTTGTATGAAGATAACCTTCCGGGTTGGAATACTTCCGATGCCGGTACCTCCGATGAAGCATCAGGAGGAGATGCCGTGATGTACGGCCAGCTCACAATTAATTCCTTCGATCTATGGTCTTTTAGTAATATCAGGAACATTAACATCCTCCTGAAAAATATCGACGGGGGTACCCTGCCTGCTGCAACGAAGGACGTGTTAAAAGGACAGGCGTTATTTTTCAGGGCATGGCGTTATTTTGAAATGGTGAGACTATATGGCGGTGTGCCACTGGTCCTGGAACCTCAGCAGATCACAGACAATCTGGAAGTATCGAGAAGTAAAACATCAGCATGCATTGACCAGATGGTGGCCGACCTCGACAACGCAGCCAGGCTGTTACCGCCCTCATGGACAGGTAATGACCTGGGCAGGATCACCAAGGGGGCCGCGCTTGCATTAAAAGGAAGAATATTGTTGTATTATGCAAGTCCGCAATTTAACCCTTCCAATGATCAGGCAAGATGGCAAAAGGCCTATGACGCGAATAAAGCAGCCAGAGAGGTGCTCGAAGGCGTGGGAGCAGGGCTGTATGATAAGTTTGCCAATATCTGGTTTGATGAAATGAATAAAGAGGTGGTTTGGGTAAACCGCTATTCCTACCCTGATAAAGTGAATGACTGGAACGCGGCCACCCGCCCGCTGAGTGAAGCACAAAACGGCACAGGGGCCAATCACCCCACGCTGGAAATGGTCAATGCTTTTCCTATGAAAGACGGACGGCCTGTCACAGATCCGGCAGCTGGTTATGATGCCGTGCACTACTGGAGAAACAGAGATCCCCGTTTTGCCGCCACCATCGCCTATAACGGATGCCCCTGGGAGCTAAGCGGAAAAGCAGGAAGAAGGCAATGGAACTACGTTGGCGCAGAAACGCAGTTCCTGACAGAAACCGGTTTTTATTGTAAAAAGGCGGTAGATGTCAGTTACTCCAAATTTTTCACCTACAACAGCAGTACCGACTGGGTGGAAATACGTTTTGCAGAAGTGTTGATGAACCTGGCGGAGTGTGCCAACGAAACAGGTAAAACCGGTGAAGCCTACGACATACTTAAGCTTATCCGGAAGCGTGCCGGGATAGATGCCGGCGGCGATAACCTGTACGGAATGAAAGCCGGTATGACTATAGAGGCGATGCGGGATGCTGTCAGGCTGGAAAGAAAAATTGAGTTTGCCTATGAAGGAAAACGTTATTGGGACCTGAGAAGATGGAAATTATTTGAGCAGGAACTGAATGGTAAGGTAAGGCATGGCCTTGTCATTACGTTGTTGATACCGCAAAATGAATTCAGTAAAATACAGGACACGGTTAATCTCGACCTGCACTACGAGCAATACTTCAGGGATTCACTGGTGGCCGTGGATAAGGTATTCAAAATAGACTTTAAGCCAAACTATTATTTTTATCCTATCAACACCAAGCACCTGGAGTTGAATGGTAATCTTAAACAAACAAACGGATGGGATGGAGGTGCTTTTGATCCCCTGCAATAATTTTATGAAAATGAGATGGTGTTTTTTGCTGATCTGTATATTATCCGGACTGCTTATGCGGGCGCAGCCTGTACCCTTAAAGTGGGAGCAGGTGGCGCCGGGCGTCTGGAAAACCACCGTAGGGCAACCCGATAAGGTGGATTTACTTACTACCGCGGGCGGCAGTCCCCGGAGAGAAGCATTGCAGAAACTGGGTGACTTATCATTTCCGCTCCCACAGGCGGATTGTAACGCCGAAATAAAGGAAGGAAAGGTGTATCTGCGTTTCCCGTTGCAGGAGAGTGAACAGTTGTATGGCCTCGGCCTGCAATTTAAAACGGTCAACCGCCGGGGGCAGATACTGAACCTGCATATGGACCACTATGAGGGCCGCGATGATGGCCGCTCACATGCACCTGTTCCTTTCTATATTTCCAGCAGCGGTTACGGCGTGCTGATCAACAGCGCCCGTTATATTACCGTATATGCCGGCACCGGCGTGCGGGTAAACAGTCAGCATCCTCCAAAGGCATACGACCGGAACACTGATCCCGACTGGAGCGCTCAGCCTTACTCCGATGCGGTGGAAATGCTGGTGCCAACAACGGGCACGGAGATATATGTTTTTGCCGGTAAAAATACAATGGAGGTGGTACAACGGTATAACCTGTTCAACGGCGGCGGTGTCCTTCCTCCCAAATGGGGCCTTGGCTTTACGCATCGTATGCCTACCTTATCTACAGCAGAACAGGTGAAGGCAGAAGCCTCAGCCTTCAGTCAGCATGGCTTTCCACTGGACTTTATCGGACTCGAGCCCGGATGGCAAACAAAAGCGTATCCCTGCACTTTTGAATGGGATAAAAGCAGGTTTCCCGATCCTGCCGGTTTCGTAAAGGAAATGCAGGCGAAAGGTATCCGTTTGAATTTATGGCTGAATCCTTACCTGTCCCCGGCTTCATCACGATATAACGAAGCCAAACCATTGTCAGGGTCGCACACGGTGTGGAATGGACTGGTGCCGGACCTGACCCTGCCAGCTGCGCAGCAGTTATACAGAGATCTCTTCAAAAAACAGCACCTGGACATCGGTGTCTCCGGATATAAAATTGATGAAGTGGATGGCGTAGACAGTTGGTTGTGGCCGGACGTAGCCTCTTTCCCGTCCGGAACAACTGCCGAACAAATGCGACAGGTATATGGCGTAATGATGCAGCGCCTCACCACTGAATGGTTCCGGGAGAAAGGCATACGTACCTATGGATTGGTGCGTGCGTCCAATGCAGGTGCCTCCTCCTTTCCTTATGTTATCTATAATGACTATTACAACCATCGTGATTTTATCACGGCATTGTGTAACAGCAGCTTTATAGGTGTACTCTGGACGCCGGAAGTAAGGGCCTCAAAAACGGCGGAGGAATGGCTGAGGCGTATGCAGTCCGCCTGCTTTTCACCCATGGCCATGCTTAATGCCTGGGCTGATGGCACCAAACCCTGGAGTTTTCCGGAAGTGGAGAAACAGGTAAAAGATGTGGCATTGCTCAGAATGCAATTATTCCCCTATCTCTATACCGTTTTCTCTCAGTATTACCTGGAAGGCAAGCCACCGGTGAGAGCGATGAACCTGGTAGAAGGTTTCTCCTACCAGCATTCGTCTCAGAAAACAACCCTGGACGGAACAGAGAATCCCTATCAGATGGCCCTGCGGGAAGATGTAAAAGATCAGTTTATGCTGGGGGATGATCTGCTGGTAGCACCTATGTTTACAGGACAAACCAACAGAAAAGTGATACTGCCACCAGGCAAATGGTATGACTTCTACACCGGCGAATATGTTGGAAACGGCGATATAATAGTAGCTACGCCTGGCCTGGACAAAATACCATTGTATGTAAAAGACGGCGGTATTATCCCGATGATACCACCGGTATTGCACACACCGGCGCCAGACGAGCAACTTTCCCTGGAAATCCGCCATTATGGAGAGGCTGAAAGCACTTCACTGCTGTACGATGATGACGGGCAATCATATGACTACCAGCATGGAAAATATATGCAATACCGGCTGTCAGCGAAAATGGACAAGCATGCAGGATGGAAGGGACAGGTAGTGATAGAAAATAAGCAGGGGCTAAAAGTTGCCTATAAGAATATTAAATGGAGATTTATGTCGTGTCACTAAAAAATTAAGCCTGGTACGGGAGCGTACATGCTCCCGTACCAACTATAGGAACCACGAGTAATCGCGTCAGGCAGGTGGTCCGCTATGTAAGTTTAGATGGTTTTGTTATCTTTGGCTGATATGGTCATTACTGAAAATCGTTGATAAGTTTCAAATTCCGGCAGTGAAAATTTTTAAGTAATGGAATCTTAAATTCATAATTTTACGATAAACCAACTTGCCATTAACAGGTATTCCACATATCCAGATACGAAACTGCTCCTGCTGCTGAAGGATAATGATCCACAGGCGTTTGCCGAGATATATGAGCGCTATTGCCGGGAAATTTTCAATTATGCGATTGTCCTTGTGAAGATACCTGAACTGGCAAAGGACCTGGTACAGGATGTTTTTATTAAGATCTGGGAGGCGCGGGGAAAAATAGCAGTGGAAAAGAGTTTTCGCAGTTATCTGTTCCGTGTTTGTCATAACCGGGCTTATGACATGCAGAAAGAAATAGCCCAAAACCGCCATCTGCGGGAACAACTGGTTAACTATTATGAGCCGGCAATGGAGCCGGAAGCCCTGGTTCAGGAGGGCGATACCCCTTATATGCATCTGCTGAAACAAGCGTTGAGCTCCCTCACACCGCAACGCCGCCGCATATATGAAATGTGCAAGAATGAAAAGAAAAGTTACGATGAAGTAGCCCGGGCGCTAAATATTTCCCCCAATACGGTAAGGAACCATATGACCAACACGCTTTCTTTTTTGCGTGATTATCTGAGGCAACACAGTAAGCTTACTCCTGTTCTCGTGTGGCTTTTTCAAAAATTTTTTTAAAAAAGACGGCCCGGCATAGTCTTTTTTCTGTTTCCCCTAGTCTTATATCAGTTTATGTACAAATCAGGAACTTATTATAAAGACTTGCTTTCCCGATTTATCAGGAATGAAGTTACGCCCGATGAGGTGGAGGAATTGTGTGCTTTTATCGAAAGCGCGCCACAGGAGTACAAAGAAATGTTGCTTCAGGAGGACATAATGGCGCTTACAGCGGAAGTGGCCCATCGTTCCCCCATGGTATTTTCTGATGAAGACATCCATCATGTCAGGGCACAGCTGTTGCTGCATGCCGGATTGCAGGCAGATAAAGCTCAACCCATAGCGCGGGGTGTGCGTTTCCTGCATCGCCGGTGGGTGCGCTATGCAGCTGCCGTAATATTGGTTGCAGGTATTGCGACCGCTATTATTGTGTCGGGGCACCGGCAGCGTACCGGCTCCGGCATGGCTTCGGTCAATGAAAGTAGTGACGGTAATATTTTACCGGGAGCCGATAAGGCAGTGCTGACCCTGGACGACAGGCAAATAGATCTGGCGCCTGACAAAAACGGCATTGCCGTGGGTGAAACGATTGCCTATACCGACGGAGAAAAACTTTCCGTTGCCGGTAAAAGGCTGACGCTCGCCACTCCGAACGGAGGTCAGTATCAGTTAGTATTGCCGGACGGCTCAAAAGCCTGGCTGAATGCGGCATCCAGTATTAGTTTCCCGTCGGCCTTTGATGGTGAAAGAAGGCGGGTGAAAATTACCGGCGAGGTTTATCTGGAAGTGCGCAAAGATAACGCCAGGCCATTTTTGGTGGATGTGGATGGGAAATCAACGGTGGAAGTATTGGGGACCAGCTTTAATATCAATGCCTACGCTAACGAGGGAACGATCAAAACGACCGTTGCTGAGGGAAGCGTTCGTGTAGGCGCCACCGATATTGCCGGACCAGATAAGGTGTTGCTCAAGCCCGGCCAGCAGGCTATCGTTGCCGCGAAAACACCGGTAACAGACACTCAGGCCCGCATAGCGGTATTATCGGATGTTGATCTCTCTCAAACACTGGCCTGGAAAAATGGCTTGTTTAGTTTTAACAATGCGGATATCCAAACGGTGATGAGGCAACTGGAAAGATGGTATGATATCAGGGTTCGTTATGAAGGAAAGGATTCCGGTATTACCATAGACGGCAAGATGTACCGCAACGTAAATCTATCCAGTGTGTTGGAATTCCTGCGGGAGTCCGGGGTGCGATTCCGGATGGAAAACAAAACTTTGATAATACTGTAAACACCAGAACAACAACGGGGCCGATGCCTGCCTACAACGCATCGCGGATGTGAACAACCGTAATTTAAGCAAAATAAAAATATAGCCTAAACAAAAGGCCAGTGATGCTGCTACATCCCTGGCCCGGCGTCTGAGTGCCATAAAAACAGTCCGACCGGGACAATTTTTCGTCAACCAAACAATGCAAAAGTATGCAAAAAGTTGCTTATTGTAGGTGGTTTGCCCGTGCAGGAAACCGCCATGTCACCAAAATCCTGTTAGTAATGAGGCTAACGATTGTTTTATTAACTGTCGGTTTTCTTAATATTTATGCTGCTGGCAATTCACAGAGCATTTCCTTCTCAGCCGAAAAGGCTTCATTGAAATCTGTTTTCTCTGCTGTTGAACGACAGACCAGTTTCGTTTTTTTATATAGTGGTCCTGTATTGAAAGCGTCGAAGCCGGTGACGATCTACGCGTCGGCTGTTCCGCTGAAAACCTTTCTTGACGAGGTTTTCAAAGAACAGCCTTTTCAGTATTCAATAGATGGACAGAGTATCCTGGTTTCTCCCAAACCGGTGTCCTACCCACCTCCATTTTATGAAAGACCGGATCTTTCCGCTGATACGCTGATAGATATCAGAGGGCGGGTTGTGGATGCAGCCGGAGCTCCCCTGTATGGTGTGTCCATCGTTGTGAAAGGTACCACTGCTGGTACCAGCAGCGACAAAGACGGGCGCTTTGTATTAAAAAGCAGGCAGCCTAATACCACGCTGGTTTGTTCCATGATAGGATTTGAGTCCAGGGAAATAAAGACCAGTGCCGCTAATACGGTGCTGAATGTCGTGTTGCAGGAAATGGAAACGAAGTTGGACGGGGTGGTGGTGACCGGCTACCAGAATATAAATCGTAAGCTGTTTACCGGGGCTGCCACCAAAGTGGACGCAAAAGATGTAGCGCGTGCAGGCGTCCCGGATGTATCACGCATGCTGGAAGGCCAGGTGGCAGGGGTGTCTATCCAGAACGTTTCCGGCACATTTGGAGCAGCTCCGAAGATCAGGGTGAGAGGCGCGACCTCGATATCCGGCGACAATAAGCCACTTTGGGTAATAGATGGGATCATCCTGGAAGATATCGTGAATATCTCCAATGAGGCTTTGTCTACAGGAGACCCCAACACCCTGATAGGGTCGTCTGTAGCGGGGTTGAATCCCGATGACATCGAATCTTTCAATATCCTCAAAGATGCGGCCGCTACCGCCATGTACGGCGCGCGTGCCATGAACGGCGTAATTGTCGTTACCACCAAAAAAGGCAGACAGACAAACGGAGCGCCGCAGATAAATTATAGCTCTACCCTCAGCACTTACCTGAAGCCAAGGTATGAGCAATTTAACATCATGAATTCCGCGGAGCAGATGGCGGTTTTGCTGGAAATGGAGCGTAAGGGCTCTTTTGGGCATAGTGCGTCGAAGAATTCGAAGGACGGAGGCATTTTTAATAAGATGTATGATCTGATGTATGACTATGATCCGGTAACAGATTCGTATGCTTTAAGAAATGATCCCGCTTCGAGGCAAAAGTTCCTGAAACGTTATGCAGATGCCAATACCGACTGGTTCGATATCTTGTTCAGAAACTCCCTGCTTCAGGAACACTCATTGAGCTATTCTTCCGGGAACGCAAAATCACAGACCTATGCATCTACCAGTTTTATGAGCGATGGGGGGCAAACGGTGGGCGACAAGGTAAAAAGATATACGGCGAACCTGAGGACCAACTTCAAATTAAGTGACCGGTTCAGCGGTGAACTGTTGTTTAATGGCTCCATCAGAGACCAACGTACGCCCGGGACGCTCACCAGGGGTAGTAACCCGGCTACAGGCGGTTTTACCAGGGATTTTGATATCAACCCATTTTCGTACGCGATGAATACCAGTCGGTTGATGACGCCCTATGATACTGATGGCAACCTGGAATACTTCAGAAGGAATTTCGCACCCTTCAATATATTAAATGAGCTGCAGAATAATTATATCGAGCTTGGCCTGAATGAATTGAAAGTGCAGGCCGGCTTCAGGTATAAAATTATCCCACGCCTTACCTATTCTGCTGACGGGTCCTATCGTTACGCTACTACCTTCAGAAAGCACTATGTAAAGGAAAACTCAAATATGGTAGGAGCGTATAAAGCACATAATAACGATCCTTACATCATGGAAAATAACCCTTTCCTGTTTAAAGATCCCAATGTGCCAGGCTCACTGCCAGTCGTGGTTTTGCCCGACGGAGGTTTTTATAATGTCAACAATGATAATCTGGTAAGTTATTATTTCCGTCATAATCTGGAGTACGATGCACAGTTCAGCGCAAAACACCGGTTGAATATTTTCGGGTCCATGGAGGTCCGTTCTACCGACAGGCAGTACGACAATTTTGACGGTATCGGTTATCAGTATACCAGCTCTGGTTTGGTACATCCTGATTTCAGGTACTTCCAGGATGCGCAATATCAAAACCTGCCATATTACGGTATGGGATACACGAAAGACCGGTTCGCCGCTATGATGGCCCGTGGCGCATATGCCTATGCCGACAAGTACAGCTTCAATTTTACGACCAGGTTCGACCGGTCCAATATGCTGGGTAAAACCAAAGCCAAAGGGAAAAGCCTCGGGTGGCTGCCTACATGGAATGTTTCCGCTGCCTGGGATATTGACCAGGAGAAGTTCTTTAACCAGCAGGGAAAATTCCTCTCCGGTGCCAGGGTAAGAGGCACCTATGGGCTGGTCGCGAACCTGGGCAATGCCCGGAATAAGTCGGTGCTTTATAATAATGGGATAACGTACCGGCCGATAGAGACAGATAAAGAACAGCTGGTCAAAATTTCAGCGCTGGAGAATGCTGACCTGACCTGGGAGAAATTATATGAAGCAAATGTGGGTGCAGATCTGGCCTTCTTCCATAATAAAGTCAACATTACACTGGACCTGTATAAACGGGACATTTTTGATTTGATCGGGCCTGTTGTCACATCCGGCATCGGTGGCCAGGTGCAGAAAATCGCCAATTATGCAACGATGTCTGGTAAAGGGTTTGAGCTGACTATCGCGGGAAATCCTGTTCAAACAAAAGACTTCAGGTGGCGCAGTTCTTTCAATTTCGCCCACAACAAAAATAAGATCACCAAATTGGTGATTAACCCAACCCTGGCGAATCTGGTGCGTGCAGAGGGGGGGCCACTGGAAGGCTATGCACAAAGAGGATTGTTTTCTGTACAGTTCGATGGACTGAACCCCGATTTTGGTTATCCGACCTTCATTTCCCAATCCGGCGAGCGAAACGCCATGAAGGTAGATTTTCAAAGCACGAATGTAGAGTACCTGAAATATCATGGACCGGTAGATCCCACCCTGACAGGAGGCTTCTATAATCAGTTAGCCTATAAAAACCTGTCTCTTTCCTTCCTGTTTACTTTCAGTATGGGCAACTACGTGCGACTTGCGCCGGTATTCACGTCTGAGTTGAGCGACGATATCGGGATGTCTAAAGAATGGTTAAACAGGTGGATGGTGCCCGGGGATGAAAAACGCACGACCATTCCAACAATTGTAGATCCTTTGGTGGCCCAGGTGGATATGCCCAGTAACCCCATGTATGCTTATAGCGCCTATAACTCCTCAGACGAGCGCGTGGCCAAAGGTGATTTCATCCGCCTGAAGAATGTGACGCTGGGCTATAGTCTGCCCAAGTCCTATGCGAACAGGCTAAGATTGAAGAACATTGATTTGGCCCTGGTGGGCAACAATGTATGGCTGCTCTATGCAGATAAGAAGCTGAATGGAGCTGACCCTGAATTTTTTGGAAGCGGGGGCGTGGCCTTACCGGTGCCCAGGCAATTTACTTTCTCTCTGAAAGCTGGTTTCTAATTAAAAAGCATTGAATAAAATGAAGAAGAAAAATATATACAATATTGTCCGTTTATCACTGCTTTCATTGCTGCTGGGAAGCTGTGAAAAATACTTTGAAGTCAATCCGGATATGCGTACCGAATTGAACACCCCTGAAAAAGTAGCCCAGTTACTGGTGACGGCCTATCCAACATCTGATTATTTCCTGTTTGCGGAATTAGCCTCAGACAATAGTGCAGATAAAGGACCTGGTGATTTCTCCCTAAATGATATTGCCCGTGACAGCTATTTTTGGAAAGAAGTGACACAGGTGTCAGATAGCTATTCTCCTAATGCGTACTGGCTGGATATGTACAGGGCTATCGCAGCTGCCAATCATGCCATTGAAGCTGTGGAGGAAAATAATTTTGGTACAACAGGGCAGCAATACAAAGGAGAAGCGTTGTTAGCACGCGCTTATGCGCACCATATGCTGGTCTCTTTGTTTTCGAAAACATATCAGATCAACGGTGACAACTCATCTCCGGGGATACCGTATCTTACCGATCCTGAAAAAATAGCCTTTAAAAACTACGAGCGTGGTACCGTGGCTTCCGTGTATGAGCATATTGAAAAAGACTTGCTCGAAGGTATGCGCCTGATTAAAGGGATCAGCTATAAATCACCCAGGTTTCATTTCAATGAGCAGGCTGCCAATGCTTTTGCTGCAAGGTTTTATCTTTTTAAGGGAGAGTATGATAAGGTCATCAAATATGCCAGTGCTATTTTTCCGGAAAATAATTTTAAACAGAATATCCGGCCTATAGCCGGGGCACTGAAGGCGGCAGGTAGTAATTCCCCGGCATTATTTACAGGTAGCCAGCAAAATTTCAATCTTTTACTGGCAAATGTCTATTCCAATTTCAATAGTATCGCTGCCGGCGGCCGTTACGGAGCCGGATTGTCCACCGAGCAGATGATCAGCGGAAATACCGTTGCCGGGAAACAATTTTACCAATATTATACCCGGATTGGGGGAATTCCCGATAAACTTTCACTGGGGAAATACCCGACTTTTTCCTATAGAGCAAGCACATTTGCAACTGACTGGACCTATTATACTGTTCAGTGCCTGTTTTCAGCAGATGAGGCGCTGATGAACAGAGCGGAGGCCTATGCTAGTACCGGCGATTACACATCGGCGTTAAAGGACCTGAACGACTTTGCGGAAGTGAGGATTGAGGGATACAATACTTCGTTGCATGGAATTACCGAGGCGAAGGTCTTAAGCTTCTATAATACCACGGATATCAAGGTCGGTTTGCTGAAAGCGGTATTGGATTTTAAACAAAAAGCTTTTGCGCATGAGGGGATCCGTTGGTTTGACATCAATCGGTACAGCATAGAAATTTCACACCGGTATTTGGATAATAAATGGGATACAACCTACGATGTGTTGAAGAAAAATGATCTGCGCCGTGTCTTTCAATTGCCGGAAAGTGCGATGCTTTCCGGATTAACTAAAAACCCCAGATAGAACAAATTTAAAATTCAGTTATGAAAATATTTTGCATCACGTTTTCCTTCCTGTTAATGGTGGCTGTAACTGGTTGCAGGAAAGAAGAGAAAGTTGATTTCGAATTCAACAGGGAATTGGATTATATGCCCACCGAACTCGATAACTGGTTAACGACGGCATTCACGGACCCTTATAATATAGAGGTAGTGTATCGTTTTGACCGGTATAAAGGCGCCGTTGACCAAAACCTGGTGCCGGCCGGGGAAGACAAGGTAAAAGAGCAAATGAGGATGGTTTTGAATGGGTATTTGATGCCCTATGAGATTGCGGGAGGCAGGACCTTCATCAAAAGATTTGCTCCCAAAGAATGGGTTTTATTTGGATCTTATTCTATCCAGTCTGATGGGTCGCGTGTGCTGGCTACCTCCGGTGGTGGCAGGAATATTACCCTCTATGAGGTGAATGCAATAAATAGTGCTGATCCCGAGGCGGTGCGTCCAAGGCTGAAGACCATACATCATGAATTCACGCATACCCTGTCACAGATTCAGCGATTACCACTCGAATTTGAGAATATTTCCAGGGCAGATTATACAGAGTCCTGGCGCAATGCCACACTTTATCCGGACAAGGATAACGACTCTCTGGGTTTTGTTTCCCGGTATGCGAGGGCCAATGTGATGGAGGATTTCGCGGAGACGGCCGGGTTTTTATTGGCAAATGGACAACTATGGTATGATAACAAAGCCGGAAAGGTGCCCAAATCAGGATATGATATTCTGAAGAAAAAGGAAAGCGCTGTGGTGAATTATTTCAGAGATCAGTTCGGGGTTGATTTCAGGAAACTGCAAAGGGAAGTTGCCTTTTCCATGTATAACGATTTTAATGATAAAAATTCCCAGACTTTTGAATACTGGTTTTTCAACCAGGGGCTGTTTGACCGGAGCCTGGGCTATAATACCGCAAATGTCTCTCCTGACGTAAAAAACGCCGTAGATAATTTCAAAGCGGCAGTGAACGCGTACAGTGCATCCGCCAGGTATGTAGTGCAGGATTTGACTTATATATTTACGCCTGCTAATGCCACTGCCGGAACGTTGGTGGTGAGCGTACCCTTTCGGTCCGGGACGAGCCCCATCATTTACGCGGATTACAACTTCACTTACACGCAGGACCCGGTTACCCATTCCATCAATTTTGTAAAGGCCGCACAGGGAACGGGGCCGAATTATACCAATGCCAATTTTTTCATGGCCTCCTTCATGACCAATATCTCCGGCTATCTGACAGGTTCCTCTTTCAGGACGGACTGGTCGGTGAACAAACCGGACCTCTCCCGCCGGGATGAAGCTTTTTTCAACTCAGGGGGTTTTTATAAAGCAGGCGACAGGACCAGTTATCTCAACTTCCAACTGTTGAAAGTGAGAAAGTAAACTGAATAATGATTAACCAAATTAAATCATGAGATTATGCAGAATTTATATAAGCTCCTATTTGTCATCTCCGCTTTGGTTATAGGTTGTAGCCGCTCAGATGTGGACCTGGTTTTTAATCAAACGCCTGACGAGCGTATGAGCGGACAGCAACAACAATTCAGGCAGATGCTTGTACAGGCCCAATATGGTTGGAAAATCACGAATTCAACCCAGTTGAAAGGTAATTTCGGATTTTATATGGACTTCGATTTTGAGGGAAAGAAGGACCGGGTTTGCATGGTGTCAGATATCAATGATACCAGCAGCGCGACGGTGCAGGTTTCTGCGTACAGGGTTAAATTGGTCAATGCGCCGATTCTTTCTTTTGAGACGTATAATTACATTCATTTGTTAAGCGACCCCAATCCTGGTGTGAGCGGAGGGGTAGTGGGCCAGGGATTTAAAGGAGACAATGAATTTGAGTTTGTCAGGGTTACCTCCGATTCGATGTTCCTTGTAGGCCGCAAATTCAGGACCCAAATGACGTTGGTGAAAGCAACGAGGCAGGAGCAGGAGGCTTATCTGAATGGAGGTTATCTGGCCAATATTAAGGCTGTTAAAGCTGTTTTTGCCAGTAACAAGGTCTCCCTTTTTGATTATGGTGGCGTTACTTATCAGATTATACCTAATACAGGCGCAAGGCGAGTGGGGATAATGAGCGTGGTGAATAATGAGATCAGGCTTTCTTCCGGGAATTTTTCCTTTTCTGTCAACGGCATGGAATTATCAGATGGCATACAGATGGGAAACACGCTCGTGACAAGGATATTGCTGGAGGGTGATAAACTCTTTATCCAGACAAAGCGTGGAGAGAAGATAGCTGTCCGGAGTTCGCAGACAGCGCTCCTTCCCCTGAATCAGATGATAGGGTTGAGTTATATGGGATTAAATCTTCCGTTTTTGGCCAATTTACCGGGCACAAATCCTGCCGGCACTACTATCCTAAAGCAGTTAAGCTTACTGGTATTGGCTTATCCGGCTTCTTACGACAAGAGCGAGATCAATCTGGTATGGGATGTCCCAAATAAAAAAGTAATTATGGAAGGACTGCTGTTCAAAGGGAGTTATATATATGCAACCAGATTTCGTTATGACTATGATTTTAATCCCGCAACAGGGTTATACAAGCTGAGCAATAAGATCGTACTGGCGCCTGGTTATGCTACCTATAACGTCAGTTTATTGGATACGTTCCTGCAAAACAACGAGTTTAGTTTAGATTATTATTTTGACAGTGGCAATATGTATGGGAAAGTGACCAGCAAAAACGGGAGCACTATCATGACTTTCATGCTCTATTAGGTTAATAGGCTGAATTTGTACCAAGAGCACTAAAAAAGTAAAACCTGCGCTACCTTGTCGCAGGTTTTATTTTTTTAGCCAGGGTTGCTGCCTGTTTGTTGATGGCTGCCAGTGCGGGCTGGCTCACCAACGATACCTCATTGAAAATGGAATAATTATTTGGACGACAATTTTTTTGCCTTAAATTTAGCCCCGGTGAACATCAATCATTAAAATTTGTCAGACAACTTTTTAAATAATGAAAATGCGCTTCTTCAGCAGATAGCGTCTGGCGATGAGCAAGCCTTTGGAGTCTTTTTCTCTTACTATTACCCGCAGTTGTTTTCGCTGGTCCACCGTTTTACACTTCATGATGAAGATGTACGCGAAGCGCTGCAGGAAACATTCCTACAGGTGTGGCTGCAACGTGACGAACTCACTGAAATCCGGGAAATGCGAGGATGGCTGTTACGTATTGCCACCCGGCAATGCAGGGCAATTTTGCGCAAAAATCTGCTAATGCTCCGCAGCGAGCATAAGGCATATGAGGATGTTTTTACCGCTGAGCAGTCCACGGTACCGGCAGAACCCACCACTGTTGCGGAAATCATGAGGCTGGTGCGGGATGCAGTTCAGCAAATGCCCGATCAGCGCCGGCGCATCTATCAGTTGAGCCGCGAAGAAGGCCTGAAGCCTTCCGAAATTGCAGCGCGCTTGTCCCTCTCCGTCAGTACCGTAAAGAATACGCTGGTAACGGCCTTGAAGCAGATCCGTCAACATTTGGCGAATGCTGGTTACCCGTTGCCCTGGCTCTTGTTATACTGGATGTTTTCCAGCCGGATGTAATAGATGGCCTCTTGGGGCCGGTCTGAAAATATTTTTTTTAGTGCATTAGTACGTTTGTTTTTCCCACGCCACTTTAACTATGAATCTCGAATTATGGATGCATCCCGCTTTAGTTATTTACTGGAACAATATAAGTCTGGCCGTCTTTCTGCGTCCGAAGAGGAGGAGCTGTTTCATTTTGCCGGAGAAGGGGCGGAGCAGGAGTGGCAGGCATTATTGGACCCATGGATGAGCGAGGATGCCGGACAGGCTGAAAAGCTGGACCAGGAGCGTGTTGCGAGGGAGCTGGAATGGGTGCTGTCGGCAGACAGACAGCCATCGGGAATCATACGGACGTTAGTGCCTGTTGCCCCGCGGCCGCGTTTTATACGTCGCTGGGGATGGGCCGCGGCGATGCTGGCGGGCTTGCTGGCGGCGGGTGCCTACTACTTTGTTCATCACAGCGAAATACCCGCCCGTAGCACTATCGCGAAGGTCTCCGATGTGCAGCCTGGGGGGAATAGGGCCATCCTTACACTGGCAGATGGTTCCCATATCACACTCGATAGCACGGGCAACCAGGTTATCCGGCAGGGAACAGCCGCAGTGCATCAGCATAATGGCAGCCTACAGTACGAAGTAAACGGGCCGGAAACAGCTACCGGCTATAATCAGTTGAGCACACCACGACAAGCGCAGTTCCGCCTCGTATTGGCGGACGGCACCAAAGTATGGCTGAATGCTGCCAGCTCCATCCGCTACCCAACGGCGTTTACCGGAAAAGAAAGAAGTGTGGAAGTAACCGGAGAAGTATACTTTGAGGTGGCAGCGAACGTAGATCAGCCATTTGTCGTAAAGGTGAACCATACGGCCATACAGGTGTTGGGCACTGCCTTTAATATTAACGCATATCCGGAGGAAAATTATCTGAGTACCACGCTGGTATCGGGTTCCATAAGGGTGAAGACAGAGAAGGGAAGCGTTTTGTTACAACCAGGGAAGGCGGCGGCTGTCATGCCTGATGGAAGCACTACCGTGTCAGCGGCCAATCTGAAAGCGGTGATGGCCTGGAAAAATGGTTTCTTCTGGTTTGAGAATGCCGATATTAAAACGGTGATGCGACAGCTGGCGCGCTGGTACAATATAGAAGTCGAATTCCGGGGAGCAATGCCCAGGACTACTTTCAGCGGCGAAATAGAAAGGTCGCTCACGCTCTCGCAGGTATTGCAGGGGCTAGGTTCCAATGAACTACATTATACATTTGAGCATGAAAATAAGCTTGTCATACAGCCATAGGACAGTACCATAAACAAACCAAAATCAAACAGCAGGGAAAATCCTGAAACAAGTTGGTGAACAAAATGAAAAAACCGGGTGCCAGAAATGGGCGTCCTGCCCCCGGCTTGTCATTACGTTTAACTTGAAACAGCATAAACCGCTGCTCATTTATTACACTCAAACGATGTAACAGTATGCAAATTAAAGGTGACAATGTCCCTATCCTCCCACTATTGCGGAGAAGAGAGCGTACAACAATCAAAAACCAACCATTCAGTAAAGCCGGCAGCGTATTGCTGCTGGTGCTGTTACTGCAGCTTAGCGCAACGGTGCAGGCACAAAAGGTCAGCTATTCAGGAAAAGCGTTGCCGGCACAACTGTTTTCCATTCTCTCGGAGCAAACAGGGTACAAATTCTTTTATAGCAATGAGAGCCTTACAGGCATGAAACCTGTTTCGGTACAGCTGAAAGACGTGCCGCTGGAAAAGGCATTAAGCACGATCCTGGAGGGGCAGCCACTGGAATTTGTGATTCAGGGTAAGACCGTATTTATCCGGAAAAAGACCGTGCTGAAAAATTCACTGGCTCCCGAGCCGGAACAGGTGCAGCAGGAGCTTCCGCGTGTTAGTGGTATCGTGACGGACGAACAGGGAAACCCGTTGCCCGGCATTACAGTGATGACAAAGCGTAACCACCACGTTTTTCCGACAAATGAGAAGGGCTTTTTTATATGCCCCGCCGAAAAGGGCGATACATTGATATTCCGGAGTATCAACTATGAAACGCGCCTGTTGCCGGTAAGATTGGGGGAACAGATGAGCGTGACACTGAAACAGCAGCTGTCACAGTTATCGGCTGTAACTGTATACAATACCGGTTACCAGCAGCTGAGCAGGGAGAGAGCTACCGGCTCTTTTGCTAAACCCGACATGGAGGTCTTCCGGAACCGGGTAGGCAGCCGGGACGTAACAGATATCATAGGCCGACTGGAAGGACAGGTGGCAGGGCTCACGGTGAACGCCGGTCTCCTTAATGTAAAGGCCAAGGCCAACGCCAATGGCATTGTATCAAGGAAAAGCCTTATCCGGGGAACTAACAGCGTAATGCTGGATGCGGAGCCACTGTACGTGATCAATGGCATGGTCTCCACCGATTTCAGTGCCGTGAACCAGGATGATATCGAAGACATTACCGTGCTCAAAGATGCGGCGGCGGCTGCCATCTACGGCGCCCGTGCAGCTAATGGCGTGGTGGTTATCACCACACGTGAAGGCAAAAGGAACCAGCGCATGAACATTGAATATAGCGGTTCGGCAACTGTTCAGAGCAAGCCGGAGTGGGCACGTGATCCAATGCTTAACAGCAGGCAGTACATACAGGTGGCCCGGCAGTTGTTTGATCCGGTGCGTTATCCATGGGCCAGTGTTTCCACTGGTTATGTAGCGCCTCACGATATGGTCCTCTACAACCAGTACCGGGGACTGATTTCTGAAGCGCAGGCCAACAAAAGCCTTGATAGCCTGGCTAACATTGACGGGAGATCACAGATGATAAATCTTTTCTATCGCCCCTCCGTTACTACCAGCCATACGGTAGCCGTTTCCGGTGGCACCAGCATTTATTCCTACTACCTTTCACTGGGATACGTGAATATGCAGGGCATCCATAAGGGAGAGGAGAGCAATAGCTACCGGCTGAACCTCACCCAGCATTTCAATGCCGGCAAACGCGTCACCCTTACGTTGAACACTGCCCTGAACAATGCCGTTAGTACCAGTAATGGCATTATGAGCATCACGAATGATGTGCTGCCTTATCAGCAGCTGCAGGATGCAAACGGTAAGAGCATCAATATGCCTTATATGACAGGTTATGGCGACTCGCTTCGGCAGGATTACCAGACCCGCAGCCGTATTAACCTGGATTATTACCCGTTGGATGAAATCAATTACCAGCATTATAAGCGGACTAATCTGAGCGCGAATGTAAACGCCAGGGTAGGCGTGAAGCTGTGGAAAGGTCTCCGGTTTGAGGGCGCTTATGGCTATCAGAAAACTCCCGGTACCTATGAAAATTATGGTGACAACAAGAGCCTCAATATGCGGAAAACATTGCTGAGCCTCACCGTAGCGCCTACCGCTGCTGCCTCGCCGGTGTATTATCTGCCGCTGACAGGTGGTTATTACAACACCGCCACCAACGACCAGCATAACTGGACGGTACGTAACCAAATGGTTTATGAGGCCAAGCCCCGGCAGGGAAGAGATGCATTTACCCTGCAGGCAGGACAGGAGGCGCAGGAGCAATACGCTTCTAATGCTAATACCAGCATATATGGATATAACAGGGATTTGGGTACCTATCCGGTGCTGGACTACCTTACCATGTCCAAAGGGATACCGGGTACCGTAACCGGCACAGGGTATCTGAATGCTAGTTTCTACCAGGTTGCCAGGACCATCACACGTTTTAACTCCTATTTTGCATTGGGAAGCTACTCTTTTAATCAGAAGTACAGTCTTGACATGAGCTGGAGACAAGACCAGAGCAGCCTTTTCGGTAGTGATGTGTCTTCACAGAACAAACCGGTATGGAGCATGGGTGGCAAATGGAGGATAGATAAGGAGGCATTCCTGTCAGGGGTCAAATGGATCGATGCGCTCGCGCTGAGAAGTACTTACGGAATCCTGGGAAATTCGCCTTACGTAGGTGCGGCAACGTTATATGACGTATTGAGTCCCAATTCACAGGTACAAAGCGGTGGTATCGGTGGAGACGGTCTGAGCATCGCCAGTGCGGCCAATAGAAAACTCTCCTGGGAAAGTGTGAAAGTGATCAATGTGGGAATCGACTTTGCGCTGTTCAACAATCGCGTCAATGGTAGTATTGAAGGATATAATAAGACAACAGTTGACCTGCTCAGTTTTCTTCCTGCAAACCCATTTACCGGATTCAATCAAATCACCGGTAATCTCGGCAAGGCCAACAACAAGGGGATAGAGATCACGTTGAATTCAGAGATCATCCGCACTAAAAATTTCAGGTGGACTACCCGATGGGTATTCGGTTACAACAAGAATAAACTGGTGTCATGGGGAACAAATCCGCCGATGTACAACACCGTAGCTTTCAAACTGAGTTCCGCAAGGTTGGCAGGGTATTCACTTAGCTCGCTGTTTGCCTACAAGTATGCAGGACTCGATAGTTTAGGCGATCCGCAAATAAAACTGGCCAATAATAAGGTTACCAAAAATCCCAATATCGCAACGGGCGACGACCTGGTATATATGGGCGTTACACAGCCCAAATTCAGTGGAGGACTTACCAATACTTTCAGTTATAAGGGGCTCTCCCTGTCTGCCAATCTCATCTACAACCTTGGTCATGTGATGCGCAGGAATGTGAGCTTTAAAAGCTCCGGTCGTCTTTCGGACCGTGCCTACTTCGGCGGTAATCTCAGGACCGATTTTCTTGACCGTTGGCAGAAGGCGGGTGATGAAGCATTTACCAATGTGCCTTCCTTCGTTTCCAGTCCGGCAGTTGACTTTACCCGCAGAAATATGGACTACTACAACTATGCTGACATCAATGTGATCAGCGCTTCTTACATAAAACTCAGGGATATTTCCTTGTCATACGAGCTGCAACCGTCAATAGTGAAAAATTTAAGGCTGCAACGTGCCAGTGTTTTTGCGCAGGCCGGCAATTTTTTGATATGGAAGGCCAATCATTATGGTATTGATCCGGAATACAATGCGGACCCGAGTGTCGGAAGTTCATTTGTTCCGGTGTCTAAACACAGCTATAGCCTGGGGTTAAGAGTAACACTTTAATCTGATTTTAAACAACACAGCATGATGAAGAAATTACTATATCTCCTGATCTGCGTCGCAGCGCCTGTAGCTTTTAGCGCTTGTAGCAAGAGCTTTCTGGAGGTGGTGCCATTGGGCAGCCAGGTGGCATCTTCCACGTCCGATTATGATAAACTGATGAATAGCCCTGATTACTATCTGGCGCGTGGTGGCGGTGGATGGCAGGAAGGCGTATTGATGGAAGATGACGTGGCGGCAGAAGATGCGCTGTTTAGTCCCGTTTCCCAACATATGACCAGGCTTTTCCAGTGGCAGGATGTGATCTACTATCCGAATGATGCATACCAGCGGCCGCCAGTGTTGCTGAGCGGTCTTATGACCAATATGTATCAGCTGAACAAGATCATTAATGAGGTGATGAGTTCGGAGGGGGGAACGGATGCGCAAAAGAGAAGCATCCGCGCGGAAGCCCGTGCCACCCGTGCCTGGAGCAATTTCCAGCTCATTAATCTGTATGCAAAACCATATCTGGCCGCTACAGCAGGCACTGACCCGGGTTTTCCTGTTATTACGCAGGCCGATATCGCAGCTACCGTATTTAAAAGAGGTACTGTACAGGAAATGTATGACTTTATTATCAGGGACCTTACAGAAGCGCTGCCCGACCTGCCGGTAGTTCCCGCTGTTCGTACCCGTATGTCTAAGCCGGCAGCAGAAGGTTTGTTAGGTAAAGTATACCTGTTCATGGGACGTTATCACGACGCTTTGCCCATGCTAAATGCCGCCTTCAACGATCTGGGGGCCGGCAGTGCCAAACTGTATGATTATAACCAGACCATGGAAACCGGTGGCGCGTTCCTGCCTATGGACCCCAATATCGGCCCCACCAAAGGTCCCGGCAATAATTTTATTGACCTGACAGAATCCGTGCTCTTCAAGGTCTATTATAATGGCCGATATAACGGGAACATGGCTGGCAATAACGGGCTGGTGCTGACACCACAAACAGCCGCCCTGTACGGAGCTGCCGATCTTCGCCTGCGCCTGTATACCAACAAGAATCCTGATGGGTCGCTCAATGCTGGCGGACGCCTGAGGAAATATGGCGTACAGTACAGCAGGTACGGCCTGGAGCTGTCAGAATTATATCTGCTGCGTGCCGAATGCAAAGCCCGGCTCAGCGACCTGCCTGGCGCCGTAGCAGATGTGGAAACACTCCGTCAGCATCGAATGCCGGCTGCCGATGCAGCCGTGCCGGCGACTATAGCGGGCGATCAGGTGGCGCTGATCAAATTCATTATCGAAGAGCGTATCCGTGAATTTGCCATGGAAGGCTACCGCTGGTTTGATATGCGTCGTCTTTCTGTAGATCCGCTGTTTGCAGGGATAATCTTTACGCATACGCTATATAACAAGGACGGTAGCACAGTATCGTATACACTGCGCCAACCTGATCGTTTGGTGATGCAGTTGCCGTATAGTTACCTGCAATATAACCCTGACATGACCAACAATCCATAAATCTTAGTATCAACAGCAATTAACATAATGAACAGTATCGTAAAAATTGAACATCTCTCCCACAAATATTCTGCTGCCTGGGCGATCCGTGATATCAACATGGAATTTAACGAGACGGGCATAATAGGGCTATTGGGTTCTAACGGTGCAGGGAAGTCTACCACGATGAACATCCTTTGTGGAACACTTAACCAAACGGAGGGACAGGTGTATATCAATGGATTTAATATGCGGGAGCAGCCGCAACTGGCGAAACGGGAAGTAGGCTTCCTGCCACAACAGGCGCCCCTGCATCTGGAGCTGACAGTAGACGAGTACCTGACCTATTGCGCCAGCCTGCGGCAGGTACCGAAAGACAAGGTGCAGGCAGCACTACGGGAAGTGAAGGAACGTTGCAGCATTGCCCATTTCAGCAAAAGACTGTTACGGAACCTCTCCGGTGGTTACCGGCAGCGGGTGGGTATCGCTCAGGCCATCATTCACCGTCCCCGCCTGGTAGTGCTGGACGAACCTACCAATGGCCTGGACCCTAACCAGATCATTGAGGTGAGAGCGCTGATCAAAGAGATTGCGAAAGATTGCCTGGTGATCTTTTCATCACATATCCTCACGGAAGTACAGCTGCTCTGTAAAGATATCAGGATGATCGAAGGAGGCCGAATTGTTTTCGCAGATACCATGGACGCTTTCAACAATTACGTAGAGCCACGCAGTGTGGTCATGCACCTGGAAAACCCGCCGGCGGAGGCTGCGCTGTTGCAGATGTCCGGCATTGATAAGGTGGAATTCCTCACTGAAAAACAGCTACGGGTACATTTCAGCAGCGACCAGGAAATAGCCGAAAAACTAACAGCGGCGGCAGTGCATAACGGCTGGCGGCTCCGGGAAATCACCTTCGATAAGACCGCGCTGGATACCATCTTCAAACAATTGTCCATTAAATCCTCTCAATCTTAATTCTCCGATCATTCATAAATGAAAACGATTATCAAAATTGCAAAGACCGAACTGCGTACACTTTTCTATTCTCCGATAGTCTGGTTCCTGATGATTGCGTTCCTCGTACAGTGTGCCCTGACCTACATGGGCCTGCTGGAGCGCTACCTCAATTACCAGGAGGGGGGTGGCGTATCTGCGTCGATGGCCTCGAACCTCACTCATAGAATATTTCTGGGTAGGGAAGCCTTTTTTGATACAGTGATGGAAAAGCTGTATCTCTATATACCACTGCTGACAATGGGGCTTATCAGCCGGGAAACGAGTAGTGGTACTATTCGGTTGCTTTATTCTTCACCGGTAAAGGTATGGCAGATCGTTCTTGGGAAGTATGCGGCCACCATGGTATATAGCCTGATGATGGTAGCTGTCGCCGGCATTTTTATGGCGGCAGGCGTCTGCAATATTCAATCAGTGGACACCGGTATGCTACTTTCTGCTACCCTGGGCTTTTATCTGTTGCTGTGTACCTATGCAGCCATTGGCCTTTTTATGTCATGCCTCTCCACTTACCAGGTAGTAGCCGCCATCAGCACCTTTGTAATGATTGCCGCACTGAGCTATGTTGGTTCTCTTTGGCAGAATATTGATTTTGTAAGAGATCTTACCTATTTCCTGGCACTGTCAGGACGTGCCCACACGATGTTAGGAGGGCTGATCTCCACGGGTGATATTCTTTACTTCCTACTGGTTATTGCCATGTTCCTGGCATTTAGTTATCTCAAACTGAAAGGCGGTATGGAGTCCAGGCCGCCGATCGTAAAAGGAGCGCGGTATGTTGTGGTGTTCGCGTTGGTACTGCTGATAGGGTATATTGGCTCGCGCCCCGGTTTCATCGGTTACTATGATGCCACTGCGCTTAAGTCCAATACGCTTACACCCAATTTGCAGCGCATTACTACGGCGTTTGACGACGGCCCGCTTGAGGTCACTGTTTACAATAATCTGTTAAACCGGTATTATAATCTGGGCCTGCCTCAATCCCGTAACGGATATATTGGGAGATGGGGAACTTATTTACGGTTCAAACCAGATATCAGCTTCCGCTTTGTAAACTATTATGATAGTACCTATGATGATAGCAAGGAAGACCTCAAATACTATAAAGATAAAACCCTGAAGGAGGTCGCAGAACAGAAAGCAAAGGCACAGAAGCTGGACATGAGTATTTTTAAAACCCCTGAAGAGATCCGGAAAATGGTAGACCTGAAGCCGGAACTTAATCGCTTTGTGGTGCAGCTGCGTTATAAGAACAAAACCACCTTTCTTCGGATATTTAAGGACATGAGCACTTTCCCGGACGAATCGGAGGTAGGCGCTGCTTTCAAACGCTTACAACAGTCCAGGATGCCGAAGATCGCTTTCCTGACCGGAGAACTGGAGCGCAGTATTCATAAATCAGGAGACCGGGACTACAAGAAACTGAACAACGAGCCCACTTTTCGGTATGCCCTGATAAACCAGGGGTTTGATGTAGATACTGTGAATGCGCAAACAGCCGATATTCCAGCCGATATTACTGCACTGGTGGTAGCTGATCCTAAAGAAGCCTTCAGCGAAGCTACCCTGGCAAAGCTAAGAAGGTACATTGATAACGGCGGTAATCTGCTGATAGCCGGCGAGCCCGGAAAGCAGGCCATGCTCAATCCCTTACTGCAAAGTGTGGGCGTACAACTGATGGATGGTATCATCGCCCAGCCTGGCAAAGACTTTGCACCTGACCTTGCATTGCCCTACCTGACCAATACAGCGGCCTCCTTTACGAAACAGGTAGACAAAGCTTATAAAGACAGTTTACGTGTATCCATGCCTGGTGTAACCGGACTTACCTGGAATAACAACAGCGGCTTTACCGTAAAACCGCTGTTAATCTCCGATGCTACCCAGAGCTGGATTAAAAAAGACCGGCTGGTGACAGACTCTGGTCAGATCGTTTTTTCTGCCATCAATGGGGATGACAGAAGATCTGTGCCGCTGGCCCTGAGCCTCAGCCGGAAAGTGAATGGTAAAGAACAACGCATCATTGTAACCGGTGATGCGGACTTTATCTCCAATAATGAATTGACAGCTGTGCATGGAGATGTACAATTTGCTAACTTCTTTTTTAGTACCTCGCTTTTCAGCTGGTTAAGCTATGGAGAATTTCCCCTGGATACCACACGCCCCGAAACCAATGACAAAAAGATCACTTTAACGCCCGGCGGCCTGGAAGTACAGAAAATATTTTTGTTGTGGGTATTGCCGGGAATATTGCTGGCCCTCGGCGCCGCTATATTGATCAGACGTAAAAGAAGATAAGCACGCTGCTAATTGTCACCGATAAGGAGACGCTGAAGAGACAGTTATCGGATGGAAACCTTACCTGTGACCTCGTTTACAGCCACTATCACCCACATCCCGGAGAACGATGTGGGTGATTTTTCTTTTGGCGGAAAATAGAGGACGGCGTCAGTTGGCGGTTTAGCCAAACGAATCTCAGATTACATGCCCGCCCTTTTCTCTTCTTCATTTTTACTGTCACTTTTACTGGTATGGGTGGATTTTCCGAAACTATAATTCAGCGTCAATGCCATTTTATGATTGCCGTACCAATGTTGTAGCTGGTTATTGATGATCGTTTTCTCCCGGAATGTCAGGTAGTAACGATAGGTATCCAATACGTCATAAAAGTTGAATCTGGAATGCAGCTTTCCTTTCAGCCAGCTTTTCCGGATGCCCAGGTCCAGGCTTCCCATGGGCCGGAAGGTATATAGGCTATTACCGGTAGCGGAACGATAGAGATAGGAAATATCGAAGGTGATACCTTTCGGCAAACTGAATACCTGGCTGCCGGAAAGGGTATAATCAAATATAGGAATAGCATATACCTTATCGTGGTAGGGCGTTACCTCTTTTTTATAGTTGCCTTTGACATTGTTATTCATATTCCACCAGGGGGTGATCGTCAGCGGAAGGCTGACTTCTACACCGCCGAAATCATTGTAAGGCAGGTTACGACCGAGATATTCCAGCACATTGGTAACGGGGTCATATTCAGGATAGCGCCCCATGGGGTCCGTTTCCCTGCCTGCGAATAGCGTGACGCTAAGGGCGTGCCGGCTATAGGCGACGCTTAGCATATCCGTTTTGGAGGGCTGTAAATAGGGGTTGCCGACGAAATAATTAAGCGGGCTATTATAAAACCGGAAAGGATTAAGCTGGGCAAAGTTAGGCCGGGTAATACGACGACTATAGGACACGTGTAACTGCTGCGTATGTTCCAACGGAAAAGTAAAACTAAAGGAAGGCAGCCAGGTCAGGTAGTCCCTGCTGGTCAGCAGGTGTTGGGTCATGGCATTGCCGGTGCTATGGGTATGTTCAGCGCGCAGGCTGGCGCTATAACGCCATTTATTCACTGTTCTTTCGTAGGCTACATAGGCGGCTGTAACGTATTCATCATACTGGAAGCTGTTGGAGCGACTGCTGTCCGGTACAAAAATAGACAGCCGATTGAGTGTGTCGTAGCGTAATTGATTGTTGGTGGTGCTAAATGCAAATCTGGCGCCCGTACTCCATTTTCCTTTTGCCAGATTGCCGGAAAGGTCTGCCTGTACCGAGTGTATCAGGATATCATTTTTTAGATCTGTTTTCCAGTAATCGAGCAAACGGTGCCCATCGAGATTTTTCGTTTGTATATCCTCGTTTTGCCGGTTCCTGATTTTTAAAAACGAGGAAAGTATTTCCAGCTGATTTTTACCTGGCTTTCCGGTATAATAAAGATGGACCGCATACGTCCGTTGTCGGGGAACGGCGCTGTTGAACGTATAGATGTCTGATAGCAGCTGTTGAGCAGTAGCATCTGTTGTGTGGAGCGTATTGAAGGAATTGACATGACGACTCGACTGATATGCGCGTCCTGTGATTGCTATATGATGTGTTTTGGAAAAATTATAGTCAGCTCCAAGCTGATAATTAAAGTTGTTGTTGCTGGTGGGGACCCTGTTTTGGGTGGTCATGATATTCGTATTGGCCAGATGTTGCAGCGCCGAATACTTGTAAATACCTGTTCCGGCGGTATACCCCAGTCGCGCTGTGTAGGAAAGTTTTTTTGTCTTGTAGGTCAACAGCAGGTTGTTTTCTACCAATACATATGCATTTTGCTGGATATTACTGCTGATGTTGCCTTTCCATCCTAAAGTGAGGTCGCGTTTCAGCCGGATATCAATAATACTTTTATGTTCGCCATTGTATTTGGAAGAGGGATTGTTGATTACTTCAATAGCTGTTATCATTTCAGGAGAAAGGCCGGCAAGATAACTTTGCAGTTCCTCCTGGCTCATGGGTACCTGTTTCCCGTCAATAAATATACTGGGGGCAGCGCCCCCAGTCATTTGTAGAGAACCATCGGCATTGATCTGCAGGCCCGGTATTTTCTTCAGGATATCAAATGTGTTGGCGGAAGAAGAGAATAATGGGTTGCCGGCAACATGCAGGATCAATTTATCTGCCCGACGCTGCAGTACTGTTTTTTCGCCGGTTACAATGACTTCGTTTAGTTGACTGGACGTTGCTGTTAGCGTTATGGAGCCCAGGTCCAGGTTGCTGCCGCCGGTATTATCCAATATAACATCCGAATAAAACCTGTTGTACCCAAAAGAGGAAAGGGATAGGGTATATCGGCCATGCTGCAAATGGGTTAACCGGAAGGTGCCGGCAGTATCCGTCAGCTGTCCTTTGACAAAAATGGAGTCAGGCGACAATAAGCTAACCGTAACATACTTCAGGGGCTGCCGTGTTTGGTCATCCAGAATTTTCCCCTGGATTGTTTTTTGGGCGGCAACGGGAAATGATAAGCCAATAAGCCAACAGGACGCCAGGCTAATTTTTGTCATCTGTAACGGTTTCCTGCAAACCTAAAAAGGCCAGGTACCGGGGTGGTCTGATATTATCAATTCAGACGTTCGGATTTATAAAACCGTACTGCAGCCTATTGATTATCAAAGGATTTCTTATAGAGCGCCGGAGTGGTGTCTTTCACTTTTCTGAAGGCCGCGTAGAAAGTTGACTTTGAATTATAGCCTACTTCGTATCCGATAGCTTCGAAAGTAAGATGGGTATGAGTGGTTATTAATTTGCAGGCTTCCTGAATCCGGTACTCATTAATGTAGGTAGAAAAACTTTTTCCCAGGTTATCATTCAATAACTGAGATAGCTGATGTGGTGTTATCTTCACCTCCTTTGCCACATCGCTTAATTTAATATTGGGGTCCTGGTACAACTTCTTATCATGTAGGGTCTTTTCCAGCTTCTCTATCCACGTCACCGCGTCTGTATCAGCAATTTTCTTTTTTTCGGTTTTGACAGGCAAATGGGTGGGGTCGGATTTTTTTCCCCGGAAATGATAAAAAATAGTCAGGTAGAATAAAACAGATAGTGATACCGGCCCGCTAATGTACAGGTGACAGGCGATACCAGCCCAGGAGAGCATGAAAATAGCACAAATCACACAGTTGCTGCCGTACAGAAACAGCCAGAATTTTTCCGTTTCAGTTAATGCCGCAGGATGTATAAAGAACGTTTTCAACAGGTTTTTTAGCGCGAATCCCGTGGCCACCAGGTATATTATCCATTGATAGTATATAATGGAAATCACAGGCCCGTTCCACAGATCAGGATAAGTTTGATACGGCAAAAGGATGCCCGTTAGCAGCAAAGCCCCCAGAAGTCCTCCCCAGACCCATTTCCAGGAGGGGGGAAGGGCAGTTACATTGTGCAGCGCAGCCCGGAAAAAGTAATATAGTGAAGGCCCGATCAAAAAGCAGGCGGATAACCCCAGCTGTGCGTATATTTTAGGCAGGGAGGGATTGAAATATAAAAAGACCGCTTTAATGATCCGGAGACTAAGTGCCAGCAATAATATGCAGAGGAATAAGGTAGATAGCGTCTTTTTTCTTTTACTAAAGAAAAGATAAAGGCTGATCACCATTCCATTGAAAGCTCCCAGGGAACTAATAAAGAATAATATTTGCTGACCAATATTCATAAGGAACAATACAGAATTTATAGGAGAAATATAAGGGAATTTTCTTTGTTCTACATTCACTTACAGCCCCCGGACAAGCTTCAATTCAGTGCTGAAGAAAATTTTTTCTCTCTTTGGTGGTAGTAAGCTCGTATTATCTAATCGATTTACGGCCCCTGATTTTTCCATCGCTTGTAAAATTGTCAGATTCCCGGCCTTCAATTATCTTCCAGTCCATCGATGCTAAAAGTGAAGCGGTGAGTGTTTCGCTTCCGAATTCAGTCAGGTGGATATTTCCATATTTGCAAAGGAAAAGCTGTATTTTTTCTTCCTTATCAAAAAGGAAAATGTACTCAGCAACGGTCGGATCGCACCTTGTTATCCAAAATAATATCTCAATACATTCCGGTAAGCTGTCTACGTCTAAAATAAATGCCTCTTTGTAGGTTGGCTTACCAACGATCCGCTCAAGTAGTTTATAGGCATTGACTAGCGGCTTAAACTTGTTGTTGCGATTGCCGAAAAAATCAAGCTTTAGATGAGAAATAACAACGAGCTCTTTGACGCCGATGGCAGCAAATAATTCCGTCAGCTTATGAGTCAGGGTGGTGGTAAATGTATTGATGTCAGTATGATGTAGTCCAATAATTTTATTAAAACAGGTATGGCCAATGGTTTCAGTCTCTAAGAAATCAAATTGGTCCTGATATAGGTGTTCTTCATGCTCATCTCTGTAGTATTGAAGCATATCTTCGTCATAGAATACTTTTTGAAGCTTAGCTAATGCTGTGCCAATGATTTTCTTCGTCTGAACGGATTCTTTTCTTGAAACGAGTGTTATCATAGTATTGCGTCGGAGATGATGGATTTTAACGGATGTTGTGCGGCAGAGCCGCTGATATGTAAAAGTGGCTGAAAATAATATTTTTTTGGATTAACCTGGATAAGATAACACATAATCAGTTGCACGGTTTCATAGTGTGTGGTAATTTTCTATCTTTAATGAGTGTTTGGTAAATAGTTAAATACCGATAGGTGTTTCTTCCTATGCTATGAAGTTCATCTTTGGCTAACCGGCAAAATAAAGAATGCTACAATTGAAGCCAATAAAAAGCCTGATGAATTTAAGCTCCGGGAGTAGCATTTTTAATAGTGATCCGAAACGAATTTTTTTAAATCTTTAATATATCTTCTGATCGCTTTATGCATCCCGAGTTCCAGAAGAAGTTCAATAAAGCCAGTTTTTGAAAGCTCTTTCTGAAAGTGAATGGTATATCCAACTTTAAAATCCGGGAAATTGGTTTGTATATACTTTCTCAAATATTGGGACTGATTTGTGCTTATATTGAGATATTTTTCTATTGTTAAATCATTACATACTATCTCAATATCCAAATCCCTTAGTATTGGTTCAAGATTATCCGCACTGCTACTGGCATAAATATCATATGTGCCAGATTTGTCATAATAAGAGAATTCGATCGCCAAATTTGTATATTTTATATATGATAGAATGGTTGCCGTATTATCTGTTTTATCAAGTATATCTATAACTTCTTGTATAATCGGGCAAAGAAAGTGTTTGATAAAAGAAGGGGTGTCTTTGTGATATAGATCAATGTGAAAGCTTCTAAGTTCTATAATGGTCTGTGACTTGAAGGAGGTGAGCAGGTTTTTGTAAAGTTCCTCCTTTTTGTTAGTTGGTTGGCAATTAAAGTATTGGAATGCCAGAAAATCCGTTAGCAGGTCCAATGTAAAGGTATACCAGATATCCCTTTGTGTAAGGAGTTTAATATTGATGAGGCGTTCGAAAATATTGTTTGCCTGCTCAGTACTATATTCATGAAAATGAGAAAGAAAGGTTTCTTTTCTAAAGATACGAACCTGAGATAGCTGGAATGCGCATGCTATTTTGGACAATAATGAGATAATTTCAGATTCTAATTTGAGGCATGAGAGCATCTGTTGACACATTTCTGAAGAACTGTGTTTGGCTATATCAATTTGTGATGTAAGGGAGGCCAGTAGTTCAATTTGTGTGGTAGATGAGAGGAAATGCCTGACAATCGGGTGCGAGGAGTCGATAAGCTTATTCAGCTTCCGGACCGTTTTAGCATCGATATACTGTGCAAGGACTTTTTTGGCGTGAGCATCATTCTCAATGTCATTCCAGTCAGGATTAAGCTGCTTTAAGGAGATTTTGTAGGAGTGATATTCTTGTTCTTGCATTTCCTTATCGCTGCCGATTTCTGCAGCATTTTCTGCCTGAGAATGGGAATCCTTTTCTATTGCCTGTTCATGCCCATGTCGAGAAAAAATTTCTCTTCCGGTCATATCGTTTATATCGGTCTGTAGCTTTTTTGTTATGCGAATCTTAAAGAAGTCAACCAGATCATCTAGTCGTATATCTAATAAATCGTCCATGTCAACCCTGGACTGATAGCTGCCATCCCAAAGGAAATAATCGATATCATCCAGAATCATTTCCTGTATTTCTTTTCGAATTGCCCTGATTCTGGGAGTTACAAAATGGTCCCACTCTGTTGGAAATTTCTCTTTAAAATATGTCCATGACAGATATTCGGTTGTAAAACTTATGTTGTCATAATAATCCTCAATAGCCTGTGCAGGATTGATAGGGCGATAGGGCAGGATCTTGTCTAAAACGTCGAGCTGAGAAACCCTTTCAGCAGAAGTCAGAGGATGAAGAATACTATGGGCTTTTTGCATAAGATCTTCTCCATTTATATACTCGTCGTATTTTTGGATCACAAACTCCCTGATTTCCATGTCGTCGTCCAGATTAAAATAATAGACCAGTTTGACCAACTTATACATTCTGTTTTGGAACAGAGAAAAATTTAGATGATAGGTTGTATCACCGCCGGACCAGTTGACCGTACTGATACGGAATGTCTTTAGTTCATCGAACTCAGTTAAAACCTTTTGTTTTAATACCTCAAAATGCCGGGAGTTAAGGTGGATTTTATCCAGAAAATGGCTATGGTCATAATAATCCATATCCAGGGCGTCGTAAAAGCCTTCACCTTCCTCTGTCGTGAATACAAGAAAAAGTTGATTGAATGTTACGGCGGTCTGTATCAACAATTCAATCAGGTCGTCTCGGTGTCGGAGAAACTCGAGGCAGAAATCTTTAATCGAAGGGTTGTTTAGTATTAATAGCCTTTCAGTCTTTATTGTTTCATAAATCATTGAAATGTCTACCTTGTAGTAGTCTTCACGAGTCTTTAACTCAGGATTTTGTACTACTGAAACAAAGGAGCCAATTACTTCCTTTAGGCCATCACTAAAGAAATCCTTTTCATGCCCATTTGGAGCCAAATGCCTATATTCATTTGCATTTTTGAACATTTTGAAAACTGTGGGTTCTGGTATTGGCTCTTCAGATATGGCAATGATGAGCAGAATAAATTTTGCTGATTCTCCTAACTTTCGGTATATATTTTCCCAATAGGCATATGGATCATCCAGATAGCTAATCAGGCCTGAAAGAAGCGAAGTTCTGTTACCTTTCGGGTCATAGTATTTTTTAATGTATTCACTGATGAGCCTTGGAGTGAAGTTCCTGTGAAAAATGATGCTCTCATAGTTAGCTTCCTGAGTAATAGAGGTTATGTGATGTAATTCTATCGGAGGATGATACAAGTAATTATATAATATTTTTATTTTAAATGTTTTTGTAAAAGCAGCCTGTTTGATTATACACTTCAGATAATTAAGCTCCTTTAGTTCGGGGTATTTTAACTCTGCCTGTTGAAATATATATTCCCGGGAGGTTACTATCAATCGCTTATTTCCGGATCTTGATATCTTACTGACAAACTCCAATAGTTCTCTGTCTTCGTTTCTGTCAAAACCATGAAAGGTAACACTGCCGAGGAAATCGTCGAATAAAAAAAGTTGAGGGATATCGGGCTTCCAAAGCCCTGATATTTCTTTTAGACTTCCACGGATAAAATAAAATTCGTATCCCTCCTGTTGGAAATACAAACTTAACATCCCTGCTAAAGTAGATTTTCCTACCCCTGGTGCACCAGAAATGATTACAAACCTATACTTATTTAATATTTCGATAGCCGGGATGTAGGCATCATCCTGCACATAATACTTCTTCAGCTCAACATACTCCTGTAGCTTATACTGTGACTGTTCGTATACTCCCGGATGTAGCAAACGTTCTAATACACTGGTATTGGGTAGATATAGTTTAGCATGTTTTAGTTCTATTTCCGGATATATTCCCAGTAGATTATTTAACATCTCGGCCGCAATAATATCATCTGTTGACAGTACATAAGGTCGCAGAAGGTCATATAACTTTAATAGTTGCCCTTTTGATACTTGAAGGGAGGTCGCCAGAATATATCGTTTAGGAGACAAATGCTTTAACTTATCTAGCTCTTGGTTTTTTATCTGGTTATATAGGTCTTCAAATTTTCGGTATCTCTTCACCTGGAGAACAATATAGTCTTTGCCGTCCTCAAAAATAGCATCAATGCCGCCATCTTTTCCCTCCTTAAAGCTGTTAAAAAAAAAGCTCTTTTGATTTTCGGTTGAGATCTTTCTTTGTATAAGATCTCTGCAAAGCAACTCAAATTCTTTAGGGGACAAGGAGGTGAAATCGTATGCTTTATTCATAACCTTATAAATTGTTCTGTCTTAACTAAAGTTACTTTTTTTATGCTAATTCCGGATTAATCCGGAATTGGATAAAATTATGCTGGTAAGATCGGGTGGATGGTAAATCCGATTTGAATTAGGGTTAGGAATAACAGTCATTCCCGCTCCCGCGGCGTTCATCTCCCCAATACCCCTGTTGGTCCCAAATATTTCATCCCTGTGGGAATCGAAACCTACCTTGTATACATGTCTGCCTAACAACAGAGAATACACGGAAATATTTTTTTTTCATTGACATAGTACTACCGGATTTTGGCGATTGTCTATTAAACAACAGCATATGAATTACGCTGACAAATACAGCGGGTACTATGCAAAGATGAATGATTTAAAACTTGCTCAATGCTGCCAGGAAGGCAGCAACGGAAACCATGCTTATCAATCAATGTTGTCAGGAACAATCGCCTGAATGTATGTAGTGAACTTTATAAGATGCAAGATGTGTGCTTAAGTGTTTTTAGGGAACTAAGGCCGCAGTTTTTTTCTGAATACCCGCTGGAAATCTTTTCGGCGGGTTTTCTGTATACCCGTAGACGTTATACAAGATAATTATTGCATCATTTCTAAATAACAAACTACCTTTGCGCCTGATTTCGCCCATTTACATGTCATCATCTATCCTTCGAGACACAACGGATACCGAATTATGGCAGCTGGTCCGCCAGGACAGTCTGCCTGCTTATGGAGAGTTATACGAACGCTACTGGGAAACCCTGTACGAAACGGCCTATTGGCGCCTGTACGATAAGGACGCTGCAAAAGATATTGTACAGGAAGTATTTATTTATTGCTGGCAGAAAAGAGAACAGATTCAGATCACCGAGTCGGTGGAAGGCTATTTTCGTACGGCCGTGAGGTTTAAGGTGCTGAATCACCTGAAATCGGAGCAGGCGAGAGATAAATACAGTCAGCTGGCAGGAAGGGAAATACCGGAGATCACCCATTCTACAGAGGAGACGCTGGCGAGCGCCGATCTGGAAGCCAGTTACCGTCGTGAGCTACAGCGGCTGCCGGACAAGATGCGGCAGGTATTTATCGAGAGCCGTGATCATGGGCTATCTGTCCGTGAAATCGCTGAGAAGCACGGCCTGTCGGAGCAGACCGTCAAAAACCAGCTCTCTGCTGCCTTAAAAAAACTGAGAGAGGGACTGGGGAATTTCTTTTTGGAATAATTTTTTTTTCATCGGCATAGTACTACCGGAATTTGACACTTGTCTATTAAACAACAGCATATGAGTCACCCTGATAAATCACTCATCGATCGATTGCTTGAAAAGCATGCACTGGGTATCTGTACCGAGGAAGAGCGTGCTGTACTCGACAGATGGTATGCTTCCTTTCCGGCCGAAGGACGCGTATTTGAAGATGAAGCGGAGCGAAAGGCAACGCGGGAATTGATGAAGGCAGGGATCTTTGAGATAATCGGCACCATGCCGGCAGCCATGCCGGAAAAAAGGCCGGTCCGGCGGCTCTACTGGCAGGTAGCCGCAGCCATATTGCTGTTAATTGTAGCAGGGGATGTGTTTTTTAGTCTGCGGGACAAGCCTGCACCGGCATCTTATGCAACGGTGACTGCTCCTGCCGGTAAGCAGGTGATGCATGTACAACTGCCGGACGGCTCTGTGATGTGGCTGGAGCCAGGTTCCAGGCTACGTTATGCCGACCCCTTCGGGAAGAATAGCCGCCATGTGCAGATGCTCGATGGCCGGGCATATTTCTCCGTGGCGCCGGGCGCATCAGCACCTTTTGTGGTCAGCGCCCCCGGTGGTATAGAGACGAAGGTGCTGGGTACTGAATTCAGCGTGAAGGCTTATCAGGGTGTGGGTTACATACAAGTGGGCGTGAGCACCGGAAAGGTACAGGTGTCGGATAGCACTGCGGTCCTGGGTGTACTGGAAGCCGGTCAGCAGATCGTATATCAACTGGAAACGCACAAGGCTACACGGGAAGATGGAGACATCGCCGACTGGCGGAATGGCGCGCTGACAATGCAGAACGCTTCTTTTGCCGAAGTGGCGCGTATCCTGCAAAATCATTACGGGGTACAGGTTTCCTATGAACCGGCTATGATGGCGACCTATCGTTTCAACCTGCGGATTGCTGCCAAAACATCATTGGAAGAAACACTCGAGATGCTGAAAGACCTGAGTGGTATGACTTACACACTCAGTAACGGCCGGGTAACTGTTACCGGCATTCAACAATAATCATTCAATAACGGAATTGTTCCCCCGCGTACAGCTGCCTCAAAGGCGGCGGGGGAGGCCATGTTTTTCAAAAAACAAATGATGCGACATTTTTTAATCGTACTGTTCATAGTATGCGGACTGGTGGCTACCGGTCAGCAAAGCGAACCCAGATTCAGTATCAATATTCCGGCTACCACGCTGGAAGGAGCGCTGAAAATACTGGAACAGCAAACCAGGATACCTATATCTTATGAGTATACACGCGTGCAGGGAATAACCATTAAAGCACGTCACTATAAAGAGGCGCCACTGACAACGATTATCGCCGACCTGTTGAAAGGAACATCCCTCACTTTCAAGCAGCGGAACGGACAGATTATTATCGGTCCGGTTGCGAAGGCGAGCCATACCCTCAGTGGTTATGTGGAAGATGCCATGTCTGGAGAAAGACTGATCGGCGTATCGTTGGTGGCTCCTCAATATCAGGCGGGTACTGTTACCAATGCCTATGGGTTCTACAGCCTTACCTTACCGGCCGATACGGTCATGGTACAGCTGTCATACCTGGGGTATCAGCGTCTGGACACATTCGTTACCATGCAAAACACCAGGAGTTTCTCCTTCCGCCTAAAGACACTCAGCAGCCAGCTGGGGGAAGTGACTATCCGGGGCACAGGGGCCGATAATAACCTGGCCTCTTCCCAGATGAGCCGTATTAATTTATCGGCAGCACTGGTACGGGCTACGCCTCGCCTTTTAGGAGAGCCGGACCTGTTCAAAACCCTCCAGCTGATGCCTGGTGTTAAACAGGGTACAGAAGCTACCAGCGCTTTGCTGGTTCGCGGTGGTACCCCGGATCAAAACCTCATCTTACTTGACGGCGCACCATTGTACAATCCGGTGCACCTGATGGGATTATTCTCCACTTTCAATACCAGTGTGCTGAAAGATGTGACCCTCTATAAAGGTGCATTCCCGGCCCGCTACGGCGGCAGGCTGTCATCAGTAGTGGACATCTCCACAAAGGATGGCGACATGCATAACATACACGGAAATTTTTCCGTCGGGCTGCTTTCAGCACAGGCCATGCTGGAAGGGCCCATCAAAGAAGGGAAGACAACCTTTGTGATCTCTGCCCGTAGATCATATCCCGATCTGGCCGCAAAACTTTATCTCAGGTTTCAGGAGAATCCACCAGATAAGTTCAGGCTGAACTTTTACGATGTCAATGCAAAACTGCACCACAAATTTTCCGACAGAGATAAATTGTATTTCAGCTTTTATGGTGGCCGCGATAAACTGGCGATGAGGCAGCAGTATGTCGGTGGACCTGGTGATTTCGACAAGTTTGCCACCGACTATGTAACCAACACGGATATACATTGGGGAAACTATACCGGTACTATCCGATGGAACCACGTGTACTCTCCGAAATTGTTTTCCAATGTGATGCTGATTGGCAGCGATTATCGTTTTCAAACTGTTTTTGATCAGGCAGGGACTGCCAGTACCGGCAAATTCACCGATTACCAGAAACTGGTTTCTGGTATCAGGGATTACGGAGGAAGAATAGATGTAGATTATCAGCCCAATCCCGCTCATACGATTAAGGCCGGAGCACAGCTGATGGCCCGTGTTTTTACGCCGGGAGTACTGCAAACCAGGCAGACCGACAAGGATGTGGTGACCGTCGATTCGGCAAATAGTAACCACAATATTCATACGCAGGAAATGACGCTGTATGCGGAAGACGACTGGGAACTTTCCAAAAATCTGAAAGTAAATGCCGGGCTGCATTTTAGCGCGTTTAACGTAGAGAAACGGCTTTATACGTCGCTGCAGCCCCGTCTGAGCGCACGTTATCTGTTGCCGGGAAACTGGGCGCTGAAAGCTTCCTATTCCCGAATGACCCAATATATTCATTTGCTGGCCTATAATTCCATTTCGCTGCCGGCCGATCTCTGGGTACCTGCTACAGACAGGGTAAGGCCCCAGGATGCCGACCAGTTTGCGTTGGGGGTGGCCCGTAACTTGTTTGGAGAAAAATTTGAATTCTCGGCGGAAGCATACTATAAACATATGCAACATGTAATCGAGTATAAAGAGGGCGCCAACTATCTGACTTCAACAAAAGGAGATTCCTGGCAAGAGCAAGTGGTAGCTGGAGAAGGACAATCCTATGGAATGGAACTATTACTGCAAAAGAAAACCGGAAGACTCACTGGTTGGGCAGGATATACACTGGCATGGGCTAACCGTCAGATTCCGCAGGTAAACTTCGGGCGTCAGTTCCCTTATAAATACGACCGCCGGCATGACGTTCACCTGGTCGCGGTGTATAAACTTCGTAAAGGCATTGAACTATCCGGCTCCTGGACTTATCAAAGTCCCGCGCCGTTTACCATACCGGAGACCTCTTACTCGGGGCTCACGAACCCGATACCAACATCAGGATGGCCTGGTCAGCCCCGCAAAGTCGATTATCTGAGTTCGCGTAATAATGTGCGCCTCAAAGCATATCACCGGCTGGACCTTGGCATCAGCTTTATCAAATACAAAAAGAATGGATTGATACGCACATGGAATATCAGTGTGCTGAATATTTATAACCGTCTTAATCCGTTCTTCTACTACGTGGATGATTACGACGTAGTAAAATCAAAGGTAAACCTGACTTCGGTTTCCCTGGTGCCTTTCCTGCCCAGTTTTTCTTACGAACTGAAATTTTAGCCCATGAAAATAAGATGGATGCTGCTATTCGTTCTGATAGCCTGTAGCTGTAGAAAACAAATGACGGTGGACTTACCGGACCAACAGCATAAACCGGTCATCAATTTATTAATAGCGAAAGACAGCCTGGTCATTACACAGTTGTCCTACACCGGAACCCCCAATCTCGGGCCGAACACGCAGCCGTGGACCAGGGAAATAGTGAAAAATGCAACCGTGAAATTATACGAAAATGATGTGTTCCAGGAAGAGCTTCAGTTGGTTGATCTGGGATATAACGCTGTCTACAAAAGTACACTCAGGGCGAAACCTGGTGCTAACTACCATGTTACCGCAAAAATTCCCGGATATCCCGAAATGGAAGGGCGTGATTCTGTACCACAGCGGGTAGTAGTAGGAGAAGTCTCGATGAAAGAAGTGCCTAGTGATGACAGGAGGGGCCGGGCCAACGTATCTGTTCAGTTATATGACAGGCCTGGAGTAAAAAACTATTACCGTATCAGGTTATACGAGCAGATCAGCGTACAGCCTGGAAATATAGTATACAATTATCTTCAGCCGATACCTATGATATCCACAGACCCGTTCGACATATTGTTCAACAAAAAAGAACGGAATGAATTTTTTACCAATGATGCGCTCTATAATGGCCGTAGTCCCCGGTTCAATTTCATTGCAGTCAGTGAGTTAAACTTCAGATATCCGCTGGTGGTAGAAGTGACAACGTTGACTTACGACAGCTATAACTATTTATTTAGCGCATTTATGGCATCAGAAAAAAATGAAGATGTGCTGTCTGAAAAAGTAATCGTCTTCAACAATGTTCACAATGGGTTTGGTATCGTAGGCGGGATGTCGATAGACCACTACTATGCCAAAAAATAAAGAAGCTCTACAGTCTTCCGTTCAGGTTTTTTTCTGAACGTCAGGACGCGTTTTTATTGGAAACCCGCCCGGAACTCTTTCCGGGCGGGGTATTTTTTGGGGAGAACAAATAACATGCTACATAAGAAGGCCCGCTTTTACACGGGCCCTTCAGAAAACCTTCCTCAATATCCCGGGAACTGCACCAGTTTCTTATTCCTGTCTATCTCACTCTGTGGCACCGGATAGAAATAGAACTTATTCTGCCATGCTGCTCTTGTGAAAGAGGTCACTCTTTTATGAAACTCCGGATCTGACAGTGAACTTCCTTTTTCGATGTTCATACCGTGGAAGGCGCCGCCCTGATGCTGATCAGGGTTGTCTGCTACTTTCCAGCGACGCACGTCCCAGTAGCGGTGCCCTTCAAACATCAGTTCTATGCGGCGTTCCAGCCGTATCTGCGTCCGCGTTTCTTCCTGTGACAGTCCGGGCAGCAGGTCGGGGAGACCGCCTCTGTTACGGATTTTGTTGAGGTATTTGAGAATGTCTGCATGACCGGGCGTGTATTCATTCAGCGCCTCTACGTAGTTGAGATAGATTTCAGCGAGCCGTATCATCATCGCGGGGCGGGTGAAATTACGGCCTGTTCTGAAATCGGTGTTGGGGTGAATATTCTTGCGCGCGGTGTAGCCGGTGGATGGCCAGTCGCGGGGAGCGCCGTTTTTACCGGAGTTGCCGGTAAAGAAAAATTCCACCCTTGTCTGACCGGATTCCGGAACAACAGGAACGACGGAGCCGTTGAAAGTCACATCTACATAAAACCGTGGTTCACGGTTGGTGTACATATTGTACGTGCCACTTACATAGTAGGGGGTAGCGGTGGTAGTGAAACCACTTTCGGAGTAACCGCTGCCGGCGTCGTCAATGGTTTTACCGCTGGCCATTCTGAAGACGTCCACCTGCTCTTGTGTGACGGCGATACCGTTCCAGCCCTGGCCATTGGCGCAGCGGGGAGAACAGTGACGCTCCCAGTTGCTGACGTGCGCGGAAGAGGTGCGTATCCAGATAGCTTCTTTCTGCCAGCCATCGAAGAAGAGGTTGCGGCAGGAGAGGAAAGCGGCCCGGAAAGGATCGGGGTCGGATACGGTAAATAAATCCCAGCGGTTGAGGTCTATCACCGCTTTGGCTGCATCGGCGGCCCGTTTCCATTTCTCCTGATCATAACTCTGATTGAATAGCACCGTTCCGTCCTGATTGGTGAAAGTGGCGAAGTCTTTATTACCGTTAAACAGCGGGCTGGCATGGTATAACAGGACCTGCGATTTAACGGCCAGTACAATCGGCTGTGTGATACGGCCTGTCTGTGTTACGTCTGGCTGGGTGGGGTCAACGGGGTTCACATGTTGCACGGGCAGATCGGGATAGGCTTTGTCCATTTCGGAAAGTACATAGGCCACGCAGGCGTCCCACGGACTGCGGGGTACCTGGAAGTTATCTTCCGGGAGACTGGGAGTTTCTCCCATCAGCACTACGGGGCCGTATTGCCGCATCAGCAGCCAATAGTAATAGGCCCGCAGAAAGCGCGCTTCTGCTTTGTATTGTTTCAGCAGCTTGTCGCCGCCGGGCAGTGCTTTGATTTCCTGGTTCTGGTCTGCATTCACCAGGAAGATGGCTGCCTGCCGGATAGTCTGGTAGTAGCTGTTCCAATAAGAGGGACTGGCATTGTCGGGCGTGATAGCGCCGGAGTTGATGCCGGGCTGCACCCAGGCATAGTCGGCTTCATCGCATTGGCCGGTCCAGGGAACGCCGTAAGGCTGGTTCCACATATCGGGCATGGGATTGTACAGCCGCGCGAGCCACTGCTCTGTCATCGTGCGATTGGTGAATACGTCCTTCAGCGTGGTGATATTATCCGGCACCGTGTCGAGGTAACCTTTTTTACAGCCTGCTGCACACAGTATCAGCAGGAACAACAGCAGTATGTTTTTGTATGAATACGTCATGATGTTAGGTTTTATTTGAAGCTGGCGCGGATGCCGAGGTTGTATGATGTGATGTTGGGATAGGCGGTGCCTCTGCCATCACCCAGTTCCGGGTCCCATATTTTCCACGGCGAAATGGTGAAGAGGTTGGTGCCGTTTACATACGCACGCAGGTTTTTAAGGCCATATTTCTGCAGCCGGTTCATGCTGAAGGTGTATCCCAGCTCGGCGCTCTTCAGGCGGATATAATCTGCTCTTTTGAGCCACCAGGTGCTGGCGTAGTAGTTGGTCGTGATATCCTGGCGGGTTGACATACGTGGATAGAAAGGCTTGCTGTTGGAATTGTCGGGTGTCCAACGGTCGGTGGCTATCGTATAGAGGTTGCCGATAGTGGGACCTTCATAAAACGGATTGGTACCATGACCACCGCTGTACATGAAGTCCACCATCGCCACACCCTGGAAGAACAGGCTGAGATCAAAGCCTTTGGCGCCAACGCTGAAATTCAGGCCGTATACGATGCGGGGCACAGGGCCGTATCCGATGGCCTGCTGATCGAAGCTGTTGATGATACCGTCGCCGTTAAGGTCTGCATATTTGATATCACCAGGACGGACATCGCCGGATTGTTTGGGCGATTTAGCGATATCTGCGGAATCAGAGAAAAGTCCCAGGGCTACATAACCGAAGCGTTGATCGATGGTGTGGCCGGTACGGTTAAGCCATGGGTATTGCCATGGTGGAAGGCCATCATACACATTTTTGTTGATGTTGAAATTGAAATTCCCCCGGAAGGCTACCCAATAGTTTTTGGAGAACGATTTGTTATAATCTATGGTCACATCAATCCCTTTGTTTTCCGTGATACCGATGTTACGATAAGGAATATTGTCTGTCGTATAGCCGGAAGAGTAAGGGATATCATACTGCCGCAACAGGATGCCTGTTCTCCTTTCCTGAAATAATTCCACGATTAAAGACAGTTCATCTTTAAATGCTTTTATCTCGATACCCAGGTTTTGCCGCTTGCCGGTTTCCCAGCTTACCTCTGAACCGATCTGGTCTTCCTGCAGGCCACTGAAAGAAGTGGTATTGCCGGGAACACCAAAAGTATACCCGAGATCGTTACTGCTCTTTATACGGGTAAGGAAGAGGAAGCGGGAACCGGTGTTGCTGTTGCCCGACAGACCGTAGGTGTATCGCAGTTTTAAATAAGAGAAAACATTGCTCAGCGGCGCAAAGAAATTTTCGTTGGATATCACCCAGCCTGCACCAAAGGAGGGGAAAAGACCGTAACGTTTTTTAGGCGTGAAGTTCTCGGAGCCATTGTACCCGAAGTTGGCTTCTGCAAAATAACGGCTCTTGTAACCATAAGTGGCCCTGCCGCTCAAGCCTCTGATACGGAAAGGAATGGAGCTGATCAGGTCACCGGCGTCTGCATTGATGTAATCAGATTGATTGTAGAGTAATAAACCGGATACATCATGGTCCCCGAACTTACGGGTATAGTTCAAGGCCGACTCGGTATAGAACCGGCGGTCACCACCTCTTGTCACTTCAAAGCCCAATACATTGGAGCCGGGATCTACAATGCGGGTCAGCAGATTGCCGGCAGAGTCACGTCCGGTGGCATAATAGGTTTGTACTTCTCTTTTTCTGTTGAGATTATTCCAGCTGTAGGAATCAAACGCAAACATGCTGGTGAAAGACAGCCCTTTCAGGATGAAATCGAGTTGCTGCCGTAGGCGGATATTGGAACGGATAGTATTGCGGTATTCGGTAGCATAACCGGACTGCGTCAGATTGCGGTACGGACTGGGATAGCTGCCGCCGGGTATTTTAGGCCATTGCCCGTTGGAATATTGCGGTGGGATCAGGTGCGGTGGCACCTGTGTGGCGAGGTCAAACAAGGCGCCTGTACCGATGCCGGGATAGTTACTGTTGATGATAAAACCATTAACGCCCAGTTCCAGTTTGGTGGTCTTGGTGATATTGGCATCTACGTTGGTCGTGAAATTATAGCGGTCCAGTTTAATGGACGAGTTGTATGATTGCAGGTTGTCCCGTTTCAGCATGCCTACTTCAGAATAATATCCTGCGGAGATATAGTAAGTCGCGAATTCGGAACCGCCGCGTACGTTGAGATTGGCTCTTCTGTTCTGCCCAAACTGATTGAACAGCGTTTTAAACCAGTCTACGTTGGGGTACAGGTCAGGGTCTTCGCCGGTGATATGTTTCTGTATCCGTTCTTCGGTGTAGAGCGGAGTTCTGCCGCGCATTTGCAGTCCTTCGTTATAGAGGCGCATGAACGTTGGCGCATCTACGAATTTAGGCAGCTGCGTAAATTTCGTGATGGCCTGATTCAGTTCTATATTGATCTGTGGTTTACCGGGACGGCCGGATTTCGTGTTAACGAGGATAACCCCGTTGGCGCCACGGGTGCCATATACGGCGGTGGCGGAAGCGTCTTTTAATACGGTGAAGCTTTCCACATCTTCCGGGTCCAGGTCATTGATGCTGCGGTCGGGCACACCATCTACGATGATGAGTGGCCCGCGGGGGCTGGAGCCGAAGGTGGAGATACCACGTATCCAGATGTCGGAGCCGTCGTAGCCCGGTTCGCCGCTGCGCTGTACGGCCACAATGCCTGCCAGGCGGCCGCCAAGCGCGTTGGTAAGACTTCTCACCGGTAGTTTTAGTTCCTCTGGTTTGATGGTGGACTGCGCGCCTACGAGGCTGATCTTTTTCTGTGCGCCGAAGCCTACCACCACCACTTCATTGAGGCCGCCTTCTTTGGCCAGCATCTCAATATTGATATCTAACCTGTTGCGGACGCTGATCTGTTGGGTCTGATAGCCGATGTAGGAAAATTCGAGCGTGTCGGTCGGTTCCGCGTCCAGCTCGTAAAACCCCCGGTCGTTGGTGGTGGTGCCCACAGGCGTTTTGATGATTTTAACGGTAACGCCTACCAGCGGGGCACCGAGTTTATCTTTCACGGTGCCGGATACACGTACTTTAGCGGGTGGCTTGGGGGCGGGAGCAGGAGCGGGACGAGGTTCCGCCGGCGCAATGATATATTGTGAGGGACCGGTCATATTTAGTGTAAGGCCGTATGACTGTAGTATTTTTTGTAGCGAGGCGATAGCGGCAGACGCGCCGCTGTTCAGCAGCTTATCGGGCACAAAAATATTCCTGGCATATTTTTCATTCATCGCTATGCGCAGCTGATATTTTGTGTATACTTTTTCCAGGGCATTGCTGAGGGAGAGGACCTGGCTGGCAGGACTGGTGTCTGTATTGCCGGATTTCCGGTATTGGTGTTGTGGTAACGGTGGCGTCTGTACGCCGGCCACCGCGTCCTGTGCCTGCGTGGATGATGCTGATATGCCCAGCAACAGGCATAGGCTGGCCATTCCCTTCAGGCATAGCCGTAGAGATCCAAATTTCATAACGGGTAAAATTTTGGTTAAAGACTACATAAAGCAATATGTGAATAACAAGGAGCCACCTGCCGCGGGATCGTGTGGCCCGCGGAGAAATTCCTTTCCATTAGAAAAACAAAGTCACTGTTCCCGCAAGGTCACCTGCGGCGATCGGGATTTTCCGGATAATTTTTTTTGGTTAAAAAATGCTGTTGCTAAATCTGGTTGTTGTTTAAAACGGGACGACTTATTTTGGTTGAATAATAATCCGGTTACCATCTTTTCTGACATCGGCTTCCAGCATACCTGAAAGTGATTTACACAGGCTCTGTGCATCTGTTATCAGCATGCGGCCACTGAGGCTGGTGTTCCGGAATTTTTGCGGTTGTAATATGTTTACTTCATATCCATAGTTGAGCTGTAATAATTCTTTGAGCTCTGCTATGGTGGTATTGTCAAATTTGTAATCCCCATCTTTCCAGGCAGCAAACAGCTGGGCGTTGACGCTGTCCATCTGAAGGGTATTGTTGACTACCGTCGCTCTCTGTCCCGGCCGGAGCAGCATCTCCTGCTCATGCGTGCTGGCTTTTACCATACCGGTATTTACTATTACGTTGGTGTTGTGTTGATCATTGTTCACTGTAAATGAAGTGCCTAATACCACGACGGTGATACCGGACGTATGTATTTGGAAAGGCGTTGCTGTATTTTTTACTACCTCGAAATAGCCGCTGCCGTCCAGCCACAGTTCCCGCAGCCCGCCTTTTACGTTATGGTAACGAAGGCTACTGCCTGGTTTTACCCAGATGCTTGTGCTGTCGGGCAACAGGATATGCTGTACGGCCGGCTTCTGCGATACGAGCGTAACGAACGGCTCCTGCTTAGGAGACTGCGTCCATATATAAGCTGCGATGCTCCCTGCTACTACCAGTACAAATATGGCCGCAGCATATTTCATCCAGCTGAGGCGCCGTACCGGAACACGGTCCATCGTAACGGGCTGTAGCCGGCTGGCTATCTGCTCCCATTGATGGTCGGTTGCTTCCCGGGTAACCGCCGATACCCGTTGCTGGTCCAATATGTCTTTGACCTGGAAATACAACTCACGGTTGCCGGGAGCTGCATCCAGCCAGGCGGCCACTTCAGCGGTTTCGGCAGGGCTGGCCTGACCATCGATAAACTTTATTAATATCGTATAATCCAACCTGTTAGTATTATTAGGTGCCATTTCATATTATTTAGACGAGAAAGGGATAGGAACTACGTACGGATTTTGGAAATTTTTTTTTCCGGGGGCTTTAGCCCTCGGAACCTGGGATTCCGGGAATATAATATATATCCATTTTAAAAAAGAGCGATCGCAGAGAGGAATACGTTGGTTTTGCGTATGAGCCCGCGCAGTTGTTTAATGGCTTTATATAGCTGAGTTTCCACCGTGCGGGTGGAAATGCCCATCGTAGCTGATATTTCCCCGGTTTTAAGGCCTTGCTCATAGCGTAGTTTTACCACTTCCCGGCATTTGGGCGGCAGTGCTTCTATGGCCTGCCATACGCTGGCAGCCAGGTTATCTTGTTGGAGCAGGCTTTGCCGTGGTCCGTCGGGACTGAAATAATCCAGCTCTGCTTCACTCAGTCCCGGAATGGTGGCGTTGATGTAACGCTGGTGGATCGCTTCCCGCCGGATATGATCGAGGCAACCGTTATGCACGCTGCGGAAAAGATAGCCTTTGATGCTGGTACTGATGTTGAGGGAAGCCCCTTTTTTGTATAGCTGAATGAACACATCCTGTATGATGTCTTCTGCTGTTTCGCGGGTCACATACTTACAGGCATAAGAAAGCAATAGGGCATAACACGCTTTAAAAAGAGGTTCAAGCGCTGCTGCATCCTGCGGTACCGAAATACCGGTTTGACGTGTCTCATCTACAGGATCACCCATAGCTCATTAAAGGTATTTTGAACGATTATTCACGATCAAGATAATGACAATAATAATAAAATACAAACGTGTTATGTGGGTATTACTCAACGTTCGCAGAGCAGTTGTTTGTCCCATAACTGCAGTACCATGGGAACCGCCATGTCGGCAGGAACAAGCTGTTTCCAGCTAAGTATCAGTTGTCCGAACGTATCGCTTTGCTGCGCGATCTGTATGAGCGGGAGGATGTCGTGGTTGCCCAGAAAAGCCATTTCCTGTTCGAGGTTAGGGTGATATATGGCGGTCTTTTTTTCTACACAATCGTTGACCACACAGAGGGTTTGTTTGAAAGAGAGGGCAGGGGAGAGACAGAGTTTTTTATGCCACAGTTGTTGCAGGGTGTCTTGTATGTTAATTTTTTTATGGGGAGATGATACCGGTGGATGATAGGTCGCGAGAGAATGTTCCACCTTTGCGGTAAAGGGGGATACGGCCTGGCCGGAGAAGGGAAGAACGGCTCTTGTTTTCCAGAAGGGATGGGTGTTTGCCGGCCATGCATCCGCATAATACTGGCTGGTCCATCGCATGTGACTGGCAACGGAAGCGGCTAAACGGCTTTCAAAAAATTCCTGCGCTATTGCCGGGGTGTTTTTTTGAAAGATGGTATGGATGGCAATGACAGCCTGTAAAGACATGCGCATGGCCTTTTCCACGCCGGTGGAGGAAAGCGGGTCGATGGCGAAGGCTGCTTCTCCCAGCTGTATACGGTTATGGTGCCACGGTTCCCGGTGAACGTAACTGAACACATTGCAACTTTGCAGAGAAGAGAACTGTCCCGCAGGCCGGAAGAGTTGTGAGGCGTGGAGCAGCTGATGAAAATGCGAAAGAATTGATGGTTGCCTGACAAATTGGTGGTCTGTAAAAGCAAGTATTCTGTAACGACCGTCATATAATGGAGAACCCCAGAGCCACCCGTCGGGAACAGCTTCCACACAGGTGGCGCCAGGCATGTTATCAGCGGAGGTATATCCCCAGACACCTACCATCGGTGGAGCGGTCTGCCATCGTTGGTGTTGCCGGATACCTTTTCTGCCACGTGCGTCCAGCAGAAATGTAGCCGAAAGCGTTAGGGCTCCTGCTGTACTACGGACATGCACCTGCCAATGCGTACCATCGTAGCTGCTGTGCTCATATTTCGCGGGTTGATATAAAACCAGTCCGTTGGCTACGGCAAGGTCCAGCAGCGCTTTGTCCAGGCGGCTGCGGTCTGTCATGACGCCGTGGCCACGAGGCTGCATCTCCGCATGTTGCGTTTGCCAGATTACCTGCGCCGGAAGCTGATGCAGGCAATAGTCTTCCTGCAATAGCGCTGCGGCGCCAAGGTAGTCGAATATGTTCCGGATGCCGGGCGACAGAGATTCGCCTATCTGCGGCCGCGGAAAAGGTTCTCGTTCTGCCATGGCCACCCGATAACCCAGCGAAAGCAGGCGCAGTGCGGCGCAGGTCCCTGCGGGGCCCGCGCCAACAATCAGGATGTCGTAGGTGTCCATGCTGATAAAAAGTAAACAGTTACTGGTACCATTGTGGTGCCATACGGTTGATTCTTTCGTGTGCCTGTATGGTGTAGTGCAACCATCCGCGGATATAGTCGCAGGCATGCCGCCCTTTTTCCAGTACCTCATGATGACATCCACCGCCGCAGAGGTATTGCGCCCAGCAGCTGTGGCAGGGTGATTGTTGATGCACGTGCCGGGAAGCTAACCAGTTGTTTTGAAGACCGGCATTCACGCCATCGTAAATATTCCCCATGCTGCCGGCTTCTTCGTTCACAAAACGATGACAGGCATACAGTCCTCCGTCAGCAGATACGCCCATATATCCGGCGCCGGCGCCGCAGGGGTAGGGGCGGTGCGTGCCTTTGGCAATCTCTTTCAGGGCGTTGACCATATTGAGGAACGGAAAGCGTTTGCCCTGAATGATATGTTGTTCAAACAACAGTCCGCAGCCGATCATCTCCTCCAGCATTCTTTCAAGGTCTTGCCGTGTCATTTCATCCTGGCCGTTGGATGAGCGCAATAACGGAGAGAACCCTACGCTGTGAAAACCCATGCTGATGAATGTCTGCAGCATGTCTGTGAGCTGGTGCTGTGCCGGTGTAACGGTCACCCTGGCAGATACCTGCATCTTCTTTTGCTGCGAGAGCAACGGCTGTATCTTTTCGATGATACGCTCGTACGAACCGGCGCCGTTTTTCATGGGGCGCTGTTTGTCGTGCTGCGCTCCGATACCATCCAGACTAACGGTCACGGCAAAGCCATGCTCTTCAAAAAAATCGGCGTCGTCCGGTCTGAGCAGCGTGCCGTTGGTGGTCAATGAAAAATGTACCTGTACTTCTTTTTCCGCCGCGGCGGCCAGCGCATACAGCGTGGCTTCCCGCAGCGCCTTCCGGTTGATCAGCGGTTCTCCGCCCAGAAAGGTGACCTGTACCTTGTCGCCGGGCACACAGCCTTGCAGCAACAGATCGATCGACTGCCTGGCGGTGCCCATGTCCATATTTTTCGCCGGTCCGCCGAAGTCGCCCTGGTCGGCATAACAATAGGTACAACCCATGTTGCATTTCTGCGCGATGGCCAGCGAGAGCGCATATGTCCCCGGACTTTTCAGCGGCGTATCATCGATGAACGGCGTGGTGTCAATACCCATTGACACCAGCTCCTGCTGAATAGCGGCTTCGTCCCGTTGGGCGATCAGGTGCCGGAAGCGTTGCTCCGCTTCGGGTCCGATCTTGTGCAGCCTGCTGCCGTTGGTCACCAGCAGCTGCGTCCTGCCACCGCCGGACACCAGGTGTACCAGAGAAGAGCCAGGCACGCACTGCCTGGCTATCTGTGACGTTAATTGGGTAGCGATTGTATGTAAGGAAGAATGATCTAACATGAAATAGTCCTATGAGTTTTGAATAGTACTGGCATCACTGCTGAGGGTATCTTTTTCTTTCGCAATGAAATTGAATTCACCGTCCCAGTTTTCAAATGAATTAGCGGAGGTGTCGATGGTAGTGGCGCCGCTGCTGGTGAGTGCGTCATTGCCTTTAACGATGAAGTTGAGTTCACCTTCCCAGTTCTGGAATAAATCATTGTAAGACAGCAACCGGGTGTCCACACGGTTGTCGGGCACATATTCGCCGGTACGTTTTTTAGCCAGCCACATATCGCCTTTGCTGAGGCCATTCTCTCCCGGTTCCACGTTCACATAATCGGGACGTGTGGCGGCCCAGTAGTAACAGGCACATTCACGGTAGTCATTCTGCCAGGGAGAACAGAGGCTGCGGGTAAGGTAACCGTCGTCTATCAGGTGAGGATCAATTTCACCGCCGGTGATGTCTTTGCTGGCAAAGAAATTGGCCATCTTAGCGGTATACACCGGATATTGACTGGTCTTCAGGTCCGCTGCTGTGACCAGTACCGGAAAGGTGGCCGCTTCTTTGGTGAACTGCAACTGAACAGTGTCTCCCGGCTTAATACCCATCGAAGCGATGAGGTTGGACCATTCCATGAATACCGCGCCGTTAGGGTTGCCGGCGGTGATCAGCGGTACATTGTCGCCATTCGGGAATACCGGGCCTTCTGCCGGCACCATGGTCGGGTTTTTATTGATGCCTATCAGCCTGTGTCCGGAGACGTCTACATTGCCTGGCTGAACTTTTCCGCTGATGACATAGTTGTCATTTTCACTCATGACCAGTCCGCTGAAAACATTCACCCAGATGTTCCTGAAATCTGATTCCAGTCCGGGGAAGCAGTTGGAGATAGCGGCTCTTGGAATAACGCTGTAGGGGTTGCCCGGAGAGCGGTAGTTCAGCTGCGCGATATAATCATCTTTATGAATGACACTATTGGGCGGCGGTGGCGGGTCCGTCGTGTTGTCGTTGAACAGGGCGTTGGCAGCGGCCTGTATAACGGTATTGATCATACGCCAGGTGAGGGTCAGGGCGCGTCCGTCGGCGCCGCGCATCAGCCCGGGCATTTTACGCCTTTCCTTGTTGGACACATCGCCGATTTTATCAGGCCGGCGCAAAGCGTCGGCAAACCATGCGGCCATGCCGGTGCTCAGGCCATTGAATACTCTTTCGTGCAGGGTACGCAGCGCCAGGTTATCGACCAGTGAGTCGGCCATAATCGGTTCGTATAGCCGTCCGAGATCGTTGGTGTCCTGCCGGACCATGGTGCTGGCGATGTTCCATCTGCCATTGATAGGATTGCCGTTCATGACGCTGGTATTCATCAGTACGATGGATTCCAGTGCACGGCGCACAATTTCTTCTGCTTCATCGATAGGAACGGGGTCGCTTCTGTCGGGACCAAGGTACACCTGTTCCAGTTCATCGGCGATGGTGCGCACCGGCAGAATGTCCGGGGCAAATGCCGGCGGCCCTGCGCAGATGGTGGCCCGGGCGGTGAGCGGATTGGCGCCTTTGATATTTAGTTCCACGTAGCCGTCGCATTCATCATCGATATAGCCCCAGCTGTATTGGTTGCCTTTGTCATCAGCATAACCGGCGAAGATCTGTGCCGGCATGGTGTAGTGCGGATTAAAGTCCGGCCCTTCCACGTATTTGGCCCACGGCTTATTGGGATCATAGATCACCTGTGTCTTCGGATCGGTGATATTATGATCTTTGGTGGGAAGTTGTCCAAAAGCTTTGATGCTGTTCACAGAGCAGCCATACACTTTCCCCGGGCCGGGCGTATAGCGCAGCCTTATCTGCGGGAAATCGGTGGTAGGCTGGATAAACTGCACCGAGCCTAACGGCAGCGATTGGCCGGAGATGAAGTTGGTGCAATGGCCGGTTACCGGTTTAGGCGTGTAGTCGCCTCCTTGTATGCTTACCGACGCATGGATGGCGTCATTGGCGTCTCCGGTCCTGCGTTGGAGTTTGAGATTGCTGAGTTTTACCGTCCACGTAAAATCATTGATTTTGATGTTGGCATCGTCCAGCATTTTTTGTGTCAACGGTACCAACTTGTCGGGGGCGTCTGAGGTAATGGCGAAGACTTCCAGGAAGGGCGCTACCGGCCGTATTTTTCCCTGTTTGTCCTGGAGGGAGGTAACATTGTCTTTGAAGATCACCACCTGGGGTGCCGGTCCTGACGTGATTTTGCCGGTGTTAGGATCTACGTCAAAGGACGGTTTGGGCACCATTTCACGGAACCCTAACGGTTTGTCGGCGGGTATTTCCAGGTCATATGGTGTTTGTGGTACAGTGGAAGACCCCAGCCGGGCAATGGCAAAAGGGGGTAATATCCTGATTGCAGTGATAGCCATGTGGAAGAATTTGGGGGTGAGAGATTAAGCGTTAACAGCGAGCATGTCCTGAATAACCTGATTCAGTTTGGCATCGGCCTCTTTCAGCGCGTGCAGATAGCGCTGGTGGCCAATGTTGCTGTTTGACAGCATCTGATCAATCAGTACGCCGGACGCCTGTATCAGATCGGCATGGGTCCTCCAGCGGTTATGCTCACCGGTGGGGAGTTCCAGCGTATACGGAATGAGGAAGGGCGGTCCGGCCAGTTTATCACCTTTACCAACATTCAGTGGTAGTTTCACCATCTCGGAGGCGATAGCGCGCAGGTTGTACATCTCACCGAAGGTGGAATTAATAATGAGTCCTCTGGGGGTCATGGCGCCGGCAACATTCAGTCCGTCAACCAGCACAAAGCTGTGGGTGAGGAAATTCAGCAGCATGCGGTAACGCAGGTTAAATAAATGTCCCCACTGTTGTGCATTGGGATTGGTGATAGGATCTCTCGGATCGCTGTTATCGGTCTGGCCTTCCGAAGGGGAGGAGTTAGGATCTTCCACGTCTTCCTGGATGTAGGGGTTGGTGGCAAGTTTCCGGGAAAACGGTACACCGGTCATGCCACGCATCTCCGTATAGATTTTCAGGAAGCGCTCAAAGTGAGAGGGATCGTCCGTTGTACCTGTGTTGTCTTCTCCCTGCTCGGCAATGGCGTTGAGGGCGTTGAAGGCATCGTCGCGGCTGGCGAGAGGCATCACCAGCACATCGGGGCTGCCGGCGGGGCTGCCGCCCTGTGTATTGCCTCTGGCGCCACCTTTATAACCGCGGCCCCATTCATCGAATTTGGCCTGGAACGGATACGTGTTGGCCTGAAATATTTCATCTCCAATAACGTCAGGGTCCTGTATCAGTTGCAGGAGTACGGAAAATAATGCGCCTACCGTGTTGGGATTGGAGACATCCGCGTTGACAGTTGCGACAATCTCTTTTGCAATAGGATCATCACTTGTCAGGAAAGACTCCGGCGCCTCTGCATAGACGTATTTGGCCAGCGACGAAAGGGTGAGTGGCTCCAGTTTAAAAGGGAAAGGATAAAACGGCGTATCCCATGGATAGTCCTGCCGCTCAAAATGCAGCGGGGCGCCAATTAGTTTCAATACATTCTGTACCGACACGAAGTGTCCCATCTCTTCTTTGGCAATACCCAAAATGGTTTCCTGCCAGGCGCTGACGGTGGCTTGATTCGCCTCCGGCACCTGTGGTCCGCCAAGGCTGTAGGCGGCATACAGGTACTGGATCATCAGCCCGTGTTCAATTTCAGCGTCAATGTGCAACAGGAACGTCACATAGTCTTTGCCGTTAAATTCCGGCGGGATGACAACCTGCGCCGCTTCGATGGCTACTGATTCTTCCAGGAAGGTTTGGATTCCTTCCTTTCCACCGATGATGTTTTCTTGCCGGGGTGGTATGACCCTGCGGCTCAATGCGCGGGCACGCGAAAATACAGGACCCAGGAAACGCTTGTAGTTCGGTTGCATGAGGGTTTTGGATTATGGTTATTGATAAAAAGACTGGAATCTTCTCGAAGGAAATGGTCACTATGAGGTTATCGGTACTGCCAGATAAAATAAGAGCATTTTTAGCAAATAGAAAAAAATATTTTATCCGGAATGCAGGGGGAATTTTCCCGGGCCTGTCCAGATCAACCTGCTACAAAGTCGGTTTAACCCCGGTAGAAAACAACCGGCGGATGGTAGTTTTGTGAGACAAAATATTATATCAATAAAATAAATAAAATTATGACACAGATAGCAGAAAAAACGATGACAACGGCGGAAGTGGTAGCACGTTTTACGGAACTGGCAACACAGGAAAAATGGTTTGAGATCCAGGATGAGTTATTCGCGGAAGAGGTGCGGAGCATCGAACCGGCAGGTTCTCCTTATATGAAAGATGCTTTTGGTAAAACGGCGGTGCGTAAAAAAGCAGACGACTTCGTTAGCCGTATTGAAGCGGTACATCGCGTGTATACCAGTGCACCGATCGTGACAGGCAATCACATTGCGGTGGCAAGAGAAACGGACATTACGGTTAAGCCGCATGGCAGGATTCAGATGAACGAAATCATGCTGTACGAAGTGAAAGACGGGAAAATTATTCTCGAACAGTTTTTTTATTAAATAGTCAATCCCAAAGATCTCCCTCCGGGAGATCTTTGGGTATATGGGAATTATTGTCTGCTCAATACCTCCCGGGGAATAAACAGTTCAGCTGCAAAGTCAGGGATATCCGGACAACGGTCGTCATGCCAATGTTCGATAGCTGACACTTCGCCTGATTGTATCAGCTGATCCGGCGGACCGGCCAGCCCTGCTTCCCGCAGCATATACAGCATGCGCCGGTTGATCAGCTCTCCGGGCGATAAGAAGGAGGTCCTGACGAGCCATACCAATGCAAACAAGGCCGGTTGGTGGAAGTTGACCGCAAACTGCAATACCTGTTCCATGAAAACATGGGCAAACTGCAACCCTGGCTGCGACGTGGTGTAACGATGCGCCACCTGCGGGTGACCGGTATCGGAGACTGCATTCATCCACCAGGCTGGCTCCACAATTTTTGCAGCCGCCTGCATAAAATCTTTTCCAAAGGAAGGAGATAAGATACCCTGGTGTTGTAATGTTCTTTGCAGCATCTCCGCCTGCATCGCAGCGATCGTCATACCGGTGCCGTGAATGGGATCAAACGTACAGAAAGCATCGCCGATGGCGATTAACCCTTCGGGCCATGTATCCATCTTTTCATAATGTCGGAGCGTCACGTCTTTTATCCGGTAGCCGCGGGGCGCTTCCAGCGGCGTTACCTGTTGCAGCAGCTCGTTTAACGTGGGGTTGTTCAGTAAGGCCAGCGCTGTTTCAAAACCTGCTGTATCGGTTGGCGGATACAACCCACCGATGTTGCCCAGAATAATTTCCAGTACGTTGTTTTCCATAAAGCTCACCACGCAGGTAGGTACTTCCGGCAGCTCCTGGTTTTCGATGTGTAACAGATTCCAGGGAAATGTGAGGGAAGATGGAACTGCATAATGACGGGTACTGTATCCCAGGTTGGTAGTGAGTAATTCCGGTTCGGGAATCGTATAGTCGAGCCGGTGAAGCCAGTCGCTCAAACGGGAATGGAAACCGGTGGCCACGACTATCAGGTCCGCATTTAATTCCATGGTTTTGCTCCCGCTGATGGCAAATACACCGCTTACTTTGTTTTGTTCCCCTTCCATGATAAGATCAATGACGTTGGTGTCAGTCAGCAGCTGAATGCCTTTGTGTTGCAACACCCGTTGGCGGATATGCCATTCCAGAAAAGGCCGGCTACACGCTGCATCGTTGCCGGGATCAGGCATGATGAGTTCTCCGAAAGGATAATAAAAGCGGATGTCTTTACCCAGGCTGGAAGCGGCGCCGTTTTGCAACAGCTCGTTGTTCAGTCCGGGAAAAAGCTGCTCTAAAATCATGCGTCCTCTCGGCGTGAGATGATGAGGGTGGTACGCCTGCGGTGTACCTGGCCGTGTTTCAGGTGTTTCGGGCAATATGTCCCTTTCAATAATCAATATCTCCGGGCAGAAATCCGACAGCACCCGTGCTGCAGCAAGTCCGGCCATACCCCCTCCGATGATGATTACTTTCTTCATAAGTCTGTGTTTTAGACCAAAGCTCATCTTTCCGGTTGCCCTGCTGTGGCGCTGGCGGGATTATTTTTTATATCTGCGGGATTTTTTTTGAGATGTTATTTGACTGCCTGTTGCTGCACTGCCATCATCATGCGGGCAAAATGAGGATTCATGTCGGTGATACGACCGCTGTTGAAGGAAATACCCATGGAACCGGCCGGAGGTACGGCTCCTCCCAGTCCCGGCCCGGACACGGAAAAAAACAAAGCGGCTTTGCCTTCTTCGCCTTTGATGTGGCGCCATGCGCCGGTAGCACCGCCTTTACTGAGATGCAGTTCTGTGCCGGCGGGTATTTCATAACGAAGCACCCCGTTGGCGGGAATATCTTTTTGTTCTGCATTTACTTTTACAGACATCTCCTTGCCTTTGTTGCCAAACAGGTATACTACGTTTTTCTCTTCACGGTCGGCATTCCGTTGCAGCGCTTCTTCATTGGCTAAATATAGATCAACGATCAGCTCCGGTTTGGTGGAGTCGCTGTCAGTAAAAGAACGGAAGATAAATACGTTGGAGCCCAGTCGGGTGGACCGGTTGCCGGCATGGCTCCAGATTTCCCACAACGAACTGCCGCCCATCGCGGAGCCTTTGGAAGAAAGCGTGGCTACATATTCCAGCCCGGCGGTGTCGGAAGGATTATTCCAGTAAACGAAGTCGCGGTGTTTTCCTTTGCGTTCAAAGGTGTCAGACTTGCGGAGGATATCGATGTTTTGACTATAAGCCCGGGCACTAAGGATGACCAGGCAACAGCACAATAGGTACGGGATCTTCATGTATGGGATTTTCTTAAAAATAAAGAAAAACGGCAGAACTTAGTAGATTTGGGAAATTCTGTTGTGAAGTCATGACCCATTTGAATCTGGAGACATTATACGAAAGCCTGCGCCTGCGGAAAAGACCGGAAGATATTGCGGCACAGATAATATTGAACGAAGCGCTGAATGAAAAAGAGCTGTTGCTGCTGAACAAAGCAGCATCTGGTGCGCTGCGTAATCAGGTATGGCAATATACTTCCATGTTGGAAAAGTTTGCGGAGGTATCGGGTGCGCAGGTGCAGGTGAGCAGGGCCATACAGCTGTTTAAAACAGATGACGCGGCCAACAAGTCGGCCTGTGATGATCCGCTGGCGGTAGAAGCTTTTTTAGCGAAGGTGAGCGCGCTGATACATAAAAATCCGGGGTATAATAATTATGAAACGGACCGGCTGAACCGGGAAGCGCGGCAGGCTGCCGGTCTTGATATTTCCCGTCGGCAGTACAATAAGCTGTTTCGTTGTTTACGGCATCTTGAAAAGAAACTGGATACGATGGTCCGCGAGTACAGGAAAAGTTTGTTCCAGCGTGTAGGCAAGCATGCCTTCGCGGAAGATATCTCCCGGGAGGATTTTATGAAAGATGTCAACAGCGCTTGTTTTATAGCGTACTACACGGCGCGCGGTAATCTGCGGAGTCAGTTTACGGTACAGGGACAGCAGCGGCCTTATGATGAAATTGCCGATATGCTGTTGATGCGTTGTTGGCGTGAGCCGGAAACAGCCAACTGGTGGGCCATTGCGCAGGTATACCCTACGCAGGAGGTACTGGGTAAGTTATCACCGGAGCAACAGGGCCTGCTGCTCGGTAAATGGACAACGTTATTGCAGCAGGTGGCTGCTTTTCTGGAAGAGCTGTGGCAAACGAACGACTTCAATCGGCAGACGATGGTGGTACGGCGGGGCAACGATTCTTCCACCTGGAATAATATCGCCGGCGCCTGGAACAAGGCCCGCGACGGCTGGATGAACCTGATCTACGCCCTGGGTATGGAATTTATATTGGAGGAAATGTGTTTCGGAAAGGTGATGCGGCTGATAGCCGCCGACGTGGCGGCATCTCATTATCTGCAGGGGCATGATGGCGATCCCAATCTGGTGGTATGGAACTGGTTGCCTTTGCCCTGGGAAGTACTCTCCGGCAAAGCTACGTGTAACCGTGAGCGTGTGGTAGCTGCCTGTAAAAGGGCAGGACTGGACCCGGAGCGGTCCGGCTGGATTGCTCCCAGAATACATCAGCCGGTACCTTTTCTGCCAACACCGGAATTGGTGCATGGTGTTACCGTGTCAAATCCCTATCTTGCAACCCTGTTAAAACAACACAAATATTTTTCCGGGAAAGGCGCTACACCGCTATTCCCCGAACAAAACTAACGGAGTAGTTCAGTTGGTAGAGCTTCCGGCACGATTTCCGGATAGACGCAGGTTCGAGCCCTGCCTCCGTTTCTACAATTCCCGCCATGAAATACCTATTGCCATTCGTAGCAATGTTCCTGCTGGCAGCCTGCCGGGAAACGAAGAGAGAGGCGCCGCTTCCGCCGCATTCCAGGATGGTACAGCAGCAACTGGCCGATAGTCTTGGCATCATAACGATGGCTGTGCCTGAACGATATGATACCAGCTTCTCCTGGATACATTATTCTGATTGTAGTTCATGTCACGAGTGTAAATACCGCTTTCAGCCTAAGGTTTTGCAGATGGAACAGGAGTCGGGATTTTTTGGCAGGGAGCACTCAGATACCATTGATGAATTTACTATCGTACATCCGTCCAAAATGAGGCAGTTTAATGAAGATACGTCCGGGAATGGCCATTTACTCTACCTCAGGGATGTAATGGCTGTGGCAAAAAAAAGCGGTGTAATGAATAGATTGGTGGTGGATACTATACAGGAGATTGACGACAGGTATTACACTATCACTGCTTTTGATTATTCAAATTATTCAGATTCGTTGCAACATAAGGAGATCGAAGCATTTACCGTTATTAGCGGTGTGCCCGTATGGTTTAAGTACAAAGTGCTCTCCGCAAAGAAAGATATTGTCACCGATAACTTTATCCCTGAAGCACTGTCGATGATAAAAACTATCCGCATCCATGGCGAACGCAAAAACAAGCCGTCCCGTTAAGGGACGGCTTCCGATCTTATACGGTCAGTAATTGTCGGGTGAACCAATGATAGTCATCCGTGCTATGCGCGAAGAAATACTGTTGATATCCGCTGAAATAAGGATACTGCACCTGGTAAGCTTTGTCCCATCTGCCGGCCTGTACCAGCGCTCCCATGGAGCCATCGAGATTCAGCCGACGAATGAACCAGATTTTTGAGGTCATACTTTGTCCATAGAAGTATTGCACGCCGCCCAGGTGATAGGGAAACTGTACTTCATAGGCATCCGGCCATGTGCCCGCAGACAGCTCTTTCCCCATTTTACCACCCGGTAGTACCTCCTGGATGAACCATCTTTTTTTGATCATATTCTGGCCGCAAATAAAGGTGCGGTCACCGATGCTATAGGTAAACTGCCGATGGTAGGGATTTTTCCAGGTGCCGTGATCTGTCTCTTCTCCCATTTTGCCATCAGGCAGCAGCTCCTGAATGAACCAGTAGTAGGTGTCGAGGTTCTGCCCGAAAAAGAATACGCGGCCGCCAATGGTAAAGGGTACCTGCACCGCATAGGAGCCTTGCCACGTGCCGGTGGCAGTGGTGCTTCCCACGTGTCCGCCGGCCAATAGTTCCTGTATAAACCAATTCTTTTTTTCGAGGTTTTGGCCATAATAGAATACCCTGCCGCCGACTGTGAAGGGAAACTGCACTTCGTAGGGATTGTACCATGTGCCGTGAACGGTTGTTGCGCCCAAAGTACCGTCGGGCAATAGTTGCTGTATATACCAGCTCCTGGCGGTGGGGTTGTGTTCGAAGGCATAGGTCTGACCATCGATCGTGAAGGGGAATTGTACGGCGTAGGGGTTATCCCATTTGCCGCTGGCCGTTTGTGGGCCCATGGGTACATGCAGCTGCTGGTATAACGACAGGATGCCATTCGGACTTTTATCATGATCAGATAATATTGTGTAGCCCTGATTGTCGCCGGCGCCCAGTTGGGTGTTGTTGTCCTGCTTCCAGCGCATGGTCCATACCTGCTGATTGGCCGGGTATCCGCCCCAGCCGGTGGCGGGGGCCGGATAATGCATCACAGACATCCGGTCGTAGTCGGTGAGGTTGTTACTGAACCGGTCTTTCGTAAACTGAGCGTTGGACTGGCCACCGTCGATGTATTGCCATTGCATATCGACGTGGTCATCACGGTCGCTTCTGGAATGTTCATGCGCCAGGCCAATGGCATGTCCCAGTTCATGCAGCGCCAGGTTGGTTTGACTGATGCCGACGATCTGTTTGCCACCTTTCATGCCGATGTCGCTCTCGTTGTCGGAGCTTTCTTTTTGGATGTAGAGGTAATTGGGCTCGTCTGTCCATTGCAGGAAAGTGACGCCCGCAGCGATTTCCCATTGGGTCATGGCGGCCATCACTTCCTGCTGATAAGGATAGTCGCTTTCAAAAATGAAGGGGATGGTGCGGTAAGCCCACAACGATACATTGGAGGGAGTAACTGACATGTGCTGATTTTTAGGAGTGAAACAATAGGGTACCCGGTGTTAATTATTTTGAGTAGAATAAAGTTAGGATAACTAAATATAGGTATAAAATGGGAAAATCCCCGGGTAGCTATCCGGGGATGTAGAGGGGGTATTGTTCGTATGTAGCTTACTGTTCTTTTCTGATCATGATCAGAAGCAGTGCCAGCGCGGCACAAACGGCGCCGAAGAGATAAATCGCCTGGTAGCCAAAGCTGCTGGCTATCAGCCCGGCAATAGGTCCGGTGATGCCCAGCGCCAGATCGGTGAAGGCGGTATAGGCTCCCATGGCGCTGCCGCGTATTTCCGGAGACACTTTTTTAACCGCTTCCACGCCCAGGGCGGGGAATATCAGCGAGAAGCCGATACCGGTGAAAGCACAGCCCAACAAGGCCATAGCCGGCGAACCAGCGCTGCATAACATCAGCAGTCCCACGATTTCGATCACGATGGAGATCGCCGCAATCCGGTATCCGCCGTATTTGTCAGGCGAAGAGGCGAAGAACAAACGGACAAGGGTATACGTTGCGGCGAACACACTGAGCGCCCACGGAGCACCACCCCATTTGTTGGCTGCAAACATCAGCGCAACAAAGGAAGAGAGGCAGCCAAATCCGATCACTGACAAAGCAAGGGATACTCCCTGTCTTGAAATCATGGACAGCACCCGGTAAAAAGGCACGCCTGATTTCTTGCCACTGGTGGCTATTTCAGGGCTTCTTAATACAGGAAGGCTGCCCAGCACTGGTAACAACAGGATCAGCATAAACGCTGCCATCACGCCCAGGTACTGGTGTACGAAATTACCCAGCGGTGCACCCAGACCAATACCGGCATATAGGGAGATGCCCACCCAGGCCATCAGCTTACCTGCCCTGGCAGGGCCTACCAGCCCAATGCCCAGCGTCAGTGCGCCCGTGATAAGGAAACTTTCACCAATGCCATGGAGGATCCTGGCGGTAAGCAGTAAGCCCAGTGAAAGCATGGGAGGAAGGCCGGCAATGGCAGAGCAGACGTACACCACGCCTGCTGCAGCGGTGGTGATGATACCGCGCACCAGGCCCGACTTCGGACCGCGGGTATCGGTGTGTGTGCCCGCATACATGCGGGTAATAAGGGCGGTAGCGTTGGCAAGGCCGATCACTACGCCGACGATCACGTTGCCATATCCCAGTTGATCGTGTACCAGTTTGGGTAGTATCGCGAAAGAAACACCGATGGTCAGAAAAATAGATAATACAGAAAGTACTACCGGGGTTACAAGAGCACCAAAGCTCGTAGCGGGGCTGGTCTCAATACTGTTTTTAACAATTGTACTCATAACTTTTATCAGCTTATTATGAGTGCAAAGCTACCGTGAGTAACAGGGGCAGATGTTGACTGATTAATGGGTATCCTTGGACAATTCATGGTTTCGCGTCCTGAATGCGAGGGGCGACACGCCGGTGTGCTTTTTAAAGAGCCGGGAGAAATAAGCAGCATCTTCATAGCCCAGTTCAAACGCGATCTGCTTGGCGTCGAGCCGGGTGTAATACAGCAGCCGCCGGGATTCCAGCAGCACTTCTTCTGAAATCCAGTGGCTGGCAGGGAATCCGGTGGTGGCTTTCACGCATTCGTTCAGATAGAGCGGTGTGATATGCAGCAACTCCGCATATTGTTGCACCTGCTTCAGCTCTTTGAATTTCTTTTTTACCAGTTTCCTGAATTTGACGGTGATAGTTTGCCGTTGACTGGTGGCTGCGGTATGGGATAAATCATGTTGCATGATTTCGGCGGCAAAGAGGCCCAATATGCCTTCTGCCAGTGATGACACGATTTGTTTTTTTAATGGATGATTGGTGGCTTCCAGTGCGTGCTGTAACACGGGCATACTGAGAAAGACGGCGTGTGGCTGAGGGAGCGGAAACTGTTGTTGTACCCGCTGGTAGTTTTCAAAAACATCGCGGCATTTTCCTCTTACCAGACCCGGGTCGGCAAAAACGAACCAGCCGTTGCTGTGGTGCTCCTGCCGGATATAACGATGTACCTGTCCGGGTGAGATGAAACATAAGGCTGGCGCGGTGACCCGCCATTCGATAAAATCAATTTCCAGCAAAAACTCACCTGCTGTCAACAGCAGGAAAACATAGTGTTCATCGCGGTGGATATGTCTCATGCCCTCGTGTATATAAGTACCCTCCTTCATTTCAACACCGAGGTCCTGTAATTCTTTGCCATGGAGGGGGATGGGCGGTTGAGCTTTCATATGTTCGTTTTATGACGGACTTCAAAAATCATTTTTTCCGACTGAGGAGTGTACGATGTTATGTCCCGGCTGCCACACAATGGAGCGGTTTCCAGGCCCGCCCGCTCCGGCGCTTCCCCGGCAGAGTCCTTCCCCCGGCTGTTATCAAGGTCATAAAACTGCGCCAGATGCGGGTCGTGGTAAAGCTGGTCCGTCATTGTATGGATATCAGAAATGCCGTATTTTAGTAGCCGCTAAGATAAGCATTGTTCCATCTAAATAAACGTATATGGCTTACAGTGAAGAACTGGCCAATAAGCTTCGTAAAGCGCTGGACAAACAAAAAGGCGTAACGGAAAAGAAAATGTTCGGCGGACTGGCTTTTATGGTCAATGAAAAAATGTGCCTGACAGCAGGGGCGGACCGGATCATGTGCCGCATCGACCCGGCGCTGCATCAGGCGGCCATCGCCAGGAAAGGCTGTACTACGGTCATTATGGGCGGAAAAGAGTACAAAGGGTATGTACATGTGACGGCAGACAGCCTGCACACCAAAGCAGATTGGGACTACTGGGTAAATCTTGCCCTGGATTTTAACAAGACGCTGTAATTTTACCCGAAGACAGTTAAAAAGAGATGAAGTATGGATTTTGGCGCCCTTTGGCAAAGATACGATCAACTGGACCTGAGCTTACCGGCTGATGCCTGGCCTACAGCGGCCGTTCTGAATGGTCCCGCGGGCAACAGTACCCTGAGGATAGGCACGTCTGGCTGGAGCCGGAAGGAATACACCGGCACGCTCTATACAAAAGGCGTGAAAGATACACTGACGGAATACAGCCGGTTGTTCAACTGTGTAGAGTTGAATGCCACCCATTATAAAATTTACAGTCCTGATGATATCCGCAAATGGACCGACAAAACCCAGGGACGTGATTTCCGTTTTTGTCCGAAAGTGCCACAGTCTATCAGCCACCACAGTACCTTATTGAATGCCGGTACGGAAACCGCTGCTTTTCTGGAAAGCATACGGGCATTTGAAACGCAGCTGGGACCGGTATTCCTGCAACTCAGCGAACATTTTTCGCCGGTGCGGAAGCTGAACCTCTATAAATACCTGGAGCAGCTGCCGCAGGATATCCGCTTTTTTGTAGAGGTGCGGCATCCCGACTGGTTTGAGAAAACAACAGAGCGCGAAACGTTTTTCCGCACATTGCATCAGCTGGGCATCGGGGTGGTGATGACCGACACGCCCGGTAGGCGTGATTGCCTGCATATGGCACATACCATTCCGCATCTATTCCTGCGTTTCGTCACCAAGGGCGGGCATCCGCTGGATGTTACCCGGTTGCATGCCTGGAAAGAACGCATCGATGCCTGGAAAGCACAAGGCCTGCAGGATATATACTTTTTCCTGCATGTGCACGACGGTGTACACGAGGCGGACTTTTACCAGGAGGTAAGGAAGGTATTCGGACTGGCCGGGCAGCCACAACAGCCGCAGCAAACGCAGATGTCGCTGTTTTAAGCAGTCACGGCGGTGTCGCATTATAACTTTCAAATAACATTTTCCCTGCACAAAAAGTGCGAAATTACAGCATAACCAAACCCCCAAAAGTTATGCGTACCATGTTAAAGGTCGTAATGGAAGTAAATGCTTCCAACGAGGCTATTAAAAACGGCCGGCTCCCCGAAATCATCAAAGCGACTGTTGACAAAATCAAACCTGAAGCGAGTTACTTCTTTGCCTCAGAAGGCTGCCGCACCGGTATCATGATATTTGATATGAAAGATCCTTCGGAAATTCCGGGCATCGCTGAACCATTTTTTATGGAGCTAAATGCAAAACTTGAGTTTCAGCCGGTGATGAACCAGGACGATCTGAAGAAAGGACTGGCTGCTGTCATGAAATGATGACAACCCCTTCGCAGAAAGTAGGAAGCATAATAGCCGGTGTGAATCCTGTCATGCCGGCTTTTATGACGTGAACAAAAATTCAACTTCTCTTCAAAATGTTTTTTAAGGAGGAAAAACTTCGGTTTTTTATGAGATTACTGTGTCAATAGATAGTGTATGATGGCCTAATTTTGCAGCAAACTGAATCACCAGCTTCTGTAAAATGACGACCAGCACTGTTAAACGCATCAAAGAGGGTAATATTGGAATAGCCACCCTGCTCGCTTTTGCCATGATACCCATGTCGGGATTTGCTACCGACATTTACATTCCTTCGCTGCCAGGCATGACCAATGCACTCGGTATCTCCAGCAGCCAGGCACAGCTCACGTTGGGCCTCTTCCTGATCAGCTACGGCGTTTCACAACTGTTTATCGGCGGACTGCTCGATAGTTATGGCCGCTACAGGGTAGCCCTGATATCCATGCTGCTCTTCTGTATCTCCTGTGGTATCATCGCCAATACCCATAGTCTGTATGTGGTATATGCCATGAGGATCGTGCATGGTATTACCATCGCCGCCATGGTGGTGAGTAAAAGGGCACTTTTCGTGGACCTCTACTCCGGCGAAAAACTAAAACATTATCTCAGCTTCTTCACCATTATATGGTCCACCGGCCCTATCATAGCGCCTTTCATTGGTGGTTATCTGGAAGTGAACTTCGGTTGGGAATCCAATTTTTATTTCCTGGGCGCCTATGCAGCGCTGCTGTTGGTACTGGAAGTATGCTTCAGCGGGGAAACCATCAGGCAGAAAACACCGTTCCTTCCGGCCAAAATAGTAGCTATCTATTATGAGATGCTGCGCACCAGCAGCTTTACGTTGGGCATTGGTATGTTGGGACTGGCCTATACCATGGTGATGATCTATAACATGTCAGGTCCTTTCATCATTGAGCATTATTTTAATCTGTCGCCGGTCGTAACGGGCTATTGCTCCCTCTTCCTGGGCTTCGCCTGGATGGTGGGTGGTTTCATCGGCAAGGGAACGATCAACAAACCGTTTGTCCGGAAATTGAATGTGAATATAGCTTGCCAACTGGTGGCAGCCTTCGCGCTGTTGGGCACTTTCCTGTTGTTCAATCAGCTTTGGACGGTACTGGTATTCGCCTTCCTCGTGCATGTAGGAGCTGGCTTCACCTATAATAACTACTTCACGTACTGCTTACAACGGTTCCCTAAAAATGCGGGCATCGCCGGAGGCCTTACCGGTGGACTGGTATACGTGATCGTGTCTATGCTCAGCGCCGGCATCACTTATGTATTGCCTGCCAAAGATGGACAGAACCTGTCTTTCAGCTATATCGCATTAATCGTCGCCAGCGGCCTGGTCATGTATCGGGTGTTGGTGGTGAGCAGGAAAGAAGCCGCTGAGGCGCAAAGGGAAACCATGCAGACGGTTTAGGGAAGGGCATCCATAACGGATTTACCATCTCTGAATTTGGAAACATTGATGCCGGTATACATTTTAAAGAACCGGCTAAAATGTGCAGGACTTTCAAACCCCAACTCATAAGCTATTTCCTTAGCCGTTTTGTTGGTGTAATGAAGGTATCGCTTCGCTTCCAGTATTATTCTGTTCTGAATAAGCCTGGATGGTGCAGGCTGTTCCAGTAGCGCAAAGATATTGCTTAAGGTTTTGGCTGATTTGTTCAGTGCATCAGCATAAAATTTTACACTGTGTTCTCTTCTGAAAGAGCATTCCAGCAGCAAAGAGAACTTGCGCACAATGTCCATCTTTTCATCAGCAAACTGCTGATAACACTCGCTTTGTTGTTTGGCGATCCGGGTTGTGGTGATGATCAGGTATTTCAGCAGTGTACGCAGCATTTCCCCCTGAAAACCGTCTTTGGATGGCCATTCAGCGGTAAAAGTTTTCTCCAGGTATTGTATTTCTTCCTGTTGTATTTTATTTAGCCTGATAAACATCGGGTGATGAATACCGTAGAACAGAAATCCTACGCAGCCCACTTCTGCATCATGGTCTACGATACAGTAGAACTCCCGGTTAAACTGCCATGCCACCAGTTTATCCGGGTTCTCGAAGGTAAAGTGCTGGTTGGATACTAAAGGCAGCATAGACGCTTCAGGCATTAGGTACTCAATCTCATCGATGGTGACCCGTTGTGCTTTTCCCTTGTTGTATACAAAGGTGTTGATCGGCACGGTTGGCTTGTGAAGCCCCGCTCCTTTAAACCGGTCATTATGGACATGCATAATGAACCGTGCCGATGTAGCTTTTTCATCATATTCGCTTACCATACTCCATTACTGAATAGTTACCTTGATAATATTGGGTATTGCCGGTAGGGTGGTAAAGTCATTTGGATTGGGTACTGCTGCTATGTTTTTGCTCTCCGGAAGGGGAGTTCCGCCGAGGTTGGCCTGTGTGACGCCTGCCCCCGGGAATTGATTGATGGCGGTGCCGTCATCAAAAAGACCCATAGATCCGGAGATGTCGCCTGTCTGGGTGGCATCTGTACCATTGCCTTGCGACGCAAAGAACCAGTCGTTTGATAATCCATACATGGTGGCGATAGCTATCCTGTCACCTGAGACCACACTTAACTGCTGTGAAACTTTACTGCCTGCCTGGGTACCGATTTTGGGCAACAATACCGTGGTGCTGGCCGCCGGTAATACATATACGTTTTTAACGCCTTTTACTGTTTTTAGATAGCTTGCCAGATCGCTGGCATCGCCCGTTTGGGCCAGTTTTTTCAGTCCCTGTCCTCTGTCGTTTTCGCCCGTTTTATAGATGGGATTGTCAATACCGTTATATACCACCACCAAGATAGGCGATAATGGCGTGAAAATACCAGTTTGCCCCGTAATATAATTTCCCAATACACTGTTGTCGCCCATTTCAGCGATGTTGGTCAACCCGTTGGCGCTGAGTTTGCCGGCTTCATAGAGCGGATTGGGGCTTAACAGGTTGCCGCCGGCAATGTAGGAAACTGCCCACACACCCGGACTAAAGGGCGTCGGGTTGGAAGTACCGCCGGAGCCGTTGGTGATGGTTAACGTAAAGATGGAATTACCGTTATAATGTAAACTGGCTTTCATCAAAGCAGATGCTGCTGCATAGGTATTACCCTGAGCGTCGGTACCATTTACTTCCGTCACATTTTTAGCGGTACTTTCGGCCGTGCCCGGATGCATCACGGATGGTCCTGGTGTCTGATTGATACGGGTGCCGTTGTCCCATAGTTTTATCTGGCCGGAGACATCCCCCTCAATAGGAGTTCCGTCGTCCTTGTACACTTTGATGCCCGGATTGGCCGGGGCAAAGAAAAGATCGTTGGACCAGCCGTACATAGTGGCAAACGATACCGCCTGCCCCTTGCCTGCCGAGAACTGGAAGGATATCGATTCTCCCGGCATAATCACCGGCGAATTGCCGGTATTCTTAAAGGTGCCTGATTCTACCAGCGGTCGCGAATCCAATACATTCTCGATGGTGATCGTGGGAGAGTATGTCATACCCATGTTCCCGTCATCATCTTTATTGCAGGCGGATGCCAACAAGGATAGCCCTAAAAAGGACGTCCATACCGGTTGTCTGTTTTTCATACTCATCTCTTTTATTAGGAATCAAAGGTAACCGGAGAGCAAGGGCTGGTTGATATCTGATTTTCCCTGAGAGTTGACGAATTTTCCCGAGTGAGTATGTGAAATGAGCTATTGACCTAGTCAGCGGCTCTCTTCATATTCCAGATGCCGGCACAACCTTCCGTAAATGTTCCCATGGGAGTATCATGGGTTTTCCCCATGTGTTCCCATTCTCCGAAAAAGGTATCACGGGTAGCATCGTAATATCCTGTATAGTTGATGGGCGGAGTGAGTGTTACGGCCGGATCTTCTTTTGCACTGGTGAAGGGGCCTTCATATTCCTTGATAAAATTAATAAACTCATTTTCTATATAACCTTTGATGGTAGCTGGCGGGGCGGGCTTGTCATAAAAATCGGCACAGCTACCTTCAAATTCTTCTTCGCCGATATCATGCAGTGTTAATTCAAACATTACTTTCTTTCCAAACAAGTCATCAGCGTAGCCTTGTCCCAGAATATAGTAGCCGCGCCATTTACCGGCCATTGAAAAATCAGGCATAGGGGATATTTTTTTAAATATAGTATAAAACCGCGGTAGGGCGATGACCTACCGCGGTTTTAATATTTTAAGCAGGACGAAGTTTTTCTTCCAGCTGTTGCAATGCGTTGTTGATGACTGACAGCTGTTCTTTTACCTGCCGCGTATGCGGATACTGTGCCAGCAAATCTTTCAGCAGCTGATAGCCTTCTGCGAGATGGCCGGCCTGTAAGGTTTTAGCGGCCTGTTGAAACAACTGCACCGCTGCTTCCTGTGCAGGATCGTGTACCGGGAAATGTTTGTAAGAGAAGGCTTCCCATAGGTCCTGGTCCCATGGCCAGTGCTGATGCAGCAGGTCTTTATTCATGCCTTTGAGAACCTGCGGGAACTGCTTGTTTTTCAGGACGGGGTCCAGCTGGTGTGCCAACTGGCATACCCCCGCATACACGAGGGTGGCGGCATCGGCCAGGGCAGGCGGAACGAGCTGACCATTAAGGCGGTTCACATAGTCGTTCCATTTCTTCCAGAAGGTGTACATCATGCGGTCGCCCAGCGGATTGCGGGCGGTGAGCTGCTGGTATCCTCTGAAAAGCAGACTGAGGAACTGTTCGAGCCGCTGGTTGTCGCCATATAACTGTTTCGCCCATACGCTGTTGGTGTTGCGGAACAGGTGTTCCAACACGAGGTACGGCAGCGTGGCGTTGGTGTCTTCGCCCGCCGGCAGGTCGCTGAATACCTGTGTGATCAGGTCTCCCGGCTCAATGGCAAATACCAGTTCCGCAATAGGCCACTGACCATACGGACAAGTCCAGCCACCGGCATATTCCCAGTCGTTGAAAGTTTGTATGCGGCGTTTGGAGTGTGTTTGTGGCAGATGGTGCTGCATGAACCGGGCATATTGTTCCTGGGTAAACAAACGAAGGAGCCGTTCCCGGTATTCGAGGTCGATGAAGCCTACTTGTTCCAGGTATTTGCGGACAACGTATACGCCCTCAGTATCCGGCGAAGTCAGGATATAATCGAGGCTGATGGTCACCAGTTCGGGCGTGACCAGCTTGCCCTGTTGCAGGATGGTGGTCACCTGTTGCAGCAGCCCGGCTGATTTCGGTGTCTGTGCCAGCATCTGGTACAGTGCGATGATCTCTGCTTTTTTGATGGTGCGGTTGTTCCAGGCATCGTTGATCAGGCGCTGTACTTCCATGAAGCTCTGCATGCCGTTGTTTTTCATCATGGCGTCTTTGAGCGTGGGGAGGAAGGCGCCTGTCTGATCTGCTTTCTCCGCGCCCTGTAGCAGCCAGGTGGCGCCGGTAACAGACACCAGATAGGGCAGTTCGGCGCGTAATGCCGGATGTTGCGCTGCCAGTTGCCCGATCAGTTTCACCCATTCATCGAGTGGCTGTTGCGGATACCAGGCGATGTGCCGGTAAAGGGCCTGTAGCAGGGAAGGGGCGAGCTGGCTGAAATCGGCTTCCAGGGTTTTCAGCACGCGGTAGATGCGGTCCAGCTCATGGATGTCTTTAGCCTGATCGAGCAGCAGGCCGAGACTTTTACGCAGATGCGGATTGTCGCTGTAGGAGAAGGTTTGCAGCCGCGCTATCACCAGTTGTTTGAGTGTGGCCGGATACCATTGTCCTTCCATGATATCGCCATACAGCTGTAACAATGCCGGCTGGAACTGTTCCTGTACCGTCACCTCACAAGCTGCCGTGGCCAGTTGTATTTTCAGCGCATGATCTGTTTCGGTGGTGGCCAGCTCCACGAGCAGGCGATCTGTTTCCGCTGATTTGCGGCCGGTTTGCAGGACCACCTGCACCATAGCGCTACGCAGCGCCAGCAACGGCTCCTGTCGGATGGCAGCTGCCAGGGCCGGTTCCAGCTGGTCCTGGTACGCGGCGAAGCGGTGCGTTAGCAACGGCAGCGTGGCTTCTCTTACATACGGATTAGCATCCTGTAGGCCGCGGACGATCAGCTGTGGTATCTCTGCCTGTTGCAGTAAGGTCAGCAGCCTGATTTTCAGGCCTGCGGACGGGGTGGAGGCAAACAAAGCGACGAAGGCGTCCTGTAGCTCCGGATGGGCGGTGAGCCTGCCGGTGACCAGCGCCAACAGGTCCGGAAGGTCCGGCATTTGTTGCAGCGCATGGAACATATCTTTGAAGAGTGCCTCGTCTATATGCCGCATGCCGGCCAACAGGCTGATGATAGCTTCCCGTACGGGCAACGATGTTTCCGTGGGTATCATGGCGGCCAGCTGTGACAGCGCGTTGGCGGGTACCTGCGGGATAGTGGCCAGAAAATGCAGGGCGGTCAGTCGCACGTGGGTAGCTTCCAGCGGCCCGGTAAAATCCAATGCCATCATGGCAGCGGCAGGCAGTGGTAATTGCTGTACCAGCGCCAGCAGGGCCTCGCGGCAGGCTACTGGCGCCAGCGGAATGTACGCCCCTATCTTTTCGATGGTAGCATCCGTTTTGCGGACGCTGTTTTGTAGCCCCTGAATACTGGCCAGTTGTATGGCTGTATCGAGGTCGTGGGCCATGGTTTCGGCCAGTATCGCTTGTATGTCGCTTACATGGGCGGCCAGTGACGCGAGGGTGCTGACGGCCATATAGCGCAATGGACGCTCGGGGTCCAGACAGGCGATAAGGGCCAGCGTCTCGATGTAGACAGGATGGTCGGTCACACGGGCGCTGTCCAGGTCGCAGAGCTGCTGCAGCATGGCCTGTTTTACGGCGAGGGTTGTTTCTGTTTGTACGGCCTGGCATAGTTTGGTGATGCCTTCCGCCGCTTCCAGAAAAGGACGCAGACTGGAGAGGGCGGTCAACCGCTCCGCTGTGCTGCGTTCCGGAGATAGGAGTATATCGAATAATAAGATTTCTTCCGACATATGTTGTACTGTGAAGATGATGAAATAGGTTACCGGCGCTGGCTAATCGGCGAAGCCGGGGCCATCTGCTTCGGGAGCGGCAGGTGGCGCTACGCTGCGCAGCAGGTCATCGATGTCAATACCGGCAGCGCGACAAGCCCGCTGGAGCGCGTCTTTAAAGCTGCTGTCCTGCAACAGGCCGGGCAACTGCGCGGCCTCTTTCAGCAAGGCAGGCACGGGCGCCCAGGTGTTGTTGGCCTCCAGGAATTGCAGGTAAGGCACGGCGCCGGCGGCGGTGTGCTGCTGTAAGAGATGTTGGCGGAAAACGTTTTCCAGCTGGTCTTTCCAGATGATGCGCAGCAGCTCGTCGAGCTGTATCATATTGATATAGCGACCTCTTTTTTCCAGCAGCTGCCAGAGCCCTTCCCGTAATTCCGCGTTGGCAGGATTACTTTTCAGCACCAGCAGGTACCATTTGAATTTCGATTCGTTGCCCAGATCGGTGTGTAACAACTGATGCAGGGCGTACCGGCTCATTTCATCGTTGATGCCGGCTTTTACGGAAAGGAAGTTGAGTATTTCGATGTCCGTTACGGAGCACTGATACAAACTGTTGCTATTGGCCGGATTGATGGCGGCGAATAGTATTTTATCGGCCATCTCCGGATTGTCGTCGTAGAAAAGCCAGATATGCGGGAAGATGCCAGTCAGGTCGTGGGTGACGTCAGCTTTATGCAGCCACTGTTCCCAGTTGATCTGTGTGCCGCCGTTATGGGAGATCGCTTTCTCCTGCACTTTGGTGGCGAGACGTTGCAGCTCCTGGTCGTTGCTGTGGTCTGCCAGTTTGCTGAACACCTGTACGGCGGCAGCGGGCAGCTGCGGGATACAGCTGATTTTGCGCGCCAGCAGTTGCCGTTGCTGGTGCGGTATCTCCGGATGCAGCAACACGGGCGCTGCGGCTGCAAGGGTGCTGATATTGTCCGGTGTCAGCGGGATGTACAGCATGGCTTGCACGGCCCAGCTTCTGATAGCGGCGGATGGTGCTTCCAGTGCGCGGAGATAAAAACGGTTCCATGATGCTCCGGTATTCATGGCGCTGGTGATGGCTTTCAGGATGATGGCCTTGCAGTCGTCATGCTGTTCTTTTTCATAAGCAGCCATGAACTTCTCCAGCAGCGCAGGTTTTACAGGCACCAGCCGGCCGAGTATATCATAGATAGCAGCAGCCAGGTCTACCGCGATGTCGTGATCGGGCAGCAGCCACAGTGCATCTGCCAGTGCTTCATTTTTCTCTGTATAAGGCGCCAGCAGCTGTAGCAGCTGTAACGCTACGGCTATATGTTTTTCTGTTTGCAGGCAGCGCGCCAGATGTTCAATGATGGCTGGTGTCAGCGTGAGACTGTAGGTGAATACAAACATGGCGGCTTGCCGTACAGCAGGGTCGGGGTCTTCCCGTAACGCCTGCAGCAGGGTGTCCAGCACATCGTTTTGACTTACGCCGTGCACGGCCAGCAGCTGGATGCTCCATTTGCGTATCAGCGGATTTTTGTCGGCGCGCACGAGGGTGCACAACGCGGCTTCCGGAACGATGGAGCGGTCGAAACAGAAACGCAGCACCATTTCTTTGATCACCTCCGGCGTGGCCGGTTGCAGCTGTTGTGCTATCTGCTCCGGCGCCAGCTGGTCACGCAGCAGCAGCCGATTGAGGAGTAGCAGCTTGTCATCTGTATCGGTACTGTCCAGCAGGCTGCGGTAGAAGGCGAGGTCTGCTTCCGTTGCCTGCACCGGTATCAGCAGCCAGGAAAGGATTTGCCGGTTTACGTCGGCGTTATGTTGTTGCTGGTAAAAAGCGATGAGCCGTTCCCGTGCGGGCGGATAGGTAAGAGACAGCTTTCCCAGCAGGGGAAGAATGATGTCCCTCGACTCGTCTTGTTGCAGCGAGGCGGCCAGCAGATCGGCGAAGCCCTGTTTATCAGGGATTTGTTGCAGCCCTGTGGCGGCGAGGCGTTGCAGCATGTCTGCTCTTAGTTGCGTATCTGTTTCGGCAGCGAGCAGTGTTATCCACTTGCTGATCACAGCGGGATCGTGGAGGTAATGCGCCGCGGTGGAGAGCAGCGAATATTTATTGTCTGTATCGGAAAGCGGCGCCATATCGAGCATCAGCAGCGCCTGTTCGGTGCCGGCGTTCCTGCGTTCACGGATGGTGGCGATGGTTTGGCTAAGGTCCATATTAACGGGCGTTTATCAGGAGGTTTTCAGTGTGCCGGGTTTGAGGCCGGACAGGGCGTTGGCCAGTGTCTCCTGTTGGTGTTCATCTAAAGAAAGTTTCAGGATGGCATCCAGTGCTTTCTGCCTGGAAGCGGTGTCTATCAGTTCGTTTTTCACCAGATGGACGAGTACATCGAACTTTTTGTCTACGCCGGGGCGCAGGTAACCATCGAGGCAGAGGCGCACCAGTTCCCGTTCGTTGTCGTACAACAGCACGTCTTCCAGGGCGGGCGGTATCTGTGGGTAGAGCTCGGCCGCGTTGGCGAGGATGCCGGCGCAGGTAACCCGGAAAGGCGATCCCGGCTCGGTCAGCTCGGCGCAGAATATGTCTACCAGTTGCGGGTGACGGGCCACTGACAGGGCTTTGATCTGGTTGAACAACACTTCCCGCAGCGTTTCGTTGTGCTCCTGCGTGAACAATTGCACCACCGGGTCCAGCATTTTTTCGAGGCTGATTTTTCCTATCAGCAGCTGCAGCACCTTCTGGCGCTGGCTGGTGCCGGGCAGGCCTTTGATGCTTTGCAGCAACAGCTGGCTGATTTGTTCATCGCGGCCGGCATAGGGGGCGAGCATATCGGTCAACTGATTAAATTCTTCTTCAACAAAAACACCCGGATTACCGGCGAAGGCGGCGGCTACTTTGTTGCGGATATCTGCTATGCGCATCACCGGTTTGAGCTGTTGCAACAGCGTAAGTCGTACACCTTCCGAACGGTCGGAGGCCAGCAGTCCGGCCATGCTGACCAGCTGTTCGTTGGTGCGTTCGGGTTGTTCTCCCTGTAGTTCTAAGGCCTGGCTGCGGATACCGGTGTCACCATCATGAGAGGCAGACCAGATCAACTGCAGGAGGATGGCCTCATTCCATGGTTTGATGCGTGCCAGGGCGGCCAGCGCTTCGTGGCGGGCAGTTACGTCGTTGTCGGTACGCAGTACGGGTATCAGTACATCGGCGTAAGCCGGTTCCAGCAGGCGGGCGGCTGCAAGCCGCTGCAGGATGCGGAAACGGATACCGCGGTCGTTTTTGACATCGAGATAAGGTTGCAGGCCGGCCACCATCTTTTCGCCCCATGAAGGGCATTTCTCTGCGATCTCCACGGCCTGTAACTGTAATATCGTAGGGGCGTTCACGTTTTTCAGCAGCGCTGCCAGTGCAATATCTTCCGAAATAGCAGGAAGCGAAGAGAGGGTATCCTGCACGGCTATACGTTCCTGTTCACTCAGGTTTTCCTGGCCCGACAACTCCACGAAGAATACCGCCAGCCGCGGGTCCTGATGGATGCTTTCCTGCAGCCGGTACAACAAGGCGATGCGGGTATCCCGGTCTTTTTCCTGCCGGTATACGTCCAGCAGTGCCTGGAACAGGGCGCCGGTATCTGTGAAACGGGAAGTGTTCAGGGCGGAAAGGAAACGCAGGAGCTGGTCACGGGTCTCTTTGTCTTTCGTCAGGGGCAACACTTCGAGCAACGCGGTGGTTACCTCCGGTACATGCAGGTTCTGGGAAGCCATCTGGATAATCTGCGCTTTGATCACCTGCTCGGAATGCGGGCTGCCCAATACTTTGCGGATAAGCCCGGGCAAGGCGTGCTCCGGGCGTTGGGTACTATTTTCCATGCTATCGTTTTTTCAGTGTAAAGAGAATCAGCGGCCGACAACAGCCTCTATTTTGTTCAACAGGATAACAGCCGGCTGACCTTCGGGCGTTCTGATTTCTACCGTCGTTGGGCTGATATGGGTGACAATACCGCTGAACGTGTGATGGGTTAAAAAGATACGGACCGGTAATTGTTCCTGCTGACTACTCTCAAGCATGACAATGAATACATTCGTTTCGGACATATGGTTAACATTTTAATATTGTTTCCGGATGGGGGTAAATATAAAGCATTTCGCGGATGCGGCCACCCGGAAAAACGGGTAAATACCTTACCATTTTGATAAAAACCCTTCCATTTCGGAAGGGTCTCCCTTTACTGGTAAAATCTCAATAAACTAATAATCAAATAGTTAAATTCTATCTGTTGGTATGGCATCGCTTTGGTGGCGTTATCAAAAACACTATACCATGTTACGGTTAAGAACAAAACTGATCCTCGGCTTAACTTTCCTGTTTGCCGTGACATTAGCCATCAGCATGCAGGGCATTTACCGGATTTACCAGCTGGACCGTGACGCGCGATTGATCTTACAGCAAAACCTGCACTCTATCGTTTACTGTAATAATATGTTGCAGGCGCTGGAAACACGACCGGTACCGCTAAAGACCCTGCAGGAGAACCTGGTGCTTCAACAGCGAAATGTAACGGAGCATGGAGAAGATGCCGCTACGGCCAATGCAACAGACATGGCGAAGAAATTACAGGCAGATCCGGCCAACGAAGAACTGATCCGGTCGCTCCGTCATGATGTCTTACAGGTAGCCATTATCAACCAGGAAGCCATTGCGCGTAAGAGTGCCATAGCCTCCAAAACGGCGTCTAATGCTATTCTCGCGTTGTCGGTATTTACGCTGCTGTCGCTCGCCGTGTACATCATTTTCATCTTTAGCTTCCCGCAAATTATCAGCAGACCGGTAGGCATGCTGGCCACAGGTATCCGCCAGATAGCGGAAAAAAACTATCGTACCCGCATCGATCTTCGTCCCGGCGATGAGTTCGGGCAACTGGCAGCGGGGATCAATAACATGGCGGAAAAACTGTACACCTATGAAAATAGTAACATCGAACAAATCAAAGCGGAAAAAACAAGGATAGAAACCATCATCAACCTGATGCACGATGGCGTGATCGGATTCGATGAGAAAAGAAATATCCTGTTTATGAATACGGTGGCCAAACGGTTATGCGGACAGGTGAAAGCGCCCGGCAATACAGTGCTGGACGCCATCATCCATCATCCTGCACAGCAACAGCTCACGATCAGCCATAGTGGGCAGCCCTACACTTTTGTGAAAGAAGTAATGCGGGTTGAAAATAATCGCGATGTGATCGGAGAAGTGATTGTATTACGCGATATCAGTGCCATACAGGAGCTGGCTGCCGCTAAGACTAAGTTTATTGCCACCGCTTCGCATGAATTGAAAACACCGATTGCTTCCATGCAAATGAGCCTCGGCCTGTTGGCCGATAGCCGTACCGGACCACTGCAGCCGGCCCAGCGCGAGCTGGTAAGCAGCCTGGAGGAAGATGTAGACCGCATCCTGAAAATCAGCAGTGAAATCCTGGATGCCACAGATGAACAGTTGCACACGATTTGAGCGCTTTTTTTGATTATTTAATATCACCAAAACATGACTACGGGAAACATCTTGTTAGTAGAAGATGAGGAAAAAGTCCGTCATCTGCTGAAACGTATTATTACACTCGAAGGGTTTAGCGTACAGGAATGTGCCAACGTTAAATCTGCCCGCCGCCTGCTGGAAGATACACCGGTAGATGTGGTGCTTTGTGATGTGATGTTGCCGGACGGCAATGGTATCGATCTGGTGACGTATGTCCGTGAACGGCAGCTGCCGGCGGAAATTATTCTGTTAACAGCCTATGGCAACATTCCTGACAGTGTACGCGCTATCAAATCCGGGGCCTTTGATTATCTCACCAAAGGCAATGATAACACCCGTATTATACCCCTGTTGTTCCGCGCTATGGAGAAAGTGCAGTTGCAACAACGTATTCAACACCTGGAAACCCGCATTGTGAGCGGCTATGCTTCCTTTCAGGAAATCATCGGTACCGCCCCTGGTATTAAAGCGGCCCGTCAGCTGGCCGCGCAGGCAGCCCCCAGCGATGCGCCGGTGCTGCTGCTGGGTGAAACCGGCACAGGAAAGGAAATGTTCGCACAAGCGATCCATAATGCGAGCTGCCGCGCTGCCAAAGATTTTGTGGCCATCAACTGCAGCGCCATCGGAAAAGACATCCTGGAAAGTGAACTGTTTGGATATAAGGCCGGCGCTTTCACCGGCGCCGCCAAAAATAAAAAAGGACTGATGGAAGAAGCCCATCAGGGCACGCTCTTTCTGGACGAAATAGGAGAAATGCCGCTGGAGCTACAGGCCAAACTACTGCGGGTGCTTGAATCCGGTGAGTTCATCAAAGTAGGAGACACCAAACCAACGAAAACGGATATACGTATTATCGCTGCTACCAACCGAGAGGTGACCAAAGAAATAAATGAGGGCCGTTTCCGGGAAGATCTCTTTTACCGGCTGAATATGTTCACGATACAGTTGCCGGCACTGCGTGAAAGAGAGGAAGATATTCCTGTTTTTGCAGCCTATTTTATGCAGTTGTTTGCCCGCAAAAGTGGTAAGGCGGTAAGCGGGATGACCAGCGATTTTGTGGCGCAACTAAAACAGCATGACTGGCGGGGTAACATCCGGGAACTGAAGAACGTGATGGAAAGGGCCGTTATTGTGGCGCAGGGCCCGGAACTGACGCCGGAGACACTGCCGCTGGAAGTACGCTGGCACAAAGGTGGACGCCAGCACTCCGGCACGTTCGATCTGGCCGACGTGGAAAAAGAACATATACAATGGGTGATCCGCTATGCAGCAGGTAATAAAACCAAAGCAGCGCGGTTGCTCAATATCGGCTTGTCGACCCTGTACCGGAAAATGGACGAATACAGTCTGATAAAATAAAAGGAATACACAAGGGGCTGACTCATCTGGTCAGCCCCTTACGTTTAACGTGTATACCTCAGAACCGAACAATCAGGTCCATGGCAGCGGTGAACTGGTCGCGGCGAAGCCCATTGTCATAAGGCATGGCCTTATTGCGCCAGGCGCGTTCATAGCGGACTTCTGGTCTTATCCTCACTAATGGATGGAAGTGATGCACCCAGCCGATAGTATGACTGGTATACAGGGTGGTAAAGCCGGTGCGGTTGCCCTGTGGGTCGCTAAGCAGATCGTTGCGTATAGACAGGTAGTCTTTCTTTGGGGACAGCTGCACCTGAAAGTAATTCACGGCGCCCACCGCAGCGGCGATGCCCGGAATAGTGGCGCCCAGGCCGGTGTTCATGTACCATTCTTTGCCCGGGCCGTCAATGGCGGTGCCGCCTACGGCTGCATCGTGCTGCCACATGTAATACACTTCCGTGTTCATATGAACAGCGGGACTGAAGCGGTGACCCCACGTGAGCACGGCCATTTGCAGGTTGTCGTGTTCATTTTTGTAGCGTCCCTTTCCCAACGAGTTGATGCCTCCGTAAAGGGAGTTGTTGTTATTGGCGGAAACCCAGCGGGCCATCAATAATCCGTTCAAGCTGGACGAATTGCTCCAGGGCGCCATGTCGTTGCCGCCGTGTACGCCGGCAAACAACTGCCAATGTGCATTCAGCCGCAGTGCGGCATGAACGCCGGTAAAGGTGTAGGGATCTACCGTAAACATCAGGGAGTGGGAGTATAGGTAGTTGTCCGGCGCCCACTGTGCTTCAATATCGGCAGGTGAAATGAAACGTCCGACTTTGATCAGCAGTCCCTCTGCTACTTTCGGCAGATACAGCATGGCATATACCTGTGTGGGGTCGTACCCATACAGGTGGTTGTTCTTCAGTAACTGGTCGCTGAAGATGCCTTTGGCCAGCGTATAACGATAGTCGGTGCCAAAAATGTTATCGACCACAAAGCCCCAGTCGGCATGATCTCTTTGTACGGTATTAGGCTGCCGCTCCACGCGCAGGATGAGCTGGTCCAGCACCACCCGGTTGGGAACGAGATTGTAGGAGGTAGGGGCATTGGAATTTTTGGATGTGCTGAAGTTGGCGCCCACATCTACCCATCCGTAAATTTTGATGCGGCTTTTGCTACCGGCAAGGCCGAGCAGTTTGGTCAATGGATAATCCGGTGCGTCGGCGGGTATGCCGATCAGGGGATTGCCCACCCATTCACCGCTGGGAAACGGCGGGGAAGCTATCGGTGAAGGCAGGCTCCTGCCGTTGGAACTGCTGTCGGTGGTCATGGATGATGCGGGTGCGGTGTCTTGCTGTGCGTATCCTTTGGATAATGTCAGTGTCAGGATCAGCGGGATAATAATGCCGTGTTTCATGTCCGGGTAAAATTGATTTTGTTGTACCATCAGGGATCACCAAACATGTGCCCTGAATAAAAAACCTTTCGCCCTCTTCTTAAAAATGTCTGCTATAAAGGATTACAGCCAACATTCCCTTTTTGTTGCCTTTGAAAAAAGATGATACCTTCCGGTTCAAAATGAAAAAGCCTTTCAAAATGGTAAAGGCGAAAGCGGTATGCCCCAATCTGACAATGTTTTTCATTGTGATAAACTCATTGTGGTCCTTGTGTTTGTTTTTATGCAATGATTATCATTGGATTGGATTATTTTCTTGTAATGGCATTCCGGTTGATATCATTTTACAAACAACAAAATCATGAAAGGAAAAAAATTATCCCTATGGATGACAGGGCTAATGATGGCTACCTGTCTGGGTACGATGGCGCAACAGAAAATAACCGGTATTTACCTCACAGCGGCTGATTACGTCCAAAACAAGATGGCGTATACCGAAACCAACGGGCATCTTTATAAAGCACGGCTTTATGCGCTCGTTCCCAAAGACCATATTCTCCTGACCCGCGGCGGGGAGCAGACGAAGCTGGGGAAAGATCGTTTTTTTGCCGTACAGCTGAAGGATGGAAAAATATTCCACATGAGGGGCGGGGAGAGTTATGAGTTGCTAAACCGTAATCCACAATTATTGTTGTTCCGGCGGAAGCTGCCGGCGTCTCCCAAAACGTATCCGGAGCAGCCCTATCGGTATTATTTTTCTACCGGTGAAAGCAATCTGCAGGAGCTGACTACGCAGAACGTGAAACAGGCGTTTGTGGCCAGGAAAGACCTGCCGGAGCGGCTGGACGCGGCTTTCAGGGATAATGACGATCTGATGGCGTATGACACGTTTCATCATATGTATAAACTGGAATGGCTGATCAAATAAAAAAAAGCGCCGCATGAGGAAATCATGCGGCGGTTTTCATTTTAGCCAACTAGTATGCCCAGGTATTGTAAATACTTATCTAATACGGCTTTATCGAACACTGGTTCCGGTATGCCGGAGCCTTGCATGAACTTGTCCACGTTATCGCGGTGCCATACATAGGTGTCCTGATAAAGTTCCACGGTAGAAAGACCTTCATGCATATTATCTCTGAACAGACTGGTAAGCGGATAGAGACGGTTGGTGCTGTCGTCTTCCCACTGCTTGCGCCAGTCTTTATATGACAATGGTTTCAGCTTGAAATCATAGAGCTCCATCAGCCGCCCGAAGAACTGTTCCAGCGTGAGATTGGTGTCCGGAGAGCAGATCAGGTTGAATTTCTGTCCGATGGCCTCCTGGTTTTTCGTGATGTGTACGATGGCTTTCACCATATAGTCCACGGTAATAAGCCCTTCACGCAGTTCGCGCAGCGTAGGGTAGGAGGAATACTGTACACAGTTTTTCACGAGACTGGCCCACCACTGATAAGGCGCGCTGGCGCCCGACTGGCTGTGGCACATGGCATAACCGAGGCGGAACGTGATCAGCGGCACGCCGGCTGCTGCAGCCAGATCAGCTACTGCTTCCATTACCCATTTGCTTCTGACGTAGCCAATGTCTTTGCTGACAGCGAGCAGGTTTTGGGAGATGTCATCCGATTCTTTCATGATGGTTTTGTGCGTGAACACATGCCCCCAGCTATAGACCGAGATGGTGGACAGTAACGACAGGCACTTCATTTTGCCGGTGGCAGCAAAACGTATGATCTCCCGCAGTCCGTCTACATTGGGTTTCTTCATGAAGGAGTATGGCTCAATGAAATTCACCGAGCTACCGGAATGGTAAATCACTTCCACTTTGCCGGCCAGTTCCTGATAGGTTTGATCGGCGATGCCGAGGGAAGGCTGCGCAAAATCGCCTGGTACCGGTACAATACGGTGCCGCGTATCATCCTGCACCGGGATATGATAGGCTGCAAAGGCCTGATGGATTTTGTCGAGCGCATGGTGTTCATCTCTGGCGCGAACGAGGCAATACACCGTGGCGGTGGTGTTGTCCAGCAGTTCCTGCAGCAGATGGATACCGACAAAGCCGGTGGCGCCGGTGAGCAGTACCGCCGACTGACGTTGCAGCACGCTGACATCAAAAGGTTGCTGGTACTGGATGTCAGGCAGCAGATAAGCATCCTGTTGCAGGGACACATATGGCTCCACATCTTCTTCGGGGATACCGGTTTCGCCTGTTTTCACCCGGTTGTCGATCATGGTGGCCAGTGCCCGCAGTTCGGGGAACTGGTACAGGTCGCGCAGGTACATTTTCACCCCGAAGCGGTCCTTGAGTTTGGTGACTACGGTGGCTACCAGCAGGGAGTCACCGCCGATGTCGAAGAAGTTGTCACTGTGATGGATATACGGTCTTTCCAGGATGTCGGCCCATACTTCCGCGATGAGGCGTTCTGTTTCGCTCACCGGTTCTGCGGATTCCTGGTAGCTGCCGGCGGCCTGTGAGGAAAGCGTCACCAGCGCTGTTCTGTCCACTTTGCCGTTGGCATTCATGGGCAGCTCGCGAACGGTGATGAAGCGGGCAGGCACCATGTAACCGGGGAGGTCCTGTTTAAGCTGTTGCCGTGCCAGCGCGACGCCCTGTTGTTCATTGGGATGGTCCTGTACAATGAAGGCTACCAGCTGTTTCTGCTGACGGTTATTGTCTACCGCTATTACAGCGGCGCTTTTTACGTGCGGCACCTGTAGCAGTGCGGCTTCTATTTCGCCCAGCTCCACGCGGAAGCCGCGGATTTTCACCTGGTTGTCGATGCGGCCGAGAAACTGAATGTCGCCGTCTGGCAGGCGGCGGGCCAGGTCGCCGGTGCGGTACAATTTGTGGCCTGGAATGAAAGGATGCGGCACAAATTTACTGTCGGTCAGCGCGGGGTTTTTGAAGTAACCCTGTGCGATGCCGATACCGCTGATGCACAGTTCACCTACCGCACCGGGCACCAGCAGCTGGAGGTCACGGTCGAGGATAAACGCTTGTGTGTTGGCGATGGGCTTGCCGATAGTAGGAACATACTGTCCGTCTACATCCACTACATGACGGTGGGTAGCGTACACGGTGTATTCCGTGGGGCCATAATAATCGATCAGCTGGTACGGCAGTCCGCTGGTCAATACGGGTTTCATTTGTTCACCACCGGAAAAGAGGTATTGCAGTGCCAGTCCCGGTGTTTGCCGGCTGAGCGCTACCAACTCAGGGGCCAGCACCGGAGGGGCGAAGGCGTGCGTGAGCTGGTTTCTCCGGTAGAATTCCATCAGGAGCCCTGCATGGGTCCTTTCTTCGTTGTCAGCGATAAAGAGGGTGCCTCCGGACAGGAGGGCCGACCAGCATTCCCAGACAGAGATGTCGAAGGCCAGTCCGGCTACCAGCGACAGCCGGCTGCTGCTGGTGACGGCATACTGCTGTTGATGCCAGGTGATCAGGTGCTGGATCGACAGGTGGGTGATCATCACGCCTTTAGGCTGGCCGGTAGAACCGGAAGTGTAGATGATGTACGCCAGGTCTGTAGGAGCGGGCATGTTGTCCGGCGCCGTGGTGGGCTGGTCCTGAAGAATGGAGAGATTGTCCAGATACACGACCGCCGTGTTGTGTACCTGGAAAAGCCGTGAGCCCAGCGACAGCTGCGTAATGATCACTTTAGCTTCCACTTCTTCCAGGATGTAGGCTACCCTTTTACCGGGATAGATGGCATCTACCGGGATGTAGGCGGCGCCTGTTTTCAGGATGCCCAGTACCGCGATGGCCCATTCCGCAGAGCGTTCCAGATAAACAGGAACGTAGCTGCCGGTGGTGACGCCCTGTGCCAACAGGTAATGCGCCAGCTGGCTGCTCTTTTCGTCCAGCTCCCGGTAGGTGAGGGAGTGGCCTTTGAAAGATACCGCCGTGTTGTTGGGTGTGCGGGCCACCTGTCTGTGGAACAGGGAGACCAATGTTTCCCGGGAGTTGTACTCTTCCCAGGGTGTTTGTTTCAGTAAATCGGCCAGGTGTTGATTGCTATCGGTTGCAACAATATTCCGCTGCTGCCCGTTCGCATCGTGCATGATCGCGTCCATAGGATCGTGGTTTAAATTGAGGGTTTAAAAAAGGAGTACGGTTAAATTAGTGGTGGATACGTGGTTTTAAAGTTCAGGAAATGTTTCACACGTCCGGTGATGGCGTGTTTTGAAAGAGCAGTAAAAAAGGTTCACTGGTTTCAATTCGGATAGGTGTACGGTTCATCTTGGATAGGCGTATGGTTTAAAAGGTTTTCAATAGCATTTCACATAGGTGTCTCTTATGAAAGATCAGCAAAAAAGGAATTCACATGTCCGGCGGTGGATCGGTGCAATAATCAAAAATAATTTTCTAAAGTATATCCGGTTTTCAAAAAAAATATACGAACAGGGAAAGTGTTTGGATTGCGAATGTGGTGAAAAAAAATGGTTACCTGAGTTTTCCGGGTCCGATTGAACAGCAAGTTAGTTCTGTGGACTGAAATATAACCGCAGTAAGAAAAAAGTCGTGATCCTGCTCTAACGGGTTCATAATAAAGGGCCTGTACAACGGTTCTCTGCAGTTTCGCCCGGGCCACCGGGGAGGATGTCCGCTGAGGAGCCGCAGTGAATAACAGGAGATAGATATGCAGGAAGATCATAAATTTAATAAAAACTTATACGGGATGAAATGAACCAGTCGGCTTTCATCTTGTTGTGTTAAAAAGATCGGGCATGCGCAAACCAATAGTAGATATAGAACAACTGACAGCCGCGGTGATAGATCATTACGGGACGATCACCCACATGGAGCCGGTACAGGACGGGATGGAGTCTTTTGCTTTCCGGGTGGTCATCTCCGGAAAAAAATACGTGCTCCGTGTCAATCGTCAGGCGGAGGGCTTTGAGAAAGACGATTTTGCCAACCGGCATTTTGCGGGGCCCGGATTGCCGATACCGGAGATAGAAGCTGTCGGCCTGCTGGAGAACGGGATCGCCTGGTGTTTGTCGGCGCAGGCGCCGGGCGTGACGTTGCAGGACCTGCCGGAAGCATACCTGACGGCCGTCACCACACCGGTGGCGGCGGTAATGCAGGCGATGGCTATTGCGCCGCTGGGAGGGGTCACCGGCTTCGGTCCCTTCAACTCCCGGGGCGAAGGGCAGTACACCAGCTGGAAAGCTTATCTGGAAAGTGTTTGCGGGGAAGACCGCTACGATTGGCCTGCTGCCGGCAAAAGAGTGTCCCTGAAACGGATAAAACCTTTACAGGAACGACTGCTGCAACAGCTGCAGGGCATCCCGGAAATAAGGCAACTGGTGCATGGGGATTTCGGGTCCAACAATGTACTCACCGACGGGCACCGGATCACCGGCGTGATCGACTGGTCGGAAGCCATGGTGGGCGATAGTTTGTATGACATGGCCAATATTTTTTTCTGGCGCACGTGGCTGGATTGTATGGAATATCAGGCGCGTTATTTTGAAACACAGGCTATCGATAAAACACGATTGGATTGTTACCAGTTGCGTATCGGCTTAGAAGAAGTGTATCAGACGGCGATGGCCGGTGATCTGGATGATATGGACTGGGCGCTGGTGCGATGCGAACACCTGGCCGGTGTGTCTCACTGAATTGGGCGACAAAAAAAATTCGTGTAATATTGTAACTTCATCGGTTTTCCTATTTTGACATGCAAGACAAAGAACTTTGGTCCTGGTACAAGTCCGGAGAAATCACTGGTCTGGAAGGGTTGTATAATGCCTATTATATGCCCCTTACCAACTACGGATTTAAATTCACGGAGGATAAATCATTTATCGAAGAGAGCATACAGGACCTCTTTCTGAAGTTATGGCGCAATAGGGATTCCATTGTCACCCCGCAGGTAGTGAAACAATACCTGTTGTTATCCTTCCGGCGCATCTTACTGCGCAAGCTGGAATACAGCCCTTCCCGGCTGGAGGAAGCGTTTTCCGGAGAACACGTTCCTTTTTATTTGGAACTGTCTTATGAGCATCCCTTGATCAGAGCAGAGCGTGCAGCGGAACTAAAGAAAAAGGTGGATGCCTTAATGGATACACTGACACACCGGCAGCGGGAAGCTATTTTCCTGAAATACTACGAAGATCTGTCATACGAAGAGATTGCAGAGATCCTGCAAATCAATACAGGGGGCACCTACAAACTGGTTTACCGCGCATTGGAACGCCTCAGAGAGCAATTCGGCGACTTCTCCCTGCTTGTGTTGTTATACCTGCTGCAACGCCGCTAAAAAATTTTTTTTACTTTTTTTTCTGAAAATGGGATAATCCGGATGTCCTGTTGTGTCTTATGGGATGATGAACAAGGATTATCGAGATTATCGGATGGAAGATTTCCTGGCGGATGAGTATTTTATCCGTTGGGTGAAGTTTCCGGATGCGGCGACTGATGCTTTCTGGCAGCAGCTTTCCGCTGATATGCCAGACAAGGCCCCGCTGATGCGGGAAGCCAGAGAGGTGGTGTATGCGTTGTCGACGCCGGTGCTGGAAAAAAATGATCCTGCCCGGGAAAAGGTGTGGCAGGCAGTGCTGGAGAACATACAACAACCACCTGTACATCGTATGCAGCGTTATCGCCGGCCATTGCTGGCGGCGGCCTCTGTGCTGTTACTACTAACACTGGGCGCGGTGTGGTATTTTACATCTACCGTTACCGTCCGTACGGGTTACGGGGAAACCCGGGAGATCACCCTGCCTGATCATTCTTCGCTGATACTGAACGCCCATTCCACAGCCTCTTATGCCCGCAGCTGGCCGGTTACCGGCAAAAGGGAAGTGTCGCTGCAAGGGGAAGCCTTTTTCGATGTAAAACATACCGGCGATACCTTCCGCGTAGCAGCAGGACCGGCGCGCGTTACAGTACTGGGCACCGCTTTCAATGTACGTCACCGGGAGGATATAACCGCCGTGGTGCTGCAACGCGGACGTGTGCGCGTCGACGTTACTGACGGACAAGGGCAGCCTGCTTTCCTGCTGCCGGGAGAAGGGTGGACCTATGCCCATCGGCGCCCGCCTGTGGTGGTGCACGCTGTCGACACGCTCGCCGCTACCGCCTGGACGCGACATGAACTATTACTGAACGCCACCAAAGTAAAAGATATTATAAACGTACTGAAAGACAACTACGGCTATACGGTAGTATTGCAGGATAGTACCATCGGTGAACGTGAAATCAAAGGCAGGATACCTATGCAAAAGGAAAAAGACCTGCTGTTCGTTTTGTCCAGAATACTGGATATAGATATTCAACAGAAAAATGATACGCTTTTGTTCACTGCCAGACAGTGATCGTTTATTCATCAACCAAACAACCAACCAAACATCAATTATGAAGGGAGCACAGTTACGTAAAACTGCGGCGATGGTGTGTTCTGTCCTGTTGGCGATGCAGCTCGCCTACGCACAGGTAAGGACCATGCCGGTCAGCACCGCACTGAAGGAAATCACCCGTCTCTATGGCACCAGCTTCGTGTATGAAAACAATCTGCTGGACCATGTTACCACTACGGTGGACATCAGCGCTTTCCGCGGTAAATCCGTGGAAGCCGTGCTGAAAGAAGTGCTGTATCAAAAAGGATATCTCTTTTTGTATGTTAACGACAACACCTATACGATTATTAAAGACGCACGCCGGAAGTCAGCGCCGGCAGGTGTTGCAGCGCCCGCATCTGCCATGGACCGTATGGTGACAGACATCGACCCGTTGCTCGTAAAAGGGCGGGTGACCGATGAAAATGGTAACCCGCTTCCGGGCGTGACTGTGAAACCCGCTTCCGGAAGGGCCGGCGCTTTTACGGATGGTAATGGTGTTTACTTTGTCCGCTTATCCAAACCGGGGGAGATGATCACCTTTACGTTTATCGGTTACCGTATGCAGGCATCCGCGGGTAAACCAAGGATGGACGTAGTATTGCAGTCGGATAATATTCAGCTGAAGCAGGTGGAAGTGTCTACCGGTTACCAGACGATCGCGAAAGAAAGGGCTACTGGTTCTTTCTCTCAGATACAGGAGAAAGACATGGAACGCAAGATCACCACCAATGTGGTAGACAAAATGGAGGGCATGGTCAGCGGCCTGCTGGTGACCAACAACCCTCCGGATGCCAGCGGCCGTCCGTCTAAAAGCCCGGTGTTCGCCATCCGTGGCCGTAATACTTTCAAAGCGCAGCAAGACCCGCTGATCGTCATCGACGGTTTCCCCTATGAGGGCGAGCTGTCCATGATCAATCCCGAAGACATCGCCCGCATCACTTTCCTGAAAGATGCCGCTGCGGCCTCTATCTGGGGCGTTCGTGCAGCCAATGGCGTGGTGGTGATTGAAACGCGGAAAGGAAGTCAGCAACGGCGACAGATCACCTTCTCCACCAATTTTACGGTGGGTGGACGGCCCGACCTGAGCTACCGTCCTGTAGCCAGTTCGGCAGCCTATCTCGACTTCGAGCGGGAGGCGGTGGCTAAAAACCTGATCCCTGACCCTAACGGTCGCACACTGCCTGTGGTAAGCGCCGGCGCAGATATCTTTTACCGCTACAAACGCGGTGAGATCACTGCTGCACAACGTGACGCGCTGGTACAGCAACTGTCAGGCTACGACTATACCTCACAATATCAGCAATACCTGCTGCAACGGCAACAGATACAGCAATACAACCTGTCCATGAGCGGTGGCAGCGAATTTGCGCAGTATTTTATTTCCGGCTCCATCAGTGATGAACTACCGGTAGCCAAAGGGAACCGCAATACCCGCGTCACCATCAACTCCACCAATAACTTTAAGCTCAACAAAAACCTCGATGCCAATCTGGGTATCATGGCGGTCATGAATACCGCCAAAAACAACGGCCCGGGCCTGTCCCCGCTGGAACCGGGCATCTACACCATGTTGCCATACGACCGCATTGTAGACGATAACGGTAAAGCGATACAATATGCCCGCGCCTTTAACGGTCGCGCGCTGGACTCCCTGCAACGTTTGGGGTACCTGCCATGGCGGTACGATTATCTTGCTGAAATGGCCAATGCTGACAATACCAGCCGCCTGAACCTCTATCGTATTAATGCCGGCTTCAACTACCGCATCGTCCCCGGACTGACGGCCACACTGAGCGGTCTTTATGAGCGCTCCTTTCAGCGCAACCGCAACTACTATAACCCCGACACCTATACGAGCAGGAATACCGTTAATAACGCCACATCGATGAACGCCGGTAACCTGGTGTATGGCCTGCCGAAAGGCGGTATCCTGAACATTGGCAACGCAGACATGGAACATTATGATGTACGTGGGCAGCTAAACCTGAACCATCAGTTTGGAAAACGGCACCGGATAGACGCTGTCGCCGGCAGCGAAATCAGGCAGGTGTGGACTTCCAGCGCTTCCAGCCGGCTGTATGGATATGATGACCAGACGTTGGCTTCCATGCCGGTAAATTATGACGCATACTACAAGACAGCAGTAACCGGGAATCAGATAAAGCCGTCCATTCCCAACAGTCTGGGTGATACAAGGGACCGCTTTATGTCATGGTATGCCAATGCCAACTATACTTTCAACAGCCGCTATGTGTTCTCCGGCAGCGCCAGACTGGACGATTCCAATCTGTTCGGTGCCAGTGAAGAATATCGTGCCACGCCTTTATGGTCATTGGGCGGTATGTGGAAACTGGGAGAGGAGCCGTTTATGCAGTTAGCTTTCCTGAACCGTCTCCATCTTCGTGTAACCTATGGCGTGAATGGTAACGTAGACAAAACTACCAGTCCCTTCCTCATTGCGTCCGTATCTTCCTCTCCGGGATATTATAACGGACAGCCCTACGCCAGCATCAGCAATCCGGCCAATCCGTTGTTGCGTTGGGAAAAAACCAAAACCTTCAACGTAGGCGCTGACCTCTCTTTGTGGGATAGCCGCCTCGACGTGACGCTGGACGTATACCGCAAACACAGCTACGATCTGTTAGGGCCGGCAGAATTTAATGCCACCTATGGTTTCACCACATTGACCGTCAATACGGCGGAGCTGCGCAACAACGGGGTAGACCTCAATATCTCAGCGGCTGTGATACAACGGAAAAACTTTTCCTGGAGAGCCATCATGAATTTCGGCTACAACGAAAATAAAGTCGTGTCGTCCAATCTGCAACGGGAGAACGTCAACTACTATAGCAACAGCGGAACAGGCGCCAATCCTGTCAAGGGTAAACCTATTGAAGGTATTTACAGCTATCGCTACGGAGGACTGGACAGCATCGGCCGGCCCATTGTGTTATCCGGTGATGGCAAACGGAACCTGGCCAATGCCGATATTTCCGCGGACCTGTCTACGCTGACTTATAGCGGTACTACGGTGCCGCGCTTCTTCGGCGGGCTGACCAACATTGTCCGTTATAAACAGCTGGAGCTGTCGTTGATGATCACGTACAAGATGGGGTATGTTTTCCGTCGCCCTACAGTGGACTATTTCAGCTATTTCACGCAGAAGTCCATCCACAGCGATGTGGCCGACCGCTGGCAGCATCCGGGCGATGAAGCGCATACCGATGTGCCGGTAGTGCCTTCTACCGGTGTCAGCTACACGAATACGTGGTATCCGAAGTCGGATAGGCTGGTTGAAAGTGGCGCCCATATCCGTTTGCGGGAGGTGTCGCTGACATATGACCTGCCGGCGCAGCTATTGCGTGCGCTGCATCTGCAACGGTTATCTTTTATCGCTTATGGCCGCAACCTGGCCCTGTGGACTAAAAACAAAGCCGGTATTGATCCGGATTATGTTCCCGGTGCTTATTATTCGCTGCTGCCACCTGCGCGCTCTTTCGCCGTTGGTCTGAAAACAACTTTCTAATCTTAAAAATGTTGCCTGATGTTTCGCAATTTGATATATGCCGCTGCATTGATGACCCTCGCCGGTTGTGGCAGGGATTATCTCGATATAAAACCGAAAGGAAAGGTGATCCCTTCTACGTATAAGGATTACCGTTTGCTGATGAACAACTCCAACGAGCTGGTGAGTGCCTACGGCGCAGATGAAATGGCATCTGATAATGTGGAGTTTTATGAACAGAAAGGGTTGGATTATCTGGGCATCAGTACGTATCGCATTCATACCTGGCAGGACGATGTATGGATGGCTACCGACAATGACGCACAGTGGAGCAACCTGTATAAGCAGGTGTATCTGGCTAATGTGGTGCTGGATGGGATGAAATCCGTAACCGATGGCACGGAAAAAGAACGTAACCAGTTGACCGGGGAAGCTTTGGTACACCGGTCTTTTGCTTATCTCTCCCTGGTGAACCTCTATGCTGTGCAATATGACGCTGCCACTGCGGCTACTGACAAGGGCGTGCCGTTGTTGTTGGCGCCTACCACCGATGCCAAATTAAACAGAGCCTCCGTAAAAGCCGTGTACGATCAGCTGTTGGCGGACCTGAATCAGGCCACGTTGTTGCTGGGCACGGGCAGTACCAGCGCCTTTGAGCCTACGGTAGCTGCGGCATATGCCTTACAGGCCCGTGCTTACCTCATCAGGGGAGAGTATGCCGAAGCGCTGAAAGCGGCATCCAAAACACTGGAAATCAAAAATCAGCTGATAGATTATAACAAGTCTGTGGCCGATCCCCGCAATACTTTTCCACAGAACAGAGATAATCCGGAGACGATCCTCATGAAAACGGTTTCCAACAGTTACACCTGGTTTTCTCTGAGTAAAGATTTACAAGCAGCCTTCAAAGATTCGACGATCGATCTTCGGTATAAAATTCTGTTTACAACGACTACTGATCCTTTCGTGGGTTACCTGTATTACTATGGAGAGTTTCTGTCGTTTGATGCCCGCCTGGTAGGGCCGACGGTGCCGGAGATGTACCTGATACGGGCTGAATGTAATGCCCGGCAGAACAATGTGGCGGAGGCCATGCAGGACCTTCACCTGCTGCGTAAAATGCGTATCGCGCAGGCGGCGTATGTGCCATCCACAGCCGCTACAGCAGACGAGGCATTACAGCAGGTATTGTCAGAGCGCCGGCGGGAGCTGTGTTTCAAAGGACAGCGGTTGTTCGATCTGAAGCGGCTTAACAAAGACCCGCGTTTCGCTAAGACGATCACGCATACCTACAGCGGACAGACGTTTACACTGAAGCCTAACGATTATCACTATGTGTTTCCTATTGCGCCGAAGCTGATGCAGATGAACCCGGAACTGGAACCCAATGAGAGACGATAATTTACCAACCAACCAATAAAAAAGCGGCGGCGGAATTTTCCGCCGTCCTCTATTTTCTGATGAAACAGTTGCTTTTGTATGTACTGCTGTTGGCCGGTATCACCGCCACAGCACAGGAAAAGGGCATTTACTTTGAACATGGCCTCAGCTGGAAAGAGATCCGGGCCAAAGCCCAAAAAGAAGGTAAATTTATTTTCATGGACTGCTTCACCACCTGGTGCGGTCCCTGTAAAATGATGAGCCGCGACATTTTCCCGCAGCAGGCGGTGGGCGATTTCTTTAATGATAAATTCATCTCCGTCAAAGTACAGATGGACAAAACAGCCGGTGATGACGCGACCGTCAAAAGCTGGTATGAAGATGCTACCGCCATTGCGAAGGAATATAACGTGATGGCCTATCCGACGTTTTTGTACTTCGCGCCTGATGGCCGGCTGGTGCACCTGGTGGTGGGCGGCGACAGTGCTGCGGCATTTATCGCTGCTTCCGCACAGGCATTGAAGCCCGAAACACAATACTACACCCGTATGGAAACCATGGCTAAAAATGCAGGCAGTCAGCCGGACACGCTGAAACGGTTAGCGGAAGAAGCCGGGAAAATGTATGACGGCCGCTACACCACTTTGTTCGCACAACGTTATCTCCGTGCGGTGCCCAATATTTTTGCGCCCGACGTGGTAGATTTTCTGGATAAGTTCACCCGCTCCAGCCGCGACACCGGCTTTACCATCTTCCGGAAAAATCCGGCAAAAATCAATCAGGTAAAAGGAGCACGTTATGCAGAAAACAAGGTGCAACAGATCATCTTCGGAGAAGAGATTTATGCCGAACTGAAAGAAGGGGAGACGCCTGATTTTACAGCCATTCAGGCGAAGCTGAAAAAGAAATATCCCGAATGGGCCGGTATCGTGACAGATAAATTCCGGCTGCAATGGTACCAGCGTACCAAAGCATACGACCAGTTTGAGAAGGCGGTGAAAGTCTTTGTGAAACAATACGACAAACAACTGGATGCAAATGACCTGAGCGGCTTTGCCCGTACTGTCGGGCACTATGCTACGGATACAACCATGTTACGCACCGCGCTGGCGTGGAGTGGGCGCGCTGTTAAGGAAGATCCTCAGCCAGAAACGAAGAGCGTACAGGCGTTGTTGTTGTATAAACTGGGAGATGTCTCCACGGCTGTCCGCATACAGGAAACAGTGGTCAGTGATCTTTCTGTCGGAAAAGAAAATAAATACCAGAAAGCGTATCAACAGAAAGTGCTTGATAAGATGAAGAACGGAGAAAAACTTTAATCAATTACGAATTACGAATGACGAATAAACCTTACATTCGTCATTCGTCATTCGTAATTGAGTTTGTTATGCCTTTTATCCGCTCCTTTTCTCTCCATTGCCACAGGCAGCACCCCTTCCCGTTTAATGTTCCGGGTGTGAGATTTGCGCATGATATAGCGCTGGACAACCGCCTCACTATTTTTGTAGGTGACAATGGCTGCGGTAAATCCACTTTGCTGGAAACGATCGGCCTTTACCTGGACGCACCGCTGATAGGCGGCAGGATCGCGGCCCGGCAGGGATTTGAAGGCCCCAGAGCATTACAGCCATATTTGGAGATACAACAGGTCAGGAAACCCCTGAAAAGTTTTTTCTTTCGCGCAGAGGATTTCAGCGAATTTCTGTATGCCCTGAAACGTGACCGTAGCAGCAACACTGCGCATCTGGACGAATTGAAAGGAGCGGTGTCTGACGGCGTGATAGAGGAGATGAACAATAACATGAACCGGACCCTGAAAAGCATGTACAAGGATTATGGCGATTCGCTGCATGCCTTTTCCCACGGAGAAGCCTATCTGAAAATCATCGGTGAACATATCTCCGATAACGGTATTTACCTGCTGGACGAGCCCGAGGCGGCCCTTTCGCCGCAGAAGCAGCTGTCGCTCATAGCCTATATCCTCGACATGCTGAAGAGCAATAACACCCAGTTCATCATTTCCACCCATTCGCCTATTCTGATGGGCATCCCCGGGGCACGGCTATATGAAATTCAGGAGCAGGGGATACAGCAGGTGGACTTCCGGGATACGGAACATTATCGTATTACCCACTCTTTTCTGAACAACCCGGACATGTACCTGCGTTACCTATAGTTTGTTGCCCGTTTCGCCGGATTTACCTACATTGCCGGCCTAATAACGTTATTTAATATACGACATGGAAATAACAAACCTGGCCCCACAACCGTTGTGGCAATATTTCAGTCAGCTGAACGCCATTCCCCGGGCCTCTAAGAAAGAAGAGAAGGCAGTGGCCTTCGTTGAGGCATTTGGCCGTCAGCTGGGCCTGGAAACGATCAAGGACGCTGTTGGCAACGTGTGTATCAAAAAGCCGGCGACTGCCGGGATGGAAGACCGTCAGACCGTTATCCTGCAGTCCCACCTGGACATGGTGCATCAGAAGAACGGGGATACCGTTTTTGATTTTGATACACAAGGTATTGAGATGTATGTAGATGGCGACTGGGTTAGGGCCCGCGGCACTACGCTTGGTGCAGACAACGGCATCGGGGTGGCCACTATCATGGCTGTCCTGGCATCTAAAGATGTTCCGCATCCCGCTATCGAAGCGATGTTCACCATTGACGAAGAAACTGGCATGACCGGCGCTATGCAGCTGGACCCGGCTCCCTATACCGGAACAATACTGCTCAACCTCGATACAGAAGAAGACGACGAAATTACCATCGGCTGTGCCGGCGGTCTCGATACCAATACCAGCGGAAGCTACCAGCAGGTGCCTGCCGTAGCCGGCGGCGCGGCGTATGATATCACTATCAAAGGCTTGCTGGGCGGGCACTCCGGCATGGACATCAACCGTGGCAGAGGCAATGCCAACAAGCTGATGAACCGCCTGCTGTACAAAGTGCGGCAATCCGTTGACCTGCAGCTGGCCACCCTCGACGGCGGCAGCCTGCGCAATGCGATCCCCCGCGAGTCCCGCGCAACGGTAGTAGTGCCAGGCGCAGATAAAGCCCGTTTCGAGGAACTGGCGCAGGCGTTTGCAGCGGTGCTGAAGGAAGAATACAGCACCGTGGAAACAGCGCTGGCAGTGGAGATCACGCCGGCAGCCACACCCGCCTCCGTAATGGAAGCTGCCTATTTCGATAAGCTGCTGCGTGCCCTGTATGCCGCGCCGAACGGCGTATTCCGCATGAGCCCCGATGTGCCCGGCCTGGTAGAAGCATCCAACAATATCGCGAAAGTGACGGTGAAAGACGGAAAGTTCATCACCCAGTCACTGCAACGCAGCAACGTAGACAGCACCAAGGAAGACGTGGCCCTCGCGGTACGGTCAGCCTTTGAAAATATGGGCTGTGAAGTGGTGCAGGCAGGCGGCTACCCCGGCTGGAAACCCAACCCGGCTTCTCCGATCCTGGAAGTATTGTTGTCACTGCATGGCAAACATTTCGAACAGCAGCCGAAAGTAGGCGCTATCCACGCCGGACTGGAATGCGGCATCCTGGGCTCATTGCTCAAAGGACCGGACATGATTTCTTTCGGGCCCACCATCCGCGGCGCACACTCACCGAACGAATGTGCACAGATATCTTCCGTGCAAAAGTTCTATGGGTTTTTGCTGGATATACTGAAGGGGATACCGAAGAAATAGTCGTTGTTGGAAAATCCGTTTTTCGGGTGAAACAAAGCTATTTAATACGATGCCTGATTTTGTGCGTACTTTCTATGTATGGACAAAATCAGGCATATATTTTCGGTATTACCCTAAAACTGATAGTATTTTTACATGCTTACGGGATCCCGTTTGCTGCTCTCTGATTTTATTTTTATATTGCATATAAGGCAGTTAAAACAAAGCCCCACATTTGACAGTTTGAACCCAAAGCTTAGCTTTATCATCTGTACATCAAAATTTAACCGATCCTTATTTTAACACCAGGCCAGTGCCCTCGCTGGTTATCAATGATCATCATTTGAATGTATTATCCCATGTCCAAAAACGCCATTTCCCTGCATGCAGCCATACCCGAAGATAGTCGGGCATTTTCCCCGTTTGACAACCGTAACTGCATGTCTTTATTTCATGACCGCTAAGGATAGTTCCCACGCATGGATGGACTGACATTTACGAGCGCAGCTTTTGGACAGGACTGGACAGCCTACCTGTACGATTATGGTGTGCCGGTACCTACCGATGGCTGGCTACAGAAAACAATCAGCCAGGCTTTTGATGCGATGGCGCCGCCAGAACAGGATTGGCTGCAACAATGGTTTGCTCATCCTTCTCCTGAGCCGGTGGAAATCATACGACGGCTACAGGAGCGGTTGTTTGACGCCATGCTGGAACCATTGGTAACACAACGATTGTCTGTCTTTTCTACCCGGGAAGTGTTTGCCGATATTATCCGGCTTCGAAAGGAGCAGGAGACGTCTTTTTGGGAGGAGCAACGCAGCGGGGAGGAGGCCAGTGACATACCGGCAGCAGATGATACGATTATTGACGTTTCGGGCGGCCCCGTGCCTATTGATTTTGGCGTCGATGCTGTGCCTGCCGGTCAGGTGGAAGGACTGCCCTACGATGATAACTGGAAGCTTGGGCATCAGTATCAGGAGAAGTTGGGGCTGAACACGCAGGAAACAGCCTGGCTGAACAAATTCTGGAACCCCTGTAACGCTTTTCTGGAAATGGAAGGCTGTTGCATACAAACTATTCGCCTTTATCTGCTTTGCCTGAAGCAACTGAATAAGCTGTTCGATAAAAAGGGAACGACCATCGCCCGCCAGGTGAAACAATTTCAGGACCGCTATATACAAGGGAATAACGGTACCTATACCATCAGTTATGAGCGTCAGAACCTGGAGACTCACATTTACCTGACTGTTTTTAAAAGGTCGGAGAATACGGTCCGGGAAGCCTATCGTCATAAGCGGAAAATCAGCAATGAATTTAATTACCCGGTATTCGCAGGCGATTTTGAACAGACATTCGGAACAGCTGTGAATGAAATACTGGCAGGAGCGGTGAATACAATAGCGGTGGCTGACGAGGCTACGGAATTGCTATTAAATGAAATGAACGTTACCCGTTGGAAGACTTATTTTGATGAGATTATATCAACGCTGAATAACGATAATGCCATGCAGGTGGCAGAACAGCTTGACCGGCTGGGACAGATGAATACGAAGAACCCTGCTGTAGAGAATATCTATTTTGAAGCGTCGAAGGTTTTTGCGAAAGTGGATAAAGTCACCGCTATCAGCTTTTACCTGAAATACCTGTATGCCGACCTTCTTTCTGATAAGATCGATAACCGTCAGTTAGCTAAATCCATACAGAAAAGTCTTTTTGCAGACCAGCATCAGCTGGAGGCCTTCGAGGCAATTGCCAATGAGCTGATTAAAACCCGTGATTTGCCGACAGCATTGGATGCGGCAGGAAAAATCTACGAGAAAAAAAGAAAGAAAATTGAACTGGATGCAGCAGCTATTGCTGCAGTACGTTCGCAAAGCGCAGCAACTGTTGGTCGTTTGAACGAAATTTTACAGGAAGAGGAAGAAACGTTCGCTGACATAAATGATACGGTAACGCTGCAACTGGGCCAGGCTACAGCAGCAGAGGTAATGTTACAGGATCCTGTTTTTATCGCCGGTGTGCAGCTCAACCTATATCAACAGGAGCTACTGGCACTGTTTAAAGATCATCAGTATCATCTGAGTGCTGCGGAGGTAACGATCTATGCAAAAAGCAGAAACCTGTTCAGAAACCAGTTGGTGGAAAGTATCAATGACTGTTGTTATGAAGAACTGGATGATAATTTAATTGAAGAAACCGAAGACCGGTATGAGGTCAATGAATTCTATTATCAAAAAATAATTAATCTATGTTAGGCGACATCAAACCCAAAGAAGCTACGGCAGTGATCAATTCTCTTTTAGGCGGCGTTGTGCCTAAAATAGGAGTGCAACATATTGCAGTGGGCCGTACGGCAGAAGTAAATGCTTTCCTTACAGCACTGGAAGATGTGAAGAACGGTCATAGTATGGTGAAATTCTGGATCGGTGACTTTGGTTCCGGAAAATCTTTTATGATGCACTTGTTGAACACTGTGGCATTAAAGCAGAAGTTTGTGGTGGCGAATGCGGACTTTACGCCGGAAAACAGATTGTATGCCAATGATGGGAAGGCTGTTGCCCTGTATACGGCCATTATGGACAATATAGCGATTCAAACCCGGCCGGAAGGTGGTGCATTGGCGGTACTGCTGGAAAAGTGGATTGAACAGGCCATTGCCGGAGCAGCTCAGGAATCGGGTGTTGCATTGGAAGTGGTCCGACAGCCGGAACACGCAAATGTTGTCCGCCAACATATTGCACGAACCATCAATAACATTACTGAAGTAGGCGCTTTCGATTTTGGACTGGTGGTCACGAAATATTATGAGGGATATATCCGGAATGATGAGCAGTTGCGTAAAAATGCGCTGCGGTGGCTGAAAGGAGAGTATAATACCAAAACAGAAGCACGGCAGGACCTCGGTGTACGGGAAATCATTGATGACCAGAACTTCTATGATATGCTGAAGAACTTCTGTAAACTGTTTGTCAGCATAGGCTATAGCGGTTTTATGATCAATCTGGATGAGGCTATTAACCTTTATAAAATCTCCACCGGAGCAATGCGCGAAAAGAATTATGAAAAGATCCTGTCGATTTATAATGATTGTTTTCAGGGAAAAGTAGCCCATCTGTTTTTTAATTTCGCGGGCACGCGTGAGTTTCTGGAAAACGAACGAAGAGGGCTTTTCAGTTATCAGGCTTTAAAGACAAGGTTAGAGACCAACCGATTTGAAACGGCCGGTGTACGGGACTTTGCGCAACCTGTACTGCGACTGATGCCGCTGAGTCATACGGAGATTTTTGTGTTGTTACAGCATCTCAAACAGATTTTTGACTTTAACTACAAAACTAATATTCCGGTAGATGATAATGATATTCAGCTGTTCATGGAAGAGATGTTCAACAAGCCCGGAGCAAATGAATTTCTCACCCCCCGTGAAGTGATCCGCGATTTCCTGAATGTGTTGAGTATTCTGCGACAGAACCCGGAGATGGACAAACGAAAATTGATTAGTGATATAGAAATCACAGACGAAAGACCAGTAGACGCTTTACAGAATATTGAAGAAATCTGATGGCATACGAACTGTTATCTGAACCGGTACGCCGTTACATACGGGAGAAAAAATGGGAAGCGCTGCGGCCCATCCAGGATGCAGCCATCAGGGCTATCATGGGATCGGACGGACATTATATACTGGCTTCCCGCACAGCTTCCGGTAAAACAGAAGCGGCGTTTCTACCAGTGCTGTCGAGCGTTGATTTCAGGGAAAAAGGGGTACAGGTGTTGTATGTCTCTCCATTGATTGCACTGATCAATGACCAGTTTCTGCGATGTGAGGAACTTTGCCGATACATGGACGTGTTGGTAACAAAGTGGCACGGAGAAGCCAATCAGGCGGGAAAAAAGCGGCTGCTGGCTGATCCGCAGGGAGTGATGCTGATCACACCGGAGTCGATAGAAGCGATGTTGGTCAATCATCCCGGAAGGGCTAAACAGCTGTTTTCAAATCTCCAGTTCATCATCATTGATGAAATACATGCTTTCCTGGGAACCGACAGAGGCAAGCATCTGCAATCTTTATTATCGAGGATTTGCAGCCTGAAAGTGGGCCGCCCGGTGAGAATTGTGGGACTGTCTGCGACCATTGGCGATGAGAACTTTCAGGTGGCCAAACGATTTGTTGAAAGCACACTCCCCGCTAAAGTGTTGATTGACAGGACGGCGAAGGAGAATCATGTCAGCCTGAAATTCAGTAAGGAAGGCGATGAGCTTTCAGTAGAATTTATTGAAACGCTGTACGAGCTGACCAAAGATAAGAAGGTGCTCATTTTTCCGAATTCCAGAGGGCGCGCGGAGGAGATTGCAGTAAAGCTTTCCAAAATCGCAGCCAGAAGGAAAGGACATCAGTTTTATTTTTCCCATCATTCTTCCGTTGATAAAGAATTACGTGAGTATGTAGAGCGTTTTGCCAAAACAAACAAACGTTATCCGTTCTGTATCTGCTGTACCTCTACGTTGGAATTGGGGATTGATATTGGTACGGTAGACATGGTCGTGCAGATAGATTCCAGTAACAGCGTGGCATCACTGGTGCAACGGATGGGGCGTGCCGGTAGGAGAGAAGGAGCCAGGAGCGAATTACTGCTATACGGTACCCGTCCCTGGGCGCTGTTGCAATCGCTTGCCTGTTGGCAGTTGTATGATGAAGGGTTTATGGAACCGATAACGGTCACGGCAACACCCTACGACCTGTTGTTTCACCAAACGCTCTCCATCCTGAAAGAAACCAATGGCATTGGCAGAGCTTCGTTGCAGGAGCGTTTGGAGACGAATAGTGCATTTAAACAAATACCGGCGGAAACGATTAGTCGGTTGTTGCAGGATATGATCGCGGCGGAATATATAGAAGTATTGGGACCGGAGCTGATTGTAGGATATGAAGGGGAGAAGCTGACCAACTCCAAAGATTTTTATAGTGTATTCGCGATAGATAGGCTATTCAAGGTCATCCATGCCGGCAATACGATCGGGGAAATTCCGGACTCGCCGTCCCTGGTGGAAGATGTCAATATCTATCTGGCCGCAAAAATCTGGAAAGTGAAAATGAAAGATCCTGCGGTAGCTAAAATATTGGTAGAACGGGCAAACGACGGTAAGAAGCCGCTGTTTGGCGGAGAAGGGCCAGACGTGCATCCCCGCGTAAGGGAAAAAATGATGGAGATTATTTACCATGATTTGCCGCTGGATATTATGGATAGCAAGTCGGCGGAAGCATTGGACGAGCTGCGGTTTGAATTTCGTGAAACGCCATTGGTAGCCGGAAAAATGGAGCGGCCATACATTGTCAGAGAAAATAGTTATGAGTATTATACTTTTACCGGGTCCCGAATTAATAAAACATTGTGGTTCCTGCTGAAGCTTGCAGATATTGATGGTGTTATGGAAGACGAAGCAAGTATGTTCAGCATTGCTAACACCATGTGGTCGCCGGAAAAGTTATGGCCTCATCTGGAAGAACAATTAGCCGTATTGGTTAAACTGGATCTTGATAATTTGGAAAAGTTGGGTCTGTCCTGTGCCCGGTTCAAGTGGGGCCAATACCTGCCAGCACCGCTTCAGGAGGAACTCATCAGGAACTCCATACTGGACATTCCTGGCACTACTGCTTTCTTACAGCAGGTTAGATTCGTGACTTGCTGATTTGTTTTCTGCTACACATAATTATTTTTAAATATGTAGTAGCCGTTCTAATTAAAAACATTATCTTACCTACGTTTTAAATTTTCTGAAAATGGCTATTAACTTACAAAAAGGACAAAGGATTGATATTGGCCTGTCCAGCATCAGTGTGGGACTGGGATGGGAGCCAAACGAAGGTACAGGAGCGGCTTTCGACCTCGACGCATCTGCCTTTATGATTGATGACAACAGAACGATTCCGGAAGAGCGTTATTTTGTATTCTATGGCAACACAGATTCTCCTGATGGCGCGCTGCATCATACCGGTGACGACCCTACGGGCGGCAACAGCGATGGCGGCGATGATGAAACCATCCTGGTAGACCTGACGAAAGTAGACCCCCGCGTAAAAGAAATCCTGTTCGTTGTGACCATTCATGACGCTATCGCCAGAAGACAGAACTACGGCCAGGTGAGGGATTCGTATATCCGTATCGTTGATAACGCTACCTCACAGGAGATCGCTAAATACGAACTGGGGGAAGACTTCTCCATCGAAACCGGCGTGGAATTCGGCCGCCTGTACGTCAAAGACGGTCAATGGAAATTTGAAGCTTCCGGTAAAGGATACAAAGAAGACCTGGCATTTTTCCTCTCTAAATATTTTAAAGGACAGATCATTAAATAACCTATATATGGCGATCAATCTCGTAAAAGGTCAAACTATCGACCTCCGTAAAAATGATCAGGGAGAAGAATTTGATCTCTCCACCGTTACCATCGGCCTTGGCTGGGACGTAAGACAGAAAAAAGCGGAAGGTGGTTTCTTCGGAAAACTTTTCGGCGGCGGACAGAAAGAGGAAGAATATGATCTCGATGCTGTTGCCTTCCTGCTGGACAACAACGGCAAAGTGGCCAATCTGGGTCGTACCGTTCAAACCCGTGATGGCAGAAGCCTCGGCCTCTACGAAGGTGATGTGGTGTTCTTCAACTCCATGAAACATCCTTCCGGCCACATCTGGCTCACAGGCGATAACAGAACCGGTGCCGGCGATGGCGATGATGAACAGATCATCATCAAACTGGACCAGATGGACCAGCGTTATCAGAAAATCCTGTTCATGGTGACGATCTATCAGGGACGTACGAACAATCAGCATTTTGGGCTGATAGAAAATGCGTTTATCCGTGCGGTGGATGCCAGAGGGAAAGAAATTGCCAAATTCAGCCTTTCCGGTGACAGCACCTACAACGGCATGTGCTCCATGACGTTCGCGGAAATATACCGGAAAGATGGCGCCTGGAAATTCAGAGCACTCGGTAACCCGCACCAGTCCGACAGCTTCATCGATGAACTGAAGACCATGGTGTACTCCTGATCCCTGAATGTATGTAACTGTAGCAATGTTGTTAACCCAAATCAACAGCAGCGCTTTAACCAACTTATTTTATGAGAAGACTACCTGTTTACCTCTTGCTGGACACCTCCGGCTCCATGAGCGGAGAACCGATAGAGGCCGTGAAGAATGGTGTCCAGATAATGATTAGCTCATTACGACAGAACCCGCAAGCTATCGAGACTGCCTTTATCAGCATTATCACTTTCGATAGCAGTGCCAGACAGGTCGTTCCTCTAACCGACCTGGCCTCCTTTCAGATGGCTGACATCCGTGCTACCGGCACCACTGCGCTCGGCGATGCCCTGCAGCTGGTCAGCCAGTGCATGGACAAAGAAGTGGCGAAAACCACCGCTGAACAAAAAGGCGACTGGAAACCACTGGTGTTCATTATGACCGATGGCGTGCCTACCGACGACTGGCAGCGTGGCCTCAGCGCTTTTAAGCAGCGTAAGACCGCCTACACCGTGGCCTGCGCCGCCGGCCATGGCGCCGATACTTCCGTGCTCAAACAAATCACGGAAAATGTGGTGAGCCTCGATACCGCCGATAGTGCTACTATCTCCCGCTTCTTCGCCTGGGTGACCGCCTCCATCGGCGTTACCTCCACCCGCGTGGAAGACTCCGGAAAAGAAGTGACCGGCCTGTCAGAACTGCCGCCACCACCCTCCGAACTGAATATTGTAGTGTAAGACTTTAATGTACTGATATGCGACGACTACCGGTATATTTCCTGCTGGACACCTCCGGTTCCATGTATGGGGAACCCATTCAGGCATTGAACAATGCCCTGAGCGGGATGGTCAACAATCTGCGTATGGATGCTCATGCCCTGGACTCCCTGTGGCTTAGCATCATCACGTTCGACAGGGAAGTAAAGGAACTGGTACCGCTCACCGAACTGGTGAGCTTCCAGTTGCCCGAAATCACCTGCCCACAGAGCGGACCTACCCATACCGGACAGGGACTGGAATATCTTCATGGTAAAGTGGTAAAGGAGGTACAACGCGGAACGCCCACCCAGAAAGGAGACTGGCGCCCGCTGTTGTTTATTTTTACGGATGGTAAACCTTCCGATCAATTACTTTACCGGGAGATGATCCCTAAAATAAAAGGCCTCAACTTCGGCGCCATCGTAGGATGCGCCGCCGGCAAAGCGGCCGACAACGAGATGCTGAAAGAACTGACCGAAACAGTGGTACACCTCGATACCGCAGACAGCGCCACCCTGCGCCAGTTCTTTAAATGGGTGTCCGATACCATCGAACAGGGCAACAAAAGCATGGGCACCACCTCCCAGGTGACCCTGCCACCGCCACCCCAGGAAGTGAATTTAGTGATCTGATCAACAAATTATGAACGTAAAACTTATAGGGCACGACTTCAAAAGCCTGCAGGTAGAATTAACCCACAACGAGAAATTTTACTGTGAGAAAGGAGCCCTGATCTATTACGAAGAAGGCATCAACTCTTCGATCAATGTATTTGATAAAGGCATCGCCGGCGTACTGAAAAGAAAACTGACCGGTGAAAGTATTTTTCAGGTGGAACTGTGCAATACCAATCTTAACCCGAAGAAACTCATGGTGGCCGGCAGGGTAGGCATGTTGCCCATCAACCTGAAAAATATTTCCGGCGGCATCATCTGCCGGGCAGGTTATTATGTGGCCTCCTCCGATAAAGTCGATATCGATGCGAAGCTGAACCTCACTTCGCTGATTGGCGGCACCGGCCTCATTATGCAGAAAATCACCGGCTACTGCACCGTGTTTCTCGATGTGATCGGAACGGCCACCACACTGGACCTGGCCGCTGGTCAAACGGTATTTGTGGATGAAAAAAGTTTTATCTGTATGAATGCTGATATGCAGAACAGGATGTCATCACACTTCTCCGGCAGCAATATGCTCGGCGGCGAAGGACTCACGATGCTCAAAATCACAGGACCGGGCACCGTATACATAACCTCTGTAAACTTCAGGTAATGAGAAGACTCCCCATTTATTTTCTGATAGACGTCTCCGAATCTATGGTCGGAGAACCGGTACAGCAGGTGGAAGAAGGCCTGTCACAAATTATTCAGGCGCTGAAAGCTGACCCCTACGCTATTGAAACCGTCTGGGTTTCTATTATCGTCTTCGCAGGACAGGCCAAAACATTGGTGCCGTTGCAGGAGATCATCAACTTTTACCCTCCCCGTTTCCCCATCGGTGGCGGCACCTCGCTCAGCAAAGGCCTCGGCCACCTGATGTACGAGCTGCGTAAAAACCAGGTGAAAACCACCTACGAACAGAAAGGCGACTGGAAACCCATCGTATTCCTGTTCACCGACGGCGTGCCTACCGACGACACCCGCGCGGCCATCACCGAATGGAAACAGAACTGGCAACGTACCGCCAATATGGTGGCCATCTCTTTCGGTAATGAGGCAGACGTGCACGTGCTGAAAGAACTCACCGAAAATATCATCCATTTCAAAAACAGCAACGCCGCGGCTTATAAGCAGTTCTTCAAATGGGTGACAGACTCTATCAAAACCAGCAGCGAAAGCGTGGAGAAAAATGCTTCCGGCTTTGAACTGGCTAAAATATACAGCGATGATACGCTCAGCAAGGTAGACCTCACCAAACCCATTCCGTCGCAGTCACTGATGGACAGCAACTATGCGGTGCTGGTGGGCAAATGCCAGAACCTGAACCGGCATTACCTGATGAAATACCGCCGCTCTGAAGAAGAAGCAAAAATATACGGACTGGACATCAACCGCCTGTCATACCGGCTGGTAGGAGCTTTCCAGGTAGATAACACCTATCAGGAACTGTCCGATGACACCGCCGGTCCATCCCGTATCAACAGTGATGAACTGATCGGAAGCCCTACCTGTCCCTGCTGTGGCAACCAGGTGGCTTTCGCCATGTGCGTATGCGGCCAGATACATTGCATCGGGGAAGAACAAATCAGTACCTGCCCCTGGTGCGGCAACAAAGGCACTTACGGCATCGGCGAAGGCGGATTCGACGTTAACCGCGCCCAGGGCTAAAAGGAATCTACAGCATGTCAAAAAAATACATCCGCGAACTATTTGCTGCCAGGAATATCACCATCGCCGGCAGCAGACAACAGCTGTTCGATGCCTTTGTGGATGATGAACAACATCAGCTACTGGCCCGGCAGATACTGGAAAACCAACAACGACTCATGGACATATGGCAGTATAAAAACAGGCTGGCGGATATCCAGCAGCAGACCGTTACCATCCCCAATGCCACGGTAGGCAAGCCTTATCAGGCTACGCTCGACTTCCGGCAGTGGGCCGACGTAACGTGGACCGCTATCGAAGGACTGGAAGAATACGGGCTGCGCTACGATGCCGCCAGCGGCATCATACAGGGTACGCCCGTGAAAAGCGGCGATATCCGGGTGAAGCTGCAGTTCCGCCTCGCCGGCGGCGACGCTAACGCGGCGCCCCATGAAAAGCTGCTGCCGCTGGTAATCAATCCCGATCCCCGCTCGCTCTGGAAAAATATTCCCAGCGATATGGCCGGCCCTTTCTGGAAAGCCGATGACGTGGCCGAGTTTGCCCCGCTGGGCGACCGCTGGGTGACCGTCGCCTCCAAACGGGGACGCTCACACGCAAACGTAGGCTCCTTCCGTGACGACGATTATTCCTTCCGGCACCTGGAACCTTCCGGTTGGAGCATACTGGCCGTATCCGATGGCGCCGGCAGCGCCAAACTGTCCCGCGAGGGCTCCCGGCTGGCCTGCGCCGGCATCATCGATTATTTTGAACAGTACTTCAAAACCGCGCCCATAGCGGATATGGACGCGCTGTTCCAGGAACATGCCGCTGGTACCGGTACCGATACCCAGAAACGGATCACCCGCCTGGTATACGATACGCTGGGCAAGGCTGCTTTCTCCATCCATAAAAAACTGGAAGAATTTGCTGCCGCTCAACAGGTTTCCATAAAAGATCTGCATTCCACCCTTATATTTGTGCTGCTGAAAAAGTATGCATTTGGCTATGTCATCATGAGCTTTGGTGTGGGAGACTGCCCCATCGGACTGTTAAACAAGGACTGTTCCGCTATCACCCTGATGAACCGGCTTGACGTAGGAGAATTTGGAGGCGGCACGCGGTTCATTACCATGCCCGAAATTTTTACGAGCGACAAATTCCCTACCCGCTTCGGTTTCAAACTGGTGCCGGACTTCGCTTATCTCATGCTGATGACCGACGGTATCTACGATCCTAAATTCGTGGTGGAAGCTAACCTCGAAAAAATAGAGACGTGGAAAGCCTTCCTGGACGACCTGAACGGCAACAACCCGGAAAAAGTGGCGCTGCCACTGGGCGCACACGCCCCCGAAAGCGCCGGCCGCCTGTCAGCCTGGATGGATTTCTGGAGCCCCGGTAATCACGACGACAGGACCCTGATGATCATCAGTTAATTGCATATTGATTAGGTAACACCATAACATCATGAACACGAAAACTGTCCATTCCGTCATTAATGCAGGCAAGTCTTATCAGTATATTGATAACGGCGAACCTATGCGCGGCGGAATGAAAGATGTGTATTTCAGCCCCGATAAATCTTATGTGGTAGCGTTCTACCGGGATGACCAGGATTTCAGCTCCCGCGAACGACTGCGTAAAATTGTGACCGAATACTATAACAGTTTCTTTAACCGCGAAGGCGGCCATTATTACAAAGACCTGTACTGCTGGCCTACCGACATGGTGGAACTGGACAAAAAAGTAGGGCTCATCGTTCCCTGCTATAACCAGAACTTCTTTTTCAAAAAAGGATACGCTTCCAATGACCTGATCAAAGGAAAAGAGAAAGAGGGCAAATGGTTTGCTTCTCCCAAATTCCGGAACAAACAGTTTGCCCTGCGTCTCGATGAAGCGGAGCTGGGCAACTGGCTGAGCTATTTCCAGATCTGTGTGAATATCGCCCGTGGCGTGAAACGTTTGCATGCCGCCGGACTGGCCCATTCCGATCTGTCTTATAAAAACGTGCTGGTCGACCCGGTAAGCAAATCGGCCGCGATCATCGATATAGACGGTCTCGTAGTGCCCGGCCTGTTCCCGCCCGATGTGATCGGCACCGCCGATTTTATTGCGCCGGAAGTGCTGGCCACCAAACACCTCGAGGTTAAAGACGCTAACCGCAAACTGCCGAGCCGCCTGACGGACCTGCATGCGCTGGCAGTCATGATATATATGTACCTGCTGTACCGCCATCCGCTGAAAGGAGGGAAGGTACATGACCTGGACACAGAAAAAGACGACCTGCTGTCGATGGGCGAAAAAGCCCTGTTCATCGAACATCCGCAGGATACCTCCAACCGGCCTAAGCTGAATCAGCTGAACCCGAAAGAGCTGCCCTGGGCGGACGTAACGAAACTGCCCTACACCATCACCGGCCCTTACCTGAAAGAGCTGTTTGACCAGGCTTTCATTACCGGTCTGCATCAGCCCAATAACAGGCCGCCGGCAGAGATGTGGGAACAGGCGCTGCTGAAAACCACCGACCTGATGCAACCCTGCAGCAATGCGGCCTGCGAACAGAAATGGTATGTGTTTGATAATACCATGTCCCCGAAATGTCCGTTCTGCGGTACGCCGCATAAAGGCACGTTGCCGGTGCTGGATTTGTATTATGAATTTAAACCGACCGTCTGGAAACCGGAAAACCACCGGTTGATGGTCTACCATAATCAATACCTGTTTCAGTGGCATGCTAATCGCAACATTATCCGCAATGAAAGGCTGACACCGGAACAGAAAGTGCCCGTCGGCTATTTTACTTTCCATCAGAACAAATGGGTGCTGGTCAACCAGCAACTGACCACCCTGAAAGACCTGACGGAAGACAGGGAAATTCCACCCGGTACCATGGTGGAACTGACCGATGGCAAAAAACTCCTGCTCTCCCGCGAAGAAGGCGGCAGGGTAGTAGTCATCACAATGGCGAACAAATAAGAACCTATAAAAAACACACTGAAATGAATTTTGCAGAACTATTCCAACAAATTCTTGACAATCCCATTCCGTCCCTGATAGTGGTGGGGAACCTGATTATCATCGAAAGTTTGCTTTCCGTTGATAATGCGGCGGTACTGGCCACTATGGTAATGGACCTGCCTGAAAAACAACGTGACCGCGCACTGAAGTATGGTATCTTTGGCGCTTATTTGTTCCGTGGCCTTGCGATGTTGTTTGCCTCCTTCCTGATCCAGTTCTGGTGGCTCAAAGCATTGGGCGGCCTCTATCTGCTGTACCTGGTGTTCAGCTGGGCAAAAGAAAAGCGCGCTAAAGCAAAAGCCGCTGAAGAAGAAGAGGAAGAATCCATTGACAAGGAAAAGAACTGGCTGTACAAGATGACAGTAGGCGCTATCGGTCCTTTCTGGGCCACGGTGGCGCTGGTGGAGCTGATGGACATGGCCTTCTCTATCGACAATATCTTTGCTGCGGTAGCTTTCACGGATAATATCCTGCTGGTTTGCCTCGGCGTATTTATCGGTATCCTCGCCATGCGTTTTGTGGCACAGGCTTTCGTTAAACTGATGACCAAATTCGCTTTCCTGGAAACGGCTGCGTATATCGTGATCGCTATTTTAGGCCTGAAACTGTCCCTGTCACTGTGGGAACATTACAACACCGAATCACCGGTGACCAAATTCCTCGAAAGCCATATCGCTGACGTATGGACTTCTATTCTCACCGTAGGCGTGTTTGTAGTGCCGATCATTACTTCTGCACTGTTCAATGTTCCTAAAAGAGGTAACACCGCCGAACTGGAAGGAAAGAAAGCGTAATCCCCAATAGTTAAATAACTAAATAGCTAAATGAAAGAATTGCATTGGTCTCCGGGCTGGTGCAATTTTTTTTAGAGGGTATCGGTGTTGAGCATGGTGCGCAGAATATTCGTTTGCACGTCGTAGTTACCGATTTTCTGGAGGAAGTCCACTTCGGAAATTTTATCATAATACTCCTGCAACAAAGTCCGGACATTATCGGGGATGGCGGTTTTCAGGATATTGGCCCTGCTTTCCAGCTGGTCGTTTTTATCGGTCATTTCCTGGATGATCCTCGCTTTTTTGGAGAGGGAGTTGGTCCAGTCGATATCCGGAATGGTCGATAAATCGCAGCGTAAAAACAGATTTTTGGAAGGGAAGAAAAGAAAGTGCTGGTCCACGTCCAGAAAGCGGTACACTTCCGCGATCATACTGCCGGTTTTGAGGCCGCAGAAGAACTCCGTACGGAACTCATGTTTGCACAGCAGTCCCATGAGTTTTTTCTGGATGGTAGCGTAGTTGTTTTTATAGACATCCGCGGTATCATAATGGATGAGGGCCATCATCTGATCGGCGGAGATATCGTAATAGAAATCCTGTGAAAAGCGGCTGCTGAAGGTGTTGATATTTTTGGAGAACGGGTATTGATCTGTGTTGTCCGACAGCGTTTGGTACAGTCTGCGGAGCGACAGGTTTATTTTCAGCGCCTGTTTTTGTTTGTCGAGGTCGTAGTTTTTTTCAGAGAAGACGGAGCTGTTTAGTTTCTCCATCATTTCTTTATTGAGCTGCATTTCATCGTAGATCAGGCTCACGTTTCTTTCGTTGGAAGCCTTGATTTTTTTCAGCAGTTCGATGGCAGAGGCGGTGTATTGCAGGTGAAACAGCTCCAGCTTATTGATATCCAGTTCGGGATTGGTTTCAAATAATTTATGGACAACCTGGCTTCGGAGATATATTTTGTAAATAATCTCTTCTTCAAAAAAAGCGGACAGCAGCTGTAGTTTGCTGTTGGTTTTGTTTGAGTCATTTAATATAATCGCCAGGTTATCCTCCATTATCTATACACGGTTAGCGAACGTTAGTTACATTTTTCTTCAGCTCTGTTTCCAGGTTTTGCAGTTCACCGTTGAGCACTTTACGGCTTTCGGCGCCCTGATCATGGATTCTCTTCACTTCATGCAACGTTTCGATCAGCGACTGGGTGGTGCGTTTCAGTGTTTCGACAGACACCACGGTCTTTTCGTTTTCCCGTGCCACCTCGATACTGTTCTGTTTGAGCAGGTCTGCATTTTTCTGCAGGATGGTATTGGTGGTATCGGAAACTTTGCGTTGCATTTCCACGTTGGCTTTCTGGCGTTGCAGCGCTACCGCGATGGTGAGCTGGTTTTTCCAGACAGGGATGGTGGTGGAGATGATGGACTGTGCTTTTTCAGCGATAGAGGTATTGTTGTTCTGTACCAGTCGGATCTGTGCCAGTGATTGCAGCATGATGAAACGTACGATCTTCATGTCTGCGAGCCTTTTATCCAGACGGCTTACGAAGTCACGGAGGTCCGCAATTTCATAGTCGTTGTAGTTGCCGGCATTGGCTTCCATTTCGGCCAGTTTCTGGGTCAGTTCATTATACTTCAGTTGACCGGAAATGATCAGGTCTTCCATCTGTTTAATGTAATTGACATTGCTGTCGAACATGGTTTGCAGGGAGCTGTTGTCTTTCAGGGAATTGATACGGCCCGCTTTGATCTTGTTGGTGATCTTGTCGATGTTGGCCACTACGGTATCATATTTCTGGAAGAGTTTCTGCGCGTCGAGGACGAGTTTTTTCAGGAACGGCACTTTGGAGAGAAATCCCTTCAGGCCGCCCGGATTGAGTTCATCCACGTCGATGTAGTTCAGCTCGCTGAGCAGTTCATTGATCAGGCCACCTACTTCTCCGGAGTTGTAGGTACGCACAGAGGTCAGGAACTCGTTGCTGTAGCGCTCCATGGAGCTTTGTACGTCAGCGCCGTAGTTCAGGATAGAGTTCACGTCGGTGGTGACCAGCGACTTATTGAGCTCATTATATTTCTGCGTTTCTTCGGGGGTAATGCGGGCGAGGTCGGCATTGCCGTCTTTGTCCAGTCTTACCACGGGAAGCGCCTGATCAGTAACATTCGGATTAGATTCCATAAGGTATCGTGATTAATGAGTGATAGCTTTACAAAGGTAAGGACTACAGGTATTGCCTGGACACAGTGTCCACAGTTTCCTGCAGCTTACGGTCGCGGGTGGGTTCACCGATGGCGTTGAATTTCCACTCGCCGTTTTTCTTATAGAATACGCCCATTACCATGGATACGTGGCCGGCAAAACCGGGACCGCTGGCGATGTCGTAGGTGGCAAATACTTCATTGACGCGGGAAGGGGTGCCTTCATATATGCGGATGGAAGCAAATGGAATAGTGCCGAAATCGTGGCCACGGAAGCTGTTGAGCACAAAAGCCACGTAGTTCACGCCCGGGTTCAGGCGGGAGAGGTCGACGGTGATCACTTCGTTGTCCAGACCATCATTGCCGTTCATATCACCGGTCAGGTCATCGCCGCTGTGACGGATGGAGCCGTCCTGGGAGCGGAGGTTACCGAAATACACTACTTCCTGCAATTGTTTTTGTTCGTTGAACAGCGCGCAGCTGCCGTCCAGGTCTACCGCTTCTTTGGATTTGGACATGCCAAAGAGCCCTTTCTTTTCGATCGCGCCCCAGTTGATGCCTACACAGATATTTTGCAGTTTAGTACCGTTGCTTTTCTCGAGGCTGATACGTTGGCCTTTTTGGAGATTAATTGCCATTTGTCGGGTTGTTTAATGGAAATGGTATGGAATAGATTAGTTGTATTTGTTCAGATAGTCCTGCAGACCGCCTTTCATGCCTACGCCTACGGCTTCAAATTTCCATTCGTCGCCACGTTTGTAGATACGGCCGAATTCTACGGCTGTTTCGATAGAGAAATCTTCTTCCAGTTCGTATTTCAGGATCACTTCGTTGGTAGCGGGATCGAATATACGTACATAGGAATTTCTCACCTGGCCGAAGTTCTGCCTTCTGGCTTCCGCATCATGGATGGTCACTACCACACATATTTCAGTCACTTTTGAATCTGCTTTGGAGAGGTCGATTTTAATCTGCTCGTCGTCGCCGCCGCCTTCTCCGGTGAGGTTGTCGCCGGTATGCTCCACGCTGCCATCAGGGGAAACGAGGTTGTTGTAAAACACAAAGTGCTGGTCGGACAGGATTTTTTTGTTTTCACCCATCACAAAGATGGAAGCATCGAGGTCGAAGCTGGTGCCGGTAGAAGAGGAGTTCACATCCCATCCCAGGCCAATAGTGAATTTGGGAGCATTAATCGCCTGCCGTTGTCCTTTTTGCAAATTAATTGCCATGTTGTATGCTTTTATGTTTTCTATGAAAAATATAGTGGTTAATATACTGAAGATTTTGCTGATAGGCCTCAATGGTGTGATAACCGTTGCCGATGGCCATATCATACAAAATATTGATGAACTGGTCTGACTGATTTTGCAGGAAAATACAAAATGAATCGAAATCGTAGTTCAGAATATATTTTACGATGCGGGTATTGATGGCAAATCGTTCGTCCTGAATGATTTTCTCCAGGTGGAAGATCGATTTAACAAAATGATAGTTCAGGTGGTTCTCAATATTGGGATGAATGCTGCTGTTCTGTAATTCCGCGTAATACAGCAGGTACATCTCATTGGTGAGGCCATAGGCCTCCACCATTTTGAGGATCATCCGTTCATGCCCGCCGGTGATGCGGATATCATCCAGAAACACGATGGTTTTGCCGGCGAGAAATTCCCGATCGATATGAAACGAATCGTTGCCAATCAGTTTCAGCCGCTGTTCGGCGTCCAGTTCTCCGTAGTCTTCCTTGTAGGTGATGGTACGGTGTACTTTCGTTTCCTGTACGATCGGCTGCCCGTTGGCTGCCAGCCAGCGGTTGAGCCGGAACACGAAATGGTTCTTCATAGAGAACGTAGCGGTGGGAATGAAAGCATAGGGGCTGGACACCACCACCAGTTGCGGTACGGCGTGGCCTTGCAGATGCTGTTCAATAAACCCGTCGGCCAGGGTGCTACCAAACTTTTCCGCCACCAGATCATCACCGAATTTGAAACGGCTGTAATCATCCGGACAAAATCCGAACTGGCTGGTGTCAGTGATTTTATGCAGGGAGTATGTCGTCGTCATCAGTTAAGCAGGCTTGAAATACATTGATTGTTGGAATTGACCAGTAACGAATGAATGCCGGCCTTGGTGGCGCCCTGGATATCTGCCTTTACGTTATCGCCTATATGTATAATATGCCGGGGCAGGACGGCCTCCCCGTTTCTGGTAGTCGCAATGGAGTCCAGCATCAGCCGGAACATGTGTGGGTTGGGTTTGGATACACCGGTTTCATCTGAATACAACTGGAAGTGCAGGTATTGGCCCAGTTCCAGTTCCTGCAATACTTTTCTCAGGGTACGTCCTTTGATGAAAGCGGTGTTGCTCAACAGGCTGAGGGTACAGTCCTGCCGCTGATGCAGCGTACGCAGCACTTCCACGGTGGCAGAGCAATACACGATGGGCCGGTATTTGAATACCAGTGCTTCCATTTCGTCGTACAGCGCCGCCAGGTCGATCGTCTCAAAGTCATACTGATGGTCATTGATCTCGCTGATCACCATCAGATGGAGGGTGTCCGTATCCAGATTGCCACCTGTTTTTTCGTTGATGGCATTGGTCAACAGGTCTATCCTGCGGAAGATACGTTCCACTTCTTCGAGTGATTTTTGCCGTTGATTAAAATGATCAAAAAAGAATTTTGTCCGTTCCCGTTTAAAGGAAGGATTAGATCTGATCAAGGTTAACCAGAGGTCAAAGGAGTAGTGCTGATAGCTGTTCATCTGTTGGTTATGGTGTATAATCCTCACGGATACTGCACAAATCAGGGTTAAGCCTATTTATGATAGCATAGTGTGAATATAGTATTGTTTACAAACGGGACATTTCTCTTTCCATGATACGCATGACTGAGCTGGGATTATATCAAAAAGCCTGCCGTAGTGTTTGCCAGCTAATATAACACTTAATACTATACGGAGATGAAAAAATAGCAGGATTAAGGGAGGGATAATATCGGTTGGCGCTGTCAAAATGACAACTTATCTAGTGGGTAAGCATAAAAAGAGAGGCGCCGGGTTTACCAGTGCCTCCCTGGTGTTTCCTGCTTTCCTACGCTGGTATTATCCAGTTCAGGTTTTAAGGGTATAATCTCAGGTGTTGTTTTACCAAACCACCCCTTTTCAGAAACATCTTACCAATAGCATTAACAGAACCGTGCCGGATGGTGAGCAAAAGGAAAGCGACTGATTTTCAATGAAAACCTTTGCCGGCACAGCCTTTCACTGTAGCGTTCATTGCACAATCCGGTTCCCATTCCGGGGGAAATGTTGCCTGTCCGCTTTGCCTGTCATGACTCTGTAATCCGCTACAGTTCCGGTATTGAACAAACCGGTAGGTTGTTTGATTCCAATAAAAACGCCGTATTGTTTCACCATTTAAAACTTTTCTTATGGCTATCGTTAAAGTAATTGAGGTGATCGCCTCCTCCGAAAAAGGTTTTGAAGATGCTGTACAGAATGCTGTGAATGAAGTGGGTAAAACCATCCATAATGTAGATTCTGTATTTGTAAAGGATTTTAAAGTACATGTGAAAGATGGCAAAATATCCACTTACGGAGCCATCTGTAAAGTGTCTTTCCGGCTTGATGAAAAACGTTGATCAGCGCACAGGGATTGGGTTTCCCGGGGTTAAGGCCCTGGACTATAGGTTCAATCCCTTCTTTCACCACACATCTAAATGAAGATGGCATGAAATCGATACTGATATTAACCGACTTTTCTGATGCCGCCTTCCGGGCGGCAGAATATGCTACCAGTCTGGCGCCCTTGCTGGGCTTGGAACGGCTGATCCTGTATCATGCGTACCGCACCATGGTGCAGGGCACAGAACTGCCGGTACCTACGCCGCACGTGGAGAATATGCTACATCTGGAAAATATGGAAAAGCTGGCCTCGCTACAGGACCAGCTACGGATGATGACAGATGCCGATCCGAAATATGAACTGCTCGCGGAAGATGCATTTCTTCCCGATCAGCTCAATAAACTTTGTAAAGAAAGCGACGTGGGCCTTGTCGTCATGGGCGTTGCGGGGAAGACGGGGCTGCAACAGTTTTTTATGGGCAGCAACACTTCCCAGGTGCTGAAGATCAGTGAATATCCGGTATTAGTGGTGCCGCAGGAAGCCCCGGTAGGGAAGGGCATCAGCAGTGTTGTTTTCTCCACGGATCTGCAAAATATTTCCCACGCATCGCTGGAACAACTGTACCGTTTCCTTGACCTGCTTCATCCGGAAGTACATGTCGTCAATGTAGAACCGGCAGCTACCGACAAATATTCAGATGATACCAGAGCGCAGATCACGCGGTTGCATGATGTCCTCGAAAAATACACCCCGGCCTTTCATTATGTCACCGGCACGCATGTGGCGGACAGCGTGCTGGAGTTTGCCAAAGAACAGCATGCCTCCATGATTGTGACTGTTCCCAAAAAACACTCGTTTATCTCTTCTATTTTCCACAAAAGCATTTCCAAAGAATTAGCATACAATTCCCCGGTGCCATTGTTGTCGATACCGGCGCTGGCGGAATAAACATCCCCGGGGCGACGTTGTGTTTCAGGTTCGTTCGATGGCTGGATACAAAATGTTCGGGTTTGATTCCTTTATCTCACGAAATAGCTTGAAAACCAACCTGCCGGCTATTACGTTTTAAGGTTCATTCGTAACGTGCATACGAAACAGCCTGAAACACAATGTAGCCCAGGGCGTGAGCCCTGGGTTCCCGGGATCGTGCGTATATCCGCGCACGGCCATTACGATTTCACGGTATTCACCACCCCTTTGAAATAACCCGCAGATTCCGCAATACCGGGCAGGGGATCGTTCATCTCTTTTTCATATTCGATACTACAGATGCCTTTATAGCGTATTTTATCCAGTGCGCTGACGAAGCTGCTGAAGTTGATGACACCGCGGCCTATTTCTGTTGGTTTGCCGTCTTTGGAGGCCGCCGTCACATCTTTCAGGTGCAGATCAAATACCCTGTCTTTGTATGCCAGCACTGCTTTGGCCGGATCTTCGCCGGCGCGGGTGGCATGGCCGATGTCGATGCAGAGGCCTATGCGGGCGTCGCGGTTTTTGATATGTTCCCATGCATTGCGGGGGCCGGGGTATAGCGCATCTTCCGGACCGTGGTTATGGATGGCGAGGCGTATGTTGTATTGTTTTACCTGTTGTTCGGTATAGTCGAGGAGATCGGGCGTAGGTACGCCAACGATCATCGGTACTCCTGCTTTTTTGGCGTAGGCAAAGGCTTCATCTACGGACTGCTTCGTTTTCATATAGATCACCCCTACGGCATATACGTTGATGCCGGCGTCGCGGAACTGGGCGAGCACGGCTGCGATCTGTTCCGGGCTGCTTTGCAGCGGCAGGTGGACGTCTTTCAGGGAGATATAGTGGATATTGGCCCGTTGCATCATGGCAATGGCCTGGTCCACTTTGAATTTGTAAAAGGTATAACCAGCTACGCCAACGGCCAAACGGTCTTTCGTCTGTTGTGGACCAGCGGGGCGTGCTGCTGCCGACAGCAAGGGGGAGAGGCTCGTGGCCGCCAGTCCCAGTGAGGTCTGCAGCAGGAAATTTCTTCTCGAAGACATAAGCTAACAATTGATATAAGGGCCAAGGTCTTCAAATTTTCCGGTATTTTCAGGGCGAATTTTACCCGCGGCTGGTGTTTTCTGAACGGCCCGTCATTTATGGGAGTGAATGTTTACATTTGTTTGACGCCAGGCATGGGTTGGAGTGCCGGTCGTTTGTATTAACCTATAAAACGAGGAAGATGAAACCACGCATGAAAGCCTATACGCCACACCCCCTGCTGCAGGATGTTGTCAGCAATATCACCATCTATGAAGCCGATTTTGCCCAATCGCCGGGACTCTCCAATATGTATCGTTTTGTACCTACCTATCAGCGGTATATCATGTTCTACATCAAAGACCCGATTAAGGTGTTGCGGGTCTACAGCAACGATTTTCAGACCAAGTCTGTTTCCCTGACGGTAGGACCGCTGGAACGCGCCGTGACGCTGGACCTGGGGCAGCACCACCTGGCACTGGGAGTGGCTTTCAAACCGGGAGGACTGTTTCGGCTGCTTAATATCCCGATGACGGAAATGCATGAACAGGATTTTGATACCAGTATGTTGCTGGGCAGCGAAATAAAGGAAGTCAACGAACAGTTGCAGGAGAACACGCACGACTGGGACCTGATGATACGCATTGTACAGACGTACCTGCTCAAAAAGTTGTCACGCCTCAAGCCCCTGCTGCCGGTAGATCTGGTCATGAACGGCCTGGTGGCGAATGCCGGTAATGCCACCATCGAAAAACTGGCTGCCGATGCCTGTGTGAGCGTACGGCAGTTTGAGCGTAAAGTGGTGGAGCGCACGGGGATGTCTCCCAAACGATACGCGCGGTTAATCCGTTTCTGTAAAGCCTATCACCTGAAAGAGCTGCATCCTGAAGCTACCTGGACGCGCATTGCCCATATGAGCGGCTACTACGATCAGATGCACTTTATCCGGGATTTCAAAGAGTTTGCAGGCATAACCCCCTCCTTTCTCGATGAACAGGCGTTGGTGAACACTATCCGCCTTCACCGGATGATGACCCAGTAAAAAAGATGTCGCATTTGTACTATTCATCGGTTGGTAATCACGATAATTTTGTGTGCGAAGAGGGGCAGCTTCTGTCTGGCTATCATTTAACACGTTGTGTGACAGGGGCTTCGTTAGCCTTCCGGCTGCTCTCCTTCCGCCATGCGAACTATTAATGTCGTCTTAATCAGTAATCCCCATTGTTTGTTGCGCCCCATTATGCTTTCGAGAGGTCCCGGGGTTTCGGCCTTATCCATAGTAGTAATTGGTTTAACGTGAAAAAGCCGCACAGTCGTCTGATTGTTGCGGTTCTTTTAATTATCTTTGGCGAAATCGATTGTCCCATGCCTGCTATGAGAATACCGTTGCTTGTTTATATGTTGCTAGCCTGTAGTACTGTTTTTGCCCAGAAAGATACTTCACATACCTCTGTAGCCATCCCGGGACTGACAGAAGAACCGGATTATTATATAGACAGCGTTTTTGTTACTGACAAAAGCATGGTCAGGATTACTCCCGACGAGATAGCCTGTTTTACCGTGTTAAAACATTCCACCGGGAAGTTCGTGGTCCGCAGCAATGGCATCGTTTTCATAGAAACAAAAAAGTTTGTGCGTAACCGTTATTGGAAAATTTTCAGTGAAAATGCTGCTTACCGTAAACTGGTGCCGTCGCCGGATGCTGACAGCGGAGTGATATATATCCTGAAGGGAAACCCGTTGTCCGCACAGCCGGAGGGCATGCTTTCCAGCGTAAATACCCATACTTTCGCAGGTATCACGATCCTGGATAAAAAGGCGCTGGAAAAGCAATACGGCATAAAAGGCAATAAACCCGGCGTGGTAGTGCAGTTGAAAGATGACAAATGATACAGCAAAACCGCTAATCCCCGTTTGTATGATAAAACCATTGTTCTTTCTCTGGCTACTGACAACCTGCAGTATGCAGGTCTATGCTCAGACGCCCGATCAGCCGGCACCACGCAGACCTGTCGTTTCTGAAGGCCCGCCACCGACTTACTTTTTAGACAGCGTACAGATAATACCGTCGGACCTGGCGGAATTGAATCCCAACAATATCGCGTCGATGACGACATTAAAAATTAACAATGTGCATGGGGATGGCCAGCTGAGTACCAGCACTATTTTTATCGAGACAAAGCGCTTTGTGCGTAACCGGTATTGGCTGATCTTCAGCCAGAATGCCGCTTATCGTAAAGTGGTGCCATCACCAGGGGAAGATGACGACGTTTTGTATGTTCTGGATGGCAAGGCTTTGCCGGAGAAGCCTGAAATAGCACTGGCGGCAGTTAATATGAGAAGTTTCGAGAGTGTCACTGTTATCGATAAAGCGGCTTTAGCTAAACGGTATCCTGCTACAGGCAAAAAATACGGTGTGTTGGTAACGCTGAAAAAAGACAGATGATCCGTCCTGCCGCTTTTCCGGTCGTCCCATTTCTGTTAGGTTTGTATGAATATTTTATTATTTTTCGGCCTGCCAGTAAATTCCGTGGAATGATTAATCTGAATCTGAAGGCCGAAGCGGCCAATACGTACGATGCGATAGTAGTAGGCTCCGGTATCACCGGTGGCTGGGCAGCCAAAGAGCTGTGTGAAAAAGGCCTGAAGGTGCTGATGATAGAAAGGGGCCGTCAGCTGGAACATGTAAAAGATTATGAGACTGCTACCGCCGCACCGTGGGAAGTGCCCCATCGTGGCGTGCTGACGAATGACCTGAAAAAAGAGCATTCCTACCTTATCCGGGAAAAAGTATATACGGAATTCAACCACAGTTACTGGATGAAAGACGGCGACAGTCCGTACACCGAAGAAAAACGGTTCGACTGGCAGCGCGCTGATATCGTAGGCGGCCGTTCCATCATGTGGGGCCGCGGTTCCCTGCGCCTCAGCGATCTGGATTTTGAAGCCAACATCAAAGAAGGCATCGGCATCGACTGGCCGATACGATATAAAGACCTGGCGCCCTGGTATTCCCATGTGGAAGCGTTTGCCGGTATCAGCGGCCAGGCGGAAGGGCTGCCACATCTGCCGGACGGCGTGTTTCAGCCACCGATGGAGATGAACTGTTTTGAAAAACAGGTGAAAGGTAAGCTGGAAACGGCTTTTCCGGAAAGGCGCATGACTATCTTCCGCACGGCCAATCTCACACAGGCCATCGGTGACCGCAATAAGTGTCAGTACCGCGACCGCTGCTCCCGCGGGTGTCCATTCGGTGCCTATTTCAGCACACAGGCATCCACCTTGCCAGCCGCGGTGAAAACAGGCAACCTCACCTTGCTGACAGATTCGCTTGTCAACAGTATCATCTACGACGAAAACAAAGGCAAAGCCACCGGCGTGCGTGTCATCGATAAACATACCAAAGAGATGACCGAGTACCACGCCCGGATCATCTTCCTCAACGCTTCGGCACTGGCCAGCACCTTTGTGCTGCTCAATTCCACGTCTGGCCGTTTCCCGCAGGGACTGGGAAATGATAACGACGTATTGGGGCATTATCTCATGGACCATCACTTCCATGCCGGCGCCAGCGGGATGTCGGAAGACTTTGCAGATAAATATTACCATGGTCAGCGTCCTGCCGGCTTTTATATCCCGCGCTTTGCCAATGTGGGAAAAGATAAAAGAGATTACCTGCGTGGTTTCGGGTACACCGGCTACAGCAGCCGCTCAGGATGGGCGAGGGGTATCGCCGAACTGGGCGTAGGCAACGCCTTTAAAGATTATCTCTCCGAACCCGGCCCCTGGCAAATGGGACTGATGGGCTTCGGGGAATGCCTGCCCTACAAAGAGAATATGGTCAGCCTCGATCACACCGTGAAAGACGCCTGGGGCCAGCCGGTGCTGAAGATCAACTGCGAATTCAAAGACAACGAAATGAAGATGCGTAAGGACATGGCCGGCGAAGCCGCCGCCATGCTGGAAGCTGCCGGACTGAAAAATGTGAAGTCGTTCGACCGTGAATCGTACCCCGGCATGGCCATCCATGAAATGGGGACCGCCCGGATGGGCAGAGACCCTAAAACATCTATGCTCAACGAATGGAATCAGGTACATGCCGTGAAAAACGTATTCGTGACCGATGGGGCCTGTATGACCTCTTCCGCCTGCCAGAACCCGAGCCTCACCTATATGGCACTTACCGCCAGGGCGGCCAACCACGCCGTGGAGGAACTGAAACGACAATCATTATAAATCTCTGGATATTTTCGGATATCCCCGGTTGTCCCACGGCTGAAGCCCTGGGCTACGATGTTATTCGGGTTCATTCGGTGGCATACGCCAAATTTTGGGGTCCTTTATTATCTATAGCGGCTAAGATGTGATTCAGGCCCGTTATTATTGGCAAATAAAATTGTCAGGTTCGTTCGCAGCCTGCATACTAAACAGCCTGAAACACAACGTAGCCCAGGGCTTCAGCCGTGGGACGCTCGGGAATGGAAACAATTTCCCCGTTCCGCGGGGGGCATTAATCACACCAAAACAAATAATTCAACGTATATGCATCCTTATTCTGAATGGACGGTAATATTGGTTTTTCTCGTTATTGAAGCTGCGCTGATCGTGAAATATGGCGGAAAGGTAGTGGAAACCTACCGTCAATACCGGGAAAACGAGGTTCGTGGCGTGGTGCTGGCCTTCAGGATCCTGCTCTTAATTTTGTTACTGACGGCGGCGGTGCTGTTGGACATCACGCTGTGGCCGGCAGGAAAGGAAGGCTAGGGGCAGGCTGACGGAAAGGCTTCCTTTCAGGCGTTATCACCACATTTCAGTCCATAGTCCGGGGCATTAGCCCCGGGGCTGCTTGACAACCCGATTTTCGCGGTATATTTGCAGTCCTATGCATAAGGGTCCTTCTGGCTATCTATACCAACTTACACTGCGAACGTGGAATTACATCGTCAATGTTGGCGTAAGTCCGCTGATGCCCTTCATTGAGTCCAGGCGTACCAAATTATTGAACCTGCTCGCCATTCCCTGCATCCCTTTTATGCTGTTTTTTGCTGTCCTGAATTGTAGTCAGGGCCGCTATCTGTTGGCCCTCTTCAATCTGCTGACCAGTAGCATCAATGTGTTCGTATTATGGCTGCACTGGAAGCAGCGTTACCTCAGCGCCCGGCTGGTGGCGATTCTTTGCAGTGTGGTGATATATACGTTTACCGGGCTTTTCTTTCACAACGGGGCGGAATATTTTCTGCTCAATATCCTCATCTGTTGTCTGCTGGTGTACGATAACAAATGGCTGAATGCCGGTCTGGGCCTGCTGATCATCAGTGCTTTCCTGCTGATAGTGCTGATGCCGCAACACTGGTACATGGCCGATCCGGTGCCGCGTACCCGCGTATGGGCCAATATAGCTACGTCCCTTGTTTTTATCGTGGTTGCCCTGAGTTTTTTTAAACATATTCAATCAGATTACCAGCAGGAGATAGAGAAACAACGGGAGGCGCTGGCCACTATGAACAAAGACAAGGAAAAATTATTCTCCATTGTGGCGCATGATATCCGCAGTCCGCTGGCAACGCTGGAAATCCTGCTGGACATGTTCCGGAAGGGAGAGTATCCGGAAGATGAGATGGAAGAGGCCGCGGCTATCCTGCATAAAAAGATATCGCAGCTGGGAGGCTCGCTGGACAACGTGTTGCGCTGGAGCTCCCGCAGCATGAAAGGTATCCAGGCACAGCCTGTAAATTTTTACCTCGGGCCGCTGGCCACCGAGGTATTGTATTTTTTTGAGATGACCATCCAGCAGAAAGGAATTAGGGTGGACACCAGCATCCCGGACGATCTGATGCTGTATGCAGATAAAGACCAGGTGTCGGTGATACTGCGCAATTTCCTGAGCAATGCGCTCAAATTCAGTTATGCCGGCGGTGTCATAGAGCTGAAAGCACAGGTCGTGGGTGCACAGGTGGGCATCAGTATCACAGATCATGGCACCGGTATGCCAGCCACGCAGGTATTACAGCTGTTCTCCTACAACCAGAGCCCCGGCTACGGTACCAGCGGAGAGCGGGGGACAGGCCTCGGACTCATTCTCTGTAAAGAGTTCGCCCAACAGAACAACGGAACAATCGCGGTAGAAAGTCATGTCGACAAAGGCACGCGTTTCACCGTTTACCTGCCTGTGGGCATGACCGCTGCCAAAGAAGAACGATAACCGCCTAAACAGCCTTTGCCAGCGTGCGGCGTCGCTGGATAACGGGTTTGTCTTTTATCTCCACGCTTTCACCGTCTGTCAGCATACTTTTCTTTTTGCTCTCCATCAGTTGACGGAAAGTCTCCATGTATTCTCCGCCCCATGCTTCCATCGCTGCTACCACGGGTAACATCGATTCACCAAAGGGCGTCAGGAAATATTCTACTTTCGGAGGCATCTCCGGATAAATCACTCTTTTGATAATGCCGTGAAACTCCAGTTCCCGCAGCTGGAGGTCCAGCACCCGGCGGCTGGCAGAAGGGATGGCCCGTTGCAGGTCAGCAGGTCTCCTGACATCGTTGTTGATCAGATAGATCAGATAGGATTTCCATTTGCCGCCGATGATTTCCATCAGCACGGCCATGCCACAGCTAAAGTTTTTAGGAATCTTCTTTTCGTACATCGTCATCCGTTTTTATACACTGACAAATTTATCCCTATTTCCACAAACGGGGAATACGGAAAAAATTATCCGTATCCGAAGATAATTGCCATTCTTGACTCTTCCACTTAATCGGCGTCACTTTGTGTTGTCAAAAAAACGAACGACAAGCACATTCAAAGCAAATCAATTTAACAAAAAAACAAAGTAAGATGAAACAAGGAAAATACGAAGGAAAGAAGGCAGTGGTGACCGGAGGAACACATGGTATCGGACTGGCCACCGTGAAAATGTTGCTGGAAGAAGGGGCCACCGTATTGCTGACAGGCCGTAATCCGGCTAATGTGGAAGCTGCCCGCCAGACGCTGGGCGACAGGGCCCACGCTGTTGTCTCTGATGCCGCCAGTATCGCGGATATCAAAGAGCTGCACGCCATCGCCGCGCAGAAGCTCGGTGATATCGACCTGCTGTATATCAATGTGGGTATTTCCTCCCTGACGATGTTGGACTCCGTGACGCCGGAGGCTTATGATCAGGCGTTTGCCATCAACGCCCGCGGCAGCTTTTTCACCGTACAGCAGCTGGTGCCACTGATCAACCTCGGCGGCGCGATTGTTTTCACCACCTCTGTGGCCGACGAATCGGGATATGCCGGTATGAGCGTGTATGCCGGTACCAAAGCCGCCGTGCGCGCTTTCGCCAAAAACTTTGCCGCGGAACTGCTGCCTAACGGTATCCGGGTGAATGCTGTCAGCCCCGGCTTCATCGATACGCCGACCATGGGGGTGACCGACGCCACCGAAGAAGAAAGGGCCGCCTTCCGGAAAGTGGGGGATATCCTCACCCCGATGGGCCGCCACGGCTCCCCGGAAGAAGTGGCCAAAGCCGTGCTCTTCCTCGCTTTCGACGCCACCTTCACCACCGGCGAAGAGCTGCTGGTAGACGGCGGCATCGGTCAGCGGCTCACGCCGGCTGAGAAGCTGGCCTGACGGCTCAGGGTCTTTTTTCCTCAACTCAAAGGAAATTCGTTTGCAGTAGCGCTCCGCTACTGCATTTTTGTGTCCGGTAACAGAAGCAAAAGATAATGGGGGCTGTTTTGATGACTTAAAGCCAACAATCATATGATGAAACCTACTAAGTACACCATGATAACAGGAGCCAGTTCAGGATTGGGGAAGGAGTTTGCCCGGCAGTGTGCCGCTATGGGCAGAAACCTGATCCTCATGGCATTGCCGGGAGGGAATATGTTCTCCCTGGCCGAAAGCCTGGAACTGGAATATGAAGTGGACGTGCGTTTTTTTGAGTTCGACATGACCAATACCGCTTTATTGCAACAGACCCTGGGGGAAGTGATGTCACAGTACCAGGTGGATTTCCTGATCAACAATGCCGGGATCGGCGGCACATCGGCCATTACAGACACTTCACTGGAACGGATCGACAGTATTATTCAGCTCAACATCCGTAGTACGGTGATCGTTACCCGGATGTTGATACCGCACCTGCTGCAACATAAAGAGAGTTATATCATGAATATCGCGAGCATGGCGGCATTCACGCCTATCGCCTACAAAACGGTATACCCGGCCTCGAAGGCTTTCATCTCTTCCTTCTTTCTGGGATTGCGGGAAGAGCTGTCCGGCACCGGGTTGTTTGTCAGCGTGGTATACCCCGGGCCCATCATGACCAATTCACATACTTCCCGCCGTATCATCGGGCAGGGCTTTAAAGGTAAAATGGGACTGCTGAATACTTCGGAGATAGCAGCCATCGCGCTGAAAGGGACGTTCAGCAAATGCCGGGTGATCATCCCCGGACTGATGAACCGGATCAATCATACCCTGATGCAGTTGCTGCCTTTGTCCTTCAAGCTGAAACTGGTGTCAAGGGAAGTGAAAAAGGAAATACAATTTACCATCTGAGCAAATACATGAAGACAGTACTAGTGACAGGCGCCAATGGTTTCCTTGGCTCCAACCTTACCCGGGAACTGTTCCGGCAGGGATACGACATCAAGGCGATGATCAGGCCTACGGCCGATCTGAAAGGTATTGCCGATATTCCCTGCGAAGTGCATTACGGGCATATCGATAACCCGGATGATGTGATGGCGGCGGTAGCCGGTTGCAGCATCGTGGTGCATGCGGCCTGTATCACCGATCAGTGGGACATTCCCTTTGAGGAATACGAGCGGATCAATTACACCAGTACGCGTTACATCGTGGAAGCCTGCATCCGGCACAAGGCGGAACGGTTCATTTATGTGAGCACCGCCAATACCATCGGGCCTGGCAGCAGAATACATCCGGGCAGTGAGCTGAACGGCTTCACCCTGTTCAACGCCAATTCGGGGTATATCAATACCAAATACCTCGCGCAGCAATATGTGCTGGAACAGGTGGCGGCATCGCGCCTGCCGGCGGTGGTGGTCAATCCCACGTTTATGCTCGGTCCCTGCGATGTAAAGCCCAGCTCCGGCAAATTGTTGTTGTACGGTCTGGGTAAGAAAGTGCTTTTTTATCCCCCCGGGGGAAAAAATTTCGTGCACATACAGGATGTGTGCAGGGGAATCATCAATGCGATCATCTATGGTAAAACGGGCGACTGTTACCTGTTGGCCGGCCACAATCTCAGTTACCGGGAGTTTTTTGCACTGGTCAACAGGGTGGCGGGCGAAAAGAAACTGATGGTACGTATTCCTAAGGTGGTGCTCAAAATAGGCGGTATGGCGGGCTCGCTGTTGCAGCGGTTCACCCGGTTTCACAGCAAGCTGAATTATACCTCGGCGTATCTGTTGTGCATCGACAACTATTATTCAGGGAAAAAATCAGAACGGGAGCTACAGGTGAGGTATACGCCGATTGAAGATGCGGTCAGCGGCGCATTTAACTGGTTCCGGGAAAATAACTATTTTTAGGAGTAAGGTATACTATGAACTTCCAGGAAAACGAACCTTTATTCTCCAGCAAACTGTTCCTGTATCTGTCCAGGATACTGGTATTATTCACTTTCAGCATCATCTTCAAATCTTTCGATCACACCTTTGTGAACGATTTGCGGGTAATGGATGTGAGAGGATGGACTTTCAGTGTGGTATATGTGATTTTCGGGCTGATCGTCTGGGAAGGGGCGGTATGGCTGGCCCGTATCCTGGAAAAGCGGATAGGAGGCGGCAGCGCTTCCCGGAGGCTGACCATCCTGTGCTGCGCGCTGATATTGTATGGTATGCTGGCAGCCGTTGGTTTCGGGTTCCTCTATGCCATCACCGACATCGTCCTGTTTCACCGTTATGAGGCCTGGCAGAGTTTTAAGCGACTGAGTTATGATCTCAACTTCGGTATCTTCATGTTCTACCTGCTGATACTGACGTTTAACGGAATTATCTATTATTACACCGCCTGGAAGGAATACCAGGTGCAGGCGGAGCGACTGAAACGCGAAAACATCCAGGCGCGCTATGATGCGCTGCGTAACCAGATAGACCCGCATTTCTTCTTCAATTCGCTCAGTGTGCTGACCAATCTGGTATATAAAAGCCCGGACCTGTCGGCCGACTATATCACGCAGCTGGCCAAGACCTATCGTTATATTCTGGACAAAAAGTTTGAGAACCTGGTCACTATACAAACGGAACTGGACTTTCTGGAGTCGTATCTCTTTCTGATGCGGATACGGCATCAGCAGAGCATACAGTTCGGGATCGATATAGAAGAGAAAATACGTAGCAAAGGGATGATACCGCCGGTATCGCTGCAGCTGCTGATCGAAAATGCGATCAAACATAACCGCTTTTCTTCCGCCGATCCGCTGGTGATCACCGTAAAACATGAAGACGGATGCCTGGTCGTATCTAATCATATCCGCCGCAAAGCCAGCACAGAGATTTCATCCGGGATAGGGCTGGAGAACATACAGAAACGTTACGCGCTGATCAGCGAACAGGGAATTGAAGTGTTACAGGTGAACGATATGTTTATTGTAAAAATTCCGATTATAACTGCCACATGAAGATAGTCATATTTGAAGATGAGATGCATAATGCCGAACGCCTGATACAACTGTTACGCCAATACGATCCGCGAATAGAAGTAGTAGCCGTGATAGAATCCGTTGCAGAAGGTATCAAATGGCTGGAGCAGGGTATCGCCGCAGACCTGATGATGATGGACATCCAGCTGTCGGACGGCAATTGCTTTGAGATGTTCAGTCAGGTGAAAGTGACAACGCCTATTATCTTCACTACCGCCTACGATGGTTTTGCCTTACAGGCTTTTAAGGTGAACAGCATCGACTATCTGATGAAGCCGATAGATACAGAGGAGCTGAAACGGGCGTTGCAGAAGTATGAACATTTCCGGCCTTCCGCCGCTACCGCCATCAGCATAGACAAGCTTGCCGAAGAGTTCATGAAACGTAACAGTACCCGCTTTATCGGTAAGATCAACAATCAGCTGGTATATGTGAAAGCGCAGGACATCGCTTACCTGCATTTCTCCAAAGGAATGACAGTGGCCACTACGGCCACGAACCAACGTTTTCCGCTGGACTATTCACTGGACCAGATAGAGAAGATGCTGGACCGCAACGTGTTTTTCCGGATTAACCGGCAGTTTATTATTCATATTGATGCCATCAAAAAAATAACGACCTATTACAATAGCAGATTAATTCTTCAATTAGCGCCTTATGTTGATACTGATGTTATTATTAGCCGTGAGAGGGTGGCGGAATTCAAGAACTGGCTTGAAGGCAAAAGCTAACGCTGTCAAGCAGTAGATACTGTAGCTTGTTTTCCTTTACGCTTTTGGGTAATTTTAGGAAGAACCAAAAGCAGCAGTCATGAAAAGCACCAGTACGTTATGTGTGCACCCACTGGAGCCGTCCGGTACCCTCGATGGAGCGGTTACCGCCGCTGTAATGCCCGCCGTGGCCTACGCCTATGCGGATACGGATACCCTTCGGTATCCGGGTTTTTCTTCCACTTATAATCAGCAACGGCTGGGGCAGATTGTCGCCAATCTGGAAAAAGGCAACTGGGGCATGGCTTACAGCTCCGGTATGGCGGCTATCAGCACCGCTATCCTGTCTTTCGCGCAACAGGGCGACCATGTGTTGTTTTCGCGCGACCTGTACGGTGGCACCTGGAAGCTGGCGGAACAGGAACTGCCCAAACGGGGTATCCGTTGCAGTTATGCCGGTAATACGCTCGCTGAATTTGAGGCGAACCTGAGTAAACATACGAAAGTGATCTACCTCGAAACGCCCGCTAATCCGTTGCTGAGCATTGTACCGTTGAAAGCCATCGCCTCGATGGCTGCCAGCAAGGGTATTGTGACTATTGTGGACAATACTTTTGCCACACCGCTCAATCAGCAGCCTTTGCTGCTGGGGATTGATATCGTGGTGCACAGCGGTACCAAATACCTGGGCGGCCACAACGACCTGCCTTTCGGCGTGCTGGTATCTGCCCATGCAGAACATCGTGACCGCATCATGGATACCGCCAAAATGTACGGCGGCTCACTGGCGCCACAGGAGTGTTACCTGGCAGAGAGGAGCCTGAAAACGCTGTCGCTGCGGGTGCAGCAACACAATGCCAATGCGCTCTCGCTGGCCGAATACCTGTCTGTTTGCCCGGAAGTAGGGCAGGTGTTTTACCCCGGACTGCCTACCCATCGTGATTATCTGCTGGCCTGTGATCAGATGACCGCCTTCGGCGGGATGTTGTCGTTTGAGCTGAATACTACCCCCGATAAGCTGGACGCTTTCCTGGATCACCTGGAGCTGATCAGGCCGGCGCTGAGCCTGGGCGGCGTAGAGAGTCTTATTTGCCAGCCTTCTACTACCTCGCATCGCGCGTTGTCGGCTGCTGCCCGGCAGGAACTGGGCATCGCCGATAATCTGCTGCGGCTGTCTGCCGGCATAGAAGACGTGGCCGACCTGAGAGCAGACATAGAACAGGCGATGCGCCGCGCCGGCATTTGATATATGTCGTACCTTGCGGCACATGAGAAATACTTTGGTTAACCTGACCGACACCTTGTTTGCAGAAACGGATGGCAACAAATTCGCTACCCTGAAAGATAAGCTCATTCGCAGCTACGCCGGTAAAGACCGGCCGGCAGTGATCGAAACACTCATCCGTTATACCCGGGAAGGCCGGTTGCTGCACTGGCGCGCATTCCTGATGACAGACATCATCCGGCTGACAGCCCCCGGTGAAAATACATGGCGCCCTTTCTTTGAATGGGCCCTGACCGAACCCTCCCTTACTTATTGGGCAACAGACGGCCTGCTGAAAACAGCCGGTCATGAAGCATATCCCTCCCTCGTAGCCTTGGCAGCAAAAGAAGAGCTGCCGACAGCGCAACGTGCCAAAGCGGTGAAAAGCCTGGCGATGTACAGCCGCCAGCCGTTCGACAGAGAACTGCCTTCCGACCCGGGCTACTGGAAGCCGGAACAGCTGCGGCTGGCTGAACTGATAGCGTGGCAGGAGCAGGGATACCCCGACGGGGCCGGATATGCGCCGCCGCAGGTACATCCGTCGCTGCTGCATCCAGGCAATGATTTCGAGCAACTGATGGCGAAACTGGACAAGTTACTGGAGAAAAAACGCCGTAAAAATAAAGATCACGCCAACCCGTCAGACTGGCTGGTGATGGCCGATGAAAAGGATATAGCGTACATCCGTGAACGTTGGTCGCTGCCTGCGGTCTACACTACCTTTCTGCAATATTATTCCCCCCTGAAAGTAACGCTCGCCGGACCGGATTTTGTGGAAGGGCTTTCCCTGTACGGCGCCCGTGAACTGGCGGAGCGGCAGGGCGGTTATGCCTACAATGCCGTTACCGGAGAAAGCCTGGCTGACTGGCCCCCGCACCTGTTGGTGATAGGCGATGACGGCGCCGATCCGTATTGCCTGGACCTTTCAGCTGTTAAAGACGGGGATGCCCCGATATATACTGCCCCACATGGCCAGGGTGCCTGGGAGTTCGGGAGGTATGCAGAAAATTTTATGGCGTTGATCACAAAACTTGTTAACGGTAAATAATAACTGCTACCTTTAGGGGATACCTGTGTAAATATGCGCTGTGCCTTGTTTTGCTGGCTGCTGCTGCTAATGGCTTGTAACGGTCATTCCCGTACGAATTCTGCATTGTTCCCATATGATTCCGGATATCTCCGGAAGAGAGAAGTATTGCCATTCCTCGCTGTTAACCATCTGACCGATAGTTCCGCGGAAATCTGGCGGGACTACGATAACACCGATATCCTGGGTAAATACTACCGCTTACCGGCAGGGAATGTCATCGCCTGTTTGAAAGAAGTGGGCGCAGATAGTCATTGGCTGCTGGAAATTAATTCGTACGATAGCGTCCTTAGAAAAGAACGTTACTTTCATGGGATGTACCCGGCTTGTTGGGATGGCTTCGATGGCTTCACTAAAACAGGTGATTGTTATTTCCTGAAAATATGTGGTACCGGCAGCGGATTTTCTTCATCGAACGTATACGTTTTCCGGCATGTAACGGCGCAGGACAGCCTTCACCATATTTTGGAAGCTGCCTGGAGCAGACAGGCGGGCGAGATCAGCAGTCTTACCAGTATACGTGAGTTGAAAAGCGATACGTTACGGATGTATTATACCCTGATAAAATGGAGGGACGAAGAAGATATACCGATATTAGGAGACACCGCGCGTTTTGCGGTTACCTACGTTAATGATCGTCGGGGATGGCATGCGTTGGACAGCACCTTTCTCAATAGTGATATTCCCAATTAAAGCTAAATTTTCTAGGTGCCGTAGCTTAAATAAGTAAAGTGCTATGACTGTTTTACAACTCCTTGTCGTCAAAACCAACCAGCCCGATCAACTCGCTGCTTTTTACACGCAGCTGGGGATCGAATTTGAATACCATCGTCACGGTAAAGGACCCTTTCATTACGCGAGTAAGAATGGTACACCTGTGATGGAAATTTACCCGCTGCCTGCCAGTGTGACTGTACCGGACAATACCACCCGCCTGGGCTTCGCGGTGCCCCGACTGGATGCACTGATTGCCCGGTTGCAGGAATTACAGATGACGGTATTAACGATGCCGGTGAAAACGGAATGGGGCTATGCGGCCGTAGTACAGGACCCTGACGGCCGGAAAGTGGAACTAACGGAAACCCCTAGTTGAAATCATAGACGGTTACTTCAATGCCTTTATCTGCCAGTTCCTGTTGAATAATAGGTGCTATTATATCCCAGGTACCGCCGGCCAGGCCGCAACCGATGCGAGGCATGTGGACCGCCGCCTGGTGCGTAGCAGCAAAAACCGCCACCTGCCGCAGGCCCTCCCGGATGGCTTCATAACGAACAGGAGGGAGGCCATTTTTTGCGTTGGTGATTTTATGCTGACCGATCACATTTGCTACCCATAGGCGTGGCTCTACCGCCACCAACTGCGCATTGCCGAGCGCGAAGTCCTCTCCGGAAGCATACCACTCACGGAACTGTTTTTCCGGCTCCGGCCAACGGGCAGATACCGCCAGTACAAATCCCTTCCCCCAACGCCCGATGTCATTACAGATATGGACAATGATGTTGTTACCGTCGCCAGCTGGCTGCGTGGCGTCTCCTTGGATGTACCGGATACTACTCATGGGTTATACAATTACTTTGCGTCAAAAGTACGTTAACGAAAGGATAATTCCAAAACCTCTTCCGGACCTATCTTCCCGCCACAGCTATCGTCTGGTAATCGTTTAGCCGACACCGGTATTAACATATGCCCCAAGCCTGCTTCTGATAAACGAATTAAAAAAATGTTTAATTATAAAAAATAATATATATTTGAACATAATACCGTGAAATAAACATTTTTAAGGGCCTATCCCGTTGACCAATGTTCAAGAACATCCCTAACCCTGTCCCTGCACTGTCGCTATGGTTGCTGGCGCTGTTACTGTTATGCCTCCAACCCGGTTATGCTGCTGTTACCGATTCCTCCTATATATCGCCCGTGGCCGACACTGCTCAGAAAGCTGATGTGGTGGACTATGTACAGGGTGTCTTCAAAAAAATCAAGGAGAAAGGCCGTTATGTAAATGCGCTCAGCGCGGAGGAAATGGGTAGCCTGCCGGTAGGCCTGGTGAGGGAGATCAACGGGAAAATTTATGTGATCGCGATCGACAGCGCCCGCATGACGCCCTCCGGCGCTTATTTTAACGCCTATTTCCGGTTTACCTTCCCCGGCACCAACAGTGAACTGATATTCGGCGCCAAAAACGTGCTTTTCACACCAGGAGGCATCGCTGCCTCAGGATCTACCAAAATGGTGCTGCTCAAACAAAAAGACATCTCTATCAATGACCACCTCGATCTGATATTCCCCGGTGACGGTACCAACTACGTAGAATGGGACTGTAACGGTTTTCGTGCTGCTAACCTGAGCGGCATTTTTGAGTTTGATAAAAGCTGGCTGCAACCGGAAGACAAGAATACCGACAAACTGCGTGCAGCCATGCAGGTGAATGTGCACGATCTCAATAATATTATGGCCAGCGTGGACATTCCCGCTTTCCACATCAACGGGCTGAAAGACTTCAGCTTTAAAGTGAAAAACGCGACGGTCGACATGAGCGATATCGCCAACCCTGCCGGACTGAAGGTAACCGGTGACATGCTCACGGACCCGGGCAACCCGCTGCTGTGGAGAGGCTTTTATTTACAGGAGCTGGAAGTAGGACTGCCACAACAGCTGGCCACACAAAAGGGACGCCCCAAAGTAGCGGTCACCAATTTTATCCTCGATGATCAGGGGGTAAGCGGCGCTATTACTGCTGAAAATATTCTCCCGCTGGGAGATGCCAGCGCAGGCGGCTGGCCTTTGTCTGTCGATAAAATCGGTCTCTCCTTCAGTAAAAACAAACTCAATGGCGGAGAGCTCGCCGGTCTGTTACAGGTAGACTTTCTGGGAGATGCCCCATTGGGCTATGATGCCTCGGTGAGTATGCGCGGCAGCGACACCTATTATTCTTTCGCCGTAAGGACCACCGCCGAGAAAAAGTATAAGTTCTTTGCCGGAGAAATTACGCTCGATAAAAACAGCCGTATCCAGATCACCAAAACAGAAAAGGATTTTGTGCCGATGGCGGTGCTAAACGGAAAAGTGACCCTGAACCAGCGTTTCCTCAATGTCAACAATATCAGTTTCCAGGAGCTGACCTTGTCCACCCAGAAACCTTATGTGCACAGCGGTACCTTCGATATCTCCAATACAGGCGATTCCAAAATGGGAGGCTTCCCGCTGGGATTTGAAAATATCAGTATAGGCATCTCCGAAGGAAAAATCGGTATAGGCGCCACCGTGAAGCTCAATTTCATGAACTCCAGCGACAAGGGCTTCAGCGGTAAAACCTCTTTTGTGGTAACGGCGGCACAGCAGGAAGAAACCCAGTCGGTGACTGTCGATGGTTCCGTGATTCAAAAAACCAGGACCCGCTGGAAACTGGACAAGATAGCCGTAAATGATATAGACCTCACCGTTAAAGTGATGGCGTTTTCCATGCACGGTATCCTCACTATCTTCGATGATCATCCGGTGTATGGCAACGGCTTCCGCGGTATGTTGGACTTCTCCATTCCCGGCCCTATTCCCAAAGCTAAGGCCAACGCCTACTTCGGTTCCAAAGACGACTATCGCTACTGGCACGTGGACGCCTATATCGGTGTAACCATCCCTATCGGTATGTTGCAGATCACGGGCCTCATGGGCGGCATGTCTTACCATATGGAACGGCCCTCCAACTTTGATCCTTATGAGTCCCGCAACGCAGTGGACCAAAAGGGCGGCCTCAAAGACGTCTCTGAAATATTTCCGTATGTGCCTACCCGTGATGCCGGCCTCGGCTTCATCGGTGGCGTATCACTGGCCTTCGTACAGGAAATGGTGGTCAACGCCAATGTGGCGCTGGAAGTGCAATTCGGCACCGACGGCGGTTTCCGCTACGCCCAGTTCGATGGAGCAGGGTATGTGGTGCATCCGGCGCTGAAAGCCAAAAACAAAGAAGACGCGAAAGAAGATGTATCTGCGCCGGTATGGGTGAAGTTCAAAATGCGTTACGATAACGTGAACAGCACCTACGATGCCAGCTTTAAAACCTATATCAATATTGCCGGTGTCTTGCGGGGCATCAACGAAAATGGCCTGGTAGGCGAGGCGGCCTTCCACATGGCGCCCAATGAATGGTGGTTCTACATCGGCCGCCCTTCGCAGATGTTCGGCCTCAATATCCTCGGACTGGCAGAGATCAAAACCTATTTCATGATGGGCAGCAAAGTGGAAGACATGCCGCCGGTACCGCAGGAAGTGAGCGAGGTATTTGATAAGGTGAACACCAACTTCATGGCCATGGAAAACTCCATGAGCAAAGGCGGTGGCTTCGGATTCGGCGCACATTTCCGGGCTGGTTTCTCTTTCGACTTTGGCGTGTATGGCGAGTTTGCCCTCGGCGCCGGAACAGACATCCTGTTGCGCAACTACGGCGAAGCCAGATGTAAAGGCAGTAACAGCGTGATTGGTTTTAACGGTTGGTACGCTTCCGGTCAGGCTTATGTGTTTGTGAAAGGCGATGTGGGCATCCGCGTAAAAATATTTGGTAAAAAGAGAGGCTTCTCTATCGCTAAACTATCGGCCGCCGTGCTATTACAGGCTAAACTGCCCAACCCTAGCTGGTTCCGCGGCATGGTAGGGGTTAAATACTCCGTACTGAGCGGGCTGGTGAACGGTACGGCCAACATCAAAATAGAACTGGGGTCACAATGTGAACTCATCGGGGCCAAAGAACTGAACGTAGTAGTGATCAGCGATATCAAACCGGGTGATCAGAACAACGATGTGAGCGTCTTCGCCACGCCGCAGGTGGCCTTTAATATGGCCGTGGGCAAACCGTTCAGTATGATGAATGAATTTGATGAAGTGGCTACCTATCGTATCCAGCTGGATGAACTGAAGCTAATGAAAGAGCAGACGGAGATCAAAGGCACTACGGAGCTGGCGTCAGATGGTTCTTCTGCTTCACTCACCCTGCGTGATATCCTGCCGCCGAAAAGCACGCTCACCGCTTCTGCGAAAGTACATATCGACCGGCAGAATGGCGGCAGCTGGGATGCGCTGAAAAACGGCAATAACATCGACTATGAAACAAAATCGGCTACTTTCACCACCGGTGAAGCCCCTGATTATATTCCATGGGAAAACGTGGCCTATGCCTATCCGGTGAAACGTCAGTATAACCTGCTCCCGAGAGAATACGGTAAAGGCTATATTAAATTAAAACGCGGTCAGCCTTATCTCTTTGCTGAAGTTGACGGCTCCGGTAAAAAATGGAAAGTCACAGCGGCAATGGCTACGGCACAGGGCCAGTCAACGGACGTGCCGGTATCCTACACAGAGAACACCGCGGAAATAGGCTTTGATATCCCGGCCAACCTGGCCCGGGAAACGATCTATAGTTTCAATATCAACCGCGCATCTCTCGATGGTGAAGCGGCGGCGGCTAACGTTGTCACCAAAAAAACGACGACCATCAGTGAAGAAGGGGATACCACCACCTTCTCCCAAAAAATGCTGAAAGGCAACGCCAGCTCAGCGGTGACCAAAGAAGTGATCAGCTATAACTTCCGCACCAGCCGCTACGGCACCTTCGCCGAGAAGATGAATGCCACTACAGATCCGCGTGACCTCTTCGACGTGGCCACTAACTACATCAGCGTCATCGGACAACGTTTCGATGCGGTGGAAACCTTCGATAAGTTTGAGCTGGAAGGCGACGGGTCTTTCTCCACCAAACCGTTGGTAACCCTGCGGGCCGGTACCAACAACGGCTGGCTGCAAAATCAGCTGATGCCGCTGCTGTATAACAATTATCCGTTCCATCCCTCTATCAATATCACCCGCGATCTGAACGTCACGGGAGGCATACCGCCACTCGAAGCCGTCAGATTGTATAACAACGATATTGCCGCCTATAAACTGGAAGATAGCCATATCAACGATGGCTACGCCCCCGCGAAGGCTGGCCGCTGCCGCTTTATGTATTACGTTTCCTTTGTAGCCAACGACGACTATCATGAGTTGCTCAACAAAGCAAACCGTTATTATATCAGCGGAGGACAGGCCACACCGGCCATCAGCAGACTGATGACATCACTGTTCCCCGACCTGCAGGGCAACCAGTTCTACCCGGTAGAACTGCAATACCGGCTGCCGGGAAAGAACAATATAACATCTACCATTACACGAAGCATTTACTATAAATTATAATATCGATGTACCGTAAATTTTTTACCGGTTTGTTATCTGTGAGTTTGTTGCTGATGGGTTATGGGCACACCCGTGCGCAGCAACAACAAAGTGAGCACCGTATTGTGGGCATAGCAAATCCCAAGCCCGGCAAAATCCAGCTGCGCTGGTCGCCCGCCGGATACATCGCCTGGGAGATCGGTAACAAGTACGGCTATACGGTAGAACGTTTCACCACCTCGGTCAACGGTGTGCTGGTCCCTCATCCCCAGCCGGTGCTGTTGACTACGCAACCGCTGAAACCTTATACGCTGCAACAGATGGAGGCCGCTGCCCGCAAGGAGGAGCGTATTGCTGCTATCGCGGAACTCATCTATGGCGAAGGCGGAAAAAAGGTGAAGCCGGAAGAAGGTATCGGTTCCTGGTTTGAAAACCAAAGCCAGAACGACTGGCGTATGAGCATGGCCCTGTTGAGCTGCGACCTGTCTGTGGCCACCGCCAGGGCTGCCGGCCTTTTTCTGGAAGATAGCACTGTCCGCCCGGGAGAGCGATATGCCTATCGTATCAGTGTGGCACAGCAACCGAAAAACCTGGTCATTGATACGGCGATTGTGGTAACAGCACTTAACGAAACGGTGCTGCTGGTGCGGCCGCCGGAGCTGGCCATCGTTTGCGCAGATAGTACCGCCACACTCGGCTGGCTCACCAACCTGACCCGGGGTATGTATTCCGCCTACGTAGTAGAACGGGGTACCGACGGTAAAACATTCCGGCCGGTGAGTGATCTGCCTATACTGCCTACCGCACCGGATGCTGCCGGTTTTTCCTACTATCAGGACTCGTTACCCGATAATGATGTTAAATACTATTACCGCGTGAAAGGGATCACGTCTTTCGGGGAATATGGTCCGTACTCGCAGGTGGTGATCGGGATGGGCATTCCGGCAGTAGCAGAAAGGCCCATCATGGACACCATCATCGTCATTGAAAATAAAAAGATTGAATTGCGCTGGTTGTTGCCCGGTGATCTGGCCAAAAACCTGGCTTCCATTGTGGTCACCCGCTCAGACAAAGGGAGTGGCCCCTTCCTGCCCATCGCTACTTTTAAGACAGACAAGGCGCCGGTATATAGCTATATCGATCCCAGGCCCATGAACACCAACTATTATAAGATTAAGGGCATCACTAAAAGAGGCAAGGCAATTTATTCCTTCCCGTATTTCGCGCAACTGATAGACAGCATCCCGCCGGACATGCCAAAAGGGTTGGCCGGTACTGTGGATTCTACGGGTGTTGTTACACTGAAATGGGACAATAATACAGAACAGGACCTGAAGGGGTACCGCGTGTTCAGAGGCAACAGCGCAAAAGAGGAATTTACCGAGGTGACACAGGAAATCCTTTCCGTGCCTGCCTTTACAGACACTATCACCCTGCATACGCTGACATCGAAAGTGTATTACAAGGTGATAGCGCTGGATAAGAACTATAACACCTCCGCCTATACGCCGGCACTGATATTGAAGCGGCCGGATACCATTGCTCCATCCGCGCCTGTATTCACCAGGGCGCTGCGCTCCGATAGCCTGAAAGCCGCCGTGTTGCAATGGCACAATAGTACCAGCGAAGATGTGGTGAAATACACGCTTTATCGCATTCATACCAAAGACAGCAGTCGCCGTGAAATAGCAGGATGGGATAGTGCTCATCTGCGCGAATCCTATACCGATACCGCGTTGGTGTTGGGCAATACCTATTTCTATGAACTGGTAGTGTCTGATGATAGCGGGAACAAATCCAAAGACATCAGTGGAGATATCTGGTTTGAAACAGGCAGGCGTCCGGCGGTGAAAGGCTGGAAAGGTGCGGTGGATATGGAAAAGAAACAGGTGGTGTTGTCCTGGGAGTATGAGCAGCCGGATGTAAAACAATACCGAATTTACCGGGCTAAAAATGATGCACCGTATATCCTTTACCGTACGGTAGAAGGAACCACTCATCAGGCAGTAGACGATGAAATAATGGTAGGCAATATTTATAAGTACAAAATTACGGCGGTGCTGAAAGGCGATGCTAAAGCTGAGATGAGCAGGGAGGTGTCCCTCAAATACTAATATCTGAATATTGTAGTACTATGTTTCGTTTCCCTCATTTCCTATATTTACTGGTACTTGCGCTGTCGTGTACCAGCCAGCTTCTCTATGCGCAGGCCCTGTCAGAGACAGTATATGTATTTGGTGATATCCCAAATGGGGGTACCAATCTGGGTACCCTGGGCTTAAGGTCGCGAGGGCAGATACTTCCATTTTACCGGCATTCCTCCTGGGGGCCGCTGATCGTCAGTGTAGGGGTGAAACAAGGCCCTCCGTATGATGTAACGGAGAATAATAATAGTATAGGATCGTTGACGGAGCGTGACATTTACCCGGTCACTGGTGAAGATATCAGGTCATCCGTACCGTTTTACGGTGCATACCAGGTGAATGGTACTTTTTCTGCCAGGTGGTCGTATGCGATGATTGCCCCGAAACCTATTGTAGTGATCACCGACGCCTCTTCTCAAATTTGTGCTACAACGAAAGTCAGACTTCAGTCTTCCCAGAACTGGCCTCTCTTCTCAGATGATTATGTAAGTACAGCTGTCATATGGGAGTACGCTGTTAATAACAGTGCTATGTGGAAGGAATTGAGCGCTGTAGAAACGGAGGGCCGGTATTACCTGCACCATTTTACGGGAGAAGATATACCGGAAGTAACAAATAGCATGGTGAATCTTCGTTTTCGCTGCCGGGTGAGAGCAACGTATGGTGATAGCACTTATTATTCTCCTTATTCCCAGGAAACTACCAACTATACTTTTTTACCTGCCGCACCCAAGGTAGATGTCACAAAAGTGCAAGTCCTGCCCTCCTGCGTGGGTGAGGCTACAGGTAAAGTCATCATTCCGGGCAGTGCTATTAGCAGCGGATTTTCTTCCCTCCGCTGGCTGTTGCGGCCGGGCAACGTTACGGTTCCCTGCGACCCGGACCTGTCCGGCGGCGGTTCCGGTTGTGGTGATATTATAGACTGGAGCAATGGTAATGTGCCGGTGTCAGGCGGTATAACGGTAAATAATGTACGAAAAGGTACTTATACTTTATGGGTGATCAACCCTTCAGGGACGGCAGGCAGTTGTTATAGTCCCATTCCGGTGGAGGTGACGGAACTGCCGGCACTGGCAGCCAGCCAGGACGTGGCACAGTCGGCCAACCCGGCCTGCTTTGGCGCCAGCGATGGTAAAATTACCCTCACTGCTTCCGGTGGAAACGCTGCCAGTGGTTATTTTTTTACCCTGAAACAAAACGGCAATGTGATACGTGCACCGCAACAGGCATCCGGTAATAGTTTTACCTGGACTGGTTTGCCTGCCGGCAATTATACGGGAGAAGTGAAAGACGGCGCCTGTGCTCCGGTGATTCCGGTAGCTGTTCAACTCACACAACCGCCACAGGTAAAGGGGCAACTCACTCCGCAACATCCCACCTGCCTCTTCCCCGGTAATGGCAGTATCAGTGTGATGGCCGGTCCTGGGGTGACTAACTACCGGTATCAATTGTATAAAGGTGCTTCCCTGTTGCAACAGAGCGCTGTCACCACTTCCCAAAGTTATACTTTCGCCGGGCTTGGTAATGGCGACTATACGGTGGAAATACAGAATATGGATTATCCGGCCTGTACAGGGTGGAGTGGTGCCGTAAGCCTGAATGCCGTACCCTCGTTGACGTTAACACAGGAGGCACTCAACATGGTGACCTGCTTTGGCGGCAGTGATGGCTCACTGCAATACTCCGCTGGCGGCGGAGCGGGCAACTATATCTTTATGCTACAACGCACCGGTATGCCTACGGTGAGTAATAGCACCGGTACTTTCAACGGATTAATAGCCGGCGACTATACCGTTACCGTACAGAATAATATCGCCGGTTGTACTGATGCTACGTCTCAGACCATTACCATCAGCGAACCGGCACTGCTGCAAGTGAGCCTGCAAACAATTCATATCAGCTGTCACGGCGCGCAGGATGGTATTGTAAAAGCATGGGCCAGTGGCGGGTCCGGCTTCTATACCTACAAGTGGGAACAATTGAAGGCCGGTGTATGGACTACCAGTCCTTTCTGGTTTGACAGTGATATCCAAATAGATGCCCTGAGTGCCGGTACTTATCGTGTAACCGTTGCCGATAGTAAGTCCGCCAACTGCTCCGTATTATCCGGCGTGGTCACCATTACAGAATTGCCGGCCTTACAATCCGGGAGCGTGCTGATCACGCCGGCTGTTTGCCTGACAGACGGTGCGGCTATCAACATCTCCGCTACGGGAGGAGATAATACTTATACTTATTTCTTTACCCAGAACGGTGCCGACTATACGGCCTTTACACCAGGCGCCAGGGTACATACCGCTGGTAGCTACCGTTTCCGTATCAGAGATGGCAAAGGTTGTACATTGGACCTGCCGAATGCCTATGATATAAGCCTGCCTGCAGCGGCGTTGGGTTTCACCACACAGCTATCGGCGTACAATGGTTTTCAGATTTCCTGTAACGGTGCGGCGGATGGTAAAATCACAGTGCTGGCGGCCGGTGGTAACGGTGGCACCTATACGGGGTATCAATATAAACTGAACAATGGCGCGTATCAGCCGGTTAACATATTCACCGGTTTAACAGCGGGGACTTATACGATCAGTGTAAAAGATGCCCGTGGCTGTGAAACTTCCGGCAACGTAATATTAACAGAGCCGCAAATGAGTGTCCAGGTCACCAAACAGGATGTGACCTGCTTCGGCCAGTCTACCGGCAGCATCACCACCCATATCGTGGGCGGCGCTGCGCCTTACCGGTGGCAGCTCAACGGCGCCACCATCACCGGCGCTACGGCGAATAATCTGCCGGCGGCCAATTATACGCTGCATGTCACTGACGCTAACGGCTGTACGAAAGATACAACGCTGACGATCATGCATCGCTATCCGGCGCTGGCCTTCGCGACTGCCACGGTAACGGACATATCCTGTTTCGGCACACAGGGTAGCATTGCCATAAATGCCACAGGCGGAGATGGAGGATATCAATACTGGCTGAGCAATGACAACTGGGCCACGTCTCAGTCTTATGCCAGCGGGGCAGCACTGCATGCCGGTGTTTACGCCCTGAAGGTGACAGACAACCATGGTTGTAGCCTCGGCTATAACAATCCCCTTACTATTACGGCTCCGCCGGCAGCACTGTCGCTCTCGGGTGTATTGTCGGACTACAATGGCTATAACATTTCCTGTGCCGGCGGCGACAACGGCGCTGCGCAGTTGACGGCTGCGGGTGGTAACGGGGCTGCCTATAATGGCTATACGTATGCTATCGACAATCATGTTTTTGGTCCCGCTGCGCAGTTCACGGGTATCAAAGCCGGCGCGCATGTATTTAAAGTGAAAGATGGACGGGGATGTGTGGCCACGCAAAATTATACCTTTACAGAATCAGCACTGGCGTTGAGTATACAGCTGGTGGGCAAACAAGATGTCCGCTGTGCAGCGATGCCCGGCGGCAGCATCACCGTTGCCGGCGCCGGTGGTACCGGTGCTTTGCAATACAGCCTGAATGGCACCGATTGGCAGGCCAGTCCGGTGTTTTCCGGCCTCACAGCCGGTAACTATACGGTCACGGTGAGGGATGCCAATAGTTGTGGTAACACGCTGGCGGTACAGGTGCTGTCGGTGAATCCGGCTATTACCATAGACAATATTACACGAAACGATGTCGTTTGTTTCGGCGCCTCCGGAACGATACAGCTACAGGCACATGGTGGTAGCGGTCAACTGATCAGTGAATATGCGCTTAACGGTACTGACTATATGCCATTTACCAATACAACGCCACTGAAAGCAGGTAACTACACCATCCGGGTAAAAGATGCCATTGGGTGTTATTCCCCGGTGAGTGATGTAGTGGCTGTCACTGCGCCTTCTGCGCCACTGACCACAACTGCTACCGTTACGGATTATCATGGAAAGCAGATATCCTGTTATGGTTTGTCAGATGGCGCTTTCAGCTTGACCGCCGCTGGTGGCAATGATGGCGGCTATCAGGGATATCTGTACAGTATTAACGGTGGCGACTATACGGTACAGTCTCAATACACCGCTATGCCTGCCGGCAATTATGCGGTTAAAATAAAAGACGGTCGTGGTTGCGAAATCACTAAAAACATCGTCCTTCAGCAGCCCGCTGCCCCTGTATCATTAACCGTATCTGACATTACGCATCTGGCCTGCGGCGGTATTCCTACCGGTAGTATTACGTTGCAGACAACCGGTGGTACTACCCCGTATGCCTATACGATGAATAACGGAACACCACAAGCCTCACCGGTATTTGGGGCGCTACTGTTGGGAGACTACACCCTGGCGGTAAAAGACGTGAATGGTTGCGCAGCAACGGCGGTCACCATGGTAAAAGAAATGTATCCACCGGTGACGGCCACGGCTACGGTAACACCGGTACGTTGCTATGGGGAGGCCAACGGTGCTATTATGTTGCAGTCCTCCGGTGGCGATGGCAACTACAGCTACCAGTGGAGCAATGCAGGTGTAAGTGGCGCACAGGCACAGCACATGACCGCAGGTAATTATAGCGTCAAAGTAACGGATGGCAAAGGCTGCAGCCAGTCTTACAGCTACGAGGTAGCGCAACCGGCTGCCCTGGGTCTGGTGGTTACCGGTTCACAAATATGCGACGGCTTAGAAGATGGTACAGTGGAAGCTATTGTACAGGGTGGCACGCTGCCTTATCAATACGCCCTGAACAACGGCACATGGACGGGCAATAACCACTTTGCCAACCTCGGGGCAGGGGAGTATACGCTGCGAGCACAGGATGCACGTGGCTGCAGCGCCAGCGGTACAACGGCCATCACTAAACGAAATGTGCAGCCGGATGTGAACTTCCTCGTCGCTTCCCGGAAAAATGCCTACGATACGCTGGTGATCAGGGAAATCAGCCTCCCTGCACCGGACTTCGTCAGCTGGACATTCGATCCGCGCACTACGCTGCTGGGCTACGACCGCGGTGCGCCATTGATCAGATTTACCACGGCAGGTTCCTACTGGGTGGCCATGAAAGCCACCTTCGGAGAATGTACTTATCAGCTGCGCAAGGATATTCAGATCAACGACTATGATCCGCTCGCCGGCCCTTCGTTCAGTGTGCCCGTGTCCGTGATAGATACCGTGATGTTGTCGCCCAATCCGAATGATGGCAATTTCCGTTTCCAGATAAAACTGAAACGCAAACAACAGGTGATGGTGTCTGTCTTCGACCTGAACGGGCGTATCCTGGCTAAACAGCCCTATAGTCCTGCTTTACAGATAGATGACCGCATTGCACTGGGAAGTGTCAATAATGGTATCTTCATCCTGCGGGTGGTGGCCGAAAATGAAAGCAGAGATGTACGGTTTATCATCAACCGCTGACCGATTTGAATCTGTGGGAATATCTATACCCCGCATGGCCTGCCAGGAAGCATGAGCCGCTGATCAGTGGTACAGGAAAGGGAAAAACGACCTTTGGCAGAAAGCCCCTGTCGCAAAGCCATCACTCTGCGACAGGGGTTTTCTGTATGATCAGGCAACGGACAAATGCGCGCGTCCGCTTTCCTTTAGTTTTTTGTGATGATAAATATAGGAGCCTGCCAACACGCCATAGAAGATGATAATAGGCCAGGCGGAAGCGCCTTCGCCAATGGAGATACTGGAATAAAAGGCGCCGGTGATATCATATACCAGGCCTGCATATGCCCACTCTTTCAGTCGCGGATGCCCCGGCGTTACAATGGCAATAACAGCCAGCAGCTTAGCAATGCCCAGGAAAGGCAGCAGATACATCGGGTAACCGAGGTGCTGAAAAACGGCTTTGGCTTCCGCTACGGAGAGGACGTCCGGTATGGCAGACATGGTGATGCCCACCGCTAACAGACCCGTGAAGATCCAATAGAGAACAGTTGTTTTTTTCATGTGATAGCTGTTTATAGGTGTTTCAAGATAACAGTGTTGTAGTTGCTCCAGCTGTACCTCACAATAATGCTCCCGCCCTTTTTGCCGCATCTCGTCTTATAAATATGCAACCTTTTGGTTGTATAATAAAATTTTTCCGGGATAGCGGTTATTATGATTTCCGGAGATGCTTTGATAGATTTGTACTGACAGCGAGGTCGCTCCGTTTCACGTTAAAAACAAAATTACATCTTGATAAAGAAAATCCAGTTGTTGTGCTTGCTGGTGTTGGGTGTCAGCCAGCTGCTTTCTGCACAGCGGTATTATTTATTCATCGGCTCTTATAACCGCGATAAAAACAAAGCGGGTATTTATATCTATCGTTTTAATCCTGGTGATGGCGGGTTGCAACCCGTCAGTACGGTGAGTAATGTGCTGAATCCTGCCTACCTGGTACCTTCTGCGGATGGTCATTATCTCTACGCCTGTACGGAAGCACAGACGCCGGGGGCCGGCAGTGTCAGCAGCTATGCTTTTAACCCGGAAACCGGGGAGGCCACATGGCTCAGCAGTCAGCCGGCAGGCGGCGAAAACCCGGTATACATCACAGAACATGATAGTCGCCGCTGGCTGGCGGTAGCGCATTATACCAGTGGCAGTGCGGCGGTATTTCCCGTGAAGGATGGCCACATTGGAAAAGCCGTGCAGGTAGTGGCTTTCAAAGACAGTAGTCTCACCGACCGGCAACGAAGCGCCCATGTGCATTCGGCAGTGCTGGCCCCGGCACATCGTTTCCTTTTCCTCCCTGACCTGGGTGCGGATAAAATCCGTTGTTTTGCTTTTGATGGGGATGCTGCGCAACCATTGCAACCGGCCACACCTCCTTTCACCGCCACGGTGCCAGGTAGTGGCCCGCGGCATTTTACCTTCCATCCGACCCGGCCCTTTGCCTATTGTATAGAGGAATTGTCTGGTATGGTAAGCGTGTATCGATATGCCAACGGTCGGCTCGACAGCCTGCAACGGATAACGGCGCACCATACACGAAAAAAGGAGGTCGACTACAGCGGGGCAGACATCCATGTGTCGCCCGATGGCCGTTTCTTATATGCGTCCGTTCGCGCGAAGGAAAATATCATCACCATATATGCCATCCATCAGGATAAGGGCCTGCTCACCAGGATAGGGTACCAATCTACCGGTGGTGACCATCCGCGTAACTTCGTGATCGACCCTGCCGGCAAATATTTGCTGGTGGCGAATCAGATCAGTAATAACGTTGTGGTGTTTGAACGGAACCAACAAACAGGCCTGTTGAAGACAACAGGAACCACACTGACGATGCCGGCGCCTTCCTGTTTACAGATAAAAGCTTATTAGGTCCCTACCATAGGAAAGGTATCAATATGCGCCGTTTGGCGGGATAATCCGGAAACCGCTGCCGGTACCAGCGCTGGTTGGCAGCAGCGCGGGGTACAAGGTTGGCGCATGTCCAGATAAAGAATGCCAGCGCCGGCGCACTCCATGTCAGCAGGGCATAACCGCCCCATTCCAGTATCTCGCCCATGAGATTGGGGGAGGTGACATACTCAAAAAGCCTGCCCCGTGGCAGTTTATAACCGGTTTCACCTTTGCCGCGCAGCCCTATCAGATGATAATCGGCCGACCAGTTGATCAGCATACCGGCAAAAAAGCACAGGGTGCCTACTATAAAAGGAACGCTGCTACACCAGTCGTCCGGATACTGCGCATAATGGGCAAACCAGGAGCCCAGCAAAGAGCCATTGACGGTATTAAACAGCATGGCCGACAACATAATCACCAGCGGCATCTTTTTACCCCGGGTACGTATCATGAACGGATACACGAAACTGCGGTGCAGGTAATGCAGCAGGAACATACCGGTCATCACGCCCGCCGGCGACGTCCATTTTACCGTTGCCGGTGGCTGCCACACGAAGAAAGACACCAGCACGGTGGTTTCCATCAATATCCATCCCAGCTTGTTGCTGACCATCGGTCCCCATTTCTCGGTGGTATATCGCCCATACGGCGCCTCCCGCCGCAGCAGGTAAAAGGCCGTGATAATGCCAAGGGCGGACCAGCCGCCGATAAAAAGATAGTACTGTTGAAGTGAAAGCAGTTGATTCATGGGAGCATCTTGTTTTCTTTAAACCATGCGATGGTATCCTGCAAAGTGGCGGTGAGACTACCGGGGTTAAAACCCAGGTCCCTGCGGGCTTTGCTGTTATCTATTTTACGATTGCTGCGGATAAGATTGTAGACCGATTGTTTGGTATAGAAAGGAGCGCCACCGGTCAGCCGGGAAAGTGCCCGTACAAATGGCAACAATCCCATGACCAGCCACAGCGGCAATACGGGCAGGAATATACGCTTCCCTTTGATCTGCGCAATGTGCGCAGACAACGTTTTCAGCGTCATCCACTCGCCGCTGAGGATATAGGCTTGTCCCGGTGTACCGGCCGTCAACGCCTGTACAATGGCCTGCGCTACCTGTCTGACATCCACAAAATCAACGCCGCCGGGAAATATCGCCGGTATCTTCCCGCGATAGATACGGATAACGGCATCACCGATCAGCGAAGGTCGCCAGTCAAACGGGCCGATCACCGCCGTAGGCGCCAGCGCAATCACCTCCAGGAAAGGACCGTTACAGGCAAGCGCCGCTTCCTGCGCCATCGCTTTGGAATGATCATAACTGTATCGCATACCCTGTGTATAGGGACGGGTCTCGTCCATCGGGGCATCGTAAGGAAACTGTTCGTAGGCAGTGATGGAACTGACAAACAAAAATCGCCGGACACCGGCCTGCTGCGCAGCTTCCGTCAGCAGCCGGGTAGTATTGGTATTAAATTCGAAGGCAGCCATATCCGGCGTATCACTCAGCGAAATGACAGCTGCCATGTGAATAACGGCGTCCATACCCGCCACAAAAGAAGCAACAAAATCAGGGTCTGACAGTGAGCCATATACATAGGTAATGCCGGTAACCGGTGGCTGTGTCTTGCGGGCGTGAATGCTCAACTGATGTCCCTGTGCCAGCAACAACGGGGTTAATACAGAACCGATATAACCTGTTGCGCCGGTGATTGCGATTTTCATGCATCGAATATAATATAATTTTTATTCGATTGGATTTGATTCCAATAGATTAGGAATTGATTTTGATTTTGTCAGAAGGATTCGAATGGTTGATAGGATCGATTTTGGTTTGAATTTGATTGGTTCGAATAGGTTGATGAACGATTTTGGTTTGAATTAATTTGGTTCGAATAAATCGAATTGATTTTGATTTGAATTTGTCGTCCCGGGGCTAAAGCCCCGGGCTACGATGTTGTGCAAGTGCTTTATCGGTGGCTTGTGCTATGGAAGCGGTTTGTCATCGTAGTCTGAAAAACAGGTGGTGTATATATGTGCTGTCTTGCAAGTGTATTGCACATTAATTACTCATGAATTTGAAAAACAACGTAGCCCAGGGCTTTAGCCCTGGGTTTTCGTTATTGGATTCGTTATTGGATTCGTTATTGGATTCGTTATTGGATTCGTTATTGAATTCGTTTTGTTGGCGTTACCGAATTTGCTGCATTAACTAATAAGACAACGTTATCCCTGCGCCGATGCCCATGTCGCTGTCATAGTGCGTGGAAAGGGCGAAGTTACGGGTGAAGATATACCGGAAGCCGGCCATATATTCTTTGTCGGTATTGACCATAAAGTTGAACCGTAATCTTCTCGTGATGGGCACATCGTCGCGCATCAGCTGTATACGCAGTTTTCCGTCGGTGTCGAGGGAGGCATCTGCCAGAATCAGCATCGGGAGCGTATATTGTACGCCGAGGTGCAGTACCTGCCGGAAGTCTTTGGTGTTGCGCTGTCCGAAGAGGTTCTTTTCGTCGTCGTCTCCCATTTTGCGGTAACGTACGTCCCAGCCTACGTAGCCGAGCAGCCATTGATTTTTGCCGAAGTAGCGGCCGAAGTGTGTCTCGTTTTCATAGCCATGTCTATCGTTGAGGCCTACACGCCATTCGGCGGAGAGGCGGTAGCGGGTATTGGAGAGCATGATTTCTCCGTCGCTGCCGTTGCTTTCCAGTCCTACCTGTCCCATGAAGTGCAGCATCCGGTCGTCGCGTTTCAGCATGCGATAAGCCTTTACGGGGTCCGGTACCTGCGGGTTAGGAGGGGAGTCTTCGTAGCTGAATACCCGGCCCATGCCGCTCATCATATGGTAGAGGATATGGCAATGGAAGAACCAGTCGCCGCTCTCGGTGGCTGCAAACTCGATGGTGTCTACTTCCATCGGCATGATGTCCAGCACGGTTTTCAACGGGGAGTATTCGCCCTGGCCGTTGAGTACGCGGAAGAAGTGGCCGTGTAAGTGCATCGGGTGGCGCATCATGGTATTGTTGTACAGTACGATGCGGACGTTCTCTCCTTTTTTGATCAGGATCTTATCTGTTTCGGAAACGGTTTTATTGTTGATGGTCCACACATAACGGTTCATGTTGCCGGTCAGTTCAAATTTAAACTCTCTGGTAGGCCCTGCGGGCAGCGTGGTTTTTTCCGGTGCTTTGAGCATGCCATAGTTGAGCGTCACGATATCACCGGCGGTGGAGTCGGGATGGGTGATCTCCGGATACATCACGGTGTTCATGTCCATCATCTGGTTGGTCATCATCATGCCGCCGGCGGTATCGAGGTTGCCATCCATGCGCATCATGCCGTTCATCATCTTCATCCCTTCGAAATAGGTGAGTTTAGGGAGATGGCGGGCGGCTACTTTATCGCCGGTGCCTAACCAAAGCGAGGTGCTGTTGGTGCGGTCTTCGGCGGTGGCGAGGAACTCGTAACTTTTGTTGTCCGGGATGGTCACGATGACATCGTATGTTTCTGAAACGCCTACCAGCAGGCGGTCTACTTCCACTGGTTCTACATCGGCGCCGTCGTTGGCTACTACGGTCAGTTTACCGCCGCCATAGTTGAGCCAGAAATAGGTGGAGGAGCTGCCGTTGATGACCCGCAGCCGTACTTTGTCGCCGGCTTTGTAGGTGGGCGCAGCGGCCTGCGGCTGTCCGTTGGTGAGGAAACGCTCGTAGTAAACATCACTCACGTCCATGGCGTTCATGCGTTTCCATTCGTTGGTGACTTTAGTGCCGAAATACCCTTGTTTGATGGCTTCGGCATAACTCTGGGTGGAGCCTTTTTTGATGGCAAACCAGTCGCTCGCATTATGCAGCATACGGTTCACCTGATGCGGATGGATGTCGGTCCAGTCGCTTAGTAACACCACTTCTTCCTGCTGCGGGGCGGCATCTCTTTTATGAAAAACGATGGAGCCATACATACCGCTTTGTTCCTGGAACATGGTATGGCTGTGGTACCAGTAGGTGCCGTGTTGCACGATCGGGAAACGGAACTTATGTGTTTGTCCGGCTTTAATAGGTTGTGTGGTCAGGTAGGGTACGCCATCTTCCTGGTTGGGCAGTATCAGGCCGTGCCAGTGGATAGAAGTTTCTTCATGCAGGGTATTGTGAACGTATATTTCGGCGGTGTCTCCTTCGGTGAAGTGCAGGGTGGGGCCGGGAATGGTTCCATTAATGGCCAGTGCATGCTTCATTTTTCCGGAATAGTGCACCATGGTATCGCCCACGTAAAGATCGTAACGGATGGTTTTTTGTGCAAGGATCGTGTGACTGGTAAAAAGCAGTAGGAGTAGTGCGAAAAGCTGTTTCATAAAAGATATTTGTCGACGGTAGGCGCGAGGTCAGCAAAGCGGCAAAGGGAGCGGGAAGAGGGCCCGGCTCCCTTGCCAGTGCTGTTACTTGATGGTGTCGTTTATTTTACCGCAGCTCAGCATCTGATTGCCGTAGTACGGGTTTTTGATAGCGGTGCTGTTGCTCAGCCAGGAGGCCTTTTTCATGGGGCAGTAGTCCTGATATATGGGCTGATCAGACAGTTTGGATGATTTAGCCAGCTGATACAGGTCGTCAGACAGGGCTTTGAAAGCTTCCCGTTGACGGGCCAGGTCTTTGGTACCGGAGATACCGGCTGCATCGGCCACCAGTTTGTCTTTAACGGATGCGTCTGATGTTTTGGCGGCCTGAACAAAAGAGGCGGCTGCGCTGGCTGCGTTATCGGCATTACTACTTACCAGTGCATCTTTGATGCTGTAGTAGTTGGTCAGGAGAGGAGATTGTCCTTTGTCCTGGGCTTCACCGCGGAAGGAAAAGAGCGCGGTGAGCATCGATGCGGCAAGAATAAACTTTTTCATAGCTATAATTTTTTTAGGCGATAGTTTCAGCTTTGTAACCGGCTGTTTCAACGGCTTTGCGGATAGCGGCTGCATCTACATTGTCAGCAGAAATGGTGAGTACTTTATCAGGAGACTGCAGGTCTACTTCCCAGTTGTCTGCACCAGCGGTTTCATTTAATCCGGGAGTTACTTTTTCCAGGCAACCTGAACATTTGATATTGGTTTTGAATTGAACTGTTTCCATTTTATTAACTTTTAAGGTGTTGATTATTTTTGTTTTTTGTTATTGTTGATGATGTAAAATTACATCGGCTATGGTGCTGAATTGTTATACAATTGAGTAATCGTTTTACATAATTATGAGGCGTTATTCCTCAATGGTTACTGTGACGTCATTATTGAGCGGAAAGCTCTGGCATAGCAGCACATAGCCGGCGTCCACGTCTTCTTTGCGGAGGGCGTAGTTCTGTTGCATATGCACGGCGCCCTGTGTAAGGCGGGCGGCGCATCGGCCGCAGGTGCCCGACTGGCAGGAGTGTGGAAGGGGTATTCTTTCTTCCAGCGCGGCCGCCAGGATGGTTTGTCCGGGTTGCACTTCCAGCAGGTTACTTTGCTCATAATAATGCAGCAGTACTTCCTGGCTGTTATCGGGCAGGGTAATCGTGGGCGCCGTCACTTCTGCGGAAAATGATTCATGGCGTATATGCGTGTCCGGTATACCCAGTGCTGCCAGTGAGTCCTGGTGCATCTTCATCAGTTCGGAAGGCCCGCAAAGGAAAAAGTGCGAAGGGTCGGTACTTTCGCCGATAGCCTGTTTGACCAGTTTTTTGATGATGATCCTGTTGAGCCTTCCGGTCATGATATTGGCCGGATCATCCGCAGTAGCGGTATGTTTTGATAAAACATATTGTATGCGGATATTGTTGTGTTGGGCCTCCCAGTTGTCCAGTGCTGCTTTGAAGATGGTTTCGGGAAGGGAGCGACTGGCATACAGCAGCGTGATACGGGTGTCTGGCTGTTGGCGCGCCACGGTCCGCGCGATGGAGAACAGTGGCGTAATGCCGCTGCCGCCGGCCAGCAATACGATATGGCGGTAGTTGCTGGTGTCGTTGTCCAGTGTGAAGGCGCCATATGGCCCGTCAACCTCCCAGCTGTGAATGTTTTCCGCGTTTTCAGTGATGTAGGTGCTCATCACGCCGCCGGTAACTTTTTTGATGGTAATAGCGGGAGCGGTATCTGTATCGGGAGCAGAGCTGAGAGAGTACGAACGGGTGACCGGCCGTCCATCAATCCTCAAAGTGAGGTTGATGAACTGGCCGGCCAGATATTGAAAGTTGTCTCCGCGGGTATCGAAAATAATGGTGACGGTGTCTGTTGTTTCCCGGATCACCGCTTCGGTATACCAGGTGTTTGTTAAAGGCATTGTCGTGTAGTGGTAGAATGTTAGGTTTAAAGTTTAGCTGTTTTGAGTCGGAGGCTGTTGGACACTACGCTGACAGAGCTGAGCGCCATGGCTGCACCGGCAATCATCGGGTCGAGCAGGAAGCCATGAGAAGGGAACAGGATCCCGGCGGCCACCGGTATACCGATGATGTTGTAGATGAAGGCCCAGAACAGGTTCTGTTTGATGGTGGCGACTGTTTTGGAGGACAGTTTCAGTGCTTTCGGGATGCTGTTCAGATCAGAAGTGATCAGCGTCATTTTAGCTACGTCCATGGCTATATCAGAACCTTTGCCCATCGCGATGCTTACGTCTGCCTGTGCCAGTGCCTGGGAGTCGTTGATACCGTCGCCCACCATGGCTACGGTTTTGCCTTGTTCCTGTAACTGTTTTACAAAAGTGGCTTTGAAAGAAGGCATTACTTCGGCAGTATATTGGGTGATGCCTACCTGTTGCGCTACTGCGGCGGCCGTCTGTTGGTTGTCACCGGTGAGCATGTATACTTCAATGCCCTGGCGTTGCAGCGCTGCGATGGCGGCAGCAGAGCTTTCTTTGATACGGTCGGCGATAGCTACCACAGCGAGGACCTCTTTACCACGGGCGAAGTAGATGACGGTTTTGGCGGCTGCCTGAAGGCCCTGGGCAAGGGTAACGGATTTATTGTCCAATGCCACTCCGTTTTCCTGCAACAGTTTTTTGTTACCGGCGAGATACGTCTGACCGTTGTAGGTGCCTTTCACCCCCTGACCGGTAACGCTTTCGAAAGTGCTAAGGGTTACGGCATTCACGCCACCTTGTTGGAGATGCTGGGCAATGGCTGCCGCCAGCGGGTGTTCTGACTGCTGTTCGAGAGCGAAAAGAACAGACTGGTCAACAGCATGTTGTTGGGCATCTACATACAAGAGGTCCGTTACTACCGGTTTACCTTCGGTGATGGTACCGGTTTTATCGAGGATGATGGCATTTACTTTATGTGCCAGTTCCAGGCTTTCGGCGTCTTTGATCAGGATATTGTTTTCGGCGCCTTTACCAACGCCCACCATGATAGCGGTAGGGGTCGCGAGGCCGAGGGCACAGGGGCAGGCGATCACCAGCACGGTCACGGAAGTGAGCAGTGCATGCGTGAAGGCATTGTCGCCGCCGAATACCATCCAGGTGATGAACGTGAGGGTGGCGATACCGATAACGACGGGTACGAATATACCGGCAATTTTGTCGACCAGTTTTTGCACCGGCGCTTTACTGCCCTGGGCTTCCTGCACCATTTTGATAATATGTGACAGCAGGGTGTCTGCGCCTACTTTATCGGCTTTGAATCGGAAGCTGCCTTTCTGGTTGATGGTGCCGGCGAAAACGCTTTCACCTTCTTTTTTCAGGACTGGCACGGGCTCACCGGTGATCATGCTTTCGTCTACATAAGAGTCGCCGGCGGTAACGGTACCATCTACCGGGATCTTTTCTCCTGGTTTTACCAGCAGGATGTCATTTACTTTTACAGCAGCGATAGGCACTTCACGGGTGTTGCCGGAGGCGTCTACCAGCAGCACTGTCTTCGGTTGCAGGCCAATCAGTTTTTTGATGGCGGAAGAAGTGTTGGATTTTGCTCTTTCTTCCAGCAGTTTACCGAGAGAGATAAAGGCGATGACCACAGCGGCTGCCTCGAAATATACGTGGGCGTGTAAGCCGCGCTGGTGCCAGAATTCAGGATAGATGGTGTTGAAGGCGCTGAAGACCCAGGCGATACCGGTGCTGAGGGCCACGAGCGTGTCCATATTCGCTTTACCGTGACGGGCCTGTTTCCAGGCATTGACAAAGAAGCTGCGGCCCAGGAAAAATACGACCGGCGTGGAGAGCGCCATCATGATCCAGTTGCCGTAAGGCATGTCCATAAAAAACATACCGATGATCACGATAGGGAGCGACAGCACGGAAGCCCAGATGGTACGCTGTTTCACCGCCTGATAGTGTTTTTGTTGAGCGGCTTCTTTGATCTCGTCCTGATTTTCTTTTTCGATGACGATATCATAACCGATGCTTCTCACAGCATCGCGTAACTGCTCAGGAGTGGTAACGCCGGGGTTATATTCCACCCATGCGGTTTGGTTGGCGAAGTTCACGCCGGCGGCGCTTACGCCGTCTACCGAGCCCAGTGTGGATTCTACGCTCACTGCGCAGGCGGCGCAGGTCATTTCCAACACGGGATAGGTTTCTTTAATGAGTCCTTTTTTATGTTGATGGCTGGTGGCCCTGGATGTATCGTTTAGTGTTAAGGTGGTCATAGTGGTCTGTTTTATAATTTTAACAAAGGTACCGACGGCAGGGGGCGGTGTTGTTATATGATTAAGGGTGAATTGTATATAATTTTAAGATGGTTTCCCGGGCATGGCCTGTATGGATTGTCTGGACTTCCGGATTTCCTTAAAATAGGCCGGATTTAGCCCCGTAGCGGCCTTAAAATAGGCCGATAGTTGCCGGGCACGGTGGAACCCCAGTTTGGTTGCTATCTGCTGAAGGGAATCATCTGTATACACCAGCCACTCCTTCGTTTTCTCAATACGCAGATTTTCTATATATTTTTTCAGTGTAATGTTTTCGATCGTCAGGAAAGCCTGGCAGATAGTGGCGTAGTCCAGCTGAAGGGACAGGGACAGCTCCTGAGGCAGATTGAAATGTGCCGGAAATATAAAGTCGCCGCCGTAGATCTTCTCTGTCAGCTGTTTTACGGCCATGGTGATAGTTTCGGGTGTGGACGTCAGCGGTTGCATGTCATCAGTTTTTTATGATAGCAAAATTGGCGGATAGCGGGATGGGAAGTGTTATACAATTACAAGAAAAATTTATAACAATGGTAGTTTTTAGCGGCCCCTTTCCACTACTGCAAGGAGCGAAATTTTTTACCCCGGGTAGGGTGAGATGACGGTTTTGATACTTATTATTATGCAGCACAACGGCTGACTGTTGAAAACGAATGGTAGAAACTTAAATACGCAAATATGAAATCTCTGTTAGTTACGCTTTCCCTGTTTTTATTACCCCGGATGGTCTTTTCCCAGATTGAAAATCCGGTAAAGTGGACCTTTAGCGCCAAAAAGATCGATGCAAAGCGATATGAATTGCAAATGACGGCCATCATTGACACGCGCTGGCATATTTACGCGCAGGAAACCGGAGAGGGGCCGATCCCTACCAGTTTCCATTTTACTAAAAATCCATTGGTCACTCCTGTCGGAAAGATGGAAGAGCGGGGATCCCTCCAGAAAGCTTACGACAGCAATTTTAAAACAACGCTGAAATATTACGAGCGGAAGGTCGACTTTATTCAGCAGGTAACATTGAAAGGTCTGGCTGCCACTAAAGTGAAGGGATACGTAGAATTCATGGCCTGTGATGACCATCAGTGCCTGCCTTCAAAACAAGTTGAATTTTCGGTTAACGTGGGCGGGAAGTAAACGGATTAAAATAGGATGACTTTTATATTATAGAAACGGACAGCCCTTTTCTTTCACGAAGAAAAGGGCTGTTATTTTGAGGGAAGAGATCAGTATTATGATTTACCTTCTTTCATCAGTTCGCGATGGATGGCACTTTGCAGATCTGCGCCGGTGAGTTCCATCCGCTGATCGCTGATGAGTTTCAGGCAGCAATGGAAGGCGATGTTATTAATATTGGAGCCGGTGAGTTCATGATGTTGGGAAATTTGTTCCAGCGATATGTGAGGAGACAATGTGATTCTTTCCGGGAACGCCCGGTTCCACAAAACATGTCTTTCGGGGGCTGCCGGTATGGGGAAGTACACCACGTTCTGCATCCTTCGCAGGAAAGCTTCGTCCATGTTGCCTTTGAAATTGGAAGCGAGGATGATCAGGCCGTCATATGATTCGATGCGTTGTAACAGGTAGCCCACTTCCTGGTTGGCGTATTTATCGTGCGCATCGCGTATCTCTGTTCTTTTACCGAAGAGCGCATCCGCTTCATCAAAAAACAGTATCCAGTTTTTTCTTTCTGCCCTGTCGAAAATACGGGACAGGTTTTTTTCTGTCTCTCCGATATATTTGGACACTACTTTAGACAGATCTATGCGGAATACGTCGCGCTGCGTGTATTTGCCCAGCAGCGTGGCCGCCATGGTTTTACCTGTGCCGGGAGGGCCATGGAACAGGGCGCAGTAGCCGCGTTTCACTTTCCGGACCATCTGCCAGTCGTCGAGCAGGGTACGGTGGTGGGCCACCCATTGTTCTATTTCCCGTATCTGGTGCAATGTATTTTCCTGTAACACCAGATCGCTCCACAACAAGTCGGTAGTGATGTATTCCGCTGCGAATTCGGGAGAGAAACGTGGATGACTGACCCGCCCCGTGAGCCAGTAGTCGAGTGTTTCCGCCGCAAGCAATAGTTGGCCCGACATAAGCGGGTCGCCTATATTCACCGGTTCGATGCTGAGTGTGCCCTGCCGGAAAAAGCGGCTTTGATGCAGCAGCGTGTTTTGCAGGTCTGTTCGTTTGTCGGGGTCATTACCAGCCAGCACAAACAGCAGTGTTTCGCCGGTGGGCAACATGCCCCGGTGATGTTGGGATTTGATACCGCCGAAAGGAATGAAGTCACCGCCTTCGGGGATGTACTCCCGGAGGATATCTTCAAAGAACCCTGGCTGCAGATGTGGCGCCAGCGCCAGCAGCAGGGCCACAAACTCCGGCGCGTCGGGCTGCGCTTCTTCCATCCAGGTGGCAAAGGGAGAGGCGTCATGCACATAGGCGTCTGCGTTAATGGTCACGCTGTCCGTCTTGCCAAAATGGAGCGATAGCCTCCCCTGGATGTATTCACGGAGGTATTGCAGGGGTATATGAAAAGAGGTGTTCATTTTACATCAGTTGTGTGAGGAGTATCAACTGTTCTTTGAGCTTCATCTTTTGGAGGTTTTCTACACTCATTTCTCCGCCAAGGGCAATAGCGGGCACAAAGGCAAAACATTCGTCAAACGCAGGTGGACCGAGCCGTTTTAACGCCTGTTCATATAACTTCTGATAGAACAGCTCATTGGCCGGTCTTTTGTCAGCGATGGTATAATTCATGATGATTTCCAGCGGTACCTCCTGCAACGAGGACACATCGAGATATACGGGGTCGAAGAAAAGATATTCATGGCCGTGTTTGAAGAAGACAGTGCCTATGCCGGAACGCAGCACCGCCACGGCATCTTTGTACTGCGCTCCGAATTTAGGCACGATGTCCGTATAGTCGTCGGGGTTGACGGTCCAGATAAAACCTTTGCCAAACGAGCAGATGCCGTTGTTCTTCCAGATATCGATGAGGAAGGCGGGCACCCGCGACGCATATTTTTCCTGCACAGCGGGCGCGATAGCGGGGAAGGGACCGTTGTCCGGCGGCAGGTTTGTCAGAAAGGTATCTATCTGTTGCATATGTTTTACGTTAGGATAATGTTACGTTTATTTTTGCTGTTTCCTGTGCTTTAGGATCTACTTTTTTGATTTTATCGAGGATGAGCGGGATCTTGTTGACCCAGCCCGGACCGATAATGGAATTGACGCGGGATAAGCCGGCGGCTTTAGCAAATTCATCATCGTACCCACCGGCCACCTGGTCAATGACATGAAGTATGGCTTTGCCTTTCAGATCGGCGTCTGCCTGCTTTTCCGCGTCAGCAGGGGTTTTTCCGGCTGCGATGTATTGGTTTTTCCGATTGGTCCATTCCAGTGTTCTTTCGCGTCGCATAGCCCTGGTGCCTTGTTTGCTTCTGCCGATCTGTTCAAAAGTGTTCCTGTTTCTGAGCCAGATCAGAATAGTCATTTGTTGCAGCCTATCCTGTTGCATCTGGAGCTGGTCATTGAATTCTTTATGTTCTACCGGCGTGGTCAGGCTGCTGCGGTTAAAGACAATGGGCACGTTGTCCATCGTCTGCTGGGTGCCGCCTTTCATCTGACTAAATGCGGCAGCGAGTTTTTTGAATTCGGCTTCAATATCATTTTTCTGTTTGGTGACTTTGGCCGGATCTTCTCCCGGGTCATTGGCTTTCAGCTTCGCAATGGCATCGAAGGCGCTCCTGGCGGCACCGATGTAGGGCGCATTTTCAGGGATGGCAGCCAGTTCGTTGAGGTAGTCGGTCACCAGCTTGGGCCTGGAATTCACATAGAGGCTGGCACTGGCATCTTTGCCTTTAAACGAGATAGTATGTGACTCCCCGTCTTTGGCGGTGAAGCCCTGGGTGACGCCCAGCCAGCCCAATACTTTGTTTTTGATGCCGCCCAGCAGTTTTTTCCCGGCTGTCACGATCCAGTCCACCAGTTTGTCCATGGCCTTGTCTACAGGGGCTTGCAGCTTTTTGATGATTTCCACCACTTTGTCGGCTATCTTACCCAGGCCGAGGAAATTGGCAAGGAAACTGATGGCCATCTTCAACAGTCCGCCCAGCACATTTTCTACGGCATTAGCGGCTTTACCGATATTACCACTGGAAATTTCCACGATGCTGTTGATAACCGCCATTCCCACCTGTGCAATCTGTTTGATCTTCTGGACCACAAACATGATGGTGTCATAGATGGTAATGATAGCCTGTATGAAAGCGCCCACAGGATTAAGGCTGGAGAGCAGTTTGGTGATGGCTTTTTGTACCACGGTAACAGTTACGTAGGTGGTGACTTCCTGGAAGAATTGTGTTTTCAGTTCTTCTATTTTGTCCTGTATCTTGTCCCATGCAGCTGCGGGGCCTTCTGTGATCAGTGTTTTCAGAATGTCGAAACCCGTTTCCAGCGCGGCGACGGCTGTTTCCCCGATGGCTTTTACCAGTTTGGCGCGGAGTTTCTGCCAGGTGAGGCCGAATACGGAAAGCCCCAGTTTCAGCAGCTCTTTGGGTGAGAAAGATTGCGGAATGTAGATATTGGCGCCTTCGAGAGAGCCAAGCAACCAGTTGGTCAACGCTTTCTTCAGCCAGGTACCGAAACGATCTTTAAACTGGTTGAACCCTTTCTTCACTGCATTGATCAGATGCCCAACAAATACGCCCGGTTTTTCAATGATGGTGCGGAAGGCACTGCGTACTTTAGCGAGATAAGGCAGCGCGCCCGGGGCCACTACGGAGAAGATGATCTCCAGTAGGTCGAAGATGGTGTTCATGGCCCAGTTGAAGAAGGCCGTGGCGAAGCTGCCGAATACGCCGAATACTTTCCTGAACAGGTTGGGCAGCACGATGAAGTCCATGACTTCGAGCGACTTCAACATGGCGATGAATTGCCCGGGGAAGCTGGTCACCATGGTGATCAGCCCTTTCATGGCCTTCTGGAACCAGTCGAAGGCGCGTTGTATGGCATTGCCTTTTTTGATATTCTCCCAGATGTCTTGCCGTCCGATCATCTTCATGAAGCCACCGATGAGCGTATCGGCGTTACGGGGCACTGTTTCGCCGGTAATGGGGTTGGTGCCCAGTACGGCGCAGAGGAGGTCAAATCCCGGTGCTTTGGCGGCCAGTTCAGCGAGGGGTTTCAGCACCGCATCACGGATGAACTGCAGGATGGCCTGGAAGATGCTCTTGATAAAATCGATGATATCACTGACCGGTTTGGTGAAGATGGCCACGGCTCTTTCCCAGGTGCGTACCGGATGCAGGATGATATCGAGGAAGTCAAGATCGTCCATAAACTGTTTGACGGCAGATTTGACTTCTCCCATGAGGCCGGAGAAACGTTTCAGTTGTTGTTCCACCCAGCTGCCGGCTTTTTCAAATACGCCGTATTTGTCCAGCGCCTGAGTGATCACGTGGCCACCTGGCAGGAATTCCACGATGGCCCGCAGGATATTGGCGGCGCTGCGGTCGGCCGATTCGCCGTTGATCGGATTGACGCCGATCACGATGGTGAACATGCGATAGCCGGGGATGTGATAGGCTTTCTCCGCGAGCCAGTCGAGCACGTCCTGCCAGGAAGGGATATCGATGCCGAGGAAACGTTGTATCTGCGGCGCCATGGCCATGGCCGTGGGTGTTGCGGCAGCAGGTTTGGCAGCCGTTGCTGCCGGGGTGGTTTCAGCTTTGGTTGCCTCAGCGCGTTGTATGCTTTGGCCCTGCTGTATCGTATGGGTCAGCTCGTGGGCCAGGAGGTGTTTGCCTGCCGGCGCATCGGGCTGGTACTGATTATTATTAAAGAAGATATGGTTCTGATAAGTGAAGGCTTTGGCGCCCAGCTGATTGTTGAGTTGCGCAGACTCCGGCCCGGTGTGTATGCGCACATGGCTGAAGTCGGCGTTGAACCGGGTCTCCATGAAGCTCCGTGTGTCGTCTGAGAGCGTAAAGCCGCCGGCGCTCTGCTGACGGATGCCTTCCCCGATTTCGTTGGTAGCGGTGATGGGCGTGCCTTCTCCTTTCCGTTGGACCGTCTTCTCTTCTTTCTTTTCTTTCTGTTTGGCAGCCGGCATTTTACCTTCCTGGTGTTTGGCCTGTATCTTCTTCGGCTCCTGAAGTTTAGAGGGATCTGCTTTTGGCGGCTGTGGTTTCTTTGGTTCCTGAAGTTTGGGCTGCTCTTCTTTTTTGGGCTGTATCTTCTTTTGTTCTTTAAGCCTGGGTGGCTCTTCTTTTTTAGCCTGTATTTTCTTTCCTGCAGACACATTGGCTGCCGGCTTTTCGGCGGGCATGCGCATCACTTTATCGGCCATATTATCTGCTTCCTTCTCCGCCGGATCGTTTGGGCTGCCTACTTTCAGTTTGGTTTGTACCGGAGGCGTGGCAGGCGCAAAAAAGGGCTTCTCTTCATTTTTCAATGAAGGCGCGCTTTTGGGGGCTTTTTGTGCGGCAGACGTTTTGGGGGCCGCATCTGCACCTGCTTTCATTCCTTTTTTGGTTTAAGCGGTTATATCCATTCTGTCCAGATCATTTTATGTGGGGTATAGGGTAGTATCACCATGTTATATCCCCATGGCAGGTCGGGCAACAGCCATTCGTCATAGCTTTCCCGTTCCACCTGCAATAGCCAGTTGTCGTCGTTTTCACGGACAGAGAGCTTGCCGGGACGACGGAGGAAACTGGCTTGCAGCCCTTCAGGGCTGGTGTTTTTCAAGGAAGGCCAGTTGCTGATCACCATCGACAGGAGGCTGGCAGCTTCCTGCTGATGCGCCGGTTCAATAGCGGTAATGAGTTCAATTGTTTGTGACAGTGGTATGCCACAGAGTATTTTGTTCAGCACCATTTCTTCTTCTCCAACATCGGTGCGACCGGTGGCCAGCCACTCCAGCAGGGCGGTGGCATAGCCGGGCCGTAGCAGTTTTTTTTCGTCTGCTGCCCCGCAGTATTGCAGGAACCGACTGATGAAAGGCGCCAGCAGTACCAGTCCCGCATTATGCACGTAGTAGCCGTCGCTAACAATGGCGTTATGCTCTTCCTTCCGAAGGGGCCAGGTATTTGTTTTTTCTTTTAGGGAGATGCCTGCCTGTTGTTCCAGTTGCTTCAGTACCCGGGCCTGTAGCGGAACAGGCAGATGCTGCTGTACCAACAGCGATAGTTGCGGCAGCGGCGCCGGCATCAGGGCGGTGAGCGCGCTGGCTATCAGTGCAGCTTCCGACATTATATCCGAAGTTCCCGGCGTTACTCCCAAAGGAGGGAGGTGTTCGTACGCCACCATTTCCAGTTGCCAATTACGTATAACGGATGCCGTTATATGCTGCATGCCAGGAATGTACTGCTGTAGTGTGGCGATGACGGATAACGTAGCTGCATATACGTTTGGGGCTATCTGTTGCAGCAGCTGTTGCTGCCATTCTGCCGGGAACTGCGCTACCAGCCGCTCGCGGGCTATGGGAGCTGTTCTGAGTATATGTAGTAGTTGAATGGCAGCTGGGGTGGATTCAAAAAAAATGTTGAGCATAACACCCTTCCATTCCCTGACCCTGTCCGGTAATACCCACCAGGGATATACGCCATGCAGGAGAAAATGGAAGAGTATTTGCTCAACATTCCGATGATGGGCACTTTGTGCTTCTCTTCTTTCTCTATTTTTTATCCTTATTACGTCGGAGGTAGTGGCAGATATTTCCTCTGAAGAGAGAGATATCTTTTGCGCAAGCGTTGCTTTCAACTGCTGCGCTACAGCGTCTGTGAACAGCTGTCGGAAATTATCGGTCCGAAGGTCGTCGACGCTGATACTAAGATAATCAAAAATCAGATCATCTTCTAATAAATCATAGGGCGCCAGCACTTTTTCGAGGGCAGGCAGTAACTCATTTTCGCACAGGGCGGACAGCTCGCGCTGCCATGGCAGCGCCTGTGATTCGGGACCGTTGAAAGTCACGTCTACCAGCTGTTTTTGAATGAGATGCATGATTATTTGGTCATTTGTTTATTTGGTTATTTTTTTATTGCCTAATACTGAATGGCTACCGGCACCGTTAACGGGTTATCGTCCAGATGCGCATCTGACGATATTTCTGGTAAATGTTTCTCCTTATTAGAATTATGCTCTTCTGACGATATATTCCGCATATGCCCAGCATCCATTGTTATCGATGGCGATGACCCTGATTTTTTCCGGGAGCATATTATTGCTGTCCAGATGGAACTGCGGCCCGGTACCGAAACCAGGCATGCTGCCTTCCGCAATCCAGTAGATGGCCTTAAAATCGCCCGTCACGAAATAGAAGGTGTCTGTTTCCCGTTTGATTACAAGTGTATCATTGGCGCACGGTTTCTGGATATTGGAGCCTTTACACTGATCGTCAATAAAACAGCCATATTTGGGCAGTCTTGTCTGGTAGCGGTATTTGGCGCTCTCCAGTTGTGCGTCCACGCCGGTTTTCGTATAGTGGTAGTCGTAATAGGTGCCTTCTATGGCCATGCGTATCCGCAGGTCAAACGATTGACAAGGATAGGAGGTGATCATAAACTGTCCGCTTACCTTATCATCTTTCACCAGGTATTCGATCTTCAGTGCACCCTTGGCCAACTTGTCTACCCGCTTATTGATAATTTCTGCGATTGCTTTCATGAAATCATGATAGTTGGCTTTTTTGATGCCACCCACTTGCTGGAGATAGTCGGTAAAATCTTTGACAAACTGTTCATCCAACAATATCAGTCCGTTTTCATCCATAATAGTGAGGTAGGCAATATCAAACCGGATAAGTTTGGCGTCATAAACATATTGTTCCGGCAATACCATCCAGGTGGGGTACAGGCAACGGGTGACGATGCCTTTGCACGGCAGGTCACAAGGCGGCTCACAGGTTTTGGCCGGTACCTGCACGGTTGCACTGCCGCCGCTACTGTCGGTCACCACCACGGTACCGGACTGGTTGCTGCCGAATGACAGATCAAACCGGCTGTTGACGGTATTGTTATTGGCTTTGTATGGCGCAGTGCCGCCAGTGATCAGGAAATGCACCACCTGCTGGCCATTCACGCATTCAGAACCCGTTATGTCCGCCGCCAGCGCCTGAGAACTTTCGTTGATGGTGTACTGGATGGTAGTGCCATCGCCGCAGCATTGATAAGGCAGGTAGAAGTCCGCAAATACGATGCCTTCGGCGATGGCTACCGGCGCACCGGCTCCAGGGCCACCGATAATGCCCCTGCCTCCAAAGGAAGGTCTGCGTCCGGTGTTTCTGTATTTGCCGATAATCGGCTGGAAGGTTTTTTCTATGAAGTCACCCGCCTGCGGATTGGCCGGGTCAATCTGCCCCAGCAGCGTTCCGATAACAGCTGCGGTACCGGCATCCGGGTGATAGAACTTAAAAGCCTGTTCGTCCAGTTTGTATTTGTTGGTGACGGCATCGAGGTAGATCAGATCACCAAAGAACTTCCCGGGCTGTGACGGCGTAGATACGTCACCGTGATACACGATCACAAACGTGCCACCCGAAGGCACACCGCCTTTATGCTGCAACCCCACATGTTTTTCTGCGTAGTTGCTGAGCAGGAATTGTTGTTGCAACGTTGTCGTCCGCTTGTTGTAGATATCCAGCAGCCTTTCCAGTTCGGCTACATCACAATGAATGTCGGCACTGGTCAGCGCCTTCAGCATGGCCAGCATCGTCTGGTTATTAGGCGGTACCGGATCATTGAGTTGCGACAGCTTCGTCAGTTTCTTAAAGGCATCCATGGTGGCGTTGGTGCCGCCTTTGCAGATAATGTTGGCCTGTATCACACGGAACTCACTTTCCAGGTCTGCAAACTGTGCGTCAAAGGTGCTGCCGCTAAGTGCATCCGGTTTGTTGCCGGTTTTTATCGCCACCATATCGAAGGGCAACCGGTTGTTATTGATAATGCCCTGCAGGTAGTTCACCACCGATTTGTAGTTCTTGCCTACATGGCCTTCTATGCGGAAGAAGTTATACGGCTCTATATCATACCGCAACGGATTTTTAACAAAATCCTCTGTGGCAGGATATTCAATGGCGCGATAGGATAAGTTCTGATTCGCTTTGCCAGCTTTGGTTAGCCGGTAGTTCCAGTATTCAAACAGCTGCCGGTTGTTGCTTTGTTTGTCTTCACTGTAGTAGTGAGGAATAGCTTTGCCGGACAGGTTGCTGCCGAGGTAACTGGGCGTTACCCGTAAATCGGAATTGTTTACACCGCCACCGGCGATGATAGTAGGCGCTGCTATCTTCGGGAATGTCAGCAGCATCATATAAAGGCGATTGAGCAGTTGTACCATCTCTTCGGTGCGCTGCTCTTCCCGCGCCACCGCCGGTGAGGGCAGGAAATAATGCCGGTACGCACTGGGGGAGGGCGGATTGACGGCTTCTTTCAAAAACAGATGCCTCGGAAACCACGCCGGGTTGGGCGCGCAGGTAGCCAGTGCGGACCCTGATCTGTTTTTTATTTCGTTGTAGGTGTCTACCAGATCGCTCACAAAATCATAATAATACTGGTAGTAATACTCCACCGGCAGTTTAATGGTACTATCGGTATCGTAACTGAAAATGGTATTGTTCTGTATCAGGTTACTGAGTGCGGTAGCGTTGGTGTTCAGAAACGCAAAGGTGTCTGATAGTTTCTTCAGGTTGGCAAATACTTTGTCAATAAAGGCTTTGGTTAATATGATCTTATAGGCCTTGATCACATCAGCAGTAGTGTTGAGCGGCGTTTTGGCCACATCAAAGCGGGGCATGCGGATATCCGGCAGCGCTGCATTGTCGGGGTAACCGGGTATGACCGCCTTGATTTTGTCGGCATCACTTTTCCTTATCAGCAGCGGTTGTATGGTAACGCCCACGGTGGAACCTTTATCATCGCAGGAGTTAGGCAAACAGTTTTTGTTACCGGTTTTATTCAGCTCCACGAACAGCATCACTACTTTATCCAGCAGGAACGGATTGTCGAGGTTGCGGGCAGAAGGGTCGGGGTTGCTGATCGGTATCTGTGGCAATAGCTGCCATAACGGGTACAGGTTGGCGCCTGCATTGTTTTGCAACACCGGATAAGCTACTTCCTTCGGCAGCGAATAGTTTTGGGAGGCGGTATACACCAGATCGGTATCCTGGATGACGAGGTATCCGGCGGAGGTGACGCCCACGCCCCGGGTGATGGTGACGGACTTCCCATCTGCCGAGGTGATGGCATCCAGGCCACAAATGATACCGATGCCGATCAGATGGCTTCTGGTCAGCCTCGTTTGTTCATCATTGTACCCGAACAACAGGTTCAGTTGTTCGTTGGTGAGTATCTGGTTCGCCTCAAACTGAGGGTACTTTTGAATGGAAGGTATCATAATGATGATAATGACTTCTTTGATTTAATAATAGCTTTATCCTTTTCTACCGGTTTTATCCGATGGCGGTAGCACCCAGCCGTACGGGGTTTACATCATTGCCGTCTTCGCAGTCGTGCAGTGTGGCCGGCGGATAGATGCTTTTTAGTTCCGACATGACCTGTATCAGCGTGGCATGTGTTTGCAACAGTTGTATTTTGTCCGGATCATAGAAAGTGGTGAAGACCGCATTGACAGCCGTGGTGACGATTCCGTTACAGGCAGGCACCATAGCATTGATCATACTGTCGAAGGCCGCCTTTTGCAGGCCAACGGGCAGCTGTGCGATCACCCACAGGCGGATGGCTTCCCCATATTGCTCCATCAGGCTTTGGGCACAGGAGCAGATATCTGTATGTTTTTTACCCGGATTGACTTTCAGCAGCGCGTCTGCCAGGATGTTTTCGAGATAATTGTCTTTGGCAGCCAGCTTTGCATTGGCGCTCAGCCAGGCACACCAGGCCAGTTCCAGCCGTGTGAAAATGAAACAGTCGGTATGTTTCAGCCAATAGTCCACCATCCAGGCTTTCACGGTATCAACGCTGGCAGGCGTAATGCCAGGCACGCCATTGGCGATGCCGTCTTTTACCTTGTCATCAAAGAACTGCTCCACCTGTGTTTTTACCGGAAACACGTTGTTGCCGGTACTCAGCGCCTGCCGGTAAGCATTGTTCATGGCCGCTATGGCTGCTTCGGCCACCAGACACAACTGACGTAGGGTGTCTCCTTCCTTGGTCGCGGGCAGCGGCACCTGCAGCCCCCAGAGGAGGTCTGTCAGGTCACACAGCAGCGTATCATCACAGGCTTTGTTATCTACCCAGCATATCTTAGGCAAAAGGTGGGCTGGTGTTTCCTGCCGGATGGTCTTTTCCGCATAACGCCGGTAGTCGATCTTCATATTTTGTTCCAGCCATCCGGGCATCACAAAAGTGAGGTGGAAAGAATAAGGATCATTATCATAGCAGGTATGGCAGCCACTGTCGAGACAGATGGGCAACAATACCTGTCCGGGTATACGGGGCCGCAGCAACAGATGTTCTATGATGACGAAGCTGGTAGCGGCGTCTATATTGAGCAGGCTGTTGAGCCGCTTTCGCAGCCCGGCAATGTTTCCGGGACCGCAGGGGACGGGGATGCTGTAATCGATCGCCCTGGCGCGATTGTAGCTGGCTTCAGGATAATTGCTGAGGAAGTCTGTTTTCAGTTGCAACAGTGCTGTCTGCATGGCCGTTTGCTCTGTGGGGATGCTGGTATATCGTGCCAGCGCATATTCACTGAAACTTTCTGCAAAACGTGCCAGCAGATGATCGAGGAAACGATTCCGCCGCGCGAGGCCGCCGTTGGCCGGCTCCGTGAGTGATTGCAGTGCCGCCGGCGTGAGACCGGCATACAATGCGGTGACTCCCTTGATATCGCTGTCAGACAGCCAGTGGGTAAAATAGCTCTGCAACTGCGTGCTGTCTACCAGAAACAGATCACCGGCATGTTGCAATTGCGCGAGATAGTTGACCAGCAACTGTTCAAAGAACAGCAGATACGTTTTAAGCTGTCGCGCCTGCGCTTTGCGTACGGCCGGTTCGGTGTCTGAGAGCCCAAATTCCCCGATACCATAGGTGAGCGGATAGGAATATTGCACCGGATAATAGTCTTCCATATTCCGGATGGTAGCAGTAGGTATATCCAGTTCATTATTGATGCCGGTGGCTTTGAGATATTCGCCGCTGCTGCGCAGCTCCTGCAGGATGCTGTTGAGCTCTGCTTCGTTGGCTGCGAGGAAGGGAAGCCCGTTTTTATAAAACAGGAACTTGCTGCGTTGTACGTATAGCCGTGGCTGATGTCCCGGCGTTACCGGCAGCACCCATGGCTGGCTATGATAGATCACTTCGCCACGTTCGTTATAGCTGGTCATCAGGAAATTGGTGATGCTCACCACTTCGGGCAGGTCCATGATGAGATGGATCATGTCCGACGCATGTATTTCCTGTTTGATGACCGCCTGGTCGAGGTCTTCGTTTTTGATGAAGCCGTTATGCAGCCTCGGGCCGTTGAATATCTCTGTGATATCCGTGTTCTCTTTCAGCAGCTGCGCCAGGGAATAGATCGGGATATTAGGGTTCAGGTACTGTTCTATTTTCACCATGATCGCTGCCTGTACCTTTTCGATATCTGCGTCCGGCTTCAGTTCCGCGTCCATGCAGATACTGATGTCTTCCATGGGTACCAGTGAAATATGGCAGAAAGCTTCATCGAGGTTACGATGCGCGTTGAGATTACTGCGGGTGGCGTTGATCAGGGCGTGTGTTTTCTCCAGCCCGTTTTTATAGGTGCTGATGATACCCGGTACCTGTTGCAGGGCGCTGGTAATATCCGCTACCGCGAGTGTGCCGGTATCGGTAAAAGAAAGGTATATGTTTAATACGGCGTTGGTGAAACTGATGACCACTGCATTGCTGAGCGTGAGTTGCAGATCGACGAACATGGCGCTCTGCAAGGATTTGGACAGGTTGCTGTCTGTAATGGCGGTGTTATTGTTATCAACGATTTTGTTCAGCGCCACACCGGTTATGGTGATCGTATTATCTGTCAGGTCTTTCCAGTCGTTCCATTTTTGGAGGATGGTTTCGTAGGAGGGCAGGCGAAGTTCGATGGTGGCGCGGCTGCTGCCATAGGTCAGCGTCTGGTACACCCTGCCATCGTTGATGTCCCCGAATACGGGATCATCTTCCAGAGCGATCTGTACGTCGTACAACCCTTTGATGTTTACTTTCTCAAAGGCCTGTTTACCGTCGGGCGTATGGCTTTTATAGGTCAACAGGCCGTTTTTCCCGTCTGCATAGATATCTGTTTCGCAGTTGCACTGGCCGGCACATGCCGATTCCGCCTCCGGGGGCGTGTTATCGTCGCAACTGCAATGCCGGGGCGCCAGCCAGGCGTTGTGGATACCTTCCTGGTCGATCATCAGTTTGCGGTAATCGTTGACCGTGAGCGGGTTCATGGTCAGGATTTCGTGGGCAGGGAAAAAAGCCTGTTTGTTCAACTGGCTTTTGTCCAGGTAGGCCGCAAAGATGTCGGCCGTGGGGAAACCGGTACGGTAGGCCAGATCGGTGATGGCAAAACATAGCAGCTCCAGCGTGGTGATGCCGGGATCGTGGAGATTATAATCTGTCCAGAACCGGCTGCCCAGCTGCTGGATATAGGTCATGCCCTGTTGCCGCAGGAAGTTGAAGTCTTCCGGCGGTTTCAGTTTGATATTGCGAAATATGGTAGTCTGTTTTTCCATGATACAATGCTTGTTCTTTATGCGCATCCGCAGTCCGGCCCGTTATCCACTACCGCGGCAGCTTTGGCCGGGATAGGCGTGATGACGTGGTCGGCGGCCTTTACCGGTACAATGATGGCCGATTGCCGGTCGGGCGTGATGATATCTTTCAGTATGCCGGCATGATAGAGTTTTACGTCCGTCACATAGTCGACATAGTATCTTTTTTCCATGAAGTTGACGATCATCGCGTTTGTGATCCTGTTCTCAAACCGCAGTTCCGCTCCTTCGGTATAGGCCCAGGGCGCCAGAAAGCGGGTGATTTCTTCCTGCAACTGATGGGTGAACATGGTTTCATCATATTGTGGGAAGAAGCATACTTGGGCCTCCACCCGTACCTGCTCGTAGTCCGGATTGCAGACGTGCAGGTGAACAAAGGGGGATGTCAGTTTCTGGAGATATTCTTTCACCCGTTGTAAGTCGCTCATGTAGGTGAAAGGCCGCAAGGGATCGATGCCGTTACGTTGCAACAGGGAGGGGATGGTGATGACCGTTACATGTCCCGGCGCCATTTCATTGTAGATGCCGTTTTCGAAACGTGTATGCGGAATACATTTGGCACGATAGAGGTTGGGGAACTGCTGTAATACGAGGTGTTCATAATCCCATTTGTTGACGCTGCGTCCTTTATGCCGCAATTGTTCGCTGCAGCGGATATAGAACTGTTGACTGGATTCCTGTGGGGTGCCGCCGAAAGAAGAAAATGGTTGTGTCACCGTTTTGATCTCCGGCTGTGGGGTGGCCAGTTTGGCGATGGTGCCGGCAGGCAGCGGAGATGCCAGTGTCTGTGTGAGGTCGGTGCCCGGCACAAAAGTGGCGGATACAGCCTGCGTAACTATTGACACCGTTTTACAAATAGCCTCGTCTGCCTCCGCGATGGTGGCTTTCAGCCAGTACTGCTGGTCGGGCATGACGTGATGGCTCAGGCCTGCTTCCCGCGGGATGTTAAAAGCGATGATGCCGCTGCGTATCAGGTTGTCGGTGCCATCGGCTACCGCTGCATTATCAAAAGCCATCCATTCATCGTCTTTCAGATAGTGCCACTGTACCTGGTTATCCGGTTTGCTCACGAGTGGATTGGCGGTGCTTTCATCGATCTGAAACAGCAGCGTCACCTGTCTGGGCGGCAGGAAATGCTGAAGCCCCAGATAAAATTCTGCCAGACTTGGTTTGTTGGCCGTAGTATCGTGCAGGAACTGCGGCAACAGATGATGACCGACAGGCGTTTGTTTCTCTCCAAAAGGATATACATGAAAGAAGGTCGCTTCCGTTTGTGTGTCTGCCACGTATTGCAGATACATCTCCTGCAGCGTGGGCGGCGTAAACAGTCCGGTGGCCACGCCGGTGAGACTCTGACTGTTGGCCGCTTTGGTAAGATAGGCCATGCGTTGTACGAGCGCGGCCTGATAGCCCAGGTCGGTGGTGAGATTGTACCGCACAAAGCCGGCGGTGCTGAGTGGAGAGTAAGGTGTATTCAGGTTACTGTAAACCGGTGCTATTTGGGTTTTATCGTCGATATAAAAATGTTCTCTGGGTTTGTTGTGCAGCAGGCCGTTGATATCAGCGTCGAAGATATCCAGCGGGTGACGGATGATCTTCCATCCGTCGTTATGCCGCAGTATATATAGTTGGGGAGATTCGCCAAAATCATATTCCGTGCCCTGTTTCCACATAAACATGGGCGTTACGCGGGCGTTGTTTTTCTGGAATATCTCATCACATCCCAGTAGTAACATGGCGCCGGGTGAGGGCACCGCGTTGAACGGCAGGAATGGTTTGGAGGGGTCCATGACGCCGGTGTCTGTCTGTACGTGAATGTTTTTGACTTTGTCTACGTTTACTTCCAGGGTGTAACCGGTGATCACGGTGTCTTTCAGCTTCGCCCATGCGGAGGTGGTGGCGGTGTTCTCGCTGAGGAGGATGCGCAGCACCGGGTCGGCGGTATCGAAGGAGGCCTGATGTATGGCCTTGCTGAAGGGCGCCGTGCCTGGCAGGGTGGCGGCCATGGTGCAGGTCAGCACAAAGCCGTTGCCCGTGGCGGCGGCAGCGATGCCGGTGATGGTAATGGGCGTCCATCCGGCGACAGTGGTGATGGCGGCCGTAAAATCTGCCGCGTTCAGTCCTGTCACCGGGCTGCTGGTGGCCACGCTGAGGGTGATGGTGCGGTTGCCTTCCCGCAGGAAAAGGTAGTGGGAGGCAAATGCGAAGCCGATATGCGCCACCGGCATGTTCACCTGCTGTACCTGCGTATAGTCGGCCAGTGTTTTGCCGGCAAAAGGATGCCAGGGGGTATTGGGGTCGTCAAAAGGCAGCCCGTTCCCATCTTTGCTGGCAGGCAACGGAGACGCATACACGCGATCTTTGGAAACAGCGGCATTGGTGTCTTCTACCGGGCATATATATACGCTGCGCATATCGCTGATGGTGGCCGTGTTGACGGCCAGGTCTGCATCGGTGGCGTAGAAGGCATCGCTGCCGTCGGGGAATTTCCCTGCTTTGAGCTGACTGCCTTTTGGCAACAGGTATTCATCGGTGAATCGTGCGAGGGCAAAGGTCATAAACACCTTATCCGGAACAGGCTGTTTTTTCCGCAGGCGCAGGATCTCCTGGTAGTAGAGCTCCAGATGCCTTTGAGTAAGTTCGTTGAGCTGCGTCCGGGAGAACTGCAATAGTTTCAGGAAGGCGAGGAACAGCGCGTTGTGTGGCTCGTGGCTGTCCCATTGTCCGAGTGTGTCTTGCAGTTCCTGTGCCGCGGCGGCTGTTATTTTTACAATGGCTTTGATAAAAACATCGATCGCGCTTTTGAAGAAATTGTGATTGGCGGCGAAATACAGCTTCTTTAATTTGGTGGTGGCGGGACTATAAATGTCCGGATCTACCGTGATGGTGCTGTTCCAGATGGCTGGAAAACTATGTCCGGCGGCGATATCGGCATCTTCTGACGCCATGCCGAATATGTTCGTATAAATGTTGGCGTTAGCGTTGATCAGTCCGTCAGTGACGGCTTTGTTGTAATAAGCCAGCAGCTTTTTGAGCTGGTCTTTGAGGCGCGTGGTGATCAGCGATTGCACCACGGCTTTCAACAGCAGGGTATCGGGCAGCTGTGCCCGCATTTTCTCTATCTGCCACGCCAGGGAAAACAGGGCGCTGTATATTTTCCCATAAAAGTTTTTGGCTTGTGCCAGTGGGGTGGTACCTTCCTGCAAGGGCTGCAGGAATTTTTTCAGGGTATCGGCGAAGTCGCTGGTCTGCTGTGTAACGATCAGCGACAGCTGGGTGGAAATATCTTTATTGAAGAAACTTTCCCAGGTAGTGCCATCGCTGTTATTGTCGTTGTTGATGAACAGCAGGAATGCGGATAATTGCTGTGTGAATACGAGATGGTCGGCGGTGCTGTGTTCATCCACCGGAGCATAGGCAGGATCGAGCGCAGGCAACTGCCTGTCCTGCTGGGAAGTTCCGCTTCCCGGTATAAATAAGGGGTCCAATACCAACGGGCAATCCTGTGACATAATAGTGGTTTACAAAGTATCAGTGATATTGGGGGTGGTATATAAAAAGTTGGGTATCTCCGTACCTTCTTTGATATAGAAGGGGAAGACATAGTTGAACCGCGAGTTGGATGTTTTCACGGTAAAATCTATTTTGATGTATACGATGCCCTGCCATTCGTTGCTGCCGTCAATTTCGAGGTTTTCGAGTTTGATGCGTGGTTCGTAGAAGAGGATGGCGGTTTCCACTTTTTCGAGCATCAGTGTTTTCTGACCGGTGTCCATCGGTTCAAATACGAACTCCTGCATGTCGCATCCATAGCGGGGCTGCATGATCCTTTCGCCGGTGGCGGTGGTCAGTAATATATGCAGGCTGCTGTAGATATCATCCACATCTTCCAGCATGGCTACGGTGCCGTATTTATTGAAGGCGGGCGGGAAGCTCCAGCCTCTGCCCAGAAAGCTGTTGTTGTCCATGGGGGTGTCAGTTTATTTTTACCATTCCTCCTTTGACGCTTGTCATGCCGTTGCCGGCTGCCAGTTCGCAACCGCCGCCGCCATCGGCTTTGAAGCCCATGGTGGCTTTTACGTCTGCCGTTTTGCCTTCCACGGTCATGGCGCCGGTAGCTTTGAAGGAGATGTCTTTGGGGCTTTCGATGCTGATGCCGCTGCTGTTCATGGTGATTTTATTACCGTGTTCATCTTCCAGTTGCACGATATCAGCATCTTCAGACAGGGTAACTTTTTTACCGGCGGGCGTATCCAGCTGAAAGCTTTTTTTCTTGTCGTTAAAAATCATTTTCATCTGGCTGCGTGTCACCAGTCCTTTTTCATCATTGTCGTCGGAGGCTTTGAGCGGAGCGGGCAACGCGCTGCTGTTGAGGCCTCCCAGTACCACGGGGTAGTTGGGGTTGCCATCGATGAAGCTGACGAGTACTTCATCATTTTTTTCCGGCCGGAAGAAAGAACCTCTTTGTTTGCCGGCATCGAGTGTGCTCACGCGCGCCCACATGCCGTCTTCTTTGCTGTTGATGAAAGGGAGGGTGACTTTGATGCGGTCTTCTCCTTCCGGATCATTTTCCAGTTGTGTGACAACGCCCACCTGCAACGATGTAATACGGGCGGCTGGTGCCTGTGGGCCTGCCGGAATGGGCGCCTGAAAGCCAATCTGTATATCGGTGGTCCAGTTGCCTTTCACAATCTGATGTCGGACGCCGGAAACGAATGCGTTGCCTTCAAAACGTTTGCCGACACCTTTCAGCGCTACAATATTCCCTGGTTTGATTTTAGGGGTGCCCTGGAAGTTAGCGCGACCGGTAATCCTTGACAGGCGTGCCTGTTGCAGCAGTCCGTCTGCGACAGGCTGCAGTTCCGCACTGTTGATTTTATTGTTGAATTTCAGCTCCGTTTCTTTCGTTTTGATACTGCTGGCGAGATCTTTGGCGTTGATATTACCACCGAGTGTGCCGGCGGGTTCTTTCGCTTCAACGGGTGTCAGCTGTTGACTGGCGTAATCCCACAAATAACTTTTCAGTCCGGCGGGCTGTGTACGTGCATCCATTTCGAGGTCCAGTTCCAGCAGGGAAGAGCCGTATTGGATGGTTTCTGTCGGTTGCTGGCTCAGGTCCGGTGCTTTGATGGTGGCTTTGCCATCGTCTATGACCATCAGCAAACCGTTGGCGGTGGCTCTTTCCAGCAGGAAGTCCCAGTCGGTCAGATGGTACTGTGCCAAACCCGGATGTTTATACGTAGTAGTGCCCACTTCTTTCTGCATGTTCCAGGCAGAAAGGATGTCTTCTATGATCTCTTTGTCTTTCTGGTCTTTGTAGTATTTCTCCTGTGGTGTGATGGAGGCAGCAAATATTTTATCCCGGCATTCAATCGTGAGGAGGGATACATTCTTGCGCACTTTGATGCTGTTCCGTATCACGACCCCTTTGAAAATGCTTTCATCTTTGCCGCCGTAGCCGACTTTGATTTCTATCTCTTTGCCGGGGATAAAGAGGTCGGTGTCGGAGAGGGCGAATGTTTGTTTGGAGGCTTCTCCGTCCTGATAGATCAGTGTTGCGGTTGGGATGCGGTTCACTTCCTTGTTGACCATCACCGACGCGATCGGGTAGGAGCGTGGCACTTCCTGGCCGCCGGAGAGGACGGTGACGGTGGTGACGGAGGGTGTTCCGTTGGTTTGTATGTCGCGGTTATCGGGCATCTTCCAGTGGTAAAAAGTTAATAACGGTACCTGGTGTCAGTTTCCTGAAATTGGTGAGGTTGTTGGCGCGGGCCAGCTGAAAGTAGTAGGACGGATCTTCATACTGCCGGAAGCTCATGAGCGACAGGTGGTCGCCATTGGCTACGGTGCGTTGATGTGTCAGATCGGGTGACAGCGGATCTTCTTTGGCGACCCGTTTTTTGTCATCGATGCTGCTTTTGAAGGTCACCTTGGCGATGGCACGAATCGGGCGTCCGTCGGGCTTAAACAGCTTGAAGTTGATGTTGAGGGAAGTGAGCCTGCCGGCAAAGGCCATCGGTCCCCATATTACCCGGAAGTGGCGGGGCTCGTGTGCGTCTCCTTCGTAATCCGTCAGCAGTTTTTTGAACTTCTTGATATCGTCCCATATATCATCCCGGGGCTGATCGTCGGCGATACCGGTAGAATCGAACATCAGTTCGAGGGCCAGTTCGTCCGGCGCGATGGCTTTGAACTTCTGTTGTTTGCCACTGGTGCCTTGTCCCTGTCCTTCGCTGTATTCGATCTTATAGTTCAACTGATAGCTTTCGGGGTTGATGAACGCGTCGAAGTCACCTGCTTTGGACGCATCGTCCATTTCAGGTTTTTTGTAGGCGATGATCTTTACTTTCTCCAGTTTACCTTTATCGACACTCATGGGTGATTGTTTTTAACTCGGGATTATTTCTCCATTTTATCGCGCAGCACGGCCATGACCTGCTCCACGCATTCCGCGATGATCAGGTCTTTATCGGCATCAGCCTTGTCGGGCGGCGGTTGTTGGTTGCCACCACCGCCGGAGGCAGCCGTGCTGCCGGGCGGGCTTTCGGCGGCATTCACCACCACCCGGATGTGTAACTCCCGTATCTGGATGGGCATAGCAGTATGTTTAGCTGACGGTAAAAAAACGGTACCGGAGGTCCAGGCTTTCGATCACAATGGAACTGGTTTCAGCGTTGAGTTCCGTGATGGACCATTTTTTAGGCCATGCCTGTGCAACATTCCATGTACGGATAGGCTCATGCTCATGATTGAGCAGGGTGATAACGATATCGGAGGGGGTGAACTCCCTGTCCTGAAAGGCTTTCATGCACCAGTCGAATATTTTCGAATCGGTGAGCAGCATGCCTCTTTTGAGCGTGAGGTCGGGGTATTTGGTCCTCACGGGGAGGGTATGTTCAAACCTGTTTTCGCCGCCTTCTTTCACGGTCTCGGTTTCGTATTCCACCGTGAGACCGGTGACGGCCTGGAAGCGGGTATCGTTATCACTTTTGCCGAGGCCGGTAAACTCCACTTTGAAGTGGAAGCCTACCGGGGGGTAGTAACCAGCCATAAAACATGCAGAGATTTATTGATTTTGAAATTTATTTATTTGACGAGGCTGATTCCTTCGTGTGCGATCTCTATTGTTTCCACGGCTACCTCGTTAGCATCTGCTTTCAGGTCGCTGGCCTGCACTTTCACCGGGAAGGCGTTGAGCACGGACCAGGTGAATACCGGCTGATGCACTTCGTTCAATAGTTTGATGGTGATGGTACGGCGTTCTATTTTACCCAGGTTGTTGACTTCCTTAAACCAGTCGAAGTATTCGGTTTTATTAGGGAAGGTGCCGCGTTTCATGGTGATGTTGCTGCTTTTCTGCAGGCCTGGCATTTTTACTTTGTTATAGTCTTTGCTTTGTCCTTCCCGGTATTCGATGACATCTACCTGTCTGTCGAGGCCGGTGACTTCAGTGAAGCCGATGGTGGTATCTCCCCATTTGACTTCAAAATGGAATTTAGGAATTGGATATTCAGCCATTGTGGTAAGGTTTTAATTGTGAAAAGATGGATTAAGCCTGAGGCAGGATATGGGAGAAGCGCAGGATAATAAATTCTGCGGGCCTTACGGCAGCCATTCCTATTTCGATGATCATGAAGCCGTTGAGGATATCCTGTGCTGTCATCGTTTTACCGAGGCCAACAGCCACATAGAATGCTTTGTCGGGGGTAGCGCCTTGCAGGGCACCCTGGCGCCAGAGCGTGAGCAGGAAGTTTTCGATCATCGCCTGCACTCTTACCCAGGTATTGGCATCATTAGGTTCGAACACAAACTGCAGGGTGGCCTTTTTAGTGCTTTCTTCCACCATGTTGAAGAAACGCCTTACACTGACATAGCGCCATTCGTTGTCGTTGCCGGCGAGGGTACGGGCGCCATATACGAGGGTGCCTTTGCCGGTAAAAGCGCGGATGGCGTTGATAGATTTGCCGGATACTACGTCCACATTCAGCTGATTCAGTTCACTATTGGAATAAATCACATCCGGGGTGCCGAGTATGCTGACATTGGCAGGGGCTTTCCATACACCGCGGGCATTGTCTACCTGTGCATATACGCCTGCGATGGAGCCGCTGGGCGGCAGTGCCATGCTGGTGTTGTTAATACCGGCGATAATGCTTTTGAACAGCGGGAATCCGGCGGAGAGGGCGTCGTTTTTCGCTTTCTCCAGGATGGTGGCCGCATCGAGGATACCTGCCTGTATGGTGCTTTTGATGGCGCTGAATTCATTTTGCACGAGGGGTACTACGCTGAGCATTTTGGCCTTATCGTTAGGGCCGGTCAGTACGCCGTTTGCCGTGCCTGCCGCGCCGAGTACGCCGCCCCAGTCGGCGGTGGCCGTGCCGCTGAAGGTCTGTGTGGTATAACCCGGCGTAGCCAATGCTTTCAGGTCGGCCTGGTAGTTGATCAGATTGGTGTAGCGGTCTTTCAGGGCCAGCACCGTGTTTTTGAGGTTAATGACCATATCGGCGTTTTTGAGCGTGCCCGGCGCCGGTGTGGTGGTATCAAGGGTATTGACCGTATTGGCAATATCCAGCAGGTATTTGAATACATCCTGCAGGTCAGTGGCGGTGCCGCTGAGGATGAATTTATTTATTTTCTTGTTGAAGAGGCTGTCCAGACTGTCTGTGCCGAGGAGCGTGGTAAATTCTGTGCTGATTCTTTTACTGTCAGCCGCCAGGTTGTCGAGGTCGTCGATCACTTTCTGGACGTTGGTATCTGTGGTGAAGTTTTTGAGGGAGGGGATGAGCACACCGGCTTTTTTGATTTTGCCTACCATATCGGCATACAGGATGTTTTTGTCGAGTGCCACCTGTACCCACGGCGTATAGGCCATCCCGTATTTGAGGTTGTTGATACCTACTTTATCGCGGAACTCAGCGCCCTGTGCGTCGGTCCTTTTCAGATCGAAGAGGCCTACGCGGTCTTTCAGGTCATCACATTGTTTCAGGGTAGATACCTGCAGATCATAGAGAGCAGTGCCCGCGAGTGTGGCCGCATCGGGGAAGAGGATGATGGTAGGTTCATCGTATTTAACGAGTGCGTCGATACCATTCTGGATGTCGCCCTGTACCGGTGCTCCTGAGGTATAGAGGCCTACTGACACGATGTAGCAATCGCCTCCGCCGTTGGCGTAGAACAGCCGTAGTGAGTCGTATAGGAACCACTGGTAGTCTACTTTGGCGCTGGAGAACTGATTGTTGAGATCGAGTTGCACTTCGGTGACAACCGGTTTGGCCGGGCCGCCGAAATACAGCTGGTAATCGGCGATAGAACCGATGCGTGTAGGCGTATTGTGCAGGTCGCCGGGGCTCAGCATGTCTGCTTTTTCCGTATACCCGATAAATGCCGGGATGGCTGTTTCCACCGCTGCAATGGAGGGCGGGAACCTGGGCACTTCGTCTATATAAACGCCGGGTGTTTTGATGGCAGTTAAATTGAGCATGTGATGGGGTTTAAGAAGTGATGGTTATAAAAATTTTATTGTTGAAATGTCAGGGAGAATTTGCTGTTGGCTGTTCCTTTCTGGTATTTAAGTTTACCGCCGGTGTCCAACAGGTCGTAGCTGCCGGGGCCGCGGATGATATTGATGTCGATATAGCCGAAGAGTCTTTCGCTGTCTGTGGGAGCCGCTACGGTGACGGTTTGCAGCGATATATCAGGATAGGTGCTGCCATTGGCTTTGGCCACGGCGTTACCAAATACATATCTTCCTTCCTGCGTGCCCACCAGAAAGTGAGCGTCCAGTTTCGTATGGGCTGCCACAACGGGAATGAATGTAAACCCTATCCTGATACTGGTATTGCTGAGATCACAAATCGGGTCTTTATCGGCCTTGATGGCCGTTATCAGCCGCAGGCCGCTGTTGAACGGCCTGATGGTAAGTTTTTTATCGTCCAGCAGTTGAAGCGTGTCGGTATCCGGATACCACTGTATCCACTCCGCTACCGGGAGGGCGGGCTGCGTGGCCGTTACATATTGGTGAGACAAGGCAATTTCGCAGACATGCTGATATGCTACGGTTATACTTTCCATCAGAGACACTCACTTTTTAGGGTCAATAACACTGAATTTTCCGGTGATGGACTCGATGACGCCATCGCCTGTTACGACATTGGTATTGTGCAGTTCAATCACGCGCATCACATACATAATACTGGGATATACTTTACCGCCCAGAATGGCCCATAGGTGGTTCATCTCTTCAAACGAAGGGGAATACATATTTAACACCACCCGATAGTCCGTTCCGTTGTAGTTGGTAGAGAACTGATTTTGCCCGTGAATGAAACGGATAATTTTTCCGATGTCCGATACCGCGTCCTTATAGTTGCTTTTGCGGGAACTGAAAAGGATATACGCATTCAGAAATACATAGGGGTTGAAATACTCCGTTCTCAGTGTGGCGTTGTTTACCCGGGAATAGGCGGTGTTTTTAAGAGAAGGTTCCTCTTTCAGGTTCACCAGCGTCAACAGCACGGACGGTGCTGCATTACCGGGACTGGCAATGTTTCCCAGATCGAAATCCCCGCCCGCAAACTGGGGCGTAAGACTATCTCTGATGATGGTCAGTATTTCGGTCAGCATATGTATGTTTTAAACTGTATCCTTTTGCTGCAAACAAGTGTATATGTGTAACTGTGTCTTTTAAAATGTGCAACTTTTTTCTTTTAGAAAGCATCCGCTGCGCTCTATACTGTCCGCCGGAGGCCAACAAAACACACCACCAAAATGTCATTCGCTGCTGATCAACGATTCGTCGATGCAACGCATCGAACGCACAAGATGTAAATCAATACCAATCCGTCATCTGTCGAGGGCAAAAAAAAGAATCGTTTTCAGTTGATCATCTGCCGAAGACCAAGTAGGAACGTCAAAAAATCACTTCCAATTGATCGTCTGCCGGAGGCAAAGTAGTGACGTCAAAAACAATTCACTTCCAATTGATCCTCTGCCGGAGGCAAAGTAGTGACGTCAAAAACAATTCACTTCCAATTGATCGTCTGCCGGAGGCAAAGTAGTGACGTCAAAAACAATTCACTTCCAATTGATCCTCTGCCGGAGGCAAAGTAGTAACGTCAAAAACAATTCACTTCCAATTGATCATCTGCCGGAGGCAAAGTAGTAACGTCAAAAACAATTCACTTTCAATTGGTCATCTGTCGAAGACAAAGTAGTGACGTCAAAAACAATTCACTTCCAATTGATCATCTGCCGGAGGCAAAGTAGTAACGTCAAAAACAATTCACTTTCAATTGGTCATCTGCCGGAGGCAAAGTAGTAACGTCAAAAAAATCACTTCCAATTGATCGTCTGCCGGAGGCAAAGTAGTAATGTCAAAAACAATTCACTTCCAATTGATCATCTGCCGGAGGCAAAGTAGTGACGTCAGAGAAAATAATTCACTTTCAGTTGATCATCAGCCAAGCCGAAAAAAGTAAAAGGAAAAAACAATACACTCCCAATCGATCATCTGCCAAAAGCAAAAGATCAACGTCAGAAAAAAGCAATCCACTCTCAGTCGATCTTCTGTCTTGTACAGACAAAAGGCCGGCATTAAGAAAATGCAATCCGATTCCGGTTCATCATCTGCCGAAGGCAAACAATAAACACAAAAAGTGTTGTAATAATCTGTGAAATCAGCCAATCAGGACATTCGCGGCACCTGTTGTTACGGCACCTCCGTGGGCTGTACTATCGCTTATCCGTGCTGCCGGCTTACCACCAATCAGCACTGTGGCAGATCCTGTAATGATGGCATCAGGTGCTAAAGGACAAACACAACTGTCCCCGATAACAGCCGCAGGTTTGCCACCAATTAATACGGTAGGGCATCCCGGGCCGAGGACAGGGCCTCCTCCATGTGAGCATACATGCAGATCCCCGATAGTCGCCGCTGGAAATGACATAAGCAACAATTAATTACGCTTCTTCTGAACTTCCCGTCTTAAACAATTTGAAATACTATTCTCGGGTCTTCCTCCTGGCTTATTTGGGGTATCCACTAATCTTTGAGGTTCAATTACGACGTTGCCAGGAAAAAAGAGTATAGTAAAAATCCGACAATTAAGGTAGAAATTAATTCCTTTACAACCAAATTATTTTTCAGATGACAGGCATTCTTTCAGGAGATGTTGAGGAGCTATGAAAGAAAAAATATAGTCAGACATAAAAAAGCTTCCCTTAACGGGAAGCTTTTACAGGGTAGCATAGTATAGCCAGTGATTAGGATACCTTATTAATAAGATGCTTTCATGCCTTTCTGTTCCCAGTAGCTGATGACAGGGCGGAACGGTCCATACTTGTGTTGTCTGGCAGAGAAAGTGTCTGCAAATGGCCCTTTGTCATAGTCAATGGCCTTTTCGGCAACATGCGGATAGTCGTAGTTTTTGACATCCGGACGGGCATGTATGCTGTCATTGTTCACAAACGCGGCGATGTCGAGCGCTTCTTCATCGGTGAGGAACGGCTTGTCCCACGTAGCTTTATCATAAGGCATATTGGCCTTCAGCCATTGTGCCTGCTTGATCACGCGATGCATGCTGGAGCCGGGCTGATAACCATTGGGTCCCCACAGCGGCGGGTAGGTATACGTAACGCCAGCCAGTTGACCTTCTCCTTCTTTGCCATGGCAACGGGCGCAATGCTGCTGATACAATGTCTTTCCTCTTTCCGGATCTGCGGCGGTATCAGGCAGTTTTACAGTGAGGTTGTGACTGCCCTGATGCGGCTTGTCTTTGGGTACAAAACTATTGATCCATCTCAGATAAGACAGAAACGCCACCATCTCTTTGCTGTCAAGTGGCAACGGCTTACCATTATGCGGCCGCGTTACACAGTTGTTGATCCGTTCTGCGAGCGTGAGTACCTTGCCTTCGCGGGCACGGTATTGCGGATATTGCTGGTGAGACAACATCAGGTTGAAGGAAAATGCTTTGGTACCACCATCCTGATGGCAGTTGGTGCAGTTCATTCTATTACCGAGGTAACGGCCGTTTATGCCATCGGGACCAATATAATAAGCGGTATTGAACATCAGTTCGCGACCATAACGGACCATCTCGCCATATTTGTCTTTCGGGATGGCGCCGGTATCTACTGTCAACAGCTCCGGCGCTGCGTTGGCGGTTGTTACAGGCGTCCTGGCGCTACTGCCGGTATTACAGGACCAGACCATCACGGCGGCGGTGGCAGCCAGGAAACAACCGGTACGGATATATTGCATAGTAGTCATAAACAAAAGCTTTGTATGTCATTGTTCGATGACATAGGGTAATAACTGTGACGGGGAGATGAACTCAGCCCGGTACGGAATGAAAGTGGTCCGTAACGTCCATAACGGATGACCATCGCGGGTGGTCAGTATCACCGTGTTGCGTTTGGAGCAGCATTGCAGGATATGCTCATGGTCAACCAGGTAGGCGCTGCCCATTCTTTCATTGAAGAGATAGGGTGGCAGCACCGACCGGATGGCGACGGTTGCCTGCTGCGTACTATCGTTCAGGCGGAAGGCCAGCGTTTGTGATCGTTGCCGTGATACGCCGTTATCGAACAACATGAGTTCATGCTCCGCATTGATATGCACGGAATGCCCCATATCGAATGCGGCGGAATCCGGAATGGCGAAGTCACCGCCTTTACCGAACTTCCACATCACTTTGCCGCTTTGCGCATTGATCTTCCAGACCTGACCATTGTTGTAGAAAGAAATGAGATAGTTGCTGTCTTTGTCGAAGCTCAGACTGTTGGCATGCATCCAGTCATGCCGCGTGCGTAGGATGGCCGTGTCGGCAGTAGGTTCCAACACGTCAAATACGCTCCATTGCCAGTGGCGGTTGCCTTTGCGGTCAAACACCACGATACCGTCACTTTTTACAGTATCTTTTTCGCTGCCGCCCTGAAGGGAGAGGTCCACTATCTTCTCCACGTTGGTAAGGGCTACGATCTCATCGCGACTATTCAGCAGCACTTCGTGGTGCACATCCGCCGTAAAATCCTGTTGTCCTTTTTTCAGGTGCAGCAGGGTGTCGCCATGCAGACTGATCTCCATGATTTCGTTGCCATAACTGGTGGGAAAGGTTTTATCACCGAGGATACAAAGGAGTGTTTGCTGTTGGGTAAGATGCGCGGTTTTGAAGCCGGTACCTTTTACCTGATGATACCAGACAATGCGTCCGGCGGCATTAACGAGGCAGATCATACCGGGATCATCGCGCTGGTTGAGTAACAGCAATCCTTTCTGAAATCCCGCCGGCAGGCTTTCTCCGGGTACAACGGAAGCTTTCAGCTGGTCCTGCAGGGCAGGCGGTACATCCATTTTAATGCGGATGGTGTGAGTGGTGCAGCTGCAGAAGAGGAGCAGCAGGCATAGCAGGCGTGTGTGCATGGCAGTTAGCATAACCCCGGGCGTTAGCCCGGGGCATGATGGATATTATTTCCACAGATCGTTCTGTGTCGCTTTAGGATTGGCATTCAGTTCTCTTGCCGGAATAGGCAGTACATAATGTTTGGCCTTGAAAGTGTTGGCGCCCTGTTTTTCGCGGGCGGTCAGGATGGAAGCCAGTTGCGCGGCCGACTTGTTCCAGCGGCGCAGGTCATAGATCCTGTTTTGTTCGTAGAACATTTCCAGCAGTTTCTGATGGTCGATTTCGGCTATCAGCTGATCGGCGCCAGGCAGATCTGCGGCCGTTTTAGCAGCAAGTCCGGCACGGGTACGGATCTGGTTGATGTCTGCCAGCGCAACGCCGGTATGGCCGTTGCGGGTGGCGGCTTCTGCGCGCATCAGCAGTACTTCCGCAAAACGCATCACGCGATAGTTGGCGGTAGACGGTGTGGCGCCCCAGTAGTTGTCGGCGTTGGCCACATTGCGCCAGGCGCCCGTATATTTTTTGATCAGGAAACGACCGTTGGTAGTGGTGTCCAGTTTGGTGTCCGGATAGAGGCGCACAATTTTGGCGCGGGCGGAACCCCACAACTCATCGAATGTTTTGTTGTCGTAGAAAGTTTTGTCAGCCTCGCCGAGGGTGGAATATTTCCACATCAGCGTGGCGTACATGCGTTTGTCGTATTTGGTGTCCGAACCGGCAGGACGAGGTTCTTTGACGAACTGAGATACGAGGTAGTTGGACGGCACATATTTAAACCATCCGCCGCCGGCCGGGGGACCGATAAACTGCGGGATGTAGTTAAACATCGGTGAGTTAGCCGTTTCAGCGCCCCATGGGCCATAGGGATCACCTAATGGCGCACATACCCATTCAAAGATGGACTCTTTGTTGAACTCGTTGGCGTCGGTGAAGTTGTCTTCAAAATTGTCTACGAGACCGTAGCCGTAGGGAGCTTGTGTGAGCAGCGTCAGGGTGGCTTCTGCCTGCGGATAGTTCTCCATATAGAGATATGCTTTGCCGAGGAAGCCGATCGCGGCGCCACTGGTAGCCCTGCCTTGCTCTTTGGGATCGCGTGTTGCCGGCAGCTTGTCTTTGGCGGCTGACAGGTCACTGATCACCTGCTGCCATACTTCGTCTTTATTGGCGCAGGGAGCGGCATAGGCGTTGGTGGTTTCTACCGGCTCGGTGCGCAGCGGCACCGCGCCCCAGTTGGAGGCGAGGATAAAATAGGACAGACCGCGGAGGAATTTGGCTTCTGCGATATAGATCTCCTTCTTGGCGGCGTCGATCGGTACTTTGTCGATGCGGGACAGGATCAGGTTGGCACGATGGATACACTGATACGTCCTGTCGAAGATATCAGCAGCGTCGCTGTTGTTTTCATCGTTGGTATACGACGCGATGGCCCAGGTAGGTGCTTCCTCGCCGGGGATGGTAAATACATCGTCACCCATGGCATTGATGTCCTGTACGCCGGTGAAGGCGCCCCAATAGCCGTAGAGCGGAAGGCGCAGCGGGCTGTAAGTGGCGGCCAGCGCCATGCTTAAGCTGTTTTCGTCTTTCCAGAAATTGGTTTCGGTGATCCTGTTAGGATCTGTTTGTGTGAGGAAGTCGCGTTCATTGCAACTGCCGGCCAGCGCCATCGTCAGTGCCAGTGCGCCGATATATTTGATTGATTTTTTCATGCGTACAACTTTTTTTGATGGTTAGAAGGAAAGGTTCAGGCCCAGCAGGAAGGTGCGTGACAGCGGATAGGCGTCCCAGGAATTGTCCATGCCGCGGGAGAGCGCACCACCGCCCAGATCAGGATTGTAGCCTTTGTATTTGGTAGCGGTGAAGAGGTTTTCGGCGGAACCAAAAAATCTCACCTTGTCGATACCCCATCTGCCAGTGAGGGAGGTGGGCATGCTATAACCTAATTCCAGTCGTTTGAAACGGATATAAGAACCGTCTTCCAGCCATCTGTCGCTGTTTTCTCTTTTGTTGTTGTTAGGATCGGAGAGGGTGAAACGGGGGAAATTGGAATGATGTTCCGGCGTCCAGGCATCGAGTACGGCGGTGGACAGGTTGGTCACTTCCGTCATTTTTTCCATCCATTGTCTTCTGCCGTTATAGATTTTGTTGCCGGACACGCCTTCAAAGAAGAGGTTCAGGTCGAAGTTTTTATAAGACAGGTTAGCGGCCAGGCCCATGGTGATTTTCGGGAAGGGGCTGCCAACGTTTTGTACGTCCTGGTTGTCGATTTTACCGTCGCCGTTGTAGTCTACGAAGCGGATATCTCCGGGTTTGGCGTCAGGTTGAATAGGGGTGCCGTCTTTGCTTTTGTAGGCATTGACTTCCTCCTGTGAATTAAAGATGCCATCGGTTTTGATGAGGAAGAAGGAGCCGATAGGAGCGCCTACTTTAGCTCTGGAGATGTCACCGAATTCTTGTCTGCCGGAGCCTACAGTGATGGCGGTCATTTCGTTGGCGGTATGGGAAAGGTTGAACATCACGCGGTATTTGAGGCCGCTGCGGGTTTGGCTGGCGTATTCCACGGAAGCTTCATAGCCTTTGTTTTCGATCACGCCGGCATTGAGTGTAGGCGTGCCCGTTTTACCCACAGACAGCGGGAAAGGTACGCCGAGCAGTACGCCATTGGTTTTTTTATGGAAGACTTCGAAGATGAAGAACAGTTTATTATTGAGGAAGCCTGCGTCGATACCACCGTTAACGATCTTGGTTTCTTCCCAGGAGAGGTCCAGGGGAGAAGCATAGGAGCTGGCGGTGCCACCAGCCCAGAGCGTGTTACCCTGTACGTAGTTGATACCGCTGGTGATGGCAGACTGTGTGAGGTAGTTGCCGATTTCCTGGTTACCCAGTACGCCCCAGCTGCCACGCAGTTTCAGGTTGCTGATAACATCACGCAGACCGGAGAAAAAGTTTTCGTTGTGGACGTTCCAGCCAACAGAGAAAGAGGGGAAGGAGCCGAACTGATAGTCGTTTGCAAACCGGGAAGAACCATCTCTGCGGATAGAAGCGGTGAACAGGTATTTGGAATCGTAGGAGTACATGACCCGTCCGAAGGTGGACAGGATGGCGCTGGTGCTGGCGCTGCCATCATTTTTCTGGGAGCCGGCGGTGCCTGCGCCGAGTACGGAAGTGCCCTCCGGCAGGTCGTTGCGGGAGGCGTTGAAGCCGGAGTAGGTATTTTTCTGGGCGGTATAACCGGCTACCGCGTCGATGTTGTGTTTACCCAGTTTTTTGGTATAGCTCAGGGTATTTTCCACCAGCCAGGAGTTGCCGATAGAGCTGCCTTCCGCGAGGTCGGGCAGGGTATTGGCGGCGTTACCGTCGTTATAGATACCGGTGTAGGTGCGGGTGTAGCCTTGTGCTTCGGTGAGGCCGACGTTGAAGCGATAGCGGAGGCCTTCGATCAGTTTCACTTCCACAAAGGCGTTGGCCAGCAGGTTCAGGTCTTTCGAGCTTCTGTTCACTTGTTCCAGCAGAGCAACGGGGTTAGACAGATTTTTCATGTATATCGGTCTTCTGCCGTAGCCGCCGAGGTCCTGCGTAGGATCATATACCGGTACGGTGGCGGGCATCACGAGGGCGCTGCCTACGAGGCTGTGGGTTTGGTCGCCACCGCCGGGCGCGAGGCGGCTAACCCCTCTTTTAATAATAACGGTCTCGCCTATTTTAATTCTGCCTTTTTCGTATTGTGTTTTTACACGGAAGTTAGCAGCGGAGTAGTCGGTATTGATCATGGTACCGTTTTCTTTCAGGTATCCGCCGGAGAGGTTGTACGTAAAGTTTTTGGAGCCGCCGCTGAAGTTAACGTTAGTACGGGCAATCGTAGCCTGGTGAAAGATAGCGTCCTGCCAGTTGGTGTTTATGCCGTTATAGTTGGGGATGCCGGTCATATTGGCCTGCATCAGTTTAGTCCATTGTTCGCCGTTGAGGAGGCTCATTCTCTTGGGAACGGACTGAACGCCGAACCAGCTGTCGATTTCCAGTTTGGGTGCTGTTTCTTTCAGGCCGCCTTTGGTGGTGACGATCACCACGCCGTTGGCCGCGCGGGAACCGTAGATGCTGGCGGTGGCCGCATCTTTCAGTACTTCGATGGATTCCACATCGTTAGGGCTTACGCCGTCGATGCTGTTGACGAACACGCCGTCCACGATAAACAGCGGGGCGTTGTTGCCGAGGGTGCTAAGGCCGCGGATGGTGATATTGAGGCCTGAGCCGGGAGCGCCGCTGGCTGATTCCACGGATACGCCGGGAACGCGGCCCTGGATGGCGCCGCTGATATTTTTAGAGACATTGGCGCTGATGGTGTTCACGCGAACGGAAGCAACGGAGCCGGTCACGTCTTTTCTCTTCTGGGTACCGTAGCCTACCACGACCAGTTCTTCGGTCTGTACTGCTTTCTGCTGCAGCGTGATATCGAGGGGGCCGGCTTTGGTGACATGTTTCTCGATGGTTTCATATCCGATGAAGGAGATGACGAGGATGCCGCCGCCATCGGGCAGTTCCAGGGCGAAGTTACCTTTCGCGTCGGTGCTGGTGCCTTTGGTGCTGCCTTTCAGTTTTACTGAGGCGCCGGTGAGGGGTTCGCCGGTGATGGCGTCAGTGATACGGCCGTATACCGAAATATTGGCAACCGGTTTTACTTCCGCACCATCGGTTTTAACCGACAGGATGATGGTGTTATCTACCACGCTGTAGTTTAGCTTGTTGCCTGCCAGGCATTGGGCCATCACATCTTCCAGGCTGGCCTGACTGGCAGAAACGGACACTTTATCGGCCGTTTTCAGCATTTCGGTGTTGTAGAAAAAGGTATAGCCGGTTTGTTTTCTGATTTCCCGGAGCACCTTAGTGAGTGGTACACGGCGCATGTCCAGGGTCAGCTTTTGCGAGTAACCGGTGGCACTGACCTGTAGGGCAAGCACCAGCAGCAGAAAAGCAGTTAGCTTCATAACTTTCAGCATTTGCGCGCACACCGGGGACCACCGGTGTTTGACGGCATTTCTAAATGGCATAACTTTGTTAGGTTTTTGGTGAGCAATAAGGCTTTACGACAATTGTTTTTTGTTTACCAGAACTTCCTACCGGGCCTGTGGCGACAGGCCCGGTTTTTCATTTAGGCATTTGGTTATTTAGGCATTTATTTATTTTCCTGACTGTAGATCCTGATATAATCTGGCTGACTTCCAATAACCCAATGACCAAATATCAAAATGATTTAATAGTGATGGTTTTGTTGGTGATGGAATATTGAATACCGGCTGTCTGCAGGATGCGTAGGGCCTGCGACAGGGTAGACGTTTTTCGGATGGAGCCGGAATAGTGCTGGTCCGGGATAGGACCGTTATAGACCACTTCTACATCATACCACCGGGAGAGCTGCCGCATAATGGTTGGCAGGTCGTCATCTTCGAATTCAAATATTCCGGTCTTCCAGGCGATGGTTTTATCGACATCTGCTTCGGATACCGTGATACGGTTTTGTCCTTTGGTGCTGACCGCCTGTTCGGCCGGGGCCAGGACAGCTTGTTGTCCGTCGGCCCGGGAAACCATGACTTTTCCGGTGACGAGTGTGGTGGTGATGTTGTTTTCATCGGCATAATTCATAACGTTGAAACTGGTGCCTAATACAGTGATTTGTTGGTTGTCGCTGAGCTGTACGTGGAATGGCTGCTGTGCATTGGGGGTTATTTCAAAGTAGGCTTCCCCGTTAAGGTAGACGGTACGGTCGTTGCCGGCGAACCGGGTCGGGAAGCGCAGGGATGATGCGGCGTTAAGCCATACTCTGCTGCCATCGGGGAGGGTGATTTGATATTCACCGCCGCGAGGCGTGGCGAGGGTGTTGAACAGTATTTTTTCGTCTGTATTGCCGGAGTGGTCGTATACGAGAGACCCCTGGCCTTTATTGATACGGGTGCCGTCTTTTTCTTCAAACTGGCTGGAGCCGGTGGAATCGAGGGGCACGGCGGTACCATCGGCCAGCGTGAGCATGGCTTTGGTGGTGCCGGGCTGTATATCGTGGGCCGGGTGTGCGGCAGCGAGGTGCCGTTGTTCACGGTAACGGCTATACTGGTACCATCCGGTGGCGGCCACGAGCACCAGTACTGCGGCTGCGGCAGACCACCAGTAGAGCCGGCGTTGTTGGCCCCGGGCAGGAGGGGTTAAGGCAGCAGGCGCCTGTGCTGTTGTATTGGCAACATGCTCCCGGAGCAACAACCTGAATTGGCCGACTGCAGCATGCAGCTGTCCCTGTTGCCCGTTGATGACGTCAAATATTTTTCTGGCCTGCTCAAAAGGGACTTGCCGGTCGGGGTTTTCCCGGACCCAGTTTTCCCAATAGCGGGTATCTTCCTCGCTTACGCCCATACAGTAGCGCAGGAAGGAATCGTCTTGCAAAAAATCTTCAGTGGAGATAAAAGCGTTTTCCATGACGTGTTACTATGCTATAGTGTGCGGAATCCCGGGTTATTCCCAAAGAATCCCAAAATATTTTTTTCTCTATAAAATGTAGGGAGATAAAGGCCTTTATTTCAGTGTGTTGATCATATTAAAATAAAGGTCGACAGACAGTGGGCCGATGAGGGAGCCTTTTTTGTGCATGGACAGGCAGGCATCCTGCGCAGGCAGGGCACGGAGCGATTTGATATGCAGCAGCATCAGCAGGGAGAAGGCGGCGGACAATATTTTGAGGGCGGAGCCCAGGGTATTGTAAGCCGTTTTGGTGGTGATACCGGTGCGACGGGCCACTTCCTCCATGGGCAGGCCATCGAAATAGCGGAGTTCCACCAGTTCTTTCTGGCGGGGCGTGAGTTGTGCGATAGCCCTGCGTACCCTGTCCCGGAGCTCTTCGGTTGTTTGTACGGCCACAATGCGGGCTTCGTAGGAAAGCTCATAAGGGGCGGCGGTGGCGAAAGCGTCGGCGGCGGCATCGGTCTGCTGCGACTGGCGGATGCCGGCAAATATTTTCCGGCGCAGGTAAGTAAAAAGGTAAGACTTCACATTGCGAACGGTGTTCAGCTGGTGGCGTTTGTCCCATATTTCCAGGAAAACATCGTTGATGGCGTCTTTGGTGAGTTCTGCATCGCCACAGCTGCGGATGCCATAATTGACCAGCGACAGGTACATTTTTTCGTACAGGGCCACCAGTGCTTCCTGATTGTTCTGGCGCACTTCGTCCCATAGCAGGGTATTGGCGGTATCCGCCTGCGGTTGGCCGGCAGTGGGCTGATCGCGGAATGTTACTGGTTCATTGCTCATCAGGAGAATTGTTCAGCTGTTTGACAGGATGGCTGGTTGATCCTGTTTCATGTTCACGTGGTAACAGTTAGTGACTTTGGTTGTTTTTGTTCAGACAGGGAAGGTAGTAATAATTCAGATAGGATCAATAACAGGGGAAAGGAAGCCTCTTTTATTTGAGGCTTCCCGCGATGTAGGTGCAATAATCTTTGTATTTATCCTGGTCGGCCGCCGGGTAAATGATCATGATGGTCTGGAACACATCTGAATCGCCACCCATATAGTCAATTTTGCGTTTTACGGTCTTGCAGTACACGATTTCGCCTTTGTTGTTGGTACCGGAATAAATGTAGTAGTTGGGCTTGATGACCTTATAAACCACTTTAAGGTCCCTGGTCGCCGACTGGAAGTTGTACTTCAACGGGTCCGTACCTGGCTGAACATTGTCGTCGATGTCTGCCGGGTCCATTGCCAGCTGGCCGAAGGCGTATATCTTGGCCGTGCCTTTGGGGGCCGAAAACGTTTGTCCGTCACCGTTCCCTGATTCTCCGTTGGCTTTAAAATCATCCGGGTACTCCATACAGAACTGGAAGCGGTTGTTGCAATACTTTTTCCCCGGGCCGGTTGTAAAAGACAGGCACAGTATTGCCAAAAGAAGGGAGGTTACACAAATTGTAGCTTTCATAATAAATGTCTAGAGCGCAAATGTAAGGCGCTTTTTTGCTACTTTCGCCCGGTAAAAAATCCCTTTCCTGTTTCATGAAACAAATCCTTACCGCTTTGTTATGCCTGGTATTGTGCCGGACGCATTCCCAGACCTTATATGTAAAGACTTACGGTAACCCTACAGACAAGCCGGTTATTTTCCTGCACGGAGGTCCGGGGTACAATGCTGCTTTTTTTGAGGTAAGCACCGCAGCCCGGCTGGCCGATAAAGGTTTCTTTGTGATCGTTTATGACCGCAGGGGCGAGGGCCGTTCGCCGGACAGCGCCGCTCAGTTTACTTTCCGGGAAGCGTTGGCCGATATCGATGGTTTGTATAAAACGTACAAATTGAAGAAAGCCGTTTTACTGGGACATAGTTTCGGCGGGGTGCTGGCCGTTAAGTTTGCAGCGAAAAATCCGGCGGCGGTAGATGCCATTGTATTGGCTGATGCGCTGCTCGATGCACAGGAAACTTACCGGACCATTTTGGCAAAAGTGAAGGGTATTTATCAGGAGAAAAAGGACAGTATGAGCCTTCGTTATATCGGGATGATCGAGCAAATGGATACTGCCGGATTGGCATATAACTCTTATACGCTGGGGCATGCGATGATGAATGGTTTGTATGGACCGGCGCATCCATCCGAAGAAGCGAAGGTGATCTACCAGGAAACGAAGAAGGATTCCGTGGTGAAAAAATATGCCAGCCAGATGACGCGGTTGGCGCCCACGGGCTACTGGGAGCATGAACATTACACCACTTTGAATGTGCTGCCGGACCTCCAAAAACTGGTGTCAAAGAGAATGAAAATTTATGCAGTCTACGGAAAAGAAGACGGGCTGTTTTCTGAAAAGCAGGTGGCCGATATGACGGATATCATTGGGAGCGGCCGGGTCGATTATTTGGCGGGAGCGGGGCATAATGTGTTCGCTGATCAGCAGGCAATTTTTCTCCAGGACCTCAAAAAATGGCTGAAATAGGCCGTTTTTTATGTAGTACTTAATAAAAATGCAGGTTTTTTAGACCTGCATTTTTTTATATCTGGTTGATAAGATGTGTGTATTTTAACTATCAGATTATCAATTGTTTTACAGAAAATGTTTAAAGTAAAGTGAAACTTTAGATAACACCCGTAATTTTCGTACGTGCTGTTTGTCAGACCCCTGGTCTTACCCCTGTTTCAGCGAAAACGAGATCGCCCAGTTCTTCCACGGAGTTCACAGTAACGAGTGATACGTGTTCCATCGGCAAAGGTGAAAATAACCATCGGGGCCCACTCGCTACTACCCCAAATGCTGACCCTCCGATTTCGATTTTATACGACCTTTTTGCCGGCTGAAAAATGAATCCCAACTCCAGTAATTTATCATGACTGATTGCGGTCATCGTGTATATATATTTTCACGAATATAATAATTTAATTTAAAATGATAATCACCAGCGAAAGAATTTAAAAATACAGGAGCGGCATAGCACAAGAAAAGTTAAAAGTCTATTAATTTGGTAGACTAAAAACTTGTGACTACTTTTATCGCGCTTACAGCATTATCATCGCACTGCTGACAAAAGGGCAGCAGTGGGGGCAACCGGAATCGAAAAAATTGGTTATTTTATTATTTAATTATTTAATGTTGTGTGATAGGCAAGTTGGCCTATTTTCCTTTTGAGCCTGCCTGAATAGTCAAAAAAATGGCCAAATAACCAAATAATCAAATCGCAAAATAAAGTTACCTATGGACTTATTTTACATTAATGCACGTAAGCGGACATGGGCTATCCTCCTGTTGATACTGACCCTTGTTTCCCCGATGTTTTTGCTGGCGCAACAACGTGCAGGCGTAAGCGGTACGGTACGCAACGACCGCAATGAAGTCTTGCCGGGCGCTTCTGTCACCGCCATCAATACGGCTACCGGCACCACCACCTCCACGCAGACCAACGCGGCCGGCGTGTTTCAGTTTCCCAATCTGCCTTCCGGCGGACCTTACACTTTCCGTATCACCTTCATCGGACTGGAGCCCCAGGACCTGCCGGGCTACACCCTCAAAGCAGGATCACCGCTGCAACTCAATGCCGTCCTCAAAGAGTCGGCTTCCTCCCTCAATCAGGTAGTGGTGGTAGGCTACGGCGTGCAGCGCCGCCGTGAGGTGACCGGCGCCGTGTCCTCTATCCGCGCAGCGGAGCTGAAAGACCAGCCGGTATCCAGCTTTGCCCAGGCGATAGCCGGTAAAGTGGCCGGGGTACAGGTGATACAGAATAGCGGCGCTCCCGGCGGCAGCCTCAGCGTCCGCATCAGGGGCCTTAACTCTATTTCCGCCGGCACCGACCCGCTCTACGTCGTAGATGGGTTCCCATTGTCCAACGACCTGAAGAACCTGCAAGGCACCACCGACGTCGTGGGCATCACCGGACAGGCCTCTTTCCAGAAATCACCGGACCCGCTCAGTACCCTCAACAGCGACGATATCGAGTCCATCGAAATCCTCAAAGACGCTTCCGCGGCCTCTATCTATGGCTCCCGCGCTTCTAACGGCGTGGTGCTCATCTCCACCAAAAAAGGAAAAAAAGAAGGTCCGCCTTCGTTTAGCTATAACGCCTACGGCGGCTTCCAGCAGGTCAGCAAAAAGATCAGGATGCTGGACGCTTACCAGTGGGCCAAACTCTCCTATGATGCTAAAAACAACGCCTACCTGGATGCCAGGCCCGGCGGCAGCATCAATGACGATAACGCCACCCGCGGTAACTCTAACTTCCAGATTGCCCCGGAAATATTGCCATACCTCAAAGGGGAGCAGGGACTGGTAAACACCGACTGGCAGGACGCGGTATTCCGCACGGCGCCGATACAAAACCATACGCTCTCCGCTTCCGGCGGTAATGATAAGTTCCAGTATTACATCTCCGGTAATTATCTCGATCAAAAAGGTATTGTGATCGCTTCCGGGTATAAAAGATATGGGGTAAGGGCTAATCTCACTGCCCAGCTCACCTCCCGGTTGAAAGTGGGCATCTCCCTGAACCCCACCTTCGATCATTATGATCTGATCAACAGTGAAGGCCCATGGACATTTGACGGTATCCTGAGCAACGCCCTGAAGGCATCGCCCATCTTCCCCGTTTATAACCCTGATGGCTCGCTGGCCACCAACAAACAAAACGTGTGGGCCTACGGCTACTCCGGCGGTGAAAACCCGGTGGCCCTGGCCACCCAGATTGAAGATAAACTGGACCACGTACGCAACCTCGGGCATATCTATGGTGAATACACGATTATTAAAGGGTTGACTTTTAAGACCTTCTTCGGCACCGATATCAATTACTTCAATCGCAACTATTACCGGCCTTCCACACTAGGCAGCTATAAGCCCATCCAGCAGGCGGCGCCCACCGTGCCCAAAGGCTCCGCTCAGACGGCGCAGTCGGTCAACTGGCTCTGGGAAAATACGCTCAACTATCACTTTGAAACGTCCAAACACCGCTTCGATGTGCTGGCAGGGTATACCTCCCAGAAAAATACCACCAAAGCCAACGAAACAGTGGGTACCGGCTTCCCTAACGATGCCGTACATACGATTAATGCGGCTACCATTACCAGCGGCACCTCCAACACCTCGCAATGGTCGCTGTTGTCGTATCTGGGCCGTATCAACTATAATTACGACGACAAATATTTTGTGAGCGCCAGTCTGCGCAGTGACGGTTCATCCCGTTTCGGGGCCAACAACAAATGGGGGTATTTCCCCTCCGTGTCCGGTGGGTGGCTGATCAGCAATGAAGCTTTCTTTAAAGTGCCGGTGATCTCCGAGCTGAAAGCCCGCGTGAGTTATGGTACTTCCGGTAACTTCCAGATCGCTAACTATGCTTCCTATGATCTGCTGGCTTCCAATAACTATGTCCTGGGCAGCGGCAACGGCAACGTGGTCAACGGTGCGGGGCTTTCCCAGCCGGCCAATCCGGACCTGACCTGGGAAAAAACGGTGCAGTTCAATGCCGGCCTGGACCTCGGCCTCTTCCAGAACCGTATCTATCTGAGCGCAGATTATTATAAGACCACCACTTCCGATCTGCTGCTGAATGTACCGGTACCTTTCAGCTCCGGTTTTGTCACCGCCCTCAAAAATGTGGGCAAGGTGCAGAACAGCGGTGTGGAGTTCGGTCTGACGACCCGCAACCTCACCGGTGCTTTCACCTGGAATACCAATTTCAACCTGTCGGCCAATAAAAATAAAGTGCTGCAGCTGGGACCGGGCAACGCGCCCATTCTGTCGGATGGCGGCAACGGTACTATCTCTCAGCTGTTTATCACCGCGGTGGGCCAGCCTATCGGCAGTTATTATGGCTATGTGAACGGTGGTGTGTTTAGCAACCAGGATGAAATCAACAATTACCCGCATTACGCCACCGCCAAACCAGGCGATCGCCGTTTTGTGGATGTGAATGGCGATAAAAAAATCGATGCCAACGATCGTACCACTATCGGCAGCTATTTCCCTGATTTTATCTGGGGGATGACCAACGAATTCCGGTATAAGGGCTTCGATCTGGCCATATCCCTGCAAGGGGTGCATGGCAACGAGATCCTGAACCTGCAGCGCCGCTTCATCTTTAATATGGAAGGTAACGCCAACCAGATGGCTGATGCCCTCTCTTACTGGAAATCGCCACAGGACCCCGGCAATGGTAACGTGATGCGGGCCAACCGCGTCACCAACGCCAACAGTGCCCAGATCAGCTCCTTCCATGTGGAGGACGGTTCGTTTGTGCGGCTGCGTAATGTGACCCTCGGCTACACCTTCAACAAAAAACTACTGGGGAATCGTGTCAACGCGCTGCGTGTATACGTGTCCGGACAGAACATTTATACCTGGACACATTATACCGGTTACAACCCCGAAGTAAACGCCCGGCCCGACAGCCCGCTGTCGCAGGGAGAGGACTACGGCACCTATCCGTTACCCAAAACCTTTATCGCCGGTTTAAATCTTTCATTCTAAAATCAGGGCTATATGAAGCATCAATATATACTACCGCTTTTGGGCATGCTTACCTTCAGCGCCTGCAGCAAGGATTTTATCAATCTCACACCGCAGTCGAACCAAACCACGTCTACTTTCTTTAAGACCGCTGCTGATTTTGAACAGGGGGTGAATGCCGTCTATGACGGTTTGCAGAGTACCCAGACGTACGGCAAAACTTACTATTACCTGATGGAAGTGCGTAGTGACAACACCGATATCTGGGACCGGGGAGCGCTGGCAGGCGTAGCGTCGCAGGTCGATTTCTTTACGGAAGTGACCACCAATCCTTTTATCAGTGATGGTTATGCCGGCGCTTATGTGATCATCACCCGCGCCAATGCTGTGCTGGGCCAGATCGATGGTTCCGCTATCCCTGACGCCTCCAAAAAACAATACAAAGGAGAGGCATTGTTCCTGAGGGCGTTGTCTTATTTCAACCTGGTACGGCTATACGGACCGGTGCCGCTGGTCACCAGCATGGAAACCACTTCCCTGGCGCTGAATCATAAGCGGAATGCCACCGCAGAGATATATGCGCAGATAGAAAACGATCTGCAAACCGCCGCGTCGCTGCTGCCGGCCGTGTATGCTAACGCTAACGACTATGGGAGGGCTACCGCCGGCAGCGCCTTCGGCCTGTTGGGCAAGGTGCTGGTGACAGAGAAAAAATGGACCGATGCGCTGAATGCCCTGAAGAATACGGCCAGCGGCTATAGTCTGCTGAACGAATATGCAGACCTGTACAAACCCGCCAACGTGGTGAACCCGGAAATACTGTTTGCCGTACGTTTCAAAAAAGGGCTTAATCCCTCCGAGGGCAACAACTACTTCGCCGACATGGTGCCGGTGTCTTTCTATTATAATGGCGTGCAATATGGTGGTTCCAACAACAACCGGCCTACCCATGATCTGGTAGCGACCTACGAGCCGGGAGACAAACGCCTGGGAGTATCGCTGGATACCACTTATAATAATAGTCCCACCAATGTAGTCAAAGGCAACTATGTAAAAAAATACCTCGATGTGCCCGGCGCTACCAACGATGGAGGCAGCAATTTCCCGGTGCTCCGTTACGCAGATATCCTGCTGTTGCAAGCCGAAGCCCTGAATGAGCAGGCCTATAGCGGCGCTAATGGTCCCGGAACGGCCTTTGGTTTCCTGAATGCCGTCCGCAAAAGAGCGGGGCTACCGGAGAAAACAGCGACCGAGCTGCCGGACCAGGCTAGTTTCCGCGATGCTGTTTTCCGTGAACGGCGGGTGGAGCTGGCGTTTGAAAATGACCGCTGGTTTGATCTTGCCCGCAGTACTAACGGGGTAGCGGTATTGCAGGCACATCTGAAGCAGGAATACAATCTGGCCACGCCGGTGTTGAACGCCGACCGCCTGTTGTTTCCCATCCCGCAGAGTGAAATCAATATCCATAATGATCCCGCCAACTTCCCGCAGAACAAAGGGTATTAAAGGCGGATAAACGAGAAACCATGAAACATGCTTATTCAGGTATACTGTGCGTGTTGCTGTCACTGACAGCCGCCGCACGGTCTGCCGCAGACTCTGTATGGGTTCATTCCCACTATGTCAAAAAAGAACAGTATATCCGTATGCGTGATGGGGTGCAGTTGTTCACTACCATCTACCAGCCGCTCGACAGCAGTGAGCGGCATCCGGTGTTGATGACCCGGACGCCCTATTCCTGCGCCCCTTATGGCAAGGAACTGTCGCCCAGGTTGTGGAATTCTTACTGGAACACGTACGCCCGTGAGGGTTATATTATTGTCATACAGGATGTGCGTGGCCGTTGGATGAGTGAAGGACAGTTTACCAATATCCGTCCGTTTAATCCTGATAAGAAGGGCGCTGATATTGACGAAGCCAGCGACACCTATGATACCATTGAGTGGTTGTTACATTATGTGTCACATAACAATGGCAGGGTCGGTATTTTCGGTATTTCCTATCCCGGGTTTTATAGTACGATGGGGGCTTTGAGCGGGCATCCGGCACTGAAAGCGGTTAGTCCGCAGGCGCCGGTGACAGACTGGTTCCATGGTGATGACTTTCATCATAACGGCGCTTTTTTCCTGATGGACTGTTTTAATTTTTATACCAAAGGTTTCGGTTATCCTCATCCGCATCCGGTGTCTGTAGCGCCGGTACAGCAGTTGCAGTTACCTTGCGCCGATAATTACCAGACCTTCCTGCAGATCGGCACCATCCCTAATTTTACGAAGCTGACCGGCGACAGCCTCGCTTTCTGGAAAGAGATCATATCCCATCCCAATTACGATGACTGGTGGAAGGCCCGCGATCCCCGGCAGCACGTAGGTAGGATACAACCCGCCATGCTGGTCGTCGGTGGCCTTTTTGATGCGGAAGATTGTTACGGCGCCTGGAATCTATACAAAGCTATTGAGCAGCAAAAGCAGTCCGCCCATTTCAATAAACTGGTGATGGGGCCGTGGTATCATGGTCAATGGGCTTCCACCGATGGTTCCCGGCTGGGTAATGTGCAATTTGGCGACAACACCGCCGCCTGGTATCAGGAGCATGTGGAAGTGCCGTTTTTTAATTACTATCTGAAAGAGAAAGGCTCGCTGACGGACCTGCCTGAGGCCACCATCTTTTTTACCGGTGAAAACCAATGGCGCCAGTTTACCGCGTGGCCTTCGCCGGAGGTACAGCACAAACCGTTGTATTTTCAATCGGGCGGTGCGCTGAGATGGGGCCTTCCCGCAGCCACGGACCGTACTTACAGTGAATACGTCAGTGATCCGGCCCATCCGGTGCCATACACCGGCGATATACACTATATACGTACCCGTGATTACATGACCGATGACCAGCGGTTTGCTGCCCGTCGCGCCGATGTGTTGACTTTTGAAACGGAGCCGCTTACCGAGTCGATAACGTTAGGAGGAACTGTTACCGCTGATCTCAGTGTAAGCATTACCGGTACCGACGCAGATTTTGTAGTAAAGATCATTGATGTGTTCCCGGACGATTTCAGTTACCCTGGCGCCTCGCAGCCCAATATGACCCGCGATGCCGGCGGGCCGCATCCGATGGGTGGTTACCAGATGCTGGTGCGGGGAGATATTTTCCGTGGCCGTTATCGCAATAGCTTCGCACATCCCGTGGCTTTTACGCCCGGGAAAGTAGAGAAAATCCGTTTTGATCTGCCAGACATCGCGCATACCTTTTTAAAAGGGCATCGGGTGATGGTGCAGATACAGAGTAGCTGGTTTCCGCTGGCCGACCGGAATCCGCAGCAGTTCATTAATATCTACGAAGCACAGGAAAAAGATTTTAAGAAAGCTAATATCCGGGTGTATCATGATCCGGCGCATCCGTCGGCGGTAGTGTTGCCGGTATTGGCGAAGGGGCGTGGGGAATGACGAGGTGGGAACGATGTTGGGAGGTGCTCTTTCAAATCGGGAATTGATAAAACTGATAAACACGCTGAACCCATGAAACCCGTGAAATCCATGAAATCCATCAAACCCATCAAACCCATCAAACCCAGGGCTGAAGCCCTGGGCTACGATGTTGTTCAGGCTGTTTTAGGCCTGAAGTCAGAAGGGAATTATTGATACAATTATTTTGTTGCAAGCAGAAGTGAGGGGCTGGTTCTGATGCCTGAAGTGCTGTGCAGTGATTTTGCAGCATCCTTTTGTTATCTGCATTTTAGTGAATTTCAGGCCTAAAAACAGCCTGAACACCATGTAGTCAGAAGGGAATTATTGATACAATTATTTTGTTGCAAGCAGGATTGAGGGGTTAGTTCTGATGCCTGAAGTATTGTGCAGTGATTTTGCGGCATCCTTTTGTTATCTGCATTTTAGTGAATTTCAGGCCTAAAAACAGCCTGAACACCATGTAGTCAGGAGGGAATTATTGATACAATTATTTTGTTGCAAGCAGAAGTGAGGGGCTGGTTCTGATGCCTGAAGTGCTGTGCAGTTATTTTGCGGCATCCTTTCGTTACCTGCATTTTAGTGAATTTCAGGCCTAAAAACAGCCTGAATACAATATAGTCAGGAGGGAATTATCGATACAATTATTTTGTTGCAAGCAGGGTTGAGGGGTTAGTTCTGATGCCTGAAGTGCTGTGCAGTGATTTTGCAGCATCCTTTCGTTATCTGCATTTTAGTGAATTTCAGGCCTAAAAACAGCCTGAATAACATCGTAGCCCAGGGCTTCAGCCCTGGGAAAACGGATGCGGGACGGCGTGTCGCCGGGAATATGCATCAGATGTCCCGTTTCATCAGAATATCCATTTGTTCATCGGCGCCGAGCCGGAATATATGTTGACCGAAGGGGACAAAGCCTTGTCGGTGATAGAATCCCTGTGCCTTTTCATTTTTGGTCCATACGCCCAGCCAGATGAAGGCGGCGTTTTTCTCCCGGGCGACAGCGATGGCTTTATCGAGCAGAAGTTGTCCTGCTTTGAGTCCCTGAAACTGTTGTAATACATAGATCCGTTCAATTTCCAGTGTGTCCTGATCTTTCAGGTCTGTTTGTGCCGTGCCGGTATTGAGCCGGATGTAACCGACGGGGGTGTCTTGTTGGAAAGCGAGGTAGTAGCTGATATCGGGAGAATTGATTTCCGTGGATAGTTGTGCGGTGTTAAAATGGGTGGACAGGTGGTGTTGCATATCTTCCGGGGTATTATAGGCTTCGTAGGTTTCCCGGAAGGTGTTAACAGAAAGTGTCTGTAGTTGTGTGATATTTTCCAAAGTCGCACGAATAATATAGATAGACGTCATGATTTTCTTTTTTACAAAGATACCGAATCCCGGGGGCGGTGTCTTGTGGAGGTTGGGTGTTGTCATCGTTCTGACAGTTTCCTTTTAGTACCTTCGCGGTATGACGAGACAAGAAACCCAACTGACTGATATTGATATTCAATTGTTGCAAAGCCTGGGCCGGGTGAAAGGGCGTCGTTTGAGGCTGCTGGTATTTTTTACCCTTGTCACGCTGGTATTTGGGCTGTTGTTATTTATCCCGTCTGATACCACCGGATTTACGATTGGTGTGGGATTGATATTTCTGCTGATGTTCTCGCTTTGTTATTTTATGTGGCGGGGAGTGTGGTTGATGCGGCGGCGTAGTCAGCTCAGTATCGACAATGGCCGCAAGGGGATCGTAGATATTCAGTTGAAGGCGTTGCAGGCCAATGGCCGGGGAGGGGTGGACTATGTAGCGGATAATGGCGAAGTGTACCGGGTAGCGGTGCCACTGCCGGGTGTTTCGGTACTGGGCAGACAGTTGTCTTCCTGGCATCCGGGCGTGATTGAACAGGCCATAGGTGCTGTGGGAGAACATGTTCAGCTGCATATCAGTGTTACCGGCGTATTGTTACAGGTAAGCTATCCGGATGCATTGGCCGTTAAAGCACCGGCAGTGTTAACGGAAACGGATAAACGGCTGGTGAGTCAGTATCGTGACCGGGAGAAGGTGATTGTTATAGGTAAAATCACCGAGGTTTTGCTACCGCTGCAGCGAGGCAAAGCTACGCATGAAACGTATATCCGTTTAGGTGATACCCTGTATCTTCTGAAACCATTGCGGCAGACGGAACATCCGGTCAACCCCGGACTGGAAGTGCATTTGCATATACTTCCCGGAAAAAATGGCGAGGCTGACCAGCTGTTGTATCTGTTGGGAGCGTAGGTCCACTATAAATGATATCAGCCTATTCTGCTTTCAGGCTGTTGGCCGGATTGGTCATGGCAGCGCGGATACCCTGAACGCTGATCGTTAACAATGCTATCACTATTGCCAGCAAACCAGCCAGCATAAATATCCACCACGAGAGGGATATATGTTGGTCCATGTGTTGCAGCAACACCTGCATGGCCCATGCCGCGAGGGGAGCCGATAGCAGGAAGGCCAGCAGTATCGGTTTCATCAGATCGGCCGACAGCATGAACCACAGCCGGGCAATGCTGGCGCCAAATACTTTGCGGATGCCGATTTCGCGGGTACGTTTTTCGGCCATGAAGGTAGATAGGCCCAGCAGTCCGAGGCAGGAAATAATGATGGCGAGTGTGCCCACCACACTGATCATCTGCCAGGTGGAGCGTATACCGGCAAATTTGCGTTCCTGCGCATCCTGGGTGAAATGGAATTCAAAGGGAAAACCGGGGGCCGTTTTTTTGAAAGCAGTCTCCAGTTGCTGTACTTGTTGTTGCCATTGTCCGTTGTTGACGAGGCGAACGAAAATATGATTGAGGGTGCCGGTATTCAGGAATACCGCTAACGGCGCAGTGGCGTCGAACGGATCGTTGAAAGAGAAGTTTTTCACGACGCCGATCACCATATTGTTGCCGATGAGCGTGCCTACTACAGGAGGTTTTAGGCCCATCTTTTTTACAGCCGTCTCATTGAGGATGCAGCCCATCGTATCACCAAAGTCGCGACTGAAGTCGCGCCCTTCCACAAGCGACAGCCCCGCTGTCCTGATCCAATCGTATTGTACATGACTGATGTTGACCATAAAATTCTGGTCGGCCGTTTTGCCGGGCCATACGAGGTCATTGGTGGCGCCGTTGTAGCGTACCAGGTCGTCGTTGCCGGCGGAAACCCCTTGTACGCCCGGTATTTGCAGGAAAGCCTCCCGGATAGCGTCGTATTTGCCGGCCATGTTACCACGGGTAGGGATATCGATCAGGTTTTCCGCATCGTAACCGATCGGCAGTTCCTGCACATACCGATGTTGCCGGAAAATGACGATGGTGGTGATGATCAGGAAAATGGAGATCATAAACTGAAAGGTGACCAGCGCCTTGCGGAAGAAGCTGCCGCTGCGGTTGCTGAGCATCTGGCCTTTTAATACTTTAACCGGCCGGAAGGCACTGAGGAAAAGTGCCGGGTAGCTGCCGGCAATAAGGCCGGTTATCATCGCCAGGCCGATCATCGCCAGCCACAGCTTCCAGTCTGTCAGGTCCATTGTCAGATGGGTACGAAGCATCGTGTTCATGGCATGCAGGCTTAGCTTGGCCAGCAATACGCCGGTGATCAACGCCAGCAACGCCATGGCCATGGATTCGGAGAGGAACTGCCATACAATCTGCCGCCGGGTGGCGCCCAGCGTTTTGCGAACGCCTACTTCCCTGGCCCGTTGTACAGAACGCGCGGTGGCCAGGTTCATGAAGTTGATACAGGCCAGCAACAGCACGAAGATGCCTATGATGACGGTAAACTGGATGATCTGTATTCTGCCGCCGGCTGGTTTGCCGTCTTTAAACTTATTATAAAGACGGAAATCAGCAAAAGGATACGCAAACGGTGTGCTGTTACCGTAACGGGTGCCAACCAGTTTTTTCAGTTTATCGTTGAAGACGCTAGGGTCAACATGTGGTTTGAGGGTGATAAAAGTCTGTATGGCATTATAATCCCAGCGATCAGAGATGCCGGGGTTTTGCAGTTCTGCCAGCCGGTAGGGCAGCACCACATCGAACTTCAGGGTACTGTTTTCCGGGATGTCCCGGATAACGGCACCTACTTTCAGGCTGCGTGTCTGATTGTGCAGGAATATTTTACCGACGGCATCGTCTGTGCCGAAGAATTTACGCGCTGTGCCGGAGGTGATGACGATGGAGCCCGGATCGGAGAGGGCGGCTACCGGGTTTCCGGCAATGACGGGGAACCGGAAGATATGGAAGAAATCAGCATCGGCATAAAGTCCTTTTTCATAGGTGCTTTTATTACCGATGTTCAGCAGCTGATCGCCGCCATCGCTGATACGCGCCACATGATCGGCGTCGGGCAGGCCTTCACGGATGGCTGTTGCGAGGGCAGGGGTGGTCGTTTGGCCGGTATAGATGATGTTCTCCCGCGAATCATTGAGCATGATGCCATAGATAGAGGAGGGATTGGGATGAAAACGGTCATATTGCAGTTCTCCATTTACAAAAAGGAGGAAGATGATGCCCAGCGCAAGGCCTATCGACAGTCCGCTGATATTGACGAAGGTAAATAACCGGTTTTTGGCCATGCCCCGGATAGTAGCGGCGTAGTAGTTTTTCAGCATAATCGGGAATTTTAACCTGTTGTCAGCCGACTCCGCCAAGACGATGCCATCTTTGAAACCCTTGTTTGCCAAGGGACAGGGCATTGCTGGTCGTCCGGTTTCAGGACAAAAGTGTCCGATTTCGCACATAACATGCATCGTTCGGAGGGAGCGCAGCGCATACAGCCGGACATTTCTCCACCTACCAGTTGCCGCCGGGATACTGCTGTAGTATGGCCTTGGCACGCAGTTGTCCCTGTTTCATCCAGGCTTGCATCAGCAACCTGTCAAAACGAAGGCCGGTAGGGAAGTCAGGGTCCAGTTCTGCTTCAGGGCTGATGTAGTATACTTTGACGGGTGCTGTGGCGGTATGCTGAAAGTTGCGCAGCACTTCGAGATCGTTTTCCCGTACGTCCTGAATGAAGATGGTAACGGCGCGTATCAGCACATCGAGCAGGGCGGTGTAATTGTCGTTGCCTGGCTGTTGTGCATCCGGATTGTTGCTGAGGATATAGATGCGGTGTTCCTCTCCGGGCGCGAGGTTAGTGACAACAGCGCGGGTGGGTACCACTTCGCGGTTGCCGCCGTCCACATACTGGCGGTCATTGATGGTGATCGGGGGCATAAAAACAGCCTGATTGCTGCTGCTTTGCAGTGCCTTTATGAGCATCTCGGAGGAGTTGATCACGAGGTTGTCGTAATGGATACTGGCCTGAATAGGGCGGGAAGAAAAGATGCTGAGCCGACCGGTTTGCAGGCAAACGGCGTTGAGGCATAGCACGGAAGTGGATTGCCGGATGGTATTCCAGGCGTCATCGGTCATCTGTTGCCGGATCTGGTTTTCCAGCGGGGTGGTGTCGTACAGATACGGCTTGTTGTTGAGGATGTTGTCGATGGCGTTTTGTTTGTTGAGGATATCGGCATTGCTGTTACTCAGGTAGATGTCAGTCACCTCAGGTATTTTACCGGCTGCTACCATCGCGGCGATGAGGGCGCCGGTGCTGGTGCCGCTGATGAGGTCGAAAGTGCGGATGCCTGTAGAGGCCATCAGCTGGCGGAGTGCTCCAACGCTGAAAGCGCCTTTGGCACCGCCTCCGCTGGTTATGAGTACGTTCATGATCTTTTTTTGAAAGGCTGATGGAACAGGACGATGCCTACGGCAAAGCCCATACGGGCGGATTTCAGTTCATTGTTGACCGACAGGTTGAGGCCGAAAGGACCTAGCTGCACTTCCGCGCCCAATGCCACCTGATTAAAATGTACGAAGCTGGTATTGTATTCCGTATAGGCGTTTAGGTTACCAACGCCGACGGGTATCTTTTTCACAGAGATATCCGTGACACGGACGGCCAGACGGGTACTAAGCGTGGTGTAGAAGGTATTGCCGCGGAGGAAGACGGAAGGACCGGCCATCACGCGAAAGCGGCCCCCACATTGACCGGCGCCCGCGAAAGTATAGCTGAGATAACCTCTCAGCGTGCCGAGGTAGGCAACCTGGTTGCTGAGGATATTGGCTGCGCCCTGACCGAGCTCAAAGCGTTTCTCCAGTCCGCCGCAAAATTCTGAGGAGGGGAAATCCGGATGGGCAATATCCTGACGGTTCATATACACGAGCCATTGAAAGACGTTGTTGGCTTCGTCGTCAGGCAGGGCGTCGGCGAAGCAGGTACCATTGAGGGTATCATTGATGAAGGTGGCGGTTTGCCGGCTGACGCGGATAAAATCCTGATAGCCTTGTGGACTTTTTTGTTTTAGCTGCGCAAGCAGCCGTTCGTTGGCGCTGTCCTGCGGCTGATATTGTCCGAGGGTTTTTGTGAGCGCAGATATGGTTTGTGCATAGGATACCGCTTTAGCTCTGCAGGTGGCATTGTCACAACATTTCTCCCGCGTTTGTGCAGTGAGCTCCCGGATACTGCCTATGCATAGTAACAATAGCAGCAGGGTATTTTTCATAACAGGAAGGTAAGTCTTTTCACAGAAAACGGCAACGCAGTCACGCAAAGTGTGCAAAGATTTTGGCGGAGAATAAGCGCGCAAAGACATAAACAGCTGCTGAAAATATCTCCGCGGAAAAACGCAGTGGAAAACGGAATCGATCTAACGGAAATGAATAAACTCGCCTCTTCGCGTTCTTATTCTCCGCTAAAATCTTTGCACACTTTGCGAGAAAATTTGAGTAGTTTACCCCGGTGCACGCATTATTAAAAACTATTGTATGGGAGACGCTGAAGTAAACACCCTGTGGCAGTCTGTTTGTGGGGCGGATGATCAGTCGGCGTTCCGTACGTTGTTTGATTCCTTCTACAACCGGTTGGTCTGCTTTGCAGCCGATTTGGCCGGTACCCGCGAAGCGGCGGAAGAGATTGTGTCGGATGTGTTTGTGCAGCTATGGAAAAACCGTCGGCAAACGGTAGGGGTTATACGCCTGAAGACTTATCTATATACAGCGGTCCGTCACCGCAGCTATAACTATATACGTGATCATCAGCAGCACCGATGGCTGGGATTGGACAGTATCGATGAACCGGCAGAAACAACCCAGCAACCTTCGCTGGAATGGAAAGAGCTGCAACAGCAACTGGATGCCGCCGTGGGGCGCCTGTCACCGCAATGCCGCACCGTTTTCCGTATGGTCCGCGAGGAAGGATTCAAATACAAGGAGGTGGCCGCCATCCTCGATGTTTCCCCGCGCACCGTGGAAACGCAACTGGTAAGGGCCGTGGCAAGGTTGCGCGAAGTGCTGCAAACGATGCAACACCCGGTACGGTAGACTGGAGGGACCGCATTACTCCGCCATTTTCAAAAAAAATTTTAACGTTTGTACGTAATCGTGGTTTTTTTCGTGTCTGGTTATCCGGAGAGCACTTCTTTCCGGAAGAATAATGACAGATGAACAACGCCTGAACGAATTGATCACTGCCCGGCTGACCGGCATCATCGATGCTGATGGAACGGCTGAGCTGGAATCCCTGTTGCGGTTATATCCTGAACAACGGGCCACCCTTGCTTTGCTGGAGCAATACTGGGACGCTGTTCCGGTAGCCGGTGCACCTACCGGAGACGCTTTCCGAAATATCATGGACGTGGCAGAGCCAGCCCACCTATCTCCCGAAAAAACAATCACTAAAGGTTTCTCACGGAAATCGTGGGCGATGTGGGCGGCAGCGGCGGTTACGCTGCTGGGCATGTTCTTTTTATTCCGGCCCGGTAGCAGATCGCCTCAGCAAATAGTACGGACGGCCGACGGAGAGCGGAAAACTTTCCGTCTGGCAGATGCCAGCACCATACACCTCAACGGCGGCAGCCAGTTGCGTTGTGTGGTGGATGGTTCCCGCCGCGAGCTATGGCTGGAAGGAGAAGCCTATTTTGAGGTGGCGCCGGACCCGTCCCGCCCTTTCATCGTACATGCTTCCGGCGTTAATATCCATGCGCTGGGCACGGCGTTTAACGTAAAAGCCTACCATGGGCAGCCATCCTGCGAAACGACCCTGCTGGAAGGCGCCGTGGAAGTATATGCGGACAAAACCCCCGACAGCAGGATACGGCTGCGGCCCTACGAAAAAGTGTCCCTGGACGCTACGGCATCCATTGCTGCACCGGTAAAAAAGATAAACCTGAAAACGATACATGCCGGCCCGCAGACACCAGCGGCGACAGTCGCACCACTGGCCGACAGCAGCCTGACCGAGACTGCCTGGGTAAGCAACCGGCTGCAATTTGATGAAATCAACTTTGAAGAACTGGCCCGGCTGCTGCAACGCTGGTATGGCGTACACATCACTTTCCGGGATGAAAAACCGAAGCACTATGTCTTCAGCGGCGCTTTTGCCGGCGAAACCGTCACGCAGGCACTGGACGCCATGCAGCTGATCGAAGATTTTCGCTATGAAGTACAAGGCAACATGATTACCATATTTAGCACGTCAACTAAAAAATAAGCTGCAAAAACCGTTATGAATCAGTAAAAACAAACAGTAGAACATCACAGAAAAAAAACAGGAAATGCTACGAACATTTCCTGTCATTCCAGGTAAAGAAACAATGCATATCCCCTTTGGCCGGGCGGACAAGGCATTGTTATTTTCTCACCCATCATCACAAATGTAATGCAAAATGTCAACCAATCGCGTTGCCGCCGGCAAAGAACGGCGGTACTAAAGCCTCTAGTCATTATGAAGCTGTCTTTTGTTATTGTTTTATTGTCCTGTCTGCAGGTGGCCGCCACCGGCTATTCCCAGCGCCGGGTAACACTGTCGGTCAGGGATACGGAGATCAAAAAGGTGCTGGACCGCATCTCCGGGCAGACAGACGTACGTTTTCTGTACAGCGACCGTAAAGTGGACCTGCACCGTAAAGTGAGCCTGCATGCGGAAGAAGAGCCGCTGCCCGTACTGCTGGACAAACTGCTGGCCGGCAGCGGATTTACCTATAAAGAACTGGAAAATAAACTGGTGGTCATCATCCCCGAAAATACCGGCTGGGACAATATCCAGGTGAAAGGAAAAGTGACCGGCGCAGATGATGGCAGCCCGCTGCCCGGTGTAACGGTACAGGTGAAAGGTACTGCCATCGGTACGCTGACAGACGAAAATGGTAACTTTCAACTCAACGCGCCCGCCGGCGGTACGCTGCTGTTCCGCTATGTAGGGTACGACCAGCTGGAGCTGCCGGTGAAAGGCAGTATGCAGGTGCAACTGAAAAAATCTTCCAGCGCCCTCTCAGAAGTAGTGGTGGTAGGTTACGGTACCACCCAGAAAAAAGACCTCACCGGCTCTGTCGTGAGCGTCACGCCCAAAGATTTTAATAAAGGCATCATCAGCAACCCGGTACAGGTACTGCAGGGTAAAGTGGCAGGCCTGGTGATCAGCAAACCCGGCGGCAATCCCAACGGAAAAATCAGCATCCGGCTGAGAGGCGCTTCCTCCCTGTCGGCCAGCAGCCAGCCACTGTTTGTGGTAGACGGTATCCCCGGTATCGACATCAACGTGGTACCGCCGGACGATATCGTGTCCATCGATGTGCTGAAAGACGCTTCGGCTGCTGCTATCTACGGCTCCCGCGGCGCCAACGGCGTTATTATCGTCACCACCCGCCGCGGTAAGGAAGGCGCTCCGCAGGTGTCGTATAGCGGTTACGTAGGCTTCGACCAGATCGCTAACACCTACGACGTAGTGAATGCAGACCAATACCGCAAATACCTGAAGGATAATAATATTGACCCTAATGGTTTTGACCTCGGCTCCGGCACCAACTGGCAGAAAGCCATCTCCCGCACAGGCGTGAGCCATAACCATAACCTCTCCATGGGCGGTGGTAAAGGTGATACCCGCTACAGCGCTTCGGTGAACTATCTCAATAACCAGGGGGCCATTATCAATTCCGGGCTGGAACGCATCATCGGCCGCATCACCCTCGATCAGGGCATCTTCGACAACCGGCTTCGTATAGGCCTGTCCATGAACTACGTAGGCGAGAAAAACCGCTACCAGGGCCTGAACCCGGACGACCAGGGTGATAACCGCATCTGGGAACAGTCCATCGCCTATAATCCTACCGCGCCCATTTATAAACCCGATGGCACTTATTTCGAAAAACTCGATATCAACGATAACTACAACCCGGTAGCACTGGCCAACCAGATCAACCATCAGCGCGCATTCAATAAATTTATCGGATCTGCCAAGATCACCTACGATATCACGAAAAACCTGACCTACGATGTGCTGTTAGGACTGGAAAGAGCTTCCGCCGACAGAGGCATTTATTACTCCAAAAAATCACCCGTGATAGAAGGCGCCGGCAGCAACGGTACCGCTACCCGTGAATCCAAAACATGGGACAACAAAACACTGGAGACCTATTTCACCTACAGCAAACAATGGAAACAACACAACCTGAAAGTAACTGCCGGTTATTCCTATCAGAATTTCTTCAATAACTCCATGACCGCCGGCAATACTCAGTTTGTGTCCGATATCTTTGGCTACAACAACCTGGGCGCCGGCCAGGCTGACCTGCCTACCGTTGGTTCCGGGGCAGGAGAGAATGCGTTGGTGTCTTTCATCGGCCGCGCCTTCTACAGCTATCACGATAAATACCTGCTCACCGGTACCATCCGCCGCGATGGCTCCACCCGTTTCGGTAAGGACAAAAAATGGGGCACCTTCCCCTCCGCCTCTTTCGCCTGGCGTATGACACAGGAACCTTTCCTGTCAGGAACTTCCTGGCTGGAAGACCTGAAACTGCGTGTAGGCTACGGCGTTACCGGTAACCAGGAAATCGATAACTATAAATCACCTTTGACATATAGCCCTGGTGGTAAAGTGCTGGACAACGGCCGCTGGGTAACATCCTACGTCATCGGGCAAAATGAAAATCCCAATCTGCGTTGGGAATCCACCGCGCAATTTAATGCCGGCATCGACTTCAGCATCTTCAAAGGCCGGCTGACCGGTACCCTCGAGTACTACGACAAACGGACCAAAGACCTGTTGTTCAACTACAACGTGCCCTCTCCGCCGTACCTGTTCCCCACCATTCTGGCCAACGTAGGACAGATCAGCAACAAAGGGGTGGAGCTGTCGCTCAGTGCAGGCGTGATTCAGCGGAAAGATTTCAGCTGGGATGTTTCCTTCAACATCTCCCGTAACTATAATGAGATCCTCTCCATCGCAAACGACCAGTTCAAGAGCGACGCTATCTATGCCGGTACCGTGGGCGCGCGCGGCCTTACCGCTGTACAGATCGTGAAAGTGGTGCCGGGTTACTCTATCGGTACCTTCTACATTCCGCAGTTCAACGGTGTGGATGCCAATGGTAACCAGCAGTTCAAAGACCTCGACGGCAACGGTTCCTTCGACTTCCGCAGCGACAGCCGCGTAGCGGGTAACGGTCTGCCTAAATACCAGGCCGGTCTTGCCAACACTTTCCGCTACAAAAACTTCGATCTCAATTTCCTGTTGCGCAGCCTGTTCGGCTATCAGATCTTCAACGCCACAGAACTGGTGCTCAGCGATCGTTTCAGCCGCATGCCCGGAAGGAATATCATCGCTAAATATGCCGACAGCAATATCCGCGGCACCTATGTGTCTGACCGCTTCATCGAAAACGGCGCGTTCCTGCGGCTCGACAACTTCACGCTGGGGTATAACATCCCGGCGGCCAATAGTAAATGGTTCGCCAACCCGCGGGTATATATCTCCGGACAGAATCTCTTCATCCTGACCGCCTATTCCGGCCTGGACCCTGAATTGCCCATCGATGGCCTCGCGCCCGGTATCGATAACCGGAACGTATATCCGAAAACACGCTCGCTCGCAGTGGGCTTTACGGTGAACTTTAAATAAATATGATGATCATGAAAACAAGTATCTTAAAATATACCTTACTGGCAGGCATGGCCTGTTCCGTTTTCAGCTGTACCAAGCTGGATGAAACGTTCTATGACCGTGGTACAGACGACAACTTCCTCAAAACAGAAGATGAGCTCAACGCCTTCGCCAACGGCGCTTATGCCAATATGCGCAGCTACCGCGACGCCTATTGGAAAATGAATGAAGTCACCACCGACGAAACCACCGTGCCTTCCCGCGGCGCCGACTGGAACGAAGGTGGCCTGTGGCGCGTACTGATCAGTCACCAGTTTCCGGTAACCCATCAGTATATCAATGACATGTGGAACAGCATCTACCAAAATGGTGTCAACCCGGTCAACGCCATCCTGCAAAAGCTGGACCAGTCCACGCTGCAGCTACCTACCAAAGACCAGATCAAAGCACAGATGAAAGTGCTGCGTGCCTTTCATTTTTATCTGGCCATGGACGCTTTCGGTAACATTCCCATTGTGACTTCCTTCAGCCAGGCAGAGCCGCCTAAAAATACGCCCCGGGCGCAGGCCTTTACATTCATTGAAAAAGAGATCCTGGACAATATCCAGGCGTTGCCCGCAGAACTGAACACTAAAAACTACGGTAAAGTCACCAAAGGGATGGGCTTCATGCTGCTCGCCCGACTATATGCCAACGCGGAAGTATATACGGGAACGCCACGCTGGAACGACTGTATCCGTATGTGCGACTCCGTTACCAAACAAGGCTACCAGCTCGAGGCGGACTATTTCGCTAATTTCTCCACCCACAACGAATCCTCCAAAGAGAACATCTTTGTGGTACCCTACGACGCTATCAATGCCAAAGGTATGATGCTGCATTATCTGACGCTGCATTACAACAACCGCTATACCTACGGACTGCCCAGCGCCCCATGGAACGGATGGTGTACACTGAAAGCGCATTATGAATCCTATGACAATGACGACAAACGTAAAACCATGTTCCTCGTTGGTCAACAGTATGCGCAGGATGGTACGCCGCTGAAGACCGAACAGGGTGCTCCCCTCATCTTTACACCGGAGATTAATGATCTGGCCAACGCCACCCAAACAGAAGGTGTACGTATCGTTAAATATGAGATAGAGAAGAACACGCCCTACGCTGACCAGGACAACGATCTCGTGATTTTCCGCTACGCCGATGCCCTCCTGCTGAAAGCAGAATGCCTGCTGCGTACCGGCCAGGCTGCACCGGCCCTGGCGTTGGTGAACGAAGTGCGGGCCCGCAACTTCGCCGTGGCCAAACCATTGCTGACGCTGACACTTGATAATATGCTGGCCGAAAGAGGCCGGGAATTTATCTGGGAAGGTTGCCGCCGGCAAGACCTCATCCGGTTCGGCAAATGGAACAGTGAATGGCAGTTCCACCCGGCCGATGCCGAATTCAGGAAACTGTTCCCTATCCCGCAAGCCCAGCTGGACGCTAACCCGAATTTGGTGCAGAATCCGGGATATAAATAATTAATACTGCAGTCCGGAAGACAAAAACAAAAGCCTTAGCGATGATCAATGGATCGCTAAGGCTTTTATAATATTGTTCCATTTGTGGAATATTGTATACATTCATTTCCTGCGACGTATTGTTCCCGCAGAACCACTAACATCATGAAAAAAATATACACTACTGCCTTATGCCTGCTGTTTGGCTGTATAACAGTATCCGGCCAGGTTGCGACCAATACAGAGTCGAAAGACTCAACAAATATCTATTATCAGGCATTTCTTCAGTACTGCTCCGGCGCTCCCGAAGGGCATAGGGAAACATTGCTGGTGGAGGAAGATAATATAACAACGAAAAGTATTCCCAGGCGAATGGGGGCTTTTGATATCGAGATACTTAATTATTCAGCTATTAAGAATAGATTGAAAAAGGAGACGTCGCTAACGGTGATCAGAATAATTCCCCTGCGCATGGAGGGAGGGGTGTTCTTTATCGATATAATTCCCTTTGGCGTGACAAAAAGTTCGAAAGGGCTGAATTACGGCAACAGTGGAGGATATGGGATCGAGTTCCGATACAATTGTTCCAGCAAGAAATTTGAGTTGCTGGCGGTTAAAAGGGGAAGTGTGTAAATACTGAAATCCGACGTTGTTACTTAAGCGACAAATATGCGGAAATTGAATTTTTTGATTCCGGTGATGATCCTGTTTTTATATTCCTGTAACTATGCTCTGTTCGTACCTAAGCATAACGTATTACACGTTTGTACAGGATATTTGATGTATTACAATAACCGGGAGTATTTCTTCCCGGAAAAAAATATTCGCGGGAATAATTTTTTCTCCAAAAAGGTAAGGAAGAATGGATATATACTGCGTGTGAATGAATGGGGAGAGAACTTTTCATCTATTGGTCAAAAATATATTATCGGTAATTATTATCCGGTGAAGGATACTTTGGTGCTGATAGAAGATTCCGTGAGCATCATTCCGGTTGAAACAGTTTCTGTGTCGGCGGGGTTTAAGAGAAAAGGGGGTACTGCTTATTGGCGAATACGATATGGTGGGCGAGATTTTTTTCTGAACTATGCCGGCGCCAATCATCAATATGTTTGGAGAGTGTATCCGATATTGGATAGCGATAAGTCAGCCCGGGGAGTAAAGAAGCAAGATTAACATTGTTTGCACATGAAGATAGTTTTATTTATACCGCTGTTCAGTTTTCTTTTAAGCTGTAGTTTCGAGGAACCTAAATTTGTACGAAAACAAATTGACAATCAAGACATCTCGATAAAGTGGTTTTATTATAGTCACCTCACCAACAATAGCCCCGACCTGGTAGTGGTGGAAAAAAACGGTAATAGAAAAGAGATCTTTAAAGCAACATGGACTGTTCTGGACGTAACCCTTAAAGACCACGACATTATCCTGAAGACACTCGGGCCGTCAAAAAGCATGGTATTTACAAAACACATGGATGAAGAAGTGTTTGGATATAAGATTACCTTAGATACAACGGGTACTTATAACGAGACAAAATTAATACCTGACGGGGTAAAAGAAGGCAGATAACACAACATGATAAAGGCCTTAGCGATCAATCATCATCGCTAAGGCCCTTTCCTTTTAATATCTATCCACTAATACCCCGGATTCTGTGCAAATCCCATGATATCTATCTCCTGCTGCGGTATCGGATACAACAACCGAAACGCCGGCAAATTCACTTTTTTATTCGCCAGTACTTCGGAGATAGCTCTGTTGGTGCGTACCAGATCAAACCAACGATCGCATTCGAAAGGCAGCTCCAGCCGGCGCTGTTTATACACTTCTGCGCGGAAACTGGCCTGGTCGGGTAAGTCAGTGGCGGTGAGGGCTGTCAGGCCGGAGCGGGTACGCACGTTGTTGAGGTAAGTAAACGCATTGCCATTGGCAATGTAGCCCTGCTCGTTTAGTACTTCTGCCTGCAGCAGGAGGATGTCCGCGAAGCGCAGCACGGGGAAGTCGTTGCCGGCGTTGCCGTTTACCGGCTGATCGAGGAACTTGCGCGGCATGATATTAGCGTTGCCGGTTGGTTTTACCGGGTCTACGAGCGGTTTGCGCAGATCGTTGGCGTCGTAGGCATTTGTCAGGGTGGTGTCGACGGTGATCACCTGTGAATTAGCGTACCAGAAGCCGTGGTCCTGATTGGCGACGCCTTTGGCGTAGCGGACCGCGAATACGATCTCCGCGTTGTACTTGTTGCCGGTATTGAATACGTCTGCTACATTAGGCAGCAGGGAAAATACTTTGGAGTCGATGACATCCTGTAATACCGTTTGTGCGTTACCGTATTTCTTTTCGTAGAGATATACTTTACCCAACAGCCCTTTGGCGGCGCCGGCGGTAATGCGTCCCAGATCGTTGGCCGGATAGGTGTTGGGCAGGTTGGCCGCGGCAAATGTAAGATCTTCTTCTATCAGCTTATAGGCGGCAGCCACCTCATCTCTTTTCAGGTTTACGGCACTGATGGGGTCTACTACGGTAGTCAGTACAGGTATGCCTCCCCAGAGCCGCACCAGGTTGAAGTAGTCCAGTGCGCGGATAAACCTCGCTTCCGCTTTGATACGGTTTTTCAGCTGTTCATCCATTTTGATACCGTCGATATTGCCCAGTAGGGTGTTGCAACGGAAAATACCATTGTATACGCCCACCCAGGTGTTGTAGAAGTTAGTATTGCCGGGGTTATCGGAATACCGGTTGATCTGATAGTTCTGGCCGGCATTGGAGGACGGGTCCTGATCGGTGAAATTGTCGGCCCTGGCTTCCATCAATACCTGAAAGGTGTTGCCATATTGACTGCTCAGTGCGAGGGATTCGTAACATCCGTTCACGGCGGTGATGGCATCGTCCTGTGTTTTGAAGAAGGTGCCCGGGGAGATGGCCGACGGCGGCGTCAGGTTCAGGAAGTCTTTACCACAGGCGCTCAGCAGGAATAGCAGTGCTGGCAAATATAATAAGTGCTTTTTCATGATCATTCGTTAAAAGGTGATGTTAAGACCAAGAGAATACGTGCGTGCAAGGGGATAGGAGCCATAGTCCTCCCCGGCAGTCAACGCATTATCGGTACGGTTGCTGATCTCCGGATTGAACAGGGAGTAGTTGGTAAAGGTGAACGGGTTCTGTACCGCACCGTATATTCTTGCGGCAGAGAGATGGACACGGCCCAGCAGAGAGGATGGGAAATTGTATCCCAGCGCGATGTTCCGTACCCTTACGAAAGAACCGTCTTCCACATGCCAGGAGGAGGTGATACCGTTGCCACCGGTGGCGAGGCGGTTAGGTCTGTTGATATAGCCGTTACCGATATTGTCCGGAGACACGTAATGGTCTTTGACGAAGCTCAGGTTGTTGAAGTTACCTTCCACATTGGCGATGTAGCGTCGGAAGAGATTGAGGATTTTATTACCCTGACTGCCCTGTATCGAAAAACTGAAGTCCAGCTGTTTGTAGCGTACGGTGTTACTGAAACCGAAGATGTACTTAGGCTGGAAGCTGCCGACAATGGCCCGGTCGTTAGCATCAATCTTACCATCGCTGTTGATGTCCCTGAATTTAAGATCGCCTACATAAGTAGGGTTGCTGGTTTTGGCGGAGCCGTCCAGATCAGCTTTGTCGCGGTAGATGCCATCAGTCACGTACAGATAATAGGAACCGATTGTTTCGCCGATTTTAGTGATGAAATAGGCGTTGCCGGTGCCACCGGTAGCGATGATAGGCGCGCCGGAGGGGCCCAGGCGGGTAACTTTGTTTTTGTTGAAGGCGATGTTGGCGTTGCCTTCCAGCGACCAGTCTTTGCCTAGTTTCTTATTGTAGGATAAGGTTATTTCCACGCCGCGGTTGTTCAGCGCACCGATGTTTTGCAGATAGGTGCTGAACCCCGAGATGCCCGGTACGGGGAGATTCAGCAATAGCTTGGTGGTATTGGAGTTGTAGTAATCAACGGTCAGGTTCAGGACATCTTTAAAGAGTCCTATTTCCACGCCGGCATCGAAGCTGGCGGTGCTTTCCCAGGTAAGGTCCGGATTGGCGGGCGTTACCACCGATACACCGTTCACCAGCGTCTGATTGCCGAGGATATAGTTGCTGTTGGTGGCGTTGGTGCCGTTATAGTTGGCCAGCTGCGCCAGCGAACCATAGTTGGGTATCTGGAAGTTACCGGTGAGACCATAGCTGCTCCTGATTTTCAGGGAACTGATGACATTCACGCTTTTAAAAAACGGTTCGTTGGATACCTGCCATGCTGCTGAGATAGCCGGGAAGGAAGCCCATTTTTTGTTGATGCCGAAACGGGAGGAGCCGTCTCTTCTCACGGAACCGGTGACAAAGTATTTATCGCCGTAGCTGTATTGCACCCTTGCCAGCCAGGAGTTCAGGCTCCATTGTTCCTGTGAGGAGGCGCCGGCATTGATTTGACCGGCATTGAGCGTGGTCACGATGTCTGTCGGGAAATTGATGGCGGTCAGCGTATTGTGCTCCTGGTTTTCTTTCTGGGCGGTGAAGCCGGCGAGTGCGTCTATTTTATGTTTTCCGAAGCTCTTCGCATAGGAGACGGTATGTTCTATCAGCCAGTTCGTGTATTGGTCGGTGTTAGAGAAACCGGTGGCTACGGAAGGCAGCGTGCCGGAAGGGATCGGGAGGGTGGAAGGGCGGTAGTAGTCCCGGCGGAAAGTATTGATGTCTGTTCCGGCGGAAATTTTGTATTTCAGGCCGCTGAGTATTTCGTATTCCATATAGGCATTGGCCATCAGGCGGAAGTTCTTCATACGGTCTTTGATCAGGCTGGCTACCGCTACGGGGTTCAGCTGGTTGGTTTGTCCATAGCCCCACACGTTGACGGAATCAGCAAAGGTGCCGTCGGGGTTGCGTACCGGGAAGATGGGCGCATATCCCAGCGCGAGTGCCACCACGCCGGAGTTGGGCGCAAACCAGGGGCCTTCTGCATTGACGAGGTGGTTGTCGGTAAAGGAAGGGTTCATATTCACGCCAAAGCGGAACCGCTTACTGCCACCGTCAATCCGGAATCGGCTGGAATAACGTTTGTAGTTGTTGTTGATCACGATACCATCCTGATTGAGGTAGTTACCGGAGAAATAATAAGACAGGTTGTCACTGCCGCCGTAGATGCTGACGGTATGACTTTGCATGGGCGCCTGGCGGAAGATTTCTTTCTGCCAGTCGGTATTGGTGAGTCCCTGCTGACCGGCCAGATAAGGCAATACCTGCGGAGGTACCCAGGTAGACGGATTTCTGGGGCGTACACTGTTAGGATCTGTTGGTTTGCCACCCGGCACCGCGTCCAGATAGGCGTTGTTATGACCGTCGTATACCAGTTTGGCATAGTCGTAGGCGTTCAGCACATCCACATGTTTGTTGACGTTTTGGATGCCGTAATTCGCATCATAGTTGACGGTCAGTTTGCCGGCGGTACCTTTTTTAGTACGAATGAGTACTACGCCGGTGGAACCTCTGGAGCCATATATGGCCGCTGATGCGGCGTCTTTTAATACGTCAATGGAGGCGATATCATTGATATTGATGGAGGCGAGCGGATTGGCCGGTTGCTGATAGCTGTTCACGCCCGGAGAAGCATTGCGGGTGTCATTGGTGACCGGCATGCCGTCTATGACGAACAGGGGATTATTACCGGCGCTGATGGAACCTACGCCGCGTACACGGATAGATACGTTGCCGCCGGGAGCGCCGTTGGTCTGCATCACCTGTATGCCGGCCATCTTACCGGCCAGGGCCTGATCGAAGGAAGTGACCGGCTGCTGCATCAGATCGGCGGAGCGGACAGAGGCTACTGCGCCGGTCAGCTCTTTTCTGGTGCGGCTGCCATAACCCACTACCACCAGCTCGTTCAGGCCGTGGCTGGATTCCTTCATTCGTACCAGCAGCAGGTTGCCTTCTCCTGCTTTTACCGTAAAACCATCTACGCGGTTGGTTTCATAACCGATAAAGCTGAAAGCAAAATCATACCGGGAGCCTGCTTTAAGGCCCTGCAGCTGAAATACGCCGCGGTCGTTGGTGGAGGCGTTGTAGGTTTCCTTACCGTTCCGTTGTTTAACGGTAATGGATACACCGATAAGCGGTTCACCGTTTTCGCTTACCACACTTCCTTTCACCAGAACGGGTTTGCCGGCTTCCTGTGCATAGGTGTGCAGGGCACATAGCAGCAATAAAAGAATACGGGAGTACCTTCTTAAAAGTCTGATCATATGATAATGTATTTGTACGATTTTTTAAGAATGAGCAGCCCTGCACATGCTGCAGCATGTGTCAAATTGGTAAAAACGGCTGTTCGGTTTTTTATTTGCTGATAATGATGCTATCGCCTGTAGCCCTGAGTTCCAGCTGATTCATGGCGCATATCGCTGCCAGAATGCTTTTCAGGGAATCTTTCTTCAACACTTTTCCGGTGAAATACAATGCACTGACATCTTCCTGCTGAAAACATACGGTTGTTTTAAAATGTGCTCCCAGGGTATGAAGGGCCTGGTCGAGCGGCTCGTTGTTGAAGGAAAGCACGACGTTGTTGACTTCCGGCGCCTTGCTGACAGCTGCTTTTCCGGCATTGCCGGACTTGCTGATATCGAATGACCGGGTGATGGTATTGATGGCATATGCTTCTCCCGGTAACAAGTAAACATCCTCGTTGTTATCTGTGGTGTGTATTTGTACTTTGCCTGATGACAGTTTCACGGACAGATGATCAGCTTCCAGTGTGTTCACCGTAAAAGTAGTACCCAGTGCGGTAACGGTTATGCCGGCGGCTTCCACGAAGAAAGGCCTTTTTGTATCTGCCTGCACGATAAATTCCGCTTTCCCCTGTAAGGTGAGCCGGCGCTGCATTTTCAGGGTGCTGTCTTTCCATGTCAGCGTACTGCCGGGCGCCAGATGGATGACAGAGCCGTCGGCCAGGACCAGCGTTTTGATATCGTTGCCACCGTTGGTGATCTGTCGACTGGCGACTGCTGCTGTTGCTGCCTTTTCGTGGGCGGAGTCCACCTGGTATTTCAGATAGACGGTTCCGATCAGCACCAATACTGCGGCGGCGACAGACAGTGGAAGCAGTACCGCGCTCAGCGGCCGTTTCCGCGCAGGCGCTACGGCGTTCGCTTCTATGGCGGCGTGTAGCCGGTCCAGTATGGCAGCGGTTTTATCCGCAGACAACACCTGTTTCTTCTCCGCGATGCTTTGCAGATACGCTTCCAGCATGGCTGCTTTCAGGGACTCGTCTGCACCCTGCTGCATCCATGTTTCCAGTAATGTAATGTCCGCGGCATCGGCCTGCCCTTTTTTGAATTTCTCTAATAGTAAGTAGAATTGTTCCATGTCTTCATCTATAAAAACTCAACAAGGAGCAAAAAGGGGGGAGGAGGATATGTTACCAAATTATTAACGAATGGAAATCAATATTGAAAGTAAGTGCTGAGAAGCAGCAAACCCGCCACCGGTATGGTTACCTGTTGGGCAGCGATATACGTTTTAATAAAGGCGGAGGATGCCTTAAGGTATTCTTTAGCGGTATGATGGGAAATGCCCAGGATGGAAGCCGCTTCCTGGAGCGACTTGCCTTCCAGCCGGCAAAGCCGGAAGATCATTTTTTTTCTGGGGGACAATTTTTCTATGGCGTCGCTGATCAGGTGGAGTTGCAGCTCTTTCAGGACAGCAAAGTTGTCATCGTCTGTAGATACAGGCTGTTCTGGGTGGGCGGCCAGGATGGTCTTTTCTTTGGCCGCGTTTTTCAGGTATTGAATAGATTTATTATAGCTCACTACAAACAGCCAGCGTGCCACATCGTCGGTGAGTTCCAGCTTGTGGCGGTTGTTCCACAATGCCAGGAACACATCTTGCAGGATGTCTTCAGCCACTTCCTGCTGGGGCACCAGCTTACAGATATTCATGAACACAGCCTGATGATACTGGCTGTAGATACTATCGAATGCCGCAAGTTCAGCTTTATGGAGTAGCATAGTCATATCGGGTGCACTGTTTCTGACCATCAAAAATAGGATGGGACAAGACAAATTAAAAGAAGGGGCAGGTTATGTTATGATTATCATTGCCCGGTTGGAAGGGTGGCGAAAGAATATTACCTTTGCGTACCATGTTTTACAGAAAAATCTATCTACCGCTGATGGCCTGCGCGATGGCCGCCTGTAGCAAATCAGATAAAGAGACATCAAAGGATACCGATCCTGCTGACCTGAACAGCATCTCCGTTTCCATAGAAGGAGAGGTTAACCAGAAAATCGAAGCCCGGGGCAGAGATGTGGAAGTGGCCCTGCTGAAGTTTACCAAAACTTCGCTGGAGGGATTTGGCGTGGGTGGTTTTGTGGCGGGCGCCGGTGGCAACACCAAAACCGATGCCTCCACCGGTCTGATGAAGCTGGACCTGCAAGCCGGCATGGAACAGACAGGGACAGCCACCGGTTCGGTGACGGTCCAAAACGGCAACAGTCAAACCAGCTACTCCGGCCAGTTCTATTTCCTCTACTACGAAACAGACATTAATGGCAGCAATAGTAGGACCTACCTGACTTTAACGGAGGTAAGGGATACCGCGAACCTGTTGAAGTTAAAAGGACATTTTAGATATAACGCAGCCTATGGGCCTGATAACCAGTCTGACGACTGCGTAAAGGAGGGAATTGCGAATAGCGGCCGCATGCCGATGTACAATCCGGACCTCTGTGGCGCTAAAAAAGTGAAGGTGTCAGGTGTCTTCACTATCTATCTTGATAAAGTGATGCAGCAATAGTCAGCTGTTTTTAAACGAATAATTCATAACGGCCGTTATCCTCCGGTAATCCGGTCGACTACGCCTACCTGCGAACGAGCGCTATCTGCAAGCCTTTGCTGGTAGTAGTGTTGTTGCGTAGCCCCACAGGAACAGTATGCCCCATCTTGCAAACGCCTCCCGTTGCGGGGTACGGCATAATAATCGCGTTGACCGCAACAGAATTTCAGTATAAAATAGTATTTTCAACCATAATCCTCAGCCCTTCACCTCGAAATTTTGTAGCATATGCTGAAAAAGCCCCTTGTTACCCTGTTTTTTTTCTTTGTTTTTATCATCATGCCTTTTGTAGGAAGAGCACAGGTGGACAGCGCCGCCTACCACGTATTTGTACGGGATCTTTCTCTCGCCCCGCATATGCCTGTCGGTACGGTGGAATCTGGCCAACCGTTTGAGTTGACGATGGTGTATACTATTTCCGACGGTAAGCAGACGGTACGTTACTTCCCTGAGAACACCCGCAGCAGCGTTATCAGCGGTTTGGTCGAATGTGAGCGGGTACTTAAAAGAACAAAGTGGCAGGAAATATATCCGGAGCTCAAAACGGGAAACAATTTCAGTATCGTGATACCTATGGTCTTCCGGTTTGCCAATGCCGCTGGTATAACAAGGGAAGAAGAGGAGGCAGTTATCAGAAGGCTGTTTGAATTCACAGGCAAGGTAGATCCACCCTATAAGATATTAGACATCGTGTTTGTAGGCTTCTTTAAACGATAAGACTTATGTTCCAACCTAAAACTTTATGGGATAAGCTTTGCTTTCTCTTGCTTTTTGTGACCATGCCTTTTGCCGCAAAAGCGCAGGATAGTACGGCATACCTTGAATACCAAAAGGCTATTAGCCAGGCGCCTCGTTTTTCAACAACATTTCAGCAGAAGGGGCAGCCGTTCGAACTCGTCCTGGTGTGTGACGTCTCCAAGGGAGAGAAAACAGTTCGTTATATACCCGGAGACATCTCCGATAGTATGTATGAGTATTTCAGGGAGCCTGCGAGAATATTGATGGAAATGGATTGGGTAAAGATATTTCCCTCCTTAAGCGTGAAGGGGGATTTTAGTGTAGTGGTGCCGTTTATAGTACGGTTTAAAAACGGTCCATGGGTAGACACTGAGCAGGAGCTGGGAACGCTCTATAGGCTCTTCGGTTATACCAAATCGCTTGGGTTGCCCTATCGGCTATGTGATCCGGTGTTTGTGACTTTACGTAGAAACGAACATCGTAAAAAAGACAAGGCTGCTAGTCATTAAAATGTTGTAGTAGCATCCTAAAATTCCGCACTTTTTATCTGAATTTTGCAGGATGGAACGCCTCTTATACTATGTGAAACATTTTGATCCTAATTTTTGGATATGCCCGATCATGGGGGTAACGATGATTGTTGGGGTGCTATGGCGGCATTTTTTTTCATCTGCTTTTAGAAGAGATGAACCACTTGACCTGCCTGCACCGATGCCTACAGTATCATATACTCCTCGACCTTCACTCTTTACACCTGTCCATCAGGAGCAATTTGTGCGACGACTATTGGAAGTTGTTGCGTGGACGGAGTCATTGATGAAAGAATATCCAGATGGGGAATGGGACAACCAGATGGTATTCAGAAAAACAAAGTTGATCAATCTGGAAGCATCTTATCTCAGCGAAGAATTTCCCCGTTTGCTTTTCGCCGCTTTGACCGCCAGAAAAGACATTTCGCCTGTTACGTGGGAAGAGATGAAGCAGAAGGGCAAAATCGCGGCACACGAAATCTATGTAACGGTAGTGGATGGGGCAGCAGAAGTAGCCAGTAACGGATATGTGGATATTAATGACCTGCCGCCAGTTGATACCTGGATTTATCAGGCCTACAGGATTGGAAAGGGATATCCTGTTCTTTATTGCTGGGTGCCGAATGCCTTTGTAGCCGACGTGCAGGCAGCGATGGACGTACATGTTTTAGATAACTATGAATGGATAGACGTGGAACAACTGCTACCCGATTATCAGCAATAGCTATCTCCTTCATTTTCATGGTCATTGAACAAAAATAAAGCAGCTCTTGTTTAAGTGCTGTAACAGCGTTATTTCCCGAACGAAAATGACCATCTATGCAGTGGATTACTCATGTATTGCAGCAATACCCTGAACTGGCTATCTTCCTCACTATCGCACTGGGCTTTGCCATTGGGCCGTTAAAAATCAAAACTTTCAGTCTGGGGACTGTTACCGCCGTATTGTTGGTGGGCGTGCTGGTAGGGCAGCTGAAGATAGATATTTCACCTACCGTGAAGTCTGTTTTTTTCCTGATGTTTTTGTTTGCCGTAGGTTATAGCGTAGGGCCGCAGTTCTTCCGCGGACTGAAAAAAACGGGGCTGCCGCAGATGGGCTTCGCCGTGCTGATGTTATTGACCTGTCTCATATTTCCCTGGCTCTGCGCGCGTTTTATGGGATATAACATGGGACAGGCAGCGGGTTTGCTGGCCGGCTCACAGACCATCTCCGCAGTGATCGGGGTGGCCGGGGATACGATCAACGGACTGCCGCTGACGGCCGCACAGAAAGCGGATTATAACAACGCGATACCGGTATGCTACGCAGTGACCTATATCTTCGGAACGGCCGGATCTGCCTGGGTGCTGGCCAGTCTGGCACCTGCCATGCTGGGTGGGCTGGACAAAGTAAGGAAAGCCTGTAAGGAGCTGGAAGCCTCCATGGGCGCCGGTGATGAAAGCTCTCAACCCGGCATGATCTCCGCCGACAGGGTGGTGATCTTCCGCGCTTACACTGTTACGGCCGACTGGTTTGCTGATGGTAAAACCGTGCAACAGCTGGAAGCCCATCTGGCAGAAGCGCATGCCCGGCTGTTCGTAGAGCGGCTGCGGCAACAAAATAAACTGGTCGATGCAGCACCCGACGTGGTCATCCATAAAGGAGACAAGATCGTTTTAAGTGGCCGCCGCGAAGACCTGATGGGTGAAAGAGGCCTGATAGGCCCGGAGATACAGGACGCTGAACTACTACATTTTCCGGCGGAAGCCTTACAGATATTGGTCGCAAAGAAAACGATCGCCGGCATGAAGGTGAGTGAACTGAGAACGCAGCCTTATATGCATGGTATCTTTATCCGCAGCATTAAAGCCGCTGATATTGAGGTGCCGGTCATGCCGGACACGGTATTGGAAAGGGGGGACGTGCTGGAGCTGGTAGGCCTTAAAAAAGAGGTCGACAAAGCTGCGCAGCAGATAGGCTACGCTGACAGGCCTACGGAGAAAACAGATATGACTTTCGTAGGGCTGGGCATTGTGATAGGAGGTTTGATAGGAGTGCTGACCGTCCATATCGGTGGCGTGCCTATCAGTCTGAGTACAAGTGGCGGCGCACTGATCATCGGATTGGTGTTTGGCTGGCTCCGCTCGCAGCATCCTACTTTCGGCCGCATTCCTGCACCCGCTTTGTGGGTGATGAACAATGTGGGACTGAATATGTTTATAGCTGTAGTGGGCATCACTGCCGGACCTGGTTTTGTGGATGGCTTCAAACAGGTAGGTATCAGCCTTTTCCTGGTGGGCGCCATCGCCACTACTTTACCACTGCTGGCTGGTGTGCTGATGGGCAAGTATATCTTTAAATTCCACCCTGCATTAATACTTGGTTGCACCGCCGGCGCACGTACTACCACCGCCGCGCTGGGCGCCATTCAGGATGCGGTGGACAGTAAGACGCCAGCCCTGGGTTATACTGTCACCTATGCGGTGGGTAATACCCTTCTCATCATCTGGGGCGTTGTAATTGTCATGCTGATGCGATGAAACCCAATATTAGTTAGTAGTCAGAGATCTCCCAAAAACATTATTGTATGGCCCTCACAAAAATTAAAACCAGCAGAAAAAGAGAACACATGCTGGAAAGCCTGAGCCCTTTCCAGTTAAAAGACAACCTGATAAATCTTGCGCAGGATGAAAGCCGCCAGGCAGCTACGGTAATGCTGAACGCCGGAAGGGGCAACCCTAACTGGGTGGCTACCACGCCGCGCGAAGCCTTCTTTACCCTGGGCCTCTTTGGTATCGAGGAATGCAGAAGGGTGATGGACAATGCAGAGGGACTGGCGGGCATCCCCGACAAAAAAGGGATCGCCAAAAGATTCGAGAAGTTTCTGTCGATCAATAAAACAGCGCCCGGAATAGACCTGTTGCAGAAGACTTATAAATATGGCCTCAGGCAGCATGGTTATGATGCCGATGCCTGGGTACATGAACTGGCTGAAAGCGTGATCGGCGACCAATACCCGGTGCCAGACAGGATGCTGTCGCACATGGAGCCTATCGTGCACGACTATATTATTCAGGAGATGTGCAACAACGAACCGCCGCCCGGCAAGTACGACCTCTTTGCGGTGGAAGGTGGTACGGCCGCCATGTGTTACATCTTCGATTCGCTGATGCAGAATTACCTGATCAAAAAAGGAGACAAGATCGCGTTGATGGTGCCGGTGTTTACCCCGTACATAGAGATACCGGAACTGGAGCGTTACAGCTTCGAGGTGGTGGAGATCAAATCCAATACCATGAACAAAGAGGGCCGTCATACCTGGCAATACCCCGATAGCGAACTGGAAAAGCTCAAAGACCCCGCTATTCGTATATTGTTCACCGTGAACCCCAGCAACCCGCCCTCTTCTGCCATTCATCCCGATTCGCTGAAGAAGATCATCAGGATCGTGAAGAAAGATAATCCTGACCTGATGGTGGTGACAGACGATGTGTACGGCACCTTTGTTCCCGGCTTCAAATCCCTGATGGCGGCCATTCCGTACAATACTATCGGCGTGTATTCCTTCTCTAAATATTTCGGTTGCACCGGATGGCGTTTAGGCGTGATCGCTATACATCGGAAAAATATGTTCGATGATAATATCCGCCGGCTTTCCCCGACGGCGACCAAAGCACTGAACAAACGTTACGGCAGCATCACGCTGGACCCGCAAAAGCTGACATTCATTGACCGCATGGTGGCCGACAGTCGGCAGGTAGCCCTCAATCATACGGCGGGCCTGTCTTTGCCGCAACAGACACAGATGATGCTGTTTGCCGCCTTCGCGCTGCTGGACACCAAAAACAAATACAAGCAGCTTACACAGGTGCTGGTACAGAAACGCCTGAAGCTCCTGTGGGATGAACTGGAAATACCGCTGGTAAAAGATCCGCTCAATGCCGGTTATTACTCTGAAATAGATATACAGGTGTGGGCGGAGAAAGTATATGGTGATAAATTCTTTAAATGGTTGCAACAGCATTTTGAACCGGTAGATATCCTGTTCCGGCTGGCGGAGAAGACCGGTGTGGTATTGCTCAATGGCGGCGGCTTCGATGGCCCTGAGTGGTCGGTGCGCGTATCGCTTGCCAATCTGCCCACGGCATCCTATTCCGTTATTGGTAAACGTATCACCGAAATTATGCGGGAATACGCCAGCGTATGGAAAAGTAACGGAACTTTGAAAAAATAATTTTCACCCTACATTAAAAAACGGTTGTATGAAAAAACTGTTATGTGTTATCTGTTCGTTGATGATTGGTTTCGCGGCGTACGCGCAGAAACTTCCCCGCGTAAAGATCCTGGCCACCGGTGGCACTATCGCCGGGAAAGGCGCGTCAGCAGACCGTGCGGCCTACAAAGCTGGTTCGCTGCCTATCAAAGAGCTGATAGATGCCGTGCCGGGCATTGACAAGGTAGCGGAGATTTCAGGAGAGCAGATTTCCAATGTGGGCAGCCAGGACATGACGGTAGATATCTGGATTAAGCTCAACAAACGGATCAATGAAATCTTTAAAAACAATGAGGCCGACGGTATTGTGGTAACGCATGGTACCGACACGCAGGAGGAAACGGCTTACTTCCTCAGCCTCACCAGCCGCTATGATCATCCGGTAGTGCTCACCGGCTCTATGCGTCCGGCGACGGCCATCAGTGCTGATGGTCCCAAGAACCTGTACGACGCCGTTACCGTAGCCGCCAGCCCCAACTCCAAAGGCCGCGGTGTGATGGTGGTGTTCAGTGAAAGCATCTTCGATGCCCGTGGTGTGGAGAAGATCAGCACCACCCATGTGGACGCATTCAAATCACCTAATGCCGGTCCGTTAGGACAGGTGTACGACGGAAAGGTGGTGTTCTATATGCACGATCTGCGTAAGGCCAATAAGAGTACGCCGTTTGATATCACCGGTCTCGATAAACTGCCGAATGTGGTGGTAGCAGAGCTATTCGCTGATGCGCCTTCCACCGCCATTGACGCCTATGTGGCCTCCGGCGTGGACGGTATCGTGGTGTCCGGACTGGGCAACGGGAATATCAACAAAGCCAATACAGAAGCGGTGATGCGCGCGGTGGCCAAAGGAGTGGCCGTATGCCGTGGCTCCCGCGTGGTGTCTGGGCGTGTTACGCTGTACGACGAAACCGATGATGCGAAACTAGGCACTTTCGTAGCCGATGACCTGAGTTCGCAGAAAGCCCGTATCCTGCTGATGCTGGGCCTTACACAGACGAAAGACAAGAAAACCCTGCAACAGTATTTCTTTACGTATTAATACATCCCCCCAAAGAAGAGAGCCATAAACAGAAGGCGGGCCAAAAGGGCCTGCCTCTTTTTTTTGCAACAGCTCCCGGAAAATGAGGATACCGGCTTCCCGCGTTTCCATGAAACGCAGGTCTGTAGCACGCGTGGACGAATGGGAAGAGTGCCCCGGAAGCGAACAACCACTGTATCAAAACCGGACATATTTATTTAATTTAAATATAAAAAAAGCTGGTTTAAAGGGTCTCTAAGTTTGGCATTTTTCTTAGATTGTCGTCAGCATGATCAAGAATTACTTCCTGGTTGCCTGGCGCAATCTCCTCAACAATAAGGGCTACAGTGCCATTAATATTTTCGGGCTGGCGGCCGGTATGGCGGTGGCCATGGTGATTGCGTTGTGGGTGGTGCATGAATATTCCTATGACCGGTTTATGCCGGACCACGAACGTTTGTACAGGGTGCAACGCAACTTCGCCAGTAACGGGGATACGCTTACTTTTGCGACGGTTTCGCTGAAGCTGGCGGACGTGTTGCGCAGCGAGATTCCTGAAATGGAGTATGTATGTGAGACCGACTGGCTGGGCAACCATGCGCTGAAAGTGGGTGAGCGCAAAGTAGTACTGAACGGCGGCGGGGTGCAGGACGACTTTCTAAAAGCCTTTCAGTTCCGTTTCTTACAGGGCGACGCTGCCTCCGTATTTAAAGATCCTTTCTCTATCGTACTCACGGAATCGACTGCGAAAGCGCTGTTTGGTAATGAAAACCCCATGGGCAGGATGGTGCGGGTAGACAATCAGTATGATCTGGCGGTAACCGGTATTTTAAAAGATCTGCCGGCGACTTCCACTTTTCGGTTTAAATATTTATATCCCTTCAGTTTCCTCGATAAGACCAACGAATTTGTGATGGGCAACCGTAAATCCGGCTCCTTCAGTAGCAATGCTTTTCAGATATTCGTGAAGGTTAGACCGGAGGTGAATCTTGACCGGCTGGCATCTAAAATCGCTTTTCTCGAGAAACGGGAGAAAGGAAATACCAATGCGGAGAAATCGATCGTGATTTTGCAGGGGATGGACCGCTGGCATTTGTTCGGTAATTATGTGAATGGAAAGGAATCCGGTGGTTTTATCGATTACATCCGGATATTCAGCAGCATCGGCATACTGGTATTGTTGATTGCAGGTATAAACTTCGTGAACCTCACCACTGCGCGGTCTGAGAAACGTGCGCGGGAAGTGGGTATCCGCAAGGCGATCGGCTCACAGCGCTGGCACCTGGTGGTTCAGTTTCTCGCAGAATCATTGATCCTGACTTTTATTGCCCTGTTATGTAGTTTGGTGATGGTGGCAATCGCCTTGCCTTTCTTTAATAAGATGACCGGCGCGAAAATTCATATACCCTTTGACGATATCCGTTTCTGGCTGATTACACTGATTGGTGTGGCGATGACCGGTATTACGGCGGGACTGAAACCGGCTTTTTACCTGTCATCTTTTAACCCCGTGAAAACGCTGAAAGGGACTATGAAAATCGGCGCTTCGGCCACGTGGTCCCGCAGGGCGCTGGTGGTGGTGCAGTTTACCTGTTCGGTAGTATTGGTGATCAGCACCATGGTCATCTACCGTCAGATGAAGTATGCCAAAGACCGGCCTACCGGCTTTGAAACATCGCGCCTGATGTCGTCACGGGTAACGCAGGATATGCGGAAGCGGAATGATGCCTTAAAACAGGATTTATTGCAGAGTGGGCTGGTGAACCATGTGAGCACCTCTTCCTCTTCGCCTGTAGAGATCAACTGGCATAGCGATCCTGATTATTTTCCCGGTAAGCTGCCCGGAGAAACGGTGGAGATGGGGATGGTGTTGACCGGCGATGATTATATGAATACTATGGGGATGAAGTTGATGGCCGGCCGGGACTTCAGGCCCGGTTTGTCTGACACGCTCAATATCATGCTGAATGAAGCAGCCGTAAAGCGGTTACGGCTGAAAGATCCGCTGACGACTGAGATCAAATTGGACGATAAGCCGTTTAGGGTGATTGGCGTAGTACACGATGCTTTGATGGAGAATCCCTTCCAGCAGGCCGAACCTACGTTATTTATGAAGTCTGATGGGGATGATGGTTATTTGTTGTACCAGCTGGCGCCCGGTGTGGAACCTCATCGGGCGGTGGAGCGGCTGGGGGCCATCTTCAACCGGCATAATCCTGCTTACCCTTATGTATATGAATTTGCTGACGATGCTTATAATAACAAGTTCCATCAGGAAATGCTTACCGGCAGGTTATCTGGTATCTTCGCCATACTGGCCATTATAATATCCTGTTTGGGGCTGCTGGGGCTGGCCGCTTATATGGCAGAACAGCGGACCAAGGAAATAGGGGTGCGGAAAGTGCTGGGGGCGTCGATTGCACAGGTGTGGTTCCTGCTGTCGAAAGACTTCATTGCCCTGGTGCTTTTAAGTTGCCTGATTGCTTCCCCAATTGCCCTGTACTCGCTGCAGCGCTGGCTGGCGCAGTATGATTACCGTATTACGCTGGGCCCGGGCGTGTTCCTCTTTGCCGCGGTGATAGCCTTAGCGATCACGCTGGTTACCATTAGTTTTCAGGCCATCAGAGCAGCCATGGCCAACCCGGTGAGGAGTCTCCGTTCCGAATAGGCAGGCTTTGCGTATATTTATGCCTGAAATAAAAGAGAACGGGCATGGCACTGACAACAGAATCGACATATCAGGCAGCATCAGCAGTAGCCGACATTATAGAAGCGCATTTTATCAAACATCTTGACACTGCGAGGGATGAGGGCGTCGAGAATCTGGCGACGGCCCCTTCTGCGCGCGTGGTGGAGAAGATCATCGACGTGGCTTTCTGGGCCAGCCTGCGGCGGGAGGAAGGCAATGCCACCCGCATGTCGCTGGCATTTGTCAGCCCCGAACAAGCAGGCAAGCCGCTGTTGTTTGAGCAACCGCTGCCGCTCACCCCGCACGTGCTGACCAAACTGGCGCCCGGCGTGGAAAGGGCCGGTATTCATGTAGGCATTTGGTTTAATGGTGAAGAGTTATGCATCTGGGGCACTACCATCAAACTGCCTAATTTCTGTTTCGTGCTGGACGTGTCTGAACCCGGGCTGCTGGTGGTAAAACACCGGCGTATCATGGGGCTGGGCAAGTTCACCAACGTGGCCATGCTCAAAGGAGACCAGATCAAGGTGGTAGATGAAAATTCCGGCTACCCGATGTGCAGCCCGGCGCTACTGAGATCGCTCCTGGGGCTTGATTCGTCCTCTCTCTGGAATAATCCTGAAAACGTTCTCATACAGATCGCGGTGTCTATGCGGGCACACAAGCGGGGCGGTATCCTGCTGGTGGTGCCGGACGGTAGCCCTTCCTGGAAAGAATCCATCGTACAACCGTTACAATATCCGATATCACCGGCATTTGCGGGCGTGGCAGACCTGATACGGCAGGAGAGCTCCACCGTCAGCGAGATCTTCTGGCAGAATGCCCTGCGCCGGGAAGTGGAAAATATCAGCGGTCTTACCGCCGTAGATGGCGCCACCATTATCAATCAGCATCATGAACTGCTGGCTTTCGGCGCCAAGATCACCCGGGCCAGTTATTCTTCTCCGGTAGAAAAAGTGCTGATGATGGAGCCTGTGCTGGGCGGCATTCCTTCTTATGTGCATCCATCTGCCATTGGTGGCACCCGGCACCTGTCGGCCGCGCAGTTTGTGCATGACCAACCTGATGCTCTTGCGTTGGTAGCCTCTCAGGACGGCTACTTCACCATTTTCTCCTGGTCCGTCACCAAACAGATGGTACAGGCTCATCGCATCGATATCCTGCTGCTCTAACAGACAAATCAACCGAATGAAATCTCCTTTACTGGCCACCATATCACTGGCATTTGCGTTGCCGCTGGCTGCGCAGCAGGATACCCTGCACCGTTTGCCGGAGGTAGTGGTGAAATCCTATTTGTCGAAAGAACCGTTGTTACGTATACCCACGGCCGTTAGCGTGCTGTCTCCGCAGCAGCTGGCATTGCAACAGGGCGCGTCGATGGTGCCTGCGTTCAACAGTATGGCCGGCGTGCGGATGGAAGAAAGATCGCCCGGCAGCTACCGGCTCTCTATCCGTGGCAGCCTGTTGCGTTCGCCCTTCGGTATCCGCAATGTGAAAATGTATATGGATGAAATTCCCCTCACCGATGCTGGTGGTAATACCTACCTCAATCTGCTGGACCCGGTGGCACTGAGCGGTGCCGAAGTGCTGAAAGGCCCCGATGGCAGCCTGTTTGGAGCCAATTCCGGCGGCGTGGTACGATTGGATATGCTGCCACCTGCGGGCGACAGTACCCGGTTGCAGGCATCCGTGCAGGGAGGCAGCTACGGTCTCTTTCATGCCACGGCCGGTTACCGGCAGCAGCTGGGCAACTACAGCTTTCAGCTGTTTCAGGGATATCAGCAGGCCGACGGCTACCGGCAGCATACGGCCATGCGCCGTTCTTACACACAGCTGGGACAACGATGGGAATACAAACCCGGTTATGTACTGAAGATGCTGGGCTTCTACTCCGATCTGGGGTATCGTACGCCCGGCGGTTTAACGCTGGCGCAGCTGGACAAAGATCCACGCGCCGCACGTCCTGCTACGCCAACATTGCCCGGCGCCATCACACAAAAGGCCGGTATCTATAACCGCACCGCACAGGGCGGCCTGGTACACGAGGCGCAGTTCAGTCCCCGCTGGCAGCATGTGATCACGGTGTTTGGCGCCAACACGCACTTTGAAAATCCGTTTATCACCAACTACGAGGCACGCGACGAAAATACTTTCGGCTTCCGGACTTATCTGTCATGGATCAATAAGCCCACGGCGACGTTGTTGCAATGGAAGTGGCAGGCCGGTATGGAATGGCAGCGGACCGTTTCCGATATCATCAACTACGGCAACAACCAGGGCGTCCGTGGCGCCGTACAGGCGGCCGATAAGCTCACCGCCGGGCAGTACTTTTATTTCTCGCGGTTCCATGCGCAGCTGCAACGCTGGACACTGGAAGCCGCAGCCAGTATGAACTACTATCATTACACCTATAACCGTGACGGCAATACGAAAATAACCTTCACGCCGCAGCTCATGCCACGCTTGTCGTTGTCGTACCTGATCAATGAGCAGTTGACCGGCCGCGTGACCGTTAGCAGGGGCTATTCTCCTCCGGCTACAGCTGAAGTAAGGGCTTCCGATAATATCATCAACACCGCATTGCGTCCGGAAACGGGCTGGAACTATGAAGCAGGGCTGCGGCTGTTGCCATTGTCGCGCCGCTATTCCCTGGACGTGACAGGCTTTCATTATCGTATGCAGGATGCTATTGTGCGTAAGTTGCGGGACAACGGGGCGGAGTTTTTTGTCAATGCCGGCGGCGTGAACCAGACGGGCGTAGAAATAGAAGGCATGCTGCAGCTGATGCAGTCCCGTAGCCATGGCGTTGTGCGCGGACTGGAGCTGCGGGGCAGCTATACCTGGAGTGATTTTTATTTCAGGGATTATGTGAGCAGCGGCAAAGATTTTTCCGGCAACCGGTTGACCGGCGTGCCCCGTACGGTGGTCGTTTCCGGACTTACCGTGTATTTACCGAAAGCCGTGTATGTGTATGTGGCGCATAATTATACCAGCAGGATACCGTTGAACGACGCTAACAGCGCCTATGCACGCGGGTATCATCTGATGCAGTGCAAAGCAGCGTGGCAGTTGCCCATCTCCGGAAAATGTAAAATCAGTGTACAGGCAGGGGCAGATAATTTGTTGAATCAGGCTTACAGCCTGGGTAACGACCTGAATGCAGTAGGAGAGCGGTATTATAATCCGGCGCCTGGCCGTACGTATTTCGGCGGTATCAATGTGGCGCTGTAATTTATCTACAGCGCCACAGCTCTATTTTTCGTTCAACAGGAATTTGTTGGATATCACTTTGAAGGATATACGTTTATCCGCAGATCGGATCACCACGCCTTCGCGCTCCACGTGTTTACCGGCCGGACTCAGCGCAGAATTGCCTTCGGCCGCCAGTAGCAGTTCGTCGACCGTGTCCGGCAGCGTGAAAGCCATATCCAGTATGGGCACATGTTCCAGTCCCATTAGCCTGGTTATCTCCTGAAAAGCAGTCAGGGGCAGGTAAGTATAAGCATCGATATCAAACGCATTGAAAAAACGCACGGTCTGACCTTTGATGCCGTAAGGATTTCCCTGTATGCCTTCACCGATCAGTTCTCCCTGTAATGCCATGTTTTTGTCCAGTGCTGCCAGTTTAGCCGGCAGGTGCAGTCGGTGGGCTATCTTCCAGAAAGTGTTGTCCGCTGTTTCCAACAGATCGAGGTTGCGGGAGCATACGCCAAATTCGCCATCACGGAGGTAGAAGGTGGCAGAAGAGCCGTCCAGTTTTTCTGTTACGTAAAAGATTTCCTTTTTGTAGGCTTCGTATTCCGCGCTGAGGTTCTGTATACGTTCTTCATCCGTTTTAGGGATAAAAGAGGGGAAGTTTCCCTTCGCGATACCCGCCAGGGAGGCGGGAACCGGCGGTTCATATTTCACGATACCCAATTGAGCGGAAATATCTTCTCCCAGCGTGTAGGGGTAACCGTTAAGTACAGTTACCGGTATCAGCAGGCCCTGTGAGATCTGTCCGCGCAGCTTCATGGTCTTCAGGCGAAAGCCGCCCTGTTCGCCCATTTTCCGGAAGGAGCTTTTACGCAGGAATTCAAATTCCTCTTTTTCAGGCAGGAAAGAATCGATCTCGCAGTATACGGCATGACCGCCGATGCGAAATTCATTTTTTTTAACAACCAGTTTCCATCCTTTTACAGTGGCTACTTCAATCAGGTCGGCGCCGGCTATAGGCTGTAGGTCGTCGATCACGACGACAGACACAAGTTTGCGTTCCATTAGGTTAGGTAGTTTTAAGGTTAACAAAAATATATTAGGGCGCAAAGATATATGTTTTTTTAATGGAGATGCCTTTATTTTTGTGAGATGACTGAGCATATTCTGCAAACACGATACGTGGAGAAACTGGTGAGGGCCCTCGAAGAGGAGCCGGGGAGGCATATCCATCTGCCGGTAAGAGGGTTAAAAGGGGATATTGTAGCGTCTCTGGTGGATGGCAGTCCTTTGCTGGCATCGCTGCCGGAATGGGCCCGTCTGAAGTTTGACACCGCCCTGAAGGTGCGTTATCCGTCAGATCCGGTGGAGGTGTTCCTGGTGTTTACCGGTCGTGAGCCGGTGGTGTTTTATCAGGACAAGCTGCTTCCCGGAGGGCATGCGCATCTGGAGATAGCGCTCATCGCTTTGTTGCGGGAGCTGCATATTGCCATTGCCCGTGCTATCGAGATCCCCGAGCTGCTGCGCCACCGTTCCGCGGAGGAGGAGCTGGCAGACCTCCGGGAGCTGATTGCATTATTGACGCCAGGCGTGTATGCCGATGATGCTGATCTGGACACGATTGCGCAGGCGCTGTACCTGGCATGGAGCGCGCCATCTTCGTTTGCGGCGTTTCATCCTGAGTTTATGGAGGAAGAAGAAGGAGAGGACCTGTTTCTTTCCGTGCTGGAAAAGGCGGCGCCGGTGGTGTATTGCAGTCTGCATCCAACCGCGGCCGAACTGGAGGAGTGTGTCAGTGAGCTGATCGGAGAAGATTTTAATCTGCCTGTCTCCTTAGCAGAGGCGGCATTGTTTGAACAGGCACAGACACGGTTGTTGCCCTTAGGCTGGCAGCTCATGCAGATGGATATTTCCCCGGAAGACCGGTGCCTGCTGGTGGTGAAGCCGGCGGATGCCACCCGCGTTGCTGCCCTCGCGCAACGATTTAACGTGACTATTAAAAATATTTTTTGAGGCTACTGACATAGGGTTGTCACTCCGTGATTTTTACTTTGCTTTCAGAAAACAAAACGTATCCACCATGTCACAGATTCAGGCATTACTCAAAGAAATGGAACAGGAAGCAGCGACTACCCGCAAAATGCTTTCCCGTATTCCCGAAGATAAATATGACTGGCAACCGCATCCTAAAAGCATGAAGTTATTGCGACTGGCGACCCATGTGGCCGAATTGCCGGGTTGGGTAACAATGACGCTGAATACCTCAGAGCTGGATTTTTCCAAGGGCCAGTACTCGCCGGTAGTGGTGAAGGACGCCGCGGAGCTGATGAATTACTTCGAATCTACCCTGGCAGAGGGCAAGCAGCGGCTTGCCGCGGCAACGCCAGCCGAAATGGAAGAAACCTGGGTGCTACGGGATGGTGATACCGTCTTCGTTACCCAGACCAAAGCCGAATTTATCCGTACGTCCTACAGTCAGATTGTGCACCACAGAGCACAGCTGGGCGTATATCTCCGTCTTCTGGACATACCGATCCCCGGCAGCTACGGGCCAAGTGCTGACGAGTATTGATGATGTCACGCCTTTCTGTCGGTTCGGGCTCCGGCGGAAAGGCGTTTTTATGCTGAGCAATATTGGACGAACCTGTCCAGAATGAAATCCCATCCTTCGGGGCTGTTCATGGCTTCCCGGTATAATCCCCCTTTCTGTCCGTGCCGCGCGAAATGGCGATGGCCGAAGTCGATTCTGGTCTTCTCATCACTCTCTTTAAAAAAGTGGAGGAATACTTCACTGGCCTTGTCGGGGTCCGGCTCCGGTGCCCTGTCGGGTCCTATCTGCCATAAAAAAGCGATGCTTTCCCCTTCGGTGAGATAGATCACCCGGCCCCAGTCGCACCTGAATTCGTGCGGGCCTGTTTCGGTGCAAAGTCCGTTCACCGCCGGGTGGATACGGAGGTTCAGCAGTTTCTCCCCCGACCAGGTGTAGGTTTTGGGCCACCATTCATTGATTTCATAGACGAATTTCGTATAGGCCTGGTCCGGTGCTACCGGTACCTGCAGGTGCCTGGTGATATTTGATATTTCCATGGTTGTCTTCGCACAATTTTCAGGCCGGAGTGTATCCGTTGTCACAACGCTAATGGACTGCTGCCGGTAAGCGCCTTCGCCTCTTTAGCAAAGTGGGAAAAATCCGTGTAACCAAAATCTTCATAGTAAAAGTTATAGCCCCGTAGTCTGTATTCCTGCAAGGCCTTTTTAAAACGGACCGTTTTCTGCGCAAATTTGGGCGTTACGCCTACGGCCGATAGAAAATACCTTCTCAGCGACGCATAGGTGACGTGTAAGCTGCCGCAGAGGTGTTGCAGTCCTTTTTCATCTTTTAGTTGCAATGATTCAAACTTGCGGAGGCAGTGCTCTACGATCTGAAAACGATAGTCATTATCAGCAGGCTGTATCTGCATGGGCAGCCATGCCTGGTTACAAAGCCGGACGCGGTCTGCAAAGTTCGTAGCAGCGCCCAGCCGTTCTTCCAGGTCAAAGTCTTTAAACAGGAAGGGCAGGGGCAGCTGGTTGTTTTCCAGTTCGGAAGGCGGGCAGCGGAATAATTTTGAAGCGTAACCGGGCCTTAGTTTGATAAAGAACATCAGCGTACCGGGGGCGTAGCTGCTGCTAAAGGAATGTGTCAGGTGCCCAAGGAACCGGGAGCGTTGCAGCTGTAGTGCCTGCCCATTGGCGTCGTTGATGGAAGTCCACGCCGCCGGGCGCAGCTGAAAGGCCAACAGCGTATTTAGCGACGGCAGTCCTTTCATGGACTGCATGGCAGTAGCATGCGACAGGTCTAACTCAAAATAGTATTCAATCAGCGTGGACAGCGCAGGGGGAGGATAGGCGATCCTGAGGGGATGGCCCGTTTCATTTTCAAATATTACTTTGGCGGCTTTGTGCATATTTGATCAGCAGGCTTAAACCTATGCCGGATATCAGGCAGCGCTCCTTTCTGTTGCCGGTAAGCTGCTGGGTCCAGTCGGTAAATCCTCCGTCGGCGATCTCCATTTCCCGGCCTTGCTCCGAAGGTATCATCACCTTAAACTGTACCCCTTTATAGTAGTTGTTGTCTTCCGCTTGTGGTTCGACCGTTATTTTCATGGGCATGCCGGCAGACAGCTCCCTGATTCCGGTGATCAGTGTATCCCCTTTGTAACCATTGCGGGGAATGATTTTCACAGACACCTGCTGTATCCCAAAAATAACGGTTAACAGCCAATAAATATGCGATAGTTGTTCTCTTAAGGTCGTAAGCTCGAACGAATGGTTGCCGGTATCTTTACCGGCTGCCACCATACAGGCCACTTTAAAGTGAGGCGTATAGCCTTTGGCCGGCAGCCGCATCGCCCGGATGTGCCGGTGCACGGTGCAGTACCGCAGTATGTTGCCGTTGAAGCCGCCGGCACTCCGGAGGCCGGCCATATGCAGCGCCAGAGCGTTGGTAGCGTCAGCCATCACTTCCGTATGACGGATGGCGGAGATGATCTTGTTCTGGCTAACGGTGCCCACCACGGCGCAGCTGCCAAACTGCCCTACAGGCGACAGTTCCAGCGGGTGGTAGTCCTGCTGCCGCAGGTAACGTAGTATTTCCAGTTCTTTCTCCAGCATGAGCACCATGTCGGTGTCCGCCGGTTGCGCGAACGCGTTGCGCTGGTACTGCTGCAGCAATGTGCCGGCAGACATATGCTCCGCCCACAAGCGGTATACCTCCATCAGCACCGACGACAGGTCGGAGCCGCTGAGGGAAGTGAGCGCCTCCAGCATACCAGTAACCCCGGTTTTCTCTACGATTTTTTGTGCGATAAGATCGGTCATACGCCATTCAGTTTAACCATGAGATGTTCATCATGCAGTCGCCCCTGCTTGATAATAGCCTTCACTTTCACCGCCTCCAGGTGATACCCGTTCTTCAGCAGCACCTTCCTGGAAGCCTCATTATACGCAAATATACCCGCATAGATCCGGTAAATGTTCAGTTCCCGGAAAGCATAGGCTGTCAGCAGGCTCACTGCTTCCGTCGTGATACCCTGGCCACGATAGGGCGCTCCCAGCCAATAGCTGATTTCAGCAGCATGATGATAGATATCCACCTGGCGGGTGAGCGAGATAACACCCGCAATTTTATCTTTTACATACATGCCCCATACATGCTCCAGTTTACCGCTCTGAATCAGGGAGAGGAATATCTCCGCGTCTTTCAGCGAATAAGGCGACGGAAAGCTGTCGCGCAGGTTCGCCGCAATGGCAGGGTCGTTCGCCAGTACAGACAGTTCTTGCAGGTCGCTGCGATCAATGGCTTTCAGCGTGACGTCACGCTTTCCGGTAAGAGTGATAATAGCTTGCATGGAACAAAAGTACGGTGCCGCGTGGCGGGAGTTGGTGTAAAAAACTTACAATTTTAGTGAGGGGTATGTGCTGAGAATCAAATATTTATTTTGTGGAATAAAATATTTTTCTATCTTTGCACTCCCTTCGAAAAAGGGAATGATTCCGTAGCTCAGTTGGTAGAGCAATACACTTTTAATGTATGGGCCCTGGGTTCGAGTCCCAGCGGGATCACTACTAAATCATCAAAGCAACTTAAAGCCGCTTAAATCGTAGGATTTATGCGGCTTTTCTGTTTTTACCATAGAAAGGTAAACCATATCAAACGAATCTGAAAGGATACAAAAATAGGATACACAAAAAAAATCTACGCTTAGTGTATCCTTTCCCTGAATTGCTTATCAGTAAAGGGTTTTAGGACTTGCAAACCGAAACAAAACACACCAAACAAAACCAAAAATCGGTAACCTGAAACTTTATGGACCATGAAAGTAAGTGAAGATTTATCAATTCTTATTCATCTACGGTACGATAACAAAAACCCTGATGGGAAAGCAACCATCTGCGTCCGTATAACAGTTACGGGCTTTCCCCGGGATGGTTTTTCACTGGGCTATAAATATATGGCCTTATAAGACAGAAATTTCCACAATTGGTAAAACAAACTGGGGTGAAAGATAGACGCTTTGAATGTTTAATTCTATTATATTTGTGCTATCAGCCTGTCGCGATGTACAAACAATATCAATCTATTTGGCCTCAAATTAAATAGATATACTTATGAAGAAGTTCATCTTATTTTTTCTCCTTTTGCCGTGTTTAACTTATGGACAAAACAATCCCCCGGATTCTTATTTAGGTGAGTTGCCAATAAGAAATGGACGAATTAATTATACAGGTATTGATAGCGTTGCTGGGGTGAGCAAGGAAGAACTGTATTTAAGAGCTAAATCCTTCCTTTCAACAGCTTTTCCTAATTTTAAAGATGTTGTTAAGCTTGATGATAAGGACTTAGGAAAGATAACAGTTCGCGGACTTTTTCAGACAGATGCTAGAGGAGGAAGTCTTATTAAGACATATCAGGAATTTTATGCGAGTACTAATATACAGGTCAAAGATGGGAAATTTAAGTATGAGATTACAGATTTCATTAAGCCTAGTTCAAGCATACGAGTTCCCGATTTTAACTATGAACAAATGTTGTTTAATAAAAAAAGAGCTGAAAAACTATCCCCTGATATTAATGCAGTCATCAATCGATATATAGTTGCTTTGATTAATACAATGAAAAGCCAGGATAGTTTCTAGTTATTTAATAATTCGATTTTTACTTCTTTAGTGAGAAAAAATCCATTTAGCTGTAAATCCGGTGCTACTTTTTAATAAATAGATTAGTCTGTTTTGTGCTAGTCTAGTAAGGGTTTTCGTATATTTGTACAGGTTATAGGTTTCTTAACAATCCGGTACAAAACAAGCTAATCCAGAAGGATACAAATTTGGATACAGGAGCTTCAAAATCCTCGAAAAGCAGCGCTAATTAAGCCTTTGATATGGTCCCTACAGGATCACAGACAACTTGCAAACCTCGCGCCGGTCGCGGGTTTTTGTTTTTAGCCGAGTTCGATTGTATAACCTCTTTACAACGTATGTATTTGTCATTTAACCGGGTGTAATTTTCCTGCGTAGTGGCTCATCGTGCTCCATATATTTTCAAATCCTGTCAGCAGTTTTTTGTTCACACCGTTCAGCCCTTCCAGTTCTGTATTGGTGATTAATAACATGCCATAACCTTTGGCGGGGCTAAAGAAAAGAAAAGCAGTAACTCCTCCATCGCTGCCGCTATGCCCGATGATGCCATTTTTTTTCATGGCATAGAACACACCAATATTAGGTTCTCTCGGATCTATATTCTTTGGATTATAATCAGTTGAAAATGCAGGTTGTAACATGGTGGTGTAGGAGGCGGCAGTAAGAATTTTTCCTTTGCCTTTCTGCCCTGCAATATTTTCTTTCAGAAAAAGACTTAGCTCATGACAAGAAGTGGTAAGCCCGCCATCTGGATAAGTAACGGAACTGTATTTTGGATAGGGGACTTTGAGACCGGTGTATAAGGTTGCCAGCTTTGCCTGGTCTGCGGTAGCGGTAGACCAGGTGGTATGTGTCATCTGTAGTGGCTGCAGAATGTATTGTTGTGTGTACTGAGCGAAGGGAATACCTGATTTAAGTTCTATCAGCCAGGCCGCCAGATCAGAACCGATATTGGAGTACTCATATCTTTTACCTGGTGCGGCTTTATCAAAATTATTGTTTGAATAATAAGTGCCGGACGTGCTTAAATAAGCCTGAAGAAATGCGCCTAAAGTAGTGTCCTGGCCTTTTGCACCATAACCTTTTGATTTTAGTATACTATAGATGGGATTGTCTTCCTGCAAGGGGGTATTGTATAAGTATGTCTTTTTGTATGCAGCAGGGTTATCTGTTATCCCTGAAGTGTGCGTAACGAGTTGTTTTAAGGTGATGGGTATTTCAGGCGTGTGCGGATGTCGTACCTTAAAAGGTAAAATACTGTTGATGTCAGTATCCAGTGTGAACAGGCCTTGTTCGATAGCTTTCATCACTGCCATTCCAATGAATAGTTTGCTGATAGAAGCAATCGGTTGTACCGTAGTAGTGGTATACGGAATGTTTTTTTCAAGGTCAGCAAACCCGAACGCATGTTCGTATAAAATACTATCACTGTTTACAATAGATACGCTGAATCCCGGAAAACCGTTTTGCTGGTATTGTGTAGTAAGCGCAGCTGTTAGCGAATCAGCTGCTAACTGTCCACTGACACGATCAGCACTACAGATAAACAAAAGAAGGAGAAAGATTTTTCCGGCGATTTTTTCAACAGAACCCTGGTGTATGCCTTTCATGTTAAAAATATATTTCTTACCATAAAGAAAGGTTATTTTAGAGAACTTTTAAAGAAAATGGATTGCCGGATGCTTACGATTTTTTATTACATGTAAAACATTCTCGGCCCAATGTCGGACATCCCGGCAGTAGGTAGCAGCATTCAAGGTACTAATACTTAATATATCTATTTCCCAATCGAATTGATTCAGTTTTCTTTGCTTCTTATTTTCAATACGGTACTGATTAGTTTTAATAAATTGTTTCGAACATACTCCTTCGTAAAGGAAATCCTCGAGTAATCTGACTGCCTCAGGAAAATATTCAGGACTATAACCATCTGTTTGAAGCATATATGTGATTACAAGTAAATGGTGAACTTCAAAATATGATGGAACGGAAAATTCCATTGCCAGGCAATCATAAAACTTTCGTTTCCACAATTCATCTATGGTGATCTCTGTTTCCATTTTAAAGTGTTACTACTACTGCGAAAAATAAGATTTCTCTACTAAAATATGATTTTAGTATAATTTTTAAAATAAGTTGTTTTCAATAAGCGCATGATTCAAATCCCGGCAGGATCACAGACATACTTCAAACCTCGCGCTATGCGCGGGATTTGTTTCTAATGGACGTTCAGTTTCGATAAACCCTAAAAATGTTTTATTTCTACTCTTTCTATTGTCTCACCCTTTCCATTCGGCGGCACAGCAAATCCACCGGCTTCATATCGTTTCGTTCCGCTTTTATAATACCAGTTATTTAAACCACTGATCATTTGTTTTATGTAATAAATAAATTCTTCTGTCTCCTTTTGGTATGGACTAAAGTCAGGCAGATGATTTGATAGCGTTACAAATTCATTTACAAGCTCGTCATGGATCTTCATCCCTTCCTGACAGGCTTCATCAAAAGATATTTTATGATGATGCTGTAGTAATTTGATGATATTGAAAATTTCTGATTCTATGGCGAGTTCTTTGCCGATTGTTGCAAAGTCGTTCTGAAGAGCAACAATGATAGACTGTAGCATAATAATACGCTGGATAACGGTATGATTATAGATATAATCAGGTAACGCAAATCCAGTGGAAGGACAAATCAAATCAACAAACGGAATCATTCCTATGGAATTGGCGCGGATTAGATGAAAGAGGGGAATGGGAGGAATGTCCTTACTGATTTTATAGGGCGACTCTTCCATAATGCCGTCAGTAACGAAACGATATTTATAGTTCTTAGCTATCCGCTTAAGCCAGAAGTCTGGCATCCCGAGTGCTATCCACTCTTTTCTGTTTGTTTGCATTTGACGAAGCATTCCTTTCTCTTCCGGCCGGGGATCGTCTCCCATCATTACCTCAAAAATCCGGTCTCTGAATGCAGCTATTTCCTTTATGGGTAGAAGTTCTGCATAATCGTCGGTTACCGTCATGTAAATGGCGAAACGCGTGGCATGGAGAACGCGGTCCTTTTCGGTTGCGGCAGGTACCATAAAAGGACCTACATCAATTAATCGCATCTTTCTGTACCTTGCCATCGCCTCTTTTGATAAGAACTGGTAGTCTTGATCGTACCAATTGGTTTCTTCTTCGTAGAAAGCTCCGGCAAAGGGACTTTCAAGGGTTTCCCATGGATATATTGGCTTTGGCACATTAAATTGCTCGCTCATAATGTATGGTTTTTTGGTTTAAAATAAGGCCTATTGAATTGATAATATTATGCGTTCGGAGCGTGTCATCCGCTGGATGTTTTGAGGGACATAAATAACACGCTTAGATCGTCGCGAATCGTAATTGGATACCAGCAACGGAACACCTGTTGGATTAACTACGTACATTTTTAACTATTTCCGGCATGGCAACGCTAAGAGATCTTCAGTGAGGCCCTTTAGCATTCTTTACTTGCGGTTTAAGGCTCGAAGCCTATACTAATTTAAGCTAACGCAATGCTATAGAAATTCACTGATGACGAGGGAATGCTGATAGTATTTTGTGGCATCGTGGTCGGGGTAGAAATAATAAACCTGGGTTCGGTTCCCGGCTGGATCGCCACAGGATTATCAACGGAAATTAAAGCCGCTTAAATCACGGATTTAAGCGGCCTTCCTGCTTTTATAAAGAAGATAATTTAAGACTTACGGATCACCGCAAAAAGATCAAGGCAATTGTCATTCACTTCCGACAGTGAAAAATCTGTATGATCTATTACTGCTGTTTTTTGAGGAGAAGAGACATAAAGCAGCAGTCTGTTGAGATTATTCATGATTGAATAGGGGACCTTTAACAGGTTAGCAGGGATTTTGTCTATTAGTCCCCATTTGTCCATCCTGAGAATATTTGTGACTGTCTTCTTATTCGCCTCGTAATATTCCTTTACGCTTTCATTTCCGAACACGCCATAAATATCAACATCGTCGAAATGGTGATTCATCAGCGTCCGTAATTCCGTGGCGGTATATTCTCTTACGTGGAAAGGGTTTCGGACAAGTGTCGTAAGGCGGTTGGGCGTTGTGATGAGAATAACCCCATTCTTTCTTAAGACTCTTTTCATCTCCAAAAGTAATATAGTGTCTTGCAAAATATGTTCTATTACCTGAAAACACACTATTGTATCAAAACTCTCATCAGACATGCCGGTGAGAAAAGGTAAGGTACACTTTAGAAAATTAGTGTTTCCTGGTCCGGGCTTCGAAGGAGGCAATTTTCTATCCAATCCAACATACGTATTAGCATTAGCAGCGAGGAAACCGGACCCATAGCCGGTGCCACAGCCCACTTCCAATATATCTTTTCCCAACAGCCACTCGCGGGGGACGTTTCGATATGCAAATAAATGTCGCTGAAAAATATAATTATTGATATGAGAAGAACCATCTGTCCTTTCTGCGGTCTGAATCAGGTTGATCATGACTTTGTTTTTTGTTAAGAATACCTACCTATTCTTATACACATAAATAAGTCAAGACCCTTACCGGAATGAAAAGATTTTTTACGGATATGGCATAGGGCATTCTTTTTTTACTCGTTTACGTACCGGATTGATAGTATAGGAAATGCCCAGCTGAAACCCTATCCAGGAGATGAAGTTGGTACTTTTATTCGCAGAATAGCTATTGTAGAGTATCACAGGGGTACGTACAAGCGTATAATCCGAGAAATACCTTTCGCGGTCTAATGATGATGGGGTAGGATTGCTTCCGGTATAGTGAGTATGGAAAAATGCATTTAAGGAGATACCTGCCAGTAAAGCCCAATGATCGTTTATACGACGTTCCAGATTGACTTTGACCTGAAGATGTTTCCCTTTTATCGTTACCATTTGTTTTCCTGAAGTATCAAAAGTATTCGGATAGGTATTTCGTATATTCGAATAGGTTAGATTTACATTCAGGTCATTATGTTTGTTTAGTTCAAAATTCGATCCGAGGCCATATCTAAACAGTCCAAACCTGTCATTTTTACTAAGGGCCATCGTTAGGTACAGGTATCGAAATCCGCCATTTAAATAGACATTGATCAAGGAGTTTTCATCAATATATCCACCCATAGCAAAATAGGGAGTGCAGAAAGCTGAATGGATATGGGAAGGGAGAATCGGAATCAGCGGGTAGTCAATTTTCAATAGCCTGGTTTTTTTATCTTCAAAAGAACGACTATTGATTCCAATAGTATGGAGCGTATCTGTTTTTTGAGACAGATTATAGTTTGCAGGAACGCTATCATATCCGGCTACCGTTATTTTACTGTCAATGACTCCGGCTGGCAGATGAACGCCGGTGGGAATATGGGGTAAGTGAGGCCTGTAGGAGCGGTTTGCTGGTTTCAGGCAATGTAACAATAGTACACGCGTGGGCTTTACAGGTCGCTTTTGAGGGTGAACGCCTATGCTGTTGTTGGAAGCAATGCCATCGGTGATCACCATGTACCCGGCTACCTGATGATATTCAATCCCGGTTTGATGTCTTAATTGAATAAGGACCTCCCCAAGTGTATGACGTCCTGGTTTTATCCGGACTTTTTTCGTGGAGGGAAATTTGCCTGTATTGATGGAAAAGCGCGCGCCGGTTTGGGTATGTAGTATTTCAAACAGTCGATTAAACTGCACTTCAGGCGTACTTATCGTTACATGTTTACATGCTGGGTCTGTGTTTTGAGCTACCAGTAATACACTATAGAATGTACTGAACACCACCAACAATATACGCAGACATTCTTTAGTCGCTGTTTTTTCCATATATTATTATTGTGTCATTGGTCTGTTTGAAATATACATGTAAGGTATTGGCGATGATGGTCTTTATATCCTCGAGCGATTCATCCCGGAATTCGGCTGTCATTCTCCTGGAGCTAAGGGATTTATCAGCTATCACAAACTTTTTGTTGTATGTTTTGGATAGTTCAGTGCTAATATTTTCCAGTGTAGCGTCTTCAAAATTAAACGCGTGCGTGGCATATGCCATTTCATTGATATTTATTTTCTGGTGCAAAGCCAATTTTCCTGAGGAGAAGAGGTAGTAACCTTTTTGGTTGGCAGATACCAACAGTGTGTCATGGTGAGTGATCAACAAGACCTTTCCACTGGTGACTGCTACCGACTGACCATCTTTTTCGACCGCCACGTGAAAGGTAGTCCCCAACACTTTTATCTTCATGTACTCCGTCTCAATTTCGAAAGGCTTTCCATTCATAGTTTGAACATCGAACCAGGACTGCCCTTTTAAAATCACCTTACGGGAATCGCCATCAGCATCATAGGTAAGTCTGGAATGTTTATCCAGCACCACGCGTGAAGAATCTGGTAAAGTTTTCCTCAGATAACTGTTTTGGGCCTCGAGGTTAATAGCATATTGGGACTGTTGCCGATCAGATGATTTGAGCAACAGCATCCCGATAAAAAAAAGCACAGTTACCGCAGCTGCCACAGTAATTTTAATGACGACTATTTTTTTATTACTCTCCTGATTTTTCTTCCTTAGTTTTCTCCAGGCTTCGTCTGTGGGCTTGGGCAAATGAACGCTACCAACGATTTGTTCCCACAGTTGGACGGAATGAATATAAAATTCGTAGTGCTTATTGGATGCTGCCTTCCAATCTTCTAATCGCATCGCTTCTTCCGGACTGGATTCTCCTGTGAGAAATTTGGCGATTAATTCATATATCTCTTCTTCTGAAAATTCCATGGTATATTAATTAATTACTGAAACAGGTAAAGGTACTATACAGGATAGTTATCAATAATATGTTGGACAGTCGCAAACGTAGGATCCTAAGTGCTTTACCCATATGCACTTCCACCGTCTTAATCGAAATGCCCAGTTCAATAGCAATTTCTTTATATGTCTTTTGCTCAAACCGGCTTTTTTTGAATACCTGTTTGCACTGTTCCGGTAATTGATCAATACTCCTCATTATTCGATCATAACTTTCTTTAGAAATCAGTTGGTTCATATTAATAATAGCGGGTGCCTGATAATTCCCGATGCGCTTTTTCTGAATGTTCTGCTGCCGCCTGACATTGAGGCAATGGTGATGCACCGCAGTATATAGATATGATCGAATACCCTGCTCTTCTATTAGCTGGATTTTATTTTCCCATATTTTCAAAAACACAGATTGAACTGCATCTCCTGCATCATCATTATTTTTAAGCATTCCGTAGGCATACCTATGCAATGCCTGGTAATAATTTTTGAAGCATATTTCAACTAGTCGATCATCATTATGGTCGTTCAACATGAATATCTCAAAGTATTTTAGTTAGCGCTACTGATGCTAATACACTAAATTGTATTCAGACCCTTACTTCAACTGCTATTTTTTTTGTTGTTTAACAAAGCGCTAACTAAAAGAACCCTATTTTGGAAAGGGCAAAATGGGGCACCGGCCAGAAATCCCTGGGAGTGGTGATCAAACGAAATCGTTTAACGGATTTATTTATCTTTAACTATGGAATTTACTATCCGAAAACCGCATCAGGAAGATTTTGAACAATGGCTATCCTTGTGGGATGGTTATAATGAATTTTACGGGCGATCGGGAGATAAAAAGCTGGACCCGCTGATTTCCCGCACCACATGGAGTCGTTTTTTTGATGTCTATGAGCCCGTCCATGCCATCGTTGCAGAGGAGAACGGAATGCTAATAGGACTTTCGCATTACCTCTATCACCGCAGTACGATAACAGTAGAGCCCAATTGTTACCTGCAGGATGTATTCGTATCGCAGGAATTCCGTGGAAGGGGAGTGGCCCGAAAACTCATTGAAGCGGTGTATGACCTCGCTAAAACAAATGGGTGTTCCAGGGTCTACTGGCAAACGCAGGAGACCAACCATACGGCCAGGCAGTTGTATGATAAATTGGCCGAGCGGTCAGGCTTTATCGTGTATCGTAAGCAACTATGACATAATGCATGCTCCCGTAACATGCAGCTGTTCTCTGCCGGTAAAATAACATCTGTTCAGGTCAATATTGTTGTAGTATTATGCCGCTCGCTGCCTGATATTTATTACCTGATAAATTGTACATGAAGGAAGTTATAAGCTGTTTCCTGTTTTGGGGACTTATGGGGTCAGCTGCGAATGCGCAGGACAGGGCGGAGAAGATTATCAGTCGGCATACCTCCGTATTTAATGCCGTGCCCGTAAAGACGCCTAATAACGTGGCCGTTGACGGGCCGCTGCTGGGCAATGGCTCCGGAGCTGCTGTACTGGGAGGTCCTCCGGACCGCCTGACTTTTTACCTCGCCAGGAATGATTTCTGGAGATTGAAGTCGGGGTTTGATGAATCGTTTCCAGCACCGCTTGCCAGCCTGGTTATTCGGATGCCTGGTTTAACAGCTGCGTCCTATCAGGTGGAACAGGACCTCTATCATGCGGTGACCACCGGTGATTTTGTTCATGGCGATACAGCCCTGCATATGATTGCCTGGATGGCTGCGCAGCAGGATTGGCTGGTAATTGAATTAAAGAACACCGGGCATACGGTCCTTACAGGAGACATCGGGCTGGTATCACCGGAAAAAGGGGACCATCCCTTTAAGGACAGCACTACAAAAGGTGTGGGCGTGGATGGGATACAGTGGCTGCAACGTGCATTTAATGAAGATGTTGATATAAAGACCAGTGCCTGCGCCCTGTTCCGTGTAATAGGAAACACTTCCGGTAAAATACAGCTTCGGCCTGGAGCATCCGCTACGGTTGTTTGCGCCACTACCTCTAATTTCAAAGGAAAGAAAGCAATGGCCGAGGCGGTGACAGCGTTGCGGCAACTGAACACAGAAAGCATCAGCATGGCCGGGAGGCAACATGCCGACTGGTGGCGTGACTTCTGGCATCAAAGTTATGTTTCTGTCAATGATAGCTTAGTGGAAGCCCAATATTACCGATCGCAGTATACGATGGCTTCGTGCAGCCGTGATCCTAAATTTCCTCCCGGTATTTTCGGCAGCTGGGTCACACGTGAAATTCCCGCATGGAACGGGGATTACCATCTTAACTACAATTACATCGCTCCCTTTTACGCTTTGTATGCCAGCAATCATCTTCAGCAGGCTATTCCCTATGAAGCGCCGATACTCGATTTTATGGAACGGGGAAAATACTACGCAGAACGGATTACAGGGATCCGGGATGGTGTATTGTACCCGGTGGGCATCGGCCCTTACGGCATAGAAACAACGAGAAAGAATGCGGTCATGCAGCGGAAAGCACCCGACTACATTTCAGGTGGACAGGTGGAGGACGAAGGCCTTTTCTTCGGACAGAAAAGCAATGCGGCCTATTGCGTCACCAATCTGTCTTTCGCCTTTTATGCCACGTACGATATGGCATTTACAGAGAGAGCCTATCCCTTCGTCAGGGCCGTGGCGGAATTCTGGCGACAATACCTGCAACCGGAAAACGGCCGGTACGTCATTAAAAATGACGCTATCCATGAAGGTACCATCGGTACCGTTAATCCTATCCTTTCTTTGGGGCTTGTCAGAATGGTGTTCACAACGGCAACGGATATGGCGAAATTCCTGGGAAAAGATGCCGCATTACAGGAACAATGGCAACACATGGGGAAGGAGATGGCCCCGTATCCGGAACAGGTCATGCAAGGCAGGACCGTTTTCCGGTACACATCGGCTGGTACGGCCTGGTGGGGCGATAATACCCTTGGCATCCAGCATATTTACCCGGCCGGACAAATCGGCCCTGACAGTGATAGCGCCTTGCTGCGTACAGCCTACAATACCATTGATGTCATGAGGCGCTGGCAGGATTTCAACGGATCAAACAGTTTCTTTCCCGCAGCCGTTCGTATTGGTTATCCGGCAGACACTATCTGGAAGGAGCTCAGGAAATACAGTACACATACTTACCCGAATGGTTTTCAGCTCAATAATCCGCATGGCATTGAAAATTGTAGCACGGTGCCCAATACGGTGAACGAAATGCTGTGTATGTCCAACGGAAAAGGCTTGCGCGTTTTTGCATGCTGGCCTGAAAACAAAGATGCGTTTTTTGAAGATCTCCGAGCCAACGGAGCATTTCTGGTATCAGCAGCTATTAAGGAGAATAAAGTGGTATTTGTTCGGGTGAAAAGTGAAAAAGGCAGGACCCTTACCCTCCGTAATCCCTGGCCAGACAAGGAGGTAGAAATTAAGTCGAATAAAACGACTACCAGGCTTGAAAGAGGGGAATGGTTACAGATCAATACCCTGGCAGGGGAGATGCTGGCGTTTGAACCGGTTTAATAGCCTTATTTTCCCGTTGGGGCGATGGCATGTATAGGTTGGCCCAGGAGCATTGAAGTCATTGGTGTTATACATTTTTCCATTGCACAAACAAAAAAAAGTCGAAACAGTGCAAAATAATATTGGCTTGGATTAAATTGTACCATTATCTTTATATGAGTTGAGTATTTATGTAGCCACGTTATGAATTAGTTTTACTGCTCAACGCCGGTAATCAGATATTCTTTTGAATATTGGCGCTGAGGTATACAAACCACGATATGATTTTTGCACGCTTTACCAAAGTTTTATTATAAACCACACACAGTTATGCAACCAAATATTCACCGCGGCCAACTTTTCTGGGCCAGTTGTTTTGCACTTCTTGTCACCTCCCTGTCATTTGGCATCCGGGCCGGACTACTGGACACCTGGGGTACTGAGTTTAACCTCAGTAAAAGTGAACTAGGCACCATTGCGGCTTCCGCTTTCTGGGGATTTCCACTCGCGGTTATTATCGGCGGAATGGTCGTTGACATCATCGGAATGAAGAAATTGCTGGTGATGGCCTTCGTGTTTCACCTGCTGGGCATCCTGCTCACTATTTTTGCCAACGGTTATTGGACACTTTATGTATCCACCTTGCTGATCGGTATTGCCAACGGTACAGTAGAAGCAGCCTGTAATCCGCTGGTCGCGGCCACTTTCCCTGATAATAAGACAACGAAGCTGAATCACTTCCACCTTTGGTTTCCGGGTGGTATCGTCATCGGAACACTGATTGTACTGGTCTTTAATAAAATGGGTATTGGCTGGAAGGTACAGGTTGGCACTATGCTGGTCCCTACGCTGATCTACGGCTATCTTTTCTCCAGATTAACATTCCCGGTTACCGAGCGTATAGCCGCAGGCGTTTCTACCGGAGAGATGTATAAATCACTACTGAACCCACTTTATCTGTTTATGATGGTGTGTATGTTTGGTACGGCCATTACAGAGTTGTTTACTAACCAGTGGATCGATGTATTACTGAGAAATGTAACCAGCAACGCCATCCTGATCCTTACGCTTACTACCGGTGTAATGGTAATAGGGCGCGGACTGGCAGAGCCGGTGGTGCATCGGTTTTCACCGCAGGGCGTACTGTTGTTGTCCGCTGTTTTTTCTGCGCTGGGCATCTATTTGCTGGGTCATACCAGTGGTAATATGATTTTCGTAGGCGCCCTGGTCTTCGGTATAGGCGTATGTTATTTCTGGCCTACCATGCTGGGGTTTGTATCAGAAAACCTGCCCCGTACCGGCGCTGTAGGATTGAATTTTATGGGAGGAGCTGGTATGTTTGCCGTATCCCTCTATATGATGTTTATAGGCGGGCATTATGACGAACTGCTGGCGCAGAAGCTGCCGGCCGGCGCTGACTTGAAATTGTATAATGAAGCGGCCCCCGGATCAGAGATGGCGGTGGTAATGGCTGAAGCAAAGAAAGCTGCTGGTCCGGAAATACTGAACACCACGCTGATCATCCCGGTTATTCTTATCGTGGCTTTTACCGGGCTGGTAATATACATGCGGGGAAGGAAAAAAGCGCAGCAGCTGGTACCTGTTAATGCCTGAAGGGTCTTTTAATCACCACACACGTTTAATAAATATGGAAGCACCCACTTTGAAGGCGGTAATATCGCCTTTAAAGTGGGTGCTGTCTTTCCCGTGAATACCCTCGCGGGGATAAATTTACTTAACGGCACCGGTATACTCATTGAACAGTACTGCCGCAACTTCTGTGATCACCACCAAAGCATAAAACATCCAGGCATAATGTTTCATGCCCACTTTAAAAAGCAGGTAAGTAGGGATGAGGTAGATCAGGAATTTGAAAATAACGATGTAGGGCAACTTTAACCTCCCCGTAGCGGTTGGCGCCGCCCATAGGCTCCAGGCCACAATGATAAGCAGCAATAAGCCGGCTGCCACTGCATATCTTAACCACGGGGTATTGATGATCTTAATGGGACCATACACAGCGACGATGAGCATGATGATTTCCAGTGAAAATGCCATTAAACGATTTAACCACTTAAGCAGGTACATTTGATAAATAGGGTTTGATGAGTAAATGCCTTTGACTGGAAAAATCAGTGTAGGTTTAGATGGTGTAATAATTTTTTTACCAGAGATTATATGATTACTACACCCTTCTTCCCGGGTTTATCTCTGGGCATTCAGGTCTGTTCTTCTTATTCTTGATTTTTTTTATTTAAGATAGCCTAATACCTGGAGGCGATTGATTGTTGTGATAGCTAGTTCCCAAAATTCTTTTGGCTCTGTGACATACTCATTACTTTTTAAATATTCCCCCGTGTTGTCAAGGTAACTGGTAGTATATAGTTGAACTCGATTAATGATGTTTCTATCGTATCCAATATCTCTTTCTGCTTCTAAAATAAATTTTTTGTTTTTATAAGAAATAACAATCGGATCTGTAGGATTACTTTCTATCATTGTGTAGTTAAGGATGTATAATAAATTACCCGCGTAAAGCATGATAAACTCTAGTTTAATACTTTCACGTTTCAACTTCTCTAAAATGATGGTAGCACCATTGGCACCTCCCAGAAGTTCGGTTAGATATTTTAATTTATGTATCATGGGGACACGCCAGACATTAACTGGATTATAATCCCCAAGATCAACCTCTTCTTTGTGGTAGGTTAAGTTCTTGGTATAGGTATTAAGTATTGATCTCAGACTCAGATCGCCTTTTTCGAGTAGTAAACTAATTATCGCTCTTAACCATCCATCTCTAAAATAGAGTTGTTGTGCTTCTTCCTTTTTTCCGTCAGTAGTATATGAACTAATAATTTCATCAGTGATTTTGGCTACTGCTGCTCTATTGTCGAAGTGATAGATATCCGTACTGTAAAATTTATCGATGTATCCTGTAAAGTCGGCTAATGCCCCATAGCGGTGAAGGAAGATATTCCGAATGTTATCGATGTCGCTTACAATAACGACCTTGTCAAATCCAAATTTGTTAGGCCCTCTACTACTATTTTTGGCATCAAAATGAGCTGCAAAGACGTTGAGGATTCTAAAAACATGCTCAGGATCCAGGCGGTCCAGATCGTCTAATACAAGCACAGATTTTTTAGGTTTATTAGATGCTATTTTCCCAGATATTATTTTGGTAATTACGTCATTTTCTACCAAGCTTCCTGCTTTACCCTCGAGAAGGTCAAGGTATTCAGCTAGTTTGTCGCCATCACTTTTATTTTCATCGTCATGATAAGCTAGATATTCGTCTTTGAGGTTACCCAATTTCTCGTACATGTCCAGAATACTTTTCCCAACTTCGGGAACCATGGCTATTATAGCCTCCAGGACTTTGTCCATTCTTTTGAGCATAAATTTGGGTAGGGTCCGCAAATAGCTTTTGCTTTCCTCAGGAAAGCTATGATGTTGTTCCAGCATGGCCAAGATAATATCATATTTAATATATTTCATGATATCCTCATTGGAAGAAATGGAGTAGTTAACAGGAAATAGATGATATACTTCGTATTGTTGCTTTATCTTCTCTTGGTCAAAGTAGTTTTTAATAAAGGAAGTTTTACCACTGCCATATCTGCCAGAGAAGAAAATTCGTTCATTCTCATCCAGGGTTAGATGTTTCTCAAATTCTAATATGGGATAGTTGAAAATCTCTTGGAAGATGGGGGACCTCATTTTTAGCTAATGATTAGTAAGGAAAGTACGAAAATAGCCATTTTGGAGGAATGAATTGCATATACCCTTTGGTAGCTTATTAATTGGTCAATAAATATTGGTATTTAATTTGTTTTACATATATTTGGTGTGTAAGATTGGGCTAAAAATAAGGAATATCGTCGATTCATATAGTGCCCCCCTGCGTTGAGATACATATAATTTAGAAAACATAACAACCATAATAAGCTCCTGTGCGTATGGAGTATATATCTTGAATTGATAAAAAGGAATAAAAAATGAAACCCCTGGTTAGCTATCTCAAATTGTTGCTATTATTATTGTTGTTTTTACCTATTCACGCTGGGTTTGCACAAGGTGGACCGACTTCCGGTAAACTTATTGGAGCGTGGTATTGTATTAGAATAGATTGTCCGGATCAGCTTATACAATTTGAGAAAAGAGCAGATAATAGTTTAACTGTCTATCGCACATTAACTTTGGAGGAACCGAACTCTTATCGTTTAGGGGTTGGTGGAACATCTTCAGCCGGATATTGGGAACTGGAAGGAAACTCCTTAATTTTGACAGAAGGCACAAATGGCAATCAGACTAGATTTACCTGTGAGTTTATTGCTGGGCAACCGTTTTTAGTACTGACGACGAAAGATAAGTGCAAGTGGTATCTGGTTACCAGAGGAGGAAAGCGCAAGTTACTATAAGAGAGTTTTGCCTAATTCTTCCGACAGTCGATCTGATGTACCTATAAAATAGGGTTTACTAATCAGACTTTGCTCAGCGAAGAGGAAAGAAAGTTGATTGGTTCGTTATAGTGAGCAGTGAAAATCGAAAAGCTATAGTCACTATGGCTTTTCGATTTTTTATTTACTGATTTATTAAGCTGTATGACGTACGTCAATTGTTGGTAGATTCGTGTTCATCCCGTTTTTAGGTAACAGTTCCGATTTATTGCAATGGCTAACGTGCTCCGTGCATCTTACTTCACCGCCAGGTACGGATGATACTCCTGCGACAAATGAGTCCCTACATTAAAAAACATATCCACGCCCTCGTGGAGGTATTGCATGTCCAGCAACTTTGCATTAAAATAACTGGTCAATTCTGCAGACGTATGGTTACTCCAGTCGGTACCCTTGGGGGCATGTTTACCTTTTTCTGCTGTCGTATAGGTAAACGGAAAGGAAAAAGTTTTCTGTACCGACAGCGCGTTGCTACTAATGTCGGCATCTGAGGCATTGATCAGCGTGTGGATAGTGGCGTCTCCCGTAACGGAGAGGCAGGTGCTTTTTTTGAGCCCTTTTCCTTGCAGGAAAAACACTTCCGATACGGTTAAGTTACCGGCAATCTGGGCCAGACTATCGGTGTGATCGGGGTAGCGGGTCCACATGTTCCTGGTTTGTACGTTACCGGCTATCAGTCCTTCATAGAAGCTCAGTGCTTCGGTGTGCACATTTCCCAATACTACCGGCTGGGATAAACGAAGGTCGTCCCTCTCTTCCACATATTTATAGAATACGCCCCAGTAAATATCATTCAGCAGATTAAGACGGGCTGTTTCAATGTCACCTTCATAGACCGGGAAAAGCTGGTCTTCAAACTTTGATTTGTCTTTTGCTTTCTCGTACAGTGTTTCCAGTTTGTTACCGGTGGGGAGGAGGCTTCGTAAATCTTTAAAGGAAAGAATGTTGAACTTACTTTCGTGAATCATATTTGGGTATAAACTTTAGGTATCAGGTTGACATTTGAGTGCCAAATATATAGCATTAAACAGATATAAAATGGTATAAAGCACCGAAACCTGCTGTGGGAGAAGTTTTTTACCTTCACCTATATATCAAAATTCCACGATGCTCAACGTCCATTGTAAAAGCGTGACCTGCCATTGCCGGGAAAAGTTAAAGTAGTTTAATATTATTTATTATAGTAGTTGAACATCTGGCAGAAATGGTTGGGATAGTTTTGTGTTCATAATAAACGAACATATGGACATCTCAAAACATCCTATATTCCGGCCGTTGTCATGGCCGGGACACACATTGAAAAACAGGCTGGTGATAGCGCCCATGTCGCGCGTCAGCGCTACGGTGGATGGACTGGCCACCCCCGAAATGGAAGCCTATTATACTGCTTTTGCCAAAGGTGGTTTCAGCATGATCATCACAGAGGGTAATTATACAGACGAGGTAGCAAGTAAAAGCTATCCGCATCAACCCGGGCTCGTCTCTGCTGCGCATGCCGCTGCCTGGCAACCGGTAGCAGAACAGGTAAAAGCCAACGGAGCGCTGATCATCGCGCAACTGATGCATGCCGGCGCGCTGTCGCAATATTCCCGGGATACGCTTGCTCCTTCCGCTATACAACCCGTAGGCGTTAAAATGGCGCAATATGGCGGCACAGGAGCTTATCCCTTTCCGAAGGCCATGACCCTGGCAGACATTCATACCGTAAAAGAAGGTTTCGTAAATGCGGCCAAAGTCGCACTAGAGGCCGGGTTTGATGGCATAGAGCTACATGCGGCCAATGGGTATTTGCTCGATCAGTTTCTGACACCTGAACTCAATGTTCGGGAAGACCAATACGGAGGTAATACCGGCAACCGTTTTCGTATAGTCGCCGAAATTATTCAGGCTATCAGAGCGGTGGTACCGGCACATTTCCTGGTGGGCATACGCCTGTCAGAGGGAAAAGTGAACGACCTCAAATACCGCTGGAAAGACGGTGTGGCCATGGCGGTGGAAGTATTGGAAGAAGTGAGAAAAGCAGCACCCGATTTTATTCATATTGCCGTTCAAAGCGGAGAGTGGGAGCGGGACAGCTTCTACAGCAATGGCGACTCCTATGCCGCACTCGCCAAAAAAATTACCGGTAAGGTGGTCATCGCCAACGGCGGAATGCACCAACCGACAAGGGCTGCCCGGGTGCTGGACGAATCGCACGCCGACCTTCTCTCCATCGGAAAGGCCGCCCTGGCGGATCCTGCGTGGCCTTTACACATACAGCAGGGAACGTCGCCGCTCGCTTTCCATCCGGACATGCTCTGGCCGGAAGCCACCATCCAACATACGAATCAAATTATCCAATCCTTTTCTGTTAATGTCTTATGAAAACCCTTTTCTTAATGCTCATCAGCCTATACAGCATCAGCGTATCGGCACAATCAAAAAAATCATCTCATCAATTAAAAAACAATAAAATGAAAATCTCACAAATAAAAATCAATCCCGACCCATATCAACCTTTCCATCTCGCCCAGGGTTATCGCGCAGGCGATCTCCTGTTCATCTCCGGACAAACAGCCATCGACGACAATGGTCAGCTGGTGGGAATCGGTGATTTTGATAAGCAGGCTGCCAGGGCCTTTGAAAACCTGGAAAAGGTACTGAAAGCAGGAGGTTCCAGCCTTAAAAACGTGATCAAGGTGACCATCCTCCTGAAAGACATGGGCAACTTTAATAAGATCGTTGCTTTGCGGGAAAAGTACTTTAAGGCGCCCTATCCGGCAGACACCATTCTGGAAGTATCATCCCTTTATTCTCCTGATGCGCTGATAGAAATAGAAGCAGTAGCGGTAGCAGACGAGGCGGCAGAATGGAAACAGTAAAAAAACTGGTGCTATAAAAGAAAAAGCTGTCTGAAAAGACAGCTTTTTCTTTTATAGCTTTACCACTTGCACGCATCATACAGGGAGGTCATAACTGCGCAACTGACCTTCGCCGGTCGTTAGCAACAGTTTGCCATGCACTATCATGACGTTGATAATATTACTGCTGTAATCATAGATATAATCGGGGTTGGTAGTCGGATTGCCATCCAGGTCATAGGCGGTAAATTCAATGCCCTCCGGCATTACCTCTGCTTTACAACGCAGGTCTTTTCTGTCCAGCAACAACAATCTTCCAAACTGGGACATGACGAGGATATGGTGGTCATCTACGAAAAAGACGCTGTAGTTGATATTATCTGGTTCGGCGGAAGGGAAATCTTTGCTGCCGTCGAAAATAGCTGCCTGGTCCTGCGCTGCCGCTTTGTCCATTTCAGGGAAGGAGTAGATGGCCAGCGGCTCATCATAATGCGGGGCCATCACAAACTCTTTTCCGGAGGGAGCGAAGTTGCCCATGATCATATTCTCACAGGGAGTAAGTTCGGTCAGGGAGATGATACCGTCGTTCAGCTGCAACTGCATCAGGATGGATTCTTCCTGTCCTGCAGCGGCTTCCAGCAGGATCGTGCCGTTGTCCGGCGTAGCATGAAATGCATAGGCGTATTGGTGACTTTCCAGCAGGGGGTAAGAAGCGATGACTTCAAAGGTGGCTACATCCATTACCTGTAGCTCGTCGGTTTCATTTTCTTCTCCGGGCAATATATACCAGATCGTTTGGTTGTCTTTGGAGAAATAACAGGCGGCGCCCAGGAACCAGCCCCAGGAGCCATGTTCCACGGTATGCAGTACCTGGGTGCCTTCTGCGTCCAGAATACGGACGTCGGTCATGCCGGCAATGGCAATGAAGCGGCCGTCAGAAGAGGCCGACAGCTTGCTGCTGACATAGTTGGTGTTCTGTCCCTGCATGATCTTTTCCCAGACAATTTCGAGGTGGGCGTTGAGCTTTGTGATCAGCGGCTGACTGGCAAAGTTCATCAGGACCTCTCCATTCGGCAACGGCACTACATTTACCGGGTTGGCAGTGAAGGTTAACTTGTTCTTTAATGGCAGGTTTATATGCGGAAATTGACTCATATCTTTCGTTTATACCGTCGCAAAGGTAAGGCACAAACAGCTTTTCTGACAACCTGCATCTTTAAGGCTGTTTTATTTTATTCCTCCACCCACATGCCGGTACGTTTGGCCAGATCGATTTTTTCCTGGCCATGCACGGTCATCAGGCCTGTTGCTATCATACGTTTGGCCCGTTCTATATTAGGTTTGCTCCATTTGCTTTTTGCTTTGCGGGGAGTAAACGTCAGGTAGAAGCTTTCTTTGTCCCGCCCTTTGGCTTTACTGTCTATCCATCCGAAGCACAGGGCTTCTTCCGTGGCGTCAATCAGGGAGATGCAGGGAACGTTACTCTTTTTATGGTACTGTATCAGCCATACGCCGGTCTCCGACTGGCAGTTGGCCTCCAGCCATTTCCGCCATTCAGCTCTGGTGGGAGCGTATACCGCTTGTCGTCCGTCAAGTGTTTCCATAACTTATCGTTTTAACAAAGGTAGCACCCGGTTTTGACAGCCCTATGTCAGCAGGGGCGTGATTAAATCTAAAAAAATGTTCGGAGAAAAAAGAAGAGGTCATCTCCATGCGTGAGACAACCTCTTCTGTCATAACAGTTGTATGGCTTTTGTATCATGCTGAAAATAACAGCACAACAGATTATTTTTTCGGGGGGAACATTTTGGGTGGTGCCTGTTCATATTGATACATCAGATTAATTTTCCCGTCTTTATCAAACCGCCATGTTTCCTGCAGTTCTTTGGCGGTCCTTTTGCCACTGGCATCAGTTGAAATTTCCCGTGTCCATACCACTACCCAATCTTCTTTTTTATCCTTGCTTCTGAGGGGAATCCAGGCGTGGATGGAGTCAACGACCATGCCCATGGGTTCTCTTTTCTTTTTAGCCAGCACAAACAGGCTATCCCGGTTGCCGGCGAACATCATGCCATCGGAGAAGAACATGGTGTCATTGTCTGCAAAGAAAGGCTTGGCGTTGTCCAGGGTGTTGTTGTCCCACTGCTGGTACACATTGAGCAATGTCTTCGCGTTTTTGGAATCGCCGATTTTAAAATCCGAAGAATAACTCGCTGTGTAAGGATATGCCATGTTTTCCTGTCCGGCTGGTTCGGATTCGGACATCTTTGTTGAATCCATTGCTGATTGTTTTGGGGTGGAGGTACAGGCAGCAAAAAACGCAAGAGATACGAAAAGGGAAATCTTTTTCATAGTAAAATGGTTTTTTAGACAATAAATAAAGTCAAAGACGGTGACTGAAAAGCGGAGGGATGGGGTCGATACTATCTACAAGATAAGAATTATTATGGACAAATGCGTAGCAGTGCACTCTTTTATTCAGCTTTAACCGCCAACCTGGCCGCTAAAGCTGAATAAAAAGATAGGGAGGGGTACTTATTTACCGGCGTGGATCACTGTAGGCTCGCCGGCAGCGCGTATCTCCAGCTTCACGTCAGCGCCGTTTTCACCGGAGTATTTCCCATCGAAGGTAATTTCGTTGGCGCCTTTTGATAAAACCGGAAGGGATGGAGGTAGTGCTATCGTTTTTAACAGTTGCCATTGTTTGTTGTACAAACGCACCACTTTGCCATCGCATTGGAGGAATTGGTTCCGTTGAAGGCTTATGGGCAATACCAACGCATCCTGCTGGTTAATAGTAATGGTGATCTGGTCAAAGGTGACATCCGGGTCAAAGTCCTTGCCCGGTGCAAATGAAATGATAAAGGCCACCGGCTGGGCAGCTGCCGGATTATTAAACTGAAAGCTGGAGAAAACAGGTTCACCGGGCTGCTTCATTTTTTGTGCGTGCCTGAAATAGGCATTGTACACCGGTGTCAATTGGTATTCATTGTTGGCGGTCATCTTCAGGTGAAATTCATGCTGAAGGCTCCTCATTTGCGCTTTCTGCGCTTCGCTGAAGATACTTTTCATGCGGGCCTCTTCCCATGTTTTGATTAATGCCAGCAACTCGTCTTTCTTTCCGTGTTTCTGCAATGTTTCCACGCTGGTAGACAGGCCGAAGCCGGCATTGTACCCAGCGCCCAGCGCCAGCATCCATTCGATATCTTCCAGTGTTGTTTCCGGCCGCAGGCTGAACCAGCCCAACATGGAGGGCATGAGGTTACGACGGAAGAACTGCTGGTTTTTTAACCGCAGCTGTAGCTGGCTTTCCCTGAAACCGGCATACCAGGGCTCTCCCCAGTTCATTCTGGTGTAGATATGCCAGAAGTAATGGGCCGGCATGCTGGCATCATTGATCACTTTGCCTTTTAATTCGGGCTTCAGGTGATCGTACCATGTTTTGGTAAACAACTGTTTGGCATATTGACCCATACCGGAGGAAAAGGTGCCCTCGAGGCCATCGAAGGATAGTTGCATGAGGCCTGTTTCATTGAAAAGGCGGGCAATGGTCTTCGCCATTTCTTCCTGCAAGGCGTAGTCGGTAAGAAATACTTTGTAGGGATGGTCCATCAGCTTGCCGATGGAGTCGTGCTGTGCGTGAGCGGCAGCATGGGTACCAAAGGCCCCACGCTGGCAGTCCAGCAGCTTCCAGGGAGCCGTAGCGGATACGCTTCCGTAGCGAACGATTTCGTTGCCGATGGCTACTGATTTCAGCGTGTTGTTTTGGAACTGGTTAAAGAAAACCGGGTCTTCAATGCCGATCTCTCTGGCGCTGGCGTCGATGGCTTCGCTGAGCCGTGAATAGCCGACTTTCGCCAGTCTCGGGTCGGCCATCGGCGTCACGTAAGGATCGTTGGTCGTGATGAAGTTGGACAACGTATGTACGCCCAGTCGTACGCCTGCTGCTTTGGCGATGTCCACGCAGGCCTTCATACTGGCCCAGTTTTGCGGAAATTCATTGCTGTGCAGTTTAAACTGGCCCCAGTTATCGAAAGGATCGCCATGATAAAGGTAGCGCAGCCCTGCCTGTTTGGTGACGGCGAGGGCTTCCTGCAGATTGTTGACGCCAAAGTTCATGATGAGGTATGACTCGGAGGCATGCGCCGACTGCTTTCCCCATTCTCCATCGAGTAGCGGATGGGGGAGTCCTTCCTTCAGTTCTATCTGTGCAATGGTGGGTAAAACTTCTGCATTGGCCACGCCAAACAGTGCGATCTTGCTGCCCATCACGCCGCCATCCTGGAAGGCGGGCGCCAGGTAGGCCGTGTGCCCCCAGTTTTCGATCACCCGGTCTTTGCTGCGGTTGCGGCAGTATGCCTGTAACACCGCACCATACTCGGTAGGGCGTGCCACATCTCCCCGGAATAGCTGTTTATGCAGGTCGTCTGTGGTGACATCTACTTTATTACCGCCTTCAAATACATCGTAGGATGGTTCGATATCACTTTCTGCGGTGGGGTATCCCCCCAGCGTTTTTACATTCAGCGCCTGGATACCGATGGCAAATTCCTTGTTACGCACTACGCCCACTACCTCGCCGATCGTATCTGCGATGGCGACCGGATAGGGTCCCCACAGCACCAGGTCCACTTTGTCCTGCGGTGTCAGTTGTATCAGATCGAAGCTGATATAGCGGTCGTTGCGCTGCACTTTTACTGTTGCCTCGACGCCGGTCTGCGGGTAGGATAGCGCCAGTTCTGATTTTTGGGCGTTCCAGGTGCAACTGGCGGGAGCGTAAAGATGCTGGTCTTTTTTTATGCTGAGAAGCGCGGTGGCTTTGTCGGCCACGAGAAATTCTTTCTGTAAAGCGAGGCTCTTCATGCTGGTGAGCTTACCGGTGTTATCCAGCTGAAGGCTCCACTGTTTGGTTTTGAAATTCACCTGTGCGGCCGCTGGTAGCGTGGCTATTGTTGTTAATACAACCGCCAGTTTTTTGAATAGACATTTTTGCTTCATATCAATAATTTATAGGCATAAAGGAGGCCGCTGACGGCCTCCCAACGGGCAAATTGCATTTTCCGGCCTGTATCTGTCAGCTGTATATTATCTTTTTCTGCCGTTATTTTTGCTGATGTAGCTATCTGTGTTCGGTTATTGTAAAAGAAAGCCGGCTGGCGCGTACCGATGGCATTCAAAGGAGAAGCGTCCCTGGTGAATGGGGATAGGTGGCAGGGGAAGTTTTTCACCCCGCAGGTCTACCGGGACTGCCCGCCGCGAAGTCATGCCTGCTGGCAGCTGCACCGTTAATTTACCGGATTGGCCTGCCTGCTCCCATAGTGTCAGCAACGTACCATCGTGACCGTTAGGGTCTGTTCCGAAGGCGGTCACCAATACGCCTTTCCGTGAAAGCGAAAGCCCCTGTCGGCTGTCGGGCAGCCGGCCGTTAGGGTTATCGGCAATAGCGGCCAATAGGGGTAAGCGCGCTTCCCAGGACTGCACCATCAGGTTTTCATCCATAGCAACTGACGGCGACACCGGCCAGATGCGGACGCGCTCACTCCAGCTGCCATCCTGCCACAATGGGAAGTTGGTGTTCCACATATTGTTGTAGAGATTGACGTATACAACCGGCTTCCGGGGCACGAAGTCCATCGACCAGCGCCAGAGGCCGGGTTCACCCGGTGACACCAGCGGCGCATCGATAGGACAGAGGCCTGCCGCGGCATCAGGACCATGAATGCTGACACCGGTATTGACCGCAAAGAGATGCCGGTTGGTGCCAGGTACGATGTCGGTAGCCGGACTAACGGGGGCGCCTAAACGTCCGATCCGAAAATCGGGCTGCCGGATATTAAAAGGGAAACAAAGCCAGCCACCTTCCGGATGTTTATCCGCTGTTTTGTGATCTACCTGCCATTGTACATCTATATAGGGACTGCCTTCAGGGAATGTAAAAATCAGGGAGTATCCTTTTGCCAGTCCTTTGCAGTCGCTGGCGGTAAGCGTTACCTGTTGTTGCGCTGCCGTGCGCGTGTGGCGCATCTTCCAGCCGCCGGGCGTGGTCCTGGAATAGGGCACCTGCGTAGCATCCGGCATCCCCGGCTTGCCGATATCATTCAGGCCCCAGCCATCGCGGATACGGGAATAGCGATTGAAAAAGCTGTCATATACTTCGTGCTGACTGAATCTTTCGTGTATAAACTGTCCCAACACCTGTCCACCTGACTGGTCCACCATTTCCCGGCCGGTGGCCTTGTCTGTCAGGGAACGGATACCTCCTTGCTGCAGGTCGAATACCGCCACGAAATGTTGTGTCTCGATACGTTCAGTGCCAGGCACCGTCTCCTGCTGCATCTCGCGGTAGGGGATGGTTTTATAGCCGGTCGCCGGCACATCCTCCACCCAAAGCGATTGCCCGTTGATGGTGACCATGCCTGACCGCTTCCAGGGAAGACCGTTAAACACCACGATACTTTTCTGTGATGTTTTGACAACGGAGGCCAGCAACGCAAGCCGGTTGCTCATCGCTGAATCTACGAGGTGTGCAGCGGTATTGGCATAATTTCGATGGTCTTCGTACGACTGCATCCATTTACGCTTGCTGCCTCTGGGCAATTTGGAATAGTCGCCATCGGGCGGCAAGGGTTCCTTTTCCATATCGGCCAGCCACTGTTTCCAGGCTTCTCCGTATAAACGTCGCGGGCCGTATTCTGCATTCATCCCCCAGGTATGTTCGCTGTACAACAAACTCTGTTCATAGGCTTTGGCCAATGTGGCGCCCAACGAAGCCGGATGAAGGCCCCAGCTACGCAGGTGCGTATCGAGGCTTTCCAGCGCAGGTTCCATCGGTCGCGTATTCCGGGCTGTTTTGGTAGCCTGTGGCATCGACATCAGACCATGTATCCAGGTATCGGGCATATCGCCCCTGACAACGGGCAGTGTTGTTTTTTCGGTAAGTACGGCACGGGCGAAATCATCCAGGGTACCAAAATGAATACGCACGCCCGGCATTTTTTCTTCATACTGCTGCTTCCATTTGTTTACTTCCTCCTGCGTAGGAGGACCGTGGTTGTCGCCCGCCATAATCATACACAGGTAGTTTTTGCAGGGCCAGTCAGCGGGAGGGAGGAAATCGCTTCCGTAGTCGACCGTATATCCGCAAAGTACCCGGGAACCATCTGGCCCTTCCCACCAGAAAAGCTTCGGCACGCGGGGATATTGACTGGCGGGGTTTACGCCGATGTGTAAAAATTTCACGCCTGCATGACTGAGCAAAACCGGCAATATCCAGCTGTGGGAGGGCACATCGGTCATCTTAGCAGCGATGGGCAAAGGCCGGTGGTATTGACGGCTGGCATTCGCCGCAAACACCAGTCCCCGTACGAGATCTTCCGGGTCCTGTGATTCTGTATGCGTGGAAAAAGGTAAGGCGTGGGCTGTCAACGCGCCTTCTCTCACTGCCTGCTCAATGCGTTGTCTGCGCAGGGGATCCTGTTGAGGCCCCAACATCTGCGCCCATAGCGGCCATCCGGGCACGGTCCATACAAATCGCTGTGATGGCGGCAGTAACCGGTTCTGATCAAAAATTTTTAGTGAGTTGTCCATCATCTCCGTCCTGTACCGATGAAAAACATTGGCGGCCAGGTCGGTAAACCCGAGGTCGAAATGGCTTTTTACCACTATCCATACGTCGGTAACCCCGGAAGAACGCGTTTGTGCGTATCCGTGGGACAAGGGCAGCTGTAGTAGTAACAACAATACCAGACGGATAGGCAGCGTCGTTGTCAGTTTTCTCATGTTGTTTGTCTGGTGCTTTTAGTTGAACAACAGCTCGTCCGTAAATACCCAGGCATGTTTCCCCTTGCCGGGATGCCAGGATGGGAGGATGGCCGGCGTCATAACAATCTTCATATAGGATACCTGCGCGGCGGGGAACGTACAATCGATGTCCATCGCTGAAACAGGATCGTCTTTTTTACTCGGGGGAGGCGTGATCTTTTTTAGCAGCCTGAGCTGGTGTGGGTTGGTACCTCCCCATATCTCGATTTGATGTGGCGGGAAGATATAAGAACCCACGTTGCGCAGGGTGCCTACTGTCACCGATTGAAGCGGCACTGGTTGCGGGAACCAGACAAGCGCCTCCAGCGTATTTTTCGTATAGCCGAGCCATTTACCATTGTTGTAGTCCATACCGCCCTTTTGTCCATCAGAGAGGGTGTTGCCGCCATTGGCGAAGTAAGACCCTTCCGGCTGGTGGATGAGTGTAATGCTGTCGGGCGCATAGGTGGTCCTGACAAGTTGGAACTGTATCGGATCACTGCTATACCATCCTTGTTTACAGGCGACGGCACGTACGGTGGTATTGCCGGTGATCAGGAGGCTGTCTTTGAATACAGGTGAATGCAGACTATCGGGAGCGCTGCCGTCAAGGGTATATCGTATTTCCACTCCCTTCACCGGATGCTGTAGTTTCAGTTGCATACTGTTTCTGAAAACAGCGGCTGTATTGAGTATGGTCGGCTGATTTAATTTCAGTTGTTCTCCTTTATCATTGGTAAAGCCTTTCACCAGGGTCACCTGCCGGAGAACTTTTTGTGCCTGTTGTATATCGGCCGGCGACAGGCCCGTGTTCCAGACGTACAGCTCCTGTAGTGCTGGCGCGGCTTTCAGGCTGGTGAGCTGTTGTAGCGTAATAGGGGTGCCTGATAAAGAAAGGCTTTGCAGATGCGGCAGTTTAGCGAGGGTGGACAGCGTTTGCCCGGTGATATTGGTAAAGCTCAGGTTGAGCACCCGCAATTGTTTAAACTGTGCCAGTACGTCCAGATCGGCGTCCTGTACCGGCATCTTCTGCAAATGCATTTCTATCAGTTGTTCTTTTACCGGCAACAGTTCTTTGACAGACGCGATGTTGAATTTATCCTTGTTGTACCAGTTGGCTACCAGCGGCGCAGCGTGTAACGCTACCGGATATACGACGCGGTAGTTGTTGTTCAGCTGTTGCACTACTTTATCATCTGCCGGAGAGAAATCATATACGGGTTCTTTCGCAGCGGCAGGTTGCAGGCGTGCTGCGGCCAGTAGCCGCAGGCTGTCGCGTGCAGGCAGTGACGCTACCGGCGTTTTGAAATCCGCGCCTCCTTTGATCCAGTAATAGAGGACAGCCACCTCCTGTTCGGTGAGTGCTGGTTTGCCTGCCGGCGGCATATGCTTTTTGTCTTCCGCCGGAAGATGCAGTCTTTCCATGATCAGGCTGACAGCAGGATTGCCGGCGATGAACAGTTTACCGCTCTTGCCGCCGGAGAGCAGTTGTTGCGGTAATTCCATCGACAGGCCGCCTTTTGCTTTCCCGGCGTTGTGGCAGCTCATACATTTTTCTTCCAGGATAGGTTTGACGAGATGTTCATACACCAGTGCTTTATCCAGGGGTACGGCCGTGTTACGGGGCGTAACAGGGGCCAGCACGAAGTTATTGCCATGGGTGATACCGGCGCCAAAATGGCCGGTAACCAGTAGGAGGACTACGGTGGCCAGCGCGCCCGCTTTCGGCAGCCAGGGCCTGGAGGAAGCGCGTAGCCAGTATAATGCGGAAGCGGTCCATAACACGATCATTCCGCCCCACTTATGCCAGAGGATGTCGCCATCGGCATACCCCTCTTCCCGGACGAGCAACAGGCCCATAATAACGGTAACGGCTGTACTGAGTGCGCCCGCCAATAACAGCCAGGAGGTGAACTGATTTTTCCAGCGATTGGCTTCCGGCTCACGCAGTTGTACAAACAGCAGCAGGCTGCCCAGCAGCAACAATACAATCGGAAAATGCAATACCAGCGGATGCATGCGCCCCACTACCTGTAGCCATGCCGGCACCATGATCCTGCTGCCGGCCACCAATAAAACCAGCCCGAAAATATTAGCGGCGAATAAGAGCTGGTTGCCGGCATCTTGCCAGCGGATACGATTCCACCTCATTTATACCCTCCTGAGTTTATATGGGTACACTTTACCGGAAGCCCATTGTGCCACGTAAACATTTTCATCGTTATCTACACATACATCATGCGGGTGAACGAACAGTTTCTCTGCCTGCTGCATGGGCTGCAATTGCTGACCGTTATATACCGGCGCCGTGCCGCCGATATTGGACACCACCTTGTTGTCTTTGTCCAGAATGGTCACGAAGCCGCTGCCGCTGATATTCATATCAGGGGAGCGCAACACGGCGGCATAGAGGTGATGGCCCCTGATTACCGGACGGCATACGCAGGCACCGGGCAGAGAGATGACTTCGATTAATTCACCGCTCATGCTGAATCGTTTGAAACAATTGCGGGTACGGTCGGTCACCAGCAGGGTAGGCGTACCCTGACGGCGGTCGATGCAGATGCCATGGGCGTTGTCCAGATGGGCATCACCTTCACCGCGGCCGCCAAAAGTATGCAGCAGTTTACCCTGACGGTCGTAATGCAGGACGTACTGTGCGCCATATCCATCTGCGATATAGATATCACCATCATCTGTGACGGTGGTTTCTGTCGGCACAAATTCTTCTTTCTTTTTGTAGAAGCCTGTCTCCGCGGGATAGTCGATGGTCATCACGATCTTGCCGTCCATGGTGGTTTTGTATACCTGGTGTTTGTCGGTATCGGTGATGAACAGATATTCGGTACCATTTTCATTGGCCAGCGTAAGGCCATGCGCACCGGGGAACTCATGGCCCCAGTATTCCAATAGTTTACCGGATTTATTATAGACGAGGATATTGTTTTTCGTTTCGTTGGTCAGCAGAATGATACGGCCTTTTTTGTCCTGCACCATCTCGTGGCAGTCTTTCACCGGATGCCGGCTGCTGTCGAGCGTACCCCAGCGGGTGTCGAGGGTGTAGCGCATATCCTGATGGCCATAGACAGGACCTTTCGGACGGGCAAAGAGGTCGCGGGAAATGTAAAAAGACGCGGTAACTAACGCGGACGCTTGTATGAATTTTCTTCTCTCCATGAATCATAAATTTTTATCAGGCCATGAGCCCTGGTATAACTTTTCCTGCTACGTCGGTGAGCCGGTAGCGACGGCCCTGGTGTTTGAAAGTGAGTTTTTCGTGGTCCAGCCCCATGAGATGTAACACCGTAGCGTGGAAATCGTGCACGTGCACGGGATCTTTTACGATGTTGTACCCGAACTCGTCGGTTTCGCCATAAACGATGCCTGGCTTTACGCCGCCGCCGGCCATCCAGATAGAGAAGCAGCGCGGGTGGTGATCACGGCCGTAGTTGTCGGCCGTCATTTTTCCCTGGCAGTAATTGGTCCTGCCGAATTCACCGCCCCATATCACCAGCGTCTCATCGAGCAGGCCGCGTTGTTTGAGATCGGTGATCAGCGCCGCGGAGGCACGGTCTACGTCTTTTGCCTGACCGGCCATTTCATTGGGCAGGTTGCCATGTTGGTCCCATCCCTGGTGGTAGAGCTGCACGAAGCGCACGCCGCTTTCAGAGAGTTTTCTGGCCAGGAGACAGTTGGCCGCAAAGGTGCCGGGAACAAGGCATTCCGGCCCGTATAATTTGATGATGTCATCAGATTCTTTGGAGAGATCGGTCAGTTCAGGTACCGCTGTTTGCATGCGGTAGGCCATCTCGTATTGCTGGATTTTAGTGTTGATCTCCGGATCACCAAAGTCTTTGTAAGACTGGTCATTGAGCGCTGCCAGCTGGTCGAGCATCTGGCGGCGGTTGGCCATATCGATGCCTTCGGGATTGTTGAGATACAGCACCGGATTATCGCCGCTGCTGAATTGCACGCCCTGGTGGATGCTATCGAGGAAACCATTGGACCACAGTTTGGAATACACGCCTTGGCCGTTGCCTTTGCCGCGTGACAGCAGTACGCAGAAGGCAGGGAGGTTTTTGTTTTCGCTGCCGAGGCCATAGCTCATCCAGGAGCCGAAGCTGGCGCGGTTTCCCTGTTGTGCGCCTGTCTGGAAAAAGGTCAGTGCCGGATCGTGGTTGATCGCTTCGGTGAACATCGACCGTACGATGCAGATATCATCTACTATCTGCGCTGTATGCGGAAAGAGATCGCTCACCCAGGCACGGGCTTCTCCATATTGTTTGAAATCATAGTGCGAGCCTACCAGCGGAAAAGACGACTGTCCGGCGGTCATGCCGGTGAGCCTTTGTCCCATGCGGATAGATGGTGGCAGTTCCTGGCCCATCATCTCACGCAGTTTCGGTTTATAGTCGAAGCTCTCCAGTTGTGAAGGAGCGCCGTTCTGAAATAGATAGATGATCCTTTTGGCTTTGGGTGCGAAGTGTGGCATGCCGGGAATGAAGGGCATTTCACTGGTGCTGCTTTTTCCGAAAAGGTCGGGTATCAGCAAAGAGCCGAGTGCCACGCTGCCGATGCCTAAACTGAGCCGTGACAGGAACTTACGGCGGTTCATATTCAGGTGATGCTCCAGGAATTCGTTTTTCATCTTGTCATTTTTTTTAGAGAGAAGGATGGTGAAGCGGATATGATCATCGCCGGTTTATGTTTTGGACAGTGTTTCTTCCAGGTTGTAAATGGTGGTGATCACCTGCATCATAGCAGCCCAGGAGGCCTGGTCAAGATTGGCTGCCATCGGATATTCTCCATGGTGCAGCAGCTTGGTGGCTTTGGCCGGTTGTTGTTTATAATACGCCTGTTGTTGTTCGTAATATTTAAGCAGGGTAGCGGTTTCCTGTGCCTGTGGTGCGCGGCAAACGATCAGCCGGAAAGCCTGCTGTATATGCTGCTCCGTACCGCTTGGTTGTTGCAGCAGTCGGGAAGCCAACACCCTGGAGGCTTCGAGCACGGTAGGATCGTTGAGCATCATGAGTGCCTGTAGCGGCGTGTTGGTGGCAGAGCGTTTTACTTCACACTGATCGCGGTTGCTGGCATCGAAGATCATCATAGAAGGTGGTGGCACCGTTCTTTTGATGAAGGTGTAAAGTCCGCGGCGGTAAAGACTGGCGCCATGGTCCTGCCGGTAGGTGGAGAGCTGTCCGCGGCCGGAGGTGGCCATTTCCCACAGCCCTTTAGGCTGATAAGGTTTTACGCTGGGGCCGCCTACTTCATGTACGAGCAGCCCGCTGCTTTGCAGCACCAGATCGCGCACGGTTTCTGCGGGGAGGCGGAAGCGCGGTCCTCTGGAAAGGTATATGTTCTCCGGATCAGCTTTGAGCTTCTCCTGTGTGATGGCAGCTGATTGACGGTAGGTAGCGGACATCACCAGTTGTTTTACCAGCCGCTTGATGTTCCAGTCATGTTGCCGGAAATCCGCCGCCAGCCAGTCGAGCAGCGCCGGATTGGTGGGCAGGTCGCCCTGCATACCAAAATCACCGGTGCTTTTTACGATGCCTCTGCCAAAAAAATCCTGCCATACCTGGTTCACGAAAACGCGGGCGGTGAGCGGGTTTGCCGGGTCGAACAGCCAGTTGGCGAGACCTAACCGGTTGGCGGGATAGCTGTTGGTATTGAATGGCAATATGGACTTAGGCGTGGCCGGCGTTACTTCGGTCGTGGGGTTGTCATAGTTGCCCCGACCGAGTATGTACGTTTTTCTGGCGGTGTCTCTTTCTCCCATCACCGAGACGATCAGCCTGGCCGTATCTTGTTTGTTGAGGAAATGCAGCACACCCTGGAGGTCTTCTTTGGTGATCTCCATGTAAGGCTTCTTGGCATAGGTTTCAGGACCGCCTACGGTTGATTCCAGCCCTACTTCTTTTACGTTGTTAAAGAAAGCGAAGACCTGATAATATTCTTTTTGTGAAAAGGGATCATACTTATGATCATGGCAATGGGCGCATTCCAGGGTGATGCCCAGCATGCTTTTGCCGAAAGTATTGGTGCGGTCGCTCACATATTCCACGCGGTATTCTTCATCGATGACGCCGCCTTCTTCCGTGATCTTATGGTTGCGGTTAAAGCCTGATGCCAGCAGCTGTTCGCGGGTAGCATTCGGGATCATGTCACCGGCGAGTTGCCACGTCACAAAATTTTTATAGGAGAGATTGCTGTTGAAAGCGTGTATCACCCAGTCGCGCCATGGCCACATCGTGCGGTAGTTATCGTCCTGATAACCGTGGGAGTCTGCATAGCGGGCGACGTCCATCCAGTGAACGGCCATTTTCTCGCCGTAGGCGCTGTCTTGCAGCAGTTCGTCTACCATGCGTTCATAGCCTTTGTCGCTGGTGTCTTTAGCGAAACGTTCCATTTGCGCCATGGTGGGAGGCAGGCCGGTGAGGTCGAGGCTGAGGCGTTTTAGCAGTCGTTCATGATCTGCCACCGGATTGGGTGACAGTCCTTTTTCCGTCATCTGTGCCAGCGTGAAATAGTCGATCTCGTTGCGGGTCCATTTACGGTCCGCTACCTGCGGCAGCGCAGGAAGTACGGGTGTCACGAAAGCCCAGTGCGGTTTGTATTTAGCACCCTGTTTAATCCATTTCTCAATCAGCTTTACTTCAAAGTTGCTGAGGGTCATGTTGCTGGAGGGTGGCGGCATCCGCATGGCGGTGTCGGCACTGCTGATACGCTGGTATACCGCTGAGGTCATGGGATTGCCGGGCACCAGTGCATGGGCGCCGGGATCGTCTTTCAGCGCTTTGTAGGCGCTGTCGGCAATATCGAGGCGCAGACCGGCTTCGCGCTTGTTGGCATCCGGACCGTGACAGGCAAAACATTTGTCGGACAGGATGGGCCTTACATGGAAGTTATAGTCCACGATATCGGGCATCTTTTCAGCCGACTGCTCCTGCGCTTCCTGATGGTGGCAGGCCGTAAAGAAAGTGATGATACAGGCCGCAGCCTTTACATAACGTTGGAACATAATCTGTTTTTCGGTATATTATTGTTCACTATTGACTTCAATGGTATACATTTCCCCGTGCTATAGGAACACAGTATGCCCCGTGATAGGCATACCTATGCTATTTTGATTTTGATCGATGCTTTTTTTGCTTATCCTGGCTATCCAACAAGTTCATATGTATGAACATAAACAAATATAGTGTTTCTATTCACAAATCTGCAAGGAGGAGGTATTTTTTTTAGGAACGGTAAATGAATGTCACCACATTCGATGGTGTGACGTGAATGCAGTATATCGCTATTGATATATAGGTACGAGGAGAGAGGCCGGAAATATTTCGGGCGGGCATACAGTTCTCTGTATAAAGTGGAACTACAACTTCGGTGGATACAGGATCCGGATATCTTTAGACGGCCTGAAGAAAGAAATCGTTTTCTGCTGTTTTTCCACAGCGGTCGCTTTGTAACCATCTGTGGCGCCGTCAAACGTTTCTACCATCATCATCAAAGCGGCCCCCGGTATCTTTTGCAGGCAGGTAAAGGGAGGGAGGAAAAATGGCGGCAGTTCGGCGTTATACCAGATGGTGATGCTGCGGATAAGACCGTCTGCGCACTGTGGCGGATATACGTAATGGATGACCGCTTTTTTGCAGGGATAGCCTGCAATGGTAGTGGTATCATTGGTGAAGTTTATTTTGCCATATCCGGGACCGTTATATTCGTTTGCATTGTCCCAGTCTCCGTCGTTGCCGGCTTTTTCGGTAGTAGTACTGCTGTCTATCGCTTCTCCCGGTAGGTACACATTGGTTTTTAATTGCAGTCCGTAATTCAGCGGCAGCCCCTGTTGCCCCTCGATTTTAAGCAGTCGCCCTGCATGATGCCAGAGGAGCCAGCTGGTGGCCGACCCGTCACTTTGTGTTTGTGTGGCGTACAGGTAGTCGGGATGATAATAGACCGTCATGCCTGCTGACGGTTTTTTTCCGGCAGCCGTTTTTTCTGTTGAAGTAAAAGTAATCTTGCGTACCTCCAGCGTATCGGGCGATTCCTGTGCCCGCAATAAATGGGTGGCCATGACAAAACACAACAGCATACTATACCTTACAGCGGCGATTTTTGACGAACTGGTTTTCGAATACATGGTATAAAGATAAGGTATGGAGCGGAAGGCTGGTTGTCAAAAAAAAATTGTACATCATGATAATTTTTTACTAGCTTTAGTAAAGAATGGCTATCCTGTTTGAATCGAAATCAAAGCTAACGCTGAAAAATCTGAATGCCCTGTGAACCTGAGCCCATTGTGAACAATGAACCTGCTGAAGTTGGCCCATAATAGATAATACCGACGAGCATTATACTTCAACCAAACATCTGATAAACAATGAAAAAAATGTCCTTGTTGGCAGTGGCATGGCTATGCATGCTACACACCTATGCCCAACAGTCTCTCAAAGGCAGGGTCTATGATCTGTACACATTATCTCCCGTAAAAAATGCCGGCATTTACGCTGGTGATCAACTACTGGCAACAACTGATATCACGGGTAGCTTCAGTATCAGCGCCCATGACGAACGGCTACTGGTGATGGCTTCCGGCTATGAGCCGCAGACGGTCAGGGTAAAGGACAACCGTTCGCTGATGCTGATAGGTCTTGCCGCTACTACTTATAATCTTAGTGAGGTCTCCGTCAATGCGGCGAAGCCTCGCAGTAATCTGCTACAACCACAGTCGGTGGCTGTTCTTGGCCGAAAAGACCTGCAACGTAATGATGGTATTTCCCCGGAGTACACGCTCAACCTGATTCCCGGCGTACGGATGGAGAAAAGAACGATGGCTGGCGGCCAGCGTATCACCATACGCGGTTACGGCAATGGCACCAACTTCAATGGCACCGGCTACAAAGCTTACCTCAATGGTATTCCGGTAACCGATGGAGAAGGCACGACCATCCTCGATGACATCGACTTTTCTATCCTCGGCCGCATCGAAGTGATCAAAGGACCAGCTTCCAGCCTCTATGGCAGCGGAATTGGCGGTGTACTGAAAATGTACACGCTGAAGCCCTCGCTGTATGGCACGCGTATTTCGCAGGAAGCGCTGGCAGGCAGTAACGGGCTTTTCAGGACCAACACCCGCCTGGAATATGCGGATGAGAAATCGTCCATTATGTTGAATTACGGTCATCAGAATTATGATAGCTATCGTATCAACAGCGCCTCCAAAAAAGATTTTGTGTCTTTCATCGGAGATTTTCACAGTAATGAAAAACAGACGTTCTCCGTATATGCGGCCTATAATAACTCCAATGATCAATTAGCCGGACAGCTTGACAGCAGCCAGTTTGCGCAGCGGAAAGATACAGGCGAAGTGCCCTATCTCAGAAATAAAGGGTATGTTGCTTTTGAAACCTATCGTGCAGGGCTTTCCCATCAATATACTTTCTCATCACATGTCAGCAATATCACCAGCGCTTATTTCAGTGGCTACAAACAATCGCAGGCTTTTGCCGCGGGACTGTCGTCCAATATAGCCCAGAATGTCGGTGCACGCACCGCTTTCGGGCTGAGCTTCGGCGGCAGGGCCGTTACACTGAATGGGACGGCAGGTGCGGAATATCAGAAAACGAACTCCTTCAAAAAAGGTTATGCACTCGCAAACGGCGTATTGGGGCCACTTACCGGCGATCTGGAAATATCTGCCATGCAGTACAGCCTCTTTACCCAATGGGAGCTGAAGCTGCCATTAGGCTTCCTGGTTACAGCTGGTGTCAGCAATAATTATATTGAATACGGCATCACCGACCGGCTTACCAATTCAGCCAATCCCACGCACAAGGACCAGTCGGGGCACAAAACTTTTACACCCGTGCTCACGCCACAGGTGAGCGTATTAAAGGCGGTGAATGAAACCGTGTCCGTATACGCGGGCGTGAGTAAGGGATATTCGCCACCCGTGTCCGGCCAGGTGGTGATTACGCAGATCGGCCAGGTGAATACAGACCTGCGGCCCGAGAAAGCCATGCAGTACGAGGTGGGGGCCAAAGGCAGTCTGCTGGCCAAACGGTTGTCGTTCCAGCTGATGGTATTTGATATGGAGATCAAAGACAAACTCACCTCGCAGGCGGTGACGGATAATAATACCGGCACGGTGTTGTATACCATGACAACCAATGCCGGTGCACAACAAAACCGGGGCCTGGAAGCAGATGTGGCCTATGCGCTGCAACCAAAACATCCAGCGGTATTTTCGTTGGTGAGGCCGTTTGTGAGCTACACCTATTCCAACTTTACCTACAGGCAGTTTAAAAGCGATAATAACAACAACGCCAAGACAATCGATTATAGCGATAACAAAGTTTCCGGTATAGCGCCGCATCTGTTCAACGCCGGCGTGGACCTCGTCTCCATATGGGGCGTATACCTGAACACTACTTTTCAGTATGTGGATCGTATGCCGATTACGTACGACAATGCACACTACGCCGATGCCTATACGCTGTTGCAGGCCAAATTGGGTTACCGGCATGAGCTGGGACAGCATTTCAGCCTGGATATATTTGCCGGTGGCAATAATATCACCAGCAGCAGATGTTATACCATGGTGTTCCTGAACGCCAATTACAGCGCGGCGCCACCGAATATCTATCTTCCCGGACCTTATAAAGCCGTGTGGTACGGCGGTTTTAACCTGTCTTATAAATTCTGAAAAAGTTCATCATCTCCTTAAAGTATAATTATGAGAAACAGATACCTGCTGTTGCCGGCCGTCATGTTGATGATATGCGCCTGTGGCAGATTTGGCAATAAAGACCAGCATGCCGGGCGTACCCGTATCGTTTGCCTGGCCAAGCAGTACAATGAAGTAATTTATGCGTTGGGCGCAGAAAAGGACCTGGTGGCAGTAGACCTCTCCAGTACCTATCCGCCGGCCATCAAAGCATTGCCTACAGTAGGCTATCACCGCGCGTTGAGCGCGGAAGGCATTATCTCGCAGGAGCCTACGCTGGTGATCCACGACAATAACGTGGGACCGGAGCAGGTGATGCAGCAGCTGGAGAAAATGAAGATACCCATGAAAACCTTTGTTGACAGTGTGTTTACGATAGAGCAGGACAAAAAAATGATCACTGCCCTGGGGGCTTACTTCGGGAAAGAACATCAGGCAGACAGTCTTTGCCGGATACTGGACACGCAGATGAAAGAAGCGTTGACTAACAGTAAGCACTATACGGACACGCCGCGTGTAGTGATCATCCATTTTGGCCGTGCCATGAATATTTATCTCGCCGTAACACAACAGAGTACGGCGGCGAAAATGATAGGATGGGCCGGTGGCGTTATTCCTATCGGTGGCACAAAAGGAATGCAGCAGGTATCTGCGGAGCTGATAGCACAGGCAGACCCCGACGTGATCTTGCTGACAGATTTCGGTTACGACAGGCTGGGGTCTATAGAGAAGATCAAAGAGCTGCCCGGCGTGTCTGGCACCAAAGCCGCACGCAGCAACCACATCTACCGGGTGGAAGAACATGATCTGATATACCTGGGACCGCGTACCGGCAACAACGTGCTGGCACTGCAAAAACTGATACATGCCAAACAGGCCATATAGCGAAGTGTTGCTGTGGCTGACGATACTGCTGGTGGCAGCGGTGTTGTCGTCTGCCTGCCTGGGCGCCATAGACATCAGCATGGAGGAGATAGCCGGAGCATTCGGTAAACTGTTTTATCATGGCAACGACTATACGTTACATGAGCGGATTTTCCTGGAAATACGCTTGCCGCGGGTGTTGTTCTGTTTATTGGCAGGAGCGGCGCTGGCGGTAGGTGGTGTGTTATTGCAGGCGTTGTTCAGGAACCCCATCATAGAACCCGGGCTGATAGGTACTTCCAGCGGGGCCGCCTTTGGCGCTGCGTTGTATTTTGTAACAGGCGCCATGTTCCATTTTCATGCCGGCGTATGGGTGTTACCGTTAGCTGCCTGCGCAGGCGCCATGTTGGCCACTTTCATGGTGCTGGTGTTATCCGGCAGCCGGGAAGACGGCAGGACCGGTATTGTCACGCTATTGCTGATGGGCATTGCCATCAATGCGCTGTTTCTCAGCGGCACCGGTTTTCTCTCTTACATCGCACGGGACCCGCAGGCGCGTTCCATTACTTTCTGGAACCTGGGCACTCTGTCCGGCGCCAACTGGGAGTCGGTGATCATCGTGGCCGTAGTGGTGACCTTATGCTGCTGGCGTGCCATGGCCTGTGCAGCGAAGCTCAACCTGTTGATGCTGGGCGAAGAGGAAGCGCAATTATCAGGGGTGGGCGTGCGGCGGTTGAAGATGGAGGTGATGATCATCAACGTGATCATGATAGCGGTGGTAACGGCTTTCACCGGGGTGATCAGTTTTGTGGGACTGGTAGTGCCGCATTTTCTGCGCATCTGGAAAGGGGCCGACAATCGTTATCTGATGGCAGCCGGCGCATTGGCGGGTGCGGTATTGCTGACGGCAGCGGACATCGCGGCGAGGCTGCTGCTGCGGCCGGCGGAGCTGCCGATAGGTATTGTCACTTCTTTTGCCGGCGTGCCGGTGCTCATTTTTTTACTGAAGAAGAAAAAATACTATTTCTGATGCTTGCATTATCTGGTATTACCTGCATTAAAAATAACAAAGTATTGCTGGAAGATATCAGCGTACAATGGGAGCCAGGCAGCCTGCACGTCGTCATGGGACCTAACGGCGCCGGCAAGTCTACCTTGCTGCGGATCGCGGCCGGTCAGCTGTCGCCTACGTCGGGGACCGTGACGTACGGCGCCAGGCCGGTCGCTGATTTCTCTGTGAAACAACTGGCAGCTGTCCGTGCGGCGCTGTCGCAACAACAGGAGCTGGCGTTTCCACTGAAAGTGCGGGAGGTAGTGCTGATGGGCCGCTACCCGCATATTGCGGACAAGCCGGTAGCAAAAGATAAGCGCTACTGCCGGGAAGCGATGGCGCTGTTTGATCTGGAGGAGCTGTCGGAACGCGATTATCTCAGTCTCTCCGGCGGAGAAAAGCAGCGGGTGCATTTCGCACGCGTGCTGGCCCAGATCTGGGAGAAGCCGCCCAATGGCTGCCGTTATCTGCTGCTGGACGAGCCGCTCACTTTCCTCGATGTGCACTATCAGTTCAGACTAATGCGGCAGCTGAAAACACTGTTACAACAGCAAGACCTGGTGATCGTGGCGGTATTGCACGATCTGCATATCGCCGCCAGGTTTGCCGACAATATCCTGTTGCTGCACAAAGGCCGGATGGCGGCACACGGCAGCCGGGAAGCAGTGCTGACCCCCACTCACATTCAGGCGGTATATCAGCTGGACAGTGAAGATGTGTCGGCAGTCATCCCTGTTTATCATCCCCCAACATCTGTTTCTCACACTAAATAACATGAATAATGAAAAAGCAATTTGTCTGGAAGCCTTTATGGCACTGCGTGATGATGATGACCTGGCTCTTGTTCGGTATAACTGTATCGGCACAACGCCATGAGTCACGTCAGCAGACTAAAGAACCTGATTGGGTCACCATGATGGATGATCCCAACGTTAATTTTTTCGTGATAGAAAAGTCCTTCAACGATTTCTGGAAAAACAAGGAACTGCCGATTGAGGAAGATGAAATACTGGACGTGAAAAAGAACACCGAGCGAAAGCGCCGGTTCCTGGGCATTTTCAAAAGAAGAGAGTCTGAAGCCGAGCGGGAAAAAGAGGAGGATACGCACAAGTATGCCTTTGCCTACAAGAAATACCAATGGTGGAGGAGGCAGGTGCTGCCCTATGTGCAGCCGGACGGGTCTATCCTCAGCAGGGAAAAGCAGGTGGAAATCTGGCAACAGCAAAAGCAACTAAAGACAAACATCCGGGAAAAGCAGGTGAAAGATAAAAAAGAGCAGGAGAAGAACAACGATAACCCCGGCAAGAAGTGGTAGTAAAAAATTTCTCCATCATCAACCGAAAATAACCGCAATGACTATGCGTAAACATATATTCCTGTTTTTATCCGCCTTGTTGCTGTCTGCAGCTGCAGTGGCACAAAACTATGGCAACTGGCGAAATATCGGCCCCGTGCTGTTTCCGATCAACTCTTCCGGACAGATCAACGGTATTGGCCGTGTGACACAGATGAAATTCCACCCTTCCAATGCGGCCACCGTCTATGCTACCAGCGTATGGGGCCTCTGGAAAAGTACCGATACCGCCAATACCTGGCAGCTGCAGGGCACCGACGAGCTGCCTAAGGCCACCTGTGCTTCCGTATGCATAGATTACACCAACGATCAGATCATGTACCTCGGCACCGGGGACCCCAACTATTACAGCACCGCACTGGGCGTGTATAAAACCACCGATGGCGGGCAATCGTGGCTGCCGTCCAACAGCAACATCGGCAACCGTATGGCCGTGGAACTGCTCATGTCGCGCACAGACCATAATGTGCTGATTGCCGCTACCAACGATGGGATATGGAAAACAACGGATGGCGGCACTTCCTGGACCAATAAGCTCAGTGGCGGACAGTTTACCGACATGGCCTACAAAGCCTCCAACAATACCACTACTATCTATGCTGTGAACATGGCCGGCGGGTTTTATGTATCTCCTGATATGGGAGAAACCTGGATGCCTGTTACACTCACCTTGCCGGCCAGTGGGGCCAAAGGCAGCAGGATAGCAGTAACGCCTGCTGATTCCAACCGCGTGTACGTGGGAATGGTAGGCGCTAATGACGCCGTTTCCGGTGGGGTGATCTACAAATCCACCAACGGTGGTACTACTTTCACACAGGTAAAAGGCGATGTAGCACCTAATCTGGTAGGCTACAACGCCACCTCCAGCGGACAGGGGAATTACAATTTTTCTATCGGCGCCGACCCGGTGAATGCCGATGTCCTTTATCTGGTGGCACACATTGTATGGAAAAGCACAAATGGCGGCAGCAGCTGGACGCAGATCCAGACCGGCTGGTGGACCATGATCCATACAGATATGCATGGTATCAAGGTAAGCCCCTATAACAACAGTAAGGTGTTCAACTATAATGATGGTGGTGTTTGGCTCAGCACAGACGGTGGCACCAACTGGGTCCCCCGCAGCGACGGGCTTTCGTCCACAGAAGTATATCATGCCTCCAATAGCCCTATCCGACGTGATATGATCAGTATCGGCACACAGGACAACGGAGAGCTGTATTACAAGTATGCCGCCAATCCCTGGTTTACCAACAGGGGCGGCGATTGGGGCTCGCGTTCTGCCTTTGACTATAATACCAACAACCAGGTGTACTATTATGAGAATGGGAAGCGAAGACCGGTTACCGGAAGCGAAAGTTCGTACAACGTGCCGTTCACCGCTTCCAATAAAATGGAGCTGGAGTTCACACCGGCCAACGTAGGCGTTGCATTCATTGCAGACACGGGCCTGTGGCGCAGCACCAATATTACCGCGGCTTCGCCGGCATGGACCAAAGTGGTGAACAACACAGAAAAGATCAAGGCATTGCATATCAGCAATGCAGACGCCAATGTGGTATATTATGTGACCACTAATCAGAAAGTATACCGCTCCCGTAATGCGTTGGCCGCGTCGCCCACGTTTGTCAGCGTGGCCGCGCCGGTAGCCACCAGTGTAGCCGCCGGCGTTACCACTATTAAGAGTGATACCAATGTGGTGTATATCTCCTGCGGCAGCAAAGTATACCGCTCGGCAGACCAGGGAAATACCTTCACGGATATCAGCGGCACCCTGCCACCGGTCAATATTATCCGGCTGCTGGAAGACCGCTACGCTACCAACGAATCGGTATACCTGGCCACGGCACGCGGCGTGTACTACCGTAATAAGAACATGGCCGACTGGTCGCTGTATTCTATCGGGCTGCCTACCGTTGCCGATATCACGGATATCTTTGCCTATAACAACGGCGTGGCCGACAGCAGCGAGTTGCGGGTGAGCTTCTACGGTCGTGGCGTTTTCGGCACTAAATTTAACAATGCCATCACACCGCTGATTTCCTTCGCGGCTACGACGGTCAATACCACCGCCGGCGGAGTGAATAAGTCCGGCTGTAAGCCCTATACGGACTATACCGTTAACCTGACGGTCAGCCCGGCGCCTTCCGGCAATGCCAACGTGCAGCTGGTGGCAGGTTCCACGTCTTCCGCCGTGAAAGGCGTCGATTACGACGTGACCACCAACGGCAGCTTTACCACACCCGCGGACACGCTGATCTTTACATCGGGACAGACGACCCCGCGTACGGTCACTATCCGCGTGTATGGCAGTAAGACAGACCCGGCCGGCAAATATGCGTTGTTATCGTTCTACGTCAACGGTAGTACGAATGCCATGGCTGATCCGGCTGCACAAACCTGCCGCGTGAATATCAGCTATCCGGATGCATCGCCGGTAGGGGATACGGCGCTCATTAACCTCACTTACGGTAACGGCACTACGGGCGGCAGCGCCTCCAGTCCGTTCAACGGTACGCAGTCGGATAAGCGCGCCCAGACTATCTATCCGGCAGATGAGCTGAGAGCGGCAGGCCTGCAACGAGGCAATATCTACTCCATTGCTTATCATGTGACCTCGCGTACGGTGACTACCACCAGCACGTTCCAGAACTTCAACGTGGCGGTAGGTACCACGCCTCAGGCAACATTTACGGACACACAATTTGATAACAGCCCGGTTACAACGGTGTATAGCGGCAGTATCACCGTGGCAGATACAGGATGGGTACAGGTTCCTTTCTCACAGCCTTTCTACTGGGACGGCAGTTCCAACATCCTCATACAGTCGTGCTACAACAACGCAGATGGCACCGACCAGGGAGACAACCTCGTGGCGTCTATCTCTGTGAGCGGCGCTAATCCTACGGTGTTCCAGCGGCAAACCAGCGGTGCAGGATGTAGTTTCACGGCACCAGGTTATGGCTCTACCAGACCTAACCTGATCTTCAATACCCGGCCCGCCGTTACTACCGTGGCAGGCACGCTGAATACGGGCACTACGCAGTACCTTGGCCCTAATGCCACCGTATACTTTGCAGACAGCACCGGCAAGATCATGGCGAAAGTGAAGAACCTGTCCGCCTTTGATTATGGTTGCACCACGGTGCAGATAGACCGTGCAGGTACCAGTGCGGCGCCATTCTGGGACACGGCCAAAGTACATTATCTGACATCCAAAACGCTGAAGATCACTCCCACCAATAACAACACCGCCGGCAGCCTGAATGTGACATTGTATTATACGGCGGCTGAAAAGCAAGGCTGGGAAAACACGACAGGGCTCATCTGGGATTCTGCGAAGGTGGTGAAGGTGAAGAGCAATATCAGTAACGTTACACCAGCCAATCCCGCGCCCGATGGCGCCGGTACGATCTACGTTGCGCGTGATAGCAGCGGAAAGAAAGGCGCCACTATCTATTACGTGTCTGGTACCTTCAATACCGGTATGGGAGGCTTTGGTGCCGGTAGTCCTGGTAATCCGCCGGTAGCCGGCGCATGTAACACCCCGATACCGCGCAGCCAGTTGAGGGTGTCGCAGTTCGACAGCCAGGAAACAGTAGGAGAGAGCGCCCCGGCCGTAAATGTTATTGACGGTAATAACAGCACATTCTGGCATACGCAGTGGTACAACAGCACGGCGCCCATGCCACATTATATTTCCATCTATCTCGGCGGCGCCTATAATCTGAGTAAGCTCACCTATCTGCCAAGGCAGTCAGGCACTAATGGACGTATCAACGCCTACCAGGTGCAGGTGAGTGCCGATAGCATTAACTGGACGCAGGTGGCCAGCGGCAACTTTGTGAACAGCACTGCGGCACAGGATGTGGTTTTCTCACCCACGGTGAAGGCGCGTTATGTGAAGCTGGTAGCTACTTCTGAAGTGAACGCCAATGCATGGACCTCCATTGCTGAGCTGTCGTTTACCGGTTGTCCTGATACCACGTCATCTCTGGCTAAAGCAGCACTGGTTAGTAAACAGCCGGCCGGTAACATCAGCGTATATCCGACCAGGTTGCAGCAGGGCGGAAGCGTGAACGTGCGCACGCACGACAACACGATGCTACTGTTGCGCCTCTACGATGTGAAAGGCAGAATGGTACGCATGGAATACGTGACAGACGGCGGTACGGTAAATACCGGCAATCTGAACGCAGGCGTTTACTTTTATAGTATTTTTAATAATAAGCAACCTTCGGCCCGGCCGTTGAAAACAGGTAAGATCGTGATTACAGAGTGATAGCAGTCATGCAGCAAGGAGGAAGCTCACCTTCACGGTTAACACAAATTTTGTGTGTAATAGCAAACAAGACCCCGTGCTCAGCACGGGGTCTTGTCTTTTGCCGACGGTAGTTTACACTGAATTATGATCTCATGGATAAATATTGTTTGGTTTCCTATTATTATGATAAAACGTAAAAAATACCTGTTCTCACATCTATTTATTGCGATTGATTTTTGAAGTCGGACTGCAGTGTGCGGTGAGGTAATATTTCATGGGACATATGTAGATGCTTTATTTTACTGGTGTTTCCGGGTGTCGTCCAATGTTACCGGAAAAATAATTTTTTGTTTTTTCTTGATAAGAGTTTTTGTTGTTTCAGAATTATTTATTTACTTTACCTCGCTAATGAATACGTTTCTATCACGAACTGAAAAGTATTTGCGACAAACAGAAAAAAGTTGTTTCCACCACAACTGTATTTTCATAGAACCCTATTTTATCGATCCCATGAACGTTTAGACACAAAAAAGCGATACCAGCATCAGGGTTTATACATTTTACGTATAAGCGTTGTTGTCAGTTATCCTTAAAAACCTGTTTAAAGCAACCCAGGTCAAGTTAAAGAGCTTGATTTAATACGATGTATTGTCGGAAAGAGAGCGTTTCCACAAAGAATTTAAGAAAAAAACTGTGCGTCTGGTTTTTCCGACCGGTGTAACTATTGTTTCACTGGTTCTTGCAAGCATACTATTAATCGTATTTCGTTTAGGGAACGGAAAATCGTGCTGATCATGTCGCTGCGCCTTAATTGTTACAACAGGGACTAGAATTGCATGCATCAAATGCAGTGGAGGGCTGTTTTAGCATACATGCCTTTCGATACTGCGGTCAATGTTGTTGTCCTTTACGAAGGGTATCTCTTTCATATGAACGAATGACTGTCACATTTGCGGGAAGAAATTCTTCCGGCAATGTATAGCAGTATTGTGTCAACTAATATGAGATATGAGCATAACGAAACGTAAGATATAGACAATAGCAACGAATAGATGAATGGAGAACGTTAGTAGTCCCTACATACCAATTTAATAAATCATTGAAAAACCTAAGATGAGATGATGTTATCTTCCCTCGAAAAGATCAGCGGCCTGATCGGAAATACACCAGTGGTAGAACTTAATATGCCTGGTGTTTCACTGTTCACAAAACTGGAGTACAGAAACTACTCGGGCAGTATTAAAGACAGAGCTGCTTTGAGCATTCTCTCCAATGCCATCCGTAACGGCAGGGTAAACAGCGATACGCTTATCGTAGAGTCGAGCTCCGGTAACTTCGCCATCGCCCTGGCACGAATCTGTAAAGACCTGGGATTGACCTTTATCCCCGTCATTGATCCCAATATTAATCGCGAGAATGAAGCGATGCTCCGCTTGTTTACCGATAAAGTAGTAAAAGTGGAAAAAGAAGACAGCACCGGCGGATACCTCCTCACCAGGATTGAAACCGTCAAGGAACTGTGTGCCCAACACCCCAATAGTTTCTGGACCAATCAGTACGATAATCCCGATAATTTCAAAGGCTATTACAACACCCTGGGAAAAGAGATCTGCGACCGGTTTGATCACCTGGACTACATGTTTATCGCCGTCAGCTCCTGTGGCACTATCAGCGGGATATCCCGGAAAGTAAAAGAGAAATTTCCGGACATCACCATCGTCGCTGTAGACATTGAAGGCTCCGTTATCTTTAATATTCCTCCCCAGAAAAGATATGTTTCCGGCCTCGGATCCAGCAAAGTGCCTTCCATATTGGAAAACGCCATCATTGATGAGGTCATGATCGTGACCCACGAGGAACTGGTTGCCGGCTGTCACGAACTGGTGAGAGAACAGAATATTTTCGCAGGCGCTTCCTCCGGAGCAGTCTATGCCGCCATCAAAACCTATTTCAATTCACACGCTATTCAGGGTACCCCTGTTACACTTTTCTGCTGTGCAGACCGCGGAGATTCCTATATCAACAATGTATACGACAGAAAATGGGTGAATAACATGATGGAAAAGCTGTCCAAAATAAAAGCATAATAAATATGTACTATTTAAGTAAATCCGATCTGTTACACATGGGTGTTAACTGGGAAGAAATGATTGGTAAGATCCGGGAAACCGTTTATACCCTGAAAGATGGAGATTTTGCCCAGCCCATCAAACCTTACCTGAGATACCGGGACCTCACCAACCGTATCATTGCTATGCCCGCATTCGTGGGTGGTAAAGTATCTTTTTCAGGTATAAAATGGATAGCCAGCTTTCCTGAAAATATCAGGAAAAACCTTCCCCGTGCCAACTCTGTCACCATATTGAATGAAGCAGATACCGGTGTGCCTGCCTGTATTATCAATACCAGCCACGTGAGTGCCGTTCGTACGGCGGCCGTAACAGGACTGGTGGTGAGCGAATACCTGCAGCGCAACCGCCAGGAGAAATTAAGTGTAGGTATTATCGGTTTCGGTCCTATCGGCCAGCAACACCTGGACATGATCAGTTCCCTGCTGGGAGAGCGGCTGGACTACGTGCATATCTACGACCTTCATCAGCCTGATGCTTCCCTGATCCCTGCCTCTCTGAAAGACAAGGTACATATCGTTCATACCTGGGAAGAAGCATTTGAGAATGCAGATATACTGATGACCTGTACTGTCTCTAAAAAGCCATACATCAACAAAGCCCCTAAGAAAGGCTCCCTGCAGTTAAATATTTCCCTGAGAGATTATGTGCCGGAGTTTATCAACTACGCCAATCATATTGTGGTGGATGACTGGGAAGAAGTATGCCGGGAGAATACAGATATCGAGGTGATGCATAAAACACAGGGGTTAACCAAATCAGGCACGCTTTCACTTGTGGATATCATTTGTGAAGACAAATTACAAAATGCGGGGATGGAAGAGGTGGTCATGTTTAATCCGATGGGAATGGCCGTATTTGATATTGCTACTGCTGTATACTTCTATGAGAAAGCAAAAGCAGCCGGCATCGGTACGGTACTCGCCGATTAAAATAGTCAGCCCAACACCAGATCATGGTTCTTTTTGTTAAAGAGTCTGGATGCTTGCAGGAAAGATGTTTTTATCCGATAGTCACTGGTATGGGTGGAACTTACCAAACTATCACATAGCGACGTCTCCTGTGACATTCTTGATACACAAGTGTTTCCGCCGGGTGAATGTTTGCTTTACGTCGTGGTAAGCATAACGCCACTTTGGAGGAAACACTTTTATGATCAACATATTTTTTAATGCGAAACCTCACCATCATGAATGGAAATGAATTTTACTTAAAACCTAACGTAGTCATAGAACCTTTATTCGACAGATGGTATGCCTGGAGCCACCTGATATCACCTGCTACCGCCGCCATGAACGTGGTAGGCAGACACCTGAATATCATGGATTCCTTTATCATGGAACCTTCTGTGCATGCTGAAGCGGTACTGAACCCCAAGATGAAAGGCGGCCCTTTCATGGATATACCGGTTGACCGGGTCGACGAAGTGAATGTCCTCTATGAAAAAACCATGAAGGAACAAGAGAAAGCGCTGAAGTTTTCCAAAGCGGTAAAAGAGTTGGACCGTTTGCTGGAAGCGGAAGGTAAAGGGATGGGCATGGAAACGCTGTACGAGAAAGTTCCCCCCATGCTCAAAGGATATGTGGAACTGTTTTACGATCGGAACAACAACGCAGATTTTCGCTTTTTTGAAGCATTATTATATAAGAGCCATTTTTACAATAAATCGTCTCAGAGCATTGCCCTGTGGGTGACTGAAAACGACCACCGTCCTTTTTGTCTGAGCACGCCCAGACTGGACGAACCGGGGGTGCTGCACCTGCCCCTACCTTTTGATCATGCCGGTATCGATGAACTGGCAAGAATGAAGCGTACGCCGAAAAACCTGGAGTATATCAAAACATTATTAGACATATCTCCTGCGGACGAAGCGCTGTTTAATACCTTCTTTACGACCACCCCGCCTCCTGTTTATAATAAATATACCGGTGATAAAATCCGTATGCGCTACTTCGGCCATGCCTGTATCCTGGTAGAAACCAAAGACGTTAGTATCCTCGTAGATCCGCTGATCAGCTACTATGGCTATGATAGCGATATCGAGCATTTTTCCGATGCCGATCTTCCGGACGTGATCGATTATGTGCTGATCACCCACAATCACCAGGACCATATTCTGTTTGAAACATTATTGCCACTTCGTCATAAGATCAAACATCTGATTGTTCCCCGTACCAACTCCGGCCAACTGGAGAATCCTGATCTGCGGCTGATGTTCCAAAACATCGGTTTTGATCAGGTGGAAGCGATAGAAGAAATGGAAACCATTGAGTTTACCAACACAACGATCACAGGGTTGCCCTTTACCGGAGAACACAGCGATCTGAATATTCTCTCCAAGGCCTGCTACCTGGTACAGATCAGCGGCTTCAAACTTTTGTTCCTGGCGGATTCCCGCATCAGTGAGCCTGCCCTCTACGAGCACATTCATCAGAGCATCGGTGATGTGGACGTGATGTTCCTCGGCATGGAATGCGACGGCGCGCCGCTGACCTGGTTATACGGACCGCTGATGACGAAAAAGATCACCCGCGAACAGGACAGCAGCCGCAGGCTGGCAGGTTCTGATTGCCTGAAAGGCATGTCGCTGGTAGAGATCTTCAATCCCAAAGAGGTGTACGTATATGCGATGGGTATGGAGCCGTGGCTGGAATTTATCAGCAGTATTAAATATACGGATGCTTCCAATCCCATCATCCAGTCTGATAAACTCGTCAAAAACTGTCAGGAGAAAGGAATGATAGCTGAACGCCTGTTTGGTGAAAAAGAACTGCTGTACGAACGGAAGTATGCTGCCGCAGAATAAGCATTATTAACCCTATGCCGGCGTACTATTAGGTGTGTAGTGAGGTGGAAGTCCCATCTTTCTACAGGTTAAACTATTGTTATTACTGAACAAATAACTGAGCACAAATGAGAAACGAGCTGTCCCTGAAGACCTTGTCTGAGCTGCTGATCCATCAAAAAGATCAACGTGATAAAGGCGTTAGCTTTATCGTTGCGGCCAACAAGACCAATTTTCTATCCTATCATCAGTTGTATCACGAAGCATTGTGCCTGCTGGGATACTTACAGCATAAAGGATTGAAACCCGGTGATGAACTGGTGTTACAGCTGGACGATAGCCAGCAGTTTATTCAGTATTTCTGGGCCTGTATTTTAGGAGGGATCATACCTGTACCTGTTTCTGTCACGCATTACAGCGAAAATGCCAGGAAACTATATAAAATAAGGACTTACCTGAAAAACCCTTATATCATTACCACACCGGCGCATTATGAAAAACTGTGCAAGCAGGATTATAGTGATGGTAGCGCCGATAAAACTTTCTACGACCAGGTATTGTTCCTGGAAGAAAATAAAGATAACCTGCCAGCAGGTATTCCGGCCGATGTTACGCCGGATGATATTGCTTTCCTTCAGTTTTCTTCCGGCTCCACCGGTAACCCTAAAGGGGTGGAAATCCGCCATCGCAACCTGATCGCCAATACTTTCGCGGTGTTGGAAGCTTATGCCTGTACATCGGATGATATCTTCTTAAGCTGGATGCCGCTGACGCACGACCTCGGATTGATTGGTTATCACCTTAACCCACTGGCGGCAGGCGTACAGCAATATATCATGCCTACGGACCTCTTTATCAGGCACCCGTTGTTATGGCTGCAGAAATCCTCTGATTACCGCGTTACCATTACCTGTTCTCCTAACTTCGGGTATAAATACTATTTAAATCATTTTACAGAGGAGAAGGGAGAGGGCCTGGACCTGTCTTCTGTGCGGATCATACTAAACGGCGCCGAGCCCATATCTGCCAGCCTGTCCAGGACTTTCAACGAGCGGATGGCAAAATACAAACTCAATCCGATGGCCATGCGCGCGGTATATGGCCTTGCGGAAGCTACACTGGAAATCACCTTCCCCAAGGCAGATGTGCCTTTCCAGAGCGTCTTTGTAAAAAGGGATGCGTTGACCATCGGCAAAAGCATTACCGGCAAATCGCTGGTGAAGAAGCCGGCAGCGGATACGCTGGAAGTAGTGGCCGTTGGCACCCTGATAGGCGATTTCCAGCTGCGCATCGTCAATGAAAAAGGCGCCACGCTGCCGCCCGGCCATGCTGGCGTTATCTGGGTAAAAAGTGCCTGTGTGGCGAGCCGCTATTACAATAATGATGCGGCCAGTAAAAATACATTTAAAGATGGCTGGCTGAATACCGGCGATACGGGTTTTGTGCTGGATGATGTGCTGTACATCATGGGCCGCGTAAAGGATATCATTTTTGTCAACGGCGGCAACGTATATCCGCACGACATTGAGCATACGCTGGAAACCCTCGATGAAATTGACACGGGTAAAGTAGTGGCTGTAGGTATCCCTGATGAGGTGAACGGATCTGAGTCCATCGTTGTTTTTGTGGTGCATAAAATGTCTGCAGAGAAATTTTTGCCGATGATATCACTGGTGAAAAGGACCGTGGCAGCGCGACTGGGGCTGGAAGTAAAACAGGTGATACCGGTGCGGAAGATCTTCAAGACCACCAGCGGGAAAGTAAGAAGACATTTATTTGTTGAAGAATATATCAAAGGTGCTTATAAAGAAGCGATCGAAGAAATAGCGGTCGCAGAGAAGGCCGCTGCGGCTGAAGAAATGGTGGTTGCCCCTCCGGTGCCGGCCATCACTACCGTGAACGCACATACGTTATCGCGGTTGAAGGAGTGGCTGGAAGCCTGGCTGAAGCAGCATTTACATACTACGCCAGCGGAGATGCAGGCCCAAAGAACTTTTGCCGAGTATGGGCTCACTTCCATACTGGCAGTGCAACTGGCGGCTGATCTGGAAATTTTCCTGCAAACGCCGGTGGAGAATACCGTGGTATTCAGTTATCCCACTGTGCAGAGCCTGGCTACTCATTTCGCCGGGATGACGCTTGCCCTGCCGGAAAATAAAACTACGTCGCCGGCAACGGACGCGGCGGGCAATCAGCTGGCGGTCATCGGTATCGGCTGCCGTTTTCCGGGGAATGTGAACTCCCCCGAGGCTATGTGGACGTTGCTGAAATCGTCCCGGGATGCGGTGGGAATAGTGCCGGAAAGCAGATGGGACATCTCTGCCTATTATGATAAACAGGAAGATGCGCCTGGTAAAATGTATACCCGTCACGGTGGTTTTATCGAACATGCAGATCAGTTTGATCCGCTGTTTTTTGGCATTTCCCCCAGAGAGGCGGCAGCGATGGACCCACAGCAACGCCTGTTGCTGGAAGTTTGCCGGGAGGCGCTGGAACACGCCGGTATTGCGCCGGCTTCTCTGAGAGGCTCGGACAGCGGCATTTTTGTGGGCATGAGCACGGACGATTACCAGCAGGTTATCCGTGACAATGGCGACGTCACTTACTACGAAGATGTATTTACCGGATTAGGCGTGGAAAGAAGTATTGCAGCCGGTAGGATTGCCTACCTGCTGGACTTCCATGGTCCTGCGTTACAGCTGGACACGGCCTGTTCGTCTTCCCTGCTGAGCGTATACCAGGCGGCCCAGAGCCTGTTGCGCAAAGAGTGCTCGCTGGCGCTGGCCGGTGGCGTGAACCTGATGTTGTCGCCGGACACGACGATTAAGTTATGCCGGATGAAAGCACTTTCTCCTACCGGGCAGTGCAAAACATTTGATGATAACGCAGACGGCTATGTGAGGGGAGAAGGCGCCGGCGTGGTGGTGTTAAAGCGGCTGGAAGATGCCGTGGCTGCCGGTGATAACATCCTCGCGGTGATAAGGGGAGGCGCGGTCAATCATGACGGACAAAGTAATGGCTTGACAGCGCCCAATGGTATGGCGCAGCAGCAGCTGATAGAGAAAGCGCTGCACAACGCTGCGGTGGACGCAGACAGTATACAATACATAGAAACACATGGAACAGGTACCCGTCTGGGCGATCCGGTAGAAGTACTGGCGCTGAATGCTGTTTATGGCCGCTCCCGTAAGAAGGAGGAGCCGTTGCTGATGGGCGCCCTGAAATCAAATATAGGTCACCTGGAAGCGGCAGCAGGTATTGCTGGTTTTATTAAGACCGTGCTTAGCCTGCAACACCGTCAAATTCCTGCCAGTCTCCATTTTAATACCCCCAACCGGTTTATCCCCTGGAAGGATATGGCCGTGAAGGTAGCAGATATCCTCATGCCGTGGCCGGCCGCGGCATCGCCCCGGAGAGCAGCTGTCAGTGCTTTTGGACTCAGCGGTACCAACGTGCACATGATATTGGAAGAAGCGCTGGCAGTGTCAGCTCCCGAAGAGAAACCGTTGCCTGCCTATCCTTTGTTGTTGTCCGCTAAAACGCCGGCAGCACTGGAGACGATGGTGTCCGGCTACGTTTCTTTCCTGCCGCAAAGTGAAGATACCATCGCCGCTATCGCGCGGACGATGGCCACCGGCCGCGATGCCTTTCCCTACCGGATCGCATGGCAGGCGGCTTCCAAAGAAGATGCGGCCGCACAGCTGCAGGCCTATGTGGCCGGCAGGGGACAGCATAGTGTTTCCACAGGAGATACGTTGCGGTCGCCGGGAAAAATTGCCTGGCTGTTCACGGGCCAGGGCGCCCAGTACTGGAACATGGGCAGGGAGCTGTATGATAACAACGCCGTGTTCAAACGGGTGGTAGATGATTGCGACGCTTTCCTGAAAAAGAGCTGGCCGTTTTCACTCACCGACCTGCTTTATAAAAAGAATCCGGAAGAAGCCAATGCGCTGCTACGGCAAACCATTTTCACCCAGCCTGCTTTGTTCGTGATAGAATGTGCGCTGGCAGAAGTGTGGAAATCGTGGGGTGTGGTGCCCGATATAGTATTAGGTCATAGCGCCGGCGAATACGCCGCCGCCTATGCAGCGGGCGTATTCAGTTTATACGACGGACTGGCGCTGATCACTGCCAGAGCTGCGCTGATGAACGCCGTAACGGAAGAAGGCAGCATGGCGGTGGTATTTACCACAGCTGTTAAAGTGGCCGCCGCTATTCAGTCGTACGGCAACGACTTAGCTATTGCGGCCATTAATGGACCGGAGCTGACCGTTATCTCAGGGAAGACAGCTGCTCTGCGCGCAGTGACGCAGTCCCTGAAACAAGCCGGCATCGGCAGCCGCGAAATGCAGGTGTCGCATGCTTTCCACTCTCCGCTGATGGAGCCGGTGCTGAAAGATTTTCATCAGATAGCCTCCGGCGTGCAGTATCATTTGCCGGTTATTCCGCTGGTGTCCAATGTAACCGGCGCCATTGCCGGAAAAGAGGTGACCGATGCCGCTTATTGGGGCAAACATATCCTCTGGCCGGTACTGTTTTCGCAGAGCATTCAAACGCTCAAAGAAGCCGGCGAGTTTAACCTGATGGAGCTGGGTCCTCAGCCCAGCCTGTTATCCATGGCGCAACTGACACTGAAGTATGAAGAGCACCGGCTGTTGCCGGTGATGAGAGAAGGACGTTCGTCCTGGACCACCATGCTTCATGCCCTGATGGCGCTGCATGTAAAAGGAATTACCGTTAACTGGCCCGCATTTTATGCGACCGGTGCCCCTCATAAAGCCATTTTACCCACTTATCCTTTCCAGCGCCAACGCTACTGGATAGAAAAAAATACCCGTCAGCCGAAAGACAAGCTGGCCACCGTGGAGGAAATAACCATCCCTAAAAACACGCCCATGAGTCACAAAAATCATTTACTTCCCAATAGTGCCGGATATATCGCCGATTACCTGGCAGACAACCTGCGCCGGCTGTTGAAAATGTCTCCTTCAGACGAACTGAACGTCCATGTGCCCTTCCTCTCGCAGGGAGCGGATTCCCTCATCATGGCCAGTCTGGTGAGAAAGATAGAGAATGAATATGGCTTGAGTTTTTCGATGCGGCTGATCTTTGAGGAACTGATTTCTATCCAGCTGATGGCAGAGTATATCTCGGCACATGCCACCGTTTTTGTTACCGCAGACAGCATGCCGGTGGCGGCTCCTGTACAGGAAACAACAGTAGCGGCGCCTTCACCGGCTCCACCTCCATCTTCTTCACCATTGCCATCGACGCTGCCTGCCCCGGTGTTGATGCCACACATGCAGGCACCGGGCGGGTATAACGTTATCCAGGACACGGTGCAGCTGATGCAGCAGCAACTGAATGTGATTGCGCAGCAGTTTCAATGGATGTCGCAAGGCATGCAGCCGGCGCACAGCCATGGCAATGGTAACGCCAACGGTCATACGAATGGGCATCCTGCGGCATCGTCGCCCCACGTAAACGGCGGCGCGGCAGCAGCGCCGGCAAATACACCGGCCGCTGCTCCCAAAAAAGGCGTGTCCATCTTCCCCAAAATAGAAACTAAACCAGGACAGAAATATGCGCCGGAGCAACAGGCCTACCTGGATGCTTTCATCGAAAAATATACCACCAAAACCAAAACTTCCAAAGCACTGACAGAGCGCTATCGCCCGGTACTGGCAGACAACCGCGTATCGGCAGGCTTCCGTTTTGCTACCAAAGAAATGGTCTATCCTATCGTGGCCGCTTCTTCCCTCGGATCAAAAATGAGGGATGTGGACGGCAACGAATACGTGGACCTGACCATGGGATTTGGGGTGAATTTATTAGGACATCGTCCGGAGATCGTTACGGCAGCGATTCACAAACAGCTGGAAAAAGGCTACCAGCTGGGCCCGCAGACCTACCTGGCAGGAGAAGTGGCCACCCGTATTTCCGCACTCACAGGCATGGACAGAGTGAGCTTTCATAACTCCGGTACTGAAGCGGTGATGTCTGCGATGCGACTGGCCCGTACTACCAGCGGCAAAAAGAAAATCGCTATTTTCCTCGGTTCCTACCACGGCTACTTTGACGGTACACTGGCCATGGTAGAAGATATAGAACACGATCACAATGGTATTCCCATTGCGCCGGGCGTTATCCCTAACATGGTGGCCGACGTGCTGGTATTTGATTACCTCAATCCCAACGTGGTAGAGCAGATCCGTGCACATGCGCATGAGCTGGCGGCCGTACTGGTAGAACCCATTCAGAGCAGAAGGCCGGGCTATCAGCCGAAAGCGCTGTTGCAGGAGCTGCGGGCCATGACGGAGCAGGAAAAGATCATCCTCATCTTTGATGAAATGATCACCGGCTTCCGCATTCATCCGGGCGGCGTACAGGCACATTTTGGTATCCGCGCGGACATGGTGACCTATGGCAAGATCGCCGGCGGCGGCATGCCGATCGGTATCATTGCGGGCAAAGACTGGTGCATGCAGGCTTTTGACGGCGGATTGTGGAACTATAAAGACGACTCTTATCCTAAAGCGGAAACCACTTTCCTGGCAGGTACTTTCTGTAAGCATCCGCTGAGCATGGTGGCCTCACTGGCCGTGTTAGGCGAACTGGAAAGACAAGGCCCCGCTTTACAGGAAAAGCTGAATATGCGCACCAATCGCCTGATTGGCAATATCACGAAGATGCTGGATGAAAACCAGGTGCCCATCAAGGTGAATAACTTTGGCTCCCTGTTCTACTTCTCCATTTCCGGTAACATGGACCTGTTCTTCTACCACCTGCTGGAAAAAGGCGTGTACATATGGGAAGGTAAAACCTGTTTCCTCTCCGCAGCACATACCGATGATGATATTGACTTCATCGAAAAATGTTTCAGGGATACCATAACAGATTTGCAACGAGCTGGTTTTTTACCACAGGTAGCCCCCGTTAAAAAAAAGGTGGCGCCCGTAGAAGCAGCGGTGTTGAACGTTTTGCCCACGGTCATTGAAAAACAGGAGCGACCTGCACATATCCCGCTGTCCTTCAGCCAGGAACGTTTATGGTTCATTGACCAGCTGGAAGGGAGCGTGCAATATAACCTGCCGGCTATCGTAAGATTGAAAGGGCATCTGGATAAAAATGCCCTCACGGACGCCTTACAGCTCATTGTAGACCGGCACGAAATCTTACGGACCAACATCTATCAGGAGGAAGGCCATGCCTGTCAGCGGGTGCAGGAATCGGTACAATGGCAACTGGAAGAGGTGGAAGATCCGCTGTATCAGCACAATGCAGCTGCTTTACAGACATACATCGCCAGCCTGGTGAACATGCCTTTTAAACTGTCCGAAGGCAATATGCTGCGCGCATACCTGATCCGTGTTTCAGCCACAGAACATGTGCTGGTGATGATCATCCATCATATTGTTTTTGATGATTCCTCCGCACATATTTTCTTCCAGGAACTGATAGAAATATATAATGCCCGTTTGAACGGCCGTCAGCCGGTATTACCGGCCCTGAAAATTCAATATGCGGATTTCGCGCTGTGGCAGCGCCGTTTTTTACAGGGACCGCTCGTTGCCCAAAAGCTGGCCTACTGGAAAAAGAAGCTCGATGGCGTCACCTTGTTACAGTTGCCTACTGACTTTGAACGGCCGGTAGTGAGAAGTACCAGAGGCGCTGTGATCACTATGCAACTGGATAAGGAATTGTCCGCGCGGGTAAAACAAATGGGCCGGCAGCAGGGCGTTACCCTGTTTACCACGCTGCTCACCGCTTTAAAAGTGTTGATGTACCGTTACAGCGGGCAGGAAGACATCTGCATCGGATGTGCTACCGCCGGCAGGGCCCAGGTGGAGCTGGAACCATTGTTAGGCTTCTTTGTAAACACCCTCGCGCTTCGCAGCAACCTCAGTGGTAATCCTTCTTTTGCCGCTGCATTGAAAGAAGTACAGAATACTTTGTTTGATGCCCACGATAACCAGGAAGTGCCTTTTGAAAAAGTGGTGATGGAAGTGATGGGCGAGCGCGACATCCGGAAAAACCCACTGTTCCAGGTGATGTTTACCCTGCAGAATATTCCGCTGATGTCGGAATTACGTTTGGGAGAAGCCACGATGACGCCGGAGCCGGTGATCCGCAGCACCAGCCTGTTTGATATCTTCTGGACCGTAGAAGAAAGACCGGACGGCATTGCGCTGGAAGTGGAATATTGCATAGACCTGTTCCGGGAAACGACCATCCTGAGAATGATGCATCATTATATGGCGCTGCTGGAGGCGGCAGTACAAAATGCCGCTACCACTATCGGGGAACTGAAAATGCTGAGTGCGGAAGAAACACACCAGCTGCTCGTTACCTTCAACGATAATGTGGTGCCTTATCCGGTCAATAAAACCATTACTGCCCTGTTTGAAGAGCAGGTAGCCAACGCGCCGGACGCCATTGCGTTGTCTTTCGGTGAGCAGCAGCTGACCTACCGTGAGCTGGAAGAGCAATCGAACCGCGTGGCGCATTACCTCCGTAAGCAGGGCGTGAAGGAAGGCGTGATGGTGCCGCTGTGCATGGAACGGTCCATTCACCTGATCGTGAGTATCCTCGGTATCCTGAAAGCCGGCGGCGCTTATGTGCCCGTAGACCCGGCTTATCCAAAGGACCGTATCGCGTATATGCTGCACGATACGGCCAGCAAACTGGTGCTCACGACCACCGACCAGCAGGCGTTGCTAGCCGCGGAAGCGGAGCAGGCCACGCTCATCTTCGTAGATAATATCCTTGATTTGCTCGCAGCGATGCCGGCGTATCCGGTAGGCGTGAAAACCGATCCGGACTCCCTGGCATACGTTATTTATACTTCCGGTTCTACCGGCAGGCCCAAAGGCGCGATGGTGGTCCATCGCAACGTGACCAGCCTGGCGCGGGGCGGCAACTTCGTGGAGCTGAGCGCCGCAGATACTTTATTGTCTACCGGTTCTCCTTCTTTTGACGCTACCACCATCGAATATTGGGGTATGTTACTGAATGGAGGACAGCTGGTATTATGCCCGGAGAAACGGCTGCTGGACAACCAGTTGCTCAAACAGGAGATCCGTCAGCGGGGCGTTACAAAAATGTGGTTCACCGCCAGCTGGTTTAACCAGCTGGTAGATGATGACATCTCCATCTTCGAAGGGCTGACCGCTGTGATGGCAGGAGGAGAGAAACTATCGGAAGAGCATATCCGTAAATTCCGGGCTGCTTATCCTGCTACGCAGATTATTAACGGTTACGGCCCTACGGAGAACACGACTTTCTCCCTCACCTGGAATATCGCCGCGGTGGTGCCGGGCAAAAGTATTCCTATCGGCCGGCCGTTGGCCAACCGTACGGCCTATGTGCTGGACAGCGCGATGCAGCTGCTGCCGGTAGGTACGCCGGGAGAGCTGTATGTAGGCGGCGCGGGGGTGTCCCGTGGTTACCTCAATCAGCCGGAACTGACCGCAGAAAAATTTGTCACCGATCCGTTCAGTGAACAGCGGGGCGCCCGGTTATACCGCACCGGCGACCGTGCCCGTTGGCTGCCCGATGGTACGGTGGAGTACCTGGGACGTATGGACGACCAGATCAAGATGCGTGGCTACAGAATAGAGCCCGGCGAAATAGAAAGAGCATTGAACAACCTGGAGGCTGTAGCCGCCAGTTGCGTCGTGGTAAAGGAACAACAGGGCGCGGAGAAAAAACTGGTCAGCTATTATGTGCCCGACCAGCAAGCCGTGCTCCGCACAGAGCAGGAACTGTACCTGCAACAGGTGGCTACCTGGAAAGAACTGTATGAAACGGCCTATAGTAAAGCAGACGAAGTAAAAGACCTGGACGGGGAATTTAATATCACCGGGTGGAACGACAGCTTCACCGGTGAAGCCATCCCGGCGCAGAACATGCGCAGCTGGCTGGAAGATATCACCAGCGTAGTATTGTCCACCCAGCCGCGTAATGTGCTGGAAATAGGATGTGGTACCGGTTTGATCTATTTTCAGCTGGCCGGGCACATCGAAAAATATATTGGTACCGACTTCTCACAGGTATCTACCCGTCAGCTGCAGCAGCATATCGACAAAGGACTGCGCCGCTATCCTGCAACAACCCTGAAGGTATGTGCGGCCCACGAAGTAACCCTGGAAGAAGGCGCCTCTATCGATACCGTGATCCTGAACTCCATCGTACAATATTTCCCGGGTGCGCAGTACATGTCTGATGTGTTGGACAATGCCATCTCCCTGCTGAAAGGGAAAGGACATATTGTGATCGGGGACGTGAGAGACCTCCGTTTGCTCCCTTCTTTCAAACGCAGGCTGCAATTGGATAAACTGCAAAGTAAAACAAGCCTCCGGGAGTTTGAATGGAACGTAGACCAGGAAGTATGGAAAGAAGAAGAGCTGTGTTTTTCTCCTGCTTACTTCTTCCAGTTGCAGTCGCTGTATCCGGAGATTACCCATGTGGAAATTCAATGGAAGCAGGGCGACTATCTCAATGAGTTGACGCTCTACCGCTACACGGTGGTGTTGCATCTGGATATAGAAAAACCAGTACTGCAGCCGCAATGGCAGGCATGGGACGAGATCACGGATAAGCACAGCATCTTGTCGCGCTTCGCTGCCGGTCAGCCACGGATTGCCTTGCAGCACGTGCCTAACCCGAGGTTATGGAAGGAAAGGCTGCTGGAGCAGGCGCTTACCGACAGAAGCATCAACCAGGTGGGTGATCTGGCAGACTATATCCTGACACCTGACAACGATACCAAAGTGGTGAATGACATACTGGCCGCTGCCAAAGTTGCCGGTTATCAATGCCGCTTCCTGCTGAATGAAGATCCGTTTAAGATAAACCTGCTGATAGAACAGGTGCCGTTCAATGGTTTTGTGGAGCCATCTTACAGCAAATCGGCCGGTTATACGGAGGGTGTAAAAACAAATATTCCGCTGTTCCCCGATATCTGCGAAGTGCTGGAAAAAGATATCCGTGTGCAGTTGCAACAGCGGCTGCCCGAATACATGGTACCTTTCGCTTTTGTGGCCATGCAGCTGTTGCCGTTGACCAGCAATGGTAAGGTAGACCGCCGGTTTTTAACCGAATGGGAATTTATACAGCGCAAGCGCCTGTTGAATTACCAGGCGCCGGTAACCGCCACAGAACAGCAGCTGGCGGACATCTGGCAACGGCTGCTGGGAGTAGAGCGTATCGGCACGCAGGATAATTTCTTTGAGCTGGGCGGGCATTCGTTGCTCGCTACCCGTGCGGTATCTGCCATCCGTAAAGAGATGGAGGCGGAGCTGACGGTAAAAGATTTTTTCCTGCATCCAACCGTTGCTTCCTTAGCTACTTACCTGCAACTGCAACATAAAGGGCTGTTGCTGCCCGCGCTTTTCGCGGCAGAAAGGCCCGTACAGATTCCGCTGTCTTTCAGCCAGGAAAGGCTGTGGTTCATTGATCAGCTGGAAGGCAGCGTATCGTATCATATGCCGGTGGTGTTGAGGCTGAAAGGCGCCTTGGACAATGAGGCGCTGGGCCATGCTATCGGACAGATCGTCCATCGGCATGAGTCATTGCGTACCGTCATCAGACAGGAACAGGGTAAACCTTACCAACAGTTTCTGGACAAACACCTGTGGCAGCTGACGGAAATAGACGACGCTGCTTTGAGTGCTGATGGTACGGCGTTACAGGAATATATTACCCACCTGGTATACCAGCCGTTTGATCTGGCCAATGACTTTATGCTGCGGGCGCATCTGCTGCGCGTATCAACAGCGGAACAGGTGCTGGTACTGGTAATGCATCATATTGCTTCCGATGGCTGGTCAGTATCCATATTGGTAAATGAACTGATTGCGTTATACCGTGCCCACAGCACCGGCAGTGCATCGCATCTGCCTGCGCTGGATATCCAATACGCGGATTACGCCATCTGGCAACGCACACACCTGGAAGGCGCTGCCTTAAAGAAACGCCTGGTATACTGGCAGGAAAAACTGGCGGGCGTAGAAGTGCTGCACCTGCCTACAGATTATTCACGTCCTCCGATACAGAGCACCCGCGGCGCTATCAGCAGGTTCCGCCTGGATAAAGAGCTGCGCGACCAGTTGCAGGTACTGTCGCAGCAACAGGGCACTACGCTGTTCATGACGTTGCTCACCGCCTTCAAAGTATTGTTGTACCGTTACAGCGGCCAGGATGATATCTGCGTAGGTACTACCATCGCCGGCAGAACGCAACAGGAAGCAGAAGGACTGATCGGTTTCTTTGTGAACACATTACCGCTGCGCAGTGACCTGAGCGATGATCCTACTTTTATCACGCTGCTGCAACAGGTGAAAGAAACTACGCTGGATGCCTACGATCATCAGGACGCACCCTTTGAAAAAATAGTGGAAGTGGTGGAAAAAGACCGGGACATGAGCAGAACGGCGTTGTTCCAGGTGATGTTTGAACTCTTTAATATGCCCGATGCGCCAGATCTGAAGCTGGGCGAACTGCATATTACACAGGAAGAAATTCCGCATACCGTTACTTTGTTTGACCTCAGCTGCTGCTTGCAGGAAGATGCCCACGGTTTAAGCGGCTACATTGAATATTGTGTGGACCTGTTTACCGAAGAAAGCATGCAGCGTCTGGTGAAACACTTTGAGCAGTTGCTGCAATTTATTGTGCAGCTGCCGGCCGCACATATCGGCTCTATCCCGATGTTACGGCAGGAAGAAGAGCAGCAGCTGCTGGTAGATTTTAATAACACCGCCGTTGCTTTCCCGCAGGACAAAACGTTTATAGATTTGTTTGTATCCCAGGCTGCTATTACACCCGGCGCGCCGGCTGTGATAGCAGGAGACACCGTCCTTAGTTATAAGGCATTGGACGAGCGCTCCAATCAGCTGGCGCACTACCTGATCGGAGAGGGCGTTACCGGCAATTCGCTGGTGCCTGTTTGCCTGGAACGCTCAGCAGATATGATCGTCGCTATATTGGGCATCCTGAAAGCCGGTGCGGCTTATGTGCCGGTTGACCCGGAATACCCGGCCGCAAGAATCGCCTATATCCTGGATGATTGCAATGCGCCGTTGATCGTCAGCAGTAGCTATGCCAACGAAAAAATCAGTGACATCACCGTACTGAATACATTCTTAATAGACGGTGATGCGGCCACGCTGGATATCCAGCCGGTCACGCCACTGTTTACCGCACCCGCGCCTAACGATCTCGCCTATATTATTTATACGTCCGGTTCCACCGGTAAGCCTAAAGGGGTGATGGTGGAACATGCCGGTATGCTGAATCATTTATTTGCCAAGGTAAATGATCTGAAAATGGATGCCGACAGCATCCTGGCTTATACGGCCGCTTATACCTTCGATATCTCCGTATGGCAGATGTTTGCGGCTTTGCTGAGTGGCGGACGGACCGTCGTGTACACAGAAACACAAATTCATCAGCCGGCAGCGTTGTTGCGCCGCCTTAGCAGCGATGGCATCACGGTGCTGGAGCTGGTGCCTTCCTATCTGGCCGCCGTATTAATGGAAGAGAGCCATGTAGCCCTGGAGAGCCTGCAATACCTGCTGGTGACGGGTGAGCCGGTAAGTCAGGCGTTATTGACGAAATGGTTTAGTCATGCTGCCTACGGCCATATCCCGGTGGTAAATGCCTATGGCCCCACAGAAGCCTCTGATGATATTACGCATCACTTCATGTACGCAGCTCCTGCGCGCAACAACGTGCCGTTGGGCAAGCCTATTCAAAACCTACGTATTTACATACTGGACACCGCCCGGCAGTTATGCCCCGTGGGCGTGGCCGGAGAAATATGTGTGTCCGGCGTGGGCGTGTCCAGAGGGTATCTGAATGATCCGGAGAAAACAGCGGCTAAGTTCATCAAAGACCCTTTCCATGCTGATGGCGCCATTCGCATGTATCGCACCGGTGATCTCGGCAGATGGCTGCCTGATGGCAGCATTGAAATGCTGGGCAGGATAGATGAACAGGTGAAGATCCGCGGATACAGAATTGAGCTGGGTGAAATTGAAAACGTGCTGCAACAGTTCCCCGGCGTGAAATCAGCCGTGGTGCTGTCCAAAGGAGAAGGCGGTGACAGACGCCTGGTAGGTTATGTGGCAGCCGGTGAGGGCTATGACCGGGATGCGCTGGTGGTGTATCTGAAAGAACGTTTGCCGGAATACATGGTGCCTGAACAACTCATTGCGCTGGACAGGATACCGCTGACACCGAATGGAAAAGTAGATAAAAAAGCCTTGCCGGAAGCAGATATGCAAATAGTGCAGACCCCGTATGAAGCGCCGGGCAATGAAATAGAAGAGATACTGGAAGACATCTGCAAAAAATTACTCGAAACAGAACGGGTAAGCATCAACGACAATCTTTTTGGATTGGGCATGCACTCTCTGCTGGTGATGCGGTTATCGGCAGCGGTGCAGGAAAAATTCGGGCTGCATATCACCGTAAGGACATTCTTCAAACTAACCACCATCAAAACACTGGCGGCCTATATCAAGATCAGCCAGGCGGCGGTGCCGGAAACGTCTGAAGGATTGCAGGAAATGAGGTTGTAACGGCTTTTTCTCTCATTATTTAACTAATTAAGCATATGCCGGGTTTTAATTTATCGGAGGTTGTCCTGATATTGGAACAAGCACAGGACCTGGGAATCGGTCTTTCCCTGGACGGAGAAGAGCTGGTGCTGAAAACAGAACAGCAAAAACAGTTTGCACCTTCTTTTTTACAGACCCTGAAAGAAAATAAAGCGCAGCTGGTGGCTTATTTTAAAGCACAGGCTAACGCTGCTGCTACAACGCCTGCTACGGAAAAAATCCGGGTGGCGGCACGGCCTGCCGGCTCCCGCACGCCGCTTTCGTTTAGCCAGGAACGTTTGTGGTTTATCGACGCCTTGCAGGGCTCGGTGCAGTATCACGTGCCCGCAGTACTGAAGCTACAGGGTAGTGTCAACGCGGACGCCCTCGAACAGGCGCTGCGTAATATTGTAGGCAGGCATGAAATATTGCGTACCGTTATCAGCGCTGATGAGGAGGGGACCTGGCAGCAGTCCATCCCCGGCGATAACTGGCAGCTGGAAAAAATAAGCAATGTAACGGATGCCGCCGCGTTGCAGGAACGCATTGCAGCGCTGATCAGCCAGCCATTTGATCTCGCCCGGGATTATATGTTGCGTGCCCACCTGATCACGCTGGGGGAAGATGATCACCTACTGGTGCTCAACATGCATCATATTGCTTCAGACGGATGGTCTTCTGCTGTACTGGTCCAGGAATTGATGGAAGGCTACAGCGCTTTTGAGGAAAAACGGGCGCCCGTTTATACGCCACTGGAGATACAATATGCCGACTATGCCGTATGGCAGCGTAATTACCTGTCAGGCGCCGTGATGGAGCAGAAAGTAGCGCACTGGAAAGAGAAGCTGACAGGCGTGGCCATGGCGGAAATACCAACAGACTTCGAACGTCCTGCTGCAGGCAGCACCCGGGGCGCGTTCATCGTGTTTAATATCGACCCTGCACTGTCGGCCTCCTTACGGGAACTGGCCCAACAGGAGGGCGCAACACTATATATGGTGTTGCTGGCCGCTTTTAAAGTACTGTTATATCGCTATAGCGGGCAGGAAGATATCTGCGTGGGTGGCGCGGTGGCCGGAAGAACACGTACAGAACTGGAACCGCTGATTGGCTTCTTCGTCAATACGCTGGCCTTGCGCACCGATATGGGCGGCAGTCCTTCTTTCTTATCCTTATTACAACGGGTTAAAAATACCCTGCTGGACGCCTTTGAATATGAAGACGCGCCTTTTGAAAAAATAGTGGAAGCGGTGGTGAAAGAGCGGGCTATGAACAGAAGCCCGTTGTTTCAGTCCATCTTTGTATTGCAGAATGTTCCGGCTATGCCGGCATTGCGTATAGGCGACGTCGTGATCACGGAAGAGCCGGTGGTCCGCAACGCCAGCCTTTTTGATCTTACCTGGATTGCGGAGGAATGCCCGGAAGGCATTAGCATTTATCTGGAATACAGCACGGACCTGTTCCGGGAAAGCACCATCCGGAGAATGTTTGCGCACTATGAAACATTGTTGGCAGCTATCGTAAAAGATCCTGCGCAGGCCATTGGCGTGATGGAGATGTTGAGCCACCGGGAAAAAGAGCAGCAGCTCATAGCATTCAATTCCACCAATATCCCTTATCCGGCTGATAAAACCATCACCGCATTGTTCGATGAGCAGGTGGCGCTGGCGCCGGATGCGGTGGCACTGCTATTCGAAGAAGAACAACTCACTTACCGGCAGCTCCAGGAGCAATCCGACAAACTGGCGGGGTACCTCCGCAGCAAAGGCGTGCAGGAAAACACGATGGTGCCGCTGTGCATGGAACGTTCGGTACAGCTGATCGTCAGCATACTGGGCATCCTGAAAGCCGGCGGGGCATATGTGCCGGTAGATCCGGCCTATCCCAAAGACCGTATCCGGTATATGCTGGAAGATACGAAGTCCGACCTGATATTGGCCAACAAGGCACAGCTGTCGATGCTGCGGGAAGAAGTGCCGGCCACCACCCTGATCTGTGTAGAAGACGTGCTGGAACAGCCCTCTGAAACACTGGCACCTGTAATCGCCACTCACCCGGAATCACTGGCTTATATTATTTATACCTCCGGTTCTACCGGTCAGCCCAAAGGCGTGATGGTAACACATCGCAACGTTACCAGCTTAGCTATGGGAGGCGATTACGTGGAGTTAACCGCCGCCGACACGATACTGTCTACCGGTTCTCCCTCCTTCGATGCTACCACCGTAGAATACTGGGGTATGTTGCTGAATGGCGGGCAGCTGGTGTTATATCCGGAGAAAAAAATGCTGGATAATCAGTTGCTCAAACAGGAAATACAGCGACGGGGCGTCACCAAAATGTTTTTTACCACCATGTGGTTTAATCAGCTGGTAGATGATGAAATCGGCGTATTTAAAGGATTGACCGCCCTGATGGTAGGAGGCGAAAAGATATCGGAAGAACATATCCGGAAATTCATGGCGGCGTATCCCACTACGCAGATCCTTAACGTATACGGCCCTACGGAGAATACCGGTTTTTCCCTCCGGTGGAATATCGAATCCGTAGACCCGGGCATCACCATTCCTATCGGCCATCCGCTGGGCAACCGGACAGCGTATATCCTTAGCCGTGAGCAGCAGCTGGTGCCCACAGGCGTGACAGGCGAACTATATGTAGGTGGCGCCGGCGTAGCCATAGGTTATCTCAACAAACCTACGTTGACCGCCGAAAAATTTGTGCAGCATCCTTTTAGTGATATACCTGCCAGGTTGTACCGTACCGGTGATCTGGCCTACCAGCGGCCGGACGGGGCCATCGTTTACCAGGGCCGCATTGACGACCAGGTGAAAATCCATGGTCACCGCATTGAACCAGGTGAAGTAGAGAGTGTGCTGTTACAATATCCTGACGTAAAACAGGCGGTGGTCATGATGCAGGTCAATGCCACAAATGATAAGTACCTGGCCGGCTACGTGGTGCCGCAAGGTGATTTCGATAAAGCCGCATTAACAGACTATCTGAAAAGCAGGCTGCCGGCATATATGATGCCCGCGCAACTCGTCATCCTCGACAAAATTCCTTTGAACTCCAATGGTAAGGCAGATAAAAAAGCCCTGCGCGCATTGGAAGATGATAGCCGGGAAGCAGCGGTTTATATGGCGCCGGCTAATGAAACAGAACAACAACTGACCACGATATGGGAGAGATTTTTACAAAAAAAACAGATCAGCACCACCGCTAATTTCTTTGAGCTGGGAGGTCACTCCCTGTTGGCATCGCGGGCGGTGACCGCCATTCGTAATGCTATGCAGGTGGAATTGAGTATCACCCGTTTCTTCCAGTATCCCACCATCGCTAAGTTGGCGGCCCATCTTATTGGGAAAGACAAAGAAAGCGGATGGCCTGCTATGACGGCCGGTAACCGCCCCGAAAGGATACCACTGGCTTTTAGCCAGGAACGTTTATGGTTTATTGACCAAATGAATGGTACCGTGGCTTATCACGTGCCGCTGGCCATCCGCTTGAAAGGGACGCTGGACGAAGCAGCTTTATCACAGGCGCTGCATACGGTGGTGGACAGGCATGAAGCACTGCGTACCGTCATCAGGCAGGAGCATGGTGTGCCTTACCAGCAGCTGCTGACGGCAGATAAATGGCAGCTCGCCGTCCTCTCCGGAGAAAAGTATCACACGCCTGAACGGTTGCATGCTCAGTTGATAGACCTCGTCAATGCACCGTTTGACCTGGCGGCGGATTATATGTTGCGCGCTTGTTTGATCCGCCTGTCGGCAGATGACCACCTGCTGCTGATCACCCTGCATCATATTTCTTCCGACGGCTGGTCTGTTACGCTACTCGTAAATGATATCGCTGAACTATACAATGCTTATATAGAGAAACGTCCTGCCGCGCTGGAGCCTTTGCCGCTGCAGTTTGCGGATTATGCCGTTTGGCAGCGTAGCATCGCGGACAGTGAACAACTCAATCAACAATTGGCTTACTGGGAGCAGCAACTGGAAGGAGTAGAGGTATTGCAGCTCCCGACTGATTTCTCCCGGCCTGCTATCCAGAGTACGAAAGGAGCGTTGAAGCGTTTTACCCTGGACCGCACATTATCGGAGCAGCTGCGGCAGTTTTCGCTGCAGCAGGATGTAACGCTCTTCATGACGTTGCTGGCGGCCTTTAAAGTATTGCTTTACCGGTATAGTGGCCAGGATGATATCTGTGTGGGTTCTTCCATCGCCGGCAGAACACAGGAAGAAGTAGCGGGCGTGATTGGCTTTTTTGTCAATACCCTGGCGCTGCGTAGTGACCTGAGCCAACATCCTTCTTTCGTGTCGTTATTACAACAGGTGAAACAAACCACGCTCACCGCGTACGATCACCAGGACGTGCCTTTCGAGAGAGTAGTAGAGGCGGTGAATACAGACCGCGACCTTAGCAGGACCCCCTTGTTCCAGGTGTTATTCGAATTACAGAATACGCCCGCTGTAGATCAGGTGCAACTGGGGTCATTGACAGTAACCAAAGAAGAAGTGAAATTCAACACCGCCCAGTTCGACCTGGTGGTGTCTATGGAAGAAGGACCAGACGGCCTTACCGGCTATGTGGAGTACGGCACCGAGATTTTCCGGGAGGATACGATCACCCGGCTGATGGCACACTTCGAACAGCTGCTGGCCACCGTTATCACCCTGCCGGATACACGAATTAACGCCTTGCCGCTGCTGACGGAAGCAGAACAACAGCAGCAGCTGGTTGCCTTTAACAATACCACGGTAGATTTTCCTCACGATAACACATTGATCGGCCTGTTTGGCCAACAGGCACAACGCACACCGGCGGCGACCGCGCTGGTGATGGGTGACCAGGTGATGACCTATGCCGCACTGGATGAACATTCCAATCAGCTGGCACACTACCTGCGGGCGATGGGCGTAGACGATACCTCACTGGTGCCCATTTGTTTGGACCGCTCACCGGAGATGGTCGTCGCCATCCTCGGTATTATGAAAGCCGGTGGCGCGTATCTGCCGATAGATCCCGGCTACCCTGAAGACAGGGTGGCGTATATGCTGAACGACAGCAAAGCGCGGACCGTTATCAGCAGCAGCACCGACAAACAAAAGCTGCCTGCTGACGGTGAGATACGCATTATTTCCCTGGATGAAGAAAGGGAAGCCATCGGCGGCTACCCGGTTACCGCATTGGCCGCATTACCGGTGCCCTCACAACTGGCGTATGTTATTTATACGTCCGGCTCTACCGGTTTGCCCAAAGGCGCCATGATTGAACACGCCGGCATGCTCAATCACCTGTTTGCCAAAGTAAATGATCTCCGGATGAATGCCGCTTCCGTAGTGGCTTTCACGGCTGCCTTTACTTTTGATATCTCCGTATGGCAAATGTTCTCCGCTTTGTTGTGTGGCGGCTATACGATTATTTACCCGACAGACACCATTTTACAACCCGCTGCGCTGATGCAGGCCGTGGAGAAAGACCAGGTGACGATCCTGGAAGTGGTGCCCTCTTATCTCTCTGCTATATTAGCTACCGTAAAAGGGGTGTCGCTGCAACGGCTGCAATACCTGCTGGTAACGGGTGAAACATTGCCTCGGCAGCTACTGGTGGAATGGTTCGGTCATCAGGATTATCACACCATTCCGGTAGTTAACGCTTACGGCCCTACGGAGGCTTCCGATGACATTACCCATCATTTTATGTATGAAGCGCCGGTGCACGACAATGTGCCTTTAGGCAAGCCCATACAGAATTTACACATATATATCCTGGATGCGTTCCGGCAGCTGTGTCCCATCGGGGTGGCCGGAGAGATCTGCGTGTCCGGCATTGGCGTAGGCCGTGGCTATCTCAACAGGCCGGAATTAACGGCAGAGAAGTTTGTGACTGATCCCTTCCGTGACCAGGTGCCGATGTATCGCACGGGAGACCTCGGCAAATGGCTACCGGATGGTACCCTGGTGCATCTGGGTAGAATAGATGACCAGGTGAAAATCCGTGGTTATCGTATCGAGCTGGGTGAAATAGAAAGGGTGATTGAGAAAAGCGGGATGGTAAAACAGGTGGTCGTGGTGACCCGTGCCGATCAACAGCAACAGTTGAAACTCGTAGGGTATGTAGTAGGACAGGAAAACTTCGACAAGGATGAACTGTTGGCATACCTGAAAACCAAACTCCCGGAATACATGGTGCCGGCGCAGTGGATGATCTTAACGGAGATGCCGCTTTCCGCCAACGGAAAAATCAACAGGAAAGCACTACCGGAATCAGATATGACCACGGTGTCAGCAGACCTGTATGTAGCCCCCACGAATGAACTGGAAGAGAAGCTGGCCGCCATTTGTGCCCGGTTGCTGGAAATAGAACGGGTAAGCATATACGACAATCTCTTTGAAATTGGTATGCATTCCCTGTTGATCATGCGTCTCGCGGCCACGGTACAGGAAGATTTTGGTTTGCAGGTAGCCGTGCGTACGTTCTTCCAGCTAACGACTATTGCGGCATTGGCCAAATATATCGGCGTTAATACCACCGTGGTGACTGCCCCTACAGCTAAACAGAAAAAAATTATTCTATAATCCTATTTTTTTAAACCATTCACGATGTTTGATTTTAATCTCAATGAAATAATTGATCTGTTAAACGAGGCCCACGGTAGCGGAATAAGAGTTTCCTGGGAAGACGATAATTTATTGGTGGAAGCCGATGAAGACAAAGAGATTGATGCTGGTTTCCTCGATAAATTAAGAGACAATAAACAATCACTGATCGCCTATTTTAAGAAACATACATCTGCTACACCAGCGCAACATTTCTCTGGCAGCATCAAAGAAGCCCGTGAGCATGACAACGGCCCCGTGCCTTTGTCATTCAGCCAGGACCGTCTTTGGTTTATCCATCAGCTGGAAGGCAGCGTGCAATACCACATTCCCGCTGCATTGAGGCTGAAAGGTAAACTGGATGTTGCTGCTCTCCACTACGCCCTGCGCACCGTGGTGAACCGTCATGAAGTGCTGCGTACCGTGATACACCTGGAAGATGGTCATGCCTGGCAGCGCGTGCTGGAAAAAGATCAATGGGAGCTGGATATCATTGACGGCACTTCCGGATACGAAGAGGCGGACGTTTTGCAGGCGTATATCGATGAGCTGGTACAAATACCATTCGACCTCTTCAACGACCATATGCTGCGTGCTCATCTCATACAGCTGGGGAAAGAAGAATACCTGCTGGTGCTGGTGATGCATCATATCGCTTCTGACGGCTGGTCTACCGCCATCCTCGTGAATGAATTGAACGAAGCCTATACTGCGGCAGCTACCAAAAGAGAACCGGTACTGGACAACCTGGATATTCAGTTCGCTGACTATGCCGTGTGGCAACGCAAGTACCTGGCCGGGAATATGATGGATAAACAGTTGTCGTACTGGAAAAAACAACTGGATGGCGCGTCGTTATTAAATCTGCCTACCGACTACGAACGTCCGGCCGTAAAGAGCACGCGGGGCGCGTTGGTGACTTTTCATATTCATCAGTCACTGACCGCGGCGCTGGAAAAATTATCACAGGAGCATGGCGCTACGTTGTACATGACGTTGCTGGCGGCCTTCAAAGTATTGTTGTACCGCTACAGCGGACAGGAAGATATCAGCATCGGCGGCGTGGTGGCCGGCAGGATGAGAACGGAAATGGAGCGGTTGATCGGTTTCTTTGTGAATACACTGGTGTTGCGTACAGATCTGGGTGGTAACCCGGATTTTGCCACGTTATTGCAACAGGTGAAAAACACATTGCTGGATGCCTATGAGCACCAGGAAGTGCCTTTTGAGAAAGTGGTGGAAGCGGTGATGGGAGAGCGCGATATCAGCAAAAACCCGCTGTTCCAGGTCGTTTTTGTGTTGCAGAACGTACCACCTACCAAAGAACTGAAGATGGGAGAGGTGGTGATGCAGGACGAAAAAATTATGCGTACCACCAGCTTGTTCGACCTTTCCTGGTCGATGGAACAAGGGGCTGATGGGATAGAAGTGGAAGTAGAGTATTACACGGATATTTTCAGCGAAGCCACCATTCAGCGCATGGTACAGCATTTCCAGGTGCTGCTGCAATCGGCGGTGGACCATCCTGCTACGCCTATTGGCATGCTGAATATGCTCAGTGAAGCAGAGGTGAATCAATTGCAGGTGTCATTTAATGACACCGCCACGCTGTATCCCTCCGCAGAAAGCGTGGTATCTATTTTCGAAGGACAGGTGGCGGTGTCGCCGGATGCGCCGGCGGTTACCTTTGGTAAAAAGCTGCTGACCTACAGAGAGCTGGACGAGCAGGCCAACCAGGTAGCGAATTACCTGGCGGAGCAGGGCATTCAGCCGGGTAATACCATTGCGCTGTTGTCGAGACGCGGCATAGAAATGATCGTGGGCATCTGGGGCATTTTGAAAAGTGGCAATGCCTACGCACCCTTCCATACCGGCTATCCCGCCGACCGCTTGCAGGGCATGATGGAAGATGCGGGTATCACTACGTTGTTATATACCAGCAAAGAATTGTTCCATACTTCCGGTATGAGCGCGTTTACCGCAGGACTGGATATTTCCGCGGCGCGTAAAAGCGCTATAACGCCGCCGGGCATACGCACTGGCGGGGACGCCTGCGTGAATGTGATGTATACTTCCGGCACCACTGGCCGTCCTAAAGGGATTGCCATCACCAATAAAAACCTAATCAATCTGGCGTTTGACCGTGGCGCTACCTCGGTACTGCCTACCGACCGACTGCTGCAATGTTCCAACTACGCGTTTGACGGCTCCACCTTTGATATTTACAGTGCGCTGCTCAACGGCGCCTGCCTGTGTATGGTGGAAGACGATGCGGCCATCGATGTGTTTGAATTGTCCAGGATCATCGCTGCGGAGAAAATTACCATCGCGCTGTTCCCGACGGCGTTGTTCCACAACTTCGTCGATAACCAGGTGCTGGGACTGAAACCCATGCGGAAAATCCTGTTCGGCGGCGAAAAAGCCTCGCTGCCGCATTTGGAAAAAGCGCTGGCGGTGCTGGGACAGGACAAGCTGGTTAACATGTACGGCCCTACGGAAGTAACCGTGGCCGCTACCTGCTACGAGGTGAATGATGTTACCGGAAAAATCTCTGTTCCTATCGGTGCTCCGATGGCCAATACCAGCATCCGGATACTGGATGAAAATAAACAACTGGTGCCCATCGGTGTGAGCGGTGAAATTTATGTGGGTGGTGATGGTGTGTCGTTGGGGTATGTCAACAAAGAAGAATTAACTGCCGAAAAATATGTGACGCTGGAAGACACACCCGGCCGCTGGTATCGTACCGGTGATAAGGCCTATTGGCTACCGGACGGCACGATCGCCTATGCAGGCAGAATAGACGACCAGGTGAAGATCCGCGGTCACCGCATAGAGCCGGGAGAGATAGAACGCGTGTTAAACAACCTGCCCGAAATAGGCGACAGCTGCGTGGTGGTAAAACAGCAACACAGTGGCGAAAAGAGACTGGTGAGCTATTATGTGCCGCAGCAGGAAACCCTGCAACAGAAAGAATATGAGCTGTCGCAGTTGCAGATTGCCAGCTGGCGCGCTCTGTACGATACGGCTTACAGTAAAACTGACGAGATAGAAGACCTGGATGAAGAATTCAATATCACCGGCTGGAACGACAGTTTCACCAGCGGAGCTATCCCCGCAGCAAACATGCAGCAATGGGTAGACGATATTACCCGTTTGATCATAGCCCTGAAACCTAAACGGGTACTGGAAATTGGTTCTGGTACGGGATTGATCTATTATCCGATTGCTGACCATATAGAACGATATATCGGTACGGACTTCTCCCGTGTGTCGGTAGAACAGATCCTGCGCCGCATCGCCAAAGGGGAGCGCCGTTATCCGGATACAGAAATGAAACTATGTGCTGCCCATGAAATCATCCTGGATGAAAAAGAAGAGATCGACCTGGTGATCTTAAACTCTATTGTGCAGTATTTCCCGGGCGCGGCTTACATGACCGACGTGCTGGCCAAAGCCATTACGCTGTTGAAAGGGAAAGGCCGCATTGTGGTAGGCGACGTACGTGACCTGCGTTTGTTGCCTTCTTTCAAACGCCGCCTGCAGCTGGACAAGTTGCATGATAAAACCAGCACCCGTGAATTTGAATGGAGCGTAGACCAGGAGGTGTTAAAAGAAGAAGAGTTGTGTTTTTCCCCGGCCTATTTTTATCACCTGCAAACCCGCTTCCCGGAAATTACCCATGTAGAAATTGTATGGAAGCAAGGGGATTATATCAATGAGTTGAGCCTTTACCGTTATACAGTGATCATGCACATCGGTACGGAGCAACCTGTATTGCAGCCGGATTGGCAGCCATGGGACCTCATTGCGGATAAAAGCACTATTCTCGATCAGTTGACGAACCGTATCCCGGTGATCGCATTGCAGGATGTGCCGGGCCATCGCGTGTGGAGAGAAAGGATGCTGGAACATGCGCTGAAGAACCATCTGTTCAACAACGTAGGTGATTTATCCGACTATATCAATGAGCCTGATGCGGTCACCCATACCGTGAATGAAATACTGAGCGAAGCCACCGCCGCCGGCTACAGCTATCGCTTTTTCCTGGATGAAGATCCGTTGAAAGTAAACCTGCTGATAGAACGTGATCCGTTCGATGGTTTTGTGGACCAATCCTACAGTAACAGCATCAGCTTCGCTGACACCGTGAAAACAAACGTGCCGTTGTTCACCGATATCTGTGAATCGCTGCAGAAAAATATCAAACAGCAACTCCTGGACCGCCTGCCGGAATACATGGTGCCGGCCGATTTTGTGGCCTTGCAGAAGTTGCCGCTGACCGGTAACGGCAAGGTAGACCGTAAATTCCTGGCGGCCTGGGAAGATATACAACGCAAACGCCTCATTAACTACGTGGCGCCCACCAATGAAACAGAAGCACGACTGGCCGATATCTGGCAACATCTGCTGGGAGTAGATCGTGTAGGCATACAGGATAATTTCTTTGAATTAGGTGGCCACTCGCTGCTGGCTACCCGCGTGGTGGCCGCCGTGCGGAAAGACATGGACGTGGAGCTGACAGTGAAAGATTTCTTCATCTATCCTACCATCGCCCTGTTGGCAGTATATCTGCAACAACAGGAGAAAGGGTCGCACCTGCCGCCGCTGATCGCCGGACCGAGACCAGCCAGCATTCCGCTGTCATTCAGCCAGGAACGTTTGTGGTTCATCGACCAGCTGCAGGGCACCGTGCCTTATCATATGCCGGTGATATTACGACTGCATGGCAACCTGGACGTGCAAGGCCTCGAATATGCGCTCCGTAACATCGTGAACGGACACGAAGTATTACGTACCGTTATCGCCCCTAAAGATGGCGTCGCCTGGCAGCAGGTGATGGACAAAGACCAGTGGCAACTGACGCTGGTGGCGGCCACACCGGAGCTGTCTGACGAAGGCGCCTTAAAGCAATTGCTGAGCAGCCTTGCAGACGCACCCTTTGATCTCTGTCGCGATCATATGCTGAGAGCGCATCTGCTCCCGCTGGCGGCAGACGAACATCTGTTGTTGCTCACGATTCACCACATCGCCTGCGATGGCTGGTCCATCTCCATATTGGTAAAAGAGCTGGTGGAGCTGTACCGCGCCTATGCAGAGAAACGTGCGCCTATACTGGAGAAACCGGAAATACAATATGCCGACTACGCCCTCTGGCAGCGTAATAGTTTTGAAGGGACCGTTCTCCATGAGAAGATGGCGTACTGGAACCAGCAGCTGAGCAACATGCCGCCGCTGGAACTGCCAACAGATCATACCCGCCCGGCAGTGCAACAGTTTAATGGCGCTATCAGCTGGTTCCATCTGGATCAGGAATTAACCGGCCAGCTGCAGCAGTTCTCCAAAGAACAGGGCGTTACCCTGTTTATGACCCTGCTGACGGCCTACAACGTATTGCTGCAACGCTATAGCGGCCAGGATGATATTTGCGTGGGCTCCCCGGTGTCTGGCAGAACGCAGCAGGAAACAGAAGGGCTGATAGGCTTCTTCCTGAATACGGTAGCTTTGAGAACCGATCTCAGTGATAATCCTTCTTTCCTCTCCCTGTTGCAACAGGTGAAAAACACCACGCTGGACGCGTACGAGCACCAGCAGGTACCGTTTGAGAAAATAGTAGAGCAGGTGGTGAAGGACCGCGACATGAGCCGTAGTCCTTTGTATCAGACCATGTTCATCTTGCAGAATACGCCACCCGTGCCGGAATTGTTGCTGGGGGATCTGCATCTGGCTTATGAAGAAGTATCTCATAAAACCACGTTGTGTGACATCACCGTTTCTTTGGAAGAACAGGCAGATGGCATCCGTGGTTATGCTGAATATTGCACGGATTTGTTTAATGCCGACAGGATTAAACAGATGATGAAGCATTTTGAGCAGCTGCTGCGTTCCATTATAAGCGCGCCGGCGGCTCATATCAATGCGCTGCGCATAACCACTACCGCAGAGGAAGAACAGCTGCTGGCGGCGTTTAACAGTCATGTAGCGGATTATCCGCGCGATAAGACCATTATTGATCTGTTCCATCAGCAGGTGTTGCTGACCCCTGATGCGGTGGCTATCGTAGCGGAAGATAGACAGTTGACCTACCGTGAGCTGAACGAGCAAACCAATCAGCTTGGTCATTATTTAAGGAAGAAAGGTGTCCGGGAAGATACGCTGGTGCCGGTGTGCCTGGACCGTAGCGCAACCATGATCGTCGCGATACTGGGCATCCAGAAGGCAGGCGGCGCCTACGTTCCCATCGATCCGGAGTATCCGGAAGACCGGATACGCTTTATGCTGAACGATATTGACGCCGGCATGCTGCTGACGGATATCACCAGCGCCGATAAACTGACGGCTGTAGCGGAGAATGTTTCACTTGTTCTACCGGATGCACAATGGGACATCATTTCCAGGGAACCGGTAACGCCCGTTGAAACATCGTTGGCGCCTCATCACCTGGCTTATATGATTTATACCTCCGGTTCTACCGGGCAGCCTAAAGGGGTGATGAACGAACATGCAGGTGTAGTGAACCGTTTGTTATGGACGCAGGATTATTTCAAACTGGGTGCCGGCGATGCCGTATTGCAGAAAACAACTTTCTGCTTCGACGTATCCGTTTGGGAATTGTTTTGGTCACTGACAGCAGGCGCTAAGCTGGTGTTTGCCAAACCGGGCGGACATAAGGAAGCCGGCTACCTGCGCGACGTGATCGCCGCACATCAGATCACCACCCTCCACTTTGTGCCATCTATGCTGGACGCATTTTTGGACGATATGCCGGCCCATGCCTGTGCATCCCTGCGCAGGGTGCTGTGTAGCGGTGAAGCGCTGAAGCCGCAGCAGGTGGTGCGTTTCCATGAGAAATTCCAGACAGCAGCCTTGTATAACCTATACGGCCCTACGGAAGCGGCTATTGATGTCACCTGCTGGCATGCCCAACGGGGCTTACCGGTAGATATGGTGCCTATTGGCGCGCCGGTGGCCAATACCCCTCTCTATATCCTTGACAGGGCCGGAAACCTGGCGCCGGCAGGCATACCCGGGGAGCTGCATATCGGAGGAATACAGGTGGCCCGCGGGTACCTGAACCGTCCGGAGCTGACCGCCGAGAAATTCATCCGGCATCCGTTGCTGTCAGCTACCGCAGGGAGGTTATACCGTACCGGCGATATCTGCCGGTGGCTGCCGGACGGCACGCTCGAATACTTCGGCCGTATCGACGACCAGGTGAAAGTACGCGGCTTCCGCATAGAACCGGGAGAGATCGAAAATATGCTGACGCAGTGCCCACTGGTAAAAGAAGCGGTGGTATTAACTAAAACCGGCCCTGATGGTAATAAATCCCTCGTAGGCTACGTGGTGCCCGATGGCAGCTTTAAGCGCGAAGAGATCGTCGCTTATCTCCGCAGCCGGTTACCCGAATACATGATACCATCTTTCTTCACAGCAATAGATAAAATGCCGTTAACGGCCAATGGAAAAGCCGACAGGAAAGCATTGCAGGCATTGCCGACCGACTTATTGCCACAGCGCACCTATGTAGCGCCACGGAATGAAATGGAGCAGGTGCTGGCAGATATCTGGCAGGAATTACTGCAGCTGCCGCGTGTAGGCGTGTACGATAACTTCTTTGAACTGGGAGGACACTCCCTGTTGTCCATGCGTATGGCAGCCGCCCTGCGGAACAAGATGGGCGTGGAAACAACCGTCAGGTCCATATTCCTGTACCCCGTGATGGAGGAACTGGCAGCCTTTCTACAGCAGCAAACCGGACAAACATCTTTGCCGGGCGTAAAAGCGGTAAAACGGCCCAACCGTATCCCGCTCTCCTTCGCACAGGAACGTCTCTGGTTTATAGATCAGCTGGAAGGCAGCGTGCAATATCACGTACCGGCAGTATTACGGCTGCGCGGCTCACTGGACATCGAAGCCTTGTCCACCGCACTGCGCAGCGTGGTGAACCGGCATGAGGTACTAAGGACCGTGATCCGGCAAAATGATGGCCGCGGCTATCAATACATACTGGAGCAGGACAACTGGACATTAAACATCACCGATCAACCGGCATATAAAGAAAATCCGGCCGCCCTGGAAGCCTTCATCAAAAAGGTAACAGATGCGCCGTTCGATTTATCAGCAGATCATATGTTGCGGGCCGACCTGGTCGTGCTGGGCGCTGAGGAACACATCCTGATCATCACCACCCACCACATCGCTTCTGATGCCTGGTCTACCGGTATTCTGGTGAAAGAACTGGTAGCGTTTTACATGGCCGCATCTACAGGCGCCAAAGTGCACCTGGACAAAATGGATATTCAGTATGCAGACTATGCGATCTGGCAACGGACTTATATCACCGGTGACATACTGGATAAACAACTGGCTTACTGGAAAGAGAACCTGGGAGGCATCACGCCATTGAACTTACCGCTGGACTACCCAAGACCACCGGTGAGAAGCACCAGGGGAGGCGCCGTCAGCTTCCAACTGCCTGCCGAGCTCACCACGCAGCTGCATCAGTTGAGCCGCCAGGAAGGCGTGAGCCTTTTCATGACATTGTTCACCGCCTTCAATGTGATGCTGCACCGCTACAGCGGACAGGAAGACATCTGCGTAGGCAGCCCGATAGCCGGCAGAACACAGCAGGAAATAGAAGGCCTCATCGGCTTCTTCGTGAACATGCTGGCGTTGCGGGTGAACCTGAGCGATAATCCTTCTTTCCGCTCCCTGTTGCAACAGGTGAAACAAACCACCCTGAATGCCTTTGAACACCAGGAAGTGCCATTTGAAAAAATAGTGGACCAGGTAGTGGTGGACAACGACAGAAGCCACCGGCCGGTATTCCAGGTGGTATTCGGTTTGCAGAACAACGTGAACCAGCCGGACCTCCAATTCGGTGATGTTGTTTTGTCAGAAGAAACGGTAGCACATACTTCCGCCAAGTTCGATCTCGTATTCAGCATGGATGAAGATGAGGACGGCCTGAATGGAACGGTGGTATATTGCGCCGACCTGTTTAATGAAGCTACAGTAGCCCGCATGGTGGGGCATTTCCAGCAACTGTTGCAGGCGGTGGTGTCATCGCCGGCGCAGCACATAGCGCTGTTGCCGATGCTTACGGCTACGGAAGAACAACAGCTCTTGTCCGTAAAAGGTACTTACGAGAAAGAATATACGAAACAGATCACTTTTGTAGACCTGTTTGAAGCGCAGGCCAATCGTTTGCCGGATGCTATAGCTGTAGTGTTTGACGATCACGCCTTTACTTATCGGGAGCTGAATGAACGCGCCAATTGTCTGGCACATTACCTAAGAAGCAGAAGAGTGAAAGCGGGCACGCTGGTGCCGGTTTGTATGGAACGTTCGGCAGACATGGTTGTCAGCATATTGGGCATCCTGAAAGCAGGCGGCGCCTATGTACCGGTGGAGCCGGATTTTCCGGAAGATCGTATCCGCTTTATGCTGGAAGATACTGACGCCTCCAATATCATCACCCTTGGTAAATATGCGGACAAATTAAAAGCGGGTCCTGCGGATATCATCTTACTGGATGATGACTGGAATGATATTAAAGTACATGGAACGGATAATATACCCGGCATTACCCGGGCGGAGCATCCCGTATATGTGATTTATACGTCCGGTAGTACCGGTCAGCCTAAAGGCGTAGTAGTGACGCATGGCAACCTGGCAGATTACATCTCCGGTCTTACCCATGCATTACCGATAAAGGAATGCCGCTCTTTTGGATTGATGTCCAGTATGGCCACCGACCTCGGTAATACCGTGATTTTTGGTGCGCTGGCCAATGGTGGCGCTTTACACATCTTCTCTAAAGAGATGGTACAGGACACTACGCTGCTATATAACTATCTGGACAAACATCCGATAGACTGTATGAAAATAGTGCCTTCCCACTGGAAAGCATTGTGTTTGCAGGACCGGTTACTGTTACCGGAGAAGCTGCTGATCTTTGGTGGTGAAGCGTTGGAGTCTTCGGTGGCAACGGCTGTCTACGCGGCAAGCAGGGACTGTGTGGTGGTTAACCACTACGGACCTACGGAAACGACCATCGGCAAGTTGTTGCACATCGTGGACAGGGATGCCACCTACGGCGAAACTATTCCGGTAGGTAAACCTTTCTCTGCCACACAGGTATATGTGCTCAGCAACGAGCTGCAGTTATGCCCGGTAGGCGTTCCCGGCGCGTTGTATATCGGTGGGGAAGGCGTTGCGGAAGGATATCTCCATAATGAAACATTGACCGCTACTAAGTTTATCACGGATCCGTTTACCCCCAACGGCAGGTTATACAGCACCGGTGATATGGTGAAATATCTCCCGGACGGCAATATCCTCTTTATGGGCCGTGTCGATGACCAGGTGAAAATACGGGGTTACCGTATCGAGCTGGGCGAGATAGAAAGAGCACTGAACAACTGTGCTACGGTGAAACAGGCCGTGGTGATCGTCAAAAAAGATCATCTCGACAACAAACGACTGGTGGCGTATGTAGTGGCGGAAGAGGATGTAGATAAAGAAGAGATACTGCAGCAGCTGACATCGCAGCTGCCGGATTATATGGTGCCATCCCTGTTGATGGTACTGGATTATTTCCCGCTGCTGGCAAACGGCAAGGTCGATAAAAAATCACTGCCGGACCCTGATGGACAGGACCTGCAAACGGATAGTTATGTAGCGCCGCGCAACGAGGTGGAACGTACCTTGGCCGGTATCTGGGAAGCGCTGCTGGGCGTAGAAAGAGTAGGGATCAACGACAACTTCTTCGCTTTGGGCGGTGATTCTATCATCACCATCCAGGTGGTGAGCCGGGTGAGAAGAGCCGGCTACGAATTACAGGTGGGCGACCTGTTCGATTATCAGACTATCGCCATGTTATACGCGGTGATGTCTGCCCGTAAAGGCGCCGCTACGGCCCTTTCTGCCGATCAGGAAGTGCAAAGCGGCAGCTGTGGCCTCTTGCCGGTACAGCAATGGTATTTTGAGAAAGAAGAAGGCACCGCGCCGTCTCATTTCAACCAGAGCATGTTGCTGAAGATAGATAAACGTATTCCTTCCTCCACCTTGTCTGCCGCTATCATGCAACTGGTACAGTACCATGACAGCCTGCGATTCAAATACACGCAGGGTGCCAACGGATGGGAGCAGGCATACAGCGCTACCGAGGCGATGCTACATATCGTGAACCTACAGACGGAATCATTGCAGGAGCTGCCGGGAATGCTGGAAACGTATGGCAATAGCTACCAACGCAATATCGACGTCAGCAAAGGTAGTTGTATCTGCCCTGTATTGTTCTTAACACCTGCGGGAGACACACATAACCGTTTGCTGCTGGCCATCCATCACCTGGCCGTAGACGGGGTGTCATGGCGTATACTGCTGGAAGACCTGGAACGTTTGATCGACGGCCTGTATCGCAACGAGCCGGTATCGCTCGGCAAAAAAAGCAGTTCTTACCGGCAGTGGCATGAGGCGCTGGTGAAATATGGACAGATAGACCGTTTGCTGAAGCAGGCAGATTATTGGTCCGGCATCGTGCAGCAATATCAGCCTTTGCCGGTAGATAAAGCCTACGACGGCGTGCTGCGGATAAAAGATATGGAGAGCTGTCAGGTGAAACTGGATGCCTCCTTTACACAGAAATTATTACACGAAGTACCGGCGGCCTACCGTACGGAGATCAACGATGTACTGTTAAGTACCCTCGCGCTGGCGCTGCATGGCTGGGCCAACAGCGATGTGCTGATCGGACTGGAAGGGCATGGCAGGGAAGACATCGACAAAGGAATCGATGTGGGCAATACTGTTGGTTGGTTCACCAGTCTTTATCCGGTATTGTTGCCCGGTAATACCATGGGAGATGCCGGTACACTGGTGCGCAACCTGAAAGAGCAGATACGCCAGGTCCCCGACAAAGGCATTGGCTTCGGCGTACTGAAATATCTCAATAAGCTGGCAGCCTTACAGGGCAATGATCCCTGGGATATTACCTTCAACTACCTCGGCCAGTTTGATACTGTTGCCAGCGGTGGTAAATGGTTTACCATTACAGACGAATCAGCCGGCGCAGATGCGGGAGATGACTACACCGTACGCCGCAAAATAGCGGTGAACAGTATGGTGACCGGCGGAGAGCTGGTGCTGGACTGGAGCTATAGCAGTAAACATTATAACAGCGATACCATCGCGAAGCTGGCGAAGCGGTATATCGATGAACTGCAAACCATTATCTTACAGGCGGTAGCACAGGCAGCGCAACAGCCGCTGCTGACGCCATCCGACTACGGACTGGGTGGTTTGGTGAGCAATACAGAGCTGGACCGGTTCCTGGACATGCCGATGCCTGGCGGCACCAAACGCCGCGAGGAAATCACCGCGATGTACCGCCTGAGCGGCCTGCAGGAAGGCATGCTGTTCCACGGTTTGTATGACAATACCGTAGACGCCTACACGGAACAGTTTACCTACCTGCTGCATCAAACAGACATCGATGCTTTCATCGAAACATGGCAACACCTGTTACAGCAGCATACCATCCTGCGCAGCGCATTTTATCATGACGCCTTCCATGTGCCGGTACAATGCGTGTACCGTCAGGCGCAACTGCCGGTGACGTTACTGGACTACCGTCATCTGAACGCCGCCGCGCAGGAAGCCGCCTGGACCGCCCATGAAGCGGAGGTGCTGCAACAGAGCATGGATTTTACCGCGCCGCCGTTAATGAAGATGAGCCTTATTCAGTTGCAGGATGATACCTACCGCATGGTGTGGACTTATCATCACCTGTTGCTCGATGGCTGGTCTATGCCGGTATTGCTGGAGGAGATGCTGCGTACCTACGAAGCGCTGGCCTCCGGAGAACAACCCGAAGAAACTGCCATCGATCATTACGAAGAATATATCCGCTACCTGGACCGCAGGAATAAAGACGAAGAGGGTGCCTACTGGCGCGGCTACCTGGCCGGTATTGACAACAGCACCCTGTTGCCGTTTATCAACAGTGCAGACAGAACAAAAGCGCAGGGACTGTACAAAACCACGCCGGTAGTACTGGATGCTGCTCAGACACGTGTCATTACCGCCTATGCGCAGCAACACCGTCTTACCGTCAACACCCTGATGCAGGGCGTGTGGGGGTACCTGTTGTACCGTTATACCGGCAATCAGCACGTGGCTTATGGCGCCATCGTGTCCGGCCGCCCGGATGATATGCCAGGCATCGAGAGAAAGGTGGGCATGTACATCAATACATTGCCGGTGCATATCGCGGTGGCCCCAGACCTGTCTGTCACCGACTGGCTGCGTGACATCCAGGCGGCGCAGGTACAAAGCCGCAAGTACCAATACACGCCGTTACGTGACAGTCAGCGGTATACCCCTGTTACCGGAGATCTCTTCGATACGCTGATGGTATATGAAAACTATCCGGTGGATGAGGAAACACTTTCTTACCCCTGGAAGTTACAGATAGAACAGCTACAGGTAGAAGAACATACCAACTATCCGTTGAGTATTACGATAGGCGTAGGACAGGAGATTACCATCCTGTTGCAGTATAATACTACCCTGTTGTCTCCGGCTTACATCGCACAAATCAGCGATCATTTCACACAGGTGCTGGAATACATTGTCCGGTATCCTGCTGCGAAAATCGGGGATGTGGTGCTGCTGAACAAGAACGAGCAGGAACGTATAGCCGTCACCTTTAATACTGCCGCACAGCCGCTGGTCCCTGCCGGGAAATCAGCCATAGACCTGTTTAAAGAACGGGTGGCCCTCATTCCGCTAGAGACGGCGCTGGTATATGAAACACAGGCGCTTACTTATCAGGAATTGGATAAACGTTCTGATCAGCTGGCGTTGTACCTGGTGAGCAGAGGAGTACAGAAAGAAACCCTGGTGCCGGTTTGCCTGGAACGCTCCCTGGACATGGTGGTGGCCATATTGGCGATACTGAAGGCCGGCGGAGGTTATCTCCCGATTGACCCGTCCTATCCGGCCGCGCGTATCAGCTACCTGCTGGAAGACAGCCGTGCCACGATGATGATCAGCAGTAGCGACGTGGTGAAGCGCATGGACATACCCGCACATATTCAGCTGATTAATACAGATGATGACTGGATGGCGATCAAAGGAGAGCCAGGCATCACGCTCGGCACCACTCCTGCGCCGGACGATCTCGCGTATGTGATCTATACCTCCGGTAGTACGGGCCATCCGAAAGGAGTGATGATCGAGCATAAAGGACTGGTGAACCTGGCCCTGAATATGGAAGCGGTACTGCCATTGAAACCGGGAATACGGGTATTGCAATTCTCGGCCTTCGGCTTCGATGCCTCCTGCTTCGAGATCTTCAGCACCTTGTTGAGTGGTGGCTGCCTGGTGATCCCACACAAAGAAGACTTACTGTCGGCCGATAAGTTTGGCGAAATGGTGAGACAACACGAGGTGGAGTTGTTGCTGCTGCCGCCTTCTTACCAGCATACCATCCGGGAGGAACTGGGTACCATCAAAACTATCATCTCCGGCGGTGAAGCCCTGAACCGTGAAGACACAAGATATTTCCAGTCGAAAGGCATCCGTGTATTTAACGCTTACGGCCCTACGGAAAACAGCGTCATCACCAGTATCTCAGATAGTCCGTTACAAGGCGATACCGTTGTTATTGGTAAGCCACTGGCCAATGGACAGGTATATATACTGGACCAGCAGGGTGAGCTGTGCCCGATAGGCGTGGCCGGCGAAATTTGTGCCGGTGGCGCCGGCGTGGCACGCGGGTATTTGTATCGTCCCACCCTCACGGCGGAGAAATTTATACCAGACCATTTCAGCGGTCAGCCGGGTGCCCGTCTGTACCGCACCGGTGACCTCGGTCGCTGGCTGCCGGACGGCAACATCGAATACCTGGGCAGGATAGATGACCAGGTGAAGATCCGTGGCTATCGTATAGAACCGGGAGAAATTGAGAACGCCCTGCTGCAAAGTGGTTTCGTCACCCAGGCAGTAGTGCTGGTGAAAACAGATGACAACGGGCATAAACGTTTAGTCGCCTACGTAGTGCCGCAGGGCACTTTCGAAAAGGACCAGATACTGGCGTCGCTGAAAGACAAACTGCCGCCGTATATGGTGCCATCCTTACTGGTGGCGATGGAAAGAATACCGGTCACCGCCAACGGGAAAGTAGACAAGGCTGCATTGCCGGAGCCATACACCGCCACTACCCATACCCGCGCTGTCCTAAACGGCGAGGTGGAACAAACCTTGGCCGTTATCTGGGAAGAATTGCTGGGGGTGAAGAACATCGGCAGAAATGATAACTTCTTCGAACTGGGCGGCGACTCGATTATCACCATTCAGGTGGTGGGCAGGGCCAAACGTTTTGGATACGATCTGAAACCGAAAGACCTGTTTGTGCACCAGACCATCGCCGGACTGGCCGCATCGCTGGCCACCGGCAAAGAGAAAGTCATTCGCAGCGAACAGGGCGTACTCACCGGCAACAGCGGACTGACGCCTATCCAGCAGTGGTACCTCGAAGACGAAACGATCGCCAAACATTTTATTCAACAGTTATTTGTTGGGATCGATAAACAAATCGATGCTACGATAGCAGAGACCGCGGTGCAACAATTACTGCTCCGTCATGATAGCCTCCGCTTTACATACACCCATAAACACAATGGTTGGCGGCAGCATTACGGCAACTATGCCGGCGAACTGGAAGTAGTGGACCTGCGCGATATCGATGCCGCGGATTATGCCGCCACACTGGCCAACTACTGCGATCAGTTCCAGGCCAGTTTGCAGCCGGAACAGGGAATCCTGGTACGTGCCGTGCTGTTTTTAACCCCTGATTCCGAAGCAGCCAACCGCCTGCTCATTATCGTGCATCACCTGGCGGTAGATGGTGTGTCATGGCAGATTATGCAGGACGACCTGGAAATCATGCTGGACAGCCTTTCCAAAGGAACGCCGGTGACAGCCGCCCATAAAACCAGCTCCTACCGCGAATGGCAACAGGCGCTGGTGGAATATGGACAGCGTAAGCCGCTGCTGCAGCAACGTGACTACTGGCAGGATATCGTGCAACAGTACCATCCGCTGAAAGTTGATAAGCCCTACCATGGTGAGCTGACCGGCAATGATATGGATACCTATGTCATGCACCTGGACGCCACCCTGACACAGCTGTTGTTGCAGGAAGCGCCGAAAGCCTACCATACAGAAATCAACGACATGCTGCTGACTGCCTTGTCTACCGCGCTGCACGCCTGGAACGGCGCCGGTGTGGTGGTAGGTCTGGAAGGCCATGGCCGTGAGGAAATTTCCGCTAACATCGATATCAGCAATACGGTGGGTTGGTTCACCAGTCTGTATCCTGTATGGCTGAACAATAGCGCGGACACCGCACCCGGTATCTTATTAAAAGAGATCAAGGAACAACTGAGGCAGTTGCCACAAAAAGGCATCGGTTATGGTGTCCTGAAATATATCAATAATGAGGAGGCCTTACAAGGCAGAGATCCGTGGGACATTACCTTTAACTACCTCGGGCAGGTAGATGCTGCCAGAAGAAACAGTAAATGGTTCAGTGCTGCGCCGGAAGCCCCCGGTACCGGTAACACCACGGATGTGAAAGTCCGCCATAAAATTTCCGTAAACGGCTCCGTGGAAAATGGAGAACTGGTGTTGTATTGGAGCTATAGTACTCATCACTATCACGGCAGTACGATACAGGCGCTGGCAGAGAAGTACCGTGCACAGTTGCAGCAGCTGATTGCCCACGCGGTAGCCCAGGCGAATCTGCAACCCGTGTTCACACCATCGGATTATGGTTTGGGAGATATCGTGACCAATACGGAACTGGACCAGTTCCTCGATGCGCCGCATGCCGGCGGCGGAACCCGGAGAAACCATATCACAGGCCTGTACAGGTTGAGCAGTTTGCAGGAGGGGATGTTGTTCCATGGATTGTATAACAGCAGCGATGGCATCTACATACAACAGCTTTGCTGCACCCTCGATGCGCCGGATATCCCGGTGTTAAAAGCAAGCTGGCAACACCTGGTACAGCATCATAGTGTATTGCGCAGCAGTTTCTTCGCCAATGTGTTCCGGATTCCGGTACAGTGCGTACAGCAGCAGGTGACCATACCATTCGATGAGCTGGACTACCGGCAGATGGACGCTGCCGCGCAGGAAGCTGCATGGACAGCCTACGAGGCGGCCGATCTGGTGAAAGGCTTCGATTTCAACACGCCGCCGCTGATGCGCATCGCCCTGATACGGTTGGCGGATGAACAGTACCGCATGGTATGGACGTTCCATCACCTGTTGCTGGATGGCTGGTCCGGGTCGGTGGCCGTGGAAGAATTGCTGCAAACATACGATCAGCTGATGGCCGGTAAAAAACCGGTGGTGACAGAAGAAGAGAAGTACGAAGATTATATCCGCTACCTCGAGCGTCGTGATCAGGAGGAAGAGATGGCCTACTGGAAAAACTACCTGGCATCGGCAGACAGCGGTACGCTGTTGCCTTTCATCAGCGCCACGGCAGAACGCACCAAAGGCAAGGGTATCTACGAAGTGCAGGAAATGCAGCTGGAAGGAGCGAAGGCGAAGCAGTTGTTGTCCTACGCGCAACAACACCGTATCACTGTCAATACCGTAATACAGGCCGTATGGGCGTACCTGTTATATCGCTATACCAGTCAACAGCAGGTTACCTACGGCGTAACGGTTTCCGGTCGCCCCGACGATCTGCCTGGCGTGGAAAAACGCGTGGGCATGTATATCAATACCCTGCCTTTCCATACCACCATCGACAGAGAGCAGGGCATTGCCGCCTGGCTGCAGCAAATCCAGCAGCAGCAGGTGCAGAGCCGCGAACATCAATATACCTCGCTCAATGATATGCAGCGCTGGATGGAAATACCGGGAGACTTGTTCGACAACTTCCTGGTATTTGAAAACTATCCGGTCAGCGATCTGCTGAGCACCCACCAGTGGCAGCTGCAGATGGATAATATCGAGATGCGCGACCATGCCAACTATCCTTTGGGCATTGCGGCAGTGGTGGGCGAGTCGGTAGCGGTGAGGTTCAAATACAACACCGCGTTGCTGGACCGCGTGTATGTAACGGCCCTGCGCGGACATTTCCAACAGGTGCTGGAGTTTATAGTGGGCCACCCGGCTGCCAGCATCCGTGATATTGTGCTGCTGAACAAACAAGAACAAGCGCATATTGCGGTGGACTTCAACGCCATGCCCGTAACTTACGACGCTGCGGAGAAAACCATTATAGACCTGTTCAGAGAAAGGGTAGCGGTAGCACCGGAAAGCATTGCGCTGCTGTTTGAAGAGCAGGTGCTTACCTATCAGGAACTGGACATCCGCGCCAATCAGCTGGCACATTACCTGGCGGGTAAAGGCGTGCAACAGGAAACACTGGTGCCTGTTTGTATGGAACGTTCACCTGAAATGATCATCGCGATATTAGGTATCCTGAAAGCGGGAGGGGCGTATCTCCCTATCGATCCGTCTTATCCGGCGGCCAGGATCACCTACCTGCTGGAAGACAGCCACGCCACGATGCTGGTCAGCAGCCGTGAGCTGGCGGATGAACTGGATACTCCCGCACACATTCACATCATCAGAACAGATGCCGACCGCAGAATGATCAATAGCCAGCCAACACAGGCGCCGGCTGTTGTTCACGCACCACGTCATCTCGCCTACGTTATTTATACATCCGGCAGTACAGGCAACCCCAAGGGCGTAATGATCGAACACAAAAGTGTAGTAAACCTGGCCCTGAGCCAGGCAGCATCCCTCAGATTAATACCTGGTATGAGAACATTGCAGTTTGCAGCTTTCGGCTTTGATGCATCCTGCTACGAAATCTTCAATACCCTGTTAAGTGGTGGTAGCCTTGTACTCCCCCGGAAAGAAGACCTGCTGGCCGCTGATAAATTCGGCGATATGGTACGCAAACACCAGGTAGAACTGGTGGTATTGCCACCGTCATACCAGCATACCATCCGCGAAGAACTGGGGACGATTAAAACCATCGTGTCTGCCGGTGAACCGCTGAACCGCGAAGATGCTAAATACTTCCAGTCCAAAGGCATCCGCGTTATTAACGCTTACGGCCCTACGGAGAATACCGTTTGTACCAGCCTCACCGACGATCCGCTTCGGGGCGACACCATCGTGATCGGTAACCCGGTGGCACAGGTGCAGGTGTACATGCTGGACCCGCACGGGGAACTGTGCCCGGTAGGGGTAACCGGCGAAATCTGCGCCGGTGGCGAAGGCGTGGCACGAGGATATCTCTATCGTCCTGAACTGACGGCGGAAAAATTCATCCCGGATACTTTCTCCGGAAAAGAAGACGCCCGCCTGTACCGGACCGGTGACCTCGGCCGCTGGCTGCCGGACGGCAGCATCGAATACCTGGGCAGAATAGATGACCAGGTGAAAATACGCGGCTACCGCATTGAGCTGGGTGAAATCGAAAACGCGCTGGAACAGTGCGAAGGCGTTAGTCAGGCTGTGGTAGTGGCCAAAGGCAGCACCGACAACAAATCGCTGATCGCCTATGTGCTGCCGGACGGCACATTCGACCGCGCGGCCATCATCGCTTATCTGGAAAGCAAGCTGCCGGACTACATGGTGCCATCTCTGTTAATTAAAATCGATAAGATACCGGTAACCCCTAATGGTAAAGTAGACAGGAAAGCCTTACCTGATCCGGACGCAGGCACATTGTCTGAAAATGCTTATGTGGCGCCCCGCAATGAAACGGAAGAAGTGCTGGCAGACATCTGGCAACAGCTGCTGGAGGTAGACCAGGTGGGTGTTCATGACGACTTCTTCGCGCTGGGTGGTCACTCACTGTTATCCATCCGTCTGATCGCTGCTATCCGCCGCAAGCTGGGTAAAGAAATTGCGCTCAGCAATATCTTCGAGACGCCTACCATAGCAGGATTGGCCGCCAGTCTGGATACACCCGCCGCAGGTGAACAAACCGCTACCGAAGAAAGCCACATCATCCCGTTAAACAAAAGCAATAGCCGGACGACGGTATTTATTGTACCGGGTCAGGATGGATTGGCTGACGGGTACGATGAACTGGCCAAGGGGCTCACCGCCAGCGCCGCTGTATACGGTATACAAATGCCGGGCGTGATGGAAGGAGAACGCCCGCTCTATACAATCGCCGCTATCGCTGCACAAAATATCCGTTGGATAAAAGCACTGCAACCACATGGTCCATATCGTTTCATTGCCCATTCCTTCGGTGCATATGTGCTGTATGAGATGGTGCGCCAGCTGGAAGCTGCGGGAGAAACCGTTGCCTTTGCGGCCATACTGGATGCAGATGCTCACCCGGGACATATCGACGTGCTGCAACAAGGCGCTATCACTTACCAGGATATCTTCTACGACTCCGTGGTGGAGGTGCTGCATGAGAATAATATCATCGCCACTACGCCACCCGACTGGGTGACCGACTTGAAGCAACTGGTGCGGCCATTGGACATGAAGGCGGTAGTGCCATTTATCTCCAACTACCTGAAAGGAAAGATAAGTGACGATAAACGGGCGCATGTGGACTTTATCATGCGGTTAACGGATATCAAGGTAAGCAACATTGAGGTGTTGAATGCTTACCTGATAGAGGGGCAAACCAATGCCGGTCTGCACATTGTAAAGGCCGCATCTGCCCAATGGAAAGATAAAGGGGAAAGCCTTGGATGGGACGCCCATACGAAAACAGTAAAGGTATTTACCGCCCCGGGCGATCACTTCTCCATGCTAAAGCAGGAGAACGCCGGACCGTTGGCACAATACCTCAACGAACAGTTGTCAGTACACTAGGTGAAATACGCTGCCCTGGGCTACGGCCCGGGCAGCATTCTTTTTGACATTCATTAATCCAATAACCCTTAGAACCGGGACCGTATGAGACTAATAAGCTTGCTTCAGAAAAAATCGAAGTTGTTTTATATCCTGTTGCTATTGCTGGGAATGATCAATAGCGTATGGTCTATGGGCCTGCTGTTGCTGATCAACAGTAAGATAGCAGGAACGCCTCTTCCATTCGTGCGGGGATATGACTGGCAGATATATGTGGCCATGATCCTGGTATCTTTTTTTACCGCCAGGGCCTTTCAATCCTACACCATCCGGCTTACCTATGAATTAGGCAATGACCTGGGATTATCGGTGTTTGAAAAACTGCGGTTTTCAGATTATGAAGAATATATTAAGCTGGGAGAAGAAAAAGTACGTACCGCCACAGCAGATGTAACAACCCTGCAACGTTTTCCCAATGTGTTTATAGAAACATTTAACTCCATTGTGATGGTGTTGATAGGATTGGCTTTTTTATTCTATACCAATTTTATGGGCGCCTTACTGATCCTGGGCGTGCTCGTTACGCTGGCGGTAGTGTATTACATCCGTAACCTGTCTATCAGCAAAGACCTTAATACCGTGCGTGACCTGGCCAATATCTACCAGCAGAACGTCAATGATTTCCTGCGTGGTTTTAAAGACGTGAAAATGAGCATCACGCGAAGCGATAATATCTTCCTGAAATATATCTCCCAAAACAGGCATCGGGTAAAAGAACTGACCATCAAAACATTGATCAAATTTATGGGCAATGAACTGATGGGTAATTATTTATGGTATCTGTTGATCGGTATTATCGTCTTCCTGCTACCTGTGCTCCTGCAGATGACCAACGTGGCCAGTAACCAGTTTGTTGCCACGCTGCTGTACCTGATGGGGCCTGTAGGTATTGTGGTGGCCCGTATCAGCGAGTTTACACAAATGCAGATAGCGGTCGACCGGCTGGAACAGTTTCATCAGAAAATCAATGCGTCCAAAGCGATCGCTATCGGTCATGGTGACCTGGCCAACGCCGGAGACAAGTTTGAAGGCATCCGTTTTGAAGGCGTGACATTTGAATATTATGATGAAAGAAGAGCGGAGACCTTCCGTTTAAAGCCGCTTACGCTGGATATTAAAAAAGGAGAGAGCATTTTCATCACCGGTGGCAATGGCAGCGGGAAGAGCACTTTCGTGAACCTGCTGACCGGCTTGTATGTGCCGCATTCCGGTACCATCGCCTTAAACGGACGGGTGATCAATGACAGGACCTATCCCGGTTATCGCAACCGTATTGCCGCCATCTTCACAGACAGCGTGCTCTTTAACGAAAACTACGACGGCCTGGAGCTGGTGCCGGACAACGAACGGTTGATGTTCTGGCTGCGTAAAATGGAACTGGAAAACATCGTGGTGTTTGACAACGACAGGAAATCAATCAGGGCGGATTTGTCTAAAGGGCAACAGAAACGGCTCGCGTTGATTTATGTGATGCTGGAAGATAAAGACGTGATTGTGCTGGATGAGTGGGCCGCAGAGCAGGACCCCGTGTTCAGGGCTTATTTCTATAAGAAAATTATTCCTGAATTAAAGCAGATGGGTAAAACTGTTATTGTGGTGACACATGACGATACCTATTTCAATTGTGGCGACCGGTTGATAAAATTCGACTATGGTACGATTGTCAGTGATACGCCGGTCAATGCAGCCAGTGATCTGCCGGTTGTTGTATGAGAAAATGATATCAAAAAAGTATTGGAGATGTTACAGAGAACTACCCTGATATGTATCCCGTATGCAGGCGGAAACAGTTACGCTTTCCGCGACCTGCAACCTTTTCTGGGCCGGATTATGGATATGGTGACACTGGAACTGCCCGGCCGCGGCAAGCGGTTGGCGGAGCCGTTGTTGTCGGATATGCACGCGATGGCAGCTGATCTTTACCGGCAGCTGTTACCGCATACAAGGTCCCCTTATATATTGTATGGTCACTCTATGGGCGCCGTGCTGGGCAACCTGCTGGTGCACCGGCTGCAGCAGGAGTGGAAGCCGCTGCCGCTGCATTTCTTCGTTACCGGCTGTGCAGCGCCTGTTTTTAATGATCAGCGCCGGAAACTGCATCTTTTGTCTGATGAACAGCTGATCACAGAACTGAGGCAGATGGGCGGAATGCCCGACGCCCTGTTGGCCGATCAGGACCTGATGGAATTTTTTCTGCCGGTGATCCGGGAAGATATGAAGGCGCTGGAATGTTACCAGTATCAGTCCTTAGGAAAATATCGCACCGGTATCACGACCATCACCGGCACGACGGAGGAGGTCACCACCAGCCAGGCGGCCGGATGGGCCCTCGAAACAGAGAAGGAGGTCCGTGCGCTGCGTTACCCCGGTAATCATTTCTTCATCCTGCATCAGTTCCAGAATATAGCCATGCTCCTGCGCGACGTGGCGTTAACCCCGCAGCATAGCTGAAACCCCATTCATCATATGTACATAACCATAGAAAACACTACTATGACACCCAGTTTCCTGAAGTGCCTGACAAAACAATGGGTATTGCCGTTGGTTTTGCTGATGTTATCCGTTGCCGCGAAGGCACAAACCGGTAAAATCACCGGTCAGATACACGATGCCTCGCAACAACCGGTGGTGGCTGCCACCATCCTGCTCAAAAAAGCGACCGATTCCTCCCTGGTGAAAGTGACCTTGTCCGATACCACCGGCAACTGGCAGCTGGAGAGCATTCCGTTCAACCGCTATTTTATTACCATTACCTATATAGGATACAAAGAGTGGAATGGCCCTGTTTTTAGCCTGGACCAGCCACAGGTGGCGCTGGACAATACGATGCTGCAATCTGATGCCAGCAACCTGAAAGGAGTGACCGTAGCGGCTAAAAAACCATTTATCGAACAGCAGCTGGACCGTACCGTTGTCAACGTGGAATCGTCTATTATGGCTGCCGGCGGCAGCGCCATGGAAGTGATGGAAAAACTGCCCGGCGTGCTGGTAGATAAGAATGGCAGCATCTCCATCAAAGGTAAACAAGGCGTGAAAGTCATGATAGACGACAGGCCCGCTTACCTCTCCGGAGGGGAGCTGACCGCCTTCCTGCGGAATATGCCGGCTTCACAACTGGAGCAGATCGAGATCATGTCCAACCCACCGGCAAAGTACGATGCTGCCGGTAATGGCGTCATTAATATCAGAAGAAAGAAGATGAAAACCGGTGGTTTCAATGGAAACATTGTCCTGACCGCCTTACAGGGAAGATACCCCGGCACTACACAAAACCTTAACTTTAATTATAGTAACCAGCATGTTAATTTTTACGGTAATGCCGGCTATAGTTACCGGAAGAGTTTTGAAGATTATTATATTGTCCGTAACTTCCGCAACGGCGATGATAAAATCACCAGCATTTATGATCAGCATACTTACACCAAAACAACGGGACAAAGTACCACTGCGAAACTGGGACTGGATTATTACGCCGGTGCGAAAACGACTATAGGAGTAGCAGTAGGCGGGTTTCATAATCCCTCTTCGGCCGTTAGCACCAACAATACGCTTTTGAAAACCGGTGAAGGCGTGATGACAACCCGGGTAGACGCACCAGCTACCTCCGACGGTAAATGGGATAATCTGGAAGCGAATGTTAGCCTGAAACAAGTGTTTGATACTGTAGGACATGAACTGCTGGTCAATGCTGACTATTTGTCGTACAACAGCACCAGCGAGCAGCATTTTGATAACCGTTATTATAAACCCGATAGCAGCGAGGCCGCGCCGCACAAGTTGTTCCGGGCAGACCTGCCGGGAAAAATCAGCATCTATAGCCTGAAAGCAGATTATACCCATCCGTTTTCAGTCAATACACGCCTGGAAGCAGGGCTGAAAACATCTTTCGTGAATACCGATAACAACGCGCAGTATTACGATGGCGTGACTGCCGGCTGGAAAAAGAACGATACGCTGAGTAACCATTTTCTCTACAAGGAAAATATCAATGCAGCTTATCTCAATCTCCGGCACAAACACGATCGCTGGGAATTTCAGGCCGGCCTCCGGGCAGAACAAACGTGGATTACAGGAGAACAGAAAAACAACGGGCAAACATTCTCCCGTAATTATCTGCAGTTCTTCCCGACAGCTTTCCTGGCCTACGATGTAGACAAGGAAAGTAAAGTGACACTGACATACGGGCGCAGGATAGAACGGCCGGATTATCGCAGTATGAACCCATTCCGTTTCTACCTCGACCAGTACACTTACAATGAAGGGAATCCTTACCTGAATCCACAATACAGCCATAACGTGGAACTGAGCTATAGCATATGGGAAGGCGCACTGACCACCACGTTGCTGTATAACAAAACAACGGATATTATTCAGGACGTCATCCTGCAGGACGCCGCCAGGAATGAAACCTATCAGCGTCCGGAGAACCTGAATACCCGCAAGGTGCTGGGCGCCAACATCAATGCCCAGATACCCATAGGAGATAACATGGTTACCATTATCTATATGGACTATAACAATTATGATTATTCTGGTACGATTAATGAAGGACCATTTAGACTAAAGGCAGGCGTTTTCACCGGCCAGCTGATGCAGCAGGTGAAACTGAAGAACGGCTGGGGCTTTCAGTTTATGGGCACTTATTCCTCCCGGAGCATTGACGGTACCTTTTTATTGCAGCCCATTGGTACGCTGCATGCCGGCATACAAAAAGATATCCTGGGCAAACAGGCTACCATCCGCCTGAGCGCATCCGATATCTTCGGTTGGAACAAATACAAAGCCACGAGCCGCTACCAGAATATCGATATCCTGATGCGCGGACAATGGCAAACACAAGTGCTGAAACTGGCGTTTACTTATCGCTTTAACAAAAATGATAAGAAAGATGTGACAGACAAACACGAAGGCGGCGCGTCGGAGGAGCAGAAAAGGGTTAAGACGGAGAAAAAATGACACAATTTTGAAACCCTAATATTTTTATCATGATCAGAATGTTGAAATTTTCAGTGACGGTGTTATGGATGGTACTGAGTAGTTTTTCTTTTTTAAAAGCACAGACCGGCAAAGCTTCAGGCAGTAAAGAAGATGTGGTACTGATGCTGAACGGAGAGGAAAAACATGGGAAGATCACTGAAATGCAAACAAACACCGTTAAATTTATTCATACCGGCGAAACACTGGTATATGAACTGAAAAAATCAGACATCAGTAAAATCACTTTTAGCAGCGGAAGAGTGGAGGTGATCAGCGCTCCCGTTGCTAATGGAAGCAGAGAACCGATGGAGAGCGGCCGGCCTATTGAAGCAGGATTGGTGGCCATCCTGCCTTTTAAATACATCGCCGTCAATGAACCGGTGCAGCAGGTCATTGAAAAAGGAGAGAAGTTGCAGAACGATGTCTATGTGTACCTGAGCAAACGGAATGGCCAGTACAAGTTCCAGGACCCTAACACCACCAACGCGCTGTTGTACAAAAGAGGCATCGATATCAATACCATTAAGGGCTATACGTACGATGAACTTTGTAAAATACTGGGCGCTGAATTTGTTTTACAGGGCACCTTGTCCCGCAGTGTAAAGGAAAGCGTTAACTCCTCCGGCTCCAGTACCACCAAGGTAGAAGGCAATAAAAGACAGAATGATAACTCCAACAGTACTACCGTAGAGAACCAGTATGAGAATGAAGTAAGCCTGAGTGTTTTCAATAAACAGAATGAGAAAATATTCGCGAACAGGCGTACGGCATTTTTAAATAATGAAGGGTCCTACCACGATGCCTTGCATTACATGCTGAAAAGAAGTCCTATCTATAACAAATAATCAAAGTCCATCCTTAACCGCTTTGACCAGCTGTTTATGATTGGATTTTTTGATGATGACTTCCCGGCATTGATTGAATTGCGCGAATGTTTTAATCGCCGTTGCCAGCTTACGGATCACAGGCGGTGTAAGTTCCACCGGTTCTATATGAAGATTATGGACTGTCAGGATACGGTGTTTACGATCAGCTTTAGCGTCCATTCTGGCAACAAAGGTATCGCCGACTAACACCGGCAATGAAAAGTATCCGTACTTCCGTTTCGCCTGGGGAACAAAACATTCTATCTGATAGTCGAAATCAAAGAAGTCTTTCAAACGGTGCCGGAGCACGTTTAAGGTATCGAAGGGAGAAAGAATAAATGCATCACCGCTCAGCTTTATTTTCTTGTCTTTGTAATGAGGCAACATATAAAGGGGAGCGGTGTTTTGTCCTTTGATGCTCACGAGGCACACTTCACCTTCCGCTACCATTTTTTCCAGCGTAGCTTTTACCGGATTGTCTTTTGCGTAGTTGGCACGCCAGGCGATGTCTTTGGCATAAGCGATGCCCAGCGCCTGTAGGGAGCGCCGGACAACATACCGGGCATATTCTTCCGGACCAGGCATCGTGGTGTCCACGTCTGCCGGAATCAGGTTTTTAGGCAGGTCATATACTTTATGAAAGTTTTTCTCCCGGGTGCACATCAGGCTGCCGTCGAGAAATAATCGCTCGAGTGCGAGCTTGGCCGGCCGCCAGTCCCACCAACCTGAACTGGCCACCGGGCGGTCGTTCTCAAAATCCTTTACCATCAGCGGGCCTTCGCGGCCAATTCTGTCGAGCACCTTGTGCATCAGGTTGATCTCCGGTTGTGTCAGCGGTTTTCTCCTGGACAAAAAACTTTCTTTCACCGGCAGTGAAAAACGAAATTCATGCATCGGAATATAGCCGGTGCCGTAGGTGAAGAATTCGAAGATGCTCCCATCTGCCATCAGCTCATCAATCCATTCCGGTTTATAGTCGGGTACACGGGAAGCAATAGCGTGGTGATGCGCCCGCTCCACCACATAGTTGGTGTCGATCTGGATAAAACCGAGGTGGTCGATCAGTTTGTAAACGGCTTCAATCCCTTTGCCGAACTGGCCTGGCTGTGCCAGTCCTGCGGCGTGAAGGATTATTTTTCTGGCCTGTGGAGCGGTGAGAACATGTGGCTGCATCATGGCAGCAAAATAAGAAAAATTTTTGCCTCAGGGGATACGTTTATCATGAAGCCAGCAAAGTTGCAAACCCCGGCAGGTCACAACTTTGCTGAAAAGTTAGGTTATCAGGACTGGATGGGCGTCAGTGCCTCTCCTTCAAATACCACGCCTGGCCATCCATGTGCCATGAACTGCCGGATATTCTGGTGGTCTTCTCCATTGGGCGTATTTAATACAGACTGGTAATGTTCTGCAAACAGAGAGAGTGTATCTTCTTTGGAAAGATGATGTAACTGAGCGAACGCAAAAACCCTGGCACTACCCTGGTTTTGTGTGGCTTCATTATACGTATCCCCGTTTTTAAAGGCTGTTGGCTGATGATGATACTGACTGTCAATAAATGCAATCACCGCTTTAAACTGGATGGCATTGGCCTTTAGTTGTCCGATCAATGTTGTTAATGGCTCGTTCATTCGAAATAAAGTTTTTTAAGATGTAGGTGACATGGGTGAATGCTATTCTTCTGCTGTATCGGGTGTTTCTTCCAGTTGATCTTTATCGGAACCCCTGCGCAGTTTTACCTTAGGATTGCTCTGGGTGCCGGTAACGTTGAAGGGGATGCCCAGGATACCGAATGGCGGCAGGCCCAGTCGGCCTTTCAGGTTTAACCGGCCATCCATGCTTACCTGTCCTTCGAAACGGGGACGGAAGCCGGCTACGCGCAGTTTGGTCCTTTCGATGGTGATAATATTATTGCTGATGGTGGACTTGATGTCCACTTTGGAAACGTCCGGATCTTTGATGTCTGATTTGCCGGTGGACTGGCTGACAGCATTCATCAGTTTGAAGCCTTTCAGTTTGATCTTTTTGACAGACAGTACGCCGCCGCCTTTCAGCGAGGGGTAGACGGGGTTCATATTGCCGTCCAGTTTACCGCTGAGGCGATAGTCGAGGCCTACGATGCCGCTGGCGCTGGCAGCAGAACTGGCCATGTCGCGGAAAATTTTGATTTCGTTATAGGCGCGGCGGATATCAAATTCCTTTGCGGTGATGTGATAGTCGAACGAAGCCCGCTGCGGCCGTGTACAGGCATAGGTGGCGTCCATCTCTACCGGAGCGCCGATAATATTGAACCCGGTTTTATTGAGCGCTACTTTGCCGCTGTCGAGCACCAGTTGTCCGCGGAAGCTATCGATGTTCATGCCTTTGAAGCGGATCCTGTCGGCGGCCGCATTGAGCGTCAGCGCCAGGTTGGCAGGCAGCATGATGACGCCGGAAGCCGTGGTGCTTTTAGCCGGAGCAGTGGGGGCAGCCGGGCTGTTGGTGCTCATCAGTTCATCCACCAGCACATAGTTACTTTTGAAATCGAAGTTGCCGTGCAGTGTCTGATTTTTGGCGGTGAGATAACCAATCACGTTGCTTAAAAAGCCGTTCATGGTGAGCTTCGATTTGCCGTAGGTGGCGACAAAAGTATCAAACCACATTTTATCCTGATCGAACCGGAATACGCCGTTGCTGATATAAAAAGGCAGGGGGAACATATCTGATTGCAACACGATATCCTTCACCGTCATTTTGCCCCGGTTGTTGAGTTTGCCGTAACGTCCGGCCAGCGCGTCGGCCTGGGTGCCGCTGAGGGCCAGGTTGGTCTGTATATAGCCTTTCAGGTCATATCCCTGCAACGCAAATACTTTATAGATAGCGCCCAGATCGATGATGCCATTGGAGGTAATATTATACCGCAGGTTGTCGAAGTTGCTCAGATCGGCTTTCAGCAGAAACGGATTGCCTTCGAATTCAAAGGCGATGGGTTTCACATCTACTTTCAGAGAGCTGAGCGTGCCGGTGGTATTGGTGACGGTGGCGTCTACATTGATTTTCTGAATGGGTCTGGGGTAGTACTTTGTCTGCAGGGTGCCGTTGTCCATCGTCAGTTTGGCGGTGGTGACGGGGAACAACCTTTTGGCCGGCACATAGCTGCCTTTGGTATGGATGTCCACATGCAAGGCGCCGGTCACATCGAGGCTGTCCATGGGGCAGAACTGTTTGACGTCGCTCAGTTGCAGCACGGAAGCCAGTTGCGCATCTATGACAGGGGCCTGGGCATTGCTGAAGCGCAGGTAACCTTTGATATAGTTGCTGAGCAGGTTAGCATTGATATTATCGATATTAAAGTGCGTATGTGCGAGGTGGTTGTCCGGGCAGTTGGCGGCCACCTGGAAGCTGATATTTTTCAGCGCTTCCGGCAGGGACGCAAATTTAAAGTAGCCATCGCGGAAGCTCGCCTGGAGATCAAAAGAAGGAATACTACTGATGACGGTATCCGGAAGATGTTTGGGGCCACGGTTGACGATGCTGGTGGCATAAGGGCCATCGGCCAGCATATGCGCCTGCAGGCGGCCTTTGATGTCAAAAGACTGCCAGCCCATGGCTTTGCTCCATTTTTCCAGATCGATGTCTGTATTTAATTTGAGATGGACGTCCGGTGTCTTCAACCCTTTTACCCGTATCACGGAACTGAAATAGTCTTTGTCGATGTTGAAGAAGATGGAGTCTACGTTGAGATATAAACTATCAGTGTTCAGCTGGGCGAGGCGCGACTGGAAATTCAGGAACAGGTTTTTGATAGGCGCCGGCGCTTTCGGATTGGTGACAACGCCATTGCGGACCTGCATATTAAAAGTGAGGGTGGGCATGGTGTTGGTTTCGGCGATGTATTCACCGATCAGACTGGCGTTTACATCGGCGGTGCCGTCTACGTTGGTATGCTGCATCCAGGTGAGGTACTCAGGAGGCAGGGCGCCGAAAATCGCATGGAGGCCGGATTCCATGGAGCTAAGCCGGAAGTCCATTTTGTAGCCGTTCTTCAGGAAAGCGAAAGCGCCTTTTAATCTTACCGGCAGCTCATTTATTTTCAGGTCATTTCTCTCAAAAACAAAATCCAGGGAGTTGGTATTGATCTTGGTGATCAGTTCCCCGTTTAATTTTTTGGATAAGATGTACGAAGTGTTGTCATAGGTGAAGTCCAGGGAGCCGATGTTGATTTTAGAGTGGAGATCGAAGACCGCTTTGGAAAGATCTCCTTTTCCCACATAGTTCACCTCTTTGGCCTGCACGTACATGGGGAGCGACTGATCATCGTAGATAAGGTGACAGTGATCAATTTGTATCCGCTCAATCTTCATGGAGGCGCTGCCGCTGTCTGGTTTGCTGCTGGTGCCGGCGGGAGCGGCTTTGTATACGTTATAGTTCGGATGCCCGCTGGAATCCACCATGATGTGGATTTTCCCGTTGGTCAGAAATATCTCGTCGATGGTGATGGCATTGGAGAAAACACTGGTCAGGTTTACGCCGAGGGATACTTCATTGCCGGCCACCAGTGTGTCTTGCCGGAAAGGCGCTCCGCCCTTCAGACTAAAATCGTATAGGGTGAGCGTTAGAGACGGAAAGTGGTTAAAGAAGGATAACCGGGCTTTGGAAAAATTAAGCTCGCCGGTGATACTGCTGTTGGCCCAGGTCTTGATCTTGCTGGACACTGCATCCGGAAACAACATCGGAAGCAGGAATAGCAGCGCAAGAATGGCGGCCAAAGATATCGAAGTAATTTTTAATGTTTTTAATGCAACTTTTTTAATGAAGGCATTACGCATAGCAATCCGGGTATATATTTAAGCGGTGCCGACATATGTCCTGTAGGAGGGACGCATATGCCTGACATTTTTATTACGGTTCCGGGGGCGAAGGTAGCGCTTTTTTGGCTGCAGGACTTGCAGAGAGGGCTGTTTTCCCAAAAGACAACTTTTATTTATTAAATAGATTCTCCGAGAATCTTCTGAGATCTGAACACTTTTAGGTCGGCATTCGGGGACACCTTTGGGCACATAAAATTTTTAAAGATGAAAATCGTACTTACCGGCTCGCTCGGAAATATCAGCAAACCGCTCACGGAAATGCTCGTAAAGGAAGGACACCAGGTGACCCTCATCAGTACTGACCCTGGCAAACAGGCCACCATACAGGCGATGGGCGCAGAACCGGCCATTGGCAGCATCAGTGATACGTCATTTCTCACCAAAGCCTTTACCGGCGCAGATGTTGTTTATTGCATGAACCCACTGGATTTCACGTCGCGGGACATGGGCGCATGGGACCGTAATATGGATAATTATATTCATGCCATCAGGCAAACAGGTATCCAACGCGTTATTGTATTGACCGGGTGGATAGCGCATCTGCTGCACAGCGTACAACCGGAGAAAAAGTTTGAGGCACTGAACGGAGTGTCCGTTACCTTTGTACGACCAGGGCCTTTCTACACCAACTTCTATCACCTGAAAGACATGATCCGTCATCATGGTAGGATCATGTCCAATTACGGAGGAGATGACCTGGTGGCTTTTGTGGCCCCGGAAGACATCGCCGCCGCCATCGTGGAGGAGATCAATACGGAGGCGGTGCCGGGCCTGAAAGCGAAGTATGTGGCCAGCGAGGAACTGACCTGCACACAGGCGGCACAGATTATCGGAGAAGCCGTTGGCATACCCGATCTTCAATGGATAGCGCTGCCGGGAGAACAGGTGAAACAAGGCCTCGAGGCGACCGGCGTATCGCCTGAAGCGGCCGGGTTATTGGTGGAAATGCAGGACAACATTCATAATGGGAAAGCACAGCAGGATTATTATCTTAACAGACCTGTATTAGGAAAAACAAGATTTAGGGACTTTGCCAGGGAGTACGCTACCTGGTATCATCAAAACTAAATACTATGGCCGGAAATCCGCCCCTGAAAATAAAAGGTATCCATGGGCTGTCACAGCTGAGAAGCCTGCCCGATACGAAACATCCGCTGATGAACGTGATCAACATCGCTGAGTTGAAGGACCCGTCCAGAAATGCAGACATCACGATGACCACCGACTTCTATTTTATCAGCATGAGCCGGTTCACCCAGTCGTGCCTGAAAATGAAGTACGGGCAGCAGGAATATGATTTCGATAAAGGCGTGATGAGTTTTATGGCGCCGGGGCGGGTCTTTAGTTTCAACACCTGCCGCGAAGATGATATCAACCAGACCGGATGGCTGCTGCTGCTCCATCCGGACTTCCTCTGGAACCATCCGCTGGCCCTGAAGATCAAACAATACGAGTTCTTCGATTATTCGGTCAATGAAGCCCTCTTCCTGTCGGAAGAGGAGGAGCAGACCATCTGCGGCCTGTTTAGGAACATTGAGAAAGAGTACCGTACCAATATCGATAAATTCAGCCAGGGTATTATTATTTCACTGATCGAAACCATGCTGGGATATGCGGAACGTTTTTATCAGCGGCAGTTCATTACCCGTACCATCACCCACCATTGTATTGTAGACCAGCTGGAAGCGTTGCTGGAAAAAGCTTTTATGCCGGAAGTGCTGGAAGAGAAAGGTGTTCCCACGGTGAAGGATATATCCGCCCAACTGAATATTTCCCCTAACTATCTGAGCGGCCTGCTCAAAACGCTTACCGGCAACAGTACCCAGCAGCATATCCAGGAGAAAGTCATCGAAAAAGCAAAGGAAAGGCTGACCATGACCGATCTGACCATCAATGAAATCGCCTTTGAGCTGGGGTTTGAGTATCCACAGTCATTTTCCAAACTGTTTAAGACCAAAACGAATGTTTCACCGCTGGAGTTTAGAAAGTCCAGTAGGTTTTGACTGTTTCAACAGGACAAAAAATTCGTCATGTAATGGAGGAGATAAGAGTTAGGCAACGCGTTGCAAAGGAATCACTTTGATTTTTTGTTCTTCGGTTTTGCTATTTTACTTTTTTTAAGTTCCTGAATATCTGCGAGATCCTGACTTCTGCCAGATGCCTTTTTATTTTTCAGGAAATCGTCCAGCCCAATATAATTAATCTTAAAACCTTCGGCATCCAGCTGCAACATGTTTTTACCAGCTTCATCAAATTCGATCCCATCAATGTTATTGAGAATATCTATACGCAGAGGTGGATATCCAATTTGGGTAATATACCCAGGTTTTAAAAAATCTTTTTTCTCAAATCCAAGAGCACCCATTCCGAATTCCTTTAATACTTTCAGCATCTTGTTGGAATTGTCGTCGGAGATTTTTATCCAAACATCCAAATCACCGGTATGGCGTGGTTTTCCATGAAAGGCAAGTGCATATCCCCCTACAACCATATAGGCAACCTTGTGCTTGTTCAGTAGTTTAATAAAATCTTCAAAGTCTGGAGCCAGGATCATGAGTTCATTTTTTTCCTATTAACAATATTCTTGTTGAGCCGTTCTCCCGGCTGAAGGGACTGAGAAATAATAAAAGTCACCGCAGCAACACGTTTAACAGGCGGTTGCGCACTCCAATAAGCCAGGTTATCAAAGCTTTCATCTGTGTCCTTTAATGCTGCCTTATGTACGACAGGAACAATACTTCGTCCCGGAAGACGTGTTCCCATTAGCGAATTTTTGGGTTCCGTAAAGATATTCTTACGTTCGATACGAACGTCATCATTTTCGTAAGCTGTCTTTGCCTTGCCGAGGTAGTTGTTCAGCGTATTGTAGTTGTACTTAGGATAGCTCAGACACAGGTTTTTGAGATTGGAAAAAACTTCAAAGGTGATGTCTTGCCGCTTTTTCCAATGAATAACTACGACCCTCTTTTCTATATTTGCCATAATACAAATATAACCAATATAATGTAAATAATGGTCTTTTTCTTGTTCGGAGCATCGCTGGGAATAAATTTTTTTCTACCTGTCCAAAATGTAAGACTTCGGTTGTTGTATAGGTATAAATGGTCCTGAAGGGGCCTTCAATTCAAACCTTTTAAATGTATTTGGACATGATCACCGTACAGGTTACCTACACCGTAAAACCAGCATTTGTTGCGAAAAATAAAGAGAACATACAACGTTTCCTCGCCGATTTCCAAAAGATGGACGATTCCGCCTTCTGGTACCATGTTTCCCTGATGGATGACGGAGTCACCTTTTCTCATTTCTCTGCCTACCGGGATGAAAAGATCCAGCAGGAAGTGCTGAATGTGCCGTCTTTCAGGGCTTTCCAGCAGGAGCGGGATGAGAGCGGTCTCCATGGCTCGCATGCCGTGAAAGTGCTGGAATTTGTAGGCGTTTCCTCCGGAAAAGTAATGCCTGGAAAACCGATGTGAGATCGGTTTTCCGCCTGTGCTGCCAGTAAATCTCAAAACGATCGTTTTTTTCACTGGCACGCCTCTTATCTTTGTTGCATGATCAATCAGGAACAATTAAAAGACCTATATCAGCACGGCGCCATTACCTTTACGGATACACGACTGAGGGATGCCCGGCTTCCCGAAGCTACGATAGAATGGCTCCGCACCACCGGGCTGCCGGCAGGCCCGGGCGACAGGGCATTGGGCATCCACCTGGAAGGCAGCTTCAATGCCATGCTTATCGATGGTAAAACCTACCGGCAAATTGGTTACGAATGGGAGCATGTCCGGGTGATAGCATTGGAAGAAACAACCGGCGCTGTCTATAGCGTTGACGAACAAACGAAAACACCTCCCGCCTTTGTTAACACCAGCCTGCCTGCGTTCCTCCTCTTTCTGCAATATTTTCAGCAATACCAGCAACGCAGAGCGGCATACGATACGCCCGTTGCCGTCTACACCCGCGAGGAAATGTTGCAACGCCTGGAGCAACTGAAGAACAAGACGATGCCTATCTCATCTCCGGGGAAAGAGAAATTTGATCAGGAGAAGGAATTCAAAGCGATGAAGGCATTCTTTGAACACCATGATGTGACAGCTATACACGAAAATAACTGGTGGAGTTTTATATTGGAGCAGGTAGAAGATGATTTGTTATAAGGTCATTTGTTTAATAACAAATGAGTAAAATTCCTGATAAAAAGAATCTATCTTTAGCCTACTTTTTATACTGTACCATGAATAAACAGGAATTTTACGCCGCGTTAACCGCCAGCAATTTAGACAACCACAAACCCCGGTTTGAGGAGTTGATGAAAGACACCATCAGATATCATCTGACCCAAATCCATGACTACAATGATGTGCCTATAGGAGGCTCCAGAATAGGCGGTACGCCCGACCTGCCGGAGCATATATCCTGGCCGGCCGACAATCAGGGTAATCCGTTGTCATTTATAGCACAGCTGAATCTACAGGAGATCAAGCCTTTTGATACTTATCATGTTCTTCCAGACACCGGCTATCTCTATTTCTTCTACGATGCCAATCAGGCCATGGGCGGGTATTCTATGGAAGAAAAGCACCTGTTCCGCGTGCTCTATTTCGATGGCCCGCAGGAAGAGCTCAGATGTCCTGATTTCCCTGCGTCGCTGAGTGCACAGTTTGGCGCCTGCTCGCTCACCTGTGAAACACAGGTGTCTATGCCGTTCAGACGGAGCAAAGCTTTATCTTTTCTGAGTGCTGAAGAAAAAGATGTCTACAAAGAAAAAGTATGGAGAGAGGTGGAGAGCAATAAAACACTGGGCTACGCTGATATATTGCAGGGAGAGATGGAGGAGTTCTGTCAGATTGTTACCCATAAAGATTTTACCGGCAACTTTAAGCAGTTCGACGAGCCGGAGTATGCAGCCGTGATGGCCGACGCCAAAGACTGGTTGTTATTGCTACAGGTGGATAGTAACGAAGCTGATGCCAGCATGATGTGGGCTGATATGGGACGTTTATATTTCTGGATCAGAAAACAGGACCTGGAGAAAAAGAATTTTGACGACTGCTGGTGCGTGTTGCAGGATATGTAATACCGTGTTGTATAAATGATAATGAGAATCCGCAGCTGATGTCAGCTGCGGATTTTCTGTTTGTTAATGCTTCATCGAAGAACGCGGCAGGGCCTGTTAGCGATCACAAAGATGCGCCTGGTCCCGGATGAAACCTTGTTCCACCGCCGCTTAAGATCTGCAGGTAGCGAGATGATTTTTTCCTGCATGTACTCAAAAAAAGATTTTACATTCGTTTTCCGAACGCGATGCGGCAGCAGTATTCAAAATAACCATAGCCTGAAACGCAGATACAGAAAACCACCGGGAGGTATCTTCAAACGCATCTTTTTATTCCTCTCTTTATGCCCTCCATTTTTCAGTCGTGGTGACAGAAACGATTCAACGGACAGCCTATTGTTGACCAAATAAATATATGCTTATGTGTTACTACAAAGATGCCCAAATCTCCATCCCACAGGGACAAGCGACGGTACAGGAACTGCAACCCGGAAGTCCGTTGCATGCAGCCACACTGAAGGGTGATAAGCCGGTGTGGGAACCGGTATTGGTAGATTTGTACCAACCATCAGGTGGCGGCCAACCGCGGCAGGCCCATCTTCTATTCAACAACAATAACCAGATGGTGACCAGTGTAGACCAGTTGTTGCTGCTGCGTACAGGGCAGCTGATACGCGCCGACAAACTTGTTCCGGGTACCCATCAACTGGTAGACAAAGACGGAAATGAGGTGGGTATAGCCCAGGTATCTATCGGGACTTTCGGGGAGGCAGTGTATTCGCTGGCATCCAATGCACCGTATGCCGGAACCATGGATGGGCACCTGTTATTGGCCAATGGCGTTATCACCGGTGATTATATCCTGCAACTGAATGCGGAGGAGCTGACTGCCAGGGGCCTTATAGCAGCCCCGCAGGCCCTACCGCAGTCGTAAAGATTATGCAGGGTTACCGGCCATGCCTTACAGGGCTGCCGGTAACCTGTAGTACATACCATTGCCTGAATAGTTGATCGACTGTTCATCATTCCCTGATTAGAGAATAATAACGGCAATGTTATGATGTCCTGAATAGATTATAAGGCCGGGTTATTGGAGTAGTCTGTCCACAGCTGATCTACTGATTTTCCGGTCAGCTGATTCCATGTATTGGCAGAATAGGTTTTGTTACGCAGCGCCGTATTCAGGTCGTCCACAATGGAGGCCCTGACGTGCCGTTCCAGCCATACGAGGAAGCGCGCTGTTACGCGGTAGGCATCTGTATAGGACTGGGAGGAAGACCAGGCGGGGAGTGACCAGCCGGCAGGACCGTTGTTGACGCCATATTTATAGCGCACATAGTCTGCGATGCCTTCTGTCAGCCAGCCGGGCGTACCACCGGTATATGCCTGTACGATATGCATCACTTCATGGGTGAGTACGTCCACGTCCTGCGGATGGTTGGCCATCCAGGCAGCGCTGTAGGTGACGGTGGTGCCCGACGTATAGGCCACGCCGTTGTAGTTAGGATCGATAACAAAGGTCACCTGCTTCGAAGCGCCGGTATAAAATCGATTTAGCAATGTGGGATAAATACTAAAGTACATATCCACGAATTTTTGACGGGTGGCGTCATCAAATCCACCGGCATTATTGGTAAACGTCAGTTTATACCCATTGCTGGTATAAATAACGGTACCAACGGGCGTGGTGGAAGCAGTGGAGACCTGTTTGCTGGTAGATAACGTGGTTTGTCCGGTTTCCCGAGGGTCGGTGAGTGATGACTTGCTACATGCGAAGAAAAAGAAAAGAGAAACTGCACTGAGTGCAATGCATAACGGGTTTGGGTATCTCATCAGATGTTGGGTTTCGTAGGGGCAGATAAACGGTCGATCAATAGTAAGTTATTGATAACTTCAGAATAATCCTACACAACAGGAAGATCCTGACAATTTGGTGATATTGAGAGAGGGCTGATGGGTGGCTTGTTTCAGGGATTCGTCAGCTGCTGCGGCGGGATTGCGTGGAAGAAGAAAACGTGCGCTATTAATATGGTCAAAGGTAAGAAAAAATAAAAAGCCTCCGGGATTTCCGGAGGCTTTTGGGTCCATCGATCTTATTCCAGTTTACGTGTATCCAGTGTACCTGCGGCAATAATGCTGACGGTACGGCCTTGCTTATCGGTGTACTGATGTGGCTTGCTATAATTTCTGAGAATGAGCAGATAGGACTGTCTGGGTGACGCAGGCAGATCGGTACGGGCTATCGTCGTCAGTGTATCCCGGGCATTAAAGAGGCGTAGCTTCAGCGTGCTGTCGGCCGCCAGCGGATAATCTATTGTTTGGGAAACAGCACCGTACGGCAAATTTTGCATGCCGGTCAGCAAGCGGTTACCTATACGCAGATTTACGGAATCGGCATCGGGACAAAGCTGTACCAACCGCAAACGGATATTACCGGCTGTCGCCGGGGCCTCATGCCTAACGGCTGTTACATGCCAGGCACCCAGACTGTCGGACAGGGCATAGGTAGAGGACTGGTCCTGCGTTACGTTTACCGGGAAAGTATACTGCATGGCGGAATCTATGGAGTTTAAATACAGCCTGACAGTATATGGCCCTGGTGTATAATAATCAAACGACACCCAGGGAATAGTATTCCTGGCCGTTACACGGGGATAGTCGTACCGGCTGCCGCAATCGGTGCAGGCGTTGAAATACGGCGTGGCGCTGCCGGCCATGGGAACGGACTGCTTACCGTCCGGCGTAAGGGCCAGCAGCACTTTCTGCTGGCTGCTGCTGGCGCCGAGAAAGGCATTCAGCGTATAAGACGCGTTGTAAAAACTCACTTTGCCGTGCGCGTCGCCGTCACCGTATTTTTCTTTGCTACAAGCACCCAGCAGGACGGCTGCCACAGCGGAGAGCACATATAAACACTTTTTCATGTTCTGTTTTTTTAAGGTTTCCGGATGCGGAATATTTCCATGGGCAGGTTAGGTTGATACTGATAAACCTGTCCCGGGACGTTGCTATAGTTATAGGAACCGAAATAAAGGTTGTTTCTTCTGTCGAACCCAATGAAGAACAGCGGACCGCCGGTCCTGGGTTTTCTGCCGGGGGAGAAGTTCACCCATTTAGCCAGCCCCGTGGTATTGGTTTGTCCAAGGGTAGCAGCATTGGCGGAAGGTATTTTCAGTCCGGCTTCTGTTCCGGCATAGGCGTATGCGTTATGCCGGCTGAAGTTGATGCCCAGCATCGATACGCCCTGGTAGCCAAATTGGGCCGGGAAAAAAACACCATTCCTGTTGGAAAGGACATAACCGGTGGTAAAGCGTTCTTCATCCAACTGGATGGTCGGCTGATGCCAGCCGGTAAGAGACGAGGTGTCTATGGAAGAGAAACTGAAATCGCCTGCACCAGGCATACCGATGGTTTCGTTTTCAAAATCGTCTGTCGACGTGATGGTCAGTACTTTTTGGGAGGCATTGACGGCATAGATGTATTTGCCATCGGGACTAATCTGCTGATTGTGGTAATAGAAGATCGCCAGCGAGGGCACGGGCGTATTGGTGCCGGGCCTGGCGAGCGACTTCACTTCACCATTCCGTATACGCACAAAATTATTCAGTCCACCGCTGATATTTCCTCCTGTATACCACGCCTGGGCTGCTGCGGAATCTCTTTGTGTATAGTATGCCGGATCGCTGAATTGCGGGAATTTAGGATTGCCTGCCAGCGGATGTTTCGGGGTGGTGATGGTATTATAGGCATGGTTGGTGGCGAACAAAGTACCGTCCGGCATCAGGTGCATATTCTTTAAGACAATCTTTGCATCTTTTGTGGTGCCCTCTGCCGGCAGATAGTTATACGTAGGGTCATACAGCGGTGTGATGAGGTCTGCTGCTCTCTGATAACTGGCGGCAGGCCGCATAAAAGTGGAGCGGTTCAGCACTTCCACGCCGCCGGAGAACGGATTCATGCTGCACAAACGGGTAATATAGTACTTCGCCGTATCGGCATTTTGTTCCGTGGTGGAAGCGGAGAAATAGAGCATCGTTTCATCGATGTCTACGGTAAAGCCCAGAATATTGACAATCTTAAAAGCGGCGCCGGCGATAGGCGTAATGGTGGAACCATTGTGTAGCACGGATTGTGTAACGCCATTGGTGATACGAAATATACCTTCCTTTGTATTGTAAAACCATATGTTGCCATTATTGGTGACGGTGCCATCCGTCCACAAAGGAGTGGGCAGCGTGTACTGGGTGCCTGTGTTATACTGGGCGAGATCAGTGGGCAGCCACTCAGCGACTTTCTCTACGATCAGCGTCGTGTCCATAGCGCTGGGGATGTCGGTGAACTGCTGTATTTTCAGCGAAGGTGCGTTCAACGGTATGCCGTTCACGGTAACGGTGACGGCTACTGTATTACCGGTGATCCCGCGTGGGATGCGGCACTTCAGATAGTCCACGTCTGTCCAGACGGTGTCGCCGGTGCTGGTATTGAATATCCGGTACTGCGCATACCCGAACGCCTGCACGATACTATCACCGATCTGTATTTGCCGGCCGGCCTTACTGCCTCCCAGCACACCGGCGATGGTCAGCGTATCACCGGCCACGCGGGGCTTACCGCCGGGTGTGTACTGATAGAAAATAAAAGAGCCGTCATTTTTGTATAAGTTGCTCTCTGTGATCACGGAGTAGATGGTATGCAGCAATTCATCGTTCTTTTCTACCCTCTTACAGGCGAAAGCCATCGGCAGTAAGCAGAGCAGTCCTATATACTTGTAAAACATCTTCATAAAACCAGCATTAAAATGAATAAGTGAACGAAAGCAGGAAATACCGGCCGGTGTTATATCTCCTGAAAATATTATCCCCTTTGTACAGCGGTCCTTCGAAAGCACCACCGCTGCCTTTGGCAATACCGGTATTCTTTTCTGCGGTGTATTTACTGTCGTAGTCATGATCTTCCGCGAGGCGTGTGGCCTGGTCCAGCAGGTTCTGAATATTGAGCCTTACGTTCAGCGACTTTAACAACCGCTGCGTAAGCGAGAAGTCCAGCTGATGGCGCGGCAGCTCAATCAGGTTGGGCCGGATAAATGCCTGCGAAGAAGGGGAGCCCCCGATCCCTTTGCCGTTGCCATGTGCTTCCTGGGTAGATACGGTAGACACGGCGTAAATCGTAGTGCCGGCAACGTTATACGTCAATGAGGCTTTCAGTCCCCATCCGGAGTTCTCATAAAAAAAGCCGGTATTCAGCACATAAGGTGCCTGGCCCTGTAACTGCCGGTTTTTAAATCCACTGTAAAAGCTGTACTGTGCACTGTCGCCGATGGGCATTTTGGTGGCCTGGCTCTTGATCAGGGCGCCGTTCAGCATAAAAGACACGTTGCGGAAAAACTTACCGGGAATAAAAGCGAGGCTCTTGCGGACTTCGGCCTCTATGCCAACAACATCGGCCTTGTCAGCATTCCAGTAGCTGATGTTGGTGGGCATGAAGTTGACATCGCCCGACTGATCATTACGTACCTGCTCTATCGGATTTTTCAGGTGTTTGTAGAATACACCGGCGTTGATCATCTCCCCCGGATGGTTACGGGGATACCATTCAAAACGGAGATCGTAATTGTCTATCCGGGCAGTGACCAGCTTCGGATTACCGGTGAGCATCACATCGTTCATAAAGTCATAGTCCTGAAAGGGCGATATCTCCCGGAACTCCGGCCGGTTCACGGTTTTACCATAGCCACCGCGTATCACCAGTGCGGAGTCTGCAAAGGTGTACGTGGCATTGACGGAAGGTAGCCACACGGTCAGTGGCTTTTTAACCATCAGCGGCACGAAGGCGCCGTTTTGCACAACGGCTGCGGAGAGCTGCTGCCGGTCATTTTCCATGCGCAGGCCGCCTACGATGTTCAGTTGTCTGTTCAACAGGTGCACATCGCCCATGCCATAAAATGCGGTATATCGTTCGTCGGCGATATAGCTATCAGTAGGTTGTGTGGCATCATACAGGGCGAGGCCTTTGCCGTCGGCCCTGAAATACGCGTCGGTCCATACTTTGCCTAAATCGGCTTCCCTGAACCGGATCAGGGAAGGATCGCTCCAGCCGTAGTTGTCCCATATACCGGGACCAAGGTTATCATAACCGCCCAGCTCCACGCCTTCCAGCCCAGCTCTGTTGACCCGGTAGAAGCGGCGGTCCACATGACGGTTCTTGAACAGCCCATAGGCGCCGGTTTTCAGCGTTACTGCCGGGTGGAGCGTGTAGGTGTAGTCCAGTGACGCCTGGTAGTTTTCTTCATGATTACAGATGAATATCCGGTTGATCATACCCAGATATACATCGCGGTAACCGGTGCCGTTGCTGCCCAGGGCGGCGAGCGGATCGCCTTCGCCCAGCTTACCGAAGAAGCGGATATTACGCTGGTCGGGCACCTGCTGTTTATAGTAGTTGTAACCGATATTCCATTGCACCTGCTGTTTTTGAACTGGTCCCAGTAGGTGCGTGCCCGTTAGGTTGCCGGAGTAGAGGGTGCGCTGTTCGAACGACTCCAGCAGGTCCCTGTTACGTAGTTTTTGCGTGCTGTCCTGTTGCGGCAGCTGATTTAGCTGAGCGTTGGTGACAGATGTGTTTTTGCTGCCTTCGTTCAGGAAAAAGTTTTTCAGTTCAACGGTATGGCGGCTGTTGAGTTTCAGCAGCAGGTTTTCCATGATATTGACGCGGCCTTTTTCCATGGACTGGCTGGCAGTGGCCATTCTATTCTGGCCGGTAGTGAGCTCGTAGTCGCCGAAGCTCATGGAATACAGGTTGCCGGTTTGCCGGTATACTTCCTGTATGCGGCGTTCGCTGGTATAGTTGAGCATCGTGAAATTATACAGGCGGGCAGTGCTGCTGATCCGGGCGTTATCGAAGTAGTTGATGAAAGCCTGAAAATCGGGGCGCATGTTTTGGCGGCCGATCTGGAGGTCAGGGGAGAAGGCCTGCATCATTTGCTGCTGCGATACGGGTGTTTTACCGTACGACTCCGCAAAGGCCGGCAGCGTTTTCATCGCTTTGCTGCGCATGCCGTTGTCAAAGCCCAGCCAGTCCATGCTGCTGCCTTTATAGGTGACGCCTTCTTTAAAGGTAGTGGTGGTCCTGAAGCCGCTCTGTACGCCCACATCAAAATGGCGTACCGGTTTTGCATTTTTCGTGTATATCTTGACGGAACCGCCGGCGGCGTCCCCGAAGAGATCGGGTGTGGGCGACTTATACACCAGGATGCGGTCGATGACCGGCGCAGGCAGGAGGTCCAGCGCAAAGGCATGGGTGTACAGTTCCGTGCCCGGCGCCAGGTTGCCATTCAGGTAAGTCTGGTTGTACCGGGCGTTCATGCCTCTGACCACAATAAAACGTTCGTCCGTTACCGTTATACCCGGGATACGTTTTACGATTTCCGCCGCGTTGCGGTCTGCCATCTTGCTGATTTGTTCGTTGGAGATACCGGATACCACTGCGTTAGCGCCGCGTATTTCGCTGATGATCTCTTTATCGGTGGAGTAGGTGACGGCTTTCACGCGGTGGGGACCAGCCGTCACCGTAACGCCTTCCAATGATTTTCCGGCCAGCATTTTCACATCATAGGTGTTGGGCCTGCCGGCTACAATATCGATGCCCGCCTGCCTGTTGCGCTGATAGCCGATGTAGCTGACCAGCAGCGCGTATTTCCCGGGCGGCACGTCTTTCAGCTCGTAATATCCTTTGGCGTCCGTGGCCGTGCCTTTCGGGGTGTTTTCCAGCTGTACCGAAGCGCCGGGCAGCGGCTGCGCGGTTTCAAAATCCACGATACGTCCTTTCAGGGTGGCGCCGGTAGCTTGTGGGGCGCTGGTTTTGGTGGACGGAGCAGGTGGAGTTGTTACCGTAAAAGAAATGGTGCCGCCTACCACCAGATAATCGATGTGGTATTTTTCTTTCAGTTCTTCCAACGCCTGGTGCAGGGTGATGTGCTGCCAGCTAACAGCTCGAAGGGACAGTTGTCGTAATGCTGCTTTGGACCAGGTAAAGGAGAAATTGGTTTGTTTGTCGAGTGCCTCCAATACAGCGGTAGCGTTGGTAGCGGTAAGGGACAGGGATACTTTTTCTGTGAGGCTGTAGGACTGGGCATTGCTGCCAGCGGGATAAGCCATCATCCCTAACAGCAGCGTTGCCAGTAGCAGGACATGACATCGCCGCTTTTGGGATTGATCCCAAAACTTGGTACATTTGATCTTCATTTTTTTGTTTTTTTTCGGGGGAGCTGTTGGTCGCAGCTTCCCTTTTTTTATCAGTAAATGGTCAGGATATTGTTTTTTAACTGGTATGTAATGTGATGTGTAAAGGCGATACCCTGCACCATCTGCCCGGGTGTTTCCCGGCTGAAAATGGCTGATACCGGGGCTGACGGACGATCTTTCCGTTGCCATATCAGCTGCCAGCCATTCCGGTTGGCCAGGCGCACAAATGCTTCTGCCAACGGTACTTCATTGAATACCGTAAACCCTTTTGTCCAGGCATCCACTTCGTTGCTGATATCTGTGATGACAGACGGCTGTCCTTTTTTACTGGTGACCATCTTGCCGGGTTGCAGGACAACGGCGCCTGGTGTGCCTGTTTCAGTTAACCGGACCTTCCCGGTCAACAACGCCACTTTCACGGCTGCTTCATTCGTATAGGCTTCTACGTTAAAATCGGTCCCCAATACGCGGGTGGTAGTGCTGCCGGCCTGCACGAGGAATGGCTTCGCCGGATTGGCGGCCACCTTGAAAAAAGCTTCTCCGGTTAACCGCACCAGGCGCAGGGAGTCGTTGTGGTCGTTCGTCCATTCGAGGCGTGATAGCTGATTGAGCCACACTTGTGTGCCGTCCGGCAGGGTGAACTTTTTCAGTTGTTTGGCATGGGTGGCAAACACGCTGGTGGACATCTTCCGGGTGCTTCTTCCGGATGGTATAAAATACAGGGCGCTGATCACCATGCCGGCCAGCAACGCGGCTGCGGCGCTCCATCGTACATAGGCCCGGTGAAGGAAGGGCAATCGTTTGGCAGGAAGGTGTGGCAGCCTGTTACGGAGCAGGGCTTCTGCGTTTGCAGCAACCGCCGACGTTGCTCCGTTGGTGAGGTCAAGGTCTTCATACCAGTGAAGGATCACTTGCTCCTCTTCCGGTGTACATTGACCATCCAGGTAGCGTTGTAATAATCCGTCTATGATTTTTTGTTGATGTGTCCCCATGTTATATATCTCTCGGGGAAAATGGGGATGCGTACCATCCACAGTATGTTACCAAATTGTTACCACTTAAAAGAAGAAGAAGAAGTGATGCTCCAGCATTTTGCGCAGGCGCTCTCCTGCCTTATACAGCTGGTTCTTGACGGTTTGTGGTTTCAGGGAAAGTTGACGGGCTATTTCTGCAACAGGAAGTTGCGATTGGTGACTAAGCAGGTATACTTCTTTCATGCGCAGTGGCATGCGTTCTACCTCCAGTTGCCAGTCACGTTCCAGTTCGCGGAGAGCGGTTTTATTGCCATCCGTTACCTGCAATGCCTGCTGGGCGTTCAGCTGATGCCACAGTTGTTCTTTGTGTACGTGTTGGGTTTGGGAGGCGCGGTACCAGTCGATGACCTTATGTCTTACCACGGCGGTAAGCCATGCGGCGAAGGAGCCGGAAATAGTAAGGCTTTCCCGCTTCTCCCAGAGATAGGAGAAAATGCTCTGTACAATGTCGAGGGTTTCCTGTTCATCGCCTGTTTTGCGATGGGCGATGTCGAAGGCCATTTTCCAGTAGCGATGAAACAATTGCTCATAGGCCAGGTGATCTCCACCTTTTAATCTTTCTATCAGCTCATTTTCAGGCAATTGCTTCATGTTGGTAATGACATGCGAAAATAGCTGTTGTGTGTTAAGCCAGTGTTAAATATCAGGCAGGCATTTCTTACATAAAAAATTGCTCTGAAATTATTTTACCGTCTTTCACCTGGTACACACAAAGTTCGCTGACGGTTTCCCGTTCCCTGCCCGACATTTTGATATCCATCGTCAGCACAAAGGCAAACACATTGCCGGTCACCAGCGGGGTGGAGATCGTGGTGCCGTAACGGGCTTCCAGCATGGCGTTGAATTTTTTGTCTTTTTCCATTAATGCCGGCAGTCCTTTGGTTTCCCTGTCGAAACCAGGTGTCTCGTGAGGCTCTATGCTCACTGCATCATCGGCATACAATTCCTTTTGGGCAATACTGAATTTTTCTTCCCGGCAAAGATCTGCCAGGCGGTTAGCGATTTGTGCTACGGTCATAACAGGTGGGTTTTATTGGTTTCAATAAAAATACACCTTTACGGTTGTTTTCCCCTCTGATGACCTTGTTCTGATGTTTAATATTTATAGTTGACCAATGTTCCGGCCACTTCTCTGGATTCGAAGTAAATCAGGGTAAACGTTCTGCTCAAAAACTTCCAGGTATCGTTTTCTTTAACGAGCACATCATGGTAATAACCCGTTGCCTGCATGCCTTCTTTTGTTTCCTTGTTTCTTCCGAATTCGGTGATCAGCGATTTCGCATGGGCGGTGTTGGCAGACTCCATGGTAATAACGGTGCCGGATGTACTTTGTATGAGTATTTCCATTCTTTCCACGCTTGCGGGCAGTTCCGTTTTAATCATGGATAGTCCTTCCCATTTCAGGTTCACCGGCGCTAATGCCTGCCAGGTAGCGTTCTCAGAAAAAATCTGTTCCAGCTGGTCCCACTCCCGAAGATTGATGACGTGGGTGTATTGGCTGATCAGTTGCTGAATGGCGATGTAATCAGGAGTATATGGTGCTACAGTGTTCATATGTTCGGGTCCGTTTTTTCTTAAAGCGCAAAAGTAGCGGTTATGTGTCAAAACCGGTATTAAATATCCTCCTCACAGGGGCACCGTAAAAAGTATACAATTTCCCCGGATTCGTCTTATAAGGTATCCTGTTTTCCACCCGACCTTTACATCATCAATTTAAAAAATCCGAAAAATGAATAAGACAGTTTTAATTACCGGCGCCAGCGCTGGCTTGGGAAAAGGTGCGGCCGAGCTATTTCAGTCCAAAGGCTGGAATGTAATAGCTACCATGCGCAAGCCGGAAGCAGAAACAATGCTGACAAAGCTGGACAATGTGCTGGTCACCCGCCTCGATGTACTGGACACCGTTTCCATTGATCGCGCGGTACAGGAAGGGATACGGAAATTTGGCCGTATTGATGTGCTGGTCAACAATGCGGGGTATGGCGCTTATGGCCCGTTGGAATCGTTTACCAGAGAGCGGATCGTTCGCCAGTTTGATACCAATGTGATAGGGCTGCTGGATGTGACCAAAGCGGTGCTGCCGCATTTCCGGGCCCATAAAAGCGGTATCATCATTAACATTTCTTCCATAGGTGGTAAGATCACTTTCCCTTTAGGGGCGTTGTATCACGGAACTAAATTCGCGGTAGAAGGTATTTCTGAATCACTGAGCTACGAAGTGGAACAGTTTGGCGGGAAAGTGAAAATCGTTGAGCCGGGCGCAATAGCCACTGACTTTGTCAGCAGGTCGTTTGATTTCAGCAATGATGAATCACTCACAGAATATCAGGAACTGGTGGGCAAATTAATGGAAGCCACCACGGCCATGTATGAGGGCGCACCGAGTGGTCGCCAGATCGCGGAGGTGATTTATGAAGCGGCTACAGACGGTACCAGCCGGCTGCGTTATACCGCCGGCGAAGATGCCCAAGTCATCCTTGCCAACCGCAAACAACTGGACGACGAAACTTTCATCGGTGGTATGAAAGCTCAGTTAGGGATTTGATGATAGACGGTGGAAGCGTGCCAATGGTGATCGCTTCCGCCGTTTTACGTAATTTTAGGGAGATTAATGCATACCAGTATGCCTGAGTTTATCCATTTACAGACGATTTCAGATATTTTTAAACTGTTCCGGCTGGATGATGTTGTTCATCATCCGCTGGTGGCTGTCATCGATTTCAGCAAGCTGGCCGAGCCTGTCAGCGATGGCACAAAAATTTCCTCAGATCACTATTCCATACTGTTCAAGGGTTTTAAAACCAGTGTCAAATATGGCCGCAAGGTAGTGGACTTTCAGGCTGGCAGCCTGATTTGTATGGCGCCCCATCAGGTCATCGAAATGGACGATGATGGCGAGAGTGCTGAAGGTATGGCTGGATGGGGCCTGTTTTTCCATCCTGATCTGATCAGGGGTACTGCTCTGAATGAGAAGATGAAGGAGTACAGCTTCTTCTCCTACGAAATATCAGAGGCGTTGCACCTGTCAGAAAAAGAAAAACAGATTCTGTTTGACTGTATGATAAAGATCCAGACAGAGTTACAGGAAAATATTGATGTGCACAGCCAGGCTATCATCGTTTCCACGATTGAGTTGCTGTTAAACTATTGTTCCCGTTTCTACGGCAGACAGTTTATCACCAGAAAAAGTACCAATAACCATGTGATCGCGCAGGTAGAAAAAATCCTGAACGCGCATTTCGCCCAAAATCCTGGTACGGAAAAAAGACTCATCACGGTAAAGGATTTGGCTGAGCAGGTGCATTTATCACCCGGCTATCTCAGTGATCTGCTGAAAAGGGAGACTGGCAAAAACACGCAGGACCTCATCCACTTTCATCTGATCGAGGAAGCGAAGAACATTTTGTTGAGCACTAACAAGTCTGTCAGCGAAATTGCCTATTCGCTGGGGTTCGACTATCCGCAATATTTTAATAAACTGTTTAAGCAGAAAACAGGGAAAACGCCGCTGGAATTCAGAAGTATGAATTAGGCCGGTAATGGCAGGGCGCTGCTTTCCCTTTGCGCGTGGGGAACTGGCTCCACGGCGTTTACACCATTTTTTCGTTTAGTCATATCGATGGGATAGTTTTTCCTGATGCGTTTATAGGAATAGAAACCATTCATGAACGTGGATAACAACAACGCGCCCCATCGGAGGGTGAACAGGCCGCGCAGTATCCGTTTGCCGGCATACCAGGGAGAGAAAGATTTTTTCCATAACGTTCTGTGTGCCCGCAGCAGTTGGTCGGCATCGATTTTTTTCGGCGCAAAAGCCACGTTATAGCCATTGTAATAATTCCAGTTTCTGTCTTCCAGTATTCTGTTTTCCTTTTGTAATGTATGGTAGATGGGGGTGCCTCTGAACGGCGTCATGATACTGAGGAAGGGAACATCTATGCCTATCTCCATCAGCTGGTCGGCCATATTGATGATGCTTTGTTCGTCGTCGTGATCGAAGCCTGCAATAAATCCTGCCATCACGGCTATCCCGCGTTGCCGGATGGCTTTTACCGCGGCGCTGTAGTTCGCAATTTTGTTCTGCCGTTTGTTGGCGTCGGCGAGGGAGTCTACTCCGAAAGATTCGATGCCGAGAAACACGCCGATGCAGCCGGACGCCTTCATGAGGTCCAGCAGCTCCGGATCTTTGGCGATGTCCATACTGGCCTGGGTGAGCCACCATTTTTTTAAGGGGATCATTTCCTGCAGCAGTTCCCGGATATAGGGACGTTTGATGGTGAGGTTGTCGTCCCAGAACCAGACTACTTTGCGCTGCCACCAATAGGGGAAGTTATCGTAGCCGGCATCGCGTAACACGTCTTTAACGGGCCTGAGCCGGAAGCCCGGATTCAGCGAGGGAACGGTACAGAAGGAGCAGGAGAAAGGGCATCCTCTGGTCGCCTGGATCACCTTGCGGATAAAGAATTTGTTGGGCAGCAGGTCATATCTGGGCGTAGGCAGGTCCTGCATATCGCAGGGGCTCCCGGCGTATAGGCGTTTCAGTTGGCCACCGGCCGCATCGCTGATCAGCTGCGGCCATACGTTCTCCGCTTCACCGGTGACGATGGCATCGAAGTACTCCAGTGCTTCTGTTTGACAATACGTTACATGCGGACCGCCGGCTACCACGGTCTTGCCTTTTTTCCTGAACGCTACGGCCAGTGCATAGGCCGCCATGGCAAAGCCGCTGAAGAAGGAGATGGCGATCAGATCAGCATCGGTGTCGATATGGATGTTATCTACCTGTTGGTGATATACCCTGACGGTATGCTCCGCCGGGGTGATGGCCGCAAGGTGTATCCCCGTGATAGGTGGTACAAAATCATATTCGTGTCCGAATTCGTATCGCTGCACATACGCAATAATCAAATCTATTTTCATAGCATATTGTTTTAGAGTGGCGATACAAAAATACAAATATACTTTGAAATACAAAGTACTTTTTATTATGAAGATTTTGCCCTGTTATCAGCGCCCCGGGCTTTAGGGGGAGGGGAGAATATCCGTCTGTAGCACGGGCGGGCGACTTCCGTAGATCTACTGAGTTATGAAATTACCTGTTTCTACGTTGACTATTTTCCGGTGGGCGGCCTACTTTTGTGTTGTAATTAACCGGTTAACCTCAAATAATTGTTATTCATCACCCAAATAAATTAACCCCCTTTTTATGGATAGGCTTCTACCGGGACAATCGCTCCCTGTTGGCGGAACAATTACTGCCCCAAACGGAAAAACGACTTTAATACTGCAAGGCGACGGCAACCTGGTACTGTACCGTACCGGTAACGTGCCACGCTGGGCATCCAACACCGATGGCCGGCAGGTGAATATCCTGGAAATGCAGCAGGACGGCAATCTCGTGATGTACGGCCCCGGCCACAGTTATGTATGGGATACAGGCACAGACGGCCACTACGGCGCCTGGCTGATCGTACAGAACGACGGCAACCTGGTGATATACGACGCTGCCGGCAGGGCGTTATGGTCTTCCGACACCTGGATCAGGCAACACAGCGTACCAGGTTTCACGCCCAGCGTCAACGCGTTCCACTTCAGCAACAGCCGGTTTCCGGACTGCCCGTTGTTTAACCTGATACCGCCCATTCCTTTCGGTAACATCAAGATCCCTGTTGGCAACGCTTCCAACGGCGTCTGCGGCGGTATGGTGTTCGTTGTGCGCGATCTCTTCGAAAGCAAAATGCTGCCGCCGGCTACCACCACCTCACCCTGTGGCGGCACGATGTATAACTATCTGGTGGACCGCTTTATGGCCAGCTTTAACCTGCCCGGCGGCCTCACCACGTACATGACCCTGATGAACCCTGCGCTGCCGGACCACGAAACCGACATGAGCAAAATAGGACTGGCGCCGCGGGGCAGGGCCTGGCGTATGATCAAAGACGAATGGCCCAAGATGCAACGTAAACTGGACAGCAATCAGCTGGTACCCCTCGCACTGGTGCAAACAAAATCCATCAATCCGGTTGACCTGGGAGAAAACCATGCGGTGCTGGTATATGGCTACGAGCTGGACGGGACCGATCTGTCGCTGAAAGTATATGATCCCAACTTCCCGGACGTAAACAATGCTACGATCAGTTTTTCTATCGCCAATCCCGATAACACTACGCAGGTGTTCCGTTCACACGGCTCCAAACGGATCTGGTGCTTCTTTCAGCCGTTCTATACTTTCAGCCGGCCTACATTTATACATGCGGCCACGCCCGTAGGCAGCTAACGCCATCGGCAGTACGATAAATAAAAATCCCGGAGCATTGTATGCCCCGGGATTTTTTATAAAAAGATGATTGATCACTCTACTACCAGCTGCTGCGTTTGTCGCTCACCGTTATTGTTGAACACCGTAAGGATATAATTGCCGCGGGGCAGTGTAATGGTTTGTGTAGTAGTGCCGGCACCCACCTGCCAGGCATTTTCCTGTACCTTTCTGCCGGAAAGGTCTACAATACTGTATCTCACCAGCTGCTGTTGTTTGCTGCTGATCTCCACCTGTAATTTGTTGTTGGGAGATGGATTAGGATACACCTTACAGGAGAAGCCGGATGGAGCCGGTTTGTTGTCCGTAACAGCGCTGGCAGCCATCAGTGCGCTGGTGACTACCCGGAAGGTATCGGTGACGCAGATCGTTGGCATAGCGTTATCGCTAACGGTATAGACCGTGGTGCTGTTGGGGGTTACGGTCCGGGTGCGACTGGCAGAGCCGTCATCCCATTTGTAATTACCTGGCCAGGAGGCGCTGAGGGTAAGCGGTTGACCGGCCGTAGCATTTACCACCGTGGTTTTATTGACATCTTTCATCACGGTGAAACGGTCCTTGATGGTTTTATCCGCCGCAATGAATTTCGCGTCCAGCCTGTTGCCTTCTATTTCCAGTACCAGGGAGCCGCCGGTGGTGGCGTTGGCATAGTAGGAGCTGGCGTGCGGGAAAGAGGAAGAGGTACCACCTACCTGTCCGGCGGAACCGGCCACCACGTATACGGTGCCATGGTTCGTTTTCGCAGAAGAGGAGAGGTAAGGGCAGGAGCCGGCGGTACTGTCGTACTTCGCACTGCTCTTGCTCACCGCATGCTGTGTCAGTGAGAACGTATTTTCCAGTCCATAGTGACCACGGATAAAGTAAGAACGCTCATAATCGTGGCTGTGACCATTGAGGATGAGGTCTACACCGTTGCGTTCCAGTATGCGGATGAGGTTCTGTCTTACTTTCACCAGTTCACTTTCTGTATCGGAATTATGGCTGCCCATGGTATACGGCGGGTGGTGCCAGTAGGCGATGGTCCATTTACGGTTATTGGCAGCAAGATCGTTTTTAAGCCACTGTATCTGCGTGGAGGAGGTATCATAAAAACGTTTGTTGCTCTCTTCTCCGTAGGAATCGAGACAGATGAAGTGGATATCGCCGTAATCAAAGGAGTAGTATTCTTCTTTGTTGGAAGCTACGCCGCCGCATTCCCCATTCTTTGGCAGGGTGAAGTTGGCGAGGTAGGGGATATTATGATCGTCCTGCCGGGAAGGATCGTTGTCGTAATCGTGGTTGCCCAATGTGGGAAACAGCAGGATATTTTTGAGCAGATTGTCTTTGTAGATATTAAAGAAATTGGTTTGATACTCGTTGTCGAATCCGCCGTCATAGGCGTTGTCACCGAGTAGCAGCCATACGTCGGTATGTTCGGTGCCAACGTAGTTCAGGTAAGCGTCGCGCACTTTGGTCTGATTGCTGGAGTTGTTGCCACAGTCGCCATAGGCCGCAATCCTGATTTTGCGGGTAGTATTGGTGGGCGGCGCGGTATTGAAATAGTTTTTGTTGGTGGCTTCCAGTACGGCGGTGGTGGTGCCGATGCTGTAATAATAACGGGTGTCTGGTTGCAGGTTGGAAAGCCTCACTTCATGTTCGGTAGCCGAGGTGGTGTTGACCACACTGTCGGTGAGGCTACCATATACAGTGCCGTACTTCACTTTGGTGTTGCTGGCTTCAGCGGTGCGCCAGCGGATGGTGACGGCGGTCTGGTTACCCATTTGCAGGTAAGGGCCTCTTACCACGGAAGCAGAAGAGCTGCCGGTATTGCCTTTCAGTTGCAGGTCGAAGGAAATATCGCTGCTGGTGACCACCTGTTGGTGTATCTCCACTGCGATGGTGTTGCTACCTTCCACAAAAGCGGAAACGGGGATGGTGGCTGTTTGTACAGAGGCGCCGTCGTCGCTGGCATCGGCGGAAGCCAGGGTATTGTAGGAGATCGTGCCGGAGGGCATGTTATCTCTCTTTACTTCGGTACCGTTTACATATACCACGATACCGTCGTCTCTTCTGAATTCCAGCGTGAAGCTGGTGTAGCTGCTAAGGCCGGAGAGGGTGAACTGTTTCCGGAAATAAGTGGTAGGGTACTTGCTGTTGGCGTTGCTGCCATAGCTCACCACGGTGGCTTCGTCGCCGTCGCCATAGCCCAGTTCAGCAGGGCCGCTCTTCCAGGAGCCGTCGTTGAAGGTGGCCGATCGCCACGACGTACCCTGGTTGGAACCGTTGTCAAGGTATTTCCAGGTAGAACCAAAAGGGACCAGTGTGGTCTGTGCCTGTAGCGCCAGGCCCAGGAAGGCGCTGCAACACGTAAGGATGCACGATTTCGCAATAGTGGACAAGCATGGGATCATGGGATGAGATTTTAGCGTGTTTGGATGTTGATAGATCGATTTAGATTAAAGGTGAATTGAATGAATCGTCTGATACAGAAAAGGTTGAGGAATGAAGCACTGGGTTTCCGGGGGCAGCCTCATTTTGGGATGTTTTGATCTATAGATTTTTTGATGTCGGGGGATCTTCGCTGCATTTTCAAATGCGCACATTCGTAAATCAAAAAATCCCAAAATCGTCGATGGTTCCGATGTTGAAATTAATTATAATTTTCATATTTTACAATAGTTAATCTAAAAATTCCCGTACGATGGCTATGAAATCAACAAAAGACAGGTCGTTATATTATTCTCTCCGTATAGCCGTAGTCGTGTTGGTATTGTCTGGTGGTGTGGACAGCGTGATGGCCGTTTATAATGAACATACGGCTGAAGCGCCTGACTGGAAATTGCTGAAAGTCGATAAAGGCGGACACGCTTTCCTTTTCGACCCCCAGGAGGGACTGAAGATGGTGAAGACTGTGATTGAGCAGCTCATTCGATAATATTTACCGGAACCCATGAGAATTATCCTTACGGCGCTATTGTTTGCCGCACTAACGTTTACGCAGCCACGCCGGGAGCCGCCACCCGCCACGGTGCTGGAAGGCTATTTCAGCCGGCAGATGGGCGTGGTGGCCGACAGCCTGGAACAATTGCAGCAGGCCATCCGTCGTCATGCGCCGGTGGCGGTGCAGCAACGGCTGTTCCGCGCCGCCCGACTGTCCTACAAGCGCGCGGAGTTTCTTACGGAATATTATTACCCCCACCTGATCCGGAACATCAACGGGCCGGCATTGCCATTTGCCGATGGGGAGAACTCCCGCGATATACTGCCTCCACAGGGCTTTCAGGTGATAGAAGAGAAACTATGGACGCCCGCTGCCGCCGCCAAAGAATTGCAGGCAGCCGTTACGGCGCTCCGGACACAGTTCGCCACCCTGCAATCGCAAACAGACCCTTATGGTTTTATAGATGCCTATGTGCTGGACGCCATGCGCTTTGAGATATACCGCGTCATCGCATTGGGTATCTCCGGGTACGATTCACCGATAGCGCTGCTGTCGATGCCGGAAGCTGCTGCGGCCCTGGAAGGGGTGGAGCATGCCGCCATGCTGTATGCCGGCAGTTTGACCGATATTGCCTTCAAATACACGCTGACAGAACGTTTCAGCGCCGCGCGGCGGTACCTGTTGCAACACCGCAGCTTCAATGAATTTGACCGGCTCCATTTCATCACACAATACGCCAACCCCCTAAGCGCGTCGTTGCTGGCGTTGCAGCAACGGCTTTCCCTGCAGCTGCCGCCCGAACGAAGGATACTATCGCCGGAAGCGCCGCACCTCTTTGCCATGCGGTACTATAACGTGAACGGCTATTCGCCGAATTATGAGTCGGACCCTACGACCGGAAGGATACAGCTGGGGCAGCGACTGTTCTACGATCCCTTGCTGTCAGGCAATCTGCAACGTTCCTGCGCCTCCTGCCACCAGGCATCGAAAGCCTTTACGGATGGCCTGGCGCGTAATACGGACCTGGACGGCAAAGCGCTCATCGCCCGTAATACGCCCACCTTGTTGAATGCCGCGTTCCAGTCCAAACAGTTCTACGATTCCCGCGCTATCTTCCTGGAAAACCAGGTGTCGGATGTGGTGCACAATAAACGGGAGATGAACGGTTCCCTGCAACAGACCGCCCATGCGCTGAAGAAAGACAGCACCTATGTGCGTCTTTTTGCCAAAGCCTTTGCAGCAGGGCATAACAGCATTACGGAAGAAAACATCGCCAATGCGCTGGCCTCTTTCCTGCGGTCGCTCACCAGCCTGCAATCCCGCTTCGATCTGTATATGAATGGCGATGCCACGGCGCTGAACACCACCGAAAAGAAAGGCTTCAATATCTTCATGGGAAAAGCGAAATGCGGTACCTGTCATTTTGCGCCGCTGTTCAGCGGCGTGGCGCCGCCGTACTTCGCGGAGCCGGAATCAGAAGTGCTGGGCGTGCCGGCAAATAACCGTCCGCATGCCGCGCTGGACCAGGACCCCGGTAAATACGTGTTGTATAAGATCAGTATTCACCGCTATGCCTTTAAAACACCGACGGTGCGTAACAGCGCCCTCACCGCTCCGTATATGCATAACGGTGTGTTCCCTACGCTGGAGTCGGTGATCGACTTCTACGACAAGGGCGGCGGCGCCGGACTGGGCATAGCGCCTCCCAATCAAACGTTGCCCGCTGAGAAGCTGCAGCTGACGCCCGCCGAGAAGAAAGCGCTGGTGGCTTTTATGCAGGCATTGACGGACACCAGCAGCTGGAAAGCAGCTGTGCACTACTGACGCCGTGTTTTATTTGCAACGCTTTCTGTATCTTACAACCTTATTCACGGCTTAAAATACTTATGAACTGCACATTTTTCAAAGGCCTGCTACCGGGCCTGTTATGCTCCATTGTTTTGCTGGCTGCCTGTCATGAAGGCAATAAAAAGGCTGGCACCAAAGAAAAAGCGAAAGCGGATTCACTCGCTCAGAAGCCTGTCACAGAGCAGGCCTTGTCCACAAAAACATATGTCGATGGCATCATCAGCAGAAGAAAAGCGATCGCGCAGCAGCTACCGGGCATCAGCGCCGAAGCGGCAGTGAAGCTGTACAATTCACTGGCACTATACGTAGATACCGCCCTGGCAGGCATTTCCAACAATGAAACGGTGTGGCTGGAGAACTATGTCAACTACTACGTTGAAGAAAAAAAGAAAATCGTGCCGCCGGATAGCGTACAGCGGACTGTTGACCTGCTGGCCACTGCCGGTATTGAACCATGGGGTATCGGGGAAGGTTATACGGAATTACGGACGATACCGACTTTCTATACCCAGTTGTTTAAAAACGCGCTGCCGGCAGATTACCGCAGCTATCTGCAACTGAATGCGGACGAAGATACCGTATTGTACAGCGCCGATGCAGGGCTGGGCGTATCCTTTCATGAGGTAGGCCAACGGACGCTGAACTGGGAACAGTTCCTCGTTGCCTATCCCAACAGCACCCTGGCTTTTAATGCCAGGGAAAGCTTTGAGCGGTATTGTGAAGACTATCTTTTCGGCCAGGATAACACACCTGCTTTTGAGAACTGGCAGGAGATTGGCTCGCTGAACCAGGAGAATAAAGATGAGTATCTCTCTTTTATACAAAAACATGCTACTACCAGGACCGCCGCCATCGTTAAACTTTTCCTGGAGAAGCTGACAACGGAAAAGTCGATGGATAACCTGAAACAGGATATCCGGAAGGAAATTAAACAGGCCTTTGCAGAACATGTGGAGCTGCTTTCCGCGCAGGCTGATTTTGGCCAGGCACAGATAGCACAGCTGACCAAATCCGTTTATGATACCGTACCGGAAGAGTTGGGACCGGACAAAGTGTCCCGTGCGCTCGATTCCGTGCAATATTTCCGACACGATGGCAACACGTATTGCCTGGCCGCCTTCCGCAATGAAATAAAAGACGGCGGTGCGCCACCATCCGGCTGGGTGGACATCTGGATATTTAAAAACACCAATGGCAGCTGGCAACAGGCGGCCCACATGCTAAATGCCGGCGGTGGCGGCATGTACGGCAGTTCCGGTTATTTTAGTGAGCTCGTGAAGCTGGGCAGCCACAGCATAGGCATCGTGATTTCAGGCGGTATCACCCATATGGGGTCCAATGTTTTCTGGGACGATGTGCTGTCGTTCTCCAACGACAAGCTTTCCTCCGCTTTTACGCTTGTCAGGGACAATGCCTATGAAGGGGTGGGAACAAGACATTGCAGTTATACCAGATGGCAGATGGAGCCGGTCGCACAGGAAGAGAACTATCGCCTGGTGATCGTTACCGGCAGTTGTATCAGTAGTAACCTGCCGCTGGAGAAGACCGTGATACCATTTAAAAACGGTCAATATACCATCCCGGAAAAATTCCAGGACAGGGGGATTTAGCCTCCTCCTGACGGAAATACTACCCGTAGTTGTCACACTACAACAGGTAGTAGCGGCACAACAACTAACAGGGGCGGCCTTTTGGTGGTGGTGACCATGAAGCGGGTTATCTTTGTGATGAAAAGCGTATACATGGAAGCTAAGCAGATCGGCAGCAAAATTGCCAAAGCACGAAAGGAGACCAATATGTCTCAGGCGCAACTGGCCCAACAGTTGTTTATCAGCCCGCAGGCCGTCGGAAAATGGGAGCGGGGAGAATCCGTTCCGGATATTATTACCATCAACCGGCTCGCCGCCATCCTGAGCGTTGACCTGAATTACTTCTCAGCCGATTTTGAGTCCGTCAAAGAAGATACGGCGCCTGTCATACCAGCTAACGGTACTGTACATACGGAGCCAGCCGTGCAGGTGGAAGCCTCTGCCACTGGTGCGGAAGAGCGGCAGCTGGTGACCGACTTCTCCGGGACTGATTTGTCCGGGACCGACTTCGCCGGGGTCATCGCGCCTAAACGAAAATTTAATGCCTGCAGCTTACGCGGCTGCGACTTTACCGGCGCAGATCTCACGGGCAGCTCGTTTTCGACCAGTGATGCCAGCGGCGCCAATTTCAGTGAAGCGAATCTGACAGATGGCAGGCTGTCCATCGTTAATCTGACGGATGCGCGTTTCAGCAAATCCATATTGGTACGCACCACCTTCAGCAAGTCAGAACTGACGCGGGCCATATTCACGGATATCAGGCTGACAGACGTGAAACTGGACATCGCCGACCTTAAGACCACCCTCTTTCAACGCTGCATATTCAGTGGCGTGGATTTCAGACGTTCCGATTTGCGGGGACAATGTTTTGACGGACAAACTTTTATCGGCGTCAAGTTTGACCGGGCGGTGCTGAACGATGCGATGTTTAAGGGTGCCACCCTCAAAAATGTGTCTTTCCGTCCGGCCTTCGCGCTGACGAACAAATACTACCGCGCGATCGCGACTATTAATTTTGAAGGGGCCACCATGGATAAGCTCACCTACGCTGCCCTGAAAGGAATGGGTGCGCGGCTGGAGCAAGTGACGCTTATTTGAGCTCCCGACGGAGAAAATCCAGCACGAGCGGACTGATTTCTTCAAAATGACTTTCCAGTGCCTTGTGTCCGGCATCCAGTATATGCACCTCGGCATGAGGCAGATCTCTCGTGTAACAGGATGCTTCCGCTACACTGAAATAAGCATCGTATTTTCCCCATATCACCAGTGCAGGGAGTTGTGTCCGACGAAAAAATTCCTGGAACAATGGAAAAAATTTTCTGTTGTCGCGGTAGTCTTCAAACAGCGCAAATTGTGCCTCCACATGCCCCGGACGGTCCATCAGGGCCCAGTCCAGCGCCCAGTTGTCAGGGCTGAAAAGGGGAAGCTGCGCTTCAGGAACACCGGCCACATATTGTTGACGGGTGCCTTCTGCGTTTAGCCATTCCGGTAGTTGGGCCTTGTTGGCGGCCGTGGGACTGTCCCAATAAGCCTTAGCGGTGTCCCACTCTTTACCCAGCCCTTCCTCATAGGAATTGCCATCCTGAAAAATAAGTGCGCTGATTTTCTCCGGATGCTGTAACGCCACGCGCATGCCGATGGTAGAGCCGTAATCATGCAGGTACAGCGCGAAGTTTCTTAGCTGCATTTGTTCTACAAAAGACGATAGGATGTGGGCAAAATTTTCAAACGTATAGGCGAAGCCGTCAGTGGTAGGATAAGTGCTGTAGCCGAACCCCGGAAAGTCGGGCGCAATGGCGTAGTAGCCTGCCTGTGCCAGTGCGGGAAGTAGCCGTCTGAACATATGCGACGAGCTGGGGAAGCCGTGCATCAGCAATATCGCCGGATGAACAGGATCTCCGGCTTCCCGGTAGAAAATATCTAACCCGTTAATGGGTATGGTGCGGTGAAATACCTTTTGTGGCTGCATGGAATTCATGTGATTTCCTTCATCATATTTTATGCCTTTTTTTTGATGGTTTGGTTTTTTTGATTAATTTCATTTAGCAAATGCAGACGAGTGTGATGGTCTTGTAATGCTTGACAACGCTATGATTGCACCGATAGGAGACCCCTTTTGTACTTAGTAAAAAACCATTGATAATTTGGAGTCCTGACTATTTCGTTAATCCTGTTATTTCACCCGACCTGATTTCCTTATATAAATTTTTCCTGTATACAGGAGATGACTCCTTTTTGTTTTTATTCATTATTCACCTCAAAAATTTTATTTTATGGGTATTATCGTATTCTATGAAGGCAACAACGGAACTGAAAACATTGTGCAGACCGTTGAAGACACTCCGGGACAGGATTTTAAACCTGTTAAGAATGACGAGATCCGTTCCATGAAGCTCTATGGGGTTCGTCAGGGTTGTGAAATAACGGTGTATGATTCACCGGACGCCGCGACCAATGATGATTTCACGATCGTCAATGTAAAAAAGATCTCGCCGGAATACACCGTTGGTACGTTTGAAAAAAGCTATGACGATGATACGGTAACGGTGTCTTTTATCAATAATAACGGCCTGGACGGCAAGATTTCCCGTATTAAAATAAAATAAAAGCAGATAAATTTCCGCCAGGCCAGACCGGTTGTGTCTGGCCTGGCGGCCTTTTGACACATGTGTTCGGGATAGGGTGACAGAATATTTCTAATCTGATTTTAATTTGCTGGTGTATTTTATATCTTTGTCGGGCCTGAAAAATTCAGGCGTCCGTATTGTCCTGTTGTTCGATGAACCTTATCTTTTGTCTTCACCTATGCTTGCTGCATCTCATGCCGGCCACTCCCTCTGCCCCGGCGGACACTACAGCGCGCTATTTTGTCAAACATTTTACTGATGAAGATGGACTGCCGCAAAACAGCATCAAAGGCATTGTGGCAGACAAGAATGGCTTCCTGTGGCTGGCCACGGAGAATGGCCTCACACGGTTCGATGGGAGCTACTTCTTCAATTTCAGCAGCGATAACCTGCCCGAACTGAAAAGCAGCCGGATGGCGCGGATTTATCCTAACGATACCGTCATCGCGGTAGAAAATGATATCGGGGAAATACTGACTGTCTCGCAGAGCACGGTAAAGCATATAGGAAAAGAACTACCGGGATATCAATACCAGCAATATAAAGACACGAAAGACGATTATTATCCTATCCGGGGATGGCCGGATGACTATGGCGCCCATTTCGCAAAAATGCGCCCGCTGGTGTTGCCGCAGACCTCAGACAGTTATTTCTCGGTGTATCGTGATACCATCTCCCATGTGAAACAAGGAAAAGTGGACTACCGGATCGTTCAGCCGCAGCTGGACCTGCAACGTTTATTCGTTAGCGGTAACCAACTTTTTTATCTGAACAAAGACGGGCATTTCCTGGGGTGGGAGCGGGACCGGCCTGTAAAATTGCCGCTTGCAGGGGAACTATTGGCCGACCCTGCCTTTAGCAAATGCAAGATGGAACTGTTCTGGAATCCGGCGGCGCGACAGGTTTTCGTATATACAGACCGTGCCTGCTATCTGCTACAGCCGGAACCGGAGGGGCGTATCCGTGGTACAATGGTGCTGCGTGACTTCGATCTGCATCAGGCCTATATCACTACTGTCTACTATGATCAGCAGAACAAACGCGTTTTTCTGGGGAGCTCCACCAAAGGGCTCTACGTTTGCACCAGACAACAATTTACGGTCCATAAATCCAATGCCTCCGGCGAAGAAGTGTTTTATGCGCAGGCGCCTTTCCCCGGCAATGCCGTGGTGACGGCCTCCGGCCTTAGCATCAGTCACAACGGACAATTCAACTGGTTGCCATTGTCGTTCAATCATGAAAACACCATCGAAAAATATACGCTGGCCCGCGATAAACAAGGCAGATATTGGGGAAGGGACGGGTATTCGCTGATCTGCATATCCCCCGACTTCGGCCGGGTGCTATACAAATTTCATATGCCGTATCTCATTGGCCCTGTCTACACAGATCCGGAAGGAACAGTATGGACGGCCGGCAAATTTCCGGGGTTATACTATTTGAAAAATGGGGAACCTGGCAAGGGACTGCAATACCTTCCCGCAGCCGTGAACGATGTGACCTATATCAAAGAAGGTAAGCTCCCGGGAGTTATCTGGGTGGGCGCCAACAAAGGATTGTACCGGGTCCATCTGCCATCAGGCCGTACAGATACTATCAGCGGACTGGAAGACGGACGTATTCGTAGCATCTACATTCCCAAACCAGGGGAAGCCTGGATCACCACTTACAACAAGGGCATTTATCTTTACCGGAACGACAAGCTGATGGCGCTGCCGTTGGACCGTAAGCGTTATATGGCCACCACCCATTGTGTGACGGAAGACGCCGATGGTTATTGCTGGCTCACCACCAACAAAGGACTGTTCTGCGTCAGCCATCAGGACGTGCTGGACTATGCCGACGGGAGGCAGCGCGACCTGTTCTATTATTATTTTGGAAAAGACCAGGGCTTTAATACCAACGAATTTAATGGTGGCTGTGAACCTTGTGCCTTTAAATACGAAAACGGCGATATTTCCCTGCCCTCGCTCGACGGGCTGGTCCAGTTTACTCCCGCTGCTATCCGGATGGAGATGCCGGACAAAGGAATATTTGTGGACTGGATGGAGCATAACCTGAAACCCACAGCGCCAGGGGAACACCTCGCGTTACCGAATAATTTTAAAACTTTCCGGTTACATATCAGTACTCCTTATTTCGGCGACCCGGGGAATCTCTATTTTTACTATTGCCTCGAGAAAGACGGCAGACAGGAAGATTTAATTTGGCTCCCCATTAGTAGCGACAGGACCATTACGTTGTCCTCGTTACCCTCAGGAGATTATCGCATCCGTGTCCGGAAGCTGAAAGGTTTTGGGAAAGACCAGTATATCGAAAAGGTGATCGCTATCCGTGTGCAGGAAGCCTTCTACGAAACAGGATGGTTTCGGTTACTGGCGTTGGGGGTGTTGATCTGTCTGATCATCGTACTATACAAGATGCGCATCAGGCGTATTCAGGAACAAAACAAATTGTTGGAGTTAAAAGTGTTTAATCGCACAGAGAAGTTGCAGGAAACGATGAGCATCCTGCAGGAGTCGGAAGAACTGCTGCGTAAACAAAGCCTGATGCATAAGCACCTGCTGACGGCCATTACCCATGATATTAAAACGCCGCTGCGCTTCCTGCTGCGCGTTAATAATAATGAACCGTCGTCCGACAGATTGCAGGAGGAGGAAATAAAAACGGTCACCTATGAAAGCCTTTACCGCATGCATTATCTGGTGGACAACCTGATACATTATATGCGGACGACTTATCAGACAGGTGATTTCTCCGAAGAAGTGATAGACCTGCCCTGGCTGGTGGAAGAAAAAATGTCGATTTTTAAACCGGTGTCCGATTCAAAAGGCGTGCAGCTCATCAACCATGTTCCATCCGGCACCAAGGTGGTGGCTAATAAACTGCTGCTGGCGGTGGTGCTGCACAACCTGCTGGACAATGCCGTGAAATATACTGTTCGCGGGAGTGTAGCCGTATCCGTTGAAAAGGGACCGAAGACGCTGACGATACATGTGTCTGATACGGGTAGCGGAATGCCACAGGCCGTAAGGGACTGGATCAATCACCCGGAAAATGACGGCACCGGGCACGCCGGCAGCACAGGCATAGGCCTGATACTCATCAAGGAATTGCTGACCATGATCAATGGCCAGCTTCAGGCCCGTTCCGGCGATAACGGCGGCACTATACTTTCACTACTGCTTCGCCGGAATGACTAGCCACCTGGTACATCTGCGCTTTCTCCACTAAGGCGATCACATTTTTGACCCCTGTTTTTTCAAAAATGCGTGCTTTGTAGGTGCTGACGGTAGTGAGCTGCAGATGGAGTATTTCCGCGATTTTTATCAGCGGAAGTCCTTTGGTCAACAGGTTCATCACTTCTACCTCACGGCCGGAAAGCACGGAGAAAGGATTCGGGCGATGGTCCTGCTGCCGGGTGTATTTACTGATCAGTTGTTCCCGGACAGCCCTGCTGATATATCTTTCACCCGCAAGAACCGTATTGATGGCCGTTTTGAAGTCATCATCCGGGGAGTTCTTCTCAATATAACCATCGGCGCCTGTCTGCAAATAACCCAGCGCATACATGATTTCTTCATAGGCAGAACAAATCAGTATCCGGATCTGCGGCTGCCGTAGCTTCACCGCCTGTATCATCTGCAGGTTGTTGCCACCGGGCATATTAATGTCCAATATCAGCAGGTCAAAATGCTGGGCTTCCATAAAGGAGATGGTTTCGTCGAATGTTTTGGCTTCTGTAACATGCATGTTACCAGGCAGGGAGCAGATAATTTGTTTAATGCCAAGTCTTACGATCGAATGGTCATCTGCTATCAATACGTGTATCATTCCGTTTAAGGTTAGGGCGGGAGGGTAGCATAGATCTTTTATCGCCACTAATGTAATATATTTTTCTTCGGAAGTATATTATTATTTGTAAATTTTTTTTATGATATAATCATGACACAGTGATCATTTAAATCATTTACTGCCTCTGTTTCCCAACTACTTACCAGAAAATATGTAGTATAACTACTACGTCTATATTGAAGCATTACTACAAGCTGTCAAGATTAGTTTCTCTACTTTCGTTAACAGAATTGTTCCGTTGAGTCATGTGAACACTTCTGGTGATTTGTAGGATAAATAAATGTGAACACAATGTGAATTGTAGGATGAATCAATGAGGCCCGTATCCTTTTTTTAACTTAATAATTTCCTATGGGGAACTTTTACGCGATTGTAACACATGCGGACTTTACCGTCTTACATTGTCTCAATAACCATTATTCTTAAAACCAATACTGTCTGTGTTTGATCTGTACCGGTTATAGAGAGTTGTTGCTGGTATTAATAATCAACCATATCACGTCCTGAGCTATAAAGATTCCCAAAAGAATCATACCTGGTCCTCTGTGTGTAGCATAGTGGTCCCGGACTATTATTACCCAATGTTTATTGCATGATGTCCCTCTTAAATAATGTTATGACTCCCGAATCAAGGTTTTTCAGCAAAAGCTGCAAGCGGCTGTTACTGGCGCTGTTTGGCATGATGACGACCGTTGCCGCTACTGCCGGCACTTTCCCCGTCACCAATACGAACGATGTTGGGCCCGGCTCATTCAGACAGGCTATTCTGGATGCGAACGCAGCGGGCGCAGGCCCGCACGATATCGTGTTCAATGTGCACGGCCAGATTACACTGGCCACGTCGCTGCCTACCATTACGGTGAAGAAACTGACGATCGACGGGCAGAACAGGATCACCTTGTATTCCACAGGCGTCAATCCCGTCATTAATCCTTTTGTGATCAATGCGGACAGCGTCACTATCCGGAATTTCACGGTGCAGAACAACGGGGACATCAATGTGGACATCTTCCCTAATACAACCGGGATAACGATTGAGAATATACGCTCTTTCAGTACGGTAGGTAACAACCTGAACTCGTTTATGCGGGTACAGGGTGCTTCCAATAAGCTGACGGTGAGAAATATCACTTCCACCGACGTAGAGCCTGCCGGTGCTTCCACCCTCCCGCCACATATCGGGCGGGCCTTTTATTTTACCGGCGGTACGCAGACCGATCTGATCATGGACAATATTCAGCTCAGCACGGCCAACAATACGCGCGGGGGAGAAGGCATCGTATTCCGCGACGCAGGCGTGAATGGGTTTACGCTCACCAATAGTAATATCAGCGGTTTCCAGAATGCGGTGGTACTGAATAATACCGGCGGTGCGGTGGAAACGGCGAACAATGTGTTGTTCCGGAATGTCACCATTGATAGTTTATGGAGCGGCATATCACAGGGTATCTACTGTGATTTCATCGCCACGAATTTTGACATCAACCGCACCACGGTAGATCTGGACGTGATTGGCGCCGATGACGATGGCGACTATGCTTTCCGCTTCGTTAATACAGCTACGAATATTACACTCGATACCATTAATATTAATGAAGTTGATCTCTGGTCCATCTGGTTCAACGGAGCGGCCAGCAATATCACGATTAATAAAGCCGTCATAGAAAACCGGATACCCGGGATCTACGCCGGAAGTCACATCCTGTTTAGTACCACGGTCAATGGCTTTACCTGTACCAATTCAGTACTGAACGGAGACAAGCTGGGCACTACAGATGATAGTGATGCAGGTATTTACTTTACCGGAGCTGCTACCGGCGTCACGATCGACAACGTGACCTTTAACGAGTTTGATGCAGATGGTATTAATGTTACAGGTGCAGCGACCAATTTCCAGCTGACCAATTCTAAATTTACAAAGAACACGGACGGTATTGAGTTTTACAACGATGCTCCGAGAAATAATGTAGACATCATCAACTCTGCTTTTTATGACCAGGGACGCTCCGGTATCGTCATCAACGGCGCAAATGCCGTTACCGACGTAGACCTGAAAGGGGACACGGTCGTGAATAGTACCAATCACGGGATTTGGTTTTATGGCGCCGCCGCCGGCGTCACCGATTCGCAGATAGATGGTTGTGTGGTACATGACAACGGCGGTGCGGGCATCATAACCGTAACGCCCACCAAGGTGATCATCACCAACAACTCCATATATAATAATATGCTCGCAGGCATTTCCTTAGCGGGCGGTAACTGTAACTATACCTTTGCGGCAGGCAAGACGCCGGTACTGGTGTCGTCCACGCCGATGGGAGGAGGGCAGTATCAATTACAGCTCACCATTCCCAATATAACGGCCGGCGCACAATACACCGTCGACATTTATGCCAATGATCCCGCTACGAACAAAACGAGCGGGCAATATTATGTTACGTCCTTAACCGGGCTTTCTGCCGGCACCTCTACACAAACCATCACCTATAATGCTGGTCCGGGTGTTACCGGCCTCGGTTTCTGGACCGCCACGCTGCGCATCCCCGCTAATACCTGCGGTACTTCCGAATTTGGCAATAGCATTTCGATGGCGGCCAAAGGTCCTGCCTGTGTGAGCAACGGCGTAGTAGCATGGTACCGGGCAGACCAGGCGGTGAATGGCGTGAACTGGGGCGATATTTCCGGTAACGCCAACCATATGACGGTGGTCGGTGATCCGGACAATACCACTGGTATGGTCAACTTCAATCCGGCTATTTATTATGATGGCAACGATGCCCACGTGGTACCTGCCGCGGCAAGTGTTGCCGGGGCTTATTCTATCATGGGCATGGGCCTGCTGGAAGGTAGCCAGACGGGCCGCGTATTCACCAGCTCCACCAGCAATGAATTGATGGGGTGGCATGCCGGGCTGGAAAACCGCGCGTATGTGGAAGGTTGGATCGATCAGGGTAACGCTGTTACGGCAAAAGGTAAACTTTACTCTTTTGAAAGAGCAGCCAGCGGCGCCTATGAATTTAAAAGCAACGGCGTACTGCGGAAAAACGGCCCTACCTCCAGCGCTACCGGATGGACGCTGGACGTAGGCGGCAACGCTTATGCTGAATACTCAAAAATATTTATCCCGGAAGTATTCATCTACAACCGTGACCTGACGCCTGCCGAAATGCAGCGGATAGAATCTTACATGGCGCTCAAATACGGCATCACGCTCAACAACGGCGCTACAGATTATATTAACAGCGACGGTACCGTACAAATATGGACGGCCGCCGCTAATGCCGGTTATGGCAAACGCATCACCGGTATCGGCCGCGAGGATTGCGCTATGCTGAGCCAGAAACAATCCCTCAGCCAGGATAGTGGTATCGTCACGATCGCGCTGGGTAGTGCGATCGCTGCCTCCAATGCGGCGAATGCCACTAACTTCACGCAGGACAAGGCCTTCTTCGCTTTCAGCGACAATGGTGGGACAACCGGTTATTTCACGGCTGTCACCAGCGCTAATGCCAATCAGCGCATGGGCCGCGTGTGGCGGGTACAGAAAACAGCTTCGTGGGACAACAGCCAGCAGATCACGCTGCAACTGGCCGGTGGCGCAGGCAACAACTACCTGCTCATCAGCACTGATGCTGCTTTCGGCACCGTAACCAAAGAACTGAAACTGAATGGCACGGGAACGGTTACACTGTCAGCCGCTGACCTGGCCAACGGCGCTTACTTTACTTTCGGCCAGCAACAACGGTATCCGGGCGGCGTGGCCAATAACCTGCAAGCATGGGTGAAAGCAGATGCCGGCACTACCGTGGCGGATGGTAACATCCTCAAATGGCAGGACCAGGCAGTGCAGAGAGAGTGGCCGCTTAACACCACCACATCCGTGGGCTGGGCGAAGAACGCTATTAACTACAACCCTGCCGTTAACTTCCTGGGTGATAACTTTTTCACAGTACCGAAATTCACAGAGAGCTTCACGGCGGGTGAAATATTCTCCGTACAGTATTCCAATACGCCGGCTACTGCTACTGCGCCTTCGTTCCCGTTTGAATTTGGAGGAGACGCGTCCGCACTGACAGCACAACACTACCCGTATAACGGTTATGTATATACGCACTTTGGTACCAATGCAAGGCCCGGGTATTCGTTCGGAAGTCTCAATATACAAAAGGCACATATATTAAATAATTGGAGCGCTCCCGGCAACTGGGCATTGAACTTTGATGGCAAAACCATCGGCAGCAGTACAACCTTCCCTGTTTCTTTCAGCAGAGGGGCCGCGCTGAACTCCGCTATCGGCGCAGGACATGGTTCCATATTTAATGGTCGCATGGCTGAGGTGATCCTTTATAACAGGCAGCTGAACGCTACAGAGCGTTCACAGGTAAACAGCTACCTCGCACTGAAATACGCGCTCACCCTGAAAACTGCCGCTGGCGCCACGACGGACTACCTCGCCAGCGACGGTACCACTAAAATGTGGACCGCTACTAAAAATACCGGTTACGGTGAACGTATCACCGGTATCGGCAGGGATGACAATGGTACACTGCTGCAGAAACAAAGTCTGTCGCAACTCGATGGCGCCAACGTGACCATCAGTATCGGTACCGCGCTGGCAGCTGCCAACTCGGAGAATACCACCGATGTGGCCAACGACCTTTCCTTCTTTACTTTCAGCGATAACGGCCAGCCGGCTACCTACAGCCAGGGCGTTACAGGTCTGGGGAATGTCACCGCGCGCATGGGCCGTATCTATAAAATAGATCGTACCAACTGGGCGACCAGTTCCATCAGACTGGGATTGACCGGTGGTAACAATACCAATTACCTGTTGGTGAGCAATGATGAAACCTTTGGTGCCGGTGATAAAGTATATGCACTGGATGCTAACGGTCAGCTTACCCTGGGCAGCGATCTGCTGCCTGACGGCGCCTTCTTTACTTTTGCCAATGCGCAGGCAGGTCCGGCTGGCGTAGCCGGCGGCCTGGAAGTATGGGCGAGAGCGGATAGCGGGGTAGTGATAAGTGGCGGCAACGCTTCCCAATGGAAAGAGATGAGCGCTTCCGGCCGTACATGGACAGTCTTTAATGGAGTGGCCCTCCCATGGAAGGCTGCATCCTTTAACTTTAACCCGGGTATCAGCTTCGTTGGCACTGGCACTGGCGGTAGTTATTTCATTTTACAGCCAGAGATCGCCAATACCTTTACCGCTGGTGAAGTATTCTCTATACAAACATCCAACGTTGACAACACCGGTAATGCCATGTATCCTTTTGAATTTGGTGGTACCTATGCAGGCGGTGCAGCGTTCTATAATTATACCAACAACAATCAATTTACTTATTTCGGTACCAACACCGGTCGCATGAACTTCCCGTACCCTGCCGGTGTCAGCGTACGCAATGCGCATATGCTCAACATCTGGAGCGCTCCCAACGACTGGGCAGCCGGTGTGGACGGCAAAGTATTGCTGACTGTCAATCCCAATGCCGTGAATTTCCTTTCTCCGGCTAACAATAAGGATTATATCGGCGCCGGTCACAATGCTGTACACAATGGTGACATCCCTGAGGTCATCTTGTATTCCCGCAAGCTGACCACCGTAGAACGCCAGCAGGTCCAATCCTATATGGCGCTGCGTTATGGCCTCACATTGGGCATCGGTACACCGATGGATTACCTCGCCAGCGACGGTACTACCACTATGTGGAAAGCCGCTACCGGTGGCGCTTACGCCAAACATATCATTGGTATCGGTCGTGACGACAAAGGCATGCTGTTGCAGAAACAATCTATTGCGGCAGATACCGGTATCATCACCATCTCCGCGGGTGCGGCTATTGCTGCTTCCAACAAAGCCAATGCCACCACTATCACCAACGATCTCTCTTTCTTCACTTTTGGAGATGATGGCGCGGCCACGACCTACCTGACACCGGTGACCGGTCTCAACACCGTCAATAGCCGCATGACCCGTATCTTCAAAGCACAGAAGACTAACTGGGCAGATCAGAATATTACGCTCAAAGTGGCCGGCGGTAATGCAAGAACTTACCTGTTGGTAAGTGCCGACAATACTTTCGGCGCAGGCGACGTTGCCTATCCGCTGAATGCCGATGGCACTGTTACCCTTAACAGCAGCCAGTTGGCCGATGGCGCTTACTTTACTTTTGCGAGAAATGTTACCGGGCCCAATGGCGTTACCAACGGCGTTACCTTCTGGCTGCGTGCAGATGACGGCATGTCCGGTGGCAGCAACTGGACCGATTACAGCAGCAAAGGTAACGACGCTGTACAAGCTGTAGTCGGCAGCCAGCCTATCACGGACGCGAAAGCCTTCAACTTCAACTATGGCCTCGTATTCGATGGTACGGATGATTACCTTGATATTAACACTACCCGTATAGACCCGTCAACCGCCACTATCTTTGCAGTGGCCAGCGGCTCCGGTTTCTCCACTGTGAGAGAACTGGTGGGCAGCGGCGCTGAAAGCGCAGCGCATGGTATGGAATTCAGGATGGTCAATTCAGGACAGCAGCAATTCCTCGAAAACGCAGCAGCAGTAGTGGCTGTAGGTGGCCTTGCCACTTTCCAGGCTAATAAACCCTATATTTTCAGCGTTACCCAGGCCAGCAATACGCCCAATGGTATCCGCATGTTCGGAAACTATAAGCTCGACAACCAGGGAACGATCAACCTAACACCGCTCACACAGAACCTGGTGTCCATCGGTTCCCGCTCCATCGCGGGCAGGGGACTTTTCTGGATGGGCGGCATGGGTGAAGTGGTGGCCTACAACCGTATATTGTCCGACGCAGAACGTCAGTCAGTAGAATCTTACCTGAGCCTGAAATATGGTATCACCATGAACGAAGGCGCTACGGACTACCTGGCTACCGACGGCTCCAAATACTGGACTGCCGATGCCATCTATAAAGCACGTATCACCGGTATCGGTAGAGATGATGCTACTGCGCTGAATACCAAACAGTCCCTCAGCGTGGACACAGGGTACGTGACCCTCTCACTGGGCAGCAATATTCCGCTGACCAACGAACAGAACAGCAATACGATTACCAACGATAAATCCTTCTTTGTATTTGGCGATAACGGCCAGTCGGCGACTTCTTACACCACTATCGTAAGCGGCACCAACGCCACCCGCCGACTGCCCCGCGTATGGAAAGTAGGCAAAACCAACTGGACCGATCAGAATATTACCCTGAAAGCCAATGCCACCGGCACGAAAGTATATATGCTGATCAGTACTGATCCTACTTTTGCGACGGTCACCCAGGAACTGCCGCTGAATGCAGATAAAACCATTACCCTCAGCAGCAGCCAGCTGCCTAATGGTATCTACTTTACTTTCGGCGCAACAGTGAAATACCCGGGCGGCGTGGCCAGCAGCAATATGTTATGGTTGCGCGCAGATATCGCTACTTCTGCAACTGCTGACAATACGCCGATCAGCAGCTGGAACGACTATAGCTCCAATGGCAACAACGTAGCACAGGCTACAGCTGCCAATCAGCCGATCTACATGGACAATGCTGCCAACAACCTGAACTTTAACCCCGTGGTAAGGTTTAATGGTGCGCCGCATGCCATGACAGGCAACTCTTTCCTGAAGACCGGTACCTACAATGCAGCTTATGCTTTCTATGCCGGAAGCCAGGCAAGTGCCAATCAGACAGTTATCTTTACAGAACCTGCTCCTGTTGCAGGAACGAACCAGTTTACCTTACACGCCACCTGGAGTGATAATGTCGTGTACTGGGATGCTCCTTTCCTCAACAACCGTCTTACCTATAATGTAGGAGATATCACCAATCAGGTAATTCTCTGGACAGCGACCAGCAATTTGAGTCTTGCTGCCAACAAACAATTCATCTACAAGAATGGTGTCAATGTGGCCGCTGGTAATAAGACGGATGTCATAACCGGCGGAGGTAAACCATTCCAGTTAGGTTGGAATACCAGTTCCTATAACGGCCGTATGGGCGATGTAATCGTGTATACCAACGCGCTCACTCCGGTGGAAGAGCAGAAGGTGAACAGCTACATGGCCATTAAATATGGTATCACGCTAAACAACGGCGCTACCAACTACCTGGCCACCGACGGCAGCACCGTATGGAATGCTGCCACCAACACCGGTTACGGTAATTATATTACCGGTATCGGTCGTGACGACGCGGAAGACCTGAACCAGAAACAATCCCGCAATACCATGAGCGGTATGCAGCTGGCGATCGGTCTGAATAGTCTCTCAGAAACAAACAACAGCAATGCCAATGCATTCACGGCTGATAAATCATATATGGTATGGGGCGACAACGCCGGCAGCGGTCTCTTTAAAACCGCGCTGACAGGTCACCCTGTGGCCAACTACCGCATGGCCAGGGTCTGGAAAGTACAGAAATCCGGCACTGTCGGTACGGTACAGGTGGCGGTGCCCTACGACGCACTGCCCAACGCGGCGCAGACTTACCTCATCGTCAGCAACGACGCTACTTTCGACGGAACGGACCAGTTCATTCCGGTAACCGCCATGACACTCAACGGCGTGAAACACTACGCCGCCAATGTGGACCTGGCCAACGGCCAATACTTCACCTATGGCGCCTCTATCAAAACGCCGGGTGGGGTAGTGGGCACTTCCCTGTGGCTGCGTGCAGACGCAGGTACTTCCAGCACGACAGACAATAGCGCTATCAACGGCTGGACAGACTACGCTTCAGACCTGAACAACGGTACACAAGCTACCGCTGTGAACCAGCCGCTGTACATGAGGAATGCAACGACCAATGCCAACTTTAACCCTGTCGTGAAATTCGATGGGGCAGATTTCCTGAACCTCGATATCAACAAACTGCCGATGGGCACCAGCGCCAGAACATTCTTCGGCGCGGGTAGTTTGTCTACGCTCACTGGCAACGGTTATATCATCGGATATGGTGGCAACACTACCAGTCAAGGTGTAGGCCTCGCAGCCATAGGCGGTAACGGTACAGCTGATTTTGTGGGTTGGGCTAATGACGTGACCAGCGCTGCCGGCTACTGGCAACCTAATGTATTTAATGAAATGGTGGGCGTATGGGCCGGTAATGGCGGCAACGCTACCCTGTACGGCAAGATGCAGAAGTTAGGCGGACCGCTGGCCAAGGCCTGGAACACCACTACCGGCGGTGCTCAAATTGGTAGCCCACCCTGGGACATCGCACAGTCCTGGAAAGGCAACATCGGTGAGGTGATCGTATATCCGACCGCGTTAAGTACCAATGAACTGCAACGCGTATCTACGTACCTGGCTATCAAGTACGGCTATACGATGGACCAGACCACGCCGGTCGACTATCTGGCTACCGATGGCACTACCAAAGTATGGGATGCCACCGCCAACGCCACTTATAAAAATAACATCACCGGTATCGGTCGTGATGATGTGGAAGGCCTGACACAGAAACAAAGCCAGAACATCAACACCGGCTTACAGCCCATAGTGGGCCTCGGTGCTATCGCAGCCGATAACCTGAGCAATACCAATACCTTCTCCGCAGATAAATCATATATGGTATGGGGAGATGATGGCGCTGCCACCACTTTCACCACCGCTATCACCGGTAATCCGGCTGTTACCAACCGTATGACAAGAATCTGGAAGGTACAGGAATCCGGTACCGTAGGTACCGTTAATATCGCTGTGCGGAGAGATCAGCTGCCGAAAATAGCGACTACCCCTTACCTGGTAGTCAGCAATGATGCTACTTTCGACGGTACTGATCAGTTTATTCAACTGTCTGCCACAGACGTAAATGGTGTGGCCAGCTATGCGACCAACCTCGATCTGACTAACGGTCAATACTTTACTTTCGCCAGCTTCGTAACAGCACCGGGTGGTGTGGCCAACGAAATGCTGTGGGTGAAAGCAGATGCAGACCTGCTGGTGAATGCCAACAATCAGGTAGAACAGTGGATCAACCAGGCCGGCTCTATGGTAACGGAACTGCGTGCTGCACCTGTAGCCCATACAGATCCTATTGCCGCTTCAGCGGACATCATTAATGTACCTAATGGTATCAACTTTAACCCAACGGTAGACTTCTCCGGCGCCATAGGCAAATCCCTGAAAGGTAATGCCGGTATCAGCTGGAACTCTACCCCCAATATGTCCATCTTCTCTGTGAGTTCACCGGAAGGTCCGGTAGTCAATGGCCTGGGAGGTATTTTCGCTACCAATGGCGAATGGTCGGCATCAGCGAATGCCGGCAGAGGACTGTTGTATACCAGCGGCATTAACTATGCGCTGGATGGCGGCGGATGCCTGGTGGCACCGTCTTACCCTCCTTACTTAGGGCCCAATGTGGTACGTGGTGAGTATGTAAGTGCCAACAACGGACTGAATGGAAATACCTGGCTGAATGGCAAAAAAGGTACGCTCGGCAATAACTGCGCAACGCAGGCAGGAGGCTCTTTCTTTGAAATAGGCGGTCGTACCACCGACAACACAGCGTATGATAACCGCATCTTCAACGGTAAAATCCCTGAGGTGATCGTATACAAGACGGCCCTCACGGCTACTGAAGCCCAACAGGTGGAATCTTACCTCGGGGTGAAATATGGTATCACGCTTGACCAGAGCACCGCACAGAACTATCTGGCCACAGATGGCTCCGTGATCTGGAACGCCACCGCTAACAACGCTTATAAAACAAATATCTTCGGTATTGGTCGCGATGACCGTGAGGCGCTGGCACAGAAGCAGTCCCACAGCATCCACCCGGGTTCTATCCTGACGATTGGTATGCGCACCATCGCCGCTACCAACGCCGATAACGGTAATACTTTCGGCGCCGATAAGAGCTACCTGATGCTGGGCAGCAACAGCAATGCCCTGACCGTAGCCGGTACAGACCTGCCCGTAGGCAGCTGTATCCCTGAACGTCTCACACAGGAATGGAAAACACAGTTCACCAACTACGATATCAGCAGCCAGCCACTCAGCCTGCAGTTCAATCTGAACGGCATCACCGTGAAAGGCACTGCTGCTACTGACTTCACCATCCTGGTGGATGAAGACGGCGACGGCAACTTCGCCACCGGCACTGTCAGCGAAATTCCGGCTACCAGCTTCAACGGCGGTGTCGTGAGCTTCGACAACATCAGCACCCTGAAAGACGGCGTGGTGTTCACCCTGGTGACCAGCCACCTGCAACGTACGGCTAACCTGGTACCGGATGCAACGGTGAGAACAGTGGCATCTACCTGTATCGACAAAGGCACGCTGTATTTCATCGATCCTTCCGATGCCAACAAATACATCGCTTCTATTACCCTGAACGGTAATACCATGGACGTCACCAAGCTGTCGGCCCTGGTAGATGTAAACAGAGATATGAACGCGGCACTGGGCAAAAACAGCGGCACCGACTATGGTACGCAGCTGATGCGCAGACTGGTACAGATCAGCTATACCGGTGCTGACCTGACACAGAACGGTGGTGTTACCCTCCGCCTGTTCTGGAACCCGGCCGAAAAAACCAATGCACAGAACATGCTCTCCGGCACGCGCGGTGTAACCGGCGCACAACGTTGGGCATGGTTCAAACATACCGGTGATATCGCCGCTACGCTGGCGGACCTGACGCCTTCAGCACTCGCCAATATCAATGAACTGACACCTTCCGCTACCGGCCAACAGGACGGCGTGGAATACGTGGAATTCAGCGGTATTCAGAACTTCTCCACTTTTGGGGGTGTAACAACCGCCACCGGCGTACTGGCTATCACCAAAGGTCAGGATGGCAAAGAAGGTGCACAGAACGGCTCTTTCAATGTTAGTCTGCCTGGTACCGTTACCGCAACAGAAGACATCACCGTGAACTATACCGTGACCGGTAGCGCGGCTAACGGCGTCGATTACACGACGTTGACCGGCACCATGACCTTCCCGGCTGGCAGCAACAGCGCGCCGCTCAACGTAGTCGTGACCGATGACAACATCCTGGAATTGACAGAAGACGTGACCGTTACCCTGAACGCCGCCAGCGGTGTTACCAGTGGTAACGCCTATATTATCAGCAGCACACAGTCTGCCGCTACGGTGAACATTGAAGACAATGACGCCAACGACCCGGCTAAGACAACCGCAGGCATTGTGTGGGTGGCCGATGCGAGAGAACCCAACACCAATGGTTCCTTCTATGTTAGCCTGCCGCCAAACGTTACTTCATCTGAAGACATCACCGTGAACTATGCCGTGGCCGGCGATGCTACCCCTGGCGCAGACTATATTCCGCTCAGCGGTTCAGTATTGATTCCGGCCGGTCAGCCTGGCGCCACCGTGTTGGTACAGGTGAACGATGACCAGCTGCTGGAAAAACCAGAGACGGTGATTGCCTCCATCACAGGTGGTAGCTCTGCTCACTTCACGCTGACACCACGCGCCGGTGCTATCACTGCCACCGTGAACATCATCGACGATGAAAATACGCCGGCTAATCTCGTACTGAGCATTGCCAAGGCGAACGATGCCGCCGAACCGGCCACCAATGGCGGCTTTATCATCAGCCTGCCAGCTAATGTCAAGTCTACCGAACCTATCACCGTCAGCTATTCTGTCAGCGGTACAGCCATAGGTGGGTCTGATTACAACACCCTCACCGGTACGGTGCTCTTCCCGGCCAACCAGCCTAGTGTAGCCCTGCCCGTTAGCGTGATCAATGACGACCTGATTGAAAACCTGGAAACCGTAGACGTTAAGCTCATCGGCGGTACCAGCAGCAGTTTCACCTTCACAGCCAGCACCACCAACGGTACCGCTACCGTGAACATTGCTGATGATGATAATACTGCCGCTAACCGTGTACTGAGCATCAAAAAAACAACTGATGCCGCAGAACCGGCTACCAACGGGCTGTTTACTATCAGCCTCCCTGGTACGATCAAATCTTCTGAACCCGTAACCATAACCTATACATCCTCCGGTACCGCTACCAGCGGCGTAGATTACGCCGCCCTGGGAACAACGGTGTTGCTGCCTGCAGGACAGAACAGCATCACCCTGCCAATCACCGTTATTGATGACAAGATCATCGAGAAGACTGAGAATGTCATTGCAACGGTGACTGGCGGTACCAGCAACAGCTTTACTTTCACTGTCAGCAGCACAGAGGCCAGCGCCACTGCTGACATCACGGATGATGATAACACACCAGCCAATCGTGTGTTGAGCATCGTCAACGATGGGGGAGACGCGTCTGAACCTGCTACCAACAGTAAGTTCACGATCAGTCTGCCTAAAGGCGCTACCGCCGCCGATAACATCACCGCTGTAGAGCCTATCACGGTGAACTACGCCATCACTGGCACGGCCATTAACGGCACCGACTATGCGACGCTCACCGGCACCGCGATCATCCTCGCGGGTGACAACAGTGTCACCGTTCCCGTAACCGTGATCAACGACCAGCTGATGGAGCTGACCGAAGACGTGACGCTGACGATTACCGGTGGTAGCAGCAGCAGCTTCGCCTTTACGGCAAGCCCGACCAACGGTAATGCGACTGTAAACATTCTGGACGATGACAACACACCGGCCAATCGCGTACTGAGCATCACCAAAACCAATGATGGTGCAGAACCAGCCACCAATGCGCTGTTTACGATCAGTCTGCCTTCAGGCGTTATTCCTTCAGAAGACATCAAGGTGACCTATACGATAGCAGGAACGGCTACTAACGGCACAGACTACACTACGTTGACTGGTATTGCAACTATCCCCAAAGGAAAAGACAATGTTACGGTCCCTGTAGTGGTGACCAACGACCTGCTGATAGAAGGTACAGAAGATGTGGTGTTGACACTCACCGGTGGCAGCTCTGCTAACTTTGCTTATACACTTAATCCTTCTCAAACCACCGCTACAGCTAATATCGCCGATGACGATGATAATGCTGCTAACCGGGTACTGAGCGTTACGAACAATGGCGACGCAGCAGAACCGGCTACCAATGGCGAATTTAAAATCAGCCTGCCTGCAGGGGTAACCTCTACCCGGCCGATTACCGTGAACTATAGCATTGGGGGAACAGCTACCGCAGGCGCAGACTATACTGCATTAACCGGCACCGCTGTCATACCTGCAAATCAACCCTTTGTTGTGGTGCCTGTCACAGTAGCGAATGATAACATCATCGAACTGACAGAAACAGTGGTGATGACCATTACCGGTGGAACTGGCGGAGGCGCTCCTTATACCGCCGCTCCGGGGGCTACCACGGCCACCGTGAACATTGCGGACGACGACAATACACCGGCCAACCGCGTCGTGAAAGTCGTGGCCACCCGCGATGGGGCTGAAGGCGGCACCTCTATCAGGTTCGATTTCTCCCTTGCTTCAGGGGCTGACATTTCTCAACCGATAAAAATTAATTATACCGTAACCGGTTCCGCTATTTTGGGTACTGACTATAACGGTATCACTGCGAACCACTTCGACGGAACAGCCATCCTGTCACCAGGGGCCACTGTTTCAACCTCCATCGTGGGTAATATCGTAGATGATAAAATCATAGAGGGTACAGAAAACGTCGTGATCACCATTACGGACGCTTCCTCCACTGACTTTACATTTACGCCGGACCCTGCGGCCACCACAGCCACCGGAAATATCCTGGACAACGATGACGCGTTCCGTGTGATCAGCATCAAACCCAGAATGGATGCCGCAGAACCGGCTACCAGCGGGGCTTATTCCATCGGACTGCCAGCCGGCTATTCAGCTGCCGTACCTATTACGGTGACATATAGCATCGCTGGTTCCGCAACACCTGGGGTGGATTACGCGACCCTGAGCGGTACGGCGGTGATCCCGGCCTATACAGAAGGCCTCGACGTATTTGTGAACCCGATCGATGACCAGCTCATTGAAAACACGGAAAACGTCGTTGCTACGCTGACAGGCGTGAGCAATACAGGCTATACCATCAGCACCACCAATGCCAGCGCTGTTGTCAATATCGATGATGATGATAATTCAGCCGCCAACCGTGTGCTGAGCATCACCAAAGTGTCTGACCTCGCAGAACCTGCTACCGATGGTAGCTTCAAGGTGAGTCTGCCTGGTATCATTAAAACATCAGAGGATGTGACCATCCACTATGCTGTCACTGGTACCGCTGTTAACGGTACCGACTATACGACACTCACCGGTACTGTGTTGCTGCCAAAAGGAGAGAACAACGTGCTGATTCCGGTAGCTATCCAGGACGACAAGATCATAGAAGGTACAGAAAATGTGACCCTCACCCTTACCGATGGTAAGAGCACCAGCTTTGTCTTCACTGTCAGCCCAACCAATGGCAGCGCTTCCGCTGATATTGCTGATGATGACGACGATGCGGCCAACCGTGTACTGAGTGTCACTAAAGACAGTGATGCGGCAGAACCTTCCACTAACGGTGGATTTAAAATCAGTCTGCCTGCCGGGGTAACTTCCACCCAGCCTGTTACTGTGAACTATAGCATCGCGGGAACAGCGATCGGTGGTACAGACTACGCCACATTAGGTGGTACCGCTACCATCCCGGCCGGCCAGCCTTTTGTGATCGTACCGGTAGCTGTGATAAATGATGATCTGCTGGAACTGACCGAAACCGTGGATATGACCATTACCGGCGGCACCGGCGGGGGCAAGGCTTATACTGCCAGCACCACCAATGGTACTGCTACCGTCAATATCCTCGATGATGACAATACCGCGGCCAACCGCGTACTGAGCGTTACCAATAATGGCAATGCCGCAGAGCCAGGCACCAACGGCGGATTTAAAATCAGCCTGCCAGGCACTATCAAGCCGTCAGAAGCCATCACCGTTACTTATACCATTGGCGGATCAGCCACCGGTGGCAAAGACTATGATGTACTGACAGGTACGGCGATCATTCCTATCGGTCAGACCAGTGTAACCGTTGACGTGAATGTGATTGACGACAAGATCATTGAAGGCCAGGAAGATGTTACACTTGCCATTGCCGGCGGTACCAGCACCAACTTTGCTTACACCGCCAGCACTACCAACGGCAACGCCCTGGTAACGATAGATGACGATGACAACATCGCCGCCAACCAGGTGCTGACTGTCATCAAAAAAGCAGATGCCGCAGAACCGGCCACCCATGGTAGCTTTGAGGTAAGCCTGCCTACAGGTTATACTTCTGCCAGAGATATCACCGTGACTTACAACGTGACCGGCACGGCCACTTCCGGTGTAGATTATCAGGCCCTGGGCACCATCACCATCCCGGCCAATCAACCCAGTGTTATCGTTCCTGTGAACGTGAAAGATGATAAGATCATGGAACCGACAGAGACGGTAGACCTGGCGATCACCGGTGGTAGTGACACTAAATACACCTATACCATAGCTGCCGGCGCAGGTACTGCTACCGTGAACATCGCGGATGATGACTACGCCAATAACAGCAAGGTAGTGTTGCTCACGAAAGTGTCCGACGCAATAGAAGGTAGCACCAAAGGCCAGTACAAGGTTTCCCTGGCGCCGAATGTGACCAGCTCAGAAGATGTGGTGATTGATTTCTCTGTTGCCGGAACAGCTGACCGCGGCCCTGATTATAATTTACTGAATCTCACCGCCGGTAAGATCGTAATACCAGCAGGCGCCAATGAGGTATTCATCGATGTAGATGCACTGGCTGACTCGAAAGTGGAAGGACCGGAAACCGTGATACTGACACTTACCAGCGCTAACGCAGGAAGCTTACCATTTACCATAGATCCATCCGGCAACGGAGCGGTCGTGAACATCATCGATGCCGACGCGGCCTCCAGCACGCCGATACAGATCATCGCCGGCACCAACGCTGCCGAACCAGCTACTAACGGCACCTTTACCGTACAGCTGGCAGGTGGCACTACGTCTGCATGGCCTGTGACGGTTGGATACAAAATATCCGGTACCGCTAGTTCCGGTGTAGACTATGAAGCACTGGGCGATATCACTATACCAGCCGGTACGCCATCTGTACCGCTCACACTCAAAGTGCTGGACGACAAGATCATTGAGCTGAATGAAACGGTGACCATTACCCTCCTGTCGGGTAGTGCCAGTGATGGAACCAATGCTTATATCTTCCCGCCAGACCCGGCTAAGAACGAGATTACCCTGACTATCGCGGATGATGACGCTGCTGTTGCGGCCAACCGGGTACTGAAAGTGGTGAAAAATGAAGACGCCGCAGAACCGGCCACCAATGGTTCTTACACTGTCAGCCTGCCGGGTACTTATACCTCCGCAGCGCCGATCACGCTGAACTATACAATGAGTGGCGCTGCCAGCAATGCGGATTATACCATCAGCACCGTCACCATGCCGGCCAATACCAACAGCTTTACCATTCCGTTGGTAGTGACGGATGATAAGATCATCGAGCCTACAGAAGACGCTATATTGACGCTCTCCGGTGGTAAAGATGGTAACGGCTTCGACTATACGGCAGATCCGGCTGGCAACAACGCCACTGTGAACATCGCCGATGATGACAATACCGCGGCCAACCGCGTACTGTCTGTGAAGAAAACAGCCGATGGCGCTGAACCGGGCACTCCTGGTGAGTTTACCATCAGTCTGCCTGCCGGTTACACCGCATCGGAAGACATCAACGTTACTTACACCATCGCTGGCTCCGCCACTGCTGATGACGACTATACAGCCCTGACAGGTACCGTGACGATACCTAAGGGAGGGACCGGTAGCGTAACCGTAGCCGTACCGGTGAAAAATGACTTCACCATAGAAGGCACAGAGACCGTGGAGATGACCCTGACCGGTGGCACCAGCGCTATCAGCAACTGGGCCTTTACTCCGGCACCGGGTAATAACATCGCTACTGTCAACATCGCCGATGACGACAATATCGCGGCCAACCAGGTACTGAGCATCAAAAAGAAAACGGATGCCGCAGAACCAGGTACCAATGGCGCCTTCACCATCAGCCTGCCTGCGAATATCAATTCATCTAAGCCCATCACCGTGACTTATACCATAGCGGGAAGTGCTGAAAATGGAAAAGATTACGCAACGCTCACCGGTACCGTGACGATACCTGCCTATGCAAATAGTGTAGACGTCCCCGTTACCGTGTTGCCTGATAAGATCATAGAAGGCCTGGAAACCGTGGACCTCACCCTTACCGGTGGTAAATCTCCGGACTTTACTTTCACCGTGAGCCCGACAGATTTCAAAGCCACCGTGGACATTGCGGACGATGACGACATCCCGGCCAACCGGGTACTGAGTGTTATCAACGCGGGTGATGCCGCAGAACCAGGCACTAACGGCCGATTCTACATCAGCCTGCCTGCCGGTTACACCGCGGCAGTGCCGGTGACAGTGACCTACACCGTAGCTGGCACCGCTACTGCGGATGACGACTACACCGCCCTTACCAAAACGGCGATCATAGGAGTGGGCGACGAAGGAGTATATGTAGCGGTTAACGTGAAGGACGATAAGATCATCGAGCCTACAGAGAACGTGGACCTGACTATCTCCGGCGGCACCGGCGCTGCGCCATACACCGCCAGCCCCACCAAGGGTACCGCTACCGTGAACATCACCGATAACGACAGTGCGCCGGGCAACCTGGTACTGTCTGTGACCAGGGTGTCCGACGGCGCGGAACCAGCCACCAACGGCGCATTCCGTATCAGTCTGCCTGCAGGATATACCACGTCAGAAGCTATCACCGTGCGTTATAGCATTGCGGGCAGCGCAACGAATGGCGATGACTATGCGGCCCTCGCCGGCACCACCATCATCCCGGCCAACGCCGATGGTGTGACAGTAGATGTGACCGTCGCCGATGATAAGATCATCGAAAACACCGAAAACGTAGAGCTGACCCTCATCGACGGCAAAAGCACCAGCTTCCTCTTCACGCCTGGCGCTACCAGCGGCATCGCGTCCCTGGATATCGTAGACGACGACGCCACAGCACTGGTGCTGAGCATTAAGAAGAAAGCTGACGCAGCAGAACCGGGTACGAATGGGGCCTTTACCATCAGTCTGCCTACAGGATATACCATAGCAGAACCGATCACCGTACACTACAACATCAGTGGCAGCGCTACCGCAGGTGACGACTACAATACATTGAGCGGCACCATCCTGCTGCCTGCCGGTATGCCCGGATCTGTAGACCTGGATGTAATCGTGAAGAACGACAAGATCATTGAGCCAACAGAAGATGTGATCGTTACCTTAACAGGTGGCACCAGCGCTAACTTCAGCCTGGTGGCCAGCAGTACCGAGGGTAGTGCTAAAGTGAATATCGCCGACGACGAAAGTGCTGATCCGGCCAACCTGGTACTGGGTATCGTGAAACATGCAGACGGCGCAGAACCGGCTACCAACGGCGCCTTCAGAGTGGGTCTGCCAACCGGCATCACCGCTTCAGAGCCTATCACGGTGAACTACACCATCGCGGGTACCTCTACCGCTACCGCAGGCGCTGACTACGCCGCCTTAAGCGGAAAAGTGATCATCCCGGCAGGTACAGACAGCGTGGACATTGTAGTGGCTGTAGCAGATGATAAGATCATCGAGCCAACAGAAACTGTGATCGCCACCCTCGCAGGCGGCACCTCCAACAGCTTTACCTTCACTGGTAACAGCAACGCCACCGTGAACATCGCTGATGATGATAATGTTGCAGCCAACCTTGTGTTGACAGTGACAAAAGCCGGCGACGGAGCAGAGCCGAACGTGAACGGCGCATTCCTTATCAGTCTGCCTGCAGGTTACACCGCTTCTGAACCTATCACGGTGAACTTCAGCGTAGCTGGCAGCGCCACACCTGGTGACGACTATACAGCCCTGGGCACCACCGCCGTGATCCCTGCCAATACACCGAATGTTACCGTCGTGGTACCGGTGATAGATGACCAACTGTTGGAAATCACTGAAACCGTGGAAATGACCCTCAACGGCGGCAGCTCTGCCAGCTCCGTATACACCGGCAATAGCATGGCCACCGTGAATATCGCAGACGATGATAACACACCGGGCAGCCGTGTACTGTCGGTGACGAAAACCGCCGATGCGGCAGAACCAGGCACCAATGGCGAATTCACCATCAGCCTGCCGGCCAATATCAAAGCATCTGAAGCCATCACCGTACACTATAATATCACAGGCAGCGCCACAGCAGGGGATGACTACACCGCCCTGACCGGCACCGCCATCATCCCTGCCGGTGGCGACAAGGTAACGGTATCCGTGCCAGTCATCGATGATAAGATCATTGAAACCACCGAAGCCGTGGAGATGACCCTGACCGGCGGTACCAGCACCAACTTCAGCTACACGGCCAGCACTACCAACGGCAAGGCTACCGTGAACATAGCAGACGATGATAATGTGGCAGCAAACCTGATCATTATCGTGAGAGACCCGGTTGACGGCGCAGAACCGGCTACCAACGGCTCCTTCACCGTAAGTCTGCCTACTGGTTACACCGCTTCAGAAGACATCACCGTACACTATACCGTCGGTGGCACTGCCACAGCAGGTGTCGACTATACAGCCCTGAGCGGCAGTGTGGTCATCCCTAAAGGAACACCAGGCAGCGCACCGGTAGTGGTAAACATCATCGACGATAAGATCATCGAAAAAACAGAAAAAGTAATATTGACGGCCACAGGGGCTACTTCCACCAGCTTTACGCTCGTGGCAAGCAGCACCAAGGGAAGCGACAGCGTAAACATCGCAGACGATGACGACATCGCCGCTAACCGGGTGCTGAGCGTAACGAACCATGGCAATGCAGCAGAGCCGTCCACCAATGGCAGCTTCGCTATCAGCCTGCCTAAGGGAGTAACCTCGGCCGAAGATATTACCGTCAACTATACCATCGCAGCGGCATCTACCGCTATCGCCGGCACCGACTATGATGCCCTCAGCGGTACGATAGTCATCCCGGCAGGAAAAGACACCGTGTTCGTTCCGGTGAATGTGATCAACGATCAGATCATTGAGAAAACAGAAGACGTGATCATGGACCTGACCGGTGGCAACTCAGCCAGCTTCAGCTTCACCGCCAGCGCGACCAACGGCAATGCTACGGTGACCATCGCTGATGACGACGACAACCCGGCCAACCGCGTACTGTCTGTCAGAAAAACAGCTGACGCCGCAGAACCAGGCACTCCGGGCGAATTCACCATCAGTCTGCCTGTCGGTATCACCGCAGCAGAAGATATCACGGTGAATTACAATATCACTGGCAGCGCCCAAAATGGTACTGACTACGCTAACCTCACCGGCAGCGTGATCATTCCGAAAGGATCAACCGGCAGCGTGGTAGTACCGGTAACCGTCACCGATGATCAGATCATTGAAGGCACGGAAAACGTGACCCTGACACTGACCGGCGGCAGCTCTACCAGCTTCACCTACACCGCCAGCACCACCAACGGCAACGCTACGGTGGATATCGCGGACGACGACGCCACCACCGCTAACCGGGTATTGACGGTGACCAATAATAATGACGCAGCAGAACCAGGTACCCACGGCGGCTTCAAAATCAGCCTCCCGGCCAATATCACTTCTGCTGAACCGATCACCGTGAACTACACCATCACCGGTTCCGCTACCGCAGATGTTGATTACAAAGCCATCACCGGCGTGATCACCATACCGGCCAATCAGCCAGGTAGTGTAATCGTACCCGTGACAGTGATCGACGATAAAATAATAGAACAGACAGAAACCGTGGTCCTGACGCTGAACGGCGGTGCATCCGGCACCTTCACCTTCACCGGTAACAACAACGCTACCGTGAATATTGCTGATGACGACGACATAGCCGCCAACCGCGTGCTGACAGTGACGAAAGCCAACGACGGCGCAGAACCGTCCACTCCGGGTATGTTCACGATACATCTGCCTAAAGGCATCACCGTGTCCGAAGCCGTGACCGTGAATTATACCATCGGCGGCAGCGCCACCCCTGGTAAAGACTACTCCGCACTGGGCGGCACAGCCATCATCCCGATCGGTCAGGACAGCGTGAACGTAATGGTACCGGTACTGGACGATAAACTGATAGAAAAAACAGAAACAGTGGACATGACACTGGCTGGCGGCTCTTCTGCCCACTTTACCTTCACCGGTAACAACAGTGCCACGGTGAATATTATGGATGATGACGACATCGCCACTAACCGTGTACTGACCGTGACTGCTACCAAAGATGGCGCAGAACCGCTGACACCAGGTGAATTCACCATCAGCCTGCCAAACGGTATCGCTTCCTCCGAAGCCATCACCGTGAGCTATACCATCAGCGGCACCGCTACCGCCGGCGCAGACTACACCGCCCTCACCGGCACGGTGATCATCCCTGCCGAAGTGGACAAAGTGACCGTTGCAGTACCAGTGCTGGACGACCAGTTCCTGGAAGGCACCGAGACCGTGGTAATGACCCTCACCGGTGGTACCAGCACCAGCTTCGTCTTTACCGGCAGCAACAGTGCAACGGTGAACATCATAGACGATGAAGACACGCCGGCCAACCGCACGCTGAACATCGTGAAGAAAGCAGATGCCGCAGAACCAGGTACCAATGGCGCCTTCACGGTGAGTCTCCCGAACGGCATCCGTGCCTCCGAAGACATCAAAGTGAACTACACCATCAGCGGTACCGCCACCAGTGGCGATGACTATGTGGCCATCACCGGAACAGTCATCATTCCTCAGGGCAGCACGGGCGTAGACGTACCGGTTACCGTAGTGAATGACCTGGTGATTGAGCAAACAGAAAACGTGATCATGACACTGAACGGCGGCACCTCCGCCAGACTGACGTACACCGGCAACGGCAGCGCTACCGTGGACATCGCGGACGATGAAAGCATCACGCCTGCCAGCATGGTACTGAGCATCACCAAAGATACCGATGGGGCAGAACCGTCTACCAACGGTGGCTTTAAAATAAGCCTGCCTGCCAACATCACTTCATCAGAAGGGATCACGGTGAACTACACCATAGCAGGTACCGCTACCGCCGGCGCAGACTACACCGCCCTCACCGGTACCGCCTTCATCCCGGCAGGTAAAAACGAGGTAGTCGTTCCCGTGATAGTGATAGACGACCAGATCATCGAGGTGACAGAAACGGTGGACGTTACCCTCAACGGGGGCACTTCAGACCACTTCACCTTCACCGGTAATGGCGCCGCCACCGTCAATATCACGGATGATGAAACCACCACGCCGGCCAAACTGGTGCTGACCGTTACCAAAGGCGAAGATGCAGCAGAACCGTCCACTAACGGCTTCTTCACCATCAAGCTGCCGAAAGGCGTTACTTCTTCGGAAGATATCACGGTAAACTATACCGTAGCAGGTGAGGCTACCGCTAACGCAGATTACGACGCACTTACCGGTTCCGTTATCATTCCGGCAGGTAAAGACAGTGTCAATATCATCGTCAATGTAAAAGATGATAAAATAATAGAAGGTACCGAGCGGGTGATACTGACACAGACCAGCGCTACCTCAGCACACTTCACGCTCACTGCCGCAGGCAGCGCTACGGTGAACATCCTCGATGATGAAACCATCGATGCTAACCTGGTGCTGAATGTGACCAGAGAAGCGGATGGCGCTGAACCGTCTACCAACGGCAGCTTTAAAATCAGCCTCCCGGCAGGTGTGACTGCTGCCATGGACATCACCGCCACCTACACCGTAGCAGGCACTGCTACCGCTGGTGGAGACTACACCGCCCTCACCGGCACAGTAGTGATCACCGCAGGTCAGGACGGAGCCACCATACCGGTTGCTGTTATCGACGACCAGCTGATTGAAGGAGATGAAACCGTAGTCATCACCGGCACCGGCGGCACAGCAGGCAGCCTCGTCTTCAAACCAGGCGCTACTAACGTGGCCACCGTGACCATCGCAGATGATGACAACACCAACCTGGACCTGGAAGTAACAGCCAGCAAGCCTAATGCGGCAGAACCGTCTACCCCGGGTGAATTCACCATCAGCATCGCCAGCGGTAAAATACCAACGGCAGACGTCACCGTATACTATACCGTGGCAGGTAGCGCTACCGCAGGCAGCGACTATACAGCCCTCACCGGCACCGCCACCATCCTTGCAGGTAAAACCAGTGTAACCGTACCAGTGATCGTATCCGATGATGACCTGATAGAACCGGTAGAAAACGTGGTACTCACCATCACCAATGGTAAATCTGGTAACATCAACTTCCCGGCAGGGGCTAACAAAACGGCAACAGTCAACATCGCCGATGATGACAATACAGATCTGAGCCTGATCGTGACCGCCAGCAAACCGGATGCAGTGGAACCAGGCGTGAACGGAGAGTTCACCATCAGCCTGGCCAGCGGCAAACGTACCGCAGACCCGATCACCATACAATACATGATCAGCGGCAGCGCTACACCGGATGCTGACTACACCGCGATTACCGGTAAGATCACCATCCCGGCAGGTGCAACAAGTGTAACCGTTCCCGTGAATGTGCTGAACGACAATGAAGTAGAGACACCTGAAACCGTGATATTCATGCTCACCGGCGGAACATCCAACAGCTACACCTTCACCACAGGTGCTGCGAAGGAAGCCACTGTCACCATCACCGATACCGATAAAATGGCCGGTGACCTGATCGTGACCAAAGAGATCGTTGCCCCGGCAACAGGACCTTACCGCATGGGCCAGAACCTCACTTACCGCATCACCGTCAGGAACGCCGGTAACATACCAGTGACCAACGTGAGAGCAGAAGACCGTCTGCCGGTACAACTGGACGTGCCTACCAACACTTCCGCGGAAAGAGGGGAAGTAGTGGTATCACCGGCAACGAAACTGGTAGAATGGAACATCGGTGACCTCGCAGTAGGCGCCTCCGTACAAATGACGCTGACCACCCGCGTAATTGAAGGCGGACAGCTCATCAACGAAGCAACCGCCTACAGCACCAACATGCCGGACGCCGACAGCACCAACAACAAGGGAGTGTCCAGTGTGGCGATAGAAGGTTCCGACCTGTCCTTCCCGAACGTGATCACGCCGAACGGTGATGGTAAAAACGAAAGATTCATCATCGGAGGACTGGAGAAATACCCGGGATCAGCTATTTACATCTACAACCGTTGGGGAAGTATGGTATATCAATCCAAAGATTACCGCAACGACTGGAACGGTTCTAACCTGAACGAAGCAACCTACTACTATATCCTGGAAGTAAGGAAGCCGGATGGTATCAAGAAGTATAAAGGCTGGATAACAATTTTACGGTAAGAGATAACAATTATATCTGCTACAAAAAAAGTAAAAGATGCAAAAAGTACTCAGAGCGGGAATAATGGTCTTGCTGCTGGCAATAAGTATGAGGAGCGTGGCGCAACAGAACATACAGTTCAGCCAGTATATCTTCAACGGGTTAAGTGTTAACCCTGCCTATGCAGGCTACAAGGAGGACTTGTATGTGAATGCCATTTATCGTCATCAGTGGGCCGGATTCCCCGGAGCACCCCGTACGGGCGGCGTTTCCGTCGACGGGGTGACGCCCGCCAGCGATAAGAAAGTGGGCCTGGGACTGCAAATGTTGTTTGATAAATCAGGACCGCAGGACGCGTTGTCGCTCTATGGTTCTTACTCGTACCGCATTCCGCTGGACGATGAAGATACCCGCCGGCTTTGCCTCGGTATAGGCGCCGGCGTTACCCAGTACTCTATCGATGGTACGGCACTGCAATACATCGATAATGAAGACGCGGCCATACCGCTGGGTAAAAAGAGCGTATGGGTGCCCGATGCCCGCTTCGGGATCTATTATTATACGCCCCGCTTTTATGCCGGCGCGTCTGTGATGGACCTGTTTTCACTCTATACCGATGCGTCGCGCTACAACTGGAAAGGCAACAACTATTCCACCATCCGTAAAACACAGCACCTGTATATTACCACCGGTGCTATGTTTCCGCTGGGAGAGAACCTGCAGCTGAAACCTTCGATCCTGATCAAAGAAGATTTTAAAGGTCCTACCAACGTGGACATTAACGCCTTCCTGCTGATCGGAGAGAAGCTGTGGGTAGGTGCTTCTTACCGTACCGGCGTGGGCATATGGAGAAAAACCAATCTGCAGAAAGACCTGAGTGAACTGGATGCTGCCAGCGTGATGGTAGAGTTCTACGCCACAGAAAAGCTGCGTATCGGTTATGCCTACGACCTGACCATCAACAAAATGGCCGGTTATCAGGGAGGTTCCCATGAAATATCACTGGGCTTCCTGATCCCTTCGAAAAACTATACGGTGAAGAACCCCCGCTATTTTTAAACTTTAGTTACTACCCACTATGAACCGTAGTACCAGAATAATCATTCCGCTGCTGTTTTTGTCTGCCGTCAACCTGTACGGCCAGGAGCAGAAAAGCGTGTTGCAGCTGGCCGAAGCAGCTTATGCCAGACAGGAATATGCCGTGGCCGGCGCGCTCTATAACAGAATTGCCCGCCAGAAAGGCGACAGGATGCCGGTAGAGCAGCTGATGAAAATGGCCCGTAGCTTTCAGGAGATCGGTTACTATAAGGAGGCAACGGATATCTACAAAGAGATTACCAGTCGCCCTGACCGCCCCGATGCCGCTTATTTTGCCTATGGCGAAGCCCTCCGGCAGCTGGAACAATATGACGAAGCCAAAGCGCAATATGCGTTGTTCTCCACCGCTAATGCCGATAGCCTGCAATTGAAAAACATGGCGCTGAAAGGCTGCGACAGTGCTGTGGTGTGGCTGGGAAAAGCAGCGCCTGTGCAACTGAAGCCGCTGAAAGAACTGAATACTCCCGGCTCCGATGTGGTAAGCGGCGTAGTACAGAAAGGGCTGTTGCTGATGTCCAACGGCTATCGTACCATGGCGCTGAGCAGCGGCTCACAGGCCAAACCGCCGTTAGATAAACGTACGGAGCAACCCTATTACAAGGCTTACGTGTATCAACAATATGCCGGAGATAACTCCAACGCCTATCTGGAAGAACTGGTGCCGGGACTGTTGGGCAAGTTCGATTATAATATCGGACCGGTATGTCTGAATAACACGGAAGATACGCTCTATGCAACCATCAATATACAGGGCAAAGGAGTGCCTTATACCGGTAAAGGCGCGGTGAACGGTGTTCGCCATCTGCAACTTTATCAGTCCGTGAAAAAGAACGGTAAATGGGAGCCGCTCGTGTTGATACCCGGTATCAATATAGAAGGATATTCTTCCAGCCATGCGGTGCTCAATTCCACTGGTGATATCTTGTATTTTGTGTCCGATCGTCCGGGAGGACAAGGCCAGACCGATATCTGGTATGCAGAGAAACAAGCTGATGGCTCCTGGGGCACACCGATCAACTGCGGCAGCCAGATCAACACCGTGGCATCAGAAACATTTCCCACTGTCAACGAAGACGGTATTCTTTACTTCTCCAGCAGGGGACATGCCGGGATGGGCGGTTACGACATCTATCGTGTAAGAGGGGCGAAAACCAATTGGGAAGCGCCGGAGAATATGAAGCTGCCATTCAATTCAGGCGCAGATGATCTCGGGCTGATATTGAAGCGCAACGGTTATGAAGGGTACCTGGCTTCCAGCAGGAAGGGTGGCTTAGGAAGAGACGACGTCTATTACTTCTCCGATCCGAACTATTTCACCAGGGTAGATCATGGTAGGAATGACGGACCGGGCACTCAGCCTAATCCGGACGCGAATGGCAACCCGCATTCAAATCCAAACACGAACCCGAACCAGCCTTCCACTTCAGGCAATACAGTGCCGCCAGGCAATGGTGGCAAGCCGGTCCCGGTAGTGAAAAAACATACACCGGAAGAGGAAGCAGACAAAAAGAAACTGGAAGAACTGAAGTTCCTGTATGATTACAACAGTACCGCCCTGCTCACAGAGTCGCGCCGGATACTGGACCAGGTGGCAGCTGTGCTGAAGCGTTATCCCGATTGGCGCGTGGTGATCACTTCGTTCGCGGATAACCGTGGTAGTGATCAATACAACGTAGATCTGTCAGCGTTACGTTGTTATGCTGTAATAGATTATCTCGCCAATAAAGGCATCGATCCAAAACGGTTGTACTACAGCAACAAAGGTGAGAAAGATCCGGTGAATGGCTGTAAGGACGGCGTTCCTTGTAAAGAAGAAGATTATAAGCAGAACAGGCGTTCTGAGCTGCGCATAAAATGGTAATAATAAAAAGAGGGTGTCCAAAAGGCACCCTCTTTTTATGCGCGATAGTTTTTATACTGACAATACAATTTTACCAAACAGCGGTCTGTCTCGCTTCGCATCTTCCATTCTTTGATGGGCTTTTTTAATATCTTCCAGTGGATACACGCTATCTATCACTGGTTTTACCTGCCCGGCTTCCATTAACCTGGTAATAGGATGGAGCTCTTCCCTGCTTTGCCGGGTAAAAACAAAATGATAGGTCGCATTTTTTTCCCAGGCGCGGAGGAGGTTTTGCGGCCGGGCAATGTCCACCAGCGTTACAAGCCTGCCATAGTCAGCTAACGCAAGCGGACTATCGGAGAGCGTGCTGCCCCCAACAGTATCAATCATTACATCCACGCCTTTTCCCCTGGTGAGTGCCTGTATCTCTTCAAGGTAGTTTTTTTGATGATGATCAATCACGATATCCGCTCCCAGATGCTGTAGCTGCTCCCGTAAAATGTTTTGCCCTGTTGTATATACAAAAGCTCCCAGTGTCTTAGCGACCTGAATGGCGAGTGAACCTACACCGCCCGCACCACCGGGAATGAGAATGGTATCTCCTTTTTTCAGGTTCGCCCGTACTGCCAGCATCTCCCATACCGTTCCCCCGATAAGCGGCACCGCAGCGGCTTCCTCGTAGCTAAGATGCTCAGGCATTTTGGACAACGAGGATTCGTCGGTAAGGTGGTATTCCGCGTAACTGCCCTGACCACCAAAACGCGGAGAATAGTAGACTTTATCACCGGGCCGCCAGTTTTTCACGGCTTCACCCACTGCTATCACATCGCCCGCCACATCGTGACCGGTTATAAGGGGTAGTTCAAACAGTGACGCATAGTCCCCTCGTCTGACCTGGTAGTCGAGCGGATTTACGGAGGTAGCCCTTACCCTCACCAGTACCTGGGTAGGAGCTGTTAGGGAGGGAGTAGCTACTTCTTTTAACTGAAGCACTTCTGGTCCGCCATAATTGTTGATTACAATCGCTTTCATGATTCGATAATTCGCTTATTTTCGAAATGTTTGAGTAAAAAAAATCAGAATGCTTTTTGGATAAGTTTGTTCAGGGTCTTAATCGCTCCTTCATTACGCTTGTAGTACGTCCACTGGCCCACCCGCGTGGCTTCAATAAGCCCGCATTTCTGGAGTATGCTCAGGTAGTCTGATGTGGTGGACGGAGATAAGCCGGCTTTTTGCGTAATGTCGCTGACGCATACACCAAGATTGGCATCATAGTCCTCCAATTCCTCAGCGGGGAAGTGCAGGTGAGGCTGCTTGAGCCAGATAAGCATGTTTATTCTGGTCTCATTACTGAGTGCTTTAAAAACCATGAGTAATTCCATTGGGCAAACATATCGATATTTCCCGAAATCCAGAAATTAAAAATCAACCGGTGCGATGGTGATCGATGAACAGCTGTAAAAAAAGGAAGGTGTCTTTTGGGACACCCTCCTTTTACACGTATTATTACTCTCCAAACAACAAAATTTCCTTCACGGCCACACGGCTGCTTTCCGGCTTAATACCCGAAATCACGTACCGCACATATTGTACGCCGGGGCTATTGAACAGCACAGGTTTGTAGTCCTGTCCGCTGGACAGTTGATCAGGACTGGCGATCGTCCAGGTGGTCCCGTCGGTAGAAGTCTCCACCCGGTAAGTATACCAATCGCTGTCTTTACCCCAGAAAACCTGGCTTCCTTTTAAGGTACAGGCCTTTTCCGGGCGCAGTGTGATGGTTAACGGAAAAGCCCCGCTGGTGGCCGTCCAGCCGGTAACATTGTTTTTGTCTGTCAATGCACCGGAACCCGTCGGATTCACCTGACCATTGATCGTGATCGTTGCATTTTTCAGTGAGATTTCCCGGAGCGCGTCCGCCTGCCCGGTTTGCGTGGCGGTGTCTGTATATTTTCTGTCGTAATCATTTACCCATTTGGCGTGGGGGGCATCCGGGACTGTCTTTGCCCTGCTGCCCTGGGTTTTAATGATTTTAACGGCGCTTGCGAGTCCTTTACTTTCCGCCGTAATCCTGATGTCGCCGGAGCTGTCGCTGCTTCTGATGAGGGCATAGCCGATGCCGCCTTCTGTTTGTTGCACTGCGATGGCTGCTGCGGGGATGTTTCCGCCTACGAGATGTCCGGCGCCTGTAACGCGGAGCTGGACGGTGTACGATTGCCCTGCCTGTGTGTTAGTGACCACCGTGCCGTTTTCGTCACATACTTTGATATACACCGGGATCATATCTGTACCGTTGGCCACCAACGGCATCGCTGGTTCCGGTATCGTGATTTCCAGGCGTCTGGCGGCTTTGGGGGTATTGACCGTATGGCCGCATACACGTTTGCCATCGAGCCAGCCTTCTGCGCGGAGGGTGCCCGGCTCATAGCTACCTAACGGGAACGCATATAGGGGACTGCCGCCCTTCGCTGCGATGAACGGTGCCGTGGATGCATTGGCGGAGCGGGTTTTCCGGCCCACGAGCTGGTTGTTGCGGTACAGCAGCACGGTATCACAATTCGAAAACACCACGATGGTGGAATCGGTATCCGGCAGGTTGTTGTAACTGGCGACGAACACCATGGGTCCGTATGCTTTATTGCGTGCCGACTGCATGGACTGTAGCTGGTAGTAGCTGAATTTTTCATAGCGGTCCATATCCGTCACGCCGCTGAATGCCGTGACAGCATCGCTTCCGCGGGTGTAGTCGTTGTAGCTCCATACGAAGTATCCGCCGATGCGGGGATTGGCGTCCAGCCGGGCATGGTCCCAATAGCCGCCGTGTTCTTCGCTGGTTTCCCCGTTAAGGGCCTGCTGCCGTAAAATACATTGGTTGACCAGTCCCCGGGCGGTGTATCGACGGGAAGCACGCAGTCCGTTTTCCCGTGCGGCATCTGCCACCCAGGTATCTCCCCACTCGCGGGTGAGAGAGGGTTTGTTGGGCGCCGGGTCTGTCATGTCGGGATTCACTACTTTATAGAAAACATCATAATGATCGCAGCTGCGTTGATTGTAATCGTCGGCGGTAAACATTTGGTCTCCCGGCATTTCTTCATGTGCTATGCGGATGGCTTCCTGCATCCAGCCGGAAGGAGTGGGGGATTCGTTCAGGGATGTTTCCCAGAGGAATACGGACGGATGGTTGCGGTCGCGGCGTATCATCTGCCGGATATCGCGGAAGGTGCGTGCTTTGAACGTGCTGTCTTCACTGTAGTGTTGCCAGCCCGGTTGGCATTCGATGACCAGCAGGCCCAGTTCATCGCATGCGCGAAGGAAATCCGGTGATGCCGGATAGTGCGCTGCGCGCACGGCATTGTACCCGCCTTTTTTGAGCTGCCAGGCATCGCGGTATTGCATCGCGGCTGGTGCGGCGTCGCCTACATAGGGATACACCTGGTGGCGGTTGGCCCCTCTGAGGTATAGCTTTTCTCCGTTGAGGTAGAAGCCGTCGGCTTTTCCGTCGGGCGACGTAAACGAGATGGTACGAATGCCGGTGGGGGTCACCCGTTTATCGACGAGCACTTTGCCGTTATAGACTGCTGATTCCAGCCGGTACAGATATGGATGATCAGGATGCCAGAGATGCGGCGCCGTGAGATGAAGTTGCTGCCGGAAAGTGGTGTCCCGTTTGCCGTTGAGGGCGATGGTTTGTTGCGCGGAGGCTACTACTTTCCCGCTGTTGTCTACCAGTTTGCTCAGCAAGGTGGTGGTGGCAGACTGTCCGCTGCTGTTGACCACCTGGGTGTTGACCAGCAGGTCAGCCGCCTGGGCCGACACGTTTCTGCTCATGGTAAATATGCCGCCACCGGCTATTTTATTGGCTTCCACCTCATCAGGAATGTAAAGATGATCGGTGATCACCAGGGATACATTTCGATAGATGCCGCCGTAATAGTTAAAGTCCAGCGTGGACATTTTTTTGCCGGGCGGCGTTTGTGGATTGTCGATATTGGAAACCCTGACGGCCAGCACGTTGGTACTGCCGGGGCGAACTTTGCCGGAAATATCTACGCCGAAACGCATATATCCTCCATGATGCTCCTCCAGTTTTTCTCCGTTGAGATATATTTCACAGTCGGTCTGTACCCCCTCGAAGGAAACGTATAACCTGCGGCCAGCCTGGTTTGCCGGCACGGTGAAATGACGCCGGTACCAGCCGATGCCCTGATACACTTTTCCGCCACCGTTATGTTTGGGGGTGATGCCCATTACATGTGGAATAGAAACGGCTTCCCAGGAGGCGTCGTTAAAATCGGTAGCTGCGGCATTGCGGACGTCCTGCTGACAGAAGGCCCAGTGGGTATTGAAGTCCAGTTCCTGTCTGGGTGCTGTGGGAGATTGTGCCTGCGTGGCGGTCGTCGTTAATGTCGTTAGGAAAAAACACCATGCCGCATATCGTTGTAATACGCTGCTGGCTCCCTTTTGCGGAGGAGAATAATACCTGTTCACTGTGGATGTTCTTTTTTTTGGATGTGTGGTAAGGTACGCGTTTTTGGAGGAATATTTTAACAACATCCATCTCACCTGATTTTTTGATATAATAATTATAATAGAAAGGTAGAATTTAAATTATTTTGATGATGGTATAATACGAGTGAAATTTGCACTATCGATCATGAGCATCATGGTTGATACACAAAAACAAATACCATGAACACAAACATTTTTGAACCGGCCACTATCGGTTCTTTGCAACTGAACAACCGCATCGCCATGGCTCCTATGACAAGAGCCAGAAATGCGGACGGTATTCCCAACGAAAACAATGCCCTGTACTACGCCCAGCGTGCTGGTGCCGGGCTGATCATAACAGAAGGCGTAGCCATATCAGACACCGCCAAAGGCGTACTCTACATTCCCGGCCTGTATACGCAGCAACAGGTGGAAGGCTGGAAGAAAGTCACCGCCGCCGTACATGCCAAAGGCAGTAAAATATTTACCCAGCTCTGGCATGTGGGAAGGGTGTCCCATACCTCCAATCAGCCTGGCGGACAGGCGCCGGTGGCCCCTTCAGCCATACAGGCGGCACAGTCGAAAGCCTGGGGATTTGATGAGAACGGCCACGAAGGTTTTGTGACCGCCTCCCAACCGCGTGCGCTGGCCACGGAAGAGGTGGCGAAAATAGCGCAGGACTTTGCCCTGGCGGCGAAAAACGCGATCGCGGCCGGTTTTGACGGCGTAGAGCTGCACGGCGCCAACGGCTACCTGATCGAACAGTTTTTAAATCCGCATATCAACAACCGCACAGACCAATATGGCGGCAGTATGGAGAACCGCAGCCGTTTTCTGCTGGAAGCGATTGATGCCAGCATCGCCGCGGTAGGTGCGTCGAAAGTGGCCATCCGGCTCACTCCCTATGGAGGACTGCATGAACTGCCTCACTACGACGAGATAGAGGCTACCTACGCTTATCTGGCGAAAGCATTATCGGACAGGAAAATTGCCTACATCCATATCATGGACCAGCAGTCACGCGGCAGCTTCGCTTTGCCGGAAGGTTTTCTGGAAAGGTTCCGTAGCTGGTACGATGGCACTATCATCCTGGCTGGCGGCATGGACCGGGAAAAATCCGAAAGGCTGATCAATGCAGGTACCATTGACATCGCAGCGTTTGGTGAAGCCTTCATTTCCAATCCTGATCTGGTGGACCGTCTGCAGCATCACTGGCCGCTGACACCGCCGCAACGGGACCTGCATTACGGTCTGACGATGCATGGTTACATTGATTGGAAAACATACGGGAACAAAGCAGCGTTATGCGAAACGGAATAATAGATAAAAGGATACTTCCCCTGACCATCGGTGGTTTGGGGATAGGCACCACAGAATTTGCGATCATGGGGTTGCTGCCCGATATTGCCCGGTCCTTTAACATCAGCATACCGGAGGCGGGGCACTTTATCTCTGCCTATGCCATCGGCGTGGTGTTGGGTGCTCCGCTGCTGGTAGGGTATTCGGTGAAGTTTCCACCGAAGAAGGTGTTGATGGCGATGATGGCACTGTTCACGGTCTTTAACGGATTATCCGCGCTGGCGCCGGGTTACACCGCGTTGATGTTGCTGCGGTTTTTGTCCGGCCTTCCGCACGGCGCTTTTTTCGGCGTGGGGGCAGTGGTAGCTTCCCGCATTGCAGCGAAAGGGAAAGAGGCAAGGTACATATCATTGATGTTTACCGGGCTGACGGTGGCCAATCTGGCGATGGTGCCGCTGGTGACCTACATCGGCCACATGCTTCACTGGCGCTGGTATTTTGCGGTGGTGAGCGGGATAGGGCTGCTTACGTTGCTGTCGCTCCGGGTATGGCTTCCTGCCATGGACGGAAAGCAGGAGGCGGCCAACATCACGGAAGAACTTCATTTCCTGAAGAATAAACAGAGCTGGTATGTCTTGCTGATTACCGCTATTGGCTTCGGTGGGCTATTTACCTGGTTTAGTTACATTACGCCATTGATGACGGAAGTATCTGGTGTTAGTCAGGGCAATATGGCCTATGTGATGGTCCTTGCCGGCGGTGGCATGGTGGTGGGCAATCTGCTGGGCGGTTATCTGGCAGACCGGATGGGTGCGGCGCGTACGAGCGCGCTGCTGTTGTTTCTCATGATGCTGGCGTTGACAGGTGTTTTCTTCTTTTCCGGGATGATGATACCTTCTCTGATACTAACTTTTTTAAGCGGCGGACTGTCGATGTCGGTAGCGGCGCCGGTAAATATTATGATGATGCGGGCCGCGCCTGGTGCGGAAATGATGGCCGCCGCATTTATGCAGGCCGCGTTTAACATCGCCAACGCGCTGGGCGCTTACCTGGGCGGGATACCGCTGGAATACGGTCTGCCCTATACGTACCCGTCGCTGGTAGGGGTAGGAATGGCGTTTATCGGGCTGGTGATTGCCTTGCGGTATACCACACGGTTTGGTCAACGGGCGGTATTGCCCGATAGGCAACGGGTATTAATGCATTAATATAAAAACAGGTTTCATACAGGGACTGGCGGCTTAGGGTTTCACTAACTCAATACGGCCGTCAGTCTCAAATATCCGGGTGCCTACCGGGTCGGTGACAAAAAATTCCTTTTGATGTTTGACAGCACAACGGGAAAGATATTCAATACAACTGCCGCACAGGTTACTGCTCACCCCAAAAATATCTTCACCGGATGCCGCCATTTTCTTGGGCGCATGGCAGAGAAAAAATGCATTTTCAATAGGCCCCCAGTGCGCTAAGGCCGGGTACCAGAAAGTATTTCCGCTCCTTAGCTGATTTTCCTTCCAGCTCTCCAGCGTAAGTTTTTCCTGCACAGGCGTTACACCGGAATCGGTCAACAGCCATACTTCGTTTTGATGCTTGCCGGTGGTGATCAGTATCCAATACATCCCGCAACCTTCTTTGGCGATGGGGATGTTACCATACTGCACAGCCGCTATCTTTTCTTCCACAAGTTGCTCATCATCCACATCCTCCCATACATATTCTGACTCAAATGGAAAATCAACCAGCAATGTCTTTTCATACGCTGTCTGATGAAAGGGAGTGCTGCCCGCTTCGCCATAGGGAATAAGGCCATACAGGGAGAGCGGCTGCGATTGATTCGCCTGGTAAAAGTGCTGATACTGTGCTACTATGCCGGCATAGGCTGGCTGGTCCTTCTTTTTTAGAAAATCAAATAATCCCATGGTGAGTAATTGGCGGCATTCCTACACGGCAAATGCCACAAGATAATACGTGTTGTGATGAAACGCAAACGGATGTAAAAGCGTCATGCCCATTCCGTTGATATTTAGGTGAAGCCAGTATGCAGTATTATCGCGGATGCTGCGCATAGTGTGGTTATAACGGAAAAAGAGTCATGGTCGTATCAGTGCAGGCTACTTTTTTTATTTTTGCTGAATAATTTTCACTATTTTAGCGGTGTATGCGTTTACGTATACTTTTTTAACTCAAAATTTTTAACCATTCATTTGATACTGCTTATTCCTCTTACCGGGAGGTACGCAACGATTCTATCGAAGGTCCTATAACCTCATTGATGATGGCTTCACCAGGCCACTAATCATTTCACCAGTAATATATCTGAAAGAAGCGACTGGATTCAGTATAGCGACAGCTATGCCTTGTCGTGGACCGTTACCCCTTTCTGGTGCTGTGTAATACACAGCGCTGATAAATACATATATCCTCATCACCATTCACCATGTCGGTATCCGCAGACTGCCTGTACGCAGCCTTCTGGCGGAGCTATTTACAAAATGTATTGTTTATGAAGTACACATCGCGTCCGGATACGTTACAGCAGTTATTGACAGGACTCAAAGATGAACAAAACAAAGGCGTCACCTTTATCACAGGCAGCAACAAAGAAACGTTTCTATCCTATCAGCAGTTGTATGCCGACGCCCTATCATGGTTGGCCCACCTACAGGAGAGAGGCCTGACACCGGGTTCTGAGCTGGTGTTGCAGATAGAGGACGGCAAAACTTTTTTACAGCTCTTCTGGGCATGTTTGCTGGGCGCTATTATACCGGTGCCTGTGGCGGTGACCTATGAAGGTGAAAACGCACAGAAGCTGTATAAGATCAAAAGTTTTCTGGACAAGCCCGTATTGGCCGTTAAACGCGCCCATTACGAAAAACTGCTGTCAGGCGCCGCGGCTGCCGACGGGCAGGGTTTTGATCACATCATCTTCACCGATGACAAAGAAGAAACCGGTAAAGAAGGGGTAGTCGTTCCCGTTACCCCGGAAACGATCGCTTTTCTGCAATTCTCTTCCGGATCTACCGGTAACCCCAAAGGCGTGGTGCTGACACACAAAAACCTTATCACCAACGTGTTTGAGGCCATTACAGCGCATCAGCTCACAGCGGAGGACTGCCACCTCAGCTGGATGCCGCTCACCCATGATATGGGCCTCATCGGGTTTCACCTGTATCCGTTTGCTGCCGGGTTGAATCATTACCTGATGCCGACGGATTTGTTTATCAGGAACCCGTTGTTGTGGATGCAGAAAATTTCAGAACATCGTATTACCGTTACCGGTTCTCCGAACTTTGGCTATAAATATTACCTGAATCAGTTTACCCCCGAAAAAGGAGAAGGGCTGGACCTTTCCTCCCTGAGGATCATCTTCAACGGTGCGGAGCCAATAGCGGCCCCGTTGTGCCGGCAGTTTATAGACGTACTGGGAAAGTATCAGCTGGACCCGAAGTCGATGTTCCCTTGCTACGGACTGGCGGAAGGTACGCTGGAAGTGAGTTTGGCGGATATGGACACCGTCTTCAGCAGCCTGTTCATACGGAGGGATTCGCTGGCCCTGGGGCAACCGGTGATCGTTACCAGCGGCGAAGAAGCCACGGTAGAGCATACCGAAGTGGTGAACGTCGGCAAAATCATCGGCGGTGTGACGGTCAGTATCACTAATGAAGCAGGTAAACCATTGCCCGACGGCCATCTGGGGGCTGTACAGATAAAAGGCGATGCGGTTACCAGTCGCTATTATAATAATGAAGCAGCAACGGCGGCGGCTATACGTAATGGATGGCTCAATACCGGCGATACCGGGTTTATGCTCGATGGTTATCTCTACATCGCCGGCCGCTCGAAAGATATCATTTTTGTCAATGGACTGAATGTCTATCCGCATGATATAGAACATACGGTAGAACAAGGGACCGGGATGGAAGCCGGTAAGGTAGTGGCGTGTGGCGTTCCCGACGAGGAGACAGGCACCGAGGCGGTGGTGGTATTTGTGATCCATAAATCTTCCACAGAGAAATTCCTGCCTGTTGTAGCTACGGTGAAAAGATATGTTGCCTCTCAGCTGGGGCTGGAAGTAAAGCATGTGCTGCCGGTGAGAAAAGTGCCTAAAACCACCAGCGGGAAAGTGAAGCGTTATGCTTTTACCGAAGAATACCGGCAAGGGGTATACGCAGATATCATCCGTGAAATAGCCGCGGCGCAACAACATACCGCATCACTACAGGAGACGAACACACGTAGTTTTGAAGAAGTCCGGAAATGGTTGCAGCAATGGCTGCAACAGCGGTTTAAACTGACCAACGAAGCCCTGTTGGCCGACCGGGTGTTTGCGGAATACGGGATGACCTCCATGCAGGCAGTCATGCTGGCGGCCGACCTGGAGCAGTGGTTGCAGCAACCGGTGGATAAAACGGTCATCTACAATTATACTACCGCCACCTCGCTGGCGGCATACCTTTCCGGTAAAACCGGCACCGCAACGGCTGAGGGGCAGCAGCACCTGGCTACTGGCGGGAAAGTGGCGGTAATCGGTATCGGATGCCGCTTTCCGGGCGGCGTGAACAGTCCCGCTGCTTTCTGGGAACTGCTGCGCGAACAACGTAGCGGCGTCACCGTTGTCCCTGAAAGCCGCTGGGATGCGGAACAATATTACAGTGCTGATGAAGATGAAACGGGGAAGATGTATACCCGTCACGGTGGTTTCATAGAACAGGCAGACCAGTTCGATCCGCTGTTCTTCGGTATTTCACCCAGAGAAACCATCGGTATGGACCCGCAGCAGCGCCTGTTGCTGGAAGTGAGCTGGGAGGCGATGGAGAATGCCGGCATCCGGCCCTCTTCCCTGAGGGGCAGTGATACCGGCGTATTCGTGGGGTTGGGCACTGATGACTATCAGCAGATCGTACAGGAGCATACGCCGCCGGCTTTATTTGAAGATGCTTTCACGAGCCTGGGCCTCCAGCGAAGCGTGGCCGCCGGCAGGATCGCTTACCTGTTTGATTTCCACGGCCCCGTGCTGCAACTGGATACCGCATGTTCTTCTTCTTTGCTGAGCGTGCATCAGGCCTGTCAGCAGCTGCTGCTGGGCGAATGTTCGCTGGCGCTGGCCGGCGGCGTGAACCTGATGCTCACCCCCGATACCACGATCCGGCTATGCCGTATGAAGGCGCTGTCGCCCACCGGGCAATGCCATGCTTTCGATGAAGAAGCAGATGGCTACGTGCGGGGAGAAGGCGCCGGCATGATCGTACTGAAGCGCCTCAGCGATGCGCTGCGTGACGGCGATAACATCCTTGCCGTCGTCAGCGGCTCGGCCGTCAACCACGACGGGCAAAGCAACGGGCTTACTGCTCCCAATGGTATTGCACAGCAACAGGTCATCAGAAAAGCATTACAACGCGCGGGCGTAGCACCGCACACCATACAATATGTAGAAGCACATGGCACCGGTACCAAACTGGGCGATCCGGTGGAAGCCCAGGCGCTGCATGCGGCCTATGGCCAATCTCGCGCGGCAGATAATCCGCTGCTGCTGGGGGCCGTGAAATCCAATATCGGCCACCTCGAAGCGGCAGCAGGCATCGCAGGACTGATTAAAACCGTACTGTCACTGCAACAGCGGCAGTTGCCCGGCACGCTGCATTTTAATACCCCCAGCAGCTATATTCCGTGGAAGGAGATGCGGTTGAAAGTAGTGGACCGGCTGACGGCCTGGCCTGCTACCAGCGGCGTAAGACGTGCCGCCATCAGTTCCTTCGGACTGAGTGGCACCAATGCGCATGTGATTCTGGAAGAAGCACCTGCTGTCGCCAATAACGTATATACGGAGCCGTTACCACAATGGGCATCTTACCCGCTGACGCTCTCGGCTAAATCGCCGGCGGCTTTACAATCGCTCGCAGCGAGCTACGCCACCGCATTGGAGCAGACTACTGATACCCTCGCAGATATTGCCTACAGCACTTTTACAACACGGGACGCCTTCAGCCACCGCATCGCTTTTCAGGCGGCATCTGTCACGGAAGCGACACGTCTCCTGCAGGCATATGCAGCGAACCCTTATACAGAAGAAGTGTTGTCGGGCCTGGTACAACCCCGCGACGGTAAGCTGGTATGGCTTTTCACCGGTGGTGGCTCCCAGTATTGGAATATGGGCATTGAACTGTATCAGCACAATGCCGTCTTCCGCCGCGTGGTAGACCATTGCGACAGCTGGCTGGCATCACAGTGGGGCTTTTCGCTGACCACTTTATTGTATAAAAAAGAAAAAGATGCTGCCAATGAGTTGCTGTTGGAGATGACTTATTTCCAGCCGGCGATCTACGTGATTTCCTGCGCGCTGGCAGAAGTGTGGAAGTCGTGGGGCATCACCCCGTCTATCGTTGCCGGTCACAGTGTAGGGGAATACGCTGCTGCCTATGTGGCCGGCGTATTCAGTCTGGACGATGGCCTGAAGCTGGTCACCGCAAGAGCGCGACTCATGCAGGGGGTAAAAGAACCGGGATCTATGGCCACGGCCTTTGCCGGGCAAGAAGAAGTAGCGGCCATCATTCGCCCATTCGGAAATGATCTGGCCATTGCGGCGGTCAATGGCCCTGCATTGACCGTGATCTCCGGCAAAAAACAGGCGGTAGCGGACGCCCTGAAATTATTGGAAGCGGCAGGCATCAATACCCGTCAGCTCCTGATAGCCCATGCGTCGCATTCACCGCTGATGGAGGCTATGCTCGAAGAATTCCGTGAGGCAGCGAAGCAGATTGAATTCCGGCCGCCGCAGCTGCAGCTGATTTCCAATATCACCGGCGAAGAGGTGACCGAAGTACCGGACCATCGTTATTGGTGCGATCAGATCATCTCACCAGTGTTGTTCGCCAAAAGCATACAGACCATCGCACGGCTGGGCGGCGATATCCTGATGGAGCTGGGACCTCAGCCCAATCTGCTGTCGATGGTGCAGCTTAGTGCGGAATATGCAGAAGACCATCTGCTGCCCTGTATGAAAATTGGTCATTCTTCCTGGGAAATGATGCTACAGGTACTGTTGACACTATATGTCAAAGGGTTGCCTGTCCGGATGGAACAGCTGTTCGATCATCCGGGTTACCGTAAAGTCCATCTTCCCGGATATACGTTTAACCGGCAACGTTATTGGACCGAAACAAAAGAATCATCATCACCCATTACCCATTCGCAATACGAACAAAAAAGTAAGATCATGCCCGAAAGTAATCATGTACCAGCTCAACGTACCGCCATCCTGCGGGATATTACGGACATTTTCAGTACCCTGCTGAAGATTCCGGCTGCCGATATCAACATACATGCCCGTTTCCTTGAAATGGGGGCAGACTCGCTGGTACTGGCGAGTGCAGTAAGAAGGATTGAGAAGAAATACAACGTGAATTTTTCCATCCGGCAGCTGTTTGAAACGCTGTCCACTATCCATCAGATAACGGACTATATTGTGGCGAAGAACCCGGTTGCGCCCGTGGAAACCGCTCCGGCACCGGCTTCTGCGGTAGCGGAGGTGATAGCGGAAACGGTGTCTCAGCCGGTGGTAAGGGCCGCCGCTGCGCCGGCTCGTCCTGTAAAGACGAATGGCGCCCAGCCTTATCCTGCTACGCCGGACACGGCAGTGTCCATGCGCCTGTTCAATTTCCTGGAGCAGCAGCTGGCGTTGTTATCCCAACATCTCGGCACGGAAGAATTCCTGCCGCAACCGGCAGCTACTCCGGCAGTGCCCGAAGCAGCGAAGACTAACGGTAACGGACCATCGACAGCTGCGCCAGTCGTTGCGGAGGTAACCAAAGCGCCTGCCCAGCACCGCTCTATCTTCCCGAAGATGGAAACCCGTCCGGGCGTCTCCAACTATACGGCCGCCCAGCAGGAATACCTCGATGCATTCATCCGTCGGTATAATCTCAAAACACAAAAATCAAAGGCGCTGACACAGCAGTACCGGCCGGTATTGGCTGACAACCGCGCCTCCGCAGGGTTCCGCTTCTCTACCAAAGAGCTGGTATATCCTATACAGGCCGCGTCTTCCGCCGGTGCTACGATCACGGACATAGATGGCAACACCTATATCGACCTGGCCATGGGCTTCGGCGTAGACCTGCTGGGGCATTGTCCACCGGTAGTAGTGGACGCCATCCAGCAGCAATTGCAACAGGGATTCCAGCTCGGGCCACAAACGCCGCTGGCCGGGCAGGTGGCTGAACTGGTAACATCGCTCACCGGTGCAGAGCGGGCCAGTTTCCATAACTCCGGTACCGAAGCGGTGATGACAGCTATCAGGCTGGCACGCACCGTTACCGGCAGGAAAAAAGTAGCCGTCTTCGCCGGCGGTTATCACGGCCACTTCGATGGCACCCTGGCGGCGCCGGAAGACCTGGAAAAATCGCATGCCGGCGTACCGATGGCCCTCGGTATCATGCAGAATATGGTGGCTGATGTACTGGTATTCGACTATCACCACCCTGACGTGGTGGAACAGATACGCGCGCATAAACATGAACTGGCAGCCGTACTGGTAGAACCGGTGCAAAGCCGTAAGCCGGGGTATCAGCCCAAAGCCTTGCTGCACGCCCTGCGTGAGATGACAAAAGCAGAGGATATCGCCCTGGTATTTGATGAGATGATCACCGGTTTCCGTATCCATCCGGGCGGAGCACAGGCGCATTTTGAGGTGCGCGCAGACCTGGCCACCTATGGCAAGATCGCAGGGGGCGGATTACCGATCGGTATTATTGCCGGTACCCGCAAGTATATGGACGCACTGGACGGCGGCGTATGGCAGTACGGGGATGATTCCTACCCGGCTACCGATACGACTTTCTTTGCCGGTACCTTCTGTAAACATCCATTGAGCATGTCGGCCACGCTGGCCCTGCTGAAGGAACTGCAACAACGCGGCCCTGCGCTCCAGGAGAAACTGAATAGCCGTACCACTAAGCTGGTGAATGAGCTGTCGGCCTTCTTCAAAGAAAATAATGTGCCCATGGACGTACACAATTTTGGCTCGCTGTTCTATTTCGCCATCACTTCCAATATGGACCTCTTTTTCTATCACCTGTTAGAGAAAGGCGTATATATATGGGAGGGGAGGACCTGCTTCCTGTCAGACGCGCATACAGATGAACAGGTGCGCCATATCACCAAGGCAGTGAAAGATAGTATCCGGGAACTGCAGCAGGAAGGATTCCTTCCGAAGCCTGCAACGCCCGTATCCAAAGGAAAAACGATGGTACTATAAGGAAAAGTTGCCCATTCATAAACAGGAGGTTGTCTCAAATCCGATTTGAGGCGACCTCTTTTCGTTTTGATAAAAAGCTGTTGGTCAATGTTGTCGCCGGTTTAGACGCCGCACAGCAGGGATTTAGCCCAGATATGACCGCAGTGAATATTTTCGACCGGTACAATTTAAACCGCAGAGAGTTGATCTAAATTTATTGAAATAACCCTTATTGAAACAACCATTATTCACCAAAATCTCAACTAACCATGAGAAAAGTTCTACTCTTCGCAACGGCGTTGTTGTGTAGCACAACCTTGTTTGCGCAGGACTACTGGAGGCCGCATACCGCCGCCGCCGGGATCACTAAAGACAAAGCCGTTTCCAGGCTTGCATTTCCAGCCACCTACAAATTGTTTGACCTGGATCTTGCTCCTTTACGGAGTGAAGTATTCAAAACTGTGGGCAACAAACAGGCACATGCCACCATTATCTCTTTGCCTAACGCAGACGGGCAGATTGAACAGTTCGAAATTAAGGAAGCTTCTAATTTCGAGCCTGCATTACAAGCGCGATTCCCGGAGATAAGGGCTTTCTCCGGAAAAGGTATTACCGATAAACAAGCCACCTTAAAACTGAGCATTTCTCCGCAGGGCGTACAAGCGATGGTATTCCGTACTGAAAAAGAAAGTGAATTCATTGAGCCTTATTCTGCTGACCACACGGTGTATACGGTGTTCAAAAAACAAGCAAAGACATTACCATGGAAATGTTCTACTCCTGAACAAAAGCTGGCTACCAGCATTGGCAACCAGGTAGGTACCGTGGCGCGTTCCACCGGTGATGCCAAAACACTGCGGCTGGCGCAATCTGTTACCGCTGAATACTCCAATTACTTTGGCGCTACCAGCGCTTCACAGGTAGGGTTGGTGCTGGCGGCGATCAATGCAACGCTTACCCGTTGCAACGGCGTGTATGAAAAAGACCTCGCACTCCACCTGAACCTAATCGCGGCAACCACCAATGTGATTTATTATAACCCGGCCACAGATCCATATTCTGATGCCAGTTCCGGTGCCGGCGGCGCGTGGAACAGCGAGCTGCAAAATACACTGACCTCCGTGATCGGTGCTGCCAATTATGATATCGGCCACCTGTTCGGTGCGTCCGGCGGCGGCGGCAATGCCGGTTGTATCGGTTGTATTTGTGTCGATAATCAAAAGGGTAGCGGCTTTACTTCTCCTGCTGATAATATTCCCCAGGGAGATAATTTCGATATCGACTATGTAGTGCATGAAGTAGGCCACCAGCTGGGTGGCAACCATACTTTCTCCATGAGCAATGAAGGCACCGGTGTGAACGTGGAACCTGGTTCCGGTATTACCATTATGGGTTATGCCGGCATCACTGCCCAGGATATTGCCCCGCACTCTATTGCGTTCTATCATGCCGCTACCATTGCACAGATCCAGGCCAATCTTGCCGGAAAGACTTGTCCGGTAACCACCAGCATATCCGGCAATAATGCCACCCCCGTGGTGAATGCCGGCGGTAATTTTACTATTCCCATTAGCACACCGTTTGCGCTGACCGGTTCCGCTACCGATGCTAATGCCGGTGATGTGCTGACATATTCCTGGGAACAGAATGATAACGCTACCTCCTCACAAACAGGAACAGCCAGCGTGGCCAGTGTAACCAAAGCAACCGGCCCTAACTGGATATCCTATGCGCCTACGACTTCTCCTGTAAGGTATTTCCCCAAACTGGAGACCATCCTCGCAGGCGGGTTGATATCCGGCCCGTTGCCTGGCGGTGATGCAGGCGCTAATACCGAAGCATTGAGCTCCGTGAGCAGAACGTTGAAGTTCCGTTTGACCGTAAGGGACAATGCGCCTTACAGTTCTACTGCACCGGTAACTATCGGGCAAACCAATTTTGCCGATGCCACTATCACCGTTACCAATACTTCCGGACCTTTTGCCGTAACAGCTCCCAATACTAATGTATCATGGGCTGGTAACTCATCACAAACCGTTACCTGGAACGTAGCCAATACAACAACCGGTGCGGTTAGTTGCGCCAACGTAAAAATATCCATCTCCACCGATGGCGGCAATACCTTCAGCACCCTGGTGGCCAGCACACCCAATGATGGTAGTGAAGTGGTAACTGTTCCCAATACACCGACTACCACTGCCAGAATAAAAGTAGAAGCCGTGGGAAATATTTTCTTTGATATTTCCAATACTAACTTCACGATTACCGCTGGTTCCGGCTGCGCATCTCCGGCAGGGCTGAATGCTTCCGCTATCGATACAACATCTGCTACAGTAGGATGGACAGCCGTAAGCGGCGCCGTCTCCTATGATGTGGATTATAAGGCCACCTCGTCTTCTACATGGACCAATGCAGCGACAGCAACCACCGCCACTTCTGTAGGATTAACCGGCCTCACCTCCGGAACAACCTACGATTACAGGATCAGGACCAATTGCAGCAGCGGCAGCAGTGCTTATGCGGCAGCACAGTTCACCACTAAATCCACCAGCACTTGCAGTGCGCCTGCCGGCCTGACCAGTTCCGGTGTAACAGCCGCCGGAGCTACTGTTAGCTGGACAGCGGTAAGCGGCGCCTCCAATTATGATGTGGATTACAAGCCTAATACCTCTTCTACCTGGATCAGCGCGGCTACTGCCACTACGGCTACTTCCGTTAATCTGAGCGGATTAACGTCAGCTACCTTGTACGACTGGAGAGTAAGGACCAACTGTTCCGGAGGCAGCAGCGCCTATGTTGCTGCGCAGTTTACTACCCTGACATCTTCTGGTTGTGCAAACCCATTGGATAATTCCACCAATGGTACTACCGCCGGCGCTGCAACGATTCCGTTTAATACCGATGTAACGGGTCTCATCAGCCCAAGCGGTGATATTGATCACTATAAATTTGTGATTACCACCCGTGGTTCTGTTACCATCACCCTGCGTACGCTGCCCGGCGACTATGACCTGAAACTGCTGAACAGCGCCGGTACACAGGTCGCTATTTCACAGGCAGGCGGTACTACGAATGAAACAATCACCAAAACACTTGCTGCCGGTACTTATTATGCACAGGTGTATGGCTATAGCGGCGCCAACAGTGCTACTACCTGCTACACCTTACGGGTACAATTAGGTACGGCCACCCGCAGTGAAAACGATGTGGTTGTCAGCAAAGAGGGAATAGATGAAAAAGAGAGCAAAGGACAAAAGGTAGATGTCTTCCCGAACCCTGTCAACAATATCGTGAACATTAACCTGACAGGTTTCACCGGAAAATCAGAAGTGAGCATGCTGGACGTAAATGGGAGAGAAGTATTGCGTCGGGAAATAGGCATCGTTAACGCACAGCTGGATATTTCTGCTTTGCCTCCGGGTATCTATCTGGTAAGAATCAAAAATGGTGTAAAGCAGGTGTATCTGAAAAAAATCGTTAAACAATAAAGACAGATTACAGGACCTGATATAGTAAAAACGGACGTCTCCTATAGAGGGGGCGTCCGTTTGTTTTATCAGACAATATTTTTTACAACTCCTCTACAATCTTTTGATAATCTGCCTGAAAACCGGGCATCGCTGTACCTTCCACCCTGAAGGTATGTACTTCGGTGGTGCCTACATAGGCATTAAACACCGCGTTGACATGGCCGGAGATGAATTCACAATCTTTGGGCAAATTTCCGCCGGAGGCTATCGCCAGGTATATTTTTTTACCGTTCAATTGCCCTTTTCTGTTCCAATTTTCATCATAAACATAGGTCACGCCAAAGCGGACCAATTGGTCAATCCAGGCTTTTAATAAGGCTGACATGCCAAAGTTATGCATGGGGGTCCCCAGTACCAGCAAATCAGCGTCGCTTACATCTTTGACCACGGAATCGGCATATGTCAATAGCCGTCGTTCTGCTTCATTTAAAGACCGGGGATCTTTATAAAAAGCGCCGATCAGGTTACCATCGAGAAATGGTGGAAACTCCTTTGTCAGGTCCCGCTCAATGACCCTGTCAATCTCATGCCTGCTGTGTAGTTTTTCAACAATAGCGGAGCTCAGCCCCTTGCTATAAGACGCGTTTTCCCGGGCACTGGAGATAAGATGCAAAACTGTTTTCTTTGCCATAATACGATATGTTTACGACTATGACGATCGATGGTCCAAAAATTTGGACATGCCGTCCACTTTTTTTAAAAAAAAGGTTTGGCTATGATGTATGTGTTTGTTTATGATATATAAGTGGTCTTAAACAGGTAGCTTATAAAAATAAAACGGACGTCTCAAATACATGAGACGTCCGTTTGGTTACCAGTTTTGTTGATCAGAAGTTGGTACTGATGATAAGGTTATTTCTGTCGGCCGTAGCAAAATCCATCGGCAGAATACCATATCTGCCGTGTGTATTGTTGGTGAAATAGGTGTTGAGCTGTGGATTGATGGCATTGGAGACGGTCGTGATGCTGGGGATACCAAAAATCAGTGGTTTGTAGCCGCTGGTGAAATTGATATACAACGTTGACGGGGAGCCTGTTTTGGCTTCGTTTAGCAGCGTGGTGATGCCGGACCATTTATTGTTGTTATCAGGCACCTGATACTGGTCCTGTACGCGCAGGGTGGAGCTGCTGTTGTTGATGGTAAAAGTGGTGTTGTCTGCCCAGTTGGTCGCTTCGATGCCTTTTGGCGTAGCGGACGCACCGAATCTTCTGAGCAGTACGATTTTACCGCGTACATCGCCCAGATTGGGAATGGTATTAGACAGATACCACTTGCCCGGTTGTTGGGCGGTGTAGCTGTCAAATGTTTGTTCGAAACTTCTGGTGTTATTGGTAGCGTCGTACTCTTCTTTCACGCTCATCACAATGGTTTCTGTGGGGTTGGCGGAGAGGAAGGCGTAGCAGGCTGTCACCACATCATTGAAGTTCATGTTTTGATAGATGCTGCCGTGGTGTATGGCAAAGGCATCACCGATGTGTCGGCACCTGATATCGAGAAATCTGATACCGGCGTCCAACTGTTGCGCAATGGTGAGTTCCTGGCATTTGGCGGTGCCGCCTATCGGCTCAAAACGTGCGCCGCTGTCGTGGGTGCCGGGGATGCTGATGGTCGCCAGGTTGCGGTCATTCGGGATGGTGCCCATCCAGCTGTTGAGCGAAAAGGCGGGGGCGTTGTTGCTGATAGCTTGATTGTCAGCAGTAACCTTGCCCGGCCGGGTGTTGTCAATAAGATCTTTTTTACAGCCAAACAGGCCACAGATGGCAATTGCCAGCAGGAGTTGAGGGTGTTTCATGGGAACGTTTGTTTGTTTAAAGTGAGCAAAAAAAATGTAGATTTTTATTATCAGATACGTGGAATTAATAATTTGTTAATCGTTCGGCAGGTGATGTTACGATAGCCTACCGGAAACATCGCTGCAGTTTGACAGCTTTGGGGTAAATTTGTTCTAAAAGCGCGCAATGGACACGGGGGATACTGCTCATCTGGTCAGGGTATATGACACGCTGCATTTTGTGGAAGAGAACTACAGCCGGCTCATTTCCATCAAAGAGCTGGAGAAGGTATCCCACTATTCGTACAGGAATATCCAGCGGATATTTAAGTATACCTGTGGAGAGACCATCGGCGCCTATCAGCAGCGGCTGAAGGTGGAGAATGCGTACAAAATGATTTTGTATACCCGCGAATCGCTGTCCTCTATTGCCCTGGAAGTAGGCTTCGCCACCGTAGCTTCCTTCTCCAAGGCGTTCCGGCAACATTTTGGCATGGCCCCCAGCGAAGCGAGGGAGCGTAAACTACCACTGCTGGCCGGAGCGGCCATTGTTCCCCGGGAAATGGAAGAACGGCTGATGCCTGATATCATGTATGTGCCGCCGGTAACGGTGTATTACCAAAGCGCTTTTATCGATTATAACCATGAAGATGTAGAGGCGCTGTGGGAGCGGTTTATGTCCCATCAGTTTACCAACGCCGGAACGGAGTTCTATGGCATCGTGGCAGATGAACCACTGATACGGGAAAGCCTGAAATGCCGGTATGACGCCTGCGCTTCGGTGCAGGCGGCCAAAGGGAAGCTGCCTTCCAAAACAATTCCCGGCGGTAAATACGCCGGATTTATACATTACGGCAGCTACGAAACCATAGAAGATACTTATCAAAAAATTTACGCCGGCTGGATACTGGACACTCACCTCGAATTCGCCCCCACGCCGATCATCGAAAAATATATCAAACACCCCGATAATACTGCTTCTGTAGAAGAACAGGAGACGGCCATATGGTTGCCGCTTCAGTAAGATTGTCAATTTTGGACAACAGAACGGATGAACGCTGCGATAGTTTTGTGCTATCAAAATTTTAGCAATTAATGACAACTAAAATGACAACAACATTCATGGTCCTGTCTGCACTCCTGATGTCCTGCGCCAAAGAGGACACCGGCACACCTGTGGCCCCGGCTGATACTACTGCCGTTTTGTATAAAATGCCTGAAGAAGCGGCGCCACACGAAGGCACGTGGTTGCAATGGCCACATGAGTACCAATATGGCAGGGCCTACCGCAACCGCCTCGATGCTACCTGGATTGCCATGACACAAGCGCTGGTACCGGGAGAGAAAGTCCACCTCATCGTGTATGATCAGGATGAACGGGAGCGGGTCACCGAATTGCTGCAAACAGCACAGGTACCGATGTCCAATGTGGACTTTACGATCAGTCGTACCGACGACGTATGGGTGCGTGACAACGGTCCCATCTTCGTCAGAGACGGCAACGGCCGGCTGGTGATGGAAGACTGGGGCTTCAACGGGTGGGGCAACAAAGCTGCCTTTCAGAACTGCGACCAGATACCGGGCGTGATAGCCGCCAATAGCGGTATACAGCGGGTAGACCTGAACAACGTGATGATCAACGAGGGCGGAAGCGTGGAAATGGATGGAAACGGCGTGTTGATGGCCTGCAAAAGCTCTATTCTGAATAAAAACCGTAATCCGGGCATGACACAGCAGCAGGCAGAAGCGCTGTTCACCAAATATTTGGGCGTTACCCGCTTCATCTGGCTGGAAGGACGTGCCGGCCTGGATATCACCGATATGCATATCGACGGGTTTGCCAGATTCGCTGATGCCAATACGATCATCACCATGTCTGAGGAAGATCTAGACTATTGGCAGGTGCCACCGTCGGATATCCGCAACTTATACAGCGCGGTCAACAGGAATAATGCGGCCTATAAGTTCGTGAAGGTACCGCTTACGAAAAATAACGTGGTGACTACTTACGGGAAGAATGTAGGGAAAGGATCTTATATCAATTTCTATATCGCCAATAATATCGTGCTGGTGCCCAATTACAATGACCCCAACGATGCGGTGGCGAATAGTATTATTCAGGCCCTTTATCCGGGCAGGAAAGTGGTGGGCATCGATTGCCGTAATCTGTTTGCCAATGGAGGCATGGTACACTGTGTGACCCAGCAGCAACCCAGATAGTGCCGGAAATGATCAGCTATGTTTAAATAGCTGAACGATCAGCTCCACCAGCATACTGGCAAAGAAAATAACTGCTTTCAGGTTTTTTCTGACATACTGCATGAGAAGAAGTTTTGATGGATAGTCTGGTTGTTCTCTATAATGGCAGCCCGCGGGCATCTTTAGGATAACAGGAATTCTCCCAACGGGGGAATTCCTGCGTTTTACCAATATACAAAAAACTTCAATAAGTACAAAGGCTGTTAATTTCATTAACTTGGACGCTATGCAGCAAAAACAATTCATCATAGAGGGAAGCCGGATCAATGATATTCCGGGCTTCTATGCGGAAATAAATCGTTTGTTCATGACCGGCGAGGACTGGCAGCTGGGCAACAGCCTCGATGGCTTCAACGATTTGCTGCACGGTGGCTTTGGCGCCATCGACGGAGAGGAGCCTATAGCCCTTGTCTGGAGAGATATGGCACATAGCAGGGAAGCATTAGGGGTGGCCACCACCCGGAAGTATTACGAAGAAAAATTAAGGCCGGAATTACCTTTCAACAGGGCGCATTTTCAGGAGAAGCTGGCGGAACTGAACAGCGGCAAAGGGCAGACCTATTTTGACATATTGATGGAGATCATCGCAGAACACCCCAATATTACGGTAGTTCCCCTGTAGCTGTTTCTTTTGAATGACGATACCACCCACCACCGGAAAACCCATAGCAGTCAAACCGTTCAGGGTAACATAAAATTAATTTGGTGACCGTGCCGGTAAACAGTACTTTTAAATAGATTTTTACCGCCCCAATGTAGTCAGATATCGCCGATTATTCCACCGGTAGTTCAATGAATGTTTTTGTGATTTTATCAGATGTGACCATACTCAACGGTAAGGAGTAGTTTAATTTCTATACCCAATAAACCCCTGTAACTATTATGCAATTACCCCTCGATCAGCTGGCCGAATCGGAGAACCGGTACGCGACCCTGAAACAAGCTCCAACCAGAGAAACGCCGGAAGAGGTGATGCCGGCAGATGTGCCCACCAGTGTGGTAGCAGGCAATATCCTGGGTGCCGACGAAAACATGCAGCGAAGAAAACAAATGCTGGAAACCATTAATCAGGAGCCGGTAGATTTTGCCTTTGAACGGGCCATTGGTAAAAATGATTCGGTTTACAGCAATTTTGTGGAACTGATCGGCATCGCCAAACAGCGGGTGGGGCGTATTGCCATTAAGCAGGGCAGTAAAAATGTGGGTTATGCCACCGGCTTCATGGTGTCTTACAACCTGCTGCTGACCAACTGGCATGTATTTAAAACCAAAGATGAAGTGGCCGATAGCGAAGTCCAGTTTTTCTATGAGCTGGATATCCATGGTTCTCCGGGCAGTGCGGTAGCATTTGCGCTGGACGTCAACCGGTTTTACTATTCCTCCAAAGAACTGGATTATTGTTTTGTGGCGGTGGCGCCGATAGATACCACCGGAAAGCGCAGTATCAATGACATCGGTTTTCTTTTCCTCGATCCCTCTCTGGGCAAACTGGGTAATGAAGACGAGGAAGCGCTTAACATCATTCATCATCCTGATGGTGACTATAAACAGTTGTCTATCCGGGAAAATCTCTTCGTAAAAATTGCGCCCACTTCTATCTGGTATAAAACAGATACAGCGCCCGGCAGCAGTGGCAGTCCGGTCTTTAACGACCAGTGGCAGGTAGTGGCCCTGCATCATATGGGCGTGGGGCAGAAAAATGATGCCGGTGACTATATTGACAAAGACGGGAAAGTGATTCCTATGGTCAATGGTACCATTGATGCATCGCGGGTGGTATGGATTGCCAATGAAGGCATCCGGATCAGCGTGATATTAAAAGACATGGCCCTGAATTTCCCGCAGGAGCCGCTGGTGAAAGACCTGGCCGCTCCTAAGATGACAACATTGACAGCCACCCAGGTTAAAATGCCTGAGCAGGAAAATATAACCCCTTCGATCACCCCTAAAACCTCCGATATGGAAACAAACAATCCTTCCGCTAATGTCAATATTTCCTTCCCGGCGTCGCTGATAGAGCGCAATGGTGTTATTAACATTAATATCAGCCAGGGTGCAGGCATACAGCCGGCGGCCGCTCCGGCGCCAGCAGCGCTGACAACTGCGGAAGCGGACTTTGAGGAAGTGAAAAAGCTGGAGCAGGAAACGGATTTCTCTGCCTGCAAAGGATACCTGTCCACTTTTTTAGGTGGCGGTCTTAATATCGCTATGCCGCAGCCGCAGGGCGCTTTGAAAAAATTTGCAGCTAAACTGGATGGCACCGACAGCATTGTGCTGAAATATTACAACTACAGCACTATTCTGCATTCCGTGAGAAGAATGCCGATGATCAGCGCTATCAATGTAGATGGAGACCCGGCTAAACGCCTCGATAACGCCAAGCGGAAAGATGTGTGGCTGCGCGATAACAGGTTGAGTTTCGATCTGCAACTGGACGATACCTACTATAAGAACAGCGGTTTCGACAAAGGGCATATGAGCCGCCGCGAAGATGCCGACTGGGGCGCTACCGCAGACGATGCCAAACGTAATGCCGATCTTACCTGTATGTATACCAATGCGTGTCCGCAGGTGGCCACCATCAACCAAAGCAGCCGGAAAGGCCTCTGGGGTATACTGGAGAAAGTGGTGCTGGAGAAAGGAGCAGAAGCAGAGGAAGGGAAAACAGCCCGTATCTCCGTCTTCAACGGGCCAGTGTTTAAAGAAGACGACCGGGTATTCAGAGGGGTACAGGTGCCGGTAGATTTTTTCAAAATCGTACTATGGCTCACGGATGACGGCGATCTGAAAGCCACCGCCTTTAAATTGTCGCAGAAAGCGCTGGTAGAGGATATCGACTGGGAGCAGCTGGACCTGGACCAGAATGTGGAGTTTAAGGAGTACATGTACAGTATTGAGGCGCTTCAAAAAGAGACGGGCATTGATTTCTCCGCTATTATTCCTTTTGATACGTTTGAAGGAGATGCCGCGGAAATCACTTCCACAGAGATGTTGGCTACTCATCTTAAAAAACACAATACACACAGCACGCAGAAAGTGTAAAGCTGTAGCTGTTGATCGCCCGCCAGGTCTTTACGGATGCTGGCGGGTTTTTTGTGCCTGTTATTGTCCTGAAAAAAAATAATTGTAAAATTGACAAATATTTTATTTCTTTGGATCAGTTTAACACGAATCGTTATAATTCCACGTCATGCCAAACAAATTTACCCGTCGCTTTATTAGTATGCTGGGTCTGGTGGCCTCCCTGGAGGCCGCTCAGGCGCAGCATAAAGTCACCTTACATCCCGAAGCGCCGACACAAACTATCAACCGCAATATCTACGGACATTTTGCTGAACATTTAGGCAACTGTATCTATGGCGGATTTTATGTGGGAGACACCTCCAACATCCCTCATGTCAATGGGGTCAGGAAAGATATCATCGCTGCTTTAAAAAACCTGAAGGTCCCCAACCTGCGTTGGCCGGGCGGTTGTTTTGCGGATACCTATCACTGGAAAGACGGCATCGGTCCCAAAGACAAGCGACCTACGATCGTGAATACCTGGTGGGGTGGCGTTACAGAGAACAACAGCTTTGGCACGCATGATTTTCTGAACATGTGCGAGGAGCTGGGGGCAGAGCCTTATCTGGCGGGCAACGTAGGCAGCGGCACGGTGCAGGAATTGTCTGACTGGGTGCAGTATGTCAACTTCCCCGGAAAAAGCCCGATGTCAGACCTGCGGCAGCAAAACGGCCGGCAGCAACCGTGGAAAGTCCGTTACTGGGGCGTGGGCAACGAAGCCTGGGGCTGCGGCGGCAATATGAGGCCGGAGTATTACGCGGACATCTTCCGGAAATATGCCACCTTCATGAGCGGCAATACCTTCAAGATCGCTTCCGGCGCCAACTCCTCCGATTATAACTGGACGGAAGTGCTGATGAAAAATATTCCGCTGCATATGCTGGACGGCCTGGCCCTACACCACTATGCCGTTATCAACTGGGATAAAAAAGGTGACGCGGTGGATTTTACGGAAGAGCAGTATTTCCAGACCATGCGCAGCGCCTGTTTCATGGATACGCTGGTACGCCGCCATTCTGCCATCATGGATAAATATGACCCGAAGAAAAAAGTAGCGCTGGTAGTAGATGAATGGGGCGGTTGGTATAACGTGCAGGCAGGTACGAACCCAGGCTTTCTCTTCCAGCAAAATACCATGCGCGACGCCATGATCGCCGGCGTTACCTTAAATATCTTCAACAATCATTCCGACAGGGTACGGATGGCCAACCTCGCGCAGACGGTGAACGTGTTGCAGGCGGTTGTCCTGACCAAAGGCGAGCAATTGATACTGACGCCCACTTACCATGTGATGGAAATGTACAACGTACACCAGGATGCTACGCTGATACCGGTGGACGTGCAAAGTGACAACTACACCTACAAAGGTGAGCAGCTGCAGGCGGTTACGGCTTCTGCATCCAAAGACAAATCCGGCGCTACGCACATCTCGCTGGTGAATATTGACGCGGCCAAAGCCCGGGAGATAACGGTGGCCACAGGAGCGGCCTATCATTCCGTTACCGGCCGTATCCTCTCGTCTGCCAAACTGCAGGATTGCAACAGCTTTACGCAACCTGAAAAGATCAAGCCGGTAGCATTTAAAGACGCAGTGCTGAAGAATAATACGGTGACAGTGAAGCTGCCACCATTCTCTGTGGTGGTACTGGAGCTTAAATAGATTTGCATTTTTGTGTCCCGATCATAACTTTGCCGGACAGCTGCTGAAGAAAATCAGTGGTGGGTCCGGCCATTTAATTTCACGTTATGTCAGTATCGTAACCCATCATTTATTCGCTGGCCTGACTTGGCGATTATTGATCAATACCTATGTTTTATTTGCCCTTCGGGACAATGATAGTTTTTTAGTTTTAACTTTCATGGTAATGGATCGGCTGCAGCCGGGAGCTGCTAACGTTATTCCGTAGTTTGGAAAATTTCACGTTGACAATGAAAATATTACTGTAAAACGGCTTTTTCGCACAGCATTCCTATTCAGAAAATAGTCACCACCGGATGCCTCTTTGGTAGATAAAGAGTCATCCTTTTTGTTTTTTTTAAATCCTTTGAAATTGTTTGCTGTATTTAGTTTAGCGTGTTTTGACGCGCAAATAAAACATCACAATCCGACAAATTCATGGTGGTTTTCGGCTGCATAAAGATGGAGATTTACAACAGGTTTTATTTCATCTTTCCGAAAGAAAAACATCAATCAAAATCTAATAGCAGTCACAATGAAAGAAAAAAGTAAAGCGTTCGTAAGAGCGGCTTTGGGGGTGTCGTGTATGTTCCTCTCCATGCATGCAGCTGATGCGCAGCGAATCATCAGGGCCTCCGGTAAGGTGGTAGATGCCAAAGACCTTACGCCGCTGGCGGGAGCCACCATTGCCAGATTAGGGGGTAAAGAAGTAGCTGTGGCCAATAGTGCCGGTATCTTTGAGATCAGGGTGCCGGAAGGAAGCATCCTGAGAGTCTCCGAATTAAGTTATGATAACGCGCAGGTGAAAGCCGACACCAGCATGCTGGTGAAACTGCTATTGTCTTCCAGTAACCTGGATGCGGTAGTGGTATTGGGTTACGGCGTACAGAAAAAGTCTGCTGTATCCGGCTCTATCGGCGTGGTAAAAATGGATGATGTAAAACGGATGGTGCCCACCACCTCTGCCGGTAATCTTTTACAGGGACAGGTAGCGGGTTTGAAAGTAAACACGCCTGCCGGTGTACCGGGTGCCAAGCCGTCATTTAATATCAGGCAGGAAACCACCTTCGACAAAGATCCTGATCATAGAGGGCCCAGTCAGCCGGTGCTTTTTGTGATCGATGGGATGGTCGCCAATGCAGATGATTTTAATAACCTGAGCCCGAACGACATCGATAACGTATCCGTATTGAGGGATGCGGCTGCCGCTGCGGCCTATGGTGCGCGCGCCGCCGGCGGGGTGATAGTAGTCACCACCCGCAGAGGCGTGAAAGGCAAACCGGTCATCAATTACTCCTTTAACACCGGCTTTGATAAACGTACCAAAAACGCACCGCTGACAAGCGCCGTGGAAACAGGTTTGTTGTACAACCGGATCAACCCCGACGCCACTGATTTGTGGTCGCAGCAGGAGCTGGACTTCTTCAAAACAGTGAACAACGGATGGGGATATGATCAGCTGGCCACCATATGGCGCAATCCCTCCACCACCTCCCATAACCTGAATGTCTCCGGCGGAAGTGACAAGGTCCGTTATTATATGGGTGGGTCTATGATCTCACAGAAAAGTTTTGTGGAGAATCTGGACTACAAAAAATACAACCTGCGTTCCAATGTGACCGCTGATATCACGGACCGCCTGCAGCTGTTTGCCGGCCTGGCACTGAATACCACCAACCGTTATTCTCCGCCTACCAAAGACGATTTTAACGACTGGTATGGAAAACTGAGGATATGGCAACCGGAACAACCGGTATGGACCAACGGAGGCCACCCGGTGGACTATGGCTGGATCATGAACATGGGCGCCCAGGTGCGGGGAGATGGCGGCTATAAAAAGAATACGCTGGTAAATCCTACGATCAATCTGAAACTGAGTTATAAAATACCCGGTATCGACGGACTTACCGCCAGCGCACAGTATAACCGCAACTGGTCGAACACCCGGTATAAATATTTTGAGAAGAAATATGATGTGTGGGTGATGAAACGTACCGGCAACAGAATCCTTTCGCTGGATGAAAAAGATCTTGTAGGCTTAAAGAAAACGTATCAGGTCAGCAATGAATACCTGGAAGAGGATTACCGCTGGACAGACTATAGTCAATTGAACCTGCAACTCAGTTACGACCGCACCTTCCATAAAAGGCACCACGTGGGCGGATGGGTGCTGATGGAACAGGCGCAGACCGAAGTGGGCGGCGCTGATGCTTATCGTCAGAATTTTCCGGTGTATACCACAGACCAGTGGTGGGCTGCCAGCAAAGAACCTAACGATAAAGACGTGGATGGCATCACCAATGAAAAAAATGGGCGTAAATCATGGGTAGGCCAGTTCTTCTACGACTATGACGGAAAATACCTGGCTACTTTTTCCTATCGGTATGATGGTTCCTATAAATTCCCGGTGGATTCAAGATGGGGCTTTTTCCCTTCCGCTTCGGTCGGCTGGGTTATTTCAAAAGAAAATTTCTTCCGCAATATCAACGGGGTGCAATTCCTGAAACTACGCGCCTCTGCGGGTCTCACCAGCTCCGATAACATCGACGCCTATCAGTGGATGCAGGTGTACAAGACAGGTGAAAACGCCTACTTCGGTACTTCGCCGGTCACCAACACCGGTATACAATATGGCAACATCACCAATCCGGTGGTTACCTGGGAAAAGACAAAATCCTACAACGTGGCGGTAGACGTGGATTTCCTCCATCATTTTAATGCCACTGCCGAATATTATTTCATCAACACCTACGATATCCTCGCTAAAAGGATACAAACCATTTCTCCCACATTCCCCCGGGAGATGCCTGCGGAGAACTACGGAGAAGTACATGCCAACGGTGTGGAGCTGACAGTAGGATACAATAACAGGATCGGCAACGTCAGGTATTACGTGAATGCCAATGCTTCCTACGGCGGCGCCAAATATATCGTCAAAGACCAGAACGCTACCTATCCGTATCAGAACGAAATTGGCCACTCCACCACCAGAATTGTAACGCGTGTGGCAGATCATATCCTGCGTACACAGTCCGATCTGGACGCCTGGAATGCTGCTCATCCCAATTACAAATATTACGGCATCGCGCCACAGCTGGGACAGATGGTGTATCAGGATATCAACGGACCGGACGGCAAACCGGATGGCATCATCGACGACTGGGACAAAGTGGAGTTGAAACAGAACAACAATCCCATCCTGCTGGGCATTAACCTGGGATTTGAATGGAAAGGTATTTCTGTAGATGCTACCATCAACGGCAACCTGAAACAATACAAATATGTAAATGATCTGGCCAATAATGTGGAATGGAACCGTAACTGGAAGGAGTGGTATACCAACAGCTGGACGCCGGACAACCCCGGCGCTTATCTGCCGCGGCGCTATTCCGCCAATGATGGCAATAAACGGGTGACTACAGATGAAAGTTCATTCTGGCTTACCCGCTCCGATTTCCTGCGGTTACGCCTGCTGAATATTGGTTACAGCCTGCCGTCGAAACTGATCAACAGATGGGGCGTAGGCGCGTTCAAAGTGTACTTCAGTGGTTCCAACCTCTTCGTGATCAGCAAATTCAACAGCGAGTACTACGATCCTGAAATGGGCTCCCATGCCAATTATCCGGTGATGAAGACTTTCAACTTTGGTGTAAACGTTACACTCTAACAGACTAAAAAACGTAAGATGAAACTTATATATAAACTCGGTATCTCCCTTGGATGTGTAGCACTGGCCGCGTCTTCCTGCAGAAAAGGGCTCGACTACGACAACGTGGGGAATATGTCTCCGGACAATGTATGGAAAGACTCCACCATGATCCAGGCATATTTGTCCGACATATACGGCGGTTTGCTACCCAAATGGCCTTTTAACGGCGAAGATGCAGATGAAGGCATTTCCACGCCGAGAGGCCTGGGCGACTATCAGCGTGGCATTATCAGCACAAGCACGACCAATACAAAACTGGATTATCAGTACATCGAAAAAATCAACTACTTCCTGGACAATCTGGAAAAAGCGCCTGTTACGGTGATTTCAGCTGCGCGTAACGGCCGTTTCGCGGCAGAAGCGAAATTCTGGCGGGCATGGACTTATTGGGGGATGGTGAGCCAGGTGGGCGGCGTGCCGCTGGTGCTGCATACACAGGATTTTCTGAACAAACCATCGTTGTTTGTGCCGCGCAACAAAACCTCTGAATGTATTGCCCAGATCGTGAAAGACCTGGACGAGGCTATCCAGGCATTGCCCGCCGCTTACGCGGATGCCGGGCAGGATTATGGGCGTATCACCAAAGTGGCCGCCATGGCTTTTAAAGGCAGGGTACTGCTTACTTATGCCAGCCCGTTGTTTAATCCCAATGGCGATGCCGCCCGCTGGCAATCGGCCTATGATGCCTGTAAAGCTGCGGTTGATGCAGCAGCGAGTGCGGGTCATGCGTTGCATCCCAATTTCCGCAACATCTGGTATCAGGAGCGGAACAAAGAGGTGATCATGGTCAACCAGTTCTCGTACCCCATTCATGCCAATAGTTTCAGGGGCATCAGAGCAGAACCTTTTACCCGTGACGAGTCCAATAAAAACCAGCCGCTGCTCTCTTTGCTACTGGCCTTTCCCAAGCGGGATGGTTCGCCTATGCAGTTTGATAAAAATCAGCTGAATGACCCGGATTACAACACGGCTTTTATGAATGATTTTTATCTCAACAGAGATGACCGGTTCTATGCCACTGTTTTTTACGGCGGCACGCCTTATCCCACCCCGGACCAGATTCCGCCTTCCTATGTGAGTGGCAACAGCTATTGGAACGTATGGAAATATGATGCGGCCAATAATCGGTATACCAATGCGGCCAGCACCATTCATCCGGGCATGCCGGGCAATCAGGGTATCACCGGTTTCTTTGACCGCAAAGGGCTCGATACCACCCTTACCAGCGCGGTGTCAGACCAATCCGGCACCGACTGGCCGGAGATACGGTTTGCGGAGGTGTTGATGAACTACGGTGAATGCGCCAATGAACTGGGTAAATCCGCCGAGGCGTTGCAGGTGCTGTATAGCATCCGCCAACGGGCCGGTATTGCGCCGGGCGCCGGCAATACTTACGGTATATCGGCCGCTACAACAGGAGACATCCGCGAGGCATATATCCGCGAAAGACAGGTGGAATTTGCTTTTGAAGGCAAACGCTTCGGTGACCTCCGCCGCTGGAAACGTTACGATATTCTCAACAGCCAGAGCGGGCGCCATGGCCTGTACATCACCCTGAAAGAAGGACAAATGGTAACCCCGGCTGAAAACATCATGGACGCTGCTACCAGAGCGAAGTTCTCCGCACGTTATATCGACAACCTCGATGGTGACGCCGGCGTAAAATTCAGTCTCGATCTGAACCACTGGTTCTATGCCCTGAAACCTGATCAGATCTCGCAATCGCAAAATGCACTGCAACAGAATAAAGAGTGGGGCGGGGCCTTCGATCCGCTGCAATAATCATTTCCCTCTTTGTAAAAACCGGCAGCTGTTCCATGGCTGCCGGTTTTTGTATGAAACGCAAATGGGTCGAAAATCCTCTTTTTTACAGATATTTACCGGAAACATACCCTTATTCAGAGAACAATGAGAACAGTTATTTTTCTGCTGGCGGCCATCATTTCCTGCTCGTCAGTCAGCGCACAAACCCGTTACAGTGCCTGGGATTCACTGGCGATGACGCCTCCCATGGGATGGAACAGCTGGAACTTTTTTGAGGCCCGGGTAAGCGAACAGGTAATCATAGACATGGCCGACGCGATGGCGGCCAACGGCATGAAAGCGGCCGGCTACCGGTACCTTGTGATAGATGATCACTGGGTGGCAGGACGTGATAAACAGAACAACCTCATTCCTGATCCGGTGCGGTTTCCGCATGGCATCAAATACCTGGCCGACTATGTACACGGCAAAGGACTGAAGCTCGGTATTTATTCAGATGCGGCGATGCTTACCTGTGGCGGTGTGACGGGCAGTTACAATTTCGAGGAACAGGATGCCCGTACTTTCGCGGCATGGGGCGTCGATTTCCTGAAGTATGACTACTGCAACGCGCCGGAAGATGTGTCTACCGCATTCAGTCGTTATGCCCGCATGGGCGATGCCCTGAAGAAGTGCGGCCGCCCTATCGTTTATTCCATCTGCGAATGGGGGCAACGCAAACCCTGGCTATGGGCCAGAGCGGCAGGCGGCCATCTGTGGCGCACCACCTGGGACAGCCGCGACGTGTGGGAGTCGCACGATACCAATCTCACCGGTATTATGGAGATATTCCATCAGCAGGAAAACCTGGCCTCCTTTGCAGGCCCTGGTGGCTGGAATGATCCGGACCTGCTCATGGTAGGCCTTTACGGAAAAGGTGCCTCTTCTTCTGTAGATGGCCGCTTTAAAGGATGCACCGCTACCGAATACCGCACGCATTTTGCGCTGTGGTGCATGCTGGCCGCTCCGCTGATGGTGAACATGGACCTGCAGCATATGACGCCGGAGGTATTGCAGCTGATCACCAACAAACAGTTGCTTGCCATCAACCAGGACGCACTGGGTAAACAGGCGACCACTGTTTTAAAGCGGAACGATCTGCAGGTGTTGCTGAAACCTTTGCAGCACAACGATGTGGCGGTATGTGTATTTAACCGGTCTGCCAACGCGCAGGCCTTTGAGATAGACCTGAAAAAAGAGCTGCATCTGTGGCAACCTTTTGATATCTCAGAAGTATGGAGTGGCAAACCGGTAAAGGCACTGAAAGGGCAGTTAAGCGCCCACGACTGTGTGGTTTATCTCCTGAAAGCAGGGCAAAAATAACATCGGTTAAAGTCAATTTATCTGTTGTCGTGCCTTTACAGAGATGCTACATTTATACCAGTAAGTTTTGACTTCCTGATCAGATTTTTTTGAATGAATGCGAAACGTATAGTGCTGGGGACAGCAGGCCTTGGAGGAGTGTGGGGACGAGTGGATCGTTCGGCCGCTGTCTGCACTATACTGACTGCGCTGGAAAATGGCATTACAGCCATAGACACGGCGCCGGCCTATGGGAACGCCGAAGAGATCGTAGGGGCGGCACTGCAACAGTGGAAAGGCCCTATGCCGGTTATCAGCACCAAAGCCGGCCGGCTGCGGTCATATGCCGCGGATAAAGCATATTACGATTATGCTGCCGCCGGCATTATGAACAGCGTCCATCAGTCGTTAAAAACATTAGGCGTCCCGGCAGTGGATGTTTTGTTCCTGCATGATCCCGAAGCGGTGCCGGAACAGGACGGCGATCAGGTGATCGCTGTGCTGTTGCTCCTGAAGCAGCAGGGACTGGTGAAAAAGATTGGCCTGGGCGGTAACATCCCTTTGTGGATGGAAGCATATATCACAACGGGCGTCTTCGATGTGATCATGGAGTTCAACCGGCTGAATGCCTGTAACATAGCGGCACTCAAAGACCGGCTTCCGCTTTGTCATGCCAGCGGCATCGACTACTATGCTGCAAGTCCGCTCAACATGGGACTGCTGGGGCGGAATTTTCAGGCCTGGCAGCAACATCCGCCACAATGGCTGGGCAACGACAGGATTGCCGTGGCGCAACGTTTGCAGTTGATCGCCACCAAATATCATCTCCCGTTATCAGTGTTGGCTCATCGTTTTTTGCTCACGATTCCCCGTGAGTTCAGCATCGTCATCGGTGCCTCCTGTGTCACCGAGCTGGAAGAGAGCCTGTCGGCTTTCGGCGAAGGCCCGCTCCCGGAGCCAATCTATCAGGAAATACTGGATTGTAATCAGTAAACAGATAACATTGTATACTATTGATCATCAAATTTTCAACATCACCAGCGTACAACTGAGAGAGCTGGAACCTGCCATGGCGGTGACGCCTATTCAGGATGCGACCATGGGCCCTTTTCCGACTTTTGGCCTCGCACTGATCACACTGGAAGATGAAAACGGCTTTATTGGCGAAGCGCCTGTTTACAGCAGTTATATCAATATCCTGGAAAACTGCCTGTTGCCCATCTTGCTGCATAGCCACAATGTTCCCTATCATCAATTGTATCACCAACTGTACTGGTCCATACGGAACGAAGGTTTCAGAGGGCCGGCATCGGCGTTGGTAGGACAGATAGACCTGGCGCTGCATGACCTGGCGGCGCGCCGGGAAGGCGTGCCGTTGCATCGTTTCCTGCATGCTACGCGGGATACGGTAAAAATGTATGGCAGTGGCGGAGGCACCAACTATACGCTGGCCGAACTGGAACAGGAGGTTGCCCGTTTTATGGAAGCGGGGGTGGACTGCTACAAAATGAAAGTAGGCAAAGCATTTGGCACCATGATGGAGGAAGATGCGGCCCGCGTGAAATTTGTACGCAGCCTGCTGGGAAAAGATGTCCGGCTGGCGGTGGATGCCAACCAGATATGGAGCTGTGAGCAGGCATTGCGCTTTGCGGACATGATCGTCACAGCAGAAGTAGCATGGCTGGAAGAGCCGATTCACTCTGCTTCATTTGAACAGATAGGGATATTGTGCGGGAGTACACCGCTCAAAATTTCTTTCGGTGAATCCGAACGTACCTCCCGTTTATTCCCTACATTGGTGAGCATGGGGGTACGACATCTTCAGCCGGTGCCCACGCATCTGGGGGGCGTGAATGAATGGAAGGAAGTCAGGGACCTCGCGGCGAAAAGCGGTGTTGACTTTTCTTCCGGAGGCTATTCACTGTTTACGGCCTCGCTGATGGCCACCGCCGATCTGGCTTGTGAAGTAGAATACCTGTACTCCATTATGTCGGGACTGGAACGTTATTTCAGCGTTTATCCCGAATGGAAGAAGGGATGTTTTGTATTGCCGGATATTGCTGGTTTGCCGGTAAGGGTGGACTGGGAATTTTGCCGGAATGCGAATAAAATTATAAAACAATATTATTGGAACGATCAGAACGTCAGGAAATATTCACCTATTGTATCACTGTGACCTTTAATGCTTGCCTGTGAATATATCGCTTACCGGTGTTGATGGCATTGTGCTGGTGCTGTATATCATCGCTCTTTTTGTATTAGGTTTTTTTCTGGGCAGAAACAGTGAAAAGGACATCTTTTTAGGTGGCCGTTCGCTGCGATGGTGGCAGATCGGGTTCTCTATGTTCAGTGCCAATGCAGGCCCTATGATGCTGATCGGTATGTCGAGCCTGGGCTTTTCTCAGGGAGTGGTGGGGGCCAACTTCGAGTGGCTGGCATGGATATTCCTGTTGCTGCTCGCCATGTTTTTCCTGCCGCGGTACCTGTCGGCCGGTATCAGTACCATTCCGCAATACCTGCTGCATCGGTATGGGAAAGGCGCTTATAATTTCCTCGTTATCTATAGCCTGGTCTCCATCCTGGTGGTATGGCTGGGCAGTGCTTTGTATGCCGGGGGACTGGTGATCTCGCAGGTATTGGGTTGTCCGCTGATGTATGCTGTGGCGCTGATTGCGCTGATTGCCACCAGCTACACGGCTGTGGGCGGTTTCAGGGCGGTAGTCCGCACCGGGATTTTTCAGTCGGTCATCATCATCGTTTCGTCACTGATATTGACCATACTCGCCTTCAACAGCATGATCAAAAGCGGCGCCGCACAACACGAGGTGCCGCGGAATTTCTGGAAGCTGCTGCATGGCGCCGATGACCGGGAATACTCGTGGATGGCCATTCTGGCGGGTTATCCGGTGGTCGCTATTTACTATTGGTGTGCTGATCAGACCATTGTGCAGAAACTGCTGGGGGCAAAAGACCTGCGGGAAGGACAGTATGGTGCGCTGTTTATTGCAGCGCTGAAGATGATCACGCCATTCATTTTCCTGCTGCCGGGTATTATCTGTTTTATTTTATACCGTGATATCACCACGGCCGACAATGCATATATCACGCTGGTACAACAGCTGATGCCGGACGGTTTTCGGGGCCTCTGTTTCGCCGCGCTGATTGCCGCGCTGATAGACACGGTATCGTCCGGACTCAATTCTTTCAGCACCGTATTTACGCTGGACGTGGTGGCGCAGTTCCGAACGATGGATGAAACGCGCCGTCTGCGTACGGGCCGGTGGATGACGGTACTGGCTTCGTTGCTGGCGATCGGCATCGCCGCTATGTTCCAATACTCTGGCAAAGGGCTGTTTGAAATTACGCAGGGCATGGTGTCCATCCTTGCGCCGCCGTTGTCGGTGGTATTTTTGGCGTCCATCTTCTGGAAACGGACGAATAGCCAGGCGGTAGTGACGGTGTTGTACGGGGGCGGGTCGGTGTGTTTGCTGATCGGCGTGTGTTATTTATTGAACTATCCGTATAAAGGCTTCTGGCCTCATTTCCTGTTGTTATCGGTATATCTTTTTATCGGGTTGGCCTTGTTGATCGTGGTCGTATCAGGGCTGACGCCACCATCGCCTGCGGAGGAAGATAAACCGGCGTTTGTCGCCGCGGCGGGAAACCGGCTGTCGCGCAGGGTATGGGCCGGATGGGCAGTGTTGGCGGTTGTTATGTTGATAATTTATTTTTTATTAAAATGATGAACAGAATTGTTTGCCTGTTTTTGCTCGCATGCGCCATGGCATGCAGTAATGGTAAATCCATCAAAACAGAAGAGAAAGTTTTCGTGGTTAATATTGTGCCGCAGGAAGATAAGCTGCAGGAGTACCTGCGTTATCATCAACACATATGGCCCGAGGTGGAAGCTGGTTTCAAAAAAGCAGGATATCAACAGATCACGTTATATCGCTATAAATATTTACTGGTGATGAAGATTGTGGTGCCGGTGGGAGCAGACCTGCAACAGATGGGCAAAACAGCCGAGGCCTACAGCCCGCGCTGTGCGGAGTGGAACCGCCTGATGGGCGGATACCAGGTAGGCGTACCGGGTACGGCGCAGGGAGAAACCTGGGTGGAAGCTACGCCTTTCTATGAATTCAGGAAGGAATAGCTACCGCATGCTCGTTGTACCGTTTGATAAAATCGCGGGGCGATACGCCCTTAATATCCTTGAAATGTTTGTTGAAGTTGGAAATATTGTTATACCCGCTTTCGTAGCAGGCCTCTGCTACGTTGTGATGTCCTTCCAGTAACAGTTTGGCAGCGTGGCCGATCCGTACTTCTTTCACGAAGTCAATCAACGTGCGGTTAGTCTTCCGTTTGAAGAAGCGGCAGAACGCTGCTGCTGACATGGGAATAAGGTCAGCCACATCCTGTAAGGCAATTTCTTCTCTGAAGTTGCTGAATATGTAATCAAATACCTTGTTGATTTTATTGGCTTCCCCAGAATTGTCCACCGCATTGAAATAGGGTGATGACAACACTTCGGCATATTCCGATTGTGCCAGCACATCCAGCAGCTGCAGCATCAGCACGGCACGGGTGAGACCCGACTGCCCAAGCATCTCCTGCATGAGGTTTCTGGCGGTGGTGATGGTGGGACCGGTAAACAGCAGTCCTCTGGAGGCTTTTTCAAAAAGTGTATTGAGCTGCCGGGCTTCCGGTTTCTCCAATAGCTGCCGGCCCAGAAAATCGGGGAAGAAATGAATGACCGTTGCCACCGTTGGCTGAAAAGGATCTACCGGCTGGTAATATTGCCAGCAATGTGGCAGGTAGCTGCCCAGCAATACCAGTTCCGTACCTTCAAAGTCACGGATATGATCGCCAATGAAACGTTTGCCGCTGCAGTTTTCAATCAGCGCGATCTCAAAATTCACATGTGACTTCAAAGCCGTATATCTCCTGATCTCCAGCATTTCTGATCTGATGGTAAATGACTGGTCCGGAGGAAACGTGAAGTTCTCATAAATGTACTGCATAGATATGTGGCATACTCCCGGTGCCAAATTAATAAATTTTAAGTCATGATAGCACTTTGACGGCTGATTTTGTCAAAGCAAAAAAAACATAGGTATTCGTCAAATAACGGGTGGTATAAAGATGACGCATAACGGATTTTTGTGTTGGTAAAATGCCTGATGAACAACGATAATAACATAACGATACAGTCCCTGATCTTCACTTTGACGTGCCTGCTTTGCAGTACGGCTGTGCTGCAGGCGCAGCAACCGGCGGCGGAAACGTTGCTCCGGCAGTTACATGGCTCCCTGCGATATAGCATTTGCCGGTATGATGGCACTTCTCTGCTGGCAGAACAAACATTTCAGGGCGACCGCCTGCAAACAGCCGGCGGCGACTGGCGCCTGCGGATGCGCACCACGCCTTTGGCCGGTGGCGCTGCTGATGTGGAGGTAGAATGCCGGTTGACACAGGGCGCCGTGGCGCAAAGCGCGGTGAAAATATCGTTGGACTTTGGCAGATGGAGCGCGCAGCATTATGTGTTAGTGCCCGCTTCCGTCTACAATGGCAATCGTTATCGTTCCATTGGTGACGGCTACAGTCCCGACTACCCGCGGGATATGTATTACAACCCCGCAACGCCGCTAACGATTTCCAACAATCCGCGCTTATCCGTTGAAACAGGCAAACCTTCCGTGATAGCGCTGCAAACGGGGAATGCGGCCACACCGGCCATCTGTTTTTATTCCCCGCAGGAAAAGAAAGGGTTCGTGTTGCTGACCACACAACAAACCAGGCTGGGTAACAGCGGCCTTGCCATCACAGAAAACAGTGCAAAGGACAGTTGCTCACTGGCCATATCCGCGCCGGCCATGCGACAGCTGGCGCCCGGTTTCGGCGACTTTCATCGCAGCGGCGATCACGCGCCGGACTGGAAAGCCGGTGATGCGGTGACGATGCGTTACCGGATATATGTTTTTGAAGCGGAAAATATTCCTGCCTTGTTGCGCCGATTCATGGCGGTACGCAAAGAACTGAGCGGCCCCAATCAACCGCGGAACATACTGCCCATGAGCAAACTGCTGCAATGCGCAACAGACATTTGCCGGGGGAATTTTATCGAAGTAAAGACAGGCGCTTATTACAGACCGGAGAACAATGATGACTTCCAGCTGGGGTGGGTGAGTGGTATGATCAATACCTATCCCATGCTGGCATTGAATGATGAAAAAGAACGGCAGCGGGTAGCGAGGGAGCTTGATTTTATCACCAGCAAATTACAGGGAGAAAGCGGTTACTTCTACGGTGGTATCACAGCCGACGGCAAGTTGCGCCCGGAGAAAATGCATCCGGATTTTCCGGAATTACAGGCTATGGTGAGAAAGAACGGCGATGCCCTGTTTTGGCTGATGAAACACCTGATGCTGCTGAAAGCGCAGGGATATGCTAAGATGATCAGGCCGCAATGGGAACAGGCCGCCAAACGACTGGCAGCTGCCTTCGCCGCTACCTGGCAACAACACGGCGAATTCGGACAATATATTGCTCCGCGTACCGGAGAAATAGCAGTTTATAATTCCACGGCGGGGGCCATCGTGCCTGCCGGCATGATGCTGGCCTCACGCTATTTTCACGTTACGGCATGGACGAAGATGGCAGAAAATGCGTCCGCCTTTTATTACCACCGCGATGTAGAAAAACAGGGTCTTACCGGCGGTGACTGCGGAGATATTTCACAGGATGCCAACTCAGAATCAGCATTCGGTTTTCTGGAGTCACTGGTAGCCATGTACGATTATTCAGGGGAACGGCACTGGCTGCAAAAGGCAGAGACACAAGCCGCCCTCTGTGCTACATGGGCACTTTCCTATGACCCTGTTTTTCCGTCCGGCAGCGCTATTGGCAAGTTACAAAGCCATATGGCCGGCGCCGTATGGGCCAGCATTCAGAACAAACACGCCGCACCGGGCATCTGCACTTCGTCGGGTGACGCCTTGTTCAAACTCTTCAGGGCTACGGGCAACCACCGGTATGCCGACCTCCTGCGGGATATTCAGCATGCGCACGCGGAAGCCGTGAACATGCCCGGTCACATCACTACCAACAACCTGACCGGTTCCTCTATGGAACGTATCCAGCCCAGCGATGCAGAAGGGAAAGAAAGCATCGGTAATTTTATCAATACGCGCAACTCATGGACGGAAACAGCCGGCATGCTCATGGCGCTGGAAGTACCGGGCATCTACATCAACACCGACAAAAAAGAGGCATACGTTTTTGATCATGTTACCGTCAAAATAATAGCCGCAGAAAAATCTGCTGTGGTGGTGACAGTCACCAATCCAACGACTTACAACGCATCGGTGTCCGTGCTGGCGGAAAACAACCGCCAGGCTGCCGTGCCGCTGCCTTACACCGCATTTATCACATGGCCGCACGTCACCGTGAACGCAGGACAGACAGTAACGGTCCGGGTTACATGGGAAGGAGTGGCGGTGATATAGTGACTTAAACCTCCCGACAATTACAGAATAAAGCAAGAATGTGTGGCCCTCCGGGATTTCCCGGGGGGATTTTTTTGTGATAGAAAAGACGCGGAAAAATGGCCGAAATTATCGACCTCCCTATTGTAAAAAAATGCCGGGGGTAAAAGAACTTATTTCCGGCAAAAAGCACTAAATTGAAACCATCAATACAACCCTTTTTTATTTGTCCGTTACCCTATAGCCATGCAAGCCCCTATCATTTGAAAAATCTGTAAATATGCTTGTCAGCAACAAACATTTTACTCCCGTAATAGGGCTGGATATCCATATCGTCCTGCTGTTGGGATTTCCTGTGCCGCTTCCTCACCCGTATATCGGATTTGTGCTGGACCCGATGGATTATGTACCCTTCATAGGCGCCACCACGAAAATTAATCATGTGCCCCGCGGGAAAAGTGATACCAGTGGTATCATTATTATCCTGTTCCATATTCCGATGGGTGGTCCCTTTCTGCTGGCCCCCATGATCGGGCACGATTCCGTCAATTTTTTCGGTAGCAAAAAGGTGAAGGTGGAAGGCAACCTCATGAGCCCGTCTGGTCATCTGCTGATGACCTGTAACGACATTGGTATTCCCCTGTCACTCACGCCGGGAAAGAAACTGATACCCATCCCCAGCCTGTATTTGCCTACCTCTTTTTCCATTCCCTTGTCTTTCGGAAAGCCGGTCAATGTAGGTGGACCTTTTGTTCCGGACTGGGCAGGCGCTTTACTGAACCTGATCATGTCTTTCGGATTTGGCGCGATGATGAAGGGGCTGAAAAAACTGGGCAAAAAGGCGCTCACCAAATTTAATCATGCGCTGAAAGGTAAAATCGGCAGCAATAAACTAAGCCGCGCACTTTGTAAAAAAGGCTTCGAGCCGGTCGACCTGGTACAGGGCATCGTGATCAATGATGGCGTTGATTTTGAGCTGCCCGGCCCTATCCCGTTGAAGTGGGAGCGTTCCTGGAACAGCGACAGCTCATACGACGGGCCACTGGGCCACGGCGTACATTTCAGCTACGATATGTGGGTGCAGGCTTTTCCCGAAGAAAACGGTACCGTCGTGCTATTGGGAGACGGGCGCAGTGCGGTGTTCGATCTGCTGCCGTATTCCGGCAACAGCGATTATAACCGTCATGAAAGGTTGACGCTGACCCGTTCCGCCACCGATGAATACCTTTTGTCCGATCACCGGCAGGGCCTGTCATTTCATTTCCGCCGCCAGCATCCGCAGGACGAACAGTTCCGCCTATACGCTATCCGTAACGAAGCCGGTTTTATGGTCAGCTTCCATTATAACGGCGCCGGCCGGCTGGTGCGCATCATAGACAGCGCCGGCCGTCACCTGCTGGTGACATTGAATGATGATAACCACATAACCACTGTTACGGCCCGGCATGGCGGCGATCAGTGGCTGTTGGTGCAGTATGATTACAGTGAAGCGGGCGATTTGACAGGGATTGGCGACAGCCTCGACCAGTGGACCCGCATTCAATACCGGGACCATCTGATGACGATGAAAACAGACCGCAACGGACAGGCTTTCTACTGGGGATATGATCACAAAAAACGCTGCGTTCATACCTGGGGCGATGGCGGTATCCTGGAAGGCAGCATAGCCTATCACCCGGAAGATGGCTATAACCTGGTCACCAACGCACAGGGCCATACCACCACCTACTATTATACGCCGGATTTTGTGGTCAACAGGATCAAAGATCCGTTAGGCAATGCCCGTTGCTTCGAGTACACGGAAGACTTTGAGATTTACAGGGAGATCGATGAGGAAGCTAACGTTACCGGATATACGTATGATGAACGGGGTAATTGTACCAGCATCATTCAACCGGATGGCAGCGCCTATACTTTCAATTATGATGAGGAAGACCGGCTGTTGTTGTCCCTCGACCCACAGGGCAACGGACGTACTTATATTTATCACGCCGCCGGCGAATTTGCGGGCTTGCTGCATACCCTGACGGAAGCGGATGGCTCGGTATGCATTTTCCGGTATAATGCGCAAAAACTGCTGCGTAAAATAGAAGATGAACAGGAAAAACAGATCCAATTAGAATATGACGGGGATTATAACCTTGCTGCCATTACCCTGCAGGATGGAGGAAGCGCAGTCTGGGAATATAACAGCAGAGGACAATGCATTTATTCTTCCAACCCGCTGCGTCAGGAACAGTATTTCCAATATGATGCCCTGGGCAGGATCATCGGAATAAGGCAGGCCGACGGAGAGCAGCTCCGCCTGCAATATAACGCTTATGACGACGTACTGGAAGCCAGCGACAGGCATGGCAGCGTACGTTTTGAATATACGGCCATGGGAAGCCTTCGTGCACGGGACGAAAACGGTACCAAAGTACATTTCGTGTATAACAGGGATGAACAGCTCACCGGCGTTGTGAATGAACACGGGGAAATGTTCCGTTTTACACGCAATAGCTGTGGTGACATTATTCAGGAAACGGGTTTCGACGGTATCACCCGCCACTACGAGCGCGATGCCGCCGGCAGGGTCATTAAAGTGCAGCGCCCCGGCAAACGGTGGACCGCATTTGAATACGACTATAACGGCCGGTTAGTACGGGCAGAACATCATGATGGTAGTTGGGAGACCTATTCTTACAACCGCGGCGGCTATCTGGAAGAAGCAGTCAATGAGCACTGTTCCCTCACTTTCCGCCGCGACGCACTGGGCCGCGTCCTGGAAGAACAACAGGATGGCTACCGTGTCAACAGTATTTACGACAGGAACGGTCGCCGCAAAAACCTGCAAAGCAGCCTGGGCGCCAATATTACCGTGCAACGCAGCGCTACCGGTGATGTGACCGGTATACGGGCCGAAGCAGCGGGGCTGTATAACCCCTGGCAGGCCCATATTGAACGGAATATGGTGGGATTGGAAATAGAGCGTACATTGCCCGGTGGCGTGAAAAGCAGTTGGACCTATAATCAGCAGGGGCTCGCGGAAAGCCATCTTGTCAACAGTAACGAACGGCCTGTCCGGAACCGGCACTATCGTTGGGATGCGAGCCAGCAACTGAAAGAAATTGTCAACGGCCTTCAACAGGGCGTGGTGAAGTTCGGCTACGATGACTTCGATCGCCTCGCCTGGGCGCAATATGAAAACGGGCAGTATGATTACCGTCTGCCGGATAAGGCGGGCAACCTGTACCAGACACAGATACGCAAAGACCGTCAATATGGTCCCGGCGGTAAACTCCTCGAATCAGCAACGGCACGCTTCGTCTATGATGAAGAAGGCAATCTGCAAAAGAAAATTACGACAGCTGCCCCTGTTGGTTATGCCCAATGGGAGTACAGCTGGTATGGCAACGGCATGCTTAAAAATGTGACCCGCCCCGACGGAAAAACAGTGTCGTTTAAATACGATGCATTGGGCCGTCGCATAGAAAAACAATATGGCGGCCAGCTCACCCGGTTTGTATGGGATGGTAATGTGCCCCTGCATGAATGGTGTTATCCTGCAACAGAACGGCCACAGACGATCGTCAGTGAAACAGGAGAAATACAACAAAGCCATCCTGAACCTGTGCCCGCGGAAACCCTTGCTACCTGGGTGTTTGAGGAAGATTCATTTATACCGGCAGCGAAACTGCTGAACGGCCGGATGTTCTCCATTATCACAGACCATCTGGGGACCCCTTGTGAAGCTTATGATGAGGCCGGCGAAAAAGTATGGGACTGCGAGTTGGATATTTATGGTAAGGTACGTAAGTTAGCAGGAGAGCAGGGAATGGTCCCATTCAGATACCAGGGACAGTATGAAGACGTGGAAACGGGATTGTACTATAACCGTTACCGTTACTACAGCCCTGAAGAAGGTGTGTACATCAGTCAGGACCCCATAGGGCTCAAAGGAGGTCACAAGTTGTACGGTTACGTCATGAATACGAATGCCTGGGTAGACATATTCGGTTTGGACGGACTGGACGGCCTGATCACCTCGGAAAACCTGAAAACACTGGACCTTACCGGTGATTGGCGCTCGGTAGGATTCGACGGTAATCAGGAAGGCATGCTCTATATTCTGAAAGATGCTGATACCGGAGAATACCTGAAAGTAGGGAAAACAGAAGCCAATACCATGGTGGGAAGGTTCTCCAAATATCAGACAGCAGGGAAAAAGACCAAAAGGAATCTGGTGCTCGATGTGTTAACAATTGACAAGAGCAACGCGCATTCCATTGAGGCGGTGGAAAAACAGGTACGCGCCTACCTGTCAGACCTGGGACATAAACTTCCGTGGGACAATACCCTCGGCCGCCTTGGCAGGCCTGGGCCAGGGGTGCCTTTTACAAGGCTCAACAAAAAGTTGCGACAAGAATATAAATGGGACAGAAAAGGAAACTTCGTGCCTAAATGTCCCGCCTGACATACTATTAAATCAACTAACATGGATAACGCATCAATTAAGTTACCTAAAAGCTTTAGTCATATCAGCGACTGGTTCTGGGACATCATCAGTTACGCCAAAGAAGACAGGGACACCCTGAAGGAGGTGCTGTCCGGCATGGATAAAGATGACATCCTGCGCTTCCAGGAACAGTTTGTGGATGCGGCGGTAGAGCTACAGGACGAACCCTTCACCGATTATATGGAAGAATCGGAAGACGGAATAGAAGATGTCTCCCACTGGATTGTCAGCAAAGGGAAAGCTTTCTATGCCGATATCGTCAAACATCCGGAAAAAACCCCTCATTCGGTAACAGGCAATACAGGCCCCATTTTGTATGGGGTAGCCGATGAAGTTTTTTTAGACAAATTCGGAGAGCCTACCGGTATATATTAAACGAAAAGGCGGGCAGACGTTTCATGTCTGCCCGCCTTTTTATATGGACCCTTCATTAATAACCCTGGTTCTGTTCCAGCACAGCACCGGTATTTTGTGTGATTTCGGTAGACGGTATTGGCCACAGATTGTGATACGGCTCAATCGTCAGCCCCGACTTCGGATTGTATTTCTTGTCACGGTCATAGAGTTTACCTAATCGGGTAAGCGTTACCGCTCTGAATTCCTCCATATACAGCTCTCTCAGGCGTTCGTCCAGAATGTAATCAAGGTTCATTTCTGCGGCAGTGGCAGGTGTGGCGCCGGCCCTGTTCCGCAATATATTCACATCATCCGTGGCTTTCCGGGCATCTCCTTTAGCAAGATAAGCTTCTGCTCTCAGCAGATAAGTTTCTGCCACGCGGGCCATATACTTCTGCATAAACAGGCGGGAAGCGCCGTTCAGCAAAAATCCTCCGAATGGATTGGTGACGTTGGTGAGGATAGACGGACCGGCCACGGACACAAAGTCGCCCGCGGAAGGGGACATCTTCCTGATCACCGGATAAAAATTGCGGATGGTGTCCCTGAAGTCCGCCGGTGCTACTTTGGCTTTATAGCCGTCTTTTACATACCATTTGCCATAGTCCGGAGAGTTGGCAGGCACGCCTGAAATCCGGATATCCCTGACGATGTTGTAGGAGGAGTTGCGGATATCACCGGGCGTCCATATTTCGTAGAAGAAGTGGGAGGTAGGCCGTATCCAGCCGATGCCGTTGGAAGATACGCTGTCCACAAATTTGGCGTTGAACAGGATCGACATTTTTGTTTTGGTGGTGGCTTCTGTAATTCTCACGCCCGTTAAGCTGGGAACAACCGCCCATGCTGTCTGATCGCCCACTGCGGCGGAGTTGTTCAGCGTGCTTTGTATGACCAGCAGCCCTTCGTGGTTGCCGGTGCTGTAGTTCTGGTTGTTGTATTCAAACAGGTCCCTGTACACGTCTCCGGGTAAATTGGCCCTTCTGCCGAAGCGGCTGTTCATCAGGGATATACCGCCGAAGTTAATGACATCAGAAGCGCTGGCAATAGCGCCGTCATAGTCCTTCAGAGAAATCAGCACTTCCGTGAGCACATGTTTGGCGATCTGCTTGTTGACGGTGCCATCCGGTACCTGATTGATGTCTGACAGGATGCCGATGGCCTGCTGCAGGTCTTTTTTACATTGCTGGTATACGGCTTCACGGCTGGCGCGTACGTAGTCGTAACGCGGGCCGGAAAGCTCATTCAGCTCAATGGGCACGCCACCGTACAGGTTGGCCAGTACGTTGTAGGAATAGGCCCTGAAAAACAAGGCCTGTCCCAGAAAACTGTTTTTGTCCGCATCGCTGAGTTGGGTGGATTTTGACAGCTGGCTGATGATCAGGTTGGCATTGGTGATGATTTTATAAAATGCGGTCCACATGTTTCCCGGAATAAAATAAGTGGGCACCATGGTGGCTTTATAGGCGTTTAACTTCGCGGCCGGGTCATAGTCGGTGCCGTTATAGGCGAAGTCGGTAGCGTAATACAACCCGAAATAGGTATCCAGGTTGATGTTGCCCATATAGATGTTCCGGACGCCGTTGTACAGGTTATTAGTGGCCTGTTGAAACTGTATAGACGTTTGCAGCGAATTATCCGGCGTATAGATAGACAGTGGGTCTTCATCCAGAAAACTCTTGCTGCAGGAAGAGAACACCGCGCTGAGGCAAAGGAGGTATATGATGATTGATGGTTTCATGTCTGAAAGTTTACGGTTGAAGCATTAGAATGTCACGTTTACACCGAGGGAATAGTTCTTCATCACGGGGTAGCCGTTCTGGTCGAGACCCATGCCTCCGGGGACCCTCAGCCCGAGCGAAGAGCGCTGGCTGGAAGCAGGATTGGATTCAGGGTCCCATCCGTCCCATTTGGTGATGGTCAGGAGGTTCTGCGCGTTCACATATACGCTGGCCGCTTTCAGTATTTTTAAACGGCTCAGCAGACCTTCCGGTAAAGTGTAGGTGAACGTTACGTCCTGCAGGCGGATGAAGCTTCTGGACACATAAGGGCCGAAGTTTTCGCCCAGTGTGGCCACATAGGCCGCGATGCTTCTGTAGCGGGCATCAGGATTGTTGGGCGTCCAGTAATCGTACACAAAGCCGTTGTTGTTACGGATGTTATCGGGGTTTTGCAACATAATGCCGGGTGCGCCAAGGTATCCGTTTTTACCACCCTGAATGGTGTTGATGAAGAACTTCAGCTGGAATGCTTTGTACTGGAAACTGTTGGAGATGCCCAGGCTGTAGGAGGGGTCCAGTCTGCCTAAGATCTGTTTATCTTCCGGTGTGATCTTACCGTCGCCATTCACGTCTTCCACGCGGTATTGTCCGGCTTTGAATCCCTGTGCAGCGAGGCCGGCAGGGATTTGTTCGCCCAGCTGGTACATGCCGGTGATCTTATAGTCGTATACCACGCCATAAGGCTGACCGATAAAGTAGCTTAATATCGGATCGCTGCCGTTGATCAGGTCATTTTTGGTGCCGTCGATGTCCAGCACTTTATTGCGGTTTCTGAAGAAGTTGGCCGTTACTTCCCATTTGAAGTTTTTGTTGGACACCGGAACGCCGGTGATGTTCACCTCCTGTCCTCTGTTTTGGATTTTGCCGATGTTGATCAGGAAACTGTTGAAGCCGGTGATGGTAGGCGTAGCCCTGGAATTCAACAGGTTGGTGGAATTGGAAAAATACAGGTCCACTGAGCCGAACAGCCGGTTGTCGAAGAAGGAGAAGTCGACGCCGGTGTTGAAGGATTTTGTTGTTTCCCAACGCAGGGCCGAATTAGGCAACTGGCTCAGGTAAGAACCCAGTTGTGCGCCACCGGAGGTACCGTACAAATAGCCGCTGGATAATCCTACGGTCATCTGGGAAAGTGTCTGGTAACGGCCAACGGTCCTGTTACCGGTGGCGCCGTAAGACAATCTCAGTTTCAGGTCGTTGACAACATTGACGGACTTCAGGAAATTCTCTTCTTTCAGGCGCCATGCGAAAGCGAGGGACGGGAAGGTGGCCCATTTGTTGGTGGCGGAGAAGCCGGAAAATCCGTCTCTTCTGACAGTACCGGTCAGGATATATTTTTTATCGAACGAATAGGAGAGCCTGGCCATTTGATACAAGGCTGTTTCCTGCCATGGAAGGATGTCCATGTCGTTGGATACGGTCAGTCGCGCAGGGTCGCCCACGTCCAGCCTGTTGTACGACAGTACACCATTGGTGATGCCGCCGGCGGAAGTGCTGGTGCCATCGTGTTTGTTTTTTTCTGCACCATACAGTAAGGTGAGATCCACACCATGTTTCCCGAAATCCCTTTTGTATGTGAGGATATTATCGATGGTCAGGAAATAGTTGGTCATGTATGTTTTATAGGCGGTGGCTTCTACGTTAGGAGCGTTATAGTTGAACCTGTTCGTATAGATGTAGTTGTTACCGAAATTCACGCGGTAGTTCAGGCCTTTCACATACGGGACGTCTACGCTGACGAAGAAGTTACCGATCATGTTCATGTTGCGGTCCAGGTCTTTTGATCTTCTGAGTACTTCCAGTGCGGTGGGCGTGGTGGTTTGCGCATAGAACTCCAGCATCTGGCCGGTTTTGGGATCGAAGGGCAGGTTGTACGGTTTCAGGAACATGATATCGGAGAAGGTGGGCGACACGCCGCTGTAATCATTGATGGACAACCCTGTTTGTGCGCCTACGGTCAGCCATTCCGCCGGTTTGGCTTCCAGATTGAGCCGGATGCTGTTTCTGCGGTAGTCATCGTTTTTGATGAGGTTCACCTGATCAAAATAACCATAACCTAAATAAAAGCGGACCTTTTTGGACCTGCCGCTTAAACCGATGTTGTGGTTATGTATTCTGGGACGGGAGTTGGTCATTAAATCCCACCAGTTGGCTTCATAACCGTTTTTATAGTTGTCGCCTTCGATGCCGGGCATTTTCGTAGTGGGGTCCCAGTTAGGGTTCATTTTTGTCGGATCGTTCGGATCGCGGCTTTCGTTGAGGTACCAGTCGCCGAGCTTTTGTATGTACTGGGCGCCGGATGCCGGTCTCATTTCCTTTTTGGTCATCTCCTGCATGGAATAGGAGCCGCTGTAATCGACGGTGAGCTTATCGAGGCCACTGGCGCCGCTTTTGGTGGTGATCAGCACCACCCCGTTGGACGCCTGGGAACCATATACCGCGGCAGCACTGGCATCTTTCAACAGGTCAATGCTCGCAATGTCTGACGGGTTGATGGACGTAAGGGAACCTCTGTATATCAGTCCGTCCACTACAATCAGCGGGGAAGTGGTGCCGGAGATGGAGTTCCGGCCGCGAACCATCAGGGTGGGGTCGCTACCGGCTCTGTTCACCTGTCCTACTGTGAGGCCGGGCACCGTACCTCTTAAGGAAGACATGACGTTGGCATTGGGTGATTGTTTCTGCACTTGCAGGTCTGCTTTGGCGACGGCGCCGGTAACGTCCTGTCTTTTTCTGGTACCGTAACCCACCACTACTACGCTGGTCAGTTCACTGACCGTCGAGGTCAGTACCAGCGAGAGTTCGGGGTTCTTTCCCTGCGTGATTTTGTATCCTGCAAATGATTTGGCATCGTAGCCAATCATGCGGGAGCTGAATGTGTAGTTGCCCACGGGCAGATTGGTGAAGACGAATTTGCCGGCGCTGTCGGAGATGGCGACTTTCACCCGGTGACCGTTGGACAACGCTTCCACTGAAGCGCCGGGAAGGGGTGAGCCGCCGGCGTCCTTTACTGTTCCGCTCACCTGGCCGGTGTTTTGTTGTGCATACGTTTGCATAAACATGGCGCAAATGGAGAGCATTGTTGCAATAGTTATTTTTACTATTCCTCCCATAAAACGATTTTTTGAATGATAGATGTTTGGTGATAAAGCAATACTGAATAGTAGCCCGTTGGGCTAGTCCTGTTGCCCTTTTTATTGGTTCAACAGTTTTTTCTTAACGTGTCTGAAATACAAGTGACTATTGGTTTGTTTTGTAGGTCCTGCAATTTTTTCCTAACGTGTTTTGAAACAAGTGACTAATGGTTTACGATTGTTTGGTTGGTTTATGCAAAGGTTTGCATAAACGGTGAAAAAATATTTTGGTAATGGATGGGTGTTGGCCGTTATACGGTAGTTGAAAAATTGTGTTGGTTTACATGACTTTTGATAACTGACTGTTGAGCTGTACGACTTCGTTTTTCCGGGTGGCATAACTCACGGTTTGATCGCCGGCTTTGATATGCAGTTGTCCGCCCAGTTTGGATGTAATAGTGGCGTGTTGCAGTTTTCCGTTTTGCCATTCCATGTTGATCACAAATCCGCCGCGGGCGCACAGGCCGGTCACCCGGCCGGATGCCAGCGCATCAGGCAGGGAAGGCAGCAGGGCGATCTCAAAAGCGCCGTCGCTTTTTCTGTGCTGGCTTTGTACCAGCATCTCTGCGATGGCGGCGGTAGCGCCGAAGTTGCCGTCGATCTGAAAGGGCGGATGATTATCAAACAGGTTAGGCAGGGTCTTTTTAGTGATCAGTCCGGACAGCAGCCGGAAGGCGTGATTACCGTCGTGCAGGCGGTTCCACATATTGATTTTCCAGGCGAGGCTCCAGCCGGTGCCGTCATCGCCACGGCCTTCCAGTGTTTTGCGCGCCGCTGCCGCCAGTTCGGGCGTGCCTTCCATGGTGATCTGATTACCGGGATACAGGCCAAACAGATGCGAGGTATGCCGGTGATGCGGTTCTTGCTCGGGGTAGTCTTCCGCCCATTCCATGATACGGCCGGTAGCGGGACTGATACGCACCGGCGCCAGTCGCCGCAGCGTGGCGGCGCATTGCTCTCTGAAAGCGGCATCGATGCCCAGTGTGGTAGCGGCAGCGATACAATTATTCAGCAGATCATGGATGATTTCTATGTCCATAGTAGCGCCATAGGTAAAGACGGAGCTGGTGCCATCCGGCAGCAGGAACGCATTTTCAGGCGAGTAGGAAGGGTTGGTGACCAGTTTACCGGGACATACCGTGCCGGCGGGCGCTTCCACGAGGAAGTCCAGCATAAACTCGGCCGCGCCTTTCATGAGCGGATAACCGCGTTGTGCAAGGAATTTTTTATCGCCCGTATAGGTGTAATGTTCCCAGAGATGTTGTGCCAGCCATGCTGCGCCCATCGGCCAGATGCCTTGTGGACCGTCAGCGGGCGCGGTAAATCCCCATGCGTCTGTGAGGTGGTGCACTACCCATCCTTTGGCGCCGTATGTCTGCCGTGCCGTGCGGGCGCCGGGTTGGGCCAGCGCCTCTTCCAGATCAAACAGTGGCTGATGCAGTTCACTCAGATTGGTGATTTCTGCCGGCCAGTAGTTCATCTGTACGTTGATATTAGTGTGGTAGTCGGCATTCCATGGCGGCGTCATCTGCCAGGCCCAGAGGCCCTGCAGATTGGCAGGCATATGCCCCGGCCGGGAGCTGGAGATCAGCAGGTAGCGGCCAAACTGGAAATACAAGGCCACCAGGCCGGCATCGGGACTGCCCGTGCGACGGGCATATTCCAGCCGTTCGTCGGTTGGCAGCGCGGCGGCTACGGTGTCGCCTGTATGAAAATCCAGCGTCATCCTGTCGGCATATCTTTTATAGGCCGCTATGTGCGCTGCTTTTAAAGCGCTGTACGTTTTGGCAGTTGCCGCGGCAGCATCATTCCTGGATTGTTGTACCGGGTCAGTATTGACAGTGGTAATGCCTTTGGCCAGATTTTTTAATCCGGGGTAATTGGTGGCGCCTGTTATATATAACGTTACATCGTTGGCATTCTCTACATATAATATTCCGTTCTTTATATATACGCGCCCGCCATGGTTGATGACTTTAGCGCGTGCTGCAAACCTTATCCCGCGGGGTTTGCCGGTGCTGTCTTTGATAGGCAGCCGGCCATCCAGCAGGAGGGCGGTACGATCGGCCGGGTCAGGGATGCATTGCGCATCCTGCTGCCGTTTGAGTGTAAAGCGGAAGTTTATCTTGTCACGCCCGCTCGCGGTAAACCTTACCACGACAGCGTTATCAACGAAGGAAGCAAAACTTTCACGGGTGTATTCCACGCCGTCGCTGGTGTATTTTACGGTTGCCACAGCAGTGGAAACATCGAGGCTGCGATGGTAATTTTCTGCAGTGGTGGTCGGTTGATCGAGCCACAGTTCCCCGAGCGACTGGTACGGTTTGATCCTCTCCGGCACGCCCAGCATGGTTTTGCTGGCAAGTTTTACCGCTTCGTTGTTTTTGTTTTCGAAGAGCAGCCGTCTTACTTCGGGAAGTGCCTTTAAGGCAGCGGGATTATCAGCATCTTTCGGGTATCCGTCCCATAACGTGCTTTCGTTTAGCTGTATCCGTTCGTCTGCCACGCCGCCGAATATCATGGCGCCCATACGGCCGTTGCCTACCGGCAGGGCCTCTTCCCATACACGGGCAGGGCGACGGTACCACAATACATCACCGGCCGGTTTGGTAGCCTGGCTGCTGCATTGCGCTCTGTCTTCCCAACGGGCGGTAATATCGCCGGCTCTTTCAGCCGCAGGCATGATGCCCGTCTGCGCATGCGCAGCAGTAACAGTAAACAGAAAGCCTGTGATCCAGCTATTTTTTCTACACGCGGAACGTATTGGTTGATACATCAATCGGTTGTTTTTTTCAGGGACGTTACCAGAAAATTATAAAATAAATACCATCGTCCATGGCAAATTTCTGCCACCGGTAAAATAATACCAGCAATTGCTCAATTAGTATTCAAATGGGCTGTGGGTGCGAAAAGTAACGGACACATAGTATAAAGATGGTGTTGAAATGACGCTTATTTTCCCGGACGTGATAAATATTTTCTCATAGAAAAAGCCATGTGGTCGTATGGGCTGCGATGTATCAAACAGGACAAACAATCTTGTTGTAACTTGGCTTACGCTCCTGGTTAAACTATCATCATGGAATTTACATACAACAACAGGTTATACTATAATCCTATCGAATTTGTCATGACCCACATCGGAGGCACGTGGAAAATGCCTATTCTCCTGTGTTTGAGAGACGGGCCTGTGCGATACGGTGATCTGAAAACAGCTATTCCACGTATTTCTGACAAAATGTTGATCACCCAGTTAAGGGAGCTGGAAGACAAAAAAATGCTCACCCGGCATATCTATATCGAAAAGCCGCCAAGGGTGGAATATAAGCTTACTGCGCTCGGGCAGAGCGCATTGCCCATGATTGATCAACTGACTGCCTATGGGCTTTTCCTGATGAAAGAAGTCGGTATCGGGAGCAGCGGGGAGTAATATTTCCTTTATATACAAAAAAGTATATAACCATGGCGCTCTGTAGGGGAGTGGCTAGATTTGCGGCAATCAAACAATTTGCTTCAATGACTGATCACCACCGTAAAAAGGAATGGACGTCCATTCCCACATTGCCATGCGCCTCCATCGAGGCAACGCTTTCCTTCTGGGAAATGCTGGGATTTGCGATCACCTACAAACAAACCCGCCCCTATCAGTATGGTGTTGTAGAACGGGGCGGCGCAGCGGTCCATTTTGCGGCTTTAAAAGGAATGGAAACAGACGAGCGTCACTATCATGGCTGTCTCGTAGCGGTGCCGGACGCAGCGGAAGTGTACCGCGAGTTTTCCCAACGAATGAAAACAAAGCTGGGCAGGGTACCTCACGCCGGCCTGCCCCGCATTTCCCGGATGAAGCCCGGCACCACCCGGTTTACCCTGACCGATGTTTCCGGTAATAGCATCATCTTCGTTAGCCTGGGAGAAAAAGACCAGGAAACATGGGAGAAAGCCGACGACGGGCAGCAAAGTCCGCTGCGGCAGGCCATCGCCAGGGCCATCAGGTTCCGGGACTACAAAGAGGATGAAAAAGCGGCGGCGAAGGTGCTGGACGTGGCGCTGAAAAAAGCGGCCGATGAGGATCGGCTGACGATGGCCGAAGCGCTGATCATCCGGATGGACCTGGCCTCGCTGATGGGAGACCGCGATTTTGCCGGGGAGTGCGATATACAGTTAAGCAGACTTGACCTGCCGGAAGAGGAGATAAAACGCCTCAAACAACAACATGGCGCCACGATGTAGGGTGGCCTCCTGAAAGCAGAAACTGTCTTTCTCCTGGAGTGAACAACATCAGCAGCCAACTTCGATGAACCTCCCGGCAATACATCTTTGGACTTTCCGGCAAGCTATTTTATAACTGGTTTGTTCAATTTTGTGGTGTACTAATTCTCTTGACAAATGAGCAAAACCATTCTAATAACAGGGGCCGCCAGCGGGTTCGGAAAAATCGCCGCATTTAAGCTGGCTGAGAAAGGACATAACGTTATCGCCACTACGCAGGTATATCCGCAAATGAGCGACCTGATCCGGGAGGCCGCGGAGAAAGGGATCGAACTCACGGTAGACAAGCTGGATGTGACCAGTTCCCGCGATATCGCCTACATACTCAAAAAATATGACATCGATATTTTAATCAGCAACGCCGGTATTATGGAAGGTGGCCCTATCGCTGAACAGCCATTGGAACTGGTACGCTCCATGTTCGACGTGAACGTTTTCGGTGCCTTGGAACTGGCGCAGGGCTTCATCAAAAAATTCGTCCAACAGAAGAAGGGAAAAATCGTCTTCACCTCCTCCATGGGAGGCTTGTGGACAGTTCCCTACGTGGCGGCCTACTGTGCCTCCAAACATGCGCTGGAGGCCATTGCAGAAGGACTGAAAACGGAACTGGCCCCTTTTAATATTAAAATTGCTACCTGCAATCCCGGTGTTTTCGGGACCGGCTTTAATGACCGGGGCGTGGACTCCATCGCCCGCTGGTACGATCCGGCCGTAAATTTCACCCCGGCAAGCGCATTTGATGGTGTCGCTGACTCCCTCGCACATCAATTAAACCCCGAATCCATGGCAGACGTCATCGTAAATGTGGCGTTGGACGAGGAACCTAACTTTAGAAACGTGCACCCGAAAGAAACAGAAGATTTTGTGAAGCAACTGCAAAGTGATGCCTGGTCAGTAAAAAGTTAGGTGAATGCACAGGCATTTGCCTGTGCATTTCTTTTGATTTCCCATAAAAAAACAAATGATGAATATAACATACGATGAGGCGGTGAAGGCGCTGTCGGTGGCAGTGGAGAAAGCCAAAGCACTCAATATACCCGTCAGCATAGCCGTGGTGGACACCGGCGGCCATCCGGTGGCTTTCGGCAGATGGAACAGCGTATACGGTGTGGCGGACTTCGCCGTTAAAAAAGCGAAAACGGCCGTCATGTTTGGCGTAGACAGCGATGTAATGGGCAATATTATTGCCGGCGCCGGTTTGAACGGCTACGGCATGATCAATGCCAATGACGGCCTGCTGACCATCGCCGGTGGCGTCATCATCAAAAATAGCGAAGGAAATATCATCGGCGCCATTGCGTCTTCGGGAGGTACTCCGGAACAAGACAAAGAAATTGCTACGGCAGGGGCACGCGGAAATCTTTAGGATTTCCGCGATATTCGTATTATGGAGGCTAAAGCTGAAATCATATTTGACAGGTTTGTCTATTCCTGTGCTTTCGAAAAGTACAGAGGACAGGAGGAGTTTATACCCGAACATTTTTTAGGGTTCCAACTCTCCGGGGAAACACATGCATTCCATGCGGATGGTCAGGTCGTGATCAGGGAAAATACCGTGGTGTTTGTTCCCAAAAACCAGCTAATCCGCACGATTAAATATCCCTCCCGGGAGGGCAACTATCAGTTTCTGGCTATCACGCTCGATACCGCTGCATTGCAGCGCTATGCTGCTGAGAATAAAATCAGGATCAGTACACCTTACAGCGGCAAACAAAAATTGTTTTTTAAACCGGACGAATTTCTCCGGAGCTTTTTTATCTCTCTCACCCCTTATATCAACCACAACAAGGAAGCCACTCCCAAACTGGCAGACCTGAAAATCAGAGAGGCCATAGAGCTACTGCTGCAAAGCAATCCGGATTTCAAAAATCTGCTGTTTGATTTTTCGGAGCCTCATAAATCCGACCTCCGGGAGTTTATGCAGCAAAATTATATGTTCAATGTGCCGGTTGCCACCCTGGCAAGATTAACGGGCCGCAGCCTCTCAGGCTTTAAACGCGACTTCGCCAGGGCTTTTGGCGTCACGCCGAAATTATGGCTGAAAGAAAGACGCCTGGAAGAGGCCTATTATCTGATCAAACAAAAGCAGCAGAAACCGGCCGACTTCTACCTGGACCTTGGTTTTGAAAACCTGTCCCACTTTTATTTTTCTTTCAGACAGAAGTATGGCGTCACCACTTCAGAGGTATAAGACCCGGTATGTTACTTCCGCGCTGTCCATTCACCTACCAGCTTCCGGTAGGTTTCTCCGATAGGCAGGAAAGTACCGTCGCTCAGTTGGATTTGATTTCCTTCGATGACTTTGATTTTATCCAGCGGAATGATGTACGAACGGTGAATGCGGACAAACTGCTTTGGCGGCAGCTTCTCCAGAATATCTTTCATGGTTTCCAGTACCATGATCTTTTCATCGATGGTATGTATCCGGATATAATCTTTGAGTCCTTCTATATAAAGGATATCATCAGTAGCGATTTTATAATGTTTACGGTCGGCCTTTACAAACAGGGAGCTATCCGAATCTTCCGTGGCCTGGAAGGTTTCCTGCCAGCGGTTGTACTTCTCTACACTCTGGTAAAACCGGTTGAAGGTCACCGGCTTCAGTAAAAAGTCGACCACATGAAACTGAAAAGCGTCCAGTGCGTACTCCGCATAGGCGGAGATGATGATAAAGTTATGCTTTTGGTTAAACAGCTGCATCAGCTCAATTCCTGTCAGCTGCGGCATCTGGATGTCGAGGAAAATCAGGTCAACGGTTTCTTTGTTGAGCACCTCAATGGCCTTATACACGTCACTGTCGGCATACAGTACATTCAGCTGCGGCATCTTGGAGGCATAATCCGCAATCAGTTTTACGGCAAACGGCTCGTCGTCTAGTATGATACAGTTAATCTTTTTCTTCATTGTAGTTGAATTAGCAGCTCGGCGGTGAACCGGTTATTATTCCGGGTGAGGCGTAACTGATGCCCGTCGGGATAGTGAATTTGCAAACGTTTTTTCAGATTATCAAGGCCTATGCCGCCTAATTTATCTTTTTGCTGGGTACCGATTTCGTTGGATGTCCTGAAAGTGAGTTGCTCGTTATCGGCGGTAAGCGTAATCTCAATAGGCGTTTCGCCGGACGTGGCCCCGTGCTTTAAGGCGTTCTCCACGAGCGGCGACAGGATATAAGGCGGTATTTCGACATGCTCATTTTCCACTTTACTGGTGAAATGTATAAACCCTGTTTCCTGGTGCCGCAATTGTTCCAGTTCAATATAAGCCTGTATATAGCTGATTTCATCCGCCAGCCTGACCTTTTCTTTTTGCGATTCATAGGTGGTAAACCGCATCACCTGGCTGAGTTTTTCAATCGCGGTCAGTGATTTGTCGGATTGAAAATAGACCATGGAATAGATATTGTTGAGCGTATTAAAGATGAAATGAGGATTGATCTGCGCTTTCAGGAATTTGATCTCCGTGTTTTTATTCTCTTCGAGGATCGCCTTGTTGTATTCTAAAAGACGGATGAAATAGATGCCCAGCCAAAGGAAAGAGCTGAAGATGATGGGCATGCTGCTATAGTGCAGATTGTCCAGCATATAATTGATCAACGTAGGATCGGTATAGTTTGTTTTATGAAACAGTAGGTCAGTAATCACCTGCTCTGTCAGCCATCTTGCACCGGTAAAGAACAGGTAGGAGATAAATAAGCCGATGATCAACTTTGTCCACCGGAAAGATTTGAATACCTGCTTCATCACAATAAAATAGTGAAAGTAGAAGGTGAGAACAAATACGATCAGGTAGGTGGTGTAAAACAGGTCAGGGACCAGTATCCGGGCGTAGATCGGGTTTTTAACGAACGTAAAATACGCCACCAGTATCCAAAATAGGATGTGGACCCATAATTCCTTTTTTCCTGATAATGTCCCCTGGTATAACATCTGACTGTTTTTTACAAAGCTATTCATTTCCAAAAAGATATAAAGCCGGGTTCGTCGGAAAACGGAAGGGGTTTGTCGATAAAAGTGGTAAAAAGCCTTTATGCGACGCAGTTTTGTGCCACATTTAATTCACAGCACATGAAGCAGATCCTCTTTTTACTCGTCGCGGTTTTATATTGTTCTCAGTCCCTCTGCCAGCAGTTCTCTGTCAGCGGTAAGGTAATTAACCAGCGTAAAGAAGCCGTGGGCTTCGTATATGCCGGGTTGTTGAAGCGTGATTCCGTTCCTGCCGCACAAGCCATGGGGGACAGTCTGGGGCATTTCTCCCTGAAGGCGCCGAAGGGTATTTATCGATTGGTGGTCCGGCAGTTCGGGAACCCTGGCCTCGACCGGGAGATCGTGCTGGACAGGGACATGGACCTGGGTACCGTAGAAATTCACGAGGGAACGGAGCTGCAGGGTGTTACCATCACCTCTGCGAAGAAACTGGTGGAGCAGAAGGTAGACCGGCTGGTCTTTAACGTGGAAAAGGCGGTGATGCCCACCGGCGGAACGGCCCTGGACGCCCTGAAGGCTACGCCGGGCGTAAGGGTGCAGCAGGACAATGTTTCCATTGTAGGCAAAGGGGAGGTGCTGGTGATGGTGGAGGACCGCCTTCAGCGTATGTCCCAGGAAGACCTGGCCGTTTTCCTGAAATCCATCCCGGCAGATAATATTAAAAGCATAGAAGTAATTACGGCGCCGCCGGCGAAATACGAGGCAGAAGGGAACAGTGGGTTGATCAACATCAAACTAAAAAAAGCAAAGGCCAATTCATGGGACGCTCATATCGGCGCCGCCTATACGCAGAAAACATATGGCGGCGGAAGCCTTCAGGGCGCATTTAACTATAACCACGGGAAGATCGCCCTACAGGCTTCTCTCAGCAAAAGCCGGCAGCAATTGCTGACCACTTCCGAAGAACAGATATTTTACCCGCATGAACAATGGAAACAGGAAGTCGCCAATAAATCACAAAGTGATGCGCTCAGTGCCGGTTTGGGCATTGATTACAAAATCACCCCCAAATGGACTACCGGCTTCAAATACCTCGGCAGCTTTACGGATAAAACTTCAGCGAACAGTCCGCTGACTACCCGCTCCGGTAATACCTCAAAGGCAGTGAATGGCTACATCGCCTCCAACGCGCAGGCCAATAATAAGCCCGGTATGCATGCCCTCAACTGGTATCAGGCTTTCACGTTGGATTCGCTGGGAAAAAGCATAACGGTGGATGTGGATTTCTTCAGCTACCGGAAAAAAGACAACCGCTTCTTTGCAGGCAATGAACTGGACCCGGGAAAAAACATGGTGCCGGGCACATTCTTCTCTTCCACCAATACCAACGCCAATAAAATCAATAACTACTCCCTCAAGGCTGATGTATCGCTGCCTTATGCATGGGCGAATATCAGCTTCGGGACCAAAGTGTCTTATACCAATACCAACAACGATCTGGTAGTGTATGATCATCACACCGGCATTCCCGTATTAAATACCGGCCAGTCCAATGTCTTTAACTATCAGGAATATAATGAGGCCCTGTATTTTTCTGCCAACAAAAAGTTGAGCACGAAATGGGAAACCCAGCTGGGGCTAAGAGCGGAAGGCACACAAACGAAAGGGTATTCCCAAAACCTGGACCAGACCAACACGAACCGCTATATTCAGCTGTTCCCCACGGCCTATGTGACCTATGTGCCGGATGATAAAAATTCCTTCTCACTCAATTATAGCCGCAGGATCCGCCGGCCCGACTTTGACTACCTGAATCCGTTCGTGGTCCGCACCAGCCCTTATTTCTACTCCGAAGGCAATCCGTTCCTCAAGCCTTCGTATATAGATAACCTGGAGTTCTCCTATGTGAAAAATCAGCAGTGGGTAAGCTCCGTCTATTATTCCAAAGTGACGGACTTCGGGCAGGAGCTGTCTATCGTGGACAGTGTGACCAATATCACCCGGCAGACACCGGTGAACTATGGCAATACCTATCAGCTGGGTTTTTCGACGTACTATAATTTCAACGTGCGGCCCTGGTGGAGCAGCTTTACCGGGTTTAATGTAAACTATCAGCATGTGACGTCCAGATCAGGATTTATTGCATCTACGGACGGTTATAACGGCTACTGCTATACGAACAACGATTTTACCCTGAACAAGCCAAAGACGCTTTTCTTCAGTGTCAATTATGCGTTGCAACTGCCGGGGCGCTATCAGATCTTCCATATTGCAACGATGAACATCCTGGATGTGTCTGTGAAGTTCCTGATGGCCAACAAAAAGCTGTCGCTGACCATTACCGGGGAGGACCTCCTGAATGCGCAGCGGCCGCTGATCACCTATTATTCCAACGGCATAAAAAATACCGTTCGCAGCTATGGTGATACAAGAGGGTTCAGGGTTTCGCTGAGTTATAAGTTTGGCAACAGCAGCCTTAAATTGAAGCAGCGCGATTTTGGTAATGAAGATGAACGGAACAGGGCGCATTAGTTAAGCAGTGGTACAGATAAGCAATCCCGGCAGCCTTCCGGCAAGTGGCTGTCGGGATGGTTATTTAATAAGGACATTAATTAACCGAACAATAGCCTGGTCATTAAAAGTGATGGTAATTTTCGACAAGGGTATCTCATATTTTTATTCTATGTTTACATTTTACATTCAGATACTTTGTTGGACAGCAACCATTTGTATAAGGAGCAACAGCTATTGCAGCGGATAGCAGCGGGGGAGGAGGCTTCCTTCAGCGTGCTGGTGGATATTTATTGGCCACGGGTGTACGGGCATGCGCTGGCTTATGCCAAATCGTTGTCCGTGGCGGAAGAACTAACGCAGGATGTATTTATGGATATCTGGAACAGCCGCGAGAAGCTGCCTGCCATTGAAAATTTTGCCAACTATCTTTTTATTATCACCCGCAATCGGATATTTAAAGCGGTCCGTAAAAAACTGGATGAGACGGAAGCCCTGGAAGATGTTCACTCCGCAGAGGACATCTGGTTACCTGATCATCAGGCCGAATTTAAGGAAATACATGCCCTGTTGCTGAAGGGGATTGGCGACCTGCCGCCGGCCCGCAGACAGGTATTTACCATGAGCCGTATCGACGGAAAGTCTTACGAAGAGATATGTCGCGAACTAAATATCTCCCGTAATACGGTCAAAGAACATATTGTAAAAGCGCTTAATTTTCTCCGGAATTACCTTACACAGCATGGACATCAGACGATCACCATTACGCTGGTGATGGCAGCCTACACCTACCGTTAAAAAAAAATTTCCGTCCCAACCACCCTCCCGGGAAAAAAGCGGGTCTTTATAAATAAGCAGCGATGATGACAACCGACACATTACAACGATTATTGGACGAATACGTGATGGGCACTATTCAGCCGGAAGACAGACAACAACTGTTGGCTGCCCTCCGCGATCCTGACCTGTCTGCAACAGCGGCAGCTTTTATGCTGCAGGACCTGCGTACCGGTCGCTATGACATCGTCCCCGAAGAAATGCCGGAAGTCAGGGAGCGCCTGCGTCAGCGTTTAACGGAACAGTTACAAGCTACCGGCATACCTTCAGATGCACCCCGTGGGCGTATTGCCCGCATGGAGTGGTGGCGTGTCGCTGCAGCGGCAGTCGTTATGGCAGGTATCACCACTGCTGTGGTCTACCTCACCCGCACCCGTCATCATTCACCGGCTCCGGCGTCCCGACAGGTGGCGGCAGATATCAGGCCCGGCGGAAATAAAGCCACACTGACGTTATCAGATGGTAGTACGGTCACGCTGGAACAGGTGGCTAATGGTACTGTTGCCCGGCAGGGAAATGCACAAATCGTGAAGCTGGCCACCGGCCAGCTGACGTACCAGCTGCAATCCGGCGAGCAGCACGAAACATTATGGAACACCATCAGCACGCCACAGGGCGGCGAATATCAGATAACGCTGCCGGACGGTACCAAAGCATGGCTCAACGCTGCATCCTCCATACGGTTCCCCGCCGCTTTCCCGGCAGACGAGCGGAAAATAATCATTACCGGGGAGGCCTATCTGGAAGTGGCGCCGTTAGCGCAAAAGCCATTTCTGGTGGAAGCGAACGGTACTACCATTAAGGTACTGGGCACCAGCTTCAACGTGAATGCCTATAAAGATGAAGCCTATACGAAAATTACACTGGTCACCGGCAGCGTAAAAATAAAAACCAACCAGCGGGAAGTAACGCTGAAGCCAGGCCAGCAGGCAGCTACTACTGGTAACAACGATGACATAAAAGTGGCGCCACAGGCAGACCTCGACCAGGCGCTGGCCTGGAAGAACGGGCTCTTTAATTTTAATGGGTCAGACCTGCATGCGGCCATGCGACAACTGGAACGATGGTACGGCATCCGGGTACGATATGAAGCAGCGGTACCAGATATCGTTTTTAAAGGTGAGATGTATAAGAATGTAAATCTTTCAGATGTATTGGATATGTTAAAAGCAATGGGAGTTCAATTCCGTATGGAGGGTAATACGTTGATAGTAGGCAATTAAGTGAATGAACAATGAGTAGATGAACGTCAGCCAATAGGAAAAGCCAGACAACAGTAACCGTAACATGTTTAAAAAATGAATGGCGCTGAAGCATGATGCTTCTGTGGCCGGAGGTTTTTGTCTTCCTGAAAAATATAACAGGTAAAAAAAACCGGAAGGGTTGCAGCCTTCCGGTATCGCCTGATTGATCATAAACCAGCGTCCCTTGTAAAGACAGCTTATTTATCAACCAAACAATGCAAACTTATGCAAAATTCTGCGATTCGCGCGCGGAGCGGGGGCCGGCGCCCTTACGTCACCAAAATCCTGACTATCATGAAATTGACCATCGTGTTAATGACAGTTGGCCTGCTGAACGTGTACGCCAAAGGCGTATCACAAAACATCAGCTTCACCGGAAAAGAAGTTCCGCTGGAAACGGTTTTCCATTCGGTCAAACAACAAACAGGATATGTATTTATGTATACGGAGTCATTACTTCGTATGTCCCATCCCGTTACAGTCAGTGAAAAGGATGTTCCGCTCGAAAAATTCCTGACTGCCGTGTTCCGTCTTCAGCCCCTACAGTACAATATCAGGGGCAAAAGTATTTTCGTATATGCGAAGTCGGCGCCGGTACAACTGCCTGCGGCCAATACTGCCGGGGTTACCGCCGTACAGCCCATTACCGGCCGTATCACAGGGCCTGACGGGCAGCCGCTTCCCGGTGCTACGGTAGTGGTAAAAGGAGGGAAGCGCTCCGGTATCACGAACCAGGATGGGATATTCACCATCAGCGTAAACCCCGGCGAAGTGCTGGTGATTACCTTTATCGGCTACGACAAAAAGGAACTTCCTGTTACCGACGCCATGGTAGCAGGGAAGACTTTCAATATTATGTTGTCCCGCGCTACCAGCATGCTGGATGATATACAGATCATCGCCTATGGCACTACCACACAACGTACCAGCACCGGCAGCATCGCCAAATTAAAAGGAGAGGATATCCGTAAACAGCCGGTGGAAAGTCCGCTGCTGGCCCTCAGCGGCAGACTGCCAGGTGTGCAGATCTCACAAACGAGTGGACTGGCGGGAGCGCCGGTAAGTGTGGTGATCAGAGGGAAAAGCTCTCTGGGAGCAGGAACGGAGCCGCTGTATGTCATCGATGGCGTACCTTTTGCCCACTCCCTCGGCAGCGTCACTTTCGCCAGTGGTATATCTGCGCAAACAATGGGAGGACTGATGGGCGCCAATTCCGGTGTCAGCCCATTCGTCAGCATCAATCCTGCTGATATCGAAAGCATCGAAGTGCTGAAAGACGCAGACGCTACAGCGATCTACGGTTCCCGTGGCGCTAACGGCGTTGTGCTGATCACCACCCGCAAAGCCAAAGCAGGCAAGACATCGGTGGACGTCAGTTACTATACCGGATGGGCCAGGCCTACCCGTATGGCTAAAATGATGAACACCCAACAATATGTGACCATGCGCAAAGAAGCCTTCGCCAATGATGGGATTGTGCCTACTGCTTCTAATGCCAGCGATCTGATGGTATGGGATACCACCAGATATACGGACTGGAATAAACTACTGCTCGGTAAACAGGCACGGGCCAACGATGCACAGGTACGCCTCTCCGGCGGCAGTCAGCAAACCCAGTTCTCCCTGGCGGCAGGCTACCATGGGGAAACACCCATCTACTATGGCAATACGCCCGACAACAGGGTAAATGTACACGCCAATATGGTGCATCGCTCTGCCGATAACAAATTCTCCGTGTCGTTCAACGCAGGATACAGCAATGATAAAAACAACATCATCATCACTGACCTGATGCAGTTGATCACCACCATCCCCAATGCGCCTTATCCGCTGGATTCCGCCGGTAACCTCGTTTGGAGGGATAAGGGCATCAATTTCTCCAACCCGCTCGCCTATACCTACAAAAAATTCATTGCTAATACCGACCAGGTACTCGGAAGCATGAACCTGCGCTATACTGTTATGCGTGGGTTGCAACTGAAAGTTGATGCCGGTTATAACTCCCTGAGGGTAGACCAGACGGCTACTAACCCCATCAAATCACAAAGTCCGTATAGTACCACGCTGATCAGTACCGCGGATTTCTTTAACAAAAACGCCCGCAACTGGATCATCGAACCTCAGGCCGAATATGACGCGCGGTGGGGTAAAGCAGGCGTAAAAGTATTGGTGGGTGGCAGTTTCCAGGAACAACTGAATACAGAAACAAAAATAAACGCCAGCGGCTATACGAATGACGACCTGCTGCTGACACCCGGTCCTGCTGCGGTGAAGAGCGTTTCCAGCAACTACTCCAAATATCACTATGCTGCCTTGTTTGGCCGCGTAAGCCTGAACTGGGACGAAAAGTACCTGCTCAATGTGTCTGCCCGCCATGACGGCTCCAGCAGGTTCGGCCCGGGAAAACAGTTCGGCACCTTTGGAGCAGTAGGCGCCGGATGGATTTTTTCTGAAGAAAATTTCATGAAAGGGCTGTCTTTCCTCAGCCTCGGCAAATTAAGAGCCAGCATGGGCGTTACAGGCAACGATCGTATCGGCGACTATCAATACTTGTCGAAATGGGTGCCTACCACCGCAGCACTGCCCTATCAGGGATCAAACGGCCTTTATCCATATAATCTTTACAACCCCGACTATGCCTGGGAACGGAACCGTAAGTGGGAAGCGGCACTGGAACTGTCCTTCCTGAAAGACCGTATCTATTTCAGCGCCAATTATTACCTGAGCAAAACAGACAATCAGCTGACTGGGCTTACGCTTCCTTCACAGGTAGGATTTTCCTTTGTAAACGCCAACCAGAATGCTGTACTACAGAACTCCGGCTGGGAGCTGATCCTCAATACCACCAATATCCAACAACAATCCTTCAGCTGGAAAACCACCTTCAACATTACCATCCCGCGCAATAAACTGCTGGCTTACCCCGGACTGGAAGATACATACTACGGGAGTATATGGTCTATCGGTCAACCAGTAACCATTTCCAAATGGATTCCCCTTCAGGGCGTAGACCCGGCTACCGGCTTGTATAAACTGGCAGGCATGGCTATTCCCAAAGACCAGACTGCGGTGTATAACCTGGCACAGCGCCATTATGGCGGTTTCCAAAATACGTTTACCTACAAGAACTGGTCAATGGATATCTTTTTCCACTTCGTGAAACAGCTGGGTAAGTCAAGTATCCTGTTCCTGCCCCCCGGTAGTCGTGCGAACCAGCCGGTGATGGTACTGGATCGCTGGCAACACCCTGGTGATATCACCGACGTGCAACGGTACACAACCGGCGGGGTAGCAGCTACGACTTACAGCTACTACGCCAATTACTCCGACGGCCGTATCACGGATGCCTCTTTCGTGCGTCTGAAAAACGTTTCATTGTCCTATCAGTTCAATCGTAGCGTGGCACAACGCATCAAAGCAGAAACCATCCGTGTATATGTGCAGGGACAAAACCTGCTCACCTTTACCCGTTATAAGGCCGGAGACCCGGAAACAATGTCTTTCTCTTCCATGCCGCCGATGAGAATGCTGACAGCCGGAGCGCAGGTAGGGTTTTAATTATTCATAACAAAGTAGTCATCATGAAAATCAACTATAATCACCTGTCACCTGTCATCCGGAGTAGCCGTATGTGGTGTATTATTTGCTGCCTGACGGCAGTGGGTATATTCAGTTCCTGCAAAAAATTTGTTACGGTGGAAAATCCACCCAACGTGCTGACCAATGATAAGATATTTACCAATGACCAGTCGGCCACAGCAGCCATGTTGTCGATCTATATCAGCATGATGAATGACCAATATGGCAACAGTGGCTCATTTGCCTGTTTTTCAATGTCGGCACTCGGCGGCATGTCTGCCAATGAGCTGATCTGGACGCAGAATAACACGGCTGCGCCGTATTTTCAGCAGTTCTCGGACCATACCCTTACGCCTGATAATAACTACGTAGGGCCGCTCTGGTCTGACGGATATAAATACATTTACAGGACCAATGCAATACTGGGTGGTCTTTCCATGGCCACCGGCATGTCTGACAGCGTGAAGACCCAGTTGGCAGGAGAAGCCAAATTCACGCGGGCGTTTTGTTACTTCTACCTGGTCAATCTCTTTGGAGATGTGCCGTTGGTACTCAATACCGCTTATCAGGAGAATATGGGGCTTCCCCGCACGCCGGCTGCCACGGTGTGGCAACAAATTATCAGCGACCTGAAAGACGCCAAAGCGTTATTGTCCGATAAATATCCTACCGGGGAAAAGCTGCGGCCCAACCGTCAGGTGGCCAGTGCCTTGCTGGCAAGGGCATTCCTCTATACCAACAGGTGGCAGGAGGCGGAGAGTGAAGCTGGCAGTATTATCAACTCCGGAAAGTACGGCGCTGCATTGCCGCCGCTCGATCAGGTATTTAAAAAAGAAAGCCCCGAAGCAATATGGCAACTACAGCCCGTGATCGCCAATGCCAATACACCGGAAGGCGGTCAGTTTCTTACCGTTGCCGGGTCCCGGCCCAACTATGAGTTGACGCCCCAGTTGTTAAATGCCTTCGAAACAAATGACAACCGTAAAACCACCTGGGTAGGCTTTAGCAGCAGTGCCAACCTTTCCTGGGCCTATCCAGCCAAATACAAGGCCGGTACCGGCGCACTGACGGAATACTATGTAGTATTCAGACTGAGCGAACAATATCTTATCCGTGCAGAAGCATGCGCACAACAAGGCAAGGTACAACCGGCGCAGGACGACCTGAACATGGTCCGTAAAAGGGCTGGTTTGCCGGTTACTACCGCGGCTGATCAGGCCTCTCTTTTACTCGCTATTGAGAAAGAAAGACAGGTAGAGTTTTTCGCTGAATGGGGACACCGCTGGCTGGACCTGAAGCGGACCAAAAGAGCAGAGGCCGTGTTAAAACCGCTTTCACCTCCTAACACGTGGAAACCAGGATCAGTACTGTATCCTATTCCCGACCTTGAAATCAAAGCCAACCCGCGCCTTGTTCAAAATGATGCTTATCTGAATTAAAACATAAACGAACATGAAACAATTATTAGTCGCCTCTCTGCTGGTATCCACCATGCCGGCATTGGCGCAGGACACCACTTTCACCATTAAGGGAAACATCGGTAAAATCGATGCCCCTGCAAAAGTATATCTGTCATACCGCAATACAGGCGGCAATGTGCTGGATTCTGTTGTCATGAAGAAAGGCAGCTTCACCTTCAAAGGCGTTACCACCAGCCCGGTGATGGCCACCCTGTTACTGGACCATCAGGGCGCCGGCCGGCAGCCAAACATGGACATGCTCTCCTGTTATGTTGAAAATGGAACGTTGCAGCTGACAGCCAAAGACTCTATTAAAAATGCCGTCTTCAAAAACTCGCGGATTAACAGCGACTACAAAGACTATAAACAACAGCAGGCTTCGCCTGAAACCACCCTTAAACAGCTCGATGCCAGATGGGCAGCGGCTACCGCTGCCGAAAAAGAAGGCGCGACGCTCAGAGACAGCCTGATGAAGGCCGCAACACCCGCCCTCGAAGAAAAGAAGCAGATACAGAAGGCCTATATCAATCAACATCCTGATAGTTATATCAGCCTGGTTGCCCTTAGGGAAATAGCCGGCAGCAAGATCGACTATGACGCAGTTGCGCCGCTTTTTAACAGCCTTTCTGTTAATATCAGCAAGAGCAAAGCAGGCGCCGACTTTGCCCGCCGTCTGGAGATTGCGAAGGCCCTGTCTGTAAATGCCATCGCGCCTGATTTCACACAGAACGATGTCAATGGCAATCCGGTGAGCCTCTCCGGCTTCAAAGGCCAATATGTGCTGGTAGACTTCTGGGCCTCCTGGTGTGGTCCCTGCCGCGGTGAAAATCCAAACGTAGTGAAAGCTTATCAGCAATACAAAGACAAAGGGTTTACCATCCTCGGTGTCTCTCTCGACAGCAAAAAAGAGGCGTGGGTAAAAGCCATTGAGCACGATCAGCTCACCTGGACACACGTGTCTGACCTGAAGTACTGGAACAACGAAGTGGCCAAACAGTATGATATTAAAAGTATTCCCGCCAATTTCCTGTTGGACAAAAATGGTAAAATTATTGCCAGAGACCTGAGGGGAGAAGACCTCCTGAAGAAGTTGGGAGAACTGATGAATTAATTTGAATTGATCTCAAAGCGGCTGCCTCAAAGTACTTCGAGGCAGCTGCTTTTTTATGTTGGTATTTATTCAACCGCTATACTGATATCTTTCAGCCCGTTGCCGGAAATAGTAGTATTTACCAGGGCGCGCGACCGCAATATGGTATCTGTCAACGCCCGTTTGGCTTTAAAATAGTATTTGCCATCGCCGAGGCCTATACGTAGTTTGTTGCCATAGATGCTGGTGGTATCTGCGAGGATAGAACCGGTGCCGGTTATCGCGGAATCATGATCGGCCACCAGTTGGCTGCTGTATACGTAGACAATAGCACCGGATACCCGTTCTTTATTTTTGTCGGTTACGATGAGATTTAACAGACGTTGTTGTAAGGTGTCCGGCTTCAGGCGCAGCACAATGGAGTCTTTCTGTCCCGGGTCCACCTGTTGGGCGTCTACATATTTAATGCCGGAGCGAATTTCTTCTGTAAATACCGTATAGGATTGTGCAGACAGGTTAGTGAAGGTAAAATAGCCATCGGCGCCGCTGACAACGGAATACAGATAGTCGCTGGTAGAACTGCCACTATAGCGGATGTACACTTTTTTACTTTTCAGCATTTGCGGCTCCTGGGCGGTGCCCAGCGTATCAATGAGGTACACGCGGCCGGATAATTTTTTGTTACCACTGATATCATCAAATTCTTTCTTGCCGCAGTTGGTCAACAGATAAGCAAAGGCAATTACAGGGAGTATGGGGAGGATTTTTTTCATGTCGGTTGCTGGTTTTACTTTGCCATTAATTTGATGAGGTCCACTACCACTTCCGGGTCCAGCGTAATAGCCAGATAGCCGACAGCAGGCATTCTGGTGGCCTTGTCGAGTATCCTGTCATTTTGCAAACGGTAGTAGTGCTGCCGGTAGAAATTGGCGCCTACGTTTATATTCAGACCGGGAACAATATCATAACCTACACCGAGATAGAGGTTGTTGAGCGGGTCCAGTACTTCAAAACCACCGAATAACGAGAAGCGGCGCTCCGGCCATCTGGGGCAGATGCCGTTGTCTCTCAGGAAAGTTTTGAAGGGGTAGTATTTTAATCCCACTATAAATTTGGCCCTGGCCGCATCGGTAGAGGAGGAGATAGCGCCGGCGGAATCTACATTTACCTGGCTTACCTGAGAAAATCCGAATGCCAGTCCCGCGCCGATAGCAAAGGAGCGAAGTTTGCCTACATTGTAACGAAATCCTTTGGCCACCTGTTTTTTGCTGGTGTCCGACGCAAGCCGTTCTTCGATGCTGTATTCGTTGGTGAAAGGAGCGGCTTTATCGTCCTGGCCGGCGAGGATGGTACTGTATTTATAATCACTGCTGTCTGTCTGGTTGGCGAGTTTTTCCGGTACGGGGAGATCGCCTTTGTAGCCGGCTGTCACGAACAGGTAATGCAGGTAGGTAGTTTCTGCATTATCGGTACAGAGAGGATTGACGTCTTCGCCACTCTTTTTTACGGTAGAAAATAAGGAAGCGAAAGTTTTGGCAGCATCTGTTACGGTGGATTTACCCTTGGTGATCGCTCCGAGGCTTTCCTGCACCTGCGTGGTGAATTCGGCTTTGTCGGTGAAATCACTCAGCCGTTGGTCCAGCGTTACGATCTTGTTGCCCGGCACATTTACCAGGCCAACATACATGGCATAATCTTCCGGGTAGTCTTTCGGTAGCCTGGAGGAAAGCGTATAGCCTTTCAGTCCGTTGTGGTAACGAACAAATCGCAATTGGTCGGCTGTGCTCACGAGCAGGTTACCTTTGTAAACAACCATTTCTGATTGTTGGAAGGCATCAGCAGCTTTATTGTTTTTATCGATGAACGCCAGCGCGGTACTGTTGTCCAACAATTTTGTTACCCCTTGTTTTTTCTTTTCTGCCAGTAACAGGATACTGTCCGGGCTATTGGGTTTCGGGTGGGTACGTAACTGATCAACTGCCGCATCAACTGTGGCGATAAAGCTCCGGTAGTATTGTGACGTATCAGGCTTAAATCTTGCCGTGGCGTAATCTTTCAGTGGCTGCCCGTTGGAGAAGTCAAACGGATTGAATCTGAGAGAGCCTTTGGTATACCAAAGCCAGGGGGCTAACCAGCGATTGTTGCCTGACTCACTTAGTTGGTTCAGGAGTGCTGTTACCACGTTTATCCGGGAGCATTTTGTTTGCAAGGCGGCATTAAACGTGGTATCGTCAATTTTACCTGCTGCATGCGCTTTCATCAGCGTCCCGACGGAGTCCATTAAAGGGGCATGGGAAAGAATTTCTTTCAGGAGCTGATGCCACTTTTTCTCTCCGTCCCGCTGAAAATAACTGTGGGTTTTTCTGAAATGATCAATGACCAGTTCACGGTATTTGTCTACCAGTTCCACCTGATAGGTAAATGTTTGTTCCGTCCTGTAGTTGCCGAATTCCGCCAGTTTAAACGTATCGGAAACTACGCCCTGATCGGTGACAGTGAGTGCGAGTTGACGGGGTTTGATACCGGGAAAAGAAAGTGTGACGCGGCTGGAAGGCAGCGCAAAATCGCTGCGGGGCACGGGTACCCACTTGTTGGATTTCAGCCCCGTTAACAGGCTGGTGTCGCGGGTATCCAGAAATTTGATGGTGTTGGCGATTTCCGCCCGTTCTGCGGCCCTGGCCGTGGCATCCTCCCCAAACATCGATTCATAGCCATCCTTGTAGGAGCCATTCTTCCATAATTCGTCATATGTCACTAACGCCTGCCGGTATACGTCAATGTGCCCTGTGTCGGCTGCGTCCGCGATGCGGATCAAAAATACCAGGCGGTCCGATGGATGGAGAGTAGGTGGAAGCGTGCCGCTGAATGCTCCCTTGTCATTAATCTCGATTGTAATAAGTTGGGAAGTGTTTTTAGTGCTTTTCGGCGGCCATTGCCCGAAGAGATGGCCAGGCATAAGAATAGCATTCATCCACAGTAACAGGGAAAAAGTACCTTTCATCTGGGTGGTTTTGGAGTCAGTAAAAGTTTATTGATAGTAGGGATATCAGAAAATAGGTTGACAGTTATATTATTGCCAAAATAGTGTATTTTTAATTAATCCCAAATACCATGAAACGAACGATAGTTGTATTTTTTGCTGTATGGCTACTTGTTTCCTGTAATGAAAATGTTACCACCGAAACCACTCCTGCTGAAGATTCCACTGTCATCGTCCCTAAAGGGGACACAGCAGTTGTACGCCCGGGCGATCTGGATATGACTCCTATGCTGGAACTGACTACCCCGGCATTTATCCGGCAGCAATATTCCTACGAGGAGCTATATACGGAGTTACAATTCCGGCAGCAGTGGAAGGGGCTGAACAGCCCCCGCCCGGACACATTACCGCCCTTTCTGCAAAAAAGAAAAAGACTAAGCCGGCTAACCGAAAAACAACTGATCATCACGATTGATCAGATACAACGGGAGAAACTGGCCATCTACGGGACCTATGGGGACGATAACCGGATGGACCCCTATAATACGACTCTTGGTATTAAACAACTGGCGGGAAAAGTAGGACTGATCATTGATACAGGGCAACTGGTAAAAAGGGCAGATGGGAACTATATGCTGCGTCAAAACGGAGACCTGAAATCGTCCTTCGGGACCTGCGACGGGGAGCACTTTGACCATCAGCCGGTTGTGAAGGTCCGTGGTTCGGGATTTGCGATAAAGGAAACTACGATGGTAACAGCGGGCCATTGTCTGGGCAGCACTGATTTTAAACGGTACTATATCGTATTTGGATACCGCATGGAAGACTCCCTGAAGGCCAATTTGCTGATTAAAGCGAACGACGTGTACAAGGTGGGAAGTATAGTGGATGAAAATGCGACGGACGACTATTGCGTTTTTACCACGAACAGGCCGTTGCCCAGGGAAAGCGTATTGCCGGTTTCCATACAAACGCCGGCCATGCTGGACGCTGTTTATTCCATTGGCTACGGATTGGGACTTCCGGTGAAAGTGGCCTCCAAAGCGTTTGTCCGTTCTCTTTTGCCCGTTGGTGGGTTCATCTGTAACCTGGACGTATATACGGGCGATTCCGGCTCTCCGGTATTCCGGAATGATTCTGTAATAGGAGTACTGACTGGTGGTGTCCGGAACTTCCGCTACAGGACCAAAGAACAGTGCCGCATTTCTTTCCGATGTGACGATTGGGATTGTGAGGGTGAAACGGTGATCAGCGCCTCCCGGTTTATGACGAAAGTATGGTGACAGGGAGCCCGATGACGTGTTATGGAGACACTTGTTGCAGCAACCATCACTTTGTTTGAAAGTGCCGTACCTTTGACCCATGAATACCGAGATATTTACCTGCCATAATTGCCCGATGACCCGCACCATGGCCACCATTGGTACGAAGTGGAAGCCGATCGTTATATACACCATCGGCCTGAAGACACTGCGTTTCGGGGAAATATTCGCGCGTATTGAGATTATATCAAAGAAAGTGCTGACAGCGCAACTGAAGGAGCTGGTGGAAGATGAAATTGTGGCGCGTGAAGAGTTTAACGAAACACCCATGCGCGTGGAATATACGCTGACAGAGAAAGGGATCGACCTGTTGAAAATACTGAATCAGCTGACGTTGTGGAACAGGAAGTATAACGACCCCTATAGAAAACGCAAACCCGCCCGGTGATTTCATCGCGCAGGTTTGCATAAAGATTAATAAAGATTATTCTGTTCTTCCTTCCAGACTAAAAGGAACAGGTAGCCAGAGAAAACCATCTCCGCTTTTCTGAAGGTGTCCGATGCCGGGGAAAGAGATATGGGCGGCAGCAATAAGATGTTTCTCCTGCGCGGCCCTGTTATAGAACGTATGGCGGTTTTTCTGCTGTGCGGCCACATCTACGTCGAAATGGTCGGGCAGGGCTGGGGCGGGGAGTTGTACGGCCGCCATATGGATCATATCACCCCAGAAATATAACTTCTCATTTTTACTGCTCAATACGTACACGGTGTGTCCGGGGGTATGTCCGGGATACGGCATGGCCATGATATGCGGCAGCACCGCTGTTGCTTCGTTGAAGGTTTTTACCTGGTTGCTTCGCAGGTAAGGGGTCAGCACATTTTCTGCATTGGTAAAGGTTTGTGGATCGGCGCCCATGTGTTTAGGGTCTGCCGCCTGCTTGTTTTTGGCATTGAGCCAAAAGTCCACCTCTGTCTGATGTACATGGATGATAGCATGGGGGAATATCTTTTTCCCTGCAACGACCAGGCCGCCGGAATGATCGGCGTGTACATGGGTGATCAGGATATCGGTGATCTCTTCCGGTTGAACGCCGGCTTGTTTCAGGCTCTCCGTCAGTTTACCGCCGTACTTGCCCATGAGCTCCCCGGAGCCGGCATCTACTAAAATACGTTTCTCGCCATCCTGTATCAGGTAGGCGTTGATGCTGAGTTCTACAGGATTTTTCAGAAACGATTTTTCCAGTAGCCGCGCCACTTTTCCTGGTTCGCTGCCGGCGAAAAGCTGGTCTGCATTGATGGGGATCGTGCCATCTAACAGCGCTGTAACGGTTATGTCGCCGATTTTAACGGAATAGGAAGCAGATTGGGCCAAAGAATAGAAAGGAATGCCTAGCAGCCATATGCTTATGCCCAGTATAAATGTCCATCGTCTGTTGTTACGCATAAACTTGTTTTTTTGTGAAGACAAAATTACGATGGCGTGGTTTCTAAAAGAGACCGTTTAGCAGATAGTGGACACCTGGAGGTAACCACTATTTTATCATCTCCCTAAAAAATATAAGTTCCTACGCTGGCGGCAGGCAAAATGGCGACTACCTGTTTGTTTTGATAACGCAGGTTGAACGAAGCCTGGATGCTGTTGTCGTTCAGTACGATCAACACTTTTTTACCATCGGGCCGTTGGAAGGCCACGCTATGGAAACTACCTTCGCTGTTGCTGCCAATCCTGACAGCGCCGGCAGGCACAAACCGGGAAGCATGTGCGATGATATAGTAAGCCACATTACGTTTGACATCGTTGCCGTTGATGGTAAAGGCGCCCTTGCATTGTGTGCAGCCGCCGGGCGTATGAGGCTTGTAAGCGGTGTCGTTGGCGAGGTTCCATTCCAGTGCTGTGCGACTGTGGTTACGCATGGCGCCAATGATCACGTTTTTGATATGCCAGCGAAGGTTGTTGTCGAATGTTTCTTTGGAGCCGGTCCACTGCTCAGTGAAGTAAATAGCTTTGTCGGGGGCCGATTGCTGTACGGCACTCAGCGCGCTGATGTCGCCTGCATACAGGTGAAAAGCGCTGCCATGCACATATCTGGCGGCAGCAGTATCGGCGAGGATGGTCAGCGGATAATCCGGGCGGTCGCAGTTGTGATCATACACGACGATCTTTGTGTGGATGTTGGCCGCCGCGAATGCGGGTCCCAGGTGGCCTTTGATGAAATCGCGCTGTTCTCCTGCCAACATTTTCAGGCTGGGATTATTGCCGGGATGCAACGGCTCGTTCTGCGGCGTAATAGCGGCTATCGGGATGCCGGCTGCTTTCATGGCCTGAATATATTTGACAAAGTACTGCGCGTACACATGATAATAGGTAGGAAGAAGGGAGCCGCCTTTGGAAGCACCGTTGTCTTTCATCCATACGGGCGGGCTCCAGGGTGCCGCCATGATGGACAGCTTCGGATTGATCTGTAATATTTCCTGCAGCAGCGGTATCAATCCCGTGCCGCCGGCCATATCGGGCGCCAGTGAAAAATGCGCGAGCGGAACGTCTGTCTCTCCGGCAGGAACATCATCGTAGGAAAAAACAGTGGCGTTCAGATCGGAAGCACCGATGCTGATACGCAGGTAACTGACACCGAGCTGCTGACTGCCGGCGCCAAAGACCTCCTGCAGCAGCTGCTGCCTGGCGGCGGGGTCCATAGCGTTGATCAGCTGCGCGCTGCCACCGGTAAGGGTGTAGCCGAATCCTTCTACCGGTTGAAATGTTTGGGCAGGATCTACCGTTATTGTAGTATATCCGTTGGCGTTAGTTCCTGAAAAGCGGAGCCCGGTTTGTTCTTTCAGCAGGTATCGCTGGTCACTGCTGGTGATAAAAGCGGTGACGGTGGCCTGGACCGGGGCATGGGCTATTTGTTTACTACCGGAACAGGCAGCCAGGGTGGCGACGATGCCGCCAAAAAATAACGTGGAATATCTTTTCATGAAAACTATCTTTTACATTTCGGCCGGGAAAATATAAAAAGAATTTAAATAGCGGGGAGTATTCCGCAGCGAAACAACTATCAATTATTTTGCTACTTTAGCGGGAAGGCTGTCCCGCATGCAGGCGTACTCACATGATAACAAGGAACTTTTTCAATTGATCTCCGAAGGCGATGAAATGGCCTTCCGGCAGCTTTTTCATCTGTATGCGCCCCAGTTCCGTGCCATGGCATTGCATATCACCAAAACCGCTTCGGTGACGGAAGACATCCTCCAGGAAACATTTCTTCGTTTATGGATCAGCCGTGATAAGCTGAAAGAGATAGAACAGCCGCGTTCCTGGCTGATGCGCATCGTTTTTTACCAGTGCTTCACCTACCTGCGTAAAAAAGCGGTGCATCACAAGGCCATGGCCGCGCTGATGCCGGATGAGCCGATCTTCAGCCCGGAAGAGGACATCGCCTATGCATTTATGAAGGAGCAGGTGGGCGTGGCGGTACAGCAGCTACCGCCGCAGGCCCGGCGCATTTACCTCCTGAGCCGCGAGCAGGGACTGAAAATACCGGAGATCGCCGCCCAGCTGTCGCTCTCGCCCAATACAGTGAAAAATTCACTGGTACGCTCGCTACACGCCATCCGCAAGCACCTGGAGCATTCCGGGATGCTGTTTCCCGCCTTGGTACTCTGGCTGTTGCGGGTGTAAAAAATTTTTTTTTCTTTCGATAGGTCCTAAATGTCTGCTCGCGCGTCTGTTTATCAGAAGGGGGTATTTCACGTTTGAAGAACATACCAAAATCACCACGTTCACCATTGTCAAAACAATCACCATTTGTCAACACAAGACCGCCTTACGTACCTGCTCGGGCAGGCTTTGCAGCAAGTCGCCACTGCGGCGGAGCTGCAGGAATTATCGACGCTGATCAAAGAGGACCACAGCGGCGCGCTTACGCAGCAGGTGGAAACGCTGCTGCTGCAGGAACTTCCGGATGCCACAGCCGGTTACGACAAAGACTACTGGGATGAGATAGCCAGCCAGATCCTGGCGGCCGACCGGCCGCAAACAGCGGACAATATGGTACCGCTTCGTTCGCCACGCCGCCTGCGCTGGATACCCGCTGCCGCGGCTGTATTGCTGCTGGCAGTCGGCCTTTTCTGGCTGCTGCGGCCGAATACCCGTAACCCTGCCATGGTAGCTGCTGTACCGGCAGTGCATGACGTGGCGCCCGGCGGCAACAAAGCCATGCTCACCCTGGCAGACGGCACGGAGCTGCCGCTCGACAGCGCCGCCAGCGGAATGCTCACGCAACAAGGTCATACCCGCATTACGCAATCGGCTGGCGGACAGCTTCTGTACACGGCGCTATCCGGCCAACCGGACCTCCTGCAATACAATACCCTGCGCACGCCCCGTGGCGGCCAGTTCCAGGTAACACTGCCCGACGGTACCAAAGTATGGCTCAACGCGGCCAGCTCCCTGAAATACCCGGTGGCCTTCAAAGGCAGCGCCAGACAGGTGGAACTCAACGGGGAAGCCTATTTTGAAGTGGCCCGCAACACCGCCATGCCTTTTAAAGTGACGGTGCGTACCGGTCAGCCTAACGACAGCATGGAAGTAGCGGTGCTGGGCACGCAATTCAATATTATGGCCTATGCCGATGAAGCGGTCATCAAAACCACCCTGCTGGAAGGCGCCGTGAAAGTGAGCCGCCATGGCAACAGCAAACAGCTGGCGCCGGGACAGGGCGCACAACTGGATAAACAACACGATCTGCTGTCGCTTCAACAGCAGGTAAATACAGAAGAAGCGGTGGCCTGGAAAAATGGCTTTATTCAGCTGGAAGGCAACGACATCGCTTCCGTGATGCGCACGATTGCACGCTGGTACAACGTGGAAGTGGTGTTCACGGCGCCCGTCCCGGCTCACTTCCGCGGTATCATACCCCGGAACGTGCCGGTGTCACAGGTGCTGAAAATACTGGAGATGACAGGAGAAGTACATTTCGAGATCAAAGACAGGCAGATTATCGTATCGCCCTGATATTCCAATAAAACTGATACACTTATGGGTCCTTAATTTTCCACGAATCCCTTTACCCATACAGGACAAAAAAAACCGGAAGCGTTCGTACCGCCCCCGGTGAAGTCAGGTCCTGTATGTACAATCGCTTGCGGCAATTATTCATTACTTACCCAAACCATACAAATGTATGCAATTGATGCTTTTTTCCCAAGGCAGGCGGCGTCGTGCTGCGTGGGACAAAAAATTTCCACGATTATCGAAAAAAACGTTACTGATGATGAAATTAACGGTGCTTTTAATGACCGTTGCCCTGCTGCAGGTACATGCGGCCGGGTATTCTCAAACAGTTACCATCTCCCAACGTAATGTGCCGCTGGACAAGGTCTTTCAGGAGATCCGAAAACAAACGGGCTACACTTTCCTGTATACGGATGAACAAATGCTCCAGGGACGGAAAGTGGACCTGCAACTGAAAAACGTTTCCCTGAAAGAGGCGCTGGAAGCCTGCTTCAGCGGACAGCCTTTTACCTACAGCATATCCGACAAGGTGGTCATCGTAAAACGTAAACCCATCACCAGCGAGATACCCGCCCCGGTGGAACAAACAATCACCGGAAAGATCACCAATGAAAAAGGAGAGCCGCTACCCGGTGTGACCATTCAGGTGAAAGGCACGGCCAAAGGTGTGGTGACCAACGACAAAGGAGAGTATGTAATTACAGTACCCGACGGCAACGCCGTGCTGGTAGTATCTTCCCTGGGCTACAACAAAATGGAGATACCCCTCAACGGTAAAAAAGAAGTGTCTGTTGCCTTACAGCCATCCGCCTCCAATATCAATGAACTGGTGGTGGTAGGCTATGGCGAACAAAAGAAAGGAACGCTCACCAACGCGATCTCTTCTATCACCTCCAAAGATTTTAAAGACGCACCGGTGAACCGTCTCGATCAGGTATTACAGGGACGTGCGACCGGCGTGCAGGTCACTAATTCCGCCGGATCGCCCGGTGGCAGCGTACGTATCCGCATCCGTGGCTCCAATTCCATCAACGGCAGCAACGATCCGCTGTATGTGGTGGACGGCTTCGTGGGCGCGGAATTTTTCTCGATCAATCCTGACGACATTGCGTCGATACAGGTACTGAAAGATGCCGCCGCTACAGCTATCTACGGCAGCCGCGGCGCCAACGGCGTGATCCTCATTACCACTAAAAAAGGCGGTAAAGGTGGACTGAAGCTCAATTTCACCACACGGCTGTCTTCTTCTACCGTCATCAAAAAACTGGACCTGCTGAATGCGGCCGACTTTGCAGAAACGGCCAACGCCCATGCGGCAGCGGTAGGCACCACGCCAAAGTTCACAGATGCGCAGATCGCGGACTTCCGGGCTAAAGGTGGCACCGACTGGCAGAAAGAGATCTTCCGGACAGCACCGGCACAGGAATACCTGCTCAGTCTCTCCGGCGGCACCGACAAGAGTGGTTATTTTATCTCCGGTAACTACCTCAATCAGGATGGGGTGATCAACAACTCGTTTTACAAACGGTACACGCTGCGCTCCAATATCAATGCCCGCCTTTCGAACATCGTCTCTACCTTCCTGAATATCACCGGTTCCTACAGCACGGCACAGAACGCAGATATCCCGGCAGATGGCCCCAGCAGCCCGCTGGCGCAGGCCCTCACCTGGGCGCCCACCACGCCGGTACGCAATGCAGACGGTAGTTTCGTCGTCAGCGATCCGGTAGGCTCGTTGTTCTATAATCCGGTGGCGCTCACGGTCAACAGGATCTCCATCAGAGACAGGATGCTGGCCAACCTCATCGGCGGATTTAAGTTCGACATCCTGCCAGGGCTGACCTTTAACCTGCAATACGGCGCTAACTATCTCCAGTACGAGGACAAGAGCTTTGGAGGAAAGATCACCAATAACAATGTGTCCAGTGCCGGCATCCGGTCAAACAAAGAAATTGTTTTACAGAACACCAACACACTGAACTACAGAAAGGTATTTAATAAAGTCCATAGCCTGGACCTGACGGCTGTGGCGGAATACCAGCAGTCGACCTACAATTATTCCTCTTCGGGCGCTACCAACCTGACGTATGAAAATTTCCAGTGGAACAATCTCGCGTTAGGAACACCCGGTTCTCCCGGCTCCGGCTACTCTAAATGGGCGCTGTTCTCACTGGTAGGTCGGGCGAACTACGCCTATAATGATAAATACCTGCTCTCCGCGGCCCTGCGACGTGACGGCTCTTCCAAATTCCAGGGCAACAACAAGTACAGCTATTTCCCTTCTGTTTCCGCAGGATGGGTAGTGAGCAACGAACCGTTTATGCAGCAGGTGCAGGGCATCAGCAACCTGAAACTGCGTGGCAGCTGGGGATTGACAGGCAATCAGGCGATCAGTCCTTACAGCACCCTTTCATCCTATTCCAATATACCGGCATCTTTCAACAACAACAGCCATGTGGTGGGGCTCGTGATGGGCAACATCGGTAACCCCGGCCTCAAATGGGAAACCACCGAGCAGAAGGACGTGGGGCTCGACATCGGGTTGCTGAAAGGGCGCATAGCCGTTACCGTGGATTATTTCGTCAAGGACACCCGCGACCTGCTGTTGCAGGAAAACCTGCCCATGTACCTGGGCGGCAACTCCATTACCCGCAATGTAGGCGCCGTACAGAACAAAGGCTGGGAGTTTGCCGTGGAAGGGGATGTGGTCAACAGCGGCGCCGTGCAATGGAACACAGGGTTCAACGTGTCATTTGTTAAAAACAAAGTGATCTCACTGGGCGAAGGCAAGACCCGCATCTTTGACCCCAACAACCGCAAGATCGGTGGTGGCATGTCGCCGCAGTCGGAGTTTGTCGTGATGCCCGGGCAGTCGCTCGGCGCCATCTGGGGGCTCACCTACCTCGGCACCTGGAAGCCCGGCGATGACAAAGCTGCGTTATACGGCGCGAAGGCAGGCGATTCCCGTTACCTCGATGTAGACAACAACGGCACCATCGATGCGGGCGATTACCATGTGATCGGTACCGGCATACCCACCACCTCCATCGGCTGGAATAATACGGTGACGTATAAACGTTTTACGCTGAACCTGCTGTTTCAGGGCCTCTTTGGCTTCGATCGGCTGAATTACAACAAGGCAGCGGCCATGTATTACGGCGGCGATGCGCGCGAAGCCACGCTGCAGGAGATCAAAGACCGCTATATTCCGGGTGTCAATGAAACCTCCGACATACCGGCTTTCAGTACCACCAACCGCAATTTCACGCAGAGCAGCCGTTTCCTGGAAAAAGGTGATTTCCTGCGCCTGAAGAATGTGAGCCTGGCGTATGATATACCAAAATCGGCGCTGAAAAATACACTGGGCGTGAAGGTCTTCCTGAGCGCTACCAACCTTTTCACGGTGACCAACTACTCCGGTATCGATCCGGAAAGCAGTTCCTCCGCGGGAGATATCCGTCAGGGTATTGATTTCGGTACTTATCCGAATGCAAAGACCATCACCGGCGGGGTAACGCTGAGCTTTTAAAACTAACCGTTATGATTAAACGATTTTACATGAAATACGCTTTATATCTGTTATCCTTCCTCATGCTGGCAGCAGGATGCAGCAAGGAGCTGACGGAAAGTCCCAAAGGATTGGTAGCCGGCGATGATGCCATGAGCAGCCAGACCGGCCTGGAGACGGTGCTTTCCGGCGCCTACGGCAGCCTGATGGTACCCTGGGCCAGCGGCTTTACCACGGTATCGCAGATCGCCATGACCATGGGCAGCGATGATCTCACCACGCATCCCGGCTCCAACAAGGAGGAGTTCCGCGAGTTTGACCGCTTCAACGTATCGTCGCTCAACAGCAGGATGAACCCCATCTGGCTGGGCTGCTATAAAACCATACAGGCCACCACCAATATCATCAACAACTACAGCAAGGTGCAGGATGGCAATCAGGACACCATCCGCGCCATGGTGGGCGAAGCCAGTTATCTGCGGGCCTTGTCGTACTACTGGCTCACAAGGCTGTGGGGCGATGTGCCGGTGATTCCCTCTGAAAAATATGCACCCGAATACCTGAACCTGAAAAAGAGTAAACCGGCAGAGATTTATCCGTTGATAGAAGCCGATTTAAAAAGAGCGGAAGAGTGGATACCTAATACCAGACGAAGCTCCGGACGACCTAATAAAGGCTCGGCCAAAGCTTTGCTGGCAGACGTGTATCTCACAGAAGCCGGATGGCCGCTGAAAGACCAGTCGAAATATGCACTGGCGGCAGCGAAGGCCAAAGAAGTCATCGATAACAAAACAGCCTATGGATTTGATCTTTACACCGGTGGCTACCTAAAGATTTTTGTGGGTGGTACCGTGGAAGATGTGTTCACGCTTTTCACGCGTGGCAACTGGGTGACGTACAATTCATTTTACGGACTGTCTACCATGCCGGAAGATGAAGGCGGGTGGAGTGACTTTTTCCCGGAGCTGAATTTCTTTAACAACTTCCCGGCCGGCCCGCGTAAAGACGCGACCTTCAGCACACAGTTCACCCTGAGCAACGGTACCGTGATCCCCTGGCAACAAACCACGACCAAACATCCCTACTATAAAAAGTTTACTGTCCAGTCGGGCCAGAAAGCAGTGTATATGTCCAACAATCCCGTTATCATGATGCGTTATGCGCATGTGCTGCTGATCTATGCAGAAGCGCAGGCGCGTTCCGCCGGTACGCCTAACAGCGATGCCTATACGGCTGTCAATGCCGTACGGCAGCGCGCCGGGCTGCCTGACCTGGCGGGCGGTATGGCCGGCGCTGATTTCGCTGCGGCGGTAGTCAACGAACGCGCCTGGGAGTTTGCCGGAGAATGGAACCGCTGGTTTGATCTGGTGAGACTGGAGCAGGTGGAAGCTGCCAACGCCAACAAGGCGACCGGCGATCTGCAACCAGCCGGTAACATCACCAAAGCAAACTACTGGATGCCTATACCCGGCGCTGACGCGGTGGTGAACCCTAATCTATGACCTGTAGACGAACCTAAAACCCTGATACTATAAAACCCCGGCCGGCACAGCTTTCCGGCTGCGCCGGCCTTTCAAAAATGAAACGTTATGAAAACGAGCAAACCAAAATCTGCTGCTCGCCGGGGACTACCTGTGCGGGCTAAGTGGCTACTGTTATTATTGTTGCCCTGTCTGCTGCTGTGCAGCACACTACATGCGCAATACCTCCTGCTGGACGACATGGAAGGCCACGGCCCCTGCTCCGGTAAATGGACGTACTACGCCGGCAACACCACTACCGGTAAGGTGGAATTCGGGGTGCCCAATCCCAATCCATCCGGACTGAACACCAGTCCGCTGGTAGCCAAATTCACCAAAGACACTTCCTGCTTTGAGTACATGAGCGCGTCGTGTTCACTGAGAGACTCTTTCGATCTCGCCTCCAACAGCACTTTTAAAATGCTGGTGTATGCCACCACGCTGGATGAGATCATGTTCAAACTACAGCCCGGCAACAACTACAGCAAGGCTGTTTTCTTTACCTTCAAACCTTCGCGGGTGAACCACTGGGAAGAAGCGACCTATAATTTCCAGAGCGTAAAAAACCGGACGGATTTCAACACCATCGCCATTCAGTACATCGATGGCAAGAAAGCCAATGGCATCCTGTATTTCGATCTGTTGCAGGGACCCAATCCCACGGCCATCGTATTGAAGGACACCAGCATTCAGATGGGGCATGAGAACGGCGCTGTCCTCACTGCGGAAGTGAAAGGAGGGGTCCTGAAACCCACCCTGACCACTGCTAACTGGACCGCCCCCAATTTGCCGCCGGGCATTGTGATCAGTAATGTGCTGCGGGTAAATGATACCACGGCACGCATAACCCTCAGCGGCAATTCCGGCGCCAACTATTCCCGTACCACGCTGAAATTGCTGATAGCCGGCGCAGAGCTGGCCACGGCTAACGTCACCAGCTATACGGCGAAAGGCAATGTCGTATTTGAAGGCAACCCCAACTGGACGCTGGTGTTTGCCGACGAGTTCAATACCGACGGGCAGCCTGATCGTACCAAATGGATCGTAGATGCACGCCCCAAAGGATGGATCAACGGAGAGCAACAGGTATACACCGATACTACCCATGACAATGCCCGCGTGAGAAATGGCCGGCTCGTCATCACCGGAAAAAAGGATTTCCCTAACGGTAACACTACCGAGCCATGGTCCTCCGGCCGGCTCATCACACAGGGTAAATTCGACTTCCTCTATGGTAAAGTAGAGGTACGGGCCAAACTGCCCCGCGCACGCGGCTCCTGGCCAGCTATCTGGCTGATGCCTACCACCAGCGCCTACGGCGGATGGCCCAAAAGCGGAGAGCTGGATATTATGGAGCATGTAGGCAACAACTTCGGAACGGTGATGGCTACGGTCCACACACAGAACCACAACTGGACCAATGGCGGCGGTGTCACCAACACGAAAAAGCTGATGGACGCGGATACCGTGTATCACGTATATGCGATGGAGTGGGCGCCGGATACGATCCGCTTCCGGTACGATACCACACAGATATTGTCTTATCCTAATCCGCATACCGACTGGAAAGACTGGCCCTTCGACCAGAAGTTCCACCTCATCCTGAACCTGGCCATCGGCGGAGGCATGGGCGGCGCCATCACGGAGGCGGACTGGCCCGACAGCATGCAGGTAGACTATGCCCGTGTATATCAGAAAGGGCTGGGCACACCGGTACTGGACACTATCATGGTGACGCCGGCCGATCTGTCTTTCCTGCCCGGGAAACAGCAGCAGTATACCTTCAAAGCCCTCGACCAGAATGGTTATCCGATGACCGTTACTCCTACATGGGGCATTACCGGCACAGGAAATAGCATCACCCCCAATGGGCTGGCCACGTTGAATAGCTCCGGGCAGGTAACGGTCACGGCTACGGTAGATACCACCACTAAAACAGGCGTGGCCTTTGTGACGCGGCGGCCGGCCAATTACAAGCTGATACCGGTGAAGATACAGGCCGAAAGCTTTGACAACAGCAACAACAATAATACAGAACCCTGTTCAGATGTGGGCGGTGGACTGGACGTGAGTTACATCGGCACCGGCACCTGGTTTGAGTATGACATTGAGGTGCCCCGCACCGATACCTACCGGATACAGTTCCGGGTGGCGGTGAACGGCGCTTCCGGTCTACGGGTGCAGCTGGACACTACCACGCTGCAAACGGTGGACCTCCCCGCCAGCGGCGGATGGCAGAAATGGACCACGGTCACCTCAGCGCCTATACGATTAGAGCAGGGACAAAAAACATTGAAGATCGTCGCCAACAAAGACGGTTGGAATTTCAACTGGCTAAGCATTATCCGGGCCGACTCTGTGCCGTTGTCGCGCGTGGTGATCAAACCAGACAGCGCTACCATCAACGTCGGTCAGGCGCAGCAGTTCACCGCCACCGGCTACGGCCAGGATAGCAGCCAGTTCACCGTCACGCCGGTATGGTCTGTGCAGGGCGCCGGCGGTAGCATCAATGCCAGCGGGCTGTTTACCAGCAGCGCTGCCGGGGATTATCTGGTACTGGCCACGGCAGGAACGGTCAGTGATACGGCCATCGTACACGTAGTGATGCCGCCGGTACTCACGCGCATTGAGCTGACACCCACGGCGATTACCGTGCCACTGAGGGCCTCGCAGCAGTTCGTGGCGAAAGGCTACGACCAGCGGAACAACCCCTTCACCTTTAAGCCGCTGTGGAGCGTTGATGGCGCCGGCAATGCCATTGATACCAACGGCGTATTTACCGCCGGCACCGCGCAGGGCACTTATACTGTCACCGCCGCCAGCGGCTCCTTGTCCGCCACGGCCACGGTGACGATAGACTACACCTGTACCGTTAATGATAAGTATGAAGCGGAAAGCGCTTCCAACCGGGCGCCCGGGCCGGTACTGGAAACCTGTACGGACGTGGGCGGCGGCCAGGACTTCACCAACCTGAAAGCCAACGACTGGTTCGCCTACAGCAACCTGAATGTGCCGGTCGCCGGCAGATACAATATCAGCTTCCGGGTGATGACTACCGCACCGGTTAAAATATGGATAGGCCACAGCACCTTTAAATTCGATACCATCAGCATACCTAATACCGGTGGCGTCTGGAAAACGATTACAGACACCATCCGCCTGCCGGCGCTCAATTATACCGGCGTACATGTGCTGTCGGGCACCACGTTGAAGTTTAACTGGTTCATGATTGACAATTGCGCGGTCAGCCAACCCGCCACCATGATGGCTTACAGCAAGGCGGAATATCCGGCGCCGGAAACAACAGACACCAAAGGGCCTGTCCTTTATCCCAATCCTACCAACGGACAGCTGATGATAGACCTGCGCGGCCTGTCCTATACGCGACTAACGCTATTGGATATACGCGGCAATGTATTGCGACAGTGGAACATCCCGAAAGGGGAGCGGCAGATCAGCCGCGACATCAGTTCACTACCCGCGGGAAGGTATATACTAAGACTGGAAGGAGATCGACAAACAAAAACACGCTCCTTGATTAAAATATAAAATATAAAGTATAAAAGAGACGCTGATTGATCAGCGTCTCTTTTCTTTTAGTTGGACCGTTGGAACCGTTGTTTAAACTCCATCGGTGTGATATTGGCCTTCTTCCTGAAAAATTTATTGAACGATTGTGGATGTTCAAACCCCAGCTCGTAAGCGATTTCACTGACGGTTAAATGAGTGGTGGTCAGCTTTTCCATGGCCTTGTCAATCACCTTCTGATGAATCAGCTGCTGCGTATTTTGTCCCGTCAGCATTTTAAGCAGGCTGCGTAAATAGGTAGGCGACAGGTGCAGCTGATCGGAGATATACTGCACCGTCGGCAGTCCTTTGCTGCTTAAATCACCCGCCTCGAAATAGTGATCGAGCAGTGTTTCCAGCTGCTCCAACACCAGATGATGGGCTTTGTTGCGGGTGATAAACTGCCGTTGGTAAAAGCGGTCGGCATAGTTCAGCAATGTTTCGAGCTGGGAGATAATAATGTTTTGGCTAAACTGATCGATACTGGTATGATACTCCTGCCGGATATTTTCAATGAGCTGTTGGATCTTTAGTTCTTCCTCTTCCGACAGAAAGAGGGCTTCATGTACCGCGTAGCCAAAGAAGTCGTACTTTTTGATAGTGCTTGCCAGTGGCGTATTCCAGAAAAAATCGGGATGTATGATGAGCGACCAGCCGGTGGGTTGGTGGTTTTCTTCCTCTGTTTCAATTCTCAATACCTGGTGAGGCGCCATAAAAAACATCACGCCTTCGTTGAAGTCATAGTCCTGTTGCCCGTATCGGTAGCGGTGGTTCATGCCGCGTTTAACGGAGATGGTATAAAAATCGAAGATGAGGCTTTCGGTGCCTGCTTCAAACTGATTTTTGATATCATCAAAATTAATCACGCTGACCAGCGGATGTTTAGGTTTGGGCAACCCGCGCAGCGCGTGGAACTCTGAGATGGTTTTGATGCGGAGAGGTGTATGCATGGTTTCATCAGTTAACAACCTACAGACGGTATCGCCGCCTGTAGGTGAATGTACCGCTTTTATTGATTTGCGGGGAAGTATATATCTCCGGCCATGTCTTCGGACAAGGTAGGATGTACAGGCTTCCAGCCCAGTGTTGTTTTGGTGATGTCCGCAGATACCCGGTTGTTGATTTTGGCGAAATGTGCGAACCAGGTAAAATGCGCGGCGGCTTCCTCCGCGTCCAGGGAAACGACCGGCAGCTGCAGTCTTTCGCCGATAGCAGTGGTCACGGTTTTGAAGGCATTGCCTTCTTCGGCCACCGCGTGGAAACGGGTGCCGCCTGCCGGGTTGCTTTCCAGTGCCAGGCGATACAGCCTCGCTGCATCCAACCGGTGTACGGCCGGCCATATATTGGCGCCCCCGTTGATCATGGCTGCGCGGCCTTTATCTTTAGTGAGCCGGATCAATATGGGAAGAAAACCATGGGTGTCGTCTGCGCCGTGGCTAAAGGGAGGGAGCCGTACCACGGAAGCACGAACACCTTTGGCGGCTAATCTCTCCACCGCCCTTTCTGTTTCTGCCCGGGGATGGGCCTGGTTTTCAACACCGTCTTCTTCTGTCACTACCGTATCTTTTACAATAACACCGGTGCCGGAAGTAACGATGAGTGGGCGTTGGGTGCCCATGAGTACTTCACCCATCGCATCAATCGCTTTTCCGTCAACAACGCACATTTCCGGATAGCGACTGAAGTCATGGATAAAGCCGGTGTGGATAATGCCATCGGCTGCGGCTGCTCCGGACTGGAGGCTGGCGATGTCGGTGATGTCGCCACGGTGCACTTTCGCACCGAGGGCAGTTACTTTCTGCGCGGCTTCTTCGGAGCGGGCCAGCCCTGTTACCTCGTGGCCTGCTGCCAGCAATTCTTTCACCACGGCGGAACCAATAAATCCGGTGGCCCCTGTTACAAATACTTTCATCTTGTTTTGTTTTTGTATCACAAAGGTGAAACCAATTGAACTGGTATTTGTAGCCGGAACGCGTGTTGTTGTAGCCAAAAACGAGGCGGGAGAAATATCAGTCATCAGCAAGGGCTGATGACTGATATTGGTACAATGGGGAGGTAGGACTTACGGTTTGAAATACTTCTGAGAGCCTGTTAAATAGATCAAATCGACCGTTACCGCGGAGGGACTATTAGCTGGCGATACTTCTGTCATTTCATGGCTACCGTCTCCGGAGCCGTTGGTGCTTGCAAAGCCAACGATATAATACCAGCTGGAGTATCCCAATCCAACGTTCAGGGAGGTCATTCCCAACTGGGCGGCAGCATTCCAAAGGGCCACCGAGTCGAAATTGGTGACCAGGCAACATTGATCGTTGATCGATACGAGGTTGCCGTTATCATCATTATACATCCGGGTGTACCAGTCCTGAAAATTCCAGAAAAATTGCTGCGTGGAATTCCAGGGATTGGTGGTATAATAACACCAGTCAACACTACCATAATCCTGGTTCAGGGTAATGCCCCAATCCGGGCTGGGCACCGAATTGGCATATTGCGGTGTGAAGTCCTTATAGCTTACTTTACCACCTGCCCTGCATATCAGTTGCATCGAAGTGGCGATCGTATCCGGTATGGGAGTGGAACTATTAAGGCAGGTGGTAGGTGAACTGGCGTAGGCATTTGAACATCCGGTTAAGACCTGTCTCTGATGGAAGCAGGAATTGAGGAACACCCTTTCCCATCCGTCGTTACAACAAATGTTGCCATTGGCTGATGTCTGTGAATATCCGTTCTGTACTATTATGATGTTAAACTGTGGCTGTGCTCCGTTTAACGTCAGATAAACGTAATAGGTCTGCGTAACGAGAATTTGAAAATATTGAACGGTCCCTTTGTTATGGTCCCAGGCATCCTGCACATAGCCTGGGTTGAAAGGGAAATGCTGAGTATAAGGGTGGAAATAGGCCTCATAGTCTGAAGGAGGGGTGAGTGAATTGTTGAGGTCTACCTGAAGCTCCGTATGTTTTTTGATTTCTTCATCGATCTCTTCTTCTGATAAGGAAAAAGTTTCTTTCCTGCTTTGCCCTAAGCCTTTTTCTGCGGAAGTTACCTGGGTGGTGACTGGTATTTCTTCTGCGATAATGGTAGCAATGGTATGTTTGCTGTGGGAGTATCCGGGAATGGGAACTTGTTTAATAGCAAATAAAGCCAGTCCCTGAGGGATCTCGATACCGGGAATGATGTTTCCTGGCTGGCCGTTGGCAGTGTGTTTAAACGCTACAGATTTTCCTGCTTCGAGGGCCGCGCGTACTGCCTGCCGGTCTACCGTTTGTTCCTGCATGTTGTACACGAGGGCATCTGTTATAACGCTGTCGGATGTGGGAATGGTTTGACTGGTGTTCATGGAGAATGAATTTTAATGGTGAGGAAAAAAATCAGCCATCAGTGGTAGCTGATGGCTGACAAGAGCAAGATTTATTTAACCGTTGAAATAGCTGGAGGAGTGAGTTAAGGCGATGAGATCATACCCTGCCGGATTGGGGGTATTGAAGGGAGACACTTGCAGCATTTGATGATGTCCGCTGCCTGACCCTCTGCGGTCAACGAAGCCCACAAAATCGTAGTTGCCGGAGAACCCAAACGTTACATATAGGTTGCGCATACCTTTTGCTGCGTGAATATTCCAGAGAGAAACAGCATCGAAATTCACCACCCCGGTACATTGGTTGTTCACCGGTACCACGTTGTCGTTGCTGTCATACATCCTTTGCCACCAGTCGTTATAGTTCTGGAACTTTTGCTGCAAGGCATTCCATGGATTGGTGTTGTAATAACACCAGTCAATGTTGCCGGAATCCTGCGTCAGCATAATGGCAAAGTCGGTGCTTAGCACGGAGTTGGAATATTGCGGGGTAAAGCCGTTGATACCGATTTGAGCGCCTTTTTTGCAGATCAGCTGCAACGGTACGGAGATCTTGTCCGTGATCGGTTGCGGGCCGTTGAGTATTGTGCCGGGTGAACTGGAGAAGGTATTTGAACAGCCCTGTAAGTTTTGTTTCAGGTGGAAACAGGAATTAAGAAACACCCTTTCCTGGTCATCGTTGCAGGCAAGCGTGCCGGAGGCCGATGCCTGCGTGTATCCGGTTTGTACGATAATGATATCAAACTGTGTTTGTCCGCCATTCTGCGTGAGGTAGACATAATACGTCTGTCTCGCCACTGCCTGAATGGTCTGGCTGCTTCCCTTGTGATGTGCCCAGAAGTTTTGGGAATAATCACGACTAAAGGGGAAGTTTTGGGTGACCGCACCAAAAAAAGCGGACAATGCTGTCGGAGGGACCAGTCCATTATAAGCTTCCGGCTGAAGCTGGATATGTTTTCGGATTTCTTCATCGATTTCTTCTTCCGATAAGGAAAAAGTTGCCGGCTGATTTTCCTGTACGCCCTTATCTACAGAGATGCGCTGTGTGGTCACCGGTATTGTTTCCGGAATGATAGTGGTAATGATATGCTTTGTGCCCGGATATCCCGGAATAGGGGCTTGTTTGACGGCAAACAGTGCCAGTCCATGGGGAATGTCTATGCCCGGAATAATTTTCCCCGGCTGACCAGCGGCGGTGTGTTTAAACGCTACTGTTTTTCCGGCTTCCAGCGCGGCATGCACGGCCTGCTCGTTCACGGTTTGTTCCTTGATGTTATAGATAAGGGTGTCCGCCAGGATACCGTCGGATGTGGCGGTAGGGTGACTGATATTCATGGGAAATGGTTTTTAAGGATGAGGATAAGCAGCCAGCCATCAGCAGTGGCTGATGGCTGGCATAAACCGGAATTATGAGTTGAAATATTGGTAAGAGCCGGTAATGGAAATCAAATCATAACCTGAAGGATTGGGGTTATTGGAAGGAGAAGCCTGCACCATTTGATGGTGGCCGTTGCCGGTCCCACTCGGATTGGCGAAACCCACGAAATAGTAATAGCTGGAATATCCGAAGTTTACGTTCAGACTGGTCATTCCTTTTGATGCCGGCGTGTTCCAGAGAGAGACGGAATCGAAATTCACCGCGCCGGTGCATTGGTTATTAATTGATACCACATTGTCATCGCCATCATACATCCTGCCCCACCAGTTGCCGAAGTCCTGGAAATACTGTTGCGTGGAATTCCAGGGATTGGTGGTGTAATAACACCAGTCAATGTTGCCGGAATCCTGCTGCAGGATAATTCCCCAGTCGGTACTTAATACCGAATTAGAATATTGCGGGGTGAATGACTGGATACTGGACTTCCCGCCTTGTCTGCATATCAGTTGAAAAGGAACGCTGATGCTGTCCGGGATAGGGGTGGAGCTGTTGAGCGAGGTGGTGGGTGAACTGGCGTAAGCGTTGGTACAACCACTCAGGCTTTGTTTCAGGTGAAAGTCGGAATTGAGAAATACTTTTTCCCATCCGTCGTTGGCGACAATCCCGCCGTTGGCCGATGCCTGTGAGTACCCGTTTTGCACGACGATGATATTAAATTGTGTTTGTCCCCCGTTTTGGGTGAGATAAACATAATAAGTCTGCCTTACGACTACCTGCACGGTTTGGCCGCTTCCATTTTTGTATGACCAGAAATTCTGTGTATAACCGGGATTAAAGGGGAAATTCTGGGTAACGGGCGTCCAATAAGCAGAGAATGCTGCCGGAGGAGTCAGTGAATTAACCAGGTCTACCTGAAGCTGCATATGTTTTTTGATTTCTTCCTCAATTTCTTCTTCTGATAAGGAAAAAGTTTCTTTCCTGCTTTCCTGTGCACCTTTCTCTGCCGAGAAACTTTGGATGGTCGTCGGAATTTCTTCCGGAATGATGGTCGTAATAATGTGCTTTCTGCCGGGATGGCCGGGGATAGGCTCCTGCTTAACGGCAAAGAGCGCCAGTCCATGAGGAATTTCAAGGCCCGGGATAATTTTTCCCGGTTGACCGGCAGCGGTGTGTTTAAACGCTACTGTTTTCCCGGCTTCGAGTGCGGCATGTATTTCTTTTTCATTGACCGCTTGTTCCCGAATGTTGTAAATGAGCGTGCCTGCTAAGGCTACATCAGGAGTGGGGAGGGTGTTACTGGCTTTCATAATAAATGGATTTTAAAGTGAATGTTTATTTTGAGAGAATTTTTTTGTTAAAAACTGGGGATGATATGCAGGCTGGTGAGGACTTTATTTGTGGTGCTCCAGGTAAACCGGATGGTGGTCATGATCAGCGCTTTGTCTTCCCTGAACCATCGCTTAGCGATCGGCACCCGTTTTATTTGTTTGGGTGCCGGCGTGTTTTCACGTGTTGGTGCTATTTCTTCGCCTTCTCCTTCTCCTTCCAGCAGGGATGATTCGTTGTTTTCCAGGGTGGTCACGGCTTCCTGTTCTATGGTTTCTTCAAACAGGAAATAGGAGGCGGTGAGAGAGGAGAAGCCTGACGCTCCTGCCGTAGCAATGCCGAACACCACCGCAGAACCCAGTCCGGAAGTAACGGATTTACCATTCATCCAGTTGGTCAGCATTTTACCGCTGCCGCTGACAAGTGCCCCGGAGATCATGCCGGTCAATAGTTTGACGCCCATAGCGCCTACTGACGCTGCTTCCAGGCTGAGGGTTGAAATGATAGCGGGAGCAACGTACAAGGCTGCCACGCCGGCGGCCGCTCCGGTGAGCCCGCCCACGAGGAAAGCACCGCCCCATCCGCGGATGCCCCACGATTCTTCGGATGACTTCTCCCAGGATTTCTGTGTAATACCGTATACCAGGCCACCGATGCCGGCGCCGATCAATCCTGATCCGACAACGCCTGCCAGCGCTCCGCCGGTCATGATGATAGCGCCAATGCCTATGCCAATGGAGACAACGTCCAGGAAGGTCTGCCCAATGAAGTCCAGCCAGGAATGCCCGGAAGGATCTGTCAGTCCCATAGGATCACTGGAAACGTAAGCATACAGATTGTAGGTGTCCCGGTCCAGCAGTTTGCCACCAAGCCCGTCGTCAGGCGTGAGGAAATGCAATAGCCGCGGATCATAGTAACGGGAACGCATATAGTAGGCGTTGATGTCATAGTCAAATTCACCGCCGCCGAAATAATGACGGAAGGATTTGCTGCCCGTCCTTTGCCGTATCCCGCCAAACGGGTCATATTCCAGTGTGCCGGTGACGTTGCCGCTATCATCCAGCACTACGCGGGTACTGTTGCGATAGTCGTCGATATAATAGAGGCTGCCGGTAGCGGGAATGCCATCTTGTGGTGCGGGACTTCCGGAATCCACTATCGTTTTGGTATAAACGCGGGTGCCATAGGCCCTCACAATACAGGTGTGTTGAACGGCGCCGCCAGGGAACTGCACCACTTCATATTCCGGCGAGATGTAGTAGGTGGTGGTGCCTGACTCGCTTTTACTCAGCCTGGCGCCGGTATAGTCATACACAAAAGCCGAATTATTCGCAGATATGAGCTGCTGTTGGCTGTCATAGCTGTAAGTGATGGTTTTATTGTCGCATTGCAGTTGTTGTACATTCCCTGCGGAATTGTATTGAGCGGAGAAAAGGGTATCCCCGCTTTTTGGCGCATAGCCTTCATATTGGACCGTATGCCCGTTCAGTGTGGTGCAATTACCAGAGGTGTCATAGTCGTAAGATAACGACCCGACATTGTCTGTGGCGGATTGTAGCCGGCCGCTTTTATCATAGAGATACGTGTTGGGAGAAGAGAGCTGCCCCGTTTGTACGACTGCATCGGTGGCGTCGCGGCTGATGTTGTCGGAAAAAAGGGTTTGGTGGTTGCCGGTTACTTCACAAGACGCTATTCTGCCATAATTATCATAACCTAATGTGCCTGTTACGCCGTTATGATAGGTAATGGAAGCGGGGTGGTCGTTGGTATCAAATTTATCATATACTACCAACGCCGGCAGTTCGTCGCTACCGGAAGTAAAACCGGATTGTGTCAGTACACCGCTGCCATAGGTGTTGGTTTGTACAGCGCCATCGGGGAAAGTAATCGTATCTGTATGAGCGTCGGGCGTGTAGGTTTTGGTGATGGTATAGGTACTCCCTCCGGCGGTCACTTTTCTTTCGGTGACCAGTCCTTCAGCACTGTACCCGAATTCAAATTGTTCTCCGGTAGGTAGTGTGACGCTGGTCAGCATACCCGCGCCGTAAGCGGCTTTGGTCTCATCGTAGGTGAAAGTGGTATCTCCTTTGTCCGTTGTTTTTTTGATGATCCTGTGTATGCCATCTCTGTAGATAGTGGTGCTATTGCCGCCGATCACTTCTTTGATGGAGCGCTCACTATCGTTGTAGGTAATGGTTGTGGTAGCCGCTGAAGTGACGACCTGCACTTTTCGGCCCAGGGTATCGTACGTAATGGTCGTGTTATTGTTATTGGGATCGGTGACGGATATCAGCATCCCCAGGCCGTTATAGCTGTAGGTGGTCAGGCCACCGTCTGCGTCTTTTTTGCTGACCGGCAACGGACGTTTGGGACCATTGGCCCAGGTGATCTCCGTTACCCGCTTCACGGACGTGTCGGCGGCGGTAGTTATCTTTTCCGTGGTGCTGTTGGTATATTCTTTTTTGGTGGTCACCGCATCGTTGCCACTGTCTGCAGCGGGACTAACGTGGCTGGTGTTGCGGCCAAACTCATCATATGCCCATGTCATATGCTGTGGCGTTGCCGATTCAAAATAGGGCAGCGTTTCATCGGTTTTGAGGCCGGTTTCGTTATACACGGTATCTGTTCTGATGGTCTGTTTGCCGGATACGTCCGCATGCCTGGTCCTGACTTTTCGCTGGGCGCTGTCGTAGTATTCCTGCAGGGTTTTCCAGCTGTCGTCTTTCCACGATACACGTGTTTTGGTTGTCCGGCACAACAGCTTGTCGTCCATCGTCCAGCTGTACTGTGTTGTTTCCACCATGGATTGGTCCGGTGCTGTTTTGGAGATGGAAGTGATGCGGCCGATGCCATCTGTTTCCTGTGTGGTGACGCCGCCACTGGCTTCTGTTTTGCTTTTTAGCCTGCCAAACGCCGGTTCGTAGGTAAACTGTTTTGTCAGCGTAGTGCCTTTTTCCGGCTTCACGCTTCTGGAGGCAACAAACGTATTGAAACCAGTTTCTATCTGGATGTCAATCGTAAATCCGGAGGGATCTGTCTGGGAAGTGAGGTTGCCAAATTTGTCGTAGCCGAATGTTGTCGTCAGCCATACGCTGGCAACGTTTTCCCATATCTTATGGCTCGTCAGCTGATGCGTGGTGTCATCGTATTCGAATTGTTCTTTTTTGAGCGTCTTGCTAAGGGCGGTGTCGGCGTACGACTGATGGTCGGTGATGGCGCCTATGATCCACTTTGTTTCGTCGTTTTGGTATTGGCTTGTTTCTGTCAGCCTCGCAGCCAGCCCGTTTCCGTCGTGGTCTGCCTGGATAATGTTACCATAATCATCAAACTGCCGGGTGACGGTGACGGTGGTATCGGGTGATGTATCATCCTTCATGAAGTTGAAGTGCCGGGTGGTAATCGTGGCGTCCTGTATCTGCCACGAGTTTTTTTTCTGCGGTGTCTGATAGCTGTGCGCAACGGTTTTCATGTAGGTGTTGTCTTTGGTCCGTAAGGTGGTATGCTCACTGACCAGCTGCGTATTGGGAAACAGTTGCAGCATAGATAACTGTTCGGTGGTACCCATGCACTGATCAAAAATGCTGACGGTGCCAAACCCGAGCCAGCCTCGCCCGGAACGGTCTATCAGGGCATCTGCGTAGGTGTAGGTGGTGGTCCATTTATCTCCGGTGATTTCGTCTTTTTCGTACGACCGGACAACGTACTTCGGAATGGGCGTTCGCTGGAGCACATCTTTTCCGGCAACACTGCCGGGTATGGTGAAGCCTGACAGCTGAACATTATAGGAGGCGCCGCTCACCTTCGCATGGATGAGCCCCCGGGGCTCCATCACACCCGACTGGGACGGTGGCGTACAGGTGTACACGTTAGGATCGCTCAGCGGACTATAGGTAATGATGTATTTGGCGCCTACGCCGTCGGTGATCCCGGTTAACAAATCGGGATATTGTCCTCCGGGAGAGAGGGCGGTGGTGTTTTGCACATCATCATCCTGTGTCAGATATACCAGGTCACTGAATCCCCTTCCGTATAGATCAAGTGGCATCATTAAACCACCAAAGAGGGTACCGGAAGTAAACTGGTTGATGCCCATCATCATGCTCAGTTGTGCGTTGGTGATGCGTACCACGGAGATGTTGAGGTCGTAACCCTGCTGACTGGTCAGGACTATTTCAGGTACCGGCGAGGCGGTCAGCGAGGCGGGCATAACGGAGACGCCTGATGATAAACCGGTAGCAAGTTGATTACCGGCGCTGAAGGTCTGGCCGTTGTTGACAAGAATTTGCAGGCTCACATTATCTGATCCGGCCACATAGATGAGGTCTGTATTACCATCGGCGTTGATGTCCAGCGGAATAAGCTGTCCCCCTGATGCGATCGTATCTTTCAGTACATTGTCCACTTCCGTGAAGCCGTTTTTTCCTGATGAAAGAAACCAGGTAAACGAAAGGTTGTAGTTGTCCTCCGTTACATATAACAGATCTTCCCTGCCATCAGCATTGGCGTCCATGACGATCAGCGTGCCGCCATATCCGGCATTGAAGGTGGTGCCGGGTTTCCCTGAAGGATTAAAATTGGTGCCATCTGAGAAAAGTGCGATCAGTCCCAGGTTGTCGCCATCCTGATAGCTGTATACCAGGTCGGTCAGTCCGTCGCCGTCTACATCAGCAGCCATCAGGTTGCCGCCGAAAGATTGCGCGGTGGTCTGGGTGCTACCTTGAGAGAGCGTCCAGGAGCCATTTGAAGGCGTTGCGGTAAATAGTGTCAGGCAGAGCGCATTGTTATCCCCGGTGGCGTATACCAGTTCCATTTTGCCATCTCCGTTGGCGTCCAGGGGAATAAATTCACCGCCGTAGAGCAGGGTGGTGGACACCGGGATAGGATCTGAGAACTTGCCATTCAGCTGTGACAGGTAGATATTAAAACTGAGGTTGCCATTGGTATCACTATAGGCATTTACAAAGTCCACCGCTCCGTTGCCATTGATGTCCATCGGCATAAAAGTGCCGCCCCAGCTGACATTCTGGGTAGGAATGGTGGCTGCCGGCTGGTAATTGCAGGCAGCGTCCTGCCAGGAAAAAGTGGTGGATGGCAGCGCATTGCCGCTGGTGTCGGTCTGGGAAACGGCGGTGAGGCGGCTGCGTTTGGTGGACGCGCTGTATTCGTAGGTGAACGTGTAGGTAGTGACCAGCGTTTCATCGATGTAGGTGGCCAGGGAATGAAGGCGGTTGTTTATTTGCATCTCACATCCGGCAACAAAGCCGGTTTCTGTATCGTCCCTGTTTTCATAACTGAATCGCACGGAGCGCCTGGCACTTACCTTTTGGCCGCTATTGGCCGTATAGTCGATACGGTTAGGGAACCGTCGCCATCCTTTACCGGCGTTGATATAAGAGAAGGAGACGGTATTGCCCAGTGTATCGGTGATACTGGAGAGGTACCACGCCATGATATTGGGATTGTTATCGGCCGCTACACCCTGTGCATCGGCGGTGGCGCCATACTGATAGATCTTTCCGTCGTGCGCATACACGGTGAAGCTGTCAGGCCCCTGACGCCCGGAGGTGCTGCCATAGGTGGGCACCACTTTTTTCCACGACTGAATTTCTGTTTCATAAGTGGCCTGGGTGTCAAAATAGGAGTTGCCATCACGTAGTACTAAGGCGGCGTGATCTAACCTCAAACGATCAGTGTCGCTGAAGGTGATACCCGCTATAAATCCGTCGCGGGCGATGGTGGCGCCACATCTTTCGATCACGGAAATACCGTTGAGCTGGCATCCGATGCCCAGCGGTCCGTTGTCCCACAGGCTGCTGTAGTTGAAGCTTATATCGGGATGCATTTTGGCTATGCCCGGAGGAACATCGAATTTGAACGTGTAGTTGCTGCCGCCATTATGGTCAATAGAAAATCTGGCGGGAATGCTTCCTGCGTAATTACCCATTGTGATGCTGTTTTAGATGAAGTGTAAACGTTTGTTTCAGTAAGTCGATGACCTACCGAAACTGTCAAACAATAAATTGTATGGAAATCATTAGTTGGGTCCCGGATAGGGCAGGCGGAATGTAACTGCATGTGATATGCAATGATGTTACATCTCCTTCCTGACGGGTAGGGTTAAAGGGTGTTATCGGTTATTTTGAGTGATGTATGATGTCTGTGTCCTTTCTGAATATCCACAATTCTTCTTTTATTAATACAGGGTCCCGGTCATCGATAGTAAAGGTAAAAATGAGGGTGCATTTGGGTTTTGTTAAGGATCGGATTAATTGTCGTTGTGCTGCCAGAGTATAAGTGGTGTGTCTTTAACTAATTCCATGCTTAGGATGACTAACTTATCGGAAGTTAAGTATTTATTTTTTCTGTGTAAAATTTTTTTTACCGGAAAATTGCGTATCATAAAAAGAGCAAGGTGTGGCGTGCGGATGATCTTTCCATGATGGCATCAGCGGTTCAGATGAACGGATCGAAGATAACAGGCAGTTCCTGGTAGCTGTACACCAGCGTGCTGGGCGTTCTTACGATCGTTGCTCCTGGCTTTACCCGTATATGATGCATATGTTTGAGCAACACTTCGAAGGCGATACGTGTTTCCAGCTTTGCCAGTATGGAACCGATGCAATAGTGGATGCTGTGACCAAAGCTGAGTATTTTGGAATTGTCCCGGTTGATGTCGAAAACATCGGGTTGGGGGAATGCGGCGGGGTCCAGGTTGGCTGCGGCAAGGCAAAGGTTCACGAGGCTGCCGGCCTTAATAGTTTGACCACGAAGAAGAATATCGCGTGTTGCTCTTCTGGGCATCGCCATCACCGGTGATCTGAAACGCAACGCTTCTGTAAGCGCTTTGGGAAGATCAGCGGTATGAGTAGCAAGGTGCGCTTGCAGTTCGGGACGCTGGATAAAAAGATGAAGCGCTGTTGTGAGCCATGACTCTGTAGTTTCGGTTCCGGCACCGAGCAGTGTGATGCACGTGGCCAGTATTTCCTTGTCGGTCAGTTTTTCGCCATCCACTTCGGCCTGCAACAGATCGGTGATCAGGTCCTGCTGTGGCCGGGCCGCCCGTTCAGTGATGAGGTGAGACAGGAAAGCGCTCATCTCTCTCATGGTCTGGTAATATATTTCCATGCCGATCACTGTCGGATCGCCGGTGAGCGTTTTTGTCCAGAGCGTTACCTGTGGACCGTTTTCTTTGGGAACGCCAATTAAATGGGAGATGACGAGACACGGCAGGGGAGCGGCGAAAGCGCTGATAAAGTTCATCTCTCCAGATGCCAGCAACGGCGTTAACAACTGGTGGCATTGTTCGTACAACCATGTTTCCATTCTGGAGATAGTGGCCGGCGAAAAAGCTTTGGTGACGAGCGCGCGTACTTTTCTGTGGCGGGGAGGGTCGGTGGCGAATATACTCGCGCCCAGCAGGTCATCGCCGGTAGTGGGAAGGTATTCGCTGGAAAATGTTTCATAGTCGCTTAACGCCCATTTCACATCATCATAGGTATAAAGCTGCCATCCGCCTTTGGCGCCATAGAAGAAAGTAAAATCCGGGTCGAAGTGGACCGGATTTTCCGCTCGCATCTGGTGATACCAGGGTGCGAGGTCGAGGACAGTAACAGGGAGCATTTTGTTGTTTTCGATAAAAATAAACTGCGCCACTGCGGAAATGTTGCAAACGTTACCCTGCATACTGTAAAATTACCGCAGGAGACCCTTGCTCATACGTTCTTCTCCCGGAAAACCCTGAGAAGAAAAGCAGTGTGTTGCCTGGTTGTCCGGCAAGCTTCCCTGGACTTACTTTGTAGGCTGATAAACCACTGTTTTAACCCGGCAATTCACCGGAACCCTTCACTTCGTAAAAGAGCAGCCCGGAACGGGCATAGACGCCGATTCCGGGCTGCCTGACTATTCAACGATTACATCGGGACGATTAAGTCTACTGATCCGGCGCCTATGTTATCGGCGTCTACAACATACGGATAGCTGGCGAGGACGTTTGTCTTCAGATTGAGGGCCACAGAGCAGGATACTGTTTGTCCTTCGGTGACATATACCACCACAGAGCTGGACGGGCAGTTGATATTAACGGTGGTATCACCCCATACGTATGCCCGGGGCATCCATATCGGCAAGGCACAGATATCAATAAAGGCGCCTGAACTGGCGTGATAAAACCAGGCGCGTAAGGTGACATTGCCACTAACAGGGGGTGCTTTTTTTTCTGATGAAGATGGAGCGGCACTCAGTAACAATACTACGGTGAGTATACAGGTGAGTGTTTTCATAAATAATTATTTTGAGGTTATGAATGGTCCGGACTCCAATCTGGTGTGTATAAAGCTACAAAATGGGAATGGGATGCCACTGCAGCGAAATCCTGTATATATATACAGGCATAATAAGTTATCTTAGCGGGTGCCCCGTAAGGGAAAAGGATTGGTAACCATCAATAGAGCGCTTATGTCAGTAATAACGTTGCAGGAAATGATAGATCGGTTTAACAAGGGACTACAGCAGGAGATACAACGGCGGAAGGTACGACTGCCTTATGCCTGCTGCCTTTCTACCGAAGGGCTGGATGGCTTTCCGAACGCCCGTTTTGTGTCATTAAAAGAAGTGTATCAGGAACAGTTTGTGGTCACCGGCGCACTGAACTCCAGGAAAGGCGTTGAAATCAATCACCATGATAAAGTGGCTTTAACGTTTTGGTGGCCTGAAACAGCGCAGCAGGTGCGTATTCAGGGAGTAGCCACGCAGCTGCCCGAAGAAATGGCCGATCGTTATTTTGAGGAACGGAACCGTGAAAGCCAGATTGTGTCTGTCGTGAGCCGTCAGGGTGAGATGTTAACAGCGCCCGAAATACTGACGCAGGCGTTTGATCAGCTTGCCGATGATCAGCATATTACCACCATCAAACGGCCGGACGACTGGGGCGCCTATGGCATTGCTCCGGTGCGTGTGGAGTTTTTGGTATTTAGTGAATCCCGTTTCCATGACCGTACGTTATATGAACTGATAAATGGACAGTGGTCGGTGAAAAAACTGCAACCGTAGCAAAATATTCCTACGCCAGGTATTTTCGTATATACGTCGCTGTTGCAGTGTCTGAATGTTGCAGCAGATCGGCCACTGTTCCTTCAAAAGTAAGGTGCCCACCGTCTTTGCCGGCGCCCGGCCCCATATCAATGATCCAGTCGGCGCAGGCTATGATATCGAGATTATGTTCGATCACGATCAACGTATGTCCGGCAGCGATCAGTTTGTTAAACAGCGCCAGCAATTTCTCGGTATCGGCGGGATGCAGGCCGGTACTGGGTTCATCCAGCACCACTACCGAGTGTTGGTCCTTTAGTTGGGTACTCAGTTTCAGTCGTTGTAACTCGCCGCCGGAGAAGGTGTCCAGTCGTTGCCCGAGCGTGAGGTAACCCATGCCCAGGTCGTGCAACATGGTGAAGTGGCGACGGAGCTCCTGCTGCTCCGCAAAAAAGACGGTCGCTTCTTCCACGGTGAGGTCCATTACCTCAGCGATGGACTTATTTCGGTAATGGTATGCCAGCACTTCCGGCCGGAAGCCGCTGCCACCGCATACTTCGCAGGGTATCTCCACATCGTCCATAAATGCCAGGTCTATCTTCTCCATGCCCAGCCCTCTGCAGTTGGGGCAGGCGCCCTCACTGTTACGGCTAAACAGTTTGTTGCTGACGCCATTGGCACGGGCAAACAGGTTGCGGATGATATCAGAGATGCCGAGATAGGTGAGCAGGTTCGACTTGGAATGGCCGGCAATACCGGACTGGTCAATCAATGTGATCTCCGGATGCTGCTGTGGTAATATCTCGCTGATCAGCGTGCTTTTGCCGGAGCCGGCCACGCCGGTAACGACGGTCAGTACCTGTAGCGGTATCTGCACGGTAACATTTTGCAGATTGTGTAGCCGGGCGTTACGGATGGTCAGTGTGTGGGTGAAGGGCCGCGGATGCTGGTTGTATGTTTTGTGTCGCGCGAAATAGCCGCCGGTTTTTCCTTCGCTCTTACGCAGACCGTCAAAGCTGCCCTGGTAAATGATTTCGCCGCCGTGGGTGCCGGAGCCGGGGCCCATGTCCATCACATGATCGGCAATGCGGATGAGGTCCGGATCATGCTCTACCAGCAGCACCGTGTTGCCTTTGTCTCTGATCTTCTGAATAATACGGGATATATTGTCCAGGTCTTTAGGATGCAGGCCTATACTGGGCTCATCAAAAATATACAGCAGATTTTCCAGGCTACTGTCCAGCTGCCGCACCATCTTAATGCGCTGTGATTCGCCACCGGAGAGGGTAGGCGTTACGCGGTCGAGGGTGAGATAAGCTAAACCGATGGTCACCATGTGTTGCAGTTTTTTCACCAGTTCAGCGACAATGGTCTCGTATCCCTGGGCCTGTATGGGGCTGACAAACGCCAGTAGTTCATCTACCGGCATGGCGGCACAGTCGGCAATATCCCGTCCGCCTATTTTACAGGAGAGGACTTTTTCGTTTAGCCGTTTCCCGTGACAGGCAGGGCAGGACTGCTCCTTTACAATCCGGCTGATTTCTTTTTCGCGCAGGCGCAGCTCTTTGGAGTCTTTTTTCAGGATGTCCCTTTCCAGCCGGGGGATGATACCGGTATAACGCACGGTTTTGCCCCATTGGGGAGAGGGGTTGGGTGGTACATGCTCTTCAGCATGCAATAATATTTGCCACTCCTGCTCCGTATAGTCGGCGAGTTTTTTATCATTGTCAAAATACCCGGAGGCAGCATACCGTAGCCAGCGGTAGCCGCCGGGCTGAAAGGTAGGGAAGCGGATGGCCCCTTCATTCAGCGATTTGGAGGTGTCTATCAACCGGTGGATGTCTATCTGCCGTGTTTGCCCGATGCCGCCACAAACGGGGCACATGCCCTGTGGGTGGTTGAACGAAAAGATATTGGCGTAGCCTACGAATGGCTTGCCTACCCGTGAAAACAGCAATCGCAGCGAGGTGTAGATGTCCGTGGCGGTCCCCACGGTGGAGCGCACGTTGCCGCCTAAACGTTTCTGGTTAATGATCACCGGTACGTTCAGATGTTCGATGCTGTCCACATCCGGTACGCCCAGATGCTCCATCCTGCTGCGTACAAAGCTGTGCTGCATCTCACTCATCTGTCGCTGCGCCTCTGCCCCGATGGTCCTGAATACCAGCGACGATTTCCCCGATCCGGATACGCCGGTAAAAACGGTGATCCTGCCTTTGGGAATTTCTAACGTAAGGTTTTTCAGATTGTGCTGACGGGCGCCGGTGATCTTTATCGGGTTCATGGGTTAATTTTTATTAACTTTGTAAATAGTTAACTAAGTTAAATAATTTTAACTAATGGAAAAAGTACAAAAAGCCTTTTTCGATACCTATACCGATTTCCAGTGTTATGTCATTGCGCAGGTCAACAGCGGAGATTATAACGGGGTCGGCGCTACGCATTACAACATCGTGGAATACCTGTACCGCAAAGGCCCTGCCAACAGCAAAACGCTGGCACAGAAATTTCATATCAGCGCCCCGGCCATTTCCCGTCATGTAAAGCTATTGCTGGAGAAAAAACTGCTTGTTCAGAAGCAGCTGCCGGAAGATCGTCGGAATTTCCTGCTGGAAGTGACGAGCAAAGGAAAACTACTGGTTGACGGCTCGGAAAACCAACGCCACAGCGTTACTACGCGTATCAGCGGCATGCTGCCTAAAAAAGAACTGGAACAGTTTACCCGCATCCTCCGGAAAGTGGTAGATATACTGAAGGAAGAATAGGGGTAAGAAAGCGTTCACGTGTCATCTGGATATTGCCATCTGACATATGAAAATAAAAACTGTTAAGCCAATTGAATTTGAACGCTGGTATATGTCCGGTATACCCCCGGTTTTCAAAACCCTGGGCACGCCGCTACAGATATTCGATATCCGGGAGACAGCCGGGATGATCAGCCTGCCAACGCCGCTTTACCGGCCCGACTACAATTTTATCGTTCACCTCACACAGGGGCATGCCAGTCAGCAGGTAGACGCTGCGGTAAAACATATCGGCCCCCATGATGTCCTCTTCGTAAAACAGGGCAATGTAACCGCCCTGCTGGAAACCAGTGACGACGTGGAAGGATACGTGGTGGTGTTTGAAGAAAGCACCCTGCATCATCTGTTGTCCAAAGAAAAGCTGATACACCTGTTCAGCACCGGCACGGTGGTACACCTGCCCGATGACACCAGCCATTGGCTTACACCGCTCTTTGGATTGCTCACCCGCGAACTGTATCAGTTCACTCCCGACATCGGCATCTGCTACTCCCTCTTCCAGGCAGCGCTCATGAAAATCATCGCGGCTGATAACGGCCAACATAAATCAGTGACCCGCAGCAGCGAAATCACTTTTGCGTTTAAGGAACTGGTCTATAAACACCATGTGGAACAAAGAGCGGTTTCCTTTTATGTAGATAAACTGGCTGTTTCGGTGAACTATCTGAACCGCTGTGTGCAACAGACTTTAGGCACGGCGCCCAAAGAGTGGATCAACAAAGTGAACATCCTGCATAGCCAGCTTTTGTTACAGGATTTTACGAAAGATATTGCCGCTGTGGCTTTTGAGCTGAACTACGAAGACCCCGGTTATTTCGGTCGTCTTTTTAAGAAGATCACCCACCTCACACCTTCCGAATACAGGGCTTCTCTCGTGCAAAGTTTGTCCTGATAAAGGTAGATTCTGTTCTACAACAAGCGCCGGCCGCGGGCGACCTTCGTGTTATCAAATTAAAGGAAAACATGAAACGCTCATTGCATCAGTCATTGCTCATCAGTCTGTTGGTATTTTATTCGAAAGGTATTTTCGCGCAAACGATCAAAGATGTAGCCGGAGTATCGGTGACCGCCCATGGAGAAAGTCAGTTCAACGATCTCCCGGAGGGAAGCGGTCTGAATGGCAACAAATTTAAATACAATACCTACGACGCGTGGTTGTCGTTACCCCCCATGCACTTCGGAAAAACACAGCTCTTCACGAACATCCACTACCGCCGGATGGATTTTTCTTTCGACCAGAAAAATACCGGACACCTTTATCAGCTGGACAAAATTCATGAGGTGAAAGCGGTGATGATCGTCAGACATCCTATTGCGAAGAAATGGTCTGTTTTAGGGATACTCATTCCTACGGTGGCAGCTGATTTCAAAAGCGGGCTTTCTTCAGATGACCTGATCGTGGACGGTATCTATGGCGTGTCTAAAAGGTTCGGCAAAAAATCTAATCTGGAAGTGGGTTTCGGCTTGCATGTCATGTACTCCTTCCGGGAATTCCTGTTCACTCCCGGCATCTCCGTCGACTATAAAAGCAACAATGGCAAATGGGTGGGCCAGTTCTATTGGCCCCGGCTCAACGTGGTCTATAACCTAACGCCCAATACACAGGTAGGCATCGCAGGGGCCATCGACTGGACCCGCTATAACCTGAAGAACTATACGGACTTTGAAGGCAGGGAAATCGACTATGCGCAGTTCTCCACTATTCATGCCGGCCTACAGTTTAACCAGCGCATTTATAAAAACTTCTGGTTCCAGTTGCAGGGCGGTATAGGGCTGGCTGGCAGTTATAAACTCTTCAGTCCCGGTCATGACACCATCCGCAATTTCGGCATCGACAATACCGCCTACGGCAAAGCCATGATCACCTATCGGTTGAAGTAGCCACTGTTTGTGGGAGGAATTGTTTATTTTTGCCGCTGTTAACCACGGGCCATCCCGATAAAAAATGAACAAACACTCCGAATACGAAAAAATGCCCAAAAGTCTGAAAGGCCTTCACCTGTCAGAGAAAACGATGCAAGACCTCAATAAACTTAAATGGGCAGTGACAGAGAAAGTACATGGCGCCAACTTCAGCTTTGTGTACGAAGATCATCAGTTATCATTTGCCAAACGGAAAGCCTATCTGCAATGGAGCGACGATTTTTTCGGTTTCCAGGCGGTGGTGGCCGGTATGGAAGAGCGGATCGTTCGCCTCTTTGAGCAGCTGAGGCAGGATGTGCCGGCACAACGGTACATCCTCTACGGAGAACTGTTTGGCGGGAAATACCCACATCCTGATGTAACACCGGACCCACAGGTGCAGGCCATCCAGACGGGCGTGTATTACAGCCCGGTAGTGCGGTTCTGCGCTTTCGATATTGCCGTGGAAACTGCCGACGGCACTAAACGTTATATCGATTATGATACCGCGGTCACCTACTTCGAACAGTTTGGCATCTTCTACGCGAAGGTGCTCTTTGCCGGTAAGTGGAACGAAGCGCTGAATTTTGATACCCGCATTGTTTCCGGCATCCCCGCGCAGTTGCAACTGCCCGAGCTGCCGTTTAACCTGATAGAAGGCGTGGTGATCAAGCCGCTGCACCATTCGGGGCTCACTACGCTGGATATACGTCCGGTCATCAAGCTGAAAAATCCGGAGTTTGACGAGGAGCAGAAATTCCACGAGGCAGAGAAGTGGTCGTTTATCCCCGAGGTAACGTCCCGGTCGGAGCAGCTTTCTTTCCTGGTGGCCGAAATGGCGCGTTATGTCACCAGCAACCGACTGGACAGTGTCTTGTCAAAGACAGGCCGGCCGGATATCGCCAATCCACAACGGCAGGAGGAGATCAGACAGGAATTTCTGGAAGATGTATGGGTAGATTTCAATGAGGACAACGGCAATATCCTTGCTGATCTGGACGAGCAGGACCGCCGCTGGGTGAGGGAGCGTGTCGCTGCCCGCATAGCAGTGTTAATAGCTGAATGCCGGTCCTGAATTATTTTTCCCGGTTTTTTCTGATGAATTTCAGCAGCGGTTCTTCAGCTGCTGGTATTTCCTCCTTCCTGCTTTTGGTATAAGGTATCCCGCGGGGCGGCTGTTTTAAGTCCGGCCCGCCTTTATGGGCATACGGAAGATAATGGGGCGGAGGCGTTGGTAGCTGTCGCTCGCAGGCTTCCGAACAGAGATTGACTAATAAAGGCACCACATCGGTCCCTATGCAAAGGCTGATCCAGGCCTGATTGACTTCCTGGTAGGACAGTTCCCTGCGGCAGCAGCTGCAGCGGACCGTTTCGCTAAAGTACCGGACAGGATTGTCACGCAGGTCGGGAAAAGGTTTCCGGTGTTTGTAGTTCCCATATAAAGCACGGGTGCTTATTCTGCTGTCCCGGAGGTTTTTGCAGCGGGTAATTTCGTAGGGAAACCAGCAGAGATCATACGACGTATAGGGGTCGAAGTTTTCAAGTGCGCTCATTTCACCAATCTCCGGCGGAATTCGTTTCAGGTTGCTGCCATATAGCCGTACCCGTTTTACCCGGGTGAGCGTACCGATGGTTTCCGGCAGCGTATATATCTGCGCAAAAAGATCTGCTCCGAGAAACTCGCGGGGCGCGAACTCCTCCCGTTGCTCATCCGCCACGATTTTAATGTATTCACACAATTTCTGCCAGGCAGGAGAGTGCCTGTCTTGTTTGTCCAGTTTGACTTTCGATATGTTCATCCCGATATCTCCTTTGATCGTTCCAAACATACTGTTTTTTACGGGAAGCCTCCGGAGATGTTTCCCGGAGGTTTCCCATAAAAAAGATGGTTATTGTTTCACCATCGTATAGGTCAGTTTATCGCCTTTCGTTAAAGCGCCTTCCACATAATATACCAGTGTTTTACAATCGTAGCTGGCGATGGTGCCCTGTAGTTTGCCGTCGCTGGTGAGGGTATTGCCTTTCACTTCCCAGGTGCCGTGGTCTACGGTCTGTTCCTGGCAAACGGTGCCGGCGTCGTGGTAGGTATAGGTGCCGTTGCTTTTCAGCTCCATGATATCGTCCTTTTCACAGTCTTCCAGATAGGTGAGATAATCAACGGGCGTGGCGGTGGCACTTTCCCGGTATTGCAGGGCGGTCAGTTTGTAGGAGCCGGAAAGGCCGGTCACGCTGATATCACAGCCGGAAGGGCTGCTTTTTTCTTTTTTACAGGAAAACAGCAGGGCGGAAGCGATGAGTACAGTGGCGGTGCATTTGATGGTCATTGTTTTCATATATTTCGTTTGAGTGGATTTTACAGTAGTACCCCTGGTGCAGACCAAAGGGTTGGGGAAAAAAGAAAAAATATTTTTTTGGAGGATTACCCAACCTTTGACAAAAAATAAGGGTATTGATGTTGATATCCGTATATGCGGTAATTTTACATATTAGTATTTGTAATACATTAATAGAGCAGTAATAAGATGAAAAACGCGGTATTACTATTTAGCGGGATCTGTTTGATGGGTTGTGGCACCTCCATGAAACTGGCCGTGCCGGACAAATTCAAAGAGCAGGCCACCATGCAGCATGTGACCGGTGCGAGAGGCAACAGGATGTCGTTTGCTAATTTTACCACTTCAAAAATAAAAAGAGGGGTGCATGTCAGTTACCCGGGATGGGGCCCGGTCCATGGTTTTTTCTGGGAGAACCTGTTACTGAACCAGGCGGGCATTTCGAAATCTGAAACGGTAGAAAATGAAAAGGCGAAGTTCCGCTATGCCATTACCGACGGGCGCAACACCGTGGAGATATTTGCCCACGAACGGCAGATGACCAGAAAACATGAATATGAAACCACCGATAATCGTAATATATTGAGTGGTTTTGAAGTATTACAGGAACACCGGTATATTTTCTCCGCGTTGATCAGCGTAGATACCACACAGGAGAGTAAGAACTGGGAGCTGGTGATGACCAACATATACGACCGGAAAGAACAGAACGACAAGAACCCTTTCGCTTTTATTAAACAGGAAGACGAAGGGATGGCCACCAACGGTATTGACACGATCCATATCAAACCGCTCAGCATTAAAAAAACGGAGCTGTCCAACGGCAAAACAGGGCAGTTGCTTTTTAAGATGATGTCGGGGTATGAGCTCAGCACCAGGGACGGCGTGATCGCCATCATCGACCTGATTGACCGGAATGTCTGGTTTTATAATGAACTGTCCCCCGCAGAGAAGCTGAACGTGAGCGCCATTACCACCGCGCTGTTTGCAAGAAAAGTGCATGACACCAAGTGGTAGCCGGCCCTGGGATTTAATGAGACAATAGTACTAAACGGTTTGACAGACAACTGGAACAGGATTTAAAGCATATTATCGCAGATTGCCGCCAGGGCAACAGGAAAGCACAGGAGCAGCTGTACAGGCAGCTCTATGGCTTTGCCATGGCCATTGCTATGCGTTATGCCAACGATGAGCATGAAGCAGGGGACATCCTGTGTCATGCCTTTGTGAAGATGTTCCGGAGTCTGCACACCTTTGATGAAACGAAAGGTAACTTCCACGGCTGGTTGAAAAAAATCGTCATCAACGAAGCGCTGGATGTCGTCAAACAACGGAGCCGCTTCACCAGCCTCGAACTGGAAGCGGTGGAAGAGCCTTCCGTCAATAACAGTATAATCGAAAAAACAGATGCCGCGGACATCCTGCAGCTGGTACGGAAGCTACCACCTGCCACGCATGCGGTCTTTGTGTTGTATGCCATTGATGGTTACACGCACCGGGAAATTGCCACGCAATTGAACATCAGTGAAGGAACCAGTAAATGGCATCTGAGTGAGGCAAGAAAAATTCTTCAGCAAAAATTAACAGCAACAAAGGTTTAGTGAATACAACCACTCCATACGAAAAATTAATAGCAGCGAAGCTGGACCAGGTGCCCGTTCCCGATATGGCGGACAGCATTTGGGCGAGCATTGCGTTGCAGTTGGATGCGGTTGCAGACACACCGGATGATCATTCCTCAGATGATGCCAAAGACAATCAACAAACAGACAATCACCCTACAGAAAACAATACCCCTCATCAAGCAGCGGCGAAGAAAAGCATTATACAATATCTCAGTAAAGGCTGGTATGGTTTTGCCGGCGCCGCAGCTGCTGCCACAGCACTATGGTGGTACACCAGTCACCAGACACCCACACCGGAAAAGACGGCACCTGTAAAAGCCATTCCGGAAACACATGCGCCAGCGCCACCCGACAGTAATACCACCATAACGCCGGTAGAAAAGAAAGCTGTTCCGGTCATCCTTAAAAAAGATAGCATCTCCCTGATAGAGGTGCCGCCACCGGGTGCTCCACCATTGGATTCTTCAGCAAGACAAGTTGTGCCGCCACCCGTGGTGGATTCTCCCGTCATACAACATCAGCGGTATCTTCCGCTGGAGACAGACACCGTGCAGACCGTTCCCGTTAAAAAGCCACGGGGCGTAAAAGGAATCACGCCGGATGATTACCGGATATCGGTGCAAAAAGATTCTTCCGGGAAAAAGAACTAGGAATTTGTAAAGCAGGCTAACTTCTTTTTTCATGAAATATCGTTACTTTGTCCCTGACGAAAAACCTATAATATGTTTACTTACGAACGTAAGATACCGGTAGACATGGACTGTGGCATCACCGTATACATGCAGGTACTGGGCGCTAAATGGAAACCCTGCATCATCGATATGATCCATAAGGGCTATCAACGGCCCAGCGAAATGCATCGTCTCATTACCGAAGCGTCTCCGCGGGTGCTGGATATGCAGCTCCGGGAACTGGAAGCCATGGGCGTGGTGGAAAAACACGCCGGGACTGGTTTTCCGCTGCGCTCCCATTACACCCTCACCGAGTTGGGCATGTCGCTGATTCCGCTGGTAGCAGCCATCGACAACTGGGGAAAGAAATATGGAGAGCAGGTGAAACAGGCCATCGCGGGGACCGCAGCCTGATACCGAATAATTTTTCGGTTATTGATTCTTGCAGAACGGATACGGAGTTTTGTGTCCATAAATCTGTAAGCATCATGAATAAAACACTCATCGACAGGTCTTTTTCTCTGAAGGATAGCCTATATGTTCTACTGTGGCTCGGCATTCTCTTTATTACGTGGACATTCATGCACGGAGCCGACCCATACCTGCAGCTGACACCCGAAGCACTGGGTAAATATTTTCCGGTCAGATGGTTTCTGCTGATGCATATTACGTCCGGCGGTGGTGCCCTGGTATTGGGACCATTGCAGTTCTGGAAAAAACTGCAGTCCAACAAACGGCTGCACCGCATCGTTGGTTATCTATACCTGCTGGCCATCCTCGCCAGTAGCCTCTGTGCCGTCGTACTGGCTTCTACTTCAGCCTATGCGGTCAACTGGGCCTACGCTTTCTCCCTGCAAATATGGGTGTCTGTATGGATCACCACTACCAGCATCGCTTTCTGGCTGGCATTGAAGATGAAATTCAAGCAGCACAAAGACTGGATGATCAGAAGTTATCTTGTGACTCTGGCCTTTGTAGTGTCTGGCCTGATACTGAAAATGCCGGTGATATACAGGTTGGGTAACTTTGAAGATATCAGTCCCACTTTTTTCTGGCTGGGATGGGCTATCCCGTTGTATGTCTATGAAATGATCAAGGCGGTGCGATTAAAATAATACGACTATACCCCCGCCGCTATGAGCTCTTTTGAATTCAGGTCGTCATTCACTTTCATGCCGTATGCCGTTGGCATCAATCCGGCAGTTCCATTTACAAACCGGAAAAAGGCCAGTGGTATTCGCTTCTACGGTACCACTGGCCATCAGGTTATCTTTTTCTCCCGGTTCATTGGTGTCGTCCATGAATATATCGATCATCTTTCCTTCGCAGAGCAGTACGACGTTACCGTCGCTGTCCTGTTTGGTATCTTCCTGTGAGAGCAATACCAGGTCTTCGGCAATCATCTCATTAAAATCCACATATATCCTTGGTCTATCCATGGGAGAGGGGAGGTATTAGAATTTGATCAGCAGTTTTTCTGCCACCAGCTGATTGTCTTTGTAATGTTCAAAATACCAGTCTCCGTTTCTTTTCACGACCAGGCCATGTACGGCACCGTTTTCAGCAATGAAACAATCCTGTACGGACGTTTTCAGCAGGGTCAAAACGATTTTCGGAGCGGTATCGATCAACTGGTAGCCGTTAGCGATTGCCTGTGCATACAACGTACCGGCGGCATCTTTCACTGCTGGCGTGGCAGGAGCAGGTGCTGGTGCAGCAGTCACAGGTGCGGGCGCTGGCGCTGGAGCTGGAGCTGCTGCCACGGGTGCAGGCGCTGGTGTTGATACCACTTCTGTCCGCGCGTGGGTGGTACCGTTGTACGTATACGGTTCATCCTTCAGTGAAGCGAACGCATCTCTCAGTGCCATATTGTAAGAGGTATTGAATTCTTTCTCCCGGCTTTTCCCTTCTTTACTTTTGAAGATGATGTTACCCTGACAGTCTTTTAACACCAGTGTCAGGTTGGTGGCGAACAATGCTTTCCGCTGTGTTACCTCTGCTTTCAGTGCCTCGCACTTATTGCCTGCCAGCTCCTTCGGAAGTTCTGTGTTGTCAAAATAGGCGGTGAAACCTTTTTCTTCCAGCAACATCTTCGCCAGCGTGTTCAGACCATACTGATTGTCTTCCCGCGAAAAATCAAACCGTTCGGGTATCAGCACGTATTTGTAGCTATTGATGGTGTTCTGGGCATACCCGGACACAGAAAACATTACAAGAAATAATAAAGCGAATCTTTTCATATCGGTTTTTGTTTCCCGGCGCTAAAGCTCCGGGCTGTAACATGAATATTAAATGATTGTAGCGAATATATAAAATACCGATGAAAAGATGGGCTAATCTCTCAAATGCATGAACAGGCAGGGAAAAGGGATGTAGGTTTGTCAGCATAAACGAAAGCGCCCCTGATTTGAAAGAATTTAACATCGTAGCCCCAGGGCGTGAGCCCTGGGAATAGGTGTAATTGTAATTATTTAAACAAATGGACCACCAGGTCCAGCTCAAACGTGCCATTGGTATAATTGGCCAGTCCTGCGGTCTGAGAGTGATATGTCAACTGAAAGCCGGCGATGGACTTGTAATTGATACCGGCTCCGGTGCTGAAGCTTCTGCTGGAGTGGTACATGCCGAATACGTTTAGCAGGTTTTCCAGAAAAACAAAATTGGCGCCGGCATCGATGATGTGGTCATACCCTTTCATTCCACGCAGGCATACTTTCGGCTCTATGGACGTCAGCTGATCGTTGATGGGAAAGCGGTAGGAGGCGGCGGCGAAAAACAGGTTGCGGTTGATGCCGAAATCGGAAGACTTGTCTTTTACGAGGCTGACCAGATTCGGCAATGCACCTTGCAGGGAAAGGCCTTTATGTGTAAAAGCCATCCCGAAGTCTGCTTCAAAGTAGTTGTCGCGGCGATTAAACGCATTGATGTTAGGGTCGTTCATATCACCATTGACCGCTTTGGTATCCAGCCGCCGGGCGATGAAAGCGCCGGACAGGCCGAAGTGAAGCATACTTTGTTCGTCGGCACGGAGTGGCAGGTGGTAGGCGTAGGAAAAAGCGACCTTGGTATTATTGAGCAGACCGGCTTTGTCGTTAAAAATATTCATGCCGATGCCGACACGATGAAACAGTTTATAATCTGCCGTTAGCGATTTCGCTTCGGGTGCACCGGGCATATCTGACCAGGGGCGCTGGTAGGCGAGGTATACATGCAGGCCGGTATCAATCCCTGCCATGGCCGGATTGGCGAGGTAGGGGTTCAGAAAATACTGGGCTGCCAGTGGTTCGTACAGCTGCGACGGGTTGCCGGCTGTCTGTGCTCCGGCGGTATGGCTGCCGAGCGCCCATGCGCTCAGCAGCAGTATATATTTGGTTAACGGTTTAGTTCTCATGTATGATGGTGATGAATCCTTTAAATAATGGTTTGTTCTCGCCCAGATCGATGATATAGTAGTAGGTCCCTTCGGCCAGGCGCTGCCCGTTGATGGTACCGTTCCAGTTGTTCGTATAGCCACGCTGACGATAAATCAGTCGACCGGTGCGGTCAAAGATCTTCACTTCGTTCTGCGGGTACATGTCGATGTTCTTCACGACCCATACATCGTTGATGCCGTCGCCGTTGGGTGTGAGGATATTATTGGGTTCCAGTTTGTAGTCTTCTTTTACGTTGATGGTAACATCTTTGCTGATGCTACAGCCTGCCGCGTTGGTGATGATCACCCTGTAGGTAGTGGTGACGGCCGGCCGTGCTAATGGCGCCGCTGCGGTGGCGTCGCTCAGTCCTGTTGCCGGTTCCCAGCTGTAGCTGGTGCCGCCGGAAGCGACGAGTGTAACGCGCTCTCCTCTGCTGATGGTAGTGTTGCCGTTTACCTGTACGTCGCCGGCAGGTAATGGGTTCACGGTGACGGTCGTAGCGGCGGATGACAGACCGGTATGATCAGGATAGATGGCTTTTACGGTATAGCTGCCACCGTCGGTAACGGTGAGGGTGCGACTGTCGGCCCCGGTGATCAGGGTATTGTTGCGGTACCATTCGTATACCGGTGCTACGGAGGACTGTAAGGTGACGCTGCCGCCCTGACAGAAGACAGTGTTGCCCTGGGCGGTGATTACCGGCGGTTGGTAGGCGGTGACGACGATGGTCTGTGATACAGCGGTAGCCGGTTCGTAGTTGTTGTTGCCGGCCTGTGTGGCGGTGATGATAACCGTACCTGCATTGCCTACAGTAGCCATGTTGCCGGTAATGGTCATCACGGGCGTATTGTTGCTGCTGAAGCTGACTGGTAAACCGGAGCTGGCGGTGGCGCTGAGGGTGAACGGAGCGTCGCCCTGGTTTTTGTTGGCCGGCGCGGTGAACGTGATCTGCTGTGTGGCGCGTGTGATGGTAAGGCTGCCGTTCACGTAAGTCAACGTATAATCGTTGCTGTTAAGTCCTGCCGGCGTGATCACATAGGAACCGGCATCTGTAGCCCCTTGCGCAGTGCCGCTATAGGTCACGGTGCCGGTTAAGCTGCCGGTGTTGTCGCCGTTGACAAATCCCGTGTAGTCTACACCGTTACCGCCGGTATAGGCGGCGCCGTTATAGGTACGGGTATCGTTCTTCGCAGTAACGGTCAGCGTGGCTTTGGCCACATTGAAAGTCCGGGTGGCCTGCGGCGCCGGTTTGAACTCGTTGTTGCCTGCCTGGTTGGCCGCGATGGTCACGGTACCGGCGCCCACGATGGTCACGGTATTGCCGTTGATGGTGGCGGGTCCGCTGACAACGGTATAACTTACCGGCAATGCGCTGCTGGCGGTGGCGTTCAGCGTGAAGGCGGCCTCGCCATAGGTCCTGTCGCTGATGGCCGGGAAGGAGATGGACTGGTCTGCCGGTCCTACGGTCAGCGTGCCATCTGCCAGCGTAAAGGTATAGTTGGCGGCACTTAAGCTGCCGGCGGTCACCTGTATGGGATAAGCACCGGCCGCACTGGTAACATTGGCAGCGGTGTTCAATACCGGTGCGCCGCTGATAACGTTGCTGTTATCATTGTACACAAAACCAGTGATGGTATATGTCAGCGCGGGATTGGCAAGGCCAAAGGCGCGTTGTTTGTCATCTGCTTTTACCAGTAATGGCGCCCTGGTGATCGTGAAACTTTGGCTTACCGGCGTAGCGGCGTAATAGTTAGCATCGCCGGTTTGGGTAGCCGTTACCGTTACAGTACCGACACCGGTGATCGTCAACGTATGGCCATTCACGGTAGCCGGTCCGCCGGTGACAGCGAAGGTGGCTGGTAAACCGGCATCAGAAGTGGCATTGAGCGCAAATGCGGCATCACCGTATTGTTTATTGGCGATAGCGGCAAAAGTAAGCTGCTGGCCGGCAGGAGTGACGGTCAGCGTACCGGTGGTAAACCGGAAGTCATAGTTGGCGGCACTAAGGCTGCCCGGGCTGACACTGATAGGATAAGCGCCGGCAGGACTGCTGATGTCTGCCGTGGTGCTGATCGCTGCCTGGCCGTTTACGACGCTGTTATTGTCTGCGCCCACATAACCGGTAATGGTGTAGTCAAGCGCAGGGTTAGCCTGTTTGTATGCTCTCGTTTTGCTGCTGGCGGTAACCGTCAGCATGGCTTTGTTGACCTGGAAGGTCTGCGTAGCCTGCGCCGCAGGTTGATAGTTACTGTTGCCTGCCTGGTCTGCCGCGATGGTCACCGTGCCGGCACCGGTAAGGGTAACGGTGTTGCCGCTGATGGTAGCCGGTCCGCTAACAACGGAATAAGTCACCGGCAGATTGCTGCTGGCGGCGGCATTGAGCGTAAAGGCCGCATCGCCGTAGGTTTTGTCGCTGATAGCCGGGAAGGTGATGGACTGCTGCGCGGTGGTGATGGTCAACGTACCGTTTGCCGGCAGTATAACATAGTTTAACGTAGACACGCCCATGGAGAGCAGGATGGGGTAATCACCAGGCAGACTGAAGAGATCAGCCGATGTGCTGGCATTGATCGTGCCTGCGACCACGGACGCATCGTCTCCATTTACAAAGCCGCTATAGCTATAGGTCAGCGGCGGATTGTGCTGGTAGTATTCCCTTGTTTTGTTGTCAGCTTTGATGGTCAGATAGGCCTTGGCTACCTGGAAGCTTTGATTAACAGCAGATGCGGCATTGTAATTCATGTCTCCTGCCTGATCTGCTGTTACGGTCACTGTACCGGCGCCGTTGATGCGGAGCACATTGCCATTGATGCTGGCGGGTCCGTTCACGGTATAACTTACCGGAAGACCTGCACTGCTGGTCGCATTCAAAGTGATGGGCGCATCACCGTAGGTTTTATTGGCAGGTACCGGGAAGGTAATGCTTTGGGATGCCTTAGTGATGGTGAGTGTGCCATCCACAAAGCTAAAATCATAGTTAAGGGCGGTCAGGCTGCCCTGGGTGATGGCGATGGGGTAGGTCCCTGCATCGCTGGACGCCGTGGCAGTCGTCGTGATGATCGGCGCGCCGTTGTACATGGCGTCATTATCGCCATTCTTAAAGCCGCTGGCGCTATAATCCAGTACAGGATTCGTCTGTTGGTATGCCCTCGTTTTATTGTTGGCGGTAATCGTCAGCATGGCTTTGTTGATCCGGAAAGTTTGTGTCACCTGTTGTGCCGGATCATAATTGCCGTTGCCTGTCTGGCTGGCGGTGATGGTCACGGGGCCCACACCGTTGATGCTCAGGATACTACCGCTGAGTGTAACGGGGCCACTGAGGGAATAAGTTACCGGGAGGCCGCTGCTGCTGGTGGCGGCGAGCGTAAAGGCTGCGTCGCCGTATGTTTTGTCGCTGATAGCCGGGAACGAGATGGCCTGTTGCGCCACCATGATGGTCAGCTGGCCGCCTGCCGGTACGATGAGGTAATTAGCTGAACTGGTGACAGCGCTAAACGTGATGGGGTAGTTGCCCGGCAAGCTGTTAATGTCCGCAATAGTAGACAGGCTGGCGGTACCCGTTAACGCTGTTATATCATCACCATTTACAAAACCACTATAGGTGTAGGTCAGGGCAGGGTTGTTCTGGCCATATGCCCTTGATTTATTGTCAGCCTTCAGTTGCAAGGGAGCTCTGCTCACGGAGAAGATATTCGGAACAGCGTTCGCCGCATCGTAGTTGATATCTCCTGTCTGTGTAGCCGTTACCGTTATATTGCCTGCGCCGGTGATGGTGAGCACGTTACCGCTGATGGAAGCCGGACCGGTAGCGGCGTAACTTATCGGGAGACCTGCATCGCTGGTAGCGTTGAGCGTAATAGGCCCGTCGCCGTAGGTTTTATTGGTCAGCGCCGGGAAGGTAATGGTTTGCGGCAGTTTGTTGATGGTGAGTGTGCCGGCAACAAAACTGAAATCATAGTTGGTGGCGTTCAGGCTGCCCTTCGTGATCGTGATAGGGTAGGTGCCTGCGTCGCTGTTGATATCAGCACCGATAGAGACGTTAGGTGTTCCACTGACGACAGTCGTATTTTCACCGTTCACAAATCCGGTGATGGTGTAATCAGGCGCCGGATTAGCTTGTTGGTAGCTCCGGGTTTTATCATTCGCTGTCACCGTCAGGGTCGCTTTGGTGACGGTGAATGTCTGCGTCACTTGTGTAGCCGGTGAATGATTAACATCGCCGAACTGATCGGCCTTTACCGTTACGGGGCCCAGGCCGGTGAGCGTAAGCACGTTGCCGCTTACCGTAGCCGGACCGGAAACGACGTATACGATATCAAGGCCGCCGTCTGTCTGTTTGGGCAGCGTTACCGGAGTGCCATAAGGCACTTCAGCAGGAAGGGTGAAATTGATGGTCTGTGCAATTGGTGTGATCGTCAGTCTGCCGGGAGCACCTGCAAAGCTGTAGTTGTCAGCGCTGAGGAGCGTGACTACCATAGGATTGATGCTGTAGGTGCCCGCTGGGCTGTTGATGTCGGCAATGGTCATATACCCCGGCGTGCCACGGATGACCGAGGCGTCTTCGTTATAAACAAAACCACTGTAGGTACCGGTAAACGTCGGGTTAGGGGTGCCGTAGGCACGTGTTTTAGCATCTGCCGTCAGGGTGATTACTTTTTTATTCACCACAAACGTTTGACTGATACTGTTGGCCTCATAGCCATTGGTAGCGGAGGCAGAGGCAGTGATCCTCGCAGAGCCCGCGCCTCTGATCCTGATCTTGCCGGCCACGATAGTGGCTACGGCGGCGTTGTCGGAAGTATAGGTGATGATACCGTCGCCGGTGGTGGTGGTATTCGGTGTAACGTCGTTGTCACCATAGGTAACCGACATCATCGGATAGAACATCAGGTTTTGGGTCTGTGGCTGATATTCATAAGCGCCCAGGTCGATGGCGGTATTTTTGATGCGGATCTGTCCGGCGAGATCTAAGAAGTCTACCTGTAGCGGATAGCCGATGTCGTTAGTCTGCGGGTCGCCGCGGTTGATAGCAGGACTGGTCACCTTCAGGGTAAGATCTCCGGTGGCCAGATTCGTGAAACCTACATCGGAAAAAGCCTGCGTAGGGGCGTTGTTGTTATAGTACAAACTACCGACAACTGTGTAGTAATAGTTGTCGAGGCCTCCCATCAACAGTACATCTCCGCTGGTGTTGGAGGTCAGGATACTGTTGTAGGCATAGAGCCGGCTGCCGGGGTTTAGCCTGATGCCACCGCCCAGCAGATTACCGGCAACCGTGACATTGGTGAGCGTCAGGGTATTGTTTAACGAGATCGTGACAATCCCCTGGTTTGCCAGCGCCTCATTGCCGTAAAAACTACTGTTGGAGACCGTAGCATTTGCTGATGGGCCGAACCATGTTGCAGCGCCGGCACCGGCGGCCTTGTTACCATAAAAACGTGTATTCCTGATCGTTACATTACCTGCTGCGTTGGTGAAGAAGCCAGCCCCATTGGGGTTGCCAAGAGAGGCGATGGTTTTTCCGCCGGTGACGGTCACACCATCGAGGGTGACATTGCCGCCGTTGCTGGTCACCACATGGTAACTGTTGTTGCCGCTAATATTGGAAGAAGTGAGGGCGATACCGTTGGTGAGCACATCATCGTTGTCAATGTCTCCACTGAGGATTACCGGGTTGGCGGCAATATTGCGGGCGCCGGGCGCACCTTCTGTGCCGGCAAATCCGCCGTACACAGGTATATTGGGAAGCAGTACAAATGATTGATTGGGATCTGTGGTACTGGGTTTATAAGTGCCTTTGGCCACCCATATCTGCCGGATGCCGTTGGCAGGAATGGTGGCTGCTGCCAGTGCATCGCGCAACTCCGGAAGGGGAGAGCCCCAGCTGCTGCCGTCTCCGGGGGTGGCTGACTGGTTGTTGACAAACAAAATACCGGCAAACCCGGCTTTTACAACGGCCAGGTTACAGGGCGGTGTCTTTATCAGGTCGAGCGCTGTCGGCACAGGTGCGGCCATGGTATTGTCCATTGTCCAGTTGGCGCTATTCAGTATCAGTGACTGAAGTGCTGCCAATGAGGCGGCGGCTGCTATGTTACAGTTGTAGCGGCCGTTCACGGCAGTGATGTTGGGGACCTGCGCTGTAGTCAAACTACCTGGCAGCAAGGATTTAGAGGAGGTGAACTCGCAGGGGTCCAGCGAGGCGTCCCACGTGGACCGGTTGACATTAAGCCCTGCTATGATGGTGGGAAAGGAGGGGGCGCCGGTGAAAGCAAACAGTTGATCGCCGGCCAGTCCAAGACTGATATATTCGCCATTGGCAGACGCTCTGGTGGCCGCGATACCGCTCACCGAGCCGATAGTGGCTGTCAGCTTGTATTTGCAGCGGACCACTACTGCCTGCCCGGCTTTGATAACAGCACCGCCCGAGTTCCAGGCGATCATGCCGTCTGTCAGGGAACCGCCGGCGCCACAGGAGAGCGACTGAAAGCTGCTGCCTGTCCATCCAAGGTCCGTAAAGAAAATAGTGGTGTTGGCCGGACAGTCGCGCAGCATCACAAATGAAAAAGCATCGTCTTGTGTGTTGCCGTCGACATCATCGTCGAAGGTGTTAACACCGGTAAACAACAGATCGCCGGCGCCAATACTCTGTGCTTGCACAATAGGGGCTAATCCGGTTAGTAATAATATAAAAATTACCGTCCTGCGTAAAATTAACTTCATAGAGGGAAGTCTTAGGTATAAGAGATATATCGTTGTGTGGTGGCTGGTTGGCTTAGGGGTGCGGTGGAAAGTCTCCCGTTAAACAGATGACAAAATTGATCGGAAGATAAGGTTGCATGTTGTTCAGGGGCTGCCCGCTTCCTGTGTTTTGTAACTGTATGGATACTTTCAGTGGCGCCATGCGATTAGTGGCATGTTTAGCAGTGCTGTACGCCTGTTGACCATTGGTGATGGCCATGTTGGCGTTATCAGGGGATGTCAGTTGACCGGGATTTTCACCTAACACGGGTTGGTAAACGTTACCTGATATCACATGGGTATGAGATGGTAATTGGTTGGCGGTGATGAACTCATTTTCACGGCCCATGACCATCCCCGGTATATATTGGATGCCGGCCTGTATCCCTGCGTGCACGGGCACTCTGCCGCGAAGGTCCGGCAGCGCGAAAGTTGTTTGCCCGTTGCCGCCATAGGTAGTGCCAAGGAGCGTAAACAGCGTCGAGTGTTGTGCGATACTCAATAGCTGTCCGTCACAGAAGGCCCAGCCATAGGGGGCAAATGAACCTGCAAATATTCTTAATTCTCCGATATAAGGCATAAATAGTACTGTTGTAGGGTGAATACTAGCTCCGTGGAGGAAACAATCCGGTGATGGCAATAAAAAACTGAACACTCAGATAAGGCTGCATATTGTCAAGAGCGGGGGGAGTTGTACCATTATTGACGGTCAGTGTTGCAGGCAGACTGGCGCTCACTCCCGGACCGGCAGTAAGGCTGTACAGGTTGCCGGTTGTGGAGGTGCCGGAGAATGCTCCCACCGGATTATGTGTATTGTTATTGTCGCCGGCCGGCAGGCTAAGACTGTTGCTTTTCACATTATGTGTATGCGGTGGCAGCTGGCTGGCAGTAAGGGTTTCATTGATGATGCCACCTTCGACTCCCTGATTGTACAAACTCAGGCCCGGACCCTGACGGGGGCCGATGGGCACTTTCCCCTGCAGGTTAGGCAGGTAGAACGCGGTGGTGGTATAAGGTTTGTACAGGTCCCCTAACACGGCAAAAAGTGCCTGGTTTTGCGCAATGGACATCGCTGCTCCGTTACATAAAGCATAACCTCTGGGTGGGGCCTGGAACGCAGCCATGATGATATCGCCCATTTGCTGGCTTGTCTTAGTGCCTCCACTGGGATATATCCCTTGTGTGGCAATGACATAATTCATGCAGAGGCCCGGCATCATATTATTAACCCGCTGGTTGGCAGTGGCATTGAGGTCGGTGGTAAATGCAGCTCCCTGTGGGGTAGTCATTTCCGTTACATTCAATGCCATCATCTTGTCGTCGGCCTGGTAGCTGAAACGCGGCTTACCGGTGACAGGCGCGGGATAAGCATTGGCAGGAGATGATGCGTCAGCAGTAGTGCCGGTTTTCATCTGTATCTGCGCGCCCGGAGCGATGCTGTGGGTATGACCGCTGATATGGGCGGCTGTCAATGGCTTATCGGCAGTGCCTTTGGCTTCTCCTAAGGGATAGCTGTTGTTGGTACATAAAGGTATCCGGCCTTGTAAGTCCGGCAGCCTGAAAGTAGAAATACCATCTCCACCGTAGGTGTTGCCGAGTAGTGAGAATAATGCTTCATTGCCGCTGATGGGGAGCTCCTGACCGTTGCAAAGCTCAAATCCGATAGGGGCATAGTTAAGGGCTATAAGGAATATCTCCCCGAGAAACGCCTCGTCCATGTGGTTGTGTGATTTAGATAAAGGGATACGTTTGGTCGCGTCTGAACCGCCGCAAAAATATCATATAATTTTTCCTGTACAATAAATTATTTCGTAAAATGTATATCTTTACGCCCATTCTTCCGTTCCCTATAACATATGAATAAAGATCGCCGCGCTTTTCTGCGCAATACCTCTCTCGCTACAGGCTTGCTGTTGCTGCAACAACCATTCAGATCACTGGCTGCCACCACCGGCAACGCTACTTACCTTCCCGGTAATAACCGTGCGCTTCAGATATGGCATACCAATGATATGCACGGACAGGTACCTCGCCTGCGCCCATCCGGCGATCAGGGCATATTGCTGGACGCGGGCGACTTCCTTCACGGGACGGCTAACGGTAATGTACATAGGGAAACCATCGACGCCATGAACCGCGCCGGCTATCACGCGGCTACTATCGGTAATCGTGAACTGGCAGGTGGACAGGCTGCCCTGGCTGCCCTGATACCTCATATGCAATTCGCATTGGTCAACTGTAACTACCAATTTACGGATAAAACATTGGCCCGTCAGGTGCTGCCTTATAAAATCGTATATGCGGGATCGTTAAAAGTAGGTATTACCGGCGTAGGCCCGGCATTACCGGCTGATAGCGGCGTCACATTCCTGCCGCCGGTACAGGCGGCCAACGATATGGCTGTTCGCCTGAAGGAAGAACACGGTTGCCACATCGTAGTATGCCTCTCACATCTGGGTTTCCAACAACCGGAAGGCGTGGCAGACAACCGCGATGTAGCCGCCGGCTCTACCCACATCGATTGGGTGGTTGGCGGGCATCAACAGAAAATCATTCGCACCACTATGGTGTTGCACAACGCCAACCAGCATGAAGTATACCTCAGTCAATCCGGCGCCAACGGATCGATGATCGGCTCCATGAAAATGCTGTTCGATGAAACCCGCAGGAGATCAGGTATCGAGCCTGGTTGTATCATGGCCTGAGCTAGACGGAGATCAATCGTGTGCCGCAAATGATTACATTTGCCAGCGTATTATTGATTTTAGCCCATGTACGCATTTCAGAAGTTTGCCAGACTGTTCCCCGCTTATGAAGATGTTTTCGATACTGATGTTCACTTACATCAGCAACACTTCCTGCCACTTGTTTCCATCAACCTCCGCGCGATATATCCTGATCGCGATGAATGGCTGCACATCGTCTCTGTTAAAGCATTTTACGACGGCAGGGTGGGCGAGTCCAAAGAACAATATCACACTCCGTTCACCCAACCGGATATCATTGGTTTTGATGTGATAAGTGGTAAGTACCGTTTTGAGGCCGACTGGCGTTATTTTGAAAACTATAGCGTTATTCCGGAAGAGCAATACGCGAGCGATTTCCCCGATCAGCAAATTGAATACAACATGAATGAAGCCATGTACCAGTTGAAGAAAGGGTATTTTGAGCAGTATGGTCAGTTGTATGAAGGTGATTTTAACCGCCCTGGTTTACAGGTAAATGATATCCGCCGCCTGGAACGGCTACGCGCCTTAACACCGGCAGACCTAAAGAAAGATGTTGTATCGGATTATCTGGCAGAACTGCACCAGGAGCGGCCTGCCGGCATATTTACCACACTCGCGCCGGAGGCGTTTCCGGATGATGCGCCCATTGATCCTTCCTTTGAATACATCGGTACCATCGACGGCAGTGAATTTCAGCACACTGCGCCGGATAGCATCAGCCTTTTCTATAGCCCGGCGTTACACAAAGCGACGGTCATCTTCGGCAATACGTGACAAAGCAACCGGAAGACGGCCCCCGCACTTAATGAATTGTTAACCATCCGTGTATGCCTGACAATTTTATTGTGTGCTATAATCTTTCATGGAAGCATCATTCCAGGGCTGCATGAGGTAGTGGTCGGGGAAAGCAGGCCGCATTTATTTTAACGGATATTTATAATAAAATTAATGATGATCGTCAACAGGGATGGGCACAAAAATCCGTATATTTATCCCTATAAACGATACCATGAAACAGTTGCTGTTAACCACCCTGATGTGGCTGTTTTCCCTTACCGTCTTTGCACAGCAAAAAGTGAACCTGGCAAAACTATTATTTGATGAAGCGCCCGCGAAAGTACTGCAGGGCATCGCCGGTGTGCGGGAAGGGAAGATGTATGACCTCACCAATATGATCTCCTATGGCATAGATAGTAAAGGAGCCTTGTTATTTGACCGCTATGCGCCCCCACATATAGAGCTGCTGGCCTATAATGATAAAGTGGCGGGATATGCTTTCCGGATATTGAGTTATTCGGCGCAGCAGGAGATAAAAGATTATCTGGAAGACCACTACGCCCTGAAGCTGGCCGATTCTTCCCACCTGGGTAGACAGTACGGCTATACGGACAGTCAGGTGACGATTAAATTCCAGACCGTGCCGGAAGCTGATTTTAAGCAGGGGAGGAACGGTTACCTCGATATAAAAACGAAGACGCTGACCAAAGCGATAGCGATACAGGAAGAACGATTTAAAAAGGCGCACTAGGAAGTGCGCCTTTTTTTATTTGTTCAGGTCAATGTATTTGTAATGCGAAACATAGGTACTGGTGCCAGGGAAGGCGCCGAAGTCCTGCTGCCGGGCGGTATCAGTGGCCGGCAGGTTTTTATCATTCATCGAACGGCTGCGAATGATTTGATATTGCAGCTTACCGGCGCCATCTGTTACCGTGGTGGTTTGGAGCATATTGGCAGAAAGTTGCTGGACGTTGGGGATATACTCCCGTAGCAGATGCAAAGCTGTCATGGATTTAAAGATATTCGGCACATCACTGTAAGTATGTTTATAGATACTGACAAGTTCCATCGCAAGGGTGCTTTGGTTGGTCATGTACGCCTTTTCTTCCACCACATTATCTCCCTGCCAGGTGTATTCCCAGATTTTGTGCGCCCGTATATCCTCGTGTTTGAAAACAACTTTTACAATCCTGTTGTTTTCGTATACCAGCGAATCATACCGTGTGTTGGCATATCCCGGTTCATAGTATCGTACTATCTGATTGTTGAGAAGCCGGGTTTCCGTAATTACTTTGGGAGTGCCTGTCAGGCCGAATTGCCGGGTCAGACTAACGATGTTGTTCTTATCATATCCCGCGGTGTATTTGAAATAGAAGTCCATGGTTTCGCTCTGGAATGTCTCCCGGAAATTGAACGTCTTATCAGGATTGTAAGCGAACACGGTGCTGTCTTTGATTTTAGCGGGTTCTCCGTTGTTGTCAAGATGGACACCGATGATTCCCGTAACGCGCCAGTCTGGTGTTTTAGGCACTTCGGGTGTAACGATGTCGTCTGATTTGTTGCTGCTGCAGCTGGCAGCCATGAGTGCCAGCGCTGTCATACCAAGCCACACTTTTTTCATGCAGGTAATGAGTCTTTTTTTTGATGTATGTAAATTGGTTTCCGTTATTTTTTATTCAGGTCAATATATTTTGAGCGGGATACACTGTACAGCTGACGGGTACCGGCTACTGCATCGGTATACCAGAGGCTGTCTGTGGCGGGCAGGTTGTTCTCGTCAAGGGTATAGCTCAGGGTGTATGTATATAAAATTTTGCCGTCTGTTGCAAAAGTTGTGGTGCTACGGAGGGCATTGGCCGAGAACGTGCTGGCATCCGGTGCGCCTCCCCACAGCAAAAAACAGGGGGCAGCACTCTTGAGCATATTGGCAATGTCGGTATAGTCATATCTGGTAACAGATATATCTTTCCAGCCTTCGTTCGGCGCATAGACGTAATACTTCACTTCCTTCAGGTTATCGTGCTCCCAGGCATATTCCCACTTCCTGCTCATAGAAACCGGGTCATCGATATGTATCACTTTCACGATTTTATTGTTCTCGTACACTACAGAATCATAGCGGGTTGTTTCAAGGCCTGGCTTGAAAAAGCGGACCAGCTGATGATTGACATACCGTGTTTCATTGACAATTTCCGGGGTGCCCGTTTTACTATGCTGGTAAGTTATTTTGGCCACCTGCTGTTGATCGTACAAAGCGGTGTACAGGTAATAGGTGGCCCCGGAATTGGCGCGGGGACCTCTGAATTGCTCCTGGGTATGGAACGTCTTGTCCGGATTATAAGTGGTGATGATACTGTCAGTAACGCCGGGTTTTATCAGCGGATTGTTCCCGTACGCATAACGGATCACCGTTTCGGACAGGCGCCATTCCGGCGATGGCGGAAACACGGGCGTAATATCGTCGGACTTTTTGCTGCCACAGCTACCGGCGATGACAGCGTAAACCGTCATATAAAACCAAACTCGCTTCATAAGGGGATCATTGTGGGTTCTTATCTAGTACAGACAGGCAATATCGGGCGCAAGGTAGGTTAACTTTTTTGATGGCCAATGGATCCGGTTAAATTGGGGGTAAACAGGACGGCTATACGGGCAAAACGCCCCGGGAATATAGCAGGGCGTTTTGCTGTTGTAATTATTTATTTAGCCAGGTCAATGTATTTGTAATGAGAGACAGTGATAGGCTGACGGGGTGTGTTATTGGCAATATTCCTGTACCAGCAGGTATCGGTGTCCGGCAGCTTTTTGTCGTTCAGCGAACGTCTGTAGCTGTATTCTGCGTAAACAATCCCATCTGCCTTAGCGAGGGTGGTGCTGTTTACTTCGTTGGCAGACAGCTGCTGCACGTTGGGGTCCGACTGTCTTAACAGGTGATAGCCGGCCATGGGCCTGGACACATTGGGAACATCGCTGTAGGTGTGTTTGGTGATGTGTGTCAGTTCAAGTACCAGGGTTGTTGGATTGGCCTGGTACATTCTCTCCTCCACCAGATTGTCGTTCTGCCACGTATATTCCCATTTTGCATTATTCCGCTTGTCCTCATGCGTGTACACTACTCTCACAATCTTGTTGTTTTCATACACCAGGGAGTCATACCGGCTATTGGCATATCCTGGCTCAAAGTAACGGACCAGCTGATTATTGGTGTTACGGGCTTCTGTTATCAGCTGCGCGGCAGCGGTTTTACTGCTTTGCAAAGTTAGTTTGGTGATGTTTTGTTGATCATACACCACTTTGTAAAGGCCATAGTAAGATGGTACTGCGCCTTTGAATTCTTCCCGTGAGTTAAATGTTTTGTCAGGATTGTAGGTGATGACAGTGCTGTCTTCGTAGGAAGAGACCGTACCGGTATTGTCCACATCTCTACGGATAATTTCAGACAGATACCATTCGCCGGTCTTCGGTATTTCGGGCGTAACCGCGTCGTCGGACTTGCTGCTGCTGCAGCTGGCAGCCATGAATGCCAATGTTGCCATGCAAAGCCATGTTTTCTTCATAGGGGATAATTGATTAATTATTATATGGTTTAAGTATATGACATTGAGTGTAAATTAGTTTATTTTATTTTATATGTAAATAAATCTTCCCGGAAATAAAAAAAGTGTGTTTTCCCTTCACCCTTTTTCGGAAGATGTGTGCCTGTGTATATTACCATATACCAGAACCATAATAACAGGATTGTCGTCAGATTATATGTGAATCGCAGCTAAAAGGAGATGATGGAAATAAATCCGGATTATTTTTTACTTTGTACGGCTAACAATGAACGCGCAAGGTGGCTTATGCATCGACCAGAATCAGGAGAAGCTGTTTCCTTTGAGGAGCAGTTCAGGCAGCACTATACATTTTTATGTACGGTAGCCTATTACATCGTGGAAGACGAGGATGCGGCCAGAGACGTGGTACAGGACTTCTTCCTGTATTGCTGGCATAAACGCCATCTCATCCGGATTACACATGACTTTAAAAGTTATGCCGCCCGTGCGGTTAAAAATGCTTCGCTGAATTATCTCCGGAAGTCCGGCAAAACGCAGCTGGAAGAAATTCATGTCATCGAGGAGCTGACCCGCTTTTTCCCACTGGAAGACGAAGAAGAGGAGGAACAACGCAACAGGGCACTGTGGGCGGCGGTTTCCCGTTTGCCGGAACAACGGCAACGCATATTCCTGATGAGCAACCGTGATGGCCTTAAATACAAAGACATCGCAGCGGCCCTCGATATTTCGATCAACACGGTGAAAACACAGATCAAACTGGCATTGCAGTTTTTAAGAAAGGAATGCGGCTGGATGGCGCGGATGATATCTTTTTTATTTTTTTTATCCCGCTGGTGAAAATGCCTTCACCCTTTTTTAAACATCGATTGCCTTAATGATAATCAGATATGAATTTAGATAATAACGAGCACGATATAGACTGGGAAAAGCTGATGCAGCGGTTGGAGGACGGGCAACTGCCTTCCGGCATGACCGAAGCGGAGCTGAAAGCGCTGGCCGCAGCCAGAGAGATGCAGGCACGGTTGAAGGCCGGTAGTTTTTCGGCCGACGAAGGCTGGCAGCAGTTCACCGAAGCAAGAGACCAACGGAAAGGACGTATACGCGTATTGGTGAGGACAGCCGTGGCCGCTGCGGTAGTACTGGCTGCAGGCGCCACCTGGTGGACCTTCCGGGCCACGCCTGTTGCGCAGATAGCGAACGCCCAACCGGTAGAAAAGGTGATGCTCCGCCTGTCCGGCGGCCGTACGGTCACGCTGGGACAGGACACTCAACTGATACAAAACAACCCGATAGCCCGTATAAAAGCCAATACAGACCATCTCGAGTATGCAGCCGGCGGCGGTCAGGATCAGGTAACGGCCATGGATACACTGGATGTGCCCAGAGGCAGACAGTTCTCGCTCCGGCTGGCAGATGGCACACAGGTATGGCTGAACGCCGCTTCCCGCCTGATATTCCCGGCTGCCTTCCATGGCGCCTCCCGGGAAGTGACGGTACAGGGGGAGGCTTTCTTTGAAGTGGCACAACAGGCATCACAACCGTTTATCGTTCACGCCGGCAAATCAACCATGAAAGTCCTCGGCACCGGGTTTAACGTCAACGCCTATGGGCAGGAGCAAACCACTACGCTCGCTACCGGCAAACTGCTGGTAACAGCAGGGCAGGAGCAGGTAACGCTGCTGCCGGATGAACAAGCCATATTAAACAATACAACCGGCTCCCTGCGCAAACAACCGGTGGAAGCACACTTGTACACTGCCTGGAAAGACGGGGACCTGTTCTTCGAGGACGCGCCCTTACAGGATATTACCGCCAGCCTGGCACGCAGCTACGACTACCACTTTATATTTGACGATACCGACCTTAAGCAGATGAGTTTTACAATAGATATACGCCGCCCTGCGGCATTGCAGGATGTACTCAACCAAATCACCAAAAGTATGCAGACGGTCCGTTTTGAAGTGGACGGCCGTACGGTACATGTAAAAAAACAATAGTAAAAGAACTAAACGGCCGTCATACCGGCGATTGACAACAGGTATTTCAGCGACCAGCGGGTTGCTCCCTTAAAACTTTAATATCAGACCAACATGAAAAAATTGCAGGGCCTGCCCTTCCTGCGAGGGGCCTTACTACGCTATGTCCGGAAGGTAAGTGTTTTGCTGTCGTTTTTCCTGCTGATGGCTGCGCTCGCGGCCACAGCCCAGGAAGAGGAGGCAGCAGCCCGGGGCGTTCTTTCCCGTAAAGTATCCTACAAGGCTACCAATGCGCCACTAGGCAAAGTACTGAAAGAGCTCCGGAAAAAACTGGACTTACGTTTTACCTACAACAGTGAACTGATCAGCCGCCAGCCGGCGGTAACCGTCAACATAGAACAAGGTAGCCTGGAGGCCCTGCTGAAGCAGCTCCTGAAAAATACCGGCCTGCATTACAGCGTGGATATGGGCGGTGTCACCATTTATGAAGATAAAACGGTCAACGTAGCGCCGGCAGACCTGAAAGTGACCGGCGTAGTTGTACGCGGCCAGGTAACAGACCCAAAGGGGGAGCCGCTTGGCGGCGTTAGTATTAAAGGGCTGGAATCAAAGGAGATGACGGTGACAAGGGCAGATGGACTGTTTATGATCGTGGCCAAACCCAACGAACAAATCAGTATGTCCCTGTTGGGTATGAAGCCGCTGATGTACCGTGCCAACCCTAAGGAAACAGATATCATGAGCTTTAAAATGGATACCATCGCCCGCGATATCCAGGAAGTAGTAGTGAATGGTTACCAGAAAATTGATCCCCGGTTATCTACCGGTTCCTATTATAAACTGAAAGCAGCAGATATCATCGAGCCTGGTCAGCCTACGGTAGACAAAATGTTACAGGGTAAAGTGCCAGGGATGATGGTGATCAATAACTCCGGGAGCGTGAACGCCAAACCGAATATGCGTATCCGTGGTACTTCCACCCTCATGGGCAATACGCAGCCGCTGTGGGTAATAGACGGTATGATACGCCCCGACCCGGTCGATGTCTCCAATGCGGTGCTCAATAACCTGGTGACGCCGGGCAGCTCCGCCAATTTTGAGTTGATGGGGAACGCTATCAGCGGCCTTAACCCTTACGATATTGAAAGCATCACTTTCCTGAAAGACGCCGCTGCTACCGCCATCTACGGTACACGCGCCGCTAATGGCGTCATCGTGGTGACCACCAAAAGAGGAAAGGAAGGCCCGATGCAGCTGTCTTATAATTCCAACTTTTCTTTTCGGGCAAGGCCTTCCTATAGTGACCTGAACCTGATGAACTCGCAGGAGCGGGTAACCTTTTCCAAACAGATGCAGGAAGATCATGTGGTGTATAATGAACGAAACGCGGGCATGGAAGAGGAGCTGACCTATGAAGGGTTACTCCGTGCGTTGTACGCCAGGCATATCACCGAAGCACAATTCAAAGAAAAAGTAGCCATTATTGAAACCCGCAACACGGACTGGTTTAAGGTGCTGTTCCGCAATCAGCTGAGTATGCAACACTCCCTCAGCCTGAGCGGAGGTACGGCCAAGACAGTATATTATGCCTCAGCGTCTTACTCCGGTAACAATGGCGCTGCCAAAGAGGATGGCAACAAAGTCTACTCAGGAAGTTTCAACCTGCGTTCGCAGGTAACGCGCAGGTTCTCCCTGGACGTTACGCTGCAGAGCAGCTACCGCAAAGCTACCGGCTATTTCCAGGGTGTCAATCCGCTGAGTTATGCCTTACAGACCAGCCGCGTCTTCAGCCCGGACGACTTTTATCCGATGAAAGCGACGACGCAGACGGTAGACAATGTTCCGCTCAAGTTTTATGGAATTCCGCTGCGCATGAATATCCTCGATGAGATCGCCCGTTCCGAAAATACCTCTACCCAGTCTTCCACGAGCCTGAACCTGAACATGGATTATAAGATCGCGAGAGGGCTGGTTTTCCGCAATTCCTCCAATATCATTACCGATGCGGCAAACGGCTTTGCGGCCGCGGATGAGCAAACGTTCTATATTTCCAATATGCGCGGATGGTCTTACGGTGATCTGCCTACCCCTATGCAGAAAGATTACAGCTATCTGCCATACGGCGGCATGGCTTATATGCAGAGCCAGCAGGCGCTGACCTGGGGGCTGAGAAACAGCCTGGACTATACGAAAGGGTTTTTTAAGGAACGTGACCAGTTCAACGTCAGCCTGGGTAACGAAATCCGCAGTGCTAAGTCTAACGCCAACATATCTACGGAGCCAGGGTATTTTCCGGACCGCGGAAAAACTTTTGCTCCCGCACCCGCCAGCCGCACGGAATATTCCCGGAACGTGATCACCAGCGCGCTGGATAATTCAGTGTCCTATTATGGTACTGCTGCCTATAGCCTGATGAACCGGTACATATTCAGCGCCACCGTCAGATCAGATGGCTCCAACCGTTTTGGGCAGTTCTCCAATGCCCGGTTTTTACCGAACTATAGTGTCTCCGGACGCTGGAACGCAGCCATGGAAAGTTGGTTTCCCGCTACCACGCTGCTGACCGACTGGCAGGTACGGGCTTCTTACGGCACGCAGGGCAACGTGGTAACAGCGGTAGGGCCTAACCTGATCGCTACCTATGCGAACCCCGACAAGCCGGATGGTTTAACGGGCCTGCCGGTGCTGAGGATCAAATCCATGCCGTATCCGGATTTAAGATGGGAGAAAACCTACCAATGGAACATCGGTACCAACTTCGCCATGTTTAATAACCGCCTGCGCGTGAACCTGGAATTCTATTCCAAAAAATCCGTGGACGTACTCGATAATATTCCCATCCCTTATGAATACGGGATGAACACCATGTACCGCAATGGCAGTACGTTGTACAACAGCGGATGGGACGCGATGGTCGATATCAACGCCATCAGCCGGAAAAACACACAGCTTTCCTTTACGGTGACTACCGGCAAGGTTAAAAACCGGGTGGCCGACGCCGCTTTTCAGGATAATTTCTTTGCCTACCTGACAGGCAGCGGACGCCTGGTCGGAAAACCCATCAGCAGCTTTTATTCTTATCAGTATACCGGCCTGAATCCGGCTACCGGCGTTCCTACGTTTGGTAAACTGAACACTAAAATACCGTCCAGCAATCCGGACGACCTGTTGGTATACTCAGGGCAGCTTTTCCCGGTCATTACAGGATCGATTCAGCCTGTGTTCCGATATAAGTCATTTTCCCTGTCGGCTTTGTTTTATGTGAGCCTGGGCAGCAGCAAAAGAATGAACGACCCGTTCCGCAGCAGCTCGGAGATGACCGCCAATGGTGTTCCGGCGCCTAATGCAAACATCTCCCGGGATTATATCTCCCGCTGGCGTAAACCAGGCGACGAGAAATACACGGACTTCCCGGTGTTGAGAGACCTCGGAAATGAATCGCTGATAGCAATTCCCTACCGATATCCGTTGGCCGTGGGAAATACCCAGGACCTGAAGGTAGATCCGTATACGGCCTACCGGATGTCTGACCTGAGGACGGTCAACAACAACTACGTACGCTGCAATGCTCTCCGCCTCGGATATGGTGTTCCTGCCAACCGCCTGGCCCGGACGGGTATTAAAAACCTGGCGCTGAGCGCATCCATTAATAATGTGTTCACCATCGCTAACAGCAAACTACAGGGGCAGGACCCGGAGATTGATGGTGTTGGCACCACCGCACTGCCATTGAGCCGGCAATACACGCTGGGCATCAATGCATCTTTTTAATTCAAACCGTTAATTGAGTGAGATGAAAAAATTACTGGTCATCATTATAGTGGCGTTGGGTATGACATCCTGTAAGAAATTTCTGCAGGAGTATTCGCAAACAGACATCACGCCCAAATCCACCCGTGATTTTGGAAACCTGTTGTTCACCGAAGGTTATCCCGGGCGAAACATATTCCTGCAACCCTGGATGTGTTATCTGGATGACGACGTACAGTGCTACAGCGGCCCGGTCATGCAGGACCCCAGACCACCGGCGGCGGCAGGGATTTTCCAGTGGCAAACAAATTTCGACCGCCTGATGGCAGCGGAAGGGTATGGTTATAAAACCAATACCTGGGGCGAATATTACCGTCTGCTGCTGGGTGTCAATGTGACGCTCGGAGGGGTCGACAACTCAGTAGGGTCGCAGGAAGAAAAGGATATCCTGAAAGGACAGGCATATACGTTGCGCGCCTTCTATCATTTTATGCTGGTGAATATCTACGCCAAGCCTTACAACGATTCCACCACCACGCCGGATAAAAGTCCGGGTATACCAATACGCATCACTGCGGACCTGTCTGATGTTTTCCTGGCACGTAATACGGTGAAGGAAGTATATGAACAGATCACACAGGACCTGGAGCAGGCAACCCGGCTGCTGGATAAATACAAGAAGAGCGTAGAGACGTACCATATATCCCATGTGGCGGCACATTTGCTTGCCAGCAGGGTGTATCTCTATATGGAAAACTGGGAAAAATGTATTGCCCATGCGGATGCTGTTCTCAGGCAGCGCTCCATGTTAATGAACCTGAACACCTGGGGAGACCCTGATCCGGAAACCCATCCGCTGGCGGGAATTAATAACGAAGAAACCATCTTCGCTTATGGGTCTCCGCTTGAGCAACTGAACTTCCCCTTTACTATCGGCTATGAGGTATCCTATAATCTTTATCATTCCTTTGAAGACGATGATCTGCGTAAACAGATTGGCATCGCGGTGATACCGCCGTTCATGAAGCAGTACATTCCGGTGGAGTTAGGGCAACAGAAAATTACCAATACCTATAAATCGCAGGATAGTTATTTCGCCAACGGCTGGCGGACGTCCGAGGCCTACCTCAATCGCGCAGAAGCTTACATCCAGCTTTATAAGACCAGGGGAGACGCAGGCGCGGCGGCCGAGGCATTGAAAAGCCTGAACGCCCTCCGGTCTTACCGCATAGATATGGCTTCCTTTAAAGCGTGGGACATAAAACCTGCTGACGAACTGCTGCGCATGTGCCGGCAGGAGCGCCGCAGAGAGCTTTTCCGCGAAGAGCTGCATCGTTGGTTTGATCTCAGAAGATATGGCATGCCCGCCATTGAGCATATTTACACGCCCAACGAAACCACCGTACAGGTTTTCCGGCTGGAAGCCCGTGACCCGATGTACGTGATGCCGATACCGGACGATGTGCTGAACCGTAATCCTGCCCTGGTGCAAAATCCGCTGTATTCAGGCACACGCAAGCCGCAATAATATTTCCTAACGTTTAATGTGACTACTGATGAGAAGATATTACCTGCTACTGGCCTTTATCCTGATGATATTGATGGCTTGCCGTAAGGAGGCCATCCTGACATCACCGGCTGAAGTGCCCGGTTATACACTGCCACAGGGCAATCATAGTTATGACGACTCTATTGTTCAGTTTTACAAAAAATACAACTGTTACGTGCTGTATCGGTTTACCCATACTGATTTCGCCTACAATTATACCGAGATGCGGGAAGACAGTGCCTTTAATGCCAATCCGGCTTATATCGGTTACACGCTTCGTTTTGTGTATGACCAGTTGATAAAGCTGTATCCCGATGTGTTCCTGCAAAAGACCTTGCCATTTAAGATCCTGCTGGCCTCTTACATCGGCAAGGGCCCGGCCCGGGATGCTGATGGCTTTGCCAGCACCGTCAGCACGCTGACCGTTGGCTGGGCTGACAGTACGCTGCTGAATAAAACACCGGCAGAGACGAAAAAGCTGCGGGGCCTGTTGCACCGGTTTTATATGGAGCGCGCCTACAGGGTCAAAAGTGTCGATATTCCTTTGGCCTTCCAGCAGCTGGTGCCTTTTGACTATTCTACTTCTAATGAGAGCAACCAATACAGTATGGGGATCGTCGGCAAAGTTACCGGTCAGTCTATGAACGTCGTAACAGACTACCTCGATTACATTGAAATGATCACCTCCCGTAGCAAAGCCGAGCTGGATGCCACTTTGTTTAGTCCCGCTGTAGATACGAAGGGGCTGATCAAACGGAAGTATGAAGTGATGATCAACTACTTTGCCAACACCTTTGATACAGACCTGCAGGCCGTTGGCAACCGGCCCTGATGCTGCTGTTTTACATGATATCCTTTAATCGATTCAGATGAAATTATTGTCCCGTAAAAATAATCCATGGCTGCTGATGGCTTGCGCGCTCTCTGCCAGTTATTCCGCTCAGGCCCAGGCGCCGGCAGATACTGCTGCGTGGCCGGCTTACCGCAAAGACGTGATAGCAGCCGTCTTCAACAAAATCAACAAAAGCCATTTCGCGCCCAGGCAGCTCAACGATGCCTATGCCGCCGATGTATGGAAGCGCTATATCGCTACGCTGGACCCCAACCGGTGTATCTTTTTACAGGAAGATATCAGGCAGCTGTCGGCCTTTCAATCCACAATTGATGATGAAATAAAGGCATCCGGCACCGCTTTCTTCGACGCTGCATTTGCCATCTATACCCAACGGGTACACGAAGTACAGGCGCTGTGTGAACAAACGTTGGCGCAACCTTTTGATTTTACGGTAAAGGAAACGGTGCAGGCTGAACGAAAAAATGCAGCTTACCCTGTCGATAAAAAGGAACAGGCCGCGCTGTGGCGTAAACTGCTCAAATACTACACGCTCCGCAACTATATGGAGATGCAGGACGCTGCTGCCAAAGGAAAGCCGGACCCGGCACTGGAAGCCAAAGCCCGTGAGAAGGTCGGGAAATGGTATGCTGACTTCTTCCGTCAGCATGTCCGCAGCCAGGCGATCAACGATAAGTTTTTCCAGTACGTCGCTGACGCCACCATGGAGGTAGATCCGCATACCATATACACCGCTCCGCAGGCGCTGACGCTCAACGATATGCTCAATAAACGCTATTTCGGCCTGGGCATAGAACTGGGGGTAAAGGAAGCCGATTTTTTTGTGAAACGGATGTTGCCCGGAGGCTCAGCTTTTCGCAGCGGTGAAGTAAAGGAAAATGATCTCATCCTCGCTATCTCTGACCATCAGGGCCAGATGAAAGAAGTGGCCGGTGTGCCGCCTACAGAAGTAGCGGCCATGATCCGCGGCGAAAAAGGCACACCGGTGAAGCTCCGGCTGAAGCAGCCTGGCGCTGAGCCACGTAATGTGACGGTAACGCGGGAGGAAATCATTGATAAGGAAAACAGGGCCAAAAGCGCCGTGATAGAGCGCGATGGTAAACGATTCGGTTATATCTGGCTGCCGGTATTTTATACGGATGATAGTCCCACCAAACAAAACGGCGCCTGCAACGATGTGGCGCGTGAAGTGGAAAAATTAAAACAGGAAGAAGTAGAGGGCATCGTGATGGACCTGCGCGGCAATGGCGGCGGGGCGCTCGACGAAGTGGTGAGAATGGGCTACTGCTTTGTGCCGGAAGGCCCTATGAGCTGGCTCCGTGGCAAAGACAAAGTAGACCGCTATAACTCACCCGCCGCGCCACCGCTCTATGAAGGACCGCTCACCGTGCTGGTAGACGAAGGCAGCGCCTCTGCGTCTGAAATATTTGCGGCTGCCATGCAGGACCGCCGGCGTGCGTTGGTCATCGGTACCAGTTCCACCTTCGGTAAAGGGACCGCGCAGACCAACGTGAACCTCGGAAAATTAGGCGATCCGGCTAAAGGCACCGCGGATATCAGCTACGGCAGCATGCGCCTGACAGTGCAGAAATTCTATCGCGTCACCGGCGAGTCTACCCAGCTGAAAGGCGTACGGCCGGATATTGTGCTGCTGGACAGAATGAGCCGGGAGTCTGTCATGGAAAAAGACTATCCTTCTGCGATGGTCTGCGATACTATGAAACTACTGCCTTTTACCCGCGAGACTTTCTCCTTTGATTATAACAAGGTGGTGGAAAATGCCCGTGACAGCGTGGCGAAGAAACCTGCTTTTACAGCCATTGCAGCCGGTACCAGGCAACTGGAACAACTCAATAGCGCTGCGGTGGCGCTGGATCTGCCATCTTTCTACCAGCGGTATACACAAACGGCAAAGCTGGAGCAAAGCATAAAAGATGCGAAACAGGGAGCCGGCGCTGACACCCTGCGTGTATCCCTGCCCGTTGACAGGTCGCTGCACCCGTCGCTGCTAAAGCCGGATAACAGTCCCGCCACTACGGAGTTCCTGCAGAAAACAGCGAAAGACATCTACCTGGCAGAAACAGTAAAAATCATGGAATCCATGGTTGATCATAAAACATCCAAATAATCAAATTAAAAAATTGTTATCGGGATTCACCCTTTCCGCCATTCGGGGTGCCTGATATATAAACGAATCCATTATGAAAAAAATACTCTTTTCCTTATTGTTGAGCGCAGGGGCATATAGCGCCTATGCACAGGAGGTAGTTATTACCGCCAAACTGGACAAAGCGCCCAACGATACGCTTGTACAGCTGCTGGAACCTTACACCGGCGAGTTCGACACGGTACGGGTGGTCAATCACGGCTTTACCATAAAAAGGCCGATGCCCAAAGGTGGAAGTATTTATGTGCTGATGATTGGTAACCAGGGCGAAAAATGCGCTACGCTGCTCTATCTGGAAAGTGGAAAAATACACATCTCCGGTAAAGGGCCATATTTTCAGCATGCCACCTATAGCGGAGACGTATGGGTGAAAGAATGGCAGGAGATGATGGCGCTCATGGACCCTGAAAAAGGAGATGCCAAAAAGCAGGAGGAGCTAATGGAGAGCATCAATAAAGCGATGAAAGTAGGAGATGAAGATGCGGCTGAGAAATACGGAAAAGAACATAAGGTAGTAACAGAACGTTTGCTGCAGTCGTACCGCAATTGGATTACCAAACATCCTAATTCCGGTGTTTCTGCGTATGCAGCCACTGTTTTCTTCAACGGAAGAAAAGAGTTTGATGAAATCCTGGCAGGACTGGGAGAGCATGCCATCGCTTCCCGTATCATGCAACGCCGCCTTCACCCCGGACAAATAGATCCGTCTCCGATGACTGTTAAATTTGGTGAACCCGGCGAAGCGCAGGGGACACTTGGTAAAGTAAAAATCGGTGATATGGCGCCTGCCTTCAGTGTACCGGATGCTAACGGTAAAATGGTTTCCCTGGCGGATTTTAAAGGGAAATATGTGTTCCTGGATTTCTGGGCCAGCTGGTGCGGTCCCTGCAAACCACAGATCCCGTATCTGAAAGCGGTCAACGATAAATACAAAGACAAGAATTTCTCTATGATCGCTGTTTCCCTCGATTCCAAAAAAGACGCCTGGGTAAACGCTGTGGAGAAACATGGTATCAACTGGACCAACGTATGCAGCATGAAAGGCTGGGCCGATGAAACCATCGCGTCATACGGCGCCAGCTACATTCCTTTTAATGTGCTGATCGGACCAGACGGCAAAGTGCTCGCCATGGGACTGTATGGAGAAGATGTAGAGAAAAAACTGGCTGAAATCATCAAATAACCTATCCTATGAAATACATCCCGCTACTGATTCTATGGTTGTCGCCCCTGTTCAGCTTTGCAGGTGACGGCTTCGTCATCCGCGGCAAAATAACGGGTGTCACCAATGGTAGTGTGGCCGTGCTGGAACGTACCGGGGAAAGTAATAACGACTGGCCCCGTGTACGTATCGAGAACGGACAGTTCACCTACTCCGGTAAAGTAGACCATCCACGGTTAGTATGGCTCAAAGTAAGCACCAAAAGGGTAGAGGTGTTCCTTGAAAACGCAGACTACACCATGGAATGCAGTTTCGATTCTCTCGCCGGCAGCAGCCTAAAGGGCGGCAGGTACAATGAGCAATGGCAGCAATACATCACAAGTGGCATGCTACCGATGAAGTACTTCGCTGAGCATCCCCGGCAGGAGATTGCGCCCTGGATGGCACACCGCTATGCGGAGAAGTACGACGAGGCCAAATCTGCTTATGCGCAACTGACGCCGGAAGGGAAAAACACACAGGAAGGAAAAGCCCTGGCAGAGCGGATAGAAACGTATAGGAAAATAGAATCCCGCTCCCCGCTGCCGGTATTCCGCACAGAAGACCCCGCTGGTAAGACTGTTGCGCTGAACGAACTGAAAGGCAAAGTAGTGGTGCTGGACTTCTGGGCCTCCTGGTGCGCTCCCTGCCGCGCTTATGTACCCACGCTGCGGGAACATTACAATCGCTATAAAGACAAAGGCGTGGTGTTCGTCAGCGTATCCGTAGATGATGATAAAGGCAAATGGAAAAAAGCCATGGACGAACTGCACATGGAATGGATGCAGGTGCTCGCCGATGGTGGTTTCAAAGAAGAAACAGGCGTGCGCAAGCTGTTTAATATCACCGGTATCCCGCATCTGTTGATCGTCGATAAAGACGGTCGTATTGCAGTATCGATGGACTACTACCAGCGTCAGAACTTCGACGCTGTCGTGCAGCAATTAATACAGTAATTTAGTGATCAACCCATATGTAGCGGCCGGCCCCAAAAGGGCCGGCTTTTTTTGTGCCCTGGGCTTCAGCCCTGGGGCTGTGCCTACTGAATAAACTGCATCTCACAAAGGGTTTTATACAAACCTTCTTCGTTGCTGATCAGTTCATGATGGGTGCCTTCTTCCACGATAGCGCCTTTATCGATGACGATGATCTTGTCGGCCTGCCGGATGGTGGCGAGGCGGTGTGCGATGACGATGGCGGTGCGGCCTTCCATCAGTTTGTTCAGGGCGTCCTGTACCAGTTTCTCTGATTCGGCGTCCAGTGCGGAGGTGGCTTCATCGAGGATGAGGATGCGTGGTGCTTTCAGTACGGCGCGGGCGATGGCGATCCGCTGGCGTTGTCCGCCGGAGAGTTGTATGCCGCGTTCTCCCACGAGTGTCTGTAAGCCCAGCGGCATCCGCTGAATGAATTCCCAGGCGTTGGCTTTCTGCGCGGCGGCGATGATCTCTGCTTCTGATGCGTCCTGTTTGCCATAGGCGATATTTTCCGCGATGGTGCCGCCAAAGAGGAATACGTCCTGCGGTACGGTGGCAATCTGCGAACGGAGCGCAGATAAAGGAAAGCTGCTGCTGTCTTTCTGGTCAAACAGTATATGCCCTCCCGTAGGATCGTAGATGCGTAACAGTAAGGATACGATGGTGCTTTTGCCGGCGCCGCTGGGACCTATCAGGGCTATTGTCTGGTTGGCCTGCGCCTGAAAGGAGAGGTTTTTCAGTACGGGGGTGTCTTCGCGGCCGGGATAACGGAAGGATACGTGGCGGAAGCTGATGTAGCCGTGTAAGATATGTTCCGGTGCCAGCTGGGTGACCGGCGCCAGTGGTTCTGCCGGTTCGTCGAGGATGGCGAAGAGATTTTCTGTGGCGCCCAGGCTTTTTTGCAGGGAAGCATATACTTCTGCCAGTCCACCGATGGAGCTGCCGATAAAGACAGAATATAATACAAAGGAGAATAGCTGGCCGGTGTCCAGGCCGATGAGGGCTCCCCGCCAGATGACGGCTACTAGCGCGCCGAAGATGCCGGCAACGACAAAAGAGGAGAGGGCAGCCCGGTATTTACCGTTCTGAATGCCGAGGCGGGCCGCTTCGTCGGTCTTTTCCCGGTAGCGCCTCATTTCCATGAATTCACTGGCAAATGCTTTTACACTGAAGATGCCCTGTAAGGTTTCCTCCACGATGGTGCCGGAAGTAGCTACCTGGTCCTGTACTTTCCGTGAAAAATGACGGATGAACCGTCCGAAAACGACAGCGATCAGTACCATGACCGGCAAAATGGCCAGCATGAAGAGGGTGAGATGGATGGAAGTCAGCATCAGGAAGATGATGCCGCCGATGATGATCACCAGCTGCCGTATAAATTCAGCGATGGTATTGGTGAATGTTTCCTGCAGCAGGGAGATGTCTGCGGATATTCTGCTGTTCAGTTCTCCTACACGACGGGTGAGAAAGAACTGCATGGGAAGTTGTACCAGATGATTGTAGACGGTCTGCCGCAGGTAGGCCAGTGTTTTCTCCGCTACTTTCACAAAAATCAGTGTTCTGAAAAAAGAACTGATCGTTTGTATAGTTAGGACTGCTATCAGAAAAATGCCGGCGTCGTTGATGGCGGAGGCGCCCTGCGGTTGTTTGCTGGCATTGATCAGCCGACCCAGCAACTCGGGGAAGGCGAGACCTGCCAGACTTGTCGTGATCAGAAAAAGCATGCCCGCTGTGAATAGGGCGCGGTGAGGCCATAGTAACTGAAGCATGCGTTGCATTCGTTTAGGCCTGACAGTAATACGGTCACTATTATTGACGGTTGTTGAGGGAGATTGCATGGACTTAATTTGGAGGGCTATAAAAAGGGTTTTAAGGTGTGTTGGCAATAGCGTTATTATATGCTGCTGCAACAAAAGTTCGGTGGCGTAAGATTTAGCAGCCGATGGCAAGTTAAATATAAAATGATTTACGGCAATGGAAAAAAGTTTGAAAAAAAATCGTCAGTCGTACTGATAATATTAAATGATTGTTAACAACGGTGTTCTGTATGTAATACCTTGCTGTGGCAGGTTTTCCATGCATCCTTTTACTGAATTCACACTTCACCGGATGGTGTCTCCTGCCATGAATTGTTTTTTTCTATTGCGCCTATAGCGCACCTGATAATTTTTTTTGCTGAATAAAATATGTTTGCTAAATTCGGGCCACTGATAAGGACGATAGAAGTGTTAATTATTGTACAACGATAAAAAAAAGTAGTTAACGATCCCTCAAATAATCAAATTTTCCTTAAATGTTTTCAATGACTAAGACAAGGGATAAAGCATTAAGCACAAACTAATACTATCCGGAAAATTCTAAGACATCCAAGGTGGTGTTTTATGTTAACTTAGTAGATCGTTTAAACAACTATTTTATTTTTTTTATGTAATGTGAAGGATCTGGATTCACGCTAGCGACAGCTATGCCCGCTACTGGACCTTATTGTTTCAGGAAAGGGCGTGTGGACCGTATCTGGAAGGAAAAGCCTATTGCTTTATTAGCATCCTTTAGAAAATACCCTCAATGAGCATTTCCGTTAATGGCTGGTATGTGGTGTATACCAAGCCTCGTCACGAAAAAAAGGTTGCCGCTTTTTTGTCAACTTTGAATATTGTCAACTTTTTACCTACAGCCAGAATTTTACGCGTGTGGAAAGACCGAAAGAAATACATCGACGCCCCTTTATTTCCTTCTTACCTTTTCATTTATCTGGAGGATCTGGAGACCTATTATAAGGTGTTAAGCCTGGAAGCTGTGTTATACTATGTTAAAACAGGAAAGGAGGTGGTCAAGGTGAAGGAAGACGTGATACATAGTATCCGGCTGATTACCCAACAGCCGAATAACATCGATATCGAGGTGTCGGATGATTATTTCCAGCCAGGAAAACAACTGATGATCAAAGATGGAATGTTATCGGGTCTCGTTTGTGAAGTGGTGGAAGTAAAAGGAGAACAAAAGTTTCTGGTAAGGGTCAACATGCTGCAGAAGAATATTCTGGTTGCCGTATCTGCTGAATACCTCGATTCAATCGCCGTGTAAGCTGCCGCCCATTGTTGTGCTCAACATCTATGGTCGGCGTGGAAACCCTGGCCCGTCCAATTTTTCAGCAGGAAGGCTCCCCTCTGCTGCAAGGCTTCGTCTGCCTGTAAATTCCCTGGTATGAAGCGTGAATAGACAAACATCATCTGTTATATACAGATGACTGTGGTCGTCATTCTGTTATAGTTTGAGATACCGGTCCCCCTGGTCCCGGACGGGGTGTCTTGTACCTATATTTTTTGACAACGTGGAAACTTTGACATATGGAGAAAATCAATCTTTTCTGTCTGCCCTTTGCCGGAGGTAGTAAATACTCCTACCGGCTGTATGAAGAACACCTGCCATCTTTCCTGAACCTTATTCCGCTGGAATACCCCGGCAGAGGTACGCGGATGAGTGAGCCCCTGAAAGAAGATATCCGGCAGCTGGTGCACGATCTCTACCTGCAGGTAGAGCACAAACTCGACAGAGCACCCTACGCGATCTATGGACACAGTATGGGCGGACTGCTTTGTTACCTGTTGGCCCGCAAAATCAGAGAAGAAGGCCGGATGCCACCCGTGCACCTTTTTATCACCGGTACCTCAGGACCCGCTGCATTGTCCAGAACAGAGAAAAAAAGACACCTGCTGGATAAAAAATCATTCATCGAGGAAATCCGTAACCTAAACGGAAGCCCGGATGAAATATTGCAAAATGATGAGCTGCTGGATTTTATCGAGCCTATTTTAAGAGCCGATTTTAAAGTGTCGGAAAACTATGCCCACACCAGACAGGAACCACTCGATATACCCGTTACCGTTATCACCGGCACCAGAGAGGACATGAAACCTGAAGATATCCGCCTGTGGCAACAGGAGGCACGGAACCCGGTGGACTTCCGCCGTATGCCCGGTCATCACTTTTTTATCTTCAAATACCCTTACGAGATCGTCAGCATCATCGCCAAAAAATTACTTGTACATCACAAATCATATCAATTATGAGCGACAAAAAAGTATACCTGAAGCCCAACGTAGTGCTGGAACCATTGTATGACAGGTGGTATGCCTGGAGCCACCTCATCTCTCCGGCAACAGCCGCCATGAACACCATCGCCCGCCACCTGACCATCATGGATTCTTATCTTGACGACCCCGCCATCCACGCGGAAGCGGTACTGAATCCTAAAATGAAAGGCGGCCCGTTCATGGACTTCAACGGGGAAAGGGTAGCGGAAGTGAATGCCCTGAAAGATGATATCCTCAAACGCCAACACCGTACCATCGAATTCGCTAAGGCCTGCAAAGAACTCGATAAGATACTGGCCGCCGAAGCAAAAGGATTCGGACTGGAACCACTATACGAAAAAGTGCCGGAAATCCTCAAAGGATATGTTGAACTGTATTACGATCGCAATAATAACGCTGACTACCGCCTCTTTGAGTCCCTGCTGTATAAAAGCGAATTCTATAACAGAGAAGCCCAGAGCATCGCACTGTGGATCACCAATAACGACCATCGGCCGTTCTGTCTCAGCACACCACGGCTCGATGAAGCGGATGTGCTGCACCTCAATATTCCCTTCGACCATCCCGGCATCGACGCCATCAGCCACATGAAGAGAACAGCCCGCTCCCTGGCTGAAATCAAAGCCCTCTTTGATATCACCCCGGAACAGGAACCCCTCTTTGATACTTTCTTCACGGAAACACCACCGCCGGCCTATAAACGATATACCGGCGATAAAATCCGGATGCGCTATTTTGGTCACGCCTGTATCCTCGTGGAAACAAAAGACGTGAGCATCCTGGTAGACCCGCTGATCAGCTACTATGGCTACGAAAGCAGCATCGACCACTTCTCCGATGCAGACCTTCCGGATGTGATCGACTATGTGCTGATCACCCATAATCATCAGGACCATATCCTGTTTGAGACCCTGCTGCCCCTGCGTCATAAAATCAAGAACCTGATCGTGCCACGTACCTGTAGCGGTAAACTGGAAGATCCGGACCTGAAACTGATGTTTAACAATATCGGCTTCGATAACGTAGTGGCGGTAGACCCCATGGAAACCATCGAGTTTGTGGACACCGTTATCACCGGTCTGCCTTTCACCGGCGAACATTGTGATATGAACATTCTCACCAAATCCTGCTTCCTGGTACAGATCAGCGGCTTCAAACTGCTGTTCCTGGCCGACTCCAGGATTGTGGAATCTGCGCTCTACAGACATATTCATAACCAGATCGGTGATGTGGACGTACTGTTCCTCGGTATGGAATGCGACGGCGCTCCGCTTACCTGGCTGTATGGCCCGCTGCTGACCAAAAAGATCACCCGTGATCAGGACAGCAGCCGCAGGCTCGCCGGTTCTGACTGCCCCAAAGGCATGGCGCTCGTGAATATCTTCAAGCCGAAAGAAGCCTACGTATATGCGATGGGGATGGAACCCTGGCTGGAATTTATCAGCAGCATCGTATATACCGACGAGTCCAATCCCATCATCCAGTCCAACAAACTGGTGAAGGAATGTGAGGCGAGAGGTATCATTGCTGAACGTCTTTATGGAGAAAAAGAGCTCCTGTACAACAGAAAAGAAGCACTGGTGGCAGAAACAAATTAACGCCGGCCCTTTCTGATTGTTTGTTTATTACGCTCCTTTTTCTTTTCTGAATATCATTACAGACTGCCAACTATCTGCTACCTGCATCCACCCCTGGATGCAGGTATACCCCTCGTTTTTACCATAAAAATTCAAGTATGTTACAACAACTAGAAAAGTTGTCTGCTTTCATAGGTAATACTCCCCTCATTTCCCTCCGAAATACAGACACCCCCCTGTGGGCTAAACTGGAATACAACAATTTCTCCGGCAGCTCTAAAGACCGTGCCGGTTACAGCATTATCTACCACGGCATCAAAGCAGGTCATATCAATCAGGATACCACCATCATCGCTTCCAGCTCCGGTAACCTCGCTATCGCGGTGGCTTCCATCTGTAAGATGCTCGACCTGAAATTTATTCCCGTTATTGATCCTAATATCAACAGCGCTTATGAATCGTTGCTGAACCTGCTGTCCTACAAAGTGGTGAAGATCACGGAACGCGATCATACCGGCGGTTATCTGCTCACCCGTATCGACACTGTCAACAAGCTGCATGCTACCATCGAAAATTCATTCATCGCTGATCAATACGGCGATCCTAATAACTACAAGGGTTACTACGGATTGACGAAAGAAATCCTGGCCTGTCCGGAGCCGATCGATTATGTGTTTGTGGCGGTAAGCTCCAGCGGCGCTATTACCGGCATCTCCAGTAGTATCAAGGCGGAACGGCCTGATATTAAAGTTATCGGTGTGGACGTGGAAGGTTCTGTTATCTTCAATGCACCACCGGTAAAGCGCTATATCTCCGGCATCGGCGCCAGCCAGATACCACCCATCATCAAAAACGCATTGATCGATGATGTGGTGATCCTCTCGCAAACAGATATCGTTAAAGGCTGCCTGGAGTTGCTGAATGAACAAGTGATTTTTGCCGGCGCTTCTTCCGGCGCCGTATACCTCGCTGCCAAAAATTATTTCCGTCAGTTGTCTTTCGTTACACCGCCCAACTCATTGCTCATCTTCCCGGATAAAGGTCATTCTTACCTGGATACGATCTATAACGAAGAATGGGCCGCGCAACTGGCGCATAAGCTACAATCTGCCACCATCGCTTAAAACGACTATATATGCTTTATCTGAATGCGGACCATATCCGTGAAATTGGGATCCAGTGGGAGGAACTGACCAATGTGATCAGCGATGCAACTGCCGCTTTGCACCAGCAGGATTATTCGCAGCCGATCAAACCGTATTTACGTTACGGAGATCCGCAGAACCGTATCATCGCTATGCCGGCCTACGTAGGCGGACAGGCGCCTATGGCCGGTATCAAATGGATAGCCAGTTTTCCTGGTAATATTTATCAGCAGAAGTTAAGAGCGCATTCGGTGACCATCCTCAATGAACATCATTCGGGGATACCACTGTGCGTCATCAATACAGCCACTATCAGCGGCATCCGTACGGCGGCCGTTTCCGGCGTGATACTGAAAAAGTACCTCGCCACCAGGAAGGAAGATAAGCAGTTTACCGTAGGCATTATCGGCTTTGGGCCTATCGGCAGAATGCATCTCAACATGGTCACTGCTATACTGGGCGATCGTCTCAACAGGGTTTTATTGTACGATATCAATGGGGCAGACCTGACAGCTGTGGACCCTTCCGTGAAAGATAAGGTAGCAGTGGCCGGCTCCTGGCAGGAGTGTTATACACCGGCTGATATTTTTATTACCTGCACCGTGTCGGCAGCGCCATATGTAGACCTGCCACCGGTGAAATCATCCCTGCAACTGAACGTGTCGCTGCGCGACTATAAAGTGGAGATGGTGCGTCATATGGACGTAGTGGTGGTAGACGACTGGGAGGAAGTCTGTCGCCAGAATACCGATATCGAAAATATGCATAAGATCATGGGCCTCGAGAAAAGCGATACCCTTTCTATCGCTGACGTGGTCTGTAAGGATGCATTGAAAGACCAGGAGGGCGTGATCATGTTCAATCCCATGGGCATGGCCATTTATGACATCGCCGTTGGCGGTCATTACTATCAGCAGGCCATTACGCGCAATGTCGGCGTAATGATGCCGGATTAATCGCCCCTGCATTGTTAACCCCGCAGATAATAAGATGAAACCCTATCGTACGGCGCTACGGCGCCGTACCCCTCAAAATAACAGTATATGCCACTGCAACAAGTACCGCTGCATCCTTCGCAGCATGAGCTGACGACCCTGTTGGCCCAACAGGCAGCACGCGTCCCTGACGCGGTAGCGCTCCGGTATGAAGGCACAGAAGTGACCTACCGCACCTTGCACGAACGTTCCAATCAACTGGCCCATTACCTCCAACGCAGAGGGGTGAAAGCCAATAAACTGGTGCCGGTATGTGTAGAACGGTCGGTAAACATGCTGGTGGCCATCCTGGGCATCCTGAAAGCCGGTGCGGCCTATGTGCCCATAGACCCTGAATATCCGGAAGAAAATATCCGCTGCCTGTTGGAAGATACCGGCGCTTATGTGATGATCAGCAGCAGCTACGGCCGCAGGAACATCCCAAAAGATATAGCCGTCAGCGTGATCCTGCTGGACCATATCCCGGATATCTTCAGCAATGAACCCATCAGCGACCCCGGACATATACCACAGCCTCACGATGCCGCCTATATGTTATATACGGCCGGTGTTACCGGCCATCCTAAAGGCGTGACCGTGGACCATAAAAACCTGCTTCATCACCTGACGGCCAGGATAACGGAGCTCAGCATCCATGAATATTCGGTGATCGCCTTTACTGCACCTTACATCACTGAAGCAGCTGTATGGCAGATGTTGGCAGCGCTGGCCTGCGGCGGCACTACCATCATCTATCCGGACCACGTGATGCTGAATACTGCAGCTTTTATACGGGCCGTTGACCGGCATGGCGTCACCCTCCTTGAACTGGCGCCTTCCCACCTCGCCACCCTGCTCGGAGAAAATACCGGCGCTACCCTGAAACAGCTGGAATACCTGCTGGTAGCAGGCGAAGCGGTAAGCGGAGCGCTGTTGGAGCAGTGGTTCAACCATCCTGCGTATAGCCGCATTCCGGTAGTCAATACCTATTGTCCGGGAAGAGAGAAAAGCATCGTAATGTGACACAAACTATATCATCCAGCAATTTTCATAAAATACTACTACAATGCCCAGTTTAAATGTTAACGATATTGTAGCCCTGCTGCAACAGGCTACTGAAAATGGGGTCACTATATCAATTGAAGACGACAGCCTGTTGCTGAATATGGAGGACGACCGGGAAATCGATGAATCGTTTCTCATCAAATTAAGACAACATAAAGTCCACCTGATCGAATACCTGAAACAAAAAGATACGGAAGAGGAATATGCCTCGGAAATCGTTCCGCTGGCCGGCATCTTCGAAGGCCACGTACCGCTTTCATATAGCCAGGAGCGTCTGTGGTTCATCGACCAACTGCAGGGAAGCGTGCAATACCACATGAAAGGTGCCTTCCGCGTGAAAGGCCGGCTGGACACAGCTTCACTGGAACGTACTTTTCAGGCGATCGTGAACCGTCACGAGATATTACGCACCGTCATCTTACAGGAAGAAGGTCGCCCATACCAGCATCTGCTGGAAAAAGACCGCTGGCACATGGGCTTCACGGATGATGAACGCTATCAGGAAGACCCCGTGCAGCTGGATGCCTATATCACTACCCTGTTCAATATTCCTTTCGATCTTACGAGTGATCATATCTTCCGGGCACATCTCATTAAACTGTCGCCGGATGAACATATGCTGGTGATCGTCATTCACCATATCGCGGCGGATGGCTGGTCCATGTCCGTATTGTTCAAAGAAATGGTGGAACTGTACGCCGTTTATAACGGAGGGCATACAGACACCATGGCGCCGCTGCCGGTACAATATGCAGACTATGCCCTGTGGCAACGCAAGTACCTGCAGGGAATTTTTCTGGATAAAAAGCTGGCTTACTGGCGGAAGAAATTATCGGGCACTACTTTGCTGGAACTACCTACTGATGGGGACCGGGGGCTGCTGAAAAGTACCCGTGGCGCCATGATCACCTTCCTGATTGATATTGAACTGACCAACAAGCTGCGGCAGCTTTCCCGCGAACAGAATGCGACGCTGTATATGACGCTGCTGGCTGCTTTTAAAGTGCTGTTGTACCGCTACAGCGGTGTGGAAGATGTGTGCGTAGGCGGCGCTATCGCCGGCAGAACGCAGACGGAAATAGAAGAGCTGATCGGATTTTTTGTCAATACGCTGGCGCTCAGAAGTGACCTGAGTGGCAATCCCGCATTTACCACGTTCCTCGGGCAGATGAGAAACACGTTGCTGGATGCCTACGAACATCAGGACGCACCTTTTGAAAAAGTGGTGGAGATGATGGGAGGGGAAAGGGACGTGAGTAAAAACCCACTCTTCCAGGTGATTTTTGTGCTGGACAACGAGCCGCCGATGCCGGCATTGAAAATGGGTGAAACGCTCATTACCCGTGAACCGGTGAAACATATCACCAGTCTGTTTGATCAGTATTGGTCGCTGCTGGAACAACCCGATGGTATCCTGGTGGAGCTGGAATATTGTGTGGACCTGTTCAGCGAAGCTACCATGCAACGCATGGTGACCCACTACCTGCAGCTGTTGAACAGCGTGGTGGACAACCCCGCTACGCAGGTAGGCGCTTTTGATATCCTGCCTGCGGCAGAGAAAGAAGCGGTCCTGCATGCGTTCAACAATACGGCCGTGGCTTATCCTGCCGGTCAAACGATTACCGCCCTGTTTGATCAGCAGGCGCAGAAAACGCCGGCGGCCGTGGCCTTGTCCTTCGGTAGTGAGCAGCTGACCTACAAAACGCTGGAAGAGCGTGCCAACCGACTGGCGCAATACCTGAAAAATCTGGGCATTAGGCCGGGCGTGTTTGTGCCTGTATGTCTGGACCGTTCCGTGGAACTGATCGTCGGCATCCTTGGCATCCTGAAAGCCGGTGGCGTATATGTGCCTATTGATCCGGAATATCCTAAAGAGCGCATCCGCTTTATGTTGCAGGATACCGGTGGTAACAGGATACTCACCAGTACGGCCTATCAGGCGCTCCTCCTGGATGCGGCGCCGGATGCGGTGTTGCTGTGCACCGATCAGATGACGGCAGCACTGGAAGCACTACCGGCGATACCGGTGCAAACCAATCTTACTGCAGAGGCAGTGGCCTATGTGATGTATACTTCCGGTTCTACCGGTAAGCCCAAAGGCGCACTGGTAACACATCGCAACGTGGTGAGCCTGGCTACAGGCGGTAATTTTGTGCCGCTCGGACCGGATGACGTGTTGTTATCTACCGGTTCACCTTCTTTTGATGCCACCACTATAGAATACTGGGGAATGTTGCTCAACGGCGGGCAGCTGGTCATGTGCCCGCAAAATCATTTTCTCGATAACCGCTTGCTGCGGGAAGAGATCCGCAATCGAAAAGTCACCAAGATGTGGTTTACCGCCAGCTGGTTTAATCAGTTGGTGGATGATGATATACAACTGTTCGAAGGGCTTGCTGTCGTGATGGTAGGAGGAGAGAAGCTGTCGGAAGAACATATCCGCCGCTTCCGGGCGGCATGGCCTCAGACGACCGTTATTAACGGCTATGGCCCTACGGAGAATACGACCTTCTCGCTTACTTATGCGATTGATACCTTAACACGTGGTAAGAGTATTCCTATCGGCCGACCGTTAGGCAACCGTACCGCTTATGTGTTGGATGTTTTCGGTAACCCTGCGCCAATTGGCGTAGCAGGGGAGTTGTATGTGGGCGGCGCCGGCGTTTCGGCAGGCTATCTGCATCAGCCGGAGCTGACGGCGGAAAAATTTGTGGCCGATCCTTTCAGCGGTGAACAAGGCGCCCGCCTGTATCGCACCGGTGACCGCGCCCGCTGGCTGGCCGATGGCACCGTGGAATATCTTGGCCGTATAGACGACCAGGTGAAAATCCGCGGTTACCGTATAGAGCCCGGCGAAATAGAAAAAGTGCTCAACAGCCTCGATGAAGTCACGGCCGGTGCTGTAGTGGTGAAACAACAGGCGCCCGGTGAAAAAAGGCTCGTAGGCTATTATATCCCCGACCAGCAGGCTATACGAAAAAAAGAGGCGCAGCTGTACCTGCAGCAGGTGGAAACATGGAAAGAGCTGTATGAAACAGCTTACACCAAAGCGGAAGAGGTGCCGGACCTGGACGAGGAGTTTAACATCACCGGCTGGAATGACAGCTTTACCGGCGGCGCTATTGCACCGGAGCTCATGGCACAATGGTTACAGGATATCACCAAAGTGATCCTCGCCGAGTCACCCAAACGGGTACTCGAAATTGGTAGTGGCACCGGTCTGATTTACTATCAGCTGGTGGGGCATATCGACCGCTACATCGGTACCGACTTCTCCAGCGTATCGATGGCACAGATACAACGGAGAATAGATAAAAAAGAACGTACTTACCCGGACACTACGCTGAAATTGTGCGCGGCACACGATGTGGTGATCGATGAACAGGAGTCCATCGATACCATTATCCTCAACTCCATCGTACAGTATTTCCCGGGAGAACAATACATGACGGACGTACTCACCAAATGCGTCTCTCTGCTGAAAGGCAGTGGTACCATCATCATCGGCGACGTGCGTGATCTCCGCCTGCTGCCTTCTTTTAAACGCAGGCTTCAACTGGATGTACTGCAAGACAGAACGAACATCCGCGAATTCAACTGGCAGGTGGAACAGGAAGTGCTGAAAGAGGAAGAGCTGTGTTTCTCCCCGGCTTATTTTTACCAGTTGGCCAACATCTTCCCGGAAATCACCCATATCAATATTCAATGGAAAGAGGCAGACTACAGCAATGAGTTGAGCCTTTACCGTTATACCGTTATCATACACGTAGGGAAGGAAAAGAATGTCCTTCGCACCAACTGGCAGTCATGGGATACGCTGGAAGATAAAAGCAGCGTGCTCGACGACCTGACAGCGGGCAATGACATCATCGCTTTAAAAGATGTACCTAACCCAAGACTGTGGAAGGAAAGGTTGCTGGACCTGGCAGTACGGAGCAAAGCCGTGGAAACAGTCCGCGAGCTGACTGCTTTCAGCACCAAGGCTGACCCGGAAACCCGTATGGTACAGGAAATTGTCCGTCTCGCTAAAGCCAAAGGATATCACTATCGTTTGCTGGTGCATGAAGACCCGCTGAAAGCCGACCTCGTGCTGGAGCGTCATCCCTTTGACGGTGTCATCGAGCGGGCCGCAGTGCCTGCCGTTGCTGCCTCCACGCCTAAGACCAGCGTTCCGCTGTTCCCCGATATCTGTGCGCTGATACAACGTGATATCCGCGAAGCGATGGCCAAACTGCTGCCGGACTATATGGTCCCGGGTGACTTTATCGCCCTGCAGCAGTTACCGCTGACCAACAACGGTAAGACAGACCGCCGGTTCCTTAGCGAACGGGAAGACCTGCAGCGTAAAAGCAGTATCTATTACCAGGCGCCCGTAACGCCCACAGAGCGTGAGCTGGCTGCTATCTGGACAGACCTGCTCCGGGTGGAGACCATCGGCGTAAAAGATAATTTCTTTGAATCCGGCGGGCACTCCCTGCTGGCCACCCGCGCGGTGTCTGCTATCAGAAAAGTGATGAATGCGGAGCTGACAGTACGGGATTTCTTCCTGTATCCGACCATCAGCGATCTGGCGGTGTATCTGGACCAGCAGGACAGAAGCAGCCTGCTGCCACCGGTGCTGACCGGCCGTCGCCCTTCGCTGATACCGTTATCGTTTAGCCAGGAACGTTTGTGGTTTATCGATGAGCTGGAAGGCTCTCTGGCGTATCATATGCCACTGGCCCTGCGACTGAAAGGCGCGCTCAATAAAGAAGCGCTGGTGAAGGCTTTGCAGGCGCTGGTGAACCGCCACGAGATATTGCGCACCGTTATCCGCGAGAAAAACGGTACCGCCTATCAGCAGGTAATGGACAAAGACAAATGGAAGATGGACGCATCGCAGTGGGACCTGCGTCTCACGGACACGGCTACCCTGCATCAGCATATCCTGTCGGTGATCAATACGCCGTTCAACCTCTCGGAAGACCATATGCTGCGGGCCCACCTGATGGAAGGTGCCCATGAAGAATACATCCTCGTGATGGTGATGCACCATATCGCCTCCGACGGCTGGTCTGTTTCCATATTGGTAAATGAGCTGGCGGCTTACTATGAAGCCTATACGGAAGACAGCCCGGCGGCAGTGGCCGATCTGGACCTGCAATATGCTGATTTCGCCGTTTGGCAGCGTAACTGGCTGACGCCCGAAGTGCTGGAAACGCGATTGGAATATTGGAAACAACAATTGCAAAGCGTAGCGCCGCTGAACCTGCCCACCGACCGTACCCGTCCGGTGGTGCAAAGCAGACGTGGCAGCATGGCTACTTTCAAAATAGAAAATATTCTAAAGGAACAATTAAAGCAGCTGGCGCAACAACAGGATGCTACGCTGTTCATGACATTGTTGGCTGCATTTAAGGTATTGTTGCACCGTTACAGTGGACAGGATGATATCTGCGTAGGCAGCCCCGTTGCCGGCAGAATACAGCAGGAGGTGGAAGGACTGATCGGGTTCTTTGTGAATACGCTGGCGTTGCGCAGCGATCTGGGAAATAATCCTTCCTTCACCGCCCTGTTGCAACAGGTGAAAGAAACGACGCTGGGCGCTTATGATCATCAGGAAGTGCCTTTTGAGAAAATAGTGGATGCCGTAGTCACCAGCAGAGACCTTAGCAGAACGCCGTTGTTCCAGGTGGTCTTCGGTTTACAGAACATGCCGGATATTCCGGCGATCAGCCTTGGCAGCGTCTCTGTAAAAGAAGAAGTGTTTGAACATACCACCGCCCAGTTTGACTTAAGTTTCTCCGCCATCGAAAACCGTGACGGTATTGAGGTGAATGTAGAATATTGCAGCGATCTGTTCGATCATCAAACGATTCTGCGTTTGTGGCAACATTTTGAACAGCTGCTTCGCAGCGTGGTGCTGAAGCCGGAAGAAAAAATCGGTCTGCTGCCCATGCTCGCCAAAGGAGAACGCGAACAGTTGCTGGAGACTTTCAATGCCGCAGCGGTTGGTTATCCTACAGAAAAAACCATCGTGGACCTGCTGATGGAACAGGCGCTTCGTACGCCCGATGCCGTAGCCGTGTCGCTGGATAACGAATCGCTGACCTATCGTGAGCTGCATGCGCGTTCCAATCAACTGGCGCATCATCTGCGCGAAAAAGGCGTGGTAGAAGATACGCTGGTGCCCATCTGTATAGAACGTTCGCTGGATATGATCGTTGGCATACTGGCTATTCTGAAGGCTGGTGGCGCGTATGTGCCTATAGACCCGGATTATCCGGAGGAGCGCATCCGCTTTATGCTGGATGATACCGCTGCTACTGTGATCGTTACCAGCAGCACCTGCAAAGACAAAGTAAAAACCGGTCGTAAAGACACCGTGGTGGTGGCTGTAGATAAAAAGCTGCGTACCCCCGCCGCACACAAGGCAGCGCCGCCGGTAACGCAACTGAAGCCTTCCCACCTCGCCTATGTGATTTATACCTCCGGCTCTACCGGTAATCCCAAGGGGGTGCTGATAGAGCATCGTAATGTGGTAAGATTGTTTGAGACAGACGCGCCGTTGTATGACTTTAACAGCAACGACGTGTGGACCATGTTCCACTCTTTCTGCTTCGACTTCTCCGTGTGGGAAATGTATGGTGCCCTGTTTTACGGTGGCCGTGTGGTGATAGTGCCCAAGCCGGTAGCACAGGATGCTATTGCCTTTGGGGAGTTGTTGCTGCGGGAGAAGGTGACCATCCTGAACCAGACGCCTTCTGCGTTCTATGTGTTGCAGGACTATCTGACAGGTGTTACAGACACCGTGCCGGTGCGTTATGTGATCTTCGGCGGAGAAGCGCTGAATCCCGGTAAGGTACAGCCATGGCTGCAATCGTATGGCGACTGCCGTCTGGTCAATATGTACGGTATTACCGAAACCACGGTACACGTCACCTATCAGCCGATCGCATTACATCATGCCAATAGCGGCAGTGTGATAGGCGTACCTATTCCGACCCTGAGCCTGTATATTCTGGACCCGTATGGCGGACTGGCGCCGGCGGGCGTGGCAGGAGAGCTGCATGTAGGTGGTGCAGGTCTGGCCAGAGGTTACCTCCATCGTCCGGAGCTCACCGAAACGAGGTTTGTGGCCGATCCTTTCAGCCATGATACCAATGCCCGTATGTACCGCACCGGTGACCTCGGTCGCTGGTTGCCGGACGGCACAGTGGAATACCTGGGCCGCATAGATGACCAGGTGAAAATCCGTGGCTTCCGCATTGAGTTGGGCGAGATAGAAAGCGTGATGACCAAATGTGAACTGGTGAATCAGGCGGTGGTACTGGCGAAAGCGGATAACAAAGGCAACAAACGCCTGGTGGGATATGTGGTGCCTAACGGCACCTATGACAGGGCCGCTATCCTGGCTTATCTGAAAGATAAACTGCCGGATTACATGGTCCCTGCCATCCTGGTGGAATTGGATAGATTGCCGCTGACCCGCAACGGTAAAGTAGATAAAAAAGCGCTGCCCGACGCTGACGCCGGTGCTGTGCTGACGAACGAATACATCGCACCGCGTACAGACACAGAACGCGCGCTGGCGCTCATCTGGAAAGACCTGCTCGGTGTAGAACGGGTAGGGCTGCACGATAATTTCTTTGAACTGGGAGGCGACTCTATCATCACCATACAAGTGGTGAGCCGCGCGCGTCGTGCCGGTTATCATTTGCATCCGCGCGATCTCTTCCTGCATCAGACCATCGGTAGCCTGGCAGTGATGCTGGGCGCTGGTCAACAGGCGGTGAATGCCGGTGAACAAGGTACGCTCACCGGAGAAAGTGGTTTACTGCCCATTCAACAATGGTATTTTAACAGCGAAGCTCCCACCGTATCACACTACAACCAGGGCTTATGGGTGAAGATCGATAAGGACATCGCACCGGAAACTCTTGCTACTGCCATCGCGGGCCTGGTCCGCTACCATGATGCGCTGCGTTTCACCTATCAGCAGCAGGCTTCCGGATGGAAACAACATTACGGCCATACGGAAGGCTCCCTGGAAGTAATAGACCTGCACGCAATATCACCTGCGGCGTTATCCGAACAGGTGTTATCCTACGCAGAAGCGGCACATCGCAGCCTGGATATTACGGCCGGCATTTTGTTGCATGCCACCCTGTTGTTAACGCCTTCGGCGGAAGCACAGAACCACCTGCTGCTGGCGGTACATCACCTGGCGGTAGATGGTGTGTCATGGAGAATTATATTGGAAGACCTGGTGCTGCTGCTGAAAAATAATGATAACAAACCTGTAGAGGAAGTGCTGGGTGCAAAAGGTACGTCCATCCGCCAATGGCAGGAAGCGCTCACCACTTATGGCCATCAGACGTTGCTGACCAGCCAGCCGGCTTACTGGGAGAAAATAGCTGGTCAGTATACGCCGCTGAAAAAACAAAAAGACAATACACAGCCTGTTACGCTGAAGGATATACGCCAACAGCAGGTGCGACTGGACGCGGCCAAAACAATCGCGTTGTTACAGGAAGCGCCCAGGGCCTATCATACTGAAATCAATGATATCCTATTGTGCGCACTGGCGCAGGCGGTAGCGGCATGGAATGGCCAGCAGCAGGTGATCGTCGGCCTGGAAGGCCATGGTCGCGAAGACATCGCTAAAGGCATTGACACCACGCATACCGTAGGTTGGTTTACCTCGTTGTATCCGGTGTTGCTGGACGTGACCGGAAAACAGGACATTGGCGCCGTGCTTACAGCTGTCAAAGAACAGCTCCGCCAGGTGCCCGACAGAGGTATCGGTTTCGGGGTACTGAAATATCTCGCCAAAGTTCCTGCATTGCAGGGTAAAGATCCGTGGGACATCGTGTTTAACTACCTGGGCCAGGTGGACCGGGTAGTGAGTGACGCGGGGCCTGTCCGCCACGCAGAAGAACTGCCGGGACAAGGCATGGCGCCGGATTATCCCGTGCATGAAAAAATAGCGGTCAACAGTATCATCCAAAACGGGGAACTGGTGCTTGACTGGAGTTACAGTACCCGCCATTTTGAAGCAGCGGATATCGCGGCATTGTCTGCCTTGTATCTGACACAGCTGGAAACACTGATTGCACATTGTGCCTCCAGACAGGAAGCTGTTTTCACGCCATCCGATTTCGGGCTGGGCAATGTTATCAGCATCGCCGAGCTGAATGCCTTTATGGCAGATAGTTTCCGGGGCGCGCCGAGACAAGGGCAGGTAGAAGGGATCTACCGCCTCAGCGGTCTGCAGGAAGGCATGCTCTTCCACGGACTGTACGATAAACATAATGCTGCTTATATCGAGCAACTGGGATGCGATCTGGAAGATCCGGACATCAGCCTGTTGCAACAGAGCTGGAACCACCTGCTGGGCCGATACAGCGTATTACGTACCGGTTTCTATTATGATGAGTTCAGCATACCGCTGCAATGTGCTTATGAGCAGGCAGAGATGCCGTTTGAACTGCTCGACTACAGCCATCTGGACGCGGCGGCACAACAACAGGCGTTGAAGGATTATGAAGCAGCAGATCAGGAGCGGGGCATCGATTTCACAGAAGTGCCGTTGATGCGGGTGGCGCTGATACGCTTGCAGGACAAGCGTTACCGTATGCTGTGGACATTCCATCATATTCTTTTCGATGGTTGGTCATTAGCGGTATTGCTGGAAAATCTGTTGAACACATACGAAAGACTGTCAGCCGGAGAGCCAGCAGGCATCTACGAAAAAGATCAGTACAGCGATTATATCCATTATGTGGAGCAGCAGGACAAAGCGCAGGCGTCAGCTTACTGGCAGGGCTACCTGAAAGATGCAGATGAAGGCACGTTGTTGCCGTTTATCCCTGCTACGGCTGAACGTACCAAAGGTTCCGGCGTCTACAAAGCAGTGAGCGTATTGCTGGATAAGGATACTACCGCTACACTGACCCGTTTTGCGCAACAGCAAAGGGTGACCATTAATACTATAATGCAGGGCGTGTGGGCGTTCTTGTTATCCAGATATACCGGTCGTAATGAAGTGACCTACGGTGTTACCGTTTCCGGTCGCCCGGAAGACCTGCCAGGTGTAGAACAACGTGTAGGCCTGTATATCAACACGCTGCCATTACATACAACGGTGCAGGAAAACAGCCGCATGGTGTCCTGGTTGCAGGACATACAGGCGGCCCAGCTGGAGAGCAGGGAGTTCCAATATACCGGTCTGGATACCATCCAGCGCGGCGCAGGTATTTCCGGTGATTTGTTTGACAGCCTGCTGGTATTCGAAAACTACCCGATCAGCAAAGCGGTAGGGTCCGACCATTGGCGCCTGCGGATAGATAACGCGTCTGTTCATGAGCACACGAACTATCCGCTGGATATTATCATCGAAGCAGGAGAAACGACCAGCATCCGCTTCAATTACAATTCAGATATCCTGTTGGCCGACTATGTAGAGGCCATCGCGGCACACTTTGAAAAGGTACTATTGCAGGTCATGTCATCCGGCAATGTGCTGGTACGGGAGCTGGAATGGTTGACAAATGCAGAGCGCGAGCAACTGCATGCGTTTAATGATACCGCGGCCGACTATCCGCAAGATAAAACGCTGGTAAGCCTTTTCACCGAACAGGCTCACCGCACGCCGGAAGCCATCGCCACGATTTTTGAGGAAGAGGCGCTGACTTACCGGGAACTGGAAGAACGTTCCGCACAGCTGGCCAGCTATCTGCACAGCAAAGGAGTAGGCCGCGAAACACTGGTGCCCATTTTGCTGGAGCGTTCCAATGCCATGATCGTGGCTATCCTGGGCGTTTTGCGCGCCGGCGGGGCTTATGTTCCGGTAGATCCGGCTTACCCGGAAGAGCGCGTCCATTATATGCTGAAAGATACCAAAGCGACGGTGGTAGTAGGCGATAGCCGGACAGCGGCGCTGGTGCCTTCCCATGTTACGTTGATCAAACTGGATACGGACTGGACCACCATCAGCGGTTACCCCGTAGTGGCGCCGGATCTGAAGATTGCGCCCGACCATCTCGCTTATGTGATCTATACCTCCGGTTCTACCGGTAACCCCAAAGGGGCGATGAATGAACACCGCGGCGTGGTGAACCGCCTCCTCTGGACACAGGAATACTTCGGCCTGACGCCGGAAGATGCGGTGTTGCAGAAGACAACCTTCAGCTTCGACGTGTCTGTATGGGAACTGCTGTGGCCATTGATCTGCGGCGCGAAACTGGTGTTCGCCAAACCGGAAGGCCAGAAAGATGCGGACTACCTACAGGCAGCTATCCGGCAGTATGGCATTACGACCATTCACTTCGTGCCTTCCCTGTTGAATGTGTTTCTGGAAAATATCGACAGCGGCGCCTGCCCGTCATTACAGCGGGTGCTGTGCAGCGGCGAAGCGCTGAAGCCTCAACAGGTGATGGCTGTGCAGGAAAAACTGCCGCATGTGGGCCTGTATAACCTGTACGGACCTACGGAGGCAGCCATCGATGTTACCTGCTGGCATGCCCCTGCGTCGGGTCATGTCGACCTGGTGCCGATAGGCAAACCGGTGGCTAATACACAACTTTATATCCTAGATAAAGCGGGGCATCTGCTGCCTCCCGGTATTGCAGGTGAATTACACATCGGTGGGACGCAGGTGGCCAGAGGTTATCTGCATCGTGCCGACCTGACCGCCGAAAAATTTGTGGCAGATCCTTTCAGTCAGGCTGCAGGCGCGACGATGTACCGTACCGGTGACTTGTGCCGCTGGCTGCCGGATGGCAACATCGAATACCTGGGTCGTATAGACGACCAGGTGAAAATCCGCGGCTTCCGTGTAGAACCGGGCGAGATCGAAAATGCGTTGCTCGATTCACAGCTGGTCAATGATGCCGCCGTCGTGGTGAGAGAGGATGCGGGTGGCCATAAACGCCTGATTGGCTATGTGGTGCCGGCAACAACGTTCGATAAAGAGGCGATCATTTCCGCACTACGGGAAAGGCTGCCCGAATACATGGTGCCGGCCATTCTGGTGCCGCTGGAAGACATTCCGCTTACGGCCAGTGGTAAGGTGAACCGCAAAGCGCTGCCTGATCCGGATTTCTCCGCCGTAGCAGCCGGAGCATACATCGCGCCACGCAACGAAACAGAACGCATACTCGCCGACATATGGCAACAGTTACTCAACCTGCCACGTATAGGCGTTGACGATAATTTCTTTGAATCCGGAGGTGATTCCATCATTACCATACAGGTGGTGAGCCGTGCCAGAAGGGCCGGCCTGGAATTCCAGCCCCGCGACATCTTTACACATCAGACTATTGCAGCCCTGGCAACAGCATTGCAATCCCGCAGCAAAACGGTGCTGGTGGGCGAGCAAGGCATATTGACAGGGACCAGTGGTTTATTGCCTATTCAACAATGGTACCTGGAAACAGCCGGTCAGGATGCACCGTATTTCAACCAAAGCGTATTGCTGACTATCAGCAAACAAGTAAATGCTGATGCGCTGGCAGCCGCTGTTAAACAACTGCTGGCCACACACGACAGCCTTCGGTTCAGATATACGCACAACGGCGACGACTGGGAACAAACCTATGGTACTTACGAAGGTATGCTCGCGGTAGAAGACCTGCAGACGGTTTCCGCAGCCCTGCTACCCGGCAGGATAGAAGAACTGGCCCGCCAATATCACGCGACCCTCAGCCTCGAAAGTGGCATCCTGATAAGAGCAGTACTGGTGCAGACACCAGAGGAGGAAAAAGACAACCGCCTCCTGATGGTGGTCCATCACCTGGCGGTGGACGGGGTGTCCTGGCGTATTCTGCTGGAAGATCTGGAGCTATTGCTGCAACAAGGTCCTGCGGCGTTGACCGCGCCGAAAGGGACTTCCTACCGCCAATGGCACCAGGCACTGACAGCCTATGGCCAGTCGGACCGCCTGCAAAGCCAGCAGCCTTTCTGGGAACAGGTGCAGGAACGTTACCTCCCGTTACGGACTGATTTTAACCACTCAACAACTATAACGGCATCGGACCTACGTACACAGGAAGTACGCCTAAACGCTGCCTTAACACAACAACTCCTACAGCGTACCACCTCAGCTTACCGCACGGAAGTGAATGACCTGTTGCTGGCGGCATTAACCCGCACATTGTCCGCCTGGAGCGGCGGAGCCGGTACTGTTATCGGTCTCGAAGGCCATGGCCGTGAGGATATCACTGCCGGCGTGGATACCAGTCGTACTGTAGGTTGGTTTACATCATTGTATCCCGTATACCTGCCCGCCGCGGAAGAGGAGGCGCCGGACGCACTGCTGAAAACAGTGAAGGAAAGTCTCCGTAAGGTCACCGACAAGGGGATTGGTTACGGTGTGCTGAAGTACATCAATAAAGTACCGTCGCTGCAAGGCAGTCATCCATGGGACATCATCTTCAACTACCTCGGACAGGTGGATAATGTGACGCAGCCCGGTAGTTACCTCGGTCTCGCCAGAGAATCGTCCGGCACCGGACTGTCGCCGGCATTGAAGGTCCATGAAAAGATGGGCGTAGACTGCATTGTGCAGGGAGGTGAACTGGTGGTGCAATGGAAATATAGCCAGTTGCACTATGATGCCACAACGATCTCTCTGCTGGCGGCAGATTATCTGTCGCAGCTGGAAGTGCTGATACTGCATTGTGTGGCGCAACAGGATACCAAAGCCACACCGGCGGATTACGGCCTGGGACAGGAGATCAGCTGGCAGGAACTGGACCGCTTCCTCGACGCGCCCTACAAAGGCACCGATCGCCGGAAACAGGTAGCAGGCCTTTACCGCCTCAGCGGATTGCAGGAAGGTATGCTCTTCCACGGTCTCTATGATGGCGAGAGCGGTACTTACATCGAACAGTTTATCTGCGACCTGGAGCAGTTGCGCCCGCACGCCTTTATTCAGAGCTGGAACCGCTTGTTACAACAATATACCATCCTGCGCACCGGATTTTATTATGATGAATTCAGCATCCCGGTGCAATGTGTATACGAACAGGTGGAAATACCTGTCTCCATACTCGATTATACACACCTCGACAAAGCCGCACAGGAAGAAGCTTTTGCGACCTTTAAAGCGGAAGACCTGCGTCAGGGATTTGATTTCCGTGAAGCGCCGCTCATGCGACTGACACTGGTGCAGCTGAAAGATAACCATTACCGGATGTTGTGGACATCCCACCATATTTTGCTGGACGGCTGGTCGCTGCCGGTACTGGTAGATAGCTTGCTCAATACTTACGAGCTGCTGGTAACAGATAAAGCGCTACCTGCCGTAACAGTAGACCACTTTGAAGATTATATCCGCTATCAGGAGAAACAGGACAAAGCGCAACTGGCTGCTTTCTGGAAACAATACCTGCAAGGTGCCACCGAAGGTACATTGCTGCCATTTATTGATGCGGCCACCACAAGGACGAAAGGCAGCGGCCTATATCTCGAACACCAGCTCGCACTAGACCGTACATTTACCCGGCAGCTGACGGCTTTCGCCCAGCAACATCATATTACCACCAGTACGCTGATGGAAGGCGTGTGGGCGTACCTGTTATATCGGTACACCGGCCGGGATGAAATCTCCTACGGCGTTACCGTATCCGGACGACCAGACGACCTGCCGGGCGTGGAACAGCGGGTAGGGTTGTATATCAACACCCTGCCGCTGCATACCAGTGTGAACGAACATCAGGAGATCGTGGCATGGCTGCAGGCCATACAGGCAGGACAGCTGAAAAGCCGTGACTACCAGTATGCCAGTCTGAATGATGTGCAGCAATGGACCGGCGTAGGCAGCGATCTGTTCGACAGCTCCATCACCTTCCAGAACTATCCCGTTAATGAAGTGCTGGAAGCCCGTGAGTGGGCGTTGCGGATCCGGAATGTAGAGATACATCCGCATACCAACTATCCGTTGACCATCATTATTGCGATCGCAGAACAAACATCCCTGTTGTTCGCTTACAACAGCGGACTTCTGCCGGAGCCTTATATCCGCATGATAGCAGGGCATTTCCGCAAGGTGTTGGAACAGATCGTAACGCAGCAGGCTGCGATACTGGCGGACATAGAACCGCTGACGACGGAGGAGAAAGCTTCACTGGTCCATACTTCCAGTGTTGAATATCCGAAGGAGGCGACCGTTACCAGTCTGTTCGAAGCGCAAGTCGGCCGCGTAGCAGCGGAGACAGCTGTGGTATTTGAAGAGGACACGCTCACCTGGCAGCAGCTGGAAGACCGCGCCAATCAGCTCGCACGTTACCTGCGTAACCTGGGCGTACAGCCCGGTGAACTGGTGCCGTTGTGCATAGAGCGTTCCGTGCATCTCATTGCCGGTATGCTGGGCATCCTGAAAGCCGGCGCTGCCTACGTGCCCATAGACCCCGAATTCCCGGCAGAACGAATAGCTTACATCTTAAAAGATACCGGCGCCAGGATGGTCGTGAGCAGTGATGCCTGTGCGAAACTTTTGCCACAGCGCCCATCATTGCAGGTGATCGCTGTCGATGGCGCCTCCGCGAAGATCAACGCACTGGATACATCCCGTATAGACGTTGCCGTGAAGCCCGACAGCGTGGCCTATGTAATTTATACTTCCGGCAGTACGGGTCAACCGAAAGGTGTATTGGTCTCACATGGTAACCTGGTAGATTATACATACGGCCTGAAAACGGCCACACCACTGGATACCTGTCATTCTTTCGGTTTGTTGTCCAGTATCGCTACCGACCTGGGTAACACGGTCATATTCGGTTCCCTGCTGACAGGCGGCGCGCTGCATCTCTTCTCCAAAGAAGCGATCAACGATCCGGAGAAAATCAACCGTTACCTGCGCCGTCATCCGCTGGACTGCATCAAGGTGGTGCCTTCCCACTGGAAAGCGCTCTGCTCTGGTGATACCCTGCTGCTCCCTGAAAAACTGCTGATATTCGGTGGTGAAGCGTTGGACAGTGGCGTGATCGACAGTATCCGTGCGGCCAGGGCGTCTTGCACCGTGGTGAACCACTATGGACCAACGGAAACGACTATCGGAAAATTATTGCATGTGGTGAGCGCTGACCAGGTGTACGGAAAAACCGTTCCGATCGGCAAACCTTTCTCAAATACTAACGTATACATTGTGAGTCCGGCGGGTAAACTATGCCCCGCAGGCGTGCCGGGAGAGCTGCTGATTGGCGGCGCCGGTGTGGCCCGGGGATATTTACACCAGCCCGAACTCACGGAACATAAATTTATCACTGACCCATTTCAACCAGGCGCCGGCCAGCGGACATACCGTACCGGCGATCTGGTGAAATACCTGCCCGATGGCAATATCCTCTTCCTGGGTCGTATAGACGATCAGGTGAAGATCAGAGGATACCGGGTGGAACCGGGAGAGATAGCGTCCGTACTGGCTGCCTTTGACAATATCAGTCAGGCGGTGGTGCTGGTGAAAACCGATACCTCCGGCGATAAACGTCTCGTGGCCTACGTAGTGCCCCAGGGTGAATATGACCGTGACGCGGTAAATGATTATATCCGTCAGGAGCTGCCGGACTATATGCATCCCTCTTCCATGGTGGTGCTGGACCACTTCCCGCTGCTGCCGAACGGTAAAATAGACCGTAAGGCCTTGCCCGATCCGGAAGTGACGGTAACTACCGGTGAAGCCTATACGGCCCCGTCCACACCAACCGAAGTGAAAATGGCCGCTATCTGGGCCCGACTGTTGGAAGTGGAGCAGGTAGGCCTGCAGGATGATTTCTTTGCGCTGGGTGGCCACTCCCTGTTGGCTATCCGCCTGATCTCCGCCATCCGTAAGGAACTGACGGCGGAAGTGGTGATCGGCGACGTATTCGACTATCCCACCGTAAAAGCGTTGTCAGCCCGTCTCGACGGCAACCGTGTAGACACTACCGTGCCTGCTGTGGTAAAACAAGACAGACCCAAACAAGTGCCGCTGTCGTTTAGCCAGGAACGTTTGTGGTTTATCGACCAGATGGAAGGCAGCGTGCACTATCATGTGCCAACGGTGCTGCGCCTCAAAGGCAACCTGCAGCCACAGATACTGGAGCAGGCTTTCCAGACCATCGTTGACCGTCACGAGGTATTACGCACCGTGATGGAGCAGGAAGACGGACAAGCCTTCCAGCGCGTGAAACCCGCAGGTAACTGGCGACTGGACAGCATCAGCCGTCCTGCTTACCTGCACGACGTGGCAGCGCTGCATGAGGAAATAGCCCGCCTGGTGGCTATACCCTTCGATCTGCAACACGACCATATGTTGCGGGTACATCTCATCTCCCTGTCTGAACAGGAGCACGTGATCGTGGTCATCCTGCACCATATCGCGTCCGACGGATGGTCCAACACCATCCTCGTGGATGAACTGGTGGAACTATATGCGGCCGGCGCAGAAGGCCGCGCCCCGCAATTGAAAGCACTGCCGGTGCAATACGCCGACTACGCCCTCTGGCAAAGGAACTACCTGTCCGGCGATGTGCTGGAACAACAGCTGGGATACTGGAAACGTCAACTGAATGATGTGGCGCCGTTACAACTGCCGACGGACTTTATTCGTCCGGCGGTACAAAGCACCCGTGGCGCACGTTTCTGGTTCATGCTCGATGAGGAACTGACAGGCAATATACGGTCGCTGTGCCAGGAAGAAGGCGTGACACTGTTTATGGCCCTGCTGGCAGCTTACAATGTGCTCCTGCACCGTTACAGCGGACAGGATGATATCTGCGTAGGCAGCCCGGTAGCCGGCAGAACACAACACGAGTCAGAAGGACTGATAGGCCTGTTTATCAATACCATCGCGCTGCGTGCTGACCTAAGTGATAACCCGGTCTTCTCTACTTTCCTGCAACAGGTGAAGGCCACCACCCTGGGTGCCTTTACACACCAGGAAGTGCCTTTCGAGAAGATTGTGGACGCGGTGGTGAAAGACCGTGATGTGAGCCGTACGCCGCTGTTCCAGGCCGCCTTCGTATTACAGAATGCGCCCGCGATACCGGAATTCAAATTACAGGACGTACAATTTACCATAGAAGATATTCCTTATACCACTACTAAAGTGGACCTCAACTTTACGCTGGAAGAAGTAGGCGGAGAGCTGCGGGGTTGCGTGGAATATTGCGCAGACCTCTTCCGGGAAGATACCATCCAGCGGATGGCGCGCCATTTCGAGCAGCTGTTGCGTACCGCCGTGGCCACTCCGGGAGCCAGCATCGGCACCATGGCCATGCTGAGCGCCGTGGAAGAAACAGCGCTCCTGCATACGTTCAATGATTCGGCCGTTGACTATCCGCTGAACAATACCATCATCGATCAGCTGAAAGTACAGGTAGGCCTGCAACCGGAAGCTACCGCGCTGATATTCACCGGTCAGCATTTAACCTACCGCGAACTCGACGAGCGCGCGGCACAGATGGCACACTACCTCCGCGGCAAAGGGGTGACCAACCGTTCGCTGGTGCCTATTTGCCTGGAACGCTCGCTGGAAATGATCATCAGCATACTGGGCATCCTGAAAGCCGGTGCGGCCTATGTGCCCATCGACCCCGAGTATCCGGCAGACCGTATCAGCTACATGCTGACAGATACCGGTGCGGATGTGATGGTGAGCAGTAGCAGCTGCAGCGGTAAACTGCGTGTAGCCAATCCCGATGCCGCCATTGTATTGGTAGATGAAGAAGCCGCCGCCATCAGCAGTTACCCGGTGACAGAGCCGGCCAAACTGCCGGCGCCGGGAGATCTGGCCTATGTGATCTATACTTCCGGTTCTACCGGCAAACCCAAAGGCGTGATGCTGGAACATCGCGGCGTGGTGAACCTGGCCCTCAGCCAACGCGACGCCCTGTGGCTGAAGCCCGGCATGCGCTCCCTCCAGTTTGCCTCCTTCGGTTTTGACGCTTCCTGCTATGAAATATTCAACACCCTGCTGAGCGGCGGTATCCTCGTACTTCCGCGTAAGGAAGACTTGCTATCGGCCGACAGCTTTGCGGAACTGGTCAATATCCAACAGGTGGACCTGGTGACGCTGCCGCCTTCTTATCAGCATATTATCAAAGACGTACTGGGACCGGTAAAAACCATCGTGTCTGCCGGGGAGCCACTGAACCGGGAAGACGGAAAATACCTGCAAGGAAAGGGTATCCGGCTCATTAACGCCTACGGGCCTACGGAGAATACGGTTTGTACCACCCTCACGGACCAGCCTATACGGGAAGATAATGTGGTGACCATCGGTAAGCCTATCGCGAATGTGAGCGTATACATACTGGACCGCTATGGTGCTTTATGCCCCATCGGCGTGGCAGGGGAGATGTGTATCGGCGGTGCTAACCTGGCCCGCGGTTATCTCCACAGGGAAACACTCACCACAGAGAAGTTCATTCCGCACCCTTTCAGTGCTACGCCTGGCGCCCGTCTGTACCGGACAGGAGACACCGCCCGCTGGCTGCCCGACGGTAATATCGAATACATCGGCCGTATAGACCATCAGGTGAAAATACGCGGCTTCCGTATAGAGTTAGGTGAAATTGAAACCGTACTACAGGAATGTGAACTGGTGAACGAAGCCGTGGTGCTGGCAAGAGCTGACGGCGCTGATAACAAACGGTTGGTCGGCTATATCGTGCCACAAGGCGATTTCGATAAAGAGGGCATCCTGAGCTACCTGAAAGAGAAGCTACCGGAATACATGGTGCCTGCCTTGCTGATACCGATGGAGCAGCTGCCGGTAACCGCCAGCGGTAAAATTGACCGTCGTGCGTTGCCTGATCCGGATGATCTGCATAAAGGCACATTCGTAGCGCCGCGTGATACCATGGAAGAAGATCTGGCCGCTATCTGGCAGGAACTGCTGGAAGTACCACAGGTAGGCATATACGATGATTTCTTTGAGCTGGGTGGCGACTCGCTGCTGGCTGTAAGGGTGGTGGCCCATCTCAAACGGAAACTGGCCATTCAGCTCTCTGTCAGCAAGCTGTTTGAATGTAAGAACATCGCACAGCTGGCCGCTTACATACAGGAGCTGGCTACCGCCACCACAACGGAAAATGATGCCGCCTACGATGTACACGAGCTGTAAGTCGGCATCCATCAACATTTACTGGTATTATAAATACAACATATGATTGAGGTTAATTTTAACAAGGCAATAGCGGTAGTGGCAAAGGCCCGGGCACAGGGAGTCATACTTTTTCTGGAAGATGGTAAAATCAAATTCCGGACACCGAAAGATGCAGGTATCACACCGGAACTGCTGGAAGAGATTAAGCTGCACAGAGACGATATCAAAGCGTGGTTGCACCAGTCTATCTCCGCAGAGATGGCGCCAATCACACCCGGCGCTGCCGCCAGCCACGCCGGCGTACGGCTCTCCTTTAGCCAGGAAAGGCTCTGGTTCATTGACCAGCTGGAAGGGAGTGTTAAATACCATATTCCTGTCGTGCTGAAGCTGAAAGGCGACCTGCACGTGGACGCACTGCAACAGGCGCTGCGCGCGATCGTTAACCGGCACGAAGTGCTGCGCACCGTGTTCAGGGATACCGCCGGGGTGGCCTCTCAGCTGGTGCTGGATCAGGATGCCTGGCAAATGGATATCATCACGGCGCCGGAATATTATCATGATGCCGTGGCATTGGAAAAGGCCATACAAACGATTATCGATAATCCCTTTGATCTGGCGACCGATCATATGCTGCGTGCCAGCCTGATCACACCGGGCAACGGTGAATACATACTGGTGGTAGTCATGCACCATATCGCGGCAGATGGCTGGTCAACCGGCATCATCGTGCGGGAGCTGGTGGAGCTGTATCAGGCCGGCGTGTCCGGTAGCGATGCGCAGTTGCCCGCCATGGAAATACAATATGCCGACTATGCCGTATGGCAGCGTCAATATCTGTCCGGCGACACACTGGCCATGCAGTTAGGCTACTGGAAAGATAAACTCTCCGGTACCCCGGTACTGGACCTGCCGGCGGATTACCCACGACCGGCCGTGCAGAGTGACCGTGGCGCTATTACTACGTTTACCCTTGACCGTGATACGGCCGGCAAGGTAAAATCATTCTCCCGGCAACAGGGCGTTACTGTTTTTATGACGTTGCTGGCAGCTTTTAAAGTACTGCTGTATCGTTATACCGGCCAGGAAGATATCTGCGTAGGCACGCCCGTCGCCGGCAGAACAAGAAAAGAGACCGATAACCTGATCGGGTTCTTTATCAATTCACTGGCATTGCGCAGTGATCTGTCCGGTCAACCTTCGTTCAATACCCTGTTACAGCAGATAAAACAAACGACGCTTGCGGCATACGATCATCAGGAATTGCCTTTTGAGAAGATCGTGGAAGCCGTGGTGAAAGAAAGGGATATGGCCAGAAATCCGCTGTTTCAGGTGATGTTTGTGCTCCAGAACGCACCGGCAGCACCTGAACTGGAGTTGGGGGGTGTAACGTTTTCCACCATGGACACTGCACACACCACTACGAAGTTTGATCTGACCTGTTCTTTTGAAGAGACAACCAGCGGTTTTGCAGGCAGAATGGAATACTGCACCGATCTGTTTGATGCGTCAACCATAGAACGGATGATTGGGCATTTGCAGCTGCTGATAAAAAATGTCTTGTTGACACCTGATCAACCTGTTCACTTGTTACCCTTACTTTCTGCCGAAGAGCGGGAGCAGGCACTGACAACCTTCAATAATACTGCTGTTGCTTATGCCGATGACCAGTCCATTGAGGCGCTGTTCTCTGCGTGGGCGCAGCAGACACCCGATGCGGTGGCGTTGTTGTATGGTGACGCGGTGATGTCTTATGGTGAACTGGAAACATTGTCTAATCAGCTGGCGCATTATCTGCGCGGCAAAGGCGTGCGGCAGGGCGGTATCGTTCCGGTTTGTATGGAACGTTCCATCGATATGATGGTGGGCATCCTCGCTATCCTGAAAGCCGGCGCGGCGTACATGCCACTGGACCCGGCCTATCCGGCAGAGCGGCTGCGTATTATGCTGGATGAAAGCCGCAGCAGCGTGCTGCTGACGACGACAGACTTCCATGACCGCTTTCTGCAAGAGCGGCCAGACAAGGAATTAGTGCTGGCAGACCAGCTGCCGGTGTTGTTGACCGGGCAGCCGGATACCGCCCCGGAAAATCCGCCATCAGCCAATGATCTGGCCTATGTGATGTATACCTCCGGTTCTACCGGCAAACCCAAAGGGGTGCTGGTAACAAACCGCAATGTGACCAGCCTCGTGCTGCAACCGAACTATGTTAAGCTCGGTACCCACACCACGATGCTCTCCGCAGGATCGCTGGCTTTTGACGCCACTACCTTTGAGTATTGGGGCGCTTTACTGAATGGTGGCCGCCTGGCGCTCAGCGCCGGCAATAGTCTGCTGGACAGTACCTTTTTTAAACAGGAACTCTATAGCAAGGCGGTGACCTGTATGTTTATGACCGCGAGCTGGTTTAATCAGTTGGTGGATACCGACATCAGCGTCTTCGCCCGGATGACGGATATCCTTGTGGGCGGTGAAAAACTGTCTGAAAAACATGTGGAACGCTTCCGGCACATGTATCCCGATATCAATATTATTAACGGTTATGGCCCTACGGAGAATACCACTTTCTCGGTATGCTGCCATATCAATACCAGCAAGCTGGCGGCTAATATACCGATAGGCCTGCCGCTGAATAACCGTACTGCCTATGTGCTGGATGCTGCGTTGCAACTGGTGCCGGTAGGTGTGACGGGAGAATTGTATGTAGGCGGAGCGGGGTTGTCGCTTGGTTACCTCGATCGCCCGGAGCTGACAGCGGAGAAATTTATTCCTCATCCTTTTAGTAACAATCCGGAAGAAAAACTTTACCGCACCGGCGATCGTGCCCGCTGGCAGCCGGATGGCAATATCATGTATCAGGGCCGTGTTGATGACCAGGTGAAAATCCGGGGGCATCGCATAGAGCCAGGGGAGGTGGAAAGTGTATTGCTGGCTTATCCTGAAGTGGCGCAGGGGGCGGTGGTCGTTAAAACAGATGACATAGGTATCAAGCGGCTGGTGGCATACATCGTGCCGGTCGGTACCTTCGATAAAGATCCATTGGTCAGTTACCTGAAAGCGAAACTGCCGGAATACATGGTGCCTTCGGTCATTGTGCCGATGGATAAATTTCCGGTCACTGCCAACGGCAAAATTGATAAAAGAGCTTTGCCCGAGCCGGAAATGAACACCTTGTCTACCCACGGCTATATGGCGCCGCGCACCAAAGCAGGCCGCGATATGGCGCAGATCTGGCAGGAGTTGTTGGGCGTCTCTCAGGTAGGCATATACGATAATTTCTTTGAGCTGGGCGGCGATTCCATCATCACCATACAGGTAGTCAGCAGGGCGAGAAAAGCCGGCATCAGACTACATCCCCGTGATCTTTTCCAGTACCAGACCATTGAACGGCTGGAAATATTGTTGTCCGAAAACAGGGAACAGGTGGTGACCGGTGAACAGGGCTTGCTGACAGGAGAGAGCGGACTAATACCGGTACAGCGTTGGTTCTTTGATAACAACGCTGCGGTTGATCACTTCAACCAGAGTGTGTTGGTGGGAATCGATAAGAAGATAACTTCCGCCCGGTTGTCGACTGCTATCAAGGCATTGGTGCGTTATCATGACGCGCTTCGTTTTGTATACCATACAGATGAAAATGGCTGGCGCCAGACATACGGTACCTACGAAGCCGGCCTGACGGTGGAAGATATGCGTGCGGTGCCTGAAGAGGCATTGGCAGACCACATTACTACGTATAGCCGTACGGTACACCGCTCGCTGGATATCACCAAAGGTATACTGGTGCGCGCTGTGCTGTTGCAAACGCCGGATACGGAGGCGCATAACCGTTTGTTGATCATCGTGCATCACCTGGCGGTAGACGGCGTGTCGTGGCGTATTTTACTGGAAGACCTGGAAGTACTGTTGCAGGAAGAAACAACGGGCTTACAGCTCGATAAAGGAAATTCTTACCGTCAGTGGTATGAAGCACTGGTGGCATATGCTGGTCAACGACGATTGACGACGCAGTTGCCTTACTGGGAAAAGATCAATGTGGAAGGTCGTCAGGTTACCCTCAAAGAAGGGACGTCTTTTGAAGGTAAGTTGACCATTGCTGAATTTGACAACATAGAGACCAGGCTGGACGCCGGTTTGACGCGAAGCTTATTGCAACATGCCCCGCAGGCCTATCATACCGAAATCAATGATATACTCTTAAGTGCGCTGGCACTGGCGGTAGGTAAATGGAATAGTGCCGACCGTGTTTGTATAGGACTGGAAAGCCATGGCCGGCATGACATTGGCGGCATGGACATCAGTCGTACGGTAGGCTGGTTCACCAGTTTATACCCCGTGCTGCTGGAAATCGGACAGCAACAGTCGCCTGGTGCGGTGTTGCGCGCTGTCAAAGAGCAGCTACGCGCCGTTCCGGATAAAGGTATCGGCTTCGGTGTACTAAAACAACTGCTGCGAACTCCTTCTCTGCAAGGCAACGACCCATGGGATATTGTATTCAATTACCTCGGGCAATCGGACCGTGTTGTGAGAACAGATGGCCTGTTGAGTTTGGTAGAAGAATCTGCTGGTCCCGGTGTAGGAGAGAATTATGTGATGCAGGAAAAACTGGGTGTCAACAGTATCGTTAGTGATGGTTCGCTGATACTGATCTGGTCTTATAGCAAGCAACACTTTCAGTCGCAACAGATACAGGCGCTGGCCGACGATTTTATCCTGCAGCTGCAACTGCTGATGGCGGATTGTCTGTCACAGGAAACAACCCTGGTATCTCCCTCAGACTATGGACTGCAGGGTATTATGACCATCAACGAATTGGACACTTTTCTGGATGCTGCCCACACCGGTATTGCGCGGCGTGCGCAGGTCTCCGGACTGTATCGCTTAAGCGCGCTGCAGGAAGGCATGTTATTCCACAGCCTGTATGATCAGGCTGGCGGTGCTTATATCGAGCAGTTTGGCTGCGACGTCCTCAACGTACAGCCGGATGCCTTCAAAGCCGCATGGGAGCATCTTCTGCAACGGCATACGATCCTGCGCACCGCGTTCTTCAGTGATGAAGCGGCCATCCCGCTACAAGGCGTTTTTAAAGAAGCGGTGTTGCCATTCCAACTGCTGGACTACAGCGGAATGGACGAAACAGAACGCCTACAGGCCCTGGAAGCATTCGCCGCCGCGGATGCCAGGCAGGCTTTCGATTTCAAAACGCCTCCGCTGATGCGCATCGCGTTGATCAAATTAACGGAGGACCGTTACCGTTTGTTATGGACTTTCCATCACATCCTGTTTGACGGCTGGTCGGTGCCGGTTTTGGTGGAATCCCTGCTGCATGCTTATGAAGCTGCGGTAAATGGTTTGCCCATGCCGGAAGGAGCGGAAGACCGTTACGAAGACTTTATCCGTTATCTGGAAAAACGGGATGACGAAAAAGAAGAACAGTACTGGCGGCGGTATATGGAAGGCGTGGAAGATGCGACGTTGCTGCCTTTCGTGCGCTCAGGGACAGAACGTACCCGTGAGGCCGGTCTATATAAAGATCATATCCTGCGACTGGATGAAACGCAGACAACAAAGATCAATGCTTTTGCCCATCAACAGCATGTTACGGTCAATACCCTCATGCAGGGCGTGTGGGCATTGCTGTTGCATCATTACACCGGACAGCAACACGTTACTTACGGCGTAACGGTGTCCGGCCGTCCGGAAGATTTGTCCGGCGTGGAGCAACGGGTGGGCATGTACATCAATACTATTCCTTTGCATGCGGAAGTGGCTACTGATAAAACGTTGGGAGCATGGCTGCAGGAGTTGCAGTCGGGCCAGTTGCAGAGCCGCGAATACCAGCACACCGGACTGGATACTATTCAGCACTGGTGCGGTATTGCCGGTGATTTGTTTGACACGCTGCTGGTATTCGAAAATTATCCTGTCAGCAAAGTGATTGAGGCACAGTCATGGCAGTTGCAGATTGAAAATGTAGCGGTACAGGAGAAAACCAATTATCCGCTTACGCTGCTGGTGGGCGTCGGAGAAACTATCCATATCCGTTTCAGTTATAATACTGATCTGCTGCCTGAGCATTACCTGCAAGCCATTGCAGGGCATTTTGAAACATTGCTGACACAGCTGCCGGAAAATGCAGCCAGCCAGTTGCATGAGCTGCCATGGCTGACAACCTCGGAGCAACAGCTGCTGCATACCTTCAATGATACGGCCGTCGCCTGGCCCGAACAAATGACACTGGTAGACCTCTTTGCTGCACAGGTGAGCCGCACGCCTTTGTTGACTGCCGTGGTGGACGAACAGTCCAGTCTTACTTACCGCGAGCTGGACGACATCACCAATCAGCTGGCGAATTACCTGAATAGTAAAGGCGTAGGCTCGGAAACGTTAGTGCCGGTTTGCCTCGAACGATCACTCGATATGATCATCGCTATTGTGGCTATTCTGAAAGCTGGTGGCGCCTATGTGCCGGTAGATCCCACTTATCCGGAAGAAAGAATATTACATATACTGGAAGATACCAATGCGGATATAATTCTCACTGATCATACCGGTTTCCATGCGATACCGGACAATTTCACCGGGGTGGTACGGCTGGATGAAATACGGCCTGTACTGGGCATCTACCCGGATACTGCGCCGGCGCAGGTAATCCGGCCGGGACAGCTGGCGTATGTGATCTATACTTCCGGCTCCACCGGCAAACCGAAGGGTGTGATGAACGAACATGCAGGCGTGGTAAACCGCTTGTTGTGGACCCAGAAATATTTTGGTCTCAACGGAGATGATGCTATTCTGCAGAAGACAACTTTCTGTTTCGACGTGTCCGTATGGGAGCTGCTATGGCCGCTCATCTGCGGAGCACGACTGGTAATGGCCATCCCGGAAGGACAGAAAGATACCGGTTACCTGAAAACGGCTATCGACCGTTACGGTATTACCACCATTCACTTTGTACCTTCCATGCTGCATATCTTCCTGGAAGATGTGACCCCCGATGAAGTGCCGGGGCTGAAAAGGGTGCTGTGTAGCGGGGAAGCGCTGAAGCCACAGCACGTAAGCCTCTTCCACGAAAAGATCCCGTATGCGGGGCTCTATAACCTTTACGGGCCTACGGAGGCAGCCGTCGACGTTACCTGCTGGCAGGTACCGGATGACCTGGCCGAAAATGAGATAGTATCTATCGGTCAGCCGGTTGCTAATACACAACTATATATCCTCGATAAAACCGGTGGCTTATTGCCTCCGGGCGTTTTTGGAGAACTTCATATCGGCGGCATACAGGTGGCCCGTGGATACCTGAACAGAGAAAGCCTGACAGCGGAGAAATTCGTAGTAGATCCTTTCCGTGAGGGCCGTCTGTATAAAACAGGCGACTGGTGCCGCTGGTTGCCTGATGGTAACATAGAGTACGCCGGCAGGATAGACGATCAGGTGAAGATCAGAGGATTCCGGATTGAATTGGGAGAGATAGAAAGCGTGTTGCTGGAAAACGAACAGGTCAGCGAAGCGGTGGTAGTGGCAAGAGATGCCGCTGACGGCAGCAAGCGCCTGATCGGCTACGTAGTGCCGGCAGGTGAAATAGATCGTGCTGCGGTGCTGGATGAACTAAAGCGCCGTCTCCCTGAATACATGGTGCCGGCCATCCTGATACCACTCCCTGTTATGCCGCTCACGGCCAGCGGGAAGATCAACCGGAAGGCTTTGCCGGCGCCGGATGAAACCTTCCTGGCCGCAGCAGCCTATGTGGCTCCGGGAAATGAAACCGAGCAGGTGCTGGCGAATATCTTCCAGCATATTCTGGGCATATCCCGTGTAGGCGTCAACGATAATTTCTTTGCCCTGGGTGGTAATTCACTTTTATCGATGCGGCTGGTGGCGGCGGTCCGCAAACAGCTGCAGCTGGAACTACCGGTGAAAGCGGTGTTCACCCATGCTACCGTGGCGCTGCTGGCGGCGCATCTCCTCGGACAGGAGCATGCTACGCCGGTATTGCCCGTGGTAGAAGCAGTTTCCCGGCCGGAAAGAGTACCACTGTCGTTTAGCCAGGAACGTTTGTGGTTTATCGACCAGCTGGAGGGCAGCGTGCAATATCACATTCCGGTGGTATTGCGGCTGAAAGGCACGTTGGACAAAGTGGCGCTGGCATCTGCCCTGCAAACCATTATCAATCGCCATGAAATACTCCGGACGGTCATTGCACAGGAAGACGGTGTCGCCTGGCAACGGCTGCTGGACCGTGATCAGTGGCAGCTAACGGTGACGGACGAACCGGTTTACCATGAGGATCCGCTGGCATTGTCGTCACTGATACATACGCAGGTACAAACACCGTTTGATCTGGCTAAAGACCATATGCTACGCGCGCACCTGGTGGTGCTGTCGCCTACGGAACATGTGCTGGTGGCCGTGATTCATCACATCGCGTCCGATGGATGGTCCTCTTCCATCATCGTGAAAGAACTGGTGGACCTGTACCGGTCTTTTGTACATCAGGAAGTGAGCACGCTGCCGGCGCTGCCATTGCAGTATGCGGACTATGCCATCTGGCAGCGGCGTTATCTGACGGATACCGTGCTGGCGCTGGAACTGGACTACTGGAAAGAAAAGCTGGGCGACGTAGAGACGTTACAGTTACCGACAGATTTCTCCCGTCCGGCGGTACAGCGGAACCGCGGCGCCGTTTCCTGGTTCCGGCTGGACCAGCAGTTGACGGCCGATCTGCGGTCGCTGGCCCGGCAACAGGAAGCTACCTTGTTTATGACGCTGTTGGCGGCCTTTAAAGTACTGTTATTCCGCTACAGCGGTCAGGAAGATATCTGTGTGGGCAGCCCTGTGGCTGGCCGTACGCGACAGGAAACAGAAGCGCTCATCGGCTTCTTCATCAATACATTAGCGTTACGCACCTATGTAGAGGGAGAACAGTCCTTTGTCAGCCTGTTGGCGGCGGTGAAAGAAACGACACTGAACGCCTATCAGCATCAGGAAATACCTTTTGAAAAAGTAGTGGAGGCGGTGGTGAAAGCGCGCGATCTCAGCAGAAGTCCGCTGTTTCAGGTGATGTTCACCCTGCAGAATATGCCGGAGAATGCGTCGCTGGAACTGGAAGGCTTGCAGCTGGCAGCGGAACCATTGTCGTACACTACTACACAATACGATCTCAGCTTTACGCTGGAAGATACGGCAGAAGGCCTTCGGGGCAGCGTGGAATACTGCACGGACCTGTATGTGCCTGATACCATCGATCGGATGATGCAGCACTTTGAGCAACTGCTGCGCAGCCTGGTGGCCGCGCCGGCAGCCAGTATCGCTTCGCTGCGGATACTGGGGGAGGAAGAAGAAACGCTGCTGCTGCATGGGTTTAACCAAACCCGCCTGGCAGCTCCGGAAACAGCGGGTAAAACATTGGCGGACCTGTTTGAAGACCAGGCCAAACGTACGCCTGCCGCTACCGCGCTGGTATTCGGGAATACGGCATTGACCTATCAGGAGCTGAACGAACGCGCCGGTCAACTGGCGGCGCAACTGGCGCGCCACGGCGTTGGGGCGGGCACGTTAGTACCGCTGTGTGTTGACCGCTCCCTGAACATGATGGTGGCCATCCTCGGTATTCTGAAAGCCGGCGGGGCTTACGTGCCGCTGGACCCGCAGCATCCGGCTGAACGTATCGGGCGCATACTGGAAGACCTGGGAGGGCACCGGTTGATAGTGACCACATCAGAGCATACTCATTTATTCCCGCCGCAGGCGCACCTCTTGCTGCCTGACGACTGGCACAACCCGGCAGGGGAGGCCTATACGATAACGGCAGCCACGCCACAGGATACGGCCTATGTCATCTATACTTCCGGTTCCACCGGCGTCCCCAAAGGTGTAGTGATCCCGCACGCTGCGATTGTCAACTTCATCGTACACCGCAGCCATGATTTTAGTATAGACGTTACTGATAGGGTGTTGCAGTTTTCCAACTACTGCTTCGATGCATCGGTAGAGCAGATGTTCCTGCCGCTGGTAAACGGCGCCGTGCTGGTGCTGATTCCTGAGGCGCTGCGGCTGGACCGGCAGGAGTTTGAGCTGCTGCTCGAACAGGAGCAAATTACCCATCTGGACACCACGCCCGGCTTCCTGGCATCCATTACACCGGGCAACTACGGCGCGCTGCGCCGCGTGGTCTCCGGCGGGGAGGCGTGTAGCCTGCAACTGGCGGCCACCTGGGCGCCGCATGTGGACTTCTATAACGAATACGGTCCTACGGAAACAACGGTCGTCGCTACAGCTTATCTTTTCCAGCCACAACAGACGGTAGGCACAGAAATGCTGCCTATCGGCAAACCATTGACTAACGTACAGACTTATATACTCGATAGTGCCCGTCGTCCCGTACCTGTGGGCGTGCCGGGGGAACTGTTCATCGGTGGCATACAAGTAGCCAACGGATACCTGAACAATCCCTCCCTGACAGCGGAAAAATTTGTTGACGATACCTTCTCCGGTAACAACGGCAAACTATACCGCACCGGTGACCTGGCCTGCTGGTTGGCCGATGGTAACATCGCCTACCTCGGTCGTATCGACGATCAGGTGAAGCTGCGTGGCTACCGCATAGAGCTGGGAGAGATTGAAAACGCGCTCCTGCAACATCCGGACATACGCGAAGCGGTGACGGCTGTTAAAGCCGACAGCGCCGGTCACAAAAGGCTGGTGGCTTACCTCACCGGTGACCAGCTGCCGGACCGGGAAACGTTATCTGCCTTCCTGCGCGACAGGTTGCCGGAATACATGATACCGGTACAATTTATTCAGATAGCTGCCATACCATTAACCCCTAATGGCAAGGTAGATAAAAAGGCGCTGCCTGTACCGGATACGGATACACTGAGCGGAAATGCCTTTGTAGCGCCTCGTAACGAGACAGAAGCCCAACTGGCCGCCATCTGGCAAAACCTGCTGAATGTGCAACAGGTAGGGATATACGATAACTTCTTTGAACTGGGCGGAGATTCTATCATCACGATCCAGGCGGTGAGCAGGGCCAGAAAAGCAGGGCTGAACCTGCATCCGGCCGATCTGTTCCGGTACCAGACCATCGCCGGCCTTGCTGTGATGCTGGCATCTAAACAGGATACGCCGGATAGTCACGCGGAGCAAGGCCTGCTGACAGGCGCCAGTGGGTTGTTGCCCATACAACACTGGTACTTTGCCCATACCGCCAACGCCTCTGGGGAAACACATTTTAACCAGGCACTGTTGCTGGAAGTAGACAAGACGGTAAGCGCGAATGTGCTGGAAACTGCGATAGAAAAGCTGATACAGCATCATGATGCGTTGCGTTTTACTTACGCTATGCACCACCATCAATGGCAACAAACGTACGGCACTCACAGCGGTACGCTGGAAGTGATTGATCTACGGGAGGAGACAACGGACACGTTACCGGCGGAAATCACGACCCATGCTGAGCATTATCAACGTAGCCTGCATCCGGAACAGGGCATTGTGGTACGAACTGTTTTGATGACCACACTGGATACGGTTTCTCATAACCGACTGCTGATCGTGGTGCATCACCTGGCGATCGACGGTGTGTCCTGGCGTATCCTGTTGGAGGACCTGGAGCAACTGTTGAAACAGGCTGCCACACCGCTTTCGCTGAAGAGCAATTCCTACCGCCAATGGCAGGAGCTATTGACCGCCTACGGTCAGCGTCCTAAAGTGCAGGCGCAGTTGGCATACTGGCAACAGGCCACAGCAGGATTTACGCCACTACTAAGTGATAAGGATTTTGAAGGGGTGGTGACCATCAGTGATACGGCCAACCACGTAGTGCGATTGAATGCCGGCCAAACACGCCGTCTGTTGCAGGATGTCCCCAAAGCTTATCATACAGAGATAAATGACCTGTTGTTATGTGCGCTTGCCATGACGCTGCAGGAATGGAATAACGAAGATCATGTCACCATCGGATTGGAAGGCCATGGTCGTGAAACCATCGATGCAACAACAGATATCAGTCGTACCGTAGGCTGGTTTACCAGCCTCTATCCCGTGAAACTGTCCACCGGTACAGGTAGTATCGGAGATCGACTGAAAACGGTAAAAGAACAGTTGCGCAATGTGCCGGACAAAGGCCTGGGATATGGCGTGTTAAAATACCTTCAACAGGAAACAACCTTACAGGGCAACGATCCATGGGACGTGGTGTTTAACTACCTGGGTCAGACCGGCAATATCACCGCGACCGATGGATTGCTCCGTATGGCCACAGCATCTCCGGGAGCTGCTATCGGTAAGGACTTCCCGCTGACAGAGAAAATTGCGGTGGATAGCCTGGTGCAGGATGGAGAGCTGGTGCTCCGCTGGAAATACAGCCTCCGGCATTTTACGGCGGCTGCCCTGGAAAAAATGGCCGCTGCCTATATCGGTCATCTGGAATCGCTGATCGCCCACTGTGCGGACCGCCGTGAGGCTGCGTTTACGCCGTCTGACTTTGGCCTGGGCCGCGAAATCAAGGTAGCAGAACTGGACGCTTTCCTGGATGCCACTGCCCGCCGTGGCAGGATCAGCAGCCTATACCGGCTCACGGGATTGCAGGAAGCCATGTTGTTTCACGCGTTGTACGATGAAAATTCCAACGCCTATATGGAGCAGTTTACCTGCGACCTGTTGCGCCTGGACGAAGCGGCCTTCATTCAAAGCTGGAACCTCTTGTTGCAGCGGCATACCGCCTTACGTAGCGGCTTTCATGCCGATGAATTCAGCATTCCGGTGCAAGGCGTTTATCAGGATGTGCAGCTGCCGGTCACCCTGCAGGATTATCGTGGCCTTAGGCCGGAGGAGCAGCAGGAAGAACTGACTGCTTATCTGGAAGCGGACCGTCACAAAGGGTTTGACTTCAGTCACCCACCACTGATGCGGCTGGCACTTGTCCGTCTGGATGATCATCGTCACCGGATGGTATGGACTTCGCATCATATTTTGTTTGACGGTTGGTCATTACCGCTGATACTGGAAGATCTGTTACGGATATACGAAGCCGTGGTGAAACAGGCGCCGTTGCCGGCATTCACAGAAGACCGCTACGAAAATTATGTCCGGTATCTGGAACGTCAGGACAAAGAGCAGGAGGAAACTTTCTGGCGTAACTATCTCAAAGATGCTACAGACGCCACCTTGCTGCCCTTTATTGGCGCAGCGGAGGCGCGTAATGCCGGCGTGGGTAGCTACCGGCAGGCATTGCTGGAGCTGGACGAAGCCGCCACCCGTCATATCAACCGATTTGCACACAGGCACCGTATCACGCCTAATACCATTATACAGGGCGTGTGGTCGTACCTGTTATATCGCTATACCGGGCGCCGGGAAGTTACCTTCGGCATCACCGTGTCTGGCAGGCCGGAAGGGCTGCCTGGCGTGGAGCAGGCGGTGGGGATGTATATCAATACCCTGCCTTTGTGCGCCGTGATCGATCCTGCCAGGCCGGTGACCGCGTGGCTGCAGGATTTGCAGGCCTCACAGCTGCAATGCCGCGAGTACCAGTATACGCCGCTGGATGATATGCAACGCTGGACTGGTATTACCGGCGACTGGTTTGACAGCCTGCTGGTATATGAAAATTATCCGGTGAGTAAAATGATGGCTGCGCAGGAAGGCGCATTGGGCGTGGAGAATATTGTGGTACATGAACAGACCAACCTGCCGCTGGAAATACTGGCCGCCGTGTCAGATACTATCCGCATCACCCTGCGTTATAATGCCGACCTCGTGTCAGGCACCTATATCTCCGCTATCCGCGGGCATTTTGAAGAGGTGCTGTTGCAGATGACAGCTAACGATAATTTACAATTACATCAACTCGATATACTCACCGCAGCAGAAAGGGTACTGCTCACCGATACGCTGAACAGCCGCAAAGTGCCGTTCCCGCAGGATAAGACCGCGGTGTCTATTATCCGGGAGAGAGCTGCTGTGATGCCGGATGCCACCGCTATCATCTTCGGAGAAACGGAGCTCACCTATCGTGCGCTCGAAGAGCGGTCTAATCAGGTGGCACACTACCTGCAAAGTCTTGGTGTGAAAAAAGACATGCCCGTACCTATCTGCATAGAGCGCTCTCCGGAGATGGTGATCGGTATACTGGGTATCCTGAAGGCGGGCGGTGCTTATGTGCCGGTGGATACCGCCTATCCGGCAGAAAGGATCGCTTTCCTGCTGGAAGACGTGGAAGCCACGGTGGTGTTGAGCAGCCTGCTATTAAAAGAAAAAATAACGGACATCACCAGCGCGCATGTCATCGCATTGGATGACCGTCGCGGGGAACTGTTCCGTCAGCCTGTAAACGGCTCCCTGTTGTTGCCGTCTCCTGCGGACCTGGCCTATATCATCTACACTTCCGGCTCCACCGGCAAGCCCAAAGGCGTGCTGATAGAACACCGGGGCATGTTGAACCATCTCTATGCAAAAGTGAATGACCTCCGGCTGGACCATCGCACGGTGATTGCCTTTACGGCTTCCTATACGTTCGATATCTCCGTATGGCAAATGCTGGCAGCGCTGCTTTGTGGCGGTACTACCATCATTTACTCAGAAGAAACGATCCTGCAACCGGAGCAGCTGATGCGGGCGGTAGACCATCAGCAGGTGACCATTCTGGAACTGGTACCGTCTTATCTGGCAACGGTTTTACAGGAAGATATTCCGGTGCAACTGGAGCACCTGGAATTCCTGCTCGTAACGGGCGAGGCGGTGAGTCAGCAGGTGCTGGTACAATGGTTCCAACATGAGCAATATAACCGTATTCCGGTGGTAAATGCCTATGGCCCCACAGAAGCATCGGATGATATCTGCCACTACATTATGTATGAGGCGCCGGTGCAGTCCAATATCCCGCTGGGATATCCGATACAAAATCTCAACATCTATGTGGTGAATGAAGCCATGCAGTTATGCCCGCCCGGTGTGCCCGGTGAGGTCTGCGTTTCAGGCGTAGGCGTGGGCAGAGGATATCTCAAACGGCCGGAGCTGACCGCCGAGAAATTTATCCCCGATCCGTTTATTACGGGAATGGCGGTACGAATGTACCGTACCGGCGACCTGGGTCGCTGGCTCCCCGATGGGACCGTGGAGTATCTCGGCCGCATGGACGACCAGGTGAAGGTACGTGGCTTCCGCGTAGAGCTGGGTGAGATAGAACATGCGCTGCAACTGCATGAACAGGTGCAGCAGGCGGTGGTAGTGGCCCGTGCAGATCGTAAGGGACACAAACAACTGGCGGCTTATATCGTGACGACGGATACTTACGACCGCGACAGCGTATATGCGTTCCTGAAAGGCCGCCTGCCGGAATATATGGTGCCTTCCTGGCTGGTGCCGCTGGAGAAGCTGCCCCTGACAGCCAATGGTAAAATAGACCGTAAGGCGCTGCCCGCACCGGATGAAGTACAGGGATGGTCGTCACAAACGTATATCGCTCCTCGCAACGAAACAGAGGCTCAGCTGGCCGCTGTCTGGGAAGAGCTGCTGGGCGTGGGAAGAGTAGGCGCACAGGACAATTTCTTTGAACTGGGCGGCCACTCGCTGCAGGTGATACGGCTTACCTCCACGGTACGCCGGCAATTTGGCGTGGAAGTGAACGTCAGGACCTTCTTCCAGCTGGCAACAATTGAACAGCTGGCGCGATACATCCGGTTAAATCTTGATCAGTCTTCAGCAGACGATGATGATGATAATCTCGAAACCATCACCCTATAAAGTATAACCCCATTTAATTCTCTTCATTATTCAAACAACCGTTTATGTCAGATTTTAATTTAATTGACATCGTTGACTTACTGGGAAAGGCGCAGGATTCGGGAATAAAAATATCCTATGACGAAAACGATCTGGTGGTAAAAGTTAACAAAGAGCAGAAGATCGACAGCACCCTGCTAAAGGTGCTGAAGGACAACAAACAGCATCTGATTACCTATTTCAGGCAATACCACCAGCGTACGGCGGCGGTAACGGGAACGGCTATCGCGGCGGCCTCCGGTCGCTCTGCCGAAACTGCCGTGCCTTTATCTTTCAGCCAGGAAAGGCTCTGGATCATCGATCAGCTGGAAGGCAGCGTGGCCTATCACCTGTCGGCCGCCCTCCGCATGGAAGGTGCTTTAGACCGGCGCGCGCTGGAGAGCGCCCTGCGCGAAATCGTTAACCGCCATGAAATTCTGCGCACCGTTATCCGTACCAATGAGGATACGGGCAGGCCATCCCAATATGTGATGGAGAAAGACCAATGGCAACTCACGGTGACAGACGGCGCCCATTGCCTCAATGACCACGCAGCTTTACAGGAAGTCCTGAGAAATTATATCGCTATTCCCTTTGATCTGGCTAATGATCACCTGCTACGCGCGCAACTGATCGTCCTCAAAGGAGATGTTCATATACTGGCACTCACCCTGCATCATATCGTGTCAGACGGCTGGTCCACCGGCATTCTGGTGAGTGAGTTGCAGGCGCTCTATGATGCTTACGCCAACGGATATACGCCACAACTGGCGCCGCTGGAAATACAATATGCCGATTACGCCCTGTGGCAACGCCAACAGCTGGGCAGCAGCGGCCTGCAACAGCAGCTGGACTACTGGAAAAAGCAGCTGTCTGGCGTGGCTCCGCTGGAATTGCCATCGGACTATCCGCGGCCTGCGGTACAAAGTACCCGCGGCGCCACCATCGATTTTACCATCGATCGTTCACTGGCGGAGAAACTGAAACAGCTGACCCGTCAGGAAGACGTTACGCTCTTCATGACATTGCTGGCGGCTTTTAAGGTGCTGTTGTACCGTTATAGCGGTCAGGATGATATCTGCGTGGGAAGCCCCGTGTCCGGCAGAACAAGAGCGGAGATGGAAACACTGATCGGCCTGTTTGTGAACACATTGGCGCTGCGCAGTGATCTGAGCGATCATCCTACTTTCCGCGCGTTGTTACAGCAAATCAAACAGACCACCTTGAGCGCATATGATCATCAGGAGGTGCCGCTCGAGAAAGTAATCGAAACAGTGGTGAAAGGCCGTGATCCCGGCCGTAGTCCGTTGTTTCAGGTAGTGTTTGCCTTACAGAACGCGCCGGTATCTAAAACAGATGCACCCGGTAAGCTGCGGTTGTCTGAAGAGAAAATCGTTACAGAAAGCGCTAAGTTCGATCTTACGCTCATCATGGAAGAAACGAACGAAGGACTGAAAGGCGGCGTGGAGTATTGCGCTGACTTGTTCAGTGCAGCCACCATAGAGGCATTGATTGCACACTTCAAAGAGCTGTTGTTGTCCATCGTGGCCGCACCGGAAGCCCGGATCGACGAGCTGTCGTTGCTGAACAAAGCCGCAGCACAACAATTAATCGACACCTTTAACAATACCCGCGCAGACTTCCCTCTGGATAAAACCGTACTGGACCTGTTCAGCGAGCAGGTAGATGCAAGGCCCGAAGCAGTAGCGGTGAACAGCGCGGCAGGAGCGCTGACTTACGGGGCACTGAATGAACGTTCTAACCGTTTGGCCCACTACCTGCAACAGCAGGGCGTTACAGCCGGCAGCTTCGTGCCTGTATGCCTCGAACGTTCCAATGATCTCGTTGTGGCGATGCTGGCCATTATAAAAACCGGCGCCGCTTATGTACCGGTAGATCCGTCTTATCCGCCGGCGCGTATTCGTTTTATGCTGGAAGATACCGGCGCCACGATCGTCGTTTGTAGTGAAGTGATCGCCACCGGTATAGGAGAGAAGATAAAGCCGGTCATCCCGGCACAGGAGCAGGCAGCCATCGACCGTTGCCCTGCAACGGCGCTGGCCGTGAAACCAACAGCAGAAGGGCTGGTGTATGTGATTTATACGTCCGGCTCTACCGGCAAGCCCAAAGGGGTGATGATAGCACACCGCGGGCTGGCCAATCTGGTGCATTGGCACAATCAGGCTTTCCGCGTGACGGCCGATAGCCGTGCCACGGCTGTTTCCGGCATCGGCTTCGATGCCTTCGGATGGGAGGTGTGGCCTTATCTCGCCACTGGCGCATCTGTTTTCCTCGTGGATGACGACACCCGCATCTTCATACCCGCCCTGGTGGCGTTGCATGTGAAGGAACAAATCACGCATGCTTTTATCTCCACAGCACTGGTGCCCGCGTTTATACAAGCCGGCACCGGAAAGATACAAGACCTGCAATACCTGCTTACCGGCGGTGATAAGCTGCCCGCCACTGATGTGGCACAGTTGTCTTATACGCTGGTTAACAACTACGGCCCTACGGAAAATAGCGTGGTAACGACCAGTTATACGCTGTTGCCTGTAAATGCTGTGGCAACGCCACCTATCGGCTACCCGATCAGCAATACACGGCTATACGTACTGAGCCCGGCCGGCGCTATCTGCCCGGTGGGCGTGGCAGGGGAGATCTGCATCGCCGGGGCCAGCCTGGCGAAAGGCTACCTGAACCTGCCGGTATTGACGGAAGAAAAATTTACGGTGAGCGCCACCGGAGAGCGGATTTACCATACCGGTGACTTAGGCCGCTGGCGCGCAGATGGCGCTGTCGAATACCTGGGACGTATCGACGAACAGGTGAAAGTACGCGGCTACCGCATAGAACCGGGAGAAATTGAAAACGTACTGGTGGCCAGCAAAGGTGCTAAACAAGCGCTGGTACTGGCGAAAGCAGATACGGCAGGACATAAACGGCTGGTGGCTTATGTGGAGGCTGATCATACTTTCGATAAAGATGCAGCCCTTGCGGAAGTGAGAGGCCGTTTACCGGAATACATGGTGCCGGCGGTGATCACTGTATTGGATGAATTCCCATTGACTGCCAACGGTAAGATTGATAAAAGAGCCTTGCCGGAGCCGTCGCTGGAAAGTGCGGCAGCAGCCAGTTATGTGGCGCCACGCAACACGATAGAAGAAGTGCTGGCCACCGTTTGGCAGGAACTGCTGGGCGTACAACAGGTAGGGATATACGATAATTTCTTTGAACTCGGTGGCGATTCTATTATCACTATTCAGGCCGTAGGCCGGATAAGGCGCGCAGGTTATGAGTTGCAGCCAAGAGACATGTTTGTGCATCAACATATCGCCGCGTTGGCCGCTCATATACAAACACATGCCGGTCGCGCTGTTACTGGTGAGCAGGGAACGCTCACCGGCGCCAGCGGCCTGTTGCCTATTCAGCAATGGTTCCTGAATATAGACACCGCTGTGCTGAATCACTTCAACCAGAGCGTATTACTGGGGATAGATAAAAAGGTAGCGCTGGAGGTATTGACACCAGCCATTCAGCAGCTGATCAATCACCACGATGCCTTAAGATTTGTCTATCATCAGCAGGGCAACTTGTGGCAGCAGGAATATGGTCCCTATGAAGGAAAACCGGAAGTAGTTGATCTGCGCAGCGTGGCGGCGGCACAACTGCCGGCGGCCATTACAGCTACCGCCGATCGTTACCAGGCCAGCCTGGACATCAAAGGAACACTGGTGCAGGCTGTATTGATACTGACACCGGAAGCGGAAGTCGCCAACCGGTTGTTTATCGTCGTGCATCACCTCGCAGTGGACGCTGTTTCCTGGCGTATCCTGCTGGAAGATCTGCAACAGCTCTTGCAAGGCCATCAGCCGGAAAGAAAGACTTCCTCTTATCGTCAATGGCAACAGGCATTGGTGGACTATGGTATGTCGCAACGTGGACTGTTGCAGGTGCCTTACTGGGAGAAGGTAGTACAACAACCGCTGAAACTGAAAACAGATAAGATCGTTACCGGCACTGTAACGGTATCGGATATAGGAAGTCATACCGCGCAGTTGAGCGCGGAGATCACCCGACAACTGCTAAAAGATACTTCCAGAGCTTATCATACAGAGATCAATGATGTCCTGCTGACCGCACTGGCACTCACCTTGTCGGCATGGAACAACAATGCTGCGGTGATCGTAGGACTGGAGGGACACGGAAGAGAAGATATCAATAAAAATATCGATACCAGTCGTACGGTCGGATGGTTTACAAACCTGTTTCCCGTATTGCTGGAAACCGGCAACAGCCCACATAAGGGCGATGCGCTGAAAGCGGTGAAAGAGCAGCTGCGGAGCATACCGGACAAAGGTCTGGGTTATGGCGTCCTGAAATATCTGAATAAAATACCAGCGTTGCAGGGAGCTAATCCATGGAACGTGGTTTTCAACTATCTCGGTCAGTCGGATAACCTGAAAGACGAAGTGGGCCTGTTTAGCGGCGCATCTGAATCATCCGGCGCCGATACGGGTCCGGCCTTCCCGTTGCAGGAACTGCTGACCGTGACAGGCCTCGTGAGTGAGGGGCAACTGCGCCTCGACTGGAATTACAGCACGCAGCATTTTGAAGCAGCCACTATCGCACAACTGGCGACGGAGTACCTGTCGCAGCTGGAACAGCTGGTAGCGCATTGCGTAGCAGTGACAACATCCGTGTTCACGCCATCCGACTATGGTTTGGGTGCATGGGTATCCAATGAGGAGCTGGACAACTTCCTCCATGCGCAACATAACGGCGCCCCCCGGCGTGATCAGGTGGACAGTCTGTACCGTCTGAGCGGCCTGCAGGAAGGGATGCTCTTCCACAGCCTCTATGCTGCAGAAGGGGGGACCTACACTGAACAGATGACCGTGGATATAGATGATCTTCAGGTAGATGCCTTTGTAAAAAGCTGGGACCTGCTGCTGGAAAAACATACCATCCTGCGCACGGCTTTTTATTACGACCGGTTCAGCATTCCCGTGCAGTGTGTTTACAAGAAAGTGAAGCTGCCGGTGGAGATACTGGACTATACTGCTTTTGATCAGGAAGAACAGAACAGGTTATACCAGGAGCTGCTGACCACCGACCTGCGTAAGGGTTTTGATTTTACGGAAGCACCGTTGATGCGGTTGACACTGGTACGCCTGCACGAAAACAATTTCCGCATGTTATGGACCTCCCATCACATTCTGTTGGACGGCTGGTCGCTGCCTATTCTGGTAGAAGGCCTGCTGGCAGGATACGACGCCTTGCTCACCGGCAGTGCCCTGCCTTCACTGAAAGAAGATCATTTTGAAGAATACATCCGCTACCTCGACCGCCTGGATAAAGCGGAAGCAGCGCATTACTGGAAAGGATATCTGCACGACCTGAATGAAGCCACCTTGTTACCTTTTATTGGCAACACCACCGCGCGTACCAAAGGCGTGGGGGCTTACCATAACCGAAAACTGGTACTGGACGCATCCTTTACTCAGCAGCTGTCCCGCTTTGCCCAACGACATCATATTACGGTGAACACACTGATGCAGGGCGTATGGGCGTACCTGTTACATGCCTACACCGGTCACCGTAATGTAGCTTACGGTATCACCGTCTCCGGTCGCCCGGACAGCCTGCCCAGCGCTGAAAAAGGCGTGGGGCTGTATATCAATACGCTGCCGCTGCATACCGCAGTGGAGGAAAACAATAACATCATCGAATGGTTGCAGCAGATACAGGCAGGTCAGCTGCATAGCAGGGAACATCAATATAATAATCTGCAAGAGGTACAGCAATGGGCGGGCGTTAACGGAGACCTGTTTGATAGTTCCATCACATTCCAGAACTATCCGGTGAATGAAGTGGTCAATGCGAAAGAGTGGCAACTAAAGGTGAAGCATGTGGAAACGCATCCGCACACCAACTATCCGTTGACCATCATCATTAGTATTTCTACGGAGACAAGTCTGGTATTTGCCTATAACACAGCGCTGCTGGATGATCATTACCTGGAAGCGATTACCGGACATTTTAAACAGGTATTACAGCAGATAGCTACCGGTGTTGCAGAAACCATTCAGGATATTGAACTGCTCACATCCTTCGAAAAGCAACAGCTGCTGAATACCGCTACGGTGGCTTATCCTGCGCATACTACCCTCATCGATATATTTGAAGCACAGGCCGACCGCGTGCCGGAACAGACGGCCGTGCGTTGCGAAGAACTGGTATTGACCTACAGTCAGCTCGATAAGCGGGCTACCCGGCTGGCACACTATCTCCGTGGCAAAGGGGTGACTACCGGCTCACTGGTACCTTTATACCTGGAACGGTCTGCCGATATACTGGTGGCACTGCTGGGCATTCTGAAAGCAGGTGGCGCCTATGTGCCCATCGATCCGGATTTCCCGGCAGAACGGGTGGCCTTTATGCTGTCGGATACAGAAGCCAACGTGATCGTTACCAACACCGCCTGCGCGGGCAAACTGCCATTGGCAGGCCAACAGGTGATAACGCTCGACGGGGACGCTGCGGTACTGGACACCATGCCTGCTACACGCATCGCACGGGAATGGATACACGGACAGCCGGTATATGTGATTTATACTTCCGGCAGTACCGGTAATCCCAAAGGGGTGATCGTTACCCATCAGAATCTGATGGATTATGTATATGGCCTGAAACATGCATTGCCACTGGAAGAGAGCCGTTCTTTCGGCCTCATGTCCAGCATCGCTACCGACCTGGGTAATACCGTCGTGTTTGGCGCATTGGCCACCGGTGGGGCATTGCATGTCTTCACCAAAGATGCGGTAAATGATGCCGAGAGGATCGCGGCGTACTTTGCAGCGCATCCGGTAGACTGTATTAAAATTGTGCCATCGCACTGGAAAGCTTTGTCGTTGCCAGGCAACCTGTTGTTGCCCCGGAAGTTGCTCATTTTTGGAGGAGAGGCGCTGGATGCCGGCGTTATCGCGGCTATCCGGGCATCAGGCAACAACTGCACCGTGGTGAACCACTACGGCCCAACGGAAACGACTATCGGAAAACTGGTCCATATTGTTCAGCCGGAAAACGTGTACGAGCAACAGGTACCAATCGGTAAACCATTCTCCAATACACGCATATATGTGGTGTCTCCAACCGGAAAATTGAGCCCTGTGGGTGTTCCGGGAGAACTGTACATCGGCGGTGATGGGGTGGCTGCGGGCTATCTGCATCAGGAAGCGCTGACCAGCGAGAAGTTCGTAACCGACCGTTTCCTGCCCGGCGTTTCCTCCTTGTTGTATCGCACCGGCGACCTGGTAAAATACCTGCCGGACGGCAATATCCTCTTCCTGGGCCGTGCAGACGACCAGGTGAAAATCCGCGGCTACCGCGTAGAATTAGGGGAGATAGAGAACGCACTCGTGAAGAGCGGTCTCACAGAACAGGCGGTCGTGCTGGCGAAGCCTGACCGCAACGGTGATAAACGCCTCGTCGCTTATATCCTGCGGGGTAGCGGAGCAGATAAAGAAACATTACAGGCGTATGTGAAAAACGAATTGCCTGATCATATGCATCCGGCGTTGTGGTCGATCGTGGATAGCTTCCCGTTGATGGCCAACGGTAAGGTAGACCGCAAAGCGTTGCCGGACCCGGATGAGACCATCGAAGCACAACAGGGATATGTGGCGCCCGAAACAGCCACGGAGAAAAAGCTCGCCGCCATCTGGTCGGTGTTGCTGGAAGTAGACGAGGTAGGGCTGCATGATGATTTCTTCGCCCTCGGTGGCCACTCCCTGCTGGCCATCCGCCTGATCTCCGCTATCCGTAAACAAATGGAAGCGGAAGTAACGATCGGCGATGTGTTTGATTATCCTACGGTAGCTGCATTGGCCGCTCAACTGGCGCAACGGACAGCACAGCCTGCCGCTGCGGCAATCGTTAAAAAAGAAAGGCCGGCCCGCATTCCGTTGTCTTTCAGCCAGGAAAGGCTCTGGTTCATCGACCGCATGGAAGGCAGCGTACACTATCACGTGCCGGCAGTACTACGACTGAAAGGCGCGCTGGACACAGTAGCACTGGCCACTGCGCTGAAGACGATCATCGAGCGCCATGAAGTGCTCCGTACCGTGATAGCGCATGACGGTGCCGAAACCTGGCAACGCGTGCTGCCGGCAAACGACTGGCAGTTACAGATCATCGCCGGCACTGCATCGATGGCCGAAAGTGCCCTGGAGGACTATATCGCCCGTTTGGTGAACGCGCCCTTCGATCTTGCTAACGACTATATGTTGCGCGCACACCTGATCGCCAGACAACGGGAAGAATACGTGCTGGTGGTCACCCAGCACCATATTGCCTCTGATGCCTGGTCCACCGGTATTATCGTGAATGAACTGGTGGAGCTGTACGATGCGCTGACGACAGGCCGTACACCTTCGTTGCCGGAACTGGGCATCCAATATGCCGACTTTGCGATATGGCAACGGGAATATCTTGCTGGCAGCGTATTACAGGATAAACTCACCTACTGGAAAAATAAACTGTCCGGCACTACTACGTTGCAGCTTCCCACGGATTTCCCGAGACCCGCTGTACAAAGTACCCGCGGCAGCATGTATTCGTTTAGGTTTGACCGTGAGTTGTCCGCTGCTTTGCAGGCATTGTCACAACAACAGGGCACTACTTTGTTTATGACGCTGCTGGCGGCCTTTAAAGTATTGTTGTGCCGCTACAGCGGACAGGAAGATATCTGTGTAGGCGTGCCCGTTGCCGGCAGAACGCGGCAGGAAACAGAAGGACTGATCGGGTTCTTCATCAATACGCTGGCGCTGCGCAGTGATCTGGGCAATGATCCTGCGTTTACTACGTTGTTGCAACAGGTGAAGCAGACCACCCTGGGCGCTTACGAGCAACAGGAAGTACCTTTTGAGCAGGTGGTGGATGCTGTGGTGAGAGAAAGGGATATCAGCCGTACGCCGCTGTTCCAGGTGATGTTCGTTTTACAGAACGCTCCTGAAGAAGCAGACCTGAAGCTGGGTGAACTGGCGCTGGCGCAGCAGGAAAGCGCGCATACCACTTCCCGGTTTGACCTGAGCTGGTCGGTGATAGAGGGCGCTAATGGTTTGATGGGCAGTGTAGAATATTGTGTGGACCTGTTCCATGAATCTACGATTCAGCGCATGGTGGCGCATTTTGAGCAACTGCTCCGTGCCATTGTGCAGACGCCGGGCATAGCGATAGAGGAGCTGACGCTCGTGACAACGGAAGAAACAGTACAGCTGCTACATGCGTTCAATCAAGCCCCGGTGGCTTACCCTGCCGAAGATACGATGCTGTCATTGTTTGCCACACAGGTGGCCATGCGGCCGAATTCAACAGCGCTGGCATCTGCCACAACTTCCGTAACCTATAAAACACTGGATGAAAGAAGCAGCCAGTTGGCGCATTACCTGTTGGGGCAGGGCGTAAAAGCAGGCGACCGGGTGCCGGTATGCCTGGAACGCTCTCCCGATATCGTGTTGGCGATGCTGGCCATCATGAAGGCTGGTGCAGCTTATGTGCCGGTAGACCCGGCTTATCCGTTGGACCGTATCCGTTATATGCTGCATGATAGCGGCGCCACTGTGCTGATCACGGATAGTGAATCCAATAGCAGTTTACCGGAAATGGATTTGCTGACCATCATTCGGCTGGATGTGGACCGGGAGACGATCAACCGATATAAATCTACCGCCGCGCTGCCGGAAGTAACACCGGGTCATGTGGCCTATCTGATCTATACTTCCGGGTCTACCGGTCAGCCGAAAGGCGTGATCGTGCCACATCGTGGCTTAAGTAACCTCATACACTGGCATCAGGAAGCTTTCCGCGTGAACGCGCACAGCAGGGCCACGGCTGTTTCCGGCGTGGGCTTCGACGCCTTCGGCTGGGAAGTATGGCCTTACCTGGCAACAGGCGCCTATGTGTACCTGTCCGATAATGATACCCGTGTACTCATGCCATCGCTGATTGCCTTGCATCGTCAGCAGGGCTTTACACACGCCTTTATCTCCACAGCGCAGGTACAGGAATTTATCCGTGCGGCAGCAGACAAAATATTACCGTTACAGTATTTATTGACCGGCGGTGATCAGCTGCCGGCAACAGATATCAGTGGTCTGTCCTATAAAATCATTAACAACTACGGCCCTACGGAGAACAGTGTAGTGGCCACCTGGTATGAACTGTCGGCTGCGGATAAAGACCGCGCGCCGGTGATCGGCCGTCCGGTCAGCAATACCAGGGTGTATATCCTTAACCGTCGTGAAAAACTGTGCCCGGCAGGTATTGCCGGCGAAATATGCCTCGCCGGCGATAGCCTGGCATTGGGCTACTTTGGCCGCCCCGATCTGACACAGGAGAAATTTGTGGCAGACCCATTCCATGCCGGTGCACGGATGTACAAAACGGGAGACCTCGGCCGGTGGCTGCCGGATGGCACCATCGAATACCTGGGCCGCCTCGATGAACAGGTGAAAGTACGTGGTTATCGTATTGAGCTGGGCGAAATAGAAAGCGCCCTGGCTGCCAGCGGACAGGTACAGCAGGCTGTTGTGGTAGCGCGCAAAGACCATGAAGGCAACCGTCAACTGGTGGCTTATGTGGTGCCCACCGATGATTACCAGAAGCCAGATACCGTCGCTTTCCTGAAAAAACGATTGCCGGATTATATGGTGCCAGCCTTGTGGGTAACGCTGGACAAGCTGCCATTGACCGCTAACGGTAAAATTGATAAAAACGCCCTGCCGGCGCCGGATATGAATAGCATTTCGGCCAACGCGTACGTGGCGCCCCGCAATACGACGGAAGAGACATTGGCGGCCATCTGGCAGGAAGTATTAGGACGACAACGCATAGGAATACACGACAATTTCTTTGAATGCGGTGGCAACTCCCTGCAGGTGGTGCGCCTTATTGCACTGGTAAGAAGCCGTTTACAGGTAGAAGTGCCTATCCGGACGGTCTTCGCACATCCTACCGTGGCACAACTGGCCAGCTGGTTGTCCTCCACAGCAGGCATACAGCCGTCAGCGCCGGCACTGACGGTACAGACCAGAGGTCAGCGGATTCCGTTGTCCTTCAGCCAGGAGCGGCTGTGGTTCATTCATCAGCTGGAAGGCAGCGTCCAATATCATATCCCGCAATTGTTACAGCTGCATGGGGCGTTGAATGTCTCTGCGCTGGAACGTAGCTTGCAGGCGCTGGTCAACCGCCATGAAGTGCTCCGCTCTGTGATGCTGGAAGAAGATGGCGTGGTGTATCAACAAATACAACCCACTGACACCTGGAAGCTGAACGTGATAGATAACGCAGCTGACTATACGAATGAAGCCACCAGAGAAGCCTGGCTGGGCGCCCTGGTGCGCGCACCATTCGATCTGTCGCGTGATCATCTGCTGCGGGCGCATCTGCTGCGTATCGACCATCACAAACATCTGCTGGTGCTGGTGATTCACCATATCGCGGCCGACGGCTGGTCCATGGGAATCGCTACCCGTGAGGTGATGGCACTGTACAACGCCTATGCAGGCGGCGAACAGGCGCAGCTGCCGGCACTGCCGTTGCAGTATGCGGATTTCGCTATCTGGCAACGGGCGCGGCTCTCCGCCGAAACGCTGGACCGCAAACTGGCGTGGTGGAAAAACAAGATGGAGGATGTGGCGCCGCTGGAGCTGCCTACCGACTTTACGCCGCCGTCGACCATCAGCATGAAAGGAGCGAGGCTGGGTGTCAGCCTGCCTAAAACGCTCGGCCGGCAATTGCAGCAACTGGCGCTGCAACAGGATGCGACGCTTTACATGGTATTGCTCTCAGCCTTTAAAGTATTGCTGCACCGCTATAGCGGACAAAATGACATCAGCGTAGGTACGTCTGCCGCCGGCAGAACACAACAGGAAACACAACACCTCATCGGTTTCTTCATCAATACGCTGGCCCTGCGCAGTGACTTAGGCAATAATCCGGCCTTTACCGACCTGCTGCAGCAGGTAAAACATACCACCCTCGACGCCTTCGATCATCAGGAAGTGCCGTTTGAGAAAATAGTGGAAGCCGTCGTAAAAGACCGCGACCCCAACAGAAGGCCGCTATTCCAGGTGATGTTTGTAATGGACAATACACCGTCCTCCCCCGATTTTCAGTTGCACAACCTGACATTGGCGCCGGAAGAAATCACGCACACGACTGCACGCTTCAACATCATCCTCTCTATGACGGAAGACAGTGAAGGCGGCTTACACGCGGCGGTGGAATATGCGATGGACCTTTTCCGCGAAGAAACCATCCGGCGGATGTTGGCCCATTTTGAGACATTGTTGGAAGCAATTGTGGCCAAACCGCAGGAGAAAATCGACCAGCTGGCGTTGTTGACCGGTGAAGAAACGCAACAGCAGCTGGCAGCATTAAGACAGACCGTCCACTACCCACGGCAGCAAACATTCCTGCACTGGTTTGAAGCGGCTGCCCGCCATCATTCCGACAGTAACGCGCTGGCCTTTGAAGGGCAGCTGCTGACCTGGAAGGCGCTTGATCATCGTTCCGCCTCGCTGGCGCATTACCTGCGCAGCAAAGGGGTAGGTGCTGATGTGCTGGTACCGGTATGCGTGGACCGCTCGCTGGACATGCTGGTGGCGGTGATGGGGATCCTGCGTGCCGGCGGTGCCTATGTGCCCGTGGAACCGGATTTCCCGGCAGAAAGGATCAAATATATGTTGCAGGACACCAGGGCTACCGTGATGGTCAGCCTTGGCCGCCACCGCGATATCATACCGGCGGTAGAAGGGCTTGAAGTCATCTTCCTCGATGAACAGCAACATATCATCAACGGCTATACGACAACACAACAGCTGGAATTGCCCACGCCGTCGTCTGTCGCCTATGTGATCTATACCTCCGGTAGTACCGGTACGCCCAAAGGCGTGAAGGTGACCCATCACAACCTGGCAGACTATATCACTGGCTTAAGAGCGCACCTGCCGATCGATGAATGCCATTCATTCGGCCTGTTGTCCAGCATCGCTACGGACCTTGGCAATACCGTGCTCTTTGCTGCATTGTCTATCGGTGCTACGTTGCACCTGTTCTCCAAAGACACGATCAACGATGCGCAGAAAGTGCTGTCTTATTTTGAAAGACATGAAATAGATTGTATCAAGATAGTGCCTTCACACTGGAAGGCCTTGTCTGAACCCGAGCAGCTGCTGCTGCCGGCGAAGCTGCTGATCTTTGGCGGCGAGGCGCTGGAAAGCAGCGTGGTAGACGCTATCCATGCTGCCCATGCAGAATGTGTGGTGGTGAACCACTATGGGCCCACGGAAACCACGATCGGTAAACTGTTGCATATCGTGAACGCACACACGGAATATGGCGCCTTTATCCCCGTGGGAAAACCGTTCTCCAATACCCGGGTGTATGTACTCAACGCTGAAAGACAGCTTTGTCCTGTGGGTGTTCCCGGTGAACTCTACATTGGCGGCGAAGGTGTGGCAGCAGGTTATTTGCATAACGAGGCACTGACGGCCGACCGGTTTGTGGCGGACCCTTTTACCACCAATCCTGCTGATTGGCTGTACCGTACCGGTGACCGCGTGAAGCTCCTGCCTGACGGCAATATTCTCTTCCAGGGACGTATAGATGATCAGGTGAAGATACGCGGCTACCGCGTGGAGCCCGGAGAAATTGGCCGGGTGCTGGAACAGTGCCCTGGCGTGGTGCAGGCCGTCGTGATTGCCCGTGAAGATAATACCGGCAACAAACGCCTCCTTGGGTATGTGGTGCCGGCAGGCGACTTCGACGAAGAAGCGGTGCTCGCTCAGCTGCGCGCGCAACTGCCCGATTATATGGTGCCTGCCATCCTCACACCGCTCGAAGCCTTCCCGATGCTGGCCAACGGCAAAATTGATAAACGCGCATTGCCCGACCCGGACAAGGCACTGGCAGACACCAACGCGTTTGCAGCACCAACAACGGCCGTACAACGAGGCCTGGCAGCTATCTGGGAGAAACTGCTGGAAGTGGACCAGGTAGGGCTGCACGACGATTTCTTCGCCCTCGGCGGACATTCTCTGTTGGCCATCCGCCTCATCTCCGCAATCAGAAAACAACTGCAGCTGGAAGTGACCATTGGTGATGTGTTTGATCATCCTACCATCGGCGGACTGGCTGTATTGCTGGAATCCCGTAAAGGCACGGCACAGGCGCCGGACCTCCTGCGGAAGGAAAGGCCGGCCAACATCCCGTTGTCTTTCAGCCAGGAACGGTTGTGGTTCATTGACCAGGTGGAAGGCAGTCTGCATTATCATCTGCCTACGGTGCTGCGACTGAAAGGACCGCTCGACACTGATGCGCTGGCCCGCTCTGCGCAAGCCATCATTAATCGTCATGAAGTGCTGCGCACCGTGATAACCTCCAGCGACGGACAGTCATGGCAACACATCCTGCCGCAGGACCGCTGGCGCATGGAGATATACGAAGAGCCTGCCTTCAGAAAAGATACGACCGCCCTCCATGCTTTTGTGGAGGAGCTGATCACCACGCCTTTTGATCTGTCGGCAGACCATATGCTCCGGATACAGCTGATTGTGCTCAGCAGGGAGGAACACATCCTGGTAGCCACGCTGCATCACATTGCATCTGACGGCTGGTCCACCGGTGTCCTGGTAAAAGAACTGGCCGCTTTCTATGAGGCGTTTGCGGCCGGCCGTGAGCCGGAACTGGCGCCGCTGGAACTCCAATATGCTGATTATGCCATCTGGCAGCGGGAACATCTCTCCGGTGAGGTACTGGCTAAACAGCTGGGCTACTGGGAACAGAAACTGTCCGGCGTAGCAGCGTTGCAGCTACCACTGGACTACCCCCGTAGTGCGGTGCAAAGCAACCGGGGTGCTACCACTACGTTTATGCTGGACCGTGAGTTGTCTGACCAGCTGCATGCCCTCGCCAAACAGGAAGGCGCTACCATCTTTATGACGCTGCTGGCTGCCTTCCAGGTATTACTGTATCGCTACAGCGGTCAGGACGACATCTGCGTGGGCAGTCCCATCGCAGGCCGTACCCGGCAGGAGCTGGAAGGACTGATCGGTTTCTTCATCAATACATTATCGCTGCGAAGTGATATGAGCGCGAACCCTTCCTTTACCGCGTTGCTGCAACAGGTGAAACAAACCACCCTCGATGCCTACGCCCATCAGGAAGTACCTTTTGAGAAAATAGTGGAGGTGGTGGCGAAAGACAGAGACCTTAGCCGTAACCCTATCTTCCAGGTAGCGCTCGTGCTGCAAAATCTGCCCGATGTGCCGGAACTGAAGCTCGGTGAGCTCATCATGACCGAAGAAGGAGCGGAGCATACCACTGCCAAACTGGACCTGACCGTATTATTCCGCGAAGGCCCCGAAGGACTCGGCGCCAGCGTGGAATATTGTGCAGACCTGTTCCATGCCAGCACCATCGAGCGGATGATGTCTCAGTTCAAACGGCTGCTGCAGGCCATTGTAAATGCGCCGCAGACACCGGTGGCAGCGCTGCCGCTGCTGGACGCTGCAGATGAAAAGGTGTTGCTGGAAGACTTTAATAACACGGCTATCGCATATCCGGCTGATCAGACCATCGTGCAGCTGTTTGCCGTGCAGGCACGCCAACGGCCCAACGATATTGCTGTATTGTTCCGGGAAGAGAAGATCACCTACCGGGAACTGGATGAATGGTCCGACAGGCTGGCGTTGTATCTGCAACAACAGGGCGTGAAGGAAGAAATGATGGTGCCGGTATGTATCCCGCGTTCACCGGAAATGATGGTGGCCATCCTCGCTATCCTGAAAGCCGGCGGCGCTTATGTACCGCTGGACCCGGACTATCCGGCAGAAAGGATTTCCTTCATGCTGGAGGAAAGCAATAGTCATATATCCCTCACCGTTAGCCCGTATGTGGCGCGCCTGGAAGCAGAAAGACCGGAAATGACGCATCTCTGCATCGGTGAGTTGTATAAAATACTGCCGCCTTATCAGGAAGGCGTTGTACAGAATAAGCTCAACGCAGGCAGCCTCGCTTATGTAATGTACACCTCCGGTTCAACCGGCAAGCCGAAAGGCGTGCTGGTGACCCATCGGAACGTGACCAGCCTCGTGATGCAGCCTAACTATGTGTCGCTGCAACCAACCGACGCCATCCTGTCGGCCGGCTCACTGTCCTTCGACGCTACCACCTTTGAATACTGGGGCGCGTTGCTCAACGGTGGCCGCCTGGTGCTCAGTCCCGAAAACAACCTGCTGGATACAGAAGTATTGAAGCAGGAGTTGTACGGAAAACAGGTGACGGTACTGTTTATCACCACCGGCTGGTTCAATCAGCTGGTAGATACAGATGTGAGCGTATTCGCCCATCTGCATGCGATCCTCACCGGTGGCGAGAAAATGTCGGAGAAACATGTGGTCCGTTTCAGAACGGCTTACCCGGACATCAGGATCAGTAACATCTACGGACCTACGGAGAACACCACGTTCTCCCTGAGTTATCCTATTCATGAGAAAGGCCTTACCGTCAATACGCCCATTGGTATGCCGCTGAACAACCGTACCGCCTATATCCTCGATGCTGCGTTGCAGCTGGTGCCGGTAGGCGTGGCCGGAGAACTGTATGTAGGCGGCGATGGCGTGGCGCGTGGTTATCTCAACCGGGAAGAACTAACGGCAGAACGCTTTATCCCTCATCCATTCAGCAAAACACCGGGTGATCGTCTCTATAAAACCGGTGACATGGCCCGCTGGCGCCCCAATGGCGCGGTGGAATACCTCGGCCGCCAGGACGATCAGGTGAAAGTACGCGGTTTCCGTATCGAGCTGGGTGAAGTAGAAAGTGTGCTGCTGCAATATCCACACGTCAGTCAAACGGTGGTCATCGCGAAAGCAGGAGAAAACGGTAACAAACGCCTGCTGGGATACATTGTGCCTAAAGGTGATTTTGAAAGAGATAAGCTGGTGGCATGGCTGAGAGAACGCCTGCCGGATTATATGATGCCTTCTTACCTGATACCGCTGGAGAAACTGCCGATGACCGTTAACGGCAAGGTGGATAAAAAAGCGCTGCCCGACCCGGATACCATTATTCAATCCAGCCAGGACTACGTAGCGCCTGCCACACCTACAGAAAAAGCGCTGGCCGACTTCTGGAAAGAGCAGCTGGAGATGGAAAGAGTGAGCATCCACGATAACTACTTCGAGGCCGGTGGTAACTCGTTGCTGGCTATCCACCTGATTGCGCTGATCCGTAAACAGCTGGCCGGCGAAATTTCCATCAGCGATATCTTCGATTATCCTACTATCGCGGAACTGGCGAATGTGCTGGACCAGCGTGCTACGGCTAAAGTCAATGCCGCGGGACTGGTCGGTGGCTTCCATGGCAATCCGCATATTCTCCCGCTGAATAATGGTCCGCAGGCGTCACCACTCTTTTTCCTGCCCGGTGGTAATGGTATCTGTGAAGGCTATACGGTATTAGGCGCTGCACTGGAAGATGTCGGTGTGCTCTATGGCCTGCAGATGATGGGCATCTTCGACGGTGAAAAACCGCTGGACAATGTGCCTGCCATCGCTACACAGAACATTGCGTGGATGAAGTCCGTACAACCGGAAGGCCCGTACCGGCTGATAGGCCACTCCCTCGGTGGCCAGGTGGCCTACGAAATGACGCGGCAGCTGGAGCAACTCGGCGACAAGGTGGAAGCGCTCTTTATCCTGGACACACATGTAGCGCCTAAACGCAGTGTGCTGGATAACGATACGCTTTATAACTCCCTGCTGGAAGCCTTTGAAGTATATAAGATCGCCGTTAAGCCGTATCCGGAATGGGTGAAAGCCCTGAAGCCGGCCATAGCCGGACTGGAACCGAAGGCTGTCATTCCATTCGTGCTGGAATACCTGAAAGAACAGGTGCCCGAAGAAAAGGAACACCTGGGCTTCGTGATGCGTATGTTCGATATGGCCACCCACAGCTTGTTTATGGAATACACCGTTACCGGTAAGGCAGATACCGCCCTGACAGTCATCCGTGCAGAAGACAGAAGCGTCACCGATAACGATGACAGCCTCGGATGGGCGCCCTTCGGTACCCGCGCTGCTGCGATGACGGCACCAGGCGATCACATCTCCATGACGAAGGAGACCGGAGCGGCCACTGTAGCACTACATATCAAGACACAATTAAATCATATCTAAAACCCAAACCCAAATCCTCATCATTAAAGCAAACCCTCACATGAAAATTGTTAATTTATTTGCAGCTTGTATGCTCTTCGCCACGTTTATGTCCTGTAAAAGAGGAGAGTCCGTCCTGCAGGGTGGCCAACCTTCGGCCACAGAAGGCGTCGTACCAAAATCTGTTATCAATGGACTGGTATTTGAACAACTCAACAAAACGGGTCGCTTCGACTGGAAAATGGTCAACGACAGCGTTGTATGGAGCGCACTGGTACAGGGCGACAGCATCCTGTCTGTTGGTTTCCAGCCCGCCGGCACTGCTGAACTCAGCCAGGAAATCGACAAAATCAATGTTAATGCCGGCAACTGGCAGGATGCACGGCAGCAGGTGTTAAACCTGATCACCGAAACGGAACAGTTTAAAGGTGATGCTAAACAGGAAAAAGGACTGGTGACTTATCAGTCTCCCAAACTGCCGGTGTTTTATGTAAAAGCCAGCCGCTTTGCCACCGTCAAAGCGCTCCGCGCTTCTGCGCTGGTAAGATATGCTGAGCCGGTAGGATATGCCCGCTATATGCAGGTGAAACCCGCTTCCGGTGGCGCATCAGGAAGCTCGCTGCTTACTTTTGGCTGCGACTCCAACCTGGCCAATACGTCACTGGTTCCCGGTGTCGACTATACGAATATCACCCCCGGCGCCAAACAATCGTGGAACTATGTCAATCATAATATTCCACAGGCGTGGACACAGTCCACCGGCGCCAACGTCAAGATCATGCTGATTGATACCGGCGTAAGCCCTACGCAGGACAATCTCGGCAGCAACTTCAATCAGGGCGCTTCCTCTGGCCGTACTATCACTAAAATAGCCACCTGGCCTGGTGGTACCCCTGCTGATGTATGCGGCCACGGTACCAAAATGGCCGGTGTAATAGCAGCACCACGTGGTGTGAGCGGCAGCAGCGCCGGTATCGCTTACAATGCCAGCCTGGTGACCGTTCATGCAGCAGAAAACGTGGTGATCCTGTCGCCCGAGTCTGTACAGGGTATCGGTGACGCCTATGTGATCGGCGGTGATGATGCCAACATCAAAATCATCAGCATGAGCATGGGCTCTCTGTTTTCTTTCGGTCACGTAACGGACGGTATCCGCTATGCTTACAACAAAGGTAAACTGATGTTCTGCGCAGCAGGTACCACCAACTCTACTTTCGGGCCTTTCCTCGGCGTGGTATATCCGGCTACGATGCCGGAAGTACAGGCAGTGACCGGCGTGAAAGACAACGGCACTTCTCCTTGTGAAGACTGTCACTCCGGTCGTGAAGTGGCTTTCGATATCATCATGGAAAAATCCACTACCGGCAGAAATCCGCTTACTACGGCGGCTACCGGCGATGCGCCGTCAACAGTGGGTGGCTCTTCTGTGGCTACTGCCAGCGCTGCGGGCATCGCTGCACTGGTGTGGAGCAAATATCCCACCTATTCCCGCGACAGCATCGTGGCACGTTTGCGTCGCGCGTCCAGCTTCTATAACAACAAACATGGTCAGCTGGGCTGGGGCGTGATAGATGCCCAGAAAGCTGTAGGAAATTGATTCGTTCAGTGGTCAGCTATAGGAACTGGTGCCTTCGGGCATCAGTTCCCCTTCTTTTTAAAGTAACCGCGGAACAGGAAATTGTGCCGCACGGCTTCCAGGTCTTCTTTGAGTTTGATACTGGAAGAATCGATATTGTTAAGCGTACTGCGTAAATGTTCAGCTGCCGCTTCGTCATTCAACAGCACACCAGTCACGCCCTGCCGGCTGTTCAACGACTCACTGGCTTTTTTCAGGTTTTTGGAAAACAGCACCAGCGTATCCATGGTCGCTTTTAATTGGGTGATGCTTTTGCTGATGTTTTCATAACTGGTGGTATCGGTCAGAAGATTGTTGACCAATGTACCGGAGCGATTGAGCCGGGTGGAGAAAGCCGAAAGATTGTCCATGACTTTACCGCTGCCGGTATGGATTTGCGCCATGGCGCCTTTGGCGTCCTGCAGCGTATATTGCAGGTTGCCTGCCATCACCGAATCATTGAGCAAGGCGGTGAGCGTGCCTTTACCGGTCAGTATCCGTTGACTCACATCTCTGAGATTTTTGGTGATCTGCACTAAATTTTTACTGGCGGAATCCAGTACGTCCATCATATCACTGGCGCCTGCATTGCCTCGCAGATAACCGTTGTCGGCGATAAGGGGAGTGGCCGCAGCACCGCCGGAAATCGTGATGATCTTGTTGCCAATCAGTCCATCTGTGCCCAGTTTGGTATAGGAATCCTGATGGATGTGTTTTCTGGCTTTTGTTTCGATACTCATCGTCACCAGTACCCGGCCATCATCGGTGAGGTCAATACTTTTGATGATACCGATCTTTACGCCGGCAAACCATACATTGTCGCCCACTTTCAGCCCGTTGACATCAGGCAGGATGGTCTTCACCGGGAATTTTCTCTCAAATGATTTATGTTGTTCTCCCAGCATTAATACGCCGGCAACCAGTATAATGACCGCCAGTACCGAGAAGATGCCTACAATAATCAGCTGTCTGTTTTTACCCGCTTTCATGAGTCCTCGATGAAATTGTAGTCATAGAATTTTTTTGCTTCTTCATTACCGTTCTGAAATACTTCCTCAAAAGATCCCTCCATACAGAATTTGCCATCTGCAATCAACGCTACCCGGTCGCCGGTGGTTTTGGCACAGGTGAGGTCATGTGTGATGATGACCGCGCTGGTCTGATATTTTTGTTGTACTTCGTTGATCAACTTGTTGATATCACCGGAGGTGACAGGGTCCAATCCGGCGGTGGGCTCGTCGTACAGCATAATGTCCGGATGCAGTATCAGCGTGCGGGCAATGCCCACTCTCTTTTTCTGCCCGCCTGATAGCTCCGCAGGCATTTTATCGATCGAGTCCTTCAGGTCCATGTTTTCCAGCACCTCACGAATGGCCGCCTCCCTTTCATCCGGGGAGAGGTCCGGGCTGTTCCTCACCAACGGAAACTCCAGGTTTTCGCGCACCGTCATGCTGTCGTATAATGCGCTGCCCTGATAGAGGAAGCCTATTTTCAACCGTAGCTCCTGTAGCTCCCTGGAAGAGAGCTGGTCTATTTCTTCTCCCGCTACCTCTATCGTACCGCTGTCGGGCTTTAATATTCCTGCAATGAGTTTGATCAATACAGATTTACCGGTGCCTGAACGGCCCAGTACGACTACGTTTTCCCCTTTGTACAGGTCAAGGTCCATGCCGGTCAGCACATCCAGGGTGTCAAAAGATTTGTACAGTCCGCGTATGCGGATGACCGCGTTTTGTTTATCTATATTGACGGTTGCTTTTCTCATGAGATAATACTTTAAGGCCTGAATTGATTCACGATCAGTACGATGATCAGCTCCTCGATAAAGATGAGAAACATAGACACCACCACGGCCACATTGGCGGCTTTCCCTACGCCCTCTGTGCCTTTGGTGGCGTTATATCCCTGGTAGCAGCCGGTAATGCCGACCGTAAAGCCATATACCACCGATTTGATGAGCGATGCAAAGAGGTCGAGAAACGAGATGCTGGGGAAACCGTGCTGAAAGAAAGCGAGGAAACTGGTGTCTTCGTGCTGATGTACATTCAGATAAGCCCCCAGTAGCCCTACAAAAGCCATATAACAAACCAATAGCGGATTCATGAGGGTAGTGGCCACCACCCGGCTGACGACCAGAAATTTAAAAGGATTGGTGGCCGAAACCTCCATGGCTTCGATTTGTTCCGTAACTTTCATAGAGCCCAGCTCCGCCCCAATGTTAGAGCCTACTTTCCCGGCCACAATGAGAGAGGTGATCAGGGGCGCCAATGCGCGGACGATGGCGATGGCAATAAGGCCGGGCAACCACGAGGTAGCACCAAATTCCGCCAGGGATGGCCGCGACTGGTTCGTGAACACTATGCCGGTGATAAAGCCGGTGAGCGATACCAGGGCCAGCGATTTGTAGCCTACCTTGTAACATTGTTTGATGGTTTCCCGAAATTCGTAGGGTGGACGGAAAACTTCCGTGAAGAAGCGAAGCATGAACCGGCAGACGTTATATACATCAGCAAGAACCATAGTATATAACCTATTGTATAATGTGTATTTATGAGAAACAGGTTTCATATACACACAATTTATCACAAAGCTATCTGGTTGTGGCGCAGTGCCCAATGATCACAATCAAATGAATGACTGACAGTTGTCAGTATCCCGCTGATGGTTTCTCTATACCTTTTCACCACTAAAAAAATGAGTATATGAAGACAATCATCGTTGCAACTGATTTTTCCCCGGTAGCCTGGAATGCGGCTTGTTACGCAGCGGATATGGCGAAGGCCACCAATAAGCAGGTGTTGCTGCTGAACGTGTATACGTTGCCGGTATCCTTTTCCGAAGTGCCTTTGGCATTTGATCCTGATAAGCTGATGCAGAACATACAGATAGAATTAGACAAGTTGCAGCAGCAGTTGTCAGAAAGGATGTCAGGTGCAGTGGTGATCGGTACGAAGCTGAAGATGGGTACTTTTTATACAGAACTGAAGGCCGTCTGCGAGCAGGAGGACCCTTACGTGGTGATCATGGGAAGTCAGGGCACTACCGAGGCGGAAAGGGTGTTGCTCGGCGGCCATACGGTATTTGCCATGAAGAACCTCTCCTGGCCGCTGATCACGGTGCCGCCTGCACGTAGCTTTGAAGGGATTAAAAAGATAGGATTGGCCTGCGATCTTGATCAGGTAGCTGAAACCGTGCCGGTAGAACGGTTACAGTTATTTACCGACGATCTGCATGCGGAACTGCATGTGTTGAACGTGCAGGATAAAAAACATGATATCTCCACCGTTATGCAGGAAAACACGGTGTTGCATCAGCTGCTGGAGCCGCTGTCCCCGCAGTATCACTATAAAGTTAACCCGAAAGCCGTTGATTCCATTATGGAGGCTATTGAAGAGTTGGAGCTGGACATGCTGGTCATATTGCCTAAACGGCATGATCTGCTGTATCAGCTGACGCATAAGAGTCACACTAAACAACTGACCCGGCAAAGCCCGGTGCCGCTGATGGCTTTGCAGCCGCTGTCCGATAAGGTTTCCTAACGGACCGCGATAAAACAAAACGGAAAAATGCGCTGAAATAAGTAGCTTTGAGCCAGGAAGGGCCTGGCACTATCGCTGCCGGGCTTCACCTGTGGCCCGGTGAGTGTTAGCCCTGGCAGCCTGATTGTTCAAAGAATGCAGTTAATACGTCCATGAAGCAAAGTGAAAAAATTACGCAGTCTTATTTCGCTTTTTTAGATAAACACATCGCCGACGTGATCAGTGGTGAGGCCCCGAAATTTCTGGAGCTTAATCAGATCGCCAGTGCGCTGTTTGTGTCCCACGCCCATTTGACGGCCACCATCCAGCAAACGATGGGGCATCATCCCTGCCATTTTTATGATCAGAAAATTGTGGATGCTGCCCGGAAAATGTTGGCAGAAACGGACAAACCGGTAGCAGAAATTGCCCATGTATTAACGTATGACCCCTCTAATTTCTCCAAGTTCTTTAAAAAGATGACCGGACAAACACCGGGACAGTACCGCGATTCCGTTAGATAATAGTAGCTTTTCCAAAATTCCTGAAAGTTCACCACGTGTGCGGAAAGGATTTGCAGACCTTTATCCCATCGTTAAACATTGTTAAAAAAATGTCATCATGGGAAGAAACGATTTAAAAGGAAAAGTTGTGCTCATCGCAGGCGGAGCAAAGAATCTGGGCGGCCTGCTCAGCAGAGAGATCGCAAAAAAAGGCGCTAAAATAATTATCCATTTCAACAGTGCTGCTACGAAAGCAGATGCCGACAAAACACTGGCAGACATTCAGGCTGCCGGTGGGGAGGCCGTTCTGTTCCAGGCTGACCTTACCAAAGTGGAAAATATCCGGACGCTCTTCAACGAAGCCCGCCAACAATGGGGCGGTATCGATATTGCCATCAACACCGTGGGCAAAGTATTGAAGAAACCTTTCTCTGATACTACAGAAGCGGAGTATGACAGTATGTTCGATATCAATTCCAAGGTGGCCTATTTCTTCATACAGGAAGCAGGCAAACAACTCAATGATAACGGTAAGATCTGTACGATCGTGACTTCGTTGCTGGCAGCCTATACCGGCCTGTATTCTACTTATGCAGGTGGCAAGGCGCCGGTAGAACACTATACCCGCGCCGCTTCCAAAGAATATGGCAGTCGTGGTATTTCCGTTACGGCAGTAGCGCCCGGCCCGATGGATACACCCTTCTTTTATGGACAGGAAACAGATGACGCGGTGGCCTACCACAAGTCCGCCTCCGCATTGGGCGGCCTCACAAAAATCGAGGATATCGCGCCGCTGGTGGAGTTCCTGGTAACAGATGGCTGGTGGATCACCGGACAAACGATATTTGCCAATGGCGGTTACACCACCAGATAGGGCAATGGTCATCCACAGTATAAAAAATCCCGCTTTGCTTCCGGGCAGAGCGGGATTCGTGTATGCGTGGCCGTCGTTTACTTTTTTAGTGTTTTTTTCCGGAATGGTTATTTTGTTTGCAGGTTAAACAGCATCGGAACAAATTTGTTCGCTTCTCCCGGGAAAAAAAATTTAATATTGGGTCTAAATCGGGAGCATGGCGGTTTCTATGGAGACGTTGCAAAATCTGCTACAACAATTAAATACGGTATCACCATCCGATATGGCGCCTTTGTTTGCCGCTACGCGGCAGGTAAAGCTGGATGCCGGAGAAACGTATATCCGTGAGGGTGATAGCGCCAGAAAGCTGGCCTATCTGGAAAAAGGCATTATCAGGGCATATGCCGTGATGAATAACGGCGACGAAGCTACGTTGTTTCTCCGCTGCGAGGGGCAGTTCATTGCCTCACATGATACCATTATCCGTCAGCGGCCGTCGCGCTTTATTTACCGGGCATTGGAAGATGTCATCATGGTGGAGATCGACTACGACCAGCTGGAAGCCGTACTGCGGGAGAACCCTCGGCTGGAGCCGTTGCGCAGTTATTTCCTGCAGCTTATGCTGGCGGAGGCGCTGGATTCCATCGAGGCTTTTGTGACCTTGTCGCCGGAAGAACGTTACCTGCAATTGCTCGAAAGCCGTGGCGATATGGTGAACCGTGTACCGGATAAATATATCGCTTCTATGCTGGGCGTCACGCCGGTGTCATTGAGCCGCATCAGAAAAAGGATCCATAGCCGGGGAAAACAATAGCCCCGAAATTAACATTTGTTAATGTCATTTCTTATCCTTTGTTAACCGTGGGATGTATGCATGGTGGCTAATTTTGGGTCGCACAACATTCAAAAACGACCTGGAAAAATGCAAACACTGACCGAAGCGTTGGCCCGTATTTTCAGCCTCTCCGCACTGCGCTATTTTTTGGTAGCCGGTATTCCTTTTATGATGTTTTATTGGATATTTCCCGCCAGATTAAAGCGACAAAAAATCCAGCGGAAAGAAGCTTCCCGGAAGGATTTTTTCCGGGAGATCGGACATTCCATGCAGACGACCCTGGTGTTTAGTGTTATTTCGGTGATACTGCTGTTTACGCCGGTCCGTCAGTTTACACAGCTATACCAGCATATGAATGATTATCCCCTGTGGTACATCGGGGTGAGCCTCGTGCTCAGCCTCGTGGTACATGATACCTATTTTTACTGGATGCATCGCCTGTTGCACCATCCGAAACTGTTCAGGGCCACTCATCTGCTGCATCATAAAAGCAGTAACCCATCGCCGTGGACGTCTTACAGTTTTCATTTGCTGGAGGCCATCGTAGAAGGAGGGGTGCTGGTGGTGATCGTCTGCATCATGCCCATGCATCCGCTGACTTTACTGTTGTTTACGATTACCGGCTTTATGATCAACGTGTATGGCCATCTGGGCTATGAGATAATGCCCCGCTGGTTCCGTCACAGCTGGTTGTTTGAGCTGTCTAATACTTCTGTGCATCACAACCTGCATCATAGCCGTTTCAAAGGTAATTACGGCCTGTATTTTCGTATATGGGACCGGGTGATGGGTACCGAACATCCGGATTATGTAAAAGAGTATGACCGCATACAGGCGCAGCGTTTTGCGCAGCAGCCGGTTGTCAGCGAAGGTAAAAGTCCGGCTGTAACTACGCCGGCGATGGCGGATGCATGATAAGATCTTTTGTTTGGTTCTGCTGTAGATAGACCATCAGGGCTGTTTTAGCCGCCTGGCGAATAGGTTTCCCCATTGGCCAGGCGGTGGGCCTGATTATTTATTCCCCGAAATGCCGCGTACTATTTCTCCTTCATTTGGCACTTTTATTCTCTTCTGAAGTTTTTCCTTCGCCACATATTGACGCAGGTCTGCTTTCGTCAGGCTGCAATGGTTGATGGCATCCATGTGCACGGCTACCACGATGGTAGCGGGCAGCAGCTGCGTGATGGCTTTCAGTTCACCGGTAGTCATGGTCATGGTGATACCTGGCGCCAGCACCGGGTTTTCACGGGTGAAGTGGCATTCACCGGTATTGGCGATCACAATGGGAGGCCGGGTGGTGGCGAGGGAGGCTTTCAGCCGGTTGTCGAGGATGGCGTCGCCGGTGATGAAAACCGCGTCGGCACCGCTTTGCAGATAGTAAGAAGAGGAGATGCCGAAAGGGGGCTCTCCATTGTCGCCAGGGTAGTGGCTGGAGAGGTACCGGCTAAACGAAATGCCCTGCCAGGTGATGGTGCTGTCGATGACCCTTGTATTGGTAAAGCCTTTTTCTTTCAGTTTGGCGTCATCTCCCGGCTGACAGAAAATCAGCATGTCTTTAGGTACGTACTTCTCTGCGGCGCCATCGAAATGATCGGGATGGTAGTGAGTAAGTAGAATGGCATCCACGTTTCTAAGTACGCTGTCGCGGTGAAAAGGCAGCCCGATCGTGGGATTTTTCCGTTCATCGGAAAAAAAGATGGGAGGCTCTGTGCCTTCATCGGCCAGTATGGGGTCTATCAGCAGATGCTGCTGATGCAGGGTGATCTTAACGGTGGCGCTCCGGATGAGCTGGATTTGTAACGGTTGCGCGATACTACTTGCTGTCAGGGCGCTGATACAGGCGAGTATCAGTGGGATTACTTTTTTCATGTGCTGCTTTTTATTTGATGGCGTCAAAAGTATACCTTTATGTCCTGCCGGATAAGTAGGTACTTTTCTGTTCCTTACTTACTTTTTAGTAGGTTTTGTGGAGCATCGCCGGCAGGCGTAAACAAATTTTTTTAAAAAAATATGAGAGACCCAAGATTACACTGTCCGCTGACGCTGGCCGTGAAAGCCATCAGCGGTAAATGGAAACTGTATATACTGAGTATGTTGTCCGACGGTACGCCGAAACGATATGGAGAGCTGTTAAAGAGCACCTGTGAAAACCTCACGGAGAAAATGCTTACCAGTCAGTTGAGGGAGCTGGAGAAAGACGGCATCATTGCCCGCAAGGTATATCCGGAAGTGCCGCCACGCGTGGAATACATGCTGACCGAATCGGGGAGGAAGCTGTGTATGATCTTTGAACCCTTGTATGAGTGGGGCGTGGATTATATGAAGACGCATCGTCGGGACCAGCTGCCATGGCTGGAAATGGGGATGAAACAGCTTTCCTGACATGGTGGAGCGCGCATGTTCCGTTGCAGGCCCACCGGCCTGCAAAAAAAATTTTTTTTCCTGATCATTTTTGTTACCTTCAGATATCTCAAAATAATCGATGACTCATGCCAATTGACCCACACTATATAAAGTAATTCTCAACCCAAATTTTGAACCCGTAAATCTCCTCCTTATGAAAAAGAAAACAGCTATTGGGAAAAAAATGTCTTTTAACAAGACAACTATTGCCCAGTTAAACACACATCAACAGGCCCAAATCGCCGGTGGCATCATCACCAGAGTGCTCCAGTGCCAGGAGACAAGACAAATTTCCTGCGAAACAATTCCCTACACACAGGACGCATGTGTGATCTGCTAGTCAGTCATTCTCAACCGAAAATTTGAACCCGTAATTCTCCTCCTTATGAAGAAAAAAACAGTTATTGGAAAAAAGATGTCTTTTAACAAGACCACTATTGCCCAACTGAACACACATCAACAAGCCCAAATCGCTGGCGGAATGGCGATCTACACCAGAGACATCAGATGCTGGGAGACGAGAGACATCTCCTGCGAAACAGTTCCTTACACACAGGAAGCCTGTGTAGTTTGTTAGTCAGTTATTCTCAACCGAAAATTTGAACCCGTAATTCTCCTCCTTATGAAGAAAAAAACAGTTATCGGAAAAAAAATGTCTTTTAACAAGACCACTGTCGCCCAACTGAGCACACATCAGCAGAACCAGATTGCTGGTGGCATACCCACCACCACCACTACCTTCTCCAAGGTTTGCCAGGAAACCCGTTACGAGAGCTGTAACACGTTTCCCTATACACAGGAAATATGTGTATTCTGTTAGTCTGATGTAATCCTTTTTACCCGGGGATCAAACTATCCTGGCGGCTGTAAAGCATGCCAGCGGGTATGTTTTGTCCCAAAAAAAACGCATGTATGAAAAAGAAAAAAATGAACGCCGAAAAGAAACTGCATTTCGGCAAATCTGCCGTGGCTGTACTGTCAGCTGCTGAAACAGGCATGTTGGCCGGTGGCAGGGTGACTGTTACCCAGGACCGGAAATGTTATACGCGTGACGAGACATGTCAGACAATGCCTTACACCCAACCGCTTTGCGTTTTCTGTTAACAAAGGTTTTAAACCTAAACTGTCTATCATTTATGAAAAAGAAAAAAGTAGCTATTGAGCGCAAACTGCAGCTCAATAAGGAAGCTATTGCTGCGCTCAATGCAGGCCAGCAAAAGAAAATAGCCGGTGGTGCCATGTTCATTACCAGGCCCATTGAATGTGAATCATACGTAGAAACCTGTGTTACCGTGCATGTTCAAACCGGTCCCTGCGAAATCTGTTAAAATCCAACACATATGAAAAAGAAAAAAATCTCCATCGACAGAAAACTGATGCTGGGCAAGTCTCCCATTGCATCTCTGAACAATTATCAGCAGGAAATGATCGCCGGAGGTATACCTCCGACCCTGATCAGATGTACTTCCCGTGGGGTAACATGTGCTACGGCGCCAAGGCCTGGCCAACCCTGCGAATTATGTAACCCGGACACTACCCTCTAAAAACACTTCCCATGAAAAAGAAAAAAATCTCCATCGACAGGAAACTGATGCTGGGCAAGTCTCCCATTGCATCCCTGAATGACAATCAACAGGAAATGATTGTTGGCGGTATTCCGGTAACAAGGCTGGTGAACTGTACTTCCCGGTTGGAATCCTGTGCCACCGCACCAAGTCCTACCCGTCCATGCCAATTATGTCCCTAAAAAACACAACCCATGAAAAAGAAAAAAATGAACGCCGAAAAGAAACTGCATTTCGGCAAATCCGCTGTCGCGGTACTGTCAGCTGTTGAAACAGGCATGTTGGCCGGTGGTATTCCTCCGGTGACCATGGACAGGAAATGTTTTACATACCTGGAAACCTGTATGACATATCCGTACACAGTACCTGAATGTATCGCCTGCTAAGGGCAATTTTTTAACCTAACTTTCCATCATTTTATGAAAAAGAAAAAAGTCGCTATCGACAGAAAAATGACATTGGGCAAGTCTTTAATCGCATCCCTGAATAGCAGCCAGCAGGAATTGATTGCCGGCGGTACGAGTGTAACCTATACGGTTACCTGCAATTGCCCCACACGCGATACTTCGCCAGGTACTACCCGCCCTTGTATATACTGTACTACCACCGCCGTCTAAAAATACAGCTCATGAAAAAAAAGAACACTAACATCGGAAGAAAACTTTCCTTCAATAAGGAAACAATCGCTGCACTGAACAGCCACCAACAGCAGATGGTCGTTGGTGGAGCGACGTTCAACACCTGTTTCGCTACCTGCACTTCCGGTATGGAAACCTGTGCCACTATTCAGCGTCCGGGTGGTCCATGTGAATTATGTCCACCCATTCAATAGCTTTTATGAAAAAGAAAAACATCGCTATTGCAAAAAAAATCTCTTTAAACAAAGAGACCATTGCGGCGTTGAATCTGACGCAGCAGCAAATGATCGCCGGCGGTGCAGCTACTACCATTTGCCCAACAAGGCCGGCCATCTGTAACACCGGACTGGATAAAACCTGCCCGACGATTCCTGATACAGGCCATCAATGCGTACGTTGCATGTAGTGGTTTATTTTTTCCTATGTTTAAAATGATTACCATGAAAAAGAAAATCTCTATCAGCAAAAAGCTGGCTTTCAACAAAGCGGCCGTGGCTGTACTCAGTGATCCGATGCGTAACCTGATTATGGGCGGTGCGCCGATTACCAATCAGCCCCAGAATTGTACCACCATCGTTGAAACCTGCCAAACTTCGCCAAGACCAGGTTACCCCTGCGAAAATTGCGGAGCGTAAGCGACAGGTAAAACATACAACATCCACCAGCCGCACAAGTCCTCGTGGTTTGCGCGGCTTTGGTGTATCATCTTCTCACTACCTAAAACTATCGCCATGAAAAAGAAAATCTCCCTCAGCAAAAAACTCGCCTTCAGAAAAGATACCATCGCTATGCTCGCCGACGCACAACGCCCACTGATGGCTGACGGCGCCAAATTTCAGTTTACAAAAACGCCCGGTTGTGCTACCTTGATCATTGCTACCTGTTAATACCCGGCAGACCTCACCTGTGCTGTACACGTCATTGTCTTAGCATATTAAAAATCGCTCTATGAAAAAGAAAATCTCCATTCGTAAAAAATTACCTTTCACCAAAGCGACCATCGCTGTACTCAATGCTACGCAGCAAAAACGGGTTGTTGGCGGCAAAGCGTTTGAAACCAGTCCGTATAACTGCGCTACGCTTTACAATACCTGCGAAACATCGCCTGGTACCACACAGTCATGTTGGTTGTGCGAGTAACACGCTGACAATATCAGAAAGCCGCACTGTCCCGGAGGACTTGTGCGGCTTTGTTGTTTTGATTACTTTTAGGCAGATGAATTTACCATGGAGCATAGGAAATGATCGCTGGTTTGTGCAGCATGCAGCTAATGATCAATGGATCGTGGGGAGTTTGCATGAAACCATGTATCTGCTAAATCGGGAAACCCGACACGTGTGGTTCCTGGACTGCTTCTATGGTGATCCCACCTGCGCCATTGTTGCGGAAAACGAACAATGGATACTCATGGGAGGTGATCATTTGTCGCTCTATGACATATTCAAAGGCCATCTTAGCGAAATAGACCTGCCCTGGGTGTTCGCGATGCGGCAGACCGATACCTGGAAGGCAGAAATACTGACGGACCCATGGCATGAAGATGCAGCCGTCTGGGCGATAGATGTACAAACGAAGGAATTACACCTATCAAGACGTTTCCCGGACTACATAGACCAACCGTACACCGAGGATGTCATCTGGTAAAATTTCTCCCTTTTGATAAAAAAAAGTCCATATGTTCGCACATAAATACGTTATGACGATGGCGGTCCCGGGGCCGCCGGACATTAAAAGTGAACAATGAGCTATCTTTCTTTCCTACGGCCATGGGCGTGCTTTTTGCTGCTGCTGGCCGGCGGCCTGCACGCACAAACGCCTGTTTCCTGGACACCGGACAACGGTGACGGTACTTTCAAAAATCCGCTGATGTGGGGTGACTGGCCTGATCCGGACGTGATCCGCGTGGATGACAAATTCTATTTTGTGTCTACCAGCATGCATTATGTCCCTGGGTGCCCCATCGCGGTGTCTAATGATCTGGTGAACTGGAAAATGGCCGGATATGCGGTGTCCCGCTATGAGGAAGACCCACGTTACGACCTGAAAGGGGGCCATATGTACCTCAGCGGCTCGTGGGCGGCCACTATCCGTCATCACAATGGCCTGTTTTACGTGGGCTTCTGCACACCGGACATGGACGGCCGCAAAGGACATTTCTCCATGTGTACGGCTAAAAACATCGAGGGGCCGTGGAAACGGACCATCTTCCCCGAATACCTGTACGATCCGGGCCTTTTTTTTGATGACGATGGTAAAGTTTATGTGGTACACGGCCAACAGAAACTGTTTATCACGGAGCTGAACAGTGATGCGCTGTCTGCCAAAACGCCCCGGCGGGAGATCTATGACAACCGCGCCTATCCTTACCTGGAAGGATCACATATGTATAAGGTAAACGGTAAATACTATATCCTTGGCAGCACCGGCGGCACCAAAGGACGGCAGGTATGTCTGCGGTCCGACAGTATATACGGCCCCTATGAATCGAAAGTTGTGATACAGGACGATCATTCCTATCCGGGCAATGGCCTGCATCAGGGAGGCATGGTACAGCTGCAGAACGGCGACTGGTGGTTTGTTATTATGCAGGACCGGGGCCCGATCGGGCGTGTGCCAAATCTGGAACCGGTAACCTGGGTGGATGGCTGGCCTATGTTAGGCGTTGGCGGAAAAGGCGTGGACACCTTCCCCAAACCTGCTGTCAGCAAAAGCTATCCGGTGTCAGTACCGGCTACATCAGACGAATTCAATAAAGCTACGCTGGGGTTACAATGGCAATGGAACCACAACCCCGATAATAAAAAGTGGTCGCTGACCCAGCGGCCGGGATATCTCCGCTTATATGCCGGCAAAGCCCGTAACCTGATGGAGGCGCGCAATACGCTGACGCAGCGGGTAGAAGGGCCTTATTCAGAAGGTACGGCCTGCCTCGACCTCTCCGGCCTGAAGCCGGGCGATGTAGCAGGACTGGGCGTGTTCCAGTCGCCCTATGCGTATATAGGTGTCCGTTACAACGGGAAAAACAAGGAACTCATCATGGTGAACGCCGATAGCACGGTGACGGTATTACCCTGCACCGCTTCGAAAATATGGCTGAAAGCCATGGTACGGGAAAAAGACTTCACGGCCACCTTTGCCTATAGCAACGATGGTAAACATTTCACCGCCATGGGGAATGAATTGAAAATGGCGCTGGGATTGGATTGGACGGCCAACCGGTTTGCATTGTTCCTCTTCAATACCGGCCTGACTAATCAGCAAACAGGTGGTTATGTGGATGTGGATTGGTTCCGCAGATAGGCTATAATACTCATTTTGCCGATGCAGGAAGCGTATGCTTCCTGCATTTTTTTTGAAGACATCTTCCAATCGCATGTTTATGCGATAACCCCGGCCGCAGCGCGTCTTAACTTTACCTTGTTAAAAATCCGATTACACGGTTATAACCCCGGAGAACCAAACAAACAACACCCAAAGTCCATCAAAGAAATACCCTGGAATGCGCGTGTCAGTTGTAGGATCATTGTGTTGAATTAATGACCACAAAATTAAAGGGTCATCTTACGGTGGGGTACTACATAAATATGCGGTTGTTTGCATAAAAAAAGGACGGCTTACCTTCGCAAGCGTCCTTTCCTATATCTTGTTGGAAGACTATTTCAAAGCCATGGGTCTTACCTCCTGCACCAGTGTCAGTAAAAATTTGCCAGGTTCTTCCATCATCATCAGATGAGAGGAGTTTTCAAACCACACGCCTTTTTTATAGGGGGCTTTCACTTTTTTAAGCCAGGCATCGGTCGGTTCTGAAGGCGTGGTATAATCATGTCTTCCCATGAACACCAGTACCGGTATGGGAAATTCTTTCACCTGCTTGAAGTCTACCGCCAGAAATTCATCCATTACGCGGCCGAGGGTGAAGATGTTGCCTTCGTCGATGGCGTCTACATCTTTTTTATCATATTCCGGGGACATCAGTGGCGCGTTAAAGAAATATGCCGGCACGGGCCTGTAGGCCGCGAGGCCACCATATTCCTGCGGCCATTTGCGGGCGATGATGATCCGGTCCCGGGTGATAGGCTGATCGCCGGGGTAGGGGGCGATAGATTGCAGCTCCCTGATAGCGGTGGTATCTTTCCGGCGGGTGGCTTCTTTCAGCCCAAATTCAAAGCTTACCCGCTCGTTGTCTACGGTGTTGATATTCTGGCCGGCGCCTACATATACATAAAAGAGATCAGGACGTTTGAGCGCGGCACGCATGGCCACAATAGTGCCCCAGCTGTGTCCCATCAGGACCAGTTTCTTTTTATGGTATTTCTGGCGGAGCTGTTCGGCCAGTTCAATGCAGTCGTCTACGTAGCGGTCGATATGCAGGGTAGCGCCCAGGTTCGTGGTATCGTTGGCCAGGAAACTTTTGCCGGAAGCGCGCTGGTCGTATTGCACCATCGTGAAATACTCTTCCAGCGGCCGTTGCCAGGTCCATGCCACGGGAGCCATCGGAGAGGCCGGCCCGCCATGAACGAAGAGGATAACAGGATTGTTACGGTCTTGCCCCCGTACAAATACCCATTGTCTGGTGCCACCGAGGGTGGCTTCAAAATTCTCCTGAACGCCGTTGGGGCTAAGGATTTTACTCAGACCGGTGATCAGTTTTTTACCGCCGGCATATTTGTCGGTGACATCATTGTTTTGCGCGTGAGCGGTAACATGACAAGCCAGGGAAATAGTTAAGAAAAGCAGCAGCAGTGGCAGCCGCTGACAGATGTTGGCACGCAGGTGATTTGGTTGCATGTGACAGATTTGTGGTGTCAGATAGTAAATGAATAAGCAAAAACTAAAACGGCACTAAACTTATTGATTTTTATGTTAATGGACAAATTCCGGTAGGCCGAAAGGAAAGGCTTCTTTTTTTGATGCTTTTAATATTAAATTTACCGGTCTCCTGTGTAGGGAGTTTGATTGTCTGATATCTTACATAGAATGAATGAACAGGAACTGCTAAAGCGACTCGCCGTGGGGGATGAGGCGGCATTTACAGCGATCTATCTGCAATACCATGGGGGTATTTATACCTACCTGTTGAAATTTACCAAAAATCCGCTGCTCACAGAAGATCTGGTGCACGACGTATTCCTGAAGATCTGGGAGGTCCGGGAACAGCTGGACATCAGGTCCTCCTTTGCTGCCTATCTGTACCGCCTGGCCCGTAATGCGGCGCTCACCCAGCTGAACAGGCTCACGCTGTTCGATGCCGTCCGCGATGAAGTGATGCACCGGGTATCGCTGGGCATCCACGAACCATCCGTGTTCAACGCGGTAGAGCAGAAACAGTACGAGGAGCTGTTACAGCGCGCCATCGATCACCTGCCGCCGCAGCGCCGGGAAGCCTTTATCCTTTGCCGTCAACAGGGCAAAAGTTATGAGGAGGCCGCCACCCTGATGAATATCTCCCGTAACACTTTTAAGCAGCACCTGTCACTGGCCGTGAAGTCCATCCGGGAATACCTGCTGGAACATGGCAGCATCTCCCTGCTGATGCTGCTGATTGCCATGAAATAAAAAAAAAGAAAATTTTTTTTTCCGGACCATCCACCCATTTCTTTTACTCATTAGTCTTATTAGTATGGAACCAAATAAATTTCCTGCGGACCTGTTGCAAAAGTACCTCGACGGCACCATGACGGAGCCGGAGAGCGGCGTGCTGTTTGCCTGGCTGAAGGAAAATCCGGCAGCAGTAGAAAATGAAGCGATGGAGCAGTTGCTGCAGGCCAATTATGACGCGTCTTTTGCAGCACCCACGGCTTTGCCGGCAGGTGCGGGGCAGCGTATACTGGACAGACTGATGGTGTCTGTAGCGGCAGCAGATACGGGTGTGGTGCAACTGCCTTTGTGGCGACGCCCCTGGGTGCGATACGCGGCGGCAGCCGTGCTCGTGGCAGCGATGGCCATCCCTGCCGCCCGGATGCTGACAAACCGGAAAAAACCAGTGGCTCCGGCGCCTGTGGCTATTGCCAGCGGCACCAACCGCGCGGTGCTGAAACTGGCCAATGGAAAAGAAATTATGCTGGACAGCACCCATGGCAGCATCGTGCAGGAGCCAGGGCTCACCGTACAGAACGACAGCGGCCGGCTGAATTATCAGGGGGCCACCGCTGCCATGGAATATCATACACTTACCACGCCGCGGGGCGGACAATACCGCATCACACTGCCCGACGGCACGGCCGTATGGCTGAATGCCGCCTCCAGTATCACTTACCCGACGACCTTTACAGAGAAAGTCCGCGCGGTCATTATCACCGGCGAGGCCTACTTTGAAGTGGCCGCCCATGCACGCCAGCCTTTCCGCGTGGATGTGGATGGGAAAGCGACGGTGGAAGTGCTGGGCACGCAATTTAACGTCAACGCCTATACGGATGAAAAAGATATCCGCACGACGCTGGTCAACGGCAGCGTACGGGTAAACCACCGCCAGGCATCGGTGGTGCTGAAACCTGGTCAACAGGCAGCTATTGCCGGCGAAGGGCTTCAGCTGGTGGAGCATCCCGACCTGGAAATGGCCGTGGCATGGAAAAACGGTTCCTTCCAGTTTGACCATGCCCACCTCAAAGAGGTGTTACGGCAAATGGCACGATGGTACGATGTGACCGTCGTATATGAGCCTGGCAGCGCAGATATTATCTTCAGCGGGGAAATAAAAAGAGATCTGGACCTGCCACAGGCACTGACAGTGCTGCAAAGCATGGGGGTCCGTTTCAGAATAGAAGGAAAGCAACTGATTGTAATGCCATAAAGCAACCATAATAGAAAATTAAGATCATCAAGCAACAACAGGTGAGGAGGTGAACATGCCGGCCTTAGTGGTCAGGGCCTGGTGTGTCCCGGAACGAAAAGCCCTTCGGGCTTAACGGCGGAGCCATGCCCGGCCACTTCGGTCACCGGTTATTATTTATCAACCAAAAATATGTTATGCCAGAATTGAAACGTCCAAAGCGGTATATACCGTGGAAACAGCTGGGGCTGTTGCTGCTGATAGCAGCTATGGGACTGCCGCTGCGGGGATTATCCCAGACTATGAGTTACAGCAGTAAAAAAGTGACGCTGCAACAGGTGTTCGCAGAAATAAAAAAACAAACCAACCATGCCGTGGTATTCAATCCGGAGCAGGTAGACGTGACGCAAACTGTTCCGGTGAATGCCCACAATCAGCGGTTGGACGATTTTATGAGGACCCTGCTGGCCAAAACACCACTGGGCTTCACCATTGTAGGGACGACCATCGTGGTATTCCGCAAAGCAGACCTGCCAGCGGAGTTCAACGTCGCACCACCGCCTTCACCGGAAGTGATGGGCGTAGTGTATGACGAGAAAACAAGTCAGCCGATACCCGGTGTGAGCGTCTTCGCCAGTGCGTCTAATAAAGGCACCCAGACAAATGAAAAGGGATTTTTCTCCCTGAAAAATTTAAAAGACGCAGAAATGCTCACCTTCTCCAGCATTGGCTACGAGAAGGTGACCATGGCTGCGGGACAGCCAGGGGTGACTTTTTATGTGAAGATGAAAGTGGCCACCAATGAGCTGGACCAGGCGGTGGTGCAGGCGTATGGCGTTACCAGCAAACGACTGGCCACGGGCAACATCACCCGCGTGAGTGGGGCGGAAATTGCGTCGCAACCGGTCATGAACCCGCTGCAGGCCTTACAGGGCCGGGTGCCGGGGCTGCTGATTTCACAAACCAACGGGTATGCCAACTCGCCGGTAAAACTGGAGATCAGAGGACGAAACTCCCTCGGCAAAGGCTTTCTGTCTGATCCGCTATATATCGTGGACGGGGTACCGTTAACCGTGTTGAATGTAACCAGCTTCGCAAACGGCACCTCGCCGGGATTTGTGCAGGGCGGGGTTTCTCCCACCGGAGGACAAAGTCCGCTGTTTGGCCTGAGTGCTAAAGACATTGAGAGCATTGAAGTATTAAAAGATGCGGATGCAACAGCGATCTATGGTTCCCGCGGCGCCAATGGGGTCATCATCATCACCACAAAAAGAGGAAAAACAGGAAAAACCACGCTTTCACTGGATGTCAAAGAAGGGATCGTAACAGTTCCCCGCCAATGGCATCTGCTCGATACCCGCCAATACCTGCAAATGCGCCGGGAAGCTTTCAAAAACGATGGCATAACGCCTACCGTTGCCAATGCGCCCGACCTGATGTTGTGGGATACCACCCGCTATACCAACTGGCAGAAGGAAGTACTGGGCACCGGCAAAATGACGATGGTCTCAGCCAGCCTTTCCGGTGGCGACACCCGCACCACTTTTTATGTAGGCGCCAACTATGGCCGTCAGGTGGAGATATTGAACAAAAGCGGCGCATCGCAAAAAGCGTCGCTGATGTCCCGTGTCCGGCATAGCAGCAATAATCAGAAGTTCAGTATCATGGTAGGCACCACCATCGGCTATACGAAAGTGGACGCCATCGATAACAGTGTTGATGCCATGTACCTGGCGCCCAATGCACCGCCGGCTTTTGACAGCCAGGGCAATCTGAACTATACCGGATGGAACCCGGCCGGTGAAGTAGTAAGATTCCCGTTTGGTTATCTGCTGAGGAAAAATAACAATGAGACAAATCAGTTTGACGGTAATATAGAAATCCGGTATGAGCTGGCCAAAGGGCTTACCTTCAGCACTACGGGCGGATATTCCTACGTTACCGGAAACAATAACAGCTTTGTGCCCATTGCCAGTCAGAATCCTGTCCTGAACCCTATTGGGTCAGCCATCTTCGGCACTACCCGCAATACTAACTGGATACTGGAACCACAACTGGCCTACAGCCGTTTTGTAGGAAAAGGCGACCTCTCCGTACAGGTAGGTGCCAGCTACCAGGCTGCTGCTACCAACGGTGGATCCACTTTTGGCCTGGGTTACAGCGATGACGCCCTGCTCGGCAGCATCTCCAATGCGCCTATCCAACAGGTGGTTGAAAATGTGGCGCGCTATAAATATGCCGCAGTATTTGGCCGTATCTCCTATAACTGGGACAATAAATACATGGTGAACCTGAATGCCAGAAGGGACGGGTCTTCCCGCTTTGCGCCGGGCCGTCAGTATGGTAATTTCGGCTCTGTAGGCCTGGGATGGATTCTGTCGGAAGAGCCCTGGATGAAGGCAGCGCTGCCTTCCTGGGTCAGCTTCCTGAAGCTCCGTGGCAGCTATGGCATCACTGGTGGTGATGGGTCTATTGGTGACTACCAGTACCTGTCGCAGTGGGGCGCTATCTTGTCAGGCAATTCCCAACTCAGCAAATATGATGGCATACAGCCTTATGCGCCTATCCATGCGATGAACCAGGACTATCACTGGGAGGCCAACAAAAAAATGGAAGGTGCCCTGACCGCCAGCTTCCTGAATGACCGTATCAGTCTGGAGGTAGCACATTACAGCAACCGCACCGGCGATCAGGTAACGGGCCTGCCTACACCGGTTTTTACCGGCTTTGGCAGTGTAATAGCCAACTGGTCGGCAGTGGTGCGAAACAGCGGCTGGGAAGGATTGTTGCGTGCTAATCTGGTGCAACAGAAAGATCTCTCCTGGTCTGTGTCTTTCAATATCTCCCGTAACCGCAATGTGCTGGTGTCTTATCCGGGACTGGAGGAATCTCCCTACTATGGCGTATATAAAATAGGACAGTCGCTGTCTACCCAATATTTCCTGCATTACCTCGGCATAGATCCGCTGACCGGTAAACACAGTTTTGAGGATTATAACAAAGACGGGAAACTGGATGCGGTGCAACCTAATATCGACGCCACCGCTACCACCGACCGTTATGTGGCCATCGATGTGGCGCCTAAATATTATGGCGGTTTGGGTTCACAGTTTACCTGGAAAGGAATATCGCTCGATCTCTTCTTTGAGTTCAAAAAACAGTCGGGTGCCGATCCTTTTGCCAACATCGCACCGGGTAGCATCGGCAATCTGCCGGTGGAGGCACTGAACAACCATTGGTCTAAGCCGGGAGACAACGCTAAGTATGTCCGCTACGCCACTTCTTACTCCAGTAACTTCAACGCGTCTGATGGCGCTTTTATAGATGCTTCCTATGTCCGCTTACGCTCACTTTCTGTTAGTTACGGTCTTCCGGAGAAACTGGTGAAAAGGGCCCGTATGGAGAGCTGCCGCGTGTTTGTGGTGGGAGAGAATATTTTTACCATTACCCGTTACCCGGGCCTTGACCCGAACGTACAGAACCTCCTGGCGCTTCCCGCTCCCAGAACGGTCACCGGTGGTGTAACGCTTAACTTTTAAATGATCAGTGATGCAGAACTATCATAAAATACTGACTATTTCCGGCGGGCTGCTGTTGTGTGCCCTGCTTCCTTCATCCTGCAAAAAACTGGTATCAGTGCCTGACCCGGTGAATACCATTTCCACACCCCAGGTGTTCGGATCGGAAAAACAGGCCAACGGCGCCATGGTGGGTATATATACCCGTATGATCAATGGTGATGATCCCATCCTCACCCTATCGGTGGGCGACCGGTCCTTTGCCGGCGGCCTCTCCACGTTTATGGGCGGCCTGTCTTCCGATGAACTGTTTTTTTTCATGAACACCTCGGACAAATCGTGGTACCTGCCCAATACCAATAAGCTCACTGCCTTTGACGCAGGCCGCAGCAATAATATCTGGAATTCTGCCTATACGGCTGTTTACAGTGCCAATGGAATCATTGAAGGGATCGCTGCCACAGCGTCGCCGAACCTGAAAGACAGTGTGAAACGGGCGTTGACCGGGGAGGCAAAGTTTGTTCGTGCTTTTGCCTACTTCTATCTCACCAATTTTTTTGGAGATGTGCCGCTGGCCCTTACGATCGATTTCAATAAAACGAGCCTTATGCCCCGTACGCCACAGGCACAGATTTACCATCAATTGGTGCTGGACCTGAAAGAGGCGGCAGCGGCCATGCCCGAAGCATATCCTACCAGTATGGGGGAGAGAATACGCCCCAACCGCTATGCGGCCAGCGCGTTGCTGGCACGGGTATGTCTCTATCAAAAAGACTATGCCGGCGCCGTGGAGGCGGCTACTACTGTGATTAACCAGGCTTCGGTGTACCAACTGGAGCCGGACCCGGATAACGCATTCGCGGTAGCCAGCAGGGAAGCTATCTGGCAGTTGCAGCAGGCCAATGCTACCAACATGCGGGGTAACGCTACGCCGGAGGGTTATGATATGTCACCATCCATACCTAAAACCGGTATTGCGCCGTATTGCCTCACGGATACCCAAATGAAATCATTTGAGCCGGGCGATAAACGCTTCTCCTGGATAGATAGCACCATAGCATCATCCGGACCGGGCGCGCCTGCGGCGGTGGCCTATTTTCCCAACAAATACAAAATCGGCCGGAACAACAATGCCTTTGGCGCTCCGCCCAGAGAATATTATGTGATGCTGCGTTTGGCCGAACAATACCTGATACGTGCAGAAGCCGCGGCCAACGGCGGCCCTGGCGGCCTTTCTGCGGCCATCGCCGATCTGAACCTGATCCGTTCCAGAGCGGGACTGCCTGCCTTGTCCAATTCGCTGAGCAAGGAGCAGGTATTGGCCGCTGTTGCGAAGGAGCGACAGACAGAACTCTTCGCCGAATGGGGACACCGCTGGTTTGACCTGAAACGTACCGGCAAGGCACATGACATCTTATCTGCCCTTCCGCTGAAACAACCATGGGCAGGCGATTACCAGCTGGTATATCCCATCCCGGTTACAGAGATCAATGTAAACCATTTCCTGACCCAAAATTCCGGTTATTGATTATGCAACGGATCACTTATTACGCAGGCTGTCTCCTGATATTATTACTGGCCGCCTGCTCCAAAGATAAAACACCACCCGGCACCGCTTCGCTGACGATCATCAACGCCGTGCCCGGCAGCCGGCCGCTGGTCACTAATTTCAGCGGCACCGGCGCTATCCGGTATGACATCGCCAATCAGATACCGTACAACCTTTTCGCGCTGGCCAACAACCGTTTCAGTTCCTACGCCGGCCGCCAGCCATTGGCATTGTACCAGTATCCTGACACGACCGATAAAAGCCAGCCACTGTTTAACCTGATGCTCGACCTGCCGGTAGGGGCCATGCGTACGTTGTTTCTTACCGGCACCGTCTCTGCGCCGGACACGCTGTTTGCCAATGATGCCGTGCCCTTCCACCCGATGGGGGACAGTGTATGCGGTTTCCGTTTTGTCAATCTCTCTCCCGGCAGCGCACCGGTGAAAGTGACGATCCAGGGAAAATCCGGCGCACCGGAGGTGAGCAGCCTGTCATTTAAAGGGATCACCGGTTTCATGAATTACCCGGTCAACGCCGCGCAGGAAGATTACGAGTTTGTGTTCAGTGACGCTGCCACCGGGCAATATATTGCCAGCATCGTTACGACCTACGTGCACAACCTGCCTGCCGGCTGGCCCAGTCCATGGCTGTACCAGAACTACACCTTTGCATTGGTCGGCATCCCGGGCGGTACCAACGGACAGGAACAAAAAGTGCTGTCCATCAGGTATTAGGCAGGCATCAACATTTAATTATTCAAAACGTATTATGAGCACTATCTTGAAAATTGACCGGCTCTCACACAGGTACAGCAGTGCCTGGGCTATCCGCGATATTAACCTGGAAATAGGCCATACCGGCGTCATCGGGCTGTTAGGCTCCAATGGCGCTGGTAAGTCTACCACCATGAATATCATCTGCGGTGTGCTGAACCAGACGGAAGGCCAGGTATTTGTGAACGGACTGGATATCCGGCAGCAACCGGAACAAGCCAAAAGAGAGATCGGTTTCCTGCCACAAAATCCTCCTGTATATACTGACCTTACAGTAGATGAGTACCTGCATTTTGCAGCGCAACTGCGACATATCGAGAAAAATAAAGTGCGCAAGGCAGTAGAAGAAGCCAAAGAACGGGTGGGCATTTCCCACTTCAGCACCCGCCTGATCAGTAACCTCTCCGGAGGCTACCGCCAGCGTGTAGGCATCGCGCAGGCTATTATCCATAAACCCAAACTGGTGGTGATGGACGAGCCCACCAATGGCCTTGATCCCAACCAGCTCATTGAAGCCAGAAAACTGATACGGGAGATAGGGCAGGACCATACCGTGTTGTTGTCGTCACATATCCTCTCTGAAGTGCACCTGCTTTGCCGTGAAATCATCATGATAGAAGGAGGCCGGGTGATCTTCTCCGATACCATGGAGGCGTTCAATAATTACGTGCAGCCGCACAGCGTGCTGGTGAAAATGGAACAGCCGCCAACAGCTGCTGAACTACAACAGATCAAAGGCGTGTCCCGGGTGGAATTCCTCAATGACCGTCAGGTCCGCCTCTATTTCGATGGCGATGAAAGTATCACCGAAAGGATCATCACCGCCAGCGTACAGCATGGATGGCGACTACGTGAGATCAACCTCGACAAAGGATTGCTGGATGACATTTTCAAGCAATTATCTATTCAATCGCTCCAATAATTTTTATACATGAAGATGATATTTAAGATTGCTAAAACAGAGCTCCGCAACCTGTTCTATTCACCGGTAGCCTGGTTCTTAACAATCGCTTTTATGGTGCAGTGCGGCGTATACTATGTAGGGCCGTTGTATGGTCTGGCGAACTGGCAGGATATAGTTACCAGAAATAATCCGGGGATTACCGATTTTGGTATATCCATGACCGATACCCTCTTTTTGGGAACCGATGGTATCTTCTCCAGCGCATTGGAGAACCTTTACCTGTTTGTTCCCCTGTTGACCATGGGGCTGATCAGCCGGGAAGTGAACAGTGGCACGATCAAACTATTGTTTTCTTCCCCTATCCGTACCCGTGAGATCGTGTTGGGGAAATACCTGGCGATCATGATCTACAATATGCTGCTGGTAAGTATTGTAGGCATCTTTATGATCGTGGGAGCGCTCAATATTCATCAGGTGGATTATGGTGTATTACTATCTGCCGCATTAGGTTTCTATCTGCTGGTATGCGCGTATACGGCCATCGGATTGTTTATGTCCAGCCTGACCAACTATCAGATCGTTTCGGCTATTGGCAGCTTTATCATCATTTTTGTACTGGCCCATATCGGCGGCCTTTGGCAGAAATATGATTTCGTAAGAGACCTGACTTACTTCCTGTCTATTTCCGGTCGTACGATCAAAATGGTGAAAGGGTTGATCACTACCAAAGACGTGATTTACTTTGCGGTGATCGCGTATATGTTTGTCAGCTTCACGCTGATCAAAATGAAAGCAGGGCGTGAATCGAGGCCATGGTGGGCACAGGCTTCCCGTTATGTGGCCGTATTCGCTTCTGTACTGGTGATCGGCTATATCAGCTCCCGTCCGGCTTTTGTTGCCTACTGGGATACTACCCGCCGGCAGACCAATACGCTGCATGCCAATACCCAGGCCATCTTGAAAGAGCTGGGTAAAGAGCCCATGGAAGTTACGCTGTATACCAACCTGTTGGGACGCGGCGTCCACCGCGGCCTGCCGGAGAACCGGAATGATTATATGTGGAACCTCTGGGAACCATATCTCCGTTTTAAACCGGACATCAAATTTAATTACGTTTATTATTATGATACCGATGATGCTGACAGCTCGCTGTATAGAAGCTGGCCGGGTAAGAGTTTGCCGGAGATCGCCGCGCTGAATGCAGAAGGATTTCAGGTCAATGTCAAAGATTTTAAAGTGCCGGCAGAAGTGCGTAAGATGATCGACCTGCAACCGGAAGGTTATCGTCTGGTGATGCAGCTGAAATACAAAGGAAAGACCACTTTCCTGCGCACCTTCGACGATGCGACCTTCTGGCCGGAAGAACAACAGATTGCGGCTTCTCTTAAAAGACTGCTGCCGGGTAATATGCCCAAAAACATCTTCCTGACCGGCAACCTCGAACGCAGTATCTACAAAAAGGGAGAGCGCGAATATTCCAATCATACCATTGCTAAAGACAACCGTCAGTCGCTGATCAACATCGGCTTCGATTCGGACAGCCTGTGTGTGGAAACACAGGAGATCCCTGCTGATATCGCCACGCTGATACTGGCAGATCCGAAGACCGCCCTGACTGCTACAGCGGTGGAAAAGATCAACCGTTACATCAATAATGGCGGCAATATGCTGATCTTCGGAGAACCCGGCAAACAACAGATGCTTAATCCGGTACTGAAACAATTGGGCGTGCAGCTCATGGACGGTACGCTGATAGAAGTGTCCAAAGATGAAATGCCGCATATGGTGAAGCCGGTCCTCACCTCCGCAGGGTTGCATCTCTCGGAAGATCCTGCCCTGGTAGCTTTACGGGAATTGCAGACGGGTGGTAAAGGTATGGGCCAACTGATGCCTGGCGTCACCGGCATCTCCTTCGGAGACAGCAGCACTTTCAAGGCAGCGCCCCTGCTGCTGACCGTTCCCGGCAAAGCGTGGCTTAAAGCAGGTACCGTGGTGACAGATTCCACCGCGCCGGTATTTAATCCGCAGGACGGAGATACCCGTCAGCCATCCTATGCTACAGCGGTGGGGCTGACCCGTATCATCCATGGTAAGGAGCAACGCATTGCTGTATCCGCAGACGCTGATTTTATGAGCAATCTACGGCAGGGCGGCGGCTTCCTGGGAATTGACTTTTACGCCTGGATGGTAAACGACGCATTTCCCATCTTCACGCCGAAAATAAAACCTGTCGATACCAGACTGACCATAACCGCCGCCACGGCGACGATGGAAAAGTACCTGTTCGTATGGGTGTTGCCAGGGTTGGTACTGCTGGGAGGAACAATATTACTGGTGCGTCGTAAGAGACAATAAAACAGGACACTATGTTTTTACAAACGGATGAACAAACCATAGAAGACCTCCGGATATTCGGCAAACGGGATGTGAGCGGTATCTATGAGCTGTATAACCACACGCATACGCGGGGCGGCGAGGCCCTACTGCAGGAAATGTTCCGGCAGCCGCTGTCCGACAAGGACGCTATTAACCGCAGAAGCAGTATCATCGCCCACTTCGCACAGCAACGTGTAGCTTTCCCGTTTGAAGCGGCCATGTTTGATATGGCGGAAAAATACCTGAAAAACGGTGACGAACATACGAAAAGCGGCGGTCGCACCGCCGCTCTCGGGGAGAAAGATATCTATAACGGCGTAACGGCTGTGATCGGGCTGATACAACAACTGCACCGCTTCATAGAAGGCCCGGCAATAGCCGCTGCTACGGCCTATACCAGCGAGCGCACCGCCATTGCCATGTTGCTCGCGGAGCCGGCGCTGGAACCGGCGCTCAACGAACCGATGAAAGGCAAGTTGTCATTCGGCGCCGTGACCGCGTTCGACCTGCTGTTCCGTACAAGGGAACGGCAGCGTATCACCAGGCTGCTGGAGCACGTATATACGCTGGACGTATACCTGTCTGTAGCGGCGGTGGCCACAGAGAAACAGTTCATATTCCCTACGGCGCTGGACAGCGGTGGTGCGGTGCTGCAACTGGAAGGCGTGTACCACCCGGCCCTGAAAAATCCGGTGCGCAACAACGTGTCCATGGGGCCGGACAGTAACGTCATCTTCCTCACGGGCGCCAACATGGCCGGAAAGTCTACCTTCCTGCGCTCGCTCAGCACGGCGCTGTATATAGCGCACATGGGTTTCCCGGTGGCCGCCGGCAAAATGTCGTTCTCCGTGATGGACGGTATTTATACCACCATCAACCTGCCGGACAACCTCGGCATCGGTGCCAGTCACTTCTACGCGGAAGTGCTGCGCGTGAAAAAAGTAGCGACGGCCCTGAGCAGCGGGCAGTCGCTGCTGGTCATCTTCGATGAGCTGTTCAGAGGCACCAACGTAAAGGACGCCCATGAAGCGACGGTAGCTGTCAGTCGTGCTTTTGCAGGGCGTAAAAACAGCCTGTTTGTTATCTCGTCCCATATCGTAGAAGCCGGCGATGGACTGAAACAAGCCGGCAGTGTGGACTTCCGTTATCTGCCTACGCGGATGAACGGTCATCAGCCCGAGTATACGTATACGTTAGAACAGGGTATTACAGATGATCGCCATGGTATGATCATCATCCGGAATGAAGGCATACTGGATATTCTCAGTAATGGTCGTAAGACTAAATAAAAATTGCAGTTATGAGCTTTAGTATAGACAGGCAAACGATGGATGAACTGAACCTGCTGGGCAAGTTCCGGCAGGGTTCAGTATATCACCTGTTCAACCAGGTGAAGACAAGGGGAGGAGAACGTTTGCTGGACACCATGTTTCAGTCGCCGCTGGAAGATATGGCTGCCATCAACGAACGGAGCAGCATTTTCCGTTTCTTTCAGGAAGCGCAGCTGATATTTCCGTTCGATGTACCGCAGCTAACGCAGATGCGGGAGTACCTCGATACCGGTGGCAGCAAAAATGTGCTGCTCTCCATGGCCGACACCCTGCTGAAGAAAGGACTCTCCACGGTTGCCCGTGATGAACGTTACCGGAAAAATGTGCAGGGCCTGCAGGCTACTATCGTGACGATAAAGAAATGTACCGCCTTCGTGGCTTCCATGGCGTCGCTGTCAGGGCCATATGAAGACCGTATCACCGCCATCCGGCAGCTGCTGCGTACCCGTGAGCTGGAACAGCTGGCAGATATGGACATCTATCAGGCATTGCCCGTAAGAACACTGGCCACCTACGATCATCTGCTGAAAAATAAACTCCGGGAAACGATGGAAACGCTGTTGGCGTTTATCGATGAACTGGATATATATATCGCCGTCAGTGATGTGGCGAGAGCCAAAGGGTTCCATTATGCACAGGCGTTGCCATCAGAGAAAAATATGCTGTCTGCGACTGGACTGCATCATCCCTGTATCAGCAACGCTGTCGGCAACGATATCGAAATGCAGCAGGGCAGCAATGTGTTGTTCCTTACCGGTGCTAATATGGCGGGCAAGTCCACACTGATGAAATCGATCGGCATTGCCTTGTATCTGTCACACATGGGCTTCCCGGTGGCAGCGTCCCGCCTCGTTTTCTCCGTTCGGGAAGGGCTCTATTCTTCGATCAACGTATCGGACAATATCAGTCTGGGCTACAGCCATTTCTATGCAGAAGTGGTGCGGGTGAAACAGGCTGCCGAAGCTACAGCTAGCGGCAAACGCCTGCTGCTGATGTTCGATGAGCTCTTTAAAGGCACCAACGTAAAAGACGCTTACGATGGTACACTGGCCGTGACCGCCGCTTTTGCGGAATATACCGGCTGTCTCTTTATCGTGTCTACCCACATCATAGAAGTGGGAGAGGCGCTGAAAGATAAACCCAATATACAGTTCCGCTTCCTGCCCACGGTGATGGAGGGTAGCCGTCCCCGTTATACCTACCGGCTGGAAGAAGGGATTACGGAAGACCGCCAGGGGATGATGATCATCCGCAATGAAGGTATTCTGGAACTGATTAATGCCAATAACCTGTAAAAAACACCTAACATATAACATATGAAGAAGCTGTTGACATATGGCGCCGGCGCCATACTGGCCTGCGCATGCCTGCAGGCGTCGGCTCAGGAGAAAAAACTGGCCAGCCTCACCAAAGAGGATTTTATTGCCGACTTCCGGTTGGCAGTCGATATTCTGAAAAAACAACATCCTAATCCATATAAGTTTATTGACTCCGCCACTTTCAGCCGCCGGGTGGATTCGCTGATGGACCGTATGGCCAAAGAGCCGGACGTACTGGCCAGCCTGCAATATTCGCCTATTTACCTCGTACGGGACGTGCATACCAGTCTGCGGCTATCCAATGACAATTCCCGGGAGCTGTATAGCACACTTCGTTTCTTCCCCTATCCGGTGATCATCGAACGGGGACGGATATACGTGAATATCAAAGGAGCCACGATTCCTTTTGGTGCGGAGATCATCAGCATCAACAATAAATCCGCTAAAGAAATTCTGCAAAGCCTCTCCACTTCCGCCTATAGTGATGGTTTTATTCCTACCGGCATGGACCGGTTATATTCCGATTTTCAGGTGACCTTCAGTCTGCTGACGCCCCACCAGGCTACCTACCCCGTAACCTGGGTGGCGTCCGGCAGTAAAGAGACAAAGAAGACGATGCTGGCAGCATCGGGGCCTACCGAGGCTTTCCATGCCAACAGGCAGGCTGTCTTCCCGTTCAACCTGTTACAGCGGGCTTATTACATCTACAATGACTATGACGACAGTACGAAAACGGGCCGGTTGACCGTCAATACTTTTGGTATCGGCGAACAGGAAGCTTACAAAGAATTCAGTGAATTTTTCCGGGAAGTAAAGAAGCGGAATTATCAGCAGGTGATCATCGACGTACGCAGCAATGGTGGTGGTAACCCCGCCATCTCCGCGCTGCTGTATTCTTTCATGGCAGAGGCGCCTTTCCGTAACGTGTATAATTACCGTACCCGCAACATCGAAGTGGCCTACCCGGAATATACCGTGGCCGAAAACGGCAGACGCCTTTCTGATGAAGATATACAGGGACAGAAAAACTTCTTCTATCAACGCTTTGATAAAGACAGCTCCGGCTTCTACGTAGGCAATGCCCGCCTGAAAGACGGTCTGCTGGAGAATTTCCCGCCTGATAAAGATGCCTTTCACGGGAAAGTATATGTATTGACCGGTGGCGGCACCGTGTCTGCGGCGACTTACTTCGCTTCATTGGTACAGAAGAATAAAAGAGGCGTTATCATCGGAAAGGAAACCGGTAGTGGCGAAGCGGCTACCACGGCAGCCTGGTTCCTGCGGTACCTGCTGCCACGCACAAAATGTGTGCTGACGGTTCCTTTGTCTGAGCTCTATTTCTTTAATGCCACAAAAGACCCCGGTCGTGGTATTATGCCGGATAAAGAAGTTCCGATGGATAAATTCATGGGGTATGTACAGGCAGATAAAGATCCTGAAATATCCTATACTATGGAGCTGATTAATGCAGCGAAATAACAAAAAGCTGGTGTGCACAACACCAGCTTTTTTTATGCTACCCTTAGGTTATTCTAAAATAAATACCCATCTTTGCATCGGAAATAAGGTTCTTGACATGCAGAACTTTTTGATTCAGATCGTTATGAGATAGTAGTATATCGTGCAGAAACGGCTTTCTGCCATATCCCCGGAAGTATTGTACATCTGTGACCCCGGTTAAATCCTCCCACATTGTAGTGCTGCCCTGATCCCTGTTCTGATACGCAATCAACAAGTTTTTTACAGTCATTTTTTACCGGTAGACCCGTGTCGTTGATGTATGTCGTCAATGGACATACGGTGTTTGTTGCCCGAAAGTCGGGCGGCCCGGCAGACCTATGCCCTGAAAATGCACTTAATTTTTATGTTATGAATAAATATGAAAGACTCAAAAATGAACTGGAAACAGTTGGGACCGGAAAAATGAAAGCCTTTGGCAGTTCTATGTTGCCTATCCTGAAAAGTGGCACGCTGCTTACGTTTCAACGGGAGCAGGAATATGCCGTGGGCGACATCGTGTTCTGTAAGGTGAAAGGGCGTTATATCGATGCGCACAAAATCACCAAGAGAGATGCCAACAAAGGATACCTGATCGCTAATAATCACGGATTTGAAAACGGATGGACGAAGGTGATCTATGGCAGGGTGATACTGGGAGAATATGAGAATCGGACTATCTACCCGAAGCGGTAGCCGGTTCCCATTCAAAACCGATATCCCCTTTTTTTATCTTCCCCAATCCCGGCCATGGCAGATGGTAGGTCATCGTCATTTTCCCGTTGCTGGCCGCCTCCTGTAACATACTTTCCCGCGTCCGGGCAGCCTGCCCGAAATCCATATCATAAAACATTCCCCATTCCGGACGTTGCAACAGTACGACTGCATGTAGCAGGTCGGCGCTGTGCAGTAAGGTTTCCTCACCGGAAAAAATTTCCACCATGCTGTGCCCCAGCGTATGCCCGGGCGCAGGTACCAGTCTGATACAATCGTATAGTGTTGCCCGTGGGGTTGTCAGCCACAGCTGCGGCTGAATAGCCCGCAGTATCTCCGGGATGCGCGTGGTCAGTCCTGTTTTCATCTCAGGTGCTATGTCCAGCGGACTGGCCGTAAAGTCGGGTAGTTCCTGCATCCAGTGGTCGTATTCGGTTTGACTTAAATGAACTATAGCATGAGGGAAAACGGGAGAACCATCCGGATGTAAAAGGCCGCCAGTATGATCGGTGTGGGCATGTGTTAATACTATATCTGTAATAGCTGTTACCGGAATGCCGGCAGCAGCAAGACTTGCGGGCAACCGTCCGCTGGTCCTGTCTTCTGTTCCGAGGCCTGCGTCAATCATTATCAGTCTGTCCTGATGGCGTACCAACAGTATGTTAAGATCGAGAGACAGTACATCCGTGGGCAGTTGTAATGCCCTGAGGGCTTGTTGTACGCGGTCGGGCTGTTCATAAGGCCCTATCATAGGATGCGCGGGCGCCAGGTCCTGATAGCCGTCGCTGAAGATCATCAGCTCCAGTTGCCCCAGCCGGAAAGAGAATGGTGTTTGCATGGTTTTTATTTGCCTGCAAACCTAGGCCAATTTCGTACTTTTGTATAGTTGAATTATCTCATCAGATACTTTAATAAAACTAAAGTATGATCACAGATGTACTAGATCTGGATCTGCTGCGGACGTTTGTGCTGGCGGTGGATGCAGGTAGTTTCGCCCGTGCGGCGGAGCAGGTGTCCCGTTCGCAATCGGCCGTGAGTTTGCAGATGCAGCGGCTCGAAGAGCTGACAGGCCATCAGCTGTTTGTCAAACAGGGACGTAGCTGGGAGCTGTCCGCCAGCGGCGAGCTATTGATGGGTTATGCCCGGCAGTTGCTGCGACTGAATGATCAGGCGGTGGAGGCATTGTCTGCCCGGCAGCTGGCCGGCGTAGTGCGTCTGGGCATGCTGACTGATTTCTCCGAAGGAAGTTTGCCGCAGGTACTGGCCCGTTTTGCGGAACAGCATCCGCGGGTGCAGATGGAGATAACGATCGATAAACAGGTAGTGTTGCAGCAGAAACTGCAGTCAGGTAAACTGGACGTGATCGTTTGCGTGGGGGCGCAGTTGCCGGAAGGAGCTATCCCCATCGGTAAGGTGCCGTTGCGCTGGATAGGGAATAAAGCTGTGGCACAGCAATCGCCATTGCCGTTATTGTTGTTTGAGCCGCCTTGCCTGTTCCGTGCTGCCGGGCTTGCGGCGCTGGAGAAAGCCGGAATGACCTGGAAGCCTGTGCTCACCGCCAGCAACGTAGCGGGGATGTGGGCTGCTGCCAGAGCCGGACTGGGCATTACGATCCGCACACAGATAGGACTGCCGCCGGATTGTAAAGTGCTGCCCGTTTCCCGCAGCCTGCCGGCACTGCCACAGATATATGTCTACCTGCTGACAGCCCCGCGGAAAAAAACAAAGGCCTCCGTGCTTCGGCTGACGGAAATCGTCGAGGAAACACTCAGCGGTGAACTAAAAAGTATTCAGGCGTCAAAAAAGAAATAACAAAGATGAAATTTGTTAATCATCCGCTTTTTATAAAGTCATGAGAATGGCCGGCAATACTATCATTAGCTTTGACAAGTTAACGCCAATTTAGTTTTGCCAAAATCATTTCTTTATGAGTATTACCACAATTGTTTGTTTGCCACATGAATTAAGGGAAGAGCTGACCCGGATTATGCAGGAGGAGTTTGAAGTCTCCATGCAGGTTGCAAAGGAAGCTTTTGATGCCATGCTGGAGGGGTATTTCGAGAGGTTAAAGAAAGGGGTGCAGTTTGTAATTGAGTATCCTTATGTGGACAAAGTTTACAGAGATAGCTATTACGCGTATTTTTCTTCCAAGCGAAGATTGTATCAAAAAGATTGTATCCGGATTTCTGTATTTGAGGGAGAGGTGCTTCCCGATCAGTTCAGAAGTGCTGGTGGTATCGCCAGCCTAAGGGAACGGTATCTGGGGTTTATGGTGTTGCGGCCGACGATGCCTCATGTTATTGGCAGAAGTGTCCTTTCTCCGCATGCTTTGCGGCAGAGTGGTTTTCTCAGCCTTACAGGAAAGTTTCAGACGACGGTGAATGCTGTTAAGTTTGAGGCAATTGGTTTTCCGCATTCTTCGCAAGACACCGAAACATTGACTTGTGCTGAAACGTCAATATGGGCCTTAATGGAGTACTTTGCCTCGCGATATTCTGAATATAAGCCTGTAGCTTCGTCTATAATTGTCAATGTGTTAAGAAGTCAGTCGAGTTTCAGACAAATACCTTCGGAAGGACTCACTATTGAACAAATAGGATTTGCACTACAGGAATTCGGATTTGGTACAAAGGCCTACTCTAAAGGCAGGCACTCATCAGCTTCTTTTTTAAATCTGTTGTCTGTATATGTTGAGAGTGGAATACCAATAATTGTCGCCGTGTCTAATGAACATAGAGGTGGTAATATTGGACATGCAATGTTGATTGTTGGACGCTCAGAGATGAGAGATGAAGATATTGACAAGCTATCCGTAACAGAGGCGGAAGATACTGTACTGGCGGCCGCGATGAAGAATAAAGGCGTAAGTATAATAGACTGTGCTGATGTGAAACGGAGCTTTGTCTTTATAGACGATAATTATCCAGCCTATCAATTAGCGCCCTTGGATGCACCCACGGCATATTATGATGATGCGGAATGGCGAAAATGTGAAATTGTGGATTTTCTCGTACCTCTTTACCCTAAAGCTTATTTGGAAGAGGTTGTAGCGAGGAGATATATGAAGCGATTGTTGTTGGGAGAATTGTTTCACATTCCTGCAGGTACTGAGTTGCTTATTCGTCTTTTTATGGTTTCCAGCAGATCGTACAAAGATTATCTTACTCTCGAGACAAGCTTTCAGCGTGATTTTAAAGATATTATTTTGATGATGTCGATGTCAAAATTTATATGGGTAGGTGAGATTTCATCAAGGGAGTTAATTAAGCAACATAAGGCCAGCGGACTTATTATTCTTGACGCAACAGAAGCGCAGGTGCTACACAACAATGCACTAGTTGTATGTGGATATGGTGATTGTTGTTACTACAGAAATGCTTCCGGCAAGCAGTTAGTTCGAAATTTTCTATCTTTGGAGGAGTTTAATGTTTTCACTAACAATTTAAAAGGGTTCTGATATGCCTATCAAATTGAATAGGGGCGAAGAGATTATCGCCCAATGGGAGAAAGAAGGGAGATCGCAGGTGATGGACAGTCCGGAGTTTTTGGAGATGATGAGCGAAATTGGAAAGGATATGGAGCAATTCCGGCAGGAGTATAAGAGGACGGTTGCCCTTTCATGGAGGGATGCCTCCAAAACTATTCTCACAGCATAACATCTGTAACCCTTACATACTGAAAGGCTGGCAATGGAGTGCCGGCCTTTCATATTTCAAAAAAATCACAAAATGACTCCTGTTTTTTCTCCGGTAGATCTGGAAACCTGGCCACGCAAACCATACTTTGATTACTTCTACTATGGCGTGAAGACCAAATACAACATCAATCATCACCTCGATATCACAATGCTGATAAAAGAAGTGAAAAAAAGAGAATTAAAGTTTTATCCGGTGATGTTATATGTCATCATGAAAATGGTCAATCAGCGGGAGGCGTTCCGTTATGCCTTTGATGATAAAGGAAGATTAGGTCACTGGAATTACGTAGTTCCGTCGTACACGATTTTTCATGAAGATGATAAAACGTTTTCTGACGTGTGGAGTGACTATCACGAAAGCTTTAAGGTTTTTTATAAAACGATCGTGGGGGATATGGCCACCTATAAAGATGTGAAAGGATTAAAGGCCCGGTCGGGCCGGCCGGATAATTTCTGTCCGGTGTCTGCGTTGCCATGGCTTAGTTTTGCGGGTTTCAGCCAGGACACGTATACTGAATCTTCGATGTTGTTTCCGATTATCCGGTTTGGAAAATACTACACGGAAAATGAAAAGGTGATGCTGCCGTTGACCGTTTTTGTGCATCATGCTGTGGCCGATGGTTATCATACCTGTCAACTGATCAATGATATGCAGGAGATGAGCAACACGGCAGGGGTGTGGCTCAATGGGTAGACTAATGAGCAGCCAGACAAATATCTTCCTGGAATTTCAGATATTGTTTAGGACTCAGCCGAACGTAATGCTGGAAGTCGTGTATCAGCTGGCTCTGGTCATAGTAGCCACAAGCATCAATAAGATCAAACCAGTCGACGGAGGCGCCTGCGGCCACCTGTTGCTGTAACAGTTGCACTGCTTTTAAAAACCGTTGGTAACGCTGGCGTTCCTTTACGGTATAGCCAAATTGTTTTTTCTGATGTAGCTGAACATTGCGTTCGCTTTGTCGGGTGGCATCGGCAATCGTTTTTACCGGATTCAGGTTGTCATCTTCAAAATTAGCCAGTTGCGCGGAAAGCAGATGCTGGTCCTGTAAATAAGGCCTGCAGAAATGAAGGATATGCGCTACCTGTGCCGCCGGGTCAGGTATATGTTGCAGCGATTCCCATAAAGCGGTAAAGCAGTTATCGGCCACCAGCTCGTTGGGATGCCCTGCCATGGTAGCACGACCAAAGAACCGGTAAAAAGCGTCGTCTTTGAAATTAGCTACGAGTATGCTCGTGCCGGTGGGGAGTGTATAGTCAAATGCCTGTTTCACCGGCCCCAATACCATACATTGCTCCACTTCCATCTGCGTTTGTTGTGCCGAATGCAGCAGGCCTTTCCCGCCAAACATAAAAACCATGATTGTTTGATAAGTAGGTAGGAGTGTTTTCTTTACCGCAGCGCCGGTATGATTGGCAGCATGATAAAAATAGGAAAACACGGTTTCGTACTCCGCCGGAACAGGCAGACGTGATTGCTGATAGTCCTGATGTGTACCCTGGTTCATGCCTCAAAGATAGCAGAAATAAGGGTAGATGTTAATCATGGCAATTTCACATCTGTGATGAACTATTGACGGAATGATGAGATAGTTTTGTCGTGACATGGTACTACTACCTATTTCTCCGCCATAAATTTCCTTATATTCACAACATTACACTGTAAAGGGAAACCTGCCAGACCTATTCACTTTTAATTGTTCAGATTTATGACAACCCAGTTTTTTTACCTGGCACTTAGCCCGATGGGAGAGAAACTACCGTATTTGTATAGCAGCGTTTTTAAAATTACCTACCAGCATTTGAAAGATCTGGTGGCGCAGCAGCAGGAACTGGAGGCAGCTTTCAGGGTATACAATCATCAACCGGAAGCGTATAAAGCGGAGTGGTCGGTGGGAACCGATGAAGAGGAACAGGCAGCGGCCGACAGGAATGATGAGATACGTGCCTGGCAAATGGATGAAACGAAAATTGTACGGACAATAAATTGGCCCTGACAGCAGTACTGACAGGGCCATGCAATATCATTCATGCTCGTGCTGATAGATCTTCTCTATCGCGCCTTTATATTTTTCGAGCACCACTTTTCTTTTCAGGCTTAGCTTAGGCGTCATTTCACCGCCGGCAATGCTCCATTCTTCGGGCAGCAGCTCGAAGCGTTTGAGCTGTTCCACATGGTTGAAGTGCTGATTATAGTCGTCGATCACTTTCTGATAAGCTTGCTGCACTTCGGGGCGCGCAATGGCTTCTGTATTATTGGTGAAAGGGATGTTTTGTTTGTTCATCCAGTACTTCAGATACGGGAACGCGGGTACGATCAGCGCACCGGTGAATTTATGGCCTTCCCCTACCACCATGATCTGTTCAATGAAAGGGCTTTCTTTGAACTTATTTTCGATGGGCTGTGGCGCTACATATTTACCACCGCTGGTTTTGAAGAGTTCCTTTTTACGGTCGGTGATTTTGATGAACTTCTCATCCACCCAGATACCGATATCGCCGGTGTGTAGCCAGCCATCTATCACCGCTTCGGCGGTGAGGTCGGGGCGTTTGTAGTAGCCTTTCATGACAGTGGTGCCTTTAACGCATATTTCCCCGTCTTCGTCCAGTCTCACTTCGATGCCGTCAATTGGAGGGCCTACCGTGCCGAATTTGACGCCACCAGGCTTCCTGCGGTTAACGCAGATCACCGGGCTGTTTTCGGTAGGGCCGTAACCTTCATAGACCGGTATTTTGGCCGCATTGAAGATACGCAACAGTTTCTCCTGGCAGGCAGCGCCGCCGGTGACGATATAGCTGATATTGCCGCCCAGCGCCTCGCGCCACTTGCTGAAGATTAACTTGTTGGCGATGGACAGCTGGAAATTGTACCACGCGCCACCACTGATATTGTTGTCATACCTGCCGGCGAGGGACACCGCCCAGAAAAACAGCCGTCGCTTGATGCCTGTGAGACTGTTGCCGGTAGCCATAATTTTCTCAAATACTTTTTCCAGCAACCGGGGCACCGTGGTAAACCCGTCGGGCCGTACCTCTTTCAGGTTCTCACTGAGGGTATCCAGACTTTCTGCGTAGTAGATACTGATACCACTGAAAAGATAGATATAGGTGACTGTCTTCTCAAAAATATGGTTCAGCGGCAGAAAGCTGAGTACCTTCTGCTGCGGCGCGTCGTCAAAAGGGAAGCTGACCTTGGAATACATCACGTTGGAGGATATATTGGCATGGGTGAGCATAACGCCTTTGGGAGTACCGGTAGTGCCGGACGTATAGATGATAGTGGCCAGATGTTCCGGGTCAATACCCTCTTTGACAGAGTCTACCTGCGACAGCAGCGCAGGGGTGGCCAGCGCTGTGATAGTGCTCCAATGTGTGGCACCGGGAATCTCATCAAAGGTATAGATCTCCTTCAGAGACGGCACACCACCCCGGAGCCCCTGGATTTTATCCAACATCTCTTTGCTGCTGACGAAGATATACTTCACCGCGGCATCATTCAGGATAAATTGTATTTCTGCCGGATTGGTGGTAGGATACAGCGGTACCAGCACGGCACCGGTCTGCTGTACGGCCAGGTCTGTAAATATCCATTCCGGCCGGTTGTTACTAATAATGGCGATCTTGTCGGCGCCTTCCGGCGTAAAATCGTTGCCGCCCACGCCCAGCTGTAATAAGCCGGCACTAAAGCGGTTCACTGTTTCACTGACACTGGCGGTACTGAAAGTCTTCCAGCTGCCATTGATTTTGGCGGCCAGCATGTCCTGTTTCGGGAATTTCTCCAGCTGAAACTTTACTGCGTCGAATAGCCTGTGCCTCGGGAGCGTACTCATAAGGTAGATTTAGTGATTAATAGGTACCAGTTCTAATTAAATATACTAAAAAATATATGTCAGTAAAGATGAAATTATAATCGGATGCTGTACGGCCAGCTTCCCTGCGATGAAATAAGTTTCGATATTACGGTTCCGGGAGAGACTCACCCTGGGGGAAAGCGGCATCGTTTCCTGTGCGAAAGAAGGCATCATCATCATCGTCAATATCAGCAGTAACGGGAATCTTGGCATATGGGTCACATGTTCTGTCTCTACAATATAATCAATTTTTGCGCGCAACAAACACCACGATGGTGAAAGTTATCTGTGACACGCGTTGCTTTTATGCTGATCTTTTCCTATTTTTTCTGCTTTACACAACTTTAATAGCCGGCAGCTCCTACGGCGCCGGCATCAAAATAAGATTATGCTTACTGCTTTCACAAACGGGACCATCTACACCGGTGCGCAGGTCATCACCGGTAAAGCTCTTTTAACGGAAGAAGGGAAAATACGGGCGCTGGTCAACCCGGCAGATGTCCCCGCACAGGCAACGGTGGTGGATTGTAACGGACATATCATCGCGCCGGGCTTGCTGGACCTCCAGATCTATGGCGGCGGTGGTTACCTTTTCTCGGCCCATCCTTCTCCGGAAGCGCTCAACGCGATGGCGCAGGCACTGGTGAAAAGCGGTACAACCGGTTTCCTGCTCACCCTCGCCACGGATACCATGGAGGTGTTTCACGAATGTATCCGTATTGTACGCAACCATCCGCATCCGGCGGTGCTGGGCATGCATCTCGAAGGACCTTATATCAATCCGGTTAAAAAAGGCGCACATACCCTGGAGCTGATCAAACGGCCGGAACGTGCCGAGCTGGAAAGCTTGCTGGCCGCCGCCGGTGGCATCGTGAAGATGATCACCGTCGCCCCCGAAATGTGCGACCCCGCTATTCTTCGCTGGCTCGATGAACAGGGCGTCATTCTCTCTGCCGGCCATAGCAACGCCACTTTTAATGAAGCCATGGAAGGATTCCGGAACGGCGTACGCGCCGTCACACACCTCTTTAATGCCATGTCCCCCCTGCAACACCGCGATACGGGCCTGCCTGGCGCTACGTTCCGCGATAGCAGCGTATATGCGAGCATCATCGCCGACAATATCCATGTAGATGACAACGCCCTGATCATTAGTAAAAAGGTAATGGGCCACCGGCTGTTCCTGATCACCGATGCGGTAGAGGCCAACAATACGGGCGCCAGCCAGCATGTGGCGCAGGAGGACCGCTTCACACGGCCCGACGGCACGCTCTCCGGCTCCCGGCTGACACTGATGCGCGCGGTACAACGTTGTGTCCAGCATGCCGGCATCCCGCTGGAGGAAGCGCTGCGCATGGCGACGGTATACCCCGCCACCCTGATGGGCATCAAAGACCGGGGCCGTATTGAACCAGGCTGCCGCGCAGACATCATCGTATTGGATCACCAGTATAAAGTACAAAAAGTATATATCGCCGGTGCACAACAGTGAGCCGTTGGAAAATGTTAATACAGGGAGATGAAAAAAAACTGTCTTACGATCATAGTCACCTTGTGGCTGACCGGCTTCTGCGTATCTACCGCCATGGGCGCCACGGAATCCTGGATTCGGATTAATCAGCTCGGATATCTGCCCGGAGGGGTTAAAGTGGCGGTATGGGCCAGCAAAAGCGCAACGTTGCCGGCCACTTTCCAGCTGGTGGATTCGGCCAGCGGTAAAGCTGTTTTCACGGCCGGCACCGGCAAGCCCTTTGGCCGCTATGGGCCTTTTCGTGAAACAGCGCGACTGGATTTCAGCAGCTGGAAACAAACAGGCACCTTTTACCTGAAAGCAGGGGAGGCCCGGTCACCTTACTTTCGTATAGCCGCCGACGTATACGCCGGCGCGGCCGACTTTACCCTGCGGTATATGCGGCAACAGCGATCGCTGTTTAATCCTTTCCTGAAAGACTCCTGCCATACCCATGACGGCTATACGTTGTACGGCCCCATGCCCGACAGTACCCACCTCGATGTGGCCGGCGGATGGCATGATGCCAGCGACTACCTCCAGTATTCCACCACATCGGCCAATGCTACCTACCATCTGCTGGCGGCATACCGCGATTTTCCGCAGGTGTTCGGCGACCGCTACGCGGCCAACGGACTGGAAGGCGGCAACCAGGTGCCCGACATCCTCGATGAAGCACGCTGGGGCCTCGACTGGCTGCTTAAAATGCACCCCCGCGAAAACTGGCTATTCAACCAGATCGCGGATGACCGCGATCATAACGGGATGCGCCTCCCCAAAGAGGACCCTTTCTACGGAAGAGGATTTGAACGGCCGGTATATTTCTGCTCCGGCCAGCCACAGGTACGGGGCAAATTCATGAACCAGACCACCGGCGTGGCCTCTACGGCCGGTAAGTTCTCCAGCGCTTTCGCCCTCGGATACGACCTGCTGAAAAATAAGGACGCCGCTTATGCCGCTGTTCTCCGCAAAAAAGCACTGACCGCCTACAATATGGGCCGCAAACAACCGGGCGTATGCCAGACCGCCTCCGTAAAGTCGCCCTACATCTATGCAGAAGACAATTGGGTGGATGACATGGAACTGGCTGCGGCCTCACTGTACCGGCTAAACGGAAAGGATGACTACCGTCAACAGGCCGAGGACTATGCCGCACAGGAAAAAGTAACGCCCTGGCTGGGAAAGGACACCGCGCATCATTATCAATGGTACCCCTTCATCAATCTGGGACACTATGAGCTGGCCCGACAGTTAAAAGGCGCCTCCCGGCAAACCATCACCGGTTATTACCAAACCGGCATCGACCAGGTATGGCAGCAAGCGAAGGGCAACGCCTTCTATCGTTATATTCCCTTTATCTGGTGCAGCAACAACCTCACCACCGCTTTCGCTATTCAGTGCTACTGGTACCGGCAGTTGACCGCCAGTAATGCCTATGCGGAATTGGAACAGGCTAACTTCGACTGGCTCTTTGGCTGTAACCCCTGGGGCACCAGCATGGTGTACGGGCTGCCCGCCCATGGCGATACACCGGAAGATCCACACTCCGCTTTTAGTCACCTGGGACATTACCCGGTAGATGGCGCCCTGGTAGACGGTCCGGTATATACCAATATCTATAAAAACCTGATCGGCATTCAACTGTCTAAACCAGACGGCTATGCGGATTTTCAAAGCGACCTCGCTGTATACCACGATGATTTTGGCGACTACAGCACCAACGAACCCACCATGGACGGCACGGCTTCGCTGATTTATCTGTTGGCCGCTATGGCCCAGGAAGGCCGCAACCAGGGCGGTGTTGTGCCGGCTAACGGTGCCGCACATACGTATGCCTCGGGCGCGATTGTTCGCGGCGATACCAGCCGCAAAACACTGACGCTCGTTTTTACCGGCGATGAATTTGCAGATGGCGGCCAGGTAATACGGCGCGTACTAAAACAACAAAAAGTACCGGCCGCTTTTTTTCTGACAGGGAAGTTCTACGCCAATCCCGCGTTTCAGCCGCTGGTAAAACAACTGAAGGCGGATGGCCACTACCTCGGGCCGCATTCAGATCAGCATCCGCTGTATTGCGACTGGCAAAAACGCGATAGCCTGTTGATCACACAGACAGCTTTTGAAAAAGATCTCGCTGCCAATTATCGCAAGATGCAGGCATTCGGTATCACCAAAAATGCCGCTCACTATTTTTTGCCACCTTATGAATGGTACAACGATACCATCGCACAATGGACCCGCAAGGCAGGGCTGCAACTGGTGAACTTCACGCCAGGTACACGTTCCAACGCCGACTACACCACGCCGGCTATGAAAGGGTACCGCTCTTCGGCAGAGATCTATCAGTCCATTCTGCAATATGCCGACAAGCAGCCGGCAGGACTGAATGGGTTTATGCTCCTGCTGCACATCGGCACCGATCCGGCCCGCACCGATAAATTTTATAACCGCCTCGATGAACTGATCACTGACCTGAAAAAACGAGGGTATCAGTTTGTCTCTATCGGTCAGCTACTACATGAATAAGGCCCCCCGGACGAAAATCCGGGGTTTTTTAATTCACCAGTTCCTGCCACTGCTGTAGGCATCGTACTCTATCGGCGAAAGCGGATCTTCCGGATGATGAAGCAGATATCTGCGCGCTTTTTCACTTTCCTTATGCGGCAGATAAAGAAAGCTGAGAAAACGGTAAGGCCTCCCATGAAAAATTTCTTCCGCATCTTTGGCCAGGTTAAGACCCACACGGGGAACGGCAAACAGGCGGGCATTGCTGATGTTATTGTACGCAGGAATCGTAGAGATGTCCACCAGTCCGAAATATAACGGCTCCTCCCGCATGATGCTGCCAAACTGTTTGAATATTTCGGTGCAGACTTTTAACGGCCCGGCGATGGCACCGGCACGCGAAGGGAGATGTCGGGTGTCTGCCACCGGCGCAATACCCCGGATGAGAATACCGCCAAACGACTGGTCCGTTGCCAGGGTAATATCCATTCCTGAACCGTGAAAATACCACTCTCCATTGCTGCTGCGGGGATGCTCGTGTGCATACGCATAGGGGTCATTATGGGTATCACTGCAGTAGTAAAATTCACAATCCACCACCCGGTAAAAATTTTCTCCTACCCGTAGTAAATGGTCATTCATCAGCATCCCGGCGATGTTCCGGAAAGAAGCGATACAGCTCTCTGTATCCATGTCATCTATGTGCAAGAGGTCCGTCATACCTGAATTTTTCTGCGAAGAAAATGAATATGACCACATGATGTTTATGTGTAAAATATGCTGCTGGAAGGTAGATTATAATAACGATTTGTGAGGATTTTGAGTGCAAGTACCATTATTATAAGGATCGAAATTTTATCATTAATTGCGCTGCGGGATGTAAGGATGGCGAACGTTTTTGACGGGGTTCAACTAATTATTGCTTCTGGTATGCGAAGCCGGTGTGAAATTTTTCGGGCGGACGGTGACAGTTTTTTTGTCCAGGGGTAAATATAGTAACCGGCCGGCAGTAACTACTGCCAACCGGTCATTGGGTTCATGGATCACGGATTTTGATCTTCCGGATTGATTTTATCATTGGCATCCATCTCGGAAATCGGTATCTGTATCAGCCAACGGGGATCGGTGGCGGCAATATTCAGCAGATAAGGGTGGTTGCCGGTGCGTACCAGATTACGCTGATAACGTTTCAGGTCGAAATAATACACCCCCGCTTCACCATACATTTCCTTACGGCGTTCCAGCAATATCAGGTCAATGAGCGCGTCTTTGCCGATAGAAGCAGGCGGTTTTACGGCGGCAGGATCGCGCAGCGCCTGAATGGCAAACAGCACATCAATCGCTTCGGCCAGCTTGCCCTGCTGCGCGAGGCCCTCAGCCTCTATGAGGTACATCTCCGCGGCACGCATCACCAGAATATCCCCGGTAATGGAGGTGGCCAGCCTTGACCTGTACTTGCGGCTGCTCCATCTGCGTGCAGGCGCAGCGGGATTATCTCCGTTGTCGATGAACAACGCCCGACGGGCATCAGTGGCACTGTAGCTATTCACGAAATCATTATTGAAGAAAATGTTGCGGTAATAACCACTGTTCACGTCCATAAAACTATATTGGGAATAATAGGTCAGGCTCTGGTCTTCCGGTACGGGGAATCCCCACATCCATTCAGGATTGCTGAGGTCATTGAATCCGCTGGCATAACTGGTATTGCTCATCAGCGGGAAGCCATCGCGCGCAGCTTTGGCATTGTCAACAGCTTTCTGCCACAGCGCGGGGTCAGACATGGCCATTTCCTGATATACTTCTGCCAGGATGCCCTGCGCAACGTTCTTGTTGATGCGGAACTTCTCAGTCCGGGCATCGGTCAGTTTGGTAGTGGCTTCTTCCAGGTCAGACAGGATCAACTGATATACTTCTTTCAATGGTGCACGCGGATTGCCCTTGCTGTCTTTGGAGGCAGGTTCGGTATACAGTGGCACACCGGCGGCATTGGGATTTTTGGCGTAGGTATACTGATAAGACCTGGCCAGCCAGAAATACGAGTAGGCACGCAGGGCTTTGGCTTCAGCAATCAACGTTGCCTTTTCCGCATCAGAAGCGCCGGTAATGCCGGGCGTATATTTGATGATGGCGTTGGCGTTGTTGATGGCCTTGTAAAACATATCCCAGATCTGCCGGGTACGGCTGCCGGTTTGTATACGGCCGGAAGCGTTTTCTTCCCAGGCTGTTTCCCAGCGCCACCAGGAGCGTAACCCTTCAAACACATCGTTGCCCCTTACTTCATAAAAAAACATGGTGGTCTGTAATCCACGACAGGTAAGGTTGCCGCTGTTGTTTGGATCGCCACCGTAACCGTTATAGTTCTCGGAGCGGAAGATCCAGTATATGCCTGTCATAGCGCTTTCGGCGCCGGCCTTATTGGAGAAGATAATATTGTCGGTCAGGTTCCCGTCTTCCGGAGAGGGAGTATTGAGGAATTCTTTCTTGCAGGCTGAAAGCACCAGCAGCGAAAGGACGGCGGTGATGATGGTACGTGATAATTTCATGATCATGATTTTTAAGTTTACAGCCCTACGTTGATACCGATGGAGAATATTTTATTGGTGGTGGTATTGTTACCGCTGGTGGTGGCGTCAATACCGGCTTCCGGGTCTGCGCCTTTAGGTCCGCCGAAGAGGGTGAAGGCATTCTGCAGATCGGCAAAGACACGGGCATTGCTGATGTGGGCGCGCTTCAACAGCCCTTCGGGAAAACGGTATCCTAATGTGATGTTACGGATACGCATATAGCTCAGGTCATACAGAAAGCGACTGGAAGTGGCGGCGCTGTTGTCGGCCGTGGTGCTCAGTTTGGGCGTAAGGCCATCGCCGGGGTTCTCGGGGCTCTGCCATCTTTTGTAGATGTCTGTACCGGCGTTGTTGCCGAAGTTGACCATCCCGTTGCGCAGCGCGGCATAGTCGGCATCATAAAACTTACCGCCGATGGCAAAGGAAGCCAGTACGGTGAAGTCAAAGTTGCCATAACGAAGCGTGTTGGTGATACCGCCGGTATAGTCGGATAATTTGTTGCCCAGATGATAACGGGTGGCTTCACTGTATTTTTTGGTGGTGACTTTATTGCCGGCATTAGTGGCGTCATCTTTATACCACATAGGTTTACCGTCTTTGGGATCTACACCGGCATATTGCGGGATGAACCACTCATACCAGCTGCCACCAAGGATCTGGTTAGTGCCGGGCGCTACTTCTGTGATCACATTTTTTAGTTTGGTCACGTTAACGGACGTACGCCATTCCAGTTTGGCCGTGCGAAGGTTAAGGGTGTTCAATTCTATCTCAAAACCGGCGTTTTTAACGCCGCCTACGTTGTCGGAAATAGAGTTGATACCGGTGGAATTAGGCAAGGGCCTGTTAAACAGCAGGTTGGCAGACCGTCTGTCGAAGTACACAAATGAACCGGTGATACGATCTTTCAGTACGCCGAATTCCACGCCGAGGTCCAGCTGCTTCTGCGTTTCCCAGCTAAGCGACGGGTTGGCGACGGTATTGATAACGGAACCAGGCGTAGACCCTACATTGGCGCCGGCGGAATAGGTGCCCAGATAAGGGAAGCTGCCGGGCAGCGCCTGGTTGCCGCTGGTACCATAGCTAGCTTTAAGTTTCAGCTGGCTGAGGAAGTCCACGTTCTCCATAAACGCTTCTTTGTCGAGGTTCCAGGAGGCGCCGGCTGCATAGAACACGCCCCAGCGCACTTCTTTCGCAAAGCGGGTGGCGCCGTCTGTACGAACGGACAAGCTCAGGTGATATTTATCGGAAAGGTCGTAGGCGGCACGGGCGAAATAGCTCTGTAACCGGAACGTTTCTTTATACCCTTCGGCGGTGGAAGTGGTGCCATAGCTGGGCTGCGTAGGCTTGGCATAGGTGAACCCGGTACGCTGGGTGGTGGTGATTTCACTCACGCGGCGGAAAGCTTCCATACCGGCCACCACATTCACATGGTGCTGCCCGAACGTGTTGTCGTACGTGAAGGCGTTGCTGAAGTTCTGCGCATACAACAGGGTGATGGCGCGGTAGCTCAAACCGCCGCTGGTGGTGCCGTCGCCGTAGAACGGGTTCCAGAAAGTATTGTTGTCGATCTGGTTGTAGTCGATGGAGTACTGCGATTTAAAGCTGAGTCCTTTGAAAAGGTCTACGCCCACATAGGCGTTACCGTTAGCTGTCAACCGTTCATAGGTAATGGGGTTGATGCTGGTGGTAGCGGAGGGGTTCTGTCCCTGGTTAAAGAGCCGGTTTTGGGCGGCAGGCCGTGGTACGCCTAGCTCGGTGGTGTTGTTACCGAAGTCGAATACTTTGTTGCCGGAACCGTCCAGCAGAAAATCACCGGTTTTCCAGTCACGCAGGTATACCGGGTGAATAGGCGCTATGGTGCGGGCAAATCCAATACCGTTGGAGGCGGCGGCGTTGCCCTGATAAGGGTAGTTCTGGTTGGAGTATGCGAGGCTGCTGTTAACGCCTACCTGTAGCCATTTCACGGGGGTGGCGTCTATTTTGGCGCGACCGGAATAGCGTTTGAATTCGGACTCTTTCTGAAGGCCCTGGTCCTGAATATAACCGCCGGAGAGGTAGTAGCGGATGGTATTGGCGGCATCGCTGCCGGAGACGTTCATGTTGAGGTCGTGGCGGATACCGGTGCGGGTCATTTCATCCATCCAATCGTCGTTCCACAGCATTTTTGCGTTGGGGTCTATCTTACCGTTTTCACCGACAGGCTGTGCTACGTTAAACGGGTTGTATACCAGGCGAGGGGCTACCTGTTTGCTGGCATAGGCTTCGGGCGTGGGCACGTTGAATTGTGTCAGCAGGGCCGGGTTATCGCGGGCATCATTGCGCAGGGCTTCCCAGGCCATTTCATAGTACTGGGTGGCGTTGAGTGTGGAGTACTCTTTGATGGCCCTGCGGGAGAAACCAGTCAGGCCGGAGAATTCAAAATGGCTCTTGCCTTTGCCGCGTTTGGTGGTGATCTGGATGATACCGTTGGCGGCGCGGGAGCCATAGATGGAGGTGGAAGAGGCATCTTTGAGGATGGTGATGTTCTCCACATCGCCGGGGTTGATGCTGTTGATGCTGCCGCTATAAGGGGTACCGTCCAGCAGGATCAGCGGGTCGTTGCTGGCGTTGAAGGAGCCGATGCCGCGGATGCGGATAGTGGGATTTTCTCCCGGCTGGCCGCTGGAGCTGATGGCCAGCACGCCGCTGGCATTACCCTGCAGCACACCGGTGACGGTAGATACCTGCAGGTCTTTGAATTTCTCATTGCTGATCACGGCGGCGGTGCCGGTGAAGGCTTGTTTGCGGGTGTTACCATAAGCTGTAATCACCACTTCGCCCAGTTGTTTGTCTTTGCTTTTAAGCCTGACGATCATACTGTCCTGCGCCCCGGCACGTATCTGTTGCGGTTCGTAGCCGATGGCATAAAATTCCAGCAGGGCACCGGCGGCAACGGCAATGGTAAAACGTCCCTGCTGGTCTGTAGGGACAGCTTTGGCGCCGCCGGTCTGGCGTACAGATACACCGGATAGGGGATGACCGTCATCTGCATCCTTGACGGTCCCGGATACATTTTTGATTTGGCCGATGGCACCTGTGCACAGACACACCAGGAAAGCCAGCACGAGTAGACATGTTTTTTTCATGAGCTATGAGGATTTGTTCGGGAATACATCACAGGTACGGGTTTCCTTACGGCCATAACATCCCCGGAACACCGTCACAGGTGCACTTGTCAAGGGTGATATGAAGACATACAAAGGCCTGTTCCATTAACGGTAATGGAAGAACGGTGGCCCCTTATAGGCATACCGAAGCCTATCCCGCTACAAAGGGTAGTGGCATAACGGTAATCCCTATACGGGAAACTACAGCCGTGGTCTCGGAAGGCCCGTGGTTGTTCTGGCGCCGGCTATGACCGGTCTACCGGCATAGCGGGACAATGGCAATACGAATAACTGATTTTGATTGATGAATTAGGTGATGCTGGCATATGTTCCATGGTGCTACCTATATCGTTGTTGCTCTTCGAGGTGGAACTACAGTCAGTCTACGGGTCAAGTATACATATTTTTGCGAAGGGTGCATCCGGCGGGACAATATTTGTACGTATTCAGACAATTATCATTAAATACCAGATAAGTTGAGGTGCAAGGGAAATGTTTTTACTTTGCAGTACGATGGACCACGCAGAACAAATAAAACAATTACGGCAGCAGGTGCCTGTCGGCCTGCGCCACGCAGCACTCCTGCTGGAAAAAGCAGGTGGGGATATCATGGTTGCCCGGCAACTGTTTATACAGGAAATGGAGGCGGTGGTATTGAGCAAAACCACCGCACCGCCGGAGATGGTGTTGCCGCTGCTCGAACAGCATCAATATGATATACCACGTACATTGGCTGCTTTGGAGGAAGCGCTGTACACTATAACGGAGAGGGTGCTACGAAAAATAAAGAACAGCCCAGAAGCTGCCATCGACAAAGTGGCGATCGTCATAGAAACAGCTACGCCGCTGCAGCGAAGCTTCTGGCTGCCCCTGGACACCATGACGTTGCCCAATGTCTGCCAGCAGGCGTTTATGATCATCCACGAATGGCTCTCGTATGAGGACGATGAAGGGTTTGACTCCGCATTGTATTTTCATCGGCAGCTGGTATGTACCACCATCCGGGACATGCTGCAATGCCCTGAAGTGGCCACCGCCATCGGGGAGGGGGATGAAGATGCTTTTCGTCGTCACCGCGAAACGCTGATCCAACAACTATACGCGCTGGTAGCCAACAACATCAGTCGTTTCCCGTAAGCTGTTGTATTTTTTGAGAGATGATTTTTTTATCGGCAGATGAATGACTTAACGCCAGCGCTCTTTCAAGCGCGCTGCATGCTGAACGGTTGTCGATACCGGTATACAATTCTCCCAGTAACAGATGGTACTGATAGTGGTCGTTGAGCGACAGCTTCTTTGCTTCCTGTAAGGCCACTTCCTTGCCGTTGGCCCTGGAAAGGGCGTATGTCCTGTTAAGTGCCGCAATGGGAGAGTATTCTACGGTCAACAAATGGTTATACAATTGCAGGATGTTTTCCCACTTCTCCCGGGTATCTGTCTTGATGGTATGCCAGTAAGCGATGCCAGCTTCAAAATGATATTTGGAGGCGGTAGTCCCTTCGGAGGCTTTATTGAGGAAAAATTGCCCCTGTTGGACCAGGTCTTCATCCCAGAGACTGGTGTCCTGATCGTCGTATAAAACGGTGTCTCCGCTATCGTCGGTACGGGCTTCGAACCGGGATGCCTGAAAGCTCATCAGGGCGATGAGGGCGTTAACGGCAGGCGTATCGGTAGCTTCGTTTTCTGTCAGTAAAAAAGTCAGTCGCATGGCCTCCAGGCACAGATCTTTGCGCAGGGAGTGATCATGGCTGGCAGAAAAATACCCTTCATTAAACAGCAGGTACAGCGTGCGCAGCACCGCTTCCAGCCGGCCGGGGATTTGAGCGGCGTCCGGAAACGCGATCGCAATATTTTCTTCCCGCAGTTTTTCTTTGGCACGCAACAATCGTTTGTTGATGGTGTCTTTACTGGTCAGGAACGCGTCGGCAATTTCTTCGATACCAAAACCGCACAATACACGAAGGGCCAGCCCTATCTGCGATTCAATGGAAATAGCCGGATGGCACACGGCAAACATCATCTGCAGCTGGCTATCCTTGATATTTTGAACAGAAAGGTCTATCTCCGGCACTTCGCTGGTGGCGGCCTGGCTCAGTTGTACCGATACTTTCTGCTGGAACACCGCCCGGTGTTTCAGATGGTTTTTCGCTTTGTTCTTGGCCACGGTATACAACCAGGCCGCAGGGTTTTCCGGGAGCCCTTTCAGGCCCCATAATTCGGAGGCCGACAGAAAGGTCTCACTCGCAATATCTTCGGCTATGTCCAGGTGTTCAAACCCCAACAGCTTACACAATACGGCTGTGATCTTACTGTATTCGGTCCTGAACAGATGGGGGAGCAGTTCTTTTTCTTCCATCATATAAAATGCAAATTACGAATTACGAATTGAGCATCCCATATAGCAGGTGATTAAAGTAACCTCCCTGTAAGCATGTCCTCAATTCGTAATTCGTAATTTGTAATTCGTAATTACAATACGCTGATTTCCCTGATTTCCACATTCCCGCCAACTGCCAGCACGGGGCATCCTTTGGCCAGTTCAGCGGCTTCTTCAAGAGAGTTGGCCTGTATCACGGTGTAGCCACCAAGTGTTTCTTTGATTTCGGTGAAAGGTCCGTCGGTTACTACATTATTAGGTCTGATGACCATGCCGGTTTGTTCCAGGCGATTGCCGCGGTCTGCCAGTTTGTTCTGTGCTGCAATGCCGCCAATCCAGTCCATCCACTTTTTAGTGTTTGCCTGCATTTCTTCAGGAGAACGCTGGGCTGCTAAGGAGAAGTCTGCTCTGTAGAGAAATAAGAAATTTTTCATGGCCTTAAATTTAGATGTTTATACCCTAATAACAACCCTGCTTTCTGGAATAAGACATCTTTTGGCCAAATTCTTTTAAATTTTTATAAAATATGTTGAATCAATCTTTTGGGAGATGAGGAGGCAGACTTTAAAAACTGAATTGATGAATGCTGAGGCCATTACGGTCCGGGTCCTGAAGAAAGAAAACTTTCCCGAAAGGAGACTCCCGGATGTCTGAAACGACAACGCCCTCCTGATGTAACCGCTCCCGCTCCCTGACGATATTCTCTGTTTCCAGTACCAGTCCCTGTAGGGCGCCGGCCTGCATGTGACCGTAAGGCCATTGCCGCACCAGTGAAATGGTGGTGACCTGATCGCTGAAACCCAACTGTATCCACGTATCTCCATTAGGCATCACCACCTCGGCCAGCAGCTCAAAGCCCAGTAACAGATAAAAACCTTTGGACAACTGTTGATCGGTGACCGGTACGGCAATGTTTTCAATAGCTTTCATGAAAAAGGAGACTTGCGGCAAAGGTAACCCCTCAACGATAACCGGCAGGGGAGGTCTGCGACAATCGTCAAGGGGTATTCCGACAATTAATGACGAATGACGAATGACGAATGGAGGGTTCACTTTCGGCAAGGTTATTAATTGGCCGCTTGGTCAGGAAGCCCTCCATTCGTCATTCGTCATTCGTAATTTGAAATTGATAAACCATCACCGTAGCGTTTTTTAACCTGCCGGGTCAGTATCCAGTCGCGCAGCAGCTCAAAGTAGCCGGCCGACTGCCGAAGCAGTATCGGACCTTGCGGACTATCCTGTACATCAATGATACCATGGTCGGCATTCGGAAAAATCACGACGTCAATATTTTTGCGGGTGGCGGTGGCCTCTTTTAATACGGCAATGGTACCGCCATTCGGCGCTTCTGTATCTTTTCCGGCGATGATCCATAACATCGGTACGTTTACCCGGCGAAAGGCCGGCAGCGGATCATAATCCAGCGGGATGTCTGTCGGGAAAATTTGTTTGAGGCTGTCCAGTTGTGCCCGGCTGGCGTTGAGGATCGGTCCGGTGTAGTCTCCCTGTAAAGAAGCATACCAGGGTTCTTGTTTATACTTCGCCTTAACGGAGTCGAGTGCCGCAAGGCCGCCATTGAGGCCGGTGCGGAGGACTTCGTCGGTGGCAGCTACCACCTGCATGGCTGTAGCAATGGCCTCTTTGTTATAATGTCCGTTCTGCAAATCGTGTAGTACTTCCTGGCGGTTCTCTTCTCTGGGTGGGATGAGCAGGCTGTAGGCGGCAATCACAAAATCCACCGGCGTAAGGGTAGCGGTCAGTGGCACGATCCAGCCACCCTGACTTTCGCCCATCAGGCCTACAGGCACACCTTTTACCACTGCCTGCGCTTTCACGGCCTTCACAGTGGCCACCATGTCAGCGGCCAACAGTTCAAAATTGGCGCTCAGTTGACCGGTAGATCTGCCGGTACCTCTTTTGTCATACACGAATACGGCAACATCACCCAGTGGCAATATGTATTGCTTATAATTATTGTACACCGCTGATTCGCCACCGGAGCCATAATGTAATATCACCACTGCTTTGGGCTTACGTCCCGCAGGAAGGAACAGCTCTCCGTAAAGCGTGGCCCCTTTCACCGGGATATGCATCGGGATAACGGGAAAGGGTATACGTTTTCCGGTAAACGTTTTACCATCCTGCTGAAAAATAAGGGAATCATTGGCACAGCCTCCGAAGCGCGCGAAGATATTCGGGTTCCTGGCGTTAGCCCAGCCGGGACCGGAAAGATAACTGCTGTCGGCCTGCAAAAAGAGACGGCCGGTAGTACCATCCAGGCGGCGGTACCGTAGGTCCTTGTCCACAGAAGGACTGATCACCAGCTGGCTGCCGTCGCTCAGCGCGTAGGCGCCATTGCGGCAGTTGGAAAAACTTTCGGTTTGCTGAGCGGTGGCAGCGCCGCTGATCAGAAAAACGGTGAGCAGTGATAAAAGGTGTGTTTTCATATAGCGGTAGACATAGTTGTTAAAGTAACAGTTCAAAAGTAGCAAAACCCCCATCCTTATAGTGTGCGGGCAGCCCTTCGGGATTGGGGATGCTCACTACGCCGGTGTAGGTGAAACCGCAGCTGACATAATAATTGTTCAGCTTCTCATTACCGGCGCCGGTGTCCAGCCGCAGATACTGCCGGCCATGTTCCAGCCCGTACTGCCTGGCCCAGTCAACGATCAGCTTCACAAATCCGCGGCCCCGGTAAGCCGGATGGGTGGCAATACGATGAAGATACAACGAAGGTTCCTGGTCCTTGTCGCCCCATATCAACGGATCATGAAAGGTGGTCACAAATACGCAAACCGTGACATCGTCCTCCACCAGTTTCCACTGCCGTTTCTCTGCTATTTCCTGTTCCACCACAGACCGCTCAAATCCTTTCCAGTAACGACCTGTTCCCTGCTGCCGCTGGTAGTTGGTGCCTTCTTCGTAAAGGTAAAATATATCATCAATGTCTGTGATAGTGCTATTGATTATTTCCATGGCGCGATTGTTTCTCCAAAATTATTTACTTTGCAGCTACTGTAACAGATACAGATTTTGAATATTTTAGTGTAACAGATGAAAGATTTCCATTACATAGAAATAGCCAGCCGGATAGAAGCCATGATCAATAATGACACCTATCCGCTGGGAGAGAAACTGCCGTCGCTGCGGGCAGTGAGCGACCATTTTAATGTCAGCGTGGGCACGTCACTGAAAGCTTATTCGCTGTTGATCGATAAAGGCCTGCTGGCTTCCAGGGAGAAGTCGGGCTATATACCCCTGCGCAAGTCCATGGGACATACGGAGCAGCCGGTGGCCACCTCCGCCGCGCCCGCCATCCGCGAAGTGAATGTGAGCCGTATCATCAGCAAAATGCCCGTCGATGCCGGACCATATCCTCCCGGTTTTATCTCGTTTTTTAATGCTTCGCTGGAAACACATATGGTGCCGTTTAATGCAGTGCGGCGCAGCTTGCAGAAAGCCTCCCGTGACCTCACAGGGACACACCTGCAATATGAATCCACGATGGGCAACCAGCTGCTGCGGGAACAGATCGCGCGGCTCTCATTTTACTGGAACGGCAGCCTCGCTGCCAACGACATACTCGTCACCAATGGCACCCTCGAAGCGCTTAACCTCTCGCTGCGGGCGGTCACCAATCCCGGCGATGCCGTGGTGGTGGAATCACCTTGCTACTACGGCATCCTGCAATGCCTGGAGCAACTGAAACTGAAAGTAATTGAACTGCCCTGCGATCCGGAAGAAGGCATCAACCTCCGGCAACTGGAAGAGATCGTAGATACCTATGACATCGCGGCTTGCCTCTTCATCTCCAATTTCAACAACCCTAACGGGGTGGTGTTGTCTGACGAAAAGAAAAAATGGATCGCTGAACTGGCCTGGAAACGCCAGCTGCCGGTGATAGAAGATGATGTGTACGGCGAGCTGTATTTCGGTCCTTCCAGACCTACCACCATCAAAACCTATGATAAACACGGTTGGGTGATGCTGTGTGCGTCTTTCTCCAAAACCGTTGCCTCCGGCTTCCGTATCGGTTGGTGCGCACCAGGGCGCTTCATGGAAAAAGTAGCGCAGCTGAAAGCTACCACCAACGTGGCCACCGCCTCTGTGCTGCAACTCTCGCTCGCCGATCTGCTGACCAGCGGCACCTATCAGCGGCATCTTCGCAAACTGAGGCCGCTGGTGCATAAACAGGTATTGCTCACCACCCAGTATATCGAACAGTACTTTCCGTCCGGCGTGAAAATCAGCCAGCCCGACGGCGGCCTGGTGCTCTGGGTGGAACTGCCCAAACAGGTAGACGCCCTGAAATTGCAGAAGCTCGCACTGGAGCATCATATTAATATCGCACCGGGACCGCTTTTTTCCAGCACCGGCGGCTATCGCAACTACATCCGCATCAGCTGTAATAAACACTGGAACAGACAAGTGGAGCAGGCGGTACGTAAGCTGGGCAATCTCGTCAGAAGCATGTGTTAATCACGCCCGGACAGCCCTCAGAACCAGATGATCGCGCAGATGCAATTGCACGACATCGTACTCCTGCCTAATGTGATGTCAGACTCGCATCATCCTTGCCCCAACGAATTTGAATGACATCGTTGCCCGGGGCGTCAGCCCTGGGATAATTGGCCCTGGGATTGTTTGATATCCCGGAATTATAGGATTCCGGGAAATATTTTATCTTGTGAAAGAATGAGAAACCTGCAAACTTTATAACGCTGTCTTATGAAGCATGTATCTATTGTGATTCCACTTGGTGCCGCCATGACCGGTATTGAAGTTGCCCGCCATGTTTTTACAGAAGTGAATGATTTCCTTATCAGTGAAGGCCGGGAGCCTTTGTTTCAGGTGCAGCTGGTGGGTGCCTGGCGCGCTATTCAGCTGAACAAGGGACTGTTTACCATCCAGACGGATGCCGTTGTTCAGGAACTGCATAGAACAGACCTGATCATTATTCCGGCACTACATGAAAACGTGGAGGAAAATGTGGCAAGAAATGGGGAGTTGGTAGACTGGATACGTGCGCAATATGAAAAAGGAGCTGAGGTGGCAAGTCTGTGTGTAGGCGCTTTTTTGCTGGCACAGACAGGACTGCTGATCGGTAAAAAATGTACTACACACTGGAAAGCGGCTGCTTTGTTCCGTGATATGTTTCCCGATGTGCAGCTGGTGAAAGAGAAAGTCATCACCGATGAAAACGGTATCTATTCCAGCGGTGGCGGCCTTTCGCTGGTGAACCTGCTGGTATATCTGGTGGAGAAATATGCCGGTCGCGATGCGGCTATCTACAGCGCGAAATTTTTTCAGGTAGATCTGGAGCGTTCTGCCCAATTGCCGTTCATCATTTTTCAGGCACAGAAAGAACATGACGATGAACCGGTGAAACAGGCGCAGGAATTTATCGAGAATAATTTCCGGGAGAAGATAAGGGTGGATGAACTGGCGGAGATGCTGGCTATTGGCCGCAGAAGCCTGGAACGGCGTTTTAAGAAAGCGACTGCCAATACCATGAATGAATATATCCAGCGGGTGAAAATTGAAGCCGCCAAGAAGCACCTCGAAGCCGGCGACCGCAAAATCAATGATATCATGTCTGAAGTAGGATATTCGGATACCAAAACTTTCCGTAATTCTTTCAAGCTGGTAACAGGCTTGTTGCCGCATGAATACCGCAATCGCTACAATAAAAAAATGGCGGAGATATAACGTATAACCGGTACCGTATTTTTACAAAGGGGTGATCATATTATGTTATATATTCGGGAGATAAACGATCTCTCATGATGACCCGTTCATTCGCATTTGTCACCGACCCACATCTGGATGATGCTTTTACCCGCCACAATCAGGTACCCGCGCGGGAAAACCTTTTATTGCTGCTACAGGAGATTGCCGGCAAAGGCATCCATGAAGTAGTAATAGGAGGGGATATTGGTGAACCCTCTTCTCATACTTTTCTCTTCGACGCATTAAAAGAATATACGTCTGCCTGCAAGATCATACTGGGTAATTTCGATAAGCTGGAAGATGTGCGGCAACACTATAGTGCGCCGGGCCTGGTAGATGGAACAATGTGTTACAGTGAAGATCGCGATGGCTTCCGTTATATTTTCTTCGATTCCTCCTCAGAAGTGCTGGCCGATGCGCAGCTACAGTGGCTGGAACAGGAGCTGAAAACGGCCGGTAAAGTGCTGTTGTTCGTGCATCACCCCATAGTGGAAATACCGATCATGTTAGATGCATTACAACCGCTGCAGGGGCGTGAGAAAATAAAGGCGTTGTTGTTGAAGCATCCGCATGCCGTATACATTTTCTGTGGCCATCTTCATGTGACAGATCAGCGACAGGAGCAAAATATTCATCAGACAGTGACGCCGGCCACCTCTGCGCAGTTTGTCAAAGAGTCGACCGAAGTGGAGGTAGACAGGTCTTATTTTGGGTACAGTATCGTCACCATCACCGGAGATACGGTGACGACGGAAATTGTACGCCGGGAGCGTGACCGTTAACCCGGTTTATCGCTCCGGTTCAAAATCAAGCGATACAGAATTCATACAGAAGCGTTTATGCGTAGGCGGCGGACCATCATCGAAGATATGGCCGAGGTGTGATTCACATCTTCCGCACAGCACCTCTGTCCGGTGCATGCCATAGGAGTTATCTTCCCGGTATATGACGCTGGCCGCGCGAACAGGCTCAAAGAAACTGGGCCATCCGCAGCTGCTGGCAAATTTGGCATCAGAACGGAACAAGGCGTTGCCACAAACAGCGCAATAATACATGCCCCTGGTGTCCGCATCCCAGTATTTCCCGGTGAAAGGCCTTTCTGTAGCTGCTTCCCGGGCTACCGCATACAGGTCCGGTGGCAGTACCTTTTTCCATTCTGCATTGGTAATATGCAGCTTTTCAGTGTCGGTCCGGGAATAGTAAGGATTGGCAGGGGCGTTGCTCATAGGCTGCTGTTTTTTCTGCTGGCTCTGACAGGCAGAACCGGTGATCAATATCGCCAATAAAAAAGTCAATGCTTTCATATCAGTGCTTTCGTTGCTGTAAGTTACGAATAACCGGTGATATCACCGGAGATACCCTATTTGCTGAATTTACGGACCACCCAGGGGAGCGACAGTCCCTGTCCCAGCAGTGAAAACAGTACCACCGCTATGGAGAGGAAAATGATCTCGTTGCGCAGGGGGAAGGGGTCCCCGTTTTGCAGTATCGTTGGCAGACCGATAGCGATAGCCAGCGAAACGATTCCCCGCATCCCAGACCAGGTAATGATAAAGCTTGTCCGGGAATCAAATAGGGCATACTGGCTTACCCGGCGTTTCCCCTTTCCCTGAAATGCCTTTTGCAGATTGAACTGTTGCAGGTAAACCCTGACCAGTCGTATGCCCAGGGCCACGACGGCGATAAGGGCGGCATAACCGATATAAGGCCATATCTGCGCCCCGCTCATTTTTTTTAATACCAGCGGGAATTGCAGACCTATCAGCAGGAAGATGAGGCCGTTGAGCAGGAAGATGATCACATCCCAGAAATGTCTGGACTGATGGCGTAGCGCTTCGGGGAATCTTTTGCGGCTCAGCCGGGCCATGCCCAGGCCGAGCGTCACCACAGCAATGACGCCGGAGACCTCAAAATGTTCCGCTACCGCATAGGTCACGAAAGGCATCAGCAACATCAGGCCAATGACCACCATGTCGTTGGTGCGGAAGAAGTGGATGAGGAAAGCCAGCGTTTTGGCCAATATCAGCCCGATCACAAAACCGCCTCCCAATACAATGAGGAATTGCAGCAGCGCTTTCCAGGTAACGAAAGCGGTGCCCGCTACGGCTGCTACGGCAAAGCGATAGGCCACCAGGGCGGAAGCATCGTTCACCAGACTTTCTCCTTCCAGAATGGTCACGGTATTGTGCGGCAACCCCAGTCCCTTGGTAATGCCGATGGCGGCCACAGCGTCTGTGGCCGAGAGAATGGCGCCCAGCACAAATGCCAGCTGCCACGTCATGCCCGGTATCAGGTAATGCGCCACCACGGCAATGCCGCCGGTGGTGATAAAAACCAGCCCGATGGCCAGGGTACCGATGGTATTGATATTGATCCGGAATTCACGGAAGGAAATATTAAAGGCTGCGTCGTATAACAACGGTGGCAAAAACAGCAGCATCACGATCTCCGGATTCAGCTCGATGCCCGGCATACTGGGTAAAAAACCAATGGCGATGCCTACGGCCAATAGCAACACCGGTACGGGCAACTTTATCTTCTCTGCAATACCGGATACGCCGATCATAATGGCCATGATCACTAATATGATGCTGTAGTTTTCCATCAGGAGACGATTGAATAAAACAATAAGTATACTGAAATCTGCTCAACTTCCGCCCCCACGTCCATGCCCACCTACAAATTTTGCGTTAATTTTGCAGGTCTGTTTCACCGGACAATCGTGTGGAAGTCTATATAAAATATTATCAAATTAAAATAAATAATCTTTATTTAGAAATTGATTATCAATTTGTAATAATATAAGATCACCATCCTTGCTGCACGTTTTCTCCAGGGAGGGCTATGGGTGGGCTCCCCGCCATCCGGTGGAACCGGGGCAAATTTTCAAATTTGCTTCAAAATCTCCATATACATTAGCTTTTATATGAAAGTGTTAGTAGTAGAAGATAGTAAAGAAATCGCCAGCAGTATTCATGATTTTCTCGTGAGGGAAGGGTATATCTGTGAGCTGGCTTATAGTTTTGATGAAGCGCAGGAGAAGTTGTTGCTGTACTCATATGACTGTGTGTTGCTCGATATCATGTTGCCGGATGGCAACGGGCTGGAGCTGTTGAAATTTATGAAGGAGCAGGGCATCCAGAGCGGGGTACTGATTATTTCCGCTAAAGACGCCATGGACGATAAAATCAGAGGCCTGGAAGGTGGGGGAGATGACTACATCACCAAACCATTCCACCTGCCGGAACTGCATGCCCGCCTCAGGGCCATCTACCGGCGCAAAAAACTGTCTGGCAGCAATATCATCACCTTTAATGAGATCACGCTCAATACAGACACGCTGGAAGCCACTATCAACGATATGCTGCTGGATATCACCCGCAAGGAGTTTGATCTGTTGCTGTATCTGGTGGTCAACAAAAACAGGGTGCTCTCCCGGCAGTCGATAGCCACCCACCTGTGGGGCGACTATACAGATAATTTAGCTAATTTTGATTTTGTATATCAGCATATCAAAAACCTTCGTAAGAAAATCAGCGCGGCAAACGGGGCGGATTATATTGATACGGTGTATGGCCTGGGTTATAAATTTAATGCTTCCAAAGTATGAAACTGGTTGATAAATTTACATTGTGGTTTCTTGGCGTGATTGTGATCACCACACCGATCACTTCTTATATCTGTCTTAATAATATAGAGAGAAAGATTGATGATGTGGAGATTGCCCGCCTGAAAATAGTAAATACGAAAGCAGCGGCCCGTATGGCCGATGGCACAACGGTCAACATCCCGCGGGATGCTTCTTTCACGACCTTTACACTGTTACCGGCTTTGCCGGCAGATAGTGTCCGCATCAGAAAAGATCCGGACCCTGATGGCAACCACAAAAGCATGGAAAGCCGCCTCACGGTGAGTTCCTTCATGACCATCAACGGCAAACCTTACGAGGTAACCACTTCCAGTTATATCCCGGCTTCCCGCCAGATACTCAACGCCATCATGGATACCGTAGCGTGGAAACTGCTGCTCATCATCCTCTGTGTGGCTGTATCAGCGCGCTTCCTGTCGCAACGCATCCTGTATACGCTGCGGCTTACCATGAAAAAAATTCACAACTTCGACCTGAAGAAAAAGATCACTTTCCCGCAGACCAATACAGAGGAATTCAAAGAGCTGAATACCTTCCTGAAGAAAATGACAGATCGGGCCGTAGAAGAATATACCGCCGTAAAACAGTTCAGTGAAAACGCGTCACACGAGCTGCAAACACCGCTGGCCGTGATTCGCGGCAAACTGGAGCTGCTCAGCGAAACCAATATCGATGAAGATCAGGCCACGCTGTTGGCCGATATGCATCATGCCATCGAGAAATTGTCGAAGATCAACCGCTCCCTCATTTTGCTCTCCAAAATGGAAAACAACGAATTTGCGGTAACGGAACATATTAAATTCTGTCGTGTAGCCAAAGACGTGCTGGCAGCGTATGAAGACCGCCTGGAGATGAAAAACATAGCGGTGAAAAGAGAACTGGATAAAAATATCCAGCTCAGAATACATCCGGTATTGGCAGACATGCTGATGAACAATTTGCTGGGCAATGCCATCCGTCACAATGTGCAGGACGGCACCATTCACGTTATCCTGAAGCAGGAAAAACTGGTCATCAAAAATACGGGCCTCCCTCCGGAAACCCCGACGGAAGAGCTGTTTGAACGGTTCCGCAAGAGCAACCAATGCAGCGAGAGCGTTGGGCTGGGGCTGGCCATCGTGAAACAGATCTGCGAAGTGTGTGACTTTAAAGTATCCTATAAATACAAAGCGCCGCTGCATATTTTACAGGTCGACTTTTGTCCGGGAAGTGTCATTAACGAAGAGGAACAAGATAAATTTGAAACAGCTGCGGTGGTGACTGCATGATAAAATAATTCGTCGGATTCGTTAGAATCATTAATGGGCAAGGCTTTTAGTCTTGCCCATTTTTATTTCCCTTCGGGAGAAGAAAAAATGAATACTTCAAAATTGCTTCAAAATGATGGAGTCTTTTTGTATCCGGATTAACAACTTTAGTTCATACCATGCTGCAAAATTCTCCCTACATGATTGGAAATAAATACTGGCTGATCCTTCTTTTTCTGATTGGTGTTCATTCAACTTCTGTGAAAGCCCAGCAGGTACTTACATTGAAAGATGCTATACAAACGGCGATTAATAATTACGGTACCATCAAGGCTAAATCCAACTATGCTGCTGCTTCTAAAACCAGCATAGATCAGGCAAAGAGAGACTATCTGCCTAATCTCAACGTATCAGTACAACAGGACTACGGAACCATCAACGGTCAGAACGGCCCTCTGTACGGCTTCGGCGGCCTTGCCGCTGCTTCTTCCGGCGCTCCGCTGTCGGAACAGAACTGGAACGCCGCTTTCGGTGGGCTGTATCTGACTAATATTAACTGGGATTTCTTCGCTTTTGGCCGCGCCAAAGAAAAAATAAAAACAGCGCAAGCAGTTGCTGCCAGAGATAATAAAGACTGGCAACAAGAGATTTTTCAGCACGAAGTAAAGGTGGCAGCTGCTTATTTAAACCTCGTGGCCGCGCAGAAACTGACGCTGTCCTATCAGAAAAATCTGAGCAGGGCGGATACTTTCCGGCAGGTGGTGGTGACCCGCGTTAAAAATGGCCTGAGCGCCGGCGTGGATTCCTCACAAGCCAATGCCGAAGTGTCCAGCGCCAGGATAGCGCTCACCCGGTCCATCGATTTTGAACAAACGCAGGCCAACCAGCTGGCGCAACTGATGGGCGTGCCTCCCGGCCGATTCGCGCTCGACACCTTCTTCGTGTCACGCGTGCCGGCCCTGCTGAACGATACGGCCGCTATGGAAAGTCACCCGCTGCTCCAATGGTACAAGAGCCGCATCGCCCTGAGCGACGAACAGTCCAAATACTACCGTACGCTGATGTACCCCGCGTTTTCACTGGTAGGCGTGCTGCAGACCAGAGGCTCCGGTTTTGATGCTACCTACGGCGCACAAAACCTCAACGCCTATACGCACGGTTACTGGGACGGTGTAAAACCTACCCGTACCAACTACCTGATCGGTGTGGGCGTTACCTGGAACCTCACCCAGCCACTGCGCATCTCCCGGCAGGTGAAAGCGCAAAAGCAGATCAGCACCGGCTTACAGGCGGAATATGATCTGGCAGACCAACAGCTGCGTGCACAGCTGCAACTGTCGGACACCAAGATCACCAACGCGCTCGACAACTACCGTGAAGTGCCGTCACAGGTGAAAGCCGCTTCCGACGCTTATTTGCAGAAGTCGGTCCTGTACCGCAACGGTCTCACCAACCTGGTAGACGTGACCCAGGCACTGTATGCACTGATACGGGCGGAAACAGACCGCGACATCGCCTACAGCAACGTTTGGCAGGCACTGTTGCTCAAAGCCTCTGCCTCCGGTGATTTTAACATGTTTGCAAAAGAACTCTAACGAATGGATATAGGTGGCGAACCGCCAACGGCAAGCCACTCAGGCCAATGACATTAAACAGATAGTATGAACCTTATTCGTTTCGCACTTCGTAAACCTATCACCATCATGGTGTTAGTGGCCGGATTGTTCTTCTTCGGTATCAAAGCGGTCACCACGATCAAAATTGATATCTTCCCGAAGCTGGATATGCCGGTGATCTATCTTTCCCACCCATTTGGCGGATATACCTCCACCCAGATGGAATCCTTCTTCGGTAAACAATACATTAATATCCTCCTGTTCGTGAACGGGGTGAAAAGTGTGGAAACAAAGAATATTCAGGGGCTCACACTGATCAAAATCAATTTCTATCCCGGTACTAACATGGCGCAGGCGGCCGCGGAAGTGAGCGCCTTCTCCAATCGTATCCAGGCCATCTTTCCGCCTGGGTCCAACCCGCCTTTCATCATCCGTTTCGACGCCTCCACCTTGCCGGTAGGGCAGCTTGTGCTCAGCAGCGATAAACGCAGCAACAACGAACTGCTCGACCTGGCCAACGTATACGTGCGCTCTTCTTTTACCTCCATCCCCGGGCTGGTAGGTTCCACCCCGTTCGGTGGTAACATGCGTACTGTCGTGATCAAAGCCGATCCTGAGCTGCTGCGTTCTCACAACATGACGCCCGATCAGCTGGTAGAGGCCCTGCGGCTCAACAACCAGACGGCTCCTTCCGGTAACGTGCGTATCGGTGATAAAAACTACCTCACGCCGGCCAATACCACCCTCAAAGCCATCAAAGATTTTGAAGATATTCCCCTCTTTAAAAGCGGTGTGCAGAACCTCTACCTCCGTGATGTGGCCACCGTGGAAGACGGTGCGGACGTGAGCACCAGCTATGCACTGATCAACGGCAAACGCTCCGTATATGTGAGCATCGCCAAAGCTGCCGACGCTTCCACCTGGGAAGTAGTGCAGAACCTGAAAAAAGCAATGCCCAAAATACAGGCACAGCTGCCGGAAGACGTAAAACTGAGCTACGAATTTGACCAGTCCACCTATGTGATCAACTCCGTTAAAAGCCTGTTGTCTGAAGGAGCGATCGGCGCTATCCTTACCGGTCTGATGGTATTGCTGTTCCTCGGCGATGCCCGCGGGGCGCTGATCGTGATCCTTACCATCCCGACCTCCATCATCTCCGGTATCCTGTTCCTGAGCCTGTTCGGACAGACCATCAACATTATGACGCTGAGTGGTCTGGCACTGGCGATTGGTATCCTGGTGGATGAAAGTACGGTGACCATCGAGAATATCCACCAGCACTTCGATCTGGGCAAACCCAAGGCACTGGCCATCTGGGACGCCTGTAAGGAGATCGCTTTCCCGAAACTGCTCATCCTGTTTTGTATCCTCGCGGTGTTTGCGCCTGCATTTACCATGGGCGGCATCCCGGGCTCCCTGTTCCTGCCGCTGGCACTGGCGATCGGTTTCAGCATGATCGTATCCTACTTCCTCGCCCAGACTTTTGTGCCGGTGATGGCCAACTGGATCATGAAATCCAAACATCACCATAAGAAAGACGGCAGCGTAATGTCAGACGCCGAGGAATTTGAAGCGGCCGGTCTCGCTGCCGGTGAGGAAGGCAACACCTGGAGCCAGAAGAAAGCGCTCGTGGAAAGGGAAGACAGCAACCGTGACGGTAAAATCAGCCGTTTCGAGAAAATACGCGCCCGCTATCTGCGCTTCATCGACCGCATGATGCCTTATCGCAAAGTGATCGTAGGGGCTTACCTGCTGATCAGCTTGCTCCTGGTGGCGCTGCAGATGGGCACCATCGGCCGCGACGTACTACCGAAAGTAAACAGTGGCCAGTTCCAGGTAAGGCTCCGTCAACCGGATGGTACCCGTATCGAACAAACGGAAAAGAAAACCATTGAGGTGATCAATGCGGTGAATGATATCGTTGGAAAAGAAAATGTGTCTATCACCTCCGCTTTCGTAGGTACGCACCCGCAATTGTTCTCTACCGCGCCCATCTTCCTCTGGATGGCCGGCCCGCAGGAGTCCGTATTGCAGGTGGCACTGAAGGAAGATTATCATGTCAACCTCGATCAGCTGAAAGATAAAATCCGTGAGCGGGTAAACAAGATCGATCCGGTGATGAAATTATCTTTCGAACCTATTGAGCTCACCGATAAGATCCTCAGTCAGGGCTCACCTACGCCAATCGAAGTACGTTTCTCCGGCAGAAATAAAAAGCTGAACCTGGAGTATGCCATGAAGATGGTAGACAAACTCAAACAAATTCCTTATCTGCGCGACGTGCAGTTGGGCCAGGCGGTGAACTACCCGGCGTTGAACATCAATATAGACAGAACGAGGGCCGCTCAGCTGGGCGTGGACGTAGGAGATATCTCCCGTTCCCTGATCGCCAGCACTTCTTCTTCCCGTCTGACGGAAAAAAATATCTGGGTGGATGAAAAAGCCGGTCTCAGCTACAACGTACAGGTACAGGTACCGGAAAGTAAACTTTCTTCCCAAAATGACATCGGTGAAATACCTTTGCTGAAGAATTCATCCAGGCCTATCCTGAGTGATGTGGCCACTATTACCCCCGAAACCATCTATGGAGAGAATGACAACCTGGGTGCGATGCCAATGCTAACGGTAACGGCTAACCTGAATAATAAAGACCTGGGCAGCGCCTCCACGGAAGTACAGAAAGCCATTCACTCCCTCGGTGAGCTGCCTCGCGGCCTGAACGTAGACCTGATTGGTCTCAGCAGCACGCTCATCGATACCCTGGGCAGCCTGCAAAGCGGTCTGCTCGTGGCGGTAGTCGTGATCTTCCTGATGTTGGCGGCCAACTTCCAGTCGTTTAAAGTATCTGCGATTGTATTGGCCACCGTACCGGCGGTATTGCTCGGCTCCCTGTCCCTGCTGATGATGACCGGTTCTACCTTGAACCTGCAATCTTACATGGGGATGATCATGTCTGTAGGCGTGTCTATCTCGAACGCGGTGTTATTGATCACCAATGCGGAACAGATCAGGAAAACCAACGGCAACGCCCTGGTATCTGCGAAAGAAGCCGCCGCGCTGCGTATGCGCCCCATTGCCATGACCGCCCTCGCGATGGTGGTAGGCATGATACCGATGGCCAGCGGATTGGGTGAAGCCGGTGACCAGTCGGCACCACTGGGCCGCGCCGTTATCGGAGGACTGGTCGCCTCTACCTTTGCCGCCCTGTTCATATTACCGCTGGTATTTGCATGGGGACAAGGAAAAGCAACAACAACAAGTGTTTCGCTCGATCCGGAAGATGAAGAAAGTACACATTATATTCCCCTGAAAGGATAAACCGGAAAAAGCATCAGCATACATATTACCATGAGAATTACAGGAAATAAATATCATTTTATGAAACCAGCATCAAAACTTGCCCTCATATTTTTATCAGTTGGTGTGTCTGCCATGGCCCTGCAGAGCTGTGGCTCCACAGAAGCAAAGGACGACAAGGAGCATAAGGAAGGTGCGGCCGCTGCTGCACCGGCTCTGGAAGCTTTTACCCTTCAACAGGGACAACTGTCTACCTCTATAAAAATTCCCGGTGAATTGGTGGCTTTTCAACGGGTAGACCTCTACGCTAAAGTGAGCAGCTTTGTGAAAAAGCTGTATGTGGACGTGGGTAGCGAAGTGAAAGCAGGCCAGCTGTTGGTGACCATGGAAGCGCCGGAACTGAACTCCCAGCTGTCCGGCGCAGAGTCCCGCCTCAAATCACAGGAAGCAATTTATCTCTCCAGTAAAGCTACCTATGACCGCCTGCTGGAAACCAGCAAAACACCAGGTACCGTATCCCAGAACGATCTGGACATCGCCTACGCCAAACAGAAATCGGACCTCGCCCAGCTGGATGCGGCCAAAGCTTCTTACCGCGAAGTGGGAGATACCCGCAACTACCTCGAAATACGGGCGCCTTTCAGTGGGGTGATCAGCCGCAGGAACGTTAGCGCCGGCGCCTATGTTGGTCCGGCCGGTAAAGGCTCCGATCTGCCTATCTTCACCCTGCAGGAGCAGAAAAAACTGCGTCTGGTGGTAAGCATTCCCGAAGCCTATAACAGCTACCTGAATGATAACAGCGAAGTGAAATTCACCACCAAATCCATGCTCAACCAAACGTTTACGGCTAAAGTAAGCAGGTTGTCCGGCGCACTCGATGAACGACTGCGTTCCCAGAGCATTGAAATGGATGTGATCAATGACAATAAACAGCTGTTGCCCGGCATGGTGGCAGAAGTGGCCATTCCGCTCAACGGCAACCATGCAGGCGCTTTTGTGGTGCCGTCCAAAGCGGTGCTCAATTCCACACAGGGCGTGTATGTGATTAAAGTGATAGACGGTAAAGCCCATTGGGTACCGGTAAAAACCGGCCGCAAAACAGAAGACCAGACAGAAGTATTCGGTGATCTCGCACTGAACGATACCCTTATCAAAGTAGCCAGTGAGGAAATAAGAGACAGCTCGGCGATCAAACACGTTAACGTGGCAGGCGCTAAGTAACAGCACGGCATTTCACTGGAACATTGTGGCCCTCATGCGATGCATGGGGGCTTTTTTATGGCCTTTCAGAAATTAGCTTGTTGTAGATGTTGCTGCATCTGGCTGACAGATCGATAGATACCTTTTGTCAGTTGTTCCTGGTCAGCGGATACGAGGTTGATAGCTTCCAGGAGATCTTCCGGGTTACAGGGTGCAGATGATTCCAGTTTAAGGATAATGTTCAGCAGACCGCTTTTGATAATATGAGCATGTCCGCCATATGGCGTTGCGTCGAAAAACGGACGGTAGTCTGCGTAGCTTTCGATCAGTGTCTCGCGTAACTGATGCAGTGATGCCATTCGTTTGTTTTTACTCATGCTGTGAGCGATATAGATGTGTGTGCGCAACTGGTCCTTTGTGCGCTGCACTACGGCGATATATTTCCGTAATACTTCTTCCAGCTGGGTGATGTTGGAGGTATGGGTATGGAAGATAAAGCTGCTGACCTGCCGCTGCTGCTCTCGTTGGGCTTTACGCTTTAACAGGCTACGTTGGGTAAGGGCTTCGTACACCGTCCTGAAAATGGAGGTGAGACTTTCGATAGCTGCCGTACAGATGTTGATCAGTTCCATGGGGGTTAGTTTATCCTTGTCGCTGGGGATGGCTCAGGTATACCTTCATCCGGGCTATTTCCTCCCGGAAATAAGGCAGGTGGGCCAGTACTTCGATATGTATACGGCGGAATGCCATGACAATCGAAGCGGTATCGATAATTTCTTTTCTGGGCTGATGGGTCAGTGCGAACACCTGCTGCTCGATATGCCGCATCTCCTGACCGGAGCTGGTCAAACCTACCATGTACAGGTTTTCACGGAAACGATTCAGGCTGAAACTGGCATGCTCCCATTCAGCCGATTCAAGGTGGGCCTCGATGTTTTGTAATTTCCCTGTGATAATATCGCAGAAGGTTTCAAACAGGTCAATCACATACTCAATATTGTTTTCGTACAACTCCTGCAGGTATTCATCATCAAAATGCCCGCTAAACCGAAATACAGGGTCATGATTCATGTAGCATCATATTGACGCGGCAATATCCATTTTGATGGGAAATTTTTTGTTTATTGGATCATAATGAAATGAGATTAACAAATCGGAAGGGAACGGTGCCAACACACAAATGCCCGGACGCTGTAACATCGCCCGGGCATCCTTATTTTTATGGATCGGGATTATTGATCGGACTGCTCCAGCAGACCAATCTTTACCCGCTTATACATGCTTTTTTCATCCAGTGATTTCTCCAGCTCGCCGAGAACGGCCAACAAGCTGCTACTGGCCTCTTCCAGCCATTTGCGGTTTTCTTCCCGGATCACGTCCAGGATAGGGCCTATTTTCCGGTGCATCTGCCTGCCGGCGGCCGACAGGGAGATCAGCCGGCGACGTTTGTCCCGGCTGTCGGGCGATGTTTTGACCAGGCCCTGTGCCAGCAGCTGATCTATAAACTGCACCACGGCGGGGTGGGTGAGCTGCAACGATTCGGATATTTCTGTGACGCTCAACTGCTTTTGCCGCACCAGCAGTTCCAGTATCAGAAACCACCGCGCCTCAAAGTCCAGTCCGGACTCCTTATATATCCTGCTGATGTCCTGGGACAGGCGCTCGCTGAGCCTTTTGAGCCGCGTGGCCAGCGCCAGTTCTTCCAGTTCGTTTACCAGATTCATGCAGCCAATTTAGCAAAATTATCCGGCCCGGCGCTTTTCCTCTTCGGCGCCACCGGCCTTTTTATTACCGCCACCGGAACTATTGCCACCGAATTTGTAGTTGAACGTAATCGTGAATACCCGGCTATCCCTACGCTGGAAGAAGGTTTCGCCATAGCCGGTCAAACGGGTGACGGCATTGGTGTAGTTAGTGAAAAACACATCCGAGAGATTCAGTTTGATGGAAGCCTTCTTGTGCCATAATTGTCGCTGCGCCCCGATGCCCATGAACCATACACCTTTTACGTCCAGAAAACCGTAATAGGTGCGGCTGCTATATGTGGCGGTGACTTCCATCGTGGTAGCAGGGTCGATGGTAATGCTGTTGATGCTGTTGAGGCTAAAAGAAACCCTGCTGGCATTCAGATGTGTATTGGCCAGATCGCCTTTGTATTCGCCATAATAGGCCAACGCTTCGTTGGTACTGTTCAGCCACTTCCCAACGGAGAAGGGTACACTAAAACTGAGATTGTAATAGTTATAGCGCGCCAGGTTATGACCGGTCTGGATAACACTGTTGGGTTCCTTGTCGGGCGACAATACCGTCAGAATATTATCGGTGGTGGTGCTGAAGCCCAGTTTGGTAATATACTTCTCCCGGAAAGTATGCGTCAACTCAAACGAGTTGGTGATCTCCGGTTTCAGATAGGGGTTACCGGTAGAATAGGTCAGCGGATCCAGAAATACCTTGAACGGATTCAGCTCGCGATAAGAAGGACGATTGATGCGGCGGCTCAAAGAGATACCCAGATCGTGTGTTTTGTTGAACGCATAACCAACATACCCGCTGGGGAAGAACTGTGTATAGTTGCGGTCAAAGTTTTCTTTATTGGTGACCTGTAATCCTTTGGCGATGGTATTTTCCACGCGTAGCCCCAGCTGTATGCTCAGGCGGGCCCATTTTTTGGAAGCATTAAGATAAGCGGCATTGATATTCTCGTCATATACAAATCGGTTGCTCTTGCCGGTATCGAGGATATCGGTTCCGCTGCTCCTGTCAAAAAAACGGACATCATTATCTGCTTTTACCCAACTGCTTTTAATACCGGCATCCAGCCGTGCGCCCAGGCTTCGAAGCGGTTGGGTGTAATCTGCTTTTATGGATTTAATATTCAGGTCGCCGGATAAGTTCCCAAACAGCTGATAGTCTGGTTTGGTAGGCGCCTGTTGCAAATCAAAATAGGACGTCCGGTAATTTTGAAGCTCGTCGTTGCTAAAACGGGCGTAGTCCAGGTCTACCGACAACTCTTTTCCTGTGGTATCCAGTCTGTGTTTATAATTCAGGTTGATGCTTCCGTTGTTTCTTTGGGGATGATTATCGCCGATGGTAGTGAATGAACCTGTTTTTTGTTGTTGTATGTTGAAGGATGTTGCCTCGCTGTTGGAAGTGATGCTGCCTTTGTTAAAGATGCCATTGGCCACTACGCCCACGGTGATATCCGGCGTAATGTTATAGTCGGCGCCGAGGCGTGCGTTGTGGGTGTTGAAGCCTAACCGGAAAAAGTTATCATAGTTGATACCGCCTGTATATTGGCCGGCAGGATCATAAAATTGCCGTTCTATCGTAAGGTCGTTCATGAACTGCCGGTAGTTATAGCTGTAGGAGCCGAACAGGTTCACTTTTTTCATCTTACTGTTGAAATTGACGGAAGGGTTTATTTTGGGATATACGCCCTGTCCGTAACTGAGTGATACATTACCGTTGGTGCCGCTTTGGTGGCCTTTTCGGAGCCGTATGTCAATGATGCCGGCATTACCGGCAGCGTCATATTTGGCGGACGGATTGGTGATCAGGTCTATTTTTTCTATCTGGTTGGCCGACAGGTTACGCAACAGATTGGCCAGTTCCTGTCCGGACATGGGTACCAGTTTGCCGTCCATCATCACCTGCACGCCTTGTCTGCCACGCATCGCGATGTTATCATTCTGATCGATGGTGATACCAGGGGCTTTTTCCAGTACCTCCAGCGCCGTGCTGCCGGCGGCAGAAATAGAGCCTGCCACATGGAGGGTGGTTTTATCATACTGTTGCTGAATGAACGGTTTGGTGGCCGTTACACTGGCTTCCCGCAGGGTAGTAGTGGTAGCCTGCAGGCGAAGGGTGCCCAATTGCAGGTCTTTGTTGAGCGTTACAGCGGCCGACAGCCAGGGTGCATAGGCCATGCTCTGTGTGGCCAGCAGATATTGCCCTGCGGGCAGATGATCGAAAGTGAAATTACCCTGTGCGTCCGTGTATTCCAGTTTGACCAGCTTCTTGTCCGCTGCCTGTAGTAATTGTACAACTACATCCCTGGCAGGTGTATTGTCTGCCGTGGCGAAGGTGCCCTTTATATGATAAAACACATTGGCAGTCTGGCTAAAGGCTTTATTTATGTAAGTAGTAACGTAAATAAAAAAAATAAAAGTAAATAAAGATGACAGTCTCATTGGGGTGTTTTAGGGCAAAAGTAGGGTTATTACGTTCGTGTGAACATAGGTAATAGTAACTACTTACGTAAATATTTATCGCCGGCAACCGGCCTTGATGGATGGAGCTGTCCTGAAAATTTTAGTCGCTGTAAACCGGCATGTCAGTTATTGGGCAGGAGAGGCGGTATCGTCTTCTACACATTTCTCCTTACGGCGGGTATCAATCACATACTGGATTTTCCACTCTTTGCCCAGCTTCACCAACTGAAAGGAATTAACGCCACAATGGTGGAACTTCCCCTGATGATAAAAGCGGTAGGGCGTCCATACGGAGGCGAGATGATCATCTATTTGTATCGGCCCATAGGTGATACGCTCGTCGAGATCGCCTTTGGGCGTGCCTGCGATGATGCCGGCAAAACGTTCCACAGAAACATTTTTCACCGTGGTGCTGCCTTTGTGCTCATCAATTGTCTGAAACACCGCGGTAGGAGAGAAACATTCGCGCAGCGCCACGCTGTCGCTGCTACGCATGGCGGTAAACATCTTATCAATGGTTTGTTTCACACCGGCAGTTTCAGACTGCGCGTGCAGGGCGTTAACAGCAAAGAGGGCTGGCAGGATGAAGTACAGATAGCGCATCTTTTTTAAACCTAAAATACGCTATTTGGACCGTTTCTGATCTGCGGCTTTGAAATACTGACGGATGTGCTCCGCAAACTGCCGTATCAACGGGTTATGCTGGTCTATACATGCTGCCTTCCAGGTCCGCTTCCGCATGGGCGTATGTAAGGGAAGGGTAACCAGGTCGCGGTTTTTCAGGTACGGCGCGATGGCCCAGGTGGCGAAGATCCCAATGCCCATACCTGCCTGGATCATCTCCACGATGGCTTCGGTGAGCTGCAACCGGGTGATCTCTTTCGGCCGCGATTCCCGGAAAAACTCCTTCATCATGCTATGGGTGCCTGCTTCTTCCGCTACATCGTACGTGAGCAAATGCTCGGTGGCAAAGTCTGCTGCGGCCAGCGATTTTTTCTGCCCCACAAAAGGATGTTTCCGTGGCAACACCACCACCACTTCATCATGAAAAAGCGTATGGGTATGAACGCCGGGAGGCGGGGTGTCATCACTGATAATAGCCACGTCCAGCTCTCCGTTCATCAGCCAGGACAGCGGTTTCTGCGTGGCGGCGGCCACAATGCTGATCTCCACCTGCTGATGCCGGGATTTCAGTTCCGTGATCACCCGCGGCAACCAGTGGTAACAGGTATAACATTCCGTGCTGATACGCAGGGTCTGCAACTTACCTTGACGATAAGCTTGTATGTCTTCCTGCAGGCGTGTCAACTGTGGCAATACGTTGTTGGCGCTTTCCATCACCCTTCTGCCGGCGGCAGTCAGTAACAGCTTTTTGTTGACCCGCTCAAACATCGGTAACCCCGCCCGCTTCTCCAGGTCTTTCAACTGATGGCTCAGGGCCGACTGGGTCAGGTACATCTTATCAGCGGCTTTGGTGAGCGAGCCTTCCGCTACAATATGCGCTACCAGTTGAAGATCGTTACTTGTGATCATGAGGTATTTTCATCAAAAATAGGAAAAGTATTCATTTTTCTCATGTTTTATCGATGGGTACCTTTGACAAACAAAACTCATTGGTATATGGAAACAGCAATCAAACATTTTACCGGGCAACAGGTAGAAGAAGCATTTCAGCTGGCGAAAGCCACGAACCGCCCTTTGCTCATCGACTTCTGGGCGGACAACTGTAAGGGGTGTCAGCGCATGGACGCAGTGACATACGAGGATGATGTGGTCCGCGAATACCTGGAACAACATTATGTGCTGGTGAAATTCAATGTAAAAGAGGTGACCAAAGCTTTCGCCACCAAATACCTGACACGGGCGCTGGTATGGACGCCCGCTTTTTTTATGTACGCACCGGATGGTAATGTGGTCCGCGAGGCTACCGGCTATCTGCCGCCGCATCAGTTGCTGCCCGAACTGACGATCGGCAGGGCCTTGCTGCTAATGCGCCGCGGCAAACCGGCAGAGAGCATCCCGCTGTTGAATGAACTGATTGCCGGAGAGATCCATCCCTCCCTGCATCAGGAAGTATTATACTGGCTGGGCGTGGCCGCGTTCTTTGCCGAAGGCAAATCGTTTGATGCACTGGTGCCTTACTGGCGTGAGTTACGGGAAACCTACCCGGGTAGTATATGGGCAGAACGGGCAGATACCTTCCCGCAATAAATGACGAATTGCGAATGACGAATGGAGGGCTGTCTTATGGAGCAGTTATTTAATACACTTCCCATGAGACAGCCCTCTATTCGCAATTCGTCATCGTAATTCATCTGCGGGCCGGCTTCAGGCAGGTGTGTAGAAAATCGAGGTAGGGCTGTTCTTCGTTTTCAAAGAGTTTTTCTCCAGCCAGCATATGCGCGCGCAGCAGGTATTCACGGGCATGCCAGTGTTCTTCCATCTCCAGCAGCGTTTCTCCCAGGCGCATCAATACAAAGGCATTGGTTTGTCCGTCTTCTGCGGTATTGGCTTTGGCTGCTTCGAGGTAAGACATGGCCTGGTGATAGTCGCGCAGCAGAAAAAAGGCATCGCCGATGGCGGCGTTCAGCGTAAGGCTTTGACCGAAAGCGGCCTGTGGATCAGGAATTTGTTTCAGTGCCCGTATCCATGCCCGCGCTGCCTTTTCATAGTTGCCCGCTGCAAAGGCGCTGTGGCCCTGCTGTAGCAGCGGCTGCATATGATCGATGATAAACGGATGCAGTTCAAATGGTTCAGGAGCTGCCTGCTGTGCGATAGGTTGCAGTATCTCCTGTTCAAAACGTTCCATCACCACCGCATCTGTCATCTGTGGATGGGTAAAGAGTTCCCAGTACAGCAACGGCAGGCCTTTGAAGTCCCATTTGCGTGCGCCGTAGTTACGGGCCATCCGCAGGATGGTTTTGGCTTCTGTGGGTTTATGAAGATAAAGCAGCGATGCGGCAAACAATATATATGGCCTCGGATCATGAACAGGTTCCGGACTGGATTCAATATCTGCTACCCATAACCCTGCGATGTTGCTGGCTTCCTGCACACGGCCGGCATCCAACAAACGCAATAAATGATCGTTGAGTACCATCAGGGTACAGTTGGTGTTAAATCGGGGCGCTGGCACCAACGCCCACGCTGCGGCTGTTTTGTCGGCTGCCAGCCGGATATCGGTGGCCTGTAGGGTGGCTGCTTCCTGCAGCAGCTCGTGCAACATATTTTCCAGTGCGTTTGGCAACGGTACGGTCTTTCTGATTTTTCTCTTTACCATATATGCGGAGGTAGGTGTAAACAATACCTGAAATTAACACCTAATTTAGGTGATGGTTGTCAATTAAGATGAACGATAAACCAGCATAACATGCGCTTAACAGGGAGTACTCGTAAAGGGGCTATGATTAACGCTCGGTTAACAGTGCTGTTGTGACACGATATATATAAATACAAGTTGTATTTTGTTTATTGTACCGATAAACTGTTTATCACCGTTTTTCTTCTTTTATCATCGTTATTCATGTACCAGCGGCCACTGCATGTGATGGCCGCACAAACGATTGTCACTTATGATTTCTCCTAATTCAATTCCCTGGTTTGCAAAAATGAGAGCTGAAAACCCGGTCGTATACGATCCGGAATTTGTTTTTTATTACGGCGTTAAAGGAGCATGGCAGATTTTTTCGCATAAAGAGGCCAAACAGGCCCTCGGCGATTACAATGCCTTCTCTAATTTGTTTATCCCCAACCTGGGACAGAATATTATGGGCAGAAACCTGAACCAGAGCGATCCGCCCGATCACAAGAAACTACGCTCGCTGGTGGCGAAGGTGTTTGTACCGTCCGTGATTTCCAAACATGCCGACTGGATCCGGCAACAATGTGAAGAGATTATCGAGCCGTGGCTGGAAAAAGGAGAGATGGACTTCATCCATGATTTTGCCATTGCATTGCCTAACCGCGTCATCGCTCAACTGCTGGGCATTCCGGCGGAAGATCATGCGCAGGTGCATCGCTGGGTAACGACCATCGTCACCAACGTCAATACGATGGAAGAAATGCAGGCTTCTTTTGCTGCGCAAAAACAAATCGCGGATTATCTCGATGGGATGATCGAGATGCGCAGAGTAGAACCGAAAGATGATCTGATTTCCCATCTGCTGCAATCAGAAGTGAATGGGGAGCGACTGAATAATGAAGACCTGCTGGGTACCGTAGTAGGTATGTTCCTCGCAGGTTTTGAAACCACGTCTTCTTTGTTGGGCAACATCGCCTATACGTTCTCGCATCATCCGGAAGTACTGGAGCATTATCTGGAGCATCCGGAAGATTTTGATAACATCATCAATGAAGTGTTGCGGGTGCTGCCTTCTGCCAAATCCATGACCCGTGTGGCGAAACATGATCTGGAGCTGGGCGGGCAACAAATCAAAAAAGGCGACTACCTGAATATCTGGCTCATTGCGGCCAACCACGATCCGGAAGTGTTCCCGGAACCGGACACGTTTGATTTCCGTCGCCCGAACCATGCAGACAGCCTGAGTTTCGGCCATGGCATCCATTATTGTTTTGGCGTGCCGCTGGCAAAGATGGAAACTGAAATAGCGTTAAAGGTGGTGTTCTCCCGTATCAGGAAGCTCCGGATCAAAGAGGGGGCCCGGATTGAAATGACGCCGAGTACGATTATCACAGGCTTTACGGGATTACCGGTCACGTTTACAGCCGTGGGCGTATATCAGTAGGGGTTATATCGGGGGGTATCAGTGATGCTCCAGTAGAAGAAGCCGGCAACCATTGTCTCCAATCCATCCAGATAGATCTGTATCCTTTTGTTCAGTTCTTCCCCGAAGTCAGGAAATGCCGCCCTGCAGGATACAAATTCTTTGATTTCATCATCATGAATAGATGCCGCCATCAACACTGCCTCTTCCAGGGTAGTGTTGTGGTGGTATTTGAGCATCATCACCAGATTGTGCTCGTCACCATGTTCCAGTTCCTTGCGGAGAGAGAACAGGTCGTTGGCCCAGCACACCACTCTTCTGGCCAATGCGGTAAGATGCACCATGTCCGGATGCTGCAATACATACATCGGTAGCCATACGCCAGTGGCCAGTTCATTGATATCGGTCCCGATATTGGCGGCCGAGAAGAACAGTCGCATGTGCATGTATTGCGCTACAGTTGGATGTTTCTCCCTGTTTTTATTGTTTTTGGCTTCCCAGATCGCGGCTTCGAAGGTGGCCTGTACACTGATCAGGAACTGCGACTGCCAGCTGGGCCTGCTCAGGGCGTCCAGCCGCACGCAGATGTCGGCCAGTGCGTGAAAGAACTTATTGTCGATAGGCGACACCTTATGTTTTAACACATAGGAAAAACCATCTATCAGCTGTTGGAGATAGTTCTCTTCGCGGATGTAGGCGGTCGACGGTGTTACGTGGTCGAGCTGCTCGTCCAGGACAAAGAGCCAGCTGTAGAGGTTGTCGATACAGCACAACAACTCAAATCCTGCCTGCGGCATGGTGCGGCAGGTCATCCAGGCCATCTTGTACCGGGCGAAGTAACGTTCTTCCTCCGGACTGTCCAGCAGCTGGTATTTGTGCAGGAATTCAAAGGTGTTGGAAGCTACCAGTTCCACATATTGGCTAACACTGGTAGGGAATGGGCAATACAGCCTCGGAATGACAATCTTAGCAGTTTCGGTTTGATGCATAAACAATGTGACAAACGGTGATAAACAAAAGGGTACCTGTCGCGCTGGTAAGGCGCGATATAAACGAATGAAAAAACGGTTGATATCTGCTTAAATACTAATTTTTAATGATTGCTCCCGTAAGTAGGTTTTTGACCAGCACATCAATCAGGATATGGAAATCGATCGGCTTGATCATATAAGCACTGGCCCCCTCCAGCATGATTTCGTCAATATTTGTTTCATCGGTATCAGCGGATGCAGCAATAACAGGGATATGTCTTAAAGCAGGATTAGCTTTTAATTCCATCAGTACATCTTTGCCGGATTTGCCCGGAAGGCTCATGTCAAGAATGATGGCGTCCGGATGATTGTGGGCTTTGAGCAGGGCTTCCTGGCCGTTGTCGGCATGCATAATAGAGAAGCCGCGTTTGCTCAGCAGAAGCGAGAGATAACGCTGGGTCATCACGTCGTCTTCCACCACGAGTATTTTTTTACCTTCAAAAGAGATGAGATTGTTTTCCTTGACTTCTACCGTAGCGGATTTTATCTCGCCGGTGAACGGTACTAACGGCAATGATACTACGAATTCCGTACCGTCGTCCATTTCGCTGCGTACCTGTATGGTGCCCCCGAGTATACGAACGAGGTGATGGGTGATATTGAGGCCCAGCCCGCTGCCTTCCGCAAAATTGATGGTGGTCCGGGTAAACTCTTTAAACAGCGTAGCGATCCGGTCGGGTGAAATACCGGCTCCCTGATCTCTTACTGCGATGTACCAGTGTGTGTCATCCCGGTAAAGACGCAGGAAAATAGAAGTATTGCTTTTGGTGAACTTGATAGCGTTCACCAGGATATTATTAACAATTTTGGTCAGCTTGATACTATCTTCCACAATGGCGGTAGGGAAGGCTTCCTGTACTTCCAGTTCTATTTTCACCCGTTTTTCATTGGCAAAATACTGGTAGATGTTCACGATGTTGCTGATCCAGCTGTAGAGGAGGATCGGCTCTTTTTTGACTTCGTCAAAGTTGCCGGTGTCCAGCTTGCATTTGTCCTGCGTATTGTTGATCAGTGTTTGCAGGTTACGGCAGGCCACGAAGAGGTCTTCGTCCACCTTCTGCTCACTTCTGGCTTTGTCTTTACCGGACAGCAGTTTCAGCTGCGCAATGCTATAAATGGCGTTTAGCGGTGTTCTCAGTTCGTGGGTCAGTTCCCGTACGTAAATATTTTTAGCCGTAACTGCTTTTTCCAGATCGGCCGTTCTTTCCTTTACCTGATATTCCAATCTTGTATTACTCGCATGCAATTCCTGATTCAGCGCGCTCAACTGATCATTGCGCAGTTTGATGGTATGAAACAGCTTGGCATTATAATGCACCAGTGTCACTAATGATATAGACGTGAGCGTTAGTACGGTAAAAGCCGTACAATAATAGATCAGGTTGAGCATTTCCGGACTAAAGTCTTTCGGCGGCAAAAGATGAAAGGCGCGGTTCAGTTCCAGGAAAAGCAGTGTAGCGGCGGAAATGGCCAGACAATAGGTCTGGGCTTTACCTACTTTAATAAAAGAAAGGCAGGAAATCAACAGAAAAAGCGTCAGCCAGATCGGGTCTACGGCCACAGACAAAATACTGCCGAAATAGAGCGTCGATAAATTAATCGTTATCTGCAACGCAACGCCGGCAGCCACATGGTTTTTCTTTTTATTCAGATACATGACCACGCCAAACAGGACATTACCCAATAACGTCGCAATCAGAATACTCTGGTATCCGGAATACAACCAATATGTAAAACCGAAGATTGAACCGAGTACGATCAGCAACAGGGCTACAATATTAATCTTGGTGATCCGGTAATTGAGTTCCTTTTCATAAAAGTTACTCCTACCTAAATGAATGAGCGCCCTGACAAAGACAGCAATTGCTTTCATCTGGATTGTAAATTTTTCTGGTGAGGTTACACACGAGAAACGTCAATTAATGGTTACCCTGGGTGGCATTGGACTGGAGCCGATGATTAACTTCCATCCTGTATTTAGCTAAATTTAACAAAAACCTGTTACATAAATGATAAATATTTCCACATATTTAAAGATTAACAAAAAGCCTCTTGTAAACTCAGCCGCCAATCCGGATAATCTGACCTAAAAATACAATATGTTATTGTAATAAACTGAAAACCAAATTTTTATTTTTATATAGGAAGATAAAAAAGGCAGCCATCATGGTTGCCTTTTTGTTAATGAGGGTAGACTTTACGTGCTGTGAGGGGAGGATTGCGACGGATTCAGGTGGTAGGCCCGGGTGTAATCAACTGACGCAATTGTTGGTTAAAGGCATGGACGCCGTTGCCCAACCTGCTGAAAAATGCCAGATCAAACTGCTCCACCACCACAACGGCTTGCTTCGTCAGCTGTTGACCAGCCGCTGTCAGCGCCACTGCCTTGGCACGCGTATCTGTGGCATGTTCCCGGCGCACGATCAATCCCTTGGTCTGTAACGTTCGCAATACCGTGGAGGTGGTCATCGGGTCCACCTTGCTGTGCTGGGAGATATCTATCTGCGTAACGCTTTCCTGATGCTGCGACAGCCAAAGGAGATTGGCCAGCAGCACAAACTGCGCATGGGTGAGGTCCAGCGGGGCCAGGATGCTCCTGATCTCCCGCTGCCATAAAGTGGTTACCTGCCATAACAGGAATCCGGAGCTGTCTTCTGCTTTCTCTACGCCAAAGGCGCCGTCATTTGTATTCATACTTACCGGTAATTCACTGTTCAAAGAAAAGATTTTTAACCGCCAATTCAAAACAAAAGCCATCAAAGCTTTGCAGCGGCTTCAATCTGGCGTTGTACGTCTTCTCCCATACCGGCCACGATATTTTTCATCACGATCTTATTCCAGAGCGGCGCCAACAAACCTTTCATCGTCATGGTAACGGTGAGTTTTAATCCTTCCGGTGTTACCTCGTACCAGTGCTCGCCGTACATTTTCGCCAGCGGAAAACGGGTGAGGTCCCGGAAGTATTCATTAGCCCGTACTTCGTCCAGCCGGATGCGGACTTTAGGGCCGCCCTGCGGGTGTAAAGTAAAGTACTGGCCGGTCTCAAAACACCCATGTAACTGCGAAGCAGCTACGCCGGTATCCCAGCTTTTCCAGTTGTCAATGTCAGACATCAGTTTCCAGATCTGTGCCTGCGTAACGGCGGTAGTGGTCAGCGAATAGGAATGTTGTATCATATGGATTATTATTATAAGTGCAAAGATAATAAGTACACTTAGTATGACGAAACAAATTCTTACACTTGATAAGATGGTAATTGAGAAGGAACAGGAAATCCTTTACAGGCCTGTGATAACAGGTACTTCACAATGGCCGGTGAAGTAAGTCCGGGCATAACCGGCCATCTTTACGGTATCGCCTTCATCTTTGCAGTAAAGCGTACCGCCACGGTCCGACAGCTGCCGGGCCAGCAACTCCTTCTTATGAAGACGCTCACTCCAGTAGGGAATCAGGGAACAGTGGGCCGACCCCGTTACCGGGTCTTCAAAAATAGAAGCCTGTGGCGTAAAGAAACGGGACACAAAGTCACAGTCCTTCCCGGGAGCGGTAACTACCACGCCACCGGGGTCCAGGTTAATACGGTCCAGCAACTGGCGGTTGATCTGTATATCTCGTATATCCGTTTCCGTATCATATACCAGCACATAGTCCCGCGCCTGCAATACGGCCACGGGCATGCGGTCGAGCGATTCCGCTATTTCGGTGGGCAACGTTGCCGGTGTAGGCTTGCGCGCCGGAAAAGTCAATGCATACCGTTCGCCTTCGAAGTTCACTTTCAGCAGGCCGCTGCGGGAATGGAAATGCAGCGTGTCGCCGGTATAGGCGTGCAGCGTGCGGATGGCATGCGCAGTGGCCAGCGTGGCATGGCCGCAGAGGTCCATTTCTATCTCAGGGGTAAACCACCGTAAGGCAAACCCGTCGCCCTGCGGCAGGAAAAAAGCTGTTTCCGCCACGGCATTCTCCCGGGCTATCTGTAACAACAACGCATCGGGCAACCATTCCTGTAAGGGCATCACACAAGCGGGGTTCCCGCCGAAAAGCCGGTCGGTAAAGGCATCTATCTGATAAAGTGGCAATTGCATGGTCTCCTTTGTCTTATTTTATATAGGTGTTACTTCGTTTGTTGTGTTCCTTTGTTGATCAGCCATACCAGTCCGCCAACCACAATAAGCAGGATGGGCAGCAGTATCACCAGCGCCATCAATGCCTGTAGCCATACGGAATGAAAAAAGCCCAGACTATAGAGGCCGGCCCCCAACAACGCCAGACTGAAAACCACCCAGCAACCGATCAATACCTTGTAGCCGGTAGACAACGGCCGGACAGGACGGCTCTTCTGTTGATAATCCACCATCTCGGGCGTATTGCGGTAATGACCGGAGTAATCGTAGAACTGTTTCCGGCCAATAGCTTCCCAGCCGGTGGTATCAGGAATGGCAGGTTTAAAGTAAGCCTTGTTGCCGGATACGTGGGTGTAGAAATCCAGCAGCTCTTCAATAAACTGATTCACATTGGCATAAAAACCACTAAACTCTTCCAGATCGATGTACAACATTTTATCATGGGAAGGAACGGAGGCAAGATAAGCCCGCCAGTCATCGTACAGCGGCAACAGCGAAGGATAAACCCGTTCTACGTACGACCGGTGGACGGCGGCATTACCAAGCGCTTCGTCCAGCGGTATCCGGATATCCGTATCTACATAGGTGTCTTCCCGCTGATTGTCATCCTCTTCATCGTCCCCGCCTGCATACAAGGTGAGGAAAGCCGGCTGTACCTGCTCTATGTCTTTCTTCTTCAGTAACAGTAACCAGAAGTACGCCAGGCTGTTGTTGCCTTCAAACAATACTTCCTGTTGACCAGGAGCAGTCCTGATGGTTAAATAGGTTCTGTTGCCCATGAGTAAGTCTTTGTTTCGGGTTTGATATTCCGCATGCAAAAATGATCAGTCCGGATTGTAATGCCGGCTCACCGTAACCTGTTGTAAGGATACTACACTTTTCTGTGATAAACAATGTTTTTGGGGTAAGTTCCGTTCTATCCGCTGCCTACATCTGTCAATATATATTATATAATAAGTGGTAAACCCGGCATTTGGTTCATTCCGGCTAAAAAATAATCTCATTTTAATGATATCATGGCGGAATTGCCACGGCCACAGCTGTTTTTCGCCATCGGGGTGTCAACAGCGCTGTGTGGGAATGATAAGGGTAACGCGAACGCCTGTACGTCCTTCGCTGGCTTTATCGGTAATGGTGAGCGAGGCCAGTTTACCGGTTTGTATGCTCAGTATTTTCAGCCGTTCCTGTGTAATGATACTCGACAGGGAATTTTTTTCCTTGTGTTTGGCCGGTTGTAAGCCCTGGCCATTGTCTTCTATCACACAATGCAGCAGGTCGCCCTGCAACTGCAGCGTAATGGCTATATGGCCCCGATGGGCAATATTGCGCATACCATGCTGGATGGCATTTTCCACGAAAGGCTGCAACAGCATGGGCGGAATACAGATACCACTGCTTTCTTCGGGCGGAATATCAATAATCGTATAGCCGAAGAGGTTATCAAAACGAACGGATTGCAGACTGAGGTAGTTTTCCAGCGCTTCGGTTTCCTGCTGCAGCCGCACGAGGTTGTGGCGCGAGTTCTCCAGATTCAGGCGCAGCAGCCGGGCGAATTTATTCAGGTATTTAACGGACTTTTCTTTTTCATCCCGACGGATAAAACTTTGTAATACGGACAAGGTATTGAAGATAAAATGCGGCTCCATCTGACTACGCAACAGCCGTTGTTCCAGCTCTATGTTCATCTTCTGTGTCACCAGCTTGCGCTGCCGTATCAGCAGGAAGGTGATGAGCAGTCCCAGTACCAGCAGGATAATAATAATGAGCAATATCACCTGCTGCTGACGCACGATGATGGCCTGATTGTTATACTGGCGGCTCAGGTCCAGTGTTTTATGCTGCTGTACTTTCAGCTCGTTGAGTGCCTGTATCTCCACAATTTTTCTGAGCTGCCTGTCTTCCTGCTCTGCGAGGGCCATATCGGCGGCGGAATCGAGGTACAGGATAGCGGTTTTGTAATCACCTTTATCGTAGTAAATCTGATGAATGGCATCGAAGGCGGTGCTCAGGTTGCCGCTGTTATTGGCCTGCCGGGCTTTCTCCAATGCTTTGCCCAGATAGTGCAGCGCCAAAGGATACTCCTTTTTTTCCTGATACAATTGACCGTAATTGATATACTCCTGAAAACTGACTTTATTGATTTTCTCTTTGATGTTAAATGCTTTTTCCATCAGGGCATGTCCCCGCGGTTTGTCGCCTGTTTTCTCGTATAGCACGCCCAGCGCACTGTACACGGTGGCCAGCCGGATGGTGTCCGGTTGCTGAAGGGCATATTGCAGGGCGCTGTCCTGGTATTGGAGTGCCTGTCGGTACTGATGACGCCTTTCGTAGATGCGTGACCGTTCTTCCATAAAAAGGGAGAGCCGGAAGTAGTCGTCGGCAACGGGATAACTGTCCCGTGCCATAGCGGCGTAGGTTTCGGCTTTATCATAATCCCCGAAGCGGTAGTATACTTCTGCTGCCAGATCATATACGCGCCAGCTGCTGGCATACTGATATTTTTCCGTCAGCGCTATGAGGTGGAACAGGCGGGTAAACGTGCTGTCATCGATTTTGCTGGCCAGCCGCACCTGTAACAATCCCAGTTGCTGCAGGATGATCAGGTCTGTCAGTTGACTGGTGTCCAGTGGCTTAACCGGCAACATACGTGTGAAACTATTGATGGCGGCCTGATTGCTGTCGGCATACCAATAGTGCATGCCTTCCAGGTAATAGTAATAGCCGCTGGCCACGGGGCCTGCCTGTAGGGCGTTGTTTTTGAGTTGCAACAACCGCTGCGTAGCCTGTGGGCCATCCCAGCGTGCGCCGGAATCTATAAGGTGCTGTAATGCTTTTACCACCGGAGGAGCAGTGGCATCAGAGGAGCCGGATGATGGGGGCCCGGCAGGTTTTGGACGGCACCCGTAAAAGGTGCCGCACAAACATATGAGGAATAAAATCGCTTGTCGGCGGATATACATGTACAATCTATTAATGATCGCCCATCAGGAACTGCCGGACATATTCCCGTTTACGTGCGGAAACAGGTATCTCGGTGCCGTCTTTCAGAATCAGGATGCCGTCTTTCAGAAAACGGTCTATACAATGATGATTGACGATGTAGGACTGATGGATGCGGATAAACCAGCTTTCGGGCAACAGTTCCTCGTATTCCTTGATAGGACGGGAAACCATCACCTTTCTTTTGTCAGACAGGTAAAAGGTAGTATAACTGCCATCACTCTGGCAATACAGGATTTCCTCAAAAGGTACTACCTGTAAGTATTGGGAGGAGCGAAGTACGATCCGGTTCTGTAATCCTGCTTTTTTGGGTTGCAGATGACTGCTGGTAATGTCCATCTGGGTGCGGGTGCTGACAGGACTTTCGGACAACAGCCTTTTGAGGGTGGCCATCAGTTCTTCTTCATCCACTGGTTTGAGCAGGTAATCGAAAGCCCCGAATTTGATGGCTTTGATAGCATGCTCATTATATGCCGTAATAAATATGATGCGGAAATTTCTGTCGGGAAACTCCTGTAAGAGGTCAAATCCGGTGCCGTCGGCCAGTTCAATGTCCAATAGTAACAGTTCTGGTTCCGTATTGGGGATGATCACCCTGGCTTCGGCTATACTGCCGCAGCTGCCCAGTACCAGGAAATCGGGGTAGCGTTTCATCAGCCATTCCAGGTCTTTGCGGATGGCCGGTTCATCGTCAATAATCAGCGTGCGGATCATGGTCTCGGATATGGGTTATTGCTCATATTGTTAAAAGTAGAAAAAAATCAGGTATTACCGGGTGGTAATACCTGCAAGGTTATCAACAAAGAATAAAAGGCCGACAAAAACAGCTTAAACATAATAGGGTCTTCCGGAGAACAAACTATATATGACTGAACAATGTAGAAGCCGGTGCTGCTGCGGTGTTCACCAGAACGTTTATTTCACTTTGGAAGCGTTCAAATGTTTCCCTGCGGGAAGATTTAAACAACATCCTGATAAGCAGGAATCCTGCTATCACCGGAATAATGCCGCCAATACTGATGGTCAACTGCCGGTTAAACATACTCAATGCTGCCGTGCATAACACAAACCCTGTCAACACGCCGCCTCCCAGCCATAACAACGGTGGAAGAAAATCCAGCCGCAGATGGTCTTTTTTATAGCGCAACAAAAAACGAAAACCCCGGTGCTGCACCTCAATGATGGGAGCCCCTGTAAGAGGTTTCCATAACCGGGCGCCCGGAAAGCGCCGCCGTATTTCTGAAAAGATCTGTTCCGCACTTTTGGAGGCAGAGTTGCTGATTTTCATATGGGTCTCAATTCAATTGGCGGATAAATAGCGGACGTTTCAAAGATAAGGCCGCCTGTTATCCCATAACCCCTGAATTAATATCCGTACGGGTTTTGTTTATATTCGTTTAGATAATCATGTGTTTTCGTTATTGAAATCGATTACCATGACCATGTTTTTTGTTTTAATTATTTGATTATCAATTATTTATGTCTAAATAGTCATAGGTGTCAAATAAAAAAGCCGGAAGCAATACGCTTCCGGCTTTTAATGCCTTGAGGCTGTCTTTTATTTTTTGGTAAACGTCAGATAATCTACCAGCTTCCAGGTGTTACCATCCTGGCTGGTTTCATACGTCATCTTAAACGACTGTGAAGAAAGCTTCTCGTACAGGAAGCGCTCATACAAGACGTTGTTGGCAGGCTGGGGGAGTTGTCGGGTGAGAACGAGTTTGCCGTCCTGCCATCCCTGGGAGGAAAACTTCCGGTGGCCGCGGAAGTTATCGAAGACATAATCTACCAGCTCGCCCGATTGCTTATCTACGCCCCACATAGAAAGCGCTTTATACCGGTTAGGCGCTTTATCGGTGTGTTCATACATGACCCAGGCGCTGTCCAGTGATAGTTTGAAACGGAGGTCCGCGGCGATTTTTTTGCCACTGGCGAATGCGCCGTCGCCGGTCCAGTCGCCCAGGAAGAACTGTATCATATCGGCAGGTAATTGTTTGCCGGTTTGTGCCTTCATGGAGGAGGAAAGCCCGAGGCAGAGTAGCAGGGTGATAGTGTGTGTTTTCATATAAGGGAAACGCTGTGATTAAACACGGTTGTGGTATTGTGGGTGATCGTCTCAAAAATAGCGGCAACAGGTCAACAAATCAAATAGCGGCAGATTTTTTAACAGGGTTTTAAATAAGACAGGTATAACTGCAACGACCCATGCTATGGGGTAGCAGGGGTCGTTGATGTCGGAAGGGCCTTATTATTTCCGTTTAAAAGCGATTTCCATTTCTTTGAATTCTTTGCCGTTGGCCATGCGATACATTTCCAGGGTATAGTTATTCGCGTCCTGGAATTTGATCACCTGACGCAGGTCCATGGTTTTTTGCATGGCGGGGTCATATGATTTCCCTCTGTACACGATACCGTTGACAGCGGGTTCCCATTTGCCTTCCATCATCATCATACCGGTGCCCATGTTGTCAATCCAGGTGTTGAGATACATTTTCCGGGCATTGTCGTAGGCAGTGGTGCCGAGACCTTCAAAGGGCATGCCCATCATGTCGGAAGTGAAGCGGCTTTCCTGGTAACGTCCTCCCAGGATCATTTTGTTGGAGCAGCTGCCGGTTGCTTTTTCCGGTTTAGCGCCGGGACCTTTCCAGAAGGTCATGTCGGTGGTCCAGTCGCCTTCTGTTTTGGCCAGTTGCTGATGTTCGGGGCCAGGCGTCATGTAGGCCATCCATGCTTTGTGGGCCGCAACGGAATCCATTTGGGCGGAAGCAGTGTTAACTGTTAACAGGCAACCGAAAGCGGCGGCCAACACATACAGTGTTTTCATAGTCTGAGGTTGTTTAGAGTGAGTAATTGGGGTTCTCGAAGCAGTGCAATTTAATTAATTAAGCTATGTGGCGCGGATATAGGTGTTGTACCATACTATTTAATTGTATTTTCGATGCCGCAATCCTGTAAAGATGAAGACAGCGTCCATTAATGAGTTGAAGAAAGAACTGGCCTCCGTGCCTCCGGCACAGCTGGCAGCATTATGCCTGCGTCTGGCCAAATATAAAAAGGAAAACAAGGAACTGCTGACTTACCTGTTGTTCGACGCGGATGATGAACAGGGGTATATCAATGCCGTGAAAACAGAGATGGACAACGGGTTTGAAGAAATGGCCGGTAGCAATCTGCACAATGCAAAAAAACGTTTGCGTAAGATATTACGGCTGGTCAACAAACATATCCGTTATATGGGTTCCAAACCGGCAGAGGCGGAGCTGTTGATTTACTTTTGTGAGCGCCTGGTGGATTCCAGCCTGCTGCGTCACCAGAGCACTGTACTGCATAACCTTTATGCCGCACAACTGAAGAAGATTGTGAAGGTGGTGGTAGGGCTGCATGAAGACCTGCAACATGATTTCCGGCGTCAGGTAGAGCCGTTGCTGGAAATATTAAAACCATAGCATTTTGTTATTGGGTTATTTACTGAGCCGGCTTTAATCATAAAATATCAAAATAACCAAATATCAAAATGATTATGATTTCTCCCGGATAATGATTACTTTTTCCTATGGCCTTTCTTTTCCGGGCTTTCCACATTATGAAAAATACGCTGACGGTCCTTTTCCTCCTGGGACTCACCTCTTTTTTGCAATCGAATGCACAAACTTCCATGCAGCGTAACGAAAATACGATGCCTGTTTTGGGCCTCACCGCTTCGGTTGAGAGTGACAGTCTGGCCAATGCCGCCGGTTTCGTATACCTTGAAGAAACAGTCAAAAGGATGCTGGCGCCTTCGGTGAGTGAAGAAACTTTTACCGCCCATCTGCAGAAACTAAAACGGGCACGTTGCCGCATACAGACGTGTAATCTTTTTATACCGGGCTATCTCAAACTCATGGGACCGGAGGTCAACGAAGCATGGGTATTAGGGTATGTAGACACGGTCATGCAGCGTGCGGAAAAGGCTGGTATCGGGCTTATTGTATTAGGCAGCGGAGAGGCGCGTAAAATCCCGGAGGGTGTTAACAGGGAAGACGCGAAGCAACAGTTTATCCGGCTGGCGCGCAAAATGGCAGCTATCGCAGCAAAGCATAACTGTCTCATTTCCATGGAGAATCTGAATGCTACTGAAACCAATTTCGTGAATACATTGGCCGAGGCCTGTCAGGTGGTGACAGCGGTAGACCACCCTAACTTCCGGCTCACGGCCGACATCTATCATATGCTGCGTGAAAATGAACCGGCGGCCAACATTGAGAAGGCCAAAGGCATATTGGTGCATTGTCATATTGCAGAAAGAGAGAAACGTTCAGCGCCGGGTGTGGAGCGGCAGGATTTCCGGCCTTACCTGGCAGCGTTGCGAAGCATCGGCTACAAAGGACGGATCATGATGGAATGTAAATGGAACAACCCAGCGGTGGAATATGCGCCGGCAGTGGCCTATCTGGAAGGACAACTCAAAGAAGTATATCATATCTCCGGAAAAAAATAAAATACTTGTACAATGACATCCACTAAAAAGACAAGGCGGGAATTTCTGCAACAATCCCTGATGGCAGGAGCAGGACTAACGATCACGGCTATGGGAATGCCGGCCAGCAGCTATGCCCGTATCCTGGGCGCCAACGACCGGGTAAATGTGGGGCTGGTAGGGTTTTCCGACCGTGCCCGGCAGGCGTTGCTGCCTTCTTTCTTCAGCCATAACAAGGAGCTGAATTTCGACCTGATCGCTGTTTCCGATATCTGGAACCGCCGTAGAGAGGAAGGGAAGGCCTTTCTGGAACAGAAAACAGGGCATTCTGTGCAGGCCTGTGTCAACAATGATGAACTGTACCGGATTAAAAACCTGGATGCGGTATTCATCGCCTCGGCTGATTTCCAGCATGCCTATCATACCATTGAAGCGGTGAAGAATAAATGTGACGTATATAGTGAGAAACCGTTTGCCGAAACCATGGACGACGCCCGCAAGGCGCTGAAGGCTGTAAAAGAGTCGGGCAAGATCATGCAGGTAGGCACCCAACGGCGCAGCGGCACCAGTTACCACGCAGCGGCCAATTTCATTAAGGAAGGTAAGTTCGGGGATATTACCATGGTGGAGATGACCTGGAACGTAAACCAGCCCGGACGCTGGCGGCGGCCCGATCTGGTGAAGAGCATCCGGGAGTCGGATACCGACTGGAAACGTTTTCTGGCCGGTCGCCCCAACGATAGCTGGGACCCGCGCAAATACCTCGAGTATCGCCTGTTCTGGCCGTATTCCTCCGGTATTTTCGGACAATGGATGACGCACCAGATTGATACCGTTCACTGGTTCAGCGGCCTGAAACACCCACGCAGCGCGGTGGCCAACGGGGGCATCTATATGTGGCACGACGGCCGCAAAAACCCGGACACGCTGACAGCCGTGTTTGACTATGGTCCGGCCAACGAACCGGAGAAAGGGTTTCAGGTGATGTACAGCAGCCGCTTTCATAACTCTGCCGGGGGTACGAAAGAGATCTACTATTCCAATGGTGGCACCATCGATATGTCTACCAATAAAATCAGCAGCACCGGCGGCCTCACCGAAAGAGAAGCTGCTGAAATGGGCATGCATGCCAACCTGCTGACCCCGATCACGCTGGATTCGCAGGAAAAAGTGGAGACCAGCGCCAATACCGGCGGAGACCCGCTCACCAGTGCGCATGTACGCAACTGGATGAGCAGTGTGCGGGAGCGTAAGCAGCCCAATGCACCGATCGAAGCAGCGTATTCCCATTCTATCGCCCTCATCATGGGCAACGCCGCTTATCGTACCGGCATGAAAGCTACCTTTGATGAAGCTACCCAGGAAGTGATGGTGGGCGGCAAAGTATTTACGATGTGATGAAACAATTGCACCTCTTTCTGCTTTTAATACTGACACAGGCCTGTGCTTCGGCGCAGGCGCTGCGTGTGGCCGTGGCCGGGGTATCACATGGCCATTCCGGCTGGATACTGGGGCGCGCCCATGACAACCATATTCAACTGGCAGGGATATACGAAAAGGACACGGCGTTGGCCGGCAGGGTAGCGCGGCAGTATCATATTCCGCAGCAGCAGGTATATCACGATCTTGGGCAGATGCTGGACGCCGTAAAGCCGCAGGCCGTGCTGGCCTTCGGGTCGGTGCACAGTCACCGCGAGGTGGTGGAAGCCTGTGCGCCGCGGGGCATTCATGTGATGGTGGAAAAGCCGCTGGCTGCCAATCTCCGGGACGCGCTGGTGATGGACTCGCTGGCGCGGCGGTATGGCATCCATCTGCTGACCAACTACGAAACCAGCTGGTATCCTACCGTGGCGAAGACTTTCCAGCTGCTGGAAGACAGCAGCTTTGCCGGCCGTGTCCGCAAAGTGGTGATCCACGACGGGCATCAGGGGCCACAGGAGATAGGTTGCAGCCCGGCGTTTTTGTCCTGGCTGACAGACCCGGTCCTCAATGGCGGCGGGGCACTGATGGACTTTGGCTGCTATGGCGCCAACCTCATGACGCGGCTGATGAAAAACCGTGTGCCCGTGGCCGTTACCGCCGTTACCCGGCAATATAAACCTGACCGTTATCCTAAGGTAGAAGACGACGCCACGATCATCGTAGACTATCCGGACGCCCAATGTATTATCCAGGCGTCGTGGAACTGGCCTTTCAGCCGCAAGGACATGGAAGTGTATGGAGAGAAAGGCTACATCATGGCGGCGGACAAAAACACATTGTTACTGCGCAACCGCGAATCCGCGCCGGCGGTGACCAGGCATATAACGGCTACGGATATACCGGTATACGAAGATCCGTTCCTTTATCTGGCTGCGGTGGTGAAAGGAAAAGAAACGCCGCCGCCTTATGGTTTGTATGCCTTGCCCAATAACGTACTGGTGCTACGTATCCTCGAAGCAGCGAAGGAGTCGGCCCGTACCGGAAAGAAAGTCTTTTTATAGCTGCTCTCCTTTCCCGCGCACGGGAAAGGAGAGCAGCCTTTGTTGATCGCGCCCGCATTAAGGGGGGTGTTCCCACTTCGCCGGTCTTTCTCCCGAAATATGACCGGCCATCTCCACTGACAACCAGTTTTTTAAGTCTGCCCCGAAATAATTTCCCCGCAAAAAGAAGGATTTATCAAATAAAAATATTAAATTATGTATGCAATGAAATCGATTGCATTATTTCTACCGAAATCTGAATCACAAAACCCTCAAAACATGTATTACTTATGAAACCGCTTATCGGCAAACCTTTGCACAAATTATGGAAACCTGCCTTGCTGACAACCGCCGGTCTCCTTTTTCTTTCGGGTATCCAGGCCCAGGTAACGCTTTCTGCCAACGGTCCCGGCAACACGTACGAGCTGATCGAAAGTGTGCTGGGCAACGGCACCGCCAGCGAAGTGCCTGACTGCGCGCACCCATCGTTTGGCCGGCATATCACGGAAGAATTTGATGCCTCGCTCAACAAAAACGTGTTCGTGTTTTTCCTCCATGCCACACCGGACAACGACCGTTGCGGCCCTAATACAGACCGGCAACGCAACGAGATCAAGACGTTCGGTCCCTCGCCGGACAATGTGAAGGGCACCTACGGAGAAACAGTCACCTATCGCTGGAAATTCAAAATTGACGCGGACTTCATTCCTACCACCAGCTTCTGCCATCTACATCAGATTAAAGCGGGCGATGGCGATGATGGCGCACCATTGATCACCCTTACGCCCCGTGCCGGCTCCCCCCAAAAACTACAGGTGATCTATACACCCGGGAGCGGCGGCAGCGGTGGTGGTGAGAAAGCCAGCGCTCCGCTATCTTCCTTTAAAGGCAACTGGGTAGAGGTAGAAGAAAAAATCACCTATTCTACCACAGGCTCCTACAAAGTCATCATCAAAAAAGTGAGCGATGGCACGACATTGTTGAACTACAGCAATAACAACATCGATATGTGGCGCGACGGGACGACCTTCTGCCGCCCTAAATGGGGCATCTATCGTAAGCTGGCAACAGGCATCCGCGATGAACAGGTGCGTTTTGCCGACTTCTGCATCGCTGAAGGCAGCGCTACCTGCGGCAGCCCCATGTTGGCAACTGCCGATACGCCACCAGCTGCTACGGTGCCCCTTACACATGATAACATTTCCCTTCAGGTGTTTCCCAATCCTTTTCCGCAGATCACCTATGTTGACCTGGACGTGAAAGAAGCCGGCAATACCCTGCTGGAAGTATTTGACACCCAGCAGAAGAGGGTAGGGCTATTGCTCAATACCACGCTGCAGCCGGGCAATCACCGCACTGCCCTGGACACCAAAAACCTGCCTGCAGGTACTTATGTTATCAAGCTTACCCATAACGGTAAAGTATATACTAAAATGGTCACCAAACAGTAGGCCACCGCGGAAGAATTACGAAAGAGGGTTTCCTGTTTCGTAATTCTTTTTTATTTTGTGCCAATGACCAAATTGTTTTTTCCTTTTCTGTTAGGTGCACTGTTATCAGGCAATAGCCTGCTGGCACAGGAACAGGTGCGCTATCAGGAAGATGTGCGGACGATCAAGAAGTTCGATCAGATGTATGCCCCTCCGGCAAATCCGATCCTGTTTGTAGGTAGTTCCTCCATTCGTAAATGGGATGATCTGGAGCGGACCTTTGCCGACTATGTGGTGATGAACAGAGGGGTAGGCGGAGCCGTGACCAACGATATCATCTATTTTGCACCGGACCTTATTTTCGATTATCATCCACGGCAAGTGGTGATTTACGTGGGCGAAAATGACCTGCCGGAAGGCGCTACGGCCGATAGCGTATTCAGTCGTTTTCAACGCCTGTACAGCGTTGTCCGCTCCCGGTTGCCCGAAGTGCCCATCGAATATATCTCCCTGAAGCCCAGTCCTTCCCGGGTGAAGTATATGAAAACGGCCGCAGAGGCGAACAGCATGATCAAAGCATTTCTGGCAAAGGAAAAAAATGCTCACTTTATCGACGTCTTTCCGCTGATGCTTGATAAGCAGGGGCAGCCCCGCCCGGAGTTGTTCGTATCGGATATGCTTCACATGAATGCACAAGGTTATGCTATCTGGAGCAAAGCCATAAAACCTTACCTGTTAAAAAAATCATCCAAATAATTTTTGTCCCCGATGCAGCCATATAAAGCTGTGTTCTTTTACTATTTACCCTTATGCGAACCATTGTTACCTATTTTCAACTGGCAGGCGAGTTTACTAACCCCTACAGATTTATTTCCGGCGCTGTTTTTTCCGGTCTGATTGCTTTCGCGACGGCACTGATACTGGTGCTATTGCTGCGCAGGTATATTTTGGTGCCCCGTTCCCACAAGCTGCTGAAAGTGCTGGCCTATGTGTATATGGTGGCACTGCCGCTGCTGGCCGGCTTCTTTGGGTTGAAGTGGGGATTTTTCCATAGTCTGCGTAAAGACATCCGGGAACATACGGACGTTTATGCCGCCCATGTACCACCGGTTTTCAGCGAGACGGCCCTGAAGGCAGTGGACTCCCTGTTTGGCGGCAACGCCCGGATTTCCTCCCTCAGCACGCACCAGGTCATTGATACCGCAGCGGTAGTGGTGTATAACGTATACGGCAGTACGCTGGAGCAACAGCTGGGTGCCACACAGGGTGTCAAAGGAAAGCTGGCCTCCCTGCTGTTGCAGATCACCAAAAGCAAAGCTATCGCCGGTGTGATGCACAAGGCGATCTATCATCTGCTACATGATAAGTTAGGCTTGACAGAAGATGCGAGCAACGAAGTGGTGCACACGTCGCTGAGCAAATTGATGAATGGCAACTTGTTTGTAAACATCGCGGTTATTCAGGTGGACCAATTCCTGAAAGGGCTACAGCGGGGCATTCTCTATACTTTCCTGATGATACTGGCTGTTCCGCTGATAGAAGTGTCCATTGCCCATTACCGTTACCGCCGGCAAATTGCGGTATAACTGCTGTGGAAAGTATGTACTTTTCTGTAATATTACACCTATGAATTTAATCGGAAATATTATCTGGCTGATCTTCGGCGGATTGGCCGCCGCGCTCGGCTACATCGTATCGGGCTTTCTGTTTTGTATCACTATTATCGGTATTCCTTTCGGGATACAATGCTTTAAAATAGGGCTGTTCACCCTCATGCCTTTCGGGCGTGAAGTACGTGACGGCGCCGGTTCTACCGGTTGCCTGTCAACGTTGTTCAATATCATCTGGATATTTACCGGTGGGATATGGGTGGCCATTTGCCATTTTTTCTTCGGCATATTGCTGACCATCACCGTGATTGGCGCTCCCTGGGGCCGTCAGCATTTTAAGCTGATGAGCCTTACTTTCGCGCCGTTTGGAAAAGAGATCTATTAATCAGGCAGATTCTTCGAAGATGATAGTGTTCTGAAACGGATCGATCACCGTCATCAGCAGCACTTCAGGATTCCAGTCGGCCCGTTCCAGGCCGGGATTCATGTATTTATAGTCTTTCCCGCCCAATTTCGCATGGAAGGCCTTTAAGCCTTTAAACTCTGTGATACTGATCCGGGCGCCTGGTGTACCGTCGCCATGGTGCTCGGAGAGGTCTATCTGTGCATCGCCTTTGGCAATGCGCATATATATCGGGGCGCCTTCGGGCTTGTGCTCCCAAAGTATTTCGAACTCCAGCCAATCAACGTAGAACTGTATGGCCCGGGCATAATCAAACATGCGGAAGATGGGAATGATGCGTGACATAAGTATCTGATTGATACTTAAATATAGGAAAATAATGTGGAGACTGGTATTTTACATGACGAGTCCAGGCTATAGGCCGGTAAGCGCCGGCCCATAGCCTTGTAAACAACTGGTTATCATCTTCAGACTGAAGACTGGAGATGCGTCAATTGTTTCGGAAAGCTGATTTGTCAATGGTTTGCGCCCGAAGCGTAAAAATCTGCAGGTAGTGCTGGATCAGCAATCCCATTTTTTTTCTGAGCCAGTCGATCGTCATGGTGGACCGGTTGTCAGAAAGGAAGGCTGTAGCGGCCTCATCAAGCTTCCGATGAAAGTGGGCCTGATATTTTTGCTGCCATTGCCGGAAAATATTTTCCTGCTGACGTCTGTCTATGTTTTTGGTACAAAAGGAAAATTCTCCGTAGGTGTTTAACAGGATTTCGTAGGCAATTTCATCGAATGAGTTGATAAGCCTGTGATCTTCTCTGGGCATAACAGGATTATTAAGAGGGTTATTCTAATAGATATCTGCTGTTGTCTTATAAGCCGGCCGGATATGGTTTTGAAACGCGTTTCTAAAGATAGGGAAAAAAAGGAAAAATTCCATAAACTTTTCGGGGTTACTTCCTGTTGGTCCGAGGGGTCGCTTTGCCTCTTCACCATTGAATAGGACACGCATATATGTACCCGGATGAAGACCTTCCCCGGCTTCTGTTACGGTCTGCTGCGCAAAAAACTGCCGGTAGTGTTGCAGGAGAATCTGCTGCGGACGATCTTTTCTCCGGAAATGTCTAAATTAAACGTACCTTTGGCTGAATTTGAGTTTTATCGCTTCCGTAAGCTACCCTACTCTCGTCAGGTTGTTCTACTTTACGCTGCATTCTTCTCAGATATTTTTAACGTTTAATTTTCTAACTCCAATGAATATTTATGTATCCAATCTGGGATATAATTTCCAGATTGAAGATCTTGTCAACCTGTTTATTGAATATGGCGTGATTTCATCTGCGAGAATTGTCGAGGATAAATTCACGAACAAAAGCAAGGGCTTCGGCTTTGTAGAGATGGAAAACAGGATTGAAGCAGAAAATGCGATCCGTGCCCTTAACGGAATGGAGATTGGTGGGCGTGTTATTAGTGTGACCGAGGCGCCGCCTCAGAAACCACGGTCGGGGTACCAGAACCGCTATCGATAAACATATTTATAGTTAATGCAATGTCTGTTCCGGTGCTCCGGGACAGACATTTTTTATTGTCCTTTCCCCATTACTTCCAGTACTCCCTGCTTCAATATCCGTACGCTCTCCGCAGCTTCTTCCTGCGTAAAATGCCCAAACCCCAGCCGCATGGCGGTCAGGTCTTTGTGCTGATACAGCAGTGTTTTGGGAATAAAGAGATTGTTCCGCGAGCATGCTTTCCCCAGCTGCATCAGATTAATAGGCCGTTTCCAGCGCGTCCACACCGCGAGGCCGCCTGCCGGCTTGCGCAGTTCCATAAAATCGGATAGTTCTCGCTGCATCACGGCTACGATATGGTCCCGTCGCTCGCGGTATACTTTGAGGGATTTTTTAAGGTAGCGGTGGATCTCCCCTGATTCGATCATTTCACCGAGTACCTGTTCCATGAGCACGTCGCCCTGGCGGTCGATGATGCCGAGATGTTTGCGCATTTCGGTCATGAGATTTTCCGGGGCGATGATAAAGCCGGTGCGGAAGCCCGGTGCGAGTGACTTTCCGAATGCGCCGGTATATACCACCATGCCGTTGGTGTCAGCGCTGGCGAGGGGTAGCACCGGGCTGTTGTCGTAGTGGAAATCGTAGTCGTAGTCATCTTCGAGGATCACGAAACCAAATTCGGAGGCCAGGTGCAGCAGGGCAATGCGGCGTTCTGCGCTGAGCGTGACGGTGGTAGGGTAGTGGTGATGCGGTGTGATGTACAACATGCGGATGCGCTGCTTTTCACAGATGCGGCGTACGGCGTCTACATCAATACCATCTTCGTCGATGGGTACCGAGAGGATGCGGGCGCCGGACTTCTGAAAGATCATGTTAACGGAAAAATAGCTCAATGACCCTACCAGTACGGTATCTCCGGGCGATAGTAATATTTCGGAAGTGATATATACGCTCATCTCCGTGCTGCGGGTGATGAGGATGTTGTCTTTAGAGATATGCAGTCCGCGGGACTGGTTCAGGTAGTTGGACAGGTGTTTTTTGAAGAACTCGCTGCCATCCTGGTTATAGTATCCCAGTTTGCGGTGATTGCTTTTACGTTTGAGATGTCCGCTGTAGAGGCTCGACAGGTGGCTTACCTGGGTAAGGCGGATGTCTGGCGTGCCGTCGTTGAACACATACTCGCAGGAAGAATGTTCAAATGGGTTGTCGAGCAGACTGGATTTGCGGAAATCGAAGCCGGTCTCCCTGGGGTAACGCGCCAGTGGCGTGTCGGGGGTGGCCCGTATTTTCTGCGGACGCCCGGCTGTTTTCCCGATAATGAACGTGCCTTTATTGGGCCGTGTTTCTATCCACCCCTGGGTGTCCAGTTCTTCATACACCGCCACGATGGTGTTGCGGTTCACTTCCAGCAATTCGCTGAGCTGGCGGGTGCCGGGCAGTTTGGTGCCGGTCACCAGATAACCACGCTGAATGGCGTTGATCAGCTGGTGCGCCACCTGAAGATAGATGGCGGTTGTTGACTGCCGATCTATATGGACAAAACTTTTATAAGGAACCGGACTGCTCATGTTATTTAAAATAATACCGTTAAATAGTCCGGCAAGTTATCTCATTTCGCCCTTTATATCTATTTATATTATTTTATATAATGTTTATATAAGTGATAATAAAAGTATAGGAAGATAATTAAGTCGGTTTCTTATCCCGGTTTCCCTGTGTTTGGATGATCCGGACTAGCTGTCATATCAAAACTGGCCCAGTTGAATCATCCGGCAAGCGGTTACTTTTGGCTGGAAACGAATGACATATGCAAGATATACTGCAACATATCGTTGGACACAACGACCTGCATGCTAAATGGCTGAACACCCTCTCTTTTATGGAGAACGCCGGCGCCCGTAAGATTTCGGCCTGCGAACATCCCACGCTGGTGGATTTTATTCAGCTGAAACATGCGGCGGAGGAGCATCGCCACGCCTATTACCTGAAAAAACAAATTGCTAAAGTAAGCGCAGATACCTGTAAGACCTACCAGCTGCATGAGCTGCTGGCGCCGCATCAGACGCGGCATTACCTGCACCAGCTGGACATGCAGGCCTGTCGTTATCTTAAAAATACATTCGGGCTGCAGGGCAGTCAGCTGAAATATGCGGCCTACCTCTTTGTGACATACGCCATCGAAGTGCGTGCAGACGCGCTGTATCCCGTATATCAGGCCGAGCTGGACAAAGCCGGCAGTAAGGTGATGGTCCGCTCCATCATCGTGGAAGAAGAAGGACATCTGGAAGAGATGATCCATCAGCTGCAGGATTTTGCGCCCGACTGGGAAGTACATGCCCGGCACGTGGAGAAACTGGAGCAACAGCTGTTCGATAACTGGCTGGCAGCCATCGGGCAGGAACTCACACAATACGCATAAAGACACTTACATAACGAGTTAAATTTAATCAGGAAGCATGAACGCAACAGCTATCAGAAACGACTGGACCCTCGAAGAGATCCAGGCTATCTATGACCAGCCCCTGCTGGATCTGGTTTATCAGGCAGCTACCATTCACCGCGAGTACCATTCCGCGCGGGAAATACAGGTGTGTACCCTCTTGTCCATCAAAACAGGGGGATGCCCGGAAGACTGTTCCTATTGCGGACAGGCAGCGCGGTATCACACAGATATCAAAGTGCAGGCCTTATTGCCCACCGAAACGGTGATCGCGCATGCGCAGAAGGCAAAAGACAACGGTTCCACCCGTTTCTGTATGGCCGCAGCATGGCGGGAAGTAAGGGACAACCGCGACTTTGACCGCGTTATCGACATGGTAAAAGGCGTGAATGACCTGGGACTGGAAGTATGCTGCACGCTTGGCATGCTCACAGAGGAACAGGCTATTCGCTTACAGGAAGCCGGTCTGCATGCTTACAACCACAATCTCGACACGTCAGAACAATACTATAAAGAGATTATTTCCACCCGTAATTTCGATAACCGTATCAACACCATCAATAACGTGCGCAAAGCCGGTATTACCGTGTGTTCCGGCGGTATTATCGGTTTAGGGGAAACGCACCGCGACCGTATCTCTATGCTGCTCACGCTGGCAACAATGCCCAAACATCCGGAATCAGTGCCCATCAATGCGCTGGCCCGCGTCAAAGGCACGCCGCTGGAAGATAATCCTAAAGTGGACGCGTGGGACATGGTACGTATGATTGCCACCGCCCGCATTGTGATGCCAGCGTCCACTGTGCGTCTTACCGCCGGCCGTATCGAGATGACAGAATCTGAACAGGCCTGGTGTTTCATGGCTGGTGCTAATTCTATTTTCACCGGTGAAAGACAAACACTGCTCGTGACGCCGAATCCCGGCGTATCAGAAGATATGCAAATGCTGCAAAACCTGGGTCTGCAGCCAATGCCCAACAAAAAAGAAGTATCTGCCTGCTAAATACATCGCCGGATAATAATACATCAAAAAAGCCTGTGCAGGATGCACAGGCTTTTTTGATGGCTACTGCCATACACTGTAATTTCGTATATACATCACAGTGAGTAATTGTATAACCTTCCTTTGATATAATCCCTTGGCATATTCTGGTGCAAGGGTTTTTTTTATGGAAAATTTTGCCTGTCTCCCTGAAAAAAAGTAAGGATGTATAACTAAAACGTATAAACGATATTTATTTAGTTTAAAAAAAATTGATGTGATGGGGTAGTAGATAAGCCGGAGGGGTGTAGCCGATTTCTTTATATCCGTTTCAAACTGTTTGTGGTGGCCGTTTTAGGAGGGCTGTTGCTGGTGTTGTTTTTACTCTTGGCACAGACTTTGTAAATAGCCTGCCTGTTCTAACAAAGGTACCTTGATTGTAACAACTTTAGACTTGTTATGCTTAGAACAGATTATATAATTTAACCCAATACTAATTATTTATGAGGATGTTTACGAAATTTGGGAAGTCTATCATGGTGACTTCATCTGTACTTGCTTTATCTGGAGCCGCGTTTGCGCAGGACAAGGATAGTACCCTGAAAACAAATCGTGTTGTTCCCTTCAATGGCGTAAAAGATTATCGTACGTGGTCTGTAGGCGCATGGGGCGGTGGTTCCGCAGCTTTTGGTCCATTTGGCGGTCCCTACTACTTCAATAACTTCGATTTTAAGAATGTAGGCTTTGTATATGGTGCGTACGTGAAGAAACAAATATTCCACAACTTTGGCCTGCAGGCGGACTTCATGCGCGGACAGGTAAAAGGCGCTACCAAAGCATCGCAGACACTGACTGATATCAACGGTGCACCGTTAGCTGGCGGCATCAAATCTTTCCAGACAGATATTGACTGGTCTGCATCACTCAGTGGTGTACTCAGCCTGGGTTCTATCAACTGGATCAACAAACAGAGTTTTGTGATTCCTTACGTATCTGTGGGTGCAGGTGCGATGGCATTTAAACCTACTGTTACTGCGGCCGACGGAACAGAGACCGCTGTAAAAACCAGCGGTGGTAAATCCACTCACACAGAGATGTTCATCCCGGTTGGCCTAGGTGCTAAATTTGTAGTGGCTCCGGGTGTAAACATCGACCTGGCCTATAACACAAATTTTGTGAACAGTAAAGTGTTCGACGGTGTGAACAGCGGTAACAAAGACAAGTTCTCCACTGCTAAGCTGGGCCTTGAATTTGCGCTGGGCAAGAAAAGAAAACCGCAGCTGGCGGTCGTAAATCCTGCTGCACAACTGGCAGAAGACCTGTGGACTAAAAATGCCGCACTGAAAACTTCCCTGGCAGAAAGCGATGCCCGTAATCAGGCAGCTATCGGTCAGCTGAAAGAAGAAATTGACGGCATGAAGCGTGATACCGACGGCGACGGTGTTCCTGATTATCTGGACAAATGCCCGAACACGCCTGCCGGTACCAAAGTTGATGGCGCTGGTTGCCCGCTGCCGGCTCCTGTACAGGTAGTGAAAGAAAAAGTGATTGTAACAGAAGCTGATAGGAAAGTAGTAAAAGACGCGATCGACAACCTGGAATTTGATCTGGGTAAAGCCACTATTCGTCCTAACTCTTTCGCCAGCCTCGATAAGGTGGCCAACCTGCTGGTAGAGAAAAACTTCAGCCTGAAACTGGCTGGTCATACCGATAACACTGGTTCTGCTACTACCAACATGCGTCTTTCCAAAGAACGTGCTGAGTCTATCAAATCTTATCTGGTATCCAAAGGTGCAAATCCTTCCCGGATTGAAGCTACCGGTTATGGATCTACGCAGCCGATTGCCACCAACAAGACGGCTGCTGGTCGCCAACAGAACAGAAGAGTAGAATTTACTTTATACTAATCTTCTTATAACATCCATTTTTTAACTTGCCTTCAAATTAAAAAGCTGTTCCTGTTACGGAACAGCTTTTTTTGTACCTTGTAACCAACCCTGCAGTTTCCCGAGATGATTGTACAGCATTCTTTCTTCCGGGAATTTTAAAAAATGAGTTTATATATCGTTGGAGAAAGAACAACCCGTTTAATCTTAAAATACAAGCATGATCAAATATTTGTTTCCCCTTATGTGCCTGCTGATGATGACCACCTGTGTATCAGCACAAACAGCGTCTATCCATAATTCACCGGATTGGGTAAAGTTTGGCGTGATGTCAATGGGCGTACGGGTAAAATATACCATTACGCCTCACGGACTGGAGCGCACCTGGTTGGACACCAATGGTCCCGCCATTGATTCTTCGGTGGTAAAGCAATCGTCGGAACAATGGCAACAAAGCCGGTTTATCATCGATGCTATACCCGGATTGTTGTTCACTGCCGGTCACACAGCGAATTGGGGCTGCCTGCATTGCCATGACCAGCCCGCAGTCATGATTGAGCTGGGATTTAGTGACCGGACATCGTTGTATTACCTGATCGATTCAGATACCAACGCGCTGCCGGCGTCTATCCGGAAATACGTGTACGATGTGCTGATACAGACGAATCGTTTGATAGCAGGAGCAAATGCACAGAAAGAGACTACTGCAAAGAAAGATACTATGCTCCAGGGACCAAGAAAAATATCTCAACAGTTATAAGCGAATAAAAAAATACGACTACAACCCGGGCTTTTACCTGGACGTTAATAGTTACAACTGTACCTATGAGGTGATGATAAATGATATGCCGGCATATTCATTTTATGGCTCGGGGAACCAGGGTGGGACTGTTTTCCCGGTATCCCCCTTATTCTAAGGGGGGAGTCTGCGATGATTGGTATTGCGGACAATAAATACAAAATTTATAGCCTCCTATTGCACAAACCCGCTGGCAGCAATCAATTGCAGGTAATAAGATAGTCCTCCTTTTGGGGAGCAAAACAACAAGCGGCCGTCTCCAATTGATGAGACGGCCGCTTGCTGTTTATCAGGATCATGGATGAAGGCCGGCTGTGGGAGTGACGTGGGTTTGACGGGCTTTGGAGATTCTTCTTCCCCGGAAAAACAGATAGAGGTTGAGGAATAACATGATACCGAGATAGATGAAGAATCCACCCAGCTTGCTGCTCAGCACTTCCATCAATTCACGTGGGCTACTGAGTTCTGTCCCGATTTTCATGATCCAGAAAGCAAAGCCGATGTTGAGGAGATAGAACCCGGTTTCAAAAAGTTTGTTGGTGGCCAATGCGAGTTGCTGGTTGCCATGAAAAATATCGATCATAAACACTTTACTGTTTTTAAACAGTATCCAGGCTACGAGCCAGGTCACCACTATGACTACCGGCAGGTAAATCAGGTAGGCAGAAAAATTAAATGCGGGATGCATATGTTATGGTTTTATGGGATGAAGTAATTGTTTTTTTCTGCTGATGTAGTAGATAGCACTCATGTTGAAACAATGCAGCAGCCCCAATGTGAGGATAATTAACCCCGAGCTGGCTGTTATTTCCGTTATCAGTTCCGTGACGTTGTGGATGGTCTTCCAAAAGGAGATCATGACGGTAGCATAACCGATGTTGACCAGATAATACCCTGTGAGCAGAATGTTGTTGATCGCTTCGCATAAGGCAGTGTCCTGTGGTATCAGGCCGTGGATGAAGACCTTGCCGTTTCGGTAAAAACGAAGCCCAACATGTACTGTGATCAGGTAAGTGATAGCAAAGTAGATCAGATAGGCAAGGATGTTCATGGCTTGTAGGTTTGCTTTTCTGATGTCAAAAGTATTTAAAGTTTCTGTATTTTCAAAAATAATTGAAAATAAAATATACGAAAGTGCAAACGGAAAAGCATAAACGATGTTAAGTGAATTGCCTGGAGGGGTTGCTGGTGGCTCCGGCAGCGGGGTTATCCTGCGGTTGTCCTGTGGGCGTATTTATTTTTGTATTCCACCGGGGTCATGCCGGTGATGCGCCGGAATACTTCCCGGAAAGTTTGCATGTCGGTATAACCGGTGTAGACCATCACCTCCTGAATAGACCGTCGGCCGATTTCGAGCTGTGTTTTGGCGCCTTCGATTCTGACGTGTTGCACATATTCCGCGACGGTATGGCGGGTAGCTTTTTTGAAACGCCTTTCAAAGGTGCGGCGGCTCATATTGAATTGGACCGCCAGTTCATCAACGGTGAATTTCTCCCGGTAATGTTTTTCAATATGGGCCTGCGACGCTCTGATAACATCATCGTCGTGGTCCTTTAGTCCGTGGAAGACGATGAAAGGGGATTGCACATTTTTATCCAGGTCCACGGCAAAATACTTGGCGGTATAAATGGCTATTTCCCGGCCGGCATATTTTTCCACCAGATGGAGCAGCAGGTTCCAGTAGGCGTTGCCACCACCGCTGGAGTAGAGGCCCTGCTGGTCGGTGATCATCCGTTCATCTACCACTTCAATGGCGGGGTAATAGAATTTCAGTTCATTGGCGCAGTGCCAGTGCGTGGTGCACTGCCTGCCTTTCAGCAAGCCGGAAAAAGCCAGCAGGAACACGCCCGATCCCAGGCTGGCCACTTCAGCGCCTTCCTTGTATTGCGCTGATGCCCACAGGGTGTATTCCCTGTTGAGCATAACAGCTGTATTCATATCTCCGGTAAGCGCCGGGATGATGATCAGGTCCGCATCAGTAACTGTATCCAGCAATACATCCGGCCGAACAGAGATGGTGCCGCGCTCATACTGTACTTCAGCAGTGATGCCGGCCAGGTGCACTTCAAAGAGCGCGGGCTTGCCTTTCTCTACCAGAAATTCGTTGACCATTTCAAACAAATGCCGGCAATCGGCAATCGATGCTACCAGGGCATGACGGATCGTAAGGATGTATATGTGGACCATGCGCCAAAGATAAGTACAACAAATGACGCAAATACCTACCTAAGGTTGTCGTATTCGCCCTTTAGAAACATGGGATTTGGTCTTTACCTTTGGGGCATCGAAAAAAAAACATTATGCAAGCAATGACCACCTACTTCAATTTCATGGGTAACACCGAAGAAGCAATGAATTTTTATAAAACGGTTTTGGGCGGTGAGATCACCTCAATTTCCCGTTTTAGTGACGTGCCCGGTTACGAAAGGATGCCGGTACAGGAGCATAATAAAATCATGCATATGAGCCTGACGACGAAAAGCGGCGCTGTGCTGATGGCTACAGATTTCCTGGAATCCATGGAGCAACGTTTGGTATTGGGTAATAATATACATCTGGTGATCAATACTGATTCAGAGCAGGAACTGGAGCAATTGTTCGAGACCCTGTCTGCCGGTGGCAAGGTGGAAATGCCCGTCAATAAAACGTTCTGGGGCGCTTACTTCGGCATGTGCGAAGACCGGTTCGGCATAAAATGGATGTTGAATTACAATTACCCGCAAAACAGTTAAACGATGTCTTTTCAGGCCTATCTGGATAATATCCAAAAGAAAACCGGAAAGTCTCCTGAAGATTTCCAAAAGCTGGCAGAGAAAAAAGGGCTGTTGGAAAAAGGAGCGCTGAAGCCGGGCGTGAAAGCCGGGCAGATTGTGGCGTGGCTCAAAGAAGAGTATGAACTGGGGCATGGACATGCCATGTCTATCTATGCTTATTTCACCGGCAAAAGAGTGTAATGGGTGGCTTTTAAATAAGCCCCCATTCTCTGGCCCTGTTAAGCAGCGACACGGTATTATTGACTTTGAGCTTTTGCATCAGGCTGCGGCGATGGCTGTCGACTGTGACGGCGCTGATGAAGATCTTTTCACCGATCTGTGGAGAACTCAGTCCCTGTGCAAGCCACAGCAGCACTTCTTTTTCACGACGGGTAATGGGAGGCATTTCCGTCAGTGCGTCCGCTGCCAGTCCGGTCAGCACCTGTTGCACGCCTTCGCCGAAGTAAATACCACCGGAAGCCACGATCTGAATGGCTTTCTCCAGCTCTTCCATCGGTGCGCTTTTTAATACATAACCGGAAGCGCCGTTGTTGAACATACGCAGTATCACACTTCTTTCACTGTAGTTGCTCAGTCCCAGAATGCGCAGGTGGGGCGCTGCTTTTCTGATACTGCTGCAAAGGTCTACGCCGTTGCCGTCCGGCAGGTTTACATCCAACAATAGTATAGATGCCGGCGTATGCTGTATCATCGCCATTGTTTCTGCGGCGTTGGCGGCAGTGCCGGCAATGCGGAAGTCGTCTTTCGTTCGCAGAAAAGAACGCAGTCCTTCTGTAATGAGGGGATGGTCGTCTGCGATGAGTATGTCGATCATGGCCTGCATTCTATGTTGATCACGGACCCGCCGTTTTTTCGGGAGATGATCTCGGTTTTACCATTTAAATAGTCCACGCGTGCCCGTACATTGGTAAGTCCGGCGCCGGTGTAGGCTGCGGCGGTGTCGAAGCCTGCGCCGTTATCTTCTACTGTTATCAGTAATAATCCTTCTTCGAGTGTTGCCTGTACCAGCATTTCTGTGGCATGGGCATGCCGCACTACGTTGGTGGCCAGTTCCTGAATAATCCGGTATATCATCAACTGTGTGGTATTGTTGGAAAGCTGTTCCAGGCCATAGTGATGGAACCGCACCTGCAGGCCGGACCGGCGAACGGTGTCAAAGAAATCTTTCAGGGCTTCTGTCAGGCCATAGCGCAATAAAGTTTCCGGCATCATGTTTCTGGAAATCTGCCGCAGATCGGCGATGGCAGTTTCAAGTTTGCGTGCGGAGGTGGCCACTGCCTCTGTGGAGGGCCTGTTCGTGATCTGGTCCAGTTGCATCTTCAAAGCGGTAAGCGTGCCGCCGAGGCCATCATGCAGATCGCGTGCCAGTCGCAGTCTTTCCTGTTCTTGTCCTTCCAGCATGGAGGTGTAGGAAGTGATGCGCTGCTGTTGTCGTACCTGTTCCAGTTCCTGCCGGATGATTTTTCTTTTGTTGCGATAGTAGAAAACGAAGAACACGATACCTAGTAACACCAGACCGGTGAAGCTGCCGAGAAGTAGTTGCCGGTTGCGCGCCTGTTGCAGTGTTTTTTCCCTGGCGTCACCGGTAGCCTGCAGCGTCAGTATTTTCTTTTCCTGTTCCAGCGTCCGATGCCGGATTTCCAGGTCATTGATCCGTATGTCCATTTCCTGTTGCCGCAGGCTGTCTCTGAGCGGCTGGTATTGTTTGTAGAGTGCCAACGCCTTCAAAGGATGTCCCAGCTTATCTTCCAGTTCGGCCATATCTTTCAGGCCACTGAGCCGGAAGTAAGGCAGCTTGTCTTCTTCTCCCATCTGCCGCAGCGAGGTGGCGGTAGCCAGTGCAGCTTTCCACAGCTGTTGCGCTTTCTGTTGCTGTAACAATGCCGTGTAATAATTGAACAGGTTGGGCCGGTCACCGAATTTGTCAATGACTGTACGGGCCTGTGCCAGTAGGGTGTCTGCGGTGCTGTACTGCCGCGAGCTACTGGCATACATGGCGGCATAGATATAGTAAGTTCCCCATTGCCGTGATGCAGGAAGCTGATCTAGCAGTAGCCGTGCGCGGTGCAGATAGGCCGGCATGGCAGCGATGCTGTCCATCTTATACAATAGCGAGGTCATATCGATATAGGAGCCGGCGGTATTTTCTTTTGGGCTGCTTTGCTCCGCTATGGCAATGTTGCGCAGCATATAACGATACGCCTGTTCATATCGACCGATGTTGATCAGTTTGGAAGATATGTTGTGCAGACATACCGCCAGGGCGGCAGAATCGTGCCACGCTTCGAATTCGGGCACCAGGGAGGTGAGCAGCGCCAGTTCACGATCGGCCAACCCTTTTCTGCCCAGGGCTACTGACAGGTTGCCGGTAGCCTTGGCGCGCGTTCTGCGTGCGATGGTGCTGGTATCGTTTTCCAGTAACTGGCGCGCTTCTTCAAAATAACGAATGGCATCGTCCAGGTGATTGGAACGCATCAGGACAGTGCCCTGCATAGCCGTGGCTTTAGACTGGTACAGGCGGTTATTGCTGCGGTGGCTGACAGCCACTGCTTCCCGGGCATAACGGAGCGCATTGTCTGCTGCGCCTGCCCGGGAACTGGTTTCCGCCAGCTGAAGGAGGACGCTGGTACGACCGGTATCTGTGCTGCTGTTGCGAAGTAATTGCCGTAGACTGTCGGGCGCCTGCCGGCTGTAGGCAGGACTGGTTAACCATAAAAGCAGTATGACGGGGGCTAAATAGTTTTTCATGGTCGGAGGATTGAGGGCAATAATACAAATATAGCGGGGAGGGTGGACATACGGGATATAAATTCCATAAAATCACGGAGATGAAAATCCGTACATCCACGAATTGACTCGTGGCCGCTGGTAGCAGATCTTTGTGGCGCAGCTCCTTTTGGCTGTTAACCCTTCAATGCTACCAATATGAAAACAACCATTCTTTCATTGATGTACCTGTGTCTGCTGGTTACCCTGATGGCTTGCTCCAAGGATAAAAATGGGGGTGTTGCCGGCGGCGGCCAGGGCACGCTTTATTATGCTGCCTTTAAGGGGTTCATGAAGCTGGACCTGCGCAGTGGCCAGCAGCAGCAATTGATAGATATTGCCAGCATGTCGCATCAGGAGCGGTTCGATGTAAGTCGCGATGGCAGCGAAATAGTGGCCTACGAAGAGAGCCTGTCATCCGATCAGGTGAGCTTTACTATTTATAACACCAGCGGGCAGGTGGCGGCTTCCTTTCAGGTGAGGCAGTATGTCAATGGCGTGCCGCGTATTTCTCCCGACAAAAGTAAGATAGCGGTCATCTGGCAACCGGCGAGCACTTACCCCCGGAAGTATGTAGCTGTTTTCACGCGCAGCGGGCAGCAGGTAGCGGGGTTTGAAGGTGTGTCGGATTATGCGTGGTTGCCAGACGGCCGGATGGTGATGACGGCGCCGGGAGGCTTTTATCTGAGCAATGTGCAGCTCACCAGTGCTTCCCGTATAGCAGATGTAAGCCGGTTCGCCGATGTGCCCGGACAGCTGGATGTGAGCGCTGATGGCGCTTCCGTGCTTTTTACCAGCAACTACCATATCTGGATGATGAACCTCGACGGCAGCGGCATGCGGCAGCTGACCACCAGCGACGTAAAGGAGTGGTACCCGGCGTGGTCTGCCGATGGGAAAAAGATCTTCTTTACCCTGGACTGGAGTGGTAACTGTAAAGAGATAAGGGTGATGGATGTTCCCGGACAGACCGTTACTATCGATCCGCATACCGACGCGGTGGCGCCGCGTATACTGTCTGATGGCAATCGAATTTGCAGTGCAAGCCGGCCAATGATGAGGTGATCATTTGCTTAGGATAGAGGGAGGCAGGTCGGTACTAACATGTTACCGGCCTGTCCTTATTTTTTCCAGTAGTTTACTGAGTTGTGCTACCTCCTGATCGTTTAGTGCAGCGTATACCAGGTCGAGTTTATCGAGGTTACGGTCTACTTTTTTAACACGCTCCAATCCGGCTGCGGTGATACTAACTGCTACCAGTCGTTTATCGGCGGGGTTGATGGTTTTGCTCACATAACCTTTGAGCACGAGCCGGTCTACCAAACGGGACACGCCCGCATTTTTTTCTTCCATCTGTTCCAGTATTTCAGAAGTAGAGAGGGGATGGGCCGCCATGTGGAGTATTTTGAGCACATTGTATTGCTGGGATGTCAGCTCGTAATGGGCAAAAAAGAGCTGTGACTGGTCGTACGACCAGTTGAAAGTCCGGAGAAGATGGAGGCCAAGCTTTCTCCGGACGGGTATTTCGATGTTTTTCATAGTCTAAAACTACAAAAAGTTGTTTACTGGCAAAGGTAACCACCGTCAACCGGGAGATAGGCGCCTGTGCAGAAGCTGGCGTCGTCGGAGGCGAGGAAGAGGAAGGCCTTAGCGATTTCTTCTGGTTTGCCGAGTCGTTTCATGGCGTGTTTGGATTCCATGTAGGTGCGGCTTTCAGCGGAGGCATTGTCCATCAGGAGCGGTGTTTCGATGTAGCCTGGCCCGATGGTGTTGATGCGGATGTTGCTTGTTCCGTTTTCCAGTGCCGCTACTTTTGTCATGCCTACCAGTCCGTGTTTAGAAGCAGCATAGGCCGCGATGCCGATTTCGCCCACCTGGCTCATGATGGAGCCGATGTTGACGATGGCGCCGCCGGTGCCTTGCCGGCGCATCTGTGCAATTTCGTATTTCATGCCGTAGAAAACGCCGTTGAGGTTTACGCTGGTTACTTTCAGCCATTCTTCGATGCTTTTCTCATGGATGGGGGCGGCGTCTACAATGCCGGCGTTGTTGAGGGCCACATCGAGGCTGCCGAATTTCTCTACCGTGGCGGCGACTGCTTTTTCCATGTCTTCCGGTTTGGATACGTCGCATTGTACAAAGGCGGCGATGGCGCCTTCCTGTTGTATGGCATCGAGCGTCTGCTGGTTGAGCTGCAGGTCTGCAATCATCACATGAGCGCCTTCACGGGCCGCCAGTATAGCGGAGGCTTTGCCTATACCGGAGTTGCCACCGGTGATCAACATCACTTTGTTTTCGAAACGTTTCATCGTCTATCTATTTTCATCAAAATTAATGATTAATCATTAATGACTAATCATTGAAATGTTAAAGAAATGTTTTTTAACTTATAGGAAGGCGCATCATAAATGCCCCGTAAGGCCATGACTCCGACAATCATCTGTGCTTTGCAGGATGGTTTTACCGGTGAAATAGTGGCTTTTACCGATGGTCGTATGCATTTTGACCGGAAGATATTTTAGAATCCATGTGATGATATGTACCTTTGGTACCCTGAAAACACTGAAGCCATGATCTACGAATAATACCGAAGCCAACGGAAGAAGATGAACCATGTCGTCTTTTCCGCGTTAGTAAAAGTAGCTGCAGGAATACCGGCAGGAGAAATATGTATCGTCATTTCCGCGCCAGCGGTAGTTTGGGAATAAACGGATGTGTATCGTTTTCCCGGCCTGCACCGTATTTTTGTTCCCCCTTTTTTCTTAAAACAACATTTCTGTTTATTTGCAATTCACTACTATGCATACCACTTCCAAAAAAGCTGCCATCAGCTTTATTTTTATCACTTTGTTGATTGATGTGATGGGTTGGGGGCTGATCATTCCGGTAATGGCTGATCTGATTGCCCAGCTGAAACACATTCCTGTCAACGAAGCCAGCACCTACGGCGCCCTGTTATTATCTGTTTTTGCCATCACACAGTTTTTATTTGCACCGGTAGTAGGCAACCTGAGCGATCGCTATGGGCGTCGTCCGGTACTCCTGCTATCTTTGTTGGGTTTCGGTATCGACTACATCATTCTGGCACTGGCGCCCCATTACTGGTGGCTGTTCATTGGCCGTGTGATAGCCGGTATTACCGGTGCGAGTTTTACCACCGCTACAGCTTACATCGCTGACATCAGCACCGATGAAACTTCCAAGGCCAAAAACTTCGGGCTTATCGGCGCCGCTTTCGGCCTGGGCTTCGTACTGGGACCGGCATTGGGCGCCTTATTGGCTACCTGGGGCATCCGTGCACCGTTCTATGCCGCCGCAGTACTTTGTCTGCTCAACTGTCTCTACGGTTATTTCCTGCTCCCTGAATCGCTGAGCAAAGAAAACCGCCGGCCGTTTGAATGGAAACGGGCCAACCCGTTCGGCTCGCTGAAGTTTCTGACCCGTCACCCGGAAATCGGGGGACTGGCTTTCAGTTTCTTCCTGATTTACCTGGGCAGCCAGGCGGTACAGGGCAACTGGAACTTCTTCACCATTTACCGCTTCAACTGGAGCGAGAAAATGGTGGGCATCTCCCTGGCCGTGGTAGGCGTGCTGGTAGGCGCTGTACAGGCAGGGCTCACCAGGGTCATCAACCCGAAAATCGGTAATGAAAAAAGCATTTACCTCGGCCTCTCCTTATACGCCCTGGGCTTGTTACTGTTCGCTTTCGCCACACAAGGGTGGATGATGTTCGCTTTCCTGATCCCATACTGCCTCGGCGGTATTTGCGGCCCATCGCTGCAGTCGGTGATCTCCGGCCACGTACCACCTAATCAGCAGGGAGAGCTGCAGGGCGCACTGACCAGCCTCATGAGCCTTACCACCGTAGTAGGCCCGCTGATCATGAACAGCACCTTCGCTTATTTCACCTCTGCCCAGGCGCCTTTTTACTTCCCTGGCATGCACTTCCTCATTGGGGCCGTATGTATGATGCTCAGCGTCGTCATCACCTACAAAGTGCTGACCCGCGAAAAAAGAGAAAACCCTGAACTGGCCAATGTGATCAAAGGTTCCGCTCCAATGGGTGAGACACCGATGCACTGATATTTTATTATTCGCGTGATAAGCCGTTTCCTCACAGGGAACGGCTTATTTATTTTAAAGAAAAACGACAAGGCGGTTGAAACGTTAAAAGTTATTGTACTTTCGTAGATCGAAAGATTTATATATAATGAAACCGTTGTTACAGAACCACCCTCGAGAAGTAGATTTCCCTGTACGGGCCAAATGGAGAAATTTTGAAAGATTCAAAACCCAGCAACCCCTCCTGTATGCCTTTGCTGTCCTGCTTTTCAGCTTTGCAGGCCTCGATTTGTTTTTCATGATCATACTGGTACAGAAGCTGATCAAAGATCCGGCTCCGCTGACCGGCGCGCAGTGGATCGGCGTGATCTCCTTTGTAACACTGGTGGGGCTTTTCCTCGTCGTGGCATGGCATATGTGCCACTTGCCGGTGCGGGAACAAAAACGCTACTACCTGGCCAGCGGCGCTACCTGGCTGAGTGAAGAGAAAAGACAGGCATTACGATTGGAACTGGTGGACGTTTACAGAAGAGGGTACTGGAATGAAACGCTGGAATATTATCCCCTGGCGGCTTTACAGGGACCGGGGAAATACCATACCTTCCGGCCGGCTGATGCTGACCTCTATAAAAAAGACCTGGATCAAAGCTGGGGCATACTCACCACCGAAAATTACCGGAAGGTAGCGAACCAGCTGCTTACCACAGGATATCATGCGGAAGCTTTCACCATGACGTTGTCGCTGCGAAATAGTGACAACGCGGCGAGTAACCGGCTGGCGGCGCTCACCCATCTGCCGGAATCCTATATCCTGTCCTGCCTCGAACACCGGCCCAACGGCCGTCCGCCGAAACTGATCTGGGGTTATGAATGCTGGCGACTGATCGTTATCTCCAGAGATGCGTACATGGCGGGCCATATCACAGCAGAAGAAGCCTGGAAAAACATATTACAGGCGGCAGACTATGTGTTTGAGTTATTCGACAACTTTGAAGATTTTAATCAGAACTATCGCCTCGGGAACGCCTTCTGGAGCAACACCTACGAAGTGTCCAGCGAAAGAACGGCAGCCTATGAAAGCTTCCGGGAAAATTGCGACTGGCCTATGAAACAGTTACCATGGCCCGCACCTAAGGGCGTTACATTGCCTCCTGCCATGGCCACCGGTTATGCTACGGAACTGGCGATTGCCAAAAGTATGCAGCAACAACCCGGCGGACTGAACTGATTTTGGGATTTTCTGATTTGCGATTTTGGGATTTCGGGATTGAAATGAGCAGGCATCCATAAAAGATCGAAACGATTTACATTGTTCCGATTTTTTATTTATTCGCTTTTATCATCCCCCGAAATCCCAAAATCGCAAATCAAAAAAATTCCAAAATATTTACGGCCATTGATTGAGTAGGGCTTCACGCCCGGCGAACAGTTGGCGAACAAATACCAGTAGCTGTTCTCCGGCGAAGGTGAGTGTCGACTCATGAGAGGTATACAATAACCAGTTGTAATTTTTATCACAGTAGACGGTTTCATAACTATCCAGGTCCAGCTCACTACAGGTAATTTCCGCGTCTGTTTCATCTGCTGTGATCTCCAGCAGATGTGGCGCTGCATGTTGACAGATATAATCAGCTATGGCGCTGCGATCAGCCGGCGTCAGGGCCTGCCGGGCAACAAACAGGGTGTTGGACGGAATGTTGCCGGTTAGCGGCGCCCAGTAACCGCCGTTATAATTCCAGCGTTCCAGCAGTTGCTGCCGCACCATGCTGCTTTCTTCTTCGTTTAGCCTTCTGCGATAGGGCAGGGGTACCACCTGCGCCAAAGACGCTGGTGTAAGATTTTGCAGGTACTGAACAAAGTTCATCCGCTCTTCCTGCATAGCTGCCTGGGCAATCGGATGATCGATTTCCGTGAATAATGACCTGGCTGTGAGGCCGGTATGGACCAGTGTTTCGCGGCATGCTTCCGGAGAAGGAAATGTTCTGCCTACCAGCTTCTCCACTTCGCCCAGGATGGCGGCCAACACCTGATAGCGCGGAAAAAGATTGTAATCCTGATCACTGTAGGAATACACGGGATCGTTGGCGCCGGTACGCTCTTTCGCGTAGCGGTTGGCCCGCCGTAGATGATGTTCCTTACAGTAGCGGCGCGCCGCTGTGATCAATGCTTCCGGTAATGTCATATTGCAAATTAACGAATTGCCCGTTGGAGAAGAAGATGATGCGGATCAGGTATCTGCAATTTTAGCAGAGAGGAACTGTTGTTCCTGCTGTGCGGTGGTTAACTGACGGGCCTGCTCAAAACAGGCCACTGCTTTTTCTTTCTCGTTCATGCTTTTGTAGATCTCACCCAGCACTGCATGGTAAAGATAATAGCGGCTCAGCTGCCGGTGGCCCTGTAGCGCTTCGAGGGATTGCAGCGCTGCCGGCGCACCGGCATATTCCAGCAGGGCAACGCTACGGTTGAGCAGTATTACCGGGTCTTTGGTGAGTTGCAGCAGCGCGTCGTAATAGGTGAGGATCATTTTCCAGTTGGTGGCCGCGTACCCGGGCGCTATACAATGCTCATAGGCAATGGCTGCTTCCAGGTGAAAGGGTGACAGGGTAGCGCCGCTGGCGGCTTTGTTGAGCCATTCATTGCCGGTGGTGATCAGCGCCTGGTCCCACTGCCGGCGGTCCTGCCGCGACAACGGGATAATGGTGCCATCGGCCTGAAGCCTGCTGTGGATGCGGGCTGCATGGAAACAGAACAATGCCATCAGTGCACAGGTACGTGGCTGTCTGGTATGTGCGTGATCGAGCAGCGACTGGCACAGGTAGATGGCCTGGGCGATGATATCTTCCCGCACCAGTTGTTCGTGTTGCGTGGCGCTGTAGCCTTCGTTGAACAGCAGATAGAGGCTGTTGAGCACCGCGTCCAGCCTGCCCGACAGCTGCGCCGGTGGCGGGATATGCGGCCTGATATTGTTGGCGCGGAAAAATTCTTTGGTACGATATAGCCTCTTGGAAATAGTATCTTCAGAGGTGAGAAAAGCCCGGGCCACCTCGCGGGTGCTGAAGCCACAGAGGGATTTCAGGATAAAAGTGACCTGGTTCTCCGGAGAGATATCGGGGTGACAGCAGGCAAACATCATCCCCAGAAAATCATCCCGGATGGCCTGGTCCTGCCAGTACTGATCGAATGTAGACGACAGCATGTATTCGGCAGAGGGGGGCAACTGCTCCGGGTCGGAAAAATCAATATTGTACTGATGTTTTTTCCGGCGGATCATATCGATGGCTTTGTTTCTGGCCACGCGGAAAAGCCAGGCTTCCGGATTATCGGGGATGCCATTGAACTTCCAGGTTTCGAGGCCGCTGAGCAGCGCGTCCTGTACCACATCCTCCACGAGGGTGTAGTGTTCCGGACCGAATATTTTCACCAATACAGCCACCATCTTTCCGGACGCCTGTCTGAAAAGATGGTTGACTGTCTGATCAATAGGAGAGGAATTACTCATGACAGATGAAGCTGTCTGATGGCCCGTATTTCGATGGTGCAGCCCTGCGCCAGGCCGGGACAGCCTTTTGTCAGTTCGGCGGCCTCGGCGGCATTATTGGCCCGTAACAACAGATACCCTGCCACCAGTTCCTTGCCTTCTACCAGCGGCCTGTCGGTGACGGTTGTGCTGTTGAGCACTGTTAGTCCTGCTGGTTCGAGGTTTTGGCCGCCTATATAGTTGCCGGAGGCTATCAATTCGCCCATCCATTTCTGCCAGTGCTGAAGCGTTTGCTGCATTTCCTGCGGAGAGGCGTTGCCAGGGTCTTTTCCGCCCCGGATGATCAATAAAAATTCCTGCATGATCGTTATACTTTTTCAGGTGTTTTCAGTTGTCCTACAATGCTGGCTGGATTGAACTCAATATGTTCAGCAGCGATTTTACCGTCTTTTACTTCCAGCAGATCTATCCAGGGGAAAACTACTTTTTTGCCTGTGGCCGGCATACCAGCGAATGCTCCGATATGAACGCCTTCCCAGCGACCGTTGATCGTTACGTAGTTGCCTTCTTCCAGCACCTGGTCCAGAAAGTAATGACCATCGAAAGCGGCAGCCCGGCGTTCCATCATGCCCAGGTGACCGGCGGTATTCAGCGGCTGTTCCGTAGCCGGATTGTAAAAGAGGTGGTCATCTGCCAGTTGTTGACGGATGGCATCAAAGTCATTGTGATTGATGCTTTCGAAGTACTTTTTTACGATGTCTTTGTTTGTCATAATACATGATTTTGATACTATGACGTCACGGGTTGCCCCGATTTGGACATCATCGGAAAAGTTTTTTTATGCTTGTTGTAAAACGTTGACCTCCTTGATTTTAGCTTCCAGGTCCAGTTCCACATGAATAGTGGTGCCGGCGCCCGGCTGGCTTTCCAGTTCCATTTTACCGTTGAGGTAGCGGGCGCGGTTCTCCATGCTGGAGAGCCCGATACCGATGCGTTGCGGTCTTTCAGGATTAAAACCTTTACCATCGTCTTCCACGGTGATAAAGCAGGTATGGCCGTTCTGGCTGCATTGCACCAGAATATTTTTAGCCTCGGCATAACGCAGCGCATTAGAGAGTGCTTCCTGTACGATACGGTAGATGGCCAGTTGAGCGGAAACGGGCATGTCTTTCTGTATATCGAATGCCTCAAAATGAATGGCCGTGTGTGATGTTTGCAGTGAATCGCACAGTTCGTGCAGGGCTGTTTCCACGCCAAAGCGGGCGAGCGTTTCCGGCATCATATTATGGGCAATGCGGCGCACTTCAGCGACTGCATTGTCTACCTGCGGGATAATTTTTTCTACTTCCTCGTTGGCGGCCGATACGCCGCTCAGTTTTATTCTGATGCCTGACAGCAGGCCACCCAGGCCATCATGCAGTTCACGGGCTACGCGGCGGCGCTCCCGTTCAGCGCCTTCCAGCATCGCTTCTGTGGCTACCAGCTGTTGTTGCTGCTGCATTTCCTTTACCTGCTGACGATGGTTGACTTCTTCCTGTGTTGACAGTTTTTTCTGGTTGCGGTAAAACAACCACGAGAAGCCTGCCAGTATTAAGAGGATGAAGGCCACGGCGCTCAACAGCCAGTTGAACAGCCGTTGGTTTTTAGCTTTGGCAGCGGCTTCCTTTTTTTCCGATTCCAGTACAGCTATTTTCTTTTCGTGTTCCGCATTGCGGTACTGGATCTCCAGTTCTTCCACCTGTCTGCGTACCGCCTGATTGTTGACCGTGTCGTTCTGTTCATTATGGGCTACCATCATATCGTAGGCGCCTTTATAATCTCCCAGGCTGGCCATGGTTTCGGCCATTTCTTTTTTTAGTGCCAGCTGGTTTTTCTCATGGCCGGTAAATGTCTTGTCTCCCGAGAGCGCTATCAGTATGTCTTTGGCTTCCCGGTACCGTTTCAGGTCTTTCATGAGGGAGTACTTATGATAGAGGAGCGCGCTGTAGCGATGGCCCTGATTAAGATGTTGTGCTGCGGTCATCCCGGCGTCTATGGCATGCAGGGCTGCGCCATATTGTTTCATCCCGCCGTAGTACTGGGCGTAGGTCGTAAAGTAAAGGGAGGTATAGGACCGTTCCTCTTTTGACTCAGGCATCGCCGATACGATGTCGAGGTTTTGTTTTGCCTTCGGCAGCTCTTTTTTATAGATATAACAGCTGGCCATCCGGAGATAGTTCCAGATGATAAAGTCGTCTTTCAGTCCTTCTTCTTTGTACTGATCGATGGCTTTCTGTTGATACTGAATCGCTTTGTCGTATTCTCTTTCGTTCATGAAAGCCACGCCCACGGCGGAATAATACTGGGACAGCAGTCCGCTTTCCTGCGATTGCTCACCATAGGGGATGCAGCGCTCCAGTATGATGCGGAGAAATTCTTTGTCGTGGCCCCTGCGTTGTTCAATAGAGGCATAGTTGTACCAGAGGCGGGCCCGCTGTCCGTAGGCGGCGGGGGTATGCAGTTTTTCAAAGATGTGTTCCGCATCCATCAGCCGCTGTTGCCCTTTGTCGAAATCATCCATGAATACGCTGGCGTTGGCGCGTACGGAGGTGAGCAGGCCTTCGTAGTACGGCTGGCCTTTGGCCAGCGGGGCTACCTTGTCCAGTATGGCCATGGCTTTGACGGTATCTGTATACACCCAGTAGCTGGATATCTGTACCGCTGCCCGTATCTTTTCACTGTCCGTGCGCGCTTTGGTAAAAACGGCCTCGAGGCTGTCGAGATACTGTGTATCGGTCGGACTTTGGGCCCTGAGCAGCGTGGTGAAAAGAATACCGCAAAGAAGAAGGGTGGTTCGCATGGGAATGATTCGTTCAGGGTATAAAAATAGGCAAAAAGCGATTGGTCTGGCCAGTTGAGCGGTTAAAGCAGTCACAAACCGACAGATTTACTATCTTGTACACAAATGAACAACCCGAAAAGAATATGACGATCAGCAAAATTTTGGCAGGACTGGCCCTGGTCCTGCAATTGGCTGCAGCCGGAGAGGCTGCGGCACAAACCACTCCCTCCGTAATGGACGTGACTACCGGCCTGTTGACCTGGGTCAAACACCTGAATAATGACGTTGATAAATATTATAAACCGGAGAAAGGGCAGGACCTGAGCCTGCATCTGAAAGGACTGAAAGAGGATTTGCAGGTATATATGAAAACCCGGAAAAAACTCTCTGATAGTTTGTTCCGACATAATATTGCACCGGGGAAAAAAGACCCGGACCAGCTGGAAGATCTGAAAACCAAAATGAGCGCTGTCATGAACCACATGCGTGATGTGAGCGATCTGGTGAGCAATGATCTGCGTAAGGAAGGTGATAAGCTGAATGAAGAAATATATGAAGCCCTCTACGGGCAGCAACCCCGATACCTTTCTTTTCTCGAAGCATTTCTGGATGGAGTAGAGGTGACAAAAAAAGATCTTGCCGTAGATGGCAGCGTTCATACGCAGCGGCTGGAAGAATGCGCTGCGGTGATTGCTTCTCTGCAGGACAAGATCGATAGAAAAACTAAAAAATAGGACACGGATACAAGCCTGGCAAGCCTGCGGACAGATACAACGTTTTGTTAATATTTGCCGGATGTTTTGCTTATGTTTTGATCCTGTCTTAGATTGAGGCAGAAATGAGCACTTTTTACCCGGTTAAATGGTTCATATTATTCCCGTTGTTGTTCTTGCTGCCGTTAGCAGCGAGTGCGCAGTTGCGTGTGAGCGGAACAATATACGATCGTTCCGGTCGTTTCGGAATGCCGGGCGTTAGTGTGATGAGCACATCCGGCGCCGGCACTGTCACAGATTCGTTGGGGCGTTACAGTATCCGCCTCTCGCTGGCAGACTCCCTCAGCTTTTCCTATCAGGGCAAAGCCACCATGAAATTTCCTGTTAATGAGATTCATCCCAATCGTCCGTTTGATATGAAGCTGCATGTGGACATTACCACATTGCCCACTGTTGTGGTTTCCACGAACCGGGTGAAGGATTATTCTGCTGACTCCGCAGCCTTCCGTGACGAATACCGGAAAGTATTCGATTATGCGCCATCGTTACTGGGGGGTACCAGTGGCCCGGGTGGCGTGGGCATCAACCTGGACATGATTTTTAATGCTAAGAAAATCAAACGCATGGAGGCTTTCCGGGAGTTGCTGGAGCGTGATGAACAGGAGAAATATGTAGATCATCGTTTTAATAAAGCGCTGGTGAAAAAGATCACCGGTCTTGAATCACCAGCGCTGGAGGCGTTTATGAAACAGTATCGCCCCACGTATGCGATGTTTGCCTATTTCCGCAATGAGTATGAATATTACCTGTACATCCGCGACAACGGCCGCCAGTTTGCCCGGGTATGGGCGTTGGAACATCCGGAGGTGAAAGATCCTGCCGGATTGCAGATCATACCGGGGCATTAGTTACCCTGCCTTTCGTATATCATCCACATTCATCGATCCCCTGAAATTATTGGGAACACCTATGATAATATCTTTTACATCGAAGTAAGGGGCCGCGAACGTATGAGATTCCCGGAGGTATCCTACCAGGTAACCGAAATGCTCCAGGTTACTGGTTTCGATGATCATAAAATCAGAAACTGCTGCGTGCGTGAAGTCACAGTCAAACAGCCGGACGCTGCACTGATCAGAAAACTTGTCAAGGATAGGCCTTACTTCTGTCGTTACGAACTGGTCGCGCTCAGACCGGGATTTTGTCAGCCATTGCGGGGTGGCTTTCGCCAAGAGGATAATTGTGTACTGCATGATCGTAAAATTGAATCACAAAGCTATTTCCGGCTTTGCTGAAACCTCTTGACATAGGTAAAGAAATCAGCTGGCCGTTAATTTACGACGGATGCGGCTTAGTTGCGTGGGCGAGATGCCCAGCCAGGATGCGATATGATATTGTGGAATCTGCTGTTCCGCTTCCGGGTAGGCTTTGCGGAAATTGAGGTAGCGGTGGGTAGCGTCAAACAGCGCCAGTTCTATTTCCCTTTGTTCTTTTTGTACGAAGATGGACTCCGCCCATTTACGGGAGAAACGTTCCAGGTCGGGGCAGGTGTCGTATAGGCGGGTAAACTGCCGGTAGTCTGCCACCCAGATGCGGGCGTCGGTGAGTGCCTGCTGGGAAAACAGGGCAGGCCGGCCGCTGATCAGGGAGGCGTAGTCCCCGAAAAAGGAGGGTGCGGAAAACAGGACTTTATTATATTCCTCACCGTTGTCTTTCCGGTAAAAGCCACGTACGATGCCGCTTTCCAGAAAGGCCATGGTCCGGGCGATTTCACCTTCCCGGATGAAGAAACTGTTTTTGTCCAGCGTGGCGGGTGAGAACAGGGAGATGACCTGTTGCCAGGTTGTTTCCTTTAACGAATAATGTTGCTCAAAGAAAGAACGGAACATTTCCATAGTATGTTTTCTATAAAAAGAAGACGAATGAAGCTGGTGTTTATTGTTTTAAATATTTTTTCTATCTTTGCCCCACTGCTGACATCTCTGTAAGGGGCAGATGTTCCTACCCAAGCCCCACGAACTAATCTTTTTTACCCAAATTAAAGAACATGCGATCTATTGCATTCTATTGTGATGCACATAGTGTTGAAAGCAACGCTATGGAGCAGTTGCAGCAGTATTCCCAAAAACCGTTTGTTGACAGCATCTGTGCGTTTACAGACATTCACTATTGCGCCGAAAAAGCCCTCCCTGTGGGCGTGGCTTTTAAAACCACGGATTATTTTTACCCGTTGATCACCGGTAAGGATATCGGGTGTGGCGTGATGTATCTTAAAATCGATAAACAATACTGGCTGCGGCCATTCGACAAAAACGCCCACTACCGCGCTTTCGCGCAGGCACATACCCAAATGACCGATGACGGTCTGGGTGGGGGCAACCACTTCCTTTCTATTGAGGAAGATAACGAGGCCGTATATATTATTTGCCATACCGGCACGCGCGACAGGGGTATTGCGCTGTATCAGCATTGTATACAGCTGACCCGTGATTTCTCGCAGGAATACGGCCATGACGTCGACTATGTGCATCGCGACTTTGTACAACCGGATTTTATCCGGTACTATCAGGACATCCTGCAGTTCGGCTATGAGCGGCGGAAGAATTTCTGCATCAAGACACTGATCTTTCTGCAGAACGCCAATTATCTGAGCTGCCATAAGGCAGCCATTGACAGGAACTACCTGCAGCACAACTACCGCGACCAGCGCGAGGAGGGGGTGTTACATGGGACCCCGTATTTACTGGAGGATTCCATTCACAACCATCTGCGTTTTTCCGGAAAAGAGATGATACACCGGAAAGGAAGTACAGAACTGCAGCAGGGAAAAACCGCGGTGATTCCGCTGTCTATGTCCAGAGGCAGCCTGCTGGCTAAAGCCGGCTACCTGCCTGGCGCCGCTGACGCGCTCTATTCCTGCTCCCATGGAGCAGGCAGAAAGCTGTCACGCTTTGAAGCGATGAAATACTGGAAAACCGTGCTGAAGGAAAAGCAGCGCAGGGCCTATAAGGAGCAGTTCAGTGAACTGCTGGACAGGTCCGGTAATTTTCCTTCCGGATATATTCAGGAGTTTGATTTCGCTTACAAAGACGCGTCTGATGTTTTCAGGCTGCAGCCTTATCTGCAAAAAGTAACGCAGACCACACCGGTGGTGACGGTTAAATACACCGAAATTTAATCATCGTAACCCAGCACTTTTGTGCTGGGTTACTTGTTTAATGTTTTTTATGATGAACGCAGAAGCGTTTCGCTGTTTGGTAGAAGCGCAGGACCAGCGCCCGCTGTCAGAGAAAATCAGGTTGATCGAAAAACTGCTCTTTCAATTTACCATTGCCGCGCGTGTTATTGGGTCGGACGACCGGTTATCAGACAAGCAGATCGTGATCGCACTCAAATGGCTAAACGAAATGACGCACCGAACGTGGAATATATTGTACGATCTTCGAAGGAACGAAGACCATGACAGCATGGGCCGGTTATATGCCTGTATGCGTCAATATGCAGCGGAGTCCCGTGAATTGGGTGGACATCTGGCGGAGTCCTTTCGTTTGGCAATGAGCCATTTTTAGTGTGGCTATAGGAGAATGGCTCGTCAGTCTTCTCCGGCAAACAAATCCCTTAAAATAAAAAATACCGATTGGTATATAATTCGTAATATTGTTGTCCAGATCAATCTTAAGTATATGGAAAATCAATATGATGTTGTGGTCATCGGCTCTGGTCCCGGCGGCTATGTAGCGGCCATCCGCGCGGCCCAGCTAGGGTATAAAGTGGCCATCGTGGAGAAATACAGCACCCTCGGCGGCACCTGTACCAATGTAGGCTGTATTCCTGCCAAGTCGCTGCTGGACAGCTCTGAGCACTATCATCAGGCAGCAGTGCAATTTAAAGCGCATGGCATCAACACCGGCGGTATCAGCCTGGACTTTGGGCAGTTTATCCGCCGCAAAGGCGAAGTGGTATCACAGAATACCGCCGGACTGGTATATCTGATGAAGAAAAACAAGATACAGGTATATCAGGGCGTCGGCAGTTTTGTGGATACGACCCATCTGAAAGTAACCGCTGCAGATAACACGGCAACGACGGTCATCAGCCGTTACTTTATCATTGCTACCGGCTCCAAACCATCTACCATACCGGGCGTGGCGATCGATAAAAAAAGAATCATCACTTCCACGGAGAGCCTTTCCCTGCCGGAGAAACCGGCCTCCATGGTCATTATCGGCGGCGGTGTGATAGGGGTGGAACTGGCTTCTGTATATGCTCGTATAGGCACCAGCGTTACCATCATAGAATATACCAACAATCTGATACCGACGATGGACCAGGAGCTGGGCAAAGCGCTGCAAAAGTCGCTCCGCCAGCTGAAAATCAACCTGCTGCTGGGCAGCAAGGTGCAGTCGGCCGCCAACAATGGTGCCACTGCCACCGTGAAATTCCTGGATGAAAAAGGCGCGCAACAGGAGATCACTGCCGACTACTGCCTGGTGGCGGTAGGCAGAAGAGCTTATACAGACGGGCTTAACTTATCCGCTGTGGGTATTCAGACAGAGAAAAACGGCAAGATAAAAGTGAATGAAAAACTGCAAACGAATGTGTCCAACATCTACGCGATCGGGGATGTGATAGACGGCCCCATGCTGGCCCACAAAGCAGAAGAGGAAGGTGTATTTGCAGCGGAAACCATACATGGCATGCATCCGCATATCAACTACGCGCTGGTACCCGGCGTCGTATATACGTGGCCGGAAGTAGCTGCGGTCGGTGCTACGGAAGAACAACTGAAAGCGCAAAACGTGGAATATAAAGCGGGTAAATTCCCATATATGGCCAGCGCCCGCGCCCGTGCCTCCATGGATACGGACGGATTTGTGAAAGTACTGGTGTCGCCGAAATATGGAGAGATACTGGGCGTACATATCATCGGGCCACGTGCCGCAGACGTGATCGCGCAATCTGTGCTTGCCATAGAACAGGAAATGACTGCTGAAGAAATGATCCGTTCCTGCTACGCACATCCCACCTACGCGGAAGCCTTAAAAGATGCTTACCTGATCGCTACCGGCCAGGGTGCAATCAATATCTAATTTGCTTAACTTGCCGTTGCAAAAAATATCTGTACTGTAATGGCAATTGATGGCATAAAGATTATTGACAGTGACATGGCGCATGATGTCTACTCCGGCATCATGGACCTGTACGATAGTGGGGCAGACCTGTCAACCATTGAAGCAACCTTTCCGCTGGAGGATGAAGAATATGCGTCCGACGCACTGGACCAGGAACTATATGTAACCGCCTGCGGGCTTGCCCTGTGGGAAATAGGCCTGATGGATGCCGGTAAACTGGCATTCATCAGGTCTGTTGTGGATAAAGGCGCTTTTATCAAAGCATGGGATGCCGACGGACCTGACGGGAAAGCCAGACAGAAAGAACTGGACCGCTACTGGAAAAAAATCAGTCAACCTAACCAAAAAATCAGGGCCCGAAAAAAATACCGCAAGGTGACCCGTTTTTATTTTCAGGTCAACGACGTACTGGCGTTCCGGTTGGACAACGGTGATTACATGGCAGCGCTATGCGCGGAGATATACCAGCACCGCGGTGTTTGCGAATACATGATGGTGCCTGTTACCTACTATGGTGACACCATGCCCACCCAACAAGACCTCCACCAGTGCGATTTGTTGGGCCGTACCATCGAATCTTTTTATGATAAGGCTACCACCAAAAAAATGCAGCCGGGCATAGAACGGATATGGCAGCACCTTGGTGGCGAACAGCAATGTTTCTTCGGGCTGAGTAAATTTGGCCTGACACACCGCGATGCGGCCGTTTGCCGGCAGCAGCTGCCGAAAGTAGGTGCGTTGCCTGTAGTAGCGGGACTGAATCATGCGGCTGTCCGTGGCACCGTGAGTGGATTTGACTCACTACGGAAACGTTTTTATGATATGGTGTCCGGCATGAAGGCGGGAACGTCCAACATGCATCAAAGCTGGCCGGTCAAAGTAGTTTGTAATATTGAATAGTATGGAACCACTCAAAGAGATGTTCAACCGCGATTTTTACCGGCATTTTGCGGATGTTTTTGCAGCTGCGGATAAAAAATTTGACCGGAACGGTTTCTATAAAGAGGTGACAGAGGCGCTGGAAACCCGCGAGCTGAACGAACGTTTGCGCCATACAGCGGTAATGCTGGGCAAACATCTGCCTAAAGATTACAAAAAGGCGCTGGAAGTGTTAATGAAGGCAGCTCCTTCGCTGAAGACCGGTTATACCGCGCTGGTATTGCCTGATTTTGTGGCGTTGTATGGCAAGGACCACTTCGAGCTTTCCATGAAAGCGTTGCAATACTTTACCACACTGGGTTCCGCGGAATTTGCCATCAGAACGTTCCTGAAAACAGATTTCACCCGCACGCTGACGGTGATGAAACAGTGGGCCGTTCATGATGATCATCATGTGCGGAGACTGGCATCTGAGGGAAGTCGCCCGCGGCTGCCCTGGTCCTTTAAGCTCGACGCCGTCATTAAAGATCCTTCGCTGACACGGGACATCCTGGAGTCGCTCAAAACAGATGATACCCTGTATGTAAGAAAGTCGGTGGCCAATCACCTGAATGATATTTCCAAAGACAACAGCGCCTATATGCTGGAGGTGGTGAAAGGCTGGGACACGCAGCACCCGCATACCGCCTGGATCGTTAAACATGCCAGTCGCACGCTGATCAAAAAGGGAGATAAGGACTCCCTGTGTGTGTTTAATTTCGAAAAGCAGGTGAAGGTGAAGCTGGACCAGTTCAGACTGAGCGCCCCTTCCATCCGCCTCGGAGATGCGCTGACATTCACTTTCCTGCTGAAGAGCGAAAAATCATCTCCCCAAAAACTGGTGATCGACTACGTGGTACACTATCCGAAATCTTCCGGCGAGCTGTCACAGAAAGTATTTAAGCTGAAAGAGGTGGTATTGCAGCCGGGAGAACAGCTGTCTTTCTCCAAAAAACAGGTCTTTAAAGATATGACCACCCGCAAACACTATAAGGGCAAGCATTTGATCAGTATTCAGGTAAACGGGAAGATACTGGGCGAGCAGGCATTTCAATTAAAGATAATGTCGTGAAGTGAACAATATGGCGAAAAAATCGTTTATTAGTGGTTTGTAACCCAACATTTAAACCACTATGAAGTTAACTTTCAAAACCCTCGCCCTCACGATTATTGCATCATTTGCAGCCATTGCTGTTATTCACCCCGGACGTGCGTGTACCCGTGTCGTTTACAAAGGCCTTGACGGCTTGTTGATCACTGCCCGGTCTATGGACTGGAAAGAGGATACGCAGACCGACCTGTGGATTTTTCCGCGGGGCATGGCGCGCAACGGCGAAACCGGTGCACAGACCGTTAAATGGAAATCCAAATATGGCAGCGTGGTTGCTGCCGCGTATAATATCTGCAGCACCGACGGGATGAACGAAAAAGGGCTTGTGGCCAATCTGCTTTGGCTGGCCGAGTCGAAATACCCTGACTGGGACCGCAAGCAGCCGGGACTGACTATTGCCGCCTGGGTACAGTATGTACTCGATAATTTTGCTACCGTAAAAGAGGCGGTGGACGAGCTACAGCAGGAACGTTTTACGATTGTGTCTGACAATGTGCCGGGACAAGCCAGGCTTGCCACGCTGCATCTGTCTATTTCCGATGCCAGTGGCGACAATGCCATCTTTGAATACATCGAAGGTAAACTGGTGATCCATCATGATCCTGCCTATCAGGTGATGACCAACTCACCGGCATATGACAAACAGTTAGCGCTGAACGAGTACTGGAAAGAGATTGGTGGCACTACCATGTTGCCCGGCACCAACAGGGCTGCCGATCGTTTTGTGCGTGCTTCTTTTTATACTACCGCGATTCCTAAAACAAAAGATTACCGGTTGGCCGCTGCCAGCATGTTCAGCGTGATCCGCAATTGCTCCGTGCCTTATGGTATTAGCACTCCTGATCAACCCAATATCTCTTCCACCCGTTGGAGAACAGTGTCTGACCAGAAGAACCTGATTTATTATTTTGAGTCTTCACTGACGCCTAATACTTTCTGGGTGGATTTCAGCGATGTGAATTTTTCGTCGAAAGGAGGCGTGAAGAAATTATCGCTGACCAAAGGCGAAGTATATGCCGGCAATGTGGCCGGGTCCTTCAAAAGGGCTAATCCATTTAAATTTCTGGGCCCGCAATAGCGAGCCCTTTTTTTTGCCCTGTCTTTTAATAAAATGTTATCAGGGATGCCTATACGCAATTAAACCAGTCATTTTTACTAATTTGCCCCTTTGATCAACCATGTGGGGATGCCTGATATTTTACAGTTACAGTTAGGGAATGCAGCCGAATTTGAGTCCGTGTACCGCGAATACCATACCCGCGTGTATGCGTTTATGTGGCGATATACCCATGAAGCGGAAGTTTGTGAGGAGCTGGTACAGGAAGTTTTTGTGAAACTATGGACCAGCCGCAAAACCCTGAATCCCGCGCTGGCAATTACTACGCAGTTATTTCAGATAGCCAAGACCGTATTTATCGATTATCACCGCCGTACGAGCAGGCGTATCCGTTATATTAATATGACGGAGCATCTGGCCGAAGATGCCGCTATTGCGCCGGGTGTCCGGGACATTGCCCTGCTGCGGCAGGTTTCCACGGTTATAGACACGTTGCCGCCTGTACGCCGCGAGGTATTCCTGCTGGGCAAAGTACAGGGACTGACTTATCCCGAGATAGCTAAAGCGTTGTCGATTTCCCCCAAAACAGTGGAAGGGCATATGTCCAAAGCCCTTAAATTTCTCCGTCACCGCCTGGGAGGCTTGCTGCACCTGGGTTTGCTGTGGTTATGTCAACTCTGATGTACAGCGTATAAAAAAATTTTTTTCAGCAGTAAGGGTGTTTTGTCACTTCATACGTATAACCTTATCAAATGCCCATTTCAACCGAACAGATCGCACGATACCTGGAAGGCCGTTGTGCACCGGCCGAACAGCGGGAGATCGCTGATTATCTGCATGCCCATCCGGAAGTACTGGAGCAGTTTCTTGACGAACAGGGATGGGGCGCAGATATGATGCTGCCTTCAGCACAATCGGAGCGAATGCTGACCGCTATCCGTCAGGAGACCGTGCATGCCCGCCGTCGCAGGCTGCTGTGGCCTGTTACAGGCGCCGCTGCCGCTGCTGTCATGGCTGGAATTCTTTTGTGGATGCGACCTGCCACAGAGCAGCCGGCCCGGGCTATACCTTCCATGGCGCAGGCGCCTGCTGTCACAGCGCCTGCGGTTACCATACTGCGTGCCTGGCAGGCAGACAGTGTGGTGAAGCTGCCGGACGGTTCACTGGCTACGTTGCGGCCAGCAACAGAAGTGCGCTACGATACCGGTTATGGCCGGCAACACCGCGAACTGCAACTGACCGGCGAAGCGATCTTCGATGTAGCCGCCCGCGCTGCATTGCCTTTTACCGTGCGTAGCGGCGAAGTGACCACCACCGCGCTGGGCACCGTATTTATGGTGAGCGCCATGGAACACGCCCATCGCGTGAAAGTGCGGCTGCTAAGCGGAAAAGTAGTGGTGAAAATGAAGAATAGTCCGGGTACCTACCTAACACCAGGGCAGGAGTTGGCCTGGAATGAAGACAATAACAAACTGTCTGTATATGCGTGGAAGCAACCACCCAGGCCAGTGGCAGTTGTTCCGGCAGTAGTGCCGGAAGCCACAGTGCTGATGCACGACGGACAGATAGAGTTTGTCAAATGTGCGGTGGAAGAGGTGTTCAACGTATTACACCGGGAATATGGTATACAGATCACCGCAGACCCGGCAGCCCTGAAAGGATGTTTCTTCAGCGGAACGCTGACCGGGCAACAGGATGCTGACGATATTATTCACACGATAGCGACCTTGAACCAACTAACATTGACAAAGGATAACGGAGCTTATCACATCCGTAAATAGTCCGTCTTTTTATAGTCACCTACGATAACAGGTTATTCACGTATGGCTGGATAGCGAGGCAGTGCTATGCCATAAAACAAACGTTATGATGATCAGATTTACAAAACAGTCTCTCAAAAGAGGCAGCTGGCTTTTTATTTCCCTATGGCTGCTGGCACTAACGGCGCATGCGCAGACCGGTGGAGGCACCATCACCGGCGTAGTAAAAAATGAAAAAGGCGAAACATTGCCCGGCGTGACCGTAGGCGTTATCAACGGAGACTCGTCTTTTCGCAAAGGACAGGTAACAGACGCGCAGGGCGTATTTCTTATTACCGGCATTCCTGCCGGCGGACCTTATGCCATTTCGTTTACCTCTATCGGTTATATCAAACAGCAGTTGCGTAACCACCGGCTGGCCGAAGGAGAAAAAGTATCCCTGCTGATTAAACTGAAAGAGTCTGCCACAGAGCTGAACCAGCTGGTAGTGATCGGTTACGGTACACAGAAAAAAAGCGACGTGTCCACGTCTATCACCACCGTGAACACCGATTTTATCGGCAAACAATCTATTCTCCGCGCGGAGCAGGCCTTGCAGGGCAGCGCCCCCGGTGTCCTGGTATTAACGCCTTCCGGTCAGCCTGGTGAAAAACCGATGATCCGTATCCGTGGTACCGGCACCAATAAAAATCCGGACCCGCTTTACATCGTAGACGGCTTTCCGGTGAATGACATCGAATACCTGAACCCTAATGATATTGAGCGTATGGACGTGCTCAAAGACGCTGCTTCTGCCGCGATCTACGGCGCCCGTGGCGCTAACGGCGTGGTGCTGATCACCACCAAAAGCGGTAAAAAAGGCCCCGCACGTGTAGCGTACGATGGTTACTATGGTATCCAGAACGCATGGCGTAAAGTACCGGTGCTGAATGGCCGCGAATACGCAGAAATGATGAACGAAGGCGCCCGCAATGCCAATCAGGCAGCGCCTTTCGATAATCCGGCGCAATACGGCGAAGGCACGCGCTGGCAGGATGCCACCTTTACCAAAAATGCTCCCATCACCAATCACAATGTGTCTGTAAGCGGTGGCAACGAAAACGCCACCTATTTTACTTCGTTTTCCTATTTCGGGCAACAGGGCATCGTTGGTGGTGACCGCTCCCAATTTGAGCGTTATACCATCCGTCTCAATGGCGACCAGAAAATAAAGGACTTCCTGCGTGTAGGCGTGAGCTTAAGTTATATGAACACGACCAGCCGCGGTATCAATGCCAATGCTGATTACGGCGGGGTGCTGAACAATGCCATCAATCTGGACCCGTTGACACCGGTATACGAAACGGACACCAACAAACTGAAAAATTCGGTACACTATCCGATCAATGCGGTCCGTAATGGTGACCAGGTATATGGTATTTCTTCCGTCATCACCGATGGACCTACCAACCCGCTGGCTGCTATGCAGCTGGCCAACGGTAAAAACAAAAACGATAAGATCCTGGGTAATGCCTATGCAGAAGTGAATCTCATGCAGGGATTGAAGTTCCGCTCTTCCCTCGGTATAGAAGTCAACAACTACAGCAGCAGCAGTTTTACGCCTGAATACTATCTGAACAGTGGCTCCAAGACAGATGTAAGCCTCGTGGGCAAAGGGTTTTCCCGTCGTTATACCTGGCAGGTGGAGAACGTGTTGTCGTACAATCGCAGCTTTGGCAAACATCACTTACAGGCGTTGCTGGGACATACCGCGCTGAAATCCCGCTTCGAGAACCTGAACGGTTCCCGTCCGGACCTGATCACCAGCGATCCGAACATGGCCTATATCGATCTGGCCACCAACGAAACCCTGAACAAGGTGAATGGTGGCGCCGATGTGCGTGCGCTGCTTTCTTATTTCGGCCGCGCTGCCTATGACTATGACGGCAAGTATCTGTTTTCTGCCACGCTGCGTCGTGACGGCTCTTCCCGTTTCGGCCGCAACAATCCTTTTGCCACTTTTCCGTCCGTGTCCGGCGGCTGGGTACTGTCCAAAGAGCAATTCTATACCTCCAATACCGTCACTTTCCTGAAGCTGCGTGCTTCCTGGGGCCAGAACGGGAACGAAAATATCGGCGACAACTCCTTTCCGTGGGCGGCCGGCATGGTACTCGGTAACGGCTATACGTTTATCAAGCCCACCGGCGAAGAATATTACCTCAATGGAGTGGCTTCCGGCGCCGTGCCTAATCCGAACCTCAAATGGGAGACCTCCGAACAGACCAACTTCGGCGTAGACGTAGAGCTGTGGAAAGGTAAGCTGGCCGTGACGGCAGACTACTACATTAAAAACACCATCGGCCTGCTGTTTAATCCGCCGATCACCGCTATCGTTGGTAATCCTTCTCCCTACGTCAACGGTGGCTCCGTATCCAACAAAGGCGTAGAGCTGGGCATCACTTACAAACAGCAGGTAAATAAAGACCTGAGTTTCAATGTGACCGTCAACGGTGCTTACAATAAAAACAACGTGACCGCCATCAACAACGCCGCCAAAGCGGTAGCGGGCACCGGATTTATCGGCGCCGGCGCAGTGACCCGCATGGAGGTAGGTTACCCCATCGGTTATCTGTGGGGCTACCGTACCGCCGGTATCTTCCAGAACCAGAAAGAAGTGGACAGCTATGTAGGTCCTGACGGCAAAAAAATCCAGTCCAGAGCGGTGCCCGGCGACCTGAAGTTCATGGACCTCAACGGCGATGGTAAGCTGGACAACAACGACAAGACCATCATCGGTGATCCCAATCCGGATGTGACCGCCGGTCTGAATCTCAACGTGACGTATAAACGTTTCGACTTCAGCATGTTTGCCGTAGGGATGTTCGGACATCAGTTACTGAATGGCCTATACCGCTATGATATCAAGATGGCCAATATGCCGCGCCAGTACCTCGACAGATGGACAGAAGAAGGTTCCGCTGCTAAGTATCCCCGTTTCACTTTCGCAGACAACAACGGTAACCACAATAACGTATCTGACGTATATGTAGAAAACGCCAGCTTCGTGCGTATCAAAAATATTCAGGTAGGATACACGCTGGCAGATAATCTGATCAAAAAAGCAAAACTGAATAATCTGCGTGTGTACGTGGCCGTAGACAATCCGTTTACCTTCACCGGTTATAGTGGATTTGACCCGGAAATCGGCGCCCGTGATGCGCTCAACCTCGGTGTGGACCGCGGCGTATATCCGCAGGCGAGGGCTTTCCGTGCAGGCTTAAACGTTAACTTATAATTCCTCTTAGAAGTATGAAAACAAGATTCCGTTATATAAAATACGCATGTGTGTCGTTGTTGCTGGCCGGTAGTGGTTGCACCAAATCGTTTCTGGAGCTGGACCCGCCATCACAAATTGTGGAGAGTAATTTTTTCCGTAATGAAAAAGAAGCCAATCAGGCACTGGCTGGCGTATACCATGTGCTGCAATGGAACCAGTGGATGGGCTTTCATCCCACGCATTGCTGGAGCGAGGCCGCCTCAGATGATGCGTATTCCGGCGGCGGCAGCCAGAGCGATGGCGTAGGTATCAAAGGGCTGGACCAGTTCCGTACCGTTACCATCGGAGACCAGACTTACCGCGGGTTGTGGTCTATTTACTATGCCGGTATTGCCCGCGCCAATGTGTATCTCGATAAAATCGGCAAGGTGACCGCGTCTGATGAGTTCAAACGGACGACCATCGCAGAGGCTAAGTTTCTGCGTGCGTACTTCTATTTCGAACTGGTACGCTGGTACGAAAATGTGCCGCTGGTGACTACGCCGCTGGTAGACGCGGCGCAATACAATCAGCCGCAGGCCAAACCGGAAGCGGTTTTTAATCAGATCGCCAAAGACCTGGAAGAAGCGATGCCTGATCTGCCTAAAACAACACAGCGGCAGATCGGTGGTCATGCTACCCATTGGAGCGCCAAAGCGCTGATGGCCCGTGTGTATCTCTTTTACAAAGGCGTGTATCAGCAGGATTTGCTGGCAGGGTCCAAAACCATCCATAAGGCGGTTGTTCAGGAATACCTGGAAGATATCATCAACACCGGCGGATTTAAACTGGCCGATGACTTCGCCGGTATCTGGCGGAGAGCAGGGGAGTTCGGTACCGAGTCAGTGTTTGAAGTGTCCCATAGTGGTCTGATCACCGTGAGCAACGTGAATGACCAGCGTCTGGGGCAGGGGAACCTGAGCGTGCATATGTTTGCGCCCAGAGGAATCAACGATCCGGTGTACACCGCCGGCTGGAGCTACAGCACCATTACACAGTCGCTCTACGATGAGTTTGAGCCTAACGACCCGCGCCGCGACCAGACCATCCTGTATGGCCGCCATTTCAGCGCTATCGCCAAGAGCTGGCAGTATACCGGTTATTTCAACAAAAAGTACGCTACGCACATAGAATATAAAGCCGGCGCGAACAGTGATGCCAACTGGGGCAACAATTACCGCTCTATCCGTTATGCCGATGTATTGCTGATGGCCGCGGAGCTGTGGCTGGGCGACAACCAGGCTAAAGCAGACGCCTATCTGAAAATGGTGCGCGACCGCGTGCAGATGCCGGAAGTGAAGGCCACCGTGGAAAGTATTCGTCACGAGCGCCGCGTGGAGTTCGCCGGAGAGGGGATTCGTTACTGGGACCTGCTGCGTTACGGTCTCGACTATGCGAAAAAAGCCATTGACGCCTCCGGCAAAAGAGGGGTGGATTATGACGGTGATCAAAGCCGTTTTAATATGGACTGGGACATGACGAAGCGGGGCAGATTGCCCATACCGCAACAGGAAGTAGATATTGCCAACGGCGTGTTAAAACAGAATCCCGGGTATTAGTTGCCGGGTGTTGTATTGGATAAAGCTACCAGCGTTTGCTGGTAGCTTTTTTTTATCTTTATAGTAAATCATATTTCCCATGGATGACAAGACTGCATTAGTAGTACAGTTGTTTGGCAAAAATGCCCGCCTCTATGAAGAAAAATTCATGGATACGCAGGGGTATCAAAACGCGCTGGATGTATTTTGCCAGAGCATTCCCCGGGAGGAGGCCGCCATTTTGGAGCTGGCCTGTGGTCCGGGTAATATCACGCACTACCTGCTGCACCAGCGGCCGGATTTCCGTTTGCTGGGCACCGATCTGTCGCCTGACATGCTGGACCTTGCCCGCAAGAACAACCCCGGCGCCATATTCCAGCTGCTGGACTGCGCCGATATGACCACGTTGCCGGATCGTTATGATGGCATCATGGTGGGTTTTCTGTTGCCCTATCTCTCTCAGGAGGCAACGATCAAACTGGTCCGCGATGCAGTGAGCATGCTGCAGCATGGAGGCGTGTTGTATCTCAGTACCATGGAGGACGACTATACGAAATCGGGCTGGCGGAAATCCAGTACCGGCGACGACTACTATCAGTATTTTCATACGGGGGCCTGGCTGCAGGAAGTGTTGCGTGAACATGGGTTCAGCGTGATCCATGAGCAGCGGATCGCCTCTGCCAACGGGGACGGTACTCCGGTGACGGATTTAATTCTGATAGCCAGCCTGTAGTGGTTGGATCACCGAAAGAATGTTCAGTGTTGGAGGAGCAGTCGTAGGTTTTCGAAAGGAACATTCACGCTGGAATCAGGCAGTAGCCATGATCTTTCTGTTTGCCGGACGAAAGTACCAGGATATCACGGTAAGGACCAGCAACAGCAGGGACGGGAAAGTATCTTTCATGGCGTCGCCGGCAATGAGGTGAGAACAGAAAGCGCCCGACATCATAAAGAAGAAGCCTGCATAAGCCCATTCTTTTACTAAGGGAAATCTGGGTACCAGTACGGCTATTACCCCTAAAATTTTCCAGACACCCAGTATTTTCAGCATGTAGGCGGGGTAACCCAGACGGGTCATAAAATCGGTTTCAGTTTTCATTTCCAACAGTTGTACAATGGCAGTGGAGGTCATACCTAAGGAGAGCCAGAGGGTGGCGATCCAATAGATGATTTTGTTTGTTTTAGACATGATGTGTTATTTTTTGAATTTGATGGCTATTTTTTCAAGACGGTTGTGTGCCAGGCCCATGCCGCGGGCCATGCCTATCTTCAGGTATTGTGCTCTTTCTTCCAGTGTTTTGTAAATGATATGCATGCGGAGTTTGCTGGTGTCTTCGGTGAGTTTTTCAAATTCCAGGAATTCCAGTTGCACGCCAAAACCGCTGTTCTCCATTTCAAATGTGCGAACGATTTTTTCTTCGGGAACGAAGTCGTGGATCGTGCCACTGAACCCGTGTTTGTTGCCGGCAGGATCGGTCGTTTCAAATTGCCAGCAGCCGTATTTTTTGTTTTCCAGTTTCAGTACTTTGGTGCCCATCCATTCTTCCACGATTTCAGGCTCGGTGTACGCCCTGAAAAGCAGTTCCAGCGGTAAATCGAATTCGCGTGTGACAATCAGTTCCAGTTTGCCTTCTTCGGCATGCACTTTTGTTTTCAGTTCCATCTGCTGTTATTTTTTGGTTTGATATTTTTTCATGACGGCTTCCAGTTTGTTGAACCGGTCATCCCACATCTTACGAAAAGGTTCGATGAAGTCTGCTATCTCTTTCATTTTCTGAGGATTTAAATGGTAATATATTTCCCTGCCGTTTTGTTCCTGTTTCAGGAGCTCACATTCCGTGAGTATGGCCAGGTGTTTGGAAACAGTTGGCCGGGCGGTGTCAAAGTTGGCCGCGATGGCCCCCGCCGTCATAGCATGCGTGGCTACCAATACAAGTATAGCCCTCCTGGTGGGATCTGCTATGGCCTGGAAAACATCTCTTCTTAAATTCATTGTGTAGCTATTTGACTACAAATATATGTGTAGTTATTTGGCTACGCAAATTTTTAGCGGGATTTTTTTCAAAAAAGGAGATGGCCAGTTTTATTATGTTGATTATCAACATAATAAAACTGGCCATTTAAAACCAATGGAGAAAAGCCGGGTGTTTCGTTAGTCGAGGAACACAAACTTGTCCTCAAACATTTTCCCTACTACCGGGATGGGTTTCTTTTGCTCGTTGACAGCGTTGATAATGCCGAATATCCAAAGGATCAGCAGTGCAAGTCCGATATAGGTAAGGAAACCAAGCGAAGGGACGATGGAGACAACAACGGAAAGGGCCACATTGATGAGTACTGACAAAATAAAAAAGCCGAGGCCTTGTTTAAGGTGGTACACGACCAGATCACTTTTGGGGGAGAGATCTTTGCTTTTTACATAGGCAACTATCCAACCGATAATTGTCACATAACTAAGGATAGAAATGGTTTTGTTGTTCATTGTTTTGATCATTTGCTGCCAAAGGTAGCCATGGCGGCAAATGCGGGAACCGTCGTTTGATGTTTGGCGGCTTTGGCTTTGTATTCGTCATCATCCGTCTTTCATGAGTCTGAAAAAAGCTTCTTTATTGCCTCTGGATATAGGAATGGCGGTGTTATCCTCCATTTGTACGAGGCCTTCCCGGGAATAGCTGATGATATAATTGACATTGATCAGGTGCGACTGATGCACCCGGAAAAATTCGGGTGGCAGCAGGATGTCTTCGTAATTTTTCAGGGGTTTGGAAACGATAATTTTTTTTCCTTCTGTGAGATAGAAAGTGGTATAGGAGCCGGATGTTTCACAACGGATAATCTGATCGATCTTCACCACGTGCATGGCTTCCTGCGTGGGGAGCACCAATCGTTTGGGTGTCTTTTCCAGGCTGGTGTTCAGTTCATTCAACTGCTTTTCTGCCAGGAACCGGCCCTGAAGATCGGTTATCCGTTCCAGCGCCGTTTTAAGTTCCTCTGCGTCGATAGGCTTCAGTAGATAGTCGATGGCGCTGAACTTAAAGGCACGGATGGCGTGTTCTTCATAGGCAGTGGTAAATATCAGGTGGAAAGCCTTATGGGCAACCTGGTTCAGTACATCGAACCCTGTTCCTTCCTTCAGCATAATATCCATGAATACAAGGTCCGGTTTGAGCCTGTCGATCAGCTTAACTGCTTCCTCTTCTCTTTCGGCATAACCCACAATTTGTACCTCTTCTGGGGCTGTCATCTCCAGCAGGATGGAGAGGGCTTCCCTCAGGCGGTATTCGTCTTCTACGATGATCGTTCTGTACATGGTTTTATTTTATGGGGATGTATAATGTTACGATAGTGCCTTGTCCATCTGTTGCGGGTTGCTCCCGGACTTCCAGCCGGGTGTGTGGATTGTCTTTTAGCATCAGCAGCAGGCGTTCATCGGTGATTTTTGTTGACAGGGAGCGGTGTGAGTCATCGGTTTTGCGGCGTCTGGACTCCGTTAGCCCGATACCGTTATCCGTGATGGTACATACCAGGATCTGCTCGTTGCTGTGCTCGTGGAACCAGATGCTCAATAGCCCGTGTTGGGATGAAGCCAGTGGCTTTAAGCCATGTTCGATGGCATTCTCCACAAAGGGTTGTATCAGCAATGGTGGCAGTTGTAGCTGCCGGTCTATGGACGCATCGCATTCAATATGATAGTCGAAGCTTTTATTTAGCCGCAGCTGTTGTAGTTCGATATAGTTTTTCAGCGTTTCGATTTCTTCTTCCAGCGTGATCTTCTCCATACGGGAATGTTCCAGTACCCGTCTGCTCAGCCGGGCAAACTTAGACAGATAGGACACTGCCAGGGCTGTATCCTGCTGAAGGATCATGCCCTGGATATTTCCCAGCGCATTAAAAATAAAATGAGGGTCCATCTGGGATTGAAGCAGCCTTCTTTCCAGAGACAGTTTCTCAGCCAGACTTTCCAGTGTTTCCTTTTCCATCAGCTGCATCCGCAACTCATTGTTGGCCTGTTGTTGCTGAAGGATATCTTCCCGGTTCTGGTAGTAACGTTGACGGTAGTAGTACGACCGGTACATAAAAACAAGTCCGATCAATAATACCGCAGCAATGCCATAACCCAGGCGTTTGTTTTTCTTTTGGAGTTGATTTTCCTGTTCCAGCTGGGTGATACGGGTTGCTTTTTTGTCTGACTCAAAGCGCGCATCAGCGTTTTGCAGCATCTGCTGGGTAGATTCGTCGTACTTCAGCTGGTTGTACTGTACAAAGGGGATGTCGTAGGCATAGTAGGCAGCATAATCTTTTTCGCGCGCAGCCAGGTCTTTGAGGCATCCGTAGAAGGCGGCCAGCAAATAATTGTCTTTGTAGGGGAGTGCCTGTTGATAGGCGATGCCTGTTTTGAACAGGTTCTCCGCGATCCGGTATGCTCCTTTTTCCAGAAAAAACTGTCCGCGTAGTCCGATAGCGCTCCGGTAAACATTTCTGAGGTCGTATTGCTGTGCAATGGCGGAGGCTTTCTCCAGGCAGGAGAGGAAGGCTTGTTCGTCTGCCGGCTTAGGGCCATTTAAATAGAGAACGGCCAGATTAATATAGGCGATACCGATATTGCTCTTGCTGACGATCTTTGTGGCTTCTTTCTCCGCCAGCTCAATGGTGTGCCTGTAAAACGCGACGGCTTCCTGCCATTGGCCACGATCACCGGAGGCGGTGCGGTCCGACAGATAGCTGCCTACGGCGAGGCGGGCGTGCAATATGTTTTCCGGTTCGCCCGACTTCTCCGCGTAAGCGAGTGCAGCATCCGCATACTTTTTTACTTTCTCTTCCGATCCGGGCGAGAAAAGGTAGGAGATGTCTGCGCCAATTCTGGCGCACAGGTCATAGGCTTCCAGTTGGGTGAAGAGCTTGTAGGCTTCCAGCATATAATCCAGCGCCCTGGATTTATCTTCTATATAAGATTTCAGTGACCCCATCGCCCAGGAGGCAAAAGCTTTTGCCCTGGCATCTGACGTGGCGCCTGCCGTATGATAGGACTGCTCGGCATATTGGGTGAATTCTTTCAGGTGCAATAGCCGCCGGTGGGTCATGGCCAGGTATGCCTGGCAAATGGCTTGTTCCGCTTTGTTTTTCTTTTCTTCGGCGAGGCGGAGCGCATTCAGTTGTATTTGTATGCTGGCAGTGGAATCCGTAAACCGTTTGGCATAACCTTGCCGGGCGGCTTTTTCCACAGAGGAGATTTCCTGCGCGTTTACAACACCCCATATCAGCATACAAAACAGGATGCCACAGCGATATTTATTCAAGCATCTTTTCACTGATATATAAATTAAATGATGGCTAAGATATCGATTGTTATATGACTGACAAAATATAGAACGCGGATGTTGGAGATGCTGCAAAATCTTTGTTGGGAGCCTGTTTTCCGGATTTCGGGGAGAGTCGCCCAAATAACAATTGAAAGTAAACAAATACCAATTCAGGTCGCGGCCTCAGCAGGTAAAATTCTAATCTTGATAAAGAAAAATATATATCATGAAAACGAAGTTTTGGATTTTTGCATGGGCTTTTCTTTATCTTTCCATCGGAACGGTCCATGCGCAGCAATCGGAAGAAAAACGCATTAAGATAACGTTGACAGTGAAAACGGACAACGGTCCCGTGGTCGCTGTAATCAGGTCTTTCACGGTTTCTTTCAACAGAACGTTGAATACGCCGGCGCAGGATGCTGTAAATGGCAAGCCGGTGGCCGCTGATGCACCACGGGGGCATTATCTGTCGGCAGATTTCGAAAAGCAGGACATCCCGTTATTACGGGCTTTCATGCAAAATAAGAAGGGCCTCGACGGAGAGATCACGGTCACAGACGCTTTTGGAAAGCTTCCCGGAAGGAAGGTGGCGTTTAAGGCCGCCATCCTGGAGACCATGAACGATCAGGTGACCGGCGACTATGGCAGCGCTTTTATGACGTTTAGCTGTGAAACGCTGATGATTGACGGCGTGAAACTGGAATACTAATTAACATATGAACGAAGCTCCCCTCACATTTAAATTCCGGGAACCGGAAACGCTGGGCGTATTTACCACAAAAAGTTTTGTGAACGGCCAGTTGCCTGTGCTCCGCGTAGTACACGAACATGATGGCTACTGGCAGTTTCTGACGGAAGAATTCCTGCTGGCCACCACAGAAGAGGCATTGGCGGCCGCAGAAGAAGATGCGATACTGGTATGCCTGCGGGATGTCGTAGCGCAGGATGCTACCCTCAATGAGGTGGCCGACCTGATGTGTGGCGAGTTTGCAGACCGGCAATTTATGGGGGATGATTGGGCACGGTCTGTCTTTGAAGAAGAAAACGAACAATAAAAAGAACAATATCATGGAATTTTTACCAACTGTCAGCAAGGAAGTAATCGAAGCCGCCGGCACAGAAGACTGGGATTTTATCTACACGATTATCGAACCCTATGAAAACGCTATTGAAGAAGCAGAAGATGAAGAAGAAATTCTGGACCAGCTGAGCGATGATCAGCACGCGCTGTTAATATATAACGCGCTGTACGGACAGGTCACCAACGGTGGTTTCCTGCAACTGATACATAACGGATATGGACAGTTTGTCTTTGATCCTGTTTTTGTGGAAGATCTCCAGAGATGGTCGATGAATGAGACGGCCGCCCTGGTCAAAAAGGCCATGGATATCTATCAGGCCAATCAGGTGCTGCTGGACCAGGACAGAGACCTGGAGGCGTTCTCCGCGTTGTATAAAACATTTACTGCCTTTGAACCGCTGGATGCTGCATTCTATGATGTGATGGACGAAGAAGTGAAGCGTTTTAGAAATTATATTGAAACGAACCTGGATTCGTTTGTAAAAATAGAGCAAGCCTGATCCTGACAGCAATAACGTAATTTTTTTTCTCCGTAGTAGTACTGAGACCTTCCACAGCCACGCAGGGTAATTTTGTGCCGTCAATCAAATAACCCCTGACGTTAAATGCTGAACATGAAACATTTTTGGAAGGTCACCCTGCTGGCCATACTCCTGGCTGCATGCCAGGGGAAAGAGAAAATTGATCCGCAACCTGTTCCTGATCCAGGTGTTGACAATAACAATAACGGCGTGGTAGTGCCGGTAGGCGTCGTTGACGGTACGCCGGTCACGAAAGTGATCGGGCCCACCGGCGGTACCATCGCCACAGAAGACAAACGTATCGCTATCGAGGTCCCCGCCGGAGCGGTGAGTGGAGACATCTCCTTCACGATACAACCCATCACCAATACCAACATCGCCGGACTGGGCAAAGCTTTCCGCATCACGCCCCATCAAACGCTGACGAAACCGGCCACTATCACGATTCACTATGAAAACAGTGACCTGGAACGGACTTTCGTAGAGGCGTTAGGCATCGCTTATCAGGACAATCAGGGTAAGTGGAAGGCCGTAGGCGGTGTGCAGCTGAACAAGGAGATGAAAACCGTGACCGTGAAAACGACGCATTTCAGCGACTGGAGCTTCTTTGAGGCTGTTTTCGTTGAACCGGGACTACAGTTTGTAGATCCGGGCAGTACCGTGAAGCTGTCGGCCAAAAGCTACTTCAATGCCGGTATGGAGGACCTGTTATCGCCGCTCACGCAGGAAGGTGTGGAGACCTACATCAACAGTCCCAAAAATGATCTCCCTTTAAAATACATCGAAAACTGGGAACTGGCGGGCGCCGGTAAATTAACGCCTGACGGTAGCCGTGCCGTGTACCTGGCCCCTGGTGATATCCCGGCAACCAATCCGGCTACTGTCAGCGTGCGGATTAAACTGAAAGATGGCGCCATTGGCCTGGTGCTTGCCCGCATCTTCGTAATGCCGGAGGGTATTGCCCTGAAAGTAGATGGCGGCCCCTGGGAGTTGCTGGGAGCCGCTACGGGCAGTAGCAGTAACGGTGTAGCCCGTATTGGTGGCCTGCCCTGGGAGGGTTCTACACCTGAGTGCAGCGTGTTCTGGATAGGCGCCCCGGTAGGGCGCCGCTCCTGGTCAGTAGAAACGCATTTTCAGATGCAGCGGACCGGTAACCACATTTTCATGAGTTTTTATCAGGTAGGTCAGACATCGCTGCCCAGCCCTGGTTATCTGGACGTGGCCAGTGTTGGCGCTGTCGGCGACTATATGACGGGTACGTTCCGCCTGGAGCGTGCCAGTTCACAGAAACCGGAAGGTGACCATGTTATCTACCGGGAGCACAAAATAGATGGTGTGTTCCGGGTGAAGCGACTGATCTGACGATATGCACATCATGTATAGAGAGGTAAAACTGCTATGGGCTGACCTTTAGGGCCAGCCCATTTTCGTTGTAAAAAATATGGATGTGGTAAAACCTTTTGGAAAAACCTCCCGTATCTAATGCAGTCTGACAGGATAATAATATTGAAGGAGCCACAAACATATACCGAACAAGAACTCATTGCTGCGTTAAAATTACGCAGGGAAGAGGCTTTTAGCTACTTGTACGATCACTACGCCGCTGCATTAAACGGAGTGATCCGCAATATTATCCCGGAAATACACACTGCAACAGATATTTTACAGGACGTATTTGTCAAAATATGGAAACAGATAGATAGTTATGATTCATCGAGGGCAGGACTGTATACCTGGATGTTTACCATTGCAAGGACGGTGGCCATCGATTATGTACGGAGCAGGGGGTGGCAGAATAGCCTGCGGAACAGCGCGTTGACAGAAGGGAACCATCAATTGGCAGATAATAATATACTGCCTTCAGACGAACCCGGCCTGCGAAAAATTGTTCATACATTGAAAGAAGAGCATAAAACGGTATTGGAGTTAGCATATTTCCAGGGCTATACGCAAGCAGAAATCGCAGGATTGATAAATATACCGGTAAATACCGTTAAGACGAGGATCAGAGCTGCTATTTTGCAACTGAAAAAAAAGATAAACAGGTAACGTGGATATCAAAGCATACATAGAAAGCGGTATCATTGAAAGCTATGTCTTTGGCTTGGCTACCCCTGAGGAGGAGGAGGAACTGTTGCAGTTGAGCAAGGTCTATCCGGAAGTCCGGGTGGCCGTCGGAAATTGTGAGAAATGGCTGCGTGATGTATCGGGCCGGTATGCAATAACAGCCCCGGGCGAAGTGAAAATGCAATTGCTTAACCGGTTGCACGATGAGTTCAGTACGCCTGTGCATACCGTCCCGGTGATACACCGTTACCGGGAAGTCGTCTTTAAATACGCGGCCGTTTTAGCGTTGTGCCTGTTGGCCGTCAGCGGTCTTTTGAATATATACCTGTATAGCAGGTACAGGCAAGCCAATCGGGATTTTACCCGGCTTCAGTCCCAACATGATATGATGGCGGCAGATAACAGGGCTTATCAGGCACGATTTGCCATTATAGAACATGAGCTGCAGGTTATCACGGCGCCGGGCACACGAAGAATTTCATTGTCCGGCGTAGCTGGCAGAGAACAACGTCTGGTGACGCTTTACTGGGATACCCACACCAAAGATGTATATCTGATCGCCAATGATCTGCCGGTGCCGCCTGAAGGCAAACAATATCAACTATGGGCATTGGTAGGCGGAAAGCCTGTGCCCGCCGGCTTGCTGGATGAAAAATGCAGTGGTCTCTGCGCAGCAGAGCCTGTACAACAGGCGGAGGCCTTTGCCATTACCCTGGAAAAAAAAGGTGGTAGCGTTACCCCAACCATGGACCAGATGTTTGTACTGGGAAAGGTGAATATCTAGATAGTATTTTTCTTATTATCTCGCGAAATATTTTATCCGGGGCAAACTTTTCAGAAATAATGCCCGTATCTGGTATGTGTTTTTTAAATAGTTAGGATTACTAATTATTATTGTTTGTCTCATTAATTCATCTAATATTTCTTTTATGGAAAACTCACATCCTGTTTTGCCTCCCACAGGCAATAACGAAGATCTGTTGCCTGGTAAGTTCGGCAGAAGGAAATTTATTTCCTATTGCGGACTGGTTGCCTCCGGGGTCACTATTGCAGCCTGTAAAAAAGATAAAGACAATGATAATATGCCACCCGCAGGCAGCATAGACCTCGGTTCCGGAGATATTGGCATCCTTAATTATGCCTATGCACTGGAACAGTTGGAGGCTGCCTTTTATATACAGGTAATAGCCAGTCCGTATGCAGGTATCACTGCCAATGAACTGGCATTGCTGACTGATATCCGCGATCATGAAGTAGCACACCGGGAATTTTTTAAAACGGCCCTGGGAGTTAAGGCGATAACAAACCTTGAGGTTAACTTTTCAGCCGTCAATTTTGGTAGCCGGGACAGTGTATTGGGCACCGCCAAGGCTTTTGAAGATCTGGGTGTTTCTGCCTACAACGGAGCGGGACAATTGATTACAGATCCGGGCTACCTATTGCTGGCAGGGAAAATAGTCTCCGTAGAAGCGCGCCATGCAGCTTATATCCGCGACCTGATCAGCAATGGTTCCTTTGCGGACAGTACAGCTATCAACGCCAGTGGCCTTGATCTTGTCAATAAGCCGGCGGATGTGCTGACGGCTGCGAAACCGTTCCTAAAGTCAGTGTTGTATGCCGGTAACCTGCCGACGGTGTGATGAGTATTTTTTACCTCGAAAAAATTAAATCATGAACATCAAAAATATTATTACAGAGATAGAAAAGTTTGACCCGGAAGTATACGATCGTCTTGACTCCCGGAGAACTGCCATGCAGCAATTTGCGTTTTGGGGCGGCCGGCTTGCTCTTGCAGCGGTACCTTTTGCGCTCGGCGGCATGTTTAAGAAAGCGTATGGTCAGTCTGCGGGGAGTGGTATCACTGCTGTCCTTAATTATGCGCTCACGCTCGAATACCTGGAAGCAGAGTTTTACACAAAAGGGGCCGCATCGGGCGTTGTGCCAGCCGGAACGCCGGCAGTTGGGGCTATCAATACTATCCGGGACCACGAGAACGCCCATGTTGTCTTTCTGAAAAATACACTCAACGCCATGGGGACAACGCCGGTGTCAAAACCAACATTCGATTTTACTGCCGGAGGCGCCTTTCCGGATATTTTCACCAACTATGACACCTTCCTTGCGGTGGCGCAAGCATTTGAAGATACAGGTGTGAGGGCTTATAAGGGTCGGGCGGGGGAGCTGATCAGCAATCATGCGGTACTTACAGCGGCACTCCAGATACATTCCGTTGAGGCGAGACATGCATCTCATATCCGTCAGATGCGAAAGGCGAGAGGAGCTAATGTAAAACCCTGGATCACAGGAAAAGATACCGGAGGAATCGGGGCTGCGGTGCAAGCGAACTACAACGGAGAAGAGCTGACCACCCAGGCGGGGGTGGACATTACCAAATTTGTCAGTGCAAATGCTGCCAGTGAAAGTTTTGATGAGCCGCTTACTGCTGACCAGGTACTGGCAATTGTAAAACCCTTTATTGTGTAAACAATCATTTCTAACGCTAATTTAATGATCATGAAAAGAGTAATCCTGCTACTGGCCGCATGTCTGCCAATAGCGATGCAGTTTACCGCTACAGCGGCGCCGGTACCCGGGAACAATATCTGTCATATCGCAGTGCGGGACTGGAGCAAATCCACCACGGCTACCTGGCCGGCCATAAAGGACGGTAAAACCCTCTGGTACAAGCTGGACAAAAAAGGAGGGCTCTGGTGGAGCGAAAACGGTAAAAAATGGTCAGCCGTCAAAGATGGCGCCTGGACAGATAAAGAAGGGAAGTGGCTGAAGATCCATGAGAACAAACTTGTGTGGAGCACAGACGGAAAATCCTGGTCAGAAGTGCCGGAATGGAAATGGGAAGGTTCAGATGGTAAATGGTATAAGTTCGATAACAACTGGACACTTTGGGTGAACTAACTGGTGAATGATGTTATAATTGTTATACGGCGATCCATGGAAAAGGGCTGAACCAGAAGTGAAAACTTTTGGTCAGCCCTTAATTTGTATCTAAAGACAGCCGAGTGCCGTGGATGACGTGGATCACTGCTAACCTGCCTCTATGGCTTGTATTGGGGTGGAATTATTTTGTTATTTGTTCATTTGGGCATTTAGCTATTTACTTTGACGTTGTTATTTTCATAACAGGCGTATAATTGTAATAGCCGGCAGGATTATCTGCGCCACTGATACGTGAGGCAGCCCGGACATAATACACTGCGCCGGCTTTGAGTCCGGTGAACGTTTTTTCGTAGGTGGTAGCTTCTACCGTTTCATCCGGTACGTTCTGTACGTCCTGTATGTCATTAAAAGTATAGCTGTTTACATCGATGCCTTCAGTAGTGCCGATGATGGCCACCAGTCTTGATATCTTCTGTGTGTTACCATTGTGTTTTACCATATACTTCACCGTTACACTGTTGTTGGTCACGTTGCTGGTGACGGCTGTTACTTTCAGGAACGGGGTAACGGGTATATCCTTTTGTGTATTGGCGGTAATGTCCACTACCACGGTATCTTTGTAGTAGAAGGGGCCTTCTGCCACAATGCGGTACCTGCCGGTAAAGAGCAGGTTGTTGTTGAAGGAGCCGTCCGGATGCACAGCCGTGTTGACAGGATTAGGATTGCTGCTGCTGTATCCTACCTGATAGTAGCGGAGTACGGCGCCGTTGAAGGCCTGCACGGGTACAGCTTCATTGGTTTTGATATCGGTGAGCCGCCCCTGAATGCTGGCATCGGGCGCCGGATAGTTATCCTTTTTACAGCTGGTGAGTGCTGCACTGCCCAACAGGAGCGCCATACAGCTGTTGATGATATATTGTTTCATGTGTGTTCTTTTGTTTTAGTTAGAAACCCGGGTTTTGCAAAAGGTTACTGTTTTTATCGATTTCACCGGTAGGGATACGCTGGTAATACATCCGGGAGAGGAAGGTGCGCGTATTCTTAGGCGCCGGCACTATCTGGAAGGTGTATTGCATATCAGCGGGCGACTTGCCGTTTTCCCACATAAGCCATGGATACAAGGCATGGAACTGCGTGTTGTTGAGCAGGTCGGTGGCAGTACGCCAGCGACAGATATCCCACCATCTGTGGTTTTCGAAGGCCAGTTCTACCTGTCTTTCGTGTCTTACCTGATCGCGGGTGATGTTGCTGAGTGTTTTGATGCCCGCGCGATCACGTAACAGGTTGATGGCATTCAGCGCGTCGGCTGTTTTACCCAGCTCGATGGCGGCTTCCGCGTAGTTCAGCAGTACTTCCCCATAACGGAATACGATCCACGGTGTGGTGGAGCGGCCGTCTGCCAGCCTGTTGACAGGATCCATGAATTTTTTAACGTAGAAACCTGTCTTGGTGGGGTCGCCGCTGAGCAAAGGCCCATCCTTGCCTACGCGCGGGATGCTGTTGGCGCCACTGCCGTAGGTATCTGTCAGGTTAGCGGAGGTGAACTGTACGCCGTTGTCGATGACGCCTCTTCTTAATTCCACCGTGCCGCCCTGCCAGGGAGCGCCCGGATACAGGATGCTGGCGAGGAAGCGCGGGTCTTTGTCTTTGAACAGGTCTGCCGTGTTTTTATACGGGATAGGGTTACCGGCGGCATCATTGATTTTCAGTTTGCCTGGCGTACCATCGGTGTATTCAAAGCTTTCTACCAGTTCCAGCGTGGGATTGGTGGCGCAGCCATAGTCAATTTTAAAGCTCTGTGGCGCGTTGTAAAAGTCGAATCCATGTGCCAGATCGGGCGACTGATATGCTTTTACGAAGATGGCTTCTTTGTTTTTGTCGAGGTCGGCGCCGGTTAAAAACAGCTGTTGAAAGTTGGCGGTTTTATCACTGTAGCCGTTGAACAGCTGGAACTTGCCGGAGTTGATGATCAGCTGTGCTGCATCGTAGGCTTTTTGCCAATAGCCGTCGGCGTTAGCCGCGATGCCTACCGCGCCGCCCAGTTGCACGGAGCCGTATTTCGCCACAGAAGCCGCATATAACATGGCACGGCATTTTAAGGCGAGGGCTGCGTAACGGGTAGCGCGATACCGTTCATCGGCGCCGTAGGATTCCGGCAGCTGGCCTGTAATAGCATCCAATTCGGAGGCGATGAAGTCGTATACTTCCTGTTCCTTGTTACGTGGTACTTTCAGTTCTTCGAGGTTGCCGTTGTACTGCTGCACTTTCGTGATCAGTGGCACGCCGCCATATCGTTTTACGAGAGAGAAGTAATAAAACGCTCTGACGAAGCGCGCTTCCGCCAGGAAGCGGGTTTTCTGTTCTTCAGAGATGTTTGTGGCAAGCGGGATTTTTTCTATGAAATCGTTCACATTTCTCACGAAGTCATATCTCCACCAGCCAAACATTTCATCACCGAGGATAGGATCGAGTGTGGCGCCCCAGCTATAGGAACGTACCGCTTCGTCGCTGGCCTGACTGGGAAAGGCGGCCTGATTACCTTCCACCCAATAGTCAAAGGCTTCGGTCTGCATATTGTTGTAGAGGTTGGCGGTGAGTGCCTGTACGCCAGACACAGAGCCATAGGCGGCATCATCGGAAATGATGTCCTGTGCTTTCCTTTCCAGGAAATCTTTGTTGCAGGAGGCCGACAGGGTCAGCAGCAGCGCAAAGGATATATGTTTATGTAGTTTTCTCATGACGAATAATTAAGGAGATCAGAATTGCAGGTTCATGCCCAGAGTGAGTACCCGTTGCTGCGGATAGTGTTTACCGTTACCTGCTGCGTTGGTATCATCGTTGGTCGGCATTTCCGGATCAATGAATTTAAGGTTGGAGAACGTGAGCAGGTTCTGGGCGGAGAAATAGAAACGTACCTGTTCAATGCCGGCTTTCAACAGCATGGGCTTTGGCAGGGAGTATCCCAGCTCGATGGTCTTCAGGCGCAGGTAGGAAGCGTCTTTCAGCCAGAAGGAAGATACCCCTTTGTTGTTATCCAGCCCATTGGCCACGGTGGACGGGTATTTGCCCGGCACCCACTCACTCTGTGGATTGTACGGATCACTACGATGCCAGCGGTCGGTGAAATAGGCGAAGGCATTGGAGCCGTTGCTGAACGGATCTCTCATGGCGCCATCTATCAGGATATTGTAGTTGGCAGCGCCCTGGAACAGCATGGAGAGGCTGAAACCTTTCCAGGTGGCGGCCAGGTTCAGTCCATAGAACAGTTCCGGTGTGTTGCCGCGACCGATAACGGTGCGGTCGTTGCCGTCAATGATACCGTCGCCGTTGAGATCTTCATATTTGATATCGCCGGGTTTGAGGGTGGTATTGCCTTTGCGGTCCTGGATGGCCCAGCCGGCAATTTCTTCCTGATTCCGGAACTGACCGGCGGCTTTATATCCCCAGATCATATTGCTCCATCTGTCGTTATTATTGTCTTTCCAGTTGGCGAAAGCGTTGGTGGAGCTGGCGCGTTCCTGATACAGATTACGTGTACGCGTCCAGGTGATATTGGGAGATACATTCAGTACCACGTCGCCGATTTTTTTATTGTAGCCCAATACCAGCTCAAAGCCCTGTGTGCGGTCGCTGTTCAGGTTTTCAGCCGGCAGGCCGGCGCCATAGGTGCCGGGCAGGGACAGCACTCTCTGGGCAAACAGTCCGGTACGTTTACGGGAGAAGAAGTCCAGTTCCACGGTGAACATATTCTGGAGGAACCCTGCTTCAAACCCGATGTTGGCGGTGGTAGCGTTAAACCAGGTGATGAGTGGATTGGGCAGACCAGCCGGTGCTAAACCGCCAACGATATTTTTTCCGAAGATGTAGCCGCCTTCCGGATAACGGTAGCCGGTAAGATATTGGAAGGGATTAGCGGAGCCGTCATCGCCCATCTGGCCCCAGGAACCTCTGATCTTCAGGTTGTTGACGAGGCGGGTCATGTGGTGGAAGAAAGCTTCGTCACTCACTCTCCAGCCGGCAGATACCGTAGGGAAGAAACCCCATCTGTGATCGGGCGCCAGTTTGTAGGAGCCATCATAACGGAAGCCCAGCTCCAGCAGGTAGCGGTCTTTATAGTCATAGTTCACTCTGCCCACATAACCCATGTAGGCCGCTTCGCTGGCTTTGCCGTTGTTATTTTTATTGGTGTTGGCGCCGGCGAAGAGCTGGTCCAGCGCATCCAGCATAAACTCACGATAGGCTTCGAACTGGCTGCCGATCGTCTGCCGTTGTTCAAACAAGAGGAGGCCTTTGACGTGGTGGTCGCGGGCAAATGTTTTCACATAGTTGAGCGACAGTTGAGCAAGGCTGTTCTCCTCCTGGTTTTCATCCTGTTTCAGGTTGGAGGGGGAATTGCCTATATATCCTACATCGTACTTATTCGTAGCGGCGTTGTAGTTATACAGGTTGAATTGTTTTACCCATTTTTTGTTATTGGCGGTACCGGACTGATAGGAGTAGAGGGCTTTTGCGCTCAGGCCATCTACGAAGGGAATGTCGTAGGTAAGCGATGCGATGCCGCTCAGGTATTTATATTTCTGGGCGGAATATCCGGAGTAGTCACTATTCATGGAGGCCAGCACGTTCTGGCTGAAATTGGTGACGGCGTAGTAGTCCGGGTTGTTATTGGCATACAATGGGTAGGTGGGATAGGCGCGTTGCACCTGGTCCATCAGTGTCACTGCTTCAGCCGCGGGGTAGTGGCGGTTTTCAAGACGGCCGCCGAGGTTGAGTTCAGCGGTCAGTCGTTTATTGATTTTAGTGCTGATGTTACTGCGGAAGTTGTAGCGGTTGAAACGGGTATCGCCGCTCTTCCACATGCCTTGCTGGTTAAGGTATCCGAGGGAAAAGAAGTAGCGGGTGGCTTCGGTGCCGCCGCTGACGTTTATATTATGATATTGCTGCGGGGTACTTTTGCGGATGGCAGCATTGTACCAGTCGGTGCTTTCGTAGCCGGGCTGGCCTTCGCGGTATTTCTGCACTTTGTCGGCGCCATATACCGGTGCGAGCCCCTGATTAAGCTGCGACTCGTCTGTGAGTGCTGCAAACTCGGCGGCATTTACGTAGCGGGGGTAGCGGGCATTGCTTTGCAGGCCGAAGTAGGTGTTGTAGGTGATTTTAGGGCGGGAGAGGTTACCTCTTCTGGTGGTCACCAGCACCACGCCGTTGGCCGCTTTGATACCGTATACCGCGGCCGCTGCGTCTTTAAGGATGGAGATGCTTTCTATTTCAGATGGATCGAGTTGGTCGAAGGAAGAAGGTACGCCGTCTACGATCACGAGGGCGTCGCCGAATCCTCTGATATCGATGCGGGAGCCGTCTTTACCGGGTTCGCCGCTGTTCTGTACCGCACGGATACCGGGGAGCCTGCCGGCGAGTGCGTTACTGATGTTGGTAACGGGTGATTTGGCGATTTCCTGTCCTTTTACAGAAGCGACGGAGCCGGTGATGTTAACTTTTTTCTGGGTGCCGTACCCTACCACCACAACCTGATTGAGGTCGCTGATAGCTTGAGTGAGCGTCACCTGTAGCGTGGTTTGATTGCCAGCCACCATTTCGCGGGGTGTGTAGCCGACGAGGGAGAACACCAGCACGTCTGTTTCGCGGGCCTCCAGTTTAAAGGCACCGTTTTCATCGGAGTGGGTGCCTCGCTGTGTGCCTTTGATGCCGATGCTGACATAGGCCAGCGGGTTTTCTTTTTCATCCGTTACACGGCCGCTGATGGTAGCTGCTACCGCGGCGGGCGTGCTGCTGCCGGCGGAGCTTTTGCGGGTCACGATCACGGTGTTGTCGATGATCTCGTAGGAGAGTGGCTGTTGACTAAGGGCCGCTTTCATCACCTGGTCGATGCTGCCGCGGGAGATATTGAGGTTGACCGGTTTGGTGCCGGCCAGCCATTCATCGCGGTATACGAAGGTGTAGTGACTTTGTTGCTCTATCAGCGCGAAGATGCTTTCGAGCGGTTTGTTTTTTGCCGACACGGTGATCTGTTGCGCAGATACACCGGCAGATACCTGGATGCAGAATAGTGTGAGCAGTATAGCGGTTAGCTTCATAACCCTGATGACTTTATTACGGAGGCAACCGCCCAGGGGCATTGTTGCCTGTCGCCTTCCGGGGCGACTGGTGAATAAAAACCGCGTTACGGGCACGGTTTTAACATAACAATCCAATTGCATAGATTTGCAGTGTTTGGGTTTAGAGATCAATAATCTTAGTCGGATGTTGTTTTACGGTAACCCAAACATATAGCCAGGGGCGGGTCCAAGCGCACCTGGTTTTTTTATGGGATACCGTGTAGCGCGGCTTACCGCGCTTTTTTTCATAACGTTGATGATTTTGGTTAATAATGACTGGTCATACCGTAGTTTTTAAAGGTGAATAAAATGTTGGCGATGGAATTCAGGATGAGGGAAATATGAGGAGCCTGCCTGCCTCCTGTCTGCAGCGTACGCCACTGAGCTCCAGTATGCGGATTACGCCGGACAGTTTCATGTTTCGTGGTACCTTGCCCGTTATATGTCCATGTGGGATACCGCCCTGATAGACGATATCGATGTTGTACCAGCGGCTGATCTGGCGTAATACCATGGGGATATTATTGCCGGAGAACCGGAACTGGCCATCTTTCCAGGCGGTGGCAAGGCTTGTTTCTGTTTCCCCGACGGAGATGTGGCCGTTTTCATTGTTCACGACAGCCTGTTGGCCGGGGGCGATTATTTTTTCTGTTGTTCCCTGTTTCACTTTTACGGCGCCTGACAGCAGCGTCGTTTGGATGCCGGTTTCATCGGGATAGGCCATGACATTGAAGCTGGTGCCCAGCACCGCAATTTGTGTGTGACGTACTTTGACGCGGAAGGGGCTGGTGGCAGCGGTGGCCACTTCAAAGTAACCTTCGCCGTCCAGTTCCACGGTCCTTTCCCGGTTACTGAAGGCAACGGGGTATTTCAGGGAGCTGGCAGCGTTTAGCCATACGCGTGAACCGTCCGGGAGGATGAGCTTATACTGGCCGCCTTTGGGGACGGTCATGGTATTATATAGTGTATCCGTGACCGTGCCGGCGTGTTGGTCTACATAGCGGATGGAGCCGTCAGCTTTTTTCATGATCTGAACGCCGCCCTGCTGCGCCAGTGTACCGTTGCCGGCACTATCCAGGATGATCTGCCGGCCGTTGCCCAGTGTGAGCACTGCTTTGTCTGATCCCGGCAGCGCGTCGGGAGTGGTGGTAGTGGCCAGTTGTGGCGGCCGCGATGTTTTCGGTTGCCAGTGATGCCAGCAGTAGCCGGCGGTAACAATGGCGGCTGTTACCGCAGCGGCAGCCCACCAGCGGCGCCGGCGCAAAGGTGCAGCCGTTGCCGTATAACCCGGAAAGCCTGTCCGGGCAGCTATTTTACGCCATATTCTTTCTTCCTGTTCCGCCTCATTTGCGGCAAAAGATGCCGGTATCTCCACCCGTCCATCCTGACCGGCATTGTACCACGCGGTATATTCCGCCGCTTCTTCCGGTGTGATAGTGCCTTTCAGCCATTTCTCCGCCAGCGCTTCATACCGGCTTTGTCCTTTTTCCTGGCTCATACAAAAGAGGTCTTTTATATTAAGTCAATCGAAAAGACCCCATCCCCATATATTTCTAAAAAAAATTAAAAATTATCGGCATTTCAATAATAAAAATTAATAAATGGGAAAATTGTATCAGGGGAGTACAGAGAAAAATAAAGCGGAGAGGTGCTTTAAACCGGTCTTCAGTGTTTTCACGGCCCGCGCGAGATTGTGCTCCACGGCCTTTTCCGAGATGTTCATGTGTTGGGCGATTTCTTTGTGTGAGAGGCCCATTTCACGGCTCAACTGATACGTGAGCCGGCAACGTTCGGGTAAAGCGGCCACCAGACCGGAAAGCAGGTCTTTAAGATCTTCAAAGCGGAGCCATTGTTCGGTGGAATGGTCTTCGGTTGATATATTTTCCCGGACATAAGAAGAATAATCACGGGCTCTTTTTTTCCGTGCCTGGAGATTGATGACACGGTATTTTGTGGCTACCGCCAGATAAGCCGGCAGCGCGCCGGTGAGCGCGAGCGTTTCACGGCGGTCCCATAAGTCGGAAAAGATATCCTGCACCAGTTCTTCTGCTTCCTCCAGATTGTCCAGCTTATTCGCTGCTACCGAAAACAACAGTTTCCAGTAACGCTTGTAGATAGTGGTGAAAGCATTTTCATCTCCTTCGCGGAGTTGGTGTAACAGTTGTATGTCTTCTGGTTCCTGCATATAGGCTTACAGCTGCCAAGGAAAATAAAATTCAGCAAATAACCAAATACGCATGGTATTTTATCGTCTGTTGTTCGTGGGGGCGTTGACGTGGTTCCATGTTCCCGGGGCTAAAGCCCTGGGTTACGATGTTGTTTAAATTCTTTCAGATAGAGAGGCCATTATTGATGTGCTATGGTGTTGTACATCATTCACCGAGATAGCCCCGGGCAGAGGCCCGGGGCAGTTTTTACATGCAATCCTTATTAATCTTACAGCCATGGAGATGTTTAGCGTGGTTGACTGTAGATGCTTTTATACTATATCATCAGGAAGCAGCCTTGCATTGAAAACGGCTGAAGAGCATCGTAGCCCGGTGCGTGAGCCCCGGGAATCGTGAACGATTCGCGGATGAACGTGATGAACGCGTTGGGCGCAAAGCCGGCTTTTAGCCCACAGCTTCCACCTTGGGAAGCATTTTCTCCAGTTCCGCATATTCCTGCACGTCCAGTTCCCGGAGCGGACTTCTGAGATAACCGGCTTCGATGCCTTGTATCTTCAGTCCTGCCTGCACAGCTTTGGGCAGTCCTTTGGCTACGATGAAACGCAGGAGTTCAAATTGCTGATAGAAGACCTCTCTCGCTTTGGTGGCGTCATTGGCCTGTACGGCTTCATATAGCTGATGGTTCAGATCGGGGATGAGGTTAGGCGCGGCGGTGCACCATCCCACGGCGCCGGCGCCAAAGGCCGCCAGTGCCAGCGGGTTGGAGCCGTTGTAAAAAGCCACGTCTTCGCCCAGCTCACGACGCAGGTGATGCATGCGCTGTACGTCGCCGGTGCTTTCTTTGATCATTGTCACGTTGGGGATCTTCAACAACCGTTTCAGCAGTGCGGGGGACATGTCTATGCCGCTGGTAGCCGGGTTATTGTATGCCATAACGGGAACGGATATACTGGAAGCGATCTTTTCATAGTGGCGGAAAATTTCGTCTTCGGTCAGTTTCCAGTAACTCATCGGGATGATCATCACGGCGTCGGCGCCGGCTTTTTCGGCAAACTGTGCGTGGTAGATGGTGCGTTCGGTGGTGAGGTTGGACACCCCCACGATAACGGGTACACGGCCTTTCACCTGTTGCAGTGCGGCCTCGGTGACGGCTTCCTTTTCTTCATCGGTGAGGTAAGGCATTACCCCGGTGCTGCCTAAAGGCGCTATGCCGTGAGAGCCCGACAGGACCAACCGCTCCAGCAGCTTTTTAAACAACGGGATATCCACCCGTTCCTGTTTGTCGAATGGTGTGATGGGATAGGCTATGATCCCGCTAAAAAGATTTTTTTTCATCATCGCAGCTTTAATTGGTAATGGGTAATCGCTTTAGAGGTCTCTGCCTTCTTCTTCCCGCAATGCCACGCCGAGGTTCTGTAGCTGTGGCGCGTTTTCGCAGGCGATGTAACGGGCGGGCGCACTATCGCTCAGGTTCTGGTGACGGTGCCAGGCCCAGCCGGGAATATATACGGCGTCGCCGGCCTGCCATTCTACTCTTTCATCTTCCACTTCTGTATATCCTTTGCCTTCCAGTACATAGAGCACCGTTTCATAGGTGTGGCGGTGACGGTTGGTCAGCTGGCCGGGCAGCAGTCCGCCGATGGTCATGCTCACATTGCGGGTAGGCAGGTCCACAAAGAATACCGGGTGTTTGCGTTCCGCAGAAAACTGATCATGCTCACCTGCCTGCTCCACATTTTTATGCAGCAGCTTCGCTGGTTTCACATACTGAGGACGCGCATAGGTGCGGTGAAAATCGTTGGAAGAAAATGTTGCTGGTTGTTTTACCTTTTCCATATTAACATTGATTTAAGTGTGAGAGAATTCATTCAATCAGCTGATTTCGATGACACAAAATTTGTTTATTTTTGGATGATCATGATAATCCAGTTTTAACTAAAACAGATGGTCCAGATGCTCAGGCCTTGGAAAACGATACTTACCCTCGATTTTGATAATCCGCATTTGTCGGTGTACCGCCAGATTGCGGACGGCATTGTAACAGAGATAAAGAAGGGGCGGCTGAAACCCGGCACAGCGCTGCCCGGCACGCGTATACTGGCGGCCGATCTTGGTGTCAACAGGAAGACGGTGGTGCTGGCCTATGAAGAACTGACGGCGGAAGGGTGGCTGGAAACGGCTGATAAGAGCGGCACGTTCGTGTCGACAGAGCTGCCTGACCGGAAAGGGCAGGGGGCAAAGAAAGCAGCCAACTTCACTTTTAATCGTCATGAGCGACTGGCGCCGGTGCCGCAGGAAGTGGCGGCCAACCTGATTGTATTTAATGACGGCTGGCCCGATGTACGCCTGGCGCCACTCGATGAACTGGCCAAGGCGTACAAACGTATCTTCCAGCAGAAAGCACGCTGGCGTATGCTGGGCTATGCCCACGAGCAGGGCGACGAACGGCTGCGTGCCGCCGTGGCAGCGATGTTGTCATTTAAGAGAGGCATGAACACCGATCCGCAACAGATCTGTATCACCCGCGGCAGCCAGATGGGACTATATCTGATTGCGCAAACGCTGCTCCAGCCGGGAGATACCGTGGCCATTGAATCGCCGGGCTACCTGCCCGCGAGGCAGACATTTGAAAACGCAGGCGCCCGGATGGTCCACATCCCGGTAGACGAAAAAGGCCTGATGACGGATGTGCTGGAACAGGTATGCCGTACCACCACGCTGAAAGCATTGTATGTAACGCCGCATCACCAGTTCCCGACAGCGGTGAGCATGAAGGTGGAACGGCGGCTTAAGCTGCTGGAGCTGTCCAACCGCTACGGCTTTGCGATCATCGAAGATGACTACGATCATGAATTCCATTTCAGCGCTAAAAGCCTGCTGCCACTGGCCAGCCACGAGGGCGCCGGCAACGTCATCTATATCAGTTCGCTGAGTAAACTGGTAGCGCCAGCCGTGCGTATCGGATATGTGACAGGGCCACCGGCCTTTGTGGCCGCGCTGGCACAGCTACGAAGATTAATAGACCGTCAGGGTGACCCCATTATGGAACTGGCGGTGGCCGGGCTGATGGAAGACGGGGCTATCAATCGTCACGCCCGGAGGGCGTTTAATATCTACAAAGAAAGAAGGGAGAAAATGGACCAGTTGTTACATCACTATCTCAATAAGCAGGTAGTGTTTCAAAAGCCGGAAGGCGGACTGGCATTCTGGGTGAAGTTTGTGAAACCGACAGATACCGGTCAACTGGCGGCACGGCTGTTGAAAAAAGGCGTTTCCGTAATGCCTACGGAGTTATTCTGTTTTGACGGACAGCCACTGAATGCACTCCGGCTGGGATATGCCTCACTCACGCCCGCGGAGCTGGAAGAAGGGATTCGTACCCTCGCTACCGTTATAAAATAATGTTTGTAGTTTTAAACTGATCAAAACTATCATATGGCGCATGTGGCCAATTTTTTCCGGATAATCATCCTGTTGGGAGCGGTGCAGGGACTGGTGGCTGGCGTATTGTTGATGGCCATGAAAAAGAACCGGTTGCCCAACCGTTTGCTGGCAGCGGTATTGCTGGTGTTGGCCCTGGCTTCTTTCCGGCTGTATGGTAATTACCTCGACTGGTTTCATTCCGATATTATTCGCTTTGTGGCGGACCTGCTGCCATGGATGCTGGTTATGCTGGTGGGGCCGCTGGTCTGGTTTTATATACAGGCTTCCATGGATGCCGGTTTTCGTTTCACCAAACGGTCACGGATACACTTTTTTCCTGTTATCGTGGATCTGGTGCCGGTATTGACAGCTTATGGTTTTGTGATCGCAGCTTTGGCCGGATGGATACCCGGCAGTGCCGCTACCAAGGTGGGTATCTTTATAGATCATTATAACGTGTATTCGGATATTCCCCGCTGGATATCCCTCACTGCCTATTTGTGGTTATCTGTTCGTTACCTCGCTACAGCTACCGCGATGGACCAGCCCCGTTACCGGTTGTTACGCCGGTTTCCCCGTGTAATGCTGGTATTTCAGGCGCTATGGCTGTTATACCTGATACCGTATGTTATTCCCCGGTATACCAATTTGATGTTGAACACCTTCGACTGGTATCCGATATATGTGCCGCTGGCGGTGATGATTTACTGGCTGGGGATACAGGGCTTTATCCTTTCCTATCAGGAAGTGGTGGCCGCTAAAAAGAATGTAGCGCCGGATGAATCCATCAGTCAACCAGCACTGGCATTGTTGAAAAAAGCGATGGAGGAAGATCGCTTATTTCTGGATCCATCATTGAACCTGACAAGTTTATCCGAACATACCGGGTTACCTGCCAAAACGATATCGGCGGTATTGAATCAGTGTTTACAGAAAAACCTGAATGAATACATCAACAGCTACCGGGTGGAAGCATTTAAAATAGCTATCTTACTACCCGGGTCTTCAGCGCTGACGATCGCCGGTGTGGCCAGTGATTGTGGGTTTAATTCGCTGGCTACTTTTCAGCGGGTATTCCGGCAGCTGACCGGCCTTTCTCCCTCGGAGTACCGCAAACAAGCGATGGAGGCCTAGCAGAAGCCTATCGTTGTTCAATGAAAAATCACTCCTCTATGAAAAATAATTTCTGGTATACGGTGCTGTTGTTAATCGTTTGGCCCATGGGGCTTGTGCTGGCGCAGAAACCCGTTCGCATGGGACCTGCATCTGCTGAAGAAATTAATAAAGCACAGGTGGTGGTAGAAGCCCATATGGACAGTCTCAAAGCCCACCTGAAATATATATATGCCAAGGGGTTGGGTAATCCGCAGTTGGTAGAACAGTACAGGGCCTGGATGAAACAATATCCTCAAAACGAGTACATTCCCCTGGCGATAGGCACCGCCTTTTATAACGCGGAGATGCCACAGGGGCGGGAGTTTCTGCTGCAAGCTGCCAATTTAAAACCAGCGCAGGCGAAGATATGGGCCATGCTTTCCATGGATGCCACCTGCCGGGGAGAAAATGATTCGGCCGCAGCATATATGAGAAGAGCTTCTCTCGCAGACCCTTCAGATGCCGGCTACGCTGCCCGTTATCTATGGTCATTAGAGGGCGATGCTCCCGATTATAAACAGCGGGTGTTTGATTTAGTAAAACGTTTTCCTGATCATCCCATCAGTGCAACGACGTTGTACCAGTTGGGTGATCATGCCACCAATCGTCAGGACAAGATAGCGATCTGGGAGGAGCTTCGCCGGCAATTTCCCCCACGGCAATTTGGCTCGTCTGCTACGGGAACAGCCGATCTGGCGGAGCTTTATCTGCATACAAATCCTGAAAAAGCGCTGGCACTCATTCATGAAACAGGGGAGGGAGCTAAGTGGAAATCTGTTGCTGAAGCGTTGATACAAGCAGATAAATTAGCGCAGCAGCGAGACTATCAGGCCGCCATCAACGAGCTTAATCAGATAGTGCTTCCGGCATATAGTCAGACCGATGAATTGATTGTATTAAAAAAAGCAGCACTGCTGGAAAAAGCCGGCCAGGTGAAAGCGGCATACGACAGCGTGGCGATTAAATTTGCCAGGCGACCTACGGACAGCCTATACCAGGCATTGAAACAGTATGGAAAGAATGCAGGAAAGAGAGATATACAAATCGATAAAGATATCGCAGTGATCAGAAATCGCACGGCTGTTCCGGCTTATCCATTTCAGCTTGGCCTGTATACCAGCAAAGACAGTCTGCGCTTGAATGATCTGAAAGGCAAAGTTGTTTTGCTGACGTTTTGGTTTCCCGCCTGTTCTCCCTGCCGGAGAGAGTTTCCGTACTTTCAGGCGGTGATCGACAAATGTAAAGGTAAGCATGTGGCCTATGTGGGCATTAATGTGGAGCCCGATCAGGCGTCTTATGTGCTCCCATTTTTGAAGAATACCCGGTTTTCGTTTATTCCTTTACGTGGTGACGCAGCGTTTGCAAAAGAACATTATGGTGTAGCAGGTGAACCCCGGAATTTCCTCATAGACAAAGCGGGGAACATTATCTTTTCAGATTTTTATATTGATCATACTAATCAACGGACACTGGAGCTGATGATTGCTGCTTTGTTGTAAAGGCTACTCCTCGATAATCCGGGAAGCGATCTTAGCCCATTGATAGGAGACATATTTACGGTCGCGGTCACGATTATGACGGTCGTTTGCGGGACGGTAGTGGTATAGTTTCCTCGTGTGGGTGTCGCCCATATAAATAAAGGGTTGCAGTCCTTTGGTGACGCTCGTCACCCCAACCGCTATAAAGGTGTGGTTATCCAGCCACCGTGTTTCTTCCACCCAGGAAGAAGCGCCCATATAAGCAATGCCCGTGCGTATGCCGGTGGCGGTATTTCCGAGTATCAGCGCCTGGTCTATATCGTGGTAGGCGCGGTAGCGGCCTCCGGGAATTTTTTCCAGTGAGGTTTGGTAACTGAAAAAGTCGAGCCATTGTTTTTTGTCGGGCGAAAAACCAATCAGTTTACCGAAGGTGTTGAAGTAGGTGGCTACAGCTGTTCCGCGGAGCGTATCGGGTGAATGTTGACCGAAGTCACTGGTCTCCTGGTAAACGAAGGCATCCGGCTTGAAGTTGGGGATGCTGCTGCTCCATTTGCGCAGGGCCGGGTCTTGCTGAAAGAGCATGGAATAGGCTGTCGGCCGGGGCTGACCATGGGTGCTATTATACAACAGGCAAAACAACGGAAGAAATAACCATTTCATATGTTTATCTATTATAGATTTTTTAATGTACGATTTTTTAGCGGAAACTGTTCGGCGCTGCGCCAAATCAAAAATTCGTACATCAAAAATCCGTAAATTAGGGAAACGGAGAAGGCCATGAGACCTTAGCATTTTTCGAATTTTTAAATTTTCGATTTTTTGATTTAACGGATTAGCGTCACCACTTACATCAAAAAATCGTAAATCAAAAAGTCCCCAAAATTAACGACCCCATCTATTATTCGCTCTCCGTCATTGCTTACCTCAAACCCCCCAAAGAACCGCATGGAATTACAAGAATCTATTTCAGCAGTGGGCGTTATGCCTACACATGCTAAAACCGCTGTGTTATTATCCGCTATTGCCTATAGTGCGCATGTCAGGGCCGATCTCGACAAACACCTGCCTGGCTGGAGCCTGGTCTGGGAAGGTTATGAAACCGTAGATGGTAATTTTGGCTTTATTGCCGTGGACCCTACCGGAGAGTTTTACGGATTGGCTTTCCGGGGCTCGCTGCCACCCACCGACATTTTTAAAGACTGGGACGCTTTTGCCAACTGGATCCTGGAAGATCTGGATGTGATCTCTCTGGCTACCTGGCATTACACCACCTACGGGACTGCCAGCATCAGTGCCGGCGCCAACAGGGCTTTCAACAATGTAGCCAGTATGAAAGACAAGCTCCGCACTGGTTCTTCCGGTATCTACAATTTTCTGAAAACACAGGCAGTGTCTCAAAACAAAAAGGTGATTATCACCGGACATAGCCTGGGAGGTAACATCGCCAACGTGTATACCTCTTACTTTGTCACCGCCCTTCAGCGTGAAGGTATTCGTTATGATGGTACCTATCTGTTTACCTTTGCTGCGCCGGCAGCAGGCGATACCACTTTTGCCACTGACCTGGACAATAAAGTGTCCAATGCCTGGCACTATGAAAATGTCAACGATGTAATTCCTAAATTTCCGGTGGTATCTACCATGATTATGGCTTCTTTGCTGTATGTTCCATCTCCCTCATCAGAAGATATCATGATCACCTATGATGGTTATCAGATGAGCCTGCGCGATGGTTACCTGTTACTTACCGGGCTGTTGTACGGCTTTGGGTATATGCAGCAGGCACTGCATTATGTACTGTTCAACTCAGACCTCGATCCGAGGTACCGGCGGAATACGCTGACAGATTATTTCCGTCAAATGGGCGCGCAACACGCGATGGGTAAATACTCCGGCTATCTGGGCGTTCATGTGGATGCCGCATTGCTGGCCCGCAGCAGCTGGATATAGATGATGAATGACAAATGACGAATTACGAATGACGAATAGAGGTTTGCCTTTTGGACCGCTATTTAATAATCGTGTTATAAAACAGTCCCATTCATAATTCGTAATTCGTAATTTGTCGTTCGAATAATCTTTTAGTTTATGCAACTTGTATTCCGCGTAGTGCTGCTATTATTACTGACCGGGGGAGTGGCCACTTATGCCGCGCAGCCGAAGCCGATTGTCACCGGCGCAGAACAAACCAGCCTGTATGTACCTTATCTGAAAGGAAAGAAAGTCGGCATGGTGGTTAATCCGACTGCTGTCATTGGAAAACATCTGCTGGTCGACAGCCTGTTGAAGCTGGGGGTGAAGATCACCCGTATTTTTGGACCGGAGCACGGCTTCCGGGGCAACGCCAGCAACGGCGCCAATGTGGCCGATGAAGTGGATTCGGCTACTGGTATTCCCGTCATTTCTTTGTATGGCGCCCGCAAAATGCCGCCGCAGCAGGATATGGACGCTATTGACGTCATGATTTTCGATATCCAGGACGTAGGCTGCCGTTTTTATACCAACATCAACACCCTGCGCGACATCATGGATGCCTGCGCCGCAGCAGGAAAGGAACTGATCATTCTGGACCGCCCCAATCCCAACGATTATGTAGATGGCCCCATCCTGGACATGAAGCTGAAATCCGGTATCGGACAGTTTCCCATCCCCATTACACATGGGCTCACTGTCGGTGAGTTTGCCCAGATGGTCAACGGCGAAGGCTGGCTGAAAAACAAACAAACCTGCAAGCTGAAGATCATCCGGGTAAAGAATTACAGACACGGTATGGACTATACGTTGCCGGTAAGCCCATCTCCCAACCTGAATACACAACAATCCATCTTGTTGTATCCGTCCCTCTGTTTGTTTGAAGGAACGATTATCAGTCAGGGCAGGGGCACCTACATGCCTTTTACGGTACTGGGAAGCCCGGCGCTGAAAGGCCAATATGAATTTTCCTTTACGCCGGAAAGCATTCCCGGTAAGTCTGAATCGCCTTTGCATATGGGACAGGCCTGCTATGGGCTGGACCTGCGCAAGTTTGATACCGCGCCGCTGCGCAAAGCGGGCAAAATCAATCTCAGCTGGATGATAGCATTGTATAAAGCTTATCCTGAAAAAGCGAAGTTCTTTGATCAGTCGTACAGCAAACAGATGGGCAGCATCGACAAACTGGCCGGCACCACGGCTTTCCGTCAGCAGATCATCGATGGTAAAAGTGAAGCGGAGATCCGCCGTAGCTGGGAACCGGGACTTAGCCATTATAAAAAGATGCGTCTGCGTTATTTGTTGTATCCCTGAGTTTTAATTCTGGACCGCAGATACTGATATATCACAGCCTCGTCTTCGGGTGAATCGGGCTTGTATAACTGCATAAAGCGTTTGTAATATTTCATCGCTGTATTGTCGTTATGAAGCCCGGTTTCGTATATCCGGCCCATACTGTACTGCCGTAGCGGCTTACGGGAGAGGAACCACGAGGTATCGAGGCTGGCCAGTGCCGGTTTAAACTGTCGCAGGCTTTCGTAGTTGGTGGCCATGCTGTTGTAATAACCTTCCAGGCTGGATGACTTAGCAAAGTCTATACAGCGCAGCAGTAGTTCGTTGCTTTCCTTGTACTTCCGCAGGGCGGTACAGGACAGCGCAGCATAGTACGTCACGCTTTCTGACGCCGCGTTGCGGTCCAGGAGATACTGATAGACATCAATACAGGCCTGGTATTTCTTCAGGTTGTAGTTGGCCGCCATCACATAGATGAACGTATTCGGTCCTATTACGTTGAGCCGTTGCAGTTGTTCCCCGATGCTGATGGTACGTTTATAGTCTTTTACCAGATAGCTGCTTTTCGCGGCCGTCATCAGTACGGCAGATACCGTAGAATCTTTTACCAGAAAGGCACGGGTGATGGAATCTGCGCGGGGATATACTTTCCGGTCCATCCATTCTTCGGCGTAGCGGGATACCACACGGGGGTCGACGGGATTGAGCTGGTAGGCTTGTTGCAGCCACACAAAACCGGAGTCCGGCTGCTGGGCGATAAAAGCCGCGAAGCTAAGTTGTTTCCAGGCGGCGGCGCTGGCAGGTTTTAGTTGCACGATGCGCTGATAAAGCGTCACCGCTTCCGGATAACGCTCCTGCTGCGAACGGATGGTAGCGAGGTATTGTAAAGCCGGTATCATGGTGCTGTCCAGGGCTATGATCTTTTCATAGGTGTCTGCCGCATCAGACAGTTTCCCTCCCTGATAATAGGTATAACCCAGCAGGGCCATTTCTTTGGGCGCTTGTGTATTCACTTTTGGCTGCAGATAAGCGATGGCTTCCTCATATTGCTGCTCCTGCAGGTATTCCATGACTTTGTTCCTGTCTATGCCCTGTGCCCGGACGGTACCGGACAAACATAACAATCCAATGGCTCCGATAAAGTTTCGCATAGTGAAAGTATTTACATAAAACTAAGAATTTAGTTTTAAAACTAAAAATATAGTTTTGTTAAATTCGTGGAAACGGAAACGACTTTATGCTAACAATAGCACCGCTCAGCGGCCTAACGGCCATGGATATATTACAGATGGGCCATAACGGTTACACCTCCACACAGGCCTGGGTGCCGGTACAGCAGCCGGACCAGCAGGACACGATCTTTGCCTTTCGCCTGGAAACGCTGGCTACACCCAAACAGAAGACCTGGCACACCAGTGATACGGAACTGGAAGAGCTGAACGAAGTCATGGCGCAGGGGCACTCCTTTGCGGCCTACAACGATGGCCGTTTAGCAGGATTTATCATCGGGGAGAAGCGGGACTGGAACAACACGTTGTATATCTCACAACTGACAGTGGCGGCGGCGGAGAGAAGGAAAGGTATTGGAGAGCAGCTGATGGCCACATTGATAGCACATACGCGGCCGTTGAATGTCCGGTTACTGGAGCTGGAAACGCAGAATACCAATGTAGCTGCGGTGAGCTTTTATAAAAAGCAGGGATTCCATGTTTCGGGTGTTCATCTGAAACTGTATGATCCGGTATGGTGCCCGGGGGAGGTAGCCTTTTATATGACATATGAATTATAACCGTATCGCCGCGGAAAAGCCCGTTTTTCCGCGGCGATGCAGTTAGCGTCAGGCTATCGTTGTTCCAGCACTTTTTTTAGGTTGGCGAGATCTTTAAGCACGGCTGCTTTGTCGGTCGCCAGCATCTCATCGGTCATTTCCGGCTGTCTGAACAGCGTGAACAGCACTTCACTGGCTTCTCCATTGGCCACTACGCGCATGGGCACAAACACTTCCTGTCCGTTGCCGGGATATACGTAGTGGTCGACAATGCGGAACGGATTAGGCGACGAGAAGGTAGCCGTGGCATTTTTGCCATTGGCCATTTTAAAACGCCAGGTGCCGGGAGTGTCGGTCAACTCCAGTTGAGAGCCGAAACCTTCCGCCCAGATGGCGAAGTTAGCGGGGGCTGACAGGAACGCATATACGTCGTCTGCCGGACGGAGCACCGTGATACTCAATGTTTGTGCGGGTAGTGCCATTTTTGTTGATTTTACGGTTTGCGCTTTTGTCTGAATAACAAGTAGCAGCAAGAGGCCAAGGGCCATATGCCATCTCTTTTTCATGATCTTTTTGATACAAAGGTAACTGCCGCGCAAGCCTCCGGCTTTGGAAAAAAACGACAAAATAAAGGACTTATAATCCTGCCAGACGCACCAGGAATGATATTCAGTTGTCCGCGGCATTATCAGGTGCGGCATACTGTACTATGTCGATGCCTACGCCGTTAGGATCTGTAATAGCAAAGTGATGATCGCCCCAGGGTTCCTGCCGTAAGTCGATCGTAATGGGAACATCTTTGCCTTTTATGGCGGCATACATCGCTTTTACATCTTCCACTTCTATTGTCAGGTACATGCCTTTACCCTGAAAAGCGGGCTGGAAAAGCGCTTGCTGGCTGGCATGTTCCGGTAGCAGGAAACTGATCTCTGCTTCATGACCCGGCGTATGCAACAACAGATAGAAGTCGTTTTCAAAGGTTACTCCGAAACCGAGTACCCCGGTGTAGAAGTCTTTGCTCTCTTTTATTTTATGGGTGATAACACCGGCATTCATTTTCATGATGTGCTTTTTTGATGATGACACAAAGGTGAAAGAATTTACCGGCACCGTATTGTAAAAAACGGACAAACTCAGCGCAGCGCCACCGTGGGAGGGAGGCCGTACAGGGTTTTGAACTCTTTGATAAAATGCGCCTGGTCATAGTAACCGGCATCATAAAACAGTTTAATGGCCCGCAGGCTATCGGCTGTGGGCGTGCTGTGCAGCAGCTGCTGAAAGCGTACTATCTTACTGAAGGTCTTTGGCGATTCACCGATGTAAAAATCAAACAGCCGCCGGAGATGTCGCGGACTAACGCCGCTATGGAATGCTGTTTCCAGCCGGATATTACCGCCGGCACGCAGGATCAGGTCCAGTGCCTGTAACAGCCGGTGGTCAGCATCGGTAGTATGACCTGCCAGTATTTTCTCAAAATGATGGTTGAGCACCGGCGATAGTTCATGCAGGCTATGGAGGCCGGCTGTCTGTTGCGTGAGACCTGTGGCCAATGCCGGCACTACATCGCTGAGATGCTCAAAGCGGTTGGTGAGGGCAGCCGCGCTCACGCCGAACAGCAACGGAAACGCTGCCGGCATAAAACGGATACCGATATAGTTGAAAGGATTGTCCAGCGGGAATTCGGTGTATGTCGTTGAAAACCCCATCACATATACGTCCTGCGGTTGACGGGTATGAAAGAAAAGATCGATGCAGCCATCTGCCACCACGCGATATACGAAAGGCTGCGACAGCGACGGATGAGACGTAAGTTGCCAGTAACAATAGATATACGGCGCCAGCGGCAGCGATGGCAGACACTCCCGGTAAGAGGCTTCGTCACGCTCCGGACGGATGGCCGGCTGCACAGGCCGGTATATTGGGTTATTTAGATATTTTTTTATTGGGTTATTTGATTTACGGATTTTGAAATTTTTTGATTTTGGAATTTATCACCCGAAGATCGGGTGAATTGATCCAATATGCAATATAATGTTGATCTTCGCACATTACATTCCAAAATCAAAAAATTTCAAAGTCCGTAAATCCCATAATTCAATAACCAAATTAAAAAATAACCAAATGTTCGGGGTATTTGTTGATTACCTCCACAGCAAAGGCACTTTCACGGAAGCGGACATCGCGTTGGTCCGTTCGCGTAGTATGGTGCGCCAGATACGCCGCCGGCAGCTGCTGTTGCGGCAGGGAGAGGTATGGAAACATTACGCTTTTGTGGGCGAGGGTTGCCTGAAGTCGTACTTTATTGACGACAAAGGCGTGGAACGCATCATGCGTTTTTCTCCTGAGCATTGGTGGGCGGGCGACCGGCAAAGTATTACCTGTGGACTGCCTTCGGTGATCAATATTGAAGCGCTGGAAGACAGTACGCTGGTGATGTTTACCCGCGATGATTTTAACTTTTTACTGGAGACTTTACCGGAGATGAAAAAGATGGCGGAGACGTTACTGAACCGTAGCCTGATGGCCGCCAACAACCGCATACAGGCCGCTATCAGCCTGAGTGGCGAAGAACGGTATCAGCAGTTTGCCCAGCTGTATCCTGCGTTGATAAAACGTGTGCCCCAACACATGATTGCTTCTTATCTTGGCATCACACCGGAAACGTTGAGCCGTATCCGTGCCTCGCTGACCCGCCGGAAGCCTTGATATTAGTCAGGCTTTTTTCTTATCATTTGTCATTGGTTGCCGCCTGCCGCTGCTGCTAATTTTGTGGCATCAATTAAATCAATGTTCATGAAAAGTAAGAAGATAGGCGTTATCGGCGCCGGTGGTATCGGCCAGGCTTTTGCGCAGGCAGCCGCAGCGGCGGGTTATGAAGTGATGATCAGTAATCGTCGCGGACCGGAGACATTAGCCGCATTTGCGGCAGGCATACCCGGTGTAACGGCCACCGACCGGCTTACTGCGGCCACGGCTGATATCATCCTGTTGTCGGTGCAATGGCAGTTCCTGGAAGCAGCTACTGCCGGCCTGCCGGACCTTTCCGGCAAAATAATACTGGATGCGCTTAATCCGGTCATCCTCCCTGAATTTGTTATTCCTGATCTGGGCGGTAAAACTTCCAGCGAGCTGGTGGCGGAACGGGTGCCCGGCGCCGCTGTGGTAAAGGTGTTCAACACGTTACCTCCTGCCCTGGTGCAGACACCCGGTACTGCGCAGGGCGGAAAGCGGGTAGTGTTTTTTTCGGGAGATGACCAGGCTGCGAAGGAAGAGGTGGGCCGGTTACTGGACCGCATCGGTTTTGCCGGCGTGGACCTGGGCGGACTGGTGCAGGGTGGCGTGATGCAGCATTTCCCTGGCGGACCGTTGGCGGGGCTGCATCTGGTGCAGGTACCAGAGCATGCGTAGTGGGTTAAAGGGCCGCTTGTATAACGGCGGCCCTTCGAATGCGTTCATGAAAAATAGCTGAAATGCGCTAATTTAGCGGCCGTTCAACAACTATACAGCATGAGCGCGAAGCCAGCGATTAGTATTATTATTGCTACCTATAACACTGCAAAAGATATCAGCGGTTGCCTGGATGCTATTGCAGCACAACCCTTTAAAGATCTCGAAGTGGTGATCGTGGATGGCGGCAGCACCGACCATACCATGGACCTCGTTACCTCCTATGCAGCTCCCTTTCCCCTGAAATGGCTGAGCGAAAAAGACAACGGTATTTATGATGCGCTGAATAAAGGCGTGAAAATGGCCACCGGCCGCTGGTTGTACTTCCTCGGCGCAGACGATCGCCTGTTGCCGGGCTTCAGCGAACTGGCCGGAAAATTACAGGATGAACAGGCGGTTTATTATGGCATCACGAAAGAATATCACCCTGATGGGAGGGCGCCTATCGGTTTGCTCACCGGCAAATTCTCCAAATACAGAATGGCGAAAGGCGCTATCAATCATCAGGCGATCCTTTATCCCGCGGCGGTGTTTCAACGTTACACCTACAATCTGCGGTATGCTGTGTATTCGGACTATGAACTGAACATAAGAGTATGGGGGGATGCCCGTTTCAAAAAAATATTTTATCCGATTCCTGTTGTCAGCTATAACATGACAGGTTTCTCTGCCAACAATCCCGATGCTGTATTCCTGGCGGAAAAACCGGCCATTGTCCGGGAAAGCCTTGGCTGGCTGGTGTATGTGCGCTTTATGATGAAAGAGTGGAAACGCCGGCGTAAACAATCCTGATAAGATCAGCCGAAATTCTGCTAAATTACGATGGAGTATTTCCCTAATAATACTGTACTTATGCGTTTATCCCTTCTGCAACTTCCGCTGGCGCTGATGTTAATTTCCGGCGGTGCATATGCCCAACAAGACAGCGCTCAGGCCATTGAAAAGGCGAGGGCCGCCATCAGGCTGATGGACAATGGAGAGCCCGAAAAATCCATTCCCCTGCTGGAAGAGGCGATTAAGCTGGACCCAAAAACGCTGGACTGGCCTTACGAAATGGCCTATGCTTATTACCAGATGAAAAACTACGACAAAAGTCTGGATATCCTCAAAAAGCTGGCCCGCCGGGATGATACGAACGATAGGGTATACCAGCTGCTGGGCAACAGCTATGACATGCTGGGCAAGCGCGAGAAAGCCATTGAAACTTATGAAAAGGGCCTGAAGATGTTCCCCACAGCGGGCAATCTGTATCTGGAACGTGGCGTGGTGGAGATTCTTGCGAAGGACTATAACAAGGCGCTGGCTTATTTTGAAGCGGGTATTAAAGCTGCGCCCATGTTCGCTTCCAACTACTACTGGGCGGCTAAGATATTCTGTAACAACACCCAGGAGGAAGTGTGGGGCATGATTTACGGAGAAATATTCCTGAACCTGGAACGCAATACCCGTCGCACACAGGAGATCAGTAAAGCGCTTTATCTGACGTATAAATCAGAGGTCAAACTGGATGGTGATTCTGCTGGTGTCAGCTTTAGCAAAAACAATACGATCAATCTCCGGTATGATCCCAAGGATGGCCCGGAAGCGTTGGCAGAACAATTAAAGAAAATCAGGCTGCCTTATGGTACCGGGATATACGAACCTAATCTGGGTATCGCCGTTGTGGGGGAGAAGATCATCAATCTGGAATCCTTAAACCGCATCCGTTCCAAATTTCTGGAGGCATACCAGCAAAAGTTCCGCAGCATGTCCACCGTGCCTGTCGTGGTGTTCGACTACCAGCAGCAGGTAAAAGATGCCGGCTTGCTGGAGCCTTACAACTATTGGATACTCGGCTATGGCGAAGAGCAGGAGTTCACCAACTGGCGTGCCGCCAATGAGGATTTGTTTAAACGGTTCCTTGAATGGGTGAAAGATCACCGGTTGAAGATGGATGAACAGAACCAGTTTTACCGCACCCGTTATTGATCAGGGCAGTCTGGCCACCAGCCTTTCCGGCATGAGCCGCAACACCTGATAAATCATCTTCCATTTAAATCCCGGTACGATGGTGAAACGTTTTCCTGCGTTGACCACGGCCCGGGCAATGAATGCCGGTTCCAGCATCAGCGATTCCGGTAAGGATAGCCCTGCCGTCATTTTGCTGCGGATGTAACCAGCCACGATCACGTTCACGGTTACACGTCTGGGAAAGAGGTGTTGCCTTAATCCTGCCAGGTATTGTGTAAAAGCCGCTTTGGTGCTGCCATAGATGAAATTGCTTTTCCTGCCGCGAACGCCGGAGAGGGAGGAGAGTCCCACAATTCTTTCCAGGCTGGTATGGGTGCTGTCGGTAGCGATGATGTTCAATATAGATACCGCGCCGCAGTAATGTACCTGCATCATATTAAAACTGCCGTCCCAGTCCTGCATAGCCATGGTGTTGTCTTTCAGGTAACCGGCAGCGTACAGTACAATGTTGGGTTTGGCGGGAAGGCTGTCGTAAAAAGCGCGGTGACCGCTGAAGTCTGTCGCATCAAAGTAACGAACGGTTACCTGTTGACCGGGAAGTTGCTCCTGCTGCACGAATGATTCAAGGGCTGCCGTGCTGCGGGAAGCGGCCACCACGTGATAACCCCGGCTGACATACATTTTGAGCGCTTCCTTTGCCACATCGGAATTGGCGCCCAGTATAAGGACATGTTTCATATGCAATAAAAGATTACAGGATTTCTCGCAGGAGGGTTAAAACGGGTACGAAGTTCCTGTTTTTTGACGGTAAGTCAAAGCACCTGCGAAAAATCCTGTCATCTTTTACACCGGTTAGCGTTCGTAGAAGGGCGCCGGCTCCAGTCCCAGCGAACGGTAATACACGTATATCTGTCCGCGGTGGTGTATTTCATTATCGATAAAATAGAGCACCAGATTGATCACCACACCTTCGTACATGCCGAAGGCTTTGTCCGTTTCGAGGAAACGCTCTTCTGTGATCATCGGCCAGTATTCATTGATCAACCGGGTATTTTCATCCCACATATCGAGGATTTCCTGTTTGGTGGCAGGTTGTTCTTTTTTAGCGGCGGTCTGCCAGTTGCGGGTGGCCGCGCCTGCCACGCCCATACCGGAAATGTTGATCTGTTCCATCGCCAGTGCTGACACGGGGCGCATGCCGCCGATGGAATAATCAAAGAAGCGGTCTTCCGGAAACGCTTCCAGCAGGCGACGGGTAAGGCGGCGGTGCCCCTGGTAATGTGCCAGCAGGTCGGCGCTGGAGATGGCTGTCAGTGGTTTCGCGATAGTAGTGTTTTCCATATCTGTTCTCTTTAGATGTTTGAATAATGTTGATGGTCCAAAGATAACAGGGGGGTAGTGACAGCCTTATGTCAGCAGGGGTGAAAAAAATTTTATTCCGGGAAGGAAAGCACGGTCCTGCCGGTGTTCCGGCGGTTCCCCATGTCGCTATGGGCGCGGGCTGCCTCATTAAACGGATAGCTGTTGATCTGCGCCTGTAGCTGACCGGAGGCAATCAGTTCTACCAGCTCATGGCTCCATTGCTGCCGTTGCGCGGGCGGAATATTATAGACCGTAGATCCGATGATCCGGGCGGACTTCATGATAAGCTCCTGTGGATTGACAGAAGTAGGTTGCCCGGAGCTGTTGCCATATACGATGAGGGTCCCGTTCACAGCCAGGGCAGACACCAGTTGAGCGGGCGTATCGCCGCCGGTGGCGTCCAGGATAAGATCTGCGCCCTGAGGGCCGGTGATGTCTGTCAGCTGCCGGAGCCAGTCGGTATCGCGGTAATTAAGGGCCTGGGTAGCGCCGAGGGAGCGGACATATTCCTGTTTGGCAGCGCTGCCGGTGAGCGCGATGATCTGGGGCACGCCTTTGCGCTTTGCCAGTTGCACCGCCTGGGAGCCTACGCCGCCCGCTGCCGCCGTGATCACCACGGAGCGGTAGCCGCTGGTTTGTTCCAGCAGGTGCTTTGCTGTCAGGGAATGGGTCAGCAGTCCCGCTGCGGGCAGTACCTGATCTGGCAATATGGTGAGCCCGGCGGCCGGAACAGCCGTATAGGCTGCATACCCGGCAGAAGCATGGCCTGTCACCCGTTGACCGGTTTGCAGGTGTTGTACTTCGCTGCCGGTTTCTGTAATGATACCGCTGATTTCTCCGGGCAATATAGCCGGAAACTGAGGAATAAAAGGGTAGATGCCCTGGCGGATGAGGAGGTCGGCATAGTTAACGCCCACTGCCTGTACTTTCACGATCACCTCGTTGGGAGCAGGAACGGGCATGGGCTGGTCAGTCACTTCCAGCACGTCAGGCGTGCCGTAAGCGTTAAGGGTAACTGCTTTCATGTGTTTTTATTTGATACAAAGATGGTGCATCGTGCCTGATGCCACACCATGTGTTTCCTCCATGAAAGTGACTTGTTTTTCCGTCAGATTTTCTTTAGTGCTTTTCCCTTATGCGCCGCGATGTGGTCTGTTTTATCGCTTTTGATTTCATATTGCGGGTCTTCCGGTGTAGCATGGTGGGTATATCCCTTGTATTGGAAATCGGCGGTATGGACACGAATGACCGTACCGGTGACCCATCCGGCTTCTGAATTCCAGGTCACGTGATCTCCCTTTTTGAATGCGTGGTCCATGGTATCCGTTTTAAGGTGTTATCGGAGCCGTAGCCGCCAGGTGGCCTGTATTTTACCTCGTTGGCGCATTTTCTCCCGCATGGCGGCGTCAGTATTTTTAAGCAGATAATTGAAGCTGGTGAGCCGGGTGTAGTCGGTCTCTGCTTCCTTATCTATTTCAAAGCCGGCTTCCCGGAAAAAGGCTGCGGCCTCCTCAAAGCTAACGAACATATTGTCATTGATGCGGTGCTGGGCAAAAAAGCTGCTGAGCTCATCAATGGCGCCAACGCCTTGCTCTGCTTCCCGGTCGCGTTTAATATAGATGTCTGCCGTTATCCAGTATCCGCCGCGTGCTTCCAGTGTTTGCCGTATCAGGCCGCAAAGCGTGCTTTTCTCTTCCGGGCCGAGATACATGAGCAGGCCTTCGTTGACAATGGTGAGCGGCCCTGCTGCAAAGCGGCTGGTGACGGCGGTGAACTGCTGTTCGTCGAGTGCGTTCAGGGGAAGTATTTCCAGGGTGCCTTTGGCAGGAGGGAGGTGCTGTTGCAGATCGTGCAGGAACCGCTGTTTAGTCGCGATCAGGTCTGGCAGGTCCGTATCGATATAATGCAGCCCCTGTTGCTGTACCGCTGCCAGTCCGCGGAAGGAGAAGCCGGACGACAGTTCGAGGATGTTGGGATGAGGGATGCCCTGTAGTAATTGATCAATGCTGTGGTAGCGGTTTTCAAAATGCACCAGTCGTCCCCAGAAGGCCGGTTCTTTTCGGTCGTAATCGGGGATATAGGGTGCGGGCGCCAGCATCAGTTGAGCTGCTTCGCGGGCGAAAGGGATATCTGTAAGCCCTTTCATCAGCAGCAGTGCCTGGGCGGAGGGGCTGATCGTGTTGTAATCGCGTGTCTGTTTTTCCATGGTCTGTCAGTGAGGATTAAATGTACATCTTTTCACTAGTCATTCTGATGCACCAGGTTGTCCCGAAAGCCATTAAATTTGTTGAAGCTTAAGCATCATTTCCGCATGAAAACAATCAAAGCAGGTGGTCTGGCCCTGGTAGCGCTGTTGTTGGCGCAAGGGGTGTGGTCGCAAAACAAGATCGTCGTATTCCAGTCTGATTTTGGGGTAAAAGACGGCGCCGTTTCCGCGATGAAAGGCGTGGCCAACGGGGTGTCTACTGATCTGAAACTGTACGACCTTACCCATGAAATACCAGCATACAATATATGGGAGGCCGCCTTTCGTCTGGAGCAGACGGTACCCTACTGGCCGGAAGGAACCGTTTTTGTGTCCGTCGTAGATCCCGGGGTGGGCACCAGCCGTAAGTCGGTCGTGCTGAAAACGCGCAAAGGCCATTTTATCGTAACGCCCGATAACGGCACCCTCACACTGCTGGCCGCCTCAGAAGGGATTGCCGAGCTGCGGGAGATCAACGAGGCCGTTAACCGCCGCAAAGGCTCGGGGAAGTCGTACACCTTCCACGGCCGTGACGTATACGCCTATACCGCCGCCCGGCTGGCCTCCGGCACCATTACGTTTGAACAGGTAGGCCCGGTGTTGCCCGCCAGCGTGGTAACACTGCCATTTCAAAAGGCCGTCCGCGAAGGACAGATGCTCAAAGGCAATATCCCCATTCTGGATATCCAGTACGGCAACGTATGGACAAACATCGACGCCACACTGCTGGCGGAACTGCGGCCGCAATACGGAGATATGATGGAAGTGACATTCTACCACCATCAGCAGGCGGTGACCACGCTGCAGGCGCCCTACAGCGAGACGTTCGGCGCCGTGCCCGAAGGCAAACCCCTCGCGTATCTCAACAGCCTGATGCAGCTTTCCTTCGCGCTGAATATGGGCAACCTCGCCGAGGCGTATCATATCAGCAGCGGCAGCGACTGGAGCGTGGCAGTGAAACTGCTCCCCAAACGGAATTAAATCCTTTTAAGTAATTTGCGTCCCATTATGGATATCAGTATCAACAAATACATCAGTGAGACAGGCTTCTGCAGCCGGCGGGAGGCAGATAAATATATAGAGCAGGGCCGTGTTACCATCAATGATAACATCGCTTCCAAAGGTAACCGCGTAAAGGCCGGTGATGTAGTGGAAGTAGACGGAGAGCCGCTGAAGAAGAAAAAGACGACCGTATACATCGCGCTCAATAAGCCCAAAGGCATCACCTGCACCACAGACCTGAAGGATAAAACCAATATCATCGATTTCATGAACTTTCCTTCCCGGATATTCCCGATCGGCCGGCTGGACAAGCTCTCCGAAGGATTGATCTTCCTGACGAATGATGGTGATATCGTGAATAAAATCCTTCGTGCCGGTAATCAGCATGAAAAAGAATATATCGTGTCCGTCGATAAACCCGTTACCATGGAGTTTATCAAAGCCATGCGCAGCGGTGTGAAGATACTGGGCACCGTTACACAGAAATGTTTCGTGCAGCAGGAGGGGACAGACAGGTTCCGTATTATCCTTACCCAGGGCCTCAACCGGCAGATCCGCCGTATGTGTGAAGTGCTCGGCTACAAGGTAGTGACCCTCAAACGGACACGCATCATGAATATGACGTTAAAAGATCTGGCCCCCGGCAAGTGGCGTTATTTCACCAGGGAAGAGATCACCAGTATCAATGCCATGGTGGCTTCCAGCAGCAAAACAGCCCCCGGTGATAACAGCGGCGGAATGGATGAATAGCGTATAGTCTATCACGTTAGTTGAAATTTTTTTTTGCTGAAAATTTGGAAGTGAAAAATTAATTCCTATTTTTGCACCCGCTTTACAGCAAAAGATTCCGTAGCTCAGTTGGTAGAGCAATACACTTTTAATGTATGGGCCCTGGGTTCGAGTCCCAGCGGGATCACAGACAAGAATATCAAAGGAAATTAAAGCCGTTTAAATCACAGGATTTATGCGGCTTTTCTGTTTTTGGTATGAAAAGAGAAACCATATCAAACGAATCTGAAAGGATACAAAATAGGATACACAAAAAAATCTAAGTTTGCTGTATCCTTTTTTCTGGGAAATGCTTACCAGCAAAAGGGTTTAGGACTTACAAACCGAGACAAAAAATCGGTAACCTAAAACTTATTTGACTATGAAAGTAAGAAGCCATCAAAAGCGTGTATACTTTGGGAAATGCGTACTTTCGACATAAAAAATTCCGCTTTTGATTATCCTTTGCCCCCTGTAACTATTAACTTTGCGGCCATTTCCATATACGGAACGGCCCAGTTGTTTGTGCCAGTTTCAAAACATCGTTTTTTATTTATGAGACCAGGCTATATTCCAGTGCTTTTAACATTAACTGTCGCCACAAATGTCTTCGGACAAGATAGTGCCAGGCCAAAGAGAATCACAGATACAACCAGCCAGCTGAAAGATATTATCGTTACTGCCAGTCGTGTAGCCGAGAGTGTTAATGAGGTGCCTTCCTCCGTTACGCTGATATCAAGAAAAGAGGTGGAAAAACAGGCACAGATCAACAACAATCTGCCGTATATCCTGATGCAGAAAATACCGGGAATTTCACCCAGTGAAGAAGGACAGAATAATTTCATCGGGAAATTGAGAGGCAGGAACTTCCTGGTATTAATTGATGGTATCCCACAATCCACCCCATTGAGAAACGGTGGACGTGATCTTAAAACGATTGATGTTAGTGCGATTGACCATATTGAAGTGATCAATGGTGCCTCTTCTATGTATGGCAATGGTGGTGCCGGTGGTATCATCAACTATATTACCATAAAGCCTGAAAGAACTGTTCCATTCAGTTCTTCTACTTATTTCAATAATAGCCTGAATCTTATTAAAGCCGATGAAACTTACGGATACAACCTTTCACAGGTATTCAAAGGGGGTATAGGAAAATTTGACTACGTGGTACAGGGAAAGATGGCACATTCCGGGGTGGTAAGATCTTCCGATGGTGTCGTGATCAGTCCTTTTTATGGATTGGGAGAAACGAAAACATACAATGCCCTTGTAAAACTTGGATATGATTTCTCAGCCAATCATCGTATTGAGTTGATGGGTAACTATTTCAACAGTATCCAGGACAGTAAATACATCGGAACCAAAGGCAACTTTGGTGTTTCTCCAGCCATTGGTGTTCGGGGAGATACCAACATTCTGGGTGGTACCCCCTATAATAAAACCTTGAATGTAAAGTACACGGGTACCTTCGGTAAAACAGAAGCCAATGTAGCCGCGTACTACAATGACATCAATTCAGTATTTGAAGCCTATAATCAAATATACGCTGACCACTGGGGTGGACGTTTTAATTTTTCCACGCCGTTTGTTCTGCCGGGTAATAACCATGTGCAATTGATCTATGGTGTTGACTTTCTCAAAGATCATACTGTACAAAAAGATATGGCAGACAAACTGGTTACGCCGGATATGAACATGAATAGTATTGCTCCTTACCTGCAATCCAAGTTCATACTGGCTAAAGACTGGATATTCAAAGCCGGCGCACGTTACGAGAACCTGTTATTTAAGGTCAGTGACTTTACCAAAGGAACGCTGTTTGTGCCAGGTGCCACCAATACTTATAATGCACTGGTCTTCAATACTGGCCTGAGATACAATAAATTCTCCTATGCTCAGCCGTTTGCCAGCTTTTCCCAAGGTTTTTCCATCGGAGACATCGGATTGGTGCTGAGAAATGGTGTTTCATTGAATGCCATCGACGTTGCTCCTGTAAAAGTGAATAATTTTGAACTGGGCGTAAATGGGAATATTGATCGGTTCCGCTATGAAGTAACCGGCTATTATAGCACCAGTAAAAAGGGGGCCACCTTCAAAGAGATCACCCCGGGCAATTTTTCCCTGAACCAATTACCACAACGGATATACGGCGTTGAGGCAGTGTTGGGATACAAAGCGACCGACTGGCTAAGTTTGGGCGGCATACTGGGCTATATGGATGGAAAAGAAGACACCAGGAACGATGGTTCTTTCGACGGAAAAGTGGATAACTCAACTATTTCGCCTATAAAAATTGGAGGAAATGTGAATTTTAAATTCACCCGCCAATGGGACTTCTCCGTTCAAATGACTAAAATCGGAGGCCGTGATGTATTTCCAAAAGAGATATGGAATTATGGAAAATACCCAATAACCGGTTATACGCTATTTGATATGTATACTTCTTATAAACTAAAGCATGTAACATTTACTTTTGCTATTAACAACCTCTTTAATGCCAATTATTATCCCACTCATTCAGAAGTGCGAGGTGCTACAACAGAAGGACGTTATTATGTAAAAGGTACAGGAATGCAAGCAAACCTGGGTATTGTGATTAATTTATAATAGTCCATACATATTTTCAAATAAAATAATATATATGGCCATTTAGCTATTGATCCTTTCGCCGTTACTGTACTTTACCGTTATTATCGAATATAATGTCCTTCCCTTTTATTTCCACTTCGTAATTAGTGGCGCCACTGGCATGTTGAATACGAGCGGTTTCTTTGATCTTTGCATCTTTATAATGATTGGCGATATATGCTGACGCAGCTTTGGGCAGTTCGGACGCCGGGATAGGTGTTTCCGTTTCCATCCAGTTGCCTTTCACATCAAATACAGCAGAAACGTGCTGATTGTTTTCTCTAAAACCGGCTTCATAGTTATGTTTCTCCATTTCCCATTTTACGCTGGTGGCGTTGGGGAACTTTTGGGCTAATGCGGTTTTAACCACGGTAGGCACCTGGGCCTCACTGATTTTTTGTGCAAATGAGGAGGCACTGACGAGCAGGCATCCCAACAGAAAATACATTTTCATGATGATTGAATTTATTCTAAAGGTAAGCGCCAATTCTGTTTTACTTCTGTAGAAGACAAAGGTTTTAGCCGAATTCAGGAAAAATTCGAAATTGGAACCTACTTTTGTTGCATGAAGGTATTAATCATCGAGGATGAACTACAGCTGGCGCAGAGCGTTATCGGGTATTTATCCGGTGAGAGTTATGTATGTGAACATGCCGCTACCTATCAGCAGGCATTGGAGAAACTGAGCGTATACGAATATCAGTGCATATTGCTCGACCTCATGCTGCCAGATGGCAATGGGCTTCAGCTGTTGGAGGAAATCAAAAAAAAGCAACAACAGGAAGGCGTCATCATTATCTCCGCTAAAGATTCCTACGACGATAAAATAAAGGGGCTCCAAATTGGTGCAGACGACTACCTGGCCAAGCCCTTCCATCTGCCAGAACTGGCGGCCAGGGTGTATTCTGTGATCAGACGACGTTCGTTTCAAAATAACAACATTGTTCAGCAGGAAGAACTTCAAATAGACCTTCTTGCGAAGACAGTATATATTCATGATAAACCGGTACTTCTTACCCGGAAAGAATTTGACCTCCTCATCTATTTCCTGGGCAATAAAAACAGGGTTATTTCCAAAAATGCACTGGCAGAGCACCTTTCAGGTGACATTGCGGATATGCTTGATAACCATAGCTTTGTATACGCGCACATCAAAAATCTTAAAAGAAAGCTCCATGAAGCTGGTTGTGGCAATTATCTCAGAACTGTTTATGCCACGGGATATAAATGGGAAGTATGAGCAAACTATTAAACAAATCGCTGAAAATATTTATCCTGTATGCTGGTATTGTACTAGCAGGGAGCATTCCAGCCTATTACCTGATAGTAGACCTGATATGGGAACATGAGCTGAAGGAACATAACCTCATTGTAAGTGAAACTATTAAGCAAAATCTTCAGTCGTTGTCACTCTCTGACGAGGAATTAGCAGCAAGCATCGTTCTCTGGAATAAATTACGCCCCGAAACGCAGTTGCAGCCTGTGGCTTCGCTTTTACCAGATTCTACCTATAATATATACAGGAAAAATAAATACATTCCCGCAAAGGGAAAAGATCGTTTCCAAGGGCTGGTTACCTATTTCTCTATCCGCAATAAGCCATTCCGGCTCACACTGGAAACCAATATGGAAGAAAGTCATGAAACCATGATGGCCATTGCTGCAGTAACAGTCATGTTCTTTCTCATCTTGCTGGGGGGCTTCATCTTCATCAACCGGCGCATTGCAGAACGACTGTGGCGCCCCTTCTATAACAGTTTAGGAAAAATTCAGTCATTTAACCTGCATAAACCGAAGGAAATCCACTTTGATCATACCGGTATAGAAGAGTTTGAAACGCTCAATCATCATCTCCATAAACTGATCACAGGCAATATTGCCAGCTATCAACAACAAAAGGAGTTTACCCAGCTTGCCTCTCATGAATTGCAAACACCTTTGTCTGTAATCAAATTCAAGCTGGACCTGTTGCACCAAAGTAAACCTATGACGGAAGAACAATCAGACATCATTGATCAGGCGCATCAGGCTTTGGCGAAGGTAACCAGGGTGAACAAAAATCTGTTGTTACTCGCGAAAATTGAAAATAGCCAGTTCCCAGAGAAAGAATTAATTGATCTACCCGCGCTGATCATAGATTACATGCCGTTTCTGCAAGACTTTCTCGATGATAAGCAGCTACAGCTTAACATTACCGGGTCCATACAACTTTCTGTCAATAAAACTCTGCTGGAAATATTACTCGCCAATCTGTTTATGAATGCCATCCGCTATAGTGAGCCCGGAGGCACTATTCTGGTTTCCCTGGATGAGCACCGTCTCGAGATGGCCAATACAGGTGACAAAGCGCTGGATGCCCATCACCTGTTCCGGCGATTTGGATTGTCGGCTCCTCATGCCGCTGGTACCGGACTGGGACTAGCAATTGTCCACGAAGTATGTCAACTTTATGGCTGGCGGGAATGCTATCACTTCGAAAATGGATTTCATTTTTTTAGTATTCAATGGCCCTGATTCCAAATTTCTTCTAAATCGTCGTTCAATTTTGCATATATCATAAAAACTGAACGGATGAAACGATTTATTGGCGGGATACTATTAGTCTTTGCAGCCCTGTGTAGTCAGGCCCAGAAAAGCACCATCACCTTGTCGGGACTTGTAAAAGACACCATCGGCCAGGCTGCATTGGCGTTTGTAAATGTGACGCTTCATAAGGCGTCCGACAGTACGTTTATAACCGGTACCATTACTGGTGAGGAAGGCCGCTTTAGTATAGCAGGTATTGAAGCTGGCAACTATCTTCTTAAATTTTCCTATCTCGGATATCACACCAAATGGCAACCATTACTGATAGGGCAATTGAGCAATTTTTTATCTGTGGGCCATGTATCTTTGCAGCGTTCACAGGTAAGCATAAGCGAAGTTGTTGTCACAGGTAAGGTAGATGAGGTAGGTGAGAAAATGGACAAAAAAACATTCTCACCGGCTGCCAACATCAGCCAGGCTGGAGGATCAGCCTTGGACGTCATGAAAAATCTGCCGGGTATTACCGCCGGCCAGGATGGGAAGGTGCTACTACGGGGCAATGATAAGGTGATGATACTGATAGATGGTAAACAAACTGCGCTTACTGGCATGGGGGGCCAGTCGGGACTTGATAATATTCCGGCTTCCGCTATTGCTAAAATTGAGATCATCAATAACCCCTCGGCAAAATATGATGCCAACGGAAACGCAGGTATTATTAACATCATCTACAAAAAAGAAAAAAAAGAAGGCTTCAATGGCAAAGTGGGCCTCGTCACTGGTTTGGGGGCACTATGGGAAAAGAGAGGTAATTTGCCGGATATCCGGCCACAGTATACAGCCACTCCTAAAATTAACCCCTCCCTATCACTTAACTATCGGAAAAATAAAGTTAATTTCTTTTTTCAGGGAGATAACCTGTACACCAAAACCCTCAATAAAAATGAATTTACCGAAAAATGGTATGATCATGGAGCAGTCGTCATTCAACAGGTGAAGCGTAACAGAACTACCAACATCATTACCGGTAAGACAGGTATAGACTGGCAACCAAATGACAAAAATCTGGTTACTATTTCCGGTTTGTTCAGTAGTGAAAAAATTCTCGACCGGGGTGACCAGCCATTCTTTAACGTTAGTCTCTCCGAAAGGAAGCGCCTGTGGCAGTTTCTGGAGGATGAACTGAAAACTACTGCCACCCTCTCCGCGGGCTGGCAACATCAATTTAAACAGCCAGGACGAGTACTACAGATGAATCTGAACTATACCTTTCATCGGGAAGACGAAAAGTATTTTTTCACCAACATAATGCCTGCCTATACCGGATTAGATTCATTTAAATTACTTTCAGACGAACACGTAGCCGATCTGACGGCGGATTATGTACATCCATTGCGGTATGGTCGCTTCGAAGGAGGGGTGAAATTCCGCCGCCGGTACATTCCCACCAATATGCAATTCAAACCCGGTCTGCATTCCCCACTCGATACTACCGCTGGTGGCTGGGCTAACTATGGAGAAATCATTCCTGCGGTATATGGTATGTTCGTATTCGAAAACAAGAATTTTGAGGTAGAAGCCGGAATGCGGGTAGAATACGTGGACCTGAGATATGAAGTAAATCCGCAGCATAATACCTATAGCAGCAATGGATATCACTATATACAGCCATTCCCTAATATCCGATTGGCCTATCACCTGGATGAACGTAACAAATTAACACTGTTCTATAATCGCCGGGTAGACCGGCCTAACGAAGTAGATATTCGTATCTTCCCTAAATACGACGATGCGGAAATCATTAAGGTAGGTAACCCGGAGCTGCGGCCACAGTTTACCAATACCTTTGAATTGGGGTACAAAACCAACTGGCGAAATGGCTATCTGTATCCAGCCCTGTATCATAAACGAATGGATGCTACTATTTCCCGTATAGGCACCACCGTAGGTAACAGCAATCTGATCTACAATGTATTCCAGAATGCCGGGAAAAGCTACCAGTCCGGCCTGGAAGTGACCCTGTCTCAAAAACTCAATAGCTGGGCGAGCCTGCAATTAAACATGAATGGCTATAAAAACATCATTGAGGGCTTTACCGTACTCAATAAATATCCGGAACCAACCGTCTATACAGCTTCCCGTGAGGAAGCGTTTTCCGGCAACGTAAAGCTCAACAGTATGTTTCAATTACCATCAAAAATAGAATTGCAGCTTACTGCCATTTACCTGGCACCTGATATTGTTCCACAAGGGAAAATGTATTCCCGTTTTTCTATAGATATGGGTGCCAAAAAAACTTTGGGCAGAAACGAATTCTTTGTAAATGCTACGGATGTGGCTAATACCCTGCGTATTAAACGTGATGTAATAGGTAACGGCTTCACTTATACAAGTACGGATTACCTCGAAACACAGGTGTTCAGAGTAGGATATAACTATAAATTTTGAGGTATTATATAAAGGGGGATATTAAAAAGCGGGTATCTCAATGCAATCTTTGAGATACCCGCTGTAAAATTTGATAGGATCCGGGTTAGATTGGCTATGGATGCAATCTGTAGTTCAGTCCAATGTTAACAGTTGTTGGTGCTCCTGGGAATTTACCACCCCAGAAATCATATCGGTGTGTAAAATACTTTTCGTTCAGCATGTTATTAACGGTGGCACTGACACCCCAATGACTCCACTTATAGTTTACAGCCAGGTTTAACAGGTTGTAGGAGGGTACGGCACCATTGTATCCATCCGATGTAGGATCTTCCGTATTAAGAGCATCATTGTATTGCTTACCGGTGAACGTGTTATAAATGTTTGCGCCCAGTGTGCCAACACCTATTGCATGCTCATATTGTACACCTGCGGTGAATAGCTGTTTGGGAGCATATGGGAGCAAATTGCCTTTGTTGGGACCATCATTGAAAGTTGCTTTCTGTAACGCGCCTGTTACGTATACCCGTAAGCCTTTTGCCGGAAATAAATTCAGCTCCAGCTCCAATCCACGATGTAGTGCTTTGCCTGCATTGGAAAATTTCCCGCCTTCTTCTACCAGCTTGTGATCGAAATCAAGAACATAGCCACTCATGCTGATATCCATCCAATTAACAGGGGTGGTACGTATACCCACTTCATAGTTAACAGATGTTTCCGCGCCGAGGCTATTTCCGTTGGCCACGGTCCCTGGATCAAGCGCAGCATACAACACAGGTGGATTGTATCCTTTTGAAACAGTGGAATATATTCTAAACCGCTCGATAGGTTTGTACAGCATACCAAATGAGTAGATTAACACATCGGTTTTAGTAGAGAGCTTCTGAGCAGTTAAATAATCATTTTGACCGTAGTTGATAGCTGTATAGCGCAAGCCAGGTGTGAAGCTGAGTTTATCGGAAAAATGAATCTCATCCTGTATATATCCTTCCAGAACGTTTGTTGGAATGGTGACTGAATAGGTGGTTTTTCCAACGTGTTGTAGTGGGGCCGCCCCCAATACCTTTATACTGTTGGTCTGATCTCCCAGGTATTTAAATCCAACGATCAGTGAATTTTTCAAATTAAAGAGTTGGCTTTTGCGGTTATATTCCAACACGGTCCCTCCGGTAAAGATATCTCTCAAATCCCCCAGGATAGATTTTTTGTCTCTTTTGGTATCATACCACCAGTTCCGCTTAAAGTAGTTGGCAAAAACAGACAAAGAGATGGAATTGAGCGAGTCAATGCTCTTTTTATATACAGTAGACGCCGAATAGCGATTGGCATAAAACTGATCGTAGGGGTTTACGCTTTGCCTGTAGTTGTCCTTAAACTGCTGCTCAGATAAGCCGCCTGGGGTTTCGGCATCTTCTGTATAAACATTACCGGAAAAGGTAAACTCATCCTTATTGTCCATTTTAGTACCAAGTCTGAAAGTAACATCGTTGGTCCCGAAAGCAGATCTGGATGATCTGAAGCCATCCCCTTGCCTGCGATTATAGTTTATATAGTAATTGAACTTGCCGTTATCGCCAAATGCAGAGGCAGACGCATTTAGATAACGGAAGCTACCTGCTTCAACATTAGCTTCAACATTGGGTTTGCCGTATCCTTTTTTGGTAATCAGGTTAATCACCCCGCCAATAGAGCCAGCTCCGTATAATACGGGCGAAGCACCTTTAATCACTTCGATCCTTTCTATCGATGCAATAGGCAACATGTAATAGGCCCCTAACTGACCATAACTCTGTCCTAATGGGATTTTACCGTCCACCAGTACGACTACATACCCATTCCTGGAAGGGTCCAGCCCACGTAAACCGATTCCTGGTTTAAGTCCCCGTCCGTCTTCATCCTGATAGTTTGCGCCAGGGATAAGTCTTATGGCGTCACCCACCGATTGAATACCCAGGTCTCTTATTTGCTTGCTATTGACAATGTTTACAGTACTCGACAGATTCTTGATTTTGCTGTTCAGGCCGTTCGATGTGACCGTTACATCCTCCAGAGATATGCTCCAAAGGCTATCCCGGTTGTCTTTTCGATCTCCGTTCGGTTGATTTTGTGCGCTTGTGTTTAAAGCAGTAGCCAGCAATGACAATGAGATAATGCTGATGGCCCTCGTTCTTTTCATGATGATATATATGGTATAATATGATGTGTATGCTTATGCAGGGTGCAATATTATATTGGATTAGCTAAGAAGGTTAATCGAATCGGGAAAATTTTGAACTGCAGAATTGAGTATATACGTTACGGCCAGGAAAATATAATATAGTTTGTAGCCATTTATGCTTATTTAACAAGGGGTTTCGTATCTTTGTAGCGTTATAAAGTTCTTTAAAACCTCTACAAAATAAGCTAATCCAGAAGGATACAAAATCGGATACACCAGCAAAAAAATCCTCGAAAAGCAGCGGCAATTAAGCCTTTGATATAGTCCCAGCGGGATCACAAGCAACTTTTAAACCTCGCGCTAGTCGCGGGGTTTTGTTTTTTAGTAGAGCGCTTAGTCGAGTTCCTTTTGTACAGTCCGATTTCTTTCCCGTACTTTATATAGGTTAATCAACATTTACTAAGATAAGCGGTATCACCACTAGGACAAGCTTTCGAAGCTGAAAGCCTGCCCTTTTAGTTCTGTTGGAAGTCGCTCCGGCGAAGTTGTAAAATATTGGTGCAGATTTCAGGATAAATCTGTTATTTGAAGTATGTAGCATGATCTGCTATAAAAACTTCTAAGGTTCGCGGTGGACAACCCAGTATTGTCCTTACACAGTCTGTAACAATTTCAGTTTCTCCATTACGCTGTTCAGCGTCGTAAGCCAGAAACGTTTCGATTAATGCGGCCGGCATGTTCTTTTCTTCCATATCCTGCTTTGCCTGTTCAAAAGAAATAGGACAGTAGATCACTTTTTCATGAACAACATTGCTGATGGCCGTCGCAACATCATAATAGTTTACTGCCTTATCGCTGGTCAGGAGATATATTTTATCAAAGTGAGTTTCGGGTACTGTCAGACATTTAAAAGCCACATCTGAAATATCTCTCCTGTCCACATGTGCTCTTTTTCCATCACCGGTCGCTTCATAGAATTTCCGTTCCTTACGCACAGCATCGGCTATTTCACCTAACCAATTCTGCATAATTCCATTGGGACGTAGGATCGTATAATGGATTCCGGATGCTATTAGATAATTTTCGATCTGTCCGTGGCTACGTGGTATATAAAGCCTGGAGTTGGGGTCAGCGGCGCCTGATGAAAGCTTCACAATATGCTTAATCCCCATTTCCTTTGCCACATCAATTACATTTTTTTGATCTTCTACAACTGTGGGGCTATTTCCGGATAATAAGAAAACAGCCTTACTGTTTTCCATTGTAGCATGCAAACTTTCCTTATGGGACATATCTGCCTGTACCCATTGTACAAAGGGGAAATCAGTAGTATCATGGCAGTTCCGGGTGACTGCGATTGTTTCAATTTGGGCTTTAGATAACAGGTGGATCAGCAATGAACCGATATTGCCAGATGCACCAAAAACGGTAATTTTATTATTTTCCATTTTGAAAGGTTTTGAATTAGGGCTCAAAACTATCTCAACGGAAAAAAGGAAAATTGAACAAACCCGACATTTTTAAGACAACCATTCCGGAAAATTTAATACTTGTTCATTTGCCTGCTGCGAAAACTGTTTCGGTGTAGTGCCGGTAAACGATTTAAAATCACGGATAAAATGTGCCTGATCCGCATAAGAATGCTGATAGGCTATTTTAGTATAAGATGTAAATTTCCGGCTACGAATATGATCCAGGGCTGCCTGAAAGCGGCAAATACGAAAGTATAACTTTGGAGGGATGCCTATGTCCGTTTTAAACATCCTTTGCAGAGAACGTTCTGTAATGTTAAGTTCTGTCTGAATTCTATGTAAGCCATCGTCATTGTTTATATTCAAATTTGCTACTGCATATGAAGCGTATGCATTTTCACGATGCTTGTTTTTGGTAATCAACTGTGAGATGAAATCGGAGATAATAGTAATTCTTTTATTTAAACATCTCTCTTCCAGCAACTGCGCTGTTAAGCTATTTTTTACAATATCATCTAAATGAAAATAACTATCGGTTAACTCATTAGCATCAATTCCGAAAATTGATTTAATGGCATTGGTCTGAAAACATACGATCAGGTTGCAATAGCCATCGCTGACTGTTTTTTGCGAATTAGAACTTGTCAGACCATGCAGATAAAGTGGTGGTAACTTTTCATTATTAATACCTATAAAACAGGAGGTTTCCTGAAATACCAGGCCAGGGTTGGCGTCTGCAACTATCTTATATGTTTTTATTTGATCACAACGGCCGTTACTTTCCAGTAAACCGAAATATCGTATGTATGGTCGTAACTTCGTAGCTGGTTGTATTTGTGTATATTTCATCCTCTAGCATTTGGCGTAATCAACTGAAATGCCGGCAAATAATTTCGGATGTAAACTAATTGCAATTTTAGCTTACTCCGCTGTTAGGTATGTATTGTATTTGATTGTGTTAACTTAGAAAGGGGGCACTGCTTATCTTTGCGGTAATTCCTCTTTAAGCTACATTAATGAAAAAATATGTATGTGATCTTTGCAAAAATATAAACTGATTGTAAATATCATTTTAACTTTTTAGTATAATTAGCAGATTTTGGCAATTTACGTAAATCGTACCGACCGGTATAGCTGGTTGGACAACTTTCCGGTGCGTGGCAGAAAAGACTATCCATTGCTGTTTGACAAAGCGCTGCAACCCAGGAAAGCGTTTTGGGCGGTGGTTACATTTTAACAATACGCCCCGGTGAGAGAAGTAGGGATACTATGGGGATGATGGCCACACTTTCATGTTCTTATTATAGTTTTTTATATGTAACTTTAGAACGAATAAGAGCAAAACGAGAGACAATTACCATCCTATGCCTACGAAAATATTTCTGCGAAAGCTGCTGTTCATTACATGGACCGTCGTCACCTGCATTTCCTGCAAATCTACTACCGAGCTGGTTTATATCAACGTACTGAAACCGGCGCCTGTGACCATACCGGCCTATGTTAAAAGTCCCGGTGTAGTGAACAGGACCACCATTAACGCGCAAAACAAGGCGGTGGACGTCGTTGACAAGATATTTAGCCTGGAAGGGGCGCAGCTGGACAAAGAGGGGGCTAAAAGCAGCGTGAGCGGCCTTGCCGATGAACTGCGGAAGAACAACCGCTTCGGCGATGTAAAAGAACTGGGCGAGCTGGATTTGACCACCAACGCTCCGGGACTTTTCTCTGCGCCGCTTTCCTGGGAAACGGTAGACAAAATATGCCGGGAATATCATGTGGACGCCCTTTTTTCATTGGAGCTTTTTGACACCGATTCGAAAATCAGCTATGCCGCTACGCCGGTTTCCCTGAAAACACCGCTGGGGAATGTGCCCGGTATAGAGCATCGGGCCAGCATGCTTACCACCGTAAAAACGGGTTGGCGGATCTATGATCCCGCCAGCAGGAGTATCCTGGATGAATTTCCACTCGCCAGAGACCTTACTTTCTCCGGCAGGGGTATCAACCCGGTCGCCGCCGCCGGCGCATTGATCAACCGCAAAGAGGCGGTAAAGGAAGTGGGCGCGCAGGCAGGGCAATATTATGGCATGCGGATGATTCCCTATCGCACAAGGGTGACCCGAGATTACTATGTGAAAGGCACCGACAACTTCAGGACGGCGCGGCGTAAAGCACAAACGGGCAACTGGGACGGCGCCGCAGCGCTATGGAAAAAAGAGACCACGAACCCCAGTCGCACCGTAGCCGGGAGGGCCTGTTATAATATGGCCATCATCTGTGAGATCAATGGGGAGCTGGACCTCGCCATTAAATGGTCACAGAAAGCATACGAGGAATATAATAACCGTCTTGCGCTGAATTATATCCGGCTACTGAAAAACAGACAGGCCGGCAACGAACTGCTGAAACAGCAGGAGACGGAATAATCCTACAATGCGGCTGCCGCTCAAAACGGCAGCCGCAGAATAAGCCGGACATATTATTGCTCCAGCCGGTAACCAAAATCGTATTTGCAGGTGAAATTGCTGGCATTGGCTTCCAGGGTGGCCGTGCCGGAACTGATCAGCGGCAGGGAAAAAGAGTAGAGATTGCCGCCATCACGGGCGATATACAGTTTACCGTCGCCGGACGTAGTATTCAGATTGCCTGTTTGCGCACCGGGAATACCGGAGGCAGGGAAGGAATAAGACCCGGCGTTGGTCATAGTAGCGCCGGAAATATTATACAATGATACCACCATCCCGCTTGATGCATAGACGGTAGACTCGCTGGTAAATGCCAGCTGATAGCCCGCGCCGTTATCTACGAAGGTGATAGAGCCGGACTTATAACCGTTGGAAGAAGGGTTGCTGAATAGTCTCCCGACACGCGTAGCAACTCCGGTCGTGCTGATGTGGTAAAGGTCTATCGGGCCGTTTACAAAAGGAGATTTTACGATAGCATATACTTCATGCGTGGTGGGATGCAGCTCAATTTCTTCTATCGAATAGACAAATGGTGCGCCTGAAAGCGTCATCGGATGATCGGTCCCATTATATACGAGACGGAAAACACCGTCAAGGTCTGTATATACAAAAGCTTCATGATTCAATGATGAACCGTAGGTTTTAGTGGCCGCGGTGGTTATTCCCCCGGTATATCTGATGACGGGGCCTTTCATCAGTCCGGGCTGGTTTCCCCACAGCTCGAAGGTAGCCAGTTCCACTGCCTGTGCTGCGAAGAGGTTCGTGCTCCATGATCTGATATTGCCGGAAGGGATAGGGCCTTTTGCTGATATGGTACCTGACAGCTGGCTGTTTTGGGGGATGGAACCGTTCATATCTTTTTTACAAGACACGATGCTGGTTACGGTTAGGGTGGCCCCCAGCAATAATGATAAGCGCTTTTTGTTGTCCATAATTGTGATGGTTTATTTGAGATCTATCACAAAAGTAGACTTGCACGGACAACGCAAAATCCCTTAATATAGCGATTTATGTTATTTGAGCTGGCGTTTGTAATACCAGGCAATGGCTTCACCCAATGATGAAATGTGCAGCTTCTCATAGATGCGCTTCGTATGGGTATTGATCGTGGTATAGCTTACGCAAAGCCGGTCTGCCACCAGTTTGTAACTAAGGCCTTCTGCCAGCAAAGCCAGTACTTCATGCTCTCTCGGACTTAATGGTGAGGTGGCCGGCCCTGGCCTGAAATAGTCGAGCACCTTCTGTGCGATAGCCGGGTTCATGACAGCACCGCCTTCATAAACCTCCACAATAGCTTCCAGTATGCGTTGTGGTTTGTCCCGTTTCAAAATATATCCGCTGGCGCCATAGGTGATGCTGGTAAATATTTTATTACTATCGTCAAAGGCGGTTTGCATCAGTACTTTGATGGCAGGGAACTTTGTTTTGATCAGCTTTAATCCTTCCAGCCCATCTACTCCGGGCATCGTCACGTCCATTAATACCACGTCGGGATAGTATGTTTCCATGTCTGCGAGCGCCAGACTGCAATCGGCAGCCCCTCCAACATACTGTAACCCCTCCTGGAGACTGATCAAAGCTTTCAGGCTGTCTCTTCTGTCCTGATGGTCGTCGTACACAAAAATGCGGATGGACATAGTTTGAAATTTAAAGATGAACAGTTGTTAGCCGTTGTCACTACATATAGGGACAGGCATATGAACGATAATGGTTGTTCCTTTGAGCGGGGCTGTTTGTACGGTCAATATACCACCTGTCTCCGTTGCTCTTTTTTTCATATTGGTCATGCCATTCCCTTGTGTTCTTAGCCCCGAATACCCGATACCATTATCGACAATCTGCAATACCAACTGATCATTGGCCACATGCAGATCTATGGCGATAAATGTTGCTTTGCTATGCTTTACGGCGTTATTAATGGCTTCTTTCGCAATGAGGATGATATTCTTTCTGATGGTCATGTCATGCAGACGCAGATCAACATCCCTGTCTATTCGTACCTGGTATTGAATATCGGTGGCGCCGAGAATATCATATACAAAATTGCTTATCCTGCTGCCAACGCTCATCAGCTCCTGGTCGCTGGACTTCATGCTCCATATGATATCACCGATCTTGTCGGCAATGTCTCTCGATTGACGCTCTATCTTGTCCAGCACCTGACGGGCCTCTGATATACTTTTGTGCAACAGTTGACTGGCCACGCTGCTATTGATCTGAAGGCTGCTCAGTAATGCGCCTATGTCGTCATGAAGGTCTGCCGTGATCCTGTTGCGTTGCTGCTCCAATGCCAGTTGCTGCCGGAAGGCGATTTTCTGTTTGTTCAGTTTGCTGTGAATAAACAGCCCGGCAATAAACGCAGTGACAAAAATAGCTATTATAACGCCGAACCATAATTCACGATAGAAGGGGAGCAGGATAGTCAGTGAGATCCTTTTCTGTGCCACTTCCTTTGCATGGTACTTATCATAGACGCCCAGCTCTATCGTGTAATTACCTGGTGCCAGGTTGTTGAACGTGATCGTGGTATTACCGGGCAGATGCTGCCATTTATTGTCTGCTCCCACAAGCCTGTACACGAGCTCCCGCGACCGACCGGCGCCCAGGTCTTTTACTATACTTTTGATGGTGATGATGTTTTGGGAAGGAGACAGGTGTAGCCTGGTGATCTGATTGGCATTGGTATCCGGCAGCCATGTTTTATTGTTGATCAGTATTTCATCCACATAGACTTCAGGCTGGTAGTACTGCACATTTTTTAACGGTGGCCGTATTTGATTGAAACCATTCATGCCACCAAAATACAAGGTGCCGTCCGGGGCTTTATAGAAGGCACGATTATTAAAATCCCAATCCTGTATCCCATCACTTTTATCATAGTTGATGATCTGAAAAGTCCGGGCGTCGATACTGCTCAGCCCCCGTTGATGGCTGCACCACACATTGCCGCTGTCATCCAGCAGTAGGCCATAGATATAGGTTCCCGCCAGGCCATTGTTTGCATCCATTCGTCGAAGCAGCCGAAAGTGCTCGTCCAGCTGGTAAATACCCTTGTTGGTGCCCGCCCAGAAACAATGGCGCGCCGTATCTTCCTGCAGATAAAAGGACTGTATCCCCGGCAGTATTTTTTTTATGAATTGTATCTCATCCGTGCCGGTAAATTCAACCAGCCACATATCGTTGTTGACATAACTGATAGCACATCTTGCATGGCTTAGCGGGTTAATGACAAATGAATTATGGTAAGGCTGTTGGCCTGCACGTATCAACTTGTTATTGTCTTTCAGCCAGAAAAGCCCGCCAGATGAGGAGAACAATATCCTGCCATCATTCAGCGGATATAGACACTGGCTGACGCCCGTGTTCAGGGATGCAGGAATCTGGTATTTTAGTGATAGCTTCTTATTGATATCACAAAAAAAGATCTTCAGGAGATGATTTTCCGGTATCAGCTGATAAAACCAGATACCTTTCCGGTAAGTGTCTGTCGCCATTCCATAGGTCTTGTTTGCAAGCGGTTGCTGAAAGTCAATGCTTTCAAGCTTATTAGTGCTGTGGTTTAGCAGAGAAGCGCCGGACACGATTATATCTCCGTTAGGGAATGCGGCAAATGCACCCACGGAAAGCGCTGTGTCGGCAGTTTCAGTCAGATGCTGCCTTTGTGCATGGCTCGACAGGCCCGGTAATAGCCTGGACGAAAAATCATAGATGACCTGTCCAAAACCATCATCGCACATCCACAGTCGCTGAGCCTTATCAAAACCAAACTTATATTGTCTGAAAACCCTGCCAGGGGTGTAGTTTATCAGTAGATGACTGGTGTATTTTCTGTCTGCAAACAAAATGCCCCTGCTGTTTTTTAACACCGTCATATATTGGTTACGGCAAATAGCAGACACCGTTCCAAGGTCTACACCATCGATCTGCGTAACGTGCTGCGTCTGCGCGGTAGCAGCATTACAATCCCAAAAACCATTCTCCGTTCCTATCAGTACATGGTCAGATTGGTTATCATAAAACGTGCACAAAAAGGACTGTTTTGTTTTATTGAAACCGGGAAGGGGAATTTCGCTGATGGCTTTTGTTCGGGGAGAAAAGGTATACAGCGTATTTTGGCCGGAGACCCATATGACACCACCCTTATCGAAAAAAGGCCAGCGTTCATAGAAGCCGCTCCCCGTGAGACTATAGATGTGTACGGAGGGTAGTTCGGGCAACGGAATCCGTACAATGGCAGCGACCTTGCCTGTGGCGACGTGATAAGCAGCTATCTCATACTTTTTGTTGAAGCACCACACCATTCCGTCCTTATAAGCAAAGGGCATCGCCAAAGCATCTCCATTGTCAGGAAAGATCTTTTGAAGTGTGAACTTATCGGTGGTGCGGTGATAGATATAAAGTCCCTGTATGCTGCCGATGTAAATATTACTTTCGTCATCTTCCGTAAAACCATATCCTTGTTGTAAATTAGGGCAGTCCCTGAAGTACTTGTCCAGGTTATAGACCTTTATCATATTGCCGTCGTACCTGTTGACGGCATCATTACAGGTGATCCACATGTAGCCCCGGCTGTCTTCGTACCTGAAATAGTTTGAGCCTTGCGAAAGCCCTTCATCCGGAGAGAGCCTGGAGGTGGAATAGGTGATGTTAAAAGGTCTTCCTGCAACTGTTACTGTTGAAAAACAAAGGAGTAGCAGGAGGTATAGGATAATTTTAATTGCATTTATATAGTTGATAGCAAACAATTTTAGGGTTACCAGCAAATATATGGTAAATATGATAGGGTTTCTTCACCAATAACTATTCGGCCGGGTAGTATTGTTTTAACCAACTGATTACTTTCGCAAACACATCCATGGAAGCTGTTAGTCCCATCCCGTGTTTTTCTGCGGGATACAACTCAAATTGTGTTGGGATATGCAATAACGTTAGTTTGTCATGCAGTTTTTTTGCCTGGCTTACATCTACCAGCGGATCTTGCCCGCCATGGAACAGGATAGTAGGTACGCCGCTGGCTTTCGTGAGTTGGTGATAGGGGCTGGCGTCAAAGGCAATTTTGGCGGCGGGATCGGATTCGCCCAATAGGCGGGCCACTTTTTCATCGGCATCTTTATTTTCCTGTCTTACTTTTTTATCCGTGAAATCTGTTGGTCCCCATAAGTCCACCACTGTTTTCACCTGACGTAAACTATCGCAGGCATAGGCGTACTGCATAGCGAGATAAGCGCCGGCGCTACCGCCTATCAGGGCAAACTGGCTGCCGTCGAATGGCAGTTTGCCGGATTTGGAGGAGATGAACGCCAGTGCTTTTTTTACATCGTCCAGTTGGGCGGGGTAAATGTTTTGATGGTCCCGGACCAGGCGATAGTTCATGGATACTACGCCGTAATGCAGCTTGCCGACCAGTTCATCGATGAGCTGTTTGGGAAATTCTTTTTTATCACCGCCTGTCCAGCCGCCGCCATGGAGGTATACAATTATTTTTGTGGCAGGCGAATGATTCTCCGGCAGATACGCATCGAGGGTATTATCTTCTCCGGCGTCGCCATAGGGCACATGGCGCAGCGTCATGTAATTGGCGCTGCTGGCTACCGTCGGTAGGGCGGTGCCGTTGTTCCCGTCGCGGAGGTTGTTTTTTTTCAGATAACTGATGAGTGCTTCCGGGTGATCGCTCTGCATGCCTTGTACGCCTTTGCTTAACACTGCATTCCAGGTGGCGGGACCTTCTGCCGGCGTTTGTGCATCCAGCCATATGGATACGCCATGTTGCCGGGCCACGGCCAGCATGGCGCTATCTGTGACATTGTCTAATACCGCGATGGAGATGTTGTTCAACAGATAATTCAGTTGCGCCGGCGTAGTTACTTCCTCTGGGACGCTGGTCATCAGTGGCATTTGCGGCGCTGCTGCTCTCCACGATTTATATTGTTGCCTGCTATTGAGGTACACTACTACCTGTTTCTCCATCCCTGCGGCCTGTATTTGTTTCCAGGCTTCGGCTACATCGGCCTCTTTGAAATCGAGGTAGATGTTCACTTTCCCTTTGCTGGCACGTAAGGCTTCTGCGAACGTGGGCACGTGGTAGTCTTTTCCGTCTTTGCTATTGACTTTTAACTGTTTGATTTCCGCCCAGGTGAGGTCAGCGACTTTTCCCTTGCCGTTGGTCATACGATCTACGGTAGCGTCGTGCATGAGTACCAGTTGTCCGTCTTTGGTGGTGCGGAGGTCCAGCTCTGCGTAGTCGGCGCCACATTGAATGGTGGCGGCAATGGCGGCCACCGTATTTTCGGGCATGTCTACATGGTTGCCGCGATGGGCGACTACCACAAATTTATTTTTGGTAGCGGGCAGCAGCGCTGCCTGTTGTGCAAGGGTGTTTTGCATCAACAGGCAGGCGCCGGCAAAAATGAAAAGGTGTTTCATCATGATTACAGGATCTTTTTAGTATCGGTTACGAATACACGGGTACTTATCGTATAGGTGCCGCCGGTAGGGTTCATATATTGAAGGTCCACGTAAAAAGCGCGGTAGCCGCTGGCAGGCAGGGGCGTAATTACTTTTACGGTTGACTGATGGGCTTGTCCCAGGCTTTGTGAAGACCATTTCTCATTGCGGAAATCCAGGTCGGTGGAGTTGGCCGTCCATAAGATAACGTCTACCAGCTGATCGGCGGTAGCTTTTGCGGTGAGCTTTACGTTACCGCGGCGGGTACTGGTCGTCCAGCTGCAGGCGGGATAAGGCTGTTGTGAAAGCGTTGTGCCAAAGAAAGCGCTGAGTCCTTCGAAGGCATGTTTTTTATCACCCAGGTTATGGCCGGCGTTGGGGGTGTAGTTGAGCATATTTTTTCCGGGGATGCTGTCGAGGTAATTTTTAATGTTGTCTACTACCCAGTATTCATCGTTGGTGCCCATGAAAATCATTTTAGGCATGGTGAGCAGCTGCCGATAGGCATAAGGATCTATCATGGTGTTGATGGCTTGTCCGCCTTCGGTGTGGGCTGCCTGCGGAATGCCCAGTTTTACATAGTCTTCAATCTGAATACTGTATTCTTTCCATGTTTTGATTTGATAGTCGAGGCTAACGGGCATATTCAGTACGTCGATCACCATGGGGGCAATGGCCGCTACGCGGTTGTCGTTTGCGCCGGTGAGCCAGGTTGTCCAGCCACGTTTGGAGGCACCGGACACCACGAAGCGCTGTACGTTTTGCGACAGCCTCTCTTTGGAGAAGGACTGTACGGCGTCCATGGCACGCACGGCGCTTTTTACCATCGGAAACAGCAGCGGCCAGGTATAGTCGCCATCTTCTTTAAACTGATGAAGGGTATAGGAGATCAGGGCGTCTTCCGTCAGATTTTTAAAGAGTGGCTGATTGGGTGTCTGTCTGAGTACGGCGGTAATGGCTTTATTTGTGGTTGCCATGGCTGCTATTTGCTGATACAGTTCATCCGTAGGGCCGTTCCAGTTAGGCAATCCGTTTTTAACAGAACCGCCGGTGATGAACAGCAAGGCGCCGTCATAGCTAACATTGGCGGGTACAAAGATGGCGAGCTGGTGTGTCCAGGTATATTCCCGCCATTGCTGCGAGGTGAGTAAAATACTGTAGCATTTTACGTCTTTGATATTGAAAGAGTCTTTCAGTTCATAATGGAAGGAGGTGTCTCCGTTGTTCAGGTAGCTTTTCAAAGCAGTGGCCGGGGTAACGGTTTGCTGGGCAAACGCCGCTACTGCGAGAAGCAGGCTGACAAATAATGCGGTGGTTGTTTTCAGAAAGCGTTGTTTCATATGCGGGTGAGTGATTTTAAGTAAGATAAAAAATGTTTACCATGGTTTGCCGGTACCCTGAATAATCCAGGGTTTAGACCAGGGACTGTTTTGCGGGCCATTGGCGCCAAAAGCGGATGTTGCCGTTACTTCCAGCCGTTTCAGGGCTTCGGCAACATTGGCTTTATTGAGGTTTCTTTCGTCCAGCATATAGTATAGTCGTACGGGTAATACGGGTGCTTTGGCATAAGGGCCGGCGTGTAAGTTGGGATATCCGGTGCGTTTATAGTCCGCCCAGGCCTCTGTGGCGGCGGTCCAGCTGGCGATCCATTTCTGTGTGATAATCTGTTCCTGTGTGTTGTTGAATTTTACAGTAGGTTGAGACAGATAGGCAGAGAGATGGCCACTTACGCCCCAGGCGCTGAAAGAAGCCTGTATGCCCGCTTTATAATGCGTTTCAGCGTCACCGGCAGCCCAGCCTTTTACGGCAGTGGCTTCGGCGAGGATAAAATGCATCTCTGCAGCGGAGATCAGTCGGGCTTTCAGCAAGGGCCCTTTGGCTTGTTTGTAGATATCGTTGAGCCAGGATACATGCGGATTCCGGGAAGCCTGTGCTGCGTCCGGGCTTAAATTATATACCGCAGGGCCGGGGATGGCCGGTGGTATGCCTACGTAGTTAACGTCCTGGTTGATATCGTTGATGGTAAGACCTTTAGCGGCCAGCACATCGGGCGAAATGTATCTTACTTTCCTGTTTTCTCCGTTTACGACGGTATCTACTGTTTTGTATACGTTGCCGGTGCCGGGAGGCTTGGTATCGTCTACTACGAGGAAGCATTGTACTTTATTGGCCCATACGCCCAGGCGTGGATCATGCAATGATTCCAGGCTGTTAACGAGGGTGTTGCACATTTTCAGGCGGCGGTAGTTGCTGCTGTCGCTGTCATACGCCGCGTTGGCTGGCCAGGAGTCGGCGTTGCTGTTACCAGGGAAAGACATGGTCGCATCGTCTGCCGCGTCGGTGATGACAGGGTATTGGGAAGGATTGCCGGCAATTTTCTCTATGCCTGCCCTGGCAATGGCCGGTAGTTTCTCCGACAGGCGCATATAATAACGTAAGGCGAGGGAATTAGCCATTTTACGCCACTTTGCGGGATCGCCCTGGTAGTACACGTCCACCGCATCAATCGGGGAGGGATAGGCGCTCTTAGGCTTGGAAAGCAGGATGTTGGCCCTTTCCAGGTCAGCGAGTATGCCGGTATAAATTTCCTGTTGAGGGTCATAAACCGGCGTGGTGGCAGGTGGACCGTCTTCTCCTTTTAATGCCTGCGAATAAGGCGCGTCACCCCACAGGTCGGTGATCAGTCCAAACATCATGGATTTCATCACCAGGGCCACGCCTTGCTGTAACTCGTTTTGTAAGGTTACGGCGCGGTTATATACCAGCTGATTATTGCGCAGGATATCGTAGTAGGCGGTCCAGCTATTACTGCCGCCCCAGTCGTATTCATTGTGGGTGGTGGTCCACCCGTCTTTTTGGGTATGTTGCATCACGCCGGCCATGTCCTGATAGCCCAGGGTCACAATTTCAATGCCTGCCTGCGTTAGCACGGTAGACAGCACAAGGTTCGGATGAATGGTGGCCGGATTGGAACCATTGGGGTTCTCATTCAGTTTCATCAGGTCCTTTTTACACGAGGAGATGGAGGTACCTAATAAACCAAGGCAAAGTATCATTGATTTAGTCGCTATTTTCATGTTGCGGAGTTAAATGAGCTCTTAAAAAGTGACGTTTAGTTTAGCGCCCATGGGAATGGACCAGGGGGTGACGTTGTATCTTTCAATACCCTGCATGAACTGCATGCCTGACCCTTGTACCGTGGTAGATGGCTGATAGGCGTTTTCCGGGTCAATACCAATTTTGGCGGCCGTCCACAGGATGATATTTCTGCTGTAAACGGAAACACTGGCCTGCTGCACTTTCACACCGGAGAGCAGGCGTTTCGGTATTTCATAGGAGAGCGATACTTCCCGCAGCTTCAGGTAAGAAGCGGGGAACAGGAAGGCGCTTGTGAAAGACCAGGCCGTGCTGCCTGCATAGGGAAGGGTAGTGGTACCGGGACCGCCCAGGTTTTCAATATAGCCGGTAGGGTTACCATTGGCATCGTATCCCTTTGCTCTCACACCAGGGATAAACACGCCGCCATAAGGCAGCACATAAGGACCATAGGCAAATCCATAACCGTTGTATTCCGGTGTAGGACCACCCACTAAAGGAAACTTATTGCCGCTGGGGATAACCAGTTCATCCTGGTGACTCACCAGATAATCTCTCAGTTCCTGCCCCTTCATATTACCGGGATTGGTGAGTTTATCGAGGAAAAGCCGGGAGTTGCCTTTCTCTTCTCCGTAGCGGTAAGTCTGGGAAACGAAGTCGCCGCCGTTTCTCCAGTCGAAAGTCATGCTGAGGGTAAAGTTTTTATAGCTCAGTGTCGTTTGCAGGCCCATAATAAAATTAGGGTTGAAGTTGCCTATTTTATTACGCGCATTCGTAGCATCCAGGCTTTGCCATTTACCGGTATTATCCAATAGCGGATAGCCGTAATAGGGAGATGATTTATCCGTAACGGTTACCAGTTGTGCATCGTAAATATCGCCGATGTCTTCTCCCACGTAGGTCCATGCGCCGCCTTTACCTTCCTGCCAGAGCGTATAATAAGGCAGGTCGTCAGGGAGGGAAATGATCTTTGTTCTGTTACGGGTGAAGTTCATGTTCACATCCCATTTCCAGTTTTTCTGTTGCAGGGGCGTGCCGCCCAGGGTTAATTCTATGCCACGGCTTCTCAGCAGACCGGCGTTGATGTTACGGGAGGAGAAACCAGAGGAGGGGGCCGTTTTAGGACTGAAGATCTGGTTTTTGTTTTCCACCATGTAGTAGGTCACTGCAAAACGCAGACGATTCCTGAACAGGTTGATATCGGCGCCACCTTCATAGGAAGTAGCGATTTCCGGTTTCAGGAAAGGGTTGAGCAGGTTGCCGGAAGTAGATAACCGCGGAATATTACCCCAGGCGCCGACGTTATACAGGGTAGCCAGCAATTGATAGGGAGACGCGTCGTTACCAACCTGGGCGGCGCCGGCCCTCAGTTTAATCAGGTTAATATCATCGGAGGTAAGGTGCGCCATTTCATTCACCAGCAAGCTTAGTGAAGCCGCAGGATAGAAATAGGCTGCTGCATTCGGCAGGGTGCTGGACCAGTCGGTGCGACCGGTCACATCCAGATAGGCCATGCCTTTATAGCCTACGTTTAGCATACCGTAAATGCTGTTCACCCCTTTTTCGAACAGCGTGCTGTTATAGTTTAGGTTTTGTGGCGCGATGTTCTGAATAGTGTATACTCCTGGTGTATTTAAGCCGGTACCATCTTTGGTGGATGTGATAATGTTTTTGCCGGTCTGATAGCGTTTGTTGCCACCTGCAGAAACAGAGAAGTCGACGTCGCCGATATCTTTCTTGTAGGTCAGCAACACATCGATATTACGTTCGAAGTTGCTGAGATTGATGATGCCATAAGCCCCACCGGGATTGTTGATGTAGCTGTTGGCAATTTTGGTTTCTCTTTTTTCCTGGTAGGTATCCAGTGAATACCGGGCCATGAAGCTAAGGGAAGGCAGTATTTTCCAGTCGGCCCGGATATTGCCGAATACACGGTCTCTCACAAATCCATTCTTCACTTCATATGCCAGGAAATAAGGATTGTTGAATACGCCGTTGGCCTGTGTGCGTTGTTGCAGGCCTTCCTGGCCGGGCATCCAGTAGTCTTTCAGGTCGCGTACATCGATATGCGGAGATATGGTGTATACGGCCTGTAGGGGATTGGCGCCTCTGTCGCCGGCCGGGCGGTTATTGGAATGGGTGCGGCTGAAATCCATGTTGGCGCTGAAGCTTAGTTTTGAGTGAAGCTGTAGGCTGGAGTTCAGATTGAGTGCATTTTTAAACAGGTCGGTATTAGGGATAATGCCTTTGCTGGTCATATTGGCGTAGCCAACGCGATACGCGATTTTATCATTGTTGTTTGCCAGGGAAACAGCCGTGGTGGTGGTCATGCCGGTGTTTACAAAATTTTTCGCGTTGTCTTTGTGTGATACCAGTGGCATGGGGATGGACTTGCCGTTCTGATCTTTGGGGCTGTTCCATTGCACTTCTTCATAACCCATGTCCAGCTCTGCTCCGAAGGTGGCATCAATATTTTCTGTAATAATGGTGCCAAACGGATTGGTGAGCATATTACCGCTGCGCGACACCGGAATGCCGGAGAACTGTCCGGAGCCGAATTTGGTTTGCCATTTCAGGAATTTGTAGGGAATGTCGAATACGGTATTCACGGAAGCGTTGACGGTAGCGCGATTGACTTTTTTACCGGTTTTGGTGGTGATGAGCACTACGCCGTTGCCTGCGCGGGAGCCATACAATGCGGCAGCGCTGGGCCCTTTCAGGATGGTAATACTTTCAATGTTGTCCGGATTAATATCAGCGATAGCGTTGCCATAATCTACCTTGTTGTCCTGGCCGATCTGGCTGACGTTATTCACCGTATTGGCCAGCGGTACGCCATCTACTACAAAGAGCGGCTGGTTGTCGCTGCTGAGGGAGGTAGCGCCGCGGATGATCATGCTGACGGAGGAGCCGGGGCCGCCGGTGGAGTTGATGGTAACACCGGCTACTTTACCGGACATGGAATTCAGCAGGTTTTCCTGTGTGACGCGGGTAAATTCTTTGCCGCCGACTTCTTCCACAGAGAAGCCCAACGCTTTCTTTTCTCTTTTAATGCCGAGGGCGGTGACGAGCACCTGTTCCAGCTCTTCTACTTTTTTTTTCATGACAACCGACAGCGATAGTTTGCTGGAGTCATTAATCGTATAGCCTTTCAGGGTATCTGTCGTATAGCCGGCATAGTTAAAGATAAAGCGATAAGGGCCGCCGGCAGGTAGTTTCGGGAAAGTGAAAATACCTTTTTCGTTGGTCAGGGTATTGGCCAGTACCTGATTGTCTGCATTCTCTACTCTTACCATTACACGTGCCAGCACTTCGTTGTTGGCGTTTTTGATAATGCCGATGGCAGCAGGATGTGTATGTTGCGCCAGCAGGCTGCCTATACATAACTGCGACAACAGGAGCAGCCAAATCGTTTTGGTGGGACGATCTTTTCGGGATTGTCGGATGTTTACACGCATAAATATTTCTTTTTTAGGCAAAAGGAATCTCTGGCAGCCTTTTCAGGATGCTGTTACTTACAGTTAAAGATGATTATACCCGGCTTACGGTGTTAGGTAGATGATGTTATTTGTTTGCTTCATCGTCAGGTTGTTTAACGTGGCGATGGTAGACAGAAAATCGGTCAGGGATTCTTTGCTACTATCGAATGTTCCGGTAAAACTCATATCAGTGAGCGTCCCTTCCTGGCATTGAATAGTGAGGTGATATTTCTCTGACATCAGCCTGAAAATATTGACCAGCGGTTCATTGTTGAACGTGAATATTTCGTTTTCCGGTTTTGCGATCACCTGCTTTGTCGGAGTACGCACGGTTCTGTTGACTACCGCGGTCATTTTCACGGGGTCGAAAGAAAGGTCCTCGCCGGGCAGCAGATAGGTGGTTTTCATCCCTTTAATGCCTGCGACGCTGTCTGGTCGCACCCTCACCTTACCACTGATCAGTTGCACCCGGATAGGCCCTTTCAGGGCGTTCCAGGCGGTGACTTTGAAAACGGTCCCTAAAGCGGTGGTGGCCAGGTTGCCGGCATGCACGGTAAATGGTTTGTTTTTGTCGGGGGCTACGTTGAATACGGCTTCTCCCGTTAAAAATATTTCCCTGTCGGCAACGGCAAAAGAAGGCCGGTACTTCAACAGGCTGCCCGGCGCCAGATCTGCCTGGCTACCGTCTTTCAAACGGAGCGACATTATTTTCCGCGTGTGATTGACCTGTTGTACATAGGTATCTGGTGTTGCCACAGCCTGTTTAGCAGGTGTTGCCGCCGCCATCGGCGTCGCTGGCCGGCGATGATAGCCGTGCCACACAAAACCGGTCAGGGCAGCACCCAGTACGGCGGCCGCGGTCCATTTATAGTAAAGGGTCTTCACCTTCTTCTTTTGCCAGGTACGATTTTCAATGACGGTCAGCATTTTATCGGAAACGTCGGTGGATAAAGTGTGCTCCGGGTGAAAAGAATGCCAGCTCTCTTCCGTTAGCCAGGGCTGCATCGCTTCCGGATGTTCCGCGAAATAAGCGGTGACAGCCTGTTTTTCTGCTTCGTTACATTCTCCCCGGAAAAACTTCTCAAATAAGGTTGCTGGATGCTTCATATGTAGTATTCGTTTGAAAACAGTAAATCCCTCACTGCTTAACAATAAGTAAATATTCGGGTAAGAAAAAGGCTCAGCAAAGCCAGGCAACAATGGCCGATAATAACAATAACAGGGAATCTTTTAGTTGCCGTATGGCGCGTACAATATGATTTTCAACCGTTTTGGGAGAGATGGACAATTGTTTGGCGATCTCTTTATGTGGAAGTCCTTCGAAGCGACTAAGTTTAAAAACATTTCTCCTGATGGGTGACAGCTGTTCTATACTGTTATATATCCGCGTTAATTCCTCTTTTACAGTAAGGTCTGTTTCCATGTGCCAGTCGGGCGTTTCCCGGACCATGGTCTCGGTATGACGGTTCCTGACCTGTTGTTTGCGTAAGAGGTCCGTCATCACGCTTTTGGCTATACGGAAAAGCTGTGTGGAGATATGATAATGGGTGGATAGTTTTTCCCTTTTTTCCCAAAGTAGGATGAAAGACAGCTGTACTGTCTCTTCCGACAGGTAAGCGGAATGTGTACATTTCAATACGTAGAAATAGAGTTTTGTATGATATTGTTGATATATCATTTTGAAACGCTCAATATTTCCATTCTTTATATCCTGTACGATACTTTCCATAATGACCGCAAATATCTAATGGACCTAAACAAGATACAAGGAATTGCTGATTATGTTATTGTTATTTTGGCAGCTTCTTATCGCTTCAGTTTCAATACTAACGGAGCTGTAGCTACGCCGGGAATGGTGACGGTGACAGACAGGTCCAGCGTAGAATCGCTGACACTTTCGATCCAGTGTGGATCATTGTTGCCTTTTTCGTTTGTGAGCAGAAATACCGCATCATATACGTCCAGTTTCCAGGTGCCTGCATTGCCGGCAGTAGGCAGTATCAGGTCTGTGCAGCCTTTGATATTGAATTTGCCATCGGCGCCGAACTGATAGGTGTTGGCAGTGGTACAGGTAAACAATGCACCGGCCTGGCCTAAGAGGGGCGCCAGCTTAATGATGCTGGTGCCGGCGGGAACACTCTGCCCGCCAAGCTTTACCGGAACGGCCAATACAATATCTTTCTGTTGCCAGTTACCTGCTATCAGTCCGTATCTGGCAGATTTATCCGGGGCCGCGTCCTTGTTCTTTTTACACGATACCATCAGCAGCTGTCCCGCTGCCAATAGCGCCAGTACTTTTACAGGGATAGAATTACGCATAACTTTTTACATTAAATGATAGGGATGATGAATAACTTGCTGCAGCAGCCTTTACTATGTATTCGTTTGGAAAAGATAAATCCCTCATCTGGTAACAATTAGTTCATATTGTAAGCGGCTAAATGTTCTATTGCGGTTAATTTTAATATTATTGTATATTAGATCAGGGATCATCAACACATGTGCTATTACCGGCAATATTATCCGTCTGTTCAACTGGCAGACTTCATCGAATGCTATTGGGTGCTACAGGCACCGGATAGATTTATGGATGCGCCAGACCGCTTAATACCCGGCGGCCGTGTGGAACTGATCTTTAATTTTGGCGACCCGGCCGATTGGCTGATAACAGCTGATAATCCCCGAGGCACCCGTCTGAGCGGGCCGGTGATGATGGGACAGCGCAACCAGGTCTTTTATGTGAAAAGTACCGGTAAAGTCAGGCTGCTGGGTATGCGTTTTAAGCCAGGGGGACTGGCATCATTTACCCGAGTACCTGTTTCCGAGTTATTAAATGTGCTGTTGCCGGCAGAACTGCTGTTAGGCAAAGCCGTAAATAGCCTGGAGAGCCGGTTGTCAGATTGTTCGGATGATGCAAAACAGATACAGTTACTGGAGACTATACTGAAGACCGAATTGAAAAATACACCGACAGATCTGTTGGTGGTTAACCAAACGATAGCGATGCTTCGCAACAGCCGTGATGATATATCTATTGACACTATCTGCCAGCAAACAGGGTGGTACTATAAAAAGCTGGAGCGCATTTTCCTGAAAAATGTGGGCTATACGCCGAAGCATTACCAAAAAATACTTCGTTTCAATAAAGCCGTCAGGTATATGCGGACCACCAATACGCTGACGGATGTCTGTCATGCATGTAATTACTTTGACCAGGCGCATTTTATTCGTGATTTCCGGTTGTTTACGGGTACCACTCCCAGCCAGTTTAAAAAGGAGGACAATAAAATAGCAGATATTCTCATCAAACATCAGGTTGTCTAAAATATACAATTCTACGCCGGAAAAACCGCATAGCTTTGATGATGATACTAAACTTATATCATGTCGGATTTTAAACCGGTTTCCCGGACACTTTTAGCCGCAGGATTACTTTTTGCAGGTATTGGCTGGTATTTGTCCTTTAGCTTGTCAGCGCACATTTGGTGGCTGCTATGGGTGGCGCCGGTTCCGATACTGTATTTTGCTTTACGCCTTAACAGCATATGGACATTCTTCATAGCTTTTGCCGCGTACCTGATAGGAAGGCTTAGCTGGGTGCCTTATTTGCAAAGTATTTTACCTTTGCCGCTGGTGTTTTTGTTTACACTGTTGTTTCCCCTGATTTTTGCGTTACAGGTGATAGTGGCCAGAAGAATCATGCTTGCTTATAGCCATTGGTCCACGGTATTTGTATTCCCTGTTTGGGTGACAATGCTGGAGTATATCAGCTTCGTTACCACCAGGGACGGAACGGCTGGCAGCATCGCCTATACGCAATGCGATTTTTTACCGGTTGTGCAAATGGCTGCATTGACAGGCATACAGGGGATTACGTTCCTGGTTACTTTTTTTCCTGCGGCGATAGCGTTTATCATCTACCGGTATCAGCGAAAACAATCTGTCCGGACACTTTCCTTTGTGACCATTGGCATTTTTGTAGCTGTCATGGTGTGGGGTGTTGTGCGTTTGAATCAAACGGCTGCTGCTACGCAGTCATTACAGATAGGTATGGTCGCTATTGATAAACGGGCATATCACCGGGAGCATACAAATGGAGAGGACAGGGATTTGTACCTGGCCAACCTTTACCTGCGCCACGTAGGAGAATTGGCAAAGCAGGGGGCAGCGATCGTGGTGTTCCCTGAAAAAATGTTTACCGTAAGCAATAACCGCCGTTCGGGTTTTATGCAGCAGATGATAGATACCGCGAAGGCGCATCGTGTATGCATCGTGGCGTGTGTGACGCAGCAACAGGGAGCCTATTACGAAAACAGGGCCTGGGTGATCGGAGAGGATGGCGCGTTGCTGGCAGATTATCAGAAAGTACATTTGTTTCCAGGGGAACTGCTGGATAGCCTGACACCAGGGAAGGAACCAGGTTTGTTTCTCCGGAATGGCGCCACAACAGGTGTGGCCATTTGTAAGGACATGGATTTTCAGCAATACATCAGCAGATATGGCAGGGCAGGTAGTGGTGTTTTATATGTGCCAGCCTGGGACTTCGAACGGGATGGCTGGATGCATAGCCGGATGGCAATGATGAGGTGCGTGGAAGGCGGTTTTGGAATGGTAAGAAATGCCAGACAGGGCAGGCTGACGATCAACGACTATTGCGGCCGGGTTTTGTACGAGGCCAATAGCGACAAAGGCACGCCGGTATTGTTATCCGGCAATATTAACATACAACACTATGCTACACTGTATAACAAATGGGGTGATTGGTTCAGTATCTTAAATGCCATTGCATTCCTGGTAAGCCTCCTGCTATTGGCAAAAGCCAGGCGGAATGCCCCTGAGAAACCTTCAGGAAGATAACATAGGGCAAGAAGCTTTTACTTTTAGTCCGGCTTTAAAGTGGTATATTTAGCCACAGTTTATGTGTTACCTATGAAATTATTTGTACTAAGCATCCTGTTGATCATAACATTATCCGCCTATGCTCAACAGAACAGGCAGCCTCCAGTCCCATTATTCGACCAGGCCAAAGAAATGTATAATGCCGGAAAATACGACGAGGCATTGTTGCTGGTGAATCAATTATTGGCTAATAATATGGTCAGTGAAAGGATCTTCGACCTGAGAGGCGAAATCTACCTGGCCAAAGGTGATATGGATTCCGCGTTGGTGAATTACCGGGCGGGCCTGTTACTGGCCCCCACTTATCCGACGATTTATTTCCACCGTGCCTTTGCCTATTGCAAGATACACCTGTATGATGAGGGCATAGAAGACTTCAATACTGCCATAAAGTATGCAGGTAGTGATTCTGCTAAATATGCTATTATCGCCAACAGGGGAATGGCACGCATGATGAGCGGAGATTTTTCGGAAGCCTACAACGATTATAAAATGGTGCTTCAATTCGATTCAACCGATGTGATGTCAACGGTGGCGATGGGCTCCGTACTGAGGAAATTAGGGAAGAAGAATGAAGCTACCGCCTATTACGAAAAGGCGGTTCGCCTTGCCCCGAATGAGATTGTCACTGTCGGGGACCTGGGGTTCCACTATATGAGCCTGGGAGATTATAAAGGGGCCATCAGACAATATACCAAAGTGCTTGAAATAGATCCCGATAATGCTATTGCCTACAATAATATGGGGCATGCAAAGTATCAGCTGAAAGACCTGAAGAATGCTTTAAAAGATATCCAGCGGTCTATTGCCTTAGATCCGAAAAACTCCTACGCCTACCGGAACAGGGCTTTGGTATATCTGGCAATGAATCAGTCTGATAAAGCCTGTGAAGATCTTCATCAGGCCATTAACCTGGGTTATACTACTATGTACGGAGACGATGTGCAACAGTTATTGGAAAAGCACTGCGTTTTTAAAGGGCTGTGAACTATTCCTCACCATGCACAAAAAAAGAGGACCGTAGCCCTCTCTGATTAAACTTTATAGTATTGCTCCCAACCTTTCCTGGGTGGAGGACCGATGAGCAATTCATTGGCATGTTTATTATTCGTGATGATCTTCTTTTCCCGGTCGAACTGTAATTTCTCTCCTGTCCACTGGGCGAGCACACCGAGACAGAAGACCTGACTGAGCGGACCAGCAATGGCGAACGGAGACCGGGTTTGCTCTTCCCCTTTGCAAGCCAACAGGAAGTTCCTGAAGTGGTTAGATGGACTTGCCGGTACTACTGGCAGCTTGCCTGCCATTTCATTTGCTTTTTCTTCCGGGATGATAGAGAGCGTACTGCCATGTGAGCCTCCTTTAAAGGTGAGGTCTTTGCTGTAGATGATCTTACCAGGGTTCAGTTTAGCAGGTGCGATAGCGCCATTGCTGGGAGGTGGAATATTCGGATCGAGTCCTGATACACCGTAGCCGGCAGGAATGGGCGGCAGGTTATCTACGCCGTCATACCAGGTGATGTCCAGTGCAGGCATGTTTCCTCTTTTGGGGAATTTGAACGCCAGCGTGGAAGACATGGGGTAGAAGAAGTTATTGTGCCCGGTGAGCTTGATGGGATCAATTTCGTATGGTAGGCCGAGATCGAGGAATTGGTGAGCGGTATCGATGATATGTGCGCCCCAGTCGCCCAGTGCGCCCATGCCGAAGTCGAACCAACAGCGCCACTGGCCGTTGACGAAATCTTTGTTATAGGAGTGCCCTTGTGTGGCCATCTGCCAGATATTCCAGTCGAGGGTGGCCGGCGCCTGTTCTGCCGCGGGAAACGAAGTGATATTGGGGTTCCAGCCATGCCAGCGCCGGGGAGAGTTCATATGGGCGGTAATGGCCGTAACGTCTTTGATGATACCGGCTTCTGTCCAGGCTTTAAACTGGAAGTAGTTGGCTTCCGAATGTCCCTGGTTGCCCATTTGCGTCACTACTTTCGGATGTTTGCGGGCAGCCTTCATCATCAGTTCCACCTCGTTGAATGTGCGTGCCATGGGCTTTTCTACATATACGTGTTTGCCCAGGCCTATCGCCATCATGGTGATCGGGAAATGGGAGAAGTCAGGCACGCCGATGGATACCGCATCGATCTGGTTACCCATTTTATCGAACATCTGACGGAAATCCTGGAAGCGGGGTACGTTAGGGAACATTTTCATGACCTCCAGGGTATGTGGTGCGCCCATGTCTACATCACAGAGTGCTACAATGTTGGCCAGCCCCGTTTTATAGAGCGCCTGAGCAATCTCTCCGCCTCTGTTGCCTATACCGATGAAGGCGAGGTTTACTTTTTCGTTAGGCCCGATTTTGCGGGTATACGGCTTTGCTGCAGCCATCAGCAAACCTGGGGTGGCGGTGGCCAGGGTGGCCAGTGCCGCCTGCTTCAGGAAGCTCCGTCTTGAGTTGTTGTGATTCATCGCGTGAATTGTTAATTACGACCTCCAAAATAGAAAAAAGATTTTGCAATCGATGGAAATTTAAGGCAAATTAATGGAGTGGCCATTGAAAATGCAAGGCAGGAAGGGCCGGCGGTTATAAGATTCTGGTTGTAATTATTTGATTCATAGTATTATAAATATTGTTATATTTTAATGGTTAATCAAAAAAGAATCGATATTGATCAAAATAGAACAAGACACAGGTTTTGTTTACCCTATCTCCTTTAAATTTTGTGCGTTATTCGGATTAGTTTTATAGACTCAAATAATAAATAATGATCCTGGAAGTCGCCATATTAAGTATCATAGAAGGGGAGACCAGCAATTTTGAAAAAGCTTTTAAGGAAGCACAAAAAATAATTGCTGCTATGCCTGGCTATATCAGCCACGAATTGCAAAAGTGCATGGAGCATGATCACCAGTATATTTTATTAGTAAAATGGAACACACTGGAAGACCATACGATCGGATTTAGACATTCGGAGGAGTATCAGCAATGGAAAGCGCTGTTGCACCATTTTTACAACCCGTTTCCTACCGTGGAGCACTATGAGATCGTATAGGTTAAACTGATGAAGATATACATAGAAAATCCCCGTCAATCATAAGCTGACGGAGCTTTTCCGGTATAAGATATCGGCGCTCGTTATTTCGCCCGGAGGTTCCTGACAATAACGACTATTGACAGCAGAAAAGTGATAATATAGACGGTTGCCAGTGCTGGCTTTTTGAATGTTAAATTTTCAACATCGAATTGTTTGTACATAGCGGATCCTACAATGATCGCTATAATGACGAATGGAATGGATAATGTTTTTTTGCTACTCATAGGTTGACGTATTTAATTAGTGTGCCAGTTTTATTTATCTCCACAAGATGGCTGTCAGCATAAAAATAAAATATTTACAGTGATAATCCAATGTTTTAAGTTGGCCTGATAGCTTTCCCCCTGCCGATGAAAATCAGACCAGTCCCACTTTTTACCAAATGTTACATCCCATACCACAGGATTTTGCTAACTTTCTGCTATGAAAGAACTGATCGATTATATCTTGCAGTTTGGGAACCTGAACAAACAACAAATCGACCTTGTGTTGAGTAAGGTGAGTGAATTAAAACTTCGCAAAGATGAATATTTTTCAGAAGCAGGGCGGATTCCAAAGCAGGTCGGTTTTGTGGTGAATGGTGTTTTCCGGATCGATGCCTGCTGAAATTCGTATCTTGATGTTGGTATTGGTAGCAACACTTTCGTTAACCTAAAACATACAGATGAGTTCGAATAATAAAGCCGTATTGGAAAAAGCAAATGCAGCGGTCGCCGCGGGGGATAATGAAGGTTTTCTGCATTTCTGTACTGATGATACCGAATGGACTTTTGTTGGCGACAGGACCCTGCGGGGGAAAGAGGCCGTGCGCCAGTATATGGCACAAGCATATGCGGAGCCGCCAATATTCATGGTGGAGCAACTGATCGCCGAAGGTGAATGGGTGACGGCAATCGGCAACATCAGCATGAAAGACGAACACGGGAAAATGATCGATTATGCTTATTGTGACGTGTGGCGATTCCGCGATGGTAAGATGGCTGCATTAAAGGCTTTCGTCATTGCGACAGGCCCGGCGCGTTAATATACAAGCGGCTTCAGAAGGTATGTTTTGAAGCCGCTTGTAATACCATCAAAATGGAGGTGTCAGGGCGTGGTATCTCTGCCTTCCACCAAAAACTTGTGCGCGTTTTCCAGCAAGGGAAAGGCGTTATTGGAGTTGGTAAAAATAACATAACCCATTTTCAGGTCTTTATACACTTCAAACCTGCATTGGAAATCACCATTATTACCGCCATGCCCAAACGTTTTACCGAAAGGCGTTTCCCTGATTTGAAGGCTCATCCCCATATAGGTAGGCACCTGCGGCTTATGGGCCTCTTCTGCTGGATATTCAGCATGTTTCGACAGGATGGTGTTATAGGTTTCCGGCTTTAGTCCTTTCTGCTCCAGCAGATACAGCATAAACCGGGTAAATACTTTTGCTTCGGTATGCATCGAAGCAGCCATCAGCGGACTTTCCATCAGATTTTTTTTACTGGGCAGGTGATCGTAGTGACCATAGGCCTTCATCCGCGCTAAAGAATCGTTTTTGGAGAAAAAGGTGTGATATAGTCCAATCGGCTCAATGACTTCTTCCTGCAATACCTGCTCCACTTTCTTTCCGGTAATTTTTTCCACCACCATCTTCAGGTATTCAAAGCCCTCGCCTGAATAGTTGTAGGCCGTGCCGGGCGTGAATTTCAGGTCCAGCTTACCATCTTTGTTCATCCATCGCCAGTTGGGAAAGCCGGTGCGGTGCGTTAATACATGTCTCGCTGTCATCAGCTTATATCGCTCGTCGTACTCGATATCTTTATAGGGAAGATACGTGTATAAAGGCTTGTCCAGGTCGATCACCCCCCGGTCTGCCAGTCGCTCTACTGCAAAAGCAAATACGGGTTTGGTTATCGATGCTGCTTCAAACAATGTGTTGTCATTTACCTTCTCTCCGGTCATGGTGTTGCTAACGCCATATGTTTTGTGATAAACCAGCTTTCCGTCTTTGATCAAAGCCAGAGAAACACCGGGTATGCCATAGTACGCGCAATAGGTGTCGATGAAATGATCTATTTTACCGGCACTGGCGGGCGTAAAATCCAAGAGCACACCCTTCTCAGGAATCAGGTCCGGCACAGGGGTGGAAGATATACGAAATGCAGGCGCCACGATTGTTTGTCCCGCTTTAACTACTATGGCGACGGGCCCTTCTGTAGCATACACGTTACCCGCTGATTTGAAGTAGGGCTCGGATAATGCGAGCCTGTATTTTCCGGCAGGCACTTTCACAGTGTAATTTCCCAGGCTATCTACCGCCGCTGTTGTCCAGAGGGTTGGATTGTCCTGGCTGATGAACCGCACTACGCTGGGGAGTTTTGCTGCCTGTGGGCTGGTCCAGGCCAGTTTCCCTGAAACAGTGGACAATTCCCTGCCGGCAGGCAGGAAGATGATATCGCCAAGGCTGTAGGGGTTCATGTATTTAGCTGTTCCCGGTCCCCAGGCAGACCAGGAGAAGCTTCCGTCACTGTCTTTGTCATATACATGAAAATCGAAGCCAACTGATTTACCCACTGCCAGCTCGCTGCCTAACTGAAACCGCCATTCATAGGTGCGGGTATTGCCATGGCGGACAACAGCCACTTCCATCATATCCCAGGTAGCTTTACCGGCAAAAGGATCATAGTCGGCCTTGTCGATAGTATGGAGCGTTTTGCTGTACATAAACGACGCCACGCAGGAACCGGAGAGAAGATGACGCGCGTCGATGCTCACTTCCAGGCCATCCTGGGTGTTCCATCGCACATGTTGCGAGGTGTCTTCCACAAAATCATCATCTGTAATCGTGAAGGCCACATATAATGACCGACTGCCGAGGTGATAGCCCAGCTGGAAATAGCCCGAAAAATCGGATTCATTTTGCGGCTTTGTGTCCGATGGATGTATACCGATCTTATACCTGACAGCATCTTTGGGCCAGTCGGAAAGATCGCCGTCCACCACGACCTTATCAAGCGGATAGGCGTAGGCAATGCTTCCATTGTGGGCAAACGCGTGGTTACCCAAAAGGATGCATAGTGCAAACAGGCAAATTGATTTCAACAGCGGTACTGACATGTTTAACAAATTGGACGCAGTGTTTAAATAGGTTGATATGCTGATATAAAGACACTGCGGCCGTAAAAAGGTTGCATCGGGGCGCCGATTGCCGGAGACGATTTACAGATAACGCTTTTTGGGGGGATTGATTTCTGCTAACAGATGGATAATATGAGCTGCTATTCGCTCAACATATAATCCAGGATCGGCGCACATTTCTCTTTGCAGGGTTTGTAATAGGCGCCATGTTTCCAGGTGGCGGATTTGGGAGATAAGCCCCACCAGAATTCTGTCAAAGCCAATGGTTCCATTTGATGGAGAAAGGCGTATTGGAGTAGTTTAGGCCCGGCGCATTCTCCGGCGCCGGCGGGTGGCTGTCTGTAACCATGTTTCGTGAAGATGTCCACCATGTTTTTTATCTGGCCCGCCTTGTTGCTGAAGTTATATTGCTCGTGGAGTTTTTTTTGTAAGGCGATGGAATGTGTTTTACGTAGTTCCTTCAGTTGTATGATGGCGGCGTGATGCAGGGTGGCGTCTTCCTGTACCAGGGCGGCTATTTCACTATTGATTGCTGACAGGCGCACCATGCCCTTATTCAGAAAGCTACCGGCTTGTAGTCCATCGAAAACAGGCCCTACGAATTTGCGATGATGATTGCCATTGGCCAGTTTGCCTGAAAAGGCCGACAGATAGCCCAGCGTACCATCTTGGGTCCTTACCACCAGGATGCCGAACATTTTGCCAATAACGGCGCCATTGCCATGCGTGTCTAATCCGAAGTTGTGTTTCCATTCCTGCTGCCCGGCAAGATGTTGCTGCAAGGCTGCTACGGCTATTTCGCAAAGGGGATGGATGTTGTCGGTATCGCCTGTATGAAAAGTGAGCCCCTGCGCCATAGACTGGGCGGCATCCTGGTCTTCAAACCTGCTGAAAATACGATCTGCTGTTGACAAGGTTTGAGTACAATCATCTCTGGTGTCGGTCATATTCACGTTTGTAACAATCTGCTGTCAGCCGAAGGCTGGCGTTTCAAGGGCGCAAAGGTACGTTATTTTAAAATCAGGAGGAGGCGGTGGTGGAAATATGACGGGAGGCGCCTTCGGTGATCAAATTAAAAAGCGATTAAAAAGTGCTTAAAATCAGCTTAAATCAAAGCTGCAAAGTAGGGCAGGCGACTGCTATGCTACTACTGAGAAAAAGGAGTGCACTCATTTTAAATATTTTTTTCAGTAGCAGGAAAGCTGTAATATTGGCAAATAGTCGAGATAAACCCAAACGCTGAACCATAATCTTTAAGCAAATCTGGATAACCCACTTTTAAAATCTGTAATATCGGAAAACCTACTATTCATCATTCCAAACATGTATGTAACAACAATCATGGTGATGACCGTTTTTGCTGGTGAGTAACTAAAGTTTTCCCGTCGTCTTATACGTATACCCTTAAACGTTAGCTGCTGATACGGCTATAGTAAAAGCTATTTTTCATGCAGACACCATAGCAATCTAAAATCCAAAAACCCAAAATCTTAACCGATGAAAAATCAAGCAATTTTTTTCCTGGTCTGCCTGCTGGCAGGTTCATTCCTCACTTCCTGCCGGAAAGACAGCCATCAGGGCAGTACTGATAAGCCCGATGTCTCCAAAGACGTACTGGCACAGATCAAGGCGAAAGGTTTCAGCACCAGTAATGTACACGCCGTTGATGGTGGCTATCTCGTGGAAGGAGATATTTTTCTCTCTTCAAAAGACCTGGGCAAGGTCGCCAAAACGAATAAAGTAAGAGTAGCCAAAACAGAACAGTATTCCACCAATAACCTGGTAAGTGCGCTGCCACGTGTGATCACGGTGCGGGTCACCAATCTGGGTACTGCTTTTGTACAAGGCACCGACCTGGCCATTCAGCGTTATAACGCATTGGGCCTGCGTATCCGCTTCCAGCGTATCACCAGCGGTACGGCAGACATCACCATCCAGGGCTTCTACGAAGGTCCCAGCGGTGGCTACATTACCCTGGGATCATCCGGCTTCCCTACTGATGCAGGTGATCCTTTCGATGTGATACAAATGAATACCCATCCGTATGCGTACGGCAGTAACCCGAATGTACAGTATGTAGGTTCTGTGCTCCAGCACGAAATAGGCCACTGCATTGGTATGCGTCATACCGACTATATGGACCGTTCCTATAGCTGCGGTGGTGATCCAATCGATGAAGGCGACGGTGGCGTAGGGGCCGTATACCTGCCCGGTACCCCCAGCGACCCTGATCCCAACTCCTGGATGCTGTCCTGCTCCAATGGCGGCAACCGCACGTTTAATGCCAATGATATCATTGCGTTAAACTATCTCTATCATTAATCCACCGCTAACGGGAAATGCATGAAAAAAGAAGGTTACACCGCAGTACTCCTGCCGGTGTAACCTTTTATTTGGAGGCAGCTTTTCTCTCTTAGTGCAACGCTTTAGTGTTTTACTACTTTCAGCGTTTTGCTTTGGGTGCCTTGCCTGATATTGATATAATAAACGCCTGGTTTCAGCTGCTGCCCAATCTGATAATATTCACCGGCATTGATGCTGGTAGTGTAAACAACGTTGCCGGCGTTATTCACGATAACCAGCCATGCGGGCGCTTTCGAAGAGGAGGACATTTTTACGTTGAACACGCCATCAGAAGGATTCGGTGATACCTCCGCGGTAAAGTTGAGGAGACTGTGAGCAGGTATTTTGTTGCCTGCTACAGCGGTCATGCTTTGATTGTCGGTCACACTTTGCAGCGCGCCGCCCGGCGGTAATGTCCGTACTTCAATGGCCGCGATGGAGCCGCTATAAGGATCGTACAGTCCTTTTTTAGGATAGAAAAATACCAGTATCATACCGGTGCTGTCCGTTTTTGCCCGGATGGTTTTTACCACGGCGGTATTCAGTTTATTACCGGCGGCCTGATAGATGTTAAAGTCTGTAAGGCTGTCGAGGCCGTTGGTGGCTTTCACGCTAAATACCCGGTTGTTTTTCTGGGCATCCAGTGGTTCCACGAAGTGCAGGCGAATGGAATAAACGGTATTGGGCGTGAGGTTACGCAGGTAATAACGCATCTGGGTGACATTGTCTTTGAATATGCGTATATACGCATATACCTGCGGTGGGGCGGGATCGCTCACCTGAGACACATCTACCGGAGAATTTACTTTCTGTACCCAGGTATAGCCTGCATGCCACAGTTTATCCGTTCCCGTAGGACCTTCCGGAACATATTGTGCGAAGGTCGTATTGGCATACGGACCGGGAGGGTTGTCTGTCGTTCCTGCGTTGATGCCCAAAACGGCTGATTGATTCGTCTTTAAAACTTCTATGCAATAATCATCCACCCATACGGTACCGTATCCGGTTTTAGCGATCCAGTAGGTAAGTCCTGTTGCGCTATCAGGCACATGGATGGTGTCTCTTATCTGGGCCCAGGTGTCGAGATAGGCGGGAACGTTATAGACGTCTTTGGCGTAGGAGGCATTGCCGGTTGCCGCACCGAGACTATCTATAAAACCAACGCCATAACCGGACCACCAGGGATAACCGTTGGCATCTTTTTCAACTTTGATCCATTGGGTAAATACGATGATGCTGCCGCCTCTCACGGGAATGGCGCCCTGTATGTTCATCGCGGTTTTAGCGGTAGAGTAGCCCATGGTAGCGGCTTTGTCGCCGGAGTGGCCTTTTCCGCTGACGGTGTATACGGCGCCTGGCGTAAGTGTCGTGTCTTTAAAGGACAGCCAGTTAACCATACCGCTTTCAAAGCCGTAGTTAGGTATTCCGCCACAGGAGTCAAACGGTACTACCGTTACCGGTAAGGTCGCTGACACGCCGGAGTTGTCCTGCGTATTGGCGGTGATGGTAAGGGAGCCTTGTTTTATCGCGGTGATCAATCCGGTGCTGTCGATGGTGGCCAGTGCGGTATTGGAGCTGCTCCAGGTTACTTTTTTAATGGAAGTATTGGCCGGTATGAAAGTCACCTTCACCCGCACCGTGTCTCTTTCGCCGATGGTCACAGGAGAAGGCTGGAACGTTAAACCAGTGGCCAGTACATTGGCCACGTGGATACTGGCCTGCGCCAATATGGCCGCGTTATCCGCTGCTATAGCTTTGATGACAACATCACCTTGTTTGATGCCGCTGATCGTTCCGTTGCTGCTTACGGAGGCGATGGTGCTATCTGATGAGGTCCATATCACGCCTTTGTTGCTGGCTTTCGCCGGGCTGATGGTGGCATTTAGCTGAAGGGTAGAACCCACAAACACATTGGCAGCGCTGCTGTCCAGCGTGAGGGAGGTAACGGGGATATAGATCACCGTATAGGTTTTGGCAGCGGTGAAGTTGCTCTCCACGGATTGGGCGGTGATGGTGACCGTACCGGCAGCCTTTCCGGTGACGATGCCGTTCAGGTCTACGGTAGCCACGGCGTTATTGGAGGACTTGTACACCACATTCTGGTTGCTGGCATTGGCCGGCGTAGCGGTCAGTTTCAGCGTATCTTTATAGTTGACGTACAGGTTGCTGCTGTCTGATGCGATGTTGATGCCCTGCAACAGGATGATACGGGCCTCCAGCGCCGCTACTGACGCTGTATAAGGACCATTGACAGTACCATTGGGGTAGAAATATACCACGATGGTGCCGTCGTTATCGGATTTAGCTTCCAGCGTGCGGGTGACGACAGTGTTCAGCTTATTACCGGCGGCCTGGTAAACGTTGAAGTTGATGAGGCTGTCGCCACTGGTTTTTACGCTGAACGTCCGGTTGTTTTTGTCTGTGTCGCTGGGCTCAATGAAATGCAGGCGCAACGAGTAGTTGGCGTTTGCAATCAGGTTACGGAAATAGTAACGTAGCGGTGTTTGATTATACCGGGAGATGCGCATATACTCGTATACCTGGCGTGGCGCCGGTGAGGTTACCTGGCTGAGGTCTACGGTGGCAGTGATTTTGACATTGCCGGTATAGCCTGCATGCCACAATTTATCTGTGCCGGCAGGGCCTTCCGGTACATATTGACCTACTGCGGTCTGCTGATACGGTGTGGCGGGGTTGCCGGTACTGCCTGCATTAATGGCTTGCACCGTGGTGTTCACCACCAGCTGTACGGTTTTGGTGAAACCGCCATCGGCCGCGGAAATGGTGAGCGTGGTGCTACCTTGTTTCAGGCCCGTGATGGTGCCGTTGGCATCTACGCTGGCAATGGTACTATCGGCCACCGACCAGTGCAGCGTTTTATTGGTAGCATTGGCCGGTATAACGGTAACGGCTATCTGCCGGGGTGTATTCATAGAGCCATATACGATACTGTCTATGGTGATACCGGTAGATATCGTGGGCGGAACGACGATTATCTGCCGGCTGTTGGTTTTCCCGCCATCGACCGATGTCAGCGTAATTGTAACGGTGCCCGTGTTGATGGCACTTACTTTCCCGAAGGCATCCACCTTCGCGATGGCTGTATCGGAAGAACGCCAGATGACGGCCGGATTGGTAGGGTAGGTGGGTGTCAGCTTCGCATTCAGTTTGATGGAATATCCTTTGACGATTGTATCTGATGAGGGATTGATGATCTCCACCGACTGCACGGGGCCCGCTACCGGTGTCCCGAAGTAGATACCATTACCATGAGCGGAGATCATCATTCTGCCTCTGTGATCGGCGGCGATGCTCGGCGCCACGCCAGGTATGCGGTCTAAGATGGTGGTCCAGGTGCGACCGGTATCATCTGAGCGGAAGGCGCCATAGACAATACCGTTGATAGGAATAGCCTGGCTGGTGACATACAACGCCACGTGCGCATTGGGGGTGGAGTCAGACATGGCTACGGCCACCCATTTAGGCTTAAGGGTGTCTGCGCCTACTTTAACGAAGGTTTTGCCGGTATCTGTGGTATGATAAAGGCCGCTGTTTTGCGGATAGGCCTCATTGTGATAGGCGATCCATACGTCCCCTGTTTTTCCCGGCGTCGTTTCTACATTGGAAGTAGTGGCGTACGCAGAGCCGTTGGAGTTATTGCCTCCATTGGCAGTAAGGCCGGCGGCAGCTGTTTTGACGAATGACTTTCCGCCGTCAGAGCTGACAAAGAAGGAGCCGCGGTCCCATATATAGAAAAAGTCACCGTTGACTTTATCCGATGCCAGGTGGTTTTCACCAGGGTATACCATCCACTGCCCGCCGGCCGGCAGGATGCCCGCAGAGAGGCCGGTGGACTTTGTCCACGAAGTGCCCAGGTCGGACGACCAGTACACATTGCCGAGATTATTGCCATCCATTTGCGTGAGCCAGACGATATTTCTGCGATTGGCAGATACGGCCATCCGTCCACGTAATCCCGGCGATTTAGGAAAGAGCGTATAGTGATCGCCGCCATCGGTGGAATAACCGGAGCGCGAGTCGCTGATGTTCGAAGTGCTGGCGCCATCGGAGCCTGCGCGTACGATAAAGTCAGGATCGGTATACTGGAAGGCCACGCCGTTCATGTTGAATGCGCTAAAAACATTATTGTGCAGGACGGTATTGGACACCGCGCCCTCGTTTAATGGCTCTGAGAGCGAACGGTGATGACCGCCGCCCACGTCCGCAGTGGAGGTGAGCAGCACGCTCTTGCCGCTGGGAGGAGCCACCATGGGACCGGTGACCATGATCTCTTCCAGTCCTACCACCCGGATTTTCCAGTCATTAGCCGAAGCAGAGATGTTGTCGGTTGAAAGGATATCCAGCAGGTCGTTGATCCATACTCTTTCCGGATAAAAGGGGTCCCAGGTAAAGGCATAGGCGTTATGTCCGGGGTCATTAAATGATAAACCATCATTGGCGGAATGTGGCGCTTCCGAATTATCACGGACGTTGATTTTTCCCTGCGTGTAGTAGCCCGGCGCGCCGCCTTTGTGAGAAATAAAGTAAGGATCTTTTTGCCAGAGGCCGCGGGTGCTTATAATGATATCCTCTGAGTTGGCCGGGTTGACGGCTACTTTGGCAAATGATCTTTTTTCTTTTGTGGAATCAGGATCTAAATAGATAGGAGAGATATCCTGCCAGCCGCTGCCGCTGTATTTGAATACGCCCTTTTTAATACCGTTGAACCGGCCGGCGGACACATACAGGGTGCCGTTTGTGTGAAGTGTGGCCCGCGTAGCATACACGGGACTGCCACTCATGAGGTTGAAGGTGCCGCCTCCATCTTCTGATACATATATGCCGGGAGAGCGGCCAATATAAATACGCCTGGTGACATTGACGCCATTGATAGCGATGGTGCCGGCGCTTTTATCGAAAAGTATAAAAGAGCAGGTACCTAATGTAGGGATGGCGCTTACCTGCGACCAGCTGGCGCCGGCATCATCCGATTTCCAGGCGCCGGTTTTGTCCGTGATCACCCATACGCGGTTGCTGTTGGATGGATCTACCTGAATACGATCCCCATATACCTGTGAGCCATTGGGGTCTACCAAAATGGGCACATGTAAATCCGTCCAGGAGTCGCCCCGGTCGGTACTCTTCAGGATAGTACCTGCGCTGGTGCCTCTGCCGGGCGATGGGCCGGCTACGTGTTCTACGGTGGCATACAGAATATTGCCGGTCGCATCATTGGGATCTACAGCGATACTGCCGCAACGCTGGCTGAATTCCCAGCTCCAGTATTCAACGGGCGTCTTCCTGAACAACATTAAATGTTCCCATTTCTGTAGGTCCTTGTTCCACCGGTAAGGCGTGCCTACATCCGTGGTGATAAAATAAAGGTCCGGTACTTTAGGATGCGGTACAAAATTAGGGAGGGCGCCGGAGCCGCCTATCCGCACCGGGTTCCAGGTGTACGTTTGTGCGTGTACATCCCGCGAAGCGGTCAGATAAAAAATCATTAGCAATAGGAAGTAGTAAATCTTTTTCATGTTCATAGTGGAATTTTTAAGGGTTTTTTTAGAAGATATTGGTCTGTGCTATCGTTGCTATGGCCAAGGCGGCGTGTTTTGAAGAAGAAAGGGTATACAGGCGGGCATGCCTGCTTATGGCATCAACCGCCGCCATTGTTCGGGTGTTTGATAATGTCTGAAGTGCCTGATCCGGTGAAACGTAAGGTAGTTGGCATTATGCTGGTTGTCGGCTCCGCCTTCCGCATCATCAAAAGCAGTTCTCGACACGGCAATAATGTCCTTGTTGTCAAATTGAAAATCGATGTATTGGAAGCCATGTTTCGCTACATCCGGGTGATGCAGCACAATACCACGGACCTGCCAGTGTTTCAGGTCAGATGATGACATCAACGCGGCGGTGTTCCGGGTCCTTTCGGGGTTGCCGCCCCTGAATATCGCCGGCACGTAATTGCTGATGGTCCAGTACAGGCGGCTCACGCTGTCGTACCGTACCGCGAATTTCTTACAGCCACCAGGGAAGTCTATGAACCCGGTGGCAGGAGTGAAGGCTATTTTGCTGCCATCATCGTTCACATCGATGATGGCCGCTTTTTCATCGCCGTTGACACGATAGTCTGTTCGTAACATCGTCACTACATGACCATCCGGACCGCCGATGGCATTGCCTTCCAGCCAGCCTCCAAAATGGCCGTCGAGGTAGGAGGAGTCGTATCCGAGTTTATTGGACACCGTCCAGCTGCCTGCGTCCAACAAATCCGCGTCTGCCGGCGCGGAAATGAGGAAAGAACGAAATCCGTGCCCCCATTGGCCTCCCGGCCCGCCGAGGTCTTCCAGTGCCTTCCATATGCGCTGCTTATACATGAGCACCGGCGTAGCGGCGGCATGAAACTTCCCTTTCAGCAGCCTTCCCTGATGTTCTGTATTTGGCTGTGTCCAGGAGTGGCCGCCGTCGGTGGATTGGCGTATAACGACATCCCCGCCGCCGGTTTCAGGGCCTATGATAAAGACCGTATTATGATGGACAAATAACTGTGACCATTCCTGACCGTCAATTTCTGCTATCTGTTGCCACGATCTCCCCTTGTCGGCAGAGCGATATATCCGGGCCCTGCTTTTGCCTGCACGGCCCGGACCAAAATATTCGTGACTCGCCAGGTAGTCTCCATTGGGCAGTATGCAGATGCTGGGAGAACCAACGTATAATTTCTCCCGCGCGGCAACGTGTTGGATGACGACCCCGGGTACCCGGTCGGGGCGGTAGTCCTGTGCGAAGGACGACATAGTGAGGAACAACAAGGAGAGAAGGCCGGCACTTTTCATTTGAAACGACGTATTAATTCCAGCCATTTCGAATGTCTTTGGCAACATTAGGATTGTAATTTTTTTCTACATCAGGAATCGGAAACAGCAGGTGTTTGTCCTGGAAGGGTTGTGTGCCGCTGCCGGGCTCCGCTGCTTTTTCCGCATTGATCGTTTGTTTGATAATACCCCATCTCAGCAGGTCGAAATACCGGCATTGTTCTCCGCACAGTTCCAGCTGCCGTTCACGCATCAGTATTTTCATGGCGTTGTCTTTATCGCCCAGGGTGGTATACTGGAAAGCGCCGGAACGGGCACGCACGCTGTTGATCAGCGCTAACGGCGCGCTGCCTGTATTGCTTTGCTGGATGTAGGCTTCGGCCAGCATCAGCATCACGTCGGCCAGTCGGATCACCTGTCCGTTGATAGGGCTTTTAGGATCGCCATATTTTTCCATGAGATGATAGTACTCGTACTTCTTCCAGCGATAGTCGCCCTGTGGATCGGTAGCATCGAAAGGAAATGGTTTGGCGCCGGTGGCACATTGCTGGCAGTACACGGTTTCCCCTCCTGAAGCGGCGGTGCCGTAGAAGGTGGATTTGGCACGGGGATCAGTATAAGACAGACCTGTTTCGGGATGGAGATAGGTAAAGGCTTTCACGGCGGAATTGCTGATGTATACGTTCTTCCAGTCGTTCCAGCCATATTCCATCGCGCGGCCGGTATGTGTTTGTTTACCTACCTGTTCGGCTCCATTGCCAAACATATAGTAGGGAGAACCAATCGCCCAGTCGGTCCACTGCTGGTCCATGATCTGGAAGATGTTTTCCGGCGTGTTCTGATTGGTGGTACTGAAAACATTATCGAAAGAGGGATCTAGCTTGTAGGTGTATGGTGCGCCCATCAGTTTTTCGAAAGATGCTTGTGCAGGCGCCCATTTTTTCTGGTACAGATACACCTTGCCGAGCAGGGCTATCACGGCGCCTTTGGTGACCCTGCCTAATTCTGCGGCCGGATATACGGTAGGCAGTTCCGCGGTGGCTTCGGCTTCTGTCAGGTCTTTTTCTATCTGCTTCCACACTTCAGCTGCAGGGCTGCGGGATAAATAGTTGTTATGAAGCGTGGTTTGATAATCGATATACAAGGGTACATCTCCCCATAAGGTGACTAAATGCAAATACGCATATGCGCGGAGGAACTTTACCTCTGCGAGGTACTGATTCAGCTTGGCACGATCTGCGGTGGCGGTGGGGTTCCAGGCTGCTGCCCGGTCTATCACCAGGTTGGTCCTGAAGATCATCCGGTAGAGAGAACTCCATAGAGCGCCCTGGTCGGCGTTGTTGGTACCAAAGCTGTAGTCGCCCAGCTCCTGTTCTGCTCCCAGCAGGAAGCTGGCGCGTTTGGCTTCATTGCCCATCAGGTCGAAAATATAATAATACTCCCTGGCCCATAACCCGGGATGCAGCAGCGTAGCGTAACTGGCGATGGTGGCCTGGTTCAGCGCGCCGATGTTGGTGAAATAGGTGTCGTAGGCATAGGCGCTCTGGTCCACCAGGTCGAGGCGCGATTTTTTACATCCGGTGGAAACCGTCATCAGCGTGGCTGTCAGCAGTAATAGATATATATACTTCTTCATAAGATCACATTTAAAAATTAAAACCCTAATTGAATACCGGCCAGAAAAGTTCTGGGCTGTGGTACCTGTCCCTGATCAATACCGCGTGCAAACAGGTAGTCGCCCGCTACTTCCGGATCGTACCCGGTGTATTTGGTGAGGGTAATTAAGTTTTGTGCGGCTATGTAAAGGCGGAGTGATTTAACGGTGCCTTTCGTGCGACTGTTTAATATCGGCGCGGGTACGTTGTAGCCAACGGTGATATTCCGTAAACGCAGGTAGCTGCCGTCTTCCAGCCAGAAGTCGGAAGGACGGAGGTTACCGTTGCCGGTCACATTCTGGCCCACTCTGGGCAGAGCAGCTACATCGCCGGGTTTGCGCCACCGGTCGAGGATATCGGTAGTGGCATTGTGCCCGGTAGACATGAAGCTGGTGTTTAGTTTCAAACCATTCAGCAGTTTGGTGCCACTGATACCTGACAATACAATGTTCAGGTCGAAGTTTTTGTAGGTGATGCCGGCATTGATACCATACACATATTTGGGAATGGCGTTGCCTAAGATTTCCTGGTCTTTTGCGGTCACCACGCCGTCGCCGTCAATATCTTTATAAATGAAATCGCCGGGCAACAGACCATCCTGATACTTCGCGTCCGGTTTGCCTGTTCTTTTGGCGGCTTCCAGGTTGAGCGCATTGATTTCTTCCGCATCGCGGGCCACATGGTCCAGCCGGTAGCCATAGAAAGAGCCGATGGCATAGCCGGCAGCGGTATAGGTGGTGGCGGGTACCGGCGTGAAAGCGCCGGCCTGTATCGGCGCTGAAAACTGATCTCCTAATGATAATACTTCGTTGTGGTTGATAGACCCGTTAACGCTCACGTTGAAGCTGAAGTGGCTGTTGATCCTGTCCTTGTATCCGATCGTTAATTCAAAGCCTTTATTGCGGGCGTCAGCGGCGTTGACTGTTTTTCGTGGCTGCGTTCCCGTAGGACTTACGCCGATACTGGCCGGCAGCAGGGTAGTGACCAGCAGGCCGGTACTTTTACGATTGTACCAGTCGGCTTCCACGGTAAGGCGGTTATTGAAGAAAGCGAGATCGATGCCGATATCGGTTTGGTTGGTCTGTTCCCATTTTAAATCCGGGTTGCTTAAGGTGGTCAGCGTAGTGCCGGACACAAATGTTTCCGTGCTGCCCAGCGAATATACCAGTGCGCCGCCCGGCGTGCCCTGATACGTTTTGGCGGTATTGAGGAAGTTGGGAATATTGTTGTTGCCCGTTTGTCCCCAATTGACGCTCAGCTTGCCCTCCGTTAATACCGGGAAAGCATTTTTCATAAATGTTTCTTCTGAAAAGCGCCATGAGGCGCCTGCCGCCGCGAAATTGCCGTAGCGGTTGTTGGGACCGAAGTTGGAGGCGCCGTCCCGGCGATAGCTGGTGGTCAGTATATACCGGTCATCAAAAGTATAGTTTACCCGGCCGTAATACGAAATCACGGAAGGGCGTGCATAGTTGGAGTAGGTACTGGTAACGGCTTGGGAGGAAGCCACCACCACGTTAGTGAGGTTGTCATTGGGCTGCCCGGTGCCGCGGATGGCGGAGCTGTTGGTGGTGCCCGGATCAATGTAGCTCTGTCCGGCGACCATAGAGAGATGGTGTTTGCCATGTGTTTTTTCGTACGACAGATAGTTTTCCAGCATGTAGTATGCGTTCTCTGTAAAACTCAGGGTCGACTGGCGGGCCTGGTTCAGGAAATTGGAAGCCTGGTACTGTTGCTGGTAGCTGTTGCTCCGGCTGGAGTTTACTTCCGCTGCAAACTGTGAACGGAATTTTAATCCGTCGATGAGGCGTACTTCCCCGGACAGTTGCGGAAAGAACGCCAGTGATTTGGTCGTTTGACTTTTCATGGCGATTTCCTGTAAGGGATTCACCGCATTACTGAAGTCATCGATGTTGGAGAGGATAGAATATCCGCCCTGGACCGAAGGGTCGAGGATGGGTTTGTAGGGAGCATATTGTATCGCGTTGATAATATTGGCGTAGTTGCCTTTGCCTACGTACTGACGAACGATGATGTTTTGTGTAAACCGAAACCGGCCCAGTGTTTCTTCGAGGCCTACGCGTGCCTGGAACCGTTTGTTGGTGGCATCGGTTAAGATCGCCTGCTGATCTATATAGGTGGCAGATATGCTGTAGTTTACTTTTTCACCGCCACCGCTGATGTTCAGGTCATTTTCGGATACGAGGGCATGGCGGAACACGGCGTCCTGCCAGTCGGTGCTGTCCTGCAACACAGCGGGGGTATTGAACTTCGCCGGCAGCACGGTGTTCTTGGTGGCGGCCAGGTCTTTCAGCGCATCCACATATTGTGCGGCATTGAGCAGATGCAGTTGTTTCCAGGCTTTGGAGATGCCCCATTGCGAGGTGAAACTGACGCGGGGCGGACCGGCCTTTCCTTTTTTGGTGGTGATGATCACCACGCCGTTGGCGGCAGCGGAACCATAGATAGCAGTAGAGGAGGCGTCTTTCAGAATGGTGATACTCTCTATATCCTGGGGGTTGAGGGTGTTGAAAAGGTTTTTGGTGCCCTGGATGCCATCTATGACATACAGGGGATTGATGTCCGTGAAGCTACCGGTGCCCCTGATGATGATCTGGGCATCGGCGCCTGCGCTGCCACTGCTTTGCAACACCTGTACGCCGGCAGCTTTACCGATGAGCAGCTGGGAGGGATTGGTGGCGTTGACCGCACCAGCTTCTTTCACGGTTACGACGTTAAATGCACCCACCACGTCTTTTTTTCTGGCGGTGCCATATCCTATCACCACGATGTCGTTCAGCGCCGATACCGTTTTAATAAGGCGTACAGAGAACGTAAGCGTGGCGCCCGATTTCAGGGATACATTGTTTAGTCGCTGGGTTTCAAAACCCATGTAGGAAACGCTGAAGGTATATTTCCCTTCAGGCGGCAATCCGGAAAAACGGAATACGCCATTGCTGTCTGTTACCACGCCGGCGGTGTACTTTGTTTTTTCATTGAGCGCCACTACAGAGGCATTGGGGAGCAGATCACCCTGGTCTGTGCGCACGGTGCCGGTCACCTGCATGCGACCTTGTGCGTGGGTGATCATGGAAACGCCTGTTATCAACATGACAAGAAGCAGAAACAGACGCCATTTTGGTCGATAGAACATCTTCATAACTGGAACGTGTTTTTTAATGCGGGGCATAACAAGCCCCGGGGCGCTAAAGCGTCCACTGGTGGAATAGGACTATATGTGTGAATTATTGCTTTTTAATTATAAATCCGCTGTCATGCCGGATCAGCTTTAGGTTGTTGGGAAGTGTTAAATCTGTCAGGATCTTCTCCAGCGAATCTGTTTTTTCAAACTTACCATCGAAATAAATGGCTACTACGTCTGAAGGATAGTAGTAGATGGCTGTTCCGTAGTAATTGCTCAGCTGGTCCAATACCTGCGACATTGGTTGATTATTGAATTTATACCAGTCCGGTTTCGTATAACCGGTATTGTTATTACCGGCTTTTACCAGTGCTTCCGCCTCCTTCCCGCTGAAGTCGGACACTAACACTTTTCCTGTTTTGCGATAGTAGTTGAGTTGTTTGCCGGGCGTCAGTACAATATCGTTGATGACTTTCTTTTGGTTGACAGCTCCCTGTACCATTACTTTTCCGCTGTTCAGTCTTACGCTGATCATATCTTCCCCGGGGATGGCTTTCACATGAAAATAGGTGCCCAGCGCGGTCGTATATAGTTCACCGCTATACACGACAAACGGATGTGATTTGTCGGCGGCTACCGTAAAATCGGCTTCTCCTGTCAGGTAAATGTTCCTGTTTTCCCTGAATTGTTTGTTGTAGACGATGGTGGCGGCAGGCAGTAGCCGTACAACAGAACCGTCCGGCAATACGATGGCCATGGATTGTTGGCTGGTGTTGGTGGTCTGTTGTTGTTGTTCGGAAGGGATATTGGTGGTGGTGGCGGGATTGACTGCTGCTATTGGTTGCGGGTGGCGGCGCAGCAGCAACAGGGTGCCGCCTGCCAATACGCCGGTGGCCACCGCTGCGATAGCCAGTCGTTTCGCCCATTTCTTCCCGCTATGGACCGATACGGTTTGTTGATGAATATTTTTCAGCCACTGTTGGGAAACGGTTTCGGGAAAATAACCGTCTTCCTCCAACTGAAGGAATTCCTCTTCCGGTACGTATTTCTCCAGCATGTCCGGGTTGTCCTGCAGGTAATCGGCTACCATGCGGGCTTCCTCCGGCGTGCATTGATGGTTGAAGAACCGTTTCAGTAATTCATCATTGATCATATTATATACGGCTGATAGATAAGTAATACGTTTGTGACGCACGAACTACGTAGTCCGGGGTAAAAAATATTTTAAAACCGGCAAAGCCAGGGCAGGAGGGAGATCAGCAGCCCGAGATAGTGTTTTATCTGTTTGATGGCCTGAAAAATATGTGTTTCAACAGTTCTGGATGACAGGGAAAGTTCGTGTGCGATCTGCTGATAGGTCATTCCGTTAAAGCGACTCATCTCGAATACTTTACGACGCATCGGCGGCATCTCTTTCAATACAGTCGCCAGTTTGGCCTGTAGTTCCTTCTCCGCCAGTTTCCCCCACAGGTCCTCTACCGGAAGGGTATACCTGTCTATTACATGGACCACCTTTTCCTTGTACACGGTTTCTTTGCGGAGGAAGTCGATCAGGGTGGTGCGGGCAATACGGAACAGCTGTAACTGTATGTTAAGGTCTTCGGTGAGATGTTCCCGGTAGTTCCAGCATTTGATGAAAGTAAGCTGCGTCACCTCTTCCGCAATGAAGGATGACTTGGTTTTCCGGAGAATAAAATAGTAGACCCTTTTGTGCCAGGAATAATAAACTTCATTAAAAACCAAAAGGTTACCTTGTTTCAAAGCAGCTATCGTATTCAAAACGTGGCAGTTTACGCCGGCAATTTAAATAAATAAATGTGGAAATTCAGGTTGACATAATTTCTTGCGGCATATCGGTATGAAATATGAATGTCGTTGGTAATAGACACCGGGGAAGATGGATATGGCGGTTTTGCTGGTAGGATATCGTGGCAGCGCGGATCTATAAGTACTACAATGCAGGTAGAAAAATAGCCGTTAATCAACCCGTTAACGGCTATTTTTATGTTATCAGATTACTTGGTGTTCATGCTGTTGATCAGCGAAACCAATGTGCTCGCACTAACAGGAGCGGGATTGAAAGTAACGGTAGTATAGTTGGTGCCCGCAGCAGGTGCAGCGATGGTCACTGTTTTCTGCTCGGCATAGAACTGACCGCCAATAGAAGAGATAGCCAGGAAAGTGCCTTTCTGTCCTACAGGGATGGCGTTCTGGTAGCTCAGGAAACCTTCAAAGCCTGCCGGTGGCGTAAAGATGGTGTTGTAGAATTTGACGATGCTGTTGATGCCGGTCGGTTTAAAGTACAGCATGGTAGGCTCTTCGCCGCCGAAGCTGGTGCCGGTAGCCGGATTGTAATTAGAACTGAAATAGGCCAGTACGGTGGTTTTGGGGTTAGGCAGACTCATTAACCGGTCGCAATTGGTCCATTTAATCAGGCTGTCCAGTCGGAAGTTGAGGGTGCCATTGCTACCATCAAACAGGGCATAGGCAGACGCGGGATTAGTTACCTGCTGCCAGTCTACGCCTTTGTTGGCGCTCACAGTAGTAGACAACGTGATGAACTGGTTAACATAGTTGTAGCCGGAAGTGGTGATGGTGATGGAGGTATCGCCATTCCACATGGGGATGCGCTGGTCGGCTACTTTAGCAGGCGCCTGAACGTTGATGGCGCTGTCTTTACGTAACCGGAGCGGCGTGGCGCCCTGCGTGGCTGAAACAAAAAACTCACCGAAAGATTCCAGCGGTGCACCGGTATTGGTGGCCGTAGGCCTGTCTGCGAAGATCATACCGGCAGCGGTGCTGATTTCCTTTACAGTGATGGTGATAGGGCCGCTGGCCGGGCTGCCGTCAGGCCTTACCAGCGAGTTACGATAAATGGTGTACTTCCTGCCGCCTTTGGTGGTAAAGGTAGCGTTCTCCTGGAGGTCTACGGTGTAGGTTTCATACGCCGGGCCATTAGCTCTCAGGAACTGGTGGAGTTTGGATCCGTCCGGATCAGGTGCTGCTGCAGTGATACCGAGTTTTTCTTTGGAGGAATTGGTGGGATCAGAAAGATCGTTTTTCATTTGCTTGGTACATGCGCCAAGCAGTAGGAGCACGGCCATGCCGCCTGCCACGTAGTAGGATTTAATGCTCATAAGGTTGTCTTGTGGGAATTTAAAAATCGGGTTTCGAGTGATCAGTTATTGGCAACGTGTTTATAGGTTGAGGCATGAAGTTACCATGTCTAACTGCTATGATAATTCAGATAGATAATTATTTTTATCTTATAGGAATAGTAGGGATATGCTACAAAAGAAAATCCGCATCGATCGTATGATGGATGCGGATTTTCAGGGATTATTTTTTAGCCAGCGCAATAGCATAGGTGGTGATCGCTTTGACCGGTGCATTGTTCGTGGAGGACCTGAACCGATAAACATCACAGAATGCCTGGGTCGTTCCGTCCCTGAACTTTAGCGACCCTTCCGCCACACCGTCGTATCCGTGTGTAACAATGGTATGGATGGTCAGTTCTGTAACAGCCTCGCTCCGGGACCGCTGCAGCGTTGTAAGGACAGGTTCCTTCCCTTTAATGGACGCTCCTCCAACCATATTCCATTGGATATCTTCGGTCGTATGTTGATCCATAAATGCCCGGTCCTTATTAACCATCGCCACGATAAGGTCTTTCACGAATAGTTTCTTCGGTGCATTACCACAGTCTTCCTGAACATGAATTTTTACCATAAGGTTTTTGTTTTTTGATGATCATCCACACCACGGGGAACTGGTTGAAGATAATGAATTCCCGGTAATCCGGCACGGAATGTCACGTGGTGCGGCAGGTGTGGCTGTCTTCGCTTTATATTAATTAGCGTATATTTATTTTCAATAAAAGGCCGGAACGATTTTTATGAATAAATTATTGCTGGTATTGGGCGCTCCCAATGATCACGAAGGAAACCTCTCGCAGATAGCACAGGACAGATTAACCTGTGCGCTCCATTTTTATAACGCAAACAGTGATGTGAAACTGATTTGTACGGGAGGCTTTGGGCAGCATTTTAATACAACCGACAAACCCCATTATTACTACGCTAAAAAATACCTGACAGGCCAGGGCCTTTCCCCAGCCGTCTTTCTGGACTGCCCACCTTCTTCCAATACGATAGAAGATTTTCAAATGACGAAAGATCTGGTGTTGGAAGAAAAGCCTGACATACTGGTGGTTATCACCTCCGACTTTCATCTTTCAAGGGCCCGGTTCTTATTCCATAAGTTTATCAACTATCCGAAAGTTGTTTTCATCCCCGCTGCTTCTTCGCTGCCGGAGGACCAACTATTGCCCCTGCTGGAGCATGAGGCCCGGGCATTAAAAAAGCTACAGGAAGCCGATTCCATCTAGTGTCTTGTATTAATGCCCGGGCGCCATCAGTTGGTCGTCGTTTGTCTTTTACCCGATATCTGCAAGTTTCAGATACAAACGGGTTAACTGGATTAATGGTTTCGGTTCATCAGTCAGATTGGAGAAAATGGTAAGATTGAAATTAAACGCCGCATTGGCCTTATTAGGATCATTCGTTTTCAACCAGTCGCTAATTACTTTTACCCAATTGTCGATCATGCCTTCAGGCGCCTTGTCAGGATGCGCACCCAGGTCGAATGTCCTGGCGGGCTGCATCATGACGGGCAGCTGTATTGTGTTACCTGGCAGGTTCACCTGGTAGTCATAGGCGACCACCACGTTAAAGCTCAATTTACCTTGTTGGTTTTTCTTCAGCAGCGCATCAAACAAATTGTTCAAATGTGTCTGTAAAGGGGCAACCACGGGTTGGCCTGTAGGGATGGTGGCAATATTAATGGGCTCATTGCGGACAAAGTTGGGATAATAGTAATTAGGAAACTCAACATTTCCGGTTGTATATACGAATGCATGGTTCGTAGGTTTACCGGGCACCAGATCAGCATTTCTGTCCATATACACACCAACGCCGGCATCCTGCCTTGCCAGAATGTTTAACTTCTTCAATACCACTGTACGTTTGGCAATCGTTTGTCCGATGGAAGCGGGTAACAGGCTGCCATCCTTTATGTGTTTGTAGTAATAGCAATAGAAGCCCGTTTCACAGGGTGTATGTGACACCGTTTCATAGTCATCAATTGTTACCACCGGAATACCAATAGCTGCCTGCACTTCAGCCGTAAGGCCAACGGATACCAGTAATACGCCTTCCTGTCCGTCGATAGTGGCGTTGCCTTCTTTTACAACAAAAGCATATGGTCCGTCTGCGCTGGCAACTGCGCGCATGTCCTGTTGCTGAACCTGCAAGCCAGTCACTTTGGCCCTGGTGATGATATTGCCTACCATGGTGGTGTAAGCTGTCAGCACAGTGGCCGCCGCGGTGATCGCCGGGGTGTCGCTACTCATGGTTACTGCCGACAGCGTACCCAGCGCTTCATTGATTTCCGGCATGACCGTGATGAATTGTGCGATATCTGCAAATGCGTCCTCCAGCCCTGCCACATCGCTGGTGTCCCTGAGCACCAGGTTAAATTGTACGCTGAAATGTAGGATATCCTGTGGGTAGTGAAAAGGCTGGCTATACGAAAACAGATAGTCCCAGTCCAGCAGGTCAGACAGCGCATCGTCGCTGTTATTGACAGACAACTGGCCGGTTTGTTTATTCATGCCTGGCGCTGCCGGAAATACGTTGAGTGGCAGCGGTACCTGCACCGCTTTATCGGAAAGTGAGCGTGCCGACAAGATACTGCTGTCTTTACTGAAAAACTGTAACCAGGAGGACGCTTTATAGTCCTTAATGCCCGGCAGCTCACCGATTTGATGCTCGATGGCGCTTGCTGTATAAGACAGGTCCAAATCCAGTACGGATAATACTTCCCCTTGCTGTCCCTTTATCATTTGCGGTGCGGACATCAGGAACCTGACACCTGCCTGCTTGTCGGGCGCCAGGCTTATTTTGGGCGCGGTGAGCTGGATGTTCTGCGATGCCCGGGTTCCGCCGTCATCTTTCTGAATAACGTTTCCATACAAATAGGCAGGTGCCTCCAGGTTATTGTGATAAACATTGGCTGAGAACTGAAGTCCTGATTGCACGCTATAGGCATTGGATAGTTTTACCAGCAATGCCTGTTTAAAGTCTTCCCGGATATCAGTAGGATCTATGGTCACCTGGTCTTCAAAAACCGGTACCATCAATTCTTTCACGATATCTGCCAGTTGTTCTTTCTGACTGATCAGGAGATCGAAGAAGGAGGGAGCCTGCGGGTTCTCATTTTTAGTCCTGAAATCTACGATCTGAATGCAGGTCACGAAAGCCGGGCTTAGTAACTCATCAAAGTTTTCGAATACCTGTTTACACCAGAGATTAATATCGACATCAATAAAATCTTTATGAATACCACCTTTGCAATCCAGTCCTGTTTTGGGGTCGAACGTGCATATCGGGACCCCTGTTCTGCTGATCAGTTGATTGGCAACCGGACGAGGAGCAAACAGTTTCGGTTCTTCCTGTTTGTTGATCTCGAAGCCCAGCGCCGGCGCTGTACCGGTATTGGTGGCATCCAGCCGCACCACCCATAAGGTGGAATCAGCCGTCACAATAGAGTCAAAACGATCTACTCCCGCAGCTATTCTAAGTTCCAGGCTTCCGGAAAAGGCAGTTTCAAAATCGGTCACAAATTTCGTGTAGGTGTTACCGTTACTGGCCGACAGGTCAGACTGTGGGGCAATAGTAGTGGTGGCTGTCAGGATGGAATCATCTGTACTATCTGCCAGCAGCCTGTTTCTCCGGATGGTAAAATCAAGCGTGAGCTTGAAGGTGTCTTTGGTTGCTATATTGGCCGGATTGATATTAAACATCACCACGTGCTGTAAATCGGGGATAACGGTGGTGTCTTTTCCGGCGGCCCTGTTGTCTATATACTGGTAAATAGCGGCCAGCCAGTTTTGGACCAGGGCAGTGGTTTGCGTAGTATCCAATATGAAATCGGTACCGGGGACCAGGCTGGTATTGACCATCATTTTAATACCGTTCCTGTCATTCAGTTGATACCAGATTTGCTCATACAACACCTTGTCGCCGGCAGCCTTGGTCATGATGGTAGAGGTAGGCGAAATAGCCGGATTGGTGGAGAAGGTGGCCGCACCTGTATAGCTTTTACTTTTCTCCTGATTGAAGATATTTTTTACCTGTAGGGAAATATCCACACCTGGTACCAAATCGCTTACTTTTATCTGTACCGATTTCTTGTCTGTATTCAGTGAGATGGAAACTATCTGAATGCCGTCGCTGAGACTATAATTGGCGGCGTCTGTGGCGGAGGTTTCATCCAGCGCAACGGTGAAAACGGCAGTCAGGGTGTTGTTATCATCCGCCTTGACGATTAAAAGGCCGTCGTAGGCCGCTGCATCGAAGTTCAGGATGAGGTGTAATGCCGGCTGACCGCTTATGCCGGGCACCTGCCAGTTGGAACTGATGGAAGGCCATCTGCTCAGGCCCACCAGTGTATCGTAGTATTTGATCAGAATGGGGAAGTTGTTCAGGTTATTCCCATCCTGTAAATTATCCAGTGTTGTCAGCAGTGAATTACCATAAACATCCTGCCAGCTGTACCTGATCTGGAGAAGGCTGCCGAGTCCCTGGTATGGGTCGTTTTCAGGAGCGGGCAGGCCCGGTGTTGCCTGCTGCATAGTCTTTACAACACTGGTATAAGCGAGCGAATTGGTGTACTGCCACTGATCATCAACGCCCAGTACAGGAGGAAGGAGGAATTTGCTGTCATCATCCGAGGTCGTTCCGGGAATGACAGGGCATAAAGGCAGACTGAGATTACTATTGTCGAAGAAGGCATTTTCAGATATCCGGTAACCCAGCAACGAGAAGTTATTTTGCAGGAAATTCAGCGCGAAGTCTTTGTCAGCAGGATTGTCGGGTACAGGTGGCGCTACTTTTCGAACGGCTTTAACGGCCATTTCACCTTGTTTGATGGTAGACTGGTTGGTCAGTGGCCCACTTGTAAATGAAATGGTTTTCCCGGGTTCAAAAATACCGGTGACGTCTCTGTTAGCCAACGCTATACCGGAAACGGATATACTGTAATATCGGGCGATGTTGCCGATGTTGGTTCCTCCCTTGCTGGTTCCCACCACCATGGTATGGTCGGGCAGGTAAATCGCGGTAAATACAGGAAGCGTGCTGTCCCAGTTCGTTATTTGCGGATTGGCGCTTTTCACAGATTCCGGCGTCACCTCAAAGTAGGCAGCGATATCATTCAATTTCCAGCCCGGGGCCTGGTCCCTGACTTCATATACACCGCCCCGTAAGCTTAATACAGCGCCTGTCCGAAGGGGAATATCTTTATTTTTGGCTGCTATCTGGTCAGCATCTGCAAAATAATCCCGCACAATTCCTGCCAGGCTTGTTTGGTTGTCGGCAGTGATCTGAAGGTCCTGCATCAGGGTCCGGGCAAATAGTGTATGTGATGAGAAATCAACAGCGCGGGCAGTGGCCAGCACATTCATATAGCTGCAAAGCTCATTACGCTGTACGCCACTGAACAATACTATCAGTGAAAGCTGCGCATTGCCCTGATTGTCGAAAATGCGGTCCGGAAGTCCGGCGTTGCTCTTATCATTGTAGTAATACAGGTAGTATCCACCCTGACTGGTGATACTTGCCTCCCATAACAAACGGATAAACTGCGTGGGCGCGATCAGATGCTGTGCTGCCGCTGGTTGTCCGTCGTTATTCATGGCGGATACATTGGGTGCCGTAACAGTGGTGAGGTTTACCTGCGCCAGCCCGATGGTCAGCTGGTCCGGGTTGTCTGTCTGAATGCCGCCGCCGGCCGTTTCATCTGAACTTTGTGTAAATGCGAGATGAAGGCTGTTAATCAGACTGTCATTATCACCGATCTGATCTACCAGTTTTTCCAGCAGCAGCGTATTAAAACCGTTTGCACCTGCCACTTCGTAGGTGGTGGCAGTGGTGGGGCTTTCCGGGACAGGACTTATTTTCCTGATAGTAAAATCTATCCGTGTTCCCCAGCCATAGTTGCTAAACGAACTATATTTCATTTTCTGGGCAGCCTCGTCGTAAGTGCCCAGTTGGATGTTCAGGAGCGGATTGATTTTATGTACGGCCAGGTCCGGCAGATTCAGCAGGGAATCGGGAATTTTCCATAACCTGAGCTGTTGCGGTTCCCCGGTATTTCCCGGATAAGGCATACTGATATAGGAGGGAGATGCCCAGTTAATGTCGGAATTGAAGGTATACGTATTCGCTTCGATGCTAAACAGCTCCGGCGTTCCCAGTTGTGTCAAACCAACATCCAGGTAGTTTTTGGTAGCGAAAGCTGTCAGTGCCACCGCTTCTTTATACTGCAATGATTCCGGCGTGATGGAAATGGATAGTGTGGCTTGTTTATCAAAGCTGATCCATTTACAACCATTATTGGTAAATGTCAGGGTCAGGCTTTGGCCTGTAGAGAGCACAGGAACGGGGAACTGTTGGCCCGACAGGGCAAACAGGCCAGCATTCTCCGGCAGGCTATAGTCGTCTTTATCTCCTGTCACCCACATGCCGGGATATTTGGGGCTGAGACCTTTTGTGGGAAGACGCAGTCCGGCCATATAGTATCGGGACGTAAGACCTGCCAGGTGCTGTAATCCCTGTGTGTACTGGATTTCCTGTAACAGCGCTGCTACGTTGAACTGTGGCAGCTGTACGATGTTCAGGTCGGGGTTGTCTTTGGCGTCAAAGAGATCTTTTATTTTCCCGTTTGCCGGGATGTTTGCCAATTGCTCCAGCGTTACACCGAACGTGGTGGCTATTTCATTCAGCTTGTCTTTTTCCTTCGCTTTATAGTTGAATTCCGGCAGCCACAACGTAGAGGCGGGCACCAGCAGATCTTTCAGCGTCAGTATATTGCTATATTGCAATAACTCATCCACGTTGACTTCCAGGGCTGTTGCGATATTCTCCAGGGTCTGCTGCGGCAGGGTGCTATAGGGTGGTTTTCCGGTATAATTGATTTCTGAGCCGGCTTTCACGATACCGGCGGTGGTGGCGTTTTGTCTGGCCAGGCTTTGAGCGGTAAATCCTGCTGCATATATTGCCAGCGAAGCGATAGCCGAGAATGTATCACCTGTCTGGATGATATATGGTGTTCCGGCAATTGTTATCACACTTTCTGCGCTTACATCATGCGTTTTATTATCGGTAAAAAGTTTTTCCAGCGTATATTCCTGCCCGTTAGTCAGGCCTCCTGTCTGGTTCACCCACTTCACAATATCTTCTGTCAGCTGCTCCGGTTGGATAGGATACACATAGGTCTTCAGTGAATTAACGGCCATTTGCAACATCTGTTTGGCCAACAGCGCATAGTAGTCGGAGAACACGAAACTTCCGACAGAAGGGCCGTTATCATCACTCAGGCTGAAATTTTTGTAACCGGCTTTTTCTCTGGTGCCCACATTGACGGCTATTTCATTAAAGTACACCCGTAAGGCAGTGAGGTAGTCAGTAGAGGTGGCATTGTAGGCGGCGTAGGTATATGCTAATGGTTCCGGTTCGCCGGGGCGTTCCATGGAAAAGCCCACCGACGGCAGGACAGGGAAGTAGGTAGCATTAATTTCCGTGCTGTTCGCCGCTGCATCCGGGCCGTGTACCACCACGCTGAACTGGCGTTCCATAAAGGTATTGATGTCCTTTTCCGGAATGGGGATATCGTTATTGGGCGCACTTAGATAGTTCAGCAGGATTTCCAGTTGCTCCAGGGTCACCACGGACTGGTCTACTTCTTTTTCCGTTAGCGGTTGGGTTTGCAATGCGGCAAACATCCATCTGAACACTTGTTTGGCGACTTTTTCAAAAGCACTGTCAGTGGCCTGGTCCGCTGCTTTGAGCCTGCAACTGAGGAGGTCGTCCTGTGGCGCTTTTACAGACTCCATCATCATCACCGCTACGCCACATGCCTGCTGGCCTGCCAGCGTGGGTGTTTTTTCGTTTTCATCCCGGGCGGCGGTAAGACCGAGCATCAGGTATACCGGCAGTTCTACCGGTGAACCGGCAGGCAGCAGGTTGTCCCAATGAAGCACAGGTGCTGCTGCCAGCAGTTTATGCTGTAGCAGCCTAACGGCCATGCCTGCACGTTCCAGTCTCCGGCTTTGTGCCAGAGAGCGTTTTTCTGTACCGTCGGCCCATGGCGCTGTTCCGCCCACTGCCGGTAAGGTGAGGTGGTGCTGGATGCGCAGGGAGAAGCTAAAGCTGATAGTGATGAACAATATCTTAATGCTGGCAGAAGCCCTGACACTGGCGGTAAGGGCTAATTCTATCGGTTCATAGGGCGCAAAATAAAACTGGGCAGTAATGATAATTTCAATATCCACACTGGCTTTGATAATAGCAAAATCCACGGTGCCGTATAGTCTGCCGATAAGTCCCACTGTGCCGCGGATAGAGAAGTAATAATCCGTTTCTATCCGATCACGCTGCCCTGCTGGTGCGGGCAGGTAAGGATTCCATTTGGCGATCACCCCTTCGATGATGGCAGCTACGGTGAGACTGAATCCTGCACTGAGGATGCCCATGTTAAATTCGTATCCCAGGCCTATCTGGAAGCCCACCCCGAAAGCGACTACCGGGTTGAAGATACCTTTTTTGGAAGCCGGTACTTTGGTGGTGGTGGCGCTGGACAGCTTGGCGAAATACAGGCCTATGGACCCCATCACCGGGATGGGTACGGGAACGAATATGATGGTCTGAAGCGTAAAGGAACGCGAGAAATTGGCATTCCATGGGAAACCCAGGTCTACCTGGAAATCTCCGTTGGTATATACCTGGATACCAAAGACAGGCAGCACGATATTAAATTGTCCTAACCTGATATAACGCATCACGTCGGGCAAGGTTATCTCAGACTGATATACGCCTACGGACTGGCTGACCTGCCGGTACATGACCTCGAATTGCAGTCCTTTGAAAACTTTTGCCGCATCACCGTTGAGGGCTATACGAAGACCATAGAGGTTGGGGTCGGAGAATACGATCTGAAGATTGAACACATAGTCGCTTGGCAGCGCCAGCACTCCTTGCCCGGCATCCAAAGGAAGCCGGGATTTTGGCGGAGGGTCCTGGCTTATGCGTAATAACCCGAGGTCCATTCCTACCAGCCAGCCATTGTTGGCATTCAGGGCCACGGGTGGAAGTTGACCTTTGGGTGTGGCCGGTAATTTCTCCATGATGGAAATTGCCTGCGCAATGCTGGTGGCGCCGGCAAGCCCCTTTACGTCCACATGCTGTCCCATGGCCAGCATGCGCAGATCTATGTATTTGTTGCCCTGTGCCGGCGGAGCAGGTGTCGTTTCTGGTTTGGATGCATCCCATCCGAGTGGTTTGCGGGGATCCTGCTGCCATTTGAAATCCCCCAGCAGCTGTACCTGCACGCCATTCTGATTCGGGTCAGGCTGATCAGACTGGTAAGTCAGTTTGAATCCTGTGATAGTAGCGATGTTGATGCCAAATAGTCCTATTGCTATCGGGTTCAGCGCTATTTCGAGCCCTACCTGTTTATCGGTCAGGTTAAAGGTAAGGACGAGATTATTCAGCGCAACGGAGTTGAGGATGTTCCATGGTGCGCCCAGACTGAATTTACTACCGGTGGCCCAGCTGACCATGGTTTCCACCATGCTGCCAATAGTGGTGGATTGTGTGAAACGCAGGGTGGCGGTGGTTTTGGGAGGAGTGCCGGATTGCGTTATTTTGCCTTCCAGCTGTCCCCATTTAATACCAAAGCTCTGATAGCCCGGGGCAAAGTCGTAGTATACAGTAAGGTCTATATTTTGCCAGATGATATCGGCCTGACCTGTTCCAAAGTAACCTGTGGCCGGAACGGTCTGCAAAATAGAGGCAAGTGATACCAGGTGGTTGTCCGGCAGTAATACCGGTACCTCGGCTTTGCCCGAAATTGTTTCGCGGCCGCCGAAACTTTGGGTGCCGCCATTGTAGCCCAATTTCAGGTTGAGGTACAGGGACAGATCAATGCCGGGTATCAGGACAGGATCGGCTGTTTTACCGGTGAATAGCCACGAGTTGGTGGCCGTTTCAATCTCAAGTCCGAGACCATCGACGTATATTTCAAATGTAGTATCCCAGCCCAGATATTGCTTTAGCAGCGCCAGCAACGGCACTTTACCGGAAGTCTGTTGCGCAATAAACCGCCAACCTGCTCCATTGCCCAGATACATAGCTGTTAACAGCAGGCCGACGTTTGCGCCGTCGGGGAGAATAATAACGGAGCCACTCAGGCTGCCTGTGCTCCAGCCGTCACCACCGGATAGTGATAACGAGATGTATTCAATGGTTAAGATAGTCCTGCCTGCCACCACGATAGGCCAGTTCAATTCCAGCGTGGTGTCCACCATATATTCGCTTCCGTTGGAATTGTAGCTGAGTGATAGTTCGGTAATGGCTGGTTCATTACCTCCGGGCCAGGAAGGAGAGGCCCCCGGCCAGAATACCTGTAGCAGATTGTTTAAAGGCAATTCGGGGCTGTCGAGCTGACCGCTTAGCCGCAGTCCGGGGACCTGGGCCGAAACACTAATACGGGGTGAGTTGGCCTCAGTGCCTATTACCAGGTCACCGCTAACGGTAACGGATGTTTTACGGTTGTTCAGATCACCCGGCGAAAGAATGGTGATCAGTACACCGGCATTGTCAACAGCCAGCCTGTCCAGTAGTTGCCACTTATCAGGGGAGCCAATTTCGACAGCGATGGATTCGATGATGCCCAGTTTGGAGCTGTAAGTAAACTGAATGGACTTCACCCCTACATTGGCCAGCTTTTGTATAGGCTCGGGGACTAAGGTTTCGAGGTTGATGCCGCCAACGAAACCTAAGAAGGTAGAGATAGAGGCGGGTTTCGTGAACGTGCCGGAACAGGTAGCCAATCCGTTTGAATCAGGAAGCGTGAGCGACAAGGTGAGGTCTGTGCTCTGTAACATCACACTGATGGTCCCGGAAGGAGGAAGGCCGCCGTTTGCTACCAACACATGAAAAGTGGGCGCTTCGAAAACAATCCACGGTATTCCGTTCAGGCTCCAGTTGTCTTTGGCAACAAAGTCGGCTGCGCAGGCAATGTCATCCATCCTCATATTGAATACAAACGTGCTGTTGGCAAGTACGCCGTATGCATCGGTCTTTCCGGTCAGGGTAACGGTATCAATCTGGTTGCTCTCATCTCTGTGGGCTTCCACATTGGCCTGATCAATGATCAGTTTACCACCATAGGGCGTTAACACGTCGGCAAAATAATCATGGATACCGCCGGTCGTTAAAATGGTGCCCAGCAGGTCCACCATCGATGTGCTGTCTATTTCAGCTTTAATCTCATTGTAAAGTTGTTCCAGCGGAGGAAGTTCACCGGCGGGCCTTTCAACTTGTTGTCCGGGGAAAAGCGTGGGATAATAATTGGCGAATACGGAAGTGCCGATGACTATTTTATCGTTGATAGGTTTTTGAAAGTACTCCTGTACCGAGCCAAAGTATTTGGTAATGTCGGTATTGTCTGTAAATGTCGTAATGAAATCGGCCATTATTTTACTAGGGGCTTCGTCGACAGCTAATGGCCAGAAATTCAGATCTCCCTGGATCTGGTTAGCAATATTTTGCATGGTGCGGATAACCGTCCCGGCGCTTTTTTCCCCGACATTGCCGGGTGGATAATTATTCTCTGTGCCAATATATCCAACCCTTAAAGTGTGCAGGTAAGGCTTCCCTGTCATGATAGCTGGTACTGCCGTGTTCTGGCCTTCAAAGACCGGCAACAGGCCAGCCACTTTCATCACATAGTTAAATACGATGGAGGGTACACGGTCTGCCTGAATCATCAACACCCGGTGAGGATTGTCGCTTAACCAAATGAGCAGGCTGTAAATACTGGTTCCAATATCCGTATAGTTGATAATCTTTATGAAATCCATGCCCTGTGCATGGAAAGAGCGGAATCTGGCATTCGCTCTTTGTACAGCACGCTCCACAAACTCACCGGCTTTAGGGCCGGCAATTCTGGATTGCAAAAGTTGCTGTAGAAAGTTATCATAGGTTGTTCGTCCTCCATTAGCGATGGAGAGTACTTTAGCCAACGTCATTTCCTGGTTCGTACCAGGAATGTATGGACTGAAGTTGATAATAATAGGAGGCTTGATTTTGCCTGCGGCCCCGCTCCTCAATGCTGTTTGAAAGCTCGCCAGCGCCAGCGACAGCCGTTCACTTACCGGCTCTCTGAAGGCAGTTTCGGCAGGGTAATTAATGCCATAGATGGGCACAATGCTATACTCATCAAGGTTCTCTTTTATCGTCAGTATCTGAAGTATTTTCAATAACGTTTTCCCGTTGGCAGAAAGGTTTGCGGCAATCGTATCCCAATCCTGTGTCGTAAGATCTGGAATGGGCGTGAAAAAACTACGTTCTGCCACGTAGAGCGGCGGAAACATATCAAAACGTTGTATAAAGGTGTAAGGATAGCTGCTGCCGCTTCTGCATAGCTGCTCTATGCCTGTATCGAGGTTCAGCGCGTATACATTTACCGTACCGGACACCGGTTTTCTGTAAAATAGCAGGTTGCCTGGAGAAAGTCCCCTGGTGGCGAATTTTTTTACTTTCCACTTATAGGGCTGAAGCATTAAAAAACACTTGGTCCGCAAAGGAAGAAAGGAAGCCTCCAGGAAACCCAGGACCTCGTTATTGTTTATATAATCACAGGCGCCGGTGAATCCAAAGTCCACATCAGTGGCGGGAGGGGCGTCATCCAGAACTTTAATTGTCACAGTCGCTTTATTTAACCGGCCGCCTGTTGCCTGATTCCGTAGTTCCGGAATAAGTTCCAGTACTTTGGGAATATCTTCGTCAATATTTACAAATATTTCAACAGTCCCCGTATAATCACATCCCAGGGGATTGACGGCTGAACTGTCGCAGATGCGCCTGACGATGTTAACAGAGGCGCTATGATGTCCATATCCCGGTCCGCCCGCAACAAAGCACCTGATAACAGCCTGCTTACCAATAAAAACCTTAAAAAGCCCCATACCCTGTTCCAGGTATTCTTTCACTTTGCGAGAGGTTACTTCACCAAAAAATTCAAAATCGGGAAAAGGCATATCGCTTAAATTTATTAATTAGACAATAGGGGCATCAACAGCCATTTCACATCAGGGGCGTTGCTGCTGCTTATACATAGCATACCATCCCAGCGAACGTTTGTCGCTGGCAGCATCGGGATCACCAAACAAGTAAAACAGGGTGTTGCCATTAGGCGGAAGTTTAAGTAATCCGAGGAACTTGAGGGCTATCTCTGTAAACATCAGCATAAAGGTTGGTTGTCCTTTATCTTCCACCTGGGTCAGGCGAATTTGTCCGATAGAGAGCGTCAGTACCGTTTGAAGGCTCAACAGTTTTCCGCCGCCACTGCTTCCGGGCAAAGCAATGCCAATGCCGGCCTGGTAACGATCTCCTGTGCTCGCGGGAGACCAGGACAGCAACAGGTATGCATTCAGTCCTATATTACCGGCCAGTGCTCCCGGTGTTCCCATGTTTAACTTGCAACGCAGGCCGTACCACCCATCTCTGCCCGGACCAGGCAAAGGCATGTCCGCAACGATATCAAGAAAGCCATTGTCCTTCGGGGTTTTATCGGATGGGGCCACGATCAGGTTTTCCAGGCCAAGCTGTAACTGATTATAAATACTGCCGGTACGAAGACTACTTACATTGGGTGCGGGATTAAACCGTATTTCATCTGCGGAAAAAGACAATTGATTTTTCCCGGGATCATTATTGGAATACAACATCCGTATACCCAGATTTGAAAAGTTCAGCCCTTTATGTAACAGGTCCTGCTTTTCCTCATTACCAAAGGAAAACAAGTCAAAAGCCTGACCATCCTGTTTCTTTAGTATGTTATAGTCGATATAGCCGTTCAGTCCAAACCAGCTTTCCTGTTCTGCCTTACCTGTTACTGTTCTGCTGGATAATAGCGCACCGGTAATTTCTATTTTGTTGATGATGTTGTTGTCGAGGTAGAAGGCGTCGTCGTTTTGGCTGGACAGGCTGTAAACGGGCCGTCGCTGTATCATCTGCAGGTTTCCGGTCAGCAGCACATTCTTGTATAAATTAGCCGGATCATATACTTTGGAAACATTGGAACCAAACAATTTATTGAGCGTCAATTGAGCATAACTCTCGAAGCCTTTAACGGCGGTATTTTCAAATAGTACTTTCAGGGCCAGCAATTTGAAATCATATTCATTGGTGGTGCCCGGCGGAATTGCCTGAATAGGTATGATGTCTTTAAAGCCCGGGTCGAGGTAATAGATCAGCCCAAAAAAAGAAGAAGGTTTATTCAGTTCGGGAATGCCGTTGCTATTGAGTTCTACAGGGCTCACTTCAATACCCAGGTGATGAGCGTTAAAATCCGATGGGTTGGAAACTCCGGCCACAATACCCGAGAGGTTTTTGGGCATATTGGTGATGTCTACCCGAAGGAATAAAATGCCGGTCCAGGTTTCGCTGATCGCGATAGTGTTGAACTTGTCAAAATAGTCGCTGGTTTGTTCGTAGGCATTCTTAAAATAATTCTGTAGCCAGTTGGATAGGATGACCAGCTGGGCCGGGTCCGGATTGCCCCCTGTCTGAGGAATGGAGAAATCTTTGGCCTGGCTCCATTTTTTAGGGTTCGCAATCAGGCAGTTGGCCACGTCGTCGGGGTCATATAACTTACCCTTGCGCCCTTTAAAGATCATGAGGTTGCGATAATCGCCGTAAGTCTGATTAGTGCCTACGTTAACGGTCAGTTCCCAATTGCCGATAGTCACTACGTTGGAGAAGCCGGAGAGGCAGGTAGCGTCGCTGGCTACCAGAAATACATCACTCGACTGCATGGCGGTGATCACCTGTTCAGAGGGGCCGTTAAATGAAATTTCTTCTTTGCCGTTTTTCCCCAGCAGGAACTGGTCCCAATGAACAGCCGTACCATCTTTGCTTTGTGTTGTTGTGGCCAGTATGCCGCTGGGGGTGGTGGCATAGTGGATGTCCGATTCCAGCTGTCCGTTTTTTAGCAGATGGGCATTCGTGGTAGACTGCTTTGTGATCACCTGGCGGCGTTGAGGCGACAGTACCACGGCTTCCAGTGCTGTAACGTCATCCAGGGTCATGTTCACCGGCTGTGCGCCTGTGGTGATGCCTGCATAGGGGAACAGCGGGAAAAAGGTTTTCTTATCGGCTGTAAAGGAAAAGGCGATATCCGTCGGGTTGAGAATGCCGGTAGTTTCCGTGTCTGCGAGGACCTTCGCATACAAGGATGCGCCGGCAGGCTGTGCAACATAGGGCACGGCAGTTCCGGAGGCGGTAAATATCGTTGCCCACGATGTCAGATAATCTGCTGAAAACGGAGAGGCCAGTGAGTCGCCCGGTGCTGCCAGAGGAGAGGCCAGCACAAAAGGGAAACGTTTTACGCAGGCGGGTTGTCCGGCCTCAAACCGAATGATCGCTGCGTTATTGTCTAACTTAAAAAATTCGGTACCGGACAGCCCTCCGCCTACATTAGGGATAGCCGTTTCCGTTACTACCTGGAAGTCGCCGTCCGGCGCCATGTAATAAGGGAGGTCGTAACCAGCCGGCAACGCGCACAGCACAAAGGAGGCAGGATGGTCGGTATTCGTAAGGGGGAGCAAGCTAATAGCCGACCCAAATACGGACGCATAGTTTGATAACCTGGCCAGATCGTTACCTGATACAGTTTCTACCTGGTTGTAAGGTGGGTCGTCTATTTTCGTGATCTGATAGGCAAATCCGGCGTAAGTGAATCTCGTTCTTTTAGGATTGTATGGATCTACAGGGTCATAGCTCATATGAAAACCTGTATATATTGTTTTGGTGTCGTGCAGTGGCGGGGCGGCAAAAAGAGGATAGAAGCAGCCCTGGTATATGTCGGGTGTTGCAGGTTTTGATACGAATGAATAAAAGCCCCTTTGCGGTACAGCTGCTGCCTGCTGTGGGTCTTCATTCAGCGCGATATCTGAGAGAATACAACCCCTGGAAGTTCCTGTAAAAGGAATAAAGACATTCTTTTCTGCCACAGGGGCAGAAGTTTCCGGTGTAGCAGGGTAGGTGATGGTGAGACCCGGAAAGTCTTCTTCAGCATTGACCGCCGGCGCTACCGGGCTATCGGCGGCGAGCAACAATGACGCATTTAATATCTCCGCAGAAAAATGAGCGGCTACCACCACCTGCATGTCCAGCCCTTTCTTCAGGGCCAATAACTGAAAAGTGGCGGCTGATGCAGCGAGTGTTGCCCATACCAGCGAGGCATGTTCGATACTGCCTTTGGGGAAACGCTTTTGGAGCGCGTCTATCAACGCCTGCATGTCTTGTCCTGCCGGCACGCTCTTCAAAAAGACAAACAAACCGGTGAATCCTGACCAGGCAGCGTCATAGCTGATCGACTCAGGGAAATCCGTTGCATCAGTTAAATAATATCCGAAGAAGTTCAGCTCATTACCTGCTTCAGTAGAGATATAAAGAGCTGTTTGCTGAAAGCGCTGAAATAGATACATACTACGCGAATTTGAAAGCAACAATTTTATCTTCAGACCAATAGCCTCCACCAAAACGGTATAAAGACTGATAGAACTGATTGCTGCCATTTTGGGTTTGTCCGGCTATATAGTAATATGTTTTAGGCGCTCCTGTCTTATTCTCCAGCAGGATGGTGCCTGTTAGTACACCATATACTGCACCTTGTGTCAGACAGCCGCTTGCCAGGTTAAGACCGATTACATCCGGGGTAGGTGTTACAGAGCCGGGAGCGTCAGCAAACGTTGAACGTAGCCAGCATATACCGGTACAGGTACCGTTCACGCTCATCAGCATGGTCACCATAACCGCATGTTTGCCCGGCGCCAGCGTGATAGAACTTCCGGTAGCGATAAAAGCAGTGGTGGAGGGTATTGTTACCGGCCCCGCGATTTTTCCAATGGCAACACTTCCGCCTGCGCCGGAAGGACCGGTTGGACCTATGGGACCCGTAGCACCTGTTGAACCAGGTGTTCCAGGTCCGCCGGAAGGCCCTGTAGCACCCGTGGAACCGGTATCTCCTTTAGGCCCTGTGGCGCCGGTCGTTCCCGGTCCGCCGGAAGGCCCTGTAGCACCCGTGGAACCGGTATCTCCTTTAGGCCCTGTGGCGCCGGTTGTTCCCGGTCCTCCGGAAGGCCCTGTAGCACCCGTGGAACCGGTATCTCCTTTAGGCCCTGTGGCGCCGGTTGTTCCCGGTCCGCCGGAAGGCCCTGTGGCACCCGTAGAACCAGTATCTCCTTTAGGCCCCGTGGCGCCGGTTGTTCCCGGTCCGCCGGAAGGCCCTGTAGCACCCGTGGAACCGGTATCTCCTTTAGGCCCTGTGGCGCCGGTTGTTCCCGGTCCGCCGGAAGGCCCTGTAGCGCCCGTAGAACCAGTATCTCCTTTAGGCCCCGTGGCGCCGGTTGTTCCCGGTCCGCCGGAAGGTCCTGTAGCACCCGTAGCACCGGTATCTCCTTTAGGCCCTGTGGCGCCGGTTGTTCCCGGTCCGCCGGAAGGCCCTGTAGCACCCGTGGAACCGGTATCTCCTTTAGGCCCCGTGGCGCCGGTTGTTCCCGGTCCGCCGGAAGGTCCTGTAGCGCCGGTAGAACCAGTATCTCCTTTAGGCCCCGTGGCGCCGGTTGTACCGGGATCACCGGAAGGCCCTGTAGCGCCAGTGGCACCGGTATCTCCCTGGGGGCCTGTAGGGCCGGAGAGACCATCCGGGCCAGTGGCTCCCATTGGACCGGTTGGACCTGTACTGCCTACTGGTCCGGTGGGACCGATAGGCCCTGTAGGACCAGTGATGCTATTGGCGATCAACGTTACCCAACCGGTAGGTCCGGTAACACCGGTAACACCTTGCGGGCCTGTAGGGCCGGTAGCGCCTTGTGGACCAGTGGCGCCTATGGGGCCCGTAGGGCCAACAGGACCCGTGCCGCCGGTTGTCCCCTGGGGACCGGTAGCACCAGTAGCTCCGGTTGGACCTTGTGGACCGGTAGCCCCGGTGGCACCTGGCGTCTCAGTAAGATTACGTTCTTCTGTTGCCATGATGTAGTATGGTTGAGGGATTTATAAATGGGGTTGATAAAATCTGAGAGAAGGAGTTTAAGCCGAGATCGTATTCTTAGCCTGAGGATAGCTTTTACATAACCAGTCGAGATTTAATCTGTCGGGCGATCGCTCGTACCAGCCTTTGCCCCACAGATCGTATAACATTTCAAAGTATTCCTGGTACATCAGCGACACACGATCTGTGCTGAAGTTGTCGATGGCCCAGTTGCGACAGGCTTCCGGACGTATCGCCTCCGTGTGCTCCGCAGCCCAGCAGAACTGATCAAATGTTCTGCAGCGGTAGCCGGTCACGCCATGCAAAACGTTTTCTCCGAATACGCCCCAGTCACTGCTAATCACCGGGGTGCCACTCATGGCCGCTTCGATGCTCACTCCGCCGAACGGCTCGATATAATAGGTCGGCATAAATACGGCCTTCGCTTTGGACAACAACGCCCTTCGCGTAGCTACGTCCGCAAAACCAACATGTTCAACATGACTATCCCGGATGAAAATTTGTTCTTTTTCATTCTCCAACGTACCCTGACCGGCCACCAGGAGCCTCGCGTTGATCTCTTTGGTGGTTTGAACTGCCACATCAACCCCCTTCCTGTGTGTGATTCTGCCCAGGTATAAAAACCAGTCTTCTTTCTGTTCAGAGAAAGTGAAGTCTGCCGGATCAAAAAAATTCGGAATAACGGCATCATACCAACTACCGTTTCTGATGTTATTCAATCCATATACGTGCGTCATCCAGGTATAGGATTCAAATACTCTGTATTTTGAAAAGATGCTTTCGTATCCTACGCCTGATTCTACCACCATCAGGCTGGCATCAAATGCACGGGCAATAGGCTCGTGCCCCCAGCCCCAGGCACATAGCAGGAAGTCTCTGGGCTGCAGTCGTTTGCTGATTTCTTCAATGCAGTGACGATAGAAGGTCTGATGGTATTGGTCACCGGTATCATAGTGGAATTGTTCCGTATGAAAATTAGTGCGGTAGAACTGCTGTCTGAAGTCTTCCCTGACGATGATGATATTTTCCGTACAAGAGGGATCGCTGCCTTCACCACCGTAATGATATACTTCATGGCCCAGCTTTGTAAGCATGGAACAGAGTTTATATACCTTCTGGGTATATGCACAACTGATATAAGACTTATTGGTGATGGTATGGGGGATACCAGGAATGTGAAACCTCATAGGAGCAGTTGTAAAAAGTAAGTACGGCTATTTAAGGGGGTCCCGGTTGTTGTGCACTCGTCTTAACAAGTAAGACACGCCAACCAGGATAAAAATGCATAACGTCCCTATAAATTTCAGGAATTTCCGGATGAATAGCAAAAAGATCTTTGAAAACATCGGGAGACAGCATTGGGCTATATAATGTATAGCATTTTGTCTATTTTTATGTCGTTATCATTTTCGCCTTTCAAATCATTATATGCGATACAAGCTATATTTGTTAACCGGTCTCATTCTATTCGCTTTTTCATTGTATAAGTTGAAACAGTCGGTGGATTTCATCCAGGGAAGTGAACGGGCTGTGGGTACCGTTACCTCGCTGGAAGAAAGCGATGGCGCCTACTCCCCGGTTTTTTCCGTGAAAACGAAAGAAAACGACGAGATCATTTACCACCATCCATCTGCCAGTAACCCGGCCGGGTGGGCGGTAGGAGAAGAAGCTATTTTTCTGTATGATCCTAAAAACCCGCATTCTGCTACGATGATGAGTTATTTCTGGCTTTTCAGCTGGGCGATAGTTGCTATGGCCGCCGCTATTCCGCTGATGATTGTTGGGGCCGCTTACTACTGGCTCTATCCGCTAACAGAAGGCTATACGAGGAAAGTGAATAATAGTTTTCAGTAATTCCTTAAATGCTAAACAGATGATCATATATCTCATTTTTATAGTCGTAGGCGGTTTGCTGTTAGCCGGCGCTTTGTTGGACCTGAAGGGCCGGCTGGCATTTGTAAAAGGTAGCGAGCGGGCAGTGGGCACTGTTGTGCGGCTGGCTGAAAGCACAGATACAGAGGGCACCTTTTATGCACCTGTTTTTGATATCCCTACCAGCCTGGATGAAATAATAACGTATAGGCATGCAACCGCTGCCTCATCTCCGGAGTGGGAGATAGGAGAGACGGCTGTGTTCATATTCGAACCAGGTAAGCCGGATACCCTAAGGTTCCTTAGTTACTGGACGATTTTTTGGTGGCCCCTGTGCCTGGTGGGGGTGGCGGTAGACCTTTTGGTAATTGGAGGAGGTTATTTTCTGTTGTACGGATATTTTGGTCATTAAGGCGCCATACAAGCGCATTGTATCAACAAACAGGCCGGCATTCACGAAGATGCCGGCCTGTTTGTTGAAGTGATTGTTTATGGTTAGTCTTTATAGGTCCCCACTTCGCACATCGCGGCAAACTGTTGCCCATCATAGGAACTTTTCATATTCAGCTTGAAATAGCGGAAGTTTTTTACAGCAGAAAGCACGATATTTTGTGGATTGGTGGTTTGTGCCAGCGTGAAATCACCGAGTGAAGTCCAGGTGGAGTTATTGTTGCTGGTGAGAATTTCCACCACTTTCACCATTCTGCTGCTCCGCTGTTTGAAGGTAAACCGGTTTACATCCAGTGCCTGTCCCATATCGATGGTGATGTAATGCGGATAGCTGGCAGCATTAGAAGACCACCGGGAGTGCCAGAAAGAACTGCCGGAACCGTCAATGATATTGACGGCTGCGCCGTTTTCGCCGGCGGTTTCTTCAGAGCTAAAGGCGGCCACTGTCCATCCGGTTTTATCGTATACTACCTTATCGCCGAAAGTCACAACGGGAACATCATTTACGAAGCTATAGGCAGCCACATAGCTGGTGATGCTGCCATTTTCGTGGCAAAGCCGGATGGTGAATTCGTAATTGGTATTCCCCTTATCCCTGAAATCACTAACGGGCATGCTGATACGAAAGCTGTCGGTGCCGATGGGCTTGGAGGCAAATGTGACGGAATTATAGCCGCCATTGTCGTTACCGGTATTACGATTGTAATAGGCGATATCTTTCACTGCTTTGGTAGCAGAAAACTTACCGGACACAATGATGCTCGCCGAGGCACTGTTATAGTCTGCGTATACCCGTGTCACCTGGCATCCGGGATCTGTGTACCAGTCGCTTCTGGTAACGGCGCTGAACAGCTGGCCGTTGGCCAGTATAGCGGCATCTGCCGGGGAGAAATAGGTGGGCGCCTTTCCTAAAGTGCCGTTGCCATAACCCATCAGCGTAGTGCCATACTGAATATTTTGCGATTGAGCGCCTCCGTTATGCGGGAGGTTAATGCCATGTCCCATTTCATGGGCCATACCGCCAATCCATTTGGTCGAAAATTTATCATCCGGTTTCCCCAGGTTGATCGTATCCAGGCCGGTGTAGTCCAGCGCGAAACACCAGCGGCCGATGCCGTAGAATGGTCCGCCACTTGGATCTCCGTTGGCGCCATAGGAATAGGTGGGGATGATCACCATGATATGATCACTTTTTTTCTCTGTAGGGTGAGCGGCAAAGTAGGCATTGACTTCATTCATCACGGCGCCGGAGCCGCCATCGTAAGGATAACTGTTCTTACCCAGTTGTCCGCGGACCAGCGATATTTTCAGCTGGCCAACGGAGTCTGTTGGCAGCCCCAGTGTTTTGCCGGTGTAGCCCCATTGGTTCATCCATTTGGAGGTAAAATTCTGCATGTACCGGAATACACCGTTTAGTCTTGCCCGGTATCCCGGCACGGTGTCCAGGTCGGACGGAACGAAATAGACGACGTTCAGCATATAGGTCCCGTTAGCCACGCTGTTGGTTATGGCCAACGAAGCCCCGGCATCGGTTTTTTGTAATGCGGTAGCATCCGGCTGTTTCTGACAGCTGGTCATGGCCATCATGAGTAGGACGGTTACCACCATGAAAGGAAAGATTTTGGTCATTGTTTACTGTTTTTAAATGAAGAATTATGGTTTTGTCAGATAGTATGCTACGTTACATGCATCCCATGAGGAAATAACAGGCCAACTGCGGTAAGATAAAGTGTAAAGTGCACAAGGCTGCGGGTTTTGATTGATGGGTAGAAAACAATCATCGCAGTGGTTTTCCACTATGGTTAATGTTTCATTGTTCTATTCAAATATAGTGAATAGTTCTACGTAACAGCAATATTTTTTTTGTTTAAAAGGGATCGGTTTTAACGGAGAAATCAATAAGGCTGCATGAAAATAAAGTCTGCCTTGTTGGAAAATTGCCTAGCTTTGCTGCAGCTTCATTTCACTAAATTCCATATCAACCGTGTCAGTCCAAAATGCGTTGAAATTTTTAGCACAATACAGGGAACTGGAAAAGGAACAATTAAAGGGCGCCCCAACCCTGGAAAAATTGGCTGATTGGGCAACAGCGGCGCATCTCGCCTGTTCTGTTGAAGAGCTTGAAAAAGCCTTTCAGATCGACTGGGAGATGCGTTGGATAGAACACTCCAGACAAAAATAGATATGCTGAGTATTGATCAACTGAAACGTGTTTATACGAATGAACAGTTACTGGTAATCCTCTTCACGCGCTTGTATTTTGGAACGCAGGGAATAGATACCCTACGGGAATTTCTCGACAGGGAAACGATTGACTGGATGTCGTTTTATAAACTTATTTCGGTGAATGATATAAGGGGATTTGTTTATCACATTGTCTCGGAATCAAAGATTGACATGGATGCCTCGGTTTATAGTGCCCTGAAAAAGGACGTGATGGGCATTAGCCTGTTTGGCGCTTATCAGGCGGATTTATTACGTCGGTTGAAACCGGCATTTGAACAGTTAGGCATTACCGTTATTCCATATAAGGGGAGGGTGCTGGCCGAACGCTATTACAGCTCCCCGCTTTTGAGGGAAGGATCCGATATTGACTTCCTGATATCCAAAGATGACCTGCTTCCCTTAAGGAAATACCTGCTTGAAAATGGTTTTATGTCCACTTATAACGTCTCGGAGCATCAGCTGGGTTTTGCCGTGCGCTATCATCGTGAGCTGCCGTTTAAGTCTCCGAAAGACAGGATGGGTATTTCCTGTTCCGTTGAACTGCAGTGGAAACTACTTGGAAGTTATTTTGGCCCTTTTCCGCAGTATGATTTTTTTATTCAGCATCTACAGCCATATACCACTGCTGATGGGGCCACGCAGATGGGGCTGGCGCCGACCTATGATTTTTTATGTGTGGCCTCTAATCATTTAATCAAGGAAGCACTGGCCAGATTTAAGTATGTGATAGACCTGGCGGCCATCATTCATACTTCTTCCGGCCAAATGGACTGGGGCGAAATCAACCGACAATTTAAGCAGCATCGCTTCTCCAATTTTCTTTGGTCGGGCCTCCGTGCATTAGAGGACATTGTTGGACTTCAGTTTCCGATACCGGATATTCCGGCAGTGCCTTATCATTTGTTTGCCGCCACAGAACTCCGGTCGGGGAAGGCGCTTTATTTGGCACTGATCAAACAAACAAATTTAACGCGCTCGTTGGCTGGTAGAATAAAATTTAGCCTGAGAGCCTATTGGTATTGGTTATTGCCTAATTATAAGGACCTGGAGGCAACAAAGGGCCCTGCATGGGCTATTCCATTTCTCATTCCCGTAAAATCGCTCAAATTCATTTATACCTACCTCACAAAGTAACCATTGCTTGCGCATATTTATGCAGCGCATTTAAAATGGTAATGGTGGCGAAGTTCTTTTTTTCATCTTTGACGATGATGACCTTTTCTCCTTTTTCATGAGCTGTGTCATGCGGATGTGGAGATCTTAGTTCAGCGGAAGGGTTCCAGTACCCGGATGATTGTTGAGCCATGAGTAGATAATCCGCCATGCGCTGTAACAGGTTGTGGTGGCCTGCCTGTTGAGGGGAACATAACAGTATTCTTAGCAGCAGGGCCGTTTTAAACGCACTGGGAACAGCATTGGCCAGTTCCCTTTGTGCCTGATCAACCGCCCATTTTACGGCCTTCTCTATCGTTCCTTTATACAAATTGGCATCTTTAGCAGAAAGGGCTTCCACGCTGAGCGCCGTAACATATTCATATCCATCCCACCAATAGCTGTACCAGTATCCTGTTGACTGCTGTTGTTTCAGCAGATAGTCGATGGCGTGCTGATAACCAGCCAGGGCATAGGCGGCAGTAACACAACAATGAGGTATTTGCCAACCGTGAAACGATTCGGCCGATTTGCTACCCACGGCCGCAAACGGTGAATAGGTGCTGATACCGCCATCTTCTGCCACATAGTGTTGCATCATATCTGCGAGGGGTGCCGGAAATTCTTTCGAGAACCCTGCTGCGTTGACGAAAAGCCATGTCCAGACAGTGCTGTCGGCATCTGCGGGCGTGAGCATATTGTAACCCCATCCTTCCTGTTCTCTGTAACGGGTTTGCAGTATCCTCCATGCTTTTTCCAGCGCCGTACTGACCTTAGGAGATTTTAAATGTGCCAGGTGGCAGGCTACATAGGCCGTAACCCATTCGTCGCTGCTGCCCGGAACAAGGTGAAAGTCTTTCCACCAGCCCGACTGCAGCTGGCTGGACAGGAGATAGTCAATTCCTTTGTTCAGTACCTGTTGAATATCCGGAGTTGTTGCTTGCCCGTGTTGGGCATCTGCCTGGTTATCCTCCTTTTTGAAGGCTTTCCATCGGCTTTCATAACCGAGATAGGCTTTTAACGCTACTGTTTTATCAGGATGATAAGACACCTTTACATGAGAAATCCATTTTTTCAGGAATGTAAATTCATGCTGAGGTTTTGACAGGGAAGCTATCCATAAGTGTTCCGGCCAGCTATCGATCTGCCCCGGAAAGATGTCCCTGTCCCAGCTGAGAATGGCTTCTATCTTTTGCTGACACAGGTCCTGGTGCACGGGAAGTTTTTCAATGAAAGCACGCCAATATGTTTCCGTGTGCGGCGCCTCATTCCAAAAGCACTCGAAGCCAATCTGCGGATGAACATTTTTCCCGATGTCGATGCATAAAGTTACCCGGTCGGCATAATTGTAAATCAGGGAAATCCATTGATCTAGCGCAGGTCCGGTCCATGCATACCCGATTTGTTGCAGGAAATTGGAAACCGCTGCAAAGGAGAGTTTTTTGATATTGACCCGCAGCACTTCCGTGTCCCTGGAAAAGAGAATCCCCAGGTACCCCACGTGTGCCGGGGCACTACAGGCGCTGAATATGATCTCCAATGCGCTAAAATAGGCCTTGTTATCTCCCAGGGTGTCCTTCAACAGGGAAAAACAAAAGTCTCTCGTCTGGGAGGGCGTAAGACCTGCGTTTAGTTCGAAGAACAACAGCGGCGTTTTTATCCCCGAAGGAAGCACATCGAGTTCCAGAAAAATTTCTGCAATATGTTGATAACAGGCAGAGGAAGGGTCGGCCCAGGATTTTAAAAACCGCAACAACATTTCGTGTTCCTCGTCTCCGGTCAACCTGCGCCGGAGCCAGTTATAGATCGCGTTGAGGTCATCCTCCCTGCGTATGCAAAGTTGGAGATCTACCTGGTCGTCGTTGTTTAAGCGGCATTCCAGCCCAAACCTGATAATGGGAGGAAGGAAATCAGCTGCCTTTTTCAGCAATACCTGTTGCGCCGGAGAAACAAGTTGCCGGGGAAGCGTGTCACAAAATGTACCGGTCGCCTTTAACAGCGAATATTCATCACACATGCCGGGAAATACTTATGGTTTCGATGATTGAATCGTACACTTCATGAATACGCCGGATATCGTCCGGTGCGAAAATGTTATAGGAAGGTACTGTTTCCAGTAGTGTCATGGCTGATTGAAAGTAAATTCTCAGGTACTCTTTAGCGTTTACGCCCGGAAGTAACATCTCGTGCATCAATACGGATAGAGCGTCTTTCCCGGCTATGCCGGTGATCAGGTTTGGGGGAGAAGGCATGCGCTGATTGACGAAGAACACGGCCGCCACTTTCATAGGTAGCCCCGCGGTCTGCGAGGTTACCTGTTTGAAATAATATTTTTGTGTAAGCGCGTCGGCTTCCGGCGTTGCAGTCCAGTCTTCCGGCAAATCGAATACCCGTTGAAGCTGTGCCTGGGGGATCGATAAGGCGGCGGCTACGTCCGGATTTATTTTCAGGGAAGTTTCTCCCTGCGCCGCGAAAAACGAATGATCTTTCTGGTGCAGCAGCGAATAGTCGTCACACCATATGGCGTGCCCCCGTAAATGAAAATAAGTCGCCAATGTTGACTTACCGGCTCCCTTTGTGCCAATAAACAATACCACCTGATCATCGATGCAAATGGCGGATGCATGCAGACAGAAATGCCCCTGTTCCTGCAGGCAAAACTTGGTAATATTTCCCCGGACCAGTGACAGGACTGATTGAGGAGAGGCCATGTCTGAATACTGATAGAAGACGCTGCTGCCTGCTGATAAAATAAGGAAGCTGACAACAGGCTTTTGGTGGCGATGATATTCAAACAGGAAACACCTCTGGTTGTCAGAGGTGGTCCCTATTTGAATACGCTCACCAAATGCCGGCAGGGAAGGAGGCGGTGTAAATGTATCAAATACCATCTTACCTTTCAATGCGGCAAACTCAGCGTTGCTTAAATGGGTGAATGTTATATCGGGATGCACGAACAGATTCACCATTAAGAATTGTAGTATGGTCCACTGCCGCCATCCGATGCGCCCGAGGTGCCCGTGGTATTGGTTACTTCCCCGATTTTTCCGAGATCTTTTAATTCAGGTGATTGGTACACCTTTTTGGTTTCGTTGTTGGTTACTTCTTTCATAGTGTAAACATTCTTTTTAAATGTGAGTAGATGTATTAAGAGAGATGACTCTTCCAGGATAACACGTGTAGAACGGATAGAAAATTGTTGTCGGCAGCAGCGGCGTGCCCCGAATCATTAATAGCTGCTTTCAGACGTGGGACATCTATTTTCCCGTTTAAAAAATCACCGGATTCCGACACTCTTTTTTCCAGCATATCACGTATTTCAGGCGTTTTAAAATTTTGCAGGAGCGGGTTCCCGTAAAGAGGCGTCTTGGGCCTTCTTACAATTTCTCCCGGCAGATAAGGTACCATGGCCATGCGAAGCAATGACTTTTGATACAATACGTGAGGAGGAAGCGCCAAAATAAAAAGCAGGAGTTCCAGCGAAAAAAACGGATGCCTGATTTTTATTTTATTGCCGGTAAAGCCAGGATGGGATGTTTCGAATAACCAGGACCAGAAAGGGTTTCGTGCCAATGCGAAGTTTGAGCGGATCGAAACGGCGTATTTGTCAGGGGCATCTTCGTTAAGCGAAGAAACATCACACCACGCCGGTGTGGCGGTGGCAACAGGTACTTTTATTACCCATTTTCTTATGCTCCGCCAAACCGCCCGGGAAAAATGGCCAAATTTTCTGTGATATATCAGATCATCCAGGTAAGGTTGAAGCAGGTTGCCCTGTGCCGCATGTCTCTTACGGGACTGCGGCTCATACGCAAACAGGGGATCTCCGCCGAATCCCGTCAGGTATATCGTTGAAAAAGCTGCCGCATCAGAGAGTATCGCTGATTCTGCCGTTGCTTCCGGAATACCGGCTGGTTCCGGAATCCAGCAGGATGAAGGTTGGACTATATTTTTAATATAATCTTCTCCGAGGTATTGTTTGACCGGTATATCCAGGTGGCTGGCAATAAGGCGGGCGAAATAACCTTCATTTTCACAGACAAGTTGCCGGTAATGAATATTAAATGCCACTAGTGTATGATCATCTCCATACAGGTCATCTTGTACTTTCTTTGCAGTGGCTGCAACCGAAGAGCTGTCCATTCCTCCACTGAGCGAGCTGGCTATCTTGTGGCTGCGCGTACGGTCTCTGACCGACTGCTCAAATAAACGACAGAAGTGCTTGACATAGGCGCCGGCTGTTTTATAACGAATAGGCGTGACCGTGGTTGGAATGTCCCAATAGCGGTTGATTTGAATTTTTCCATCTTTATAAGTCAACTGATGGGCGGGTGGAAGCTTTTTAATTTTTTTATAGATGGTTTGGTCCCAGCGCCTGTTTCCGCCGGTTGCGAGGTAGTCGTGCAATACGGTGTCGTCCAGTTCTGACATCAGCTGCGGTATCGCTTTAAGGGACCGGTAAAAATTAGTGAAAAGAAACTTGTTGTCCACATTGGTATAGTAAAAAGGGATCACGCCGAAATGATCACGGGCGCAGAAAAGAGTGTTTGTCTGCTCATTCCAGATGGCGAAGGCGTAATCTCCTGCGAGATGTTGCATACAATCTTCTCCCCAATGTTTATAGGCATAGAGAAGAAGATAAGGGTCTGGCGTGGTGTGATGGATGTCATCAAAAAACAGGCTCAGTATTTTTATCAGCGCTGAACGGTTGTCCAAACGTACGTCTCCGATAATATGAAGGTGGTCATCTATTGTAAAGGGAAGTCGCTCTGCGGCTGTGTCTTCGCTTGTCTTTAACCATCCAAACCGCAGGTCGGCCTGTGGGCTATGCCATTCCCCCTGGTAGTCATTACAGGTGGCCGTAATGACTGCCATTGATAAGTCAAGCATTTCTTTATCGGCTGTCCGGAGCTGAGTAGATATGATACCAATAAATCCGCTCATTTAACTACTGAGATGGTTTTTATGTTGTTTTGAGGTAAAACGAGGTACTGTGAAACAATAGCCGGATGGTCATTCAAAAGACTCCCTTCTTTTTCTAACCAGGCGTGGGCATCAAATTGCCCGTCGCGTCGCTGTATCCCAATTTTAAGTGCTGACGGAATCCCCTGTCTGCCTAACAGGCATTGCATCACCAACGACTGAGACAGGCATCTGCCCTTTAAAAAAGGGTGCTGATTCAGTTGATGAAAGATGGTGGCGTATTTATCGAGAATCACCATCGTGTCATGGTTGTTGGGTGGTGGAACATCTTTCCGCAACAAAGACAATAATCTTTCCGTCGTTTTTAAGCTGGTACACCGGAGCACCACTTCTGTCAGGATAGTGAGTATCCGGATGCGGAAAAACAGACGGTCATACGCCCTGATAGATCTGTTAATAGCTATCAAATCGTGCTCCGGATACATCAGCAGCAGGTAATTAGTTCGGCTTTACGAAGGTCTTCGATTAAGCGGAAAAGATCTGCCTGTAGCCGGTCCGGACTTACAGCGTATTCCTCCTGCAGCGTATGGAATGCTGCATCATAGTCTTTGTTATCGGCCAGTAATTCCCAAAATCGTTTGCCGACATCGTTCAACTCATAAAAATGTTCCGTGCTTACATTCAGGATGACATACCCATCACCCATTTCCCGAACAATACTGTTTTCCGATATTTTTAGCTGCTTCTCTAAGAAAATCATTAATAAATAATTGGGGGTGGAATATCCTACTATTTAACTTTCAAAATTTGCCCGACAGGATCACTGTGATGCGAATTTTCAGACTGTAACAGGCGATCTGCCAGGTTTTTCGGAATAAGATTGGTAAGATTTTTATAATCTGGTTGATTGCTTAACGTGCTGAAGATAGCCACTATGGATATAGTGATGCTGCTTCTTGGCGCAATTATACAGCAATTATCCAAGTAAAACAAACTTGTCCTGATTTTGTTGAAAAATTTTTGAAACTGCCGGGGCCAGCTGTCGGCACTATAAAAAGTAAGCTGAAAAATAAGGCCGGCCCCCTCTCGAAGGCCAGCCCTTTTTATGACCGGTTCTATACTCTCAATGGTGTATTAATAAAGGTCCCAGAAATGTTTTCCCGCTTTGCTGTCTTTTCCGCCAATAGACTGAACAGCTTTGTCGTAGTTGCTCTTATTGAGCTGTTGTTCGTCTACAGGATAGGTCATGCGGGTAGGCACCACAGCTACCTCCCGATCGAGGGAGCCATCAACAGGGGCTACAAACAGGTCCTGCCCATTAGGCTTTTTGAAATCAAGCCTCAGCCTTTCAAACCATCCTTCCAGACCCTGCATGTACATGGCGATCCACTTTTGTGTACCGATTACATTCTTCCATTGACCGCCATTATAGGGTACGCCGGCGATGTAAGGATCAATATCGGAGGCGGCAACGCCACGGTCTTCCAGGGAAGCCCTGATGCCTTTTTTGTAATGGTCTTCGGCGGAGCCGCTGATGATTTTTCTTTCTACTGCTTCGGCGAGGATAAATTCCACTTCGGCATAATCCATATAAACGCCGGGTGACTTAGCGTCCAGCACTGCGCTGCCGGGCAGGGAAATGGTGCTATTGGGGATCGTTTCCCCGTTTTGCTGGTTTAACCCATACGCTTTGCCGACATATTTGCCACTTTCTTTTGCAGGCGCTGCATAGATCGGCAGTCGGGGATCATTGACATCGAGCATGTAATCTACGAGCGTCTTACACATGCAGAAATCGATGCGTGACTTATAGGACTCATTCAGTGGATTGTTATTGGGTGGGGCTTCCACATACCGGAACAGGGCGTTGTCTGCATTGGAGGTAAATACGCCGGAGGTCACGGCATCATTGATAGCCTGGTTGACGAGCGTCTGCATGGAGGGAACATCACTTACCCGCATGGCTATACGAAGCCGGAGCGAATTGGCGAAGCGTTTCCATTTATTGACATCCCCGTTATAGATGATATCTGTTTTGGCAGGGAACGATCCTTTGGCAGGGTCCATTTTGGCGACTTGTTCTGCCAGTATTTTGAGGAGATCTGTGTAGATGGTAATAGCCTTGTCGTATGGACTGTTGGGCCGGTCGAGGCCACCTTGTGATAATTTGTAGGGAATGTCTTCATACATATCCACCAGCATATGATAGGTCCATACTTTCATGATTTCCGCAATGGCTATCTGATTGGGAGAATAATCGAAAGCCTTATCTGTATTGATCTTAATGATCTCGTTGAGATCTTTGATGGAGCCGGCGTATAAGATGTTCCAGAAAGTGTTGTTCTGGTTTTCGCGGATCTGGTAGCGGCTTTCGTTGGAGTAGGTGGTGGCGGACCAGTACTGGGCGTAATGTAAACCGGTGCGACCGTTGTTCCATTCGTTCCAGATATTGTCCATGGCCTTTTTCTCGGCAGAGACCAGCAGGTACCCCGGGTCCGTGGTTTTAGGATTATTCGGGTCCTGATTGATCTCATCAAATTTTTTGGTACAGCCTGAAGCCAGGAATAGCAGTACCGAGAGGAAACATAGTTGCTTGAATATTGTTTTCATGACCTGTTTTTTAGAAAGAAACGGATAGGTTTACACCGAAAGAGCGCACAGAGGGGAGGGCCGCCGCTTCAATTCCCTGCACGTTACCGGCTGATATGGCCAGACTGGTAGGGTCGAGGTGCGGATTCGCTGTGCTGATCAGCCATACATTCCTGGCGGATAAAGACAGCCGGAGGTGCTGCAGCCGTAGTGCCGACACAAATGATTTCTCAAAAGTGTACCCGAGGTTGATCTCTTTCAGATAGAGATAACCGGCATCCCACATATCGAGTTCCTGCACCACATATCCGTTGTTGTTATTGAAGTGATCATAAGCAGATATCACCTTGGTATTCTTTTTACCATCTTCCGTATAGCCGTCCGCGATGGTGCCGTTTTCCCGGATGCCGTTTTCGGCTGTTTCAGCCAACAGGCCGGACTGACGGCCAAACATGGTAGTGGTGGAGAAATACTGGCCACCGATCTGGAAATCAAAGTTGACGCCCAATGATACACCTTTATAGCTGAATACAGAGGAGAAGCCACCGGTATAGTCAGGTAAGGCATTGCCGAGTACTGACTGGCTGGCCGCCCTGATATAAAAACCGTCGTCGCCTACGAGTTTGTTACCGTTGGCGTCCCGTTTGATGGCATAGCCCACGATAGAGCCATAGGTTTCCCCTTCACGGGCATTCACACTTACGGCAAAAGGGGCGTTGGCCAGCAACAGGTTGGTGACCCGGATACCTTTGGAAGGATCGTCGTATAGTTTTTCGATCTTATTCCTGTTCCGGGCGATGTTGAAACCGAGGTCCCAGCTGAAGCCGCTCTGTGTGCGGATAGGCGTTCCTGTTAGCGCCAGTTCGAAGCCTTTATTCCTGATCAGCCCCGCGTTGATGATGGCGGTGGTATATCCGGAGGAGGCGGAAATGGTCAGGGGGATGATCTGGTCCTTTGATTTTTTGTCATACACGCTTAAGTCGACGCCCAGCCTGTTATGCAGGAAACGTAATTCGAGGCCTGCTTCTACTTCTGTGGTGATCTCCGGTCTGATGTTCGCGTTATTCAGCTGGTCGGGTACGGTGATATTGGCGGTGGAGCCGAAGTTCTCTTCTGCCAGATAGGCCAGCATAGTGCTGTAGGGAACAGTGCCTTTACCTACCTGTGCCCATCCCAGTCTGAGTTTACCGAAAGACAGCCAGTTGCTGCTTTTAAGCCTGCCTACTTCGGAGAACACGAATGATCCCGATACGGAAGGGAAGAAGTAGGAGTTATTGGCCGCCGGCAGTGTGCTGGACCATTCATTTCTGCCGGTAACATCGAGGTACAACATGCCCTGGTAGCCCAGTGAGGCGCTACCGAAAACAGCATTTTCCCGCAGTTTCTCCACACGGTCGTACGTGCGGGCGGGCTGCCGTGAGTTGGCGAGATTATACCATCCATCGATATTTAACCCGTCTTTACTTTCGCCACCGGTAAATTTCAGGTAGTTCTCCCTTCTGTTGATACCGGCAAAGGCGGCGAGGGAGAAATGGGTGCCTATTGACTTGTTGAAATTGATACGTCCTTCGTAGTTGTTTTCTTTTACAAAGCGGGTGGCTTCAGAATAAGAAGGAATACCCTGTGAGCCTATCGCCACTCTTTCCTGCCGGCTGTCTGTATAGAAGTCGGTCATGAATTTGGCGGTAACGGAAAGGTAGTCTGTCAGCTTGAAGTTGAAGCCTGCGTTCCCGAATACGCGGTCACGCCGGTCTGTTTCATAGTTTTTATACCTCGTCCAGTAGGGGTTGTCGGTATATCGGGGCGGCTGATCGTCCCATGCGCCGCGGTTCCATGAAATCTGGGAACCATCATAGTCATAGGCGTAATTCTTCATCTTGTTCATGTCCCAGTCGCGGTGCCCGAATTCGGTGAAGCCCTGCATGACGTTCCTTCCGTGATAACCGGTACCTGGTCTGCCAAGTGCGTTGGTGCCGGCGTAGTTGACGCCTATAAAGGCTTCCAGCCGGTTAGAGATAGCATAGGTACCGTTAAAGCTAAGCGAATTACGTTTAAGCTTAGAGTTGGGCAAAACGAACTTCTGGTCCATGTTGGTGTAAGCCAGTCTGAAAGCGCCTTTCTCATTACTACCGGAAACGGCTACACTGTTGGAGAGCGTGAGACCTGTTTCGAAGAAGTCGCGGTTGTTGTTAGGATGCGGTTCCCATGGTGCGGAAACACCGAAGTCAGGGTTTTGTTTGTTTTTGTCCCATGACCAGAAGTGGCGGACCAGTTTGCCATCCAGTTTGGGGCCCCATGATACATCGGGCTCATAGTCGGGAACGAGGTCGTACGGACCTTTGCCGTCATTGTCATCGTAGGTGGCTTTGCCATCTTTGAATCCTTCCGGATGTTCCTTCACATACAGTTTGGTGAACTTGTAACCGCCACCGTATTCGTTTTGGTACTGTGGCATGATGTATACTTTTTCCATCTGCGCACCAAAATTGTAAGTGACGCCAATACCGCTGGCGGCGCCTGATTTGGACTTTTTGGTGGTGATGGCGATCACGCCATTGGAACCACGGGTGCCGTACAACGCAGAGGCAGCGGCACCTTTGAGTACAGACAGCGATTCGATATCGTTGGGATTGATATCCTGTATGGCGTTGCCATAATCGTATCCGCCGCGACCGCGTTCCATGTTGATACTGGCGGTGGGATCGCTACCGGTAAAGGAGCTGTTGTCCATCGGTACGCCATCTACCACGAACAACGGGTTGTTGTTACCGAAGATGGAGTTGACACCGCGGATGGTGATCCTGGCAGATCCTCCCATGTTGCCGGAGGAGCCTGTAACCTGTATCCCGGCTACTTTTCCGCTGAGTGAATTGATGAAGTTGGCGTCTTTTGTCTGGGTGAGATCAGCACCTTTTACTTCCTGTACGGAGTATCCGAGTGATTTCTTTTCCCTTTTTACGTTGAGTGCGGTTACTACAACTTCCTGCATGGTTTTGTCATCGGGTTGCAGCTCAATGTTGAAACTGGTAGCGTCACCTACCGCTATTTCTTTCAGCAGGTATCCGATACTTCGGACAACCAGTACGGCATCCTTACCGGGTACCGTTATTTTGAAATTTCCCTGCTGGTCTGTGATGGCACCGGTAGTAGCACCTTTGAGCTGAACGCTGGCAAATGGCACAGGCGTGTTGTTTCCTGTCACCTTTCCTGTCACCTGTCGTTGCTGTGCAGGCAATAGGAGTGTGATCGCCATGAGAATGGCGATAAGACATAACGTCTTTTTCATGATGGTTTAGATTTGGTTGAAAAATATAGAGGGTCCGGTCATTATGCTTGGGTCATAATCGTCTTGGGTTTTCGTTAAAATAAAAAATTGAATTGTTGATCACAGTTCCATGTAGTGAGCCTCGTGCATTGGATTAGCTTACTGCAATTGGGTTTCATACGTTGCTACAGGGCAAAGGTTCATCTGTTTAAAGATAATAAAACAGAGTGCTGCAATCTTTCACTGTTGATATATGTTGCTGGTTTGTTACGATGAAAGCGGGCAGGAAGGTGATAAATACGCCAGGGCCGCCTGCTATAAAGCAGGCGGCCCTGTAAAAAAATAATTCACTGCATTAACCGGAAGAGGATTAATTGCAAAGAATACGCGGATTAGTTTCAGTGTAGCAACCAACGTTAGGCAACCAGGTAGGGCAACCATAGGTGGTTGGCGGCAGCCCGCCATTCAACTGAAGTTGCTCTTGTTGGTTGAGCGGTGCTACAATGGCTCTCTGCAGAACGAGTTTTTTGCTTAAAGACAGTTTTTTCTTTTTCATGTTACGTGTTTGAGGGTGTGATAATAATGTTAGAGATACTGCTCTTTGCCGCTCCCTATCAGGGGCACAGAATACAGAAAGGCCTTCCGGTAATTGGCTGGGTTTCGCAATCTGGTGTGCGGCTCGCAAATGCCCAACCACCGGCTACCTGTGTCTGTTGGTCCGGTGTGAGTGTGGTCAGGGTTTCTTTTTTCAGCAGCAGTTTTTTTGACAACTGAATTTTTTTCTTTTTCATAAAACAGTTTTGATTACAGCCTCCCCTGTCTTCTACGTGGAGTAGCGCCATGGGGCGGATTTTCAGCGCAAGGAGCTGACAGAGCGTATTTATTTAAAAAGGGAAACGTGACATAGTACGGGTTATTTTTTCTGAGATGATTAAGATAAATAAACTTTCTGAAACAGCAACAAAAAAAGTTTGATGGCTGAACACAGTGATGCACATTTTTTGTCAATTTATATTTTCTGCAAAATAGCAGCATGCATATACCATAGTTTCGCCAACGAAATTTCGACAACCTAAATCTGTACTTTATTTAATCCTTAACCTTGTTTCAATCACCTAATCTGTATTTATTAATCCTTAACCTTTAACCCGCGAACTATGCGAAAAATTATCTGTTACTCATTCTGTAGCATGGCCCTGCTTTTTGCAGCCTGTAAAAAAGACGCAGCCACCTCCGCTGACAAGGAGGAAACGAAAACCAAGCCCCGTGCCCGTGGGGAAATGGTGTTTAATACTGTTACTGCTTTCGGGGTAGAAGCACAGGGTGCTGACATTGCGGTAAAAGATATCAACGGCAATGGTATTCCGGATATCTTTTTAATGCATCACGATGCGCCTACGCCCGGTGCTAATCAATTCAGATACCAGGTAGCCTATGATGTCGATATGTATGGCGCAACCACTAACTTCTCTGACGTAAAATCTTTATGGAGTGGTGTAAGCTCTGCTGATGGCGCAGGTATGTCTATTGGTGATATCGACAAAAACGGTATACCGGACATCGTATTGATGTCTTATGATGCTCCTTCATCCGGCCCCAACGTTTTTAAGTACATCGTTGGATTTAATCTGAATGCGAGCGGCAATCCTGCGTATTGGAGTAATTTCTATACTATCCCTGGTATCAGCAGTCGCGCGATGGACGCTTCAGCGGCCCTGGGTGATATCGACGGCAATGGTACGCTGGACCTGCTACTGGCAGCCTGTGATGCAACTGGATATATCCGTTACCAGGTGGCATTTAATTTGGCTGCTAATGGGCAAGCTGCGACCACACTGCCCAATTATGTTACGGTGAACCATGTCGCTGCCAATAACCAGGGACTCGGCGTTGATGTGAGTGATCTGAATGGTGATGGCAGACCAGAGGTGATCTTCATGGGTTATGATAATCCCAGTGGTTTGAACTCATTTAGAACTTTTTCCGCCACATTTAATACAAATGGTAGCTTGTCTAACCTGACACCTTTCTATCAGTATACGGGGGTTTGTTATGAAGCACAGGGAGCGGGAGTAGCATTGGCGGATATTGACAACAGCGGGAAAAAGGATATCATCTTTATGGCTGAAGACAACCCTCCCGGAACAAACTATTTCAAATACTATGTGGGATTTGATCTGAAAGAGAACAGATATACTAAAGTATGGATGACAGAGGAAGTACCCAGATGAGCTGTTTAAAGTCATCCGGTGAAAGCTTCGAGTTGTGTCGGATTACACGATACAGATTGGTAACTGCCTATTGTATGTTTCCAACAGCTGATAAATTAAAAGACAGAACCTGCGCTGGTCGCAGGTTCTGTCTTTTAATGACTCTTTGAATGTGTTTCGGTTATTAGCACCAGGGTTTAATAGCTGATTTTATGCTAGTTACAGGATAACATGATAAGTATAACGGTATTGCGAATATCGATAACAATAATTTAAACTTACTACACTCCCGGAAGTTTTACGGCTCCCGCCATTATAAATAATCTGCTGTAACCCGCCAACGCTTTTGTTTTTCTGAAATATTTGCAGTTACTTTACGCTGTAACCCCGGCCGCAGCAGACAATGCCGTATGATACCTATTCTGTTCTGTCTGTTGTGGTTTGGCCGCTAAATCCTTTCGGATCATGCTTTAAATAGTCATCGTATGGCACTACCCTTTATAGAAATTATTGAGTCGTTAACGCCGGACCCAAATGTGCTCATGTGGAAGTTTGCGGATACCGACAAGGAGATAAAAAATGGCGCCATGCTCACCGTCCGTGAAAGCCAGCATGCGATGCTGCTCAACGAAGGCCAGCTGGCAGACGTATTTCCTGCAGGCAGGTATAGCCTCAAAACAGAGAACATCCCGGTGCTGTCGCGGCTACGTGGCTGGAAGTATGGATTTGAAAGCCCTTTCAAAGCAGATATTTACTTCTTCAATACACACCAGTTTGTAAACCTGAAATGGGGTACGCCTGCGCCTGTCCTCATGACAGATGCCGTATTCGGACAGGTACGTATCCGGGCCTTTGGCACTTATAATATACGCATTACCGATGTCGCGAAATTCTTTAGAGAATATGCTGGTACCTGGCCGAGGCTCACCATCACAGAACTGGAGCTGCAACTGCGGGATTTCATCGCCCCGAAATTCGGCGAAGTACTATCACTCGCCAAAGTGCCGGTAGTAGAAGCTGCCGCCAACATCCCGGCCCTGAACGAAAAGATACAGCCGCTCATTCAGCCTTATTTTACTGATTTTGGGGTGGAAGTGACCCGCTTTACCATCACGAGTATTACCCTGCCGGAAGAGGTGCTGCAGCAATACGATAAGGTGACCGGCATGAACATGGTCTCCGACATGAACAAATTCTCTCAATACAGTGTTGCCAATGCCATGGATAAAGAAGGTTCGGTACTGGGTGATGGTGCAAGGCAGGGCGTCATGCTGGGCATGATGACCAATATGATGAACCAGCAGCAAGCTGCTCAAAATAAACCCACTCCCGTAGAGGACATCACAGAACGGCTTCGTAAACTGAAGTCGCTGTACGAGGCAACACTGATTACAGAGGCGGAATACGCCGCCAAAAAAGAGGAACTGCTGAAATTACTGTAGTGCTACCATGACCGACGAGAACAAAAAAAGAACTGCTTCCTTCCTGGAAAAGCTCAAACAAAAAGCCACCACGCAACAACACTATGGTGGAGACATGCCGGAGGAAGAAGCAAAAATGGATATCCGCGATTGTCCTAATTGCGGCGCCGGACGCGCTTATCATAAGGGCCTTACCCAATGTGCCTATTGTGGTTTCGAATTCATGAACATCACGCTTACCGACGGCATTCACATCAAAAAAGAAAATAACTCCTGATACATGTTTGGTTTCTTTGAGAAAAAATACAGTAACCCCGAACTGCTGGCCGAACTGAAAACGAGGCAGGACCGCTGGTTTGTTTTTCTGGACAAACTCGAAGCCCGCATCCGTGAACTGACCACGGCCGGCATACCTGAACTGCAACAGGTGTTTAACGAAGACACGGACCCGTATAAACGTTCGCATTATCATATGTTGCAGGGACTGGTCGGACAGATCAACAACATGCGGGACAAGGCCATTAACGTGAAAGAGGAAAATATCATTTCCTTCATCTACTGCACGGAAGCGGCTTTGCCGGCTATTACCACAGCTGCCGGCAGCGAATATCACGGGTATGTCCACAATTTCCGGATGGCCTGCCTGGACCGGCACAATCTTTTCGATGAAAGGCTGAATGAAGCCCTGGAATCATTGCGGAACGCCGCCGGAGAAAAAGACCTGGAAAGTGCCTACCAGCAACAGCTGGAAGCCTTCGAAAAAATCAGGGACCGCTTCGCCTGCAAACAATGCGGTGGTAATATCACCATCCCGCAGATGTTTTTCATCGATACTTACATTGCCTGTCCGTTCTGTCAGTCGCAGAATACTTTCAGCCCGTCTACCGGCGCCAGGATGGTGCTGCACAACGCGCGGGAGCTGGCAGAGCAACGTACTGCCGCACTTCGCCTGGACTATGAGAACAGTCGCCCGCAAGATCCTGCGTTGTATAAAAAATACCTGCGCGCCATGTTTGACGAATGGAATAAGATCGTGCCGGATATGACGGAAGAGAACGAAAAGTTCTATCAGCGATTATTGGAAGAGTATACTTTTAATCATTATAAATAGCTTGTTTATGTCTGAAAATCCATTATTAGCCCCCATTCACGGCATCACCCTGGAAGATTACAGCGCTGCCTGCGCAAAATTAGGCAGCGGTTTGAGTGAAGCCGATGTGGCTACCGCCCTTGGTGTGGAATTGCCCGTATGGCAGGAAGCTAACCTCCTGTGGCCTGAACGCATGAAGCAGGACGCCTCTTTCGAGATTGTTACCTTGTTTGGTCAATATTTCGGTCAGGCAGACCAGCATCCTAAATTCAGCAACCTGAAAGCCAACACGTCCGCAGAAGGAAACGCCAATACAGAAAGAATAAAATCTGATAAAGACTTTTATCAGGAACTGGAAGTGGCGAGGTCTGTTGCCTACGAATACGGTCTCGACGGGGCACAGTGGGTGGCTGATCAATATGGCATCACCCTCGGGGATTTCCAGATTGCAGCGTCTATCTGGAGCGAACAGATCCACCAGGACATCCAGGCTAACTTCCAGGCATATACGTCGAAGCAGGATGCCTATAAAGCCAAATACCAGCAACAGTTTGCTGCTGCTCAGGGAGGCAATGTGGCGGATGATATTGAGTTTTGATTGATTACCGCTAATAAGTAAAAGCGGCATCCATCATTTGATGGATGCCGCTTTGCTGTTTTATGGCACTGCTTTTTAGTGAATGTCACATCCAGGTCCGAAGGTCAGGGGAATGCAGGTCCTTCCGATAGTGGTAAGGCGACCGCCCTTTAACGCTGCGAGCTGGTTGTCAGCCAGCATGTTGCCTGGCTCCTGTAATAATACACCGACTGTTTTTTTGTTCAGGGTGAGTTTTGGGTACTGCGGGTTTTTCTTTTTCATAACATTGAGGATTTAAAAGATGATGGTGCCCTGTCTTTGGCCAGGATGGCCACGCCATGGGCGATTTGAATTGACTATGCTGAAATTGGAATTGTTTACTGCAATTGGGTCTCAGACGCTGCTACAGAGGAAAAGTTCATCTTTATAAAGATAATAAAAGTCTGATCTAAAATCCATCAGGCGCCTCAAATTGTCGGCCTTTTACAACTAAATGTAGCCTCAACTGAATACCCCCGATAGGTTGTGCGGCTTTTGTTATAAGTACGAATTATTTTATGCGGAAATTTTTTTTTCGCCGGTCACAAATAATTATCGGTTGCATTTTGTGGCTGGTAAAGCCCAATGGCCCTGTCGTTGCAGTGATCATGATAATTTTTAGTATATCGGTAACGGTTATACTTTCGGGGCATAGCTGCTGTATTGTAGCAATGTGGGGTTGTAGTTTAATGATCATTTTCCCACTCTTCAAACAAGCTAGTTATGAAAATCCCCCCTCTGATTACGATTGTATTACTATGCCTGTTAAGCTGGTCACGTGCATCAGCCGGCAGGCCGGCAAATCCGGCGGGCACGCCGTTAGTCGTAGACACATCTGTATCCACACTGATCAGCAGTGCGGAATGGGATGTCATGTTTCCTCACCGTTTTAATCCGGACGACCGTACCGGTGCCGGAACATTGCCTACCAGCCCGGCTAAGGACTTCTACTCCTATGCCAACTTCGTGGAAGCGGTGCGACGGATGTCCAACATCAAAGTGCTGCTGGAAAGGCGCTGTGGTACTGATTATTACCGGATCACCCGTACCGACAAGACTACCGGCGCTACCACGGTGATCAGGACCGATCCCGGTTTTAATGATCCTACCTGGAATGGCCTGGCCATTGTTACACAGGTACTGGACTATGGCACCTACGCGGGCGAAGGCGATACCAATGCCCGGAAAAGGGAGCTGGTAGCCTTTCTGGCCAACATCTCCCAGGAAACAACCGGTGGCTGGCCCACAGCACCCGGCGGGCAATACGCCTGGGGATTGTATTTCCGGGAAGAACAAGGCTACGAAGGCACCAACAACATCGGTTACCGGGATGAGACCAACACCATATACCCTCCCGCACCGGGGAAATCGTATCATGGCAGAGGCCCCATCCAGCTTAGTTACAACTACAACTATGGCCAGGCCAGTGAACTGATTTTCGGCGACAAAAATGTGTTGCTGGCCAATCCGGAAAAGGTAATACAGGATGGCGTCATCGCTTTTGAAACCGGTCTCTGGTTCTGGATGGCGCCCCAGTATCCCAAGCCGTCCTGCCACGATGTAATGGTCCCCGGCAAATGGACGCCCACGCCTGCCCAACAGGCTGCTGGTATCAAGCCGGGATTCGGCGCCACCGTCAATATCATTAACGGTGGTATTGAATGTGGCAGCGGCCAGGAAAATGCCAAAGTACTCAGCCGCATCGCCCACTTCCAACGCTATGCCACCATCAAACAGGTAAGCCTGGAATTGAACGGTGGTAATAATACCGCCAACTGTGGATGCGCCAATATGTCCAGATTCACCGTCGACAACGGGGAATGTGCCAGCCTTACATCTATCCGTTTCGTACAACCCGCCAATGGAATCCTCTCCACTACATCACTGGGCCCCGTTACTGTGGCCGTTGCCAAAAACGATCCCCGTAATGAAATCAGTAAAATTCAGATCATCGTTAACGGACAGCTTTTCAATGACTCTGTTATACAATGGACACCGCCGGGATATAACAAGTATACGGCTACGGCCAGGGGTATACGAAATGGCCTGGACACCGTCTCCTCTACGGTGAGCTTTGCCGTATGGAACAGCAATACCTTTGAAGGTTGCGCTAATCTTCCCCAGTGGCAGGCTTCCCAGAACTACACCGCCGCCGGAAATATTGTGCTCTACAACAATAATATCTACCGTAATAAGTGGTGGGCTGGCAGTGCCAGCGTTCCGGGCAGCAGCGACACCTGGGAGCTGCTGGGCGCCTGTACCGGCGGTCCCCGGACTGACACCGGCTGTGGCGGTATCGCCGAATGGTTGTCGTCCAAAGCCTATGCCGCCGGCAACCAGGCCGTCTATAAACGAAAAATCTACAAGGCCAACTGGTGGACACAAAACAATCCGCCGGACCAGAACAGCGGAGCCGGACAGCCCTGGACTTACGTCCGCGATTGTGGCAGCACAGCAGCTATCAGTCAGGCTGTTAGCACCACCGTGGTGTATCCCAATCCTGTTGGCGGCAATGTACTGAACGTCAAATTCGCTGCTCCGGCAGGAGGGAAGTTCTACCTGTCGATTCTCCACAACACTACCTTACAGCGCATGCAGCAGGTATACTACGAAGCTGCTCATGATGGCTCCCATACCGTCCAGCTGGATGTAAGCCGTCTTCCTGCGGGCGTATGGATATTGCAGATCAGTGGCGACGGCAGCAACAGGAACAGTGCCGTGACGTTTATAAAAAATTAAACCCGATATAGTAATTAGCAGCCCTGCATACAGCACACCTTCCCGGAAGGGTGCTGTATGCGGGGCTGCCGGCTTTCATTCAAAGAACACTTATCTCCTGGTGAAATGTCTTCGCATAATCCTTACATTTAGTCCATAAAACGTGAAACCAATGGATAAGTTATTAAGTATAGGATCAGCAGCCCTGAAGAAAGCGGCGCTGAATGAACAGGCCAAGGAATTTATTCTGGAGAACGAGGTGTTGTTTAACGTATTAAAAAAGGCGGCCGACAGATACATCGGAGGCGAAACACTGGAGGAAACACTGACTAAGGTGATTCAGCAGAACCAACTCGGATTTAAATGCTCCGTGGAATTTATGGGCGAAAGCACCCGGAACGAGCAGGAGGCGATGCTTGCCACCAACGAGTTTATCCGGATATGTCAGGAAATCAGCAACGGGAAATTGTATTCAACTGTTTCGCTGGACCTTTCCCATATTGGACTGGCGGTGTCCGAAGACCTTTGTTTTAACAACCTGATGGCCATTTGTTCGGAAGCCGCCCGGAGTGGGACTGAGGTGATTATCAGTGCGGAAGGGACCGAACGGACAGACGCTATTATGAATACTTACAAGCGTGCGGTGAAGGAATACAACGGCGTGGGCATTACCATGCAGGCGTATCTTTACCGTTCGAAAGATGATTTTAAAGAACTGATAAAAGAACCCGGAAGGATCAGGATTGTCAAAGGCGCATTTGAAACAGCACCCGGCGTTTCCATGCCGAGGGGAGCACAACTGGATGAGGCGTATCTTGGGTATGTGGGCCAACTGTTGTCGGAAGGTCATCTGTGTTCCATAGCCACGCACCATCACGAGGTACAACAGCAGGCCAAAACATTGGTCCAACAATATAACCCGGATAAAGACAAATACGAATTCGAGAGCCTGTATGGTATTCAGACCGAACAGCTGGAGAAATTAAAAGAAGAAGGGTATCCGGCGAAGTTGTATTTCGTTTATGGGAAAGAGTGGTACCTCTATTTATGCAACCGGCTGGCAGAATATCCTTTGAATATTTTCCGGGCATTGAACGATATCGTTAGTTGACCCGAATGAATTGCTCCCGGACTTTTTACCTAATATTTACCATTGCTTGAGAGAACCAGTGTTAAATACCCATTCAGGAGTATTTAGCCTGCTGCCGAAGTCTGCATCATACCAGGGCATACCGGAAGCGGGGTTTTTAAGTATATGGATGTCTTGCGCGGGCATATAGCTTTGGGCGAGCAGGAAGATCCTTTTGCCAGAGCGATGCTGCGCTACGTCCATCACTATAACCGCGTGGCCGGGAGAGCCCCCCTGAATAAAGACATCTCCTGGTTTTATGTTTTGTGTTGCCTGGACGTTCGATAGTTCGCGACTGAGAGAAACCGTACCAGCATACATGAACACCGTTTCCAGGTATTTTTCAAACAAAGCTCTGCCTTGTCCTGGTGCTGCGATACGCTTCCGCAGCAGTTTCCCCTGCTGTAGTACAAAGCGGTCTCCGTTCAGCCAGCCGGCTAAGTCGATTCGTGTGCCGTCTGTCGCCCGGAAGGCAATTGCTGCAACCGGGCCTTTGTTGTACAGGTATTCTGCCCGCAGGCGAATCACAGCATCGGCGCACTGCTGTAGGTTCTTTTCTCCTATAGGCATATCGAGCACTGCATATTGTGCCTGCTGATTTTTTTTAGGGGAGCCATTATACAGATATACAGTTTTGTCTGATTTTAGGGTGCAATTCCGTAGCCATTCTCCAAAGGATTTCCGCTCCTGTGCTATCCGTGCATATCCTGTGGGCAATGGGATATCAGCAACCTTCTGTTGGCCGTAAGCGGTAATGGCAGATCCGATAACCAACAGTATCAAAATGGATGATTTCATATTTACGTTTCCAGGAAGATGCAAACTGCACAAGATTCCATAACGCCTGATTGTCCGGAGCCTTTATTGATGGTATGAAGACCGTTTGACAGACAGAAGACCCGCGCTGATCGCAGGTCTTCTGTTTTAATAGTGGGTTTTCTGAAAGAAGTTATCCGGCAAATAGTGTATTGACTAACAAAGCCAGACGTTTGGAGCCAAGCATCAATTGTTCACCGACTAATGGTGCGCAGCGATCGTTGTACGCTTTTTCTCCTTCCCAGGAGACACGAAATTTTTTATCGGCCTTTTCTGTGATTTGTAAAGATTGATAGGCCTGCCTGCTTTTTTTTACGGAGTCCATCGCCCAGGATTCGGCCCATAAGCGGGGCGGTCCTGCCGGCGCATCTGTTGAGGAAGGATGTAAGGCGTCGGCGGCAGCCGCAGGTGTTATGGAAGGGATTAGTGAGTCCCAATAGGCATGAAGCGTAGTATCGTGTGCGAGCGGTAGCAACAGCGCATTGCCGCCCTGGTCACTTTGCTGCGTCAATCCCTTTTCTACGATGAGTGCCGGATCGGTGACCAGGGTGGGGTCCGGGTCATGATCAATATAACTACAGGCCACGTGCAGGGGCTGGTGCAGGTCGCCGACCAGGTGTGTCAGCCAGCGCAGGGCATTGATGGGGCTCATCATCCGGGAGTTGCCCTGCAGCACGTCTACCGATTTCGCAATCATTTGCACGACGTCTGTTTCGCTGGTGAAAGCAGCGTATTGCTGGCGGTCGTAGCTGGTAACATCCAGCGGCAAGTCTACAAAATGCCAGTGTTTGTGGACCATATTAGGGAAGTCCTTCAGAAACTGCGTGGTTTCGACATCATCGGGAGCGTTGCCTTTTATTTCATCCGCCCAGGTGGCTATTTCGGCAAGGCTGCTTTGGCCGATGGGCGCCAGCAGGTCGCTGACCGCTTTTCTGGCTTGCGGCGCCAGTAGTTTGTCGGCTTCCATCGCGATAAATTTATGCCTGACAGGGCCCCACAGTTCCTGGGGGGCGTGCGTTACAGTGACAGTTGGGGTGGGGGCGTTTGATTTTGGATTCATGTGTAGGGGTGGTTTGAGGTGATATCGATAGCGGCGGCTGCATTCACGCAGCCGTAACCATAATATTCGGAATGACCGTTCGTATAGTCGGCAGCGTTGCCGATACGGCGTGATGACAGTTGCAGGATCTGTTTTACGTCGGCAGCTTTCAGCCGCGGGTTGTGGGACAACATCAGCGCGCATACCCCGGCTACTACAGGAGCGGCGCCGGAGGTGCCGCCAAATATTTTCGTATAGTCGCCGGCGTCATAACCGGCAGCATATTCAATACCCTGGAATGTAAAAGTGCCTCTCACGTCGGTGGTCAGCAGGCCGCGGCCTCCCTGCCCGTCGGTAGGGGCGCACACCGATATTTCCCTGCCATAATTTGAATAACCAGCCCGTTCGTCTCTGCTGGTGGACGCCGCTACGGCGATCACGTCCGGATGGATGGCGAAGCCGTTGACGGATTCGTGCGCAGGATCGTTGATATTGGTGTTAGCATTGCCGGCTGCGAAAATGATGACACAACCGAGTCCGTTGCGACCGTTGCGGGCACAGTCTTCGATCACTTCCAGCTGCCTGGTGGATAAGACGTAGTAGGCGGGAGAGGCGCCCCAGCTGCAATTGATCACCCAGGCGCCGTTTTGGGCGGCATAGTTAAACCATGCTTCTATGTTGTCATCATTGATGTTTTCGTTCCATCGGATGGGCATCAGCCGGCAGGAGGGCGCCACGCCGGTGATACCTTCGTTATTGCTGTTGCCCAGTGCCAGGCCGGCACAGGCGGTACCGTGATAGTCGCCATCAAATGGCGTTTTCTTTCGGGGGGAAGGGTCGGGCGACTGTGTCTGGAAATCCCATGGGGCCACGATCTTTCCGTTACCGCCGAGGTCAGGATGTGTGAGATCAAATCCGTCGTCGATGACGGCAATAATGCAGTCGGGGCTTCCCAGCGATTGCATTTTCTGCCAGGCTTCCACCACCCGTGCATCTGCGCCTGCTTTGAGCCCCAGACTGCTGCCAAATTGGACGCCTGAATTTTGCAGGTGCCACTGTTCCTTAAAAAGAGGATCGCCCGGCAGGGCAAACTGGGCCAGTTTCCCCGGGGTAGAGAGGTCCGGTTCTGCCAGCAGGATGTTGTCGTGATGCTGCAACTCATAAGCCACCTTCAAGGGGTTCATAGAGTCCGGCGTAACAGCGACGATAAACGTTTCCTGCTTGCCTCCGGCCGGATTTTCCTTTACCCTGGATGCTACCACCATCAGCTTGTAGGCGTCCAGGATGGCCTGTTTGACGGTATCGCTGGTGCCAGGGGTAAAGCGTAACGTGAGCTTACCGGTAGGGACATAAGGTACCTGACTTTGGGGCGTATGATAGACATGAGAGCCCGTGGCTATCAGCTCATGTTCGCGCAACTGGTCCAGCGTTCTGTCAATATTTTCAGCGCCTTTGATATTGATGAGATGAAAACCGCCCAGCTTTTTGTTGGTGTCAGACCATTCCATATCGCCTCCCAGCGCTGGCATGGCGGCTGCCAGGTCCGTCGTTTTCTCCGGCCGCAGCGCTATCTGGTCTTCACTTTTTTCCAGCTGGATGGTCGTATTACCTCTTTTTAAAATAAAGGAATCCATAACTGCTGTTTGCTTAGAAATAACTTTTGCCTGCGGGAGACTCTCTTTTGGTAAACTCCTGCTGATATGCAGGTTCGTATAAATCGGTGATGATAAAAGTGCCACTGGTTTCCCAGTCGTCTGTTTTCCAGTTGCCCTGTGCGTCCAGCTTTTTGTTGATGCTCTGCGATTGTATGTATATCTTTCCCCAGAACAACCATTTCCCGTTGATATACTGTACCAGGTATACCCGCACAGGGTCGCTCTGGTAAATCCTCGCCCGCTCTTTTTTGTAAAAAGAAAAGATCTTTCCGCTTACCTGGTCAAACCTGATCGGCTCTTTAAGATGTTTTTCCAATTGAAGAACGCTGTCCGGAAACCCTTGCTCTGTGGAGATGACCAGCGTATCATTGATTTCTATCATGCTTCCCATAGGTCGATTATTGTTGTTTTAACCGTTGTAATGATGCCTCTCGGGCAGCGATAATTTTTCCCATATCCTGTAGTTCGGGGACCTGCCAGTTTTGTTGCCTGAGCTGGTCCCAGCTCAGGTCCAGCACTATCTGGTCGTTGTATAACACCTCGCCTTGTTCATTCACTTCAAAAATGAAGGCTGGCGCCACGATGTATAACACCTGACATTGTTTGTCGCTGTTGTTGATCAACTGAAAAAAGGTGCCGGGCTGTGTCAAAACAGTTTCCCTTTCCTTTACTTCTATGTAATACATATCCTTGCTGGCAGCATCTTTCATGCCTACGGTGAGGGTGCCGGACACCACCCAGGTGAGATGCGTGATGACAGGGTGGACATGGACATGTGATTTTTCGCCGGGGTCCAGCTCTCCGTAGGCAAGGCTCTCGGCATCGATGATGGGAAGCTTCGCCAGTTTGGATTGTACCGGGCCAATGATTTCATAAACAGTGGTGCCGTCAGGAACGACCACCCCATTTTCAATACGGTAGATTTTATTCATAAGTGGTAGATTACTATTAAACATCACGATGCCATTCGAAACTGGGGGCTGCATGCCGCCCTTTGGGGTCGCCGGGAATAGGCAGCTGTACAAGGTTGTAAGCCAGGGGCGATAACTTATGCATGCCATTCAGGATGGCGGTATAAAAAGCAGCCGGATTACCATTGAAACCCTCTTCCAGCTGGGAGAGCATGGTAGCATAATTGTTATTAAACAGATTGTTGAGATAGTCCAACTCAGGAAACTGCCGGAGATCACTGCTTTTACAACTGGTTTTAATGGGGAAAACAGCCTGGTAGTCGATATCTATGACAGCGCCGGTAGGAGGGAGATGAGGATCATCCTGTTGGGAGTATAACCGGCCATGATAGATTTCATTGAAACGGAAATAATGCGGCACCTCATCGGTAGCGGCAAAACTAAAGGCTTTCACGGCAATAGGTTCGGTAGTGCCTTCGCCCTGTTCAATAATGAGGTCTATCGCAGCAGCTGCCGTAGCAAGATTGGCAATGATGATCGGTGTACCGCCGCCACGCCAGAAATATTCTTCTGATACCTGGTGCTCTTTTTTGCCGGTGAAGACATTTTGTTCTCCGTAGGTATTGCAGAGATGCGCGAGATCATCTTTGATGCCCCGGTAAAACTCTCCGATAGTGAAGCCGGGCACGGTGATCTTGTCAAATTCGAGTTGCGGGACACCCCAGCCGTCTGGCAGTTCTATCTGAAGGAAAACGCTGATCGTATCTTCGCTGAAAGCGGCCAGGTGTATATCGAATTGCCTGTTTTTAAACTGCTTCCCCTGAAATTCCATCTGAACAGGATATACGGGGATATTGTTTTTCCCCAGTTTCACACTGCCGCCTACGGCGGAAAGCAGATTGCCTGCCAGCAGCAGGTGCAGCATTTCTTCCATGACCACGCTTCTGATGATCGAAGCGGCCATGGCATTGGTGCCGGGGCGAATACTGAATAAAGCCGTCAGGTATGGAGGGATGGTGGCCAGTTCCAGCTCTATCGCTTTTTGCAGCTTCTCTTTGACTGGTAACAGTTGATCTTGCAGATTCATATAGAAGGATACCTAATCTTTTAATTGATTTAACAGATGACTGCCCAATCTTAAAGACAGGGCGGTAAGGGTGAGGGTGGGGTTGACAGCGCCCAGTGAAGAGAAGACGGCGTTGGAACACATGTATATGTTGGAAGTGCCGTGTACTCTCAGGTCGCGGTCCACTACGCCGTCTTCAGGCGTAAGGCTCATTCTGGTGGTACAGGCGGCGTGGTCGGCCCGCCAGGAGATAGGGTTTTCAATACCGGGGCTTACGGCGTTCATATGACCGAAGATAGTCTCGGCGATGGCGCTCACTTCCTGCATCCTGTTATCAAAATCCTTGCTTTTGGAGAACGTTATTTTGGTCTCTTTCATGCCAAACCTGTTTTTCTTCTCTGTGTTTTCCACGCGGTTCCTGCGGTCGCTGAAAACTTCCACCATGCCCTGTAACTGTACCGTGGTATTGGTTTGAATGGATTGTATGATGTCCGCTCTGGTTTTGCCGCTGGTAACGGAGCGTACCAGGTTCACTTTGGGAGAAGTAGGCGGGTTGATGAGCACAAATTTTCCCTTGTGCTGTTCCGCCGGACTGTCGTAGTGACGGGACACCAGGGTGGGGAACCCCATTTCCGGCTGAAGCATTTGCGGGTTACCGGGCAATACCGCTTTGAAAAAAAAGTAAGGGTGCGAAATAAGGAACCTGCCTACCAGATCATTATCATTGCCAATCCCGTTTTTCCACCAGTTGAGGGCGGAGCGCTGTAGTAGTTTGGGGCCTTCGATAGCGCCGGCAGCATTGATGATAATAGTCGCCTCCACCGTTTCCCAGGCGCCTTTCTTTTTGTTGAAATACTTTACGCCGGTAGCATGTGACTTACTGTCCATCAGTATTTCATCTGCGATGACATGCATCAGTACCTGAAGATGCGGATAGCGGGCCGACTGTACCAGGTCGTCGAGGTTGTTGGCCGCCACAAACCGCGCTCCAAACGGACAGTATTTACATAGTCCGGTAGTATGACAGGGCCCGTGGCTGTTATTGGCATGCGTATCGCCGTAGCGGGCTATTGGCAAATGCGAATAGCTGACCGGTTCGGCGAATTTTTTAAAAGCGTCAATAAAAAGTCCGTCTTCCAGGGTAAATGGAAATGCCTGGAAAGGGTACTTTCCGGACCTGGGCGTTGTCGTGTCTTCAGAGTCGCCGGAAACACCGATGAAGTGTTCCGCTTCGTGGTAATAGGGCTCCATTTCGGGGTAATCGATCGGCCAGTCGATCACGTCTCCCGGAACGATGCCTTTATTTTCCAGGCTGGTGCGCAGGTGGAAGTCTTCCGGTTTTAAACGAAAAGCCCATCCACCCCAGTGCACCGTAGATCCTCCGTACAGAAAGGCACGGGCGCCTGTCATCGGAATTTCTGTATCTCCTTCAAATTTATTTTCTCCGGGCCTGTCTCTGTCGGGATAAGACAGGTCATGGCAGGAGTCATAAATGTTCTGGCTGTCGAAGGGAAGCTTGTTGGTGATCAGGTAGTTTTGATAGAGCGCAAAATCACGCATCTTGATCTTTCCGCCTGCTTCCAGTACGGTAATGGCTGTATGAGGCCTGCTGGCCAATATTTTGGTTACCAGGGCGGTGGCGGCTACACCGGAGCCGATGACCACAATTTCTGTTTGCATGATTAATCTGCTATAGTACGATAAGGGGTATTGTCACGAAGGTTCATTCCTCCAATGTATCCGGGGTAGTTGAGGGGCACGCCTTGTGCCACCGTAGGATCGCCGAAGGTTTTAAATCCGCCCAGGGCAAGGTTTAAGGCGATCAGCTCATTGACCACCAGTTGCTTGGCCCTGGCCAGGTTGGTAAACGCGGGCGTGATATTGGCTGCTGTATCGGTAAACAACCGCCGGAAGGCCGCAGCTTCTCCCAGTTCATCCGTTAACTCCCGGATCACCTCTCCGTAATTAACATATTCGGCCAGGTATCTTACATCTATCTCAATACGATTGGAGATAAAAATCAGAAAGTCGGATTTCATCGCTTCCGGTTTGTCGGTCGTCTGCCAGAACTTACAGATTTGCGTAAATAACTGCCAAAGGGTATCCAGCAGCATGTCATCCAGCTTACGTAAATTTTCCAGTACGAAGTACCGGGCTTCGAGGTTATATTTTGACATGCTGCAATGGTTTTTTAGTATGCCGGATAGCAGTGGACAAAGGGGCATTTAGCTGAACAGTGATCATAGTGCGGGGTTGATAAGGGCGGCAATTTATAGATTAAACATCTTCTAAAATGTTAAGCAGAAGATTTTATCCAGTTGTTCCTGCTGATGGATGTATCATTTTTATGATAGAATACTACTATTTAAATTATTTTGATGATGTATTAAAGTGATGGAAATTTGCATCATTAATAATTAAAATTTACAACAATGAAGGTATTCATTATCAACGCAGGACAAGTCTTCGCACATTCGGGCGGGAAGTTTAACGACACTGTGGCGGACTGGACGATGAGGTTTCTTGACCGGAAAGGTTTCGAATATCGTATTAGCAATACTAATAATGACTTTGAGGCGATGACGGAAGTGGAAAACTTCAAATGGGCGAACATCGTTATCTATCATACTCCTATCTGGTGGTTTCAGGTCCCTAACCGCTTTAAAAAATATATCGATGAAGTGTTCACGGCCGGGCATCAGAACGGCATGTATGCCAGCGATGGCAGAAGCCGGAAAAACCCTGCTATCAACTATGGGACAGGTGGACTGATGCAAGGCAAAAAATACATGGTGACCACTACCTGGAATGCGCCAGACACGGCATTCACCCTTCCGGGAGAATTTTTTGATCAGCAGTCAGTAGATGACGGAGTGCTGTTCGGTTTTCATAAAATGAACCAGTTTGTGGGCATGGACAACATAGATGGATTCCATTTTCACGATCTGGAAAAAAATGCCACACAGGAGCGGATAGAAAACTATCAGCAGGACTATCTCCAACATCTGGAAAAAGTAATCATCCTTGAAAAACAATTGTCATGAGTATTTATTTGATCGCTACTATTAAAGCCAGGCCGGAACACCGCGACGAGGTGGCCGCTGTACTACAGAACATGGTAAAAGAAACCAGGAAGGAAGATGCCAATGTTCAGTATGACCTTCACCAGGGAACGGCAGACGAAAATCTGTTCGTCTTCTATGAAATATGGAAAGACCAGCAAGGACTGGACGCGCACAACCAGCAACCTTATATCCTCGAATTCGGCCGTTTGGCGCAGGGTAAATTACAGGAGGCACCTCAGATTCATCTGACCCGTAAAATATAGGAACGTTATTCAACAATCCGCGACGCAATCTTCGCCGCAAATTCATCGAGGCTGGTTGTCGCTGTATTGCTGAGGATAATGATCGTGGCACCTTCTTCCAGCACATGAAACAGCATGGCCTGCGCACCCATAATGGAGCCGGGCCTTTTGATGATGGTATAGTGCTTATGGTGAATATCGTAATCTTTGTATACCCATACACCGTAGCCGTATTCGTTTAATCCGGAGGTAAACATCAGGTCAAGGGTGGTTTGTTGTAAGAGTTTCTTTTCAAACAGGGCATTTGTAAACTTCAGGATATCATCCACCGTGGAGTACATGGCGCCGGAGGCATACCAGTTTTCCATGAATGCCGGAAGATCATTGACCATCGCTTTGATATCATCCCGGTAGAAATAAGTATCAGCAAGGCGGGGGATGACCTTATGCTGATAGGCGATGCCGGTATTGGCCATCTGTAGGGGTTGCAGGATCGCGGCCTGCAGATGCTCCTCGAAGGTTTTGCCGGTGACACGCTCAATGATCTTCCCGAGAATAATATAATCGGCGTTGTTGTAGTCCCATACCTTGCCCGGCTCGGTTTCCAGTTTGCCACTGCTGAACAATGTCAGTATTTCATCGGAGGTATGTGGCAGTGAATACTGCGGCATACCGCTTTTCAGCGCCGACTCGAGCGTGAGATCAGCATCCATGTTATGGATACCGGAAGTCATATTCAGCAGCTGTACGATGGTTACCTTGTTGGCGCCCTCTCCTTTATAATCGGGCAAATAAGCGCTGATAGATTTGTTTAGATCAATTTTTCCCTGCTCATAGAGCTGTAGTATCAGTACGGAAGTGAAAGCTTTGGTAATCGACGCGATCTTGTACCTGGTATCGGCGGTGTTGGGCACCTGCTGTTGGAAGTTGGCGGAGCCAAAACTTTTTTTATACCAGGCTTTGTTCTTTCTGGCCAGCAGGATGGTACCGTTGAAATTATTCTTAGTGACAAAAGAATCAATAAAGAGGCTTGCTCTGGAGGATTGTCCGAAGCCATTGCCAAAACAGAAAAACAGCGATGCCAGGAAGACCAGCTTTCTCATGATATAAGGAGTTATGATAGCAAACGAGGGTGTCGGAAATGATGGTGTTAGATCCTGTCGTTACGTAGGGCCGGGGGTGTTAGGTAATAAATATAGCTCATTTTCCCGACTGTCAAAAAAATACAGGCGTTCCCGTATCTATCAATATGCTTACCCGGCCTTCTCCATTTGTTCAATGGCTTTCCATCCTGCCGGCGTAATGCCCATAATTTCTGTGACTACGCCTAATGTCCGGTAGGTATCAAAGAACGCCATCCGGGCAATAGGATGGTCCACCTCACTGATCACTTCATAACCCTGTTCGCGCAGTTCTCGGGTGATTTGTTCGAAACCGCTGACCGGCAACCGGAAGGCGAGGTGTTGTGTACCGCCTGCCGGGTATTGGTTGAGATAATCATGGAACATGCTCTGACCGGAAAGCGGCTGCACCAGCTCAATGAACGTGCCGCCGTTATAAGTTTGTGTAGTGAGCCAGTCGCCGGGCACCACCTGGCCGTAGTAAGTCATGTCCAGGTCCTGCGCACGCACCTGCTCCGGTGGAGGGAAGCCCGCGATACCTAACGTGGTGGTAAGAAAAGCCGCGGCGGCGTGTATGTCCGGAACTACCCAGCCAATTTGTGCCAGCTCCAGTCCTGCAAGGGTGTTGATCTGTTTCATGGGTTGTTAAGTTAAGGCAGTACTTTTTCAAATGCCTGCCGTGCTGCGCCACGGAAGAAAACCTCGCCACAATAGGTATAGCCCAGTTTGTCGAAAATACGCAACATGCCTTTATTGTCGAAGTTGGTGTCTGCCCGTACGCTGTTGATGCCGTTGTTTGCCGCATAGTCTTCAACGGCCTTCAGCATTTGCTGCGCCAGGCCCTGGCCCAGAAAATCATCGGAGATGGCTACACGATGGTACACGACGAAATCACCGTCGGTTAACCAGGTCCCTTTGATCTCCGCATAAGCTGGTTCATCGTTGATCAGCAACGCAATATAGCCGGCTATTTTATCCCTGGCGGCCAGTACGAAGCCGTAACCATGTTCGATGTCGTTGGCCACTACAGCGGGGTTGGGATATCCATCCTGCCACTGGTCACTTCCTTCGGCCTTCCTGCGGGCGATGGCTTTTTCCAGTATGTTCCAGATCTGATCTGCATCTGCTGATGTTGCTTGTCTGAATTCCAGTGTCATAATTCCGGGATGTTTATGGATCAAGTATTGATCAAAAATACAAAACAAAAAAGGAAACCAGCAGTAAGGGCTGGTTTCCTTTTTATAGCAAACATTTTTTCAGCTTAGAGCTTTTCCAGCCTCCAGCGTTGGTTGTTGCCGCCATTGGGCGTAAACTGGATGATGCTGGCGCCATCATCTGGTGAATTGCCGGTTACGTCCAGTACTTTTCTGCTGTTCCTGTTTTGGATGGTGAAACTACCGTCGCCGTTGGGAGTTATCTGCCATTGCTGGTTGAAACCGTCATGCCAGGTGTACTGGATAATGGGCGTGCCGTCTTCCTGGGAGTAGTTGTTGATGTCGAGCGATCTGCCGCTGTTAACACTGATGATACGATAGTATCCGTTGCCCATGTAGCCAAATGACCATTGCTGGTTATTGCCGCCATTCCAGCCCCATTGTACAACGCGGCCACCATCTTCTGTAGAGGCGCCGTGTACATCCAGTACTTTGCCGCTGGATAGGCTGGTCACTTTGTAGGTGCCATCGGGGATGACCTGGGTGCCGCTGCTGCGTCCATACAGGAACCGCAGGGCGGTGACGTCGTTAGGGTTGAACGGCCTGTTTTCGCCGGTGCCGATACAGGCGAGCATCCAGCTGTTAGGGTCTTCGCTGGCAGGCGTACCATTGATAGGAATAGCGCCGATGCCGCCGTCGCCTTCATTAGGACTGGATGACCAGCCACAGCTAAAGGAACGGTTGAAATAGTCTGTGTGCCGGAAGCCGACGCTGTGGCCCAGCTCATGCGCAATCACGGTAGCCAGGTAATACTGGTCCGGATTGGAGCCTAAACCATTGGCATTTGAATTCAGCTGGATAGAGTTATACGGATGGCCATAGACGTCGGGGAAACCGGACAAGCCTAAAGCGCCGTCGCCCATATTGGCATGAACGATGCTGATGTCACCGCCGGTGGCCACGCGTTGAAAGGTGAGCAACAGCCCCAATGCATTGTAACGGGCAATGGCGATGTCTGTTGCCGTGGTGTAAACAGCCGGCAGGTTGGCCACAGAAACGGTGATCACCCGTGGCAGGCTCCTGACGACGTACGTGGTCATATACTGTTCAGCATTGGCGACGCGCAGTGTTGGCGCATAAGCCCTGGTTTTGTTCAGGTCTGCATCCGACAGGAAGATATCGCCTTCCACCACATAACCGCTGTCCCTGCGGACCACGCCGTGGGTGCTGAAGCCGAGTTTTTTAATCTTGTCTAAAGCGCCGGAAGAAACATCGGCGGTGGTGTCTTTGGTGGGCTGTTGCGCTTCTTTTTTGCACGATAAGTTGAAAAGTAGCGTCATGATGAACATGAGACTGCATAGGAGTTTCCGAGGTTTCATTTAAAGTGGTTTGCGTAAAGAGGATAGTTGAAATCGCTGCAAAGCTAGGACGGTACCCGGCTGCATATCCGCAGTACGGAAAGCATTTGTCACTGGATAAAAAAAAGAGCAAAGTGATTGAACCACTTTGCTCTTTGAAAAACATATAGTCGTTTCCGTTATCTGACGGACTCTTTGAAAATCCTGTTCAGCCAGCGTAGCATCAGGAAAATCACCGCGGCCGCACCTCCCAGTAACAGGAAGTTGACAAGGAAATAATTCGCTTTGTTGTCATAATTGTCCCATAGCGTGGCCAGAATACCGGAGAGTTTGTTGCCGATAGAAGTAGCGAGGAACCAGCCGCCCATCATCAGCGACGTGATGCGTGCCGGACTCAGTTTGGACACCAGCGATAACCCCATCGGGCTCAGGAACAGTTCTCCCACGGTAATGATGCCGTAGCAACCGATCAGCCACCAGGGCGATGCTTTGATAGCGCCGTTGCTGCATACATATACGGCGCCCACCATCATCAGGGTAGACAGCGCGGATATCAGCAGGCCCCAGGCTATTTTAGACGGCGTAGAGGGTTCTTTGTCTCTTTTCCGCAACAGGGCGAAGAAAAGCACGATCAACGGCGTGAGCGTGATCACAAAGAACGGATTAATAGACTGGAATAATTCAGTGTTGTACAGACTGATACTTTGTCCTGCTGCAGGCATTTTTTCGGGTGCCACGTTTTTGAAATACGGCACTTTATCCCATACTTTCTGCGGTTTGCCGGCGGCATCCCGTATTACCCTGAACTCATCGTCGTAGGCGGTCACTGAATCGGCTTTGTTGACAACCGTTTCAGCCAGATAAAGCCGTTGTGCCGGCTGCTGAATGGCAGAAGGAATTTCTCTGTCGGTATAGTATTGTGCCCAGGTGGTCAGTGCGGTACCGTTCTGTTTGAATACGGCCCAGAACACAATGGAGACCGCGAAAATGGCCAGCAGCGCTGACAGCGGCTTGCGGTCTTTCGCATCGGCTTTCACCAGCAGCGACACAAAAAATAATAAAATCGGAATGCAGGCGAAAATGAACGCATCTGTGGAGTCGGAACCGAAGATGTTGCCGGGGATGAACCAGGCGCCCAAACCTACTACGATGGCCGGGAGAAATACCACGGAGAAAATCTTGCTCAGCGGCATATCACCTTCCTGTACAGGTTTACGTACGTCGGCATGGCGATAATGTTTCATGCCGATGATGAAAATCAATACGCCGAGGAACATCCCGATACCAGCGGCAATAAAGGCCGCGCCCCAACCGATGGTGTTACGCAGGAAGGCAGCAAAGAAGTTGCAGATAAACGCGCCGATGTTGATCCCCATGTAAAAAATGTTGTACCCCGTATCTTTCCGGCTGCGGTACCGGTCATCACTGTACACATTTCCCAGTAAGGTGGAAATATTCGGTTTGAAAAAACCATTCCCGATACAGATCAGCGCAAGCGACAGATAAAAAACGGTGAGATTGTGTACTGCCAGCCCCATATAACCGATGCCCATGAGTATCCCGCCGATGATAATGGATTTGCTGTAACCGAGCTTACGGTCGGCGATCAGGCCACCGAGGAACGGTGTCAGGTACACAAAAGCGATGAAAGTGCCGAAGATATCCGCGGCAGTAGCACGGTCCATGCCCCAGCCACCTTTCGCCGTGTCGGTCAGGTATAACTGGAAAATACCGAGGATCAGATAAAAACCAAAGCGCTCCCACATCTCGGAGAGGAACAGGAAAGGCAATGCTGCCGGATGATTACTTGCTTTTTTCATGTAGAATCAAATGGTGTACGTGATATAGGTTATGCATGACAGCTCACTGCCAAACCGCTAAAATAAGGGAAAAGATGGGAATATCAGCGCAGTACGTGTTGCTGGCACGATGAATACGGTATACAGAAGGATAAATTTCGGTGGATGCTGTTTTGCCTAAAAAGATCTTACGCGATTGCAGTTTCATTGTACTTGTTACGATACTCCACCGGCGTTAAGCCGGTAAGTCGCTTAAATATCTCCCGGAAACTCTGGGTGTCGGTATAACCCACTTCGTACATGACCTCACTGATGTTTTTACGGGTGGTTTCCAGCCGGCGTTTGGCGGCTTCTACTTTTACCCGTTGCACATATTCATTGACGGTATTGTTGGTGGATTTCTGGAACCGCCGTTCAAAGTTGCGCCGGCCGATAGAAAATTTATTGGCGAGGAAGTCGATGGTGATTTTCTCCGGGTAATTTTCTTCGATGAACTCCTGTGCCATCCTGATTTCCGGGTCGTCGTGTGTTTTCTGTCCTTCGAAAATAATAAAGGGAGACTGGCTTTTCCGGTCTATATCTATGAGGAATCCTTTCGCGATATCGATGGCCATTTCCCGGCCGGCATATTTCTCAATCAGGTATACCAGCAGGTTCAGGTAGGCAAAGGCGCCGCCGCTGGTATAGAGGCCGTCTTCGTCGGTGATCAGCTGGGAGGGCACCATTTTCGCTTCGGGGTACATCCGGGTGAACTGTCCTGCCAGTTGCCAGTGGGTAGTGCAGGGGCGGTTGTTCAACAAACCGGTGGCCGCCAGAAAAAAGGCGCCGATACAAAGGCAGGCGATTTCGGCTCCCTGCCGGCGTTGCTCCAGTATCCAGGGGATAAATTCCAGGTTCATTTCCGTTGCCCGCTGCTGGTCGCCCTGCAGGGAAGGAATGATGATCAGGTCTGTTTGATGTACCTCGCTGATCAGGGCATCCGGATTGATGGTGAACCGGCCGTTGCGCTGGCTGGTATTAGGAGAGAGGCCTACCAGCTGGATGTTGAACAGCGGTTCTTCACCTCTGGCAGCGCGGATGGCGTTGACCTCCGACAGTATTTGAAGGCTTCCCTCGATATTTACCAGGCTGCTTTGGCCTCTGGGTATGAGAATTGAAATGTGTTTCATATGGTCAGTTGTTATGACAATGGTGTTGTCGTTTTCGCCGTCCTCAATTGTCACTAAACCCTGCCGCAGGTTTTCCACCGGAGGGGTAGCTTTGTGTTGTCATCAAAAATAGGGAAATGATACAAATTAGCGCGTACCTCACTTTCGACGGCAATTGCCGGGAGGCGATGGGCTTCTACCGGGAGTGCCTGGGCGGCCAGCTGACCTTTCGGACCGTAGGGGAAACAGACCCCGTGGAAGCGCTGCCGGAGCCGGTCAGGAACGCGGTGATACAGGCTACGCTGGTAAGTGGCGACCTGGTGCTGACAGGCTCTGATATGGTCGGTGAAGAAGGGTTGATTAAAGGCAACACGGTTTCCCTATTATTGCATTGTAATACGGAGGAAGAAACGAGAGCATGTTACCGGAAACTGGCTGTCGGCGGCGTGGCCTCTTATCCGCTGCAGGATACCGTCGCAGGGGGCCTGTTTGGGGTGTTGACGGACAAATACGGCCACCATTGGCTACTGAGCTGTAATGACATCTATCCAAAAACATAAAACCACAAAAACTAAAAAAATGAGAAAAGTAGTATTGTTCATGCACGTATCACTGGATAACTATGTTTGCGACGTAAACGGTGGCCTGGGCTGGATCTCCTATGACAAGGAGTTACAGGACTATGCCGGAAAGATAGTAGACACCGTGGGCATGCCGGTGTATGGCCGCACGACTTACGACATGATGGCCGGCTATTGGCCTACCGTACTGGAAAAACCGGAGACTGCCAGTGAACACAGCCTCCATCACGCCAGATGGGTACAGGAAATTCCCAAAGTAGTATTCTCCACCACCATGGAAAAAGCGGAGTGGCACAATACCAGACTGATCAAAGACAACATCGCTGAAGAAGTACAAAAGTTGAAAGCGGAGCCGGGAAAAGACCTGGTGATCTTCGGCAGCCCCGGTCTGGCACAGAGTTTCGCGGACCTGGACCTGATCGATGAATTACAGTTGACCATCCAGCCCGTGTGCCTTGGCGCCGGCACCCGCATGTTTAAAGACCTGAAAACACCGATGAAGCTGAAAATGCTCCGCTCCACACAACTGAACTCCGGTGTTATCGGCGCGCATTATGAGGTGGTGAGATAGTGGGTGCTTTCAACCGGATAGTTTATTGCCCTGTCGCCCGTCCGGATACGGCAGCTATCCATTGTTGCCGTAAAGGATACAAGCCTATCCAATAGGGTAGAAAGAGTGGCAGGTATATGCCAAAGATCAGGTTGTCCAAACCGCCGGTGAGCACCAGCAATAAAATGGCAGACAACCAGATGGCAGCGACGATCAGGTTGAGCCGGATGGCCCCTCTGGATTCCATCCATACCAGTAGTCCCATCAGGAAAAACAGGGAGGCAGGAATCGCTTTGCCGATAATCACGGCCGTACGATAGATTTCGGGATGGGGAATTTTGCTGAAATCAACGTCCGGCTTCGTGAATGCCACATACAGAAAACTGATGATGCTGAAACAGATAATAATCCAGGTATATAGTTTGAGCCAGTTGGGCAGGAGGTCGCGGCGGCGGCGCGGACCGGCCTGTTCAAAGCTCTCGTCGAAAATAGAGGAAGGTTGGGTCATGATCGTTGGTATAGGGTAAATGAAATTGTATTTAAAATGCTTTTCTGCGAAGGGCGCGTCCGGAAACGGCTTCTTTTGTCCATTTGCGTCGTAGGGGGAACAGTCCCGCCCAGAAAGGGATAAAATAAATTATCGTGACGCCCACATACAGATTATCTGTGCCGGATATGATCGTTGCTGTCAGGATCGTGATAACCCAGAGAGCAGCAATGATGATGTTGAACCAGATAGCCCATTTAACTTCCAGCCACACCAGGAGTGCGGGCGTCAGGTATATCGCTAAAATAAGGATGCCCGCAATGACAAAACCTGCCAGATAACCGGCATTGTCCTTTGGGAGACCGTCGAAATCTGAAATCGACTCGAAAAAGATCAGCAGGGAAAAGAGCATTCCAAAGCCGAGGGTGACCCAGGTGTATACTTTCAGCCACATGGGCATCAGGTTGCGGCGGCGCAAGGTGCGTATTTGGTCAAAACTTTCGTCGAAGATGGTAGACTGTTGCTCCATGGTATCAGGAATATAGGGGCAGCAAGTTAATCAATTCCGATGCAAATTTGATTATATTTGGCCGCCTTGATACCTTACAATAACGGCTATATGAATTTTAAAAGTTGGATATTCCCGTTAACACTGCTGCTGGGAACGAATATCAGCCTGGCTCAGTCAACCCTGTCGCGCGGGCAGGCCATAGCAGATATCGATGAATACACCCGTACCATGCGCGCATCACACTATGCGCCATTTACATATACCTCGCAAAAAGATTACGACGCCGGCGTAGAGAAAATCAAACGCTCCATCGGCGATTCAATCAATACCCGCGACCTGCTATGGACGTTCTATCGCATTACAGCCCTGCTGGGCGATGCACATGCGACGCCGCAATTAGGACAACTTTTTTTGAGGGATGAACTGAAAAAAGACCAGTTCTTTCCCTATAAACTGGTGCAGGAAAAACACCGGTTGTATATTCCCGTTAAACTGGCCACCGAGCTTCATATCCCGGCAGGCGCTGAAATCACGGCCATCAATGGCCGGCAGATGACGGCCCTTTACGAAGAAATACTAGTCGGTATGGCCGGACTGCCATCTTTCCGGGAGGAAGCGTCCTGCCGCCTGTTGAGCTATTTTTTGTTTTTAAAGGGAATACAACCTCCTTTTGTGCTGAGTTATAAAGACAACAAAGGAGCTACCGGCAATACAACCATATCCGCCGGCGTCCCTTTCAGACAGGCGCTGACAGCCACCATGCCGCATATCGTACAGCCGTACACGTATAGTATATTACACAACAGGCTGGGCTATATCGACGTCAGAAGCCTGAGCGGCAACGTTAATGCGTTCCGCACTTTCCTGGACAGCTGCTTCCGGCAATTCAAAGCAGCCCATATCCATCACCTGGCAATAGACCTTCGGCAAAACAGCGGCGGAAACACGCTACTGGGCGATCTGCTCTTTAGCTACATCACCCATAAAAAATACGCCTGGGGACGTAAAAGCTGGCGAATCAGTCAGCCTTACAAAAATATGCTGATAGCCGGAGGAGATACCACCGACAGCTATCTGAAACATGCCAACGGCACGGTGTGGGAGCATGAGGACTGTACCCCGGGAGACAGCCCCTTCAAAAAGGATTCTGTGTTTGAAGGCACCGTGTCTTTCATCACCGGCCCATTCACCTTTTCCAGCGCCATGGCCATCGCTGACGTGGTGAAAACGTATGGACTGGCTACCATCATCGGAGAGCCTACCGGCGAAAATGTACAGGATTTCGGAGAGGCGTTTCCGATAGATCTCCCGAACAGTAAAATCAGGATACAATCCACTACTTCCCTGAGCCACGGGGTGAATTGCGATAAAAAGAAAAACGGGCCGGTACTGCCGGATGTAAGGATAACAACATCACTACAGCATAAGGTATGGGACAAAGACCCGATGCTGGAATTTATATTACACAGTATACAATAAGGATGTAAGCGTAACCGAAAACCCGATAACACCTCCATCTGACCTCTCAAGTAATAATTCTGATTCTGGAAAAACTTTTTTATATATTGACCTGCATTTAAAATTCCTGTTATATTATTACACATGCAGTTAGCAATGATGAGATTTCCATTTGCGGTGGCCTGTTCCCTTACAGCGCTCATCGCAGTAAAACCATTTTCAGGGTATTCCCAAACCACGCCCAATGAATTAACCATCACACGATTTTCCGGTCCTGCTGTTACGCCCAGCCCCGCCTGCCTGGCTGTTGCGCCAACAGGAGAGGTGTTTGTCGGCGTGGACATGATCGGCTCTCTCGGCAAAGACCCGGGAAAAGGCCGGATATTGAAGCTGGTGGACAAGGACAACGATGGCAAAATGGACCAGCATACCGATTTTGCGGAGGTCGATAATCCACGTGGCATTATTGTCATGGGCAACCAGGTTTTTGTATTACATACCACCTTCTCCAAAGAAACAGGGAAAGCCACCGGTATGGCGCTGGTGGTGTTCGAAGATAAAGATGGCGATGGTAAAGCAGATGGCCCTCCTCAACCGCTGGTGGAGCATCTCAGCAACACCAAATACATCCAGGAGAGAGGTACAGACCATGCTACCAATGGTATCCGCATGGGTATTGATGGCTGGATCTACATCGCCGTGGGCGACTTCGGCTTCCATGACGCGACAGACCGTTCCGGTAAAAAGCTGACCATGCTGGGCGGTGGTATTGTGAGGGTACGCCCCGATGGTACAGAAATGGAGGTATTCAGCCATGGTACACGTAACGTATATGATGTGGCTATCGACCCCTACATGAATGTGTTCACCAGGGAAAATACCAATGATGGCGGCGGATGGAATGTGCGGTTCTCCCACCATCTCCAATCCGGCGAATACGGATACCCGGTATTGTTCCAGCATTTTACAGATGAAATCATACCTGCGCTGGCAGACCTCGGAGGAGGCTCCGGTACCGGCGCTTTATTTATGGCTGAACCCAACTGGCCGGAGAAATATAACAACGTTCCCATGATGGCCGATTGGGGCAGAAGCATGTTGTATATTCACCGTGTAACACCGGATGGACCGACGTTCACACAAAAGGAAGAAGATTTTATAGCACTGCCCCAGATCACGGACCTGGATGTGGACGGGTCAGGCAGACTTTACCTCTCCGCATGGGATGGCGCGGGTTATTCCGGTAGCGATACCATCGGCTTTGTAGTGCGGGCGGTGCCGAACAACTGGACCTATAAAGCCTTCCCCGATCCGGCGAAAGTCTCCGTGGATGAACTGGTGGGCATGCTGACGTCAGCCAGTGCGGTGGCCCGGTTAAATGCCTCCCGTGAATTGCTGCGGCGGAATGATCCACAGGGAATTGCCGCGGCATTAAAGATCGCCTCCGATGTGCAGCAGCCCTTATATGCCCGTGTGGCCGGCCTGTATACCTATGCGCAGGCAGCAGGGAAAAACGGCATCACCGCCCTGGTGGAGCTGTCGAAAGAGGCTGCGATAAGAGAACATGCCCTGAGGGCCCTGGCAGACCGCAAAGGTTTGCTGGCAGATGTTCCGGAGCAACCTTTCCTGGAAGGACTGAAAGATGCGTCGCCCCGTGTGCGTGCGGCAGCGATCGTGGGACTGGGCCGCTTAGGCCGCGTAGAAACGGCCACTGCTTTGTTACAAACGAAAGTGCCGGCCTCCTTTGTAGCGCCGGTGAAAGATAAAGAAGGCCCGCATGCTACGCCTAATGCTGCGATTGTATTGCCTCATCTGGCCGTGCGCGCGCTGGTAGCGCTTCACGCGGTAGACGCAGCGGTGGCTGCCATCAACGGCGCCAACGGAGCGCTGGCCTTATGGGCATTGCGGTATATGCATGACGAGAAAGCGGTGAACGGACTAATCGCTGCCTATCAGCAGTCGAAAGATGTGAAACTGAGAAAGCAGATCCTGACCACGCTGGCCCGCCTGTATAAAAAAGAAGGCGACTACGACGCCTCCTGGTGGTGGGGTACCCGCCCCGATTCTCATGGCCCGTATTACAAAGCTGTACTGTGGGCAGGATCACCGGTAATCGAAAAATTCCTGAAGAAAGAAGCGCAGAAAGCTGATCCGGCACGCATGGAGCTTTTCAGAGACCTGGATGCGCGCCACAGAATGGAGATCGCTGCTTTCGCTCCGCTGAAAAAGACAGAACCCGTGGCGACCAAAGAACCCAAAGTCGATCTGGAAAAAATCAAAAGCAAAAAAGGACAGGTAGGTAAATCATCTATTGAGGATGTGCTCCTGGCAGTAAAACAAATAAAAGGCGATGCGGCCAAAGGCAAAATACTGTTCGTCAACCAGGGATGTGTGGCCTGCCACAGTCTCACCAGGGAAGAAAAAATGAAAGGTCCTTTCATGGGACAGATCGGCTCCATCATGAACCGCGAGCGGATCGCTGAATCCATCCTGAAGCCGAATGCATCTATCTCCCAGGGTTTCGCGACGGTAACGGTCACGGCTAAAGGTAATAAGACCTACGTCGGATTTATTACGGAAGAAACAGCCACCAAAGTAGTGATGAGAGACATCGCCGGAGAGGTATACACCGTAAAAACGGCGGATATCCTCAGCCGTAAGGAAATGAAAACGTCCATGATGCCGACCGGCCTCGCCAACGCGCTGTCGTATGAGGAGTTTGCCTCACTGGTAAACTTCCTGTCGCAACAAAAGAAATAGCATATACCATAAGATAAAATGCAACAGGGCTGGCTCAAAAAAAGTCAGCCCTGTTGCATTTTATACATTCTTTTGCCGTGACAGATAACTAAACTCATCGTAGCCCAGGGCTTCAGCGCTGGGGCTGAGATGCACGTTCCTGCGCCAGTGCCGGCAGTTGGAGGTCGCCTTCCTGATTTTGCAGATTAAATTTGAAGAACGTAAGTCGCCAGTGGTCTGCCAGGCGTGTCAGTTTGGTTTCGTAAGTGCCTTCCACGATCCACACGGCCTTGTCGATCACGTGTGTGGCGTGGCCGGTGAACTGTACTGCTGCGGTGTTGCTTTCTTCCGTGATCTTAAAATCTGAAATCAGGTGCTCGGTTTTATCGAACCCGGGTAAAAACTGCTTCCACATGCCAATAATAGCGGCAGGGGTAAGGGTAAGCGGTTGTCCGCCGGCCATAGAGGTGTAATCATACAACACTTCGGGGGCAAAGGATTGTTCTGCCAACGGCCAGTCGCGTGCATCAGCGCCTTTAAATACCGCCTGTATGACAGAAAGGATGTCGGATGTTTCCATAGTTTTTTGTTTTGAAAAACGAGCGGTGAATGTAGAGATTTTTTGTTCCGTTTTGTACAATTCCACCTGGCAGGAAGAGATTATTTTTGACCCCGGACCGGATTTGTTGTACCTTCCGGTACCTGCAATGGCCATGGAATACAAGGAAATAAAGCCGGGTGACAGGCTGAAACAGTATGTAAAGTGTTACTACACTTACGAATCAGATGCTGCCACGGCATTTGAAGACACTGTTTTCCCCAGCGGGAACATGGAAATCATTTTTAATCTGGGTACCGGCCACTGGTTAACCGATAGTGGTGCCGGATTTAAGACTACGCCGCAGGTAGAACTGTGGGGCCAGGTCACCAAACCGCTGCCGGTACGCTCTGTCGGTCGCAATACCATGCTGGGCGTTCGTTTTTTTCCGCATGCCGCGGCTGTCTTTTTTCCCGAAAAAGTGGACCTCTTCAATGACCAGGTCAGTGACTTCCGCGATGTGTCCGGCAACGGGGTCTCTTCCCTGCATGCGCGGCTGCTGGAAACACCTACCTGGCAGGAACGTTTGTTGTTACTGGAAGAATTTCTGTGGCAGCGGATATTGCGGTCGGAAAAGCGGCATACAAAAGTGACCATGCTGGACCATGTGATGCATGAAATCCGCCAACCCGGTTTTTTTGATAACATCGAGAATGTGGCCGCCCGCTATGGTATTACCTCCCGTTACCTGCAGAAACTGTTTGTCCAATACACCGGCCTTACTCCCAAACTATATAGTAAAATCCACCGCTTCCAGAACAGCTTACAGCTGGTGATCCGGAACGAAGCGCCGCTTACGGCCATTGCTTATGACTGCGGTTATTTCGATCAGTCCCATTTTATCCGCGAGTTCAAATCCTTTACCGGCCATACCCCTTCCGGTTACATGCCCGACCAGTCGCCAGTGACGCTGGCGGTGTCCAATAGTTAAACTAAACTGTTCCGATCTGTACAATTTCACGCTTTCCTGCTGCCGTAGTTTTGTGTTGTCAACAAACAACATTTATCCATTTTCAAACGAGTGACCATGTCATCAATGTTTAATGTATTTAAAGAACTACACCAGGAACGTTTATTGGTATTGCCTAATGCGTGGAACCCGGAAAGCGCCCGTCGTTTCCAGGAGAAGGGTTTTTCTGCGGTAGCCACTTCCAGCGCGGCCGTGGCGGCCAGTCTGGGCTATGAAGACGGGGAGGGGATGCCTTTCGACGATTACCTGTTCATCGTGCGCCGCATGGCAGCGGTACTGCGTATACCCTTGTCCGTTGATATTGAAATGGGCTACGGCAGTTCTCCGGAAGCGATCTACGCCAACATCTCCCGGTTACTGGAAGCAGGAGTGGCGGGCATCAATCTCGAAGACTCCACCATCGGCAGTACGGGCCGCGTATTGCAGGAGGCAAAATCCTTTGCAGCTACCATCGAAAACCTCCGCAGCAGGCTCACCGCAGCGGGCGCCGACCTCTTCCTGAATGTCCGCAGTGATACCTATTTACTGAATGTGGCCAACAAGGAGGAAGAGACGGTACAACGGCTACGGTTGTACGAAGCTGCCGGCGCAGATGGTATTTTCCTGCCTTGTATAACGGAGGAAGCGGCGATCAGCGCGGCGGCCAGGGAAACGCGTTTACCGCTGAATGTCATGTGTATGCCTGGTTTGCCGGCGCTCGATGTCCTCGAAAAGCTCGGCGTGAAACGCGTCAGCATGGGGCCTTTCCTCTACCATAAAGTATATGACAACATCGGTCAGCTGTCGGACGCTATCACCACGGCGGGTAGTTTCGAACCTGTTTTTGCTTAAACTCACTAAAAACCTGCATATGAATTTACCTAAAAGGGCAGAAGACGTACACGCTGCACTGGCAGCCGCTTTCAATACCGGCGATCTCAATACGGTATTTACGATTTATGATTACAACGGTATCATGGTACCGGAGCCGGGTAAAGTGACCGCCGGCAAGGAACAGTTCGAGGAGGCGGTGAAAGCCATCCTGGCTGTCAAAGGCACCATGGAAATTAAAACGGTGTATTGCCTGCAGACAGGCGATCTGGCTGTAGGCCGCTCTGAATGGAACATCACCGAGGGAGAAGAGGTGAAAGTGAGCGCCAAAGGGATAGAGGTAATGCGGCAACAGGCAGATGGCACCTGGAAAATCGTGATAGACCATGCTTTTGGCGCGCTGGACACACTGAAAGCATAGTTCTCCCGGATTTCACTGGTTTTACAAACAACAGAATCCGTAAATTTGGTTGTTTTGAAACCAGTGAAACCATGTTGTCCAACGACGCCGAATTTGTCCTGCTAAAAAATAATGAGTGCCTGAAAGCCGGTCAGCCGGTGAAGAACGACTATTACACCCTGATGCTGGGATTGCAGGGAGAGATGGACGTTACGGTGGGCTACCACCGTTTTACGTTGGCGCCCGGCCATATGGCCATCATATCACCGAAGCAGATTTTTTCGGTGGAACGGATCACACCTGGTTTTGCTACGCAACAGCTATTGTTTACCCAAAGCTTTTTATACAAGAGCCATATCAAAGAACAGGTCATCGATGACCTGCTGTACCTGCACCCGGAATATCCGCCGGTGTTTGAGCTGGAGGATAATGCGCTGCCCGGCGTGCACCGTAAGTTTAAGACACTCGCGGAAGAATATGATGGCAACCGCCCGTTTCATTTTGAAGTGATACGCCTCGTGCTCACCGAGTTGCTGTACGACTACAACCGGGCTTGTGAATATTGCCTGTTGCGGTTCCGGAAAAATATGAACCGGCAGTATCAGCTCACATTTCAATTCAAGAAACTGGTGGAAGAGCAGTTCATCGAACTGCGTACCATCGCGGAGTATGCGGTGCTGCTGGGCGTCACCGCCAAACATCTCAGTGAAACGGTGAAAGAGGAAACGGGAAAGACCGCCCTCGAAGTGATCCATGAAAGATTATTGCTCGAAATGCAATACCAGCTGAAATATGCTTCTCTGTCCGTAAAAGAAGTGGCTGACTATTTTAAATTTGACAATGCTTCCCACTTTACCCGCTTCTTCAAACTGAAAACCGGCCTTACCCCAAAAGAATACCGGCAGCTTCCGTAAAATTGGTTGTTTTTTCCGCTGTTTGGAGATTGATGCCACCTGAAAAACGAGCGACTTTTGTAACTACATCTGAATATAAACAGTATGGATACAAAAGCTCAAACAGCAACCAATGCCGGTTGGACCGATTTGTTTGCGGGGAATAATAAATACAAAGCCAGCGCGCTGGCGTTAGGTGTTTTACTGCATGTGACCAACATTTACATAGTGGCCACCATTATGCCGTCTATTGTCCGGGAGATAGGTGGGCTTGCCTACTATGCCTGGAATACGACCATATTCGTGGTGGCTTCTATTATTGGTTCGGTGGTGTCCGCCCGCTTATTATCGGTCAGCGGCCCCCGAAAGGCTTATCGCTGGGCCATTTTGCTTTTCGCAACAGGCGCAGTTATCTCCATGGCAGCGCCCACGATGTACGTGTTGCTGTTGGCAAGAGCGGTACAGGGACTGGGTGGCGGACTGTTGTTTGCGCTTTCCTATGGCATGATCCGGATCATCTTTGAATCGCGGTTATGGGCCAGGGCCATGGCGCTGATATCAGGCATGTGGGGCGTGGGCGCTTTTGTAGGGCCCTTTGTGGGCGGTATCTTTGCCGAATATGGTAATTGGCGTACAGCCTTTGCCGTTATCCTGGTCATTGGTGTATTGTTGCTGGTGTTCACCGAATTTATTTTGCCCACCCAACATACGGCAGGCGCTAGGACACCGGTCCCGGTCGGCAAGCTGTTATTACTGTTGTTATCCGCCCTGGCGGTTTCTATCGGCAGCGTGATGGAAAGTCTGATGTATAATCTGGCAGGCTTGCTGGTAGCGTTGTTATTGATTGCCTTATTGGTGAGATCAGAGCGGGGTAGCCAGGTAAGACTGCTACCTACCGGCGCCTATCGGCTGTCTTCTCCGTTGGGCATGGTATACCTGATCATTGTGTTGCTGGCGCTGGTAGCGGCGGTGGAGATATTTATCCCTTACTTCGAACAAACCATACATGGCTTTACGGCGCTGGAAGCCGGTTATCTGACCGTATTGGTGGCATTTGGCTGGACGGTCGGGTCCATGTCTCTCTCCGGCGCCAAAGCCTCCGCCCTGATGACGCTGGCGCTTATCGGTGCGCTGCTCATGATCGTTGGATTAGCAGGTATGGTATGGCTATCAGGGGCACCATACAACATCTACGTATTGGTGGGTCTTTGCATCGCCTTACTGTTGATCGGTGTTGGTATCGGATTGCCATGGCCTCACCTGGTGGTACGGGTGTTCTCACTGGCACCACCCAACGAAATAGAGCTGACTGCTGCTTCCATCACCACCGTACAACTGATGGCGATGACATTCGGTGCGGCGCTGTCCGGCCTCATTGCCAATGCCGGCGGCATGACGCATCCGGGCGGTGTGGCCGGCGCCATGAATGCGGTGACCTGGCTCTATGGCTGCTTCATTATCCCGCCCGCTTTGGCCGTGGTGATGCTGCTGACGAAAGGAATGCTGAAAAAGACAGTGGTAGTTCAACACGAAACAGCAGATGCGGCAGTAGCCTAAAAACAGTATCTTGGCGGAGTTATCTATTCCGTACTTATGTTTATTAAACGTTATCTCTGCTGGCTCGCATTGGCTATATTGGTGCTACAGTTGGGCTATGCTGCCTACATTACGCAAACAACAAACATTGTCCTGTCTATAAAGCACGGTTTTGGTTTGGGGATGGCAGTCGCCGCGCTGGCGGCAGCCTTCCTGAAACCTCGATTAGGCAAAGTATTGACATTGGTTACCTTGTTGTTAGGCGTCTTTGATGTCATCAGATTCACACCGGAAACCCAGACATTTTTTTTGAGAATAGGCATCTTTAGTGTGCTGATACAGGTGTTTTCATTGGGTGTGCTGCTGGTGTTTGTGGCTACCAATATGAAATCAGTCAGCCGAAGGCTGGAAGCCATGCGCAGTGAAGAACCATAACATCCGCCATACTTCATCAACTAAATCGTACCTTGCTGTTCCTGATTTAAAAGAGTAGCATGGAAAATTATTTTGAAAGCCCTTTTCGTGGCAAGTTATTATCGGAACAGGTTACCAATCCTAATATTATCGTAGGCGCCTATAGTTATTATTCGGGTTATTATCATGGTCATTCTTTTGATGATTGTGCGAAGTATCTGATGCCTGACAGAACGGACGTCGATAAATTGATCATCGGGAGTTACTGTTCTATCGGCAGCGGCGCAGCGTTTATTATGGCCGGTAACCAGGGCCATCGCCATGACTGGGTGTCCAGCTTCCCGTTCTTTTATATGCCGGAGGTGGCGGCCTTTGAGGGTAGTATCGATGGTTTCAGACCTGCGGGAGATACGGTAATAGGCCATGATGTGTGGATTGGCACAGAGGCGATGATCATGCCGGGCGTGAAAATAGGCCACGGCGCCATTATCGGCAGCAGGGCGCTGATCACCAAAGACGTAGCGCCTTACAGCGTCATGGGGGGCAACCCGGGCAGGGAAATCCGGAAACGTTTTGCAGAAGAAGACATCGCACGGTTGCTGGAAATGGAGTGGTGGAACTGGCCCGACGATAAGCTGAAAGCCGCAATGCCGTTGCTTTGCAGCGGCGATATCAAAGCATTGTATGATTTCTATAAAGCGCAGTCATGAAAAGGACAGCATGGTTTGACCGGTCATTTCCGGTCATCACAGACAACGGCGTGATGCCGGACATCATTGAGCGCCTCGCCGGCACGCCGGCCCGGTTGGAAGAACTGACACGCGGCATAGCGGAGGCGGTGCTGGCCCACAAAGCCGGCGAACAATGGTCTGTCAAGGAGGAAGCCGGGCACCTATCGGATATGGAGCCGCTATGGTCCGGCCGGTTCGATGATTTTATCAATGGGCTGCCGGAGCTACGCGTGGCGGACCTGACGAATCAACGTACCCATCAGGCCAATCACAACGCGACCGCGCTCCCGGAACTGCTGCTGCGTTTCCGGGAACTGCGGGCATCGTTGGTGAAAAAGTTGCTGGCGCTGAAGGAAGCGCAGCTGGATAATACCGCGCTGCACCCGCGTTTGAAGACGCCGATGCGCATCATTGACCTGGCTTACTTTGTGGCCGAACATGATGATCATCACCTTGCCGGTATCCGGGAGAAGGCGTCAGCCCAATAATTGCGCCACGGTAGCATCGGTAAAGGTGAGCTTCAGTTCCATCTCATCATCATACCAGTCGCCGGTAGGTGTAAATCCGAGCTGCTGATAAAAGGGCAGGGGACTGGCTTCGCCTTCGCCACAGCTGGTATACAGCTCGTAAACTTTACGGGCGGCGAGGTTGCGCAGTACCAGCCCGATGGCTTTTCTGCCATATCCTTTTCCCTGATGCGGACCGGCGATCATAAACCGCCACAGGAACATGTTCGGAAAATCGATGCCGTCGCTCCAGTCGGCGCCGGTATGCAACATGATAAAACCCACAGGCTCTTCACCTGCATAGATGGCCCTGAACCAGGCATCTTCGGAATAATGGGCTATGGCAATGGATTCGCCGTTGTCGGCTACCTTATTGCGTTGCGCGGGACTAAGGGTTTTGCTTAGATCGCAGATGTCTTCTACGTTGTTTACAGTAATACGGCGGAGGGTTACTTCCAGTTGCATGGTTTTCTTTTCGTTAAAATGCTACGCCGCGAATATAGGGAAGATAGGGCAGAGCCGACCGGAAAGGCCAGCTCTGGATAATTTCAGATGGCGCCCGCAGCCTTACTGATGAAGCCCGCTATCTCTACCGGCCGGGTGGCCAGCGAAGCGTGACTGGCATCGAGGGTGATGGTTTCTGCCTTCATGCGGTCTGCCATAAACCGCTGGGCATCGGGTGGTATCATCCGGTCTTCGGAAGATACCTGGTACCATACCGGGAAATGTTTCCATCCGGTACTGGTAGGCTTGTCTTCAAAACAACGCCCCGCGATAGGCCGTTGCGTGGAAGCCATCACCAGGGCTTCTTCGGCGGTGGCGTCCTGACAAAAACTTTCCCTGAACTTGTCTCTTTTAATCCACAGAAAACCATACTCGTCCGGATAGATGTTAGCGCCGCCGGGCGCCGGTTGCCCTTTCTGTAATAAGGCAGCGAGGTTCTCTGTTTCATCCGGCGCAAAAGCGGCAATATACACCAGGCCTGCGGTTCCCGGTATCTTACCTGCAGCCTCGGTGATAATAGCGCCACCATAGGAATGACCCGCCAGCAACGATTTACCTTCCAGCTGACTGACGGTGCGACGTACCGTTTCTGCGTCATCTGCCAATGATGTCAGCGGGCACTGGACAGCTACCACATTGTGGCCTTCGGCCGCCAGTAAAGGAATTACTTTGTTCCAATGCATACCTTCGCCCCAGGCGCCATGCACGAGGACGATGTTCACTTTGTTAGCCATCTGTTTATTTTTTTAGGGTAATGAAAGATGATGGGAAAACGGGATTGATCACATGACTTCCTAATGCCAGTCGGGGGGAATTACCTGTACAATTTACGTCAATCCCTCTAAATAACGTATCTTGACCCCCTGATAATAAAAAAGAAGTAACATGTCTGATTCAACAGCCCTGTCCGCGAAGGACCTTATCGCACAATACGGCGGTATTGCACTGGATAAACAGAATGATCTGTCCGCCGTTATCGGTGATAACAACTGGACTGCTGACCTCAACGAAGGAGTGATTAGCTTCGGTGATCAGCTCACATTCCCTATCCAGATTATGGGCACTTTCTCCCATTCGTCTGAAACCTTCCTCTGGGGTTGGGCCAATACCCAGTCCAATCTCCCTGAAAATCTTTTACAACAGGCAGCTCAACTGAAAGCCTATGGTGAACAGCATCAGCTGCCCTTGTTTACCAACAGCCAGTTCGAGGCTTCTTTGAACGAAGTCCATTATATTGGACTGATCGCTTCCGGTATGTTTGGCTCCAGCGCATATTACGTGGCCGATTATGGTAGCGGCGCATTACTGGTAACCATCAAAAGTGACGTGGTCGATCAGGTACGCACCGCCAGCCCGCAACGGGTACTGACTGTTTTCCCGCAACTGATCTCTTTGTTTGAAATGGACCATCAGCAGGCGCTGGCCAGCTACCTCAAAGCCAAAGCATTTGAGGTGAGCATGAAAGACAGGGAATTGTCCGCCACCTACAACGGTAGTACCATCGTGGCCACGTTCGATGAGCTTCACCGGCTCGCCAGCCTTAACGGTCAACTCTCCTGAAAATACAGGTCCGGGAAAATTCCCGGACTTTTTTTTGCCTTGACATAAGGGTATTGTTCCATCATCGTGTATTAGTAGCAGTTAGTAAAAAAATTGGCCCTGCGCAGGCTGGTATCACGAATATTTTATGATGATGGAACGTGCTTTTTATTATGCCATACTATGCTGGAAGGCTGCTGTCAGGCTCCTGTTCTTACCATGGTACCTGTTAGCGGTAACCGTGAAATTTTTAGGGAGATGTCTGCCGTTTGTCAACAGGAATAGTGCTGGAAGAAAGTGATGATTCCGCTTAGCTATTTCAGCCATGACAAACAAAAAAACAGCGATTATTATAGGCGCAGGCCCTGCGGGACTGACAGCTGCCTACGAACTGCTTACCCGTACAGACATTCAACCTATCATCCTGGAAGCATCCGGGGATATCGGTGGTATCTCCAAAACTGTGCGTTATAAAGGCAACCGCATAGACATCGGTGGTCACCGGTTCTTCTCCAAATCAGATCGTGTAATGGACTGGTGGCTGCAAATCATGCCTATCGGCGCTCCGTCCGAACAGGTACGCATCCGCTACCAGCGGCAGGAACGCACGCTCATGGTGGCGGCTAAACAGCCTACGCAACAAAACCCTGATCTGGTGATGCTCATCCGCGACCGCTTGTCCCGCATTTATTACCAGCGGAAACTGTTTCTGTATCCGCTCACCATGTCGATGAGCACCATCTCAAAGTTAGGACTGTTCCGGCTTTGCAGGATCATGGTTTCGTATGGGTATACCCGTGTCTTCTACCGGAAACAGGAAAAAACACTGGAAGATTTTTTTATCAAACGTTTCGGGAAAGTACTGTACAAAACTTTCTTCAAAGACTATACGGAGAAAGTATGGGGAAAGCCCTGTAATGAAATAGACGCCGCATGGGGCCACCAGCGGATCAAAAAACTTTCCGTGTCTAAAACCATCAAACATGCGCTGCAGAAAATGACAGCTTCCAAAAAGCCGGCAGACATCCACCAAAAGGAAACAGAAACCAGTCTGATAGAACGTTTCCTGTATCCAAAATACGGACCGGGACAACTGTGGGAAGAAGTCGCGGAACGTATCAGGGCCATGGGCGGAGAAATACACATGCATCAGGAGGTGAAAGGCATTCAAATGAAAGATAGTCGCGTTACAGGCGTGGAAACAACCGCGCAACATTTTCAGGGCGATTACTTCTTCTCCACCATGCCGGTAAAAGATCTGGTGGCAGCCATGGACGGCCCGGTGCCGCAACGGGTGCGGGACATAGCCGCAGGACTGGAATACCGCGACTTTGTGACGGTAGGCTTGCTGCTGGATAAACTGGTGGTAGAGCAGGAACATGGCCTCATTAAAGACAACTGGATCTACATACAGGAAAATGATGTGAAAGTAGGTCGCCTGCAGATCTTTAATAACTGGAGCCCCTTCATGGTGAGTGACCCGGACCGCGTATGGATAGGATTGGAATACTTCTGCAATGAAGGCGATGAACTATGGAACATGGAAGATCAGCAGTTTATTAACTTTGGCATCGATGAACTGCAAAAAATCGGTATCATCCGGCGGGAACATGTGAGAGACAGCACCATCGTGCGCATGAAGAAAACGTATCCCGCTTATTTCGGTACCTATCAGCAGTTCGATGAATTACGGGAGTATACAGATACCATCAGTAACCTGTTTCTCGTGGGCCGCAATGGCATGCATAAATACAACAATGCAGACCACTCTATGCTCACAGCCATGACGGCGGTGGATAATATCATGCAGGGCGTCACCAGCCGCGACAACATTTGGGACATCAATACAGAACAGGAATATCACGAAGAAAAACAGGCAGTATGAAAAAATGGAAACAATACGATTATCTGATCTGCGCGCTGATATTTGTGCTGGTCTCCCTCGTATGGTCGCAGCTATCCAACTATACCTGGGATGATGATGCTATCAGCCGCTTCCTCAACGTGCAGGACGCCGGTAATCATCCGAAGGAGTTTTTCTCTTCGTGGAACAGGCCGCTGTTTGTGGTGCTGTTTTATTTGCCGGTACAGCTCTTCGGTAGAATGGGCGTAGTGGTGACGATGGTATTGCTGACAGCAGGATCTGGTATTTTACTGTACAGGGCGTTGAAGCATAAAGGCGTGCCACATGCATGGGTCGCGATGGTTTTCCTGTTGTTCCAGACATTCCTGTTTGGTATTTCCAGAGACGCCATGACAGAGCCGTTGGCCTCTTTTTTAGTTTGCCTGGGCCTCTATTTTTTCTATCGCCAACAGTTTGGCTGGTTTGCACTGGTAGGGGGACTGTTACCACTGGCCCGTCCGGAGGGCGTGTTGTTCCTGCCTTTCTGGCTATTCCCTTTGATACAGCAACGAATGTACCGCTATATTCCTTTGCTGGGGGCGGGGTTGGCCGCATGGGGACTGGGGTTGTTCGCCTATACCGGTCAGCCGCTGGCGCTGGTACAGGAAATGCTGGCCAGTGGAGAAAAGAAGAACCGCTATGGACATGTGAGCCTCACCCATCATATCGGTAAGTATGTGTATGTACTGGGGCCGGTGTCTTTTTTCTTTTTTGTCTGGGGATATATGGAGAATCTCCGGAAGATGCTGGCCGATTACTTTATCATGTTACAGTTCACCGTTGGGTTTCTGATCTATGTCTTCTTCGCGGTGTTTATGGATTTGGGACAGTCGGGCGGGGCGTTGCGCAACCTGATCACGCTGGCGCCTTTTGCCGCCGTGATAGGCGTGTATGGCTTCAACTACTGGTGGGAGATGTTTACAGCACCTGCTGCTGCCAAAAAGAACGCCAAACCGGCTAAGCCCCGTGACCGGAAGGAGCTATGGCTATTCGTGGTGTTCATGATCATCGTAGCATGGTTGAGTTTTACCGATGAACTGCATCTGCGGCAAACGTATGACCCGGAGAAGAAAGACTATACGATATTCATGGCGCTGGTAGTATGCTGCCTGCTGGCTGTGTTGCCGGTGTTTTCAAAGAAAGGCAAACCGCCATATGTCATGGCAGCAGCGTTGCTGATATGGCAGGTGTTGTTTACCCTGTACTACGAAAATCCGCTGAGTCATGGCAACGAAGAAAGATGGGGCATGAACGGGATGACGGCCTTTGTGGGTAAGGGACCATTACAACAGCAGAAGGTGTATTGTAATCACCCCTGGTATTTCTGGGCTGCGGGGAGACACCCGAATGATACCGTGCGCACCGGAGGGATATCTGCCGGTAGTAAAGCGGCGATGCGCCCAGGGCAGCTGGTCGTCTGGGAATCGCACTATACCGGTGAGAACTATACGAATATGCCGATCAACACATTCCTGAACGACAGTACGTTTTCTCCGGTATACGTGATACAGAACCCGAAGAAAGAAGCGTTGGCAGTGCTGTTCGTGAAGCTCTGGCCGCAGGCGGCAGACAATGATCGTTTCTTTGCTTCGCTGATGCAGTATTGGCCGAAAGACGAGCGGCTGTTGTATTTCAAGGGCGTATATGAGCGCGACCGGAAGCGGGACGTGCAGCAGTCGGTGACAGATTTTACCGCGGCGCTCGCGCTGAAACCTGCGGAGCCAGACCTTTATCTGGGCCGCGGCGTGAGCTGGCTGATGCTCAATGACAGGCCTAAAGCGTGTCAGGACCTGCAACAGGCAGCGGTGCTGGGATCGCAGCAGGCACCGCAATTGCTGAAGGCTTATTGTAAGTAAGGAAGTGGTCAACTGGACTACCGCCCCATTTAACACTGGACTACTACTTACAACGGTGAGACTGCTATTTTTGTAGTCTTATCTAGACACATGGAACAAGACGAAAAACATATTATCGGAAACCTGTTTGAACATTGGGCGTACGTAGGAGAGCGGACCGGACTGCTCACTACGACGCCTTCTTTTAAAGCCATTATGCCTGAAGGGTCCGACTGGCCCCGGCGCGTATTTGATGTACAAGATGCAGCAGCACTGGCGGAAATTTCCACGCAGATAAAAGAAGGGCTGTTGCCCGATGCCGTCACTTTCACCGCTTCTGTAGCAGAAGCTTTTGCACCACAACTGACAGCAGCAGGCTTTCAGCCTAAACTGACCCTGCAGGGAATGATCATCTATCTCAGGGAAAATCCTCCCGGTGAATGCTCCGACAAAATCCATTTCCGGCTGGCCGAAAGTGAGGCCGATGCTTACACCTTCGCCACTATTGCAGCAGGCTCTTTTAATTATCGTGTAGACGGCGCCGTAGTGGCCCGTTTGCTTGGACAGGAAGACAAAATAAAAGTCTTTATCGGCACCGTTGACGGCGCAGCGGCATGCAGTGGCCTGATATTTTACGATGAAGCCGGTAATGCCGGGCTGCATTTTATCGGCACGCTGCCTGACTTCCGGGGCAAAGGACTGGCCGCTGCCATGACAACGCGGTTACTGAAGGAATGTGTGGAAGACAGCAAACGTTATTGTGTGCTCCACGCTTCCAAGGCAGGGCTGCCTATCTATACACGCCTCGGCTTCGAGCCCGTGAAAGAGGTGATTACTTACGCACATACTATATAAGACCAATAATAAAAAAGAAAGGCTTCCCCCGTCTGAGGGAAGCCGTTATCTGAATGGGTTAGTAAGACAGTTATTTAGCGGAAGAACCGCCATCAATCACATACTGGGCGCCGGAGATAAACTGGCTGTCGTCTGATCCGAGGAACAGGACAAGTTTGGCGATTTCCAGCGGTTGGGCATAACGGCCCAGCGGAATGCCGGCAGCGAACATTTTCTGCATCTCTTCACCTTTGCCGGGCTCATAACCTTCTTCTATGGAACGCATCATCCGGTTGTCTACCGGTGACGGATGTATGCTGTTGACACGTATTTTGCGGGGAGCGGCTTCCAGCGCGGCCGTTTTCATAATGCCCAGGGTCGCATGTTTGCTGGTCGTATAGGCCACGAAGTTAGGGGAGGCGCCCAAACCGGCCACAGAAGAGGTAATGATCATACTGGCCCCGTCGTTCATCTGCGGCAGTACATACTTACAGCCCAGGAAAACGCCTTTTACGTTCACCGCCATCACTTTATCAAACACGTCTTCGGGAAATTCAGTAATAGGTTTCACTACGCCTTCAATGCCGGCATTGTTAAAGAAAATATCAATCTTTCCGAATTTTTTAACGGCTTCTTTGGCATATCGTTCCACGTCAGCAGCCACCGTAACATCAGCCGCCACATAGGCCGCGTTGGGGCCCAGCGCTGACGCTGCCTTTTTCAGCGCCGATTCGTCGAGGTCTACGAGGATTACTTTAGCACCTTCTTCGATAAACAATTTTGCGGTCGTCTGGCCGATGCTTCCTGCTCCGCCCGTGATAAGGGCTACTTTGTTTTCCAATCGTTTCATGACAATATATTTTTAAAGTAATACAATCACAACAAAGAACAACAACAGAGATAGCAGTGTGTAGGAAGTAGCCCGGGGCTTTAGCCCTGGGGCCGGGGGGTATTTATCGATGCGTGATTTGTTCCACGCATTTTTTGATGCGTCAAATATACGACTTAATGCCAGGGGCATCTGACCGTTTACCGGAGTTTTAACGTTTTTGTAAGATATGTAAAGAATAGTCTATAGTAATAGTCAATAGTTCTTTCTTATCTTAGTACAAAACCTATTTGAACATGAAATACAAAGCAATGTTGTGCCTACTGTTGATGATGGCCGGTTTGGCTGCGGTAGCACAACCCCCCAAAGGAAAAGCAACCCTCAATACCACTTACGGTGCCGGTACTACGGCAGCCGGTGCTGTAGATGCTGCCAAACTCCCGTCCCTGTTAAAGAACGACACCGGTAAAGTGGCGGTGAAAGTCAAAGCCCAGGTACTGGACGTGTGTCCTAAAAAAGGATGCTGGATGCAACTGAAAATAAATGACAGCACCACAGCGTTTGTGAAGATGAAAGACTATGCCTTCTTTGTTCCGCTCGATATCAAAGGGAAAACCATTGTGCTGGACGGCGAAGCTTTTCAGCATATTACTTCCGTAGAGGAACTACAACACTATGCCAAAGATGCCCGGAAACCGCAGGAAGTCATCGATGCCATTACAACACCCAAAAGGGAAATACGATACACTGCCAGCGGCATACGGGTGGTGGAATAAGAACAACTGCCAGTGGTAAACACGGGTGGTGGAAAAAAAAATAAATAGCTATATGCAGGACAAAGCCTCCAAAAGGGCCACCATGCCAAAAGGAACGTCCATCATTCTGGACGACAGAACATTACAAAACAGTTATGCAACATTACTGCCCCTGCTGAAACCCGGTATGCACGTACTGGACGTAGGTTGCGGCACCGGCGCCATCACAGCCGGCATAGCAGATATAGTAGGACCGCAGGGCAGCGCTACTGGTATCGACAGCAGTGAACACCTGATCGCGAAAGGACTGGAAGACCAACAGGATGTACCTAACCTGCAACTGATCAATGCTGATCTGTACACCTGGCAACCGAACAGAAAATATGACGTCATTGTTTCTGCCAGGGTATTACAATGGCTGAATGACCCGCTGGCGGCTTTATTGCGCTTCCGCGAATTACTGGTGCCCGGCGGCCATGTGTCGATATTGGATTACAACCACACCAAACTGGAGTGGGACCCTGTGCCACCCGCCAGTATGCTGCGCTTCTATGAGGCCTTCCTCGGATGGCGCGCAGATGCCGGCATGGACAATGAAATAGCGGACCATCTGCCAGCCCTCTTTGAAAAAGCCGGTTACCGTAACATTCAGTCCTTTAACGCGGATGAAAAATACAGCAGGGCAGTGGCAGGCTTCCCCAACAGGGCGGCTATCTGGTCAAAAGTGGCGGAACTAAGAGGCCCGCAGGTAGTGGAACATGGTTTCATCACAGAGGCCGAAAGGTTACAGGCTATTGAGGAATACGACGCCTGGACGCTGCACACGGCACAGTCTATGACCATGAAGCTCAAAGACGTACAAGCCAGCCTCTAACAAGGCGCATCATGATAAAAACGGCCCACCGGAAACCCGGGGGCCGTTTTTTATTTTTATCTACTGGTTTCCCGGTATTTTTGAGGCACCCCCTTCTTCATGTAAGGATATTATAGCATTTTTACAGAAACTGTAGTGCCCATGTCGCTGATGAATGACAATATTGTCCTCGCCATTGTTGATGATCATCCTATTGTGATCGAAGGACTAAAAACCCTCCTGAAGGAAGAACCGCAAATAGCCATTGCCGGCAGCTTCACGCGGGGAAAAGACTTTATGGATTTTTTGCAGCACAACAGAGTGGACCTGGTACTGCTGGACATCATGCTTCCGGACACCAGTGGCATGGACCTGTGCAGAGATATCAAAAAATTATCCCCTGATACAGTCGTGCTGGCATTGAGCAACCATACTGAACGCAGCATCATTCTCCAGATACTACAGAACGGCGCCAGCGGATATCTTGTGAAAAATGTTTCTTCCACGGAATTACTCAATTGCCTGAAAGAAGCCCTGAAAGGGGAGATCGCTTTCAGCAAGGAAGTAAAGGAAATCATTACCCGTCCGGCACAACATGAATTCAAACAGGTGCCTACGTTAACCAAGCGGGAAAAACAGATACTGCAACTGGTATCACAGGGCAAAACCACGCCCGTAATGGCGCAGGAGCTGAATGTAAGCCCGCTCACTATTGAAACACATCGGCGTAATCTGCTACAGAAATTTGATGTGAAAAATGTGGCGGAGCTGATCATGGCCGCTGTTCAGCATAAGATGATCACAGGCTATTGAAAATTGACTATCCCATTTTAACGCAGGTCCAGGAGGCTTGCATCATTGTCATCACGACAAGTTTTCTCTCCCATCATTTCTGCTGGTGGCCCAAATAATCCTGTCAGCAAACAAAGAACAGCGCCCGGTGCGGAATAAGGTCTTCTATGGCGTCAGCAGTATACAGAACTGAATTTTTTTTCTACTTTGTATCACCTGAATTAAATGTATGAAGATATTCCCGACATTATCCGGGCGCGCATGGTATGTGGCCACGTTCCTGTTTTTGTGTTTTCCTGTCGTAACCTGGGCGCAACGTTATGTCTCGCTCGATGGCGCGCCGCTACCGAAAGGTAATCCCGTTGAAAAAGACGACCTGGTCCATCTTGTCAGGCAACCGTTATTGCAGTTGTTCCGCGCCAGCCACCAACCGGCAAAAGGCACGGTATTGCTGTTCCCCGGCGGCGGCTACGAAGTCCTCGCCGTGAAGTCTGAAGGCAGCATGACGGCCGCTTTCCTCAATCAACTTGGTTATGATGTGGCCATGCTGGAATACCACGTGGCTGCCGGTCCGGATACCCGCAAGCTTGCGCTGGCAGATGCGCTGAAAGCCTGGCAGCTGCTACAGGACAAGGCCGGCCAATTAGGGCTGCACAACAAAACACTCAGCATCATGGGATTCTCTGCCGGCGGACATCTGGCCGCCAGCACGATACAACACCTGCCGGTGGCTACACAGCCTGCCAATCTGCTGCTGATCTATCCGGCCTACCTCCACGAAACGAGCCCCGGCTCCGTATATCCGGCGGTGTTACCGCCACCGGCGCTGCGCTCGCGGCTCTTTACCCTCATCGCGAAAGATGACCGGCAGGAGTGGGTCAGCAGCTGCATACAATATGGCAAAGTATGGAAAGGCTACGATGGTAAAGGCAGCTACGAGCTGCTGCCGGACGGAGGCCACGGCTTCGGCATGGAAAAACCACTGCGCGGCGCCGCAGCCCACTGGCCGGCATTGTTGCAGTCGTTCCTCGAAAAGCCGGACACCCTGTCACCCGGCGTGAATACAGCGGCGGTGCCTACAGAAGGTGGCAACCGCAAACGCCACGAACAGAAGCTGAATGAGGTAGCTGCCCAGCAGTACGACCTGATCATGATCGGTAATTCCATCACCCATAACTTTGAAAAACCGACCTATCAGCCGGTATGGGACCAGTTCTTTGCCCCCCGCAAGGCGCTGAATCTGGGCTTCAGTGGGTACCGTACTGAAAATATCCTCTGGAATATCGAACACGGTGAACTGAAAGGGCAATCGCCTAAAGTGGTGACGCTGGAAATAGGCACCAACAATATCGATGAAAAGAACTACCCGGTACGCCATACCGCCGGCCAGCTGGCTGGTGGCATGAAAGCGATCGTGCAACTGCTGCGGCAAAAATTGCCGGATACTAAAATCCTTTTGCTGCGCTGTTTTCCCGGCAGCTATGACGGCCCTAACCCTACATCGCACCGCATGATACTGGACCGGGCATCGGAACTGGCGTCTAAGCTGGCAGACAATGAGCATGTGTTCTATTGCGACGTGAACCACGTATTCCTCAACCTCGACGGCACCATCCGGCAGGACCAGATGCCCGATTGGCTGCATCCCAGCCCCGCTGGCGCCCTCGCCTGGGCCAAAGCTATGGAGCCTTTACTGTCGCAACTCATGAACGATCATAGCCGGGATACAGCATTGCCGGCCAATACGGCTATCATTCCGGTTTCCAAACTGGAAAATGACAGCTACGACTGGTGGGCCAGGCATGCGGAAGTATTGCGCATAAAGGACTCCATCGATCCGGAAATTGTCATGATCGGCAATTCCATCACCCATTTCTTTGGCGGCTACCCACTGCTGAGGAGCGCCGACGGCCAGCTGCGTAAAGCTAACGGCCCGGAAGCCTGGGCTGCTTTGTATGGCAACCACCGGGTGCTCAACCTCGGATTTGGATGGGACCGGACACAGAACGTACTATGGCGGCTGGACCACGGACAGCTGGATGGCCTGCATCCACGTACCGTAGTGCTGCTGATTGGCACCAATAACACCAGCCAGACGAATAACGCCCGCGCCAACACGCCGGCGGAAATTGTGGAGGGCATTGCGGCCGTCTGTGGCCGTATCCGTGCTAAAGTACCACAAGCTAAAATTGTGCTGATGGCTGTTTTCCCCCGGGAACAAAAACCGGATCATCCCCGCAGGGCGGTGATCAATGAAACCAATCGCCTGCTGGCAGCATTCGCGGCGAAAGAACATATCCGCCTGTTGGATATCGGTCCGAAAATGCTGACACCGGAAGGAGTCCTGCTGAAGGAAATCATGTACGACTTCGTTCACCCGACAGAAAAAGGGTATCAGATCTGGGCAGATGCTTTAAAACAGGAAGTGTTTTAATGGCAGACACGACAACTTCGGGCACGTTAATTGTTGCGGCATAAAACACCGCTAACATATTAAGAAATTGATTATGAAGAGAATAGTTGCCCTGATTGTTGTCATGCTGTATGGTTATACCGGTTTTGCCCAGTTTAGTGACTCTACGCACTATCTGGTCAAATATGCTTCCACCGGGTCTATTAACCGCACCAACGATGGTAACTCGTACCTGCTGAATAACAACCTGGCATTTAAAGTCAGCAAGAAAAAGGTCTCCCTCAATGCAGGGGCCAGTTATGTTTACGGAAAAAATAATGCATCACTGACCAATAATGACGTATCGGCAGCCGTGGATTTTAACTTATATACCGATACCGCGCAGATCTACTACTGGGGATTGGCCAACTATGACAAAAGTTATTCCCTGAAAATTAATAACCGCTTCCAGGGCGGCGTGGGCGTTGGTTATGATCTCATACGCCGGCCCAATGCCATACTGAATATTACGGACGGGTTGCTGTTTGAAAACAGCAACCTGTTCCTGCATGACACCATCCAGGACGTCTACAGCACCGTACGTAACTCTTTTCGGGTGCAGTATAAATGGACCATTCGCAATATGATCGTGTTTGAAGGCAGCAACTACTTTCAGAATTCGCTCATGCATGGGGACGACTACATGATCCGTTGTGTGAACAGTATGTCCATAAAACTACGCAGCTGGCTGAGTCTCACGGCAGCTATGACGTACAATAAACTGAACCGTACCGACAGGGAAAACCTGTTGTTCAATTACGGTGTCGCCTTTGAAAAGTATTTCTAGCAGGCTAAAATACCAGCATCCTTCAGCAATTTGCTATCAACAATTGATCGTTAACCGGAATATCTTGGTGTACTCAGTAAATACCACTGTATGAAACACCTTATTCCCCTGTTAGGTATCGGCCTGTGTGCCGTTACTCACCTGTACGCCTATACGGATAATAAAGACACGGTCAATTATGCTGCTATCGCAGGCGCTGCGGACCTGGACTATGTCCGTCCGGTGGCCCGCCCGGAAGAAGGGATGCCGGTCGGCAACGGCCGTATGGGCACCCTGGTATGGACCGTGCCTTCCTCGCTCAAATTCCAGTTGAACCGGGTGGATGTATTTGGCAACAGTTCTGCTTCCAATAGTTTTTATGAAAGGAATACGGACTACTGCGGCGGTACCGGTTATATGGACGTGGATTTCGGGCAGGAAGTGTTTACGGCGCCGGCATTTCATCAGCATTTGTCCTGCTACGACGGACTGACCACCATCTCCGGCCGGAACGTGTCTGCCCGTGGGCTGGTATGGGAGCAGGAAGACGTGTTGGCCCTGGAGGTCAACGACCAGCGGCGGGAATCCCTGCCGGTGACCACCGAATTGAGGATGTTAAGGATGCCCGTCACCCGCAAAGCGAGCCATGTGGCCACGTCCAGACTACGGCAGGAGGGAGACTATATCATATTGACCCAGGAATTCAGGGAAGATGGTTATTACTGTAGCAGCGCACTGGTGGCTGCCGTCAGCGGCCGCGCTGTAGAGACGGAGCAGAACACGACCACTACTGTGAGATTGAGAGCGTTGCCCGGTAGCCCGGCATTTACGATCTATGCAGCTACCGCTGCCAGTTTTGATCCTTCGGAAGATGTGGTGAAAGCAGCAGTCCGTAAACTGGAAGCGGCCCGCCAAAAAGGTTTTACAGCGTTGCTGAAGGATAACCGCGACTGGTGGCAGCAGTTCTGGCAGCGGTCCTACATACAGCTCCATAGTGATGACGGACAGGCAGATTACATCGCGCAGCATTACGCCTGGTATCTATATATCATGGGCAGTAGTTCCCGCGGAAAATACCCGGTAAAATTCAATGGTATGTTATGGTCTACCAATGGCGATGAACGCAAGTGGGGACATCTTTATTGGGGCGCCAATCAAAGTTGCCTGTACAACGCTTTGTTCCAGACCAATCATCCTGAACTGCTGGACCCCATGTTTGACATGTACAGCAGGGCGTATGATTCATACGCTATGGCTGCGCGGCAGCAATGGGGCAGCGAGGGTATCTATATTCCGGAAACGACCGGCTTTGACAACACGCCGGCGCTACCGGACAGCATCGCTGCGGAAATGCGGGAGCTGTATCTGGTAAAGAAACCCTGGGAGCAGCGCTCGCAGGCCTTTAAAGATTACGCCTATACGCAGATGCCGTTCCTGAGCCGCTGGAACTGGAAAAAAGATGAAGGCTGGAAGGACGGCCGTTGGCATACCGGCACCAAAAGCAACAGCACCTTCGGCCATGTGAGCCACATTTTCTCCCGTGGCGCTAAAATAGCTTATCAATACTGGCTACGATATGAATACACGCAGGACACCGCCTGGCTGCGTCAGCGGGCTTACCCCATGCTGAAAGGCGTGGCGGAGTTTTACCGGCATTTCCCGAATGTCCGTAAGGAAAAGGATGGCCGGTATCATATCTATCATATCAACGACAACGAATCGATATGGGACGGGCACAACACAGTGGAAGAGATATCCGCCATGCGCGGTATTTTCCCGGTGGTGATAAAAGCCGCGCGTTTGTTGCACGCCGACAGTAACATGCTACCCGTATGGCAGGAGTTCCTGGACCATTTGTCGCCGCTGCCGGTGCAGCAGGAGAAAGGTAAAACCACCTGGGTCCGTTCCCTGTTGCCCGTGCTACAGGGCAATCCGTCCTGGCATCCGGACGGCAACACTATGCCGGTATGGTTTTTCGACCTTTGTACGCTGGAAAGCAGCCGGGATATACAGCAAACCGGCAATGATACTTACAATACCTATTTCGATAATGGCATCGACAGTACCGCAGGCATCTATGTGCTCTCCAAACTACCGGCCACAGGGGCGTTGCTGGGAAGACCGGAAGCGGTACAGTATCTGGTGCCTAATCAGTTGCGGCGCCGTAAAAATGAAGAAGTGCTGGCCAATCGTATGGACCTGAGCGAAGGGTATCAAACCACCAACGTGCAACGGCTGGGGAGAGCTGCTGAAGCGCTGCAGCTGGCATTATGCCAGAGTGTGCCCGCAGGGCCCGGGCAGGAGAATGTGATCCATGTGTTTCCCGCCTGGCCCAAATCGTGGGATGCGCAGTATGCATTATTGTGCCGTGGTGGCTTTGTGGTGACTTCCGCCATGCGACACGGGGATATTCCCTTCGTGAAGCTGGAAGCTACCCGGGGAGGCGTCTGTAACATACGTAACCCCTGGAATACTGCGGTGGCGCTGTACCGCAATGGTAAAAAGGCGCGGGTGCTGAAAGGCGCACTGCTCTCTTTTACCACTACAAAAGGAGAGCAATTGACATTACAACGGGAACGGTAGTACGAAAATATTATTTGGGTGGCATGTATTATCTTCATGCTCCCAAAACAAAAATGCGGATGCTGACAGTAAAGGACCGTTTTGAAGCCTGTATACTCGCTGGTGCTATTGGTGATGCATGGGGCAGCAGCTATGAAAATGCGCAGCCGGCAAATCCGGCTACGTATTATTGGGGCCAACCACCGGCGCCATCGGGGAAATGGGAGCTCACAGATGATACACAGCTTACTCTCGCTGCCTGTGAAGCATTGCAGCACCAGGAAATGCCGGCTCCGGAGGCGATGGTAGCCATGATGTTACGGTATTATCGTTCCGGGCGTTTCTCCGGACTGGGGGCCAGCACACTAAAGGCTTTGCAGGAATTATCTGTGGGCGCGCACTGGAGCCAGGCAGGACGTACGGGAGAATATGCTGCCGGCAACGGCGCTGCCATGAGAATAGCGCCTTATGCTTTTCTGCCTGTGTATGCAAGAGAAACGGTCCGGGATATCTGCCGGATTACCCATCGTAATGACGAAGCCTACGTAGGGGCGTTGGCGGTAGTGCTGTCTATACGGGCCGCACTGGACGGCACCTGGGACGGCAGCAACGATCTGTTGGCGTTACTGCTGCCGCAACTGCCCGACACAAGCGTGAGGGACAGGTTGCTGCTATTGCAGGAGAAAGACGCCGCTTTTTCGATCGCCGATGCTGCCCGCCTGGGTACCAATGGATATGTGGTGAATTCAGTACCGCTGGCCGTTTTCGCAGCGTCCCGCGTGGCGCAAACAGGCATGCATGCTATGTTTGAAGCCGTCATCGGTGCCGGTGGGGATACAGACACCAATGCTGCCATTGCTGGTCAGATAGCGGGCGCACTCACCGGGACAACCGGACTGCCGGCCACCTTGTTGCAACAGCTGCAGGCTTTGCCGGAATATGGCTGGCTGCAGCAGGTACTGAACAATACCACAAAATTGCTTTTTAATTAGATGGATTTAAGCGCTCGTTTCACTGCCTCTGCATAAGGCAGATTGGAGTTATAGGTATAGATGAACATACCACCTTTTTTCCCCTGAACAGGAACCCATTTGGCGGTAACGACGTCTTTAGCCTGACTGGTGCCGCCTTCGGCATAAGAACCAAAGAGTACCCTGTTGGCCGCTACTTTGTTGGAGTCCACGAGGTACTTCATGGTGATACGCAGCCTGTTCGTATCTGCATTGTAAGTCTGTAGCCCCACGTAGTTGAATTTGCTGCCATAATTTTTCATGATAGGTCCCCATGCATACACGTCTACGCCGGAAGCGATCTGCAATTGTTGGGTAGTGCCCACGCCAAAGTATCTGGCGAGAGAGCCTATTACAGCGAGGTATGGCGTATTGGCAGCCATGCTGGCACTGTACCAGTTGTAATAGCCGGTGATGCTGTAGCCCGGGAACGGTGGGATGGGACTGGGTTTGGCGCCGGAATGCTCTACGTCCAGACTGATGCCGTCCAGTTTCATCCGGTCTGTCAACAGTGCCTTCAGCGTGTCGCCGAAGGCATTAGCAGAAGCAAAACCGCCGGGCGTATTGGTTTGCCAGCTTTGTTCATCGTCGATGTTCTGCAATACTTTGATGCCTCTTGCCTGTAGTTGCCTGATCTGCGCATACAGGTCCTGGTAAGAGGTGAAGTTGGCCATCATGCCGGTGCCGGCAGCCAATTGTGTCGTGTCGCGGAGCGACCAGTACTTAAGCCCGAAGAGGACCACCATGTCTACACTGTCGGGCATGTCCTTCAGTTTAAATCCGGGGTTTCTGCCGTCAGTGATGTAGTACGCGATACACACCTGCGACGGCGTCAGTTCCGTGGATGCCTGCTGTTGGACTTTCGCCGGTTTCGAAAGATCATCGGTGTTGGGCTTACAGGCAAACAAACTTAAGAGCAACAAACTGCCTGCCCATACCGGCGTGAGTAATGAGGACTTCTGCATAGATTAGGTTTTTTTAGTGCTGAAAAAATGTGGAATTGGGTTTGGAATATGAAAAGAATAAACAAACAATGGAAATACAATCGCAGTGAGTAATTGTTTTAAAATATATCGTCAGCCGTCGACTTTTTTATTGGCAAATGTGTCAATGTTGATTATCTTAGTAATTAAGATAATTACATGCTAAGATAATTAACATCAACCTAATCAATATGAAGAAAGAAGTGTTATTCATACAAGGTGGAGGCAACGGAGGCTATAAGGCGGATCAACCTTTGGTAGCCTCGCTGCAAACAGCATTGGGTAGTAATTATACCGTGCACTATCCGCAGATGCTCCCCGATGAAACTGCTCCCGATTTTGCACCGGAATGGCTACGCCAGATCGACGAGCTGGTGGCCGCTCAGGACGCTCTTATTTTAGCAGGACATTCACTCGGCGCTTCCCTGTTACTGAAATATCTTTCTGAAAACAGCGTCAGGAAGGGTGTTGCCGGCGTTTTTCTGGTAGCCCCGCCATTCTGGAGCGGGACGCAGGATTGGGTGCAGCCGCTCAAATTACAGCAACATTTTGCTGATAAATTGCCCAAAGAACTCCCTGTTTTTTTCTATCAATGCAAGGATGATGAGGTAGTGCCATTTGATCATTTTAAACGTTATCAGCAACAAATACCCTGGGCGGTTTTTCGTGAACTGTCTGCCGGAGGACATCAGTTTGATAATGATCTGTCAATAGTAGCTGCCGACATAGAAAAACTGTAAATATTAGGGAACATAAGTAATTGATCATTAGATACTATGCCTGTTTATAAATAAATAATATTAATAAATTAAAAATAAATATATATTTGATATGAAATAACTAAGCCCTATCCCTATACCCATGTGTAAAAAGCACTGTTGCCTGGCAGCATTGTCTGTCCTGTTGTTGCTGTTAACTTCTACTGTTGCACTGTCACAAGCCCTGGACCAGCTGGGCGTGAAAAAGGGAGTGACCATGAGTGGCTCCATCAGCGCCAGCACTACCACGTACACGGCCAGCGGCATCGACAGCCGCCGCGATCCGTTTGCCTGGTATCTCAATGGTAACCTCAACATCAACCTGTTTGGTTACGATATGCCTTTTTCTTTTAGCTACAGTAATCAGGGCCGTAACTATTCCCAGCCGTTTAACCAGTTTCGTTTTGCACCTTCCTATAAATGGGCGCGGGCTTACTTCGGTACCACCAGCATGCAGTTCAGTAACTACACACTGGCGGGGCATCTGTTCGATGGGGTAGGCGTAGAGCTCACACCCGGTAAATGGCGCCTGTCTGCCATGTACGGCAAACTGCTGAAAGCAGTGCCTTTCGATGTGCTACACCCGGAGAGTTATAACCGTGCTGCTTTTGAACGTATAGGCTATGGCGTGAAAATGGGCTACGAAGATAAAGGCAACGCCTATACGGTATCACTTTTCAAAGCAAAAGACAAAGCTTCTTCTATTCCCTATATCCCGGACGATGCAACCATCACACCCCGTGAAAACGTGGCCATGGCGTTTAATGTCCGCCAAAACCTGCTGAAGCGCGTCTTCGTGGAGGTGGAGTATTCCGTGTCTGCGCTTAACCGTGATATCCGCTCTGAAAAAAACGCTGTTGACAGTAGCAGAGGCACTTCCAACTTCCTTGGTAAGTTCCTGTCGCCTACCGGCAGCACCCGTTATTTTGATGCCATCCAGGCGGGGCTGGGATACACCGGTAATTTTTATACGATACAGCTGCGTTACGAAAGGGTAGCGCCGGACTACGTAACACTGGGCGCCTACAACGTCGTGAACGATATGCGCAACATCACGGTGGCGCCGGCCTTTCAGCTGTTCGGTGGCAAGGTGAATATCGCCGCCAATGCCGGGATGCAGGTCAATAATCTCGATAACAGTAAAAGCAGTGATGCGCAACGACTGGTGGCCAATATCAACGCCAACATCGTACCAAATGAACACTGGGCCATCAATGGGGGCTATTCCAACTTCAGCAACTACACCCGCGTGCGGCCACTGATAGATCCCTACTTCAATAATCCACTGGACACGCTGGATTTTTATCAGGTTAACAACAGCTACAATGGTATGATCATGTACCGTACCGGTACCAAACAGGTACAGCACTCCATCTCCCTGAATTCTTCCTATCAGTATGCCAGTGATAAAAGCACGGCAAAAGATGCGGTCGAAAACCTTAGCAAATTTTTTACGTCTAACCTGAGCTACTCCTACAGCCTGCAACCACGGGCATTGTCGCTTAGCGGGGCATTGAACTATTATCGCAATACAGCCGCCGGACTCAATACGACTTTCATGGGACCGAGTGTGAGCGCCAACAAACAATACCTGGATAAAACACTGCGTACAGGCGTTACCGCTACCTACAATATAACACAGGCTTCTTCCCAAAATACGGGGGTAACAAACAACAGCAATAGCACTGTATTCAATACCGGTCTGACGATCAACTATTCTCCCAAACCCAAATCCAGGAATGAGTCCGTAAGCACGGAAAGTAAACGGAGACTGTTGAACAACAAACGTACTCACAACGTGGGTGCATCAGTGATGTGGCTGCTACGCAGTGCCAGCGGCACACAACCGGGATACAATGAGTTGACCAGTACACTTAACTATACCTATTCATTTTGATAAATGAAACCGCCCCTGCTCATGAGAATGTTCTACCGATACATCTTTTTAAACATCTTCCTACTGGGGCTGTACCAGTTAGCGTACAGTCAGATCAACGAGAACGTGTTGCTGCCCCAGCCGGTCACCTATTACCTCAGCGTCAGCAATGCAACGCCCGTCAATGGGTCGCTGGCCATGGGTATCTATGGTAATCCCGACAGATACCCGCTCTATGGTAATTCTCCTATAGGCAGTGGGAGTACTTACAGAGGGGAAACCAATTATACACCTCAGCTGGACTTTTATATCAATGGTGCCATGTCAACTGCCTTCGCACTGGAGAGCGGTTATCCGGTAGACCAGGCTTGGATTCAATCGGGACGGGACTTCCCACAGGCGTATGTAAATAAGAGCGGATATCAGGTGAAACTGATGTATGTGATGATTGCGCCCAATGCCGTGGAAGCCGCCTCCAATAATATCTGTGGCGATCAGTTGACCAGTATCAAATCACCCGGTAACTGGGACCTGTTTCCTATTTCTAATGGTGAAATGGCCGTAGAGTGGCAGTACAGCCTCGGTGCACCTAACGACTGGACAGATTTACCTCCCTCAGAATATAGCTTTACGACGTATTATGAATACCGGTTTATTCCGGTGAAACTGTTTCCGCAGATTGCTGCCGGGACTACGAATATCACGTTCCGCTGTCGTGCTAAAATCAGGTACGGCAGCGTTTATTGTTATTCTCCCTATTCTCCCGGTACGAAGGTGATCACTTTTCAGCCACCTTCGCCTAAGGTAGATGCCAGCCAGCTGACCATTGTGCCTAACTGTCCCGGGCAAACGAATGGCACCATTACCCTGCCTGCCAGCGCCATTACAAGCGGTTTTGCGGGGATGCGGTGGATATTACGTAAAGGGAACAGTAGCACACCTTGTGACCCGGGCCTGTCAGGCACGGTGTCCAACTGCGGCGACCAGCAGGACTGGAGCCAGGGCGTAGTACCGGTGGCCGGAGGCATATCCATCACCAACGTCCCTAAAGGTGATTATACGTTATGGGTGATCAATCCCTCTGCCAATGCAGGGAACTGTTTTACACCGGTTCCGGTGACGATGACCGAATTAACGGAGTTGTCGGAGAGCCTTGGCACCACCACCAATGTGAGCTGCTACGGCGGCAGCGATGGCTCCATCGCGGTAACAGCTGCTGATGGTAACGGCGCTAAGAGCGGCTACTTTTTTACCCTGAGAAAAGACGGCAATATTTTCCGCGCAGAACAGCGTGCAGCTGCCAATACCATGAGCTGGACAGGCCTACCGGCCGGAGTTTATGTAGCAGAGGTGAGAGACGGAACATGCTCCACGATCAAAACGGTGGGGACCACTATTACCCAACCACCACAGGTGAAGGGACAGCTGACGCCACAACAGCCCACCTGTACCTCTCCGGGCAATGGCAGCATCAGTATCGTGGCCGATCCGGGTGTTACCAACTATCAGTACAATTTGTATAAAGGCGCTGTGTTGCAGCAACAGAGCGCTGTCACCACTTCCCGGAACTATACCTTTGGAGGGTTAAGCAACGGCGACTATTCCGTGGAAATAAAGAACATGGACTATCCTTCCTGTACAGGGTGGACCGGAACAGTGAGCCTGAATGCTGTGCCCGCAATGACTTTAATACAGGATGCCCTCAATATGGTCACCTGCTTCGGCGGCAGCGATGGCTCGCTGCAATACTCCGCCAGCGGCGGTTCCGGCAGCTACGTGTTTGTGCTGCAACGGACCGGTATACCTACGGTGAGCAACAGTACCGGTACTTTTAACGGATTAAAAGCCGGTACCTACACCGTTATCGCACAAAATAATGTAGCCGGTTGCAATGACGCTATTTCCCAAACAGTGATCATCTCCGAACCAACACCGTTACAGGTAAACCTGCAAACCACCAATATCAGCTGCAACGGCGCGCAGGATGGTGTCGTGAAAGCACTGGCCGGCGGCGGTTCCGGATTCTATACCTACAAATGGGAACAGCTGAAAGGCGGCGTCTGGACCACCAATCCTTTCTGGTTTAATACTGATACACAGATAGACGCGCTGGGTGCAGGTACCTATCGTGTAACCGTTTCCGATAGTAAGTCCACCAACTGCTCGGTCCTTTCCAGTGTGGTCTCCATTACAGAGCTGCCGGCGCTGCAATCCGGTGGCGCAACGATCACGCCGGCGGTTTGCCTGGCGGATGGCGCAGCTATCAATATCTCCGCCAGTGGGGGAGATAATACCTATACTTACTTCTATACCCTGAACGGTACCGACTATACGGCCTTTACACCGGGCAGTAAGGTACATACGGCAGGCAGTTATCATTTCCGTATTAAGGATGGAAAGGGCTGCACGCTGGACCTGCCCAATGCCTATGATATAAGCCTTCCTGCGGCGCCATTGAGTTTCACTACACAGCTGTCGGCCTACAACGGGTTTCAGGTTTCCTGTAACGGCGCCGCGGATGGTAAAATCACCATCCTGGCGTCAGGAGGTAACGGTGGCACCTATACGGGGTATCAGTATAAACTGAACAACGGCACATATCAATCGGTCAGCTTGTTTTCCGATTTAACAGCAGGTACTTATACGATCAGTGTAAAAGATGCCCGTGGCTGCGAAACGTCCGGCAGCGTTACCTTAACGCAGCCGCAAATGAGCATCAACGCTACCAAGCTGGATGTGACCTGCTTTGGGCAGTCTACCGGCAGCATCACCACTAATATCATGGGTGACGCAGCGCCTTACCGCTGGCAGCTCAATGGCACCACGATCACCGGCGCTACGGCCAACAACCTGCCGGCAGGCAATTATACGCTGCATATCACTGATGTTAATGGTTGTACAAAAGATACTACACTCACCATCGTACCGCTGTATCCGGCGCTGGCTTTCACGGCCGCTACGGTAAAGGATATACTGTGTTTCGGTTCAACCGGCAGCATCACCATGACCGCTACCGGCGGTGACGGTAACTATCAATACAGCCTGAGCACCGATAACTGGGCTACCGCTAAACCCTATACCAGCGGGAGCGGACTGGGGGCCGGCGTTTACGCGCTGAAAGTGACCGATAACCACGGATGCAGCCTGCGTTACAACCAGCAGCTCACTATTACAACACCGTCGGCGCCGCTGTTGCTCTCCGGCGTATTCTCTGACTACAACGGATATAATATTTCCTGTGCCGGTGGCGACAATGGTGCTGTGCAACTGACCGCTACCGGTGGTAATGGAGCGGCATACAGTGGTTATACCTATGCGATAGACAATGGGGCTTTCGGTCCCTCGTCCCTGATCACCGGTATCAAAGCGGGCATGCATCAGTTCACCGTGAAAGACGGTCGGAATTGTACGACTACCCTGAGTTATAAGTTTACTGAATCTGCACAGGCCTTAAGCATACAGCTGGTCAGCAAGCAGGATGTGCGTTGCGCCGCTATACCGGGTGGTAGCATCACGGTAGCCGGCAGCGGTGGTACCGGCGTTTTGCAATACAGCCTGAATGGCACCGATTGGCAGGCGGGTACGGTGTTTTCCGGCCTTACTGCCGGCAATTATACTGTCACGGTGCGGGATGCCAATAGCTGCGGTAATACACTGGCTGTACAGGTCCTTTCTGTGAACCCGGCTATCACTATTGACAATATTACCCGAAACGACATCATTTGTTTCGGTACCTCCGGCACCATTCAGGTGCAGGCCCATGGTGGCAGCGGTCAGCTGGTGAATGAATATGCCCTCAACGGTGGCAACTATACGTCGTTTGCCAATACAACACCATTGGTGGCAGGTAGTTATACCATCCGGGTAAAAGATGCCATTGGGTGTTATTCCGCTGTCAGCAATGCCGTATCTATTACCGCACCTACGGCGCCTTTGGCAGCTACCGCCACTACGAGCGATTTTCATGGCATGCAGATCTCCTGTTATGGTCTGTCGGACGGCGCCTTCAGCCTCGTGGCCTCCGGTGGCAATGACGGCGGCTATCAGGGATATTTATTCAGTGTTAACGGCGGCGCCTATACGGGAAAATCGCAGTATACCACTGTGCCGGCAGGTAACTATGCCGTTAAAATAAAAGACGGCCGCGGTTGTGAAATCACGAAAAACATCGTGTTGCAACAACCGGCAGCACCCGTATCGTTGGCCGTATCCGACGTTACCCATCTGGCCTGCGGCGGTATCCCTACCGGCAGCATTACGCTGCAAACGACTGGTGGTACCACCCCTTATGCCTATACCATGAATAACGGAACACCACAGGCATCGCCGGTATTTGGCGCGCTGCCGGTGGGCAACTATACGCTGGCGGTAAAAGACGTAAACGGTTGCGCGGCGACGGTGGTCACCCCCGTGAAAGAAATGTACCCGCCGGTAACGGCCACGGCTACGGTAACGCCCGTACGCTGTTACGGCGAGGCCAATGGCGCTATCGTGTTGCAGCCCTCCGGCGGCGATGGCAGCTATAATTATCAATGGAGCAACGCTGGCGTGAGCGGCGCCCAGGCACAAAACATCACCGCAGGCAGTTATACCGTTAAAGTCACGGACGGCAAAGGCTGTGGCCAGTCCTACAGCTACGAGGTGGCGCAACCGGCAGCGCTGGGGCTCACCGTCACCGCATCGCAGATATGCGATGGGGTAGATGACGGCACCGTGGAAGCCACCGTACTGGGCGGTACGCTGCCTTATCAATATGCGCTGAACAACGGTGCATGGACCAATACCAACAGTTTCGCTAACCTCGGCGCAGGGGAGTATGCGATGAAGGTACAGGATGCCCGCGGCTGCGGCGCTGCCGGCACAACGAGCATCACTAAACGAAATGTGAAGCCGGATGTGAACTTCCTCGTGGCCTCCCGGAAAAATGCCTACGATACGCTGGTGATCAAGGAAATCAGTGTGCCCGCACCAGACTTCGTCAGCTGGACATTCGATCCGCAGGCTATTCTCCTGGGCTACGATCACGGTACGCCGCTGATCAAATTCACAACAGCCGGTGCCTACTGGGTGGCCATGAAAGCCACCTTCGGGGAATGTACCTACCAACTGCGCAAAGATATCCAGATCAGCGCCTATGACCCGCTCGCCGGTCCTTCGTACACGGTGCCCGTTTCCGTGATAGATACGGTGATGCTGTCGCCCAATCCCAATGATGGCAATTTCCGTTTCCAGATAAAACTGAAACGCAAACAACAGGTGCTGGTGTCCGTCTTCGACCTGAACGGACGTATCCTGGCGAAACAGCCGTACAGTCCCGCGTTACAGATAGACGACCGCATTGCGCTGGGAAGCGTCAACAACGGTATCTTTATCCTGCGGGTGGTAACGGAAAATGAGAGCAGGGATGTACGGTTTATTATTAGTCGTTAGCCGCTAAACTCTTATAAATCACGTAACTTTAAGCCGGCTTTGTATCAAAGCCGGCTTTATTTTTGCCCTGCAAACACAAACTGTTACTCATGAAAAAGATCCTTTACCCGGCAGCTGCCTTGCTGGTAATGCTGATGGCTGCTTTTACCTTTATCACTACCCAAAACTGGAAGATCAGCAGCGGATATTCCATCAAATTCACCGGTAAGTATGCAGATGGTGCTTTTGAGTCTATGAAAGGCTCCGTCATATTTGATGAAAAAGACCCCGCTTCCGCAAAGTTCGATGTGCTGGTGGACGTATCTTCCATCAATACCGGCAACGGCCTCAAAAACCGCCATGCCCGGGGCGAGAAATGGTTCGACGTGGACAAGTATCCCTACATTCATTTTGTTTCTTCCGAAGTGGTAAAAACCGCTGCCGGTTATGATGCGAAAGGTACGCTCGATATGCACGGCATTAAAAAGCCTTTCACCATTCCCTTTACTTTCACTCGTAATGGTGATAAAGGCGTTTTCCAGGGGGCATTTAAAGTCAACCGCGGCGACTTTGGCATTACTACTCCCCGGGGCGATGAATCCGATTATACCCATCTTACAGTAACCGTTCCTGTTACTGCCAAATAATATGCGACCTGTACTTTTCCGGTGTGGCATGGCCACCGGCCTGATCGCGGCAGCATTGTCCGTGGGGTACGCCGTTTTTTACCAGACGGCGCTGGGGGTGGATTTTTCCCGGGTGGCGCCGGCAGCGGCCATCGTCAGCGCCAACATAGGCGCTGCAATGGTGATGATGATCGTCTGCTGGCTGCTGGAACGTTGGAAAGGAGAAGTGCCCCGTAGTTTCAATGGCTGGCTGGTGTTGTTTTCGGTAGGCAGCGCCGCTATCCCTTTTGTGGTCAGCCTTCCGCTGGATATCCCCGCGCCGGAGCTTTTCCCCGGCCTGACAGCGCCCATGCACCTGTTGCCGGCCCTTATCTGGCTGGCCTTACAGCCATGGTGGACCATTAAAAAATAACTTTTGATGTTCGGCCGGTATTCCTATCTTCGCTACTGAACTTTGTTTGTGTACCGATAAGACTATAGAATGGACCTGATTATTAATGCCAGGCAAGCTGGCAGAAAACACGCGCTGATAGAGAAACAAAAGATTGTCATAGATGATTTGCCCGTTAACCCGTCACTCCGCGCCTTGCTGGCAGCTGTTGTCAAACAACAGGTGACTGCCTATAACGACAAGCCTTTAGAGAAAAATCTTTTGCCCTTTCTCTCCCGGGAACAGATTACCGACCAAACAGGCACCGGAAAGGTGGGCTTTGGCAGTATCTACAACGAAAATAAAGCCGATCTGGCCAAAGCACAGGAGACAGCGATGCTGGCTTATGAAGATGGACTGTTCGCTGTTTTCGCCGATGAGGAGGAGTTACAGGGGCTTGATCGTACCTTTGTACTACATCCCGAAACCGTGATTACCTTCATCCGGCTGACCTTCCTCGCCGGTAGTTTCTGGTAAAAAACATTGATGCCGACATTCATTTTTTAACCCGATTACCATACCTTAATTTGTTTGACCATGGACGTTAAAGAATTCCTGAAGACCAGGACTAAACCCCATTACATCGAAAATCTGGTCACCGACCTGAAAGCCGTTTACAGCGGCGAAACCACACATCCGCTGCTGACAAAGGACACCGCCGAAATAGTGTTGATCCTGCTCAACGAACTGCTGGCGCGTGAAAAGCAACATGGCTACTACCAAACATTTGCAATTACCTATAAGGACGAGAAATATGTCCGCCTGGAGGAACTGCTGAAAAGCGGTTTCTGGGACACGGCGGAAGGCGCCAACCTGTTGGAATACCTCTTCGGCAAGGAAACAGGCGCCTGTGTTAAACATGCCTGGCATCAGATACCTTATCAGATGTACCAGACAGGTTACGCTCGTCGCTCTTTCCGGGCACCGGGCGATCCTGAGGTCCATTTCGTGCTACAGCTGGAATTCCTGCGGCAGGCTATCCCTCAGGCTCACCAGTTTTCCTACTATCCTAAAGTGGAATTCATCTGCTTTGACCTGACCCTGGAGGAACAGCTGCGTTGCGAAGGACAACTGTTGGAGGTAGCTTTATTCCGTGTATGGGCCGCCGCTATCGATCTGGGCAATGAATCCTTCTTTAAAGCATGTGAAGATATTATCTATAATAAAGATCCGAATGGAAAGGTGAGCCGCGTGCTGATCAAAGCGCTGCTGACCAGCAACAAGCAGGCGGCGTGGGAACTGGTGGAAAAGCTGCTCCTCGCCGCGCAGCGGCAGGAGGGGCTGCGCCAGGCTGTGATGGAATCACTGGATGAAACGTCGGTAGGCGCATTGAAATACATGCTCAAAGTAGTACTGGACAATAAGCTGACCCGCTTCTCGTCTGTTGTTCGGGCACTGGACGTATGGGCCGGTCTTTTCTGGGAAGCAGAAAAAGAAACCACCGTCCGTACTTTCCTGGAAAAAGGCCTGGAATATCTCGAGGCGCCTAACACCATCCCTGCGGCCGTAAAAAGCAAAAATAATACAGAGGTATATATGGCGCTGTGGGCGCTGGGCGTACTGGATGTCATGGCTACGCCACCGCTGGTATTTCAACTGCTGGAAGACAAGAGCGCTGAAAAACGCTCCCTGGCATTGAAGTTCGCCGTGGAAACCAGTTACTATAATGTAGACATGCCGGCTGCCTATAGAGGCCTGCTGGATACCGACCTGGCCGTAATAGCCAGAGCAGTGGTGATCATCAACAACAAGGTCCACTATAACGCAGCCCATTATGATACCTACTTCCCTGAGCTGTTCGACAGGCTCCATGCCATCATTCAACAGGTAAAAGAAAAGGAAAAAACATTTGAAGGAAATATATTCTCGTGGCTGACCATCAAATATGAACGTAACAACGTGTTCGATGCGATGATCAAAATGATCAATGACCGGGAAGACAGGCTGGAGATGGTGTTGGGGTATTTTGATGAGATGAATGTCTCCCTGCGTGAACAACTGTCCCGTAGCCTGTTGAAAGGGTATTCTCCGTATAGCCACCAACAGGAGGAAAAACAGGGGCCGCTGACGCCATTTCAGCGAAACTTCGCGCTGCGCCTGCTGAAAGACAGAGGAGAATATGTGGTGTCTATTGCATTTAACGCCCTCCATGGCCAGCAATTTACGCTGCCGGAAATGGAAACGTTTACGGATATACTAAAACGTAAAGGCGCCTCCGTAAGGAGCAAGGCAATCGACATGGTGCTGAGCCAGCAGGACGATATCGTGACCGCGGTAACAGAGAAGCTCCTGCAGGGCGATGTGGAGCAACGCCTCGGTGGACTGGATATCGCGCTGCGTCTCCAAAAAGGTAATCGTCTCGCTACACAGCGTGCCGGATGGATCACCACTTTCAGAGAAAGAAAAAATGTCTCCCAGAAAGAAGAAATATTATTATCACAACTTTCGGAAGACAACAATGTATTGTCTTACTCTGCGGAGACTGGCTACGGATTATATGACCCGGCTGCTATCTCGCCGGTAATACTACCGCCGGCAGATCCCAACGATTACTATGGCAAATGCCTGGCGGAAGGGCCTTACGGCTTCTCGATGCCCCTGGAGCAGTTGCATGAACAGTTCACTAAACTCATTGATTTGTTTCAGCAACATGCCACTTACGAATACGAAGTGGAGAACTATGACAATTCCAAATCCATGGTGCTGCTGAGCAACAGCTTCCAGAACCGCAAGATATACACCTATAAGTTCACTTCTGACGAAGAGAAATATTCGTACTATCCGCTGCCGGAAGTATGGGAGGCCTGGTATCAGGAAAGCGGCCTTACGCCACGGGATATTTTCTTACTGACTTCCCTGATGAACCTCGCGCATAACATGGAGCATGAAGGGGATGGGGGAGCTATCATGAAACAGTTCCTGCCCGTTTACGAAAACGTACTACCGGAAACGCTGAGTAACAATCGTCGTTATCAATACTACAATCACCCGGTACGGCAAGTGGCCAGCGTTCTTCAGTTAATTCATCCGTTTGAACAACGGGAAGCGTTTCTTTTAGGAGGCTGTAAACGGGTGTTTAATGCGTTGTCCCCGGAATTGCTACAGTTCAGACAAAAAGCTTATCATGGTGTGACGGGCTGGCAAAGCATTTCGAAGATCGGAAGTTTTCTGGAGTATTTATATACGATGCCCACCGACAAGCAGCTGATAGAAGATTGCTGGAACCTTTACCACTGGCGGCAGTTCTCCGGTTTGCCGGAAATGGCGCCAGGTTATCTGCCACCATTGCAGGTATTCATCAGCGCATTTGAAGCCGGGATAATATCTGAAAGTGAGATGTACCGCGGGTTGATCAGCCCGGAGAACATGCGTACGTTGTCCGGCAGCCGCAAAGGCAAAAACAAAGACCACTACTTTGAGCAACATCCCTTCCTCGAAAAGATGTTCCTGAAGGTCAGGGAGCATTTCCTCGATATTGAACTGAAAAGGGGAGACTCCGCTACGCCTGTAACCCATATGGTGCAGGTGCTGGGAGCTATTTACGGCGTTAAACGTTTTGGTGAAATATGGGCCGGCCTCGGGAAAACAACGCTCAATCGTGGGTATGTCTATACCTATAACACCGAAGCCATGAGCAAACAGAAAGTATTCAGCCTGCTGCTGAAATGCTGTTTCCCATTGCCGGAAGATACCCGGGAGCTGTTCGATGAAACGGTGAAGAAAGTCAAACTGACGGAAGCACAGCTGATAGAAGCTGCCGTCTACGCGCCACAGTGGCAAAAGTTTGTGAGCCAGCACCTGGGCTGGAAAGGACTGGACTCCGCCATCTGGTGGATGCACGCCCATACCAAATCAGCCGGCAATGAACAAAATGCGGAAGCGGAAAGTGAAATTGCCCGTTATTCTGCGGTAGACCTGCAAGACTTTAAAGATGGCGCGGTAGACAAAGACTGGTTTGTAAAAGCCTATAAAGAACTGGGCAAACAACGCTGGGCTATCGTATACGAAGCGGCCAAATTTATCAGTGATGGTAATGCGCACCGTCGTGCGCGTTTATACGCTGACGTTATCACCGGCGACCTGAAGATCAAGGAAGTGACGCAGAAGGTAAAAGAAAAGCGTGATCAGGATTACCTGCGCCTCTATGGCCTGATACCATTGAGCAAAACCAATCCGGAAAAAGACGTATTGGCCCGCTATGAATATCTTCAGCAGTTTAAAAAAGAAAGTCGCCAGTTTGGCGCACAGAAACAATCCAGCGAAGCGCTGGCACTGAGAATTGCCATGGAAAACCTGGCGCGTAACGCAGGTTATGCAGATCCGCAGCGACTGACGTGGGCCATGGAAACCCGGCAGGTGCAGGGCATTCTGTCTAAAGAAACACAGGTGCAGTACGACGACGTGATGATTGGACTGGTGATAGACGAAGAAGGTCAGGCTGATGTGGTGGCCTTCAAAGGGGATAAGCAGTTAAAGGCTGTTCCTCCGAAATACAAAAAGGATAAGAAAGTAGAGGAGCTGAACGAGTACCGGAAAACGCTGCGTGAGCAGTTCCGCCGTTCCCGCAAAGGACTGGAAGATGCCATGGTACGCGGCGATGTGTTTACTTTTGAGGAAATCTCCACGCTGTTTGAACATCCGGTGATTGCCAAACATCTGGAAAAACTGGTGTTCATCACCGATAAGGCGCACGGCTTCTATCACAGCGGCAGCCTCACAGACGCCAACGGAAAAGCGACGAAGCTCACCGCCAAAGATGCCATCCGCATTGCACATAGCAGCGACCTGCATCAGGCAGGCGTGTGGAGCGATTATCAGCGCTACTGCTTTGAGAAGTCTGTTCAGCAGCCGTTCAAACAGATTTTCCGGGAGCTGTACGTGCCGCTGGAAGATGAACTGAAAGAGGTGTCGGTGTCCCGCCGTTATGCCGGTCATCAGGTGCAGCCCACACAGACAGCCGCCCTGCTCAAAACCAGAGGCTGGAAAGTGGACTACGAGGAGGGCTTGCAGAAAGTGTTTCACAAGGAAGGCTTCGTCGCCAAAATATATGCGATGGCCGATTGGTTCTCACCAGCGGAAGTGGAAAGCCCCACGCTGGAGACGATTAAGTTCCACGATCTTAAAACATATACGCCGGTAGCGTTTAAAGATATTTCTCCGCTGATCTTCAGTGAAGTGATGCGCGATCTGGACCTCGTGGTGAGCGTAGCCCATGTGGGCGGGGTAGATCCGGAAGCCAGCCACTCTTCCATTGAAATGAGAAAGGTGTTGCTGGAAGAAACCGTCCGGCTCTTTAAGCTCCCGAACGTGAAGGTGAACGGTAATCACGCCACCATCAAAGGTAAATTAGGCGAATACAGCGTGCACCTGGGAAGCGCGGTAGTGCATCAGTTGCCGGGAAGATATATTTCTATTCTGCCCGTCCACTCCCAGCACAGAGGCCGGATTTTCCTCCCGTTTGTGGACGAAGACCCGAAGTCAGCAGAGCTGATCTCCAAAGTGCTGTTATTGGCAAGGGACCATGAAATACAAGATCCTACTGTTCTGGAACAACTATCACATCATTAAGATAAACAATTGGTAGCCCCGGGCATTAGCCCGGGGTTTTTAATGATCGTTTTTTTATCAGTAATATTCTGTATGTTTGGTTTTTACCAGTCAGGACGTAAGCCTAATACTGTCTGCTATGCAGGGACTACAGGATGTTTCCAATGAATTGATGAACCATTTTTCGCTAATGCTGGAATATGTGGCCGGTTTGAAAAATAACCACGCTGCCTCCCTGAGCCCTGTTCTGTTGCTGGTGAATGCCGAAGGACAGCAAATGGAAGAGGCGCCCTGCCTCCCCACAGCAGACGATTGGTTTGATCAACGCCTCCGCGAAAACGATCCTCTGTATGCTGTTTACGTGAAAGATGCCCTGTACACCGATGATAAAATGCAGATCTCGGGAGAAGCGTTTATGTTCGTCCTCTACGATAAAAACTATCAGCATCGGGTGATACTGGCCCAGCCTTATGCGGGGATGCCGTTTCAGTTGGCCGGCACGCCGGTGATGCTGGGACTGTTATCCAACGAACCTTTATATACCCAATCACCTGCATTGTCCCGCCCGGAGCCGCCCCCGGGAAAGCCTTTATGGAAATTCCGCTGAATTGTGCCAATTTGCAGCCACATGAGGCACCGTTATTTCATTATCTACAAACCATATGACATGGTCTCCCAGTTCATCAGTTCTGATAAAGACAAAGTGAATCTGCTGGGTGATCTGGATTTTCAATTTCCGGAAGGGACGCATGCGATCGGCCGGCTGGACAACCATTCGGAAGGATTGCTGCTGCTCACGACCAACAAAAAAATAACCCGGTTGCTGTTTCAGGGAGAACGGCCACACCAGCGTACCTATCTCGTACGGGTCAAAGGGCATATGTTGCCGGAGACATTACAACGGTTGCAAACAGGTGTCCGGATCCCTATTACGGGGCAGCTGGAATATATGGCGGTACCTCATAAAGCATCTATTGTACCCAGGCCCGCCGGCTTGTTGCTCCGTCCTTCGGAAACACCGGAGCGCGCGCCGCATACCTGGTTGCTGATCACCCTCACGGAAGGCAAATACCATCAGGTGCGCAAAATGGTAGGCGCGCTCAATCACCGCTGCCAGCGTCTGATCCGTGTGTCTATTGAAGACATGGAGCTGGGGGATATGCAACCGGGAGAGGTAAGGGAGCTGGATGAAACCACCTTCTTCGAGCGCCTGAAATTAGCGACCGACCTATAAAATAAGACCCGAAAATGGGAATATCCCATTAGGAAGCGCCTTCTTTTCTTGTTAGGTTTGCTTGTTGGAAATCATGCTATAACAAGAATTTTTTATGAGAAGAGTTTTCGTTCTGACGCTGTCTTTGGCGTTGGGCATGGGGCTTCATTCCGCCCGTGCCCAGGAAAAACGTTATCCGATTATTCCTTATCCGCAGCAGCTGGTCCCGATGGAGGGAGTCTTTACCATTACCGGCAATACCCGCCTGGTATTGCCTGCTAATGCGCGCCCATTTGCCAATGAGGCGGCACAGCTGCAGGCACTGGTGAAACAGGGTATTGGCACTACGCTGAAAACAGCTACCATCGCTTCCGGCAACGCTATTGTGCTGAAGCAGGACCTGACGCTGGCAGGGGAGGAAGATTATACCCTGCAGGTAACGCCGCAGCAGTTGCAGATTGGCGCTAAATCACCGGCCGGCTTTTTCAGGGCCATCGTTACGCTGCGACAGCTGATGCCGGCCACCATCGAAGGCCGCACTACCGGCAACCTCCGGTCGGTGGCCATTCCGGCTATGCAGCTGACAGATCATCCGGTATATGCCTGGCGCGGCATGCACCTCGACGTGTCCCGCCACTTTTTCTCTGTCAGCTATCTGAAGAAATTCATCGACCTGCTGGCGCTGTATAAGATGAACAAACTGCACCTGCACCTGACGGACGATCAGGGCTGGCGCATCGAAATCAAAAAATATCCCCTGCTGACTTCCGTAGGCGCCTGGAGAGAATGGAACAACCAGGATTCTGTTTGCATGCAGAAAGCCAAAGAGAACCCGGACATGGAGATCGACCAGGAGCATGTTATCCATAAAGATGGTAAAACCCTCTACGGTGGCTTCTATACGCAGGCCCAGATGAAAGACATCATCGCCTATGCGGCGGCCCGCCACGTAGAGATCATCCCGGAAATAGATATGCCGGGCCATATGATGGCCGCTATCCGCGCCTATCCTTTCCTGACCTGCGACGGTAAATCCGGCTGGGGCAAGGATTTCTCTACGCCTGTCTGTCCGTGTAACGAAAGCACTTTCCGTTTTGCAGAAGACGTATATACGGAGATAGCAGCGCTTTTCCCCTCTAAATACATGCATCTCGGCGCCGATGAAGTGGAGAAAACCAGCTGGGCTGCCTCACCGCGCTGCGCAGAAGTGATGAAGGCCAACAACCTGAAAAGTGTGGAAGAGCTGCAGAGCTACTTCGTTAAAAGAATGGAGAAATTCTTCCATAGCAAGGGCAAAGTGCTGATCGGCTGGGACGAGATCCTGGAAGGCGGTATCAGTCCCACGGCCATCCTCATGTACTGGCGCGCCTGGGTGCCCGACGCTCCGGTGAAAGCTGCCCGCCACGGCAATCAGGTGATCATGACGCCCGGCAATCCGCTCTACTTCGACGCTACTCCCGACCGGAACTCCCTCGGCAATGTATACCACTTTGAACCGGTGCCCAAAGGCCTCTCCGCCACGGAAGCGAAAACGATCATGGGCGCACAGGCAAATATCTGGACGGAGTACATCCCTTCCGAGAAACGTGCGGACTATATGTTCATGCCCCGTATGACCGCCCTCGCCGAGGTATTATGGACACACCGGCAGCATTATGACAACTACCTCCAACGGTTAAACGAACAATTTGCCCGCCTCGATCAGCTGGGCGTACATTACCGCTTACCTGACCTGGAAGGCTTTACAGAAGACAATGTATTTGTCGATAAAGGCATGCTGGAAGTAAAGGCTCCTTTAACCGGCATGACTATACGTTACACTACCGACGGTTCCATTCCCGGCCCACAGTCGCCCGTTTTGCCGGCGGCGTTGCCGGTAACGGCTCCGCAAACCTTTAAGCTGGCGGCTTTCAGCCCGATGGGCAACCGCGGGGACATATACACCCTTCGTTACCGTCAGGAGGCGTATGCTAAAGCATTGGCCAACAAGCCGGCTACGACAGGCTTTCAGCTGGACTATTTCAAAGGCGCATTCAAAACCACGGCTAAAATAAAGGCTACACCGGATAGTACGCTGCATACCGACAAGGTGATCATCCCGGAGGGGCTGGGCCATGGCGAAGCCTTCGGCGCCCGCCTGCAGGGTTATTTTTATGCGCCGGAAACGGCCATCTACAGTTTCTATCTCACCTGTGATGACGGCGGTATGCTTTATATCGACAACCAAACGGTGGTGAACAACGATGGCTGGCATGCTCCTTTACAGAAAAGCGGCCAGGTAGCTTTGGAAAAAGGCTGGCACCCGCTGAAAGTAGATTTTGTGGAAGGCGGCGGCGGATACACGCTGAAACTGGAGTATAGCGTGAAAGACGGCCCGCTCCAAAAATTATAAGTGTGGTGACCATGATACCCGGGGCTTCAGCCCCGGGGTACTGCTGATCGGGGATATAAACGAAAGATCTACTCCCGTTTGTTTATATTGCAGGATGTTTCTGTAAGAAAATGAATTGTATGAGTATTAGCTGTAGGCTTCGATCAGCAGTAATCATGGTCATCATTGTTATGTTAACCTGTTCTGCATACGCCCAAACCCGGGATTATGACCTCGCACAGACCTTGTCGGGGCTTTCTGTTTCCCAAAAGAAATTATTATATCAATACGGTACGTTACAGTCGTACGCCGGGCAGCCTGTGGCCGACAGTTTCTGGCAGCGGCATGCGCAGGAACTGAAAGCAGTAAACCGCGAGGAAGCGGGTATACTGGCCACGGAGCTGTTGACCAATACAGAGCTGGTATATAAGGTAAAGCAACCTTCCCGGTTGCAGGCGCTGCGTGGCGTGTTTACCGCCTCGCGGATGCTGATAGGGCTGGCGGGGCTCATCGCGGCATATTCCCTGATTCAGTTGCTGAGCCGTTACTGGAGCCGTATATATGGCTGGCTGTATGCTAAGCTGTATCGTTTGTTCCGCAGGATCTTCTCACCGCGCATGCTGACCTGGGAACTGCTGTTGCTCAGCGTGGCCGGCATCTATTGGGGTGTTCTGATAGGCGACCAGATGTTGCGCACGGTAGTTTTACAGGTAGCTGTTTTCACCTGGTGGGCGCAGCTAACGGCGGTGGCTACACGGCAAGACCTGATCAAACGTTATCTGGAACATGTGGTGGACCATCTGGAGAGGCGTAGCACCACTAAGGAAGCCATCATCGAGGTGGGGCTGCCGGCATTGGGGGCCACCCTGGCACTGGGCTGGCTGATGTTCCGTGTTCCGGAGGACTGGTACGCCTATGAGGTGATGGTGCCGGGCATGGTGGCGCTGTTTACTTTACCGCCTGTTATTTATCTGCATACCGTACTGAGGCGGCTGGTACTGCCGTTTCCGGTGGAATCGCGGCGTGCCGATAAACTGCTGGCCGTATATACTGCTGCCACGCTGCTGTTATGGATCGTATTGGTGTCGTTGCCGGCAATGCTGCCGGAAATATTGATCGCCACCTCGGCGGTGCTGGCGTGTATGCTGCTGCCCATGTCGATCGAAGAGGTGACCCGTTGCGAAACAAAGAACTATATCTGGCTGCAGCTGCTCACCGTGGGCTGGTTATGTGCCTGTGTATTGGCCGGTGGGCAACGGACAATTCCGATGCTCAACTGGATCGGTCTCGGCGGACTGTTATTGTATGTAATTGTGAAATATTGGGAGGTGCCGGTATTGTTAGGTTACTCCTGGAAAAACCGGAAAGCGCTGGGCAGCCTGGGCATGGCGGTACTCATCTGGGCTGTCGCCAGTTTAGTACGCTGGCAGCCACAATGGTTTATCTGGTTTTAGTTGAAAATTTATTTTAATTGTTTTATTTTTGCGCTCCGAAATAATCTGACTTAAGATACGCGCAGATCTGAATAACGTACTAAAAAGGCTTCTCAGGGCCTCCAAGGCGTTTGCAGGGTCTGCGTTTTTTTTCCACCCCGATGTTGGTATCCATGCGCGATGATATCCTTTCTTAGCGCGCTCCAATAAGACCTGCTGTTTAATGTCAGCTATATAATGTAATCTTCGCACTGATATCCGACCTGTCGGTTTAAAGTTGCCGTCATTACTGCGCTGCGCTTCGCTATCGGGCAAGCCGGCAGTAATCATGGCCATCGGAGTACCACTCATCATTTTTCTGCTTTGTTCCTGAAAAAGGTTACTATTTTTCATAACTGTAAAAAATACGCTTAATATTCCCGTTATGAAGAGAATCCTGGTCCTTTTATGTGTAGGTATCACCGGATACCACGCCCATGCTCAGCAAAAAGCGCCCGCTTACCCGCTGATAACCCACGATCCATATTTCAGTGTCTGGTCCAATACCGACACGCTGAATCAATCTAACACGGTTCACTGGACAGGCGCGCAGCAGGCGTTGTCTGGCATGGTGAAGGTGGACGGCGTCACGTACCGGGTACTGGGTGCCTCCGCCGGTGGACCGGAAACAGGCATTGTGCCTGCACAACAGACGGATGTGGCGGTGCATGCCACCCAAACGGTGTATCAGTTCCGGTGCGGACAGATAGCCCTTACTTTGACCTTTACATCGCCCTTGCTCGTGCGGGACCTTAGGTTGATGTCCAGGCCGGTGTCTTACATTTCCTATTGTGTTCATGCGACCGACACCCGGCAGCATGCGGTGGAGGTGTATTTTGGCGCGTCTACCGGGCTGGCCGTCAATGAGCCGTTGCAGCCGGTTGCCACGAAGCAGTTTACCAGCGGGCAGCTGTCCCTGTTGAAAGCCGGCACTGTACAGCAGCCGGTATTGCAGAAGAAGGGAGATGACCTGCGTATCGACTGGGGCTACCTGTATGTAGGGGCGCCGTCGTCAGCGAAACCTTCACAGTATGTCAGTTCCCCGGCTGAGGCAGCGCAGCGCTTTGCTGGCAGGAAGGCGGGCCAGGGCAACAAAGACCTTCAGCAGATGCTGAGCACCAGCGTGTCGCTGGGAATGGTGGGCACTGCGCCGAAGGAGCAATTGTTCCTGCTTGGATATGATGACCTCTACGCCATCCAGTACTTTAATACCAATCTGAAAGCGTGGTGGAAAGATACCCCGGCTGCTACCATCGAAAACGCGCTCAACGCGGCGTTGAAAGATTATGCCGCTGTACAACAGCAATGTGAGGCATTTGATAAGGAGCTGCGTACCGATGCCATCGCCGCCGGCGGCGAACAGTATGCTGCTTTGTGTGAACTGGCGTACCGTCAGAGTGTGGCCGCCCACAAACTGGTGAAAGGTCCCAAAGGAGAGTTGTTGTTTCTCTCTAAAGAAAATTTCAGCAATGGCTGTATTAATACGGTAGACATTACCTATCCATCGGCTCCTCTTTTCCTCCTGTATAACCCTGATCTGCTGAAGGGCATGATGACCGGCATTTTTGAATATTCCGAAAGCGGACGTTACACCAAACCATTTGCAGCGCATGATCTGGGTACTTATCCGTTAGCTAACGGGCAGGTATATGGGGAAGATATGCCTGTGGAAGAATCCGGTAATATGCTGATCCTGGCGGGTGCGCTGGCGGTGGTAGAGGGCAATGCCGGTTACGCGAAAGCACATTGGAAAACGCTGACTACCTGGGCCGACTACCTCCTGCAGGCCGGGTTTGATCCGGCTAATCAGTTATGTACAGATGACTTTGCCGGGCATCTGGCGCGTAATGCCAACCTTTCGCTAAAAGCTATCATGGGCATCAAGTCATATGCGATGCTGGCCGGCATGCTGGGTGAAACGGCAACGGCTACACGATACAACGATCAGGCCCGTGATATGGCTAAAAGATGGCAGGACCTGGCTGCTGACGGGGACCACTATACGCTGGCCTTCGGCAAGCCGGGCACCTGGAGTCAGAAGTATAATATGGTATGGGACAAAGTGCTTGATTATCATCTCTTTCCAAAGGCTGTTTACAGTAAGGAGACAAGCTATTACCTCGGAAAACAACAACCCTTTGGCCTGCCACTCGACAGCCGGAAGACTTACACAAAATCTGACTGGATTATGTGGACCGCAGTATTAGCGGACGATATGACACCCTTTGTACAACCGCTGTATAAGTATATCACTGAAACGCCTACACGAGTTCCGTTAAGTGACTGGCATGAAACAGTTGATGGTAAAAAAGTAGGGTTTCAGGCAAGGAGCGTGGTGGGAGGATATTTTATGAAGATGCTGGATGTGAAGCTGCACAAAGGAAAATAAGCACCCAGTCCGTGATTCTCATTTTACATCTTAGCCCAAGACTTTTAGCCCAGGACTTTAGTCCTGGGGATGGGGATGGGAACGGGAACAGGGACGGGACGCACGGAAAAATAAACCCCGGGCTTATGCCCGGGGCTTTTTGTGTTATTTTCCTTTACGGTGTTCACCATGTTTTTTAGTAGTATCAATAGGTTGTTCCCGGTTCTGCGTGTTCTGTTCGGATGTTGGGTTGTTGGTCCGTTCATCCTGTTCGTGATGAGAACGGCCCCGGTTCATTTTAGCCGTTCTGCTGTGACGGTTGCGTTTCATAAAAAACGGATTTTTAAAATTAACCGGGAAAAACATGCCGAAATAAAAACGGCTGAAAATGAGTGTCTTACGAAGGTTGCTGCGACTAATGCTGATGCAATTATTGCACACAACGCTGTCAACAGTTCCCGCTTTTATACTGCCTGAGATGCCTCTTTGCTGCCGCCCATAGAAGCCACATACCCGGTCACCACACAAATCACCACCGCTACGGCAGGGTACAGGAAAAAGTTGATCGTGGTGTATCGTTGTACAAAATACAGGCTAATGGCACTGATGGTAAAGCCAATGATGATTCCCCGCGCATTCACTTTTGGAATAAAGATACCGGCGAGGAACATGCCTGCCAGGCATCCGCCAAACAACCCGATGATTTTCAGGTACTGGTCCCAGATAGAGGTATTGTGCAAAGACACGAGGTAGAGCGCAATGCCACAGCCCAGTGCACCGAGCATCACCGTCATCCTGCGGGCGAATACAAATCGTTGTCTGTCATCGGCCGAAGGCCTGAACAAAGGATAAAAATCGGTGGTGATCACCGTCGCGATAGCATTCATACTGGAACTGATGGTGGACATGGTAGCGGCAAAAAGGCCCGCTATCACCAGTCCCGCAAGTCCTGCCGGCAGCTGTTGGGAGATATACCATGGAAACACATCGTCGGTATTGCCGTGCGGGTTCAGGTGGGCCGGGTGATGTCTGAAATATACCCAGAGTGCGGTGCCCACCAGGAAGAAGATGAGCGAGGCTGGTATCACCAACAGGGCATTGGTATAGATCGATTGCCGGGCTTCCTTTTCTGTGGAAGTGGTGAGGTAACGTTGTACCACCACCTGATCAGACGAGTAGGTGACCAGCTGTGTCAGGAAGCCGCCGACAAAAATTACCCAGAGCACAGGCTGCGTAATATCCGATTGCAGGATCGCCAGCCGGAACTTGCCGTGCGCGGCTGCTTCTGTAAACACCTGCCCGAAACCGCCGTCCAGCGAACGGGAGATGAATACGAGACTGAGCAGGGCCCCGCCCAGCAATACGCCCACCTGCATCACTTCTGTCCAGATAACCGCTTCAATGCCGCCTGAGGCGCTATATGCAGTGGTGATGGCGCTGGTGGCCACAATGCAGATAATGATGTTTACCCCGGTAACGGCGCTTAGCACCAGCGCCGGCAGGTATATCACGATGCCCAACCGGCTGATCTGAAATATCAGAAAGGTAAAGCTGCCCAGCAGTTTCACACCGGGACTGAAACGGATGGCCAGGTATTCATACACGCTGGTGAGCTTCAGCTTGCGGAAGTAGGGCAGGTAAAAATAAACGATGAGTGGTGCTACCACTACAATCATCATGTTGTTGAGAAAGTATACCCAGTCCGTGGCGAAGGCTTTGGCCGGAATGGCGATGAACGTGAGGGCGCTGAGTTTGGAGCCAAATATGCTGAGGCCGGCGGCCCACCATGGTATTTTGCCACCACCCAGGAAAAAATCGCTGGTGGTGTTTTGCATGTTGCGTGATACCATTACGCTGATGCCTACCACCAACAGGAAATACAATCCTACCACGAGCCAGTCGGTGAGCCGGAAGCCACTTGGCGGCTGTGTAGGCGTGGCCGTTAGTACCCGGGGTGTTCTGGTGGCGGGCCTCACTTCTCCGCCGGGGATGATCAGCTGCCCCTGCCAGACCACCGTTGGCGTGGTTACCGGCGCCCACGTGCTGCCGTTGGGGTTAGTGACGCTGTCATCCGCCTTTTGCACCGGCATACGGCCGGTAACCGCCCAGCTGTCGGTGATGGTATTGTAACCCAGGATATCATCGGAGAAGCCCGGATGCTGTTCTTTTAATTGGCCGCTCTGCTCAAAATACTTTCCGTCATCACCACCGAAGATCAGCAGTTGCGACTGGCCCGCCGTAAAGGCGGGGCTGGGCGCTGCGGCAACAGGATGGGGCAGTGGCGCAATACTGCGCCATCCTTTGCCTGGTCCATAACACCAGGCATCTGTCAGGAAGGTGCGACGGATAGTAGCGTCGCCGGGTAACGTATACGTATGTACGCCACTAAACAGGTAAAAGTGATGTTGTTGCACACCTGCCACCGCCAGCATACGGGCCGGTCCGGGAAAGGGTGGAAGCGCCTGCCAGCGCCGGCTGCCGGCAGGGCGGGAAAGATCTATTGCCCAAAAATATTTGGTGGCAGTAGTATCGGAAGGCGCCTCGGTACCACCAGCGATGTACAGGACGTCACCGTCGAGGGCGCCGCTGGCGTTAGCGGAGGTAACAGGCAGATCGGGCAACAGCTCCGTTTGTACCTGACCGTTAGCATAGCGGAGGAGGAACGCCTTGTTGGTATGACCATCCTTGTTGCTGCCCCCTACACAGATCAGCGCGTCCTGCCAGGTGGCAGACACGCCATAACCCAGCGGCACCGGCAGTTTACCGGCCTGCTTCCATGGACCGCCCGGTTTTTCCAGCACCCATATCTGATCGTGCCATTGTTTAACGCCGCCATTCCAGGGGGCGCCACCATCCGGGAAATTCGCGCCGCCGGCTACCAGCAGGGCCTGGTTAGACACACCGGCAAAAGATCCGGCGAAGCCATAGTTGTCCGGCAGCGCCGGGAGCTGTCCCCAGGAGAAATAGCTGGCCGGCGGCTCCTGGCCGCGGCTGACAGTTGTACGGAAAGACATACCCCATATCAATAATAAAGGAAGAATCAGTTTTTTCATGACGTGTATTTTACGCTGGTCATGGTATCCAGCTATTGGCCTGCATCCAGTGCAGGCATCGCTCAAACCAATCGTCCTGCGTGGTTTTGTTGTACAGCCCGAAGCCATGTGCGCCGTTCTGATAAAGGTGCATCTCTGCCTTTACGCCGGCGTTGACCAGTGCGTTGTAGAACAGCAGGCTGTTCTGTACCGGCACTACTTTATCGTCTTGTGCATGCAGCAGGAAAGTGGGGGGCGTGTTGGCCGTTACCTGTAATTCATTGCTGTACAGTTTTACCAGGGCGCTATCAGGTTTTTCTCCCAGCAATGCCTTCCTTGAACCGGCATGCATATACGAAGTGAAGCTGATCACCGGGTAAACGAGTATCATGAAGTCCGGGCGGAGATTGAGTTGTCCGGGATTGTCGATGACCGGGTGTTCAAAATGGGTACCGACTGTAGAAGCGAGATGGCCGCCCGCTGAAAAACCGATGATACCGGTCTTTCCGGGTTGAAGGCCCCATTCGGCCGCGCGTTGCCGTACAATTTGCAGGGCACGTTGCGCGTCCTGCAACGGACCTTTCGATTTGTCGGGCATGATCCGGTCATCCGGCAGCCGGTATTTCACAATGAAAGCCGAGATGCCTGCCTGTTGGAAACGCCGTGCGATGGCGTATCCTTCGCGGCCTATTACCACACTGCCATAACCGCCACCCGGGCAGATCACGACTGCTGCGCCGGTAGCTTTGCCGGCGGGCGCCGGAAAAGGAATCAGCTCCGGCCGGGTGATCATTCGTACGCGGTTACTGTCGGCGTCTTCCTGATAGCCGGCCGGTGCGGGTTTGGCATTCGGCACCCCCTGCGGATATAAAGGAATGGGTGGACCTTGTTGGGCTTGCGCGATATAAGCACTGGCTGTCAGCATGCTGAGCAAAAGCAACTTTTTCATGAACGTGGATTTTATGGTTTGGGCACCCGGGTACACCAGTCGAAGAAACCGATGGCACGCAGGTCTTTTTCCATGGAAATATACTCGTTCTCTTCAAAAGGTGCCAGTGGTAATCTGACGTTACCGCAGTCGAGGCCTATCATGCGCATCATGGCTTTCTGTGCCCGCAGTCCGCCGTATTTGACGATGATCCGTACCATTTCCACGGAGCGTAACTGGCACTGCTGCGCTTTCTGTAGCTGTCCATCGGTGAAAGCCTGTATCAGGTCGTTGTACAATGGCGCGGCGAAGTTATACGTGCTGCCGATAAAGCCATGGGAGCCGGTGGCGAGGGCGCTCAGCAACATTTCGTCGGTACCGTACAGCAGCTCGTAGCGTCCCTCACTGGCATGCATACACGCCTGAAAATCGTGTATGAAAGGCGCCGTGTACTTAATACCGGCAAGGGTAGGCAGTTTGCCGGCGGCCTGTTCAAGGAACGCCACCATATCGAGCGAGATACCGGTGAGCGCGGGGATATTATAATAGAACAGCGGGAGCCTGGGCGCGCCGGCGGCGATGGCAGCGAGGCTGTCGATCAGCCCTTGTATGGACTGTATCTTAAAATAGGTAGGCAGGGTGGCGGAGATAAAATCGGCCCCCTGTTCCTGGGCGTGCGCAGCCAGCTGTTGTGCTTCCTGCAGACTGTTATGGCCCACATGTACAAATACTTTCAGTTTTTTATCTGCCGCGCGGATGAAGGCGGCGGCTGTTTCCATTCTTTCGGCGGTGGTCATGGACGGCCCTTCGCCGGTGCTGCCGCAGACGAACATCCCTTTGATGCCGTTGCTGATCAGTGTTTGTACTATTTCGTGTATCCGTTCGGTATGGATACGTCCGTCGGCGTGCATAGGTGTAAATGGTGCGGCCACCAGTCCCTGAATGCGTGTTGCTGTCATGTCGTTCATGTGTTCGTTGTGCTTATTGTTGATGGATATGGCGGATAATTTTTTTGCTGATTTTTTGGAAGATGAGTTGGCTGTAGGCATTTTTCTCGCCGGCTTCATACAGGCAGGCAACATCACCGTTGGGCAGTACGGCCAGTGAAGAATAGGCGGCCGGTCCGGCGTGTAGCACGCGCAGTAGTTGCCAGCTGCGCCCATCGTCGGTGCTGGCTTTGAGCGTCATGTTCATACGTTTGTCGCTGGCCGGATTGAGGAACAGCAGTATGCCGTTGCGTTTACGTGAGGGCCAGCGGTAGCGGATGATGCTGGCCTGGCAGACAGGATCTGTCAGGGAAGGCACGTCGGCGGGAGCACTCCAGTGGAGGCCTCCGTCGTGGCTGGTGGACTGGGAACGTAGTCCTCGGCCGAAATAGGAGCGGAGGCTCATCAGCAGTCCACCCTGGCCATCGGCTAGTTCGGTCAGCTGGCATTCGTTGACTTTAGGGCGGATGTTGCCGCCCCGTTGCCACGACTGGCCGTGGTCGTCGCTGTAGATGACGTGGGAGCCGTATTCGAAAGGTCCTTTGGCCACATGGCCGCTGCTGTCGTCATAACTATGGTCGCAGGGGACTACCAGTCTGCCTTTATGCGGTCCGTGCTGCAGCTGTATGCCAATGCCCGGTCCGGTGGCATACCAGCCCCATGAAGGGTCTTTGGTGGTAGCGGTGATGTCTTCCGGCTTCGACCAGGTGGCGCCGTTGTCGTTACTTTTAGACACCCAGACGGTGCGTGTATGCGTCGCCGTTTTATGAATGATATCGTGTTCTTTGTCCGTTCCTTCGTTGCGGGTCAGCAGCAGCCAGATGGTGCCGGTAGCGGCATCTGTCACCGGGCAGGGATTGCCGCAGGTGTGAGCGCCATCGTCCCATACCACCTGTGTGGCCGACCAGGTACGGCCTCCGTCGGCGGAACGTTTCAGGAGGATGTCGATATCGCCGGCGTCGGCGGCACTTTCTTTCCTGCCCTCGCAGAAGGCCAGCAGGTGGCCATTGGGGGCAGTCAGCAGCACCGGGATGCGGTAGCTGCGGTAACCGTCGGCGCCCGCGCTGAACAGTGCCAGGCTATCACGCTGGGCCAGCAGCATCTTCGGCAAAAAGAACATCCATAACAGGCAGGCATAAACGCTGGTCTTCATATCTCTCTATTTAAAATCGGTGACAGGTACTACTTTGTAGGCAATCCCTTCATAGGGCTTTTTATAGCCGGCTTCGTAAAAGATAGCTATCGCTGTTTCTGACAGCATCACGATATCGGAATAAGCTGAAGGTCCGCCGTATATTTTACAGGATTTGCTCCAGTTGTTGCCATCATCGGTGCTAAGCCGGATGGTCATATTCTCCCGGGCGGTGCTGGCCGGATTAGAGAAGAACAGCCATTGTTTCCAGGAGAGCAGGCTGCCCTGGCATACTGGTTCTACCAGCGTATAGTCGGCCCTGACCGGCAGCCAGGAAGCGCCACCATCTGTGCTGTTGGCCACCAGCCTGGCGCCGCCGGCGCTGTTGCGGATGTTGAGCATCAGTTGTCCAGTAGACAGCTCCGCCACCGTGCTTTCCGCCCCGTGGTCTTTATTGGCAACGCCGCCCAGTTTCCAGCTCTGGCCATGGTCGTCGGAGTAGATGACATGGGCAGAATCACGGGAAGGGCTATCCGCAGTTTTGAGCGACATATAATCACACGGGACCACGAGCCTGCCGTTATGGGCGCCACGTTTAAGTTGTATGCCATGGCATGGGCCGGTGCCATACCATGCCCATCCCGGTTTCTTTACGTCTTTCGTGATTTCTTTGGCGGGCGCCCAGGTAAGCCCCTCATCGTCGCTGCTGGTGGTGAATACGCGGCGGGTATCTTTGCTGGTGCCAGCATTGATAGCCCCGATATTGTCTTCGCCCAGGTTCCAGGTCATCAACAGATGGAGGCGTCCTGTTTGTTCATCGAGCACCGGCACCGGATTGCCGCAGGTGTTGGCTGCGTCGTCCCATACCATGATGGGGTCGCTCCAGGTTTTGCCGCCATCGGTGGAACGTTTTACCAGCAGGTCGATATCGCCTTCATCCTTGCAATTGTTTTTGCGTGCTTCGGCGAAAGCCAGCAGGATGCCGGTCTTTGTCCTAACGATGGCGGGTATACGATAGCAGCTATAGCCGCCGGTCTTCTCCCGGAAAATAAACGGAATAGTATCGTTGGTATTGCCGCCATTGTTACCGGGCGGCGGCGCCGGTGTCATGTTTTCGCTGCCGCCGCCCTTGCAGGAGGCCAGCAGGAAAAGGCCGGCGGTGAATAACAGCAGTGTTTTAAAGGTGGTCCGTTTCATAATGATGGGTTTATTGGTAACCGGCAGTTTGTTTCAGGTTCGGGTTCAGGTCTATCTGCGCCTTCGGAATAGGAAAATACAGGGGTACGTTTTTCCCGTTCAGATTAGGCACTTCCGTATATACGTTGATGGTGCCTGCATAGTGAAAACGTAGCAGGTCGGGCCATCTTTTCTGTTCCAGCCACAGCTCCCGGAAACGCTCGTTCAGAATCTCTTTTTCCACGCTGGTTTTGTCCATGGGACCGGCATAGTTGCCGATGCCCGCCCTCGTCCGGGTGCGGTTCAGCGCAGTAACGGCATCGGATACACGTCCCAGGGCTGCCAGTACTTCCGCTTTTAGCAGGAATATCTCCGCGAACCGGTAGATGACGATATCGGCGTCGTAGAACCAGTCTGTGTCTTTGGTGCCTCTGAATTTGTTATCAAATACGCCGATCAGTTTATTGTTGGGCCCGATGGCTTTGATAAAAGAGGCATTCTTTCTTTTGTCGGCTGCGTCGGTAAACATGGATTCAAATTTCGGGCTGGGCATATATTGGCTACGGGCGCCGTTTTTAGCCGCTGCAATGTCATTTTTGTTGATGGCGTCCTGCACAAAGATATCTCTTGGTTTCAGCTGACTGCCATACATATCGCTCCGTTCATCTTTTTTAAAATAAACAGAAAAAATGATTTCTGCATTTGCCTTGTTATTGGTGGCGAAGATGGAAGCAAAATTGTCGAGCAGGGTAAGGCCGGCGGTGCTTTCCACTTGTTGCAGCGCTGTCAGAGCGTCCTGCAGGTCGGCGTCATTGCCTTTGAGCACTTTGGCTTTCCACAGCAGGGCGTCTGCTTTCAGGGTGAAGGCGGCCGGTTTGGAGGCCCGGCTTTTGTTGACGAAAGCACCTTCTGGAAACAGCGCGATGGCGGCATCGATATCTTTTAATAGCTGTGCCATGATGTCTGTGGCGGCGGCGCGTGAAGGCTGTTGCTGGTTGCTGCTGGCCACGGGCTCCAGCATCAGTGGCACGTCGCTCCAGGTGCGTACCAGCCAGAAATAGGTATAGGCGCGGATGAAATAGGTCTCGGCCATAGCGCGGTCGCGGTCGGTGCTGTTGGGGAAATTGATGCCCGGCGCATTTTTCAGCAGCAGGTTGCAATGATAAATGATATTGTAATAGTTCAGCCAGTTGGGCGCATTGGCGCTGTTGAGATTCTGTTGCCAGGCAGTGGACATACCGCCTTCCAGACCGGCGATGAAGGCATCGCTGCGGTCTTCCATATAATAAGTGGTGTTGAAATAGTTTTTATCGTTGACCGTACCACGGAGCAGGGCATAGATACCAGTCAGGTAGCCGGTTACATCGCCGGGTGATTTCCAGTAGCTGGCATTGGTGATGTCTGAAACGGTTTTTACTTCCAGTACCTTGTTACAGGAAAAGGCCGGCAGTAAAGCGATCAGGCAGCTGTATATCAGAAAGCGTTTGTTCATGATGGTTAGATTGCAGTTAGAAATTGACTTTCACACCAAGATTATACTGACGGGGACGTGGATACAGACCGGGGTCTACGCCGGTGAACACTTCGGGCGACAAGCCGTCGTATTGGGTGAAGTAGCAGATGTTATAGATACCGCCGAATACGTCGATGCTACTGATGCTGGCCTTTTGCAGCAGGGCCGCGCGGATACTGTAGCTCAGCGATATTTCGCGGAGGGCGAGGTAGTCTCCTTTTTTATAATAGAGGGAGTTGTTGCTCGCCGTTCCATCGTTGCCCAGTCCGTTGGTAGCACGGTTATGGTTTTTGAAATTATAATCATAATCGCTTTGCACGGTGTATTTGGGAATGCTGGCCTGGTCGCCCTGTTGTTTCCAGATATCATCGCTGATAACATCGGTGAGCGCCTGGTTGTTGTTGCGGGAGCTGCCGTTGGCTTTTCCTCTGAAACCATTGTCGATCACATGTCCGAGGGCGTAGTCAGCTACAATGCGGAGACTGATGCCTTTATAGGTAAGGGTGTTGACGATAGCGCCCTGTTTATCCGGACGGATGTACCCCATAAATGTCATATCGCGGTAGTCGATGGTATCGTTTTTGTCGAAGTCGTGCCAGATGGCGTCGCCGCCTGTTTTCTTGCGACCGTTGGCTTCTACGTCGTAGGGCGCGGTGGCGGCGTCTTTATCGGTGGAATAGACGCCGTCGAGCTGGTAGGCCCATCGGCCGCCGAAACGTTCGCCTTCAGCGAGGCCGCCTACTTTTACGTATTGACCGGCGCCGGCGTCGAAGATGTAGTTGCCGCCGATCCTGTTTTTCGCTTCCCCATTGGTAGGCAGGGATACCACGGTGCTGCGGTTGAAGGCGAAAGTGATGCTGGTGTTCCAGGTGAAGTTTCGCGTTTTAACAGGTGTAGCATTGAGTTCCACTTCGATGCCGCGGTTGCGGATAGTGCCGTAGTTGCTGCGGATTTTACTGAAGCCGGTGGTGGCGTCGAGCGGTTTATCGAACAAACGGTTGTCGGTGATCTTATTGTAAAAATCCAGCAGGATAGTGATGCGGTCTTTCAATAATCCGATATCCAGGCCCGCATCCACAGAAGTGGTGGTTTCCCATACCAGGTCAGTGTTGGGCAGCGTGGTATTGAGAATGCCGGTGTTGCCCATATAACTCAGCAGGTTGCTGTTCAGAGAGGTGCTGTACTGGCCTTGTGAGTCGAAAATAGAAAGGGCGTTATTGCCTGCCTGTCCCCAGCTGCCTCTGATTTTAAACAGTGATATCACCGGTTGCAGTGGTTCCCAGAAATTTTCGTGGTGCAGGTTCCATCCGGCAGATACGCCCGGGAAGGCAGCCCAGCGGTGATTGTCGGAGAAGCGGGAGGAGCCGTCGCTGCGGATGCTGGCGGAGAACAGGTATTTGTTATCGAAGTCGTAGTTCAACCGGCCGAAGTAGCTCATTAGTATTTCCGTTGACTCGGAAGTGGAGGTACGTTGTGTTTCCACTTTGGTGGCGTTGAGCGTGGGGATGTTGTCATTTGGTGCGCCGTAGCCGCTGCCGCTCATGTTGTAGTCGTAGTCGTTGATGTAGCTGGTGCCGGCCATCGCGTTGAAATGATGGCGGCCACTGATGGTTTTGTCATAGTTGAGCACCGCGTCGGCCTGCGTATGTCTGTTTAGGTTATGTGCTGCCGAAGCATTTCTGTTGGGATTGGTTTCATTGTACGCTTCAAACTTGTTTTCTTTTCCTTCTGTGGTAAACCAGGCAAAAGAAGGGGAGAAGCGCAGTCCCGGCAGGATGTCCCAGTCGGCGCCCAGCTGGAAGGTAGTGCGATATACTTTGATATCGGTATACCGTTCCTTGTAATAGATTTCGTGCAGGCGGCTGCGGAAGGAGGCGATGCCTTCTCCCGGCGCCGGAGTGCCGTCTTCGTAATAGAGGCGGTAAGTAGGCGGTAGGGTAACGGAGCGGCTCAACACGTTGTTGTCGTTATTGGGTGAATTGGAATAACGCACCTGGTAACTCATGTTGGTATTGAGTGTCCACTTGTTGCTCAATTTATAGGTACCGTTGAACAGGCCATTGTAGTTTTTATAGAATGTGCCGGCGATGATACCATCCTGATTGGTATGACCGAGGCCCAGGTAGTAGGTGCCTTTATCGCTGCCGCCGCTTACGCTGATATCGTATTGTTTTTTATGGCCGTTGTTGAAGGTGATATCCTGATAGTCGGTGCCTTTGAACAGCAGTTGTTTGCCGGTGACCGGATCGGTCATGGTTTCCCAGCCTTCTTCGTGCAGGAGGTGGTCCACATAGGCCTGACCGTAGTTTTGTATATAGGTGTCAAGGAATTCGAGGGTGTTTTTGGAGTTGCGTGGATTACCGGTAGACATGCCATAGCGGCCGCCGGTGAGATAGAAGTCGGGATTGGTTTTGTTAAAGTCCATCGTGTTTTTGCGGCTTACGTAGATGTAATCGCGTGCACTGAGGAACTTGTATTGTTTCGCCTGTTGTTCCATTCCGTAGCTGAAACCGAAGCTGACGCGTGGTTTGCCGGCTTTTCCGGATTTTGTTTTGATGATAATGATACCGTTGGCCGCGCGTGCGCCGTAGATGGCCGTGGAGGCTGCATCTTTCAGTACCTGTACCGATTCGATGTCGTCGGTGTTCATATCGGAGATGCTACGCATGCCTTGCGACACCATGCCGTCGATGATCAGCAGGGGGGCGTCTTTTTCCGGCGAGGTGGTGGTGCCGCCGCGGAGGAATATCTGTGGATCGGCGCCGGGCTGGCCACTGTTGACCTGCAGGGTGAGGCCTGGCACTTTGCCTTGCATTTGCAGCAGTGGATTTTGTCCGGGAGCGTGTTCAAACTCTTTGGAGTTGACGCGGGAGATGGCGGTGGTGAGTGTGGCGCGGGATTGTTTGCCATAGCCGATGGCCACTACTTCATTGAGGGAGGTGGATTTCTCACTGAGGGCTACAGATAGCTGTGGGCGGCCGTTGACGGGCATTTCACGGGTGTCCATGCCGATAATGCTGAACAGCAGCGTCGCGTCTGCGGGTACCTGTAGGCGGTAGTTGCCGGCAGCATCGGTGATGACGCCGTTCTGTGTTCCTTTCTGAAGGACTGTTACGCCGGGCATAGGGCGGTTGGCAGCGTCGGTGACCCTACCGGTGACGGATATATTTTTTCTGGCGGGAGATTCCTGTGGTGGTTGTTGTCGTGCCGTTACCGGTAAGAAAGAAAACCAGGTAAGGGCTACCAGTAACCAGCTTCCCGGCCAGTGCAAACGTGGTAGATGTTGTTTTTTCATAACCGTGAATATTTAGATGTTGGTTGGGTTTGTTCACTTTAAGTAGTACATATGCTGCAGCGGGTGTTTTAAACTAGTTGTTTTTGCGATTCTCTTATAATATGTAGTACTTAAAATTGAAAAACTAGTGAAATGTTGGCCTTATTTCGCTTTAAAAGTATATAAATTAATTTATTTGTAGTACATATTAATTCGAATTTCTACCTTTATTGGTAGAAAATTGTCTGTGATTCAGCAAAAAGATTATTTTTAGGAACAATTAAAAACAATAAATACTACTTAATCGATGCAAAAGGACCTTACCCTGGCGGAGCAGATTGAAAGGAAAATATTGAAGTATATCTCGGAGAAAGGCTATCAGCTGGGTGATTCGCTGCCTAAAGAGAACGAGCTGGCGGAAACACTGGGCGTAAGCCGGGTAGTATTGCGGGAAGCACTGAGCCGGCTGCGTATCCTCGGCTTTATTGAAACGAAACGTAAGCGGGGCACTGTGCTCACGTCGCCGAATATATTCTATGGCTTTAAGACCATCCTTTCCTCCGGTACGCTGGACAAGGACTCGCTGAAGGACCTGTACGAGGTGCGCCTGATGCTGGAAATAGGCATGGCCGATTTTCTGTTTCTGCATAAGGAAGAACGTCACCTCAATGAGCTGCAACGTATCATCGAAGAAGAAAACATGACGGTGGACTCAGAACAACTAACGAAACTGGATATACGTTTTCACAGCACATTGTATAAAATGTCCGGCAACAAATCACTCTACGCTTTCCAGAACCTGCTCAATACCCTGTTTGCCACCTATGCGCCGCGGCGTAAAGACTGGAAGGTGAAACAGATCATCTCACATGAATCACTGTTGGAGATCCTGAAGTGCGGTACTGCAGACGCTTTCCGTACCGCTATGCGGCTGCATCTGAATACACGCTTCGAGAATATGGGAACGCTGTTTCCGGAGAAGGCAGTAAAAGAAATAACAGAAGATGAAGAAGAAGCGTAACTACACGATAAATATTTTTAGTAAGTAGTTGCAAAATATGTTGTTATATATTTGGTTGGAATAAATAATTTTCTATCTTTGCACTCCCTTCAGAAAAGGGAATGATTCCGTAGCTCAGTTGGTAGAGCAATACACTTTTAATGTATGGGCCCTGGGTTCGAGTCCCAGCGGGATCACCACAAGATTATCAAAGGAAATTAAAGCCGCTTAAATCGTAGGATTTATGCGGCTTTTCTGTTTTTATGATAAAAAGATAAATCATATCAAACGATTTAGAGAGTCTACAAATTCGTCTACAGTAAAATTTTTTAATTTACTGTAGACGAATTTTTCTGAGATGCTTACCGGCAAAGGGTTTGATGACTTGCAAGCCAAACTAAAAATCACCAAACAACACCAAAAATCGGTAACCAAAACTTAGTAGACTATGAAAGTAAGTCAAGATTTATCAATCCTCTTTTATCTCCGGTACGACACGTTGAACCCCAAAGGTAAAGCAACCATCTGCGTCCGTATGACTGTTACCGGATTACCTAAAGATGGTTTTTCTATCGGCTATCAGGTTGACCCTTCCAAATTTGATAAGAAAGCCAGCGCCGTAATCGGCAGATCAGCGGAGGTTATTGAAATCAACAACCAGATCCAGCATGTCAGAGGTGAGCTGCTCAGGCATTACAGCCTGTTGAAGAAGCAGGGAGCAACTGTTACTCCCACCATGATCAAAAACGCTTACCTGGGCGTTCATCAGGAAAAACAAACATTGTTGCAGGTTGTAGACTTTCATAACGGGAAGTTCAAAGAAAAAGTAGACAAGGGAAAGCGGGAAAACAGCACCTACAAAAAATGGCTCACCACAAAGGATAAGATCACAGCCTTTCTTTCCGGTGTTCTCAAAATGAAAGATATCCCCCTCGAAAGAATTGAGTTTTCCTTCGCGGAAGATTTCTTCGACTATCTTACATTGACGGAAGGTATCCAGGATAACACCGCTATGAAATACCTGAAGAACACCAAGCAGCTGTTAAAGCTGGCGGTTCAGCGGAAATGGTTACAGTGTAACCCCTTGCAGGATTATGTATGTTCCTATATCAACCCGGAGCGTGATATACTTACCGTTGCAGAACTCAGTATACTGTATCACAAAGAACTTTCCATTCCCCGCCTGCAGGAAGCCAAAGACGCCTATGTGTTCATGACGCTCACCGGCTACGCCTATAAAGATGCCCTGCTGCTCACTCCCGATAGTATCTCTAAATATTTCGATGGCGATGACTGGATCGTGAAAAACAGAGAAAAGACCTGGTGCCGCGAAAACGTTCACCTGTTACCGTTAGCTAAAGAGATCCTGCGGAAGTATCGTGAACATCCGCATTGTGTTGCCAACAATGTACTGTTGCCTATTAAAAGCAATCAGCGTTTTAACGGGTACCTCAAAGAAATATCTGATTTCTGTGGTATTCGGAAGAACCTCACCACTCACACGGCGCGGCATACATTCGCTACTACTGTAACACTGGCCAACGGTGTACCGCTGGAAACCGTGAGCGCCATGCTGGGGCATAAATCCATACGCACTACACAGATATATGCTAAGATAGTAGCCAGCAAAGTGAGTGAAGATATGCAGGTATTGAAGCACCGGTTTAACCTTAAATTGCCGGAATCCATGTTGAGCAAGGTTGTAGCATAGCAGTATTTATAGCAGTATATAGCAGTTAGAGTTGTAATCTAGCTGCTGTATTTATTATATATAATATTTGTTAATTCGTTTGTTTTGAATAAAATTTTTCGTAAAGATCATTGGTTGTGATACTGAGTTTGTTCTGCTGGTGGTTTTCTGGTTTTAGAAGATTTTTCATGGCATGAATCATCAAATTGGTAACAATAGTCTTTAGATCCCAAAACAGCAATAGGATTAAATATTTTTTTGATCCAAAGGCGAAATAATCCATAATTCTGAAATGAATGCCACCGTGAGCAACCTCGTTTCTGATCTTAAAAGCAACCTTCAATTTCAAATCAATTTCCTGTGCATCTTTAAGTGTGTCGCCGCAAAGTATAGATGCCGTAGTTCTAATAAATTCAGCACTTGCCTGATCTGGAAAAAAACTTTCGAGTGTGAACATTAAATCAAGAAAATTGTCTATTTCTATACGATCTGAGCGCAGTGCTTTTAAGTAACTATGTATCGTCCATAATTCTTTATGCCAAACATTCGCCAAGATGTCCAGGGTGCCAGCCAAAGTTATGGTGTTACTGCTCTCGATTAATACCGGATGAGTGATAATATCAGAATGAGCGTCGCTATAGTATCTGCCATTATCATTTTCAAAAACAATTAGCCCACTTGACTGTTGAAATCCTGTTTCAACACCAGAGTTTCTGGTGGGATGTACTAGATGAAGCGCTGTCAAAAAAAATGAGGCCATTTCGTTGGCCAATGTTTGGCACTCCAGATAAATCATTTGAAAGTCTTCATCTAAACTAAATATACGCTCAGGATCAAACTCATTCTCCTTTTTACAGTTTGTCATTAAGGGAATATCACTTTCATATTCTATCGTCACAATAACAAGGCTTTTTGCTGTTCGTAGGTTACCCCTCTCAACTATGTATTGTAGGTCAGAATCTATGTTTCCTAGTAAATCTGTGAGGATAGTATGGCTGTGGTTATGTACTCTGAAATGTACCCCATTATGAGGAATTAACTTGATTTTTATTGAACTAAACTTAGCCAGATTTTCAGGGGTTAGCCCAACTTGACTATCATAAGCGATTTTTCTTTTCCAAAATTCATTCGCTTTAAATGTATTCAAGCATTCTGTGAGATCGTATTCAACGTGTTGCTGATCTCGAGACATTAGATGTGCGGGAAGGGCCCAGTAAAATTTATTTAGCATTAATCAAAACGTATTATTACTTCTAATCTAAGAATTATTGGTAATAATTCGATAGAGATGTGGATTATATATGATTATGGCAATATCAATTCACCTTAGATGAGAATGGTTATAAGAGAATCTATCTAAAGAGACCTTCGGTATAATTTAAACTTACCAAGTCTGGTTCTTTTTGTATCCTACCTATCTAGAAGTGGTTGGTTAACAATTCGTTAACATCTTCTTCTTGTCCGATATATTTTATTGCAAACCCTGTTGATACTTAGCGTATCACAACCCCAGACCCCGATCATGTGATTTATGAAAGACCATTACGCAACCAAATCCATACTCGCGCACATTTTAAAACCAATAATATGCAGCAGTATTACCCATTATCCTTTTTTGAAAAATTTATTCACGTTGACCTGCAACAAGCGTCAACCGAACAAAAACACCCTGACGAACCGTTCTACACACAAGCTATTAAAGACATCATCAACGAAAAAAACAAAATCCTGGAATGCACCGGCAACTATCTGTACGACCTCCGAAAGGAGAAGCAGATAGAATGGTTCATACAAGAAAGCCAGCGACAGCTGGTCACACTGATGACCAGCGTAGCCAAAAGCCTGCCGGCAGAAAGTCTTTTCGATGACGCCAAGCCCACAGTAAAGAACACCTGGTCAAACCTTTACAAAATCCTCTACCTCCATCTGGCTGAATTACTGACACACCTTGAACAAAAATTTGAACGGTACCTCGACATTAACTGCAAAGTTCCTCCATCCTATCTGTTAAAAGCCCAGTCGAAATTCCGGGAAGACGTAGGGCTGTTGAAAGCCGGCTTCTTATCTTCCGGCGTAGACGAGCAGTTGCAAAATGTTGTATTCATGCCCTTTCTGGAACTAACAAAGAGCATCCATACAAGTTCCCCGATCACCTACCAGCAGCTGCACTATCTAACAGAAATGAATAAACGGTTATTTCAATTACTCGATGTCAGTGGAGAGCAGGCCGTATTTCCGCAAATGCTGCATGAGCTGTTGCTGTTTATCAATTTCAACAACGTACACTATTTTGAATACTGGTGCATTATGATCACCGAAGAACTGACCACTTTTCCCACCTTCCGGGAAAAGTTGGAACGGCTGATGTTTCTTCAGAAGAAGATTAGCCAGGCCACCCAGAAACCTGCGTTTGTATTCAATTCCCAACGTCCTCCGCTTCAGCATAAAATGCAATCGTGGCTGGCAGAAGAAATTGTTTACCACAAGGAAATCAACGCCACATCAGGTGTAGCACACCTCCCGGAGGAGTTAAGCCGCTGGAAAGACTTTAAGGTGCAAACCAATTTTTCAGTTCCGCAAATCGGCCATATTCTAAAGTTGTTGCTGGATAGCGGTATTTATGTAAACAAGAATAGGGCTGAAGTCCTGGACTTCTTTTCGTACTTCTTCACCTCCGTTAAGCAGGATAGTATTTCTCCCAGCAGTCTCCGGAACAATTTCTACAACGACAATGCTGCCGTGTCTAAGTCTGTACGCGATCTACTCATGAAGCTAATCAATCAGTCGCATAAAGGGTTAAACGTGGTTGCTTGCCTGATAGCCGATTATTTCCTGCAGCAGTTCCGAATTTACCTGTCATGCGCCGATTCTAATATTGTAAAAATAATTATATCAAATTTTTAATTTTGATTATCAAATAGTTACAAGGGGTTGTGAAACCCCTGTAACTATTCTTGCGTGAGTAATAATTTTTCTTTTGCTGCCATAACAAACAAACCCAAACCATATGGCAGCAGAAATCCTTACCCGCGAAGATCTGGCGATCTTCAAAACAGAATTATTCCGGGAACTACGGGAACTCGTCAACGCTCCGGCTCTCCAACCCAAAAAATGGCTTAAAACTTATGAAGTCCGCGACATGCTGGACATCTCTCCCGGCACTCTTCAAAACATGCGTATCAACGGTACACTGTCCTTCACCAAAATAGGCGGCTTAATCTTCTACGACTACGACGATATTCTCCAACTGATGGAAGGTACCCGAAAAACCGTCAAGCGTTCTTGATGCCGACGCTAGCAGCTCATACCAACTACATCAAACATCTCAATGTTTTCTTCGCACAGGTGCGGAAAGAAACCCGCTTACAGGCCAATCATGTAAGCCTGTACCTGGCATTGTTTCAGGTCTGGAACTATCACCGTTTCCAGAATCCCTTTCCCATCTTGCGCGAAGAAGTCATGAGCCTTTCCTGCATCGGCTCCCGGAGTACCTATGTACGTTGCCTGAAGCACCTGGACCATTGTCGTTACATCATCTACGCGCAGGCACGGCAGGCTTATGCTGCCAGCTACGTATCCATCATTCCCCTGGCCGATTTCATCGCAGATCCTCACCCTGAACAGCTATTTCTGTTTCAGGACCCTAAAGCCGCTTCTATGAGGCCCAAAAGTGAGCCACATGACCTGCTCAAAACTGGGACACTTTAATAAACATATAAACAATAATAAACGTGGGGGAGAAAACAGGCTCCCGCCCCCAACAAAAAAAAATAAAAATGAAACTGAAAACCTCCTGGACGATCCGGGTGCACCCGGTGCGGAAAATCCACCGGGCGCCCCGCGGATTCTTCCCTCGCTTTCCGAGGTGCAGGAACTCTTTGCCACCTGCAGCTACCCGGAAGCAGAAGCCGGCAAATTTTTCCACCACTACCAGGCCAACGGCTGGCGGCAGGGCGGCAAAACGTTAATCACCGACTGGCAGGCCGCCGCCCATAAATGGATACTCAATATTCACCCACCCAAACCTGAGCATCATGACAAACATACCAGATCATCAACCGGGGCAGGAAGGCTCCACACCAATGAACACAAAAGCTACTCAGAGCCCCTATGATTACTACCAGCTCTTCCAGCAGCTGGAAGCACATGGAAAGAATATCTACGGTCCCCAGTTCTGGCTCGATGATGTGGACCGGCCGGTGGTGGTTAAACTATTGGCCTACTTCCTGCAGGACGAAGCAATTGCCGCTGCGGAAGGGATCGACCTGCATAAGGGCATACTCCTTACTGGTAAGATTGGATGCGGTAAAACCTCCCTTATGACGCTCATGAGAGCCCTGACGCCAGAGTCGTACCGGCCGCATATGGTATCCTGCCGGCAGATTAGTTTTGAATTCAGCAAAATAGGGTACGACATCATCAGCCGGTATAGTACTAACGCCTTTTTTCCGTATACCAATGTGCCGCGGCTGCACTGCTTTGATGACCTGGGCGTAGAGCAGCCGGTGAACTACTGGGGGAATAACTGTAATGTGATGGGGGAGATTTTACTTTCGCGGTATGATTTGTTAATCTCCAGTAAGATGCTTACCCATGTGACAACGAATCTGAACAGCCAAGAGCTGAAGGAAATGTATGGGAATAGGCTGCGGAGTAGGATGCGGGCGATGTTCAACCTGATTGCGTTTGATGCCAGCTCCATAGATAAAAGACGGTAAAGCATCCTGAAAAATATTATGTATCCTGCGTTCATTACTTTTGTCGGCACAGGCGTTACTGGAACCCGCCTACATCTTCATTCGAACATTGTTCCCAAGGAGTATTGAGTTTTATAATATGTAATTTATGTATTATATGTGTAAAATGTGTATCTGCTATGTAACTGGAAGCCATTATCATGAAAAATTGACTTCACTTCACTAATAGGCTGAGTTGATGAGAATAGGCCGTTGTGGAGGTCGAGATGGCCCAACAGAAAATATGCACATGATCAGTAGTTATTGGTAATAAATATTTATATTGTGTTAGTTGTTTTAAAGTTGCGTTTATTCTAGTGTAGCCAAGTAACAAAAGCAAACCCCTGTTGTTGTAAGCAAATGTCTGATAATTATTTTATTGACGTATTTCGAAAATTCCATCAGAGCGTACATATGGAAATATTGCTATCTCGGGAATCGGCTCGTAATTTAGCTACAACAATGGAATATTATGAAGGATTTTTAAAAGATATATTTAGTGCGCTTTTGTCCTATGACAGTGAGAGAGCTGCTGTGTTAGGATTTCAATTGCCAGCCATCGTTTCCTCCTGGGAGCAAATCAGGGTTTTGGTTAATAGTCAAAAAATATCTTCAAAACCGTTTAGTAACCGTCCTACAAGTGGTACAGCCATTAGGAAATGGCTTACGGGCGAATTTCCGATTCTAGATGCCATTAGCAAAGGAGATAATGTTTTCGATCTAAACTATGCCACCCTGACAGAGGTATTAGTCGATTTGCGTCATGACATTACCCACCGAGACCGAACTCTCGGATCAAAATCGATTGCTAAACTCACGCTGATTAAACAGTATCTCTCAGTAGAAGAAATTGCGTCCGATTATCTTTTGATCCCAACTGAAAAACAAGTAAAATTTGTCTTGGATAAATTGTTAGAATGCGCGTTTGCATTTGCGAAGACGTTATCTATCCAATATAAACTATCGTATGCAAAACATACTTATTCGAACAAGCCCGAGATAATGCTTCGTGAAGGCAGATGGTCGGGCTTTAGAGAATAATCTCACTCAAATTATTTTAGAATGACGCTGCTACTACCCATAAAAGCCTTATATATGAGGCAGCTAATGCTAGTGTGCTTTTCTGTTTGGTCTTTGATGCATATAGATGTAAATCCTAGTTGGAGGTCGCTTATTAGGAGACGCCCAACGTCATAGTAGAAGTAGAATATGATTTTATCTCTTTTGTTACTTGAACTCGTAAGAATTTATATTATAACCTATAATAATTCTCATTATGATTGATCATCGTTCTCTTGGCTTTAAGGGGCAATCACCAGTTGCAGTACTACAGAATAATTTCCTCCATGAATTTGAGAACCTTTTTCCCGGATTTAAAGAATATGCCAAGGAGCTTATCGGTAAAGGAGAAATTGATCCGGAAATTACCTATGATGCAATGGATACTCGCGTTAAAAGCCCTTTTGCAATGGATACACATATATATGTAACTGAGGGCCTAGCTTCCTTTATCTGGTGTATGGCCTATAGCTTGATGGTTTTTCATCATGAGATAACGGTAAAACTGGGCAAAAACAATTATTTAGGTAATCAGAATGAACAGCCGGACAAAGAACTAGTAAAGCAAGGGTTAGATTTATTTGACTACGCTATGCTAATAAAGAATGAAAATAAAGATTGGGATCTAAAACTGCCCAATCCGGCTTACTATCCCGAAAATCAACAGGACCTTATTGAAAAAGTCAATGCAGTCTGTGTTAATGCCATGAAATTCGTAATTGGCCATGAGTTTGCTCATATAGAACTTCAACACACCAAAGCTAATGCTCCTATGAGTCGGAAGGATGGCATTGCTCTAAGTATAAATCAAGAAAAAGAGGCAGATGCTCGGGCACTTGAATTGGTCCTAAGAGGAACAACTCCTTCTGGCAAGGATACCTTGGAGCTTGGGATCTTAGTCGGACTATTTAGCATTTTGATGCTTCAGGAAAGCAATAAATCAGAAGGTTACCCCGATACCGATGATAGACTTGGTGTTTATCTGGAAAATTTAAAAATAGATGATGATCACTACTTATGGGCAGTAGCTGTCCAAGGTTATAAGCTTTGGGATCTTCATTATGGCAAAAACATGGTATGGCCAAGTGATCGACCCAATTATAAGGCAGTGTATTTCGCTATTAGAGAGCAACTTAAGAAAGATGCTTAGTTCATCTTGCGGATTTTCCAGCATGTGCCCATTAACAAGAGGAATGGCTGGACAATTATTCAATTGTTGTCCTATTAGCAAGAATAATAGGCGGATATCTTTACTTTTTGAAGAAGAGGGTACTAAAAATTGATATTGCTGATGAATTTTATTTATGAGGTGCTTATCAAATCATCATCTGGTGATTTTGAAAAGTTGAGGGAGATTCAAATTGAAGAGAAAGTTTTCCTAAGAAATTTAAGAGGTAAGCAGAGTGGCAAGAGAAACATTTTGTCGGACGTTAAAACTTGTCGATGAATTGCCAGATAAGTAAGATTGAATATATACGCTAAAGACAATCAAAATTTAAATTACACTTATTTTCCAAACATGGTCAGGTCAGAAAAACACCATTATCTACCACAATTCTACTTGAATGGGTTTACTAATGAAAATGGCACATTTTCAATTTATGATTGTCAGAGAAAGAAAATATCTCCAAAGAACTTTTATCCCAAGTCAAAATTCTATGACAATAGAAATCTTATAGAATTCAATGGTGTGATAACTGATATTCCAGAAACGATGTATAGTTATATGGATGATAGGCATAAAGGTTTGCTAAAGAAAATACAAGCTAGCACAAGTGTACCAGATCTAACCATTGACGAAAAGTTGCATTTGCAAGAGTTTGTTTCAACAGTTTTCTGGAGACTTCCAGGGAATGACGAATACTATATGAGAAAGTATTTCAGCGATCCCGATTTTACAAAAAATATGGCAATTCGTAATTCCCAAACAGGTGTAGTTGATGAGGAAAAAACAAAAGAAATTATTAATTCCGATTACTTCGCAAGAAGTATTAAACCTTTCATATCTACGATACAAATGATGCAGAGCCGAAATAACCTCGATTTAGAAAACTGGCAGCTTGTATACAACGGGCAGGGAAATAATATTTGTTCTGATAATCCTTTTCTTTTTAGAAAAGATAATCCGGAGAATATATTTGATAGTGAATTTATATTTCCATTATCGAAGCATCATTCGTTAATAAGGACATTTAGAAGAATAGAGCAGGCTGAAATGAATGCTGGAATCATGGCTTTAATTGAATTGCTACAATTTTCGCAGGCGAATATTTATTGCTGTTGTCCCGATAAAGGAAAACTTGAAAGGACTGAAAAGGAAGTAGCTAATCTTACCCTGGATAAAAGCGTGCTCTTTAAAGTAATATCGGATAAAAATTGTTTGAATGAGCTTGATAGGCTATCTAGAACTAGAAGATAGTTGAAAAGATTTATTGTAAATAACGATTGTGCTTAGTGAAATATGATAGGGTAAAAGACTATCAAGGGAAATAATAAATTTACAACAGTGTTAAACAAATATGTTAAATAGAAACTACAACCTCCACTCTCTCGGCTGGCATAGCTTTCAGAAACTATGTTTGAGTATTACGAGGGAGATTCTTGGGCAAACGGTTATTTCATTTCTCGATACAAAAGATGGTGGAAGAGATGGTGCTTTTTCAGGAATATGGACTCCCAAGGGCATGGAAACGATGAGTGGCAAATTTGTAATACAGTGTAAATTTACGGTACGGAAAGATAAAAATCTGACCTTATCTGATCTAAAAGATGAGTTAGAGAAGGTTGATCGGCTTGTTAAAATGAATATGTGTGATTGTTATGTGGTGATAACAAATTCCGGCGTTTCCGGCAGCACCGACGTAAAGATCATTCAGGAGTTGAAGAAACGAGGGGTTAAACACGCTGTCTGTTATGGATATACATGGATATGCGACCAGATACATGAAAATATGAAGCTAAGGACCGCTGTCCCCAGATTATACGGTCTTGGTGATTTAAGTCAGATTATTGATGAACGAGCATATTCGCAGGCGAGGGCGTTGCTTGCTTCAATGCAGGAAGATCTTGCAAAAATAGTTATCACCGAATCTTATCATAAGGCATCCAGGGCCTTAAGTGATCATGGCTTTGTACTCTTGATTGGAGAACCAGCGGCAGGAAAGACAACTATAGCCTCGATGCTGGCGATGTCTGCGCTCGATCAATGGTCTGCTCTTACCCTTAAGTTAGATACACCACAAAAAGTAATAGAACATTGGAATCCTGATAACCCTAACCAGCTTTTCTGGATCGACGACGCTTTTGGAGTTACCCAGTACGAGTCTTCTCTTGTTCATGCATGGAATCATGTTTTTGCCCAAGTAAAGACGATGATAAGCCAAGGCATAAAAGTGGTAATGACCTCGCGAGATTACATATATAATGCTGCCCGAAATGATTTGAAGGATAGCGCCTTTCCAATATTAAAAGAAAGCCAGGTTGTAATTGACGTTCATGATCTTAGCCTTAATGAAAAAAGGCAGATACTATACAATCATCTAAAGCTGGGCAGGCAACCTAACTCCTTTAAGAAGAAGATTAAACCCCTTCTTGATGATATTGCCTCGCACAAACGTTTTGTTCCTGAAACCGCCAGAAGGCTTTCTGATCCAGCTTTTACAAGGGGTCTTCAATTGGATTATTTCGAGCTTATGCATTTTGTGGAAAGCCAGGAGCAACATTTATTAAATACTATAGATGGGCTGGATTCTAATTGCAAGTCAGCGCTAGGACTGATTTATATGCGTAATAACAAACTGGAAAGTCCTATTGAACTCCAAGAGTCTGAGGAAACCGCTTTAAAGAGGTTGGGCAGCTCTTTAGCAGGTTGTACTTCTGCCCTGGCATCACTTAATGGTAGTATGGTTCATACTACTAGTAGTGATAGCGGGCCATTTTGGCAGTTTAAGCATCCCACCATCGGTGACGCCTATTCAAAGATATTGATTCGAAACCCGGAGCTAATGGAGATATACTTACAGGGTGGTAAGATAGAGCAACTATTTTCACAGTTGACTTGTGGTGATATAGGTTATGTTAATGCAATTGTTGTTCCCCCAAAGCTGTACCCTTTGCTTGTTAGCCGGTTGCAGTTATTTACAAAAAGTGGCACTTATAAAACTGAACACCTGTCCTTGTGGGACGCTAAACGACGGCTACTACGTTTCTTAACCTCACGCTGTAATAAAGATTTTTTAGTAGCATATATTGACAAAAATCCAAGTTTATTGAAGCAGGTAACCGAAATTGGTTTGTACCTTGATGCTTCCGCAGAGCTTGAGCTTGCGATCCGTTTATACAAGGAAGGTCTCTTACCGGAAAAGGAAAGAATAAAAATTATTGAAATTCTAACAGAATATTGCGTTACAGGTGATGATTTGAAAGCACTTGATGACCGGGATGAGGCTAGTGATCTCTTTACCCAAAGTGAGTATGATACGCTTCTCTCTAAGGTACGCAGTGGTTTAATACATCGTCTGGCGGACGTCCGCTCTGATTTTGAATCTAATTATGATAATAGTATGGATCCTGACGATTATATGGTTACCTTCAACCGGTCTCTAAATATTCTTGAGAGAGTTTTTTTAGGAGAGCCCGAAGTACTGGATGCCTGTAGTAACGAAAGGGTTCAAGTTAGAAACTGGATCGTTGAGGCGAACGAGGATTTAGAATCTTCTAGGCCAAAACGAAAGCTAGAGGATGCATCAAGCCCGATTGAACACACTGGTGAAAGAAGTATATTTGAGGACGTTGACGATTAAATGTGCACTAGTTTCATTTCTCAAAGTGTTATTTTAGTTGTCAAAGGGAGAGAGGAGAGATTCTTAGGAACCGCCACAGACAAACCTAGAGTGTTGGAAACGTGAACCAAATTTCGAATGGATTGAAAGCTAAGTAAAATGACTGAAAGCTAGGTGAGGAGTACTTTTGTCGGATCAAAGAAGCCGTATTTCCTTCCAGCAACCTCCTTATCTGCTTATGGAATTGTGAACCGGAATCAAGTTGCTTTTGACCGGCCTATTTCCTTTACTGTCGTGGATGTTGAACCTTTAATAGAGGTTAGGTAGCCTTGAACGTGATCAATTCCTCTCTGGTATAAAAAGCAACCGTTGAATTATGCCAGATCATTCTGTTAAGAATAACTATGAAATCAGATGTCAGCTTCGGATTCTTCCGGATTTCTTTGCCAAACTTAAAAAAGGCACGTTCGACGAAAAGATCACAAATTGGATGTTTCAGGAAGTCTGTGGAGAAAGACGATGTGCTCAATAACTCCTTAACCCAGGAAATGCCCACTGGCATGAGTGTCTGGTTACCTGCTGTCGTGACAAGTGTGATGACAGCTAACATTTCCTTCTGGCCATAATATTTAATTAATTCAGATAGTAGTTCTTCGCGACCTTCAAGTGGAGGCCAATGGGTAGTTGCCATTTTCCAATTCAAATTCAGCAGCATTGTCCTTCCATACTTCTGCTGTCCTGCATTCACATTTAGTTGGTGGAAGTGCTGCCACAAATGCCAGAAACGATTAATCACCTCCATATTTGCTTCTCCATCTATTGTATTTGCAAAGCCAGTAAGGATTTTATTGATGAAATCCTCTCTTGGAGGCTGAATGGGAATATGAGCAAAGCGAAGATTAGGCAGATAGGCATTGTACAGGAAGGCCATGACTTCTTCACCGAATGATACCGAAGCTCTCAATATCATTAAGGGGAATAAATCTATAATATGGCGGCGTTCATCCGAATAATTGTTACTGTTTCTTTCCTGAATATTGTCTTCCAATGCACCTATATGCAATTTTACATAGTAAAAACACAATCCCAACATTTGCGGATCCCTTGTTTCATATGGTATAATAATGAACGCGGAAAATAAATACCTGTTGGTTATATGAGTAAGTGGCAATCCCTCATATTCCAGTTTCGGGTACTGGTCCTCCAGCACGGACAAAATAAGGGCTGCTTTCATCTGCTCTGTTGGTACAGGGTTAGGTGTAGTATAACGATCATGTTGAGCAGAAAGTTGTTCAGCGGCATACGTGTAAGCTACCAGATAACTTACACATCGTTGTGCAAAAGGTTGATCCAGTTCCCAAAGGTTCTGACGGATGCTTTTTAACAATTGGTGAGCTTCATTATCGTAGAGCGGTGCCGTTAGTAAAGTTAAAATAAGGCATTTAACAAGTTTCTGCTCCGCTTCTTTTGGCCAGTACGCCAACAACCTGGGAAGGAATTCAAGTACAGGCAAAATTTCTAGAATATCAAATGAAGTTTCCGTCCTAATAAATCTCTCCCGGTTTTCTCTAGTGGAAATCAGGCTTTCTGCAAAACTAATTAGTGTTGTAAAACACCACTGCCTTTCCTCGGCAATAAGTTGAATGTCCAGTTCTCGTTGTCCTATTATCGCCAATTGGGCGGGAAGTGCAAAATAGCTCCTGCGTTCGCCAGATTCCATATACAACTTGTGAATAGAGCGCCATTCAGAAACAGTCATATCATCAACATCCTTTGCATACGCACTGCGGATACGGTTATTATATTGGACATATAGACTGTCTTTCTCTATTTTGCTTTTGCCTTCGTCCATAAAATCCTGTACTTCCTTGTCATAGGAAGGAGTAAGCCAAACAGTTTTGGTTGCCTCATCTTTTTCCAGCACATGGGTACGGATGTCTATTTCAGCGAGCGTTTTCCGCCAGATTATTCCATCAGTAGTCGTGAGGGCTGCCTTATGCCTGTCGAGGATAGCAAAGATCTCTTCCCTTATACTACCACCATTTGCCTGCAACCCAAAGATTAACCTACTAAACCCCTGAAGGTATTTCCTGTGTGGCAAATCGTCAGAAACTTTTCTTTCTTCATCGTATCGATCTGGAAGAAATAGGAAAGATTGTGGCAAATCGAAAATGGAACGTTCGTTTTCCCAGAGAATAATTTCCTTTGCACTGAAAAGCGGTAAAATAGATTTACCGACTGCTGCGGGGAATGCAAGGGCTACGCTGGCGAGTACGGCTGTAATGGCTATGGAATCACTTTCTCGCAGCAGCCAGCCAAAAATAGACTGAAAATTTTCTCTTGTGATAATGTCATCAGAAGCCGCTATTTCTAAAAGAAATTTTTCCAGAGCCATCAGCATACATTGCAGGAAAACAGGCGTACCATGCGCATTCCCACGGTACATCCTCCACCAGGTGAAATTCCCAAATTGTTTTTTAATAATATCTTCCTCGAAATGAAGCGTAATTTCTTCTAAGACTTCATGTTCGTCCAGACGGTTGGTGCGATAACTTGTTACTGTTTTATTGATTATTTGCAAGATGAGTTTAATCGTTTCAAAGGGATGATACTTGAGTAAATGATAGAATGGAGTATGGAGAGCGCTCGCCGTATAAATAGTCAACTCATACGGTAGATCTATCCCATACGCTTCTTCAGGCTCCCGTTCATAAGTGCTACTAAATCTGGAACTAGTATACCGGTGTCTTTCTACAGCCGGTGTCGTTACTGCCTGGATGAGCTCAATTACAACCATGGGCAGTACGATACAAAGACAGATATTGGATTTTTCATCATCATCAAACGCACACTTAATCACTTGCCGGTAAAAACTCAATGCCTGGAAATCGACAGGCCCGTCTGTACGGTTGCTTCCGACAATGGCTGTGCGCAGAAAATCAGCCAGCTCCTTCTTAACAGGCTCCACCAACTGGAATAGGGTTCGAATCCCTTGATCAATTAGGTCATCCAGATCACGACGATTCGTGTTTCCATTATATCCCCTAGGTTTCACCCTGTTGAGCAGGGCCAGTAATAGAAGGCCTGCTTCCCTTGATTCAGGTGGCAACACGAACCTCTCTGTTTGAATCAGCTTATTTGACCAGGCATTTATCAGTTGAAATACCGGATCAACAATCTTACCGGATGTCAGCACAACTTGGGAGTGGTGCTGGATAAACCTAATAGTGGCAGCCCATCCCGAACCGGTTACCATATAATTACCACAAGAGGTAAAACCGGTTACAGGGTCAAGACATGCAGTCCTGAGCAGATTAATTATGCGATGAAGCAATAAACCGTCATGAGCCAACAGTGCTTGTTCATTTCGGGTAAAAAACACTTCCGCCTGGTCACTTCTCAACAGCGATACCAGCGTTTCGTCCTTCCAGTAAGGTTCAATTGACTTTTCGGATATAATTGAATTTATAAAACTGTTGACCTCTTCGGGAGCCGTTTGAAGTTCATCAGTTAACCAGAGCCTGTAAGCCCTGCGTATCGCCGGCTCCGTTCCAATTGCAGCAAAAAAAACTTTCGGGTCGGTTTGTCCCTTAAAATGCCTTTTGATATATCGACAAAGCGCCCAGTCTTCCAATACATCATGCGCGGGTGTAAATCGCTCCTTTAATATGTCATTTTCTGAAATAATTATGTGGTCTTGCAAAAGACGCTTTAGTATATTCTCTTCTGCCTCGACAACGGTGAATAAGGACATTTCCTTTGCCCGTTTTACAGATATCGTTTCAAATACGCGTCCCCGTTCTTTTGTATCTGCTTCAATGACTTCCTCCCAGAGTATAGTTTTGAAATCGGAAAGGTTTACTTCCGGTTGCGCCTCAAACCTGGCTGCTGCCTTTACAGCATAATTAAGGTAAAACGGTATTCTTAAAAACGCGTTTAATTGTCTTTTTTGCAAAAGCTCGTGTATACCTGGATATGCTACCGTTACCTCTGCTAGTTCTTCATTAGATAGAGGTGTCACCTCATGAAGCAATCGTTTTGGGGGCAATTGTGCTGAGAAATGGAACAGAAACTGTTGATTTGCATAACTCCGCGAAGTGGCCATAATTCTGACGGATGGGTCACCAGCTGCCAGTTCTAAGAGGTCCGTAAATGCTCCTGTTTTGCTTGTTTCGATAATTTTCTCAATGCCATCAATCCAGAAGAGTTTTTCTGTCTGCGATAATGGACTATTGAGTAAATTTTTAATCTGAACGTCCAGGCCCATTTGAATTAATACTTCATCTATGCTATCATAACTAAACTGCTCCCCGTTAAACATGAAAAGGCGTACTCCGGATTGCTCATCGAGTTGCATGGCCACCTGTTTGGCCAGAGCAGACTTTCCAGCACCCGCATCTCCCTGTATTAGTAGGAAATGAGCTCCTGATAATTCCTTCGCTAATGTTTCGCCCTGTATTCGATTGATATGCAGGTTACCGATCTTGTCACGGATCTTAGCTTTCAGGATACGTTCATTTTTTTCCAGGAGCATTATGGCTTTTTTGATCGTCGGGTCAGTTTCCAACTGCACAAATGGAAGCAGTGCATGACCAGCCTCAGCAAGCAGTTCGTTTACTGCATTAAGCCGAATGCAGTAAAAATAGTTGACATTTGCATATTCCAGCACGATGCCCACCAGCTGTGTCATACCATCATCATGTAAAAAAACACCGCCGCCGGATATTCCCTGCATTGTCTCAGTTTCTTCCTGGTACCGAGTATCCAATTTTTCTGTAGACTGAATTTTAAAGCGGTAGGGACTACCTGCTTTATTCTCCTGGTGAATACATGCAATGGAAACATTTTCCTTGTTCTTTTCCAAGCTGGCATATCCGCGTATACTGCACGCCGCCTGTCTATGAATGTTGTCTACAAATTGCAGCTGTTCTGCTATGTTATAATTGATGGGCAACAGATCCGCTCGCAGGACCAGAATGCAGATATCTTCTGTTGGCTGTGAATAGAAAATGTAGTCACTGGCAGCTAATGTGACCGTTTGTAGTTCATTGTTTCCATCAACGATCTTGTCTACGACAAGATTCGCCGCCGGCTTATCAAATTTCTTTCCGGTAATGACATGTTTTGCAGTTGCGATACAGATAAATCCAAGGGTACCAGCTGGTAATATCACACCCGTACCAACCTGCCCATGGCAAGACAGCCGTACGGTTACACTTTGTTCTATTGCTGGTAAAGCTATACTCATTGGTCAAGCAGTTCAATTATTAGACAGGAAGTATCTGTAAAGTGACAGTTAAATGCATACTTATTTACGTCCTCATCAACGGAGAACATGTTCTTCAGTTCATCACTGTTATCATTAAAATAAAAGTTGACCGGCTCTTCCGTACGCTGGGCGCTTGTCAGTATCTGCGCCAGTGTCCATTTATTCGGTAGTTTGTGGGAGATGCCATTACCAAGCAGGATAAAGTTGTTACAAGATACGAGTTCCAGGAGGTGCGGTGAAAAATTCCTTCTGCTTCCATGATGTGATAGTTTGATATAATCTACTGACAGCTTATTCTCTTTTGAATACCCTAACTTCTGTAAACTCTCTATGATAACAGACGGGTGTGCATCGCCCAGTAATAATACACGGAATGAGCCTTTTTCCAGGAGGATTGCTATACTACTACCATTATACACATCTGTATCCTCTTCGAAGGGTTCTGCCTGCAGCTCCTCGATTGTTTTATTGTAGTCAGACAAATCTGCGGAAACCATTAGTTCGCTTTCATCCTCCGCCCAGGCGAGCTTGCTCGCATTGAGTTTTTGCCGGTTGGGGGAGAGAATCTTGATGTGCAAACCATGCCAGTCGTCTTCCACAGCACCTGCTACAATATCCTCCTCGGAGAGGTTACCCGTTTCTCTCAGGTAATCCCTGAGCGTCATGCCCTGCTCTGTAGAAAGTAAATTAGAAGGTAGTTTGTAGGGATAACTGCTCCAGTTAAACCAGAACTCCTTAATGAGCGCCTCTTTATTCCTAATTCCCGAGTCCCTTAAAAAAGCGATGACGCCACCTATGTGATCGCGGTCTGTATGGGTTATAATCCACCGGTCAATGACCTCGCCCTCTTCCTGTAACCACTTTATCTCCTTTCTGATGGTATCCCGGTAGGTACCTAGGTACCCACCATCAATAAATAAGTTAACTGCTCGTCCTTCATTTGTTACTGAACGGATTGTGATGGCATCACCACAGTTCACTTTCCAGCACTTTATTGTCATCTTCAATTGTATTTAATATCGTACATAGAAAAACTCCACATTATGTGAGGACATAGTAACAAAATTATTGTATGTATACAAAAAAAAGCTCATGCCTTCCTATTTTGTTATCCTGTTTTGGGGTCCCGGGGCACGCTTCATCTGAATTACGAAAGCATTATGCCGACTTGATAAATAGGTGTATGCTTTAGCTGCCTATTGCGAATTATTAAATATATCGACATTAATGCCATTATCCAATTTTGTTTGGTCCCCATTGATGATGTTCGAACTTGAAAGTAGGTCGGAATTTATTCCGTCCAGAACAAGATCGAATCTACAGATTAAATACTAATACAAATCATTAAAATAACATATCCCTATTAATAATTGGTATAAAGCTGGCTGGATAAAGGTCTCACTCCGGCGTCAGTCGGCAAAAAGGGCGCCAGTCCCTCGCTTGCCCCTTCCGCTTCGCTACAGGGGCTGCGCTCCGTCCTGTCACCCTTTTCGCGCTCCCTCCGCCTTCGTTCGGGCAGCTCCCGGTCTGGCTAAGGGCTGTTTTTACAATTGGCGGCCTTTATGCCCGCCATCCCTCCGCTGCCCATTTTGTCCGCCCCCCGCCCGCCACCCCCGGCCTTTCATTTTTGATTTTGCCGTCCGCTGGCGCTCCCGGCCAGACATAGGTCGAAGGCGCGGCCTGCTGCGGCTCGCCCTCGCTTGGCCCTTCCGCTGCGCTCCAGGGCCTGCGCTCTGGCTGCCGCCGCAGCGGCCGGGGGTGGAGGGGCGGCGGGGGCGGGGCGACAGTAATCCTATTTTAGCGGAAGATTATAGCTGCCCAACGTTTGTACTCTGATCAACAGCTGGGAGATGAACGGGGAGAATAAAACGGAGACCATAATGGGACAGCATTTAAATGAAAAAAGCGAAAAAGAAGAAAGCAAAAATACCCAGCACCAGGTGGATCTACCAAAAGACTACGGCATAAAGCTTTAGAATATATCCTCAGCATTTTATCCTGCACCAGCGATATCAAGCCATTGGAGGACATTACCCACGCATTTATTCCGTTTCCTTTTGGTAGATCCACCTGCGCTGGGTGCGAAGAGGGCTTTCTTTTTTTCCCTTTTTTCTTTTAAAAGCTGCCCCCGGGGGCGTTTGAACACCAACCTTTTAACCCCCTAAACACAACCATTATGTTTTACATTAAAAAGTTTGTTACCTACTGGGCTATCTACAATTATGCTAATGGCGCCAGCCGTTTACTCACCACACGCGAGCAGGAAGCCGTTGCCCGGGAGTTTCCTGAGTTGACCTGCCGGCAGGTAGTCATGGTGTACTTTGCAACCGTAAACAGCATAAAACTAATGCCGTAAACAGATAGGCCCGGGATCACCCCGGGCCTATCTGTTTACTTACTTTAAAAAAGCGGTTCTTTCACGCTCGGCAGCCTCCGGACCGCAGCGGTCCCCCCAATGGATCGGCCCCGGCCTCACCAAGACACAGCACCCCCGCACCTGGTTAAACGGGTGAATCATCATAAACAGAAGCCTACCGGCACAGCAAAATATTACTGATATGCCATATCGGCAAGCCTTTACTAATGCTGTTGTGAATTTGAGAAAAAGGAGGTGGGGGAGGGTTAACGCCTTTTTAGGGCTTTTTGTTCCAGGTGAAATTTTTCCCTGGCTTCTTTCAAGTCTTTCAACAATAAATCAGGATGGCCCCAATACTTCAGGCTCAACTCTTCCCTGATTTTCCTTACTTCAGCCACTGCGTCATACTTTTTACTTTTTTTCATGGTCATTTGGCTTTAAGATTTCACGCGGGGTCCTGATTTCAATTATGCGGTACCCCATACGCAAATTTATAGAATTATACAGTTTAATCCGGTCACGATTTACAATATGTTTAAAGTTCCAGCTGGCGAGGATATCAGCCCCGTGCAACGTGGCCAACGCGATGTGCAGTGCGTCATTATAACATTTATTGCTCAGGGCTCCTTCCGCAATATAGGTTTCTGCTAGTTTAATCGCTTTGGGGTGCCCTTTGATTTCAATCTTATAACGGTTCGGAATTTCCGTTAATTTGGCCTTTACTTCATCTTTCGCAGGGTCCAGCTCCATCATCACTATATCCGACAAAAGCAGCTTTTTTATACCTAATCTGAACTCATTAAGCAGCGCGTTGCTGTGTTCTTTAAATTCCTTATCAAAACAACCTCCAATAACTGAGGTGTCAGTATAAACATGAATCATAAAAATGGTTGGAGAGGTTAAAAACAATGTTGCATTCCCGGTTTGTATTCTGTTGGTGTAACTATTAGAATACGGTTTTCGCTGCCGGACTAAGTCGGCGATTTGCGGTGTTTCATTAAATATGTTTTGGGTTAACAGTTAAGTGCCGGGTGTCCTGCGGGCGGCGGTTCATGATACAGTCCGCCCTCAGTCACCTGGTGTTCAGATGGAGTTGTCCTATTTCTGCCAAAATGGTTTTTCAGGAGGCGCTTTGCGGGTAATTGTAATGATCAGTTTTCGGTTTTCAATAGCAATAGAGATGCTATCTCCAATGTCAAAGCCGGCTCGTTGTAGCCATATGCCGGATAGGTTTAACCATGGCACTTTTATCCAGTGACAGAGGCGTTCCGAACTTTTATAATGCAGTTTGGCTTTTCGTTCATTCGGCTGGTTTTTCATAAAGTTGATTAATTTCTACAAATATAACTAAAATGTAGATAATAGTAAACTTAAATGTTGTTCTTTGTAGATTTTTAGATCATTTTATTGTCATATAAAGTTGATAATAATCTACTTTTTCGGTTTGGTAGTTCATTCAGGCTGCTTACTTCATATTAAATTTTAAATCAGTAGTTTAGCGCGAAAATCATCCATTATGACGTTTGGTGAAAAAGTTACCATAGCCAGAAAACAAAAAAAGTTAACACAGACGGAGCTGGCCGATGCGACCGGCACATCGCGGGATATTATAGGGAAGTATGAACGCGATGAATCAAAACCCTCAATTGAAATAGCCGCCAGAATTGCGGAAGTCCTGGACAGTTCACTGGACTTTTTGATAAGAGATATTAACCGAGAAGACGCACTAGCAGAGAAAATCAAACAACTTTCACCGATCAATAGAGAATACGTTATGGCTGTAATTGAAGCATTTGAAGCTAAAGAGAAATTACAGGGCAAAAGGTAAAGGCTCCCGCTCGCGCGGAAGCCTTTACAACCAAACAAATCCCAAAGGTAACCACACCTTAGCCGGGAAACTATTTAACAGCGGTCTAACCGCCTTCCTTTGACACTGCTGTCTGGCTGACCCCACTCATAACAGTACCGGCAACAGCGATATAACCGGCAATTTTTACGATGATGGCAGGGATGGTAGGAATACCCATCAGGGCGCCGCTAATCGCTGTCAAGATCAAACCTATATTGCGCACCTTACTGAAAAAAGGTGGTGTCGATGCCGTGAGTCGTTGTGCAAGTTTCATACGCACAATTTTAGAGGTGAGGAAAAGCCGGCCCATACAGGCCAGTTATTACGGGTTTGGTGCTGCCGGCATACCGGAGATGTCTACCAGCGCCAGCGCGTTATAAGCGCCGTTTTTAAGGCTATACAAAGCCCCGTTAACTTGCTGGTAAAACTCTACACCTAACGCCAGGAACAACGGCTTAATAGTGTTGTCTGTCACGTTTACGGTCAAAGCCATGACGGCGGTAGCAGTGGCATCGATGGGCAATTCAGCGCTGGCCGTATTGCCATTGATGAACGTTTCTGCCTCGAAGTCGATTTCTGCACCAGCTGCCAAAACTTTGAAATGGGTAGCACCTGCAGGCGCGGCCACCATGTTGACAGGAACGAACGGCGGAATATCGACGATCAGGGTACCGGCAGCGCGATCAATGGCCGTGGTAAACGGTGCGTACAACGTACCGCCCAACCGGGCATTACTGTTGAACTCAAAACCTTTGAGCAGCTCCGCCTCACCGTCAATGACGTTGCGCTGACCGCGTACATTGGTTGCATCTGCCTGGATCACTTTAACCATTTCACGGGTCAGGCGGGAGGACATATAGCTATCCCCGATGTTCAGGAGCAGCGCCCGGAAGGCGGTGCGTAACAGCTTACCGGCTTTGCCGGCACGACCGAATTCAGCGCCATTCTCCCGGGTCCGGATAAACGCCGGATCTGTTGCGATCCGGCTGGCATCTACACCGCCTTTCTCACGTGCCAGGTGTCCGGCTTTCGTTTTGTAAAAGGTGATATTGCCTATTGTTCCTTTAAGGGGAATGATTCCACTTTGTCTTGCCATATAGAAACAATTGAATGAAAAAATGGGCTGTTTACTTAGCCAAGCCCGTTAGGCTCACATCTGCGCAGGATGCAGTATTTTTGCGGTAACCACCCCAAACCTAAGCCGGCATTTTAATCCAGAAAAATTTCCATTCCGATTATGCCATTTTCGCAGAAAATAGTACCTAACCGCATAGTGATTTATGCAAAAGATGTGATGAATATTACCGGTAGAGGTGAACGCACTGCCAGGAAGATCTTGCAGCAGATACGAGTAATGAACGGGAAAGGGAAGAATACTTTTGTTACGGTGACAGAGTTTTGCCGGTATGCTGGACTGGAGGAGAGAAGTGTCCAGGAGTTTCTAAAGTAGTCGATAGATAGGATACATAGCCGGGCCTTCCGCCCAGCTATGTACAAAGATCTCTTATACAGTTTTGTCATCGATGGTAGCCGATGGAGCATTGTTCTTAACAGAAGCAATACCTCCGTCACGGCTGGCAGCACTTTCGTACATTTCGCTGTTGCCAATCACCTGGCCATTCGTGGCCTTCAGGTTAAAATAGTGTTTTCCGTTAGTAGATGTTTTTTTCTCGAATCGTTCATCATGCTGAGAATTGGTGCGTACAGATTCAATGCCGTTTTCGCAATTTGCTTTGGTGGTGTAGCCTTCACTGACGAGGATAGTTTCTCCATTTCCGGCGTTCAGTTTAAAACGGAACTCGCCTTTGGAGTCCTTGGTGATAACAAATTTTCCCATATTGGTTTGAGTTTAAGTATCCTGAAGTTAAGGAATATTTTAAAACAGGCTGGGGCGTTGCGAAAGGGGAAGCGTTACAAGATAAGTAGATAGGTTCGGCCGGTTATCAGCGTATATACGCTATATTTAGTGCATTAATTTATTTTATCCTTGCTTATGCTTATTCAGCAGGGGTTTTCGTATCTTTATAGCAATTACACATTCTTTCAAACTCAAACAAAGTAAGCTATTTCACGAGTCTACAAAATCGTTTACAGTAGCTAATGAATCCTCGAAAGCGGCGCTAAAATTACCCAAAAAAGAGAAATGGATAAAGTCAAGTTCGAACGACAATACTTACTTGTCTACAAGGACGTTTTTGATGATGCAGTTGATGTTGTTGAATTAGTAAGGCACCTGCCCCTAGAGGCGGCAGTTCAGTTTATTGCTCATGTACTGCACCTTTTCAACGTTCGTAAGCGAGATGATACGGAGTTTCAGTCTCGGAGCCTGTTTTCCTGGATATTAAAAATGAAAAATGCGGCACAGTGGCAGGTGTTGCAATTTGTAATGGAAAACAATGAACTAATTCTTGCACCATCTTTTAAATTTATCGATAGGCGTCCTTGTCTAAACCTTATACAGTACTTGCTGGTTCATGCCGATGCTCAGTCTGTCCGAAATCTAGATAGCGAGGATTACAGCGTAATGTTGAAGCTGTTGTTATGGTTTAATGCAGAGGAATTGCACCATCAGGTGGACGCATTTGAATGGGATGGAACCGGAACAACAGAAAAATATGCCGATCTCATCATGTTCGCACACATCCGAGATATTGAGAACCGGAATTTTAAGAATTATGCAATACAAGTGATAAAGATTCATTACTTTTTTGAATTTTGCAGCACACACAGTGACTATGGGACACTCCTAGACAAATTCCTAACTGCTCTCAACCTACCCTCCTATGAGCACTACTTGTGGCATTTGATCTCACCCATTTTGAAAATGATGACGACCGTACCACCTTCTCCCTCGATGGAGTTGCGGGATAAGCCAGTTTTTGACTTTTTTCGGCGGCTGAGTATTAATGGTTATGCTGCTATAGATAATGATTACAAGCAGATACGATCCTATCCTTTATTCGCTTTTGAGAATAGCCACTTTATATTCCTTGATTTTCGGTTTTTCGTTGACAAGCTCTATAATGGCTTTTTGTTCGACTTTGCGGCCATCACAGGCTTGCCTTTTTCCAAGTTAAAGCAACAGTTAGGCGACGGTTTTTCTGAGCATGTACTGTTTTATACAACTATCGCAGGCTGTTTTGCTAATTATGGTAATGTTCGTAAATCGGGCGCAGAATTAAAACAAAAACTATTGTCTGGAGAACCGGACTACTACCTACGAAAAGGACAGAATGTCTGTTTGTTTGAGTTTAAGGATATATTGTTGCCTGCCACTGTCAAGTACGCAAAAAAAATTGAGGATATAAAAAATGGCATTGCTGAACGACTAGAAAGAGATATTAGTGGCAAGCGTAAGGGAATTACGCAACTACTAAACAGCGTATCGATGTTACTGGAAGGCATCTATCAAAAATCAGGGATTGACGACATAACAAATGATGTCATAATCTACCCGATAATAGTCCACACAGATGTGAGTTTGGAATGTGCTGGTGTCAATTATTTTCTTAATGACCGAATGCAACATCATATCAAAGAATTAAAATTGCCTGAAAATAAGATTGCTCCGCTTGTTATCATCCATATTGAGACCCTCATACAGCTTCAAGAATATTTTTGCGATGGACATCTAGACTTGATAGACTGCCTGGAAGCCTACCACAAATATACTTCCAGTACTGATCCAGTAACAGATACATTTCCATTTGACGAGTTTGTAAAATATCATCTTGTTCAAACTGTTGGATTAAGACTTAACCATCAGCCAAGACTATTTCAAGAAATTATTGGCAAATTTGCTAGAAGTAAATGATCTACTCATTTTAGATTTGAATCAGATTAGCCAATTAGCCAAACTCATTTAAGATGCGGTAGATCGAAGATAGTCTCAATTTATTTTCCTCTGATTTGTACCAATTTGGCAAGGATTTTCGTACCTTTGTACTGTTTGCAAGTTCTTTCAAACCCTCACAAAATAAGCTATTTCACGAGTCTACAAAATCGTCTACAGTAGCTAATGAGTCCTCGAAAAGCAGCGCTAATTAAGCCTTTGATATAGTCCCAGCGGGATCACAGACAAGTTACAAACCTCGCGCTGGTCGCGGGGTTTTGTTTTTTAGTTGAGTATTTAGTCGAGTTCCTTTTGTATAACCCCGATTTCTTTCCCGTACTTTATACAGGTTAATCAGCTTTTACTAAGATAACACATATCCTTATCAGTACGAAAAAGGGGGCCATATCATAATTTTTGATACAACCCCTTTTGTGTGGATTTCAATAGAAAAATTTTAACGTGAGTAAGCTGCAAAGCTTATCCTTATTGTGTTGCGAGTACTTTGTCGTGCACATATTTTACGGTTTTTCCCTCGGCATGTTGTATGTTCCCTTTTAACTCGTCAATAATCTCCAAATACATCGAATCGCTGGATAGGGTTTTTACATTATCCAAATAAGCAATTAGGTTCGCTCTGGACTTGGTATTTATTAATACATCATTACTCTGTGGAGAAGTGAGCAACTTGCTGACTATTGGTATTACTTCATTGTCCAGTATAGCATAGCTTTCCCCTGCCACCTGTGCATTAAGGCTATTTTGAAGTACTGTACTCACATAGTAGTAATCCTCTACAAAGTGTTGACCCAACCCGGATTTAATCATAAAATTGTCTCGAAATTCATAAAGAGTAGGGTTGCGCGGATCGTTATCTACCGTGTACGTATTCCAAGGTTGCATTTTGCCGGTGACACATTCCTTTAAGCTTTTGCACGTTAGGAATGGCCTTCGTTCGCAACTCATAGACCCACCTCTAAGACATGGCCCTTCACACATTTCATTATCCTTGAAGTGCTTAACATAATAAAAGTCATCACCACCGATAGGCCCGGTTGTAGGTTTAGCCAGCATTTGTCTTTGGATATATTTTGACAGCTTGTACCTAAATTTATCGATTGAATTATTTCTATTTTCCTGTTTTTTATTATCGGAAAAGAGTACGGTAGAAATGGATTTGACACCTTGGTTGAAATATTTAGAAGCCAGGATTGAAAAGTGATTAAACGATATAACATTAGTCTCTGACGCTAACTCGTGTATCTCTTTAAACATTCCATTTTCTTGAGTCAAAACCTTTACGTTCATCTGATCTTTGATATCATAATAGACAATGATCGCTACAATATCAGGTTTTATGATGGTATAAGCTGAACCTTTGGATAGGTTTTTGCTGACGAGATAGGCTACTCCGACAAGCTCTGAAGGCTTTATATCCACGTTCCCGGATAACTGATAGGCATCTAAAGATGTAGCTACTTCTTCTGCTGGCACAGTGGTTTGCTCATCCAAGATGCAGTAATCGTAGTTGTTGTTACGACCATCGTTTTTCCATAAATTGAATGTTCTTTCAATAGTTCCGGCCTTAACCTGAAGCACTTTGTCGACAGGCATAGGCCCACACTTTTTACATTCGTTACTTTCGGCGCCTTTTGAGCAAGATAATAATCCGATTTGGATAAGAGAGACAAACAGGATCAATGTGATCCGAGTGAAATGTGACATAGGTTTAAATGTTTAGTTAAAGTGAGGAAAATTCGAATAAACTATTGGGCTAGGTTCTAACGGGGGTACTACTACAGTTTTGAGGTATAAAATGAAGTCCTTTCTCTGATACGAAATAACAATAAAGTCTTTCAAAAATCAAATATTTTAACAATTATACGTGTATTTTATTCTATCAGATATGTGTTACGGACTGTGTTGTGATGTGTATGGCCCGCCGGACAAAGGTTTATAGGCCCGGGTAGGGATAAGAATATTTTTTGATCTTACAGATTTAATGCTGTATATTTTGCCGTTATGTTAACCGTTAATATGAAAAAGCGGGATATGAGAAACGCAAGTATGAAGCAATTGAAATCCTTTTTCACCTTTGACTTCCCCTTGAAATACAGCTACATTTATTCCCGTTTCCGTAAAATCCATGAAGAGCAGCGCGGTATTTATTCCAGCTGGCCAGCAGAAGCAACGCGCCGCCAGTTGATTAACGAGTATTGGAGCAATGCACTTTGGCATTATTTGCTTCTGGTTGTATTAGCCGCTGTCGCTGTCTGGTTTTACAGCGGTAAATCAGCTATCAGTAGTTAGAATAATATCTTTTTGAGATTTTCTTCCATGAGAACAAGCGTATCCACCAGCCATCAGAAAATGTCGTTTTCATACTATCAGGGAAGACAGGCATGAGGTACTTTTGCCTTATCAGATAGTTTTTTTTGCCCGCTGAAGTACAGGAAACCATGTAAAACCCATCCTACCTCCGGCTTTTAAATATGTAGAACAAAACACGCCATAATGAAATACACAAAAATGTTTAGTCCGGTGATAGCCGGTGCCATGGCATTGCTATGCGCGCTCGGCTGTAAAAAATCCGCCACAGAAGCACCAGCACCGCCGCCTGCTGAAAAACTGCAAATTAACGCTGAAGCAGAAGCTGTCCGGTCGTTCATCGTTAAAAAATACCATCTGAAGGATAGTGACGTAGGCTACGATAAGAAAAATGGTTTCTTTTCCATCTATCACATCAATGTGGTTAGCTACGATGACGCTTTAACTGATTATGAGGAAAATAAAAAATAGGCCATGAAGAAACTTTTAATGTTTGCAGCAATTTGCATGATGGCTTTACATGTAAAAGCCTCCTTCTACATACAAATCTTTAATATACCCGCCAATCAAAATAAGAACCTGATTGTTGATCCTTCAAAAGCTACCGCCTTTAAGGCAACTTACAATCTGGGCTATACACCAGATAACATGTTTAATACGATTGTTGTAGATGTAGTATATATTAGCAGCACAGAAACATTGGTGATTGGCCCGGCAAAAACATATACTGCGACCTCCACTACCGGGGTGGCAGATTATATAGACGCTACATTACCGGCTAACAAAATGACCGGAAGGATATCGCTGAGGATAAGGGCATCTTCACCACAATCTATGACTACCTATAGTCTTAATAGTTATGGTGTTGAAAATGCAGTAGTATCACCAGAGGAACTATTCAGACGAAAAATGCAGGAGTACAGGTTATCTATCCTGCCCGGAGGCAATGTTGAATTTATTGACCCGCCAGCTGGTTTTGAGAACACTTCATTGGCTCCGGTATATCTGACGATCACAGCAGACGGCAAGTCATATGATCTGTATGTTGACCCAACGCGTGCTCCCGGCTGGCCCTTGTATGATAAGCAGCTAACCCCCGGGTATTATGGGCTTAGAAAAGAATTTTATGCTTTCACGCAACAGCAGGCCGGAACAGTGCCTATATACAGGTATGTGAAAAAGGCAAACAGAACTGCTGTGCTTTTTTCTATGTATCCGCAGGATGAAACCATCTGGGATAAAACAGGTATTGCTTTTTATGCGTACAGCACACGGGTGCGGGATACGCCATCCCCTCCGCCAGGAGTACAGGGCGCCGTTCATGTATTCAATGCTGATCCCAGTGCGGACCGTACTTTCTTTGCAATGGCCTTCCCTGATGAAAACAATAAAGACTGGCTGCCTCCTTACATTATTGATCCACAAGGAAACAAGGTGCGCCAGGCTATATTTTACGCTGATTTCCGGACGTTCCCGGCTTACAAAATCAACCCTTGATAAAAGGACCGTTATATTTCATGATAAAGCCCGCAACTATGCGGGCTTTATCATGAAATATAACTGCATTCTGAAAGCTCGCTTTACTTTACAACTTCACTCACAAAAATAGAAGGAATGGTATTGGTGTAGTTGACGAAGTCCGCACGAATCGCATCCAGATGTGGAGCGAGGGCCGCTCGATATTCACTTAAGCTTTTTACATAAAATATACCAATAGCCATATAAGGTAAAGGCTGGTCGGGAGTACCGGCTGAAAGCCCCTTTTCAATAGTATATTTAACCAGATTTGATCCTAAAAGACCTGCGACCATAGGCATGTGCTTAGATTCATAATACTCCATATTGAAAGTTTTACCCTCTGCATAGGGGTACATGATGGATACCTTAATCAGGCCTTTTTCAGTAATAGTCATGTTGAGTTTTTGAGATTTTTCGGATTTCTTTGTCTGACCAAAGGCAGTAAAACAAGTAGCTAGAAACAAAAGCGATAAAATTACTTTGGACTTCATGGTTTAAATTAGTTTTATGGTACAAAATATTAAAATGGTCCTTTACTTTCATTAAGCACTGTAAATTCGATATTTTTTTGTAATAGATGAAACAGATTTTGACGGGGTTGCCGTCCTTCGTTATGTTTGACATTTCCCTGAGAAACATTTATATTCAACAGGTATTCTTCCGCCACGGCAATGCAACGGCTGGGCCATGCCGATGAGATTGCAAAGACCGTATTGTTCCTGGCTTCTGATGCGGCCAGCTTTACCACCGGCACAGAAGTGGTAATAGACGGTGGTTATCTTAACTACGCGATGAAATAAGTACTGGTATTACTGCTGATTTTACAGTTAAAGACAAGGGGAACAGGCCTGCTGTTGAGCGCTGTGTCATTTGTATAACCTGATTTTTTTTCCCTATTTTACCAAAAAGTAATTGTTTTTGGTAAATATGAGAAACTACGGATTCGTTCTGCTATGCCTGCTTGCAGGTGTTTTCCCTGCAATGGGGCAATCTCACTGGCGCACGGTGAAAGAGGAGTTGCTCTTCCTTCATCCCCCTTTTAATAATTGTCACGCCTCTACGCTTGCGGAGGACGCAGGCGGAAACCTGCATGTGGCCTGCTTCGGCGGAACGCATGAAGGGGCGAAGGACGTGGTAATTTGGGCCGGAACCATTCCGGCGCATGGTGGCGTTACACCAACCGTAGTGGCTACCGGTGTTTTGGACGACACGGTTCGTTATCCGTGCTGGAATCCGGTATTGTTGCCGTTGAAGAACAAACTGGTGTTGTTTTACAAGGTGGGGCCTAATCCACGGGAATGGTGGGGCATGATGAAAACCTCAGCAGATAATGGTCGTAGCTGGTCGGCCGCCGTGCGCCTGCCTGCTAACGTGATAGGGCCTGTGAAAAATAAGGCCCTGGTGTTGGGGAATAACGTGCTTTGTCCGTCCAGCGTAGAAGAAGAGGGCGGCCACTGGAGAATTCAGATAGAACAAACGGATACTCATTTGCGCCAATGGAAAGTCATCCCGATAGATACCAGCTCCAAACTGGATGTGATACAGCCGAGTATCCTCCACTATCATGACGGAAAGTTGCAACTTTTGTGCAGGAGTAAACAAGGCAAGGTGGTGCAGTCGTGGTCAGCGGATAATGGGGTGACCTGGTCTGCTTTAACAGAAACATCGCTGCCTAATCCCAACTCCGGGACAGACGCGGTGACATTGAAAAATGGGTTACAACTGATTGTGTATAATCCGGACCTGCCGGGCAAAGATTGGTTTAATGGCCGCTCACGCCTACGGGTAGCGGCTTCCCGTGATGGAGTACAATGGAAAGATGTTGCGGTGCTGGAAAACGGCACCACAGAAGAGTTCAGCTACCCGGCCATTATACAGACCCGCGATGGACTGGTACATATTACTTATACTTACGACCGGAAAAACATAAAGCATGTAGTGTTGCAGGAAGAGAAGTAAAGATTGTCCATCGGGAATCATTAGTGGTTTATAGTATTAAGCCGTACTGCATGAAAACATAAAACCCTCCACCACGGAGGGTTTCGTGTTTACACTATCGTAGATGTTACAATTCTTGCCGGTAAGAAACTTTATCCACGATCAGCCATTGCCCGTCTAACTTTATCAGGTTAAACCGATCAATGAACCGAAAGGTGGCAAAAGTTAACTGCACGTGAGCGGACCCTGTATCACCATCCCAGGTGTAGGAAAGGAGTTCAGGCTGGCATTCCTGTATGGTCGCCTGGGCTACCAGGTCGAGGTATTGTGGCAACGCCCACCGGACCAACTGTCCGTCTATGATGGTCCTGATGTACGCATCAGGGTGAAACGCCCGCCGGAGCCTTTCGATGTCTTTTACCGGACGCCCTTGCAGATAATCATGAAGCGTCCGTAGAATCAGGTCTTTTTCGTCTGCTACGCCGACTTTGCTGGTTAGAGTTTTCATGAGACGAAGGTATAACCTCATACTGCTTTCGCGGTTGGTGTTATCAAAGCAATAATTGTGAAAATCAAAGAATTGGCGGGACAGTGGCGCTATTAGTTAGTCTGTTCGGTTCGCTCCGCAAATTTTACATAGTCGACATACAACGTCGTATGCTCATTGGTATAGAATCCAAAGGTCGTAAACTGCGGAACCCTTAATATAGCCTGGTGTACCATTTTACCATTGATGAAAAACCGAAACTCTCCGGCGTGTATTTCTTCGATGCGTAAAGTGTTATAAGCCGAAGTGCCCTTATTTATACAGGAGCATTCCATTAATTCGGAGATCGTATAAACGGTGTTATTCGTTTTTGCAAATATGACATATTCACCTGTTGAATAAACCCAAAAAGCAAATTCATTGAAGACCCCCGGTGAGCTTTGAACGGAATGCCACAGGATCCCGTATGGGACCCGGGAAGAATCTGCCACTACCTTCATCTTCATTTCCAGGATATTGCAGGTAGGTAAATATTCAGCGGGCGTACCTAATCTCAACGCCCAGAAGCGGCTGGCCTTTTTGGCATCCAGCACATAGTGTTCGTTCTGCACAATGGCGGAGGCAGTATCACCGTGAATGATATTGGGCACCATTGGATTAGCGGGATCGTCGAAGTCCATCTGCAATAATACTTTTTCTTTGGCTGGCAGCACGGATTGGGAGGATGCTTTTTTGGTGGTTATACATAACAGGACCAATAAAGTCAGCAACTTTAAACGCATAGGGGAAACGCTTTAAGTGAATATAAGGAAAATATTGCAAACTTCATGGGGGAGGTATCGGTATGCGCACCGGTTCAGGGAAAACAATGGGCGATGCCTGCTAAACAGGCGCGCTGCCTTAGCGAAAGTGTTGTAGAACAAAAGATGGGCGCTTACCCTCTGTAAATAAATCCTTCCTTTGATTCCATGCCAATAAAAAACAATTCGAAGGAAGGATGTAGTTGGGGCAGGTTGTTCAATTGTCCGACTGCATATTGCAATACCTCCTGTTGAAGTGGAAAAATCTCATACCAGCATTTTCTTTGGGTATAAAATTCGAAATTCTTTGGAATAGAAATGTTTTTCACGCGGGCGATAAGCGGGAATGCATATTTATTCGGTTCATCGTAATTACGTGGTATGTTGTTCATATCTGGCACGCGGTCTCTTTTTGACAATTTTCCCTGTTCGAATTTCAGGCGGTACCGCTTCTCCAGCGCAGCGAACAAGTGCCTTCTATATTGAGCACTGGTCTCAAAATCGTCGAAAGAAACGGTTGTCTCCAAATCGTAGATGTTGGTGGCAATGCAGCAGGTATATATCTCAACAGATTTGTGTTGGCTCATCTGCTGAAATCCAAGATCGATGACATTTTTCAATTCGGTTACATAGCCTTCTTTATCAAACTGCTCCAGATAGGGGATGATCTCTTCCGGATACAAACGACCGTTATACAATTGCATGGGGCAGGGGCTTATATTTACTTTTTATTTCTCTTCCGGTTTTCGAGCATATCAGCAATGTTGATAGCTGCACAATCCGTAATTAGCGCTGTTACTACGGTAAGTGGCATGGCATCCGCATCCGGAAAATTGATGCAGCCTTTCTGGAATTTGGCTGCTGTCAGCAATTTTTCGTATTGCGCATGCAGGGAGGGGTTCATGTAAATAGGCAGGCAATGCAATGACATGTATTTCTGCGTGCTCGCGAGGCCGTATTTCATGTAGGCACGCTGTTCGTAAAGGATCATTTCTTTTCCCATCATTGGTTTAATGACCGGCGTCACACCCGGGTCGTTCGCGATGATCGTTTCATGCAGCGAGGTGAGGAGCGCCTGCCTGTCGGCCGGCATACTACTGATATATTCGGATATAGTCATACTTTGATTTTTGTGATCACCTTTGCGTCAGATGAAACCATCTGGTACGTGAATGCTATTTAAGCAAATTTTCGCTAAAGTTATCTAATGGCAGATGATTTTTTCCGGCCTTCCGGAGTTTGGGGGGAAGATGAAAAATATTTATTGTTAAATTACGCATCTCATTTTACAGGAAACCATATTCGAAAAATATATATGAAAGTAATAGACAAGCTCGCCTGGATAGAAATTAATAACAAGTCGATATTATCTACAAAATCCCATGGAAAGCAGAAGTATTATATACCTGGCGGCAAAAGGGAAGAAGGGGAGAGCGATGAACAGGCATTGTGTCGTGAAATTTTAGAAGAACTGAGTGTGGAGCTGGAGCCGGCTACGCTGAAGTTTGTAGGGACCTTCGAGGCGCAGGCAGACAGCCACCCCGACGGGATTTATGTGAAGATGACCTGTTACATGGCGAATTACAGGGGCGTGCTGAAAGAATGCTCGGAAATAGAAAATTTCCAATGGTTGAAGTATGCCGATAAAGACAAAATCTCCGAGGTCGATAAGTTGATTTTTGATTACCTAAGAGATCAAAATTTAATTGACTGATAAAATATAACAGGAGCATCCGGCCTGCCCGGATGCTCCTGTTCTTTCCTGTACTAAAGAATCTGGTTACTTGCTATATTCGTAGCCGATATTTCCTTTACCGTTAACAGGCTGCTGATTGCCGACACTATAGGTAGTCGTGGTAAACGCCACTTTTACCGGGCGATTGGCAGTGTTATACTCATAAGCATTCTTTTGTACCGTTACGAGGGAGTCCTGTTTACCGTTAAGGGTGACGTACTGGATCTTCTTTGTCTCCAGCGGATTTTGCTCGCTGAATACCTCGTGTCCGGAGCCATCCAGCAAATAACGCAGCAGGGGATGGGTGATGTGGGTGGGGTGCTGATCAAAACCAGTCACAGACAATTGGGAGATGACTTTAGTGCCATCGGTGACCGTCTCCTTATGGATGTTTTTCTGCTCATAGGAATACGTGGTGACCAACTTCAGATTGATACCGCCGCCTGTTACAGCGGTAACAGTGGCCAGATTGCCGTTGGCGTCATAAGTGTATTGTTCATCTTCTTCCAGCTTGCCTGTTTCCTGGTCGTAACTTGCTTTCCGCGTGATGTTGCCTGCAGCGTCCCATTCAAACTTTGTATTGCCGGACAACGTAAATTTTCCGGCTGTCAGGAAGTCGGGGGAGTAGTTCAGCACTTTTTGCAGTTTACCGTTGGTGTCATAAATAACAGAATCTTTTTCTGTTAGCATATTACCGGCATATTGGGTAATCAGCACAGGCTGCCGTTGCTGGTTATAGCTGATCAGCTGAATAAGTCCCTGGGTGCCGCCCATATTGATGCGGGTAAGCAGCCCGGGAGCAGGAGCAGGGGTGGTAGGCGGTGTTTTCCCACCGGTGCCGGTACCATGGCCTCCTTCTGGTAATGGTAACTTATTGCAGGCCGATCCTGCTAACAGGGTAACTCCCAACAGGGCTACAGATAGTCGGGACTGATGAACTTTTCGCTCCGTTTTGCGATGTTTCATAAAATTGCAGTTTAGGTTTTTACTTAGACAAATGGTTTGTTAATATGACAACGGTGCCAAGGCATAGTACAGGAGGAGAAGTGCTGTAGCTTCTCTCTCTGCTACTGGTTTCCGGTTTACATTTGCAAAGAAAGAGAGAATATTTACCCGGCTATATGAATTTTGATCATCACACCGGAATTGCTGACTAATGAGCAGAAATGCCGGACGACCTGCTATAAATAAGCACTGAGCGGGGAGCGAATCGCGCTCCATTTGGTTTTTTTTTACTTTTTTGCATTAAAATCGACTAATGCCTAAGCCATTCTTCCTGACAAAAACCTGGCCTGTCATCCTTATTATCTGGGCAATGGACATGGGCCTCACCTTTTTGCAGGTCCGCATGCAGGGGCTCCCTAACCGGGAAGCACTTCAGTTGGGGCTGATGGAATCGGTCCCGGGTACGCTTATCACCTTTATCCTCTGTTACTGGATGCTCCCGTATTTTATAAAGCACCGGAAGATGCTGCTGTTTGCCATGCTGACGGTGATCATCTGTCTCGTCACCAGTTGGATCACCGTGTATGCCAGTTTGCCAACACTGTGCAACAGCGTTAGAAAAGTAATGGCAGACCCGCAGGCGTGCGGCATGCAGACCATGTTTCCCGGCCTCTTCATCGGGATGCTTTTCACCAGCGGAACGGTTTGCGGTATCCGTTTTTATCAGGAGTATGCTAAAACCATGATCGATCATGAGAAACTTCGCAATACCCACCTGGAAGCGGAGCTGACGTTGCTGCGGGACCAGCTGAACCCGCATTTTATGTTCAATATGATGAACAGCATCCATGTGCTGATAGAAAGAGATGCCAGCCAGGCGGCAGAGATGGTGCTGGAATTCTCCGATATGTTACGGTATCAGCTCTATGATGCCTCCAGGCCCGCCATTCCCTTACAGCAGGAAGTTATTTACCTCCAGAACTATGTCAACGTGGAAAATAAACGGCGGTGCCATGAGCTGGAAGTTACCTGCAACTGGGAACCGCATCCGCCGCTTTGTTATATCTCTCCGCTGATCCTTACTTCCTTTGTAGAGAATGCCTTCAAACATGTATCTCAGTTTCCGGACCGGCCCAACTTTATCCGTATAGATCTTTTCCTGGAAGAAGGGACGCTGTTCTTTGTGGTCAAAAACAGTAAAGAGCACGGCCCGGCTGCCTCGGAGGCGGCTCCCGGCGCTAAAGGAATAGGACTGGCCAACGTGCGGAAAAGACTGACGCTGCTGTATCCGGACCAGCATTTCCTGCGGATAGAAGAAACAACAGACCTGTTTATGGTCTACCTGGAAATAAAAATCAATGTTCTCTGATAAAAATTGCCGTATGGAAATTAAATGTATCATCGTAGACGACGAAGCACTAGCCCGGGAAGGATTAAAAAAGTATATCAAAACATTTGACTTCCTGTCGCTGATCGCTACCTGCCATAATGTGGCGTCTGCACGGGAAACGCTGGAGACAACCCCGGTAGATTTGATGTTCCTCGATATCAATATGCCTAAAATAAGTGGACTGCATCTGCTGGAAACACTGTCCGACCCGCCGATGACGATCCTGGTGACCGCCTATCCGGACTATGCCCTGGATGGTTTCCGGCTCAATGTGCTGGACTATCTGCTGAAACCATTGTCCCTGCAACGGTTTACCCAATCCGTCCTGAAAGCACAGGATTATTTTAGGGCACGTCAACAGCCGATCGCTGCGCCTCAAGCCCCGGTAACGGATTATATCTTCGTGAAACATAAACAGGTATACGAAAAGGTGATGCTGTCTGACGTTCTTTTCGTAGAGAGTATGCAGAACTATGTCCTCATCCAGACCATCCATACTAAAATCATTGCTTACCTGACGTTTAAAAACGTGGAGCAACAGCTGCCGGCAGACAGCTTTCTGAGAATCCATAAGTCCTATATTGTCAACCTCCAACAGGTGAGTAAACTGGACAGTAACATGGTGCAGGTAGGCGGACATACCCTGCCGGTAAGCCGCAGTCAGCGCGAACTACTGATGCAGGTGGTCAACAAGCGACTGCTGAGTAAATAACATCACTTTCCTTATGCAAAAAAGCCGGATGTCCTACATCCGGCTTTTTTGATGATGGCCATAAATTATAATAGTCATATTGACATTTATTTATTACATTTGGTGTTACCACGTTTCCCGGCCGCCCTACAGCGGCATATATACATTTAATAGTTATGAAAAGCGTATCATTTATCCTGTCCATCTTTTTCCTGTCGCTGACACGTGTAGCCGGACAATCAGCGGCTGTGCAGATCTATAGTCCGGACCATCAAATACAGGTATCTGTATGGAGCGGAAGCGAAGGGACCATCTACTACCGTGTGAAGCGCAATAGCACCATGGTGATAGACTCCTCCTTGCTGGGATTGGAGCTGGCGGATGCCGATATGTCGCGTCAGCTTAGTTTTGTATCAGCCTCCGATACCCGCCTGGTGCGCGACAGCTACCGGATGATCTATTATAAAAAATCATCCGTCAGTTACCAGGCGAATCAAAGGATACTGCATTACGTCGATGAAAAGAAAACAGAGATGGCCATTGTGTTTCAGGTGGCCAATGACGCCGTGGCGTTTAAGTATCTGCTCACAGGCAGGTCGATTGGTGTTAAACAGGTAATAAAGGAAAATACCACGTTTAATTTTCCCGGAGAAACAACCACCTGGCTGCAACCCATGCAGGTGGCGAAATCGGGATGGGAAAGCAGCAATCCGGCCTATGAAGAACATTATCGTAGGGAGGTGCCCATCGCCAATGTGGGAGAGAACAAAACCGGTTGGGTGTACCCGGCCTTATTTAAAGTAAAAGACAGCTGGGTGTTGCTGACTGAATCAGGGCTCGACAGTAATTATTGCGCCACCCGTTTACTATCCGGCAGTACGCCCGGTAACTTTAAAATAGGATTCCCTGACCCGAGGGAGGTCATCACCGGCAAAGGCTATCTCCCTCATGCTGCTTTGCCCTTTTCTTTACCATGGCGGGTAATGACCATTGGGTCGCTTGAAACCATTATTACTTCCACAGCAGGGACAGATGTAGCGAAGCCGGCTGTCCTCCAAAATACCTCCTTTATCATACCTGGCAAGGCTTCCTGGAGCTGGATCAACTCCAAGGATGATTTTATTACCTATGATGAACAGATCAGGTACATCAATCTGGCGGCGGAGATGAACTGGCAATACTGCTTAATAGATGCTGACTGGGACCGGAAGATCGGGTATGCCCGGATAAAAGAACTGGCGGACTATGCGCAGAAAAAAAATGTGTCGCTGTTGCTCTGGTACAATTCTGCCGGCGACTGGAATACCGTAAAATACACGCCGAAGGACCTGTTGCTCACCCACGAAAGCCGCATGCGGGAATTTGCACGCATCAGAAACATGGGTATTAAAGGCGTGAAAATAGATTTCTTTGCCGGTGACGGGCAGTCTGTTATTAAATACTACATCGACATACTGCAGGATGCTGCCGCTAATGGACTCCTGGTTAATTTCCATGGCGCTACCCTGCCAAGAGGGTGGGCACGTACCTATCCCCATTTGCTGACAACCGAGGCGGTGCGGGGATTTGAGAATGTCACCTTTAATCAGGCGGACGCTGACAAGGAAGCTGAACTTTGTACAGTACTGCCATTTACCCGCAATGTGTTTGATCCCATGGATTATACGCCGGTGAACTTGTACAAGGTGTCGTCCGGTGTTCAACGAAAAACCAGTAATGGGTTTCAGTTGGCATTGTCTGTCCTGTTTCTCTCAGGGATACAACACTACGCGGAATCTCCGGAAGGCATGTCGAAGGTGGACGCGCAGGTAAAAGCAGTGTTGCGTGCATTGCCTGCTGCCTGGGACGATGTGAAGTTCCTGGGCGGATATCCTGGCCGGTATGTGGTCCTGGCCAGGAGAGCGGGCAGGAAGTGGTACATCGCGGGGATCAATGCACAGCAGGTACCCCAAAAGATACAGGTAGCCCTTACCGATTTTGGTAAAAGTAAAGGGCTGCTTATGGCAGATGGCGATGATGCCTTCTCTTTTCATATCAACCATATCACTGCCGAAAAAACGTCGGTGAAAGAAGTGGAAATGAAGCCCGATGGCGGGTTTCTGATGGTGTTGGAATAATTTCCGGGCCTCGTGGCGTAGAAGCGCCTCCGGGGTGGCGGTAAGAATAGACAGGGCCGTGCAGCCGTAAAGCTGCCGTAGCAAAATAATCGCCCGTTACAGGATAATGGGATGTTCGGGGATGATGTACACATAGTTGGATGACATAACCTGTGTTTCAACATGCGGAGTTAACAGAGGCGCCATTTTCCCGGGTGCCTCTTGCTTTTGGGGGGCATAGGCCACGGAAGCAAAATTATTATCGCCGGAAATACTTTACAGATCAATGTTTTATCTTTTTTAAAAGTTTTTTTTGATGTTTTAATTGTGAATATGACAATTATTTTGTTTTTTTGAATTGTCACAACAGCAAGACATGCTGTGTTGATTTTTAATCCATGTTATGAAAAGACAAAGCCGTTATGTATGCGATAGTGCACCTGTTGCCTGCTGTTTTCCACGGAAATAACGCCCGCCAATTGTTCTTTTTGTTTTTTTAAAAATAAACGTCAATCAGATAATTCATATGAGCTCATCCTGGGTAATAGGAGTAGACTATGGTACCGACTCGGTGCGTGCGATCATTGTAGATGTGCACAACGGACAGGAGATTGCCTCCGCTGTATTTTATTACCCGCGCTGGAAGGACGGCCTATACTGCAACGCCGCCGAAAGCCGGTTCCGCCAGCATCCGCTGGACTATATCGAGGGGCTGGAAGCCACCATCCGGCAATGCCTGAAACAGGCGGGCCCCGGAGCGGCTGCCCGTATCAAAGCCATCTCCGTGGATACCACCGGCTCCACGCCGGTTGCGGTAGATGAAACCGGCACACCGCTGGCACTCACGCCCGCTTTCAGGGATAATCCCAATGCGATGTTTGTGCTGTGGAAAGACCACACGGCCCTGAAAGAAGCGGCCGCCATCAACGCTACGGCCGCCAGCTTTGAACAGAACTACCTGCGCTTCGTGGGAGGCATTTATTCGTCGGAATGGTTCTGGGCCAAGCTGCTGCATATCCTCCGGGCAGACGAAGCGGTGCGGAATGCCACTTACTCGTGGGTGGAGCATTGCGACTGGATACCGTTCCTGCTGTCGGGAGGCAAACATATCCGGCAGATGAAACGCGGCATTTGCAGCGCAGGCCACAAAGCGTTGTTCGCCACCGAATTTTGCGGCCTTCCGCCGGATGCCTTCTTCTCTGCGGTAGATCCGCTGTTGCAGGGCTTTACCAAACGGCTTTTTACCAGGACCTATACTGCGGGCGAAGCCGCCGGTCACCTCTGCCCGGAATGGGCAGAGAGACTGGGGCTCTCCACGGCCGTGGTGATCGGCATCGGCGCCTTCGACGCGCATATGGGCGCTGTAGGCGGGCAAATAGAGCCTTACCACCTCAGCAAGGTGATGGGCACTTCCACCTGCGATATGCTGGTGGCGCCCATGGAAGAAATGGAACACAAACTGGTGAAAGGCATCTGCGGACAGGTGCCCGGCTCCGTGATCCCCGGTATGATGGGCATGGAAGCGGGGCAGTCTGCCTTTGGAGACGCTTACGCCTGGTTCAGCAACGTACTGGCGTGGCCGTTACAACACCTGGTGTCATCTTCCCCGCTCATAACGCCGGAAATTGCCGCCCAGCTGGCGCAGGAGGCCTCCGGCAGGATGATCACCGAACTGTCCAGGCAGGCAGCGCAGCTCTCTCCGCAGGAGCAGGATGAGCTGGGCGTCGACTGGCTCAATGGGCGCCGTACCCCCGATGCGGACCAGTCGCTCAGAGGCACCCTCACAGGCCTGAACCTGGCATCGGACGCACCACGCATTTTCCGTGCCGTGGCAGAATCCACCTGCTTCGGCGCCAAAGCCATTGTGGAGCGCTTCGAAAGGGAAGGAGTGCCGGTAAAAGGACTGATCGGCATCGGCGGCGTGGCGAAAAAATCGGCCTTCATTATGCAGATGATGGCCGACGTCATGAACATGTCCATACGGATACACCGCTCGGAACAAACCTGCGCGCTGGGCGCAGCGATGTTCGCCGCCACTGCCGCCGGCATCTTCACCAGAGTGGAAGACGCGATGGAGGCCATGGGGCAGGGCTTTGAAGTAACCTATCAGCCTAACGGCCGCTACACCGGCCTATACGAAAACAGGTACCGGAAATATAAAGCCTTAGGTGCGTTTACCACCACCATCAACAATGACTAACTATGCAACAGTATCAACATATCCGTCAGGCGGCCTATGATGCCAATATGCAGCTGCCTGCACTGGGACTGGTCATCTTCACCTTTGGCAACGTCAGCGCGGCAGACCGCGGGCTGGGCGTATTTGCCATCAAGCCCAGCGGCGTGCCTTATGCGGAGTTGTCGCCCGAAAAAATGGTGATCGTCGACTTCGACGGCAAAACAGTGGACGGGCAGCTACGTCCTTCCTCTGATACGCTCACCCACGCCGTATTGTACAAACACTGGGAACATATTGGCGGTATCGTGCATACGCATTCTACCTATGCTACGGCATGGGCACAGAGCCAGCGTGATATCCCTATCTATGGCACCACCCATGCAGACCATAATACCATCGATATCCCCTGCGCACCACCCATGCCGGATGATATGATTGCGGGAGACTATGAATATCAGACAGGCTTCCAGATCATGAACACGCTGGCGGAGCGCGGGTTGTCATACGAAGAAATAGAAATGGTCCTGGTAGGGAACCATGCGCCCTTCACCTGGGGCCTAACACCTGCCAAAGCAGTATACAACAGCGCCGTACTGGAGTCGGTGGCGCAAATGGCTTATCTCACAGAGTCCATTAACGGGAACGCACCCCGGCTGAAAGACGCGCTGATCAAAAAACACTTTGAACGTAAACACGGACCCAATTCCTACTATGGGCAGTAAAACAAACGAACATGATTAATCTGAAAAACTACGAGATCTGGTTTGTAACAGGTAGCCAGCACTTATATGGCGAGGAAACATTAAAACAGGTGGCAGCCCACAGCCAGGAAATTGCGGCTTCGCTCAACAGAGATGCCCGTATACCCGTTACCGTGGTATACAAGCCCACGGTAAAAACACCGGATGAAATTTATGCCGTATGCATGGAAGCCAACAGCACGGCCAATTGTATCGGTGTCATCACCTGGATGCATACCTTCTCGCCCGCCAAGATGTGGATACGTGGACTGAAAGCCTTGTCCAGACCTATCTGCCACCTGCATACACAGTTCAACCGCGACATCCCCTGGGGCGAAATAGATATGGACTTTATGAACCTCAACCAGAGCGCGCATGGAGACAGAGAGTTCGGATTTATGATGAGCCGCATGCGTATCAACCGGAAGGTGATCACCGGGCACTGGCAGGACCCGGAAGTGCTGGAAGAGCTGGGCGCCTGGGCCAGAGTGGCTGCCGGCTGGCACGACTGGCAGGGCGCGCGTTTTGTACGTTTTGGAGACAACATGCGCTATGTAGCAGTAACAGACGGTGATAAGGTGGAAGCTGAGTCGAAGCTGGGCTTCTCCTGCAATACCCACGGTATCGGCGATCTGGTACAGGTGATCAACGGTGTTTCCGATACCGCCGTAGCGGTGCTGGTGAAAGAATACGGCGACGCCTATACGGTATCTGCCGCTTTGCTGCAGGACCCTGCGCTAAAAGATGCGGCCAGGATAGAACTGGGACTGAAAGCCTTCCTCGAAGAAGGAAATTTCAAAGGCTTCTCTGATACTTTTGAAGACCTGCATGGGATGATACAGTTGCCCGGTATCGCGGTACAACGCCTCATGAAGGCCGGCTACGGCTTTGCCGGCGAAGGCGACTGGAAAACGGCCGCGTTGGTAAGGGCCATGAAAGTGATGGGCAGCGGTTTGCCGGGTGGCAATTCTTTTATGGAAGATTATACCTACCACTTTAATCCGGCCGACCCCATGGTGCTGGGCTCCCACATGCTGGAGATCTGCGAGTCTATCGCCGCTGGCAAACCTTTCTGTGAAAAACATCCGTTGGGAATAGGCGGGAAGGCGGACCCGGTGCGGCTGGTGTTTAACGCCGCTGCCGGTGCGGCTATCAACGCCTCCATCGTGGATATGGGCAACCGTTTCCGCCTGCTGGTCAACGAAGTGGAAGCCGTGACGCCACCGCAGGACCTGCCGAAGCTGCCGGTAGCGCGCGTGTTATGGAAACCCTATCCGGACATGAAAAAAGGCTGTACCGCGTGGATACTGGCCGGAGGCGCCCATCATACCTGTTACAGCCAGAACCTGACCGCTGCCCATATGCAGGACTTTGCAGACATGGCTGGTATTGAACTGGCCCTCATCGGTAAAAACACGGACCTCCGAGAGTTCAGAAATGAGCTGCGCTGGAACGATGCCTGCTATCAATAAACCCATCTGCCGGAGTATTCCAGGAGAAACACCAGGAATGCTCCGGCAGCAGCTATGCCAACTTCTTCAGCCCTAAGCTAATAAAACGCCCGTTATGCAAAACGTTCTTTCCGCCGGCGATATATTCGTCTTCATTATTTATTTCATCGTGGTGGCCGTATATGGTTACTGGATATACAGGAAGAAAAAGAAAACCGACTTAGATACAAAAGATTTCTTTCTGGCCGAAGGGTCGCTTACCTGGTGGGCCATCGGCGCTTCGCTGATTGCGTCAAATATCTCTGCTGAGCAGTTCATCGGTATGAGCGGCGACGGCTACTTTGTGGGGATTGCCGTGGCTGCCTACGAATGGATCGCCGCCATCGCACTGATCATTATCGCTGTCTGGTTTATTCCCATCTACCTGAAGAATAAAATTTATACCATGCCACAGTTCCTGAAAACACGCTACAACGAAACGGTAGCGTTGATCATGGCGGTATTCTGGTTATTCCTCTATGTGTTTGTGAACCTGACCTCTATTTTATACCTCGGCGCACTGGCCATCAACGGTCTGCTGGGCGGAGAGTACCTGCATGTGGTGATGATCGCGCTGTCTGTATTTGCTATCATTATTACGCTGGGCGGCATGAAAGTGATCGGTTATACGGATGTGATCCAGGTAGGGGTGTTGATCATCGGAGGACTGGCCACCACCTATATGGCACTGACGCTGGTGAGTGAAAAGTTTGGCCTGGGACATAATGCCCTGGCTGGTTTTAATGCCCTGATGAAAGATGCGCCAGACCATTTTCATATGATATTGGCCAAGCCAACTGCCGGCTCCTCACAGGAATATATCAACAAATATCTCGTGCTGCCGGGCATACTCATGTATGCAGCCGGACAATGGATTGTCAACCTCAACTACTGGGGCTGCAACCAGTACATTACGCAACGTGCGCTGGGCGCTGATCTGCAAACCGCCCGGCACGGTATCCTCTTTGCCGGCCTGCTGAAGATAATGATGCCGGTGATTGTGATGCTGCCCGGTATTGCTGCCTATGTATTGCAGAAAAACGGCCACCTGCCCGGTCTGTCCAGTAAAGACGGAGCCTACGCGGCTATTCTGGGTTTTCTGCCCTCCGGGCTGAAAGGATTGTCCATCGCGGCTTTAACGGCTGCTATTGTAGCCTCCCTGGCGGGGAAGGCCAATAGTATCTCCACTATTTTTACGTTGGACATCTACCGTAAATACATCAGGAAAGACGCTTCAGAGGCAAAACTGGTATGGACCGGTCGCATCACGGTGATAACGGCCATGCTGCTGGGCATCCTTTTCACCTGGAACGATTTGCTGGGCATCGGTGGGGAAGGAGGGTTTACTTTTATCCAGAAATATACCGGCTTTATCAGTCCCGGCGTGTTCGCCATGTTTCTGCTGGGCATGTTCTGGAAACGTACTACCGGCGCGGCTGCGGTGGCGGGCATCATCACGGGTTTCACCCTGTGTGTGTTCTTCAACCAGTTTGCACCAGCGGTATTGGGTCATGAAACCTGGTGCTATACGGCTTATCCCAATGGAAAAGGCGGCTATGAGATACCTTTCCTTATTTGCATGGGGCTGGCTTTTATGTTTACCATGATCGTGATGGTGCTCATCAGTTTCGCAGGGCCCAAAGTCAATCCCAAAGCGTTTGTGCTGGACCGTGCCATGTTTAAGATCACCCCGGCAACCACCGTGTTGATCGTAACCATCTTATTGTTGTTATCTGCCCTGTATATCCGCTTCTGGTAGGAGTGTGGGAATTCCCATCAATATATTGTACTTTCATCTCCTAATTTGTTATTATGAAAAGATACTCGCAGCAGACCAGGTTGTTATTCGCCGTTGACTGTATCATTTTTGGATTCGATGGCCAGGAACTGAAACTGTTGCTGATACAAAGAGGGTTTGAGCCTTGTAAAGGCAAGTGGAGCCTGGTAGGCGGTTTTATACAAGAGCATGAAAGTGCGGAAGAGGCAGCGTGTAGGGTATTGAAAAATCTCACGGGACTGGATGGTATTTATATGGAGCAGTTGCATGCCTTCAGTTCACCATCCCGTGATTCCGTGGAACGTACGGTGTCTGTTGCTTATACCGCGCTCATAGATATCCAGAAGTACAAGCAACAGCTCAACGAAGATTTCCATGCAGTATGGTTCCCGATCAATCATCATCCTGACCTGATCTTTGATCATAAAGCGATGGTGGACCTGGCAAAGGAAAAGCTCCGCTACAAAGCGGCTTTGCACCCACTGCTGCTGGAGTTGCTGCCAGCCAAGTTTACCATCCCGCAGCTACAACAATTGTATGAATCCGTATATCATACCACGTTCGATAAAGGTAACTTCAGCCGCAAGGTGCTTTCTACCAAACTGCTGGTGAAGCTGGCCGATAAAGACAAGCTGAGTTCCAAAAAGGGCGCCTGGTACTACAAGATTGACCGGAAAAAGTATAATGCCAATTTTCATGCGTTTCTAAACTTCGTGCCCGATCCGCATATATTGCGCAACAGCGCTTTGTAACAAGCGCTGTTGCGCTGTAGTCGTACAACGACCTGTGTTCCCGCCGGGAACACTTTTTTTATAAAATAATATAATTGTTTTATTGACAATTAAAGTGTAGTGCCAACCTGTATGCCATTACATTCGTATACCATGAAAAACAGGAATTAGCGCATATGAAAATACAATCTGTCATCGCCTCCCTGACCTTGTTGGCCGGCATGTACGCTGCTCCATCTACTGCTCAGCAGCCGCTGAGTTTTACGGTGAAGGCAGCAGACGTAAAAGCAACTGTGTCTCCCGGCATGTGGGGTATCTTTTTTGAAGACATCAATTTCAGTGCCGACGGAGGCATTTATGCGGAGCTGGTGAAAAACCGTTCCTTTGAATTCAGCGCTCCGCTGATGGGCTGGACTATCCCTGAAGACGCGGTTTCCAAAGGGGAGATCACGATCATCAACCGTAAGGAGAATAACAGTTCCAATCCCCGTTTTGCCCGGATAACCCTGCCGGCTGCACGTAGTTTTGCGCTGGTCAATGAAGGCTTTCGTGGGATGGGCATTAAAGCAGGGGAGCAGTACCACTTCTCCCTGTATGCGCGGCAGCGGGCCGGCAGCGCGGTAAAGCTCACCATCACGCTGCTCGATGATGCCGGTAAAACCATCGGTGCGACTACCATATCACCGTCCGGTGATAACTGGCAACAATATAAAGCCGGTTTTACGGCTACTGCCGGCGCGCAGAAAGGCAAGCTGCAGCTGACTTTCACCGGCACCGGTGTCATCGATGCCGATATGATTTCCCTGTTCCCGCAACATACCTGGAAAGAACGCGGCAATGGTCTCCGCGCCGATCTGGTGCAGTTACTGGCCGATCTGCATCCCGGTTTCCTCCGGTTTCCCGGCGGCTGCATTGTGGAAGGCCGCGAACTGGGGAACCGCTATCAGTGGAAAAAAACGGTGGGTGACGTGAACGAGCGGGAGCTGATCATCAACCGCTGGAATACTGAGTTTGCCCACCGCGCCGCGCCGGATTACTTCCAGTCGTTTGGCCTCGGTTTCTTTGAATACTTCCTGCTGGCAGAAGATATCGGCGCATCACCGCTACCGATCCTCAACTGCGGGATGGCCTGCCAGTATAATAGTGCCGAAGTGGTGGCCGTCAACGAACTGGACCCCTACATCCAGGACGCGCTGGACCTGATCGAATTTGCCAACGGCGACGTTCATACCAGGTGGGGCGCGCTGCGAACGAAGATGGGGCACCCTGCTCCGTTTAACCTGAAAATGATAGGCGTGGGCAACGAACAATGGGGCCCGCAGTACGTAGAAAGATATACGCTGTTTGCAAAGGCCATCAAAAATAAATACCCGGATATCAGGCTGGTCAATAGTCTGGGCCCCGGTCCGTCAGGCGATAAATTTAATTTCCTCAACGATACGCTCCGCAAATTGCAGGCAGATATCCTCGACGAGCACTATTACAGTTCACCGGAATGGTTCCTCAGTAACGCGGCCCGGTACGACACCTACGACCGCAAAGGGCCGAAGATCTTTGCCGGTGAGTATGCCGCGCACGGCAGGGGCATTGAAGGCGAGCACAAAAATAACTGGCAGAGCGCTCTGACGGAAGCGGCTTTCATGACGGGCCTGGAACGCAATGCCGATGTGGTGGAGATGGCCTCTTATGCGCCGCTGCTGGCACATGTGGACGGGTGGCAGTGGGCGCCGGACCTCATCTGGTTCGATAACCTGCGCTCCTATGGCACACCCAACTACTACGTGCAGAAACTCTACGCCAATAACAAAGGCACCGCGGTGGTGCCGATACTAAAAGATAACCAGGTGATCACCGGACAAGACAGCGTATATGCTTCTACGGTAGTGGATGAAAAGAGTGGCGAACTGGTGATTAAACTGGTAAACGCGGCGTCTTCCGTCAAACCGGTAACAGTGGCGGTAGAAGGGGTAAAAGGCCTGGCGGCCAATGGCCGGTTGACCATCCTGCGGAGCAGCCATCTCCAGGAGACTAATTCGCTGGAACAGCCGATGGGTATTGCCCCGGAAGAAAAGAACATCACCATCAAAGGCAAAACGATCCGTACAGAAATTACACCCTGGTCTTTTTACGTGATCAGGGCTAAAATAAACAAGTAGGCGTTGTTATGAAGCAGTTATTCCTTGTTTTACTGGCGCTGCATAGCGGACTGGCACATGTGGCTGCACAATCTTATGTGCCCGGCAGGCATGATGCTCATGTAAAAGTGAAACCAGTGGTACCGGTGAAGGCATATACTTTTCCCCTGCGGGACGTGCAGGTGCTGGACGGACCGTTCAGACAAGCCATGGAAGCAGATGCCCGCTATCTGCTGATACTGGAGCCCGACAGGCTGCTGGCAGATTTTCGGAATCATGCGGGGTTAAAGGCCAAAGGAGAACGCTACGGCGGCTGGGAGTCTACCGGACTGGCGGGGCATACCCTCGGGCATTACCTCTCTGCCTGCGCCATGCAATATGCAGCTACGGGCGATCAACGTTTCCTCGACCGGGTCAGTTACATCGTTGATGAGCTGGCGGTATGCCAGGAGCACCGCCGGACCGGCTACCTGGGCGCTATACCCGGCGAAGATACCTTGTGGGCGCAGGTGTCGGCAGGCAATATCCGTTCCCGCGGATTTGACCTGAACGGCGGTTGGTCGCCCTGGTATACCGTACACAAAATAATGGCCGGTCTGCTGGACGCCTACCTCTACTGTGATAATAAAAAGGCGCTGACGATTGAAAAAGGCATGGCCGACTGGACAGGGACCATCGTCCATCATCTCCCTGACTCCCTGGTGCAAAAAATGTTGTTGTGCGAATATGGCGGCATGAATGATGTGCTGGTAAATACCTACGCGCTGACCGCGGAAAAGAAATATCTGGACATGTCTTTCAAATTTCATGACAGGCGTATCCTCGACTCCCTGGCTGCACAGCTGGACGTATTGCCCGGCAAACATTCCAATACACAGATACCGAAAGTGATAGGTTGCATCCGTCGCTATGAACTCACCGGCAGCAGGAAAGACAGCACCACGGCGGCTTTCTTCTGGAACACCGTGACGGGCCATCATTCCTATGCGCCCGGCGGCAACAGTAACTATGAATACCTGGGGCCGGCGGATAAACTGAACGACCAGCTGACCGACAACACGATGGAAACGTGCAACACGTATAACATGCTGAAGTTGACACGGCACCTGTTTGCGCTGCGCCCCGCTGCCAACCTGATGGATTACTATGAACGCGGATTGTACAACCATATCCTCGCCTCACAAAACCATCAGAACGGTATGATGTGTTATTTCGTGCCATTGAGAATGGGCGCCCGCAAGGAATTCAGCGATTCCTTCCACACCTTTACCTGCTGCGTGGGCTCAGGGATGGAGAACCACGTGAAATATGGTGAGAGCATTTATTTTGAGGGAACAGACGGTAGTTTGTATGTGAACCTGTTTATCCCTTCGCGTCTGCATTGGCGTGAAAGGAACATCACTGTAGAACAAACCACGCAGCTGCCAACAGACAACAAAGTATCGTTGACCATCCACACCACAAAGGCAACATCTTTTCCTTTGCGCATTCGCAAACCCCGCTGGGTACAGGAAAGTACGCGGGTAACTGTTAACGGTAAGGTACAAACGAAGCTAATCGTCGGAGCAGACGGCTACCTCTTGCTGGACCGGAAATGGAACGATGGCGACCAGATAACGCTGACACTTCCCATGGGCATCTATAGCGAAGCTATGCCGGACAATCCCGGTCGCATCGCCCTGCTATATGGACCGGTCGTACTCGCAGGTATACTGGGAGAAAAAGAACCGGACCCGGTTACTGGTATTCCGGTGCTGGTAACGCCGGAGCGCAATGCCGCCAAATGGGTCGCCCGCGGTCCGCAGCAGTCGCTCGTATTCCGGACCCACCAGGTAGGTCAGCCGCAGGAGCTTCAACTGGTACCCTTCAGTACCGTGCAAAATGAGCATTACAGTGTATACTGGGACGTTTTTACACCACAGGAGTGGGCCGTGCAACAGGAAAAATATGCCGCAGAGAAAAGAAGACAGCAACAGATAGAAGCCAGTACGGTCGATATACTGCGCCTTGGAGAAATGCAGCCGGAAAGAGATCATCAGCTGGCAGCAGATAAAACCAATACCGGCGAAGAGCATGGCCGCAAATGGCGCATCGCGGAGGAAGGCGGCGCGCTGACCTTCACCATGAAAGTGGACAGTGCTACGGAGAACAGCCTGCTGTGTTATTATTGGGGAATGGACAATCGTTACCGCACTTTTGATGTCCTCATCGACGATAAAAAGATCGCCACCGAAGATCTTAATCAATACAAGGCCAGCAAATTCCACGAGATCATATATCCGTTGCCGATAGCGCTTACCCGCGGGAAACAAACAGTGACGGTAAAATTGCAGGCCCGCGCCAATAACAGCGCCGGTCCTGTATATGGGCCGGTTAGAATGATCAGAGGCACCTCTTTTTAAGTTCGTAATATGTTTAATTGTTTAATGGCAATTGATATGAATTTTTTCAGTAGAAAGATCCTGATAGTATGGCTGGTTTGCCTGGGAGTTGCCAGCACCGCGCCCGCCCAGCTGAAAAAGGATTATCCCATCCAGCCGGTGCCCTTTACGCAGGTGCATGTGTCGGATAGTTTCTGGGCGCCTAAAATAAAAGTAAACGCGGACGTGTCTATTCCCTATACGCTGGAGCAATGCCGGAAGACGGGGCGTATCGACAATTTCCTACGCGCCGCCGGCAAACTTTCAGATGATAAAATGACCGAGTATACCTTCGATGATACAGATCTCTATAAAGTGATCGAAGGCGCTTCCTACAGCTTGCAGGTGCAGAAAAATCCGGAACTGGAAAAGTATCTGGACACGCTGATCGCTATTATTGGCGCGGCGCAGGAGAAAGATGGCTACCTCTATACTTTCAGGACCATGAAAACCACCCATCCCCATCCCTGGATGGGCGCCAAACGCTGGGAAAAAGAAGAAGACCTGAGCCATGAATTGTATAACTCAGGCCATCTGTTTGAAGCAGCCGTAGCGCATTACCAGGCTACGGGTAAAAAAACATTGCTGAACATCGCCATAAAAAATGCCGACCTGCTGGTCAGCGTATTCGGATTTGGCAAGGAAGAACGTTTTCCCGGCCATCAGATCGTGGAGACGGGGCTGACCAGGATGTACCGCGTAACCGGCAAAAAGGAATACCTCGACCTGGCTAAGTTTTTCCTCGATGTACGCGGTCCGGGTAAACCTAATAGCGGCGAGTACAACCAGTCCTATAAAAAGGTGACGGAGCAGCACGAAGCCGTAGGACACGCGGTGAGGGCCGCCTATATGTATACCGGCATGGCCGATGTGGCAGCATTGACCGGCAATCAGCAGTACCTGTCTGCCATCGACAATATCTGGCAGGACGTGGTGAACAGGAAACTGTATGTCACCGGCGGTATCGGCGCTACCGGCAACGGTGAAGCCTTTGGCCAGCCATATGACTTGCCCAATATGTCGGCCTACGCGGAAACCTGTGCGGCCATTGCCAATGTGTACTGGAACAGCCGCATGTTCCTGCTGCATGGCGACGCGAAATATATCGACGTGATGGAACGCACGCTCTATAACGGTTTGCTCAGCGGCGTATCCCTCAGCGGCGATCATTTCTTTTATCCTAATCCGCTGGCTTCCATGGGCCAGCACCAGCGCAGTGCCTGGTTTGGATGCGCCTGTTGTATTTCCAACATGACCCGTTTCCTTCCCTCCATGCCCGGTTACGTATATGGCCAGCATGCTGATCACCTGTATGTGAATCTTTTTGTCGGTAATACGGCCGATATAACGCTGCCGGCAGGAAAAGTGACGCTTACCCAACGCACGAATTATCCGTGGGACGGGAAAACGGAGATCACGGTAACTCCGGCCAAAGCCGCCGCTTTCGCGCTGCACGTCCGCATTCCGGGGTGGGCACAGAACAAACCGGTACCAGGCCATCTCTATGTGGATGCGCCAGGCACCCCACCAAAAAAGATCAGCATCCTCCTGAACGGCCAGCCTGCGGAATATCGCCTGGAGAAAGGTTATGCGGTATTGGAACGCACCTGGAAAACGAACGACAAGGTCAGCCTGGATTTCCCGATGGACATACAAAAGCTGCTGGCCGACAGTCTCGTGGAAGCAGATAAAAACCGCTTCGCGCTGCAACGCGGTCCTATCATGTACTGCCTGGAAGGCCCTGACAATAAAGATGCCTCTGTACAGCATATCATCGTAGATAAAAATGCGGTGGTGAAAGCTGTTTACAAGCCTTCTCTGCTGAATGGCGTTACAGTATTGGAGATGGACGGCGTGTCGGCCAGCAGACAGCTAAATAGCACGGCATTGGTAAAATCGCACCAAACGGTGACGGCTATACCCTATTACGCCTGGGCCAACCGTGGCGCCGGAGAAATGACGGTGTGGATTCCCTATGAAGAGGCGGCTGCCCGCCCCAAACCGATACCCACCATCGCTGCTAAAAGTAAAGTCAGCGCTTCTGTCCCGAACAAAAAGATGTACATGGCGCTGAACGACCAGTTTGAGCCAAAGGACTCGAAAGATAATAGCACCCTGTATTTTCACTGGTGGCCTAAACAAGGCACCCTGGAATGGGTACAGTACGATTTCGACCAGGAGTATACCATCTCTTCTTCCAGCGTATACTGGTATGATGATGGTCCCTTTGGCGGCTGCCGCGTACCCGCTTCGTGGAAACTGTATTACAAAAGCGCCGGTGAATGGGTGCCGGTGAAAAATGTTAGCGGCTATGGCACGGCAAAAGACCAGTACAACGCCGTGCAGTTTGACCCCGTGAAAACTTCTGCCCTGAAAATGGAAGTGCAGCTGCCCGCTGAAAACGCCGCCGGTATTCAGGAATGGATCGTTCAATAACTGTCTCCGTTAAAAAAAGCTCATTTTGAGATGATTTATTTCAAAATGCGACAGAAGGTGCCTCAAAATTATTTTTGAGACACCTTCCGGTCATGAAATGATGCCTGTCGGAGAAACAGGCTCCGTGCAGCAATGCGATCACATTTTCCCAAAGAACCCGGCAAGCTCCCCGGAATAGCTCTCAGGCTGTTCCATCGCTGCAAAATGACCTCCTTTGCCCATTATATTGAAGCTTACGACATGGGCCATCCTTTCCGCCCATTCTTTAGGGAATTGGGCTTCCTTGGGAAACAGCGACACCCCCGTTGGAACACCTACCCGTTGAGAGGATTGCAGCCCCCCCATATAACCTGCGCGCGCATTCTCGGCGTATGTTCTGATGGATGAATTAATGGATTGGCTTACCCAGTAGATCATAATGTTGGTGATCAGTTTGTCCTTGCTAAGGGAATTTTCGAGATTTCCGTCATGATCACTCCAGGCATGGAATTTTTCGATGATCCAGGAGGCCAGTCCCACGGGGCTGTCGTTGAGCCCATAACCCAGAGTTTGTGGCTTAGTTGACTGGATCATATTAAACGCGCCTTCCGTAAAGAACCAATGTTGTATTTGTTGTCCAAACGCCTGTTCGGCGGGTGTCATCGTTGACCAGTCCTCGCTGCCGTTGGGATAGCCTACATCAGTTAAATGAATAGCCTTTACATTGTCTGGGAACTGCACGGCCAGCGACTTCGTGATCAAAGTACCCATATCACCGCCTGCGGCAAAGTAGGTGGAATATCCCAATACTGCTGTCATGAGTTTGTTGAACAGGGCTGCTGTCTTATCGCTATTCAGGGCCGTTTGTTGGGAGAAACCAAACCCGGGTATGGAAGGGATCACGAGGTCATAAGAATGACCGCCTTCAGTTGGATTGGTCAGCATTGGAACAATCTCGAGAAAGCGATAGAACGAGTCTGGCCATCCATGGCTCAGGATCAGCGGTGAGGTATTTTCTCCCTTGCCTTTTACATAAACGAAATGAATGGTAATGCCGTCTATTTCGGTCTTGTATTGGGGAAACTGGTTGATCTCCGCTTCGTGGGTTCTCCAATCGTACGCTGTCTGCCAATAGTGCACCAGTTCCCGCAAATACTCCGGATTGGTGCCATAATTCCACCCGGCATTCCCAGGTTCATCCGTCCATCTCGTTTGTTTCAGTCTTGCTGACAGATCGTTAAGTGTCTCTTGCGGTACGTTGATGCTAAAAGGTTTCATAATTGTTGTATTTATTTTGTTGAGTACAAAAATAGTCAGCAGGCTTCTCCTGTCATTGTAAAAAATTTACCAGGGACACTTGTCACTAAGTCGGGGGTTTACTTTGCATCCGGATGATCATTGGGAAATTGCAGGATCATTTCAGGCACCAGCTCATTTTCATCCAGGGCTAATTGAGATCTCAGATACTCCGTTGGCTTTAACCCTGAAAAATGGGCAAAATCTTTTATGAGATGGGCCTGGTCAAAATAGCCGTACCGGTGAATGATGGAGAACCAGTCGATATGGGTCTTGTTTTTTTGGATTTCAGTAATCACCTGCTGTAGCCGATGAATTCTTTGCAGGTATTTTGGTGAAAAGCCCGTATATGTTTTAAGCAGGTGAATGACGTGCTTTTGAGAATAGCCGGATTTCTGTATTAGCCAGTCAATGGGTTTGTCGATATGCTGGTTTATAAATCTCACGATATGGTATCCCATGTTCTCTTCAACCGAATATTGTAAAAAGTAGTTTTCGATCAATGAGAACCTCTCTGCCATGGCGGTAGCATTGAGTAGTTTTTCATACAATCGCATGAAGGAACTCCCAAAAACAGCTTCGGCCTCAACACCTACATTGTCTAATGCGCTAATAGGTATCTTCGTAAGCGAAAAAAAGCCACCCACCGTAAAACGGACACTGATGATAGTAGAATGGGGATTGTTTTTGTAAAGGATCGCCTGTTTCTGCATCCCCGAGATCCAGGCATTCTTCACCTCTTTTTTGCAGGCGGTGTTTATTTCCGGATAAACTGTATTCAGGGTATTTTCATTCAGTTCAATTACGAGGTTTATTCCGCCTTCCGGGAGCTCTTTGATGTAAGGTATTGATAATGACCCACTAACATAAACAATGTGCTGAATGAAGTCTGAGAGCGGATATGTTGGAATGTGCCGGTGTACTTGCATGATCGGATCAATGATGTGCATAAACCTACCTCAAAAACTGAAAAGGAAAAAGGGTGTCTCCAATTTATTTTTAAGACACCCTCTCTTTTATAGCTTGATAACTATCATGAACACACGACAACGGTTAATAAAAAGATCATACAGGATCGTATGCTTTGTAGAATGAAAGGTGATATGTTTGCCTTCCATACCGTCGCTTTACAGATGGTGGTGGGACAAATAAAAAGGAAGATGAAAAGAAAAAGCACTGGCAGGACCTCTCTCTTTCTGACCAGCTATATCATTGCCAGTATCATGATGGCGGGGTGTCATGCGTCCAGCAGGCAAGTAGCTGTACCGCCACCGGCAGACAGCCTTTTAGCGCCGTCAACCGGCACCACACACCATTCATTGCCCGCTGTCCTGATCGCGCCCGGCACCCTGAAACCTTACACGTTGAAGAGGGAGATGATGGCCTTACCTGATTCGCTGCAGCGGAACAGTTTCCGGATGTTGAACGGAGTAAAAGCCAATGTGGCCTGGGCAGGAATAGCGCCTCTGGAACAGGGGGACTTCGAATATTATACCTTCTCCCTAAGTGATAAAAGAGACACCCTTTTCCGGGTGGACAGCGTTTTTAAGGTATGGCTGCCGGAAGTAGGGGGCGACTGGATCAGTATACAGTTGAAAAAAGAGGTGGCTGAAAGCTATACTCCCGGAACGCTATACCTGGTCAATACCAGGAGCCGCGAGACCTTCATCGTGGACCAGGACATACATCATTCCACCAATGCCCCGGTGGTGAAGCAGGGAAATGTATTTTATGTATTTTACATCAAGGATGATAAAGTTTACCGGTATGACATCGCTGAAAAGAAAGCAGCCGCCATCGCTGTGCTGGCGTACCAGGACCTGGACAGCGAAAATGTAGACCCTTACAAACTGGAACTACAGCAAACTGATACAGGACTCAATGGCAGCCTGGTAATACAGTACAACGGTAAATACTACTGTATACCTTTCCCGGTCCTGCCATAAACCGGTTTACTTTTAATAAAAACCACCTATAATATGCATACCCTGTACCCCGAACTGGAAGACTATATCTATCGATACTGCGAGAAGTTTATGACAGAAGATGAACTGGATGCAAAGAAGGCCATGGCATATGGCTACAATACACAGCCAGCATCGATTCGGTCCGTGATGCAGGAAAAAGGATGGCTCAATGATGATCCGCGGGTACTTGCGATGATGGCTGATGGTGATAAGGCAACAAAAGACAGTATTGTGAAACGGGTGTGGAATGACCACCAGCATGAGCTGCCGTTGAATCTTTGTCCGAAATGTTTCCGGATTGCCAGAACGCCACAAGCCCGTCAATGCCGCTTTTGTTATCACAGTTGGCATTAAGACGGGCTTGGGCAGGGGAATAAATATACGAGTGTCTTGTATTTACTGTTTCATCGTTGAAAAGAAATCAACGCCTCCGCCTCCGAAACAGGCAACTGCCAGATAGTTGATGTTGGCAGTGAAAGTAGGGGCCGGATGGTAATAGTAAGACCATGTTCTGCAACCTGAGGTGCAGGAAGGGTCAATGCTTGAATTCAGCCATTCATATCTGCAGGTTTCACTCAATGCGAACATCGCATAGGTAGGCCCGTTCATGAGCGTTGCCGTGCTGCTGGCATAATTGACCAGATAGGTACGGGTGTACATAAAACCTGCATCTCCCGGCTGGATAGCCACGCCATTCCAGGCACTGGGATAGTAGGTAGTTGCTAAGGTTGTAGTCGATGAACGATGATCGTTACGTGCATTGACAATATTTTTATCGCCTTTGGAACCAAAAGAGGAAAGGGTGGCGACAAAAATACCTACCGTAACGAAGGAAACAAACAGCCATAATTTTTTCATGGGAAACACAGGTTTAAATGGTGAACCATGAAAATAATGATAGGCACTGCGGCGGGCATGCCGTACCTCCCATACTTTATTCCGCAAAATCCGTAGCAAAAGTATCTTCCTTCCAGGTATCCATTTGTGTCTGCAATTGGGTGATCCTGGTGTTGGCGCGGTGGTAGGCATCACTGCCCAGGAACAGGTCTGTGGCCGGATTAGGGCTGGCTACCAGTTTCAGGAATATATCTGCCATCTTATCCGGATTCCCCAATTGTATGCCGTCCACGCTATTGATCTTTTCATGGTATTCCCCGAGGTAGGCATAGTCTTCAATCTGGTGCTTGTTGTACGCGATGGAATCTGCTTTGGCAAAATTTGTTCTGAACTGGCCGGGCATCACATTGGTCACATGGATCCCCAGTGGTTTCAGCTCGTTTGTCAACGCAGCGCTAAGACCGCTCACCGCGAATTTTGCGGCAGAATACACTGTCCATCCGGTGCCCGGAGCAAAGCCGGTGATCGAAGAAATATTGATGATGTGGCCTGACCGCTGTTTTCTCATAAAAGGCAATGCCTGTTGAATTACGTGTACCACCGCGAAGAAATTAACCTGAAAGTTGGTTTCAATCTCTGCTGAGGTGAGTTCTTCCAAAGCACCGCCCAGTCCATAACCGGCATTGTTGATCACGACATCCAGCTGCCCGAATTTCTCAACGGTTTTCGCGATCGAAGCGGTGATGGACTGCTCGCTTTGCAGGTCTACCTCCAGCGGCAGAAAGTTGTCTTCATATCCCTTGATCCCGTCAAAAGCGCCGATGGACCTGGAGGTGGCGGCTACGCGCTGTCCTTTGGCCAGAAGTTGTTTTGTGAGGGATAGCCCCATTCCTTTGGAGGCGCCGGTGATGTACCAAACTGTTGTATTACTCATAGTGCTATTTTAAGCACAAAGTTACCTCGCTGATAGACGCGGTTTTTGTGGGAAACAAACCATTATTTGTCAAATTCAAACCTGCCTGAAACCAGAAGGTGTCATAGCGGTTTGTTTCCGGAAGAAATTGTTGAAGTGCGCCTGGTCCTCAAAGCCCAGCACGTAGCTGATCTCGGCAATATTCCAGGTAGTGTGCTTCAGCAATGCTTTAGCTTCTGCTGTCAGTCGCTCGAAGATAAGTTCGGTCGTAGTGTGCCCGGTCGTTTTTTTGATGGCGCGATTGAGGTAGTTGACATGAACAGCAAGCTTTTCTGCAAAGGACTTAGGCGAGCGTAGTTCAAACCGTTGCGAAGTGGATTCTATGGGAAACTGACGCTCCAGCAATTCTGTAAAGACGGAAGTGATCCGGGCGGCCGCATCGGGATGCTCATACACGTCGTTGGCCGGTTGGAGCTTCATGGCCACATACATCAACTCGCTGACATAGCTTCTGATCAGCTCGTATTTATAGCGGTAATCCGAGTCCAGCTCCCGGACCATTTTTTCAAAAAGGGTCTTTACTTCCTGCGTTTGGTCGTCGTTCAGCGCAAACACCGGTTGCGGCCCCATCGTGAACAACGGCAGCTGGCCTACGTTGACGCGCAGCTGTTCTTTGAAAAATTCATCCCTGAATACACAGAAATAACCCGTGGTGCCGGGAAGCAGCGGATCATACGTGTACGGCACCTGGGGATGGAAGAAGAGCAGGGTATGGCCGCTTATCGGAATACTTTTGTCGCCATAATGGAATACACCATCTCCCTGAAAAAGCATGATCTTAAAGAAATCCCTGCGGATATAGGTAGGCGAGGTAGTACCGGTACGAATCCTGTCTTCAATCCTGAAAACATTGAATTGACCGATGTTCTTTTGCAGGTCTTCAGATAAGCTGCCATACTTATCCCTGTAAAACTGTTCAAGTGATTGGGTACCTTTTGCCATAAACTGATTTCATTTGCAAAAATGAAACTTTTCCGGCAATTTAGTGACCTGGCTGCAGGCTATAAAAATGGAGCGTTGAGAAAATCATTCAGCGGCTTCAGGCATTTGTAAATAGCGGCCAGCTTCTTAGGAGCATCGTTTTCTAAAAGCGCTTTGTCGGTAAGCGGATGGACGGCCACAAAACATTTCAGCTTCAGGTATTCCGCCATGGGGTCTTCTTTTTCAAAACCCAGGGGAACACGTTTTAGTTTTCCTTCTTCGCTCAACCCTCCGAAGTAATGACAGAAATCCTTTTCACGCATCAGTTTTTGAAATGCAGCCGCGTTATAGGAAATCTCCTGCCGTAGTGTTTTCCGTTTGTCGTTTTCGAGCATATAAACGCCACCCGCCAAAAAGGACTGTCCAGGCTGGATATGCAGGTAGTATCCGGCATTTCCGGTCCCTATATTGGCCCCGAAATTGGTTTTGTAGGGATCTTTGTTCTGAGAGAATCTGGTGTCTCGATATATCCTGAAAAGTGATTGCTGCGCAGCTACATGGCCGATGGATTGATCGAATAGTGCCATTTCCGCTATCAGTTCTTCCACGAAGGACGCACAGTCTGCACGGGCGCTTTGGTAGCGGTTTTTATGCTCATTGAACCATTCCCGGTTGTTGTTCTTTTCCAGGTCTTTCAGGAAATTCAGGACGGATATTTTCATCTGCTTTAGTTGATAGAGTGGACCGCCATTTTGTTTCCTTCGGAATCAATGAACATACCGATAAATCCTACTTCAGGACTGATATGCGTCTTGGGGACCATTACTTTTCCGTTGTTGGAGGCTACTCTGTCTAATACGGCCTGTAGGTCGTTACCGCCGTTCAGGTAAGCGACCACGACATTCATGGAGGGTTGGTAGTCGTTGCCCTGAACAATGGCGCCGGACACGTTTTTTCCGTCACTGGGGAAGAATCCCATTTTGGTGCCGAACAGGTCGGTTTCGTTGATCTCCACGGCTAAAATAGCTTTGTAAAAAGAAACGGCCCTGCTGAAATCCGTAGCGGGAATGTCGAAGAAGGTGATGATGTTTTCCATCGTTAAATTGTTTTATGTTCGGCAGCAAAGTTATTTTCTGCCGGAAACATAAAATTGTAAAAATGGGACAGGCTCAGTCTATTCTGTCAAAAATCAAAGACATTTTTAGATCATCTCCGTAGAATTCTTTCGGTGTCAGGCCGGTAAACTCTTTGAAGTCTTTGATGAAATGGGCCTGGTCGTAGTATTCGCCTTCATAGGCTAAAGCAATCAGGCTGGTGGGTTGTTTGTTCAGCAACATTTTAAGCGTGGCCTGCAGTCGGATGGTTTTGGAAAGTTGTTTGGGGCTTAGCCCGATAGCGGATGAAAATTTGCGGACCAGCTGTCTGCGGTGCGTATTACTTTGTTGGGAAAGTTCGTCAACAGAGAGCTGTCCTTTGGCGGTTAGTATGGTGTCAACAGTGGATTTTACAATGTTGTCGATGGTTTGGGTGTTGGTCAACCGGTTCAATAAAAACGTTTCAATGGATGCTATCCTTGCTGCCGTGGAGGGAGCGTTTAAAATCTGTTGACCGATGGCTGTTCCTTCTTCACCGAACAGTTGGTCCAACGGAACGGCCGTGTTCTCCATGTCTTTTATCGGGATGGTGGTAAAAGGTAGAAATCCGTAGGGATGAAAACAAACGAAAAAAGTGCCTGTTTCTCCGGTGGGTTCCACGTCGAGCGGGCGTGTGAGTTGCCCGATCACAAAACATGGCGGCAGCAGGAAGCTGTCACCGTTTTCAGTGTATCGTTTATAGGGGTCGCCATAATGGAAAATCATTTTCAATCTGCCATCAGGAACGATGGTGTTTTTTTCAGGTGTTTTTTCCTTCGGGCTTTCCAGTGTCCAGTAACATTCCACGAGTGTGGCCAGGTCGGTGCCGGGCGCAAATATTTGATGGTGCATGGGACGGTTCTCCTTTGTCGCGGTAATGAATTCGGGATGCTTAATAGGTTGCTACGATCTGCTCTTTTCCCTTAAACTCAAATTCATCGCCCACTTTTTTCCGCATGAGCTGTTGTGCCAGGGGAGATATGGGAGACAGAAAAACGACCGTCTCTCCATTGACCACCTGTTTGCCAAGTCCGGCGCCGATAAAGAAGTGGTGGTGGGTGGACTGTATGAATGCGCCTGCTGCGGGAGTGTTATAGATAACCTGCACATTGACGGCGCTAAGCGCATGCAGGCTTTCCTGATGGGCGAGCAGCTGCCTGGCATGCATATCTTTTTCCAGGTGGCTCATGGCCCTTGCGGTTTCATATTTATCACCGGCAGAACTTTTCCCTTCCTGATTGGCGGCAGCCTGCGCTTCGTCCATTGCCTGCTGTGTGATGGCAATACGTTGGAGGATCATCTGCTCACAGTATTTTTTTAGCGAGAGTTTATGAGCGAGTTTTTCTTCCGTCATCCTGATCATATCTGATTTTAAGCTATTGGTTTGTCGGGGTGAAGATAAGACTTATCGTCCTGTTTATTCAAAGGGAGCGGCTATGCTGTCTAACAACCTTCCGGGAAACTGCTGATGGCAATGGTTTCCGTTATTCCGACTTCAATGCTTTAACCGGGTTCGCCAGGGCCGCCCTGATGGATTGCAGGCTGACCGTGATCAGGGCGATGGCAACGGTTACCAGGCCGGTGATGGCAAACATCCACCACTGTATTTGTATACGGTAGGCATAATCCTGCAGCCAGCGGCTCATGATATACCAGGTAAGCGGCGTAGCGATGAAAATGGCGATAGCTGCCAGTTTAACGAAATCCTGCGAGAGCAGGTTGACAATGCTGGCCACAGAGGCGCCCAACACTTTGCGGATGCCGATTTCCTTACTGCGTTTGGTGATGTTGTACGCAGTGAGCCCTAAAATACCCAGGCAGGTAATGAACAGCGTGAAGGCGGAGAATATCTCCACGATTTTACCAAATCGCTGATCTGCCTTGTATTGCTCATCGAACATTTCGTCGAGGAAATGGTACTCAAATGGATAGTCGGGGTATTGTTGTTGCCAGAGCAGCTGCATTTTTGCAACGGTCTGGTCGATATTTGTGGTGTTTAGTTTTGCAGAGAAAAAGACGCCGCCATTGGTCCGGTACCAATGTATCATGGGGAGCATGGCAGTTTTTAAGGACTGTTGGTGATAGTCTTCCACTACACCGACAATCGTGCTGTAACCGAGACTGGTCCAGGAGAGGGTGAGCTTTTTTCCGATCGCCTCCTCGGGGGTGTTGAAGCCAAACAGGCGACAGGCTTCCCGGCTAAGGATCATCTTATCTGCATTAGATACGCCGGGCCTGAAGTTTTCACCTGCCAGCAATTTGAGTTTCATCAGTGGCAGAAAGTTTTCGTCGATCGCGTAAGCATAGAAAGTATAATTCAACCCAATGTTGGACCCCAGCAGGCTAACGCCACTGGTGGTGCTAAGGTCGTGTAAACTGCTGCCTGGCAGGGCATCTGTGGCGGCGACTTTTTCTACCTGTGGTAATTGTGATACGCTGCTGAGAAAGGCAGCACTTTGCTGGCGGCGGATAGAATCGATGACCTTGCCTTGTCCGGCAGGTGCGCGGAGCACCAGAATCTGGTCGGTGCTCAGTCCGAGGTCCTGATGACGCATATAGGAAAGTTGCCGGAACACGATCAGTGAGGCCGACAATACAATCAAGGCGGCAGAGAATTGCGCTACCACCAGCACCCGTCTGAATAATATGCTGCCGGAAGACGTGGTAAATGACCGGCGGGTAACGCTTACCGGTTTCACCGCAGACAATACCAGCGCCGGGTAGAGCCCGGACAGTATACAGCTGAATACGAACAATGCGGCCGCCGTGAGCCAGAAGAAGGTGGAATGGAAAAAATTAGCGGTAATAGGACGGCCGGTCAATTGTACATATGCCGGCAGCAATACTTCTATCAGTAGGAGCGCCAATGCCATCGCTATCAGGTTTATCAGCACCGTTTCTGTCATGAATTGTTTTACCAGAGACATTCTGGAAGAACCTAATGCCTTGCGCATGCCCGTTTCTTTCGTACGGTCCACCGCGCGGGCAGTAGTCAGGTTTACATAGTTCACCGATCCTACCAGCAATACCAGTACGGCAATCACCAGCATAAACTGCACGGTTTTCAGATCGCCATTTTCCTCCGGTTCAAAAGATTTGTGTGACAACAGGTGTATGTCTTTTATAGGCTCTGCTCTGAGCTTGTCCATCTTCAGCTTCTCTTTGGAAACCTGCAACAGTTTATGATTGAACGCGGCCAGGTCTGCATGCGGCTGCAACTGTACGTAAGTGTAGTTGTTGTTATTATTCCACGACTCCAGCTGAATGCCCCTGCTGAGCAGGGAGTTGAAGGAAATGAGCAGATCGAATTTCAGGTGGGTATTGGACGGCACATCTTTAATAACGCTGGTAATCGTGTAGGTCCAATCGCCATCCTGCAGGAGTTTTCCTACGGCCGATCCGTGGCCAAACATACGGCGGGCAAGCGATTGTGTGATCACCGCCTGCATAGGGGCGGTAAGCGCCCTGTTGGCATTCCCCTCTATAAAATCATAGTTGAAAACGGTGAACATGGAATTGTCCACGGCGTAGGCATTATCTACTTTGTAAACTCTTCCATTGGTTTTGATGGAGGGAATTTCTTCCATATGTTCTACCCGGACATAGTCTACCACCTCCGGAAATTGTTTTTTGACCAGAGGGCCCAACGGAGGATGCGTTTCACAATCGGTCATCACATATTCGCTGTCTTTGTAGTTGTCGAGGGTAATACGATAGATGTTGTCCGCATTCCGGTAGCATTGCTCATAGCTGTATTCAAACCGCACATAGTTGATGATAAACAGGAATGCTGCTGTTGCGAGTGACAGGCCCAGGATATTTATAAGGGTATAAAACTTATCTTTTTTGAGATTACGCCAGGCTATTTTAAGATAGTTTTGAAACATGGGTGTGCGTTTTGATTGGATGAATCCACCTTCACAAGAAGGTTGCCACTTATGCCCGTCCCTGCTATACTACGTTTCAGCGGGTCCTTGTGTGCCCGGATGTTCGGAACCGGACACTGTTGTCCGGTATTGGCTTGCCAGGAGAAGAAGGGGAGGCCGTATCACCAATATATTATTTTTTGGGGGAGGAATCTATCATAACTCTGGCAGATTGCCTATTTTTAGGGCTGTATATCACCGAATACCTACAACCAATATCCCAAAATCAACCACATGTCTAAGGTCCAAACCGACTATTACCTTACTGCCAGGAAGTTCTGGCAAACTGTCACAGATCGCGATGTGACTATTACCGAATCGCAATTGCAGCAACAACTGGAGGCACAAAAGCGCCTGTTTAACATCTTCCAGGCAGGTAATTTTTATTACATTATTTTAAATATGTATAAAAGCGAACTGGATTTTGTTGACAGTAATATTACCCGTGTGCTGGGTTATGATCCGGAAGAATTTACCATTGCCTTCCTCATGGAGAATATCCATCCGGAGGATAAACCGTATTTCCTGAACTTTGAGTATCAGGTAGTAGAGTTTTTCAAAGCATTGCCCTTTGAGAAAATTATGAAATACAAAGTACAGTACGATGTGCGTGTCAGAAACAAATGGAACCAGTATCAACGGATACTCCATCAGGCTGTCCAGCTTGACTACGACGAAAAAAATTACTATCGTACCCTTAGTCTGCATACCGATATCACGCATATTAAACAAGAGGGCAAGCCTTGTTTCTCCCTCATCGGCCTGGATGATGAACCATCCTATTATAATATTCAGGATACCAGCGTCATCACCCGGTCGGCAGATCCTTTCACCAAAAGAGAGCGGGAAATCCTGAAATGTGTGGTGGAAGGCAAAAGCAGCAGGGAAATCGCGGATGAATTGTATGTGAGCCTGCATACGGTGAATGCGCATCGAAAGAACCTCCTGGCGAAAGCAGCTGTCAAAACACCGGTTGAGCTGGTGAGAATAGCCATCAGAGAGGGTTGGGTGTGACGCATCGTATGGCAGGGTAATAGCGGGCTACTTCATTGCCGGCATAAAAATAGCTAGTCCTGGCTATTTTTTGATGCCTCACCAGGAGATAACTTTGTCGAAGCGAAACCCCCGGTCTGGGCGTTTCCTGCAGCGACAAACGACAAATCTCCCAAAATGATTAGATTTCTACTTATTGCAGCATTGCTGGCAATCAATACCCCTGTGTGCCTGGGCCAGCTGAGTGTCTACTTTTGTTATGAAACACGCCAAATGGGCTGGTCGGCCGGATATGACAACACCAACAGTGTCAGAGACAATGAGGCCTACAAACATTGTCTTCAACGGGGCGGCAGGTTTCCCCAACTACAATACAGCCGGAGTGTTTATGGATGTTACGCCGTAGTGTCGGCAACAGATACGGCCGGGCACAGAACGGGCGGCTGGGCGTCCGGAGCAGCCAGTGAGGCAGAGGCCATCAACATGGCCAAAGCCGCAGCCAGATCAAAGGCTGCTGTGGAAAATTCCATGTATGTGCTGGCGGTGGGTTGCGTGCAACCACCTCCCAAAATAGAACCGCAGTGGAGCGAATGGCATAGCGAAGCCTGTTCCTATCTCGAATACAGAACGAAGACCCTGGAGGGCTACGACTGGAATTATCAGGTACACGTGTATATAGAGGTACGGTCAAGGTTTAAGATGCCCGTTACCTTTATTTTTGAGCTGCTGGATAAAGACGGGAAGGTGCATTTCGGGGATGTACACAAGGTGCAGCCGGGCGAAAAGATAGCGTTCGTCCATAAAATGCAGGCTAAAATTGTTAAACGGATAAACATCGCTGATCTGAAGAATGCCAACACCAATAAGGCTGTCAATTGTGATGATGCGGACGGCGGCAAGACCGCCGGCAGCAATAATAATGGCAACAACGGTAAAGAGGACCTGCAGCAGTTAATCGCGGAATTTAATCAGCTGCTGCCGCAGATTCCGGACGACCACAACAAAACAAACATCTATTACAGCACCCAGCGGGTGTTGAACGGCACCTACGGAGAACCGTATAAGATCAGTGTCGTGAAAGATGCGATTAATAAATTAAAGAGCCTGCCGGGTCAATCGGCTGCCAGGGCTGATCTTTCTACAGGAGTCAGCGAGCCGGACAAAGCGCAGACAGCAAAAGCCGCGGAGGAAGAAGCCATAAAGGAAAGGCAGAAGAACACCTTTAATGGCCTGATGCAAAAAGGCAACGAGGCCATGAACGGCAAGGACTATGCACGCGCCATGAGCAATTATCAGGCGGCAGGCAGCAGCACGGCAGACGTGAACGACCAGCAGCTCGCCAAAGAAAGATACAATATGGCACTGGAAGCTAAGCAGGCGGCAGACCGTCAGGTGAGGGTAGCAGAAGCCAAAGACAGAGACAAGAAAGAGGACGTGCTTTATACGTCCGCGGCGGCAACCACCGCAGGTTTTATGGCGATGTTGAAAGATGGATACAGCAGCAGGCCCTTTGCAGCCAAATTCCAGCTGGGCTTAGGATATGAACATGCCCCAATCATGAGCAATGGCGCCAGCAAATCGTATATAGAAGAACGTGACCTCTTCAGTCTCCATACAGGATTTAACCTCGGGTTCTTTAACAACCGGCCGGTGTCCTTCTATGTAAAGCCACAGGTGAATATCGGCATGAGCGCATTCACCTCCGGCATCAGCGGCGGTTATGCCAGCTATGGGGCTACAGCGGTGTTGCAGCTGGCGGCCAAAGCACATTCCAAATTCAATGTATTTGCTGAAGGAGGCTGGTTTAAACACAGCGGCACCTATAAGTACGATGCGGATGCACGTAACAATACCGCCACAGATGATGTGCGGGAAGGCAATATGAGCTTTTCCAGGCTTTTGTATGGCGGCGGTATGATGTTGAGGTGGATCAACCGCTCTGTCGGAAAGGAAACCTATATAAGGCCCGCTGTTTATTATGAGAAGCCGTCGTTCCTCACCGGCGATGCCAAACCGGTACTGAGCATGGACCTGCAGGTTTATATATACAGCGCCATTTTGCTGGACTTTACGTATACCCCTCATGTGTATGTTGCGGGCGAGTTGCATTATCCGGCAACACTGCAAAAGAAAGAGGTGAATGCTTACAGTATCAGAATTATCAGGCAGGGACGGTTAAACTAGACAACCGTATCTTTTCGCCATCTTTTCATGTGTCCACATTAAATTACTGTAAACAGCTACTACTTTATCATGCAAACCAGAGCTTTGCAGTGGCATTATAAACACCTAATTGCAAGCAGGATGCGCGGATCAGATAGCAAAACAGGCAACGGCGAACAAAGCAGGCCTCATTTTGATAAAGTCTATGAACTATACTGGAAAGAATTGTACGAAACAGCCTGCAGGCGCGTGTCGGCTCCGGACGCGGAAGACATCCTGCAGGAGCTGTTTCTTTCGCTCCTTAAAAATCCTTCGGTGATGGCCGGCGAAGGGTCTATCCGGGCCTACCTCCACAAGGCTTTGAAAGGAAGGATCATCGATTATTACAGAAAGAGTTTGTTGAAAGAAGCTTTCGAGAGAAGTTCCGCGTTGATGGCTCCCCGTTATATAACCCATCCCGATGCCCACCTGATGCATAAAGAGCTGGAAACCTTGCTGGAAAAGGAAATTAGCAGTATGCCTGAACGGATGCAGACCGTTTTTCTGATGAGCCGGAAACGAATGCTTTCCAATGAAGAGATCGCGCAGGAACTGGCCATCTCTCATCAGACGGTGAGAAACCAGATCAGTGCGGCCATTAAGAGGATCCGCAGTGCGCTCCACCGGTATAACCTGGCCAACGATACCAGTACCTATATGATCGTGGCCGTTACGGCTGCGCTGCTAACCCGGCACTGACCAATGTTACCTTCATGTTAAGCCTTAAAATAGACCGGTACATCCGTTAGCGTTGTTCGAGTATGTTCATAAAAGATCGCAGGTGAACAAACGCGAATTACTCGATTTACTACAGAAAGAAGCGCAGGGCGACTGCACTCCCGAAGAAACAGCCCGGCTGGATGCCTGGTATGCTTCCTTCGATAACAAGGCCGTTCCTGTATTCAGGGACGAGGCCGAAGCGGCGCTGGTGCGCACCCGGCTACGTAACCGCATCTATAGCCAGATAACTGCTGAGATGCCCGACCTGCCGGCGCCGGTATCCAAACGGAGAACCATGTCTTTCTTCCGGATGGCCGCCGCAGTACTGGTATTGCTCGGGCTGGCGGGTGCGGTGTTCTTTTTCAAACAGCAGCAGCCCATTTCTCCACCCGAAACGGTATTGCTCAGCAGTGTTTCCCCTGCCGGTAAGATGTTGAAAGTAATACTGAGCGATGGGAGCGAGGTATGGCTCAATGCAGGCAGCTCCCTCAGCTATCCTGCCGGCTTCAAAGGCCGGTACCGCGACGTGTATTTAAAGGGAGAAGCGTTCTTTAACGTGGCCTCCCAACCGGAACAGCCGTTTGTGGTGCATACCGACACGATCAGTACCCTGGTGCTCGGCACCTCCTTTAATATCAAAGCCTATCCTGAACTGGGTGATATTCGCATCAACGTAGCCTCCGGGAAGGTTGGCATCGTGATGGGCGGGAATACGCTGGCAACGCTGTTGCCGGACCAGCAACTGACTTACAACAAACCCGATCATAGTTACCTCACCGAAACGAAAGCGGCAGGCGTCACCAATGCCTGGCGTGAAGGCAGCATTCACCTCGACGGTGTTTCGTTTGATGAGCTGGCGGCGGTCATGACGCACAATTTTGGTTATCGCCTGCAAACCAGGAGAGCGGACATCAGGAAGGTCCGTTTTTCTATGAACATTATTACCAGCAGTAAAATTGAAGAGGTGATGCGCATCGTATGCAGTATGACGCAGGCGCGCTATCGCATCGAACAACAGGTAATCAGTATGTATTAAACCATCTGACACATAAAAAAAACGGAAGCTGCTGGAAACAACTTCCGTCATCATTCAGCACGGTATTCAGTTCCCGGGAAGGTCTGTGAATACCGGTGTATTTAAACAGTTTATCACCATTTAAACGATTCGAAATTATGAAAAAAAACCTTTCGGGGTCCATTAAACATCTTATGAGAGTTTCTGTACTTCTTCTGGGCATGGTGGTGGCCGGAACGCTTTGTTTGCACGCCGCTGCCGGTACTGCGCAGGACCTGAGCCATATCCGGCTGCAAATCCGGCTGCAGGGTAAAACACTGGCGGCTGCCATTTCAGAATTGTCCGTCGCCAGCAAATTATCCTTTGCCTTCGACAAGGCAGCACTAAATGAAAAAACAGTTGCCGAAACCAACTTCAACAACGTAGCGCTCAGCGATATCCTGCACCGTTTATTACGGAACAGCGGCTATCGCTACGAAATCATCAACCAGACCGTCGTGATCGTAAAAGAGATGAAGCCTGTGAAAGTGAACCCGGGTAAGATCACCGGCAAGGTAACGGACGAAAAGGGGGAAGCGCTTCCCGGCGCCAGCATCCGCATCCCGGAGCTGAATAAAAGCGCGGTCAGCGAAGGCGACGGCTCTTTCAGCCTTTCCGTAGATCCCGGTATATATACGGTGGAGGTGAGTTTCATCTCCTTCGCACCGCAGCGGATCATGAAAGTACAGGTAGAGGAGGGCAAGTCCCGTGAACTGGCCATCGTCATGAAACAAGCCTCCAGCGCGCTCAGCGAAGTGCTGGTGGTAGGCTATGGCACGCAGGAGAAAAAAGACATCACCGGGTCAGTGGGCTCCGTTGCCGGAGAGCAGCTCAATAACCGGACCGTCGGCAGCCTCGATCAGGCGCTGGTGGGAAAGGTGGCAGGACTCAGTGTTTCCAATAACTCCGGTGCCCCCGGTACGGGCATGATGATCCGCATCCGTGGCGTCGGTACGATCAACAACAGCGATCCGCTGTACGTGGTAGACGGTAATCCATTTGGTAACATCAACAACCTGGACCCGGAAGATATTCAGTCTGTAGAGATCCTCAAAAGTGCTTCTGCCGCTGCTATCTATGGTTCCCGCGGTGCTAACGGCGTCGTGCTGGTAACAACCAAAAAGGGAAGCGCCGGCGCCATGAAAATCGACCTGCATACGTTTACCGGCATGCAGCAGGTATATAAAAAACTGCGGCTCACCAATGCGGCTACCTATGCCAGGTACTACAACGCTGCCCTGAAGGCAGGAGGACTGGCGCCGGTGTTTGATCAACCCGATAGTTATGGCGAGGGTACCGACTGGCAGGACGCCATTTTCAGAACGGCGCCTATAAGCAAATACGAAGTGGCGTTTTCCGGCGGAAAAGAAGGATCGGTGTACCGTATGAGCGCCAGCTACCTGAAACAGAAAGGCACGGTGATAGGAACGGATTACACCAAAACCGGTGTATCGCTGAATAGCACCCACCAGTTGAAACGCTGGCTGAAATTCGGGGAGAATCTCAACTACGCGTTCACCACGCGGAACAGCATTTCCGACTACGACAGTGATGCCAGGGGTATCATCAGCACCGCCATCCAGATGGCGCCCACCGTGCCGGTGAGGAAGCCTGACGGAAGTTACGGCGTTTCTCCTTTTGCCAACACCTACAACCCTGTTGCCGCGGTTGAAAATATTCAACGCCTGAATAAACGATGGCTGCTGATGGGCTCCATGTATGCACAGGCAGACCTGCTGCCGGGACTGAATTTTAAATCTCAGTTCAACATCAACGTGGGCAATGGCCGCGAACGTTCCTATATCCCCGTGTACTTTGTCAGCAACTCACAAAAAGAAGATGTGAGCAGCCTCGAAGAGGAAGCTTCCAACGGAACAGACTGGGCCTGGGAAAATACATTGAACTACAGCCGCAGCTTCGGTAAACACCATATCGACGGCTTATTGGGCGTGACAGCGCAGCATTCCTACGATTCGTATATCCGTGCTTACGGACAGAATCTGCCGGCTGATGCCAGCCTTACCCGCTCGCTGCAATACCTCGACCTCGCCTCCTCCGGTATGAATGTTGGCGGTGGCGGCGACGAATGGGGCATGTTGTCTTATTTCGGCCGGCTGAACTATAGCTACCGGAATACCTACCTGGCCACCGTCAATGTCCGCCGGGACGGTTCTTCCAAGTTCGGCGCCAACAACCGTTTTGGCACGTTCCCGTCTTTTTCACTGGGCTGGCGCTTGTCCAACGAGCCTTTCCTTCGTGATGTTACCTTCATCAACGACCTCAAACTACGCGGTGGCTGGGGGATGCTGGGCAATGAAAGCTCCTTGTCTACCAGCGCCACCGTATCCACTTTGAAAGTAAATATCCCGTATCCGTTTGGCCGTGGTAAAGAGCAGGAAGTACTCCTCGGCGCTACACCGTCCAGCATCGGTAACATGGACCTGAAATGGGAGTCCACCAAAGAAACAGACCTGGGCATTGATGCTACCTTGTTCGATAACCGTATCACCGTAGGGGCGGATTATTATCACCGGGCCACTTCCGGTATCCTGGTGCGCCTGCCCATCCTGGCTTCGGTAGGCGTATCCGAAGCGCCTTATGTCAATGGTGGCAATGTGGTCAACAAAGGTTTTGAGTTTACCGTAGGCTTTCACAGCAACCGCAAAAAGACTTTCGGTTATGACATCTCCCTGAACTATGCTATTAACCGCAACGAGGTGACCAGCCTGATGAACGACGGCGCCGCCTTTTATGCCGGTGAAATCACCAGCGGCGTGAGAGTCAGCAAAACAATGGCCGGTCATCCTATCGGCGGTTTCTTCGGGTATGTAACAGATGGCATCTTCCAGAACCAGAAAGAGGTGGATGATGCGGCGAAGCAACCTGGCGCAGCGCCGGGTGACATCCGTTACAAAGACCTGAACGGCGACGGCGTGATCGACGACAAAGACCAGACCTATATCGGCAGTCCCTGGCCTACCCGTACCTATGGACTTACGGCTTCTTTCTGGTATAAAAATTTTGATCTTAACCTGACCATCAGCGGTCGCGGTGGCAACCAGATTTATACCGGCTGGAAACACTATACCAATTCATCCGGCATCTCCAACTACTTCGCTCCGGATAAAGAGCAGTCGTGGACCGGCGAAGGGTCTACCAACAAAGAGCCCCGCGTGAATATCCTGGACCCTAATAACAACATGCGGCCTTCTGACCGCTGGATTGAAAACGGCAGCTTCCTGCGCCTCAATAGCCTGCAACTGGGCTACTCCCTGCCGCCGTCACTACTCAAAAGATGGGGCATTGCCAAAGTGAGGGTGTACGCAGGAGGAGAGAACCTGTTTACCATCACCAGATATGATGGCTTCGATCCGGAAGTAGGTATGCGCGACGGCAACGATGGCGATCCGCTGGACGTAGGGATCGATCGTGCTTACTATCCGCGTCCGCGCACACTTTCCGTTGGCCTGAACGTAAACTTTTAATACTGAAAATATTTGATAGCCATGATGATGAAACGAATAGGTATAACGATACTTTTCCTGGCAGCCGGTGTGTTTTCCGGGTGTAACAAATTGCTGGAAATAGAACCTCACGGTAAGCAGACTACCGCTACTTTTTTTACCACGCCGGCTACCGCCCGGCAGGGACTGATCGCCGCTTACAAGGCGTTGCAATCCAACTACCGCACCAACTATCCGGGATATGTGAGATGGGTTTTCGGAGATGTCTGTTCAGACGATACCCGCGCTAATGGTGGTGATAATCCGGACATGATACAGGTAGAATTTTTTACCGCCAATGCCACCAACCCGTTCTATGAAAACGCCTGGTCTACACTGTATCAGGGCATACACGCTGCTAACATCGTCATCGATAAAGCGCCGGGCGTAAAAGGGATGGAGGAGGATACCAAAAAAGTATACGTAGCAGAAGGCCGGTTTCTGCGTGCGTACTACTATTTCAACCTGGTGCAGATCTTCGGTGGCGTGCCGCTGATGACGAAAGAAATGCTGACAGATTACAACATCCCCAGAAATACCAAGGAAGAAATATACCGGCAGATAGAAGCTGACCTGCTGGAAGCGGAGCCCGTATTGCCGGAGAAGAGCGCACAGGATAAAGCGGACTACGGCCGTGCTACCAAAGGGGCCGCACAGGCGTTGCTGGCGAGGGTATACCTGATGCAGGGGAAATTCACCGAAACAGAAACATGGACTAAAAAGATCATCGATTCGCACCAGTACAGCCTGGACCCGGTATACTATCACAATTTTACCATTGACGGGGAATATGGCGCGGAAGCTATCTTTGAGATCAACTTCCAGTATGATGCCCGCTTCTATGATGAAGAAGGCTCCGGCGACGGAGATGGCAGGACCCGCGGACCGCTGTCCTACGGCTGGTGCTATGATAACCCTACGCAGGACCTGGTAGATGCCTTTGAGCCTGGCGATCCCCGCAAAAAGGCCACCGTATACAAAACAGGCGATGTATTGCCGGATGGCACCATCGGCAACACCGGCACCAGCGCTACCGGTTACCTCTGTACGAAATACCTGATCCTGAAAAACGAAATGCCTGACCAGCCTAAAAGCTCCGGTAAAGATCAGATCGTATTTCGCCTGGGACATATCCTCCTGTGGTATGCCGAAGCGGCCAATGAAAACGGACATGCCCGGGAAGCGCTGCAGGTGCTGAACCAGGTGCGGGCACGCGCCCGCGAAGGCAATGCGCAGATACTGCCGGATATAACGGTAACGGATAAGGAAAAACTGCGGGAAGCCATCTGGCAGGAACAAAGGGTGGAATACGCGACGGAAGTATTCCGCTTTTATGACCTGGTGCGCACCAAAAGAGCTGCGAAGGTGCTGAATGATTTCGCGAAAAAATACAACAGTCAGAAAGGCGCGTCATTTAAGGCCGGCGTGAATGAAATATTCCCGATACCGCAGTCGCAGATCAACCTGAGCCAGGGTGTATTGTTACAAAATCCCGGATTTTAAAAACAGACGTTGTATTTTATAGGATAAAAGAACTACATGAATAGATATATTACTGCCGTGGGGCTGCTGTTGCCGGTGCTGCTCATGTCGTGCAGCTCCACACCACCACCGTCTCGCCCCAAAATAAAGAACGTCATTTTTATGGTGGGGGACGGAATGGGCACCACCCAGATTTATGCAGGCCTGACGGCCAATAAAGGTTCGCTTAACCTGGAACGGATCAAATGCATCGGCTTTTCCAGGACCAATTCCGCCAATAACTACATGACGGAATCGGCGGCAGGGGCAACGGCCTTCTCCATCGGGCAGAAGACCTATAACGGCGCTATTGGTGTGGACAGTACGGGCAAACCTCAGCCTACCATATTGGAAATAGCCCGGCAGCATGGCCTGTCAACCGGTATCGTGGTCACCACTGATATTACGGATGCTACGCCGGCTACCTTTGCGGCCCATCAGAAAACCCGTGACATGCAGGCGGAGATAGCGGCGGACTATGTAAATTCAGGTGTGGAGGTGCTGGTCGGAGCAGGCCGAGAACATTTCGACCAACGGAAAGACGGCCGTAATCTCCTCACGGAGTTGAGCCGGAAAGGTTACCAGGTAAAGTATACTACGGATGATATCGTGCAGGTAAAACAAGGCAAACTGGTGGGACTGGTAAAAGAAGAGCGGGTAGCCGGAAGGGGCGACCAGCTGGCGCGGACGACCAATGCTGCGCTTCAGCTGTTGCAGCAAAACAAAAAAGGTTTCTTCCTTGTCGTGGAAGGTTCCAAAATTGATGATGGCGGCCATGCCAATGATCTGCAGTATGTAACCGAAGAAGTGATCGATTTTGATAAAGCCATCAAAGCCGCGCTGGACTTCGCCGACAAGGACGGCGAAACACTGGTGGTCGTAACGGCTGATCATGAAACCGGTGGCCTTACCATCGCCGAAGGCGATCTTTCAACCGGAAAAATCAGTGGTAAATTTTCTACCGATGATCATACCGGCGTAATGGTGCCGGTATTTGCCTACGGTCCCGGGGCAGAGGCTTTTATGGGTATTTACCATAACAATACCATCTTCCGGAAATTGATGCAGGCATTTAACTTCTGATGATCTTTTTTTTATGAAATAAGCGCTCCCGGAAAGCATTGGCTTACGGGAGCTTTTGTTATTTACGGGCGGTCATCATGGCGGATAACCATTTAGACATCATGAGTAAAACGATGGCTGATACGCCTGCCATCACCACAAAAAGCAGGAAGAAATCGTAGGCATTGCGAATAGCGTATCCTGCGAAAACCACCGTCCTGCCTTTTTCCGGATACAGGGTGCTGAGCACCCCTGCAAATTTATTGGCGGCGGCGGTTGCCAGAAACCAAACGGCCATCAGCAAGGAAGAGAACTTAATCGGCGATAGTTTATTGACCAGAGAAAGGCCGATAGGAGATAAACAGAACTCACCGAAAGCATGCAGGGCGTACATGCCGGTGATCCAGATAATGCTCACTTTTGTTCCGGGTGCGATGTCCTTCACCCCAAACGCGATCCACAAGTAACCGGTTGCCAGAAATAGCAAGCCAATGGCCATTTTAACAGGAGCGGAAGGTTCGTGTTTTCCCAGTCTCGGCCACAGCCACGCGAAAAATGGCGCGAACAAAACGATATAAATAGAGCCGAGCGACAGAAAGAGGCTGGGGGGTATTTCTGTTAGCAGCAGGCTGTATTGCTGTCGCATCAGCAGATATGCATCCACACTGGCAATGCCTGCCAGGAAAAACAATAGCAGTCCGTATACCGTCAGGCGCAACAAACGATCTGCCGGGTTGGATAACTGTTTTTGTGCCTTCCGGAAAAGGCTGTACAATACATACAACAGAACGGCGGACAACACCTGAATGGCCCATACCGGTATGCTCCAGTTCAGCTGCCTGTCCGTCTGTTCATCCGTGAAAAATGTCAGAGAGGCGCCTGCCTGTTCGAACGCAGCCCAGAAAAAGATCACGAAAAATGAAACGATGAAGATCACTTTGATCCGTTGCTTTTCTATATGCGTGAGCGTGGTATCCCGGAAAATGATGACTGCGATCAGCACTACCGCGGCCAGCATCAGATAGGAAAGGTAGTTGATGACGGTGGCATCGAGGTATAACAGCCCGATCATCAGTAAAGCGAAAAGTGCCAGGCCGGAGATGATCGCAATGGGCTGCAGTAGCTTCACCGGTACGCGTTCCGGCGTTAGTCCCAGTACCTTGCCATCCGGCGCTGTTACATACCGGTGATGGAATATGGCCTGCACTACCACGCTGATGAGCATACTGATGCCTCCTGCTAAAAACGCCCATTTAAAATCGGCAGGATTACCGGTGTCACCTGCCAGTCCGCAGATAATAGGCCCTAGCGCCCCGCCGGTATTGATGCCCATGTAGAAGATGGTGTAGGCCGTATCTTTTCTGTTATCTCCGTCAGGATAGAGTTGCCCTACAAGGGAGGAAATATTCGGTTTAAAAAAGCCGTTGCCGGCAATCATGCAGCCCAGGCCGGAAAAAAACAACAGCAACGATACCGGAGGATAACTATGAAACAGCGAGGCGCTCACAAAAAGAATGATTTCCCCCGCCGCCATCACAATACCACCGATAATGATGGAACGTTTATTCCCCCAGTAACGGTCGGCGATATAACCTCCGATCAACGGCGTGAGGTAGATAAGGCCGGTGTAGCTTCCGTATAAATTGGCGGCAAATACTTTGGTGAACAACAACGCCTTGGTCATAAACAGGATCAGTACCGCACGCATTCCATAGTAGTTGAACCGCTCCCACATTTCAGTGACAAACAGGATGTAAAGACCTTTGGGGTGAGACCCTGGCCGGGAAGTTTCAGGCATAGTGTTGTTTTTTCAATACGTGGTAAAGGCATGTGCCCATATCAAATATGCTCTTCTTTGACAGATATGGCTTTGCAGTAATTAACAAAATGTAGTTTCATTTTAACCGGCTTATCCGGTGGTGCGCCGGCTCAATGCCTTTTTCGATCCTTAATTTTCGCTTTTCAGGTTGATTTTTGTACATTAGTAAGGGCTAATAATGACGCTATACCTATTCTTCAGTACCAGTAGTGCGGAGCTTATACAACAGTAAATCAACCAAATAAGCTTCCCATGAGACAACGCTTTCTGTCATTTATTTCGATTTTATTCCTGGTCGCGTGCCATAACAGCACCAACACCAGGGAAACGCAGACTACGGATAAGAAATCACAAAGTATTCGCTGTTATACCTCGCGGGTAACGGACAAGGATTGGTATGCCTCCGGTAAAAAGGCGCCTAAGCTGAACGGGCTGACGGGCATCGATTTTAAAATTTCGACCCGCAACAAGGAGGCGCAGGAGTACTTTAACCAGGGAATGATGCTGGCATATGGCTTTAATCATGCCGAGGCGGCGCGGTCTTTCTATGAAGCCACCCGCCTGGATTCCACCTGTGCGATGGCATTTTGGGGATATGCGTATGTGTTAGGCCCCAATTACAATGCCGGCATGGAAGAAGATAATTTTCAGCGTGCTTATGTCGCCACGGCAAAGGCCCGGTCGCTGTCCGCCTCCGGCACAGAAAAAGAAAAGGCGCTGATCGGGGCGCTCGCTGCGCGCTACGAAATGCCGGCTCCGGCCGACCGTAAGCACCTGGATATTGCCTATGCCGCCGCCATGAAGAAGGTATACAGTCAATTTCCTGCTGATCCTGATATCGGCGCATTATATGCAGAAGCATTAATGGATTTGCATCCCTGGGATTTATATGAAAAGCAGACCAGAAAACCCCATGCCTGGACGGTGGAATTACTGGCAGTGCTGGAACACCTGATCAAAGCCAACCCCGGACATCCGGGGGCGCACCATTTTTATATTCATGCCATGGAAGCATCTGCCACGCCTGAAAAAGCGCTGTCCAGCGCCCGGCTGCTGGACACCCTGGTGCCCGGTTCCGGCCATTTGACGCACATGCCTTCCCATATTTATATTAATACGGGCGACTATCATTTGGGTACGCTTTCCAATATACATGCCGTGGCGGTAGATAGCAGTTACACCACCGCCTGCCACGCGCAGGGGGCCTATCCGCTGGGTTATTATCCCCACAACTATCACTTCCTAACGGCAACGGCTACCCTGGAAGGTAATGGCGCACTGGCATGGAAGGCCGCCAAAAAATTACGGGAGCATACGGCGGAAGATATCATGCGGCTGCCGCAGTGGGGCACTTTACAGCATTATTATACCGTCCCGTATTACGTGGCGGTGAAGTTCGGTATGTGGGACACTATCCTGGCGCTGCCTGCGCCGAAAGAAGATCTGCTGTATCCGCGGACTATCTGGCACTATGCGCGGGGGATGGCCTTTCTAAGGAAGAACAGGGTCGCTGATGCGCAAAAGGAGCTGGACAGCGTCAAAGTTGCGGCCCGCGATACCACCCTTCGGCACCTGACCATTTGGGAAATCAATACCACCGCTGATCTGGTGCAGATAGCCGTTAAGGTGTTGTCTGCCGGGATGGCCGCCAAACAACACTATCCGGACGTGTCCATTGCTTTGCTGAAGGAAGCGGTAGCCATAGAAGATGAGCTGAATTACAACGAACCGCCCGATTGGTTCTTCTCTGTCAGGCATTATCTGGGAGCGGCGCTCCAGGATGCCGGGAAATACCCTGAAGCAGAAAGTGTTTACCGCAGGGATTTGCAGACGTGGAAAAAGAATGGCTGGGCATTGATCGGGCTATATCGTTCGTTGCTCTCTCAGAAAAAAAACGGGGAAGCACAAAAAGTGAAGTCTGCTTTCGAGGAAGCCTGGCGATATGCTGACGTAGATATCGCCGCGTCTTCCGGTATACACTAAGCACCCAGTGTTAGTGTAATAACGACAAAGCCGTATCCATCAGATGGATACGGCTTTGTCGTTTTCAGACAGGCCTTTCGGGCAGGGGTATACGTACCGGTAACCCCGATTTTCCATTTCCTGATTTTGCATTAAATTAATTTATAAAAATTATTAATTTAATATTTAATAATATATTTGTAATAATAAATACGAATCCTATATCTATACACGAAGAAACATTGTAACAAGGTAACTGCCCGGGAGGCATTACAATGGCCCATACCGAGATGCTGCTGTCATCCGGCTGAAACATGGACAAAACATGTCAAGGCCCGGATACGATGCGTTTGCCATACCCTTCACTACACACATTCTTTTCAATGAGAGATACACAGATCGCCAGAATTATCCGACCCCTGTTCAGTTTGATGCTGTTGTTGTTACTCCGGCTTACGGTCGCCGGCCAACAGTACCCCGTCACCGCCAGCACCCAGATCATCCCGCCGTATAGCGTGTATCTTCCGGACTATGTGGTGCCCGGGAGCGACAAGATGCGGGTGATACTGGTACAAAATGACCTGACCAAGCCTTCGTATGATGTCATCCTGCAAATGACGATAGAGCAGAACGGGACGGTGATCATGCGCACCGCTCAGCACTTTGTGCCGAAGCCGCTGACGCTGATGGCCGGTGTACCTACTATCATCAGCAGCACAGACCTGGCGGACTATCTCCATTCAGACAACATCACGTTCACAGGTGGTTTCAGCCGGGACGTCTATGAAAAAAATAAATCCCTCCCGGAAGGGGCCTACCGTATTACGTTTACGGCCTATGACTATCGGCGGCAGACGGTACAGGTGAGTAATCCGGGCGCCAACATTTTTTATTTCCGCAAAAACGACCCTCCCTTACTCAATCTGCCTGTGTGTGGCAGCCGGGTGGAAAAAAGAGACCCCCAGTTTCTTACCTTCAGCTGGAGCAGCCGGAACACCTCCGGGGTGGTAGCCGGTAATATCACGGAATATGTATTTTCTCTGTATGAAATAAAACCCAAAGGAAGTAACCCCGATTACATTATTCGCAGTACCAGGCCGATTTATACGGTCACCACGCAAAACACCACCATTCCCTACGGGCCCGGAGAACCGGCGCTGACAGACAGCATGGAGTATGCCTGGATTGTACAGGCGAAAGACCAGAGCGGCCGTGATGCCTACAGCAATCAGGGATATAGCCTGAGCTGTAAGTTCACCTACCTGGGCACCAATCCTTTCGAGATCAATCACATTGCCAAACCGACACTGTCCGGTAAAAGCACGGGTGAACGCAGCATCCGTTTGTCATGGCCGCTGGCCGCCAATGATGCGCGCTATCAGGTAGATGCCTACCGCGTACAATACAGAGCGGCCGCCAAAAACGGCGTGGAGTATGACTGGCATGCGGAAGAAAAAACAAATGATACCCTGCTCAACGTTCGTAGTCTCGAACCTGGCCGTACTTACGAAGCACGGCTCCAGTGGCGGGTAGCCGGCGTGTATGGTCCTTTTAGCGAGGTGGTGACCCTCACCACGGACGCACCGCGGACTTTCACCTGCGGCGATGCCAACTCCCTGCAGGCGCCCCAGAACACGCAGCCGCAGCCCTCCCTGTCGGCCGGCATGATCGTGAAGATTGGCCATTTTGATGTTATGCTGACGGAAGTCAGCGGAGGCGATGGCCTCTTCAGTGGAAAAGGAAAGGTGATCACTGCCGGATTTGGTACCGGTTTGGCGCTGGAGTTTAAAAAGATAACCATCAATACCGACCTGGTGGTGATCAGAGGCGAGATGCAGGCGATCACCGAAGGCATCGATAAATTCACCGAAGATGGTATCAAACATGAGCGTGGCGGCGACGAAGTAGGACAGGTCGTTACCGGCGACGTTGTACCGGATATCGTCACCAAACTCCACGTCTTCACAAAAGACAATATCGTCGTTGACACGGACAAAGGCACGATCACCCTCACTGACAGCGAGACGGGCAAACAGGAAGTAATTGACTACAAAGCCAAAAACAAAACGCTGCCGATAACGCTGGAAGACACCGACGGCAACCTGTATAACATCGATAAGAATGGAAAGGTAACGGAAGCGGGTAAACGCGATAAAAGCCTCGCCGGTAACCCGGCGGCGCTGGAGGCATTGAAAACCCTCGATCTGAGCAAAGCCAAAGTGATCTTTACCGCCGCCGCAGGAAATAAATACGCCTTCGACAGCTGGAAACAGGATTACTACGGTAAACCCGTGCTGGATAAAAGCTATGAAGTGCTGGCGGATGGCGCCTACCGGGTAAGTGCCAAAGCCATCGTTCCGGGAGAACAGGAAAAGGTAACAGCCACCCTCACGGTAACAGATAACAGTATAGACACTGCCACGCTGAAGTTTGTCAACGGCAAAGGCATCGTATATCCATCCACTCATAACGGCAACGTTTACACGATAACCGTCACCGGCGGTCCTGCCGGCGATGCGCAGGAAATATATGCGGTATGCGCCGTCAAAAGTAAACCGGTCAGCATCGGTAAATTACTCGTGGCCAGCTACGCACCGAAGCAACGCAAGGTGGTGCTGGTACCGGTGGGTAAAAACGGCTGGGCGCCGGAAAGAGAGATCCGCAGCGCGCTTGAAAAATCATACGCCGGCGTAGGCGTCACCTATACGATCACCGTGGACGATAGCTTCCGGAGCAACACCTCCTGGGACCTCAACGGCGACAGCCTGCTGCAGGACAGCAAAAGCGCCGCGCTCAGCAACAGCTTCACCGGTGAAGAAAAAATGCTGTGCAGGGCCTACCGCAAATCACATCAGATCGATGACGACGCCGTTTACCTCTTCCTGGTCAATGAAGTGGCCCTGAAAGACGGGGACCTGATCGGTAAAATGCCGCGGCAAAGCCAATACGGTTTCCTCTTCACAAAAGACCAAAGTCCGGAGAATGTGGCCAGGGCCGTTTCTCACGAGATCGGTCACGGTGCCTTCACCCTGGAACATACCTTCAGTGCCGGTATCACGTTGCCAAAGGGTACTACAGACAACCTGATGGATTACAGCAACGGCTATACGTTGCTGAAGTACCAATGGGACGTAGTGCACGATCCGGGCCACGTATGGGGCCTCCTGGAGAACGACGCCGACCAGGAAAGCGTAGGCTATTCTGATATGAAGGTGTTCGACCCGCTGAACAATACGCCGGGCCGTACCTATACCTTTATCACTCCCGGTGGCACCTATATTACGCTGCCACCTGCAGCGAAGAACCTGCGGTTCTCCACGCTCGACAGAACTTTCTTCCTGCGGCATGGCGCCCCTGACAATGAAAAGCCGACGGAAGAACTTGTGCCATTAGGCGCACTGGTGTCTTTCGAAATCAGCGATAGCAACTATTCTGCCCGTTTCGACGGCAATACCTTCCAGGGATATAAGGTGAAGAATGGGTCGTTCTATGAAGACACCATCACCATCACACGTAAGCCGGAAGATGCGATCGCGGTACTGCTGGGCGTGAAGGATGGTGCCTTCGTTACCTACGCTTCCCGTTTCAGCACCGGCCATAATACCACTGCGCTGACAGCGCCCTACCGCGGATCATCGACCAGGTATAATGACTTCTCAGTGGTTCATCTGGACCTGTCGAAAGACAAGCAGTCGTTTGTGGAAAGCATTGGTGAGCAGCAGAAAGGCGCACCATTGCTCACATTGCCGGCCAATGATCTTTTCTTTGCTAATCAGGACGTGCCGTTCACGATCGGTGATAAGACGAAAGCGTCTGTGAAAGACCTGCTGCTGACACTACTGACCAAAGAGAGCCCTGTAAAAGACTACCTGACTTTCTACACCCTGGCCAACCTGAAAGCCAGCGACCTCGCCAATGTGAAGAGCTGTCTGGAACCGGCGGTATGGCAGGCTACTGTCCGTACCAGGCTGAAAGAACTGATCTTCAACGAAAACGTCGGTCACAATACGGCCACCGACTTGTTCTACAACCAGCTGCAGCAGCGGGTGGAAGAGGAGCTGAAGAAATTCTCCGTAGATGGCAACAAACTGGTAGCAGACCTGCACGCCGCGGTGCTGGCGAAGAAAGGACAGGATGAGATCCACACGATCCTGGTCGGTAATTACGCCTCCTGTGGCTTCTCGCTGTTGCCTATCAGTGACAGGTTATACATCCTGGGACAGCTGTTATCCAAAGAAGGTAGTAACAATAACTGGTATACCGACCCCAAATGGTATAGCTCCAATGACGGCGCCTTCATTGTCGGTGATCTGGTAAAAACCACGCCGGAAGATGGCAGGGTGAAGTTGCTGAAAGATGGCTTTAAAGCGAATAACTACCAATGGCTGCGTAAGCTGCTGGACCACAGCACTACCTGGTTCAATGGTGTAGGATATGACGACGTGCATGATGTAGCAGATGTTGTGGCCAACTGGGTAGGCATATACCGCGATCAGCTGGGCATAACACCCACGCAACGGTCTTTCCAAGACGAGATATTTGGTGTTCCCCCTTTCACCTACTATCCGGGCGAAACTGAATTCCCGCTTGGCTTCAAGTCCAACAATGTGTATACTATCCGTGGCGGATTAAGAGAGGACGCGATAGAATACAACGTGGGGCCGTACATGACCAGCAAAGTGGAATTCCTCAGTACGGGCAAGATACACATGGCGGAGAACTACTACCGTAAGGTGATCCCGCTGACGATCTCCGCTCCCAATACCAGGTTGGAATGGCCGCAGCAGTATATCAATTATGATGAAGAATACGATCCATTTGAATCGGTAGTGCTTACCGCAGCGATACATCTGCCGGAAATAGGCTTTGATGAAGGGCAGCAGATAGCCGTACCAGCGTATATGGCGTGGCTGTATCACCGCGACTTCAAGCGTGCCGTGTCTGCGCGGAATACGAGGACGGTAGTCAATATACTGAATATCAGCGCAGCCCTCTTCCTGGCTCCTGAATCGGGCGGCGGTTCGCTCGCGCTGCTGACACAGCTGACTACAGACGTAGCAGGGGTGGTCAGCGCGGCTGATGTATACGTGCAAGCGGAGAAGAACCGGCTGTCCTCGGAGGGACTGCTGGTAGATAAAGAATACTATGCCGGTTGGGATAAAATAGTAGCTACCACCAACTACATCAATATGGGCGTGGGTGGGCTCAACCTATCGGTGAGTGCCTATACGAAGTTCAGACAGTTGAGCGGTACCCTTTCCGAAGCAAGAAGACTACTGGAAGGTGCGCCACTTACTTATAAGAACCTGAGAACAGCCTGGGCATCTGCAAAAGCCGGACGACTGCTGGAGGAAGCACTGGAAGCTGCCAGTCGCAGAACAGCAATAGAACTGGCGAATGAAGCAATAGAGCTTCGTAAACGCTCGATATTAATCGCCGGTGAAGATCTGAAACACGTGGGAACCTGGATGAAAGGAGCCAATCCTAACACCGTGTATATTGTTGTGCATGGGGAAGGAGATGTGTTCAAAGTCATGGCCAATGGGGTGGATAAGACACTCACAGCAGAAACGCTGGGAGACTGGATCATCGCTCAGAAAATACCGGCCGACCGTGACATTGTGCTGCTTTCCTGTGCAGACATTGAAACTGCCAAAAAACTCAGCTCCCAGATCAATCGTAACCTGATAGCCAACCACGGTTGGGTAGATCTGGCCGAAAACGGCGCTGTCGCAGGGGAGCATCCCTTTATGGAGGTCACGCCGCAAGGCACCGCTACAGAGGTTGCTGCGGGAAGGGTGTCTACTCGGGCATTATCAGGGGCTACGGTGAGATTAGGTGCCACCCGCAGCACAGTCAATAATTTCGTTTCACAGATCACGGATAAGACGGTAATGCATGTGATCTATGGGGAAGTTAAGCTGACAGTGTCCGTGCCTGGTAGAGGAGTCGTATTTAGGAATAGCTACAGGGGGGATATGATATGGGAGGACCTTAAAAACGACTTTGTTACCAACCCGGCCTTGCGGGGCTTACCCCCTGGCTTTACAGTAGAGTATAAGTTGGGAGGTATACACAGTATGCGTACCGTGCTGCAAAATCCGGAATCCTACAGGTATACGATTGCCAATTCCTCCATAGGTCAAATTGCAGGACAGGACGTTGCCCAAATAAGGCCGGAAGTGTATGTGCCGGACATGACAACCATACTAACCAACAATCGCTGGAACACAACCGGTATATGGATACGTAAACCGGGAAATATGTCAACTATGTTTCCGGCCAGTTTTACGGAGAATCAGATTCTGGGATATATCAGTGATGCTTTCCGTACAGCAGGTTCTCCGGCCAGTGGTGCCGCTTTCCCGGCATTAAACATCCAGGGGACCAATGTTACCATCAGAGTAGTTGTCATTTCGCCATCGAGCGGTATCTTAACATCATTTATTGAAAGTGTACCTTAGTAGTATGAATTACAAGTTATTGGTACAATATACCAAGATCGTGGTGGCGATTGGAGTGCCACAGGATCAGGAGTTAAGCCTGCTGCAGGGTACGTTTGATCATAATCCGATCGTTCCTATGGATGATCTGTTGAAACAATTGACAGATGTGAAAGCTGTGTTGGATGGAACATTACCTGCTAAGATGGAGGATTCGATAGGAGCAATAGACCCCTTTGGGTATATTGACATTCAACCGGATATAACCCGGTATGTGAGTGAAGACTATGGACTGGAACAGGTGTTGCCGACTCCGCTGTACTATCATTGGTTTGAGCAGTTTGTCAGGTTTGCAACAGTCAGCGCTAACGCCTATCCCAAACACAGGAAGGCCTATAATGAACTTGGAATACCAATGGGAGAGGACTGGGGCATCTGGTTTTTTATGCGCATGGAAAATGATCAGGTAACTACCTTGTATGCAACGCTTAATCGGCCAGGTGATATAAAACTGGAATACCTATTTAACGAAAAGTATGCGTATAGCCACTATGTAGCGTTGTTGGATGATGTCAGACAGGCTCTCCGTGGAACAATACCAACCGAAGGAAGGAACGATATTCAAATAACAGCGGAATCTGTTATAATCGAGCAGGAAGAGAACAGATATGAGATTCCATTACCTGTATGTGAGCTCATGCTGGAAGATTGGTTGTGGTTTATTCATACTGTACAACAAAACTTCAATTGCAGACTGTTTAAAGAAAACGAAGCATAAGTATATTGTACTATTCCATGCCAAAGCCTGCGCAGACCGCAGGCTTTGGCATGGAATGACGTAAGTGTTCCGCTATTCCTTGCTGCGTCGCTTTGCATCCCAATGTTTAAACATTTTTTCCCGTTCAGACATGATCTGTGCCATCTTTTCTTCCCCCAGTGTTTCTGAGAGCAGATCATCTATTGATTTATTTCTAATGTTAGAGAGTATTGCCTGATGTTGGGTTTCCGTGTCTCTCAGGATATTTACGACCACCTGTTTGTCTTTATGATCGATATCGCTGTACATCAGTAGCGTGGGCTTATGCAGCAGTTGGTATACCTTGAAAAGTATTTTTTCTCCCGCTTTGGTAAGGCTGACCAGCTTAGCCCGCTTATCTTCCGGGTCAGTTCTCTCTGTGATGTATCCCAGTTTTTTCAGTTTGTTGAGTATGTCGATGCCGGTAGTCTGTTCCGCAAAGTTGTACTGTATGACCTGTATTTTTTTGACTTCCTTTAAATGATAGATGGTGTTGAGAAAATAGAACCACTCCAGTTCAAACCCCGGTAGGTCCTGCAAGGCCATTTTGGAGTAAGTCGTTTGCATGTTCGCCAGCCTCCCTATCAGCTTCGCAAAGGTAGTGTCCAGATCAGGAGGGGTAAGCCCGCCGAATAATTGCTGATTACGCTCTTTCGCTAAAAAATACATGCAGAATTCTGCTGCGGAGGCAGTGTTGTTTTTCTGTATGTATTCTTCCCAGGCACTGATTAGTTTTGTGAGTTCACCCATGATTTATATCGAATTCGATGTAAATGTAGGCAAAATAATTTGGAGGAACCGATTTTGTGCTATATTTGTATCGAAATAGATGTATTTTATTTAAAAATGCAACGAAAGCGATAGGAGTGTTTCTTTCGCTCTTTGTCTTTAAAAGATCAATAAAAATGATGAATATCACGACGAGTTATCTTACAAGGGCCGAACTATGGCTGTATATCACCACCCTGGCATATTTCCTCATGAATGGGGCGCAGCTGTTTGAAACGCTGGTATTTGTGCCTAAATGGACGGAGGCTCCTCCTGACAATTTCAGGTTGCTGCTGGACGGGCGGGGAGCCAGCCTGAAGAACTTCTGGATAGTGTTTCATTCTCTGCATGAGATCACCTTTATACTGGCGATCATCTTTTGCTGGAAAATTGACTTCGCCAGGAACTGGCTGCTGGCGCTATTTGCGGTCCACTTTGCCGTAAGGGTATGGACGCTTGCCTTTTTCGCGCCTAACATTATCAACTTCCAGAAAATAGCGGAAACGCATGCCGTAGTGAAAGACCTGGCGGCTAAAACAGCCCGCTGGCAGACGCTCAACTATCTACGGGTCGCGATTTTCATCGCGGTATCGATAGGGCTTATTCCTTTATGCGTCCGGCTATTTAACCTGCGCCATTCATAGGCAAAGGTCATCAGCCTTCAGGTGCGACGACCTGAAGGCTGATGTATTCAACAGGGGATCAAAAGCGCGGAATCATCTGCAGGGGCCATTCACATTCATCACGTTTCTGGATGCGAGGCTTTGCTCCAGCGCGTTGCGCACCATGCGTTGCACGTATTGTTGCCTTTCAGAGGAGGAAGCCGTTGCCAGGTTACCCTGCACGAGGGTGGCGGAGATAGTGGAACCACCCTGCATGCCATTGATTTGCACCTGCCAGTTGCGGCCACCGCCTGCAATGGCGCCCTGCACGTCCAGCCGCACGGTACCATACTCAATCCGGAAAGGAGGAAGCCGCCATATATCGGCGAATGTCAGCTGACCGATGGCATTTTGCGCATCGGTGATGTTTTTGTTGGATACTGTTCCCGGATAATTGGGGATGGCACCCTGGGGAGTGATGTTAATAGTACAATTAGGGTCGTTAAACAATTCTGTCCCGGCGGACATCATGGGTTGTGTGTTTTCTGTCATAGTGATAGATTTAAAATGGTGAGGAAATGGTTATTACATTGATGGAGTTATCTCAACAGTGAGGGAATTACAGGAGATATTTTAACGTAGTTATTTTGAGAATTGAATCCTGATGACAATCATCACCACATCGAATGTAGGTAAAAATTCCATTCGAAGAATGTCGTCGCACGGTATTTAAAATATAATGTTGCTTTATATATGATGTGCTGCTGATTTGAGTGTAATCGCGTATTCGTTCTACCGGTTTCCAGGTATCAACTGTGGCTGGGTGGTAGGTCCTTCCACCACAAGTCTGCCGTCTTTTAATATCTTCATCCGGTCGATAAACACCACCCGTTCATCACCCGTTGCCAGCGTGCGGGCATGATATACGCAAAGCATCTCTTTGCCATCAGGGGAATAGGTAATGCTGTTATGACCGGTGCCGGTCACCACACCACCTTTGTCCGTGTTTTGCTGCAATACGGGATTGTTGGCGGCCTTCACAAACGGGCCGAGCGGACTTTTGGCAGTAGCATATCCCACCGCGTAATTTTTGCCCCCGAAATAATTAGCGGAATACATCAGGTAGTAGGTGTCCGCCTTTTTAAAGATGACGGAACCTTCTGTCCACCGGCGGTTGACTTCTCTGGTGGTAACAGAACGGCTTTCCCACGCTGCCTGCTGATCGTCCATTTTTACAGGCGGACGCAGGAGCAGTACCGGTTCTCCGATCACCCCGCTGAAATCAGGTTTTAATTCAACCCCATACACCCAGCTCTCTTCTATGGCCTCGAACCACCCCTTCTTCCTGGCCTGGTCGGCCACTTCACTTTTCACCGGGTGTTTATAACAACAACGGGAGTAATAAAGAAAAATACGACCACTTTTGTCAAACAATACATTAGCGTCTATAACCGGATAACCGGGATCAAAAACAGGTTGGTCAAACAGGTCGGTGAACGGTCCGACCGGACTGTCTGACACTGCCACCCCTATACGAAAATTCTCCACTTCCCTGTTGGGATTGTTTTTCCACTGTGCACTGTAGAACATATAAAACCTGCCCTGGTGTTCATATACCTCCGGCGCCCAATAGGCCCCATTCCAGGCGGCAGTGGAATCACTCCAGCCATTTTTGTTCCCCGCATAAAACACCTGGCCTTCGTTTTGCCAGTGCACAAGGTCGGTAGAAGAATAAGCCGCAAATCCATTTTTAGCCACGCCACCGGTGCCATACATGTAATACTGACCGCCTCGGGTATGCAGCACATAAGGGTCCCCGAATTTTACGGGCAACGGGTTCTGATAGGTGTTCCCGGACTGGGCGAACAACCGGGTGTGATGGAAGAGGAAAGTCAGCAACAGGATGCCCGTGGAAATTTTCATCGCTTTATTCATGGCGTATATGTCAGGTAAACAAATATAACTTCCGGAAATCACAAATGAAAACGATTTTATGTAATTTGCTCCCTGCCAACGGGCATGGTTATACTATCCGCCCTTCAACAGGAGGGATAGTACCTGTAGCATCCATCGTCCGTAAATGTCGAAAAATCTGATCATATAACCCGAACATCAAACCATGGAGCAACCCAAAAATTTTACCAGAGTAGGTAATGTGTACAAAATGAAACCCCAATACGGATTTAGTATTTTCGTGATCCTACTGGCGCTGGCCCTCGCCTTTCTCGGCTTCTATATCAAATCGCCCTGGGTGATGTGGCTGTTTCTTGCCCTGGCAGTGATATTTATACTGAGCGCCTTCACTAAATCGCTGGTGGTAGACATGGACCAGAAGGTGATCAACGTAAAGATGGCCCTGATTAAGCCAGCCTATACGATACCTATCGCGGATATTCAGCAGTTTGAACTGTATTCTCTCAGAACAAATTTTATTACGACGAATACTACCCTGAACGTATACTACCTGAAAGACGGCAAAGAAAAATCAGCCTCCCTGGCGCAGGGCATTACCAAAAGGGCCATGCAAAATATTTTAAACGACATTGAAGAAATAATTGCCAATGATGAGTTTGCAAGATAAGTTGAGGGTGGTAAGAACGCCAGACAGGATTTCGTTACAACCCAATCGTCGATTGGCCGCCGTCCTGAAGCTGTACGCGATCGCCGCCGTGGCGCTCGGTCTGTTGCTGGCCATTTTTTATAGGTGGCTGGGAGAGGGCGTCATCGTGATATGCGCAGCGTTGCTGATCTGTCTCGTCATCCGTGGTTTGGTAGACTATATTTTTTGGTATAACGTGCGCTATGAGTTTGACAAGGCCACCAACGCTGTGTATAGGGAAAACCCGCCGTTCGGCAGAAAGCAGATCATGCGACTGGACGAAATGGTGATCATCACCGGCTCAGCATCCGGCGACTGGTACTATGCGATCGGCATCAAAAAGCAGCAGCTGGTAAAAAACTATAGGATCAGCCCCTTTTTTGGTAGTGCAGGCGTTTACAAGTTAATGATAACGGAATTTGAGGAGGATATACTGGTGCATATTATAGCGCTGTTGCCAGGTTCCGCACACTAACATATTGATGACAACAACTCAATAAAAAGCCGCTTACATCCATCATGTAAGCGGCTTTCCTGTTTTGAGGTGTTACTTCTCCGCAGGCAAACGGTCTGACTGGCTTTTCTTCCGGTTCAACCGGTATACGACGTTGCCGGTATAGATGATACCTTTTTGTTGAAGGCGGTAGTACATTGAATAGTCCGGAACATCCATTTCCTCCAGGGAGATATTGGAGTCGAAGAGATTGTTGATGCTAAAGGTGAGCGACATCCGGTCGCCAAGCAGATCTTTAGAAAACCCAATGTTGGCGCGGTACTGTTGCGCCACTGTTACCTGCACTTCCTGCCGTCTGCCGCGGTAGGTGAAGCTGCCGTCGATGTTCAGGATTTTAGGGAACCGCATGCTCGAACGAACGGTGGTAAACCAGGTGGTGTTATCTGCTGTATAGGTTTTACCGGCATATTCACCACGTTGGGAATAGGAGTACCAATTGATGTCCCATGATAGGCGCCACCATGTATAGGGATTGTACGTGGTGGTCATATCGAGCCCGTACCGATGCTCGTTGCCCATATTGGCCCATGTCCGTACGAAATTGCCATCGGTTTGCGGCTCTATGACCGCGCCGAAGTAGTGGGTGGTATATTGGTAATAGATACCCGGATTTACGCTGAAGCTGCCTGTTTTCTTCAACAGGGCCAGTTCCACGACATGGGTGTACATGGGGTCGATATCCGGATTGCCACGTTGCAGGAACCGCTGGTCCGACAGGCCGGCGAAGGTATTCAGCTGCCAGAACTTAGGGCGGTTGATCCTGCGGCTATAGCTGGCTTGTAAGCTCCAGTCATCTTTGAACCCATATTGCAGGTGCAGGGTAGGGAAGAAGTCGAGGTATTGTTTACGTTTATCGATAGTTTGCTCACGGTCACTGATATGGATAGCGGACAGCTCGCCACGTAGGCCCAGCTGGGCCTCCAGACGTTTCCATTTGTTGCTGTATTGCGCGTAAGCGGCGTATATATTTTCATCATAAAAAAGTTTATTGTTGTTGCCAGCCAGTGGTTTGCCGTCCTGTGCAGCGGAGTATTCGCTCCGTATAGCGCGCCATTGGCCGCGGATGCCTGTCTCCAGCTGGCCGGATGGCAAGGGCTGTTTATAATCGCTCTGCAAATAAATATCCTTGCTGCTCTCGATGTCGCGGGTGATAAGGTTAATGGCATTAGCTTCTGAGGGAAGGTTGAACTGCCGGATATGCTGGTTTTCGTCGTCGTTCCAGAAATCATATTGCATATAGGTGGTCCATTTTCTGTTGGGCTGTTTGAAAGTCCTGACATAGTTCAGTTCCAGCTCATTGAATATCTGCGGCTCCCGGTAGTCTTCCAGCCGGCTGATGACGCTGTCCTGCGTGCCGTGCAGGTTATAGTAACGATAAAGCGAATTGTTGGTGTCTTTATTACGGCGTTTGGTGCGGTAGTAGCTGGCCGTTATGGTGTTTCGTTCGTTGAGGTAAAAATCCGTTCCCAGATAGAAGTTGATGTTATCGGCGTTTAAATCGGCGCGGTTGGTTTGCTGCAGCTGATTGTAAGGACTTTTATTCACCCTCACCATGTCTTCCGCAAGCAGGACGCCCTGATCGCGGTAGCCGATATTCGTGAAGAGATTGAGCCGCTGTGTTTTATAGCTGGCGTTGAGATTGACACTGTTGTTCTTCGGACTGGCAAGACCTGCCTGCAGCGATGCATTGAATCCCAGCGCTGCATTTTTCTTTAGTATGATATTGATGATGCCGGCGCTGCCTTGTGCTTCGTATGCGGCAGAGGGGTTGGTGATCACTTCTATTTTGTCAATGGTGGCGGCGGGGATTTGTGACAAACCGTTGTTCTGCGTTTGCATGGATGGTTTACCGTTTATAAGGACCCTTACGTTCTGGTTGTCGCGTAGGGACACATTGCCCTGTATGTCTACGTTGACGGCGGGCACGTTATTCAGGATATCGTTGGCATTACCGCCTTTTGACAGGATATCCTTGCCCACATTGAACACTTTTTTATCTGTTTTTAGTTCGATGGTGGACTTTTCCCCCTGTACCTGTACGGTCGACAATTGTTTCACGTTGTCAGTCAGGGGGATGTTCCCCAGGTCGGTATTGTTGGGCAGTGTTACCGCCCGGAAGTACGGCGTAAAATTCATTGCCCGGATGTTAAGCGTATAATCGTCTGCCGGAAGGGCCAGACTAAAACCGCCATCAGGGCCGGATACGGTGCGGAACTGCCGGGTGGGGTCTTTTTGGGATTGCAACAGTACGGCAGCGCCGATGACAGGTCCTTTCGCTGTTGCCGACAGGATGCTGCCTTTCAGGGTATAGGTTTGGCTGAATGCCGGGATGGTCATGCCGAGGTAACATAATATCAGGAATATCTGCTTCATTTTACTTGAGTTTCTGCAAATGTGAAGCATTCGGGCAGGCCGTTTGGGGCAAGTCGACCGGCGCCGTATTCCTGACCACAGACAGTGGATTCTTGTGGAAAAATGCGTCTGGCTGCGTGCTGCCCGTTTTCATATGCGGAACGACCAATTTCGTCGACGCTACGGTTGATATGACCTAAAGTTTGCTACTTTTAGATCATGCCTTTAATTGAAAGAATCATACAATTCACCGGTAAATACCGGCTTGCCGCACATCTTATTTATTGGATGAGCGTAACCCTGTTTGCTTCCACCCGGTATGCTGTCAGGGATATGGACCCAATTACCATCGCACAACTCATGTATTTTTTCTCGCTGGGTTTATTTGATATCTGGATCATTGCCCCGACTACCTATTTTCTGGCTTATTTTGTATTACCACGATTGTTGACCGGGAAACATTATTACCGTACGATTATCACATCGCTGGTGGCGCTTTATCTGTTAACGGTGTTATCCCGGTTAAGCGTGGTGTACCTGCTGGAACCGCTTGTCCGTAGAAGGCCTTTTTCGCAGGAGTCGGTGCCGGAAATTTTTACGGACCTGGGGTCGCTGTTTTTTAATTACTTCTTTCAGGCATTTTCCTTTGCGTCTGTATTTATTTTTATCAAACTTTTGATAGATCAATATGTGGTGAATAAACGGGCGATGGAACTGGAGAAGCAGAAGACAGATATCGAGTTAAGGGCACTGAAGGCCCAGCTGAACCCTCATTTTCTGTTTAATACGCTGAATAATATCTACTCGTTGTCTATTCTGCAGTCGCCTAAAACATCGCCTTCCATTGCCCGGTTATCGGAAATACTGGACACGCTGTTGTATCGTTCCGGGAAAATGTATGTACCGGTGTCACAGGAGATCACGCTGTTGCAGAACTACATCGAACTGGAAAAGCTCCGCTATGATGAACGGCTGGTCATTTCCTTTGAGCATCAGATGGAGCGGGAAGTAGCGATCGCGCCACTGATATTGTTGTCGCTGACAGAAAATGCCTTTAAGCACGGCGCCGGCGAAGATGCCGGTTCGCCGGAGATCAGGATTGTGCTGAAGCAGACCGGGGACCGGTTTAGCTTTGAGATCAGCAACACTTTCCGTGAAAAGGTAGACCAGCAGCTGGGGATCGGGTTGGAGAATATCCGTCAACAGCTGGCGTTGCTTTACCCGGAAACCCATACATTTGAAACTACGGCAGCACAGCGGGTATTTACCGCGAAGCTGGAGTTGCATTTAAATCAGCAGGTGTGAAAATAAAATGTCTTATTGTTGACGATGAACCACTGGCCATAGCGCTGTTGCAGAATCATATCGGTCAGTTGAACACCCTGGAAGTGGTGGGCACCTGCTCCAATGCGCTGCAGGCTGCACAGGAGCTTAGAACCAGGCAGGTCGACCTTCTTTTCCTGGATATCAAGATGCCACAGATCACGGGGATTGAATTTCTCCGGACATTGCGGCAGCCGCCGGCAGTGATTTTTACGACGGCCTATCGCGAGTACGCGCTGGAAGGCTATGAGCTGGATATCGTGGATTATCTGCTGAAGCCCGTTACGTTTGAACGTTTTTTCAAAGCGGTGGAACGCTACTATTCCCGCTTTTCTCCGAAAGAATCCCAGGCGGCTACGGTCCGCCCTGTGCTACAGGAAGATCATATCTTCCTGAAAACAGGCAACAAATACAACAGAATCCCCGTCAACGACATCCTCTACATAGAAAGCGTGAAAGACTATGTGGTGCTGCATCGGGCAGATGGCTCCACTTTCATGGCGAAGTATAAAATCGGTGATATGGAAACAACGGTCAGCGATAAACGTTTTTTGCGGATACATCGCTCCTTTATTGTGAACATCGACCGGGTAACGGCTTTCACCCTACAAGACGTGGAGATCGGGAAGCTGGAACTGCCGATAGGCAATAGTTACAGAGAAATGGTTTTCAAAGTGCTGAAAGATGGGGTGTGATGTTTGTGTTTGCGACATTTAACAACTGCTGGTCCCCCGCTGCATTGGCGGGCATTGTACAGTGCCATAGCTGCAGCATACACAACAGTCACCAGCCCTGGGTTTCAGACGTTCCCGGCAGCTTTCGCATATATAAAAATACAGACAGGCATTGACAGGCATGATTTCCTCTTTTTGATATCCGCAATGCGGGCAGGTAATAACGGACTTTAACTGAATGGGTATAGCAGACATAGTTTAACTTTTTTATGATACCGATCTCCTACGCTGTAAAGATACGACTGGCTAAAAAACAATTTCTTTTGGCGGTTAAATATTTAATCGTAATATTGCAATAATACAATCAAAATATGGGAGCAACGAAATCGGATTTATTCACCCGGCAACAGAATGAAATAGCCGCGATGGCCAAGGCATTGGCACATCCGGCCCGTATTGCCATTTTGCAATATCTTGTAAAAAAGAATGCCTGCGTTTGTGGGGATTTGGTGGATGAATTAGGGCTTGCACAGGCCACTACATCCCAGCACCTGAAAGAGCTGAAAACGGCCGGTGTCATTCAGGGTACAATTGAAGGCGCGAGCGTATGTTATTGTATCAACCCGAAAGTATGGAAACAATACAAGGAGCTCTTCAATAGCTTCTTTAAGGATGTTGATTTACAGCAAACCTGCTGTTAATATTTTTTTGTGTAGATATATCGCAATATTGCAATAATACAATAAAAGAAATATCATGGCTACTGATGAACAAATGAAGGCAATCGTAAGGGAGAAATACAGTGAGATTGCCTTACAGGACAAGGATACCAACGCTGCTTCCTGTTGCGGTTCCGGCTGTTGTTCTACCGAAGTATACAATATCATGAGTGATGATTATTCGGCATTGGAAGGTTACAACCCGGATGCAGACCTGGGCCTTGGCTGTGGACTACCAACGCAATTTGCCAAAATAAAGCAGGGAGATACGGTGATAGACCTCGGTTCCGGGGCGGGTAACGACTGTTTCGTGGCCAGGCAGGCTACGGGGGAAACAGGGAAAGTGATCGGCATCGATTTCACGCCGGCCATGATTGAAAAAGCCCGCGCTAATGCAGAGAAGCTGCATTTCAGCAATGTAGAATTCCGCCAGGGGGATATTGAGAAGATGCCCGTCACCGCTAATGCAGCAGACGTGGTAGTCAGCAACTGTGTACTGAACCTGGTGCCCAACAAAAATGGCGTCATCAGCGAAATATTCCGGGTACTCAAACCTGGCGGACATTTCAGTATTTCAGACATCGTCTTACAGGGAACATTGCCCGCTACCATTCAGCAAGCCGCTGAAATGTATGCCGGCTGTGTGTCCGGAGCCATACAAAAGCAGACCTATCTGGAGATGATCGAAAATAACGGCTTCAAAAACATCACCATTCAGCAGGAGAAGACCATCACCATTCCGGACGATATCCTGGCCAACTATCTGCATGCAGCGGAAATAGCTGCATTTCGTACAGGCGACACCGGTATTTACAGCATAACGGTATACGCCGAAAAACCGGCAGATGCGGCTTGCTGCCCTCCGGGCTGCTGCTGATTCGTATCAACGAAATGAGCATTAAAAAACCTACGACGATATCATGCAAAACTGTAATCCGGCCCGGCGTAAACAGCTGGGCTTTCTGGACCGTTACCTGACATTATGGATTTTTGGCGCCATGGCGGTGGGCGTGGCCATCGGATATTTTTTTCCGGCCTCTTCGGGATTTATCAATTCCCTGTCTTCCGGCACTACCAATATCCCGCTGGCCGTGGGCCTCATTCTCATGATGTACCCGCCGCTGGCTAAAGTGAAATATGAAAACATGGGAGAGGTGTTCCGAAACACCAAAGTACTGTCTGTGTCCTTGTTGCTGAACTGGGTGATAGGGCCGGTCCTCATGTTTGTGCTGGCAGTGTTGTTCCTGCATGGCTACCCTGAATATATGACCGGTCTGATTTTGATAGGCCTTGCCCGGTGTATCGCCATGGTGATGGTATGGAATGAACTGGCCGACGGTAATCGCGAGTATGCGGCGGGGTTAGTAGCATTAAACAGCATCTTTCAGGTCCTGTTATACAGCGTTTATGCCTATGTTTTCATTACCTGGCTGCCCGCTGTTTTCGGCATGAAAGGCGTCACCGTGGCCGTGTCCATCGGTGAGATCGCAACAAGTGTGGGCATCTATCTGGGTATTCCGTTTGCTGCAGGTATCATCAGCCGCTACCGTCTTATCGCCTGGAAAGGGGAGAAATGGTTTCAGGAAAAATTCATTCCTGTTATATCCCCTGTCACCCTGATATCCCTGTTGTTTACGATCGTCGTCATGTTCAGCCTTAAAGGTGAATTAATCGTACAGATACCGTTTGACGTGATCAGGGTAGCAGTGCCGCTGGTGATATATTTCGCCGTCATGTTTCTCATCAGTTTTCTGCTGGGTAAAGCCATGGGGGCCGATTACTCCCGTAATGCGGCCATTGCCTTTACCGCTGCGGGCAACAACTTTGAACTGGCCATCGCGGTGGCAATCGGTGTTTTTGGTATCAACTCCGGCCAGGCTTTTGTAGGCGTGATCGGGCCATTGGTAGAAGTGCCGGCGCTGATTGCTCTGGTGAATGTGGCTTTCCGGCTTCGCAGAAAATGGTACAGCACTTCCATCACCAGCGCCAAAGCATAAATAACATCAATATTTATATCTCCCATCATCATGAAAAAAATATTAGTCCTTTGTACCGGCAACAGTTGCCGTAGCCAGATAGCGGAAGGCTATCTCAGATACTTCGCCGGAGACAAGGCGGAAGTATACAGCGCCGGCGTGGAAACACATGGCGTTAATCCGCGCGCCATCGCCACCATGGCGGAAGATGGCATTGATATTTCCGCACATACCTCCAACAACGTTACAGAATACCGGGATATTCCCTTCGATTTTGTGATCACCGTCTGTGACAATGCCAAAGAAAGATGTCCTTTTTTCCCTACTACCGCACAACGGTTCCATGAGAACTTCCCTGACCCTGCGAAAGCCACCGGCAGCGAGGAAGAGATCATGCAGCACTTCAGAACGGTGAGGCAACTGATTAAAGACTATACCCAATCTTTTGTAGCAACGCACCTGTAAATGCAACAGTCGCTAGCCACCATTTGGGAACAGTTCAGCGATGAACTGTTCCAGTAGTGGAGCAGGTTTCAGCTGATCACCCGGGAGGCTTCGTGGTCACCAGGGTGATCACGAAGCTGCATAAAACCAGGTCTGAATTTTTTACATAAGTTTTTTAGGCCTGCAGGGAGATCGCAGTTGCACTTACTATTTTCGTCGGGCAACGGTTTTTAACCCAAACGATTTTTAACCCAAACAAATACTTAACCCACAATAAGCAAATCAGTCGAAAAAAAATCTGTCGCAGCGAACTATCAGAGCTATCGGTATGAGGACCGTCAGTCAGGTCGTGGCACGAGGCAGTGCCGGCACACGCACCTGTTTTCATTTCTATAACAAGTATTAACCCAACGGCCCGCCTGGTGCTGTATAACTTTTGTTTTTATTCTATCACCTCTAATCCACATTACATGAAAAAGAAAGCAATCAAAAAGCTGGCTTTGAGCAAAATCAACATTGCATCGCTGAATGCCGCTGGTCAGGCAAAAATTCACGGTGGTTTGAGAACGACTACCACAGGAGACACTGTTATCACTATCGACGGTCCTAATGACACGGTTGAAACCAGGTGTTTGATTTGCCCTGACTATAACACCAGGCGTTGCTAATCACTCCGGGATGAAATGTGGTGCTGTTGCTTCAGGTGGCAGCACCTGCTACAGCTGCCATCGGCAGCGTTGCCTGTAGCAAAGGTGCGCGAAGAAATTGCTTTAACTCAAATAATTACTTTACCAAAATCTGTTGCAGCGAAACATCTAAGCCGTCAGTAACCTGACGGTCGGGCTGGGCATGGCACAAAGCGATGCCTGCACACGATGCCTGTTGTCATCACTATCATCAGTATTAACCCAAGGGTCCCTCCCGGGACTGTATACCTCTTTTTTTTTATTCTATCACTTCAAACCACAATTACATGAAAAAGAAAGCAATCAAAAAACTGTCTCTGAGCAAAATCAAAATTGCATCGCTGAATGCCGCTTTTCAGGCAAAAGTTCAAGGTGGGAGAAAAACTACCGACGACACTGATCTCACTATTGACGGCACTAACGACACGGCGGAAACCTTTTGTGTGTTTTGTGTAGGCACCAGGAGAAATTGTTGATCATCATCCTGGAAAAATGTGTGCTACCGCTTCGGCGGTAGCACCTGCTACGACAGCTTTTATTCTATCACCGCTAATGCTAACACATGAAAAAGAAAGCAATCAAAAAACTGGCTTTAAGCAAAATTAACATTGCCTCGCTGAATGCCGCCGCGCAGGCAAAAATCAACGGCGGCCGGACCAGGCCCACAGAACCGACCGACACGATTGACGGACCTAACGACACCGCCGAAACCAGGTGTTTGATCTGCCCCGATTTTAATACCAGACGCTGTTAATCATCCAGAAAAGAAAGCGGTGCTGTCGCTTCGGTGGCGTCGCCGCTTTCTACTGTTTACTCATGATTATTCCTGTCCGGCGGCGTCGCTTGCAGCAAGTAACGCACGAAGAAGTCGTTGCGCCTGCTGCGGCCATAAGGCCCACCATCGCTGTGTCCCATACCTGGTATCGGCAGAAACTCAAAAGTTTTGTTGCTCCTGATCAGGGCGTTCACCACACGATAGGTGGATTCCGGCGGCACATTGGTGTCGGCTTCTCCCACCATCAGCAGCAGATCGCCTTTCAGTTTACCGGCGTTGGTGACGTTGGATTGTTCTTCGTAATGTTTACCCACCGGGTATCCCATCCACTGTTCATTCCACCATTGTTTATCGACGCGGTTATCATGACAGCCACAGGAGGCTACCGCGGCCTTGTAGAATTCCGGATGAAAGAGAAGGCCGCCCAGTGCGTTTTGTCCACCGGCAGAAGTACCGTACAGGCCCACGCGGGTCGTATCTACAAACGGATATTTTTCAGCCAGGGCTTTGATCCAGCGGATACGGTCCGGGAAACCGGCATCAGCCAGATTTTTCCAGCATACATCATGAAATGCCTTGGAGCGGTTGGCAGTGCCCATCCCGTCTATCTGTACCACAATAAAGCCCAGGTCTGCCAAACGTTGCATGTCGATATAGTAACTCATGAAACTCTTCGGTACAAAGGCATCATGCGGCCCTGCATAGATGTTTTCGATGACGGGGTATAGTTGGGTGCTGTCGTAGTCGGAGGGCCGGCACATGATGCCCCAGATGTCTGTTTTCCCGTCCCGGCCCCTGGCATGGAAGGGCACCGGGAAAGGCACGCCTATGGCCTGCCAGGCACTGACATCGGCCCGCTCCAGAATGGTGATGAGTTTTCCGTCAGCGGTGCGCCGTAATTCATTCACCGGCGGAACATTCACCTGGGAGTATTTATCGACATAATATTTCCGGTCGGGGGAAAAATACACCTGATGGTTGCCTGCTGCGGGAGTGAGCTGGGTCAGTTTATTACCGTCGAAGCCTATACGATAGTAATGGACAAAATACGGATCTTCTTCCGGCTCCATGCCACCGGCGCGGAACCATATCTCCCGTTTCTTTGCATCTACGCTGTCGATGCCGCGTACCACCCATTCGCCCTGGGTAACCTGCTTCTTTACGGTACCAGTGAGGGTATTGACAAGGTAAATGTGCCGCCAGCCGTCTTTTTCGGAGGTCCACAGCATTTCGTTGGTCTCCGGCAGGTAGTGGGTATAAAGACGGGACTCATAGATAAACGTAGCTGACCGCTCGTCCAGTATGGTACGGGTAGTGCCGGTATAGGCATCCGTTTCGATGACGCGAAAACGCTGATGGCCCCGGTCTACTTTCTCATACAAAAAATAACGGGGCTGGTGTTGCCGCCAGTGCAGTACCGGCGGGCCGAAGAAGTCCAGCGGCTCCGCATCTGTCTTTATCACTTTTTTATCAGCGATGGAGAAAATGTACATCTGATATTCCGGAAATGGGTCGCCTGGCTGCTTATAGGGCTGCGAACGCAGCTGCCCACGGGTGGTGCCCGGAACATCCGTCAGGATATGATATACCGCGGAATCGATGACGGGACGCGTGAGATAGCCCACCAGGTACCTGCTGTCCGGCGACCAGGCCAGCGCTTCATAGCGGGCCGCCTGCCCGCTGTCAGCGCCATTGGTGGTCAGCTGTGTCAACGAGCTGTCTTTGGTGGATTGAATATAGACGTTGCCGTTAATAAGGCGGGCGATCCACTGTTTGTCGGATGACACGGAATCAGTCTCAAAGTCCTGCCACCGGGAAGGGCCTCGCTGTGCTACCTGCGACTGTGGCGTGCTGCCTGTTATCAACTGGTTTATCCTGACGGTGTCCTTTATTTCTTCTTTACGGCCGGTGAGGGCATTGACCAGATAGTAGATTTTCGTTGTGTCCTGACTGTTAGAAACGGTATACCAGCATTGTGTTCCGCCGGGAAGCCAGCTGGCATCTACGTTATGCCGGAATACTTTTTTGCGGGTAAGGCTGTCCAGCAGCTGTACTTTACGGTAGCGTTGTATGACTTCCGCATGATCAGGCCGATACTGTTGTTGTGCCGAAAGAACGGTGGAAGAGAGGCTGCACCAGGCAAGCGCCCCCAAAAATAAGCTGTATTGCATAAGGCTATCGTGTGCTAACGCGTAAATATAATGATCGTAAGGTCCGGTTGTTAACGGTTATTGATGAATTGTAGCCGGATATTGCCTTAAAATTACAGCATACGGGCATAGCGCCTCGCCGCAAATATTTTGTCAGACACTGCGAATATAGATCAGCCTCACTCAAATATTCATCTGCTCCCCATGGGATGTGTCTGCGGCCTACTTTTACGTCAGATTTAAAATTCAACGCACATGAAACAGTTAGAAAAACTGGTTACCAAAAAGGTAACATCCCCGGAAAGTATCAAAGGTGGCCTGTATCAGCTCTCCATGGAAATGGCCGACGATCAGGAAAGGACCACGCAGAGTTCTGCTACCTGGAATGGTCAACACTATGTAACTGACTGCCGGAATGACCCTAAGTAATCAGTACCCCCCGAAAAAGTATCGTAAACCATCAAAATTTGAAAAACAATGAACAAACTGACAAAACTGAACGCGAAAAAGATCGAATCCCTGGAAACTATTAAGGGTGGCCTTTATCAGTTAACCTCTGAGCTGGCTGATTCCGAAGCCTGCGGAACCACTATTCACTCGCCAACGCATTACTCAGGTCCTGATGTTTACCTGTGTGATCACAAACGTGACAATTAATAACATCTCCTTCCGTCATTCGAATGACCGGAAACAAGGGACTGCCGGTATCTTCCGGCAGTCCTTCCTTCCGGTGATCAACGCCATACCATGTCTCAAAAGATCCTCATATTAAGTCAATCACACCTCGAAAGCACGACCGATCATGTTTGCCTCTGGATGGATTACCTGCAAATACCATTTCTGCGGGTCAACGGAGAGGACTTTTTTCAGTTTGAAAACCTGGGAGATCTTCCTGATAATACAGCCATAGCAGCGGTCTGGTACCGGAGGAAGATCAACAGTTACCCTGTGGAATATAGCCTTAAACAGCCGGACTTCCACACGCAATACACGCTGAAACGCTTTCTGATAGATGAGTTCAACGGAATACATTCGTTCCTGTTCCATACCATCGACCGGCACAAATGGCTGAATGACCCCATCACAGAAGACAGGCTGAATAAACTGCATGTGTTGGCATTGGCGCGTCAACATGGTATTCCCACGCCCTTCACAGAAGTGGTGACCACCAGCGTGGCCATCGCTGCACTGCTGGAAAATTACCGGGAACTGATTGTTAAACCGCTCAGTGAGTGCATTTTCCTGGAAGACGCCGATGGTGATCAATACAAGATGCTCACCAAAACCATTAACAGCGCTAATCTGCGCATGGTGCCGGAGAAATTTTTTCCTTCCCTGGTACAGGAAAAAATCGTCAAGAAGTTCGAGATACGGACCTTCTACCTGGATGGCGAATGCTATTCTATGGCCATTTTTTCCCAAAACAACCGGAAAACCAAAGAGGATTTCCGCAACTATGATACACAACGACCTAACAGAACGGTCCCTTATAAATTGCCCGTGGAGCTGGAAAAGAAGCTGGACGGGCTGATGAAATCACTGGGCTTCCGGACAGGCTCCATCGACCTGATGGTGGACATGGAAGGCCAGTATCATTTCCTTGAAATCAATCCTGAAGGGCAGTTCGGCATGGTGTCTTATCCATGTAACTATTATCTGGAAAAGAAACTGGCCCGGTTACTCCATAAAAGCATATCGCATGAAGAAGAAATTCACCAGCAACCTCAGAGAAAAGAAAGGACTGCCGCTGTCGCTGTATTTCCTGGAGAAAGTTGAACGGCAGCCACCCGGCCCCATCCTGAAGTTTGAAAAAGCCGCTAAAATTAACGCAACAGGTTTCGAGCTCTTTAACTTTTACAAAGTGATATCCAAATTCTGATGGAATATTTAAACATATACGCTAACTGCCGGATAGTAAAAGGCGCCGGTATGTCGCTGCTCTGCGATCTACAGCTGCGCAGGTATTACCACATCCCCAATGACACGGCGGACGTATACCTGTTCCTGCAGCAACATGCGATTGAAGAATGTGTGGCGCATTATGGGGAAGACAACCGGGAGACTATTGAAGGTTACATTGATTTTGTGATCAGCCGGGAACTGGGATTTAAAGACCATCAGCTGTTGCCCGAACTCACCCCACTGGACCTTAGCTGGGACCGCTATGCTGATGTTACCAATGTGATCATTGAATACAACGATGCGATAGACTATACCGCGTCTTTCTTCCGGGAATTGTTTGACCTGCATGTGCAGGCGCTGGAAATCAGGTACTATCATGCCGTGTCATTAGATAACATTCGTGCCTTTGTAGAGCGGTTCAATGGTACAACCCTGAAATATATCAAGCTGGTATTGCCCTACGATAAGTCGCAGGACCTGCAGCTGCTGGACAAACTGGTGAAACAATATCCACGGATAAAGTCGTTGCTGATACACTCGTCGCCGGAGCTGCGGCAGGATAAAATATTTGACGGCTCGGTACCGGTCGTGTTCTTCGACAGGCCTGTCAATTCCTGTACGGCCTGCGGCGAAATCCGTGCGAATTATTTTGTTTCCAATCTGGAACTGTTTACCGAAAGCCAGCATTACAATACCTGTCTCAACAGAAAACTGAGCATTAACCTCAACGGATATATTAAAAACTGCCCCTCGATGCAGGAAGACTTCGGGCATATAACCACCGCTTCACTGCGGCAGGTGCTGGACAATCCGTCATTTCAGCGTTATGGCAGCATCCGCAAAGATGATATCGCCGTGTGCCGGGACTGTGAGTTCAGGCATGTATGCACCGACTGCCGGGCTTATGTGGAAGACCCTGAGGATATTCATTCCAAGCCGCTCAAATGTGGCTACGACCCGTATACCAATGAATGGGAGGAATGGACGCAACATCCCATGAAACAGACTGCCATTGCCTGGTATGGATTGAAAGAGACAAACAACTAATATGAAGCTGAAGACATTCCCTTTTTATACGCAGCCGGACAGGAAGGATTGTGGGCCTACCTGTTTAAAAATCGTCAGTAAACACTATGGCCGGTTGACAGACATCCAGGTCATCCGGTCGCTCGCGGAAACCACGCGGGAGGGAAGTTCTTTGCTGGGGCTGTCCACCGCCGCTGAAGGGTTGGGGTTTAAAACGCTGGCGGTAAAGATAGACTTCAATACGCTGGTGGAAGAAGCGCCGATGCCTTGTATTTGTCACTGGGGACAACAGCATTTTGTGGTGGTGTATAAAGTGAAGAAATCAGCAGGGCGTGTATTCGTGTACGTATCTGATCCGGCGTACGGACTGATAAAATACACGCAGCAGGAGTTCATCAATGGCTGGATGGGACGAGGCAAACAGGCCGAAGATGAAGAAGGAATAGCGCTGTTGCTGGAACCGACGCCTGTATTTTATGAGGCAGAAGCGGAGGCCCCGCGTAACAGGAAGGACTTCTCCTTCCTGTTCAGTTATTTTCTCAGCTATAAAAAACTGATCGTACAGCTGGCGGTTGGCTTGCTGGCAGGCAGCCTGCTGTCGCTTATTTTTCCTTTCCTGACACAGAGCATCGTAGACATCGGCATTCAGAACCACGACCTGAATTTTATCTACCTGATACTACTGGCGCAGATCATGCTGTTCATCGGTAGAACGGGCATAGAAATGATCCGTAGCTGGATTTTATTGCACCTGTCCAGCCGGATCAACATTTCCATTGTCTCTAATTTTTTCATCAAGATAATGAAGCTTCCGATCAGCTACTTTGATACCCGGATGACCGGTGATATTATGCAGCGGATCAATGACCACCAGCGGATAGAACAATTGCTGACAAACTCGTCGCTTAATACGCTTTTTTCCCTGGTGAACCTGGTTATCTTCAGCATCGTACTGTTGCTGTATGACTACCGGTTGTTCCTCATTTATCTGTTGGGAGCAGCTTTATCAGTAGGATGGATAGGCTTCTTCCTGAAAAAAAGAAAAGAACTGGACTATAAACGGTTTTCACAGGTATCTCAGGAGCAGAGCAAGGTGATTGAACTGGTGAACGGAATGCAGGAGATCAAGATGCACAACGCCGAAAAGCAAATGCGCTGGGGTTGGGAGTTTATGCAGGTGAAGCTGTTTAAAATCCGGCTAAAGGCCCTGTCGCTGGAGCAGTGGCAGATGGTGGGCGCCAATTTCATCAACCAGATGAAAGACATCTTCGTCAGTTTCCTCGCCGCCAAATTGGTACTGGATGGCAATCTGACACTGGGCATGATGCTGTCGGTGCAGTACATTATGGGGCAGTTGAATGGCCCGCTGATACAGCTGATAGATTTTGTGAAACAGACACAGGACGCGAAGATAGCACTGGAGCGGCTGGCAGAGGTCCACAGCAAAGACGACGAAGAGCAGGCGGATATGCAAACGTCGATGGACATACCAGAAGAGGATATTGTCCTGAACGATGTCTCCTTCAGGTACGTAGGCGCCGGCGCATCGGTTTTTGAGCACCTGAGCCTGCGTATCCCTCATCGTAAGACGACAGCCATCGTAGGAGCCAGCGGTAGTGGTAAAACAACCCTGCTGAAGCTGCTGATGAAATTCTACGAACCGGGTGAAGGTGATATCAGGATCGGGAACTTACAGCTGCAGCATGTATCCCCGCGTCACTGGCGCGATCAGTGTGGTGTGGTGATGCAGGAAGGTTATGTGTTTAATGATACCATCGCCAAAAACATTGCCATAGGGGTGGAGGACATCAACCGGCAGCAGCTTAAAAAAGCAGTGGAAGTGGCATGTATTAAGGACTTCATTGAAACGCTGCCGCTTAGTTACAATGCCAAAATCGGCAACGAGGGTATCGGTATCAGCGGGGGACAGAAACAACGCCTCTTTATCGCCAGGGCCGTTTACAAAGCACCGGAGTACATATTTTTCGACGAGGCTACCAGCGCGCTGGATGCCAATACAGAGAAGGCGATCATGCATAATCTTGAAGGTTTTCTGAAAGGGAAAACCGCGGTGATCATCGCTCACCGGTTATCGACCGTAAAAAATGCAGATAAGATCATTGTACTGGACAAAGGGAAGGTGGTAGAAGAAGGTAGTCACGATGAACTGGTGGCGCTCAGAAAAGAATATTACAGGCTTGTAAAAAATCAATTGGAACTTGGAAACTAAAAAAGAAATACTGGACACTATCCATCTGCATTCAGAAGGGGTGCAGGATATTCTGGCGCAACCTCCGAACTGGATGGTGCGCTGGGGGAACACGACCATCTTCCTGCTGCTGCTGCTGGTGTTGCTGATGAGTTACCTGATAAAGTATCCGGAGTTTGTACCGTCGCAGGTCATCATCTCCTCACAAAATCCACCGGAGAAGCTGGAAGCACGCTCGAACACCAGGATTGAAGAGATCTTTGTGGAAGACCATCAGCGGGTGGCGAAGAACCAGATACTGATGGTATTACAGTCTACCGCTGACTACCGGGATGTGATCCGGCTGCGAAACATTATGGACTCGCTGGGCAACAAGGGCGCAGCACATTTCCCGCTGGGCATGGTGGCAGGCTTTAAGTTGGGTGACATCCAGGCAGACTATAACGCTTTTGCCAAAGCGCTGACAGAGGAACAGTTATATGCCCGGCTGCAGCCCTATTCCCCTGATTATGCGGCGGCCGACAGAGGGCTGGCGGAGTCGCGTAGCCGGATACGTACGCTGCAACAGCAGAAAATGCTGGAGCAGTCGAAGTATGAAGTCTCCAAAAGAGAATGGGAGCGGTATCAGGAGCTCTTTAAAGAAAAGGTGGTGTCACCGGCGGAATTAAATCAGGAGAAAATAAAATTCTTACAGGCAGAACAGAACCTCGAAAACATCAATATTTCCATATCACAGCTGCAGGAAGGCATGCTGGGCATGGAAAAAACACGCAGTGGCGCCGCCATCAGCGCACAAAAGGATAAAATCAACCTGTCGTCGCAGACGGGGCAACTGTTGGAACAGCTACGGAAGTCGCTCAACGCCTGGGAACAGAATTATCTGTTGACTTCCTCCGCCACCGGAGTAGTGAGTTTCCAGCAGTTCCTGGGAAAACACCAGTTTGTGAAAACCGGAGATATATTGTTGTCCGTAATGCCGGATGATAAAGATGTGCTCATCGGCCGCTTACAGGTGCCTGCCACCAATTCCGGGAAGGTGAAAGCAGGGCAGAAGGTATTGTTTAAACTGGAAAACTATCCTTATCAGGAATTTGGTATGGTGGAAGGAAAGGTGAAAAATATCGCCAATGCGCCGGATAAAGATGGCAACTACTATGTGAACGTGGTGCTGACCAACGGTCTGCAAACATCTTTTCATAAAACGCTTACCTTTGACAAGGAGCTGAAAGGTAATGCAGAAATAGTAACGCAAGACCTTCGGTTGATAGAGCGCTTCTTTTACCAGCTGCGAAAGTTGTTGCGGCCGGGCCGGTAAGAAAAACCGGCGGACTTGAGCAGATAAATTTAATAGCATGGACCTTCATTTATCAGACAGAAATTTCTGCCTGTTTTTACTAGCCCAATTCCCTTTTGCCTCCGATGATATGTTGGAAATGACACTCACTGACTATCTGCCGGAGCATTTTGACATGCCGACAGGCGAGTGGCTGGATGAACTGACGGGCAAAACAGACGACCCATGGAACGGCCACACCTATATGCACCGCCTCAATGCGTCGGTGACATTCTACGCGGAGTTTCATCCCCATGAAACAGTTTATTTTTTTAACGACACCTATCTGGGCAATACCGGCGGGCATTTCCACCTTTCGCTGCTGAGCTGGGAGGAACTGCAGGCCATCGTGAACAATGATGCAACAGATCCCTCACTATTGTTTTGGCTGTTGCTGCCGCTGACTATCGGAAAGGAGTCGGAGCGGTCCGGCATTGAGGCCGCTATCGCCGGGCATCTGAAAAATACAGCGCTGGACTTACAGGCAGATCAGCTGGAAACCATCACCAGGTTTGTGACAAGCCATCTCATTTTTTCGGAAGAAGAAAGCCATGCCTTTGAATATAAGACGGACATTGGGCTGGTAACGCATCGTGGCCACTCCGAAAGAAATCATCATAACGATGTGGGGAGTTTAACAAAGGTCAATGAAGTGATCTATTCCGCTATCAGATAATTTTGCTGTTCACCGCATAAGACAGGGCCTCTACCATATTACTGACGTTCAGGCGCTCAAAGATGCGCCGCCGGTAGTATTTGACAGTATCCGGCGCTACATGGAGCCGCTGGGCGATCTGGTTGATCGTGAGGCCCTGCGCGTGCAGGCGCACTACTTCCGTTTCCCTTTCCGTAAGTGCTGGCTTGTCAGACTTCCGCCAAACGTTATTCGTCAATCCCAAATCCCACACTTCGTCGGACCCCTGTTTGTAAATACGGACGTTGCCGGCAGTCTGATGATGGGAAATCGAGACAATACACATGGCCTTCCATATTTTCCCTTCGCTGTTGAGGAAGAGAGGTGTCAGCTTATGGTTGATCAAAATGCGTTTGCCGTCCCGGTTGATCAGGTGGAAATCATAAGTGATGCTGTACAAGAGCCGTTCTTCCGCCGGAAGCTGCTGATAAAAGTTGAAGCCCGCTTCATTGAGGCTGGTCAATAGCTGTAGGTCTTCCGGAGGTACATGCCTGAAATAGAAGCCATATCCGGCCTGAAGTACTTCCGCTGCGGAATAGCCGCATAAAAACAGCGGGTTATCCGAGACATAGTCAAACGACATGTCCGTGTAGTCGATCACGTAAATGCTTTGATAGGTCAGTCGCGCGAATGCTTTCACGACGTCGAGGTAATCTTTTGGTTGAACGGTCTCCGGGATATTGCCCAGTTTATTCTTCGTCAGCAGACCGGAATATAGGTTGTCTTTCATTTGTATGCCTGAACAAGACAAATTTACACTAAAGTGTAGGCTTTCATAATTTTTTTGTTTTGATTTTTGACGTAAAGATTTTTTTTCATGAGTGAGCTGTCGATAGCAACCTGTAACAACTGTAAAACCCCTCTCGGCGAGAAGTTCTGTGGCCATTGCGGGCATCCTGCCGCGTTAAAACGGGTCGACAGCCATTATATGATGCACGAGATCCGGCACCTGTTACATTTTGAAAAAGGGTTGTTATATACCATCAGAGAGTTGCTGCTCAGGCCTGGCCATAGTATCAGGGAGTTTATTACAAAAAACAGGGACAAGCTGGTAAAGCCGGTCATCTTTATCATCATCACGTCTTTGGTATACTCCACCATTACCCACTTTTTCCATATTGAAAAAGAACATGCCGCTACCACCAGTACAGCCATGATGGCGGTTTTTAGGTGGATTGAAGGGCATTACGGCTATGCTAATATCATGATGGGCATATTCATCGCGGCGTGGTTGAAGCTGATGTTCAGAAAGTACCGTTACAATTTGTTTGAGATACTGATCCTGCTGTGTTTTGTGATGGGGATGGGCATGCTGATGATAGCGATATTCTCGCTGGCACAGGGCGTGCTGAAGATCAGGCTGGTGGCCGTCGGCAACACAATTGCAATTGGATACTGCTCCTGGGCCATCGCGCAGTTTTTTGATAAAAAGAAGCTCATCAACTATCTGCTGGCTTTGGTTGCCTACCTGGCCGGCGCATTCTCCTTTTATATAGTGGCTGTTTTGCTTGGAATAACGATAGATATAGTCATCAAAATGATGCATGCCCACTGAGTTTTTTCTTTTAAACGCGGGGTCCTATGCCAGCTTTAGTCTCCGCAGCATCATGGCGGTTGGAGGGCCTGTTATGTCCCTGAGGGTTGTTTTATTCTTTTAAACGGGCCCTGTTTTACTTCTTGTATGTTCCCCTATAATGCGCTGCCGATGGGAGCGAGAAGACGGGCCGCTTGTGGCCAGGTTTTCTTGTTTTTTGTTAAATTTAGTTGAGTGCCGCCTCGTTTTAATTTGTTAATATTACATTCGTTAACATTGTATTAACAGTATCAGTTCTTCAGAGCGTTACATTCATGATAACTAAAATGTAAAAGCATGGCTCTTGTATTTGCGTTATCCCGCTAGTATTTTTTCACGTTAGTGTTATGATAACCTCATTGTATGTTAAAGGCAGTTAAACAACATAGCCCAATGCTTGAAGAGCTTAAGGTGACATCGATAAAAAAGACAATCCGTATTTTTAGCCAGATAACCGCTTTTATCTCTGTTTCCGCAGGCCTGCTGATTTATCTTGTCGTAAAACCAACCTTGGCAATTTTAGTTCCTTCGGTAATAGAATGTGCTGCGTTTATAGCATTATTGGGAATAAATAAGACGACAAATGTAAAGTTTACATCCATCTTATATTTCGGGCTACAAAACATGGCCACGCTTTACTATGGTTTGGTGCTGGAGCCGGCTGCGGGGATACATACCATGTTTATCTTTAACTGTGGTGTGGTGATATTAATTTTCTCCTCCCCAAAAGAGAGATGGCTGGCATGGATAATAGTGGGCGTATTGTTTGCGATAATGGTATGGAACTACTCTCATCGGTTAGTTCCTGCTGTAATTCATAGTAAGAATGACCTGCTCAGTTACATTATTTATCCTGTAATTTTTCTGCATATGGTGATTGTCTTTAACCTCTATGCAGAGTTACATGAAAAAATGCTCCAACTCGAAATGAGGAAGGCGGAATTGGAAAAGCTGGACCATATTAAAAACGCCTTCATCGCTGAAAACTCTCATGAACTCCGTAGTCCGATCCAGATAATTCTCACCATCAGCGAAATGCTCAAGGCAAAGGTTTTGGGCAAGGCAGGCATACTGTCGGCACATGAATTGGTCAGTGACCTGCATGTCTCGGTAGACCATGCTAAAAGCATCATCAACAATGGTCTCGTATTTTCCAAAATAGAACAGGGCCTGCCCAATCCGGCAAATAACCAGCCTGTCAATATCAGGCGGTTTATAGCTGATATACGTACCATCTATCAGTACTATGGGAAACAACGAAATATCCACATTGAGTTTATGGTGACAACCACTTTTCCCAATAATATCCTCATAGACAGGGCAAAGTTGAAGCAAATCCTGGGTAACCTGATGGAGAATGCGATCAAGTATAACCGGGAGGGATGCAACATCTTTGTACGCGTACAGGAAGCCGGGGAAAAATTCAAAATTATGATTGAAGATCAGGGCGTAGGTATGTCAGAAGAGCAGGTAGCGAGGATATTTGACCTCTATGCAACCAGCAACCCCGGAACCGGCAGCGGGATTGGCTTGTATGTTACCAGGAATCTGGTGACCCTTCTCGGCGGCACTATTCAGGCGACCAGCAAATCAGGGAAGGGGACTACTTTTACATTGGTGTTCCCGCTACATCCAACGTTTGAAGAGGAAGAAGAAGCTAAATACAATGAATATTTCGATGGACGGGGATTAAGAGCACTGGTGATCGAAGACGATTCCTTTACACAAAAATACCTGTGCAGATTTCTCGAAACTTACCTGGGCTTTGAGGTAGACATCGCCGGTAATGGGGCAAAAGCGGTGGAATTGAACCGTACCCATGACTACGCCATCATTTTCCTGGACGCCTATCTTCCCGATATGAGACTGGCACAGGTGATAACAGCCCTGGCCAAAGGAGGACCTCATGCCCCCATCGTGTTGACGTCAGGTGCGTCAAAGGAAAATATTAAAGAAGACCTTCACCCGAAAGAAAAGATATTACTGGACGATATTAAAGGGTTCTTGTCAAAACCCTATTCCTTCCATGAAGTCAGCGCCTTTTTGAATGAAAATGTGGCGCGACAGAAGAATGCCTGATAACACAATAATCCGCTAAAGGCTATACAATTCCACCGAATTGTGTATTTTTCAATACATTAAAACGTATATGAAAAACAGCCCTGTTTCCTATGCTGCCTGTCTGTCCGGCGCTGCTATAATGCTCTTTTGCTTGCTGGCACTGGCTTTTCGCGAATATGTATACTGGCAGTATCCGCCACAGGACACTACTATTGATGCTGTCTTGTTCCTGGGTGATATACCCTGGCACCGCCTGTCTACGGCTTTGACGATCATAGGGTCTCTCCTGATATTATATCCCTTTCTGATCATCTGTATGGATCATTACGCGGTAGCTCCTACCATCGCTATCATGGCGTTTTTGGGCCTTTTCCTGTCCTGCGTGGCAGAGATGTGCCTACAGTCGTATTACCTGTTCAATATACAAATGAGCATGCCAGGAATGATCATGACGATGAACAGCGTCCACGACATCAGCGCCGGGCTGCATCGGGAGTTTTATCAGTTCAGCCAGTTGCACCGGAGCCTGGACATCCCGCTCACGGTTGTCAAAATCGTCTCCTCCATACTACTGGTGTTTACCATGCGTCAGAAGAGCAACATCAACTGGCTGCTCAAAGTGGCCCTGGAGATAAATGTACTGTACCTCATGTGGCATCTGGTATCTGTTGCAGGAGACTATTCCGCGATTATAGACGACAGCCGCACGGTATCCCGGCCGGTGGAGATACTGGTAAGCGGATTGATGCTGGTGTGGTTCGTGCTCCTGGGAGTAAGAAAAAAACAGGTAGCGGTATGTTGAAAGTCACCAAAACAAGGATACTAGCAGCCGGTGTAACAGGTCTGATGGCGTTAACGACGATACCCAAAGAAAAAGACGTCACCCGTCGGGTCAGCGATTACTTCGAACAGGTCCGCCGTGATCCGCTGTTATTAACGACTTTCTTTGCCGCTATGCCCAAAGGAGGCGATCTCCATCATCATTTTTCCGGATCTGTTTATGGAGAAACGTATTGGCAGATACTTTCGGACAGCAACGGCTGGATAAACACGGCTACGGCGGAAATAGATACGCCAGGCCGCGCACACCCGGCGCCATGGAAACATTTTGCGGAATTGCCCCGTAATGGGCGTTTTGACTCGCTTAAACAGGCATTTCTGCGAATGGCCTCTGTGAAGGATTTTAATGAATCGCTACGCCCCTCCGATGAACACTTTTTTGCCACCTTCTCAAAAATGTCATTCGTGGCTCCGTTTGGGATGGTGCAAGGCCTGCGGGAACTGAAACAAAGGGCAGTGGACGAACAGGTGCAGTATATAGAAACGCAGGTCGGGCTGCTGGATACAGCGATCACCCTGCCGGAGAATGCCGGCTGGGAAAAATCACTGGTCGCTGCCTCGCTGAAAGACAGCCTGGCGGTATTTGAAATACTGGATAAAGCCCGGGCCGCACTGCTGGCGCATGGGGCGGGCAGTGCGGTGGACAATTTCTTCCGCCGGCTGGAACACCTGCATCAGGAGGCTAACATCGACGACACTACTTTTATGCTGCGTTATCAGCTGGCGGCATCCAGATTGGAAGCGCCGCTGGAGGTGTATCGGCGACTGTTGCTGGCTTTCGAAGCGGTCAACCGGCGCTCGCTGGTCGTAGGCGTAAACTTGCTGAAGCGCGAAGACGGGGAGGTTTCCATGCGGGATTACCGTCTGCATATGTTGATGTTTGCCCAATTGAGCCGTCTTTATCCGGAGGTACCTTATTCCCTGCATGCCGGAGAGCTGGCCATGGGGATGGTGAGGCCGGAGCAGCTACGTACGCATATTACCGATGCCGTACTGACGGCCGGCGCCAAAAGAATAGGCCATGGTGTGGCAATTGCCTATGAAACCGCCTGCAGAACAGTTCTCGATAGTATGGCCCGGAGGAAGGTCCCGGTTGAAATTAATCTGAGCAGCAACGAATTTATTCTGAAAGTAAAAAACGAACAGCATCCGGTACTGCTGTATCATACGCACCAAGTGCCCGTAGTGATTTGTACAGATGATGCCGGCGTACTCCGGACAGACCTCACCCGGCAATTTGTATTACTGGCCACCCGTTATCCTTCCCTGCATTATGCGGACATCAAACAGATGATCATAAACAGTATCCAGTACAGCTTTATATATCCGGCTGCGCTGAAAAAGCAACAACTACGGCAGCTGGAAGCGGCACTGGCACGGTTTGAAGCGGAAGTGCTCCGCTATCGCCGGCCGGCAGTAGCAAAATAATAACTACATTGCCTTCCGGATGGATAACAGGTTGACCAGTTTCTTTGCTGCCATGGAGCAATATGCTCTGCTTTCGGAGGAGGCTAAGCAGGCATTCGCCGGGCAGCTGCATTTCCGGGAACTGAAGAAAAAAGAAATATACCTCTCCCAGGGAGAAATACCGCAGAAAATTGCCTACGTGAGCCACGGCCTGCTGTCGTATTATACGATACAGGAAAACGGCGACGTGGTGATCAAACGTTTTTTTGCGGAGCATTCGTTTGTGGCGTCCACAGCGGCACTGGTGAAACAGACGCGGGGCATCTTTGCCATCGAGGCGTTGGAAGACGCGCTGCTGATAGAATTCCGGTTTGAACAGTTTAAACAACTCATGCACCATTATACAGACCTGGCTTTTTTCTGGATCAACTATCTCGAAGAAAACTGGGTAGCCCGCAAAGAAGAACAGGAAATAACCCTCAAATACCTCACCGCCAAAGAACGGTACCTCAGTTTTATCCAGCATCACCCTACGCTGGTAAAGCGTCTTCGCCAACATCATATCGCTGCTTACCTCGGTGTTACCCCTACGCAATTAAGCCGTATCCGTAAAGAGTTGTAAAAAAAACTGCCGGCATCAACATATGTAAATGTTTATACTAAACAACCGTGCTAGTTTTGCCTCATGCTGTTGAAAGCAACCGGAGCGGCAGCTTCGGACTGTTGTTCAATCGTTGCTTTGTTATCACTTAAAACAGAATATATGAAACATTTGATCATCGCCCTGTGGCTGGCGCTGGTGCTGGCGCCTGTTGCGCATGTGAAGGCCGCCACCGTGGATACACTGGCTGTCTTTAGTAACGCCATGGGAAAACCCATACGTACGCTGGTCATATCTCCTAAACAGTCGAAAGCGGGACAACGTTTTCCAACGGTATATGTGCTGCATGGATACAGTGGTAACCCCGACCGTACGTTAAAGGAAGATATCCCGTCGTTGCCGGAACTCGCAGATCAGTATGGTATCCTCTTTATTATCCCGGACGGCGGGTTTGACAGCTGGTATATCAACAGCCCGGTTAGAAAAAACAGCCAGTACGAAACCTTTGTGGGAGAGGAGTTGGTGAGTTATATCGATCAGCATTATCCTACGATGGCGGTCCGCGATCAGCGCGGCCTGATGGGTTGGAGTATGGGCGGTCACGGAGCGCTGTATGTGGGACTCAAACATGCCAATAGTTTTGGAGCATTGGGAAGTATGTGCGGCGCGGTGGACTTCCTCCCGTTGGTGGCGGATTTTGGTATCGATAAGCTGGTAGGGGCAGACAGCACCAAGTGGAAATACTTCAACGTGATGGACAATGCCCGGTATTTTGTATTCAGTCAGCAACAACTGGTGATCAGCTGTGGGGCAGCAGATCCTTTCCTGGCTTATAACCGCAGGCTGCACGAATACCTGGACCAACACCATGTGGCGCATACTTATATAGAATCAGCAGGCGCGCACGATCATGCCTACTGGTCGAATGCCGCTAAGTATCAGGTGTTATGGTTTAGTTTGTTCTTTACATCGCCCCGGTAATAGTACCGGCAATAGTTCCCAAAACCAGTAAGGTAAAATGCTGGTTTCCCGGTATTGTCCCAGGTACAGTACCAGCCTACCTTTGCTGCATTCATTCTAACCTTCAATACACATAAATGGGAACTAAAAAAGCAAAAAACATTGTTTGGGGACTGTGTCTGGCGGCTATTGCCACTTTTACATTTACCGGTTGCAGCAAAAAAGATGATCCGCCTGCCGCCAAAAAGATAACGATCAAATATACGATTACTGCAAACGGTGTCTCCGACATGGACGACCTCGGCTTTTCTGCACAGGCAGGTAATCACGATGCCAGTCAATACGGCGCACCCGTATGGAAAATCAATGGTGCAGAACAGGGAAATCAGGATAATGTTAGCGTAGACGATAGAAAGTTTTTGGGAAGTACCAAGACTTATGTCTTGGAAACCGTTAAACCTTTTGATTTTGCCTTTTTGAAAGTGACATGTACGAACATGGACGGAGAGCCGATTATCTTAACTTATAAGGCTGAAATAAACGGTCAGGTACAAACAAATGAGAATGCTACTATTGTAGCTGGTGGAGGCGCTTATATCAAGGATTTCTCCTATAAAGCTCAGTAACATGTTTTTCAGCGGTGTCAGCTGATTTCTTTATAATCGCAGATAAGTTAAGCGGTGCACGTCGGTGCACCGCTTCGTTTTTTTCAGGCTGGTTGTATTGATAAGGCATGATGAAATACATTCAACGGGTCCCATTTGGCTTTCACACGTTGCAGCCTCGGGTAATTGTCTTTGTAGTAAAGGGTATACCAGGGAGTGCCGGATTTGTTCCATACCGGGTCGGCAAGGTCTGTGTCCGGATGGTTGATCATGGCGCCGTCGGTTTGTTCGTTGGGGACCGGTACGCCGCCGGTGTCAGGAAAAAGATCTTTGTAAAAATTACGGACCCATTCCAGGCTGGGTGCTGCGCCTTTGGGATCTAGCCAGCCGGTATTACATGCTACGTCCATGATGCAGCTTCGTTGAGCCGTGGCCGTGGCATCCGGGGTAATGGTATTTACTTTGCCTCCGTAGGTGGCCATGCCTAATCCGCCACCGATAGGCGCTTCCGCAGTCAGGTACCGGTAGGCCGTTGCAATCTGGCTGTCGGTCAGCGGCGCACGGAAATAGGCGTCTTTTACTTTGGCGGCCACACTGTCCATGCCGGGTTGAAACAGCTCCGGGAACGGATTGAGCGCAAAACGCAGCCACGGGCTTTCTTCGATCTGCAACGAATAAGGTATACCAACGGGTACGGCTATATCAGCCAGATGATGGTCTATCAGCCGGTGTGCATCTGCTCCGGTGGCCAGCCCTTTTATTTCCAGTTTACCGATGTTCCGGTGGTTCAGGAAAAGGATGCTGAACAACGGCAGGGTGGGGGAATCCGGCTTGCTGTGCTGATGACACCAGGTGCCGAAGTTTTTTGCGAGCCGGTTAAATGCTCCTTCATCAAATTCTTTCCATTCCCAGGAAACCCTGAAAGTGGTAATGGCAGACGGTGCTTTAGGCAGCGCGGTGTACGGATCGTTGCCGGTGGCATCCGGTGCGCGTAACCAGTAACGGGTAACAATACCGAAGTTGCCGCCACCGGCGCCGGTATGCGCCCACCATAGTTCCCGGTGAGGGTCATTATTTTCTCTGGTGGCGATGACAGCCTGCGCTTTTCCGGAAGTGTCAACGGTCACCACTTCCACGGCGTAGAGATAGTCTGCTGCCAGGCCATATTCCCGGCAGAGAAAGCCGAAGGCGCCGCCTGCCACGTGTCCGCCCATGCCTATGCCCGGATGCTCTCCGGCAGGGAGTACTACGCTCCAGCCCAGGAACAACCTGCGATACATTTCTCCTACAGTGGCGCCGGCTTCTACCATAAAAGCCGCCCGCGCGGCATCGTAACTGATATTGGTCATGAGCGAGAGGTCCAGCAATACCTGCACGGCCGGATCAGACACAAACCCTTCGAGACAATGCCCGCCGCTGCGCACCACCAGCCTCCGCTGACTACTCACTGCTTCCTGCACGGCTGCGGTCACTTCTGCTGTAGAGGCAGGTAATACAATGTATTCAGGCTTCCCTGTATAACGTTTGTTGAATCTTTTTTCTGCGAGATCGGAATAGCGTATATCCCCCGGCGTGATTTTTTCCATAGAATGAGTTTAACAAAAAGAGGTTTGATGTGGATGATAGATGTTGCAACAGATCACATGGCCATGAAATAAAGATAACGATTGCCGGAAAAATAACAAACGCTTTCAAAGATAGCTCCTGACTGCATATTTTCGGGAATACAGATTATATTGCGGTGGAAAACCAATTCAGCATTTAATAATAAAATCCAGCCAAAACCTACTTCTATGGCAAAAACCGGCGCAGAAAAAGTCGACGCATTTATGGAAAGATCCGAAACGTGGCGCGAAGAATTTGAGAAACTGAGAGAGATACTGCTTGACTGTCAACTAACGGAAGAACTAAAATGGGGCGTTCCCTGCTACACCTACAACAACAGTAACGTTGTGTTGATGCACGGATTCAAAGAGTACTGTGCATTGCTGTTCTTCAAAGGCGCACTGATGGCCGATCCGGAAGGTATCCTGGTGATACAGACAGAAAATGTACAGGCTACCCGCCAGATCCGTTTTACGAATGTGCGGGAGATCGTCAAACTAACACGTGCCATCAAATCCTATGTGTATGAAGCGATAGAAGTAGAGAAAGCCGGTTTTAGAGTGGAATATAAAAAGACGGAGGAGTTTAATATGCCGGAAGAGTTTCAGCAGTTGCTGGATAAAAAGCCGGCGCTGAAGAAAGCTTTTGAAGCCCTGACACCCGGCCGGCAAAGAGGTTATCTGCTGTACTTCTCCGCAGCCAAACAATCCAAAACGAGAATAGCAAGGATCGAAAAATATATGCCTTATATCCTGGAAGGAAAAGGATTGAACGACTAAAAATAAAACAGCCTCCATATTATATGGAGGCTGTTTTTTATCATCGTATAAGACGATTATCTGTGTAAGTCGAACCGGTCGAGGTTCATCACTTTGGTCCACGTGGCCACAAAATCTTTCACAAATTTAGCCTGCGCATCTGCGCTGCCATATACTTCTGCAACGGCCCTCAGTTCAGCGTTGGCGCCGAATACCAGGTCTGCGCGGGTGCCGGTCCATTTTGTTTTTCCGGTGCTGCGGTCGGTGCCTTCGTATATTTCTTTATCCGGACCGGTAGCTTTCCACGCTGTTCCCATATCGAGCAGGTTCACGAAGAAATCGTTGGTCAGCTGACCAGGGCGTGTGGTGAAGACGCCGTGTTTGGAACCGTCATAGTTGATCTCCAGCACGCGCAGGCCACCCAGCAGCACGGTCAGTTCCGGCGCGGTGAGGGTGAGCAGCTGTGCTTTATCGATCAGCAGCTCTTCGGTGGATACCGGGATTTTAGCTTTGCGGTAGTTGCGGAAGCCGTCTGCCAGTGGTTCCAGGAAGCCTACTGATTCCACGTCGGTCTGGTCCTGGGAGGCGTCCATACGGCCGGGCGTAAAGGGTACGGTCACTGCCTGTCCCGCATCTTTAGCTGCTTTTTCGATGCCTGCGCCACCGGCCAGTACGATCAGGTCGGCCAGCGAAACTTTTTTACCGCCACTGTTGAATTCTTGCTGAATGCCTTCCAGCTTGCCCAACACTTTTTCCAGTTGAGATGGATTGTTGACCTGCCAGTATCTTTGAGGTGCGAGCCGTATACGGGCGCCGTTGGCGCCGCCGCGTTTGTCGGAACCACGGAAGGTAGACGCGGCCGCCCACGCGGTGGACACCAGTTCCGATACGGTGAGGCCGGAAGCCAGGATTTTTGTCTTTAAGGCGGCGATATCCTGCTCATCGATCAGCGGGTGGTCCACTGCCGGAATAGGGTCTTGCCAAAGCAATACCTCTGCTGGTACGTCGGCGCCGAGGTAGCGACTGCGAGGGCCCATATCACGATGGGTCAGTTTAAACCATGCCCGCGCGAAAGCATCTGCAAACTGGTCCGGATGTTCCAGAAAACGCCTGGATATCTTCTCATAAGCCGGATCAAAGCGCAGGGAAAGGTCGGTGGTCAGCATCGTGGGGCGGTGCTTTTTTTGACCGTCATAAGCGTCGGGGATGATGCTGTCGGCATTTTTAGCCACCCACTGATGTGCGCCGGCCGGGCTTTTGGTAAGTTGCCATTCGTAGGCAAACAGGTTTTCGAAGAAGTTATTGCTCCACTGGGTAGGTGTTTTGGTCCAGATGACTTCCAGTCCGCTGGTGATGGCATCTGCGCCTTTACCGGTGCCATGGCTGTTAGCCCAGCCAAGGCCCTGTAATTCCATATCGGCGGCTTCCGGCTCTTTGCCTACGTTGGTGGCAGGAGCGGCGCCGTGGGTTTTACCGAAGCTGTGGCCACCGGCAATGAGGGCAACAGTTTCTTCGTCATCCATCGCCATACGGCCGAAGGTATCACGGATATCTTTGGCGGCTGCGATCGGGTCAGGATTGCCGTCAGGTCCTTCCGGGTTCACATAGATAAGCCCCATCTGAACGGCTGCCAGCGGTTTTTCGAGATTACGTGAGTGGATGTCTCCATCAGGGTTTTCGTCTGTCACTGTTACGCCGTGGTTTTCTACTACGCCGGGAGAGCCGTGAGCATAGCGGATATCGCCACCCAGCCAGGTCCTTTCTGAGCCCCAGTATACGGATTCATCCGGTTCCCATGCATCTTCACGGCCGCCGGCAAAACCAAATGTTTTAAAGCCCATGGATTCCAGGGCCACATTGCCGGTCAGGATCAGCAGGTCGGCCCATGAAAGTTTACGGCCGTATTTCTGTTTGATAGGCCACAGCAGTCTGCGGGCCTTATCGAGGCTCACGTTGTCGGGCCAGCTGTTCAGGGGCGCAAATCGTTGCAGCCCCGCGCCTGCGCCGCCGCGACCATCACCCACACGATAGGTGCCGGCACTATGCCATGCCATACGAATGAACAATGGACCATAGTGGCCAAAATCTGCCGGCCACCAATCCTGAGAATCGGTCATCAGCGCATGAAGGTCTTTTTTTACAGCTTCCAGGTCAAGGCTTTTGAAAGCTTCGGCATAGTCAAAATCCTTATCCATCGGATCAGATAAAGACGAGTTTTGACGGAGTATACTTACTTTCAATTGATTGGGCCACCAGTCAGGGTTTCTGGTGCCACCACCGCCAACATTGTGCTTCATTGTGCCATTATGAAATGGGCATTTACTGATGTCTTTTACTTCATTTTCCATTTGTTTCAATTTTGGGTATGGAAGGAATATGTGCTTGCACCGGTATTGGTGCGGATTGTAAAAGTAAGGGCAACAGGGATATAGGAAAAATCAATTAGTTCTATAATCTAATAGTCAAAACCTATTCGTACGGACAAGCTGTCGGTGGTGGATCATCTATATACATCAGCGGTACACTGCTCAACGTCACGGTTTCCGGGTGCTACTTCTAATATACTAAATTTCAGTTTATTCCCCGCTGTTGTAAAGTAAAGCACTGCCTTTTTTGGAAGCAGCGATGGCTGCTGCGCTATAAGTCAGCATCTGATCTTCATAATTTCTTAATGTTTCCATCAGTGACAATCCACTGTCGATCGTTTTTTTCAGGTGTGCTGTCAGCGCGGCAGCATCCCGTAAAGCGGTATTGGCGCCCAGTCCTGCTGCTGGGCTCATGGTATGAATGGCGTCGCCCATGACCGTCACCGGTGCGTTATCTGCCCGCCGGCCCTGCACGGAATGCCGTACGGGAACAATAGCGCTGGCAGTAACGGCTGCACCGCTGAACAAGGGACTTAATGCGGCGGGAAACGCCTCGGTGGCCTGCCCGATAGCCTGCTGCAGCGCAGGAACAGATAACCTCAGTGACTGGTCCTGCTGTAACCCGAAACTGCTGCGCTGCCCAATCAGCGCCCAGTAGAGGTAATCTTCCGGTGGCGTCACCGCTGCGTCACTGATCCGGTTGAATTCCATCACGTCAATGATACCGGCGATATTTTCCCCGAAAATGACACTGGTGCCCTGTTGAAGCAGCTGCCGGCGTTGCTCGTCCCACTGCACTTTACCATAGATGCACACATTGCCGGTGTCATGTAAACCGGTGCCGGGAAAACAGCTGGCGGTGAGCGCTGAAGCGGCGCCATTGGCTATCACCAGCAAATCTGCGGTGACGGTCTCCCCATCGGCAAAAAAACATTGTATCGTCTGGTCAGGCTGTACGCTGTATCCTGTGAGGTCTCTGTCGAAAATCACCTGTTGTTCAATACCGCTGATCAGCACCCGCCGCAGGGTATGACGGTCGGCCTTCAGATCGGCAGGTATCTCCCTTTCATCTTTTATCCATTGGTCTACCCATTTGTTGTCCAGCGCCTGCATGCGCGTATCGAGGGTATACACCGGCGCCGGCACGGCAGCCGTATTTTCAAAGGCGGCATACAAATCGGCCGGGAGGCAGGTGGACAGCGACTCCTGACCGGAATAGTCTATCCGGATGCGGTAGCCCTGCGTTCTGCTATTGAACGCAGCATCTTTTTCATATACGGTAAAATCTATTCCCGCTTTTTTTAAGCCCTGAGCCAGGCACAGGCCACCAAGGCCGGCTCCTGCGATGATTACTTTCATTGCCATGGTTGTACGTTTTGCCTGCAAAGCTCCTGTACTAACGGCTCGCAAAAAATGGACAAACGCCGGGATGCCTGGTACTATTTTCGGGATTGCGCGCGAAACTGCTGCGGGGTGATGCCTGTTTTTTTCCGGAACAACCGCGAGAAGTAAGCGTGGTCCTCATATCCCAGTCCATGCGCAATTTCTTTGATGGTATCATCCGTATGGTACAGGCGGCGCCTGGCTTCCAGCATCAGCTGCTCATGTATCCAGTGGTTGACGGTAAAGCCCGACTGGGCGGTCACGGTTTCGCTGAGGTAAGTAGCGGAAATATGCAATGCTGCCGCATAGGCGGAAGGTGTCCTTAAGGTAAGATAGTTGTTGACCAGCAAAGCCCTGAACTGGCGCATGATGGTCTCCGGCCTGCTGCTATGATGGCCGGCCGGTTTACTGTTTTGGTAAACTCCGGTGAAAATACCGGTGCAGATGTCGATGCCGCCGTTGAGCATCTGTTGACGGAAAGGCAGGTCTGCCGGTTGTTCCAGCAGTTGCTCCAGCAATCGCAGCCCCTGGAGTAGCAGGCCGGTTGCAGCTGTATCCGGGGAGGTCGGCTGCTGCATGCCATTCACCGCTTCCAGCGCGCTGCTGTAAACAGCCGGTATCAGCTCCGGTGCGAGGGATAACGCGATCGCCTGTACGTGATCTGCATGTACACAGGCATGTACCTGTCCCGGATATACGTAGATAACTTCTCCCTGTTTGATATCATACTGTTCAAAGTCGATCATAAAGCGGCAACGGCCACTTTCTACCAGCAGAAAAAGGTAGTGATCATCCCGGTGGGCCTCCGGCTGATAAATATCTCCCGCACTGGCGGCCCGCAGCTGGCGTATGGCAATCCCTTCCCCATGGGCTGTTTCCAGTGTATGTATGGGTATGACCGTTTTTTTGCGCCCCATCGTCCAACGTTTTATAAGTGCAAGATCTGTTTTTTTTGTTGATAAGCGGATCCGATACCTCGCATACGCCTGGGCAGAAAGAAACTTCCCCACATTTCTTCCTTTCCCTGTTTTTTCTATATTTACCGGCGATTCCACCATAATACCCTCCGGACGATGAAAAAGTTGATCTTCTTTTGTACCCTGATCTTTACCGCCCAACTTACACGGGCACAAAACGGCATATCTTTCTTTAACGGTTCCTGGAAGGAAGTACAGGAAGAGGCGACCCGACAGCAGAAAATGATATTTGTGGATGTATATACTGAATGGTGCGGCCCCTGCAAGTACATGGACAGGGAAGTGTTTACCGACACAACGGTAGCCCGGAAATATGCCGCTCATTTTATTGCCTATAAGCTGGATGCTGAAAAAGGAGAGGGCGTGGAGCTATCCCGCAGGTATAACGTGGGCGCCTATCCGACTTTTTTGTTCCTCAACAGTGGCGGTTATGTTGTACACAAAGTGACGGGCGAAAGAGAGAAGGCGCCTTTCATCGGATTGGCCGATGTGGCGGTAAAGGCCGGCGCAGACAAGCACAATCCGGGCAATCTGGAAAAGCTGTTCGCCGAAGGGGACCGCAGCCCGCAGTTCCTGAGGGATTATCTCCGTCGCCTCGCGGAAGCAGATCTCGACAACAGTGAAGTGCTGGACGCTTATTTTAAAACCATCCCTGCACCGGTGCTGGAAGATGACAGTACGCTGCTCTTCTTCGCCCGGCATGTCAACGGAACACACACCGCGACGGTCGTATACCTGATGAATCACTATCATCAGTTAAGTGATACCGCCAAAGCAAAAGTATCCGGTCGCCTCTTTGAAAAGCTGGTGAGAAACGGCGCCGGCCTGGCGTTAAAGGAGAAGCGGCTGCTGGAATATAATGCGCTGCTGGCATTCGGGCGACAGCTGTCGGGGCTGCAGGAGGGTCAACAAGCTTTTCTTAACCGCCTTGATCTTGTGTATAGCAGCCAGATCAGAGACTACCAGCTGCTAAAGAAAGCGGGTTATATCATGGCAGCGCGCCCTTATGCGGTTTCAACAGATGCTGCTCGTGCTGAAGACAAACGGCGCTATGATAAAATCATGCAGCCTTTTTTAACAGGGGAGAAGGACAGTACAAAAATTCCCGGCTTCGCGGAAGAGAGAAAAATCATCACCGAAATTTATTCCAGAGAAATCAGCGAGCAGCTGTATACCGCCGCGAAAGCCTTTGTGCTGTTGCCATCGTCTGAAAACAAAGCATTGACAGATGCCCTGCTGTGGGCCAAACGGTGTGAAGCGTTGATGCCGGGTACAAAACCATTTATAGATTTGATAAAGGAATTGGAGGAGAAAAAGAAATGATCGAAAGACTTATCTTGCGGATAACCGAATAACGCTTTAATGCAAAATACCACCACCATGCAAAAACAGTTAACCACACTGGATCAATACCTGTCACAATTGAGACCGGAATTTTACACGCACCTGAATGCCCCGCTGACAGAAGAAGCGATAGCCGCACTGGAAAAGTCATATGCCATTACATTGCCCGAAGACCTCAAAACCCTTTATCAGTGGAAGAACGGACAACGAGATGACTGCTACGAAGCGTTTGTCAATAACTCCGGTTTCCTGCCGTTGCAGGAGGCATTGGAAGTCGCAAAAGAAATGACCGGCATGATTGGCTTTGATTTTGACGTGGAGAACTGGTGGCATGCAGCCTGGATTCCCATTTTTCATAACGGTGGCGGCGATTATATTTGTTACGATACCGGTGGCGTTTTCACGGGCACAAAAGGACAGCTGGTGGAGTTCTGGCACAGAGATAGCGACCGGAACGTGATCGCTCCTGACCTGGAGGGCTTTTTACAGGTCGTCAATCAATATTATGAGGAAACAGCCCCGGCTTCTTTTGACGACTTCTTTACGTTGGAATATTTTATAGAAGGTTATCCCAAAAGGTTTTATGCAGAATAGACAGGCGAGGTTGTCTGGCAGGGGAGGATTTAACATTCTTTTAAAAGACGGCGCATTAACTTGGATACAAATCCTCGTTTATGCCTGCACGTTTTACCCGCTGCGTGACCCTGTTTTGTTGTCTCTCTGTTTCAGCTTTTTCCCAGCAGTTTGAGCCGGTGGTGGTAGATTCCGCCGCTTCTTCCACAGGTTACTATATCGCATTGCAGCCCGCGTCCCGTCAGATCCAGGGCGTTATGGTGCTGATGCCTGGTTTCAATGATCCTCCGGAAGCGGTGTTTGCCAATAGTAAATTACAAAACATCGCCTGGACCAACGATATATTGACCATCGCGGTAGGTGGCGGGCAAAATTTAGTGTTGTCGGAGGAGTTGCAGCAACGGCTCAACGCGGTGTTGAAAGATGTCATACAACGGTACAAGGCAGACCCGAATCGGTTTGTGATAGGTGGGTTTTCAGCTGGTGGCTCGCTGGCCTTGCGGTATACGGAATTGTGCCGGGAGAAGCCGGCCTCATTTCCGGTGCAGCCACAAGCGGTGTTTTCTGTGGATGGCCCGGTAGACATGCCTGATCTGTTACAGCGATACGATAAATTCATCAAAAGAGACTTCAGTGCCAGGAGCACCAATGAGGGAAAGATGGTCAAAAAGATGCTGGCCGACCAGTTGGGGGAATTGCCCGGCAGTCTGCCGCGTTACGTGGCCATTTCCCCGTTCTATATGGGCAGCGATGCGCCGGGCAACGAGCGTTTCCTGCAACACGTGGCAGTAAGAAGCTACCACGACCTGGACATGGCCTGGCAAATCAAAGAAAGACGTAACAGCCTCTATGATGTCAATGCCGCGGCGGCTTCTGAAATGATCAGCCGCCTGCAGCAGCAAGGCAATGAAGAAGCTGAACTCATGCAGGCTAAATATCCCGGTCGCAATGCTAATGGCGAACGCAATCCACATTCCTGGTCTATTGTGGATGAAACAGAACTGGTGCAATGGGTGCGGCGTAAACTGCGCTTCCTGCCGGAAAATGTGCCAGGCAACTATCAGCTGGGAACACCCACGGGATGGGCGGTGGAAAGGATGAAATTTCCCATCGACTTCGCGCCGGCCATTCAATACCAGGGATATGAAGACCTGCGCTTTTTGCCAGGCTGGGGAGATCAGAAAAGTGAAGCGTACTGGAGCTACTGCTTTCTGTGGTGGCTGGAAGGAAAGCCACAACTGGACAAAGCCACCCTTGAATCTTATCTAAAAGCATATTATGAAGGACTGGTCGGCCGTAATATCGGTCCCCGACGGATACCGGCAGATAAAGTAGTGCCGGTGAAGGTGCAACTGACACCGATAAAAAGTACGCCCGGTGATGCACAAACGTTCATTGGCGAAATTGATATGCTGGACTATATGGGCGTACAACCGATACGGCTACACGTTGCCCTACATGTAAAAGACTGCGCAGCGGCCCAACGGAAGGCGTTGTTCGTGGAGCTGTCGCCCAGACCGGCCGGCCATACGGTATGGCAACAGATGGACCAGCTGTGGAAGACATTTGAATGCGGTAAATAGTTATTCAAAATCGTACCCCCCGTTTTGGAAGGTCAGGCATTCCCGGAGATAGAACTTGCTGGTGATCAGTTTGTCGATGTTGGCCAGCTGCTCCGATATAGCCCGTCGTTCTGCGCCAATACAATCATCTTCTGTGATCTCGTCTGCTGTCATTTGCCGCAGCATCGCTATATAATGACGTTTTTGTGGCGTGATGTCATAAGTCTTTTCCGTCTGGTACTCGGGATAGTAGTAGGCGGCATATACTGCATAAGCTGGAAGCCTGCCCTGTCGATGGCCGAAGTAAGTACCACCACAGTGTAGTCTGCCTTCCAGGTCATTGATCGCAGAAAATAGTTTCTGTAATTGCAGCCGGGTCCCATTTTGTGCGATGGCCTTTTTTTGCTGCATCATAAAAAAATAATAAACTTCGCAGAAATAATCCCGACCGGCTTCGCTTTCAAATACACCGGTGCTGCCGGTCCCGGAGAGATATAGTACGTCCGGATGCGTGGCATAGGATGGGGAAAGCAGGGACGGGAAATAATCAGCAACGGTATTATACACTTCTGTCGTAAGGCGAAGCGTATCGTGGTTGATGGTGGTCAGGATGGTGTCATGGTCTATGTACAGGCTGGTGGGAATAGCCTCCTGTTTTGCTGATGCAGGAGCGCTCGCCTGTTTGTTTTTGCAACCGGTAAGGCTGTATAACAGGATTATCATCACCAGAAGGTTTTTACAGAAAACACAGAAACGCATAGTCGAGTATTTGGGATGATCTAATATAGATAAAAAGATAATTGACAAACAAAATAAGATGGGAACAGCATATTTCAGGCCGTTGTCTGTAGAGTTTATTCCGCCGGGAGCGTTGTACCACGACTATGAAGAAACGGAGCCGATGCCGGGACATGAGACGGTGATCCGGCCGCTACTGGAAAACTGCCTGTACGCCCTGGTTTTTGGCATAAAAAAGGACAGCGAATTATATAAGGCCAATGCGGATATCCTGATAAGTGATAAGGGAAAATTCCGGTTGGATACCTCCAAAGACTGTCTTACCGGACATGCATACTTATGGAATGCGAGAACCTGGACACGGGGTTCCATCATCATTGTGCTGAAACCCGATGCGGTAGATTTTAATGACTTATTTCCACATACTTACAGGCCGTCTTTCAACGATACGCCTAATTCCGGCAATACGCTGAGTGCCGTAAAAAAGTGTGGGGAGGAGGCAGAAGCCGGAAACATTGCCATCTGTTTTTCGGCTTCCAACGGTACCGAATGGATATCAATTTATGCTAAAGGGCAGGCATGGGATGATATCCTCACTGCGGGTGAAAAACATTGCCACCAAAAGGACTATTACTTACCCCGATAACCTCATTGATCATTCCGGATAAGTGTTCACCTCAATTCTGTTGCCGGATATGTCCAGATAACCTTTCCGGATATTTTCATGGAAAAAGACGATGTAATGATCATCTTTGGTTGTGATAACACCACCGTCAAACGTCGATAGGCTTTTGTCGGAAACAACGTCCAGGTGCACAAACCGTCCGTCTTCAATCTTAGATACATAGGTATGCGCATCGTCTGTGGTGATGTGGTACAACCGACCCTTATAAGGAAAGCTGACGAGTATAATGATACGGCCGGCTTCCAGTAAAGTAATACATCCTTTTCGGGAGGCTGACTCGGCGTCCCGCACCGATATTAACCCCCGTTTGCCTTTTACCGGCCTGGTATATACCTGAAGGGAGTCTGGATGGTCGATCTGAATTACACTGGATGAACCGGAAAGGTGTTTGAGTGTGCAGGAAACCAGGTATTTTCCATTCAATTTATGGATGATCACTGGACAAGTGGCCTCACAAACATATGTCATCCCCGTTTTTCTGTTCCTGAAATAAACCGTGCCACCCCATTCCCCACTGCACGTTTTGTTCACTACGTAATCTTCATCTTCAAAGAAGTAGCGGGTTTTTCCGGAAAAGTCTTTGGTACTTTTTTGACGGGAAGTATCCGGGACATTCGTCTGTATGATCTCAAACAGTTTGGTGGATTGCGCCACTACCGGAAAATATCCGATGGAGAGAGCGGTGAGGAGCGTTGTTATTTTCATGTGGCAAGGGTTGGGAGTTGTTGGAATAGCAAGTTACCAAATAAGAGAAAACCCTAAGTTCTCATGTGTGAAATAATCATGGGGAACAGGTATTGCAGGAAAAGATCCTTAAGCTTTTATGGAAGTATGAATGGCTTCAACAGTAGTCTGCTGCGGTGTGTGGACGACCACAACACCATCATCCTGCTATGCAATACCGATACCGGCGACCTGGAAATTTACAGTTCAATATTGTATAAAAAGTCCAGTTGACGTTTGGTGGCGCTGGCCGGCATATTACGCACCATAAAGTTTCTGAGTCCCACGGCTATGCCTCCTTCCCAGTTGGTGAGCAGCGCCATCTGCCAGGATATACGCACGATCTTATGGGCGCGCGCCATCCGCCGGGTCACATAGTGCCGGAAAGCGGTCTCATGATCATAGTGGAGGGAAAGGCAGTCGGCCAGCACGTAGGCGTCTTCAATAGCCTGACTGGCGCCCTGGCCCAGATTGGGTGTGGTAGCATGTGCGGCGTCACCCAGCAGCACCACCCGTCCTTTGTGCCAATTCTTCGTAGGGGCGAGGTCGTAAAGATCGGACCGTATCAGTTGGGATGGATTGATGCGGGCCACTACGGCTTTCATATGTCCGCTGAAATTTGCCAGCTCCCGTTGGATCAGGGCCAATGCCTCTTCATTTGTCAGCGGAATACCTTCCGGAAGCCTTTTGGTGAACCAGAAATATACCTGGTCGCCACCCACATGCATAAACGAAGCCCTGATACCTTTGCCGCGGCCCCACACTTCAGAGGTGACGATCCGTTCAGCCTCCGGCAGCGTCATGTTAACGGTGGTGCGCCAGCAGGTTTGTCCGGAGTAACGATAGCCCTGGCTGCCGATGTAATGCTCACGCACGGCTGACCGTATGCCGTCTGCCGCAATGAGGATGTCTCCTTTGGCTTCGCTGCCATCTTCAAACCGGGCGATAATGCCTTCTGATGTCTCTGTTACTGCGATGCATTTTTTCCCCGTCCTCACCGGCTCGTCCAGATACCCCAGCAAGGCGGCCTGAAGGGTGGCCCGGTGTATGGGCAGACTGCGGGAGCCATACTGCTGCTGGAGCAGGTCGTTGTCGATCTGCTGCAAAACATTCCCTTTATAATCTTTTATGTACAACCGTTCCAGGTGTCCGCCCTGTGGTATCAATGCGTCTGCTATGCCCAGCCGCTGATATACTTTCATGGCATTGGCCCCCAGCAGAAGGCCGGCGCCCACCGCTTTATATTCGGGTGCCGCTTCATATATCTCATAGTTCCAACCCTGTTCCTGCAAGGCAATAGCGGTCGTGAGGCCGCCTATGCCGCCACCGATGATGATTGCTTTCATAAAATATAAATTTAGGTCAAATGTACTAATTTTTTTGAAAATAGCACATCAGGGTTGAATTTTATATTGTCAGGAGATAGTTATTTTACCGGGAAGTCTTCCATATATCATCCAGTATGATCTTTTGTATGCTGTCTGCCTCCGAGATCATGACCATATGGGTGGCGTCTTTAAACCAGTACAACTGTTTGCGGGGAGCTATCAGCTTTTGATAGTAGCTTTTGGAGATTTGTGCATTGGTCTGATAATCTTTTCCGCCCAGGAAGAAATAGACGGGGCAACGGAGACGGGGCAGGGTGACCGGCAGATTCTGCCTGGCGGCTTCGTTCCAGGGCGCCAGCCAGATTTTCGACCAGGTGGCGAAATAAGACCGCACCATCGTGGTATCAGCGTAGGGTTCTCCGTCCATGGCATGCATCCATTTCCGGGAATAATAAAGCTGATCACTATTGGTGAAGGGGATTTTCACGGTATTCAATTCCCGCAGGGCGACCGCATGCTTATTTTCTTTTGCCCATACTTTCATTTTTTGCAGTGCCAATTGTTCGCTGGGCTGTTGGTTGATGACCGGGCATACCACCAGCAGTCCCTCCAGCCATTCCGGATGAGAGGCTGCCGTATGGAACCCCAATATGGTACCCCACGATTCACCCATGAGATACAGTTTTTGCCGCCGGAACCGCTGCAGCAGTACCTTTACCAGTTCGTCGGTATCCTGTTCTACCTGTTGCAGGGTAACGGGCAGGGGTGCACGATTTACCGCCAGGGTTTTGCCGGTCTCCCGCTGGTCCCACATGACGATGATGGCATATGGCTGCAAGGCATGGGTGATCTTCTCCATCTGCGGTATACGCGACTCGCCCGGTCCTCCATGCAGAAACAGTAACAGCGGGCCCTCCGCATTGCCTTTGACGGAAATGACCTGACGTATACCTCCAATCCGGAGCGTATCCTCATCATCAAGCAGGTGCTGTGCAGATGTAATCCTACTGTACGAAAGCAGTAGGATAGCCAGAAGGATGTGTTTCATACAAAAGAAAATGGTCACCTGTCAGAACAGTTAACAGAAGTAAAAAGTTCTGCGGGCGACCATCTCTTTTGATAGCGTATTATAACAACAACTTATAATAAGGTAGTTCCCGGGAGACCTCAAAACCCAGTTGCTGTGCCAGTTTGCGCGAGCCGGCATTGCTGCCGCGGCAGGCCCATATGGGCTCCAGGCCTCTTTCAAGGCAATAGTCGATCAGTGCGGCACAGGAATGATAAGCCAGTCCTTTCCCCCGGAAGGCGGCACAGGTTTCGATGCCTATTTCCAGCACTTCATGATCGATAAAAGCGGCGAAGGCGAGGGAAGCGAGGGTATTATTGTAATACACGCTGTAGCCAATACTTTGGCTGACAAACTCGTCGGCGCTGTTCCAGAAGTGAGTAGGGATAACGGTGCCGGTCATGTTGTCAAAGGCTGCATGGCTCACCGTGGTGATCTGTATGGGCGCCTCCGCGGGCACTTGTTTGCGCTGCTCGCGGTATTTGTCGGCGTTGAATGTGAGATTAAGCCGGGTGTCCCGCTCCACATGTGCCACCGGCTGCTGCTGTTCATCTCTGAAAAGCTTGTCCAGCACCGGGTCCCAGCTGACAGGGAAGGCCTGTAGCCATTCCTCGCCGGGCCGTTGCCCTTGCGTATTGTCCACATAGTCTTTCAGTTGCCGGAGAAACGCCTCATCGCTACTGTCTCCCCACAACAGCGACATACCATAGGGATGCACAATGTAGTACGTAGTGGGATGGGTGGCATGGTCCGTATATACTTTCCCGTTAACCTTTCCATCCACTACTGCCTGTGCGAAAAGGGTATTGATGGGCGCGGCCTTCAGCGAGGCTAACAGCTGAGGGTACGCGGTTGGGTCTAATGGTGTCATGGTCTCAATACTGATTCATGCAAGTATACGGATAAATATACCGGCGAACGTAGTCCGATGCCAAGAAGCAGGGTAGTCCGGTCAACTGGAGGAGACTGCCTGTAGCTGTGCCAGCAAGGCAGCCTGCTTTGTTTTAATGGCGGCGACGATGCTGCTGATATGGGCCGTGTATCCTTCAAAGTGATGATCTATATCAAAATACCGCACTGCTGTTTGTTGCGGGGACAACTCCTGTAACAATAGTTTCAGCGGCGCCTCCATCACCGCCGCGGCATCCTGTTCCCACAGGGCGTGCAGATAGGAGGGGTGAAAGAAAAACAGCTGCCGGGTGGCGGGCAGGTGATAGCCCTGTCCTGCGAGTATCTGTTGGGGATTGATTTCGTGCAATAAGAGCCAGCCATTGTCTGTGATGGCCGCCTTAGCGGCCGCCAGTATGGTGTCGAACGGCTGGTCGAGCAACAGGGTATGATAGTCGTTTTTCATCTCTCAAAAAAATAATTATAGACAAACTTGTCTGTTATGGGTGGAAAAAAATTAGGCAGATAGTAATGCTTTCAACTGTTTAACCGCTGTTTTTACCGGCCACAGGTCGCGGTGGACCATGCTTTCCACGATGGCGCTTTCAAACAGCAGATAGGCCGTATCACCGGTGAGGGACGGTTTGCCGGCATCGGTGGCCAGCCGGCGGATGTAACGTCGGAGCTGCTGCTTATGCGCTTTGATCTGTGCATGCAGGACCGGACTTTCTCCCGCCAGTTCAGCCTGCATATTGATAAAGCGGCATCCCCGGAAATCATGGGCAGGCAAGCTCTCTTCCAGAAAACTGAAAATCGCCAGCAGTCTGCCAACCGGTTTCTTTTCTTTCTCCACGACCGTCGTGAAAGCACGGAACCAGGCAGTACGCGCCTCCTTGAGATAAGCCAGCGCCAATGCTTCCCGGGAACCAAAATGTGTATACAGGCTGGCTTTTGCCACGCCGGCTTCCTCCAGTATCTGGTTGATGCCCGTAGCCTGATACCCCTGCTCAAAAAACAACCGGGCAGCGGTGGTCAACAATTTTTCTTTTGGATTTCCTGGTCTGGCCATAATCATCAAAATTAAAGCTATTTTTTATTATAGACAGTTTTGTCTATAATGATTTTTGACATCGGATCGGCTGTCTGGTTGTCCGGTTCCGGACAACAGTCGTTCATATGTGGACAGGCATTTTGCCCCGGGAATGCTGCAAAGCGGCGTTAATAGTGTATTTTCAGGAAGCGGCAGCATTCTTGTTGCCTCATAGCTTAAATGATCACCGCCATGTTAAGGAATTATTTCAAGATCGCCTGGCGTAACCTGTTACGCAACCCGGGATATTCCTTTATCAATATCTTCGGCCTGGCCATCGGGCTGGCCTGTTTTATCCTGATACTGCTGTTTGTGCAGCATGAATGGGCATTCGACCGTTTTCATGCCAATGCAGACGGGATCGTTAGGGTGATACAGCAACGGCCTGTTTCCAAAGGGCAGGACTACTGGGCCACCACTTCCCCTGCACTGGCAGGCGCACTACAGCGGGAGTTTCCCGAAGTAAAGGCGGCTACCACGGTAGAACCGGCCAACAATCCGCTGCTGAGTGTAGGCGACCGCCATTTCCGCGAGCAGGGCATCTTCGCCGATACTGCATTCCTGCAGATATTCACGTTCCCGTTCTTGCAGGGCGACCCTGCCACGGCGCTGAAAACGCCCAACGGCATTGTGCTCACGGCCTCCATGGCGCGCAGGATCTTCGGCACGGCAGACGCCATGGGAAAAACATTGCTCTATCAGCACGACCAGCCACATACGGTGACGGGTATACTGGCCGATGTGCCAGCCACTTCCCATCTGCAGTTTCAGTATATCCTTCCCGTTACCGCCGATCCTCACTACCTGGATTGTTCGGTGAAAGACCCCTGGATGAACAACGGCATCTACACCTATGCCATGCTGGCCAATCCTGCCGATGCGCCGCAGCTCAAACAAAAACTGGATGCCTACATCGATGAACATCTGTCGCGCTGGCGGCCGGAAGACCGCCTTCGGTTTCTGCTACAGCCGCTGAAAACCATTCACCTGCAATCACAACACCTCGACACACTGGAGTTTGAGCAAAGTGGCAGCGATAAATATGTGTACCTGTTTCTGGCCATCGGCTTTATTATCCTGCTGCTGGCCTGTGTAAACTATACTAACCTGGCAGTGGCCCGCTCTGCCCGCAGGGCGCAGGAGATAGGGATGCGCAAGGTGGCAGGCGCTATGCGCGGTCAACTGATGATGCAGTTCCTCGGGGAGTCCCTGATCATGACAACGCTGGCCCTGGTGCTGGCATTGGGACTGGCGCATCTGTTGCTGCCGTTTTTCAGTCAGCTGATGGACCGCTCCCTCCATATGGATTATATCGGTAATCCTTTCCTGGTGCCAGGCCTGCTGCTACTGGTGTTGCTGGTCAGCCTGTTGTCCGGCAGCTATCCGGCGTTCCTGATGACGGCATTGCGGCCGGCACAGGTGCTTAAAGGCAAACAGGGTATCCGCGCCGGCAGTTTTTCCCTGCAACGGGCGCTGATTGTAGGGCAATATGCGGTATCTATCGTGCTGGTGGCAGGAAGCTTTATCATTTACCGGCAGATGCAACTGGTACAGCATCAGAACCTGGGGTATAACCGGGAACAGGTGTTGGCCGTCCGGGTAAGCGATGAAGCAGTGAGCCGCAACTACAGCACGATCCGCAAGGAATTGCTCAGTCACCCCGGCATCTTGTCCATGAGTTATTCACTGTATCTCCCTACCGGTTTTATTACCAACCAGGCCATGCTCAACTGGCCCGGCAGCAATGGGGAGAGACTGGCCAGCCGCACAACGGGCATCGACTACGATTTTCTGAACGTATATGGACTAACTACTGTTGCCGGCCGCGGTTTCTCACGTGATTTCGGTACCGATACGCTCGGCGCACCAATTGCCCTGATCAATGAAACGGCTGCCAAAGCCCTCGGCTGGACGCCGGAAGAAGCCCTCGCGAAAGGATTTGATTATTCCGATGGCCACGGCAGAAGAACGATTATCGGCGTGGTGCATGACTTCCATTTTAATTCCATTCATCATGTGCCCGGACCACTGGTATTGACGCTCGACCAAACGCCTACCGGATACATATCTGCCCGCATACGGCCGGAAGATCTGCAAGGCACCATCGCACTGTTTGAAAAGGCGATCAAACGATACACGCCCTATCCGTTTGAATACCAGTTTTTGGATGATCATTTCGATCAACTGTATAAAAAAGAAACTCGCCTGGGTAAAATGTTTGGTGGGTTTACGATATTGGCCATCCTGATCGCATCGCTCGGATTATTCGGACTGGCGGCGTATACCACGGAACAACGGCGGAAAGAAATCGGTGTGCGGAAAGTGCTGGGCGCTACGGTGACCAATATCGTTGGCCTCTTAAGTAAAGATTACATCAAACTGGTATTCGTCGGCTTTATCATCGCAGTACCCGTGGCCTGGTATATCATGGACAAATGGCTGGAAGATTTTGTATACCGCATACAAATACAATGGTGGATGCTGGCGCTGGCAGGTTTGCTGGCGCTGATCATTGCATTGCTGACGGTGAGTTATCAGTCGGTGAAAGCGGCTTTAATGAACCCGATAAAATCATTGAAAACGGAATAGTCATCCAAGGGTAACAACCCGGGACGTATATTGGTCACAGTGAGGAGCTATTGGGTGAAAACCGGACGCTCTGCGGGTATCCGGGAAAATTGATGGACGCTTTTGCCTGCCCGTTAACACTAGATAACACTATGATAAACCACAGCGCCGTTTTTCATCACATTAAATCACGAAAGTTGGTGGTAATAAGTTATCTTGGCGGAACAATCTGCAGCCATGAACACGCAACCATTCCTTATTACCGCCCTGTCTAATTTTAAAGAGCGTGGCAAATTTTCTTATTCCGCATACAGGGACAGAGGTTTGAACCCTTCTGATGACGAAATACGCGACGGTCTGGAACGGTTCTTTAATCATTTCGCCGACCAGCTGATGGTGGCAGCCAGACAAGATGCTACCGAAAAAGAGTACAAAAAGCTGTTGAAAGATGCACTTAAAATGCTGAACAAAGATGTTTTTGATACGGAAGACCGTGATTTCATCTGTGATACTTTTTATGAGCTGGCAGGTATTGTGAGAGTTGACCTGAAAGATGACCTGAATAAATGGCGCTACGGCAGTTTTTTCATCACTATGATGAAAGTGGTGGATTTTTTCAGGGGAAAGAAAGAAGAGGAGGTCCTGGAAGTCCGATCGCAAACCTGTACGGGTTGCGGCCAGTCGCTGGAGGCGCTCGTACTGGAGAAACGGCACGGTGTGCCGGATACGGACTGGTGGATTATTCAATGCAACTCCTGCAGGGAATACAACCTGTTTTCTATCGGGCCGGATGTGAAAGAACTTCGTTGCAACGGTTTCCATCAGGTGGAAAGTTTGCCCCGACATGAGTTCACTGAAGAACAAGCTAATATCAGACTGGAACAAATTAAGTATTTCAGACAACGATGAAGCCAATGCCTCATCGTTGCCTGGTTTTTGTTAACTGCTCCATGGTATGTTTACTTTGCGGGTATAGGTCCGCAGCCATCCGGAAAATAGCGGCCGCCTGATCGGTCCTGCCTATACGCAGACAATAGCTCCCCAACCAGTCGAGGTAACGTTCTGTAGGCTTAAACGTAAAGCCCAGCCTCGCTGAAAGTTCCGCATAATGTTTTGTGATCAGGGAAGGGTCTTGCACGGCCTGTTTTACATGCACCTGATGTCCGCTGAAAATAAACTTCAACGCATCGAATGCGGCCGGTAACGGCACGGTCCCATGATCATCTTCGGGATAATAATGAAATTGCCACCGCAGCCCCTGCGGCTGCCGCCGCTGTAACTGTTGCGAAAACGCACGGATGGCCATGGGATGGTCGGTGGTGGTATCCTGCGGTACCACTACCTTGTGGGCCATCGCTACGTAGATGTTCGTACCGGTAAAATCTTTCCGGGGAAGGATACTGTCTGCCTGCCGTAACATCAGCTGCTGGTCCCACCAGAGACTGGGATCAATGACCACATAGGCGTTGAACAGCCGGGTGTGATGCAAGAGCAGGTTAACGGCCGTGAGCCCGCCGAAAGAGTGGCCCTGTAAAATATTGTAACCGGAAGTACGATAGGCGGAGTCTATATGTGGCCGTAATTCCTTCTGCAGAAAAGCGATAAACCGTTCATTGCCGCCGCTGTTGGCATAGAGCGTGGCTTTCGGGTCGTAATAAGCTTTCCGGCCCGCCGGTGATGGTGTCAGATCGCGGGTACGGTCTGTATTGAGGATGCCTACCACGATCATTTGCGGTATGCTGGCATACGGCCCCTGCGCCAATATTTCCTGAATGCCGGTGAAGGAATGGAAATTGGCATCACCATCCAACAGGTACACGACCGGGTAACGGGCAGGAGCATACGTAGTATCGTCATAACCCGGGGGCAGATATATCCAGTAATCTCTTTTTTCGCCAAGGATCACAGAAGGCAGCGAATATTTTTTACCGATGGAGACGTTCCCCTGTGCGGCGGAAGTCATCGCATATAGCAGTCCGAAGAGCAGACAATATAATTTTCTCATGATGATTGAGTGATAGCGGTATTAACGGGATGGGTTACACGTTTTTTCTTTTTGTTCCGGCGGCCCCACCATATCAGGAATCCGGTGACGGGAAGGGTGGCGCAGATCAGTCCTGCTATGGCCGTGAGTATTTTACCCAGCCATCCCGCCCAGAAGCCGATATGCAGGTTCATGTTCATGCCGTCTACGGCAAGGCTGCGATGGATAACGGATGGAAACGTCATCTCCCGGCCGCTGTAGCGGTCTATCATCATCATCCGGCCATCGAGGGCTTTGAGGCCCAGTTCGCGGCCAGACATGGCGAAGAGCGTGGTGGCGCTGTCTTTAGGGATAGACAGGCGTACCTGCTCGGCATCCGGCGCCTGCAGCAAGTCGTCCAGGATGGTGTGCAGCGCTACAAATGGCCGGGCGCTGTCAAAAGGCAGTGCTTTTTTGCGCATCATTTTAAACGCATCGGGTTGGCTGCCGAGCAACTGGTGCGTGGAGCGTTTTACGGTATCATTCACGATGATCAGGCCGGTGACGGTCAGCATCAGGGCAGGCAGGAGACTGTAAAAGCCGGGCACATTATGCAGGTCGTAGTTCACCCGCCTGAAGCTGGCCTTCCACTTGATGCGGAAAGACTGTTGCCGCGTAGCGGGTGTCCATTTAACGGGCCACCACAGGATCAATCCGGTGACCAGCTCTATTAAAAATATCCAGGTGGCGATTTGTACGATAAGGTTGCCGGTTTTGCCGAATGGCATTTCGCCGCTATGCACATGGGCCACCACATAAAAGAAATAATAAGCGCCGCTGGTGGTCAGGCATTTGCCGGTATAAGGGTCTATCCAGGTGAAATTGAAATGGCCGTCTTTATCCGCCGCCCCGATGCGGGAGGAGCGGGACGGATCTTTGTAAGCCTGGAAACTAAAGGCTTTCAGGTCAGGATGCTCCTGGTGGAACACTGCCACCAGTGTTTCAGGCGTCAGTTTTTTTTCTTTGATGACCTCCACATGCAGGGCTTTGCCGGCCAGCGCGTCGATGATATCATCGCAGAAAACGAACAGGGTGCCGGTAAGCGCCACTATCACTACGATAATGCCGGACGAGATGCCCAGCCACAGATGCAGCCAGCTGTTCAACCTTGCCAGCCATGATTTTTTGTTGTTTTTGGTATTCATATTACAGGTAAAAAGTTCGTAGCCCGGGGCTTTAGCCCCCGGGATGATCAGAATTTAAATACAGCGTTGGCCAGCAGGTGACGGGTAGGCTGTTGATTGGCCCAGAAATCGGTGGTCCAGTAATGTTTGTCGGTGACGTTGTTTAGCTTCAGTCCCAGCCTGTATTTGGGCCGATCATAAAATACCGTGGCGTCAAATTTTGTGAAACCGTTGGCGGTAAACGTATTGGTATCGTTCAGATAACAATCGCTCTGGGTATTGCCACCGAAGCCTGCACCCAGTCCTTTTACCTTACCATGGGGAACGGTATAACTGATCCATAGGTTGCCGACATGGGCAGGCGTGGAAGCGGGGCGTTTGCCATCGATATTGGCGGCGGCGCGGGTGAATTTGCTTTCGTTGTAGCCGTAGCCGAAGATAATATGCAGTCCCTTCTCCGGGTTGGCGATCAGATCAGCTTCAAAGCCCTGGCTTTCCTGTGTGCCGTCCTGTATGGAGTAGGTGGGGTTGTGAGGGTCCTGGCGCAGCTTATCCTGTACCCGGATGTTATAGTAGCTGGCAGTGCCGGAGAGTTTGCCCTGTAGTAATTCTACTTTAACACCACCTTCCAGTTGGTTGGCATGTTCCGGTTTGAACGTGGTTTTTTCTGCCGGCTTTTCTGCGATGGTGCCGGGAGGCACGTTGGTAAAGCCGTTCATGTAGTTACCGAAAAGGGAAACTTTATCTTTTACTACCTGATAGATCAGGCCGAATTTGGGAGATACTGCCGTTTGGCCGTAGTCGTCGTATTCACTTTCAAATCGGTCTACCCGTACGCTGGCCATGGCTATCAGTTGCGGGGTAATGTTCAATACATCAGATACGTAGGCGCTGTAAGTTTTTTGGTTCCTTCTGCCCACGGTATTAGGCGCCGGCATATTGGCAATACGCTGACGGTATTTTTCCAGGTTGATGAAAGCCGGCGGGCGGTTTATTTTCACCGTATCATAGAAGTTGATCATCCACCGGTTGTCTGTGGTGGTGATCTGGGTGAAGTCAAGTCCTGCCAGCAACCGGTTGCGCATACGGCCGATGTTGAAATCACCGGTAAAGTTCTGCTGTATCTGATTAACACCAAAGATGCTCGGGATGTACATTGTCCGCCGTTGCATGGTGGAATCGGTATTGATCAGCAGAAACAGGTAGTTGGTATTGTTGTCGGTATTGGCATAAGAGAACAAGGTCTGTAATACCCATTTGTCAGAGATCCTGTAAGTAGCTTTGGCAAAGGCGTTGAAGGTTTTGGCTTCACTTTGCAGGTCATTGCTGGTATAGGAGTAGTTGAAGTCGAGGCCCAGCTCATCGAGGCTTTTTGCTTTGAGGGGACCGGGGTTGCCCAATCCGATATAGGTGGAGTTGCGTTTGGTGCGGAAGTATTCAAAGTCCACGTCCAGTGTCAGGCGGTCATTGATTTTATAGGTAAAAGCAGGGGCTATCACCTGTGTGTTGCTGCGGCCATAGTCCTGGAAAGTACGTTGAACGTCCACCGCGGCATTTACGCGCAGCAGCATCCCTTTTTCAGCGTTCAGCGGGGTGTTGATGTCGATGGTAGCCCGGCTCAGGCCCCAGCTGCCGGCGGTATAGCTGATGTTGCCACCAAAGTAGTCATAAGGTTTTTTAGTGATCCTGTTCACCAGACCACCATAGGTGACCAGCGAAGAGCCGAACAGAGTGGCAGAAGGGCCTTTGATCACCTCAATGCTTTCAAGGTTCACCGGATCGCTCATAGACACCCAGTTGGTGGCCATACCGTTGCGGATAGCGCCGGCAGCGTTGGAGCCGCTGAAGCCGCGCATACGCATGCCCAGCCCTACACCGCCGGAGCCTACGCCCAGCGTGACATTGCTGACACCGGGCGCAGTGGCAAGGGCGCTCCGGAAGTCTACAGCCAGCTGCTCCTGCAGCAGTTCCTTAGGCACTACGGTATATACCTGTGGGTTCTCCAGGTTCTTCAGCGGCATACGGGCCACATCGTCACTTTTCTTTTTGGCGAATTTCTCCACGGCGCCTACCACCACTACTTCCTGTAGCTTCTGGGTGCTCTCTTCCAGGCGTATGGGTTCAACGGTAACGTCTTCGCCTGTACGTAGTATAATCTTCACCTGCTGAGGTTTGAGGCCTGCGAAGCACGCTTCCAGCATATAATCGCCGGCAGCGAGGTTATCGAACTGGTAGCGGCCTTTGTCATCGGTAACGGTGCCGCGGTGGGTGCCTTTTAACAACACAATGATATCAGCGGCGGGCTGGTTGTCACTGGATTTTACGATGCCGGCAATACTGCCTTTCGGCCTGATCTGCGCCTGTGCGGCGGAAAAAAGGGAGGTCAGTGCCAGCAACAGAAATAGGTTCAATCTCATCTTCATCTTATAGAACAGTTGTTAGTCATAATACATAGTAATGCCTGCACCCAAACAGGAAATTCCCTTATTGATCGGAAATATTCCCTTTTTGAGCGTACAGGTTGTGCCACCCGTAATAAGTTTGACAAAAATTTGCAGGTTGGTCGGCAAAGTTACGCCACCCGGTAAAGGGACTGTAACGCGAAACGGAGTATTTAATGCCGCAGAACGGAGTTGACCACCTGATGACAAAAAAAGGAATCGTGGGATGAGAACAATTTTACGAAGCAGCGACTGGAAGGAAAATATGATCGTCCGGGAGTTCCCGGACAATTTCGCCGCAGCCGGTGGAATCACGGAAACGCTCTATGAGACTGGACTGGAAGGCTTTCATGGTACTACCCGGGAGATATTGCTCAACGGTATCTGCATCGAGCACCGTAATATCCGGCATGATAAAATACTGGAGCTGGAAGTCAGTCACGATTTCCCTTTCTTTAAAATGCATTTCGAGCTGAAAGGCTTTTCCGAATATACCGGCAACAACAAAGGCAGCAGAAACGTGACCATTTTCGATGGTTGCCACCAGCTCTTCTTTTTCCCGGAAGTGAAAGGAAAACTACAATATACCGCTACCCGGCGTTTTACGCTGGAGATAAAACTGATGCGGCCTTTTCTGGAACGGATGATGGGGCCGGAGCTGGCGCCACTGGGCGATTTCGGTGAAGGGCTGCAAAAAGGCCAGCCGGTACTCATCGGCAACAAAAGCCTGCCCATCCTGCCGACGATGAGAAATGTGATCTATGAAATCCTGCACTGTCCCTATGGGGATATCCTGAGAAAAGTGTACCTGGAGGCGAAGGTGACGGAGCTGTTGCTGATGCAGCTGGCGCAACTGGGCGCCGCTGAACCTGATGGACCACGCTCCGTGCTGAGAAACGGAGATGCCGAAAGACTGTTGCATGTGAAGTCGCTGATCGAAGACAACCTACAGGAGCCCTGTTCCCTCATCGAACTGGCCACTAAAGCCGGTCTCAACGATTTTAAACTGAAGAAGGGTTTCAAGGAAATGTTCGGCAATACAGTATTTGGTTATATGAATGAAGTACGTATGGAGAAAGCCCGGCTACAGCTGCTGGAAGGCCAGACCAGCATCGCAGATATCTCCTTTATGGTAGGCTATAAAAATCCGCAGCACTTTACCGCTGCTTTCAAAAAACACTTCGGTTACCTGCCGAGTGAATTAAAACGTTGAAAGGAGTTGTTGTCAGCATCACCCCGTAAAAAAGGCAATTTTACAGCTGTTGGAGACCGGGCATTGTGGGTACCTTTGTATCGTTATCTTTACCTTAACTCCAAATACACGATGCTATGAACCAAGCTGATTTTACGGTGACCATGCTGGTAAACCAGACCCCTCATGAAGTATTTAATGCGGTCAACAATGTTCGGGGCTGGTGGTCAGAAACACTGGAAGGTGATACCCATCACGCACAGGATGAATTTGTTTACCGCTACAAAGATCTCCACTACAGCAAACACCGGTTGACAGAAGTAGTGCCGGACAAAAAAGTGGTGTGGCTGATAACTGATAGCCGGCTGAGCTTTCTCCGGCATGATCCGGAAGAATGGACAGGCACTACCATCAGCTTTGAAATCACCCCTAAAAACGATCAGACGGAGCTCCGGTTTATTCATCATGGATTGTTACCGGAAATTGAATGTTATGATGCCTGCTCCAATGCCTGGAGCCGGTACCTGAATAGCCTGCGCAGCCTGATCACTACCGGCAAAGGGCAGCCTCATAAGAAAGAATAGCCTTGGCAGATGTACAAAAAGTACGATATTCGTTTCCGTTTGTTAACAGGAACAAATATCAATTATGGAGATAACGATCACTGATAACCGCTTCGCCCTGAACGGTGTGGACATGCACTTTCCACTGGATATTGAACAGTTGAAAACACTGTTGGGAGAGGCCCGGCATGTGTCAAAAAAATACAATCATATCTATACCTGGGATACGCTGGGAGTACTGGCTTATGCTAAAAATGGCCGTGAGGTGGAAGGTCTCACGCTCGACTATATATCCGGTTTCCTGGACTTTTCTCCGGCTTCGGTTTTTCTGGGCCACTTTACCATCAACGGAATAGACTATCGGACCTACATCGACAGAAATATAAAATCAGCCAGGAAGGTCAATAAATGGGATGAAGGCGGCACGCTGACCATTGGCGATATAGATGTATGGGTAGATATGGAAGACAAGCAGCTGAAAGGCGTTGCTATCAGCCGGCATGAGCCACCAACACCGAAAGTATACTCCGATAAATATAAATACCAGCCTGTCACCGGCGAGAAAATCGAATTCACGGATTTTAACTTCAAGCTGGCGGTGATACAGGAATTGATGTATAATAAAGAACTGCTGAAGCCCGCTTTCGACCTGTATGATTTTGTGAAGAATTATGCCGGCAGGGAAATAGATGTGGAAGAAGAAGGATACGAATTCATACCGGAGGTCACTGCTTACTTTGAAACATTGGAGATTGATAAAAAATATGCTACAGAGATTACAGAGATCTCTCAGGATGGCGGAGATGATATATACCTTCATCTGTTGCGGTTCTGGGACGGGGAAGATGACACCTTCAATATCCGGGATTTTGAAGATGTCAGACATTTCCCCAACCTGAAGCGGATGAATCTCTTTCATGCCGATAACCTCGCGGACATACAGGCGCAGCTGGCAGAAAAAGGTATTACCGTGGAATCGATCTGAGCTATTCCCATTGTTTTAGCCGGGCGTCCGCATCAAACCGAAAAGGCGCATCCCCATGTTCCTCCAGAAAAGCCTTGCATTCTTTTAGTGCAGTGATGATCCATTGCCGCAGGGGCACCGGCTCTTCCGCCGACCAGGGCTGATATTGATAGTCTTTTCCGTTGCTGCTGATGATGAACTGCATCCCATCTTCCTTTCTTTGCTGCGTATAGCCCTGCACGGTATAGTACGGGAAATCCGGTGTAGGCCTTTCCGTTATTTCGAACTGTAACAGGTGGTCTTTTCGGGGACCCTCTTCATAATGGTTCACGAGATTAATATCGTTGATCACATCCAGCTGTTGCAGGCTGTCAACGATTTTTTGCTCCATGGCATTGTAGTGAAAAGGGTAGGGATAGTATTGGTCCTCGTATTTATAATCCCTGGGATGCCGCTGTGCACCCGGGTTTACGCGTTCTCCTTTTTTGTTGATCACATAGCTGACAGCTTTGTTGGATGCTGCCGAAATGTACCAGTGTTCTCCTCCTGGTTCATATTTCTTTTGCCATCCGCCTTCATACACGATGGCATAGCCATAGTTGAAGGTACTGACGAAATCCCACCTTGCCGGAATTATCTTGTGCCCGCTTTTATCCGCAAAACCTACTTTGCCATTTTCCACGTAGCGGCGCAGCCCTTCTTCCCAGTAGTCAGGGCCATTGTCGTACATCAGCGGATAATAAAGGAATTTTCCGTTCCTGTCAAATACTTCGCCGCAGGGAACAGCAGGCGATAGCTTGGGCGTTTTTACAGGGGTAGATACATCGTAGAACTCCACTGTGGGGCCGGTAATAGGCTGCCCAAAATCATAGTTGATAGCGCCGGAGAATTTCGCAGCAATGATCGTCTTTCCCTGATCGTTTTTTACCCCGACTTTAGTACTGTCAGCTGTCGGGAAGTAATACAGTTTATTCTGGGCACAAACAGCTACCGTAGCACATAGCAGGCCGAGGGTCACAACACGCTTTCTCATTTTCTTTTTTCTGGTTTTTCAGTTGAAAAAATAGAGAAAAAAGTGCATTCTGCGATTATTTTTTTATTTGGCTATTTTTTATTGGTTGAATCCTCGACGATGATATAGCTGAAGATAACGATCCCCTTTTCCATGAAACGGGCCACCGGCTTCCTGCCGAAACATATCATAGCATAGATGAGTGAATGGTCATTTCACAAAATACACGCTTTTGATTTTCTCTTTTTCTATCTGATAAATGGCGGTGCCCCTGCGGGTACCGTGGTCGTCCACAATATGTTCTTCATCGATGACGTTGTTGCCCTCCACGATGCGTTTGACAATGCGGCAGTGCAGTATCTGCGCGATGTCAAAAAAGAAGTAGGCCTTCCGTATCTGTTCTTTTCCCTTGCGGAGTAGCTTGTCAGGAAAATTGAGCAGCTCCGCATCTTCAGCATAGGTGGCCAGAAAAGCGTCCATATTACGACTGTTATAGGCGTTGAGCTGTCGCTGCACCAGTGATTCAGGGCTGTCATGTATTACCGTGTCAGGACTTATCACTTGTCCCTTCCGGATAACGAGACGGATATGCGCCAGCTGACTAAGATCGGCAGAGGGGTCGCCATCTAACAACAGCATGTCGGCCGGTTGCCCTGCAGCGATACTGCCGGTATAACCGGGACGATTGAGTATGCCAGCCGCATTGACGGTAGCCGCCTGTAATACCTGCCAGTTGCTCATGCCGCTTTGTTGCATTTGCAACAACTCTGGCAGCAGACTGACGGCATGCAGCGTACCGATATTGCCGGCATCCGTGCCGCTTACGATGGGCACTCCGGCATCACTGAGCTTTTTGAGGTTCAACTGACTGGTGCGATTGATGGCGGCCGTTGGGGCCATATGTTCACCGGCCTTTATTTTGTATTGGCCGGCGATAGCGGTATCAGGCAGTTGTTTTAGGTCGTATAGGCTGCCAAGTGCAAATGGTTCCGCGTAAGTCAGTTCTCTGGTTGTAAATACCCGCGACTGGTCAAAGGTGTGCAGGTAACCATCCTCCATCAGCAGGGTAGGGCACACGATCACTTTCTTCTTTTTGAGTAGCGCTACAAAAGCATCATCTAATACTTCGTCTCCCACGCTATGGACCAAAAAATCAGCGCCTGCTGCTGTTGCCAGTTGGGCGGCGATCCGCGCTGTGGCGTGTACGGCCACCCTTAACCCGCGAAGATGGGCCTGCTCAATGACCGCTTTGATGATGGGCATATAGGCTGCCGGCGCTTTGCCCTGGGGCCTGAACACCAGTTTAATAAGGTCTGGTTGGTAAGCCAGTTGTTCCTCCACCAGCCTGCGGCCCTCTACAGGGGTGGTGGCCCGCATAAACGGCGCATCGTTTTTCAGGCTGTCGTATACCGGATTGGCGGCTGTAGTGATGATAGGGCCGGCCATATACACCTGTGGGGCAACGGCCCATCCCTCCATTTCCTTTTTCCGGGAAAGGAAGTGGTAGGTGGTACCTACGTCATACACGGTGGTAATACCGTTTTGCACATAGCGGCGCAACTGCTGCTCAAGACCTTTATGAACGGCTTTTATTTCATCTTCATAAGGCCTGATCTTACGCAGGTCGATAAAATCCGGCCGGGTATACAAGCCACCGCTTTGGAAAAAATGTATGTGCGCGTCCGTTAGTCCGGGCATGAGGTATTTTCCGCCGGCATCGACAGTTGTAACATTTTTCGGCGCTTTCCTTTTATGGACGGCGGTAATCACATTGCCACTGAAAACTACGGTCATGCCGTATTGCACCGTCTTCCTGGCGGGGTCCACAAGACGCACGTTTGTTATCCAGGTTTCCTGTTGAGCGAAAACAACGTTGGATGGCAAAAAGGTAATGGAAATCAGTATGCTGAGCAGTTTCATAGGGCACGAAAGTAAGACCCGCCGACTGTTGAGTATGTGCCAAAATGCTCAACTTTTCCATGCGGTAAAAGTTTAATTGAAAATGCTAACTTCATCACCGGGATTTTCTAATTAATCGCCATGTATTTTACCCGTTTACCCGATCATACCCAACCTGGCTTTGATGAAGCGCTGCATTTTAATAAATTCAGAAAGCATAATATCATCTTCCATGCGGAGAGCAAAGACAGCCATTGTGAAGACCATGTAGGTTGCCTCTCGGTTAAAACGGTACTGAGTGGTGAGGAGACGTATGGCGTCGATGGGCGGCAACTGGTCATTCGTCCGGGACAGTTTCTACTCTTAAACAACGACCAGCGCTACTCCTGCCGCATTAGCAGTGAGGAGAAAGTACGGTGCCTGTCCATCTTTTTTAAAAATGAATTTGCAGCTGTTGTGTTGTCCGACATACTGCACCGAGAAGAAATGCTACTGGATGATCCTGCTGTAGGAGGCGGCAGCATGCCTGAATTTTTTCAGACGCTTCGGCAAATAACGCCGGATATGGGTATGCAGCTTTCCGGCCTTATACGCGCGTTGGAAACAACCGGATACAACGAAGCCATGACCGACGAATATCTCGTTTTTCTGCTACGCTGCCTGGTCGGCGTACATCGGTCAGATGTGAAAAGCGTAAGTCAGGTGAAGGCCGTTAAAGCCAGTACCAGAAAAGAAGTATATAAACGCTTATGTATTGCCAGGGAGGTGCTGCACGCATCTCACGGAGAAAATATCGATTTGGGCAAGATCGGCGCACAGGCCGGTCTGTCGGTACCTCAACTGGTGCGGCAGTTCAAATCTGTTTTTCATACAACGCCCTATCAGTACCTGACTGATATACGACTGAAACAATCAGCCGAGCTGTTGCGGCATACTGACAAGCCGGTGCAGGATATCGCCTGGAGCTGTGGGTTTGAAGACGCGGGCGCTTTCAGCAGGGCTTTCAGGGCGGTCTACGGCATGCCGCCAACCCGTTTCAGGGCAGTTCGGTAATTTGAGCATTTTGGCACAGTGCCGCTATGGTGGGTGCTGTACTTTTATGTGCTATGATGATCAGGCCCATTAAATCCGGAAATTTTATCCCCCTGCTGTTGTTGATGGTTTGTCTGCAACAGGCTACTGCCCAACAGGCAACCATACCGCTCTACGAAAGCGCCGTGCCCAACGCCCGCAAGGCCCCGGCCGACTACCAGGAACAAACAGACGCTGATGATTGCGTAACCCGGGTAACACAACCGGCACTCATCCCTTTTTTCCCTAAGAAAGAAACAACTACGGGGACGGCTATACTTATTTTTCCGGGAGGAGGCTACCGGCTGCTGTCGCTGACGGCATGCGTGGAAATAGCCACTGCGTTGAGCCAGGAAGGTATTGCCGCATTTGTGGTGAAATACCGTTTGCCCAATGATACCATCATGATCGATAGGTCGATAGGCCCTTTGCAGGATGCGCAGGCGGCCATCAAACTGGTGCGTAAAAGAGCAGCAGAATGGGGCATTAAGCCCGACAAGATAGGTATGATGGGGTTGTCGGCGGGTGGGCACCTGGTGTCAATGGAAGGAACACAGACCAGCCGGGTGGTGATTGATAACGGGGAGAAGATAAACCTGCGCCCTGATTTTATGGCGCTGTTGTATCCGGTGATTATCTACGATCCTGCCATTCCCAAAACGCGGGAGAAACTGATTGGTAAACAGCCCTCGCCGGAATTATTACAACTATACAGTACAGATAAACATGTTACCGCCACTACACCACCCACCTTTATGGTACATGCTGCTGATGATGACGTGATCCCTGTTAAAAACACGCTGTCCTTTTTTAATGCCCTGCAGCAAAACAACGTTAAATCGGAGATGCATATACTGCAGTCGGGCGGCCATGGCTTTGCCCTTACCGATTTGCAGAGCAAAGACAATTGGTTTAGGATGTTCAAAAGTTGGTTGACAGAAAACGGTTTTTGAACCTGGAAATGGCTGTCCCTTTTAAGGGACAGCCGTTTCCTTTTAATTATTTGTGAGATGTCCCGGCATCATAGATCACTTTTCCTTTTTTGATGGTATAGGCCACTGCCGCGAAGTTGCTGGCGTTGGCGTGCGGATCGGCTTTCAGCAGTACCAGGTCGGCGTCCAGCCCTTTGGCTACACGCCCGCATTGTTGTGACATGCCAAAGCGTTTGGCCGGTGCGGTGGTCAGCGAAGCCAGTATCTGGTCGAAAGTGAGGCCTGCGGTAGCGAGAAAACGGAATTCATCTTCGGTATTAAAATCTGAGATATAACCCACATCTGTACCAAAGAGAATTTCACCGCCGCCTTTGGCAAACATGCCTATCTGTGCAATCGCTGTTTTCACCAGTGGGTGATCTTCGGGAGAAGCGACTTTCTCTCTCTCCAGCTCCCATTTGAATAGCTTCAGCGTAGGAATGACCGCCACATGGTGCTGCCGCAGCAAATCCACGTCTGCCTGCTTCCAGGGCGTATAACCGTCCGGCGCTACGTGGGCGAGTATGTCCACACCACCGGCTACGGCTATACGCATGCCGGTGTCAGAGGTAGGGTGCGCGAATACCAGTTTATGGTACTGGTGTGCAGTGGTGGTAGCGGCTTTTACGATGTCGATCGGCATCGAGACCACCTTACCGTTACCTACGGGGGAGGCGGACCATATTTTGATGGCATCGGTGCCGGCATCGAGCTGCTTTTTGACATAAGCTACCGCGGCGGCCGGGGTGCTGATTTCGGGCAGCTTTATCGGACGGACATAAAAAGGGCTGCCATTAGGCGGCACAAACGGCTCGCCGGCGCTGAGGATAGCCGGGCCGTCTACTTCGCCGGACCGTACCCGGTCCCGCAATGCCCGCAGATTGCGGAAGTTGAGCGTCGCCAGGTCAAAGGCATGGGTAAACCCGTGACTGGTCAACATATCTGTTAGCTGCGCCGTGAGCTGTGCGGCAGGCAGACTGTCGGCATGTTCCCAGACAGGACTCATGAAATGCACATGCGAGTTCCAGAAGCCGGCCATTAATACCAGTCCTTTGCAGTCTATCACCCGCAGCTGTGGAGGGACCTTCACCTGCTGCCGGCTGCCTACGGCGGTGATCTTGCCGTTGTTGATAAGCACCACGCCGTCGGCTATCGGCGGCGTTCCCGGTGCCGGATAGATGCGGGCGCCCACCAGCGCCAGGTCCGACTGGGCATGGGCTGACAGGAAAAAGCAACAAAGTATTGCCAAAAGATACGTTTTCATATGGGGAAGTTGTGATCATTTAAGGTACGGCTTTATTCTTTGATTTTCTTAATTTTGAAATCATGGGAAGAAAGGAAACGATCGCAACATTTTATGACGACAGAGGCATCATCGGAGAGGGCAGCCGTTTGTTTAATGTGTTTGAAAACGGCGACCACTGTACGGTACCACATATCTACAACCGGCGCGACTATTACAAGGTATCGCTGCTACAAGGACAAAGCCGCCTGAGCGGGCATGAGGAGGAAATACTGATCGACCGCCCGGCGCTGGCATTCTTTAATCCACATACGCCCTTCGGCTGGGAACCGGTATCCGCTGAGCAGCCCGGCTTTTTCTGTATGTTTCAGCAATCGTTTTTACAAAACGGCGAACGGAATGAAAGCATGCAACAGGCGCCGCTCTTCAAACCCGGCAGCAATCCGGTGTTTTTTCTGGATGCTATACAGGAACAGCGTATCAGCGGTATCTTTCAGCAAATGCTGACGGAAATGCAGTCCGATTATCTCTATAAATACGACGTGCTGCGCAACTACCTGCAGCTGCTGATACACGAAGCGTTGAAAATAACGCCACATACCATTAGCGTCCGTCATCAGAATGCGGCGGAGCGTATCACCGCCAGCTTTTTTGAACGCATGGAGCGCGAATTCCCGATAGACGCTCCCGGGCGTCAACTGGAACTGCGTGCTGCCGGCGATTATGCCAAAGCACTGGCGGTGCATGTCAACCACCTGAATCATGCCGTGCGGGAGGTAACCGGTAAGTCCACTTCGGTGCATATTGCCGGACGGATATTGCAGGAAGCGAAAGCCCTGCTGCGCCATACCGACTGGCCGGTGGCCATCATCGCACATAGTCTTGGATTTGAATCCCCTAACTATTTCTCCAGCTTCTTCAAAAAACAAACCGGCCACGCCCCGAAACATATACGGGCACATATCCTTTGATTTTTATACTTTTTCCTTTGATGTCCTGACCTTTCATGCCAGCAGGCCCGGTAATTTTACGGCCTGAAAAATACTGTTGTATGACAAAAGTTACGGGCTATGCAGCCAATGAGCCTCACGGAAGGCTGGAAAAATTTGTGTATGAATTACCGGAGATAGGGCCGGAGCAGGTAGATATCAGGGTGGCATATTGTGGACTTTGTCACTCTGATCTGAGCATGATCAACAATGACTGGGGCGTTTCGCGCTATCCGCTGGTGCCCGGCCATGAAATTGTAGGAGAGGTCATTCGCGTAGGCAATCACGCGAAAGGTATACGGGTAGGTGATAAGGTGGGCCTCAGCTGGTTCTCGGAATCGTGTATGCATTGCCGGCATTGCCTGGAAGGCAATCAGCAATTGTGCGCAGATGCAGAGCAGGTGGTCATAGACCGCCATGGCGGTTTTGCTGATATCGTGCGGGGCCACTGGTCATGGGTTATTCCGTTGCCTAAAAACATCGATATGGCCAAAGCAGGACCGCTGCTGTGTGCAGGACTGACCGTCTTCAACCCGCTGTTGCTGGAAGGGGTGAAACCTACCGACAGGGTAGGCGTGATCGGTATTGGCGGCCTCGGGCACCTGGCATTACGTTTCCTGAAGCACTGGGGGTGCGAGGTGGTGGCCTTCAGTTCCAATCCCGCTAAATATGAAGAAATACGGAACATGGGCGCTTCCCGCGTGATCGATTCCACCGATGCCAATGCCCTGAAAGCCGTACGGGGCCAGCTGGATTTTATACTGAGCACGGTGAATGTGCCGCTGGATTGGAACATATTTCTGAATTGCCTCGCGCCCAAAGGAAAGCTGCACGTGGTGGGCATTGTACAGGAGCCTATCGCCGTTCCGGTTTTTGATATGATCGCCGGACAGAAAGCTGTGGCGGGAAGCCCTGGTGGCGGCCCGGCAGTGATCCGCGCTATGCTCGATTTCTGCGTGCGCCACAACATTTACCCGATAGTAGAAGAGTTTCCGATGGAACAGGTGAACGAGGCCATCCATCACCTGGAACAAGGAAAGGCACGCTATCGGATAGTATTGAAGAACAGCTGATTAACAGAAAAAGTCGGTGGGGAATGTGTTTAGTTTTCGTAAATTGACGACATTAACCACATACTATGTTAAACCAGTCGGCTTCTGCGCGCAAGGAGGAAATGGAACATTTCCGCAAGTTTTTTCTATTGTCCAATGATTTGTTCTGTCTGGTAGGCAGCAGTGGCACCTTTGAGATGGTGAACCCCGCTTTCTCAAAGGTGCTTGGCTGGAAACCTGAAGAGATACTGGGCCGTCCGGTGTTTGATATCATCCATCCGGAAGATGCCGACAGCTCCGGGGAACAACTGAAAGGACTAAACGAAGGGATTGATACGGTCAACTTCGTGAACCGCATGCGTAAGACAGACGGTGAATACGTTTGGTTGCAATGGATGGCTTCTCCCGAAATGGAGAACGGCAATATCTTCGCCGTAGGCAGGGACATCACACAGGAAATCCTGCATGAACGCCAGTTACAGGAAAGTGAACACCAGTTCAGGGTGTTTTTTAATAACTCCCGGGGTATGATGTGCATGCATGACCTCGAAGGGAAACTGCTTGCTGTAAACCGCGCCAGCGCGGAAAGCCTGGGCTATCAACCGGAAGAAATCATCGGCAAAACACTCTGGGATATCGTGCCCGCGGCGTTTTCAGAAGGTGTATATGAATATCTTGATGCTGTCAAAAAAGAAAAGCAGGTAAGCGGTATCATGCATACACGCCACCGCGATGGCAACATACGGATCTGGCTGTACAACAACGTACTCGAATACTCTATAGACGGGCATCCTTACGTGATCGCCAACGCGCTGGACATAACGTTGAGGCACGCACTGGAGAAAGACCTGAAACTGACCACGCAAATGTTGGAACAGACTAACAGCGTGGCCCGGATTGGGTTCTGGCAGTTTGATGTATTAAGAGAAATACCCTATTGGTCCGATGTGACCCGCCACATTCATGAGGTAGACGATGATTTTGAGCCTTCGCTGGAAAGTGCATTGAACTTCTACAAGGGGGCTAACCGCACAGCGATGGAGGAGGCGGTTAACAGAGGGATACAATTTCATGAGCCCTGGGACATAGAACTGGAGATCGTTACGGCCAAAGGCAGAAATATCTGGATACGCTCCATCGGTAGTACGGAAGTCCGAGATGGTAAATGTGTCCGGTTGTATGGCACTTTCCAGGACATAGACCGGCAAAAGCGGCTGGAAGAAGAAATACAACGGGCACGTAAACTGTTGGAGGATGTTCTTCAATCAGCCACAGACGTTAGTATCATCGCTACCGGACTGGATGGTACGATCACCCTGTTTAATACAGGCGCTGAAAAACTGTTGGGCTATACCTCCCGGGAGATCGTCGGTAAACAAACGCCGGCCACTTTCCATGAACCGGCCGAACTGTTTGAAAGGGCCGGGGCCAGAGGCGTTGCGCCCATGGAAATATTCGCCATGGCGGCAGCCCGTCAGCGACAGGCCGCACAACAGGAGTGGACGTATATACGAAAAGACGGTTCTGCCGTAAACGTATCCCTCGTGATATCGGCCATCCATAATATGGACAATGAACTGACAGGATACCTGCATATCGCTACGGATATTACTGACCAGAAGAAAGCAGAGCAACTGCTGCTCGATGAAAAATCAAAGCTCTCTGCTTTTGTGGAGCATACCCCCGCGGCGGTGGTGATGCTGGATAAACGGCTGCGTATTATCGCCTGTAGCAATGCCTGGGAGGAAGACAATGGCCTGAAAGGTCAGGCTCTTTACGGCAAAACGGTCTATGAACTGTTGCCCGATATTCCGGAAGGCTTCAAACAAGTCTACCGTGATACCGTTGCCGGCAAAACAGAGAAGAATGGAGAATTCATCTGGCGCCCACCGGGATGGAAGCACGATCAGCACCTGCGTTGGGAGGTAAGGCCCTGGTTCCACCATGATGGCGGCATCGGCGGTATCACCATCCTCACGGAAGATGTAACTGCTAATGCGTTACATCAGGAAGAACTGCGGCAGGCCAAACTATTGGCGGAACAGGCCAGTGTGGCCAAGTCAGAGTTCCTGGCCAATATGAGCCACGAAATCAGAACACCGCTGAATGGTATCATCGGCTTTACAGACCTCGTACTGAAAACACGTCTCAACGACGTGCAACACCAGTACCTGTCTATTGTGAACCAGAGCGCGGGCACCCTGCTGAATATCATCAATGATATCCTTGACTTTTCGAAGATCGAAGCAGGCAAACTGGAACTGGACATTCAAAAACTGGACATCTTCGAAGTGAGCAGCCAGGTGAGCGATATGGTGAAGTTTCAGGCACAGAGCAAAGGACTGGAAATGATCTACGATGTATCTGCCGAACTGCCCCGCTTTATCTGGACCGATCAGCTGCGACTAAAACAGATATTGGTCAACCTGCTCTCCAATGCGGTCAAGTTCACCGAAAAAGGAGAAGTAGGCCTGAAAATATACCCCGTTTCTCCCGCTAACGCGCAATACCAGCGTGTTGTCCGCTTTGAGGTATCTGACACCGGTATTGGTATCCGGCAGGAGAGACAGGAAAAAATATTTGAAGCTTTCTCTCAGGAAGATATCTCCATCACCAAAAGATATGGTGGCACGGGCTTAGGCCTTACTATCTCCAATAAGCTGCTGGCGCTGATGAACAGCCGGCTGCAACTGCAAAGCACGCCGGGAGAGGGAAGCACCTTCTTTTTTGAAGTAATGGTGGAAACAGCCGACGGCCCGCCGGTAACATGGCAACATATTGAGGCCGTGAAAAAAGTACTGGTGACAGATGATAATGAACATAACCGCACCATCCTGCAACAGATGCTGCTGCTGAAAGGCATCGAGACAGACATGGCTAAAAGCGGCTTTGAAGCGTTGCAGCTGCTGATGGAAGGGCGTACCTACGACGCGGTATTGATGGACTATCATATGCCGGTAATGGATGGACTGGAAACGCTCCGTAAAATGCGGAAGATGGCCGACCAGCTGGGCACCTGGACACCGGTGGTGTTGTTGTACAGCTCTTCAGATGATGAAACCGTACAGCGGGTTTGTGAAGAGCTGAAAGTGGAACAACGACTGGTAAAACCGGTAAAAATGCAGGACCTGTATAATGCGCTGGCACATCTGTCGCAGAAGCATGCGGAGCATAACGGCGCCGGACCGGCCACACCGCAAAAGCGGAAGCCGGAGCGCACGGCTTTAAAAGTACTGTTGGCAGAAGATAACAATGTCAATATGCTGTTGATTAAAACCATTATTTCCCGCTCTATTCCTACATCTACCATTATAGAAGCTAAGACAGGGCAGGAGGCGGTGTCGTTGTATGTGGGCGAACAACCGGACCTCATTTTTATGGATATCCAAATGCCGGAAATGAACGGGTATGATGCCACCCGTCGTATCCGGGAACTGTTTCCGGAAAAGCATACTCCCGTGATCGCACTGACCGCCGGTAATACCAAAGGAGAACGTGAGCGATGCCAGGACGCCGGCATGGACGATTTCCTGTCGAAGCCTTTTGTGGAGGACGAAATCCTGGAACTGGTGAATAAATGGGTGGGCAATGAAGAACCAGACGCTTTACCACCTACAGGTGTAAAGCCGTTGGACCTCTCCGTGTTGATGGGTTACCTCGCCAGTGACAACCAGCAGGACCCGCTGCTCCGGGAAACGCTCTTGCTGCTGCTGGAGGATTGTAAATCGGTCAGGAAGGAACTGGCGGAAAAGGACATGACCCAGCATCCCAAAAGGATGGGGGAGATATGCCATAGTATGCGGAGCGTGACAACCTACGCAGGTTTGAGCGCATTGGAAAAAGCTATGCGGGATACAGAAAGTAACGGGCCCACAGCAGAACGGTTACAGGTACTGGCCACCGAACTGGACAACGCGATTGTTGCGGTTCAGCTGGCGCTGGACCAGTTGCCCTGATATTATTGCACATAAACTTCATCACAACAGATAGCCGGCCGTTTGCTTTCGGGCGCTTCCCGCCATATGGGGATTTCCGTGGGGCAAACACCGGTGATCCGGATGTAACGTACAGGCTTTCCCGTTAGTTTGAAAGATACCGGCGTGTTTTTTATATCGTAGTCTTCTCCCTGTAGCGGCGTAATGGTTTGTTCTCCCACATCCGTAAAATGGGCGTTGTCATCTGACACGGCAATAACAACGCGGGTGGGATTAAAAATATAATGACGGGCATCCTGTAAGAAGTGCATGAACACGGTATTGACCGGTTTGGCGGTACCCAGATCTATCACCGCTACGAGATCTTTGCCGTACAGGTACAGCCAGTTGAGGCTGAAGTCTTTGCCACCTTCGAGCCCGTCGGTAAGCGTCTGTGCGCCTTTGCCCGGAAACTCCGGCGGGGGCGGGTTCACCAGTGATACTTTGGTCCTGAAAGCGAGGCTGTTGGTCCATTTGCGGGCAAACAGGCTATCCCATTCCTGTTGATAGCCGTCGGGGCTAACACCGCCCTCGGCCAGTGTAATGACACCGGTTTCTTTACAGCGCGCGGTAAATTTCCGCACTCTTTCCGGCCAGCGCGGATTGACCGTATATTCTTTTCCGTTAGCATCGAGGTAGCCGTGCGGCTCTGTGCCGAAGAAACGGGACTGCTGCAGTACGGCATATTCCAGCGGTAACCGTGCCGCATATACGCGTTTTAACAACTCAGTTTGTCCTTCAACGGCAGCTTCAGCTTTGTCGAGCAGCTTGCTGTAGGTATCAATCGCCAAAGGCGACAGATAGTCACGGTGATGATTGACAGGGTTGCCGTAGATATCAAGCGGAGCGTGGGTTTGTTTGAGTGTGTTCACCAGCGCGTCTATATACTGCCGCATGTTTTTGCCGGCTTTACCGTAGTATCCCTGTAAAAAGTCATCCTGTAATTTATCGGCATCGGTTTTCGGATTCCAGAGGTATTTGGCCTGCACATAGGCGTTGAACGCTGCCATGTCGCTATGGGTATCGCCACTGCCTTGTGAGAACACGCCGCTGACCTTATGGTCAGAAAAGTATTGCAGATTCGGCTGCAGATTGGCATAGTCGGGGAACGGCGCCAGGTAGTTGGTGAACTGGGTCGTATAATCCCATACAAAAAGTCGGGACGTCACGGCACCCCATGCCTCCAGGTTGTTACGGAAAGTGGCAGCTGACGGAATGCTGCTCAGCGGCTCCTGCCGCAGCGCGTCGATGGAGCTGAGCATAATGATCACATTAGCGGCCGGTTTGGTGCGTTGCGGTGGTTTGGAGGAATACAGGTACGACAGGGTGGTGAACTGTTGCTCCGGAAACTGCGCCGCCACTTTGTTAACGAAACGTACCAGTGAGCCGGACGGACCACCTTCTTCGGCGTCCACCTTACGGCAAAGGTCGCAGGTACAGTAGCCGCCGCCATCTTCCTGTGAGATCGACCAGTACATAGCGTCCGGATTGTCTTTGATGGCCTGGCGCAGGGAGTCCACCACCAGCCGGAATACATTTTCATTGCTAAGGCACAGCTGCGTAGGCTGCCGGATACCTTTCACCATGGCGAAATATTCCGGATGGTTCGCAAACCAGGCGCGGGGTGGCACCAGCTTAAAGAAAGAGTGGCCCCATAACCCCCAGAGGTCTTCAAAGCGATGTAGTTTATGCCATTCGAGGTATTCATTGTCGAACGCAGCGGGATAATAGGTTTCGCGGTAGCTGAAAGCCGGTTCCTGTAAGTCGTGCAGTTGTGCCGGCACGCGTACGTCTTTAACAACGGGCACTGTGGCCGGCGCCTGGCTGTACTTGCGGCAACCGAGATACTGTTCCAGCAGGGTGTAGGCGCCGTATACCACGCCTTTGCCGCTGCCGCCGATGATATAGACGTCACGCGCATCGGTGGCCAGCATAAAACCTTCCGGTTTTATTTTCCCGGTATTGATATTGGCGGCATGATCGGTATGGCCAATAAAAATAGCCGGCTGGTTTTTATCTTTTAAGGTATTCTCTTTGACAATGCTCAGGCTGGCGCCGGACATCCGCTTTACATATTCTTTCAACACATCAGCGGCATGCTGGTCGTTCTTGCCGGCATCAGCGGGCAATACGATCACATAGTTGCTCTTACCGCCCGATACCAATGTGATATCACCACCGGTAAGGGACTGGCAGCCGTAACCGAACAAACTCATGATGTAAAGTAGGTATGTCATCTTCCTGCGCATAAAATTGGTTAGAATTTTCGTTGTACCGTTACAAAGATATCGTACTGGTTTTGAAAAATGGTGGGACTGATCTTCTGGTTGATCCAGGTACCATAAAGCCCCAGTGTGGTGCGGTATCTGATGGTTTTCTGGTAACCGGCCCCCACGCTGCGGGTCAGCAGTCCTGCCAGTTGCGGGAACTGTACCAGACGGCTGCGGTCATCAGGCGAGGTACCCAGACCTGCCACCAGCAACAGATAGTCCTGGTCACGGTTCATATAGTACCGGGTGGTGAGGTTGAAAGAGGTATAAAAATGGGGCTGGTCGCTGATGAAATAAGCTCGCAGGTTCACATAAAAGTCGTTAAACCGGTTAGCGATTGATACCACGCCGGAATACACGTTGGAAGTGTCTGCCTTCAGATACCTGGCGCCCAGCTCTGCTTCTATGCTTTTACCAAAGGTATGGAAGAGGGAATAGGCCAGCCGGGCGGTAGGGAACACATCTGAATTGGCATAACTGGCAAGGGCATACGAATAGTTGCGACGGTTATGTGTGTAGTACAATTCAGCTTCTCCCATTACGCCGGTGCCTTCTGCGCGTCCGCCATAGTTAAGCCTGGCGGCGTAACTGCCGCGCTTCATAAAATGGCGGTATTCTGCGGTGGCGATGTTATACCAGCGGCTGGTGCCATAGTCGTAGCTGGAGCGCAGGAAGAACAACCCAAACTGATTTTTGAGCGTTTTGCTGCGGAGGTAATCAGCATAGTCGGTATGTGCGGTGGTGTTACTGTAACGCAATAGCGAGTCGGCAGCCAGTGAGGCGGCGCCATAGTCTTTTTTATTTTCGAGGGTGACCACACGTTTTTCCAGGAAAGCCGCGTTGTCCGGATAATACCGGAGCCCCTGATCAGCATAGGCCAGGGCGCTGTCATAGGCGCCTTTCCCATTGTACAGGTTGATGGTATATAACAACGCTGCCGAGTCTTTCCGGTTGATGGCCAGCACCTGACGGAAAGTTTGCAGCGCACTGTCGGGTTGCTGATTGCGCTGGGCAGTGGTGCCGGCGGCCAGCAGATTGTCTGTATAGGCGTTGCGGTATTTAGCTGTAAAAGGATACTGCTGCCGCAGGCTGTCGAGGATAGCGCCGGCAGCCCCGTATTGATGTTGTGTGGTGAGGATGCCGGCTTTCTTAAATAACAGCTCCCTGTTGTGTGGATCACGTTGCAGTGCCTGGTCCAGCCAGGTGAGCGCGCTGTCCGGCTGTTGCATGGCGCTTTCTGCGTTGATCAGGTATTGGAGGGCTTCCGGCTGTCCGGGCTGTAAGGCCAGTACCGCCTGGAACTGCCTTTTGGCTTGTTCATATTCTTCGTTTTGCATCAGTATTCTGCCCGCGCTCAGGTGGATGTCCTGTAATAACGAGGAGTACTGTGCGTTGACAGGGTACTGTTGCAGCAGTGTTTCCATAATGGCCGTGGCCTGATCGTATTGGCCCATGTCGGCCAGTATGTTGGCCTTCTTCAGCAGGAAGCGTGCGTTGCCGGGATGTTGCAGTAATGCCTGATCGAGTACGGTCACGGCCTGTGCAGGCTTTTTCTGGAGCAGGTAGGTATTGGTCAGCAGGTCCGGTGCGGTGCTGTCTGCCGGCGCGATGCGAAGGGCATTTTCAAATGCGGTAATAGCTTCGGGGTATTGTTGCTGCACCAGATACTCGCGGCCGCTGGCGGTGTAGAGTCGACTGAGGCGTTCCCGTTCGGTGGTATTGCCGGGTTGGCGTTGTAGCAGTCTTTCGGCCAGTACAGCGGCTTCGGCGTATTTACGGTCGCTTTCCAGCATATCGGTTTTCAGGCCGAGCAGCCGGGTGTCGTCGGGATGGCTCTTCAGGCCCATGTTGATCCAGTTGAGCGCTTCGCGGTAAGCGCCGTGGGACACGCTGAGCCCGATCAGCTTCTGCTGGGCTTCCTGGTTACCGGGATTTTTTTCGAGTATGCCGGCATATAGTGCATATGGATCGGTATTGGTGTAATAAGCGGCAGCTTCCATGCGTAAAGGCACCTGCTGGCTGCGGGCTTTGGTATCTCCCGGAAAACGTTTAATAATATTTTCAAGGTGACTGATGGCTTCGGGATAGCGGTGCATCTCCTGCAACATCTCCAGCTTGCTCATCAGCAGGTCGTAAGCGTTGGGCCGGGTGGCCAGTTCGGCTTCTATGCGTTCGAGCGCGGCACTGTAGTTATTATCACGTATATCCATGCCCGTAAGTGCCTGCCTGGCTTCCTGATTGGAAGGGTCGGTCATCAGCGCCTTTTCGTAATTGTCACGCGCAAGGTGGTGATAATTGTTTTTACGGAAGTAGCTGCCAGCCAGCAGGAAGTGGCCGGTGACGGTCCTTTGCACAACAGTGTCGGCACCATACCTGTCCATGAGGGTATGGGCGTAATTGCTGCCCTGATAAAACTTGCGGGCTTCATCCATGACACCTAGTTTCTTCAGCATAAATTCCCGGTCGCCGTTGAAGTAACCCAGCGCCATATCTGCATAACATTCAGCTTCCTCGTATTGTTTTTGGGCCAGTTCAATATTAATGGCATAGAGGTAGGCATCGCGGTAGCGGGGAGCGGTGGTCAGTACCTGCCGGATATATTTCCGGGCGCTGTCCTGCTGACCGGTGAGCTGATACAGCCTGCCCAGCAGTAGTTGCTGGTCCACAAAGTCGGGCTGTAGGTCCAGCGCCTGCCGCGAAAGACGGATGGCCTCGGGGTACTGTTTGGCCCGCATGGCTTTTACAGCATCGTCGTAAAGCGTCTCGGCCGCCCTGCCTTTGTTTTTGTTTTGTGCCATGCCCGGCACAACGGCTACGGTAGCGGTTATCAGGAAAACATATTTCAACACGGATGTCCTCATCTATAAGAAAAATTTGTACTAAGCGTTTGCGGTTTTCTTTTTGCCAAAGCCCTGGCGCTGCATATTGCCCCAGGAATGTTTTTTACCCGTCAGGAAATAATAATATCCCCTCAGGGCAAAAAAGACAATCAGCGGATGATAAAACAATGGCTCGAGAAAAGCCATCATGGCTAACCCTATTACTTCCCGCCAGGTTTTATAATAATGATAGGTCATGTGGTCCCACCAGATGGCCAGGGTGGTGATCATCACGGAATACAGGTACACAAAGGACAGCAATATCAGGGCATAGTGCCAGTTGATCTGACCGGTAATGATCAGGTAGATGTAAAACAGGATGCCGGTGAACTCGATGATGGGCGCTAAAAACTCAAAGAAGAGATTGTAGGGGAGCACGATCATCCCCAGTTGTTTGTACCGTGGATGAAAGAGCACCTTTCGGTGCATGGTGATGATCTCTGCCAGACCGCGCCCCCAGCGGGTACGCTGGCGGCTGAAAACTTTCAGCGTGGGAGGACCTTCCGTCCAGCATTGGGACGTGGGGATATACCGGATGGCGTATTTCAGCTTGTTATCGATCATGTAAGTGCACATGCGGGTGACAATGTCCATGTCTTCGGCGAAGGACTGGCTGTCATATCCCCCGGCTTTGATGGCAATTTCCTTATCGAACAGCCCGAGGCCGCCGGACACATTAGGGACGCAGTTGATCAGGCTCCAGCCCATTTTCCCCAGCACATAGGCGCGGATATACTCCATTTCCTGAAAGCGGGGCAGCCACTGCCGCGGTGGCCTCACCCGGGTGATCACGCCTTCGTCTACCTCACAGGAATTGGCCAGTCGCAAAGTGGCGCCGGAAGCAATCACCCGCACGCTGTCTTCCTCAAAATGTATATACCCGCATTCGGGACACGGTTCCCCTATGGCTTTGATCCGCTGGTGTTCTTCATCCATAAAGGGTTTGATCAAACGTAGCAGGGTATCTTTCTCCAGAATACTGTCTACATCGGTACAAAGAAAATAGTCATAGGCGGCGGCGTTGATACCGGCGTTGGAAGCATCCGCCTTGCTTTTACCATTTACTTTATCGATGACCAGCAGTTTGTCATAAACATTATTGACGGACTTGAACACACGTTTGACCGGCTGGGATTTGATCCGCTCATGATAGGCGAAATCCACTTCCTGTAGTTCAAATTCGCTGATCAGTTTTGCAAGCGTGTCATCGGTGCTGCCATCGTTGATGATGATCACTTCGTATTTGGGATACACCAGCGTCAGCAGCGAACGGACGTTGGCGATGATGGTCACGCCCTCGTTGAAGGCCGGCGCAATAACAGAGATGCCCGGCGCCAGGGGAGAGTCCAGCATTTTCGTATAGTCGACATAGCTATGCGTACGTTGGAAACGCCGGATGCCCCGCAGCGACAGCAGGGCGAGCAAGGCATACATCAGCAGCATCACACAGCCGAATACAAAAACGAAGCCTTCATAGAAATCTTTGAACCATTCCACTATATCGACAATTTAAAATCTGATTAATGGGCAGCCGCCGTACCGGACGCCTGTTGTTTGAACCCACGGCGCTGCATGTTGCCCCAGCTGCTCTTTCTCCCGGTAAGGAAGTAGAAATACCCCCGCAGCGAAAAAAATACGATCAGCGGATGGTAGATGAACATCTCCATCAGCGGCGTAGCGCACAGATAGATCACTTCCCGCCAGCTTTTGTAATACCGGAAGGTAAGCTGGTCCCACAGGATGGCAAGCGTGGTGATCATCACGGAGTAGGTATATATAAATAACAGCAGCAACAGCGCTGTGGGCCAGTTGATAAGGCCCAGTATGGCGCCGGTGAGATAAAATATAATACCGACAGCTTCCACAACAGGTGCCAGCAATTCAAAAAAGAAGTTATACGGGAAGATGATCATGCCCATACGGCCATAACGCGGATGGAGGAACATACCGAAGTGCGCATGCATCAGCTGGGCGAGCCCTCTGGCCCAGCGGGTACGCTGGCGGCCGAAGATGCGGACGGTCTCCGGAGCTTCCGTCCAGCAGAGCGTGCGGGGAATATATCGGATGGCGTAATCGATCTTGTTGTCACAGGCATAGCGGCACATGCGGGTCATCAGTTCCATGTCTTCCCCAAATGAACTGAAATCATATCCGCCACTGCGGATGGCCACTTCCTTGTCGAACAGCCCGAGGCCGCCCGACACGTTAGGAACGCAGTTGACCAGGCTCCAGCCCATTTTGCCCAGCACAAAGGCGCGGATATATTCCACTTCCTGGAAGCGGGGCAGCAGCTGCCGCGGCGGCCGCATTCTGGTCATCACCCCCTGGTCAAACTCGCAGGAGTTGGCGATACGCAGCGTAGCGCCGGTAGCGATCACCCGCTTATGCGGTTCCTGCATAACGGGTTTGATCAGCTCCATCAGCGTTTGTTCGTGCAGGATGCAGTCTACATCGGTACACACAAAATAGTCGTAGGAAGCTGCGTTGATACCGGCATTAACGGCATCTGCCTTGCTTTTGCCGTTTACCTTATCGATGATGGTCAGCAGGGCATAAGCGGGATTGGTGGATTTATAGACTTTCCGTACCGGCTGCGTAGGGATCTTCACATTATAGGCGAAGTCTACCGGCACCAGCTCAAAGGCTTCTATCAGTTGTTCCAGGCTGTTATCGGTGCTGCCGTCGTTGATAACAATGATCTCATAACGGGGATAGATCAACGTCATCAGCGAGCGGACGTTATATATAATCGTCAACCCCTCGTTGAAAGCGGGGGCCAGCACGGTGATGCCCGGCGCCAGCGGGGATTTGAGCAGTATGTCCACCTGCCGGGATTCTCCCTTTTTAGCATAGGCTCGCACCGCGATGATGGAAAACAGCGCCAGCAGGGCGTAGGTACCTAATAGCACCGCACCGTAAATAAAAGTGCCGGTCTCAAATATATTCCTGAGTATTTCCCAGAATGTACGGTCCATCAGCGACTAAAATTTGATTAAGGGGTTCATACAATGTTTCAGAATGAGTTTGTTCTCCCTGGTGGCGGTATCTACCAGTTCCTGAATAAGGCTGCTGGCCGCCCATTGGTTATTGATCAGCGATTTAGCAGCGTGTTTACGGATTTCGAAATCGGAGGAGTGCAGGAATTCCTGGCGCAGGAACTCCACATATTTGCCGCTGCTGATACGTCCCAATGCTTTCAGTATTTCTGTGCGGCAATGATGGGGCTGGCTATCGTACATGCTGATCAGTTTGTCTTCCACACTCTCGATCCTCAGCTTGCCGAGGCAGTTGATGGCATTGGCCCGCAGGTAATGGTCGCGGGTGTCCAGGAGCTTTACCACGGCAGGCACGGCGCTCAGCTGCTGATAGTGTTCTACCAGTTTCAGGCAGAAAGCGACAATGCTTTTATTGGAGGAGTAGGTGATCCATTGGGCGAAGTTGGGGATGGAGATCCGGTCGGTAGTGGAAATGATACGGAACAGTTCCACCTGGTCCCAGAGCAGCAGTGGTTCGGTGGCCACATCAAAAAATTTGAACGGCTCGTTTTTGCTCAGTTTAATATAGGCGTGCCGGGCGGTGGCGCGCAACTCACGGTTACGGCTATTCGTTAATGGCAGGATGACCACATCGGCGATGGGGATGTCCATATTGGTCAGTTCGCCGAGGGCCTGGATTTTATGGTTCCAGCGGCTGGACTTCAGCTTCTTCAGGGAGTCTTTGTCCAGCCCGAGTTGCAGGTAGAGATTACGCAGCTGATTGCCCATGGCGCCCTGTACGTTGTCGCGGTACTGCATCAGCCGCTGGATCAGTACCTGCCGGGCCCATTTTTTTTCAAAGATGGGTTTGTCAAATACTTCCGCCGGTACCGCTGTTTCTACCGCTTCATCGGAATACAGCTCGTCGTTCATCAGGATATGTTCGGTGAGCAGCTCATCGATCATGGGATGGAGGGCGGCCAGCTTTTTCTCCCGCCGGTGGCTGCGGTAGCGATTCAGCAGGATGGAAATATAGGCGATGGTCGTCATCGACACCGCGATGGCGGTAAAGACGACGGCGATCTGTATCACAAGCGGCGCATAACGGAACTGGTCCACCGTAGCCGAAAAAAAAGCCGATATGGTTTTCATGGTCGCAGGAAATGGTCTATAAAATAATGCCTGGTAAAGGACATAATTACTGATACTGCATCAGTAATCGTTTCACCCGGATGAGCAGTTCGCCGGGAATGACAGGCTTTTTCAGGAAATCGTCCGCTCCCAGCTTAAACCCTTCCAGGATCATATCTTCGTTGCCCGCATTGGAAACGATAATAACAGCAATAGGCTTGCCTTCTTTACGGCTTTTCACCCGGCTGAGAATTTCAAAGCCGTTGGCATACGGCATCATGATGTCGGTAATGATCAGATCGTAGCCATAGTTGGTCTCCTCCAGCTTCTGAATGGCTTCTTTCCCATTCACGACGTGGTCCAGTTGATAGTTCTCCTTATGAAGTATCCGTTGAAAAATTTTCGGCATTACTTCGTCGTCTTCGATAACAAGTATTTTATACATATACGAGATTAGCGGTTACTCATGGCTGTTATGGTCACTGTTGAACTCTTTAATAAAGATAGGAATTATATGTAAATGTCTGCTTTTTTATGCCCTATATTTGCGATGGAAGTATATAGTTATGACCACGAAGTTTAAGATATTATTGGTAGATGACCACAAAGCCAACCTTTTAGTATTGCAGCGTATGCTCGAGGCCGAAGGTCGGACGTTTGTGCTGGCCACCTCCGGCCGCGAAGCGCTGGATATAGCCAGAGAGCAGGAGGATATTGGATTGGTACTGCTCGATGTGCAGATGCCGGACATAGACGGCTATGAGGTGGCCCGCCAGCTGAAAGCCCATCCGCAGACCAAAGACATCTCCGTGATTTTTGTGACAGCCACTAACAAAGACGAGGAAGATATGCTCAAAGGTTTTGAGAAAGGAGCGGTAGACTACCTCCCCAAACCATTGCATAAACACCTGACCCGTGCCAAGGTGGATGTTTTTGAAAGATTATATTATTATCAGCGTGAGCTGAAAATGGCGCTGAAAGCGAAAGAACAGATCAACGGGCAACTGGAGCGTTTTATGCACGTAGTGGCACACGACCTCAAATCGCCGCTCTCCGGGATTACCAGCCTGTTGCTGATTTTGCGGGAGGAAGAAGAACTCCGACAGTCTGAGGAACTGCTGTCTTTTGTGGACATGGCCGTGGGAGCGTCCCACAAACTTGCCGATATGATCTCGGCCATCCTGGATTACAGCCGCGAGCATCAGGACAATCAGCCGGAAGAAATGGTGGAAGTGAATGAGTTACTGGACCAACTGATACGACTGTTATTCCCACCGGCCAACGTGCATGTTCACATCGCGGAGAACTTTCCCGCTTTGTACACCAGTCGCCAGAAACTGCAACAGGTATTCCAAAACCTCATCAGCAATGCGATCAAATATGTGGACAAGCCGCAGGTGAAAATAGCCATCGGTGGCGAAGACAAGGGAGAGTATTACGAATTTTATGTGAAAGATAACGGGCCAGGCATCGCTGAAAACGATAATGAACGCATCTTCCGCCTGTTTGAGAAAGTGGACAATGACGGGGATAATGGCAAAGGAACCGGCATTGGACTGAATATCCTGAAGCTGCTGGTGGAAACACAAGGCGGCAAGGTATGGGTAGAATCAGTGAAAGGAGAAGGGAGCTGTTTTTATTTCCAATGGAGAAAATAAACGTATTCAATAAGTACCCCGGGGGGGGCCCGGGGTACGGTGCTTCCCATACAGGTCAGTAAGGCGTAAATGCCCGCCGTGGCCGCAATACCTGCTGCTTTACCCACGGACCTGCTACTATAACGGTGACCAATACACTTAAACCGATAATCATCCACGCATAATAATCCATCGATGCCCGCAAGGCTGTTTGTTCCTGCATCATACGCTGGGCGGCGCCTTCCGCCAGCTGCCGCGCGGTGGCCATGTCTTTACCGCCTGCCAGAAAATGCTGCCGGAACTGTTCCAGCACGTCGTCCCGCATGGGATTGATACCGGTGAACTGCTCCCTGAATTTATTGTAATGAATGCTCCTGGCGTATAACTGAAAATAATTCGCGAAGGCGATGCTGCCGCAAAAACCGGTATAGCGGGCCGCGATGCCAAGGAAAGAAACGGTGCCGGCCATTTTCGCCGGAACGGAAGAAACGACGTACATCACAATAGGCACAAACAAAGCACCGGTGCCATAGCCCTGTACCCACATCGGCAACAAAAAATGACGGGTATTGGCCTCCCGGGAAAAGAGAAAATACATCCAGACATGGAATAACAACAAAGCCAGAAAACCACTGCCCAGTATCCAGCGTGTATCCGTTTGGTTGAGTACGAGCCGGGACGCGACCAACATCCCCATAATAATACCGAGGATATTAGACGACCAAACCGGCGTGAGGTTTATCGGGTCTATCTGTAATACGCCCTGTAAATAAGCGTAAACATGGCCGGTGGTGCCTTTGAAGGTATAATAGGCGATGAGCAGCAGTAATCCATTTCTGAAGCCGGTAAACCGGAACAGCCGCAGCTCCAGTAAAGGGCGTTTTAAGGCGTATTGCCGCAGGCCGAGCACCAGACCGCTGGTAGTGCCAATTAGCAGTAACCAACGGAGGCGTGGGCTGGAAAACCAGTTTAACTGCTGCCCGTATACGAAGATGTATCCCGCGATGCACAGCATGGTAGCATACAAAATATAACTGGCCCAATCCAGTTGGTACAAGGGAAACTTCTTCCTGAAACGTACGTTGTTGGTAATGGTCAGCAGGAGTATCACCCCTGGTATCTCTGCCAGTATGAGGAAATAGAAGAGGTGGTTGAACTCAAAATAATGCAGTATCCAGCTGCAAAAGAACGCACAGGCAGGGATAGATACCTGCAAAGTCCCGTAAAATACGGAGTAGCCGATGACCCGCATCCTGTCTGAACGCAACCGGGAGAAGATCATATGCAGACAGATACTGCAGAACAAAGCACATACCGCACCCTGTACAAAACGGCAGGCCATAAACACGGCCAGGTTGCGGGTGCCGGCGCAGATAAGGCAGGTCAGCGTATTGAGGGTTACTGCTATCAGGAAGTATGGCCGCGGCTTCGCATATTTTACCAGCCGGTCGTCTATCGGCAGAAAGGCAACCAGCGCGGCGTACATGATCACCACGGAATATTGCAGGTCTGCCGGCTCCATACCGTAATAACCGGTAGTTTCAGCGCCGTTGCTGAAATACAGTGCGAAGACGCCCAGTGCAGGTAACAGCATCAGAAAAATAGTGGCACGGATCAGCCATTCCGGTGCCCATGGTTTAAAAAGTGGTAAGCTTACAGATGACATAAACAGTTATTTAGGAACAGATACATTGGCATTCATGCCGGCCACCAGGCGGGCCATTACAGCAGGGTCCTCCAGTATCCGGATGCGCACGGGTATCCGCTGGATGATCTTCACAAAATTGCCGGTGGCATTGTCCGGCGGTAACAACGAATAACGGGAACCGGTGGCAGGAGAGAAGGAGGTGATCTCGCCGTGGAAAGTCTCTCCGGGGAAAGCATCTACCGTGATGGTTACCGGCTGCGCCGCACGGAACTGTCGTACCTGCGTCTCTTTAAAGTTGGCCACTACCCACTTGGGCGTGTCATCGTTGGAAATAAAAGTGAGTGGTTGCCCGGCCTGAATAAGCTGTCCTTCCTGTATGTTCTTGCGGCCTACCCGTCCGTTGTAGGGCGCGCGGATAACGGTATAGCCTACACTGAGTTGATGCTGCTCTGCCACGGCCTGGCGGCGTTTGATTTCCGCGGTGATGGCGGCCGACTGATGGGAGGCCTCTGTGATACGGGCCTCTGCCGACCCATGGTCACGCAGCGCTGCCTGGTATTCGGAAGTGGCGATGTCCAGCGCGGCTTTTACGTTATCGAAACGTTGCTGGGTGGTGGATTCTTCGGCCAACAGATTGGAGAACCGCTTGTATTCCTGCTGCTGATGGTCCATACGGGCTTTGGCTGCGTCGATACGGGCGGCGGAAACAGCGGCTTCGTTTTTCAGGGTGCTGATCCTGCCCTCCAGCAGCGTTGTCTGCGCCCTTGCGTTTTCCAGTGCGGCAGCGGCTTCGGAGGCCTGGGCCACATAGTCACGGTTGTCGATCACCACCAGCGTATCGCCGGCTTTTACCGTCTGGTTTTCCTCAAAACGTATCTCATGAATATAGCCGGATACACGGGCACTTACGGGGTTGATGTAAGCTTCCACCTGCGCATCGTTGGTTTCTTCATACCGTAGCAGGTGAAGGCAGTACCAAACGCCCCAGCAGCAAAGGCCACCGGCAACGAGTAATGCGAATGCCCGCGTGGCGTAGATGATAAAACGGTCGGTGGAGGTCAGTTGTTTGTTCATATTTTTCCTGTTAATCTGAGTAATTGATAATGTTGTACCTGCACTTTCACCATCGCGGTGGTGAGGTTGAATTTGGATTGCAGCAGCTGGGTCTCCGCATCGAGCAGGTCACTTAAAAGGGACTGCTGATTGAAGTAGGAGCTGCGCAGGATGCGCAGGCTCTCAGTGGCTTGTAGCATGTTGCTGCGGGCTACGACGGTCTGTTGTACGGCTTCCTGATAATGCAGAAAAGCGGCGTGTATGTCCTGTCGCAGGTTGTCCTGCACACTGGCAGCGATGGTCCGCTGCTGTTGCCACGCAATGCGCGCCTCCCGCGTTTTATGCCTGTTTTGATAAAAGGAAGATACCGGAACACTAACGCTGACGCCTGCCTGTCCCCCGGACCACGGTACGCGGGAATAGGGATAGTAGGCTGTTTGCGGATAGGTATAACGGTAGTCGGCGAAGAAACCCAGTTTAGGCAACGGGGTAGCCTTTACCTGGTCCAGCCGTAAAGCACCGAGACTGGTATGCTTCAGCGCCAGTTTGTATTCAAGGGCTTCCTGACTGCTGGTGTCGGGCGCAGGCCCCGCCACATCCGGCAGTTCCACGACAGGATAGATGGTCCCCGTGTCCGGCCGGCCCATCAGGTAGTTGAGCCGTTGCGTACTAAGGACGATGTTGTTATTGATCTCAGTCAGCGATAACTGTTGGTTGGATATCTTCACTTCCTCCCGCAACACGTCGCTTTTTAATACCAGCCCGTTTTTATACAGTTGTTTTATTTCCGAGAGCTGCAACTCACAGGAACGGATATCCTGTTCCAGCAGCACCCTGAACTGCTGATAGCGGTACAGGTCCAGGAAATACACGGCTGCCTGGTAACGGATCTCTGCTACGGTGTGTTGCAGCTTCGTAGCGGAAATAGACGCTTCTGCTTTGGCCATGGCTATTTCCCGGATGTCCTTCCCGCCGTTGTACAGGTTGATGTACAGATTGCCGCCAGCCGTATAATGCTCATGTGAAACGGGAAACTGTGTAGGAGCGTGCAGGATGCCATCGGTATACAGGGGCATGTTGCTCAATCGCGAATACGCGCCATCTACGTTAAGGAAAGGCAGTCTCGCATCGCGGGCGGCCAGCACTTTTTCAGTGCTGCCGGCCAGTTCCTGCTGTTGCAGATGGATCTGCCGGTTACCGGCTTCGGCCCGTTCCCACACAGTGGCCAGTGTAATGGCGCCGGCTGGTGACTGGCCACAGACTGGCCATGGACAAGCCGTTGCCAGTAGCAGGGATAAACGTAAAATATAGTATTTCATCATCTACAGAAAAAATGGTTGATGCAAAATTGATGACTCGGGGGAAGTCTTATTTGATATAATAGGCCAAATATTTACTAATTTTGGCCACATATGGACGTGTTCAAGAAATTCAGGAATGAAATCGACAGTAATCCGGCGTCTATCTATGTACTGAATGAACCGCTGGAAAACCGCTTCCCGATGCACTGTCATGATAAAAGCCAGATACTGCTGGTGGAAGGAGGCATTGCCTACCTTAACACACACGATAAACAATATTATATCCCTGCTCAGCATTTTGTGTGGATTCCGCCACGGGTAGACCATAACATCAAGTTCAACAGCTCCTCCCTGGTGATCCATAATATTTATTTTATGGATGAAGAAGATGCCCGCCATCCTTTTTATAGTCGGCTGAGCATCTATCCGGTAACCGGTGTGGTGAATGAAATCCTGCAACTGTCGGCGGCCTGGAAAGGAGACATGTTGCCGGGTAACTGGCAATATGAACTACTGACAACGTTGAAGCATATACTACCGCATACCAGTGGCCAGCCGTTTTCTATCCTGTTGCCCACAACGGAAGACAGCCGTATGCAGGATGTCCTGCGGTATCTGCACGATAATGTCAGCGAACCGTTGATGCTGCCGGAAGTGGCTGCCCTCTTCGGTTACAGCGTACGGAACCTGACGCGGCTCTTTAAACAGACGCTGAACACTTCCTTTCTTCAATATGTAAAAATGCTGAAGATGATCCGGGCAATGGAGCTGTTATTACAAACGGAGATGAATGTAAGTGAGGTGGCCTATGAAGTGGGCTATTCGGGAATAACGGCCTTCAGCAATACTTTTCAGCAAATGATCAATATGCGGCCGAGCGATTTCCGGCTGCTGAAATAAAATAATGTTCGATGGAATTACAGGATGCAATACAACTGATCAGGGCAGATTATGCCGCCGGCGTATGGGCCGATCTGGGCTGTGGCAGCGGTTTGTTTACCTATGCGCTGGCCAACCTGCTGCCTGCCGGCAGTACTATTTATGCGATTGATCAGGAGCCGGTACGACTGACAACCAGGTCTAATCCGGCGCAGCAACAAATTGTTCCGCTGCAACTTGATTTTGTGCGGGAGGCGTTGCTGGTGGTAGGCCTACAGGGCATACTAATGGCGAATTCGTTGCACTATGTAAAAGATAAACCGGCATTGCTGCATCGGCTGGCCAAACAGTTGGCCCCCGGTGGCCAGTGGGTGATCGTGGAATATGATACCGATGCGGCCAATGCGTGGGTGCCGTATCCGGTAAGACGAAATGTGCTGCAGCAGCTGTTGGCAGACGAGGGTTTTACGCATGTTACCTTCCTGGGAGAAAGGCCGTCGGTATATCGTGCCGGCCGTATGTATGCTGTGAAGGCCGAAAAGTAAGGGCAGCTACCAGTTTACCATGATAAAATATTACCGGCTGCCGGCGATTGTTGGACCAGTCCGGTACTGCTACTTTTGTAGTGGTTTGATGTAGCTTACAGGTAAAAATGGTTAACCCCAATAAAGACGGTTTGTAGGCGCAAATCACACAGTATGGTAAAAAGAAAAGCATAGCGCAGGCGCTATGCTTTCTTTTGTTGTAACAAGTCATCGGTTAACCCCTTATCTATCCATGCTGATTCGTCTTTTGTTTGTTCTTCGGTTTTTCCAGGTGTGGCATATGATTATTTCGCACCAGCTCTTTCCAGAACACCGGCAATTGCTTTAAACCCACGCTGCCGCGCATGTGCCAGCGGCGTAACCCCGTCTTTGTCTGCCAGGTTCACGTTGCATCCTGCGTCCACCAGCATTTGCACGATCTGCACCTGTGCCGGGCCACCGTCGCTGAGAATAATCGCTTCCAGCAGGCCAGTCCACCCGAGGCGGTTCACATGGTCAACAGGAAAGGTTTTGTCCTGTAATAAGGTACGCACCACTTCCACGTGCCCGCGTTCGCACGCTGGTATTAATGCTGTGCCGCCGTAGCGGTTATATACTTTGTAATTAGCGCCCGCTTTCAGGCATAACTGTAAAATGTCGAGGTAACCTTCCGCACCGGCATAGAGGAACGGGCTGTTGAGCATATCATCCTGCGCGTTCACATCGGCGCCGGCCGCTGTCAGCAAGGCTGCTGCTGCGGTGTGATGCTGATAGACAGCCAGCATCAGGGCGGTACGCTGTTTGTTGTCGCGCGCTTCGATATTCGTTTTGCCCGCCAGCAGTTGTTTGATGACTGCTGTGTCGTTGGCCGCCGCGGCTTTCAGTAAAAGACTGCTGCCGTTACCGCCGGAAGGGGCAGGTGTCTGTTTGTCCTGTGCACATCCGTTCATGGCAATCGTCATTGATAATATCAGTAATAAAATAAAGTGACAGCTTCGCATGCAGGGATCGTTTGCTGATTCAAAATTACGCTGGTCTTTCTCTCTAAAATGGTAATAATTATCACTATGATGGTACTTTTCGTTACATGCCGGTAAAAACCATTTTTGCGATGTGCGCAAACTTGCCTAACATTGCAAACAGCCAACACAACCCATCAAATCCTGTCAACGATGAAACGATTGAAATATATACCGGGCATTGCCCTGATAGCCGCTTTGCTGCCGTCTCTGATGAAAGCACAGTCCAGGGAAGAACCACTGAAGGTCCGCCACCTGGCGGGTAACTGTTACGTCTATACGACAATGGGCACGCTCGACGACGGTAGCCGCTTTCCATCCAACAGCATGTATGTGGTTACCCGCGAAGGGGCCGTGATGATAGACGTGCCCTGGGATACCACTCAGCTCACGCCTTTACTGAACAGCATCCGGCAGCGGCATGGTAAAAAGGTGATCGCCTGCATTGCCACCCATTTTCACGACGATCGTACGGCCGGCCTGAACGCGCTGGCAGCGAAAGGCATCAAAACCTATTCCACCGCGCAGACACTGGCGCTGTGTAAAAAAGAACACAACGACGAGGCGCAATATATTATCCCGCAAGACACCACCTTCCGTTTCGGTGACCGCCGCGTGGAAGTATTTTACCCTGGTGCAGGGCATAGCCCGGATAATATTGTGATATGGGTGCCGGAAGATAAAGTGCTGTACGGCGGTTGTTTTGTTAAAAGCACCGACTCACAGGACCTGGGCAACCTGTCAGATGCCAAACCACATGAATGGAAGGCGTCCATGCTGCGACTGAAAGCCCGCTATCCGCATCCGGTGGCCACCGTGCCCGGTCATGGTCCGCTCGACAACCGCCACAATGCCTGTGATCGGACATTGGAACTGATCAAAGCCTACGAGGAGAAACATCCGCAGTGAGGACCGGAAACTATGCGCTGCAGGACTATATCCGGGAACTAAATCCGGAGAACGACTTCCTGCCGGCTACCACCGGAGTGCGCCAGCTGGCTGTATTCAGAAGGGATGACCATGAAACCCGATGTGTCCAGCAAACACCGCTACATCGCCGCGGGTTTTATAAAGTATCGCTGATCACCGGCGGCACCGGCACGTTTACCATCGATGGTCATACGTTCCCCATACAACCGCCTATGATCGTGGTGTCCAGGCCGGACGCCGTGATGCAATGGGCGCTGACGGACGAACAGCAGACCGGTTTCTATACGTTGTTTGCGGCGGACTTTTACGACGTAGGCCTGTTACCGTTATATCGTCTCGAAAAAATATTACCGGAGACTAACTTCTTCTATCAAACAATGGATACGGCAGACAACCTGCTGCCTGCCTTTCAGCAACTGTACCAGCACCGGCACCAGCCGGAGCTGGCACGGCATTGCCTGCGTCTGCTGATGGCGGGCATTTTGGAACTGTGCCCACAGGGAGTGATAAATCTCTCCCGAAGGGAAAATATTGTCCGCGATTTTCAATGGCTTATTAAACAAAAACTGGCAGCGCCTAAGCCAACGGACCAGTTTGACCTGCTGTCTGTAAAGGCCTATGCCGCATGGTTGCATATCGACGAAAACTACCTGAGTATCCTGTGCAGGGAGGTGACCGGTAAAAGCGCTACAGCCATGATACGTGAGAAAGTGGCTGCTGAAGCGGTTTTTCTGCTACTGGGCACCGACGCGGCCATCGGGGAAATTGCCCTACGCCTGGGTTTCTATGATGTGGCCCACTTCTCCAACTGGTTCCGGAAAGCCATGCAGCAGTCGCCCTCCGCTTACCGCGCGCAATTCCGGTACAAATAATACAATGATCTGTACAAATGCTGCTTTGCTCGCAGTGATAGTTTTGCAGGGAATTAAAACTAATGACCATGCAAAACAATATTGCCTCGTTGACAGACAACCACATCACGACGTTGTCTATTACCCCCGTTATCAAAAGAAAAGGGCTGGACCGGCAACGCTTTCATGATTACTGGAAAGACATCCACGGACCTGTATGCGCGCGATTGCCCCACCTCGGCGTGTATATACAGCATCATATGCAAAAAGCCAATCCCGACCTGTTTCCGGCTATCGACGGTATCTCCCGCGAGGTAGCGGCAGAGAATAACTGGGACGGCTATGCGGAGATCGGCTTTTTCTCCAACGCCGACCTGGAGCAATGGTTGCCCACTACCAGTATCTTGTTTGACGATGAAAAAAATGTGTTCGATACAACGGTCGCTTATTACTGCGATAACAGCTCCCGTACACTGAAGGACCGCCGGCAGCGCCTCCTTACCAACGGGTCAGACGGGAGGACCTTTCTGTATTATTTCATTTCCCTGAATCCGATGGTAACGCAGGAAGATGCGGATATCTTTTTTCAGCAGGAATTCCTCCCGCTGTTTGTGCACCATGATGATATCAGCAGGGTACGGTATCATATCCTTGCGCCACATGATAACAGCGTGCCCAATCCGCCAGCACCGGATGTGGAGCATTACCTTGCGCCTGAAAAACAACACCGCTACGTCCTGGAAATTGCCACCGATAGTTTGGAGACCATAAAAAGAATGTATCAGACAACTGCTTTTGCTGCGCTGCAACGCCGTATGGGTGCTTGTTTTAGTGCTGTGCATGTTTTTGAAAGTGCAGGCAGGTATACGATGGCCTACGACGGCCAGATCACCAACGCCGGTTTGAGAGGCGCCACCAATGCGGCTTTGATTGCTGCGGTAGGTGCCATTAATCAGACAGGAGAAACCGTGCGCAATTTTTTGTTGACGGGCAAATAAACGTCCCTGGCCGATTTTCGGCATCTGATGCTTCGCTTATAGCCCCGGGCATTTGTCCGGGGCTTCTGTGTATTTAAAAAAGAAATATTTGTGCAAGTAAATGCTTGCGTATATATTTGCAATCAAATACTTGCATATTGGAACTCAGAAGAGATGTTTTTCAGGCGATAGCTGACCCTACGCGGCGGCAGATCATTGAAATGGTGGCCCGTCAGCCACTCAACGTGAATGCGATTGCAGAGTGCTTTAACGTCAGCCGTCAGGCGGTTTCACTGCATGTCAAAATTCTCACGGAGTGTGGTTTGATCCTGATTAAAAAGCAGGGGAGGGAGCGGTATTGTGAAGCCCGGCTGGAACAGTTGCAGGAGGTGACCACCTGGGTGGACCATTGCCGGCAGTTCTGGGCTACCCAGTTCAAGTCGCTGGACAGTTATTTACAACAAGTTCAAACCGGAAAAAAATCAGACAAATGAGTCATAACACACCCGCTAATTTTAAGATGGAATACCGGTTCAAAGCACCGATAGAGCTGGTATTTAACGCTTTTTCCAATGCCGAGGCATTACATCAGTGGTGGGGCCCGGTGGAAACCCGCAATAGTGTGATCAGCCTGGACTTTAGGCCGGGCGGTGTTTTCCACTTCCGAATGGAAGGTGGTGGACAGGTAAATTACGGCCGTTTTTTGTTCCGTGATATTCAGCCGCCACACCTACTGGAGTTTACCAATGCTTTTGCAGATGAACAGGCACAGGTGGTGAAAGCCCCGTTTGACATGCCCTTTCCGCTGGAGGTCCTTTACCGGATCACGCTGCGCGAAGATGGTGAGGAGACGGTGCTATCCATCACGGGACAGCCGCTGGCTGCCAGTCCGGAAGAAACGGCATCTTTTCAGGCAATCAACAGCAACATGCAGGACGGCTTCGGTGGTACTTTCGGTCAGTTGGCACATTATCTCCGTAAAATAAACAGCATATGAGAAAACTGAAATTACAAATGCAGATCTCGATGGATGGTTTTGTGGCCGCCGGGCCTCATGACGAACAGCATTGGGTAACCTGGGCCTGGGAAGAAATACGGCCACAGGTATTGGAACTGGCAGACAGCAGCGATACCATCCTGATAGGCCGGAAACTGGCGGTGGACTATATCCCGTATTGGGAAGAAGTGTTTACCCGGCCGGAAGATCCGATGTACGAAGTGGCGCAGCGCATTGTGGCGATGCAAAAAGTGGTGTTCAGCAAAACCCTGGAACGCTCCATCTGGAGAAATACTACCGTAGCAAACGGGGAGCTGGCAGCGGAGGTAAACCGCCTCAAACAGCAGCCAGGCAAAGACCTCATTGTATATGGAGGCACTTCCTTTGTGTCTGATTTATTGAAAGAGAACCTGATAGATGAATATTATTTTTTTGTGAACCCGGTCGCGTTGGGACATGGTGACCCCGTCTTCAGCGGCTTGGCCGATTTCCGGCAACTGACACTAAAAGACAGTGTCCGCTATGATTGTGGGATTGTACTGATGCACTATGCCCCCCGCTGAAAATACAACGTATAGTTGTAATAGTTATAGGGCTTTATCTTGATAGTTAAAAAAAATAAAATGCAGGGCATTATGTTTAATATTGTGGTGTGTCAACCGTAATATTCATCCTATATCGCGTACCTGCAACCTGTCAATTTAAACCAGCTATATACTGTTACTGATGAAAAAATTATCCCTGTTACTGACGATGAGCGCTCTGGCGTTAGGTATAAAAACGCAGGCGCAAGACGCTCCCCGCTTCCGGATTGCAGCGCATGGCGGCTACAGCTACCGCATCGGCAAAGTGCCTTCCTCTTTTTCCGGTGATACCCGCGACTATATGAAGAAACTGAAATCCGGTTTTAATGTAGGTGCGGATGTGCAATACTACTTCAATGATGAATGGGGCGTAGGTGTCAAATACCTGCGGTTCCAGGCGTCGGGAAATGGTGTGATCTATGTTGATGACCCCGCGGATGGCCGCACGCGCACTAATGTGTCAGACAATATCGGCATTAGTTTTTACGGTGCTACCTTCTGCGGTCGCGTCTATACGAAAAAAGACTACAGCCAGGCTTTTCTGATCGGCGCTGCACTGGGCTATATGCGTTACCGTGACAACGGCGGCGTATCTGCGTATCCGGTGACGATCAGAGGAGGAGCTTTGGGTACAGGCCTGGATGTGGGCTACGATATCCGGATTGCCCGTAAGCTATACGCCGGCGCCCAGTTTTCTTATCTGGCCGGAACATTGGGCCGCATCACCATTGAGCAACCTAACATGACGGTGAGAAGAGAACTGAAAGATGATCAAAAGGAAAACCTGGCGCATCTCAGCTTGTCAGTAGGGCTGCGCTTCCATCTCTGATCAGTCTTTCCAGTTGTATTGGGTCAATTGGTTGGTAAGCCGCTGACTGACAACTTCCAGCGCGCCAAATCCGGCTGCATCGTGTTCTAAGATCAACATACATCCTTCCGGTAGAATCCCGCTGGGGCCAAACTCCAGCTCACTGACCTTCACGGACTGCGTAATGCCGTTGACGTCAGCTTCCTGCCGGAAGGGTTCTCCGGTATGCCCGTAAAAGTGAAAGAGGACAGGCACATGGTCGAGCACATCACGGATAGCCCCCATGCCGTAACCCCGCTGGCTGCTGTCGTCTTTATCATGGGTCAGCAGGATATCAAGGTGACCGCTGCTTTTGAGCAGCCTTTTGACCTCCCGTTGTTCATATTCCTGAATGAAACGTTGGTCTGTTCTGCCTTTGGCGTCCCCGATACGACCGATGCCCGCAAGGTATAACACTTCCTGCCCTTTACGCAGCTCCTGTTTTACACCGGAGCGGCAAACGAATACACGTTGATATACATCTATCGGAAAGCGGGACAGCGTCGCGTGGGTCTGTTCCAGTTTGTCGAGAAAATCATGGTCTTCATGATTGCCACGTACACAGATCATATGGATGTCGAGCCGGTCCAGCAATTGCCGGATGGCCTGGCGCTCCTGTATGAAGTCATCATGAAATCCCAGCTCGTCGCGGTTATGCCGCGCATGTTTCAATGTGGCCTTGTCGAGATGGTGGATATCCGGATAGGCGCCCATGTCGCCGCATTGCAGAATGAAATCAATCTTTTTGCCGGTTTGTTGCTGGTAAAGATCTGCCAGTTTAAAGGGTAACAACAGTTTGCCGTGTACATCGGCGAATACAGCTAGTCTCATCGTGAAAACAAACAAATAAGCTGCGAAAGTACGAAAAATACAGCTTAGCCAATGGAGAGGGTGCTGCCGTAACAAAGCAGGCCTGCTTTACGGGCTACGCTGCGGGAGGCATGATTGTTCCAGGAGGTGCTGTAGAGTGGCAATACACCGGATTTACGCACCATCGCTGCCCAACCGGCGAGTGCCGCGGCGGCATATCCTTTTCCTCTGAAAGGGGCTAATGTTTCAATACCGGCTTCATGTGCAGCGGCGGTGATGCGTACACTTCGGCAAACGGAAACAACCTGTCCTTCTATTACTACGGCGGCGCAGGGCTGCACATAATCGAGGTCCGGTCCCAGCCAGGCAAAATCGGGGCCTAACAAAGCGGTATGCTCCGGGGTGAGGTGTATGCCGGGTGCTGCAACAGTAAAGGTCTCTGGCACCAGAAACGAAGGTCCGGCCTCGCATTTGCCGCTTTGTAATAAATGCTGGTATTGCGCCACCTGCTGCGGCGGATGCGCAGGCATGCCGGTGGGAGGTTCTGTAGCGGCCAGCGCCTCTAAAGCCTGTACCAGGGTGTTGGACACGTCGTGCCGGTATCTGCATACAGGCGTACCCGTTACAGGGAGGCCCAGGAAAAACAGGGGAGCAGGCCCTCTATCAGGCCACGGCTCATTAGCCTGTTGCATCCGGCCTTGAGCGTCATATGTGAAAAGGACGTCGGCATGTAGCTGCATCAACGTGGCTGTCGTCAGGTCATTCATAGCTGTCATCGCTGCAAGTTATCCCAATTAATAATTATCTTCCGGAAAATTACGTTAACCTATGTACAAAGCAACAGCCCTCCTGATCATGGTCCTATTCATGGTAACTTCGGTCGTGGCACAGCGCAGGCCGCAAAACAAAACGCAGGTGGTCCGGATGGTGGATAAAATTAATAGCGATCCATCGCTGAGGAAGGTGACGCTGAATAACCAGGCGTGGCAGAAAGGTATAAAGGGTGGTAGATTGACCGGTTTTTATAAAGATAGCCTGCTGGTGAAAGTGGTCCGCCGGGTAAGGGATTCCGGCGGTATAGAAGTGGTAACGTTCTATTTCAGTGGCAACGAACTTATATACGTACATGAGCGATATGATATGTTCTATTATGATGAAAAGAAAAAAGCCCAGCGTACTGATTCTCTGGAGAGGAACTTTGACGGAAGCTATTATTTTTCCGGTAAGAAAATGATGGATGCGACGACGTTGGGACATAATCGTTTTGAGGATGATTCAATTAGTGCTGAGGAGGTGTGGCCACGGGAAGCCGCCGTCTGCAAGCGTTTGCTGGCCCGCGGAAAAGAGTAGCTAAAAAATAAAATAATCAATTGATGAATAAAGCAATAGGACTGCTGGCAGCCATTTTACTGACTGTTATCGCTACAGCGGCACAGAACCGGCTGAAGGAGAAGACAGCCATCAGGCAGCTGGTGCAGCAGATCAACCGTGATAGCGCCCTGAAGCCGGTTACGTTGACAAACGAGGAATGGATGGAACAGATGACCGACGGTGGCGGCAGTCTCACAGGGTATTACAAAAACAAGTTACTGGTTAAGGCGGTTCGTTGGATCGGTTATTCCAGCGGCGTGGAAATAGTGGAGTCCTACTTCCACAATAACGAGCTGATATTTGTATACGTGCAGGCTGATATTTTTTACTACGATGAAAAAAAGGGAGTCCTTAGAACGGACTCCCTGGAACGGAATTTTGAGGGAAGGTATTATTTTTCAGACAAAAAAATGGTAGACAGTGCAACGTTGGGCCATAACCGTTTTGAGGATGATACGTTGGACCCCGGGAAGGTATGGCCTCAGGAAGCCGCCACCTGCAAGCGTTTGCTGGCCCGCAGGGCGGCGCAGTAGTTTATAACAGAATGTCGATGTCTGCGGCGGTGAAGTACCGGGGCACTTCATGTCCGGAATAGACAGCGCCATATCGCAGTTTCAGCGGCAGTATAAATTGAAGCGGGATACGTGCCCAGCTGTTCATGTTTTCTACGTTGATGTTTAATAAGGAAGATAACTGTATCCCCAGGGAGGGCACAAATATAAAGGTGGTGCGGCTCCGGGTAAACTGCGCACCGGTTTCAGCGTAAGTATACAGCCCAATGAACCGTTTGTTACTCACCCAGTAGTCGAAGTTGCCCTTGATGCCCACCCTGACCTGCTGTGCGGCGGTAGTGGGTTTTTCCGCGCCATTGTCTTTCAGATTGGCAAAGCTGCCGGAAATCGTATAGCCGAGCCAGTAGTCCATCAGCCCTTTTTTACCACCATCACTATTATAGTCAAAGTGTTTGAGGAAGTTGCCCGCATTGATGCGTATCTCGGGGCCCAGCAGGTAGTGGTCCGCGAAAGCGGTGCCGCTGATGAGGCCTATGGACACGGAGTTGCCTACGCGGGCACGTACAAAGTCGCGGTAACGCAGCGGTGCATTTGCCTGCCGCATGGCGCTGGTGATAGTGCCCCGGTTGTCAAACAACGCGTCCATATCGGAGCGGTAGGGAATGGGTACCCATGCCAGACTGGGGATGTGAAAGATGAGGTAGAGCGGCTGATCGGACCGCCTGTCGGGAATTTTATCCATAAAGGCGGTGAAGCCGGTCCCGGCTGCGCCGCGTTGGAAAGCATCGCTCAGGTCTTGCAGTGACAAGGTGACCGCATGGATGATCCGTTCTGCCTCCGGCGTAAAGGTCTCATAGCGTATAGCCTTCAGCGTGGACTCTTTCTGCCAGCTGTGATGCGGGTTGTTGAACTGGCCATCACCGTAGGCATGCCATATTTCACCTTTACGGTTCACGACAGTACAGCCGTTGGCGGAGTAAAAGTCGTGCAGCGATTTGTTGTTGGTGATGGATTCAAAGATGGTGCGGTTCACCACAAGGTGTCCTGCGGAGAAGGCATCTTCCAGAAAGTGATCAGCGAAGGCGTTGAAGAGCATGGCATAAAACAACAGCTGTTGGGAGGTCTCTTCATTTTGCCGCGACAGCAGCCCGCTTTGCTCTGCCAGATCTATCGCCAACACATGCAGGGTAACGTACATATTGATGGCGTTGGTGCGTCCCAGTTTTTTAAAGATACTGTCTACCAATGCCGGTTTCTGACAGAGGCGAACAGAGGCTTTGTTGAAATGCCGTAGCTGTTCAGGGAAGCCCTTGCGGTATTCATAAAAATGGGAGAGGTTCACGGCGGCTTTCAGAGCATAGCTGAAGTCCAGCTTGGACAGTTTGCCGTCGGGCGCAGCGGTGTAGCCCATTTCGATGTAATGATCGTGTAACTTGATGATCCTTTCCATAACGGAGTGCTGATAATGCAGCTGTTCTTCCAGCAACAGCGGATTGCGCTCGTGGTCGCCGCTGAGGCCGTTCAGAACACCATAGGAGATACGGCTTTGGTCAGGACCGGAAAAGGTGCCGAAATAATAACGGCCCTGGTCGTCTGACCGGATATCCAGGTAGCTCAACAACTGTGCTTTGTTGTTGTCCGGTAATGACTTTAAAAAACGCAGAAATGCCGCGTCGCCGATCAGTTTGTGTTCTCCGTAGTTGTAGGCAAATAAGCGCCCCGATGTAATGGTTAATGTAATGGCAATAATGAGTAGTCCCTTCATATTTTGGGTTGTAGTTCACAGATAGATATTTTGCTGAGACAGTTAGAGGGACGAAAAACTTAAAATAAAGGTATTTTTAGGGGATGGCAATGAAAAACAGACAACATTTTTGAAAGACGGGAAAAATCCCGGTATGCCTGTACGAATTATCCCTGAAAAATAATAGCATGAAAAACAAGCTGAGGAGAATGGTCATCAACGACCGGATTTATCTGTATCGTATTCAAAAGCGGTATGTATCGCCATTGCAAGGCTGGGTCATCCTGAAAGTATTCCTGGAAGGCTACCGGCTTACGCCGCTGGTCGTAGAATGTTTGGTGGCGGAAGATCTGATATTGGGTAACCCTTTGTTTACCGGAACGAAATTGTTTAATAAAAATACGCAGGCATTTTGTGAGGTGAACCTGAATTATCCCCGTTTCATTAGGGAGCTGATTGAATGCGGCTTTAGTCGTGGCTGGACCGGCATCGAAAAAATTGACAAGCAGGATGGACTTGTTTATCTGGAGGAACTGGGCTACGATATCTCACCGTTACAAAGCTGATTCTTCCTCCTTTTACAGGAAATATCATGGTTGTTATTTGAAAAAATAGTACATTTGGCCTAAATTTAAAGTTATGACCGAATATACCACCATGAACGAAGAGGAAGACGACAAGAAATCCTTTATTCAACGGCTGAGAGACAGCGTGTTGCCCATCAAACCAGAGGACTCCGGGCTGAAGAAAGTGATGAAACAGATCGGGTTTGTGGCCTTTCTGGGAGTAGCAGGCGTAGTATCTGCCTTGCTGGCCATTGCGGTGTCCTTTGCCCTGTAACATGAAACGGCTGTTTTACATATCCGGTATAAGTGGCCTGTTATGGCTGATCGTGCATCTGGGCCGATGGAGCGGACACCCGCTGCCCTGGCTGAACGGGCACCTGACCGACCTGATCGTGGTGCCATTAATAGCGCAGGTATGCCTGGTAGTGGTACAGCGCTGGATTGTACGGCGCAGCGACTATCTGCTGCCGCTTGGATATGTGTTGTTTATTGCCTGTTACGTGTCTGTGGTTTTTGAATGGGTGATGCCGCATTATTCACCCCGGTATACCGGCGACTGGCTGGATGTAGCGGCTTATTTTGCCGGTGCTGCGGGGTATTACGGCTGGCAACACTGGCCGGTGATGACACAGGCGCGATAGCAGGTAATCAACGCTGTTCCTTGTTCCGCCCGTTGGAACAAGGAACAGCGGGATCAGTGACTTAACCGTGCATCCCTACGGTGTAACCACCGGGTACTGTCCGGAAAGCGATGTTCAGTTTATTCCAGGTACCAATCATCGCTACTGACAGCGCGATATCGGCAATCTGTTCTTTGCTGAAATGTTTTGCCAGTTCATCATAAATTTCATCTTCCATATGGTTCACATTCAGTGCTTCTGCAAAAGCTAAAGCGGCTCTTTCTGCTTCGCTGTAATAAGGCGTTTCGCGCCATGCCGGCAAGGAATACAGCCGTTGTACATCTTCCCCATTGTGAACGGCATCTTTGAAATGCATGTCCAGACAATAAGCGCAGCCGTTGATCTGAGACATACGCGTGTTGATCAGTTCATGCAGCTTCTGGTCCAGCCCCTGACGGAGATAAGCGCCAGTTTTAAACAGCCCGTCTGAAAATCCTTTGTTAACCTCTCCGAAAGAAATTCTTGCTTCCATTTTTTATCGTTTTAATTTTGATGAATATTTGTTTTGATAAGATGACAACCTGATATTTCGATTTTGGACATCATTTTTAAATATTTTTTAATTTTATTTGAAAATGATTGTTTATAAATTTGTTAGATCGATTTGAGCATTTGTCAGGTCAATAAAATCAGTAAATGAAAGCAGTACATACAGATACACAGGAGTTGCTCTTTGGATTGGACCAGGAAGCATCGGCCGCTTTATCTCAGCCGTCGCAGTTTGCGGAATATGTCGTTTTATTTGTTCCCGCAGGAAAAGGAGTATTTCATGCTGACTTTTCCACGACAGCTTTTAACGGGCCGGTGTTGTTGTTTGCTACGCCCTTTCAGTTGCTGCGCCTCGAAGCGGAGGAGGACCTGCCTTATTTCCGGCTGCGCTTTCACGGCGATTTTTATTGTATTGAACATCACCGGGCGGAGGTGGCCTGTAACGGCTCCCTCTTTAACAATATCTATCAGCAACCATATATACCGCTCTCCAAAGAAGAATCCCTTGGTTTTTTCCAGTTGATCACGCAACTGGAGGCGGAGTTTAAGCAACAGGCTCCATCGGATATGGTGCTCAAAGCTTATCTGCAGCTGCTGCTGGCCAAGTCCAGCGCCATCAGGCAAAAGACGCAGGTGGTTACGCAGGAGAGCCCGCAGCCGGATGATCAGATGGAACGTTTCCGTGTGCTGCTGGACCAGCATTACCTCACCTTGCACAAACCAGCGGACTATGCCGAACTGCTGGCCATTTCTCCCAATCACTTCACTAAAAAGTGTACCCGCTATTTTGGTAAATCGCCTTCCCGCCTGATCCAGGAACGCCTGGTACTGGAAGCCAAGAAACAACTGCACCTTACCCGCAAAAGCATCAAGGAGATCGCCTACGCGCTGCGGTTTGATGATGAGTTTTATTTTAGCCGCTTCTTTAAGAAAAATACCGGCGTATCGCCGCAAACATTCCGGCAGCGGACAGGTATCTCCATCGTGGCAGATTTATCCATGCAATAGCCTTTTCCCTCCATGGCCCGGCGCCAATGCTCATTCTACATTTGTATCGTTATTCATTTTTAAAAAACGAACAAATGAAAGCCATGAACAAAGTCCTGCATGCAATCGCCAATCTCGACCAGCTGGGAAAAAAAGTAGTACGCTGGGGAATCGTCATCGTTTTTGTCTGGATAGGCGCCCTGAAATTCTTTACCTACGAAGCAGACGGCATCGTTCCTTTCGTGGCCAACAGTCCCTTTATGTCTTTCTTTTACAATACCCCTGAGGAATACAAAACACATATGAACAAAGAAGGGGAGTTGATAGCCGCCAATCACACCTGGCATGAAAACAACCATACATACGGCTTCTCCCGTGGACTGGGAGTTTTCCTGATCACCCTGGCTGTACTGGTGGCCATATACCGCATTGCGCCACTCGCCAGTGTGATAGGCAGCGCACTGGTATTTATCATGACCATCGGTACACTTTCGTTCCTGGTCACCACACCGGAATCCTGGGTGCCGCATCTGACGGACCATCAATGGGGATTTCCCTATCTCTCCGGTCGCGGCCGGCTCGTGATCAAAGATGTTCTCATCATGGGCGGCGCATTGATCACAATGAGTGAATCGGCGGGTATTTATCTGCGGCGCAAAGGCATAAAGTAGTGTAGCCCTGACCGTTTTTTTAATATCTTTACCAGCTGCAAAAATTAAATGCCTATGCAACTCCAAATATTTGATGAATATGTGAAAACGATATCCTGGCGCGGGAAAGATCTCGTTGACTGGGCCTTAGGCATAAAAATCCATGGTGAGGGCGAATGGCCTGCACAACAAATAACTTACGCTTATAACTTCGATACGGCCATCACTTCCGCAGACGGGCAATATGCACTGATTTTTACCAAACAGGGCACCAAAGGGCTGCTGTTGAAAAATGGTAAAATGCTTCGGGAAATCAACCGGTCATACTATCAGGCAGAGGTATACGAATATCCGGCAGTATTTTTTGTGGCGCCTAATGGCAGGACCTATCTCGCGCATTGTCCGCAAGCATACTGCCAGCTGGATTTTGAAGATGTGGAAACCGGGGAAGTGATCTCCCGCGTGGAAGGCCGCGAGCCACAGGACTATTTTTATTCCCGGCTGGAAGTAAGTGCAGATAATAAGTGGCTGATCAGCAAAGGCTGGGTATGGCATCCCTGGGATATGGTCGCCGCTTTTAATATCGAAGCGTGCATCCAAAACCCGCTGTTGCTGGATAACGCGATGAAAAATCCGGATGTTAACGCAGAAGTAGGAGTGGCGGGTTTTATCAGCAACCATGAGGTACTGATTGGCGCTATCGGCGACGGAGAACTGATGGACGAGGAAGCGGAAAACGCTGAAGCGCTGCAGCCGGGACAGCTGGTAGTCTGGGACCTGGAAACAAATGAACTCTCCGCACCGGTAACCGTCAAAGGAATCTTTGGTAATATCTTCCCTATAGATGATACCTATACCTGGGACCTCGCAGGTTGCCCGCGTATTATTAATTATCGCACCGGCGAGGTCACAGACCAGCTGGACGAGTTTCTCGTCAATCCGCAGGTGTCCTCCATTATTCATCATATAGAGGCGCCGCAGATTTCGTACAACCGTGCACTGAAAGCTGTTGCCGTGATCACCAAAGACCGGAAAGTAGGGTTATTGACCCGCTGACATCCGTGGTGATCTGTCTACGAGTACCTTGTACCGGAAAGCCCGCCGATAGTCGAACAGCACCTCCAGGTAACTTACATATTCATCCGTTACTACATAATCAAATTCGTAGTGGCTGTATTCTTTGCGAAAAGGAATATACTGTTGCCTGCGAAGCGCGAAGGTGTCCATTACCCATTCGCGTTGCCGCCGCGAAATCTTCTGCAGCTTATATACAGACAGATTCCGGGAGATATTGGTGTTTACCTGAAGGAAAGACAACGGCTGCCGGCAGCGGAACCGGAAATGCAGGGTGTCACCCTTGCGGGCTTTGATAACATCAGGCGCCGGGGCTACCAGTTGCAGGTCTTCTATGACGTCGCCCGAAATATAAGGAGCCGTCTTGAATTTTTCTCTGGTATAGTTGTTTTCAAAAACCCATCTGTTGTCTTCCGGATAATGGTTTCGGTGAAACTCCCTGTCGGAAGCCTGCCAGTAGTAGTTGTTAAATTTGCGCCGGAAAGAAATCAGTTTACCGGTTTCGTCATCTTCCGCACAACCTCCGGCCGCCCAGGTAGGGTCCATCGCAAACCAGGCAGAGTCCAGATATACGGCATTCCAGGCATGATCTGCGGCACCTAAGCTACCGGCCTGATAGGGCTTGTTCTTCGTGTAGCCGGTAATAACTTCGCAGCGAATGCCTGCTATGGTGCACATGCTGCGGAATAATCGCGCATAGCCGTCACAGATAGCTTTTTTCTTTCTAAGGATCTTCAATAGATAATCTCCTTCCGGTTTGCGTCGAAAGGCATTTACATATACGCCTTTTTTCCGGTTGTAGTCTTTGTAGTCATAAGCAATGTTATGCGTTACCCATATAAAAAGGGCCCTGGTTTTTGACAGCTGGTCTGCGTAAGGAGCCGTAAGTTCCGTTGTGAGCTGATGCAGGTCGCCGTGATATCTGACTGTCCTGGCCAGGCTGTCTGTAGCGGAAAAGTCTTTTACAGGGATAGTGCCCTGCGCCAATGCCAGGCAGGGAAGCAGCAACAAAATCAGCAGGGACCGACAGTACATAGGTATAACGTTTAGTGCCTAAACGAATAGGCTTCGTTATCGCAGTTGCAAGGTACAGGTTTACGGGGAAGCGCAGGGAATTATATTTCCTGTAGATAAAATTAAGAAGATAAAAAAAGCAGCTCGTTGGAGCTGCTTTTTTTATGATGTGTACAGAGAATGTTATGGTTTGTAGACAATGCGGTAAATGGTGCCCATCTTATCGTCAGACACGTACAGGGAGCCATCAGGGCCCTGTGCGAGGCCACAGGGGCGATGGAGGGCATCACCGGGAGCTGCAATATTTTCTTTGCCCGCAAACCCTTTGGCGAATACTTCCCATTTACCGGAAGGAGCTCCGTCTTTAAATGGTACAAAAGCCACAAAGAAACCCTGTTGTGGTTCAGGGGCCCTGTTCCAGGAGCCGTGGAACGCAATGAACGCACCATTTCTGTAGCGCTCAGGGAACATGTTGCCGGTATAGAACAACAATGCATTGGGCGCAAGGTGACCTGGGAAAGTAGCTACCGGGTCATCATATTTATCCGTGACCGCTTTTTTGCCATCGCCGCCGTATTCGGGGCAAACGATTTTTTTCTGCTGTATCTGATCATAGTAAATATATGGCCAGCCACAGTTGGAGCCGTCATGCAGCTTGTACATGGTTTCAGCAGGCAGCTCGGCAGATTGTTTAGCGTCGTACAGTTCAGGGAAGAAGTCATGCAGATTGTCGCGGCCGTGCTGCATCACAAACAGCGCATTGGCCTGGTTGTTCCAGTCGAGGCCCACCACGTTACGAAGACCGGTAGCATACCGTTTGCCGTTATGATATCCCTGATTGCGTTCATTGGCTTTGAACACCCAGATGCCGCCGGCGGAATCCAGCAGCGGGCATGGCTGCATGCCGGGAGAGCCTTTGGTGCGGTCTTTTTCCTGGCATATGTTGGAGGGCGCCCCGATATTCACATAGAGGTTGCCGTTATTGTCCAGCGCAATGGATTTTGAATTATGCTGCCCACGGTCTATCAGGCCGCTGACAATCGTATCCGGGTGTTGCGGATCTGCTACTTCCTGCTGATCGTTCAGTTTGTAGCGGAACACGCTGGTGTTGGAGGAGGCATACAGATAGCCGTCTTTAATGGCGATACCGGTACCGCCGTAAGGAGCAAAGGCGGAACGTTCATCTGCACGGCCATCGCCGTTTTTATCTTTCAGCACCACAATGGCGTTGCCATTGACCGGGTTTTCCAGCTTAACATACACCACCCCGTTTTTATTGACAGTGAGGTGACGGGCATTACCGGTGCTATCGGCAAAACGAAGCGCGCCAAATCCCTGCGGTAGTTCCAGCCCAACGTTACCATTGTCGGTGGCCGGCTCTTTGGGGGTCTCCTTACCGGGATTGTTGTTGCAGCTGTGCAGCACCAGCATGGCAGACGGCAATAAAAGGCTCAGGGCCACTGTCCTGAAAACCCGCTTGTCTGACCGGATAGGCCATAATCCTGTTTTCATAGTATTGTGTTTAGTGCAAAATAATTGACTTTCGGAGGTCCGTGACCGTTGAAGGCCATAAAAAGTACGAAATTAATGGAAGATGCTGAAAAAAATATGACGCACGGAGGAGCCTCCGATTAATAAATAACCAAATGACTAAATGACTAAATGATTAAATAAATATCAGACAGGTGTCTGGAAACGGGGCAGCTGCGCGGATAGTGCCTGATAGAGTTCATTGAAGTGCACCGGCTTGGAAATATAAGCACTGGCGCCTGCCTGCAACAGCTCTTCTCTGACGGAAACGAAAGCATCTCCTGAAACAATGAGCACAGGGATATCTTTGAGATAGCTGTCACGGCGCAACTGCCGGAGCAGTTCTTTACCACTCATGCCCGACATGTGCAGGTCGGTGATAACAATATCGGGTTTCTCCAACCGTATCCGGTGCAGGGCCGCGGTACCGTCATGGCACAGCGTGGGGATAATACCCATGTGGGCCAGTATTTTGGTAAGCAACGCACTGCTTACCAGATCGTCTTCAATGACCAGCGCGGTGGCGCCGGGAAACACATCCCGGCGGTAATGCTGCCGGATGGAGGTGGTGCTGTTCTCTCTGGCTGCCTCCAGGGGCAGTGTAAAAGCGATGATAGTGTGCGTGCTCATCTCATCAGGCTCCATATAAATCCTGCCACCCAATAAGGTCACCAGGTGTTTGGTGATGGATAGTCCCAGGCCGGTAGCTTCCGTGATCTGGTTACGTTCAGATACAAACGCTTCAAAGATGTGCCGGGCTTTCTCCGGATGAATAATGCCCTCGTTGATCACGCGGAAAAGGATCTGTTGTCCGTAGCGTTCACCGGTGACAGACACGGTACTGTTGCCGGTGGCGAATTTCACGGCATTGGACAACAGGTTATTGATGATTTTGGTGAGAATGATTTTATCACTGTAGATGATAGCCGGTAATTGTTTATCAAAACTCTCCCGGACAGTGATGCCTCTTGAATGCGCAATGTACCGGCTGATAGCGGCGCAATGCGACACACACTCCCGGAGGTCCAGCGATTCACGGGTAACGGTATTAAACCGGCCGGCATCAATACGCGACATGTCCAGTACGTTGTTAATGATATTACGGGCAATATAGCAGGCGGAATAAAGATCGTCTATCTCTTTGCGCTGTTCGGTGGTTTCATCGCTTTTACGCAGCTGCAGCAGCTGCGCGATGCCATAAATAGCGTTGAGGGGTGTCCGTAGTTCGTGGTAGGTTTCCCGGAGGAATGTGCTTTTGGCCATAGAGGCCTCTTTTAGCTTCCTCTCTGAATGCAGCAACGCATGGATCTTACCGATGTAAAACGACATCACCAGCACCATCATGGTCACGAAGCCGGCAGAGGTGAGCACATGCATCATGTAAACCGCATTCTCCGTCAGCTCCAGCGGCACAATCACCGGATGCCGGTGATTGATGTGTACCAGCGCCATCAGTGAGAGGGTGATGGCCAGCGTGGACAGCAGCACTTTCCGTTCCCTGTTCAGAAAAAAAGTATTACAGAGGTGGAAGACGATCACGGCGAGGAAAGCGATGACCAGGTCGGTAGGAATAGCATCTTCCAGCAAACAGCTCCAGTACACCGCGAAGATGCCGTGTATCAGCAACATGACCAGACTGGCCCTGAAGTACTGCCGGTAATGATTAAGCAGGATCACCGATATAAATCCGCCTGCTTCCATCACTACGGGGGCCAGTATAAAGGGGGTGGGGTGCAATACATAAAAATAAGCGCCAATAACGAGCACCATCAGGGTAACGATCAGGGCCAGCGCATTGGCGAGTATCACGGGTCTTCTTTCTTCCGGACTGGTGAGGCCTGCGGTTCCGGCAAACAGCGGCGCTCTTAAAGACCTGAGGAGGCGGGGTTGGGTTGATGTGTACATGTGACAGCATTAAATAAGATTTTCAATAGTCATTTGAGGGGTGTTTTCACGTTCGTTGTATGGCGCTTACAGCGCTTCATAAGCATGTTCTGTCGGGCTTTGGTTCAATGATCTGTTGTAAAGTAAATGTAGCAAAAACCACCCTAAAAATAGGTAAGCAGGAGGGAGATAAAACAGCAGGCAGTAAATTATTTAGTCATTTAATCATTTTAAAATTTTAAATGACCAAATGACCAAATGGTTAAATGATAAAATGGTTAAATGATTAAATGGTTAAATGATAAAATGGTTAAATGATAAAATGATAAAATGATTAAATGATAAAATGGTTAAATGATTAAATGGTTAAATTTATTTTTGTTTCAAATTGTTTTATTTGTTTTCTTTTTTTAGTTTTTATTTATTATTTTTCTAACCGTATTCAACCAAAAGTGAAAAGCGACCGCAGTGGGTTAATGTGAATTTTACGTTATGAATCGTCCTGTCAATATGATTTTCGTAATACCAGCTATATTTTCGCCCACTTGAAAAGTTCAAAACCATATGAAACCTATCTGTCACTTTCTCTTTCTTTTGTCATTAATGACATGCCTTTTTCTGCAGCCATCGGTGGCACAAACCACACAGGCGTCCATACTGGGGATGATTACGGACGAAAGTAAACAACCGGTGCCCGGCGCTTCGGTCATAGTCCGCAATGAATCGACCGGTTTTACCAGCCGCACCATTACCAACGCGAAAGGTGAGTTTATCTTCCGCGAAATGCCGCTGGGGGGCCCTTATACGGTCAACGTGACTTCGCTTGGCTTTCAGGAACAGAAACGCACCGGCTACTCGCTCAACCAGGGCGATGTCGTGCGCGTGAATATTCCGCTGCAATCTGCCGCCGTCAGCATGCAGGAAATAAAGGTGGTAGGCTCCGGCCTGAAGAACAAAACGGAGAACTTCGGCGCCGCTACCACGGTCTCTGCAAGAGATATCGCGCGGCTACCGGTAAACGGCCGTAACTTCACCTCGCTGATCGACCTGTCGCCGCTCAGCAGCGGTAATAACCTTGCCGGCCAGTTAGGGTCGTCAACGAATATTACCATTGATGGTACTTCTGCCAAGAACCCGACTTCCAGCAGCGGCACCAACACCAGGATTGGCGGCCCTTACGCCATCTCCATGGAAGCCATCCGTGAGTTTAAAGTAGTGACCAACCAATATGATGTGACCTACGGCCGCAGTGGCGGCGGTACCATCAGCACGGTGACTAAATCCGGTACCAACACTTTCTCGGGTAGCGCATTCACCTTTATGCGGCACGATAAGCTGTCCAGCCCCTACGATATGCGTGGCAATAAACGCCAGAATGATTTCTCTACCTATCAGTATGGCTTCTCGCTCGGCGGCCCCATCATTCGTGATAAGGCACACTTCTTCATCGCATGGGACCACCAGCAGGATGCCCGTCCACTGCAACTGGCGGATATCAGAACACCGGAAGATGAAAAGAGACTGAACGTTACGCAATCCACGCTGGACAACTTCCTCCAGATCGCCCGTGGTAAATACGGTGTCGCAGAAACACCACAGTTCGGCTCGTTCAACAAAAAAAGAGGTACCGACGCCGCCTTCGCCCGTATCGACTGGCAGCTGAATGAACGCAACCTGCTGACCATCCGCGACAACTATGTCAACGACCGCGCACCACTGGGCCGCGATGACAATACGCTGCTCAACCTGTATGAAGTATATGCCAACGCCAAGGCTGTCAACAATAGTTTGTTGGCCACCCTGCGTACTACCATCAGCCCTAAAATGACCAACGAGCTGAAAGTACAACACCTCTATACTTTTGAAGAAAGTTCTCCCGGCGCCCAGCTGCCAGCGCAGAACATCCCCCGCGGCATCGTGGAAAGGGTGAAATCCAACGTGAACGGCAAAGACGTATTCACGGATATCCAGCTCGGTGGACAACGGTATTCTCCGGAACACTTCTACAACAATGTATTCCAGCTGGTCAACAACCTGTATTATAATACCAACAAAGCCAGTTTCACTTTCGGTACAGACGTCATGTACAGCCATATGAACTCGCTCTATGGCAGTGAAATGAACGGCCGTTTCTATTTTACCGGGATGGATGCGTTTAACAATATGACGCCTTACCGGTATGCCCGCGAAGTAGCCCTGGCAGACGATCCCAGCGTAAATCAGAATATTGTGAGCGCCGCCCTGTATGCACAGATGCAGACAGAACTGTTCAAAGGTTTTGAGATGATCGCAGGTCTGCGTGCGGACTATACCACCTATCTCAACAAACCCAACTTCAACGAAACCGTTTATCAGGAGCTGGGGCTGCGCACCGATAACTCGCTGCGCACCTTCCAGCTGCAGCCGCGCCTGCAGTTCAACTGGGACATCAACGAACGCCATCGCGACTACCTGCGTTTCGGCGCCGCTATCTTCGGTTCCGACATCAACAACTATGCGATGATCAACAACATGCTGTTTGATGGTACCAAGGTGCTCACCGTAGATGTGCAGGGCGCCCAGGTGCCGGCACCTAACTTCGTGGAATACCGCAAGAACCCATCCACTGCGCCCGGTAAAGAGCTGTTCGATAAACTCGGACTGCCCCGCATCGGTACCATCAATATGAACGGTAAAGATGCCCGCATTCCCGTGGTATACAAAACCAACCTGTCCTATAACCACTTCTTTACAGACCGCTTCAAGATGGGATTGACCTTCTTTGCTACCCTGGCCCGTCACAACTATATGTATGTAGACCGTAACATGGTGGACCAGCCTTATTTCCGACTGGCCAATGAAGGTAACCGCGGCGTATACGTGCCTGCTAACAGCATCACTCCCGGAAATGGTTATGCCGACTGGCAGAATGGCCGTAAAAGCACCAAGGTGGGCCGTGTGCTGGAATTGAACAGCGAAGGAAAAGTCAACCAGTTCGCCTTTGTGGTAGATGGTACCTACCGTTATTTCAGAGATGGTGAAATCTCTTTCAGCTATACCTGGAACGATTCCAAAGATAATACCTCCTATAACGGCGATGTGGCCAATACAGCTACCCTGAGCCTGATGGTGAAAGATGATCCGCGTAACCTCAGCGTGATGTCTTATTCCGATAACCAGTTCCGCCACAAGGTGGTGTTTTACGGCACCGCACCCAGCTTCTGGGGAATCAATGTAGGGGTCCGCTATTCCGGTATAGGCGGTACCCGTTATTCCCTGGCCGTGAAAGGTAATGTGAACGGTGATTTTGTGAACAGCAACGACCTGGCCTACGTGTTTGATATCAACGATCCCAGCGTGCCTGCGGCAATGCGGAACGGCCTGAAAAGTATTCTTGATAACCCGAACATTGACAACAGCATCAAAGACTACCTGCGCAAAAGCAGTGGCAACGTGGCAGAAAGAAATGGTGGCGTAAACGGTTTCTATGGTGTGTGGGATGTTCGTATAGCCAAGAAGTTTACCTTCGGGAAGTCACAATATGTGGAATTGTCCGGCGACTTCTTTAACGTAGCCAACATGTTCAACAAGGAATGGGGCGCCAGCAAACTGCTGGGTAAACAGAACCTGTACAACCTGGGCGGGTTCGATCCGGCTACCGCTACGTACAAATACGACGTGAATGTCAATGCCGGTACTATTGTTCCGGCCGGCAACCCCTGGCAGATACAGCTGGGCATCAGATACGGCTTCTAGACATTTGATTATTTAGTTATTTAGCCATTTTCTTATTTATGGATTGCATTTTAGCAAGAACCTATAAATAAGAAAATGGCTAAATAATTAAATGATTAAATTCGTAGGGAATCAATACTGTTAATATTGGAAACAACAGATGACCAATTACTGGATAATCCTGTCTGGAGCGCGCTGACAACGGTGCACGCGGCCAAGGCACAAGGTGCGTCCCACGCAAAAAGGTACCGTAAGGAATTTCTTTCCTTTATCGCCTGCGATCACACAGCAGCCAACCCTCTGGAGGCCTTACAGTCATGGATAAACGAAGGTGAATCATTCTATCTGGTAGGGGAGTTACCGCCGTTGCCCGCCAACTGGGAGGTGACGTTTGAGCTGCCCTGCGCGCAGATGGTATTACGGGAAATGATGGAGCTGCCGGTTAAAACACCCGTGGAAATTTCCCTGCTGACGGTCGCTGACAGAGCTGATATGTATGATCTGGTGAATCGGGTGCAGCCGGGTTACTACAACCTGGACACACCGTCGCTGGGCACGTATTATGGTATCCGGGAGGAAGGCCGTCTCGTGGCCATGGGCGGTGAACGCATGCGGATGACAGGTTTCACGGAACTGAGCGCCATTGTGACCGATCCGGCCTATACCGGCAGGGGATATGCGCAACAGCTAATAACCCGGCTGTGCCGGCAACATGCGGAAGAGGGCATCACATCCATGCTGCACGTATCGATCGCCAACGAGAGGGCTATCCGGCTTTATGAGCATATGGGCTTTGTTACCCGCCGGGAAATCATGTTCAGAAAAATCGCTAAATCCTAAACACTACTTTTGGAGCCCTTGGGGATACATCCAGTCACTTACCTGATAAGGATAAGGTTCGTATATTTTATTGTCTTCGGTGAACGTATAGCCCTGCCGGTGGTCTTCAGCCGCCTGCTGCATCGCTGCCTGCGCTTCCTCTTTGCGTTGCAACCGCGACAGGCAGAGGGCTTTATAATAACCCGCATCGGAAAACTGCTGGTAAAGCAGCAGGGCGTGATTGAAATGCTCGAGTGCTTCGGCATATCTGCCCTCTTCATAATCCACAATGCCCAGATAGAAAGGATACAGGCTGTGTAACGGCGCTTCCGTGCCGGATTGCCGCCAGCGGTCTACACACTGCTGAAAGTACATCCTCGCACTGTCGTATTGATTCAGCTGGAGGTGACAAAGACCGAGATAAAAACTATAGGGATGGTCCATCACGCCGCTATGGCCGCTGGAGCGTTGTGCTTCTTTGAAATCGACGATGGCCGCCACATAGGATTTCTGAAAGATACACTTAATAAACGCGCGGTAGTCGAGGTATTCGGCCGGATCATCCGCCACGGCTTTGTCGAGGTACACCATGCCGGCTTCATACTTCCGCTGTTTAAAGAGTGGCATGGCTTTCAGTTGCCACAACCGTGCATCGCGGGGCAATAATACCAGTCCGCTGTCGAGGCATCGGCCCCATTCCGGCGCAAAATAGTGATACCGGGAGGCGGCGTTGACGTAGTACCTGCGGATGGAATCCTGCTCGTGTTTGGTGAAAGCGGCAGACTGGGCCCTGCTTTCGGACAGGGACCACAATAGGCATAAAAGGGAACAGAGTACGTATTTCATGAGGTTATTTTCCGATGATGGACAACGGAAGTTAAATAATTTTCCGCAGGTAACGGCCAGCAGTAAACGAAATACCACCGGCATAAACCGCATATTACCGTTACCCCGGTATAGATAAAGTCCTTCCGGTAGATACTTATCGGAAGGACTTGCTGCTTTACATATATCCGTGTACGTTACTTAACGCCAACGGCTGCGCCGTAAGCGGCCTCTATGGCTTTCAGGTCCAGCTTTTTCATCTGAAAGACGGCGTTCATGACCCTGCTGAGGCGCTCTTTGTCTTTATCCATCAGCATTTCGGAGAGCTGCACCGGGGCTACCTGCCAGGAGAGACCGAATTTGTCTTTCAGCCAGCCACACTGGTCGGCTTTGGGGTCGCCGCCGGCACGCAGCTTTTCCCAGTAGTAGTCGATTTCTTCCTGTGTTTCGCAATTCACCATGAAAGAAATAGCCTCGTTGAATTTGAAATACGGCCCGCCGTTGAGCGCAATAAAGGTTTGTCCGTCGAGCGTGAACTCCACGGTAAGCACGGAACCGGCTGGCATTCCGTGTATATCGTGCCCGGCCTCGGTGTAATGGGAGATGTTGCCGATGGAAGAATGTTGAAAGATGGAGGTATAGAACTTAGCCGCTTCTTCGGCTTGGTTCTCAAACCACAAATGCGGTGAAATCCTTTGTGAAGTGATTCGCTTTGCCATAGTTTTTTATTTTAACAGCTAGTGAAAAGGAGTTGTTTGATGTCAGAACAAAGATAAAATGACCCATTGGTGCCGCAGGGGGGATGAGGCGACTTTGTGAGGGGTATTTGCGACATCGGAAGGAATGTTTTATTTTCGATGGATGAACTGGCTGCCAACGAACCGCTAACTATTGTATGCCTGGTTTAGTGATGAAGAGATGTTAGCCCGAAAATTTATTAAGCGTATTAGTTAAGTACAATCATCTTCCATGAAATTATTACCGATAGAACGTTACACGTTGTTAACCAAACTTTCCCCGGAAGAAATAAAGAAGTTACTGGATGCCAATGTGGTACCCAAAAGCAAAGGATTCCAACTTAAATTCGGGTGGTCTAAGCCAGCCGGTGGCAAGCCTTATGAAGGAGTCGTGAAAAATAACGGTTTTGAGATCAGTCGTATCATAGACTATAGGAACTCTTTTCTGCCGGTGATTACCGGCGATGTCAGCCATGAAATAGTACATACCGCGGTAAGGATCAAGATGACATTGTCGATCGTGGTGGCGGTATTTATGACCTTTTGGATGGGAGGGGTCATCATCGGATTTGTAGGCTGTCTGATCGCGATGATCGATGGTTTCCGTTCAGGCAGCAAATTTGAGCCGCTGTTGCTGATACCGTTTGGTATGCTGATATTCGGGTACCTGATGGTGAAGCTGGCCTTTCAGACCGAAGTGTCCAAATCCAGAAAGTTCCTGCGGGAGTTACTACAGGGATGGGAAGAAGGTAAGGCCTGAGTTGATCACGAAAGCCCTGGGGCTTTCATGATCAACGATATTTGTACCAGGAGCCGGTGTTGAACAGCAAAACCTGTTCATCTTCCTGTACCCAATCCTTTTCAATCAGTTTTTTCAGGCCCATATAGGTGGCGCTGCCTTCCGGGGAAAGCAGGATACCTTCTGCTTCGGCTATCTCGGAGATGCCGGCTTCCATTTCTTCTTCGGTGACGGTCAGTGCTTTGCCGTCGCTTTGCCGTATTACTTCCTGCATCATGTCTTTGGCGAAAGGCTGTGGAACAGCCAGTCCATAAGCGATGGATGGATAACCGCTGAAGTCATCCGGTAAGTTTCCGTTGTCGATGTACTGTACCATGGGAGCACAATTTTGAGATTGAATAATGATCATTCTGGGCAGCTTGCCGGTGATCCAGCCCAGCTGCCGCATTTCGTGAAAGGCTTTCCACATGCCTATCAGGCCGGTGCCGCCGCCGGTGGGATAGATGATCACATCGGGCAACTGCCAGTGCAGCTGCTCGGCGATTTCATATCCCATCGTTTTTTTGCCTTCCAGGCGGTATGGTTCTTTTAAGGTAGACATATCAAAGCCGCCGGTTTCCTGTACCAGCTGCCGTGCCATGCGGCCGCAGCTGTCTATCAGCCCGTCGGTGAGTATTAGTTCCGCGCCATATAAGCGGCATTCTTCCTGCAGGGTGGCCGGCGTATGCCGGGGCATAATGACGGTGGCTTTCATGCCCGCTTTGGCGCAATATGCACTTAAGGCGCCACCTGCGTTACCGGCAGAAGGGATGATGCAATGTGTTACGCCCAGTTCCTGCGCTTTGGATACCGCTACGCTGATGCCGCGGGCTTTGAAGGAACCGGTAGGGTTCACACTTTCGTCTTTTAACAATACATGTACGCCTGTGCGTGCACTCAGGGTATGCAGGGTGGTGAGCGGGGTACCGCCTTCACCCAGACTAACAATATGACGGGGATCAGCTACCGGCAGCATCTCCCGGTACCGCCAGATACTATGGTCTCTTCCTTTTAAAAAATCAGGTGCGGGCAGGTCGCAGGAGTAGACGGCTGTCAGGGGCTGGTGGCAGCACGTGGCGTATGACTGCAATACAGTTGCGTCATATTGTTTTCCGCAACGGGGGCACTGCAAGGCAGTGAGGTGCGATATGTTTTTTCGGGTAAGTGTCATTCCTTGTAAATGTAGGCATGACCTATAACAAACAGCTGGTCGATTTTGTTATAACCTATAACTATTGGTTATATATGCTTCTGGCGTAGCGAATCAGTTTTTTATTCAGCTCACTGGTTTCTCCTTTCCGCTGGATGAAATAAAAACTTCGCTCTATCTGTAGCCCCTCGAAAGAAATCTCGGTCAGGTCGCCCTGCTTCAACTCCTTGAATACAGAGCGTTTGGGCAGAAAACCGATACAGTCGGATTCTATCAGGAAGTTCTTCAAGGCTTCAGTGCCACCCAGCCGCGCTTTGATCTGTAATTCATCAATACCGGTCTTATGTTTTTGCAGAGCGTCTTTTAAGGCCTCCAGTGTTCCACTGCCGCGTTCCCGCAGGGCAACAGGCATGCGCAGCACTTCTTTCAACGGATAATGCCGCGTTTTGGAAAAACCGCTCTTTCTGCCACATACGGCGATCACCTGGTCATTGATAAAAGGATGATATACTACGTTGGTGAGTTTGCCCCTCCCTTCAATGATGCCCAGATTGATCTCCTGATTGAGTAACGCCTCCAATACAATCTCGGCGTTACGGTTCAGCAGATTGATCTCTACCTGCGGATATTCCTGCTGAAAAGCAGAAAGCACCTTGGGCAGGATGTACAATGCTACGGTCGTGCTGGCACCCAGTTTCAGCAGTCCTTTGGCCTGGTGCTTGTCGCTGAAGGCGGCCATCTCAAACTCCGTCTCCGCCTGTATGTTGGCGACCTGCAATAAACGCTTCAGTAAAAAACTGCCCGCATCGGTCAACGATATCTGGATACCCTTACGCTCAAACAAGCGCGTTCTGTAATATTCTTCCAGATACTTCACATGCTTGCTGATGGCTGGCTGGGAGATAAACAGCGTCTGGCTGGCCTTGGAGAAACTTTTCTCCCGGGCCACTTCAATAAAAACCTGATGGTGGGTAGAAAGCATAACTAATTACAAATTACGAATGACGAATTGAGGGCTGTGTTTGGAATAACAATTTACAGGATTAGTTGCCGCAGAAAAAAAATAAAAAAAATAAAACGTTTACTACTTTTGAAAAACACAAAAAAATTTCCCAACTAATTTTATGTCCACCCATCCCCGGAACGCTGTGCATGCATTGCAACAGAAACTGGCATCGCTCGATCATCTGCGCGCATTCGCCATTTTCTTCGTCTTTTATTTTCATTACCGCATCTTTCCGCATCCGGAATGGCTGGAGCAACCGGCCCGGTTTGGGTGGACGGGCGTTGACCTGTTTTTTGTGCTCAGCGGCTACCTCATAGCAGGACAGTTATTCAAAGAAGTGGCAGCTACCGGAACGGTTCAACTGAAACCGTTTTATATCAAACGTTTTTTCCGGATTATCCCGCCATACCTGCTGGTGCTGGCATTGTATGTATTACTACCGGTTTTCCGGGAGAAAGAAATGCTGCCGCCGTTGTGGAAGTTCCTCACTTTCACGCAGAACTTCGGGCTGAACCTCAAAACGCACGGTACTTTCTCCCATGCCTGGTCGTTGTGTGTGGAGGAACAGTTTTATATCGTGTTTCCCTGTCTGCTGGCACTGTTGTTATATGTAAAAGCGGGCCGCAAAGCCTTCTGGCTGATGCCTGTGCTTTTTGCGGGAGGATTCCTTTGTCGTTGGTGGATTTACACACAACAGGTGGCGCCGCTGAATGAAAGTCCCACTTTTTGGGTGGCATGGTACCGCGCCATTTATTATCCGGTATATAACCGGCTGGACGGCCTATTGGCCGGTGTGGCCATCGCAGCACTGTTCCAGTTCAGACCGCATGCGAAGGAGTGGGTCAACCGTTATGCCAATCTGATTTTTTTCGTCGGAGTGGCGTTGCTCACCGTTGACTGGTTTGTAACGCAGGATAGTTATTCCCTCGTGGCCACCGTATATGGCTTCCCGTTAGTATCCGCAGGGTATGGACTGGTCGTAGCCGCGGCAGTATGTCCGCGTTGCTGGTTGTACCGGATCAAATCCCGTTTCACCACCCTGATCGCCACGCTTTCCTATGCTATTTACCTGAGCCATAAAGGCGTGATCCATGTAACGCAGGACCTGGTAAGTTCCCTCGGCCTCGCCAAAGACAGCGGCTGGATGATGCTGGTCTGTACCATCACCTGTATACTGGCAGCGTGGCTGCTCCGCATCCTGGTGGAGAAACCGGCGCTCAAAATGCGCGACCGGGTGTTAGCTCGCACGGTGGTCGGCCATGATGCGCAACAGCCACAAAGGAAGGTAGCCTGACAAGCGTCAATTGGCAATCTTGCCATCTACCAGATGGATCACCTTATCGGACCGTTGGGCAAAATCATCATCATGGGTGACGGTAAGAATGGTTTGTCCCCGTTCGGAAGACAGCTGCCGGAAGAGATCGAACACAATGGCGGCATTCTGGCTGTCCAGATTCCCCGTCGGTTCATCACCCATGATAATGAGCGGTTCGTTGATCAGTGCGCGGGCAATGGCCACCCTTTGCTGCTGGCCTCCGGAGAGCAGGGACGCCCGTTTGGAGGCCTGCACATCTACCCCCAGTAGTTTTAACAGGTCCATGGCCCGATGTTCTATCTCCTCAGGTGCATAACGGGCCAGCTTCAGCGCAGGCAGCATCACGTTACGGAGCACGCTGAATTCAGGCAACAGGTAGTGGAACTGAAACACAAAGCCTATATGATGATTGCGGAAATCCGCCAGCCACCGGTTACGTTTCCCCTGCATCTCTTCGCCATTGATTCGGATGCTGCCTTCAGAAGCGGTGTCCATAGTAGACAAGAGGTATAACAAGGTAGATTTGCCACTTCCTGATTTTCCGGTGATGGACACAAAATGACCTTTCTCTATATCCAGACTGACATCGGTCAGCACCTGCATTTTAGTGGGCTGGTAAAAATATTTATTGATATTTCTTACTTCAATCAGGTTCATGGTTATCCTCTTAAAATAGTGATAGGATCTACGCCGGCGGCCTTGCGGGAAGGCAGGTAACCGGCAAGGGTAGTGGTGAGAATACCGAAAGTGAAGCCGGTAACATAGTATACGGCACTGAAGCTTACGGGTAGATGGTCCAGCGTAATCATCACGTCACTTTTATAAGGCATTTTGGAAATGCCATATGCGGCCAGAAAACCAAACACCAGTCCCATTAGTGCACCTGTAATACCAATGATCAGCGCCTGTATGAGAAATATCCAACGGATATCTGCATCGGAAAAGCCCATCGCTTTCAGAATGGCAATGTCTTTCATCTTCTCATAAATCATCATGGTGAGGATGTTGAAGATCCCAAATCCCGCTACCAATAGTATGGTAACGGCTACGCCATATACGATCATTTTACGCAATGCGTCGCCTTCCAGTAACGCGGAGTTGTCCTGCTTCCAGTCGGAGCCATGAAAGCTGTATTTCGCCTGCAATTCCTTCGACATGGCCGGCGCCAGCTCCATATCATGCAGCTTTATTTTGATGTCGGTGATATAGGAAACAGGCACCTCCAGGAAACGTTGTACGGTATTGAGACTGGCATAACTCTGCTGTTTATCGATGTCAGTGAGGCCGGTTTTAAAGATGCCGACTACTTTCACGGAAAAGTTGTTGCCTTTTTCGGTCGTCACTTCCAGATGGTCGCCGGTTTTTACATTGAGCCGTTTGGCCAGCCCTACGCCTACCACGATGCTGTTAGGCAGGGTAGATAGTTCTCGGAAGCTGCCGTCGACCAGTTTAGCCTGTAAGTTGAACAGCGCATTCTCCTGTTCGAAACGGATACCATTGATGGTGCCGTTGATGCTGCTGGAGCCCAGGCGGTAGAACACCTGCGAGCTGACGGAGCCTGAAACAGCCGCTACCCGCGGGTCTTGTTGCAGTGCCTGCACAATCTGCGGTCCGTCTTTCAGACTTAACAGGATGTCTTTGGGTTTTACATGACTGACCATATTGATGGTACCGGGTTGCGCCCGGTCCAGTACGTTGGAAGAAGCGGTCTGTATCTCGTTGTATAACCGTAGGTGCGGCGATTGCTCAAACGCTACCGCCTGTACGAAATCATTAGAACCCTGTATGAAGCTGACCATAAAGATGAACACCGTGATACCAAAGGTGACGCCTGCGGTAGCTATCACCGTTTGTTTCAACCGGGCACGCATATGCGTGAAGGCTATGGTCGCTGCCAGTTTGATATTGGTGAATATTTTCATCGTCCTTCTTTTATGGCGATCACATCGCCTGCTTTCAGCCCGGATTTTACTTCCACCCAGTCGCCATTGCGGATACCGGTCACAATAGCGGTTTTACGGAGTTCTTTGCCCTGTTGCAGATATACGCTATCGCCTTTCATCAGATAATCGGAGGGCACTACCAGCGCGTTGATGCGTTCCCGTATAAGGATATTGGCTTCTACGGATGACTGCGGATAAAAGAGGGCAGTGTCCTGCACGGCTGCCTCTACCTGGAAGCTGCGGCTTTCCTTTTGCAGCAGTGGAATGATCTTGTTGATGGTGCCGGCGAACTGTTTGCCTTTGTACACATCGGTCTCGAAGTACACTTTCTGGCCGGTGCGTATCTTGCTGATGTCGCGCTCATCGACGAGCAGTTCGAGTTTAAATTGTCCGGGTAGTCCTACCATCACCACAGGATCGTTGAGTTGGGCGAGTTCGCCTGTTTTCAGATACACTTTGTACACCCGGCCGTTGACCGGGCTTTTCAGTACTTTCCCTTCCCGGCTTTGGGTGGTGGCGGTCAGCTGTTGTTGGGCCTGCAGCAGTTTGCCGGACAGGTCATTTTGTAATGCCTTGTATTGGTCTTGCAGCGTTTTGTATTCTGTAGCGCTGCTGGCAGCCTGTACACGGGCCTGTTCGGCATCTTTTTCAGATACGGCCTTGCTTTGTGCCAGCTCCGTATATCTGTCGGCGTTAAGTGCGTCCTGTTCCTTTTTTGTTTGTGCCAGGGCGATGCGGCTTTTCAATTCAGTCAGCGCGGCGGAATGTTCCTGTGCATTGCTGCCGGCCAGCGCCACCTGGCGTTGCAGGATGTCTACCTGCTCCAGCTGTCCTGGCGTGCCCAGTACGGCCAGTACTTCGTTTTGATGCACGGTATCACCTTCTTTCACCAGCACTTTCAGTAGCAGGTCGGCAGAATTGGCTTTGAGGAAGTAATAGGCTTCAGGCATGATTTCTCCGGAAGCATACACCGCTTCATTCAACGTGCGGGACTGCACCGTATAGGTAGCGGTTTTGGATTTGCAGGCAGTGAGCAATATGGCCACCCCTGCGATGGAGAGCAATGTTTTCATGCAGATCTTTATTGATGTTGCAGATAGTTGAGTTCAGTGTAGTGTTTGTAAAAGTCGGTGCGCGCATCGTTGAGTTTGGCCTGTGCGTCGTAGAGGTCCTGTTGTATCTCTTTCAGTTGTATCATGTCGATGATGCCCTTGTTGATCTTCTGTGTGCTGAGGGTTTCATTCTCCTGTGCCAGCGCGATGTTTTCCTTTTGCAGCTGTATGTCGCCGGAAGCTTTTTCCAGTAATAATCTTTCCTGACGGTATCTCTTTTCCTGTTCGGACCCGTACTGTTTGAAACGGCTGGAAGCAGCCAGCCACTGGGCTTTCATGCTGCGTGGTTTGGCGGAAAAATTAGACCAGGACAGCGGAAAGCGCAGCTCCACTCCGGCGAAGCCCACGGTGAACCATGGCGAACGGGTGATAAAATTCATCCTGTCGCCAAACCCCAGCTGTTGGTAAGAACCTTTAAAATGCAGGCTGGGATAGTAGTTGGCCCGTGTGTTATGATATTCCTGTGCGGCCACCGCTACCCTGAGCTGCTCTGCTTCATAATCGGGCAACTGTGAAGTGCGGTAGTGATTGATCTCCAGCGGAGGTAACGGCTCCGTAGGTTGGGTGGTCAGCTGGCTATCCAGCGGGAACCCCATCCAGAATTTCAGATCGAGGTAGGCTTCCTGTAAAGACACGCCGGCCTGTTGCACCGCCTGTTGCCTGTTTTTCAGCAGGGCGGCAGACTGGTTAAACGCAATTTTATCTGTCAGCCCTTTATCAAACTGTAGTTTGATCAGGTCGTGGATCTGCTGATAATTGCTGTACAGTTGTTGGGCTACCGTCAGGTAGTCCAGCTGTAGCTGAGCGCTGTAATAGGCCATGCATACGTTTTTCCGGAGGGAGCGTTGTAAGGACCGGTATTCGCTGGCGCCGGCCTGTTGTTGTAACCTGGCCAGTTTGATGCTTTGCCATGTTTTAACATCTACCAGCGGGAGGCTGGCTTCCGCGCCGTAATTGCCCATCCACGGGGTACCCATGCGTACGGGCACAAAGGTGCCTGCTGGCTGATTTACCAGTTCTCCGGGAAATACCTGCACAGGTATCTTCCAGTAATTGTTTACGGCGGCGGTGACCGAAATGTCCGGGAGTAGTTTGGCGGTGGCAGCTTTGCGTTCCTGTACCGCGGCTGCGGCGGATTGCGCTTTGCTTAGCAATTCCTGATTGTGGGTGCCGGCATAGTCGAGGCACTGTTGCAGACTCAGGATAGTCGTAGGTTGACCGGTGTCTTTTTCAGGCATGGTCTGTCCGTCTGCCATCCGGAAAGGGATAGCCAGCAACAGTAAAATGATACCTGTTTTCATCTTAAACGATTATTATTCTTTTAGTTCTGAACTTAGAGAACCAGACGCGACAAAAAAAAGCCGCTATGATTGGGCCTTGTTGAGTGCGATGGTCCGTTTCCACCTCTCCAGTATGAGTGGCAGTTCCACCAGCATCATTTTATAGAGCAGGGAGACATCTCCCAATTCCTGGTTTAGTTCATCATCAGTTTGACGGATGGACCTGACTTCGTCCAGTATCTCAAAAAACATCTTAATCCTCGCGGTGAGCGTGTCTTCATTGAACATGGTGGTCACATTGGGGGAGAAGTAGCGTTTCCTTTGTCCACCCACGGTTTTGGAGGAAATCATCTTGGCAGATTCCAACATCTTGATGGCATTGGATACCGCACTTTTGCTCACTCCAAAATATTCCACGATCTGTTCAAACGTAGCCTCATGGCCCTCGCATAATAGCAGGTAAATATACGCTCTCGCTGCCACCGGGGTAAGGCCAAGGCCTTCCATGGCAACGCTCAGTTTCTCTATCCGGTCTCTGTATTTCTCCAATGCTGCTGTTTTTGTCATCCCAAAGGTGGAAAAATAAAGTTGGTTCTCCAAATAAAGAACCAACTTTATTTTTCCGGTAGCATATGATCAGATGCTCTCTACACTGGCCAATCCCTTTTCCACAGCGGTTTCCCTGGTAGCTGACATCCCGGCGCCTTCTATGCGGTAGGTGGTAATATCTGTAATGCCTACAAATCCCAACACATACCGTAGATAGGGCTCTGCGAAGTCAAAGGGCTGCATCGGGCCTTCTGAATAGATACCATTAGAGGCAATGGCGAGGTACACCTTTTTACCGGTCAGCTGTCCGGCAAATCCTCCGTCCTGATAGTTTACGGTTTTGCCGGGCCGAACGATATGGTCTACCCACGCTTTGAGAGGGGCTGGCAGATTAAAGTTATAAAGCGGTACGCCAATCACAATCACATCAGCCTCCTGCATTTGGGTGACAGTGGCGTCGGATGTTTCCAGTAACACCTGCTGTTCTGTGGTAAGCGCTGCCAAAGGCGTCCGGTACGCATCTACAAGTTCGTTATGCAACCATTGCCAGGATTGCCCCGTTACGTCGTTAACAACAACTTTCTTATCTGGATACCGCCGCTGTAGCCTTTCCACGATGCGGTTGCCCAGCAGTATACTATTGGAAGCTTCCCCCCGTGCACTGGATATGATATGCAAGATGTTTCCCATGATCTGTTTTTTTAGATATTTTTGTTTTGAAGATGAAATCAAAGGGTACAAAAATACCTGCCTTTAAAAGCGATACTGTCAAGATAACCCATAGGTTAGCAGTAACCTATGGGTTAGTAAACCTGATATATGGAAACAGCAACATGCACAGAAAAATGCAGCCAGGTGGTCCCCGCCGCAGAAGATGCATTGTATATTATTGCCGGCAAATGGAAAATGCGTATCCTCATCACGCTGGCCGGAGGAGACAAACGTTTTAACGAACTGCAACGGGCATTATCAGGGATCTCCGCCAGAGTATTGTCCAACGAGCTGAAAGACCTGGAACTGAATGGCCTTGTCAGCCGGAAAATACTGGATAACGGCACCATCCTCTACGTCCGCAATGCTTATGCAGACTCGCTGCGCAGCGTGATGCATGAACTCGTGCAATGGGGAATGGACCACAAACAAAAAATACGGAACCGGGAAATCTGACCGGAAAAAAGTAACTATGATAAGACCTGAAATTATTATCGCCGTAAAAGACGTCGAGAAAAGCTCCGGCTGGTACCAGCAACTACTGGGTTGTGAAAGCCGCCATGGCGGCAACACCTTCGAAATCCTCGCCGACCCTGAAGACGACACAGTGGTATTATGCCTGCACAAATGGGCCGCACACGGACATCCTACCATGACAGATCCAACCATAACACCCGGCAACGGATTGATCCTCTTTTTCCGCGTCACCGCTTTCGAAGAAGCCTGGAAGAAAGCCCGGCAACTGAATGCCATCATCGAAGAACCACCTCATGTTAATGCCAACTCCGGCAGAAATGAATTCTCCCTCAGAGACCCGGATGGATATTACGTTTCTGTAACGGATTAATATTCCCAGGTTCCCAGGGCTGAAGCCCTGGGCTATATTGTTGTTCAGGTTCTTTTGGATTTTGGGGTTGTTATTTAGGCATTGGAACATCAATGGCATTTGATATATCGTGAACCGAATAAAACCCATAAAACCCATAAAACCCAGGTTCCCAGGGCTGAAGCTCTGGGCTATATTGTTGTTCAGGTTCTTTGGATTTGGGAGCTGTTATTTAGGCATTGGAACATCAATGGCATTTGATATATCATAAACCCAATGCAACGCTGTGCTACGTTGTTGTCTGATTTTTTTGAATTTGGGTACTACTAATTAAGTATTACAACATCTATAGCACTCAACATAAACATTTGAAATCTTAATCCGAAAGAAATTGAACAACAACGTAGCCCAGGGCTTCAGCCCTGGGAATCGAATGCGAATCGAATTACGAATCCGATCGGGAATATTGACGATATCTCATTAACGCCTCTACGTAATAATAATCTGCATACGACAAGGGTACATTGATCTCCACTCCATGGGGCAGGGAACCTACGCTCTTCATGAGGATAAAATTGTTGTTCTCACCTTCTTTGGCGCGGTAGGTATTGGATGACAGGCCGGTGATAATTTGTTCTGCTGTTTTCCAGTAAGTATCTGCTTGTTTACCTTTTACCAGTGTGCTGAGTTCCAGCAGTGCGGAGGCCATGATGGCGGCGGCGGAAGCGTCGCGGTATGCATGGGGGATGTCCGGCGCGTTAAAATCCCAGTAAGGGATATGGTCCTTCGGCATGGCAGGATGATGTAGCAGCAAGCCTGCTACGGCTACTGCCTGCTGCAAATACCGCGGGTTGCGGGTTTCCCGGTACATCATGGTGTAACCGTACAGTGCCCAGGTTTGTCCTCTGGCCCAGGCTGACGAATCTGCGGCGCCCTGAAAGGTTTTTTTAGCTACCGGTTGACCGGTGAGCGTGTCGTAGTCAATAACATGCCAGGTGCTGAAGTCTTTGCGGAAATGATGCTGCAGCGTGGTGTTGGCATGTTTTACGGCGATGTGGTAATAAGAAGAGTCACCACTTTCCCGGGTGGCCCATGTGAGTAATTCCAGGTTCATCATATTGTCGATGATAACGGGAAATTGCCAGTTGCCATGGTCCCACGAACGGATGCAGTTCACTTTGTTATGAAAGCGTGATGCCAGTGAACGGGCGCTGTTCAGCAATATATCTCGGTAGGCTGCCTGTGGGGCTATACGCAGCGCGTTGCCATAGCTGTTGTACATCATAAATCCGAGGTCATGGGTCTGCCGGTTGAACTGTTCTTTTTCCAGCAGCTGCATGCGTTTGTTGGCTTCGGCCAGTATCTGCGGATCTTTGCTGTATTCGTAAAGGTACCACAGGGTGCCTGGATAGAAGCCGCTGGTCCACCAGCGGGACTCAGCGGTCATCAATGTACCGTCTTTAGTAGTGGTACGGGGTAATCTGCCATCAGGCAATATGGCGGCCATATGTTTGTACTGTCGCACAGAAAAGGACAGCGCATCTTCCACGATTTGTTTCATGGCAGGTGTCATCTTCCGCGTTTTCGTTTGCGCCTCACTGTTATAGGTCATCACCATACAACAGATCAATAGGTAGCAGCTCATTTTTCCCATATTCATGTCGTTGTTATTTCAGGTAGTTGTATACTGAGTCCAGTTTAAATTGTTTTTGCGATGCAGGGCTGGGCCGTGGTGTTTTATCGATCTCGGAGAAATAATCGGTGTGGTCCCAGATGAGCTTTTGGTTAGTAACGCGCGGATCGCCGGTGGCTATAAGATGTCCTTGCATTTTGCCGGCCAGCGAGTCTTTCAGTCGCGCATAACGCTGATCTCCCGCGAGGTTATGCAGTTCATCGGGATCGTTTTTGATATCAAATAATTCTTCTGCCGGTCTTTTCGCGAAGCCCAGTTCAAAGAAGGGTTTGATGACTGCGCTGTCCTTATGGGCCATGATGTAGCATTTGGCCAGTCCGGGGTAATGCAGCATATAAGGATCGATGTCGCCATACAGTGGTGGGTCGCCGGCAGGCCATCTGTCCGGCTCATAGTTGCGGATGTAGAGATAGTCTGTGGTACGTATAGCCCTGCCTGGGTAACCCAGTCCATGCTGCCGTACAAACGCATGCCGCTCCCTGCCCAATACTACGTAGTCGCGTGCAGGCGCTGTCTGTCCTTTGGTAACGATGGGCAGCAGGCTTTTGCCTGTCATCTCTTTAGGAACAGCTACCTGTCCAAGTTCGAGGAACGTAGGGGCGAGATCGTTCAGAGTGACCAGATGATCGGTGGTTTCATTCTCCCTGAATTTACCAGGCCATGAAATGATGAGTGGCACGTGTGTGCCGAAGTCATAAAGGTTGGCCAGACCGCGTGGCATCTGCCAGCCGTTGTCACTGCAGACAATGATGACGGTATTTTCCAGATCACCGCTTTCCCGGAGCTGTTGGAGGATGCCTCCCAGCTCGCGGTCAAAGGTTTCCACGGCGGCATAGTAGTCTGCGATATCGGTACGTACATCTTTACGGTCGGGGAGATAACCTGGCACATGAACGCTGTCGGCGTGTATGCCTGCCCGTTCTCCGCTGCCTACTTCATAGGGCCGGTGGGGTTCATGGCTACTCACCCAATAGCACCAGGGTGCCCCTTTACGGGCGGTGAGGAAATCACCGAAGTTTTTGAATTCGTTACCGGCGGGGTTGCGCTTGCGTTGGTTGGCGGTAAAGCTGCCGGGGCCCCAGCCTTTGCCCTGAAAGCCGATTTCATAGCCGGAAGACTCCAGCAGGTCGGTATAGAGTTTAAATTTTGTGGGAAGAACGCCCCACAGATTGGCGCCTTCTTCGATACGCCATATATCCTGGCCGGTGAGCATGGCCGCTCTGGCAGGTGAACAGGAGGGAGAACTGCAGAAGGCGTTGGTAAACCGCACCCCCTGTCGGGCTATCAAATCCATGTTGGGGGTTCTGACGGTTTTATCGCCATAACAACCGGCGTGGTTCCACGACTGGTTGTCTGACATGATCATCAGGATGTTGGGCCTTTTTTTCTTGGGAGAACAGGCGGCGCCGAACAGACATAACAGCAAGGCGGCGGCCAGATGACGGAATGTGTTTATGGTCATATTATCGGGTTTTGATGATGGAGGGCAGGATATCGATGGCTTCGGTAGATTGACTGTTTTCGATGAGCACCGTACTGTGCTGGTACCGGTGCTGTCCCTGCCGGAAATTGCCGCTGCCATAATGAAGGGCGGTGGTCTGGTCGTCGTTGAAGATATAAAGCAGCGGTGCTTTACGGTCGTCCAGTTCGGCGACAATGTGCCACGCACCGATGCGCCATTCTCCGTTTTGTTGGGTCACCGGGAGGGTGGCGGCATGAGGTGCGCCTATCTGCATCACAGTCAGCAGACGGGCCTGTTGCTGTGGCATGGTGGTTACGCCGCAATGCCATTGTTCGGCGAAGGGCACAATATTGCCTTCGTCATCTGTTTTACCTTTCCAGTTGATGGCTGGTGAATTAAAACGTTGGTGCACGACCGTATTTGTTTTCGTATGGGCGTATACGTATACCCCGGCTTTTACGCCCGGCTCATGGATGGTGAAGGTATTGCCATCGCCCTGCCGGATGGCATAAGGGCTATGCGCCTGCCACGTCCATTTGATGGGTTGTTTGGCAGCCAGTTCATCATACAGTACGATGATATTGCTGTCGAGCATCAGCATATGCCGGCGGTAGCGGGTAACGCCCAGATCGCCGAAGCCATTTTGACGGTCAGGCTGCAGGTGATTGAGTTCAAAATGCCCTAACCAGAACGGAGCGGTCACGGGACCATAGGCATTGGAAGCATCGCCCAGCGTGTATTGTATCCGTTTGCCGGCGATGTGGCGGGGCATCCAGCCGTAGCCATTTTCCCCGATGCGCTGCCCCAGACTGTCGGCCAGTATGGTGCAGTAAGCACGGGAGCTACGGTAGTGCAGCAGGTTGTGGGCATCGCTGAAATTGCTGTAGAAGCCGCTGCCACCAAAGATCAGTTTGCCGCCATAGTTGATGTTGAAGGCATTCTGACTGGCGTGACCATGACCGGAAGACCCAAACGGATTGGCGCTCAGAGAGGCCATCAGGTCTTTGCGGGTGTCATCCAGGTGGGAGTGCATCATGGTAAGCCCTATGTCCGGGAACGTATGGGAAGCGGGCAAAGTCAGAGGGGAAACAACCTTCGGCTGTCCTGTCTTTTTTACGAGCAACCGGAACAACACAAAATCTTTGTCTCTTTGGAAGTAGTCGGGAAACTGCTGTTGTATCGTATATACGTACCAGTTAAAATACGGGTTGTTTACCTTGCGGGACAGCGCCTCTGCAAATACGGCCTGTGTGCGGGTGGTGGTGGACAGGTTCTCATGCATATCTCCCATGGCCACGGAGGCGGACCCCGGAGGATAAGAGTAAAGCAGATAATAAGGAAGGTTTTGCATCCATGGGGTAGCGAAATAATCCACCCCGCTCAGGTCGCCGAACAGAAGTGACAGGTAGGCCAGCGACACAAAGTGAACGCGGAAATAGCCGTTGCCTTCGTGCCAGCCGCCATCGGTGGAACCGAGCACCGGAAACCTTGCGCTCCATACTTCGTAGACGTATTGGAGCCATTGATTGGCGGGTGGTGCATCATGGGCCAGCGCTACGGCCGCAATGGAAAAATTACGCAGGATATGTTGCCATACGTGGTTATCGCATAGCTGCAGCTCAAAACGATTGGTGAGGTTGCGATAGATACCGCTTCCGCGGCGAAGGATGGCCTGCTGCAAGATGTCGCGTTGCGCGACGCTAAGCCGGTCGTAGGCCATATCGTAAGCCCAGGCCATGCCCTCCATGACATTGCCATTGTTGAAATCGTCGCGGGAGCCGTAGCCGGCAGGGTCAAGACTGGCCAGGTGCAGCGCACGGCGGACAGCCTCTTTAGCATAGCGGTCGTCACCACTGAGCCAGTAGGCGGTACATAGCTGGCGGATAGGCTGCGCTACCTTTTCACCGAAGCCATGATACATGAACTCGATCATTTTTTCCTGCTGCTGTGCTGTCATGCCGGTGGTGTCACGGGGGCGTGTAGGCTTTTCTTCCGCCAATGGCGCGTTGAGCAATTTGTCGGTAGAACGTAGCAGGGTGGCGGCTTCTGCGTCGTTGCGGTTGGCCTGGCGGAAGCTCTTCAGCTGTGCCTGCATGTTCCATAAACGGGGATGCGGCTTGCGGGCTTTTTCCATCATTTGCGGCAGTGTAGGCGTTACCGTGGGGGCCGACGTATAAAAGTAACGCGGAGATGACCATACCCAGGCATCTTTGTTTTGCGCACGGGACGCGTATTGCCAGTACCATTTACCGGTTGATAGCGGGGCGTGCAGCGCATACATGGCCCATGGCAGGGTATCGCTTTGTTGGGTGCGACCGGCAGGAAAGAGGCTGTCCTGGCTGTAGCGGACCAGGTAGCGAACGTTTTTACCGGCCACGCCGGGCCACAACAGTGCCTGCGGATCGGTAGCGCCATTGGCTGGAAAAGGCCAGCTACGCTCCCGCATATGCAGGGATGGTGTGGTGATGTACTGATTGGCATCGGGCAACTGCTGTGCGGTGGCGCTTAGCGAGAGCATCATACCCAAACAGGCCGGCCAGTGATAAACAGGTCGCATCTTACGGTTTTAAAAAGGTGAAGTGATCATTTGAGGAAAGGCACCACTGCTGCAGGTAATGCCGGAATTGTTGTTGTATAGGCCGGAAACGTTTATCGGTGGCCAAACTGTGCATCTCACCGGGATCTTGTTGCAGATCAAACAGCTGCTCCCGGATAGGGCCTTTATCATACACGATGTATTTGTAACGGGCGGTGATGACGGCCCTGCCGTCAATGTCGAGCGACTTTTCATTGTCGGCGAAGGTGGTAGCTATCACCAGGGTGTCGCGCCAGGGCTGTGCAGAATCGTGCAGCAATGGCTGCAGGCTGCGTCCGGCGAGATATGACGGCTTGTCGGCGCCGGCATAATCACAAAGCGTCGGGATGATATCGGTACCATTGCACACCAGCTGCTCGCTGATGGCGCCGGCCCGGACACCTGGTCCGGCAATGATCAGCGGCACGCTGGCTGATTCTTCATAGAGTACCTGTTTCTGGTTCCATCGATGCGCCGCATAGCCGTCACCGTGGTCACTGGTGAAAATCACGATGGTATTGTCTTCCAGTTTGTATTTGCGGAGTGTTTCCAGCACCATGCCCACATATTGATCTACCTGTTCGGTCAATCTGTTATAGGCCCAGCGGTAGGCGCGCCATTGGTCTGGCTGCCATTGCAGGGTGGGATAGGTGCGGTAGTTGGAATGTTGCTGTTCGCGCACTACCGGCGGTTCCTGGGCGGGGATGTCAAAATTGGCCGGCAGGGCAGGCCAGTGGCTGCTGTCGGGCAAAGGCGGCAATACGTCCATTTTCATGTCGTCGCCCCGGGCCCATTCACAGATATCATGCGGATTCACGAACGACGCTATCAGGAAGAAAGGCTGCCCGCTGTTTTGTTTGATGAAGGCGGCACAGTCTGCAGGCGTGGCGGCATCCATCCAGTCGCGCATCTGTATGTTTTTCATATACTGGAAACCGTGGCGGGCGCTATCGGTAGTCAACAGCGGGATATGCCACTTGCCGACATAGCCGGTACGATAACCGGCGGCTTTCATCAGTCGCCCGGCCATCATCACGGTATCGGGCCAACGGTTTTCCCTGTCGGACGCATTGGTGGTGATCTGCATCTGGTGCGGCATACGTCCACTGAACATACTGATGCGCGACGGCGTACAAAGTGGCTGCGCACAATATGCCCGGGTAAAACGCACGCCTCTGGCGGCGAGACGGTCCATGGCCGGTGTATGCAGTTCCTTGTTGCCGGCCATGCTCATGGCCTGCGCAGTTTGTTGATCGGTGATGATCCACAGGATATTAGGGCGTGCAGGCGTCACCGTTTGTGCGGTGGCCTGTAAGCTCCAGAAGGCCCCGAGGCACCATAACCATGTTCGCAAGTTCCTGTTCATTTTTCTGAGGGATTAGTGTCTTTGTATTGCTGCTGTAAGGCCAGCAGCTGTTGTTTCAGGCTGTCTGTTACCACGGCGTAAGCCGGATTGCCATATTGGTTTTTCATTTCATGCGGGTCCTGCTGAAGATCGTATAGCTCCCATTCATTAATGTCGTTATAGAAATGAATCAGCTTGTAACGCGCCGTACGGATGCCGTAATGCCGTTTGACCATATGCCACGACGGATATTCGTAGTAGTGATAATAGGTAGCGGTACGCCAGCCGGCGGGCGCCTGGCCATTGCCGGTTAATATCGGCTTCAGTGATTTGCCCTGCATGTTGGCAGGCACGGGAACGCCTGCGTAATCGAGCAGCGTGGGCGCGAAATCTACGTTCATAGCGAAGGCATCGCTGGTGCTGCCTGGACGGACACCTGGCGGATAACGCACCAGCAGCGGCATCCGGTAGCATTCTTCATACATCATCCGCTTGTCAAAGAATCCATGCTCGCCCAGAAAAAAGCCCTGATCGGAAGTATACACGATGATGGTGTTGTCCAGCTCTCCGGTCTCCTCAAGATATTTCAACAGGCGGCCTACGTTGTCATCCACGGCCTTTACACAGGCCAGATAGTCCCGCATATATTGCTGGTACTTCCAACGCACGAGGTCTGCGCCTTTGGGCTTCAGCCGGTTGTATTCGGCCACGCGGCCGGCGTAGGCCCTGTTCCACTGCGCTTTTTCGGCCGGCGTCAGCCGATTGTATACCTGAAAGAACCGGTGCAGGTCTTCTGCTTTGTTATTGGCTTGTTTATAATCATCGCCTTTAGAATCTTTGAACGTACGGCGTACAGGACGTTGTTCCATGGCCTGTAGCGTGTCGGCAGCAGCAATTTTCAGGTCCCAGGCTTCCCACATGTTAGTGCCGATATTCATCAGCTGCTCTTTGGATGCCCTTCCACGGTTACTGAAATCGTCGAGCAGATTGGGTGGCTCAGGAAAAGTAACGCTGTCGAATATCCCGAGGTCTCTGATGGCCGGCATCCAGTTACGATGGGGCGCTTTATGCTGATAGATCAGCAGATAGGGTTGCTGTTTGTTACGATGCTCCAGAAATCGGATGGCCTTGTCCGTAATGACATCGGTGACATACCCTTGCTCCTGGATGGTATCACCATTTTCAATAAAGCCCGGCTGGTAGTATTCTCCCTGATTGGGTAAGATGCTGTAATAGTCGAACCCTACCGGCAGAGAGCCCAGGTGCCATTTGCCGATCATCGCTGTCTGATAACCTGCCTGGTGCAATAGCTGGGGATAGATCACCTGACTGCTGTCGAAACTTTTGGCGTTATCTGTCAGCCCATTGATATGATTGTATTTCCCCGTGAGGATAGTAGCCCGGGAAGGACCACATACGGCATTGGTGACAAAACAGTTGCGGAACAACATCCCTTCACGTGCCAGCCGGTCGAGGTTGGGCGTGCGGATCAGTGAGGTGTCGTAGCAACTCATGGCGCGGGTGGTGTGGTCATCTGTCATAATGAAGATGATATTGGGCCGCTTCTCCAACTTCTTCGGCGCACAGCAGCCTGGCATGGCCAGCCCGGCACAACACCAGAGGGCGTTGCGAAAGAGCGTTGATCGCATAGTATTCGTTTATGGTTTCAGGTGATATCCCAGTTCGTATGATTGTTGATCTATCGTAACGGTAGCGCTTACACGGTTTTCGTCAGCAGCTTTTATGGTAGCCTTGATAACAGGTGCTTTATCGCTCACCGGATATATGACGGTAATAAAGCGCAGCGGTTTACTGTCGCGCTTAACGGACTGAAAAGCATAGGCATCCCGCGGTTCTTTCTGCCGGTACTGATAAGATACATAACTGTCTTCTCTGGCCATGGTAGCGGCTTGGGCCGGGAAGCACTGCAGCAGCACATTGTTATGGTCCGCGAATCCGGTGGAGGCTTTGAACGTTTTCAGGTCGGCGGTAATCTGTCCTTCTTTAAAACCATAGTGCAGCGCTACGTCTCCGGTGGCGTCACCTATTGCTTCATCGATGATCACAAAGAAACGGTTGTCTACAAAGTAAACAGAACGGCGATGGGTAAGCCCTTTATAGCTCGGGTTTTCATACACCAGCAGGTCCAGCCGGGGCGAAGTGCTCCACTGAAGCCGTTTGGCGTTGACTTCCATATCGGCATTGTTCAGCGTCAGGGTATTGTGTACTCTTGTCTGCCGGAACCAGTTACGTTCTTTCATCACAGCTTCGTCACCGCCGTAAACATAACAACCGGCGTCAGGGAAGAAGTTGCGGCCGTTGATATACAACTCAAAGGTGCCATTGTCCGGCTGGCTGTGCCAGAAGGCCGGCGGACTGGCTTTGAGCACCATCATGGTAGCATCAGGCGTCCAGCTGTTGCGGAAGACATAGATACCACCATCTTTTAAGGCATGAGAGAGATGTGCAGGCGGATGACCTTTTTTGAAATCTGAAGCGAAATAACGGATCACTTCATTGTTGGGAAACACTTTCGCCCATCCGCGGAAACTCCTCAGCAGCCCCGATTTTTTCTCCAGTTTGGCATCGCTGAACATGGGGTAGGTATAATCAGGGAAAGAGAACTCAGTCACTGCCATGATCATATTTTCCACGGTAGCTTTGTACGACGCGGGAAACTGATCTTCAATGCCGTTGATCTGCAATACTTCCAGGGCGCGGCAGAATATCTGAATGGCGGCAATATGATAATTGAAAGACAATTCAAACTGAAGCCCGTCGGGATATACCTGCACGCCTATTTCCTTATTGAGGATACTGATGCCGGAAGCCCGCCATGCTGCTGCATCCCGGAACTCCGGAAAGAAGGTGCCGGCGGTTACGATGCGCTGTGCTTCAAACAACAGGTGATTACCTTTTTCGGAATAATGATGTACGATATAATCGGCATGCGTGTAATAGTTACGGAGGAACGCCAGCAGGAAGTCAGGCGTAAAAGCAGGTGAATGCAGAAAATACTGGAACTGTGCCGTCTGGCTTTCTACCCGGTGACTGATTTCCAAAGGTCTCCAGGCAAAGCGGTCGTTGTCTTCGGAAAGGCCCAGCGGGTTTTTGGTGATCCAGTCGAGATACTGGCTGGCCCATGCTTTGGCGTATTGTTCTTCTCCTGTGGCGCGGTACATCTGGCCCATGGGTTCCCACCAGTACATGCGGTGCAGCTGCCAGCGCAGTTCATTGTCTTTCACCGGCCACAGTTGCCAGTTGATATCATCTCCATAAAAATAGGGGGTATAACCTTTATGGGCAAAGAAAACATGGCGTAAGCCATCTTCCGCTTTTTTGCGTTCTTCCGCATTAGGCATCGGTACGGTACCGGTGGCCTCTACCTCCGGGTGGTGTACGTCCTTACGCTGACGGTAGTACGCTAATAATTGTGCTGCCGCCTGATGATAGTCTTTTTTCAGCCAGGAGGCCTTCACATTTTCCATTCCTTTCCGGTCGAGGTCCAGTTTGGAGAACACGCTGGTATCTGATTGGGCCATCAGGCGCTGCTGTCCAGCCAGTAGCAGGACAGGCAGCAGTGGAAAGAGTTCCTTTATGAAACGTACCATGATTTAATATTTTGGATTTTGGGTGAGGGAAGGGTTTTCATCACGCTCGCGTTGCGGGATCGGGAACAGTTCGTGTTTGTTATCCTGGAAGTTGTCGCCTGCCACATATGGAAACGCAGCCCGGTATGCTTTGAGTGCGGCCTGTGTGGCGCGTAATTTGGAGCCGAGCATGTTCCAGCGGATCAGGTCCCACTTGCGGAAGCCTTCAAAACATAATTCGTGCGCCCTTTCATCAACAAGCGCATTAAAGAAAGCGGTCTGGGACAAACCAGGTGTTAAATCGGGTAGCCCGGCACGGCGACGTACTTCGTTGACGGCGTTGTAGGCTATCTGCGTAGGGCCATTCACTTCGTTTTCCGCTTCGGCCTGCATCAGCAGTACATCGGCGTATCGTAGCAACACCCAGTTGATATCTGTATTATTGGGGTCTTTGGGAGCGGTGCCCTGCCAGTTGCGGCGCCATTTTCCGGGCGACCATTTGGCATCATTGGCACCGGTCTGTTGTACAATGGCACCAGTTTTATCAATCTGGAAAGTGGCTACGGCCACGTCTCTACGGAGATCGTTTTTCTCAAAGGTCTTCTGAAACAGGGGATGGGTCACATAGAAGGAGTTGGCACGGCCATAAGGGCTGGCAGCGTCGCACAACGGGCTATTCCAGGTACCTATCACGCCGCTGTTGGGTGCCTGTCCGAGCGGATTAAAGAGCGCCACTTCAAACATGCTTTCTTTGGGTTCCAGCTTCAGCGAACAATAGTTGCGGAACACCTGCTCATAGCTGGGGTTCAGGGAATGTTCGCCGGAGGCGATCACCTCCTTCGTCTGTGTCAGCGAGCTGTCGTAATACTGACGGTAATTGTCCGGACGCTTCATGGTCGCATCCTGTCGCAGGAAGTAGCCGCCGCGGTAAAGATACACACGGGCCAGAATACCTTTCACTGCGCCTTTGCTCACCCGCTCATCCTGTGCTTTGGCGGAGTTCCAGGGCACGGTGGCAGCAGCTTCTTTCAGGTCGGTGATGATCTGGTCATATACTTTCTCCCGGTCTGTTCTGGGCAATTGCAGTTGCTCGGAAGGTGATTGGGTAGGCGTGGTTTTCAGTGGTACATCTCCCCATAGTCTTACCAGATCAAAGTAATACAGACCCCGCAGGAATTTGGCTTCACCGAGTAAACGGTCCAGTGCTTTTTTCTGATCTTCTGTTCCTGTTTTGTAAAGGTCCATCTCCGGTATTCTCAGGATGACCAGGTTGGCGCGGTCAATACCGATGTACAAACTACGCCATGTTTCCCGTAGCCACGGATGCGTGGGTGATACGCCGTAGTGCGCCAGTATACGTTTTTCATCGTTCAAAACGTTGCCCTGCACCTGTGCAATATCCGTATCGATCGCATAGGCGAGCGACAGATAGAAACCATAGGTGCTTTGTTCCCCCAGAATGTCGTACACTCCCATGGTAGCCATGGTAGCCTGATTCACATTCTTAAAGAAAGTATTGGCGGCGTAGTAGGAGGAGGGATCTTCTTCCAGTTGCTTTTCACAGGCAACAGACATCATCATCAGACCGGCGGCCGCAAACGGCGTCAGTTTCCGGCATATGGCACTGCCCATGGCAGTCAGTTTATGGTAAGTCATCGGACGGGTGTTTAATGGGTTTAAAATGCAACATTGGCGCCCAGGGTGTAAGACCGGCTTCTTGGATAAGCACCGAAGTCAACACCAGGCGTAATACCTCCCTGATTGCGGGTGCTTACTTCCGGGTCATAACCGCTGTAGGACGTGAAAGTATAGATGTTGTAAGCCGTGAAGTAGAGGCGACAGCTGTTCACTTTCACACGGCCCAACAAGCTTTTAGGAAGGTTATATCCCAGACTGATATTGTTGATGCGCAGGAAAGAGCCGTCTTCTACCATCTGATCGTAGAATTTCAGATCACGCCCGCTGCCTTCAAGTGAAGGAACGGTCTTGCCTTTGTTCACATCCGCCAGCTGCGCGGGATCGGTGATCCTATTACCGCTGGCATCAATGGTGGTCCAGCGGTCTTTAATATAGGCGTAAGCGTTACGATAGGCCAGATAAGTCTGACTGTTCACCAGTTTGTTGGCATTGTAAATTTTATTGCCATACATCCAGTTGATGAAGATGCTAAGGTCAAATCCTTTATAGGAAAACGTATTGGTAAGGCCGCCGTAATGTTTCGGCGTAGCGTCGCCGATGACGGTACGGTCGTCGGAGGTGATCAGTCCGTCAGCTTTGCCATCAGGACCGGAGACGTCCACCAGCTTCAGATAACCCGGTTTGGGATAGTCGTTGGGGTTATAGGGAATGCCGGGCTTCAGCGTATATTTTTGGGTGGCCGGATTATAATCGAAATCGCTGACCTGATATACGCCGTCGGATTTGTAACCATACATCAGTCCTACGGGAGAGCCTACCTTTACCAGATAGTCGCCTTCCTTCAGCGCGCCGTAGCCGGATTCACCATAGAAGAAACTGGGGCCGGCCAGCGCTTTCACTTTGTTTTTGTTAAAGGAGATATTGAAGATGGTCCGCCATTCAAATTGTTTTTTGCTGATGTTGACGGTATTTAATGTCAGCTCCAGACCCTGGTTGCTGGTTTCGCCGATGTTTTTTAACACGGAGGTGTAACCGGAAATATAAGGCACCTGTGCATTCAGCAGCAGGTCGCGGGTATTGTTGCGATAATAATCTGCTGTCAGCTGTATGCGTTGATCGAGGAAGCCAACATCTGCACCGATGTTTTGGGAGACCGTGGTTTCCCATTTCAGCGCCGGGTTGGGAAGGGTAGTAGAGCCTACGCCAATTACGGGTTGATCATTTAACGGATAGTAGTTGGTGCCTAGCAGCGACAAGGACAGGTAGTTATTGATACGGTTGTTGCCAGACTGGCCGTACGTCAGTCGGAATTTCAGGTCAGACAGCACGTGTTGCTGTTTCATGAAATGCTCTTCAATAGCGCGCCAGGCGAGGGCCAGGGAGGGGAAGTAACCAAACTTGTTACCCGAACCGAATTTGGAAGAGCCGTCGGCACGCATGCTGGCGGTAACGAGGTAGCGGTCTTTGTAACTGTAATTGGCCCTGCCGAAGAAGGAGATCAGTTTTTCTTCTTCGCGGAAGGAGCGGGGAATGCCGGCCAGTGCGCCTTGGGAGAGGTCGTCCAGTCCAAGGTCGCCATTAGGGAATTTAGCGGCGCTGGCTTCCACGAAGCGGGAGGTGGCATATAACTGTTCCTGTCCTATCAGTACGTTTAGTTTATGTTTTTTATGGATGGTCTTGTCGAAAGTCAGTGTGTTGGAGTAGTTCCAGCTGCTGCCTTGTGTGAGGCCGATGGAACCATTAGGACCACCGGTACGGCGGGCATTTACGGAGCGGTCACCGTTGAATAAATTGGCGTCGCGGTTGTTGGTCTTCAGGCCTACCACGCCTTTATAGGTCAGGTTTTTCAGCAGTTTGTATTCCAGTGCGCCATTGAGGTAGAGTGCTTTAAGATCGGTGCTCCGGTATTCAGCGAAGGCGTTGGTACGCGGGTTCTGCATCACGTTGCCGTTGTCGTCCTGCAGGGCGGGGTCTTCGTCGGAATTAACCAGGTCCTGGTCACTACCGGTTTTACCAATAGTAGGGCGGTATTGCAGGATGTTCATCAGTTTGTTGAACCGGTTTTCGCCTTCGGAGGTGCCGCTGCCATAGATGTTTTGGGTGGTGTAAGTTACGCTGGCGGAAGCTTTCAGCCTGTCGTTGTCACTGTGGTCCACACTGAGTTTGGCCACGTTCTTTTTAGCGCCGCTGTTAACCATAACACCCTGTTCGTTATTGAACGAATAGAACATATTGAACCGGGTGTTTTTATTGCCGCCACTGGCGCCGATTTTATGGTATTGTGTGGTAGCGTTGCCACCATACATTTGTTGCTGCCAGTCGATGCCGGGTCTGCCTTCATACAGGTTTTTCAGCTCGCTGAAAGCGCCGTAGCGGGTGGTGAATTTCTGTAGCAGGTCGGCATCACCCATGCTTCTTTCGTAGTCCATCACCACATAATCATAGGGTGTCATCATATCGATCTTGCTGGTCACCTGTTTGCCGCCGTAGTACATATCGTACGATACCTGTGTACGGCCGGTGACGCCTTTTTTGGTGGTCACCAGAACTACGCCGTTGGCGCCGCGGGCGCCATAGATAGCAGTAGCGGAGGCGTCTTTGAGGACTTCTATATTTTCAATGTCAGTAGGATCGAGGAAGCTGAGGCCATCTGTCTGTGGGAAGCCATCAATCACATAAAGCGGCTCATTGCTTTGGGTGATGGAGCCGCCACCTCTTATTTTAATAGAGATGCCTGCGCCGGGAGATCCTTCTGCGGCAGACACCTGTACGCCCGCGGCGCGGCCGGCGAGGGCTTGTGCCACGTTCTGTACCGGCACCTTCGCCAGGTCGCTGCCTTTTACAGAAGCGATGGAGCCGGTAAGGTCGCGGCGCTTAACGGTGCCGTAGCCTACCACCACCACTTCGTCCAGCCCTTTCACATCTTCCTGTAATACCATGTTCACCGGTGCGTTATCGGTAATGGTGAGGTGCATCTTACGGTAACCCATCAACGAAAATACCAGTACTTCTCCTTTGGGGGCGATTATTTTAAACTGTCCGTTAGCGGCGGAGGTGATACCTTTGGAGGTGCCTTGTACGTGTACAGCTACGCCGGGCAGGGGGTTGCCGGCAGCATCGGTGATTTTGCCGGACACCGTAATGCCCGTATCGATGGCCAGCGGTATCTCTTTGGAAAGCGCTTCCAGTTCCCCGGCAGGCAGCTGTTCCAGGCCGGTGATTTTGGGTTTGGCTTTCAGGATAAGGTATTGTTTACCGAGTGGTTCAAATACCACGCCGGCGGGGGCCAGCACGTTTTCCAGTACCGTGCTGATTTTTTCATTGACGAAAGTGCCGTTCAGCTCGGGATACGACTGAAAGAGATGGGTAGTATAGGAAAAACGAAGGCCGGTAAGGTCGGTGATGTGTTCCAGCGCCTGTTCTACCGGCTCGTGATGCAGCGTGATGGTGATGCGCGCGTTCAGCGATTTCTGCGCACGGGCATCCCTGCCATACAACAGGCCTGCCCCCAGCATCACGATCAGTAAAGGTAGAATGGTAGTACGCATAATTATAAGCAATAGCTTACTTATACAATCATTTAATTGCATAACTTCGTAATGGTTTGGTTAATAAAATGTAGTGACTAAGCCTTTTTGCAGGGATGTTGACGCATCCCTGTTTTTGTTTTGTTACATGTTGACGCTGATCTTATATTAGGTTGATAATTTTTTTACCGGCAGCCTTCTCCGCTCCAGGTGATTGTTCCGTTCTGTAGCTGGTACCTGCCGTTGCTGGTGGCGGCAATGAGGTCCAGCGATTGCTGTAATGACTGGTCTGTCAGGTCTACGGTAAGACTGCAAAACTGAAGTCCCTGGCCGTTTATCTGACAGCTGATGTTAAACTTCTCTTCCAGCCGGTGTATGACTTCCGGGAAAGACGTACGGTGAAAATTCATGTTGTACTGTGTACCTTCCTCCAGGAGTGACTGCTCCCGGGGTACTACGGCTTCTACGGTAAACTGGCTGCTGTCGGCCACCAGTTTTTGTTTTGCCGCCAGTACGGTGGTTTGTTTGGGTTGTCCGTTGGTATGGCCGGCCACTGCTACTTTGCCGGTCAGCACACTCAGTTCCACTCCCCTGATGGCGGGCAGTACCCGCAGGTTAAAACTGGTGCCCAGTACTTTGGCAGTATAGCCGCCGGCGTCTACCACAAAGGGCTGGTGCGGCCTTTGGGTCACCTCAAATAACGCTTCGCCTGTCAGCTGTACCTGCCGCACCTCCTGCCGGAAATGGGCCGGGTATTGCAGGTGACTGTTGGGCTTCAGCCATACGATGCTGCTATCCGGCAGGATGACTTTTTGCATGGCGATGCCGCTGTTCACTTCGTGGACCGTGGTGGTGTCCGACCACCAGTGATAACGTGGCCCTGTCAGTACCAGCACAGCGCCGAGACAGGCTGCCGCAGCAATACCGTACCAGGTATATCGTTTAGGCGCGGACGTTGGTAAAGGCCGTTCTCCCTGCATGCGTGCTGTAAGCTGCTGCAGGATGCGTTCCCGTATAACGGCCGGTGCATCACTGTTTGCCGGTAGTATCAATTTTTCATCGTCGAACTGGTTGTACCAGTCGTTGAATTCTTCGAGTTCCGCAGCAGAAATATTGCCTTGCAACCATTTCTGCGCCAACTCACGGACCCTTGGTGGTGGATGTTGCATTGGTGGATTTATATATAATGACAAATAAGAGAGACAGATGTCCTAGCGGGTCAGCAAAAAAATTATAATTATTCTGAAAAGTTCTGTGAACGAGCCCCGGAGGCTCTTTAACGCCCGGGTGAGATGATTGGCGACAGTTTTTTCTGAAATGTCAAGGGTAGATGCGATCTCTTTGCGGGAGTAACCACCTTCGCGGCTCAGCCGATATACAAGCCGGCATTGCTCGGGCAGGGCTTTGATGGTTTGCTGCAGCTGGCGTTGCATATCGGCTACCTGTAGCTGCTCTCCGGCCGATTCATCGGCAGTGGGGCCGGTATAGACGGTGTATTTTTCATAACGCAGGAAACGCTTCTGACGCGCCAGGGTATTCAATACTTCGTATTTCACCGCAGTGGCCAGATATGCAGGAAGCGAAAGGGTGACGGAGATATCAGCCCTTCGCTTCCAGATATTATAAAAGACTTCCTGTACGGCTTCTTCCGCTTCAGCCGCATTGTTCAGGCGGTTAGCGGCTATCACGTACATTTTATCCCAATACCGGTTGTACAACTCGGTAAAGGCAGCTTCATCGTTCTGTTTTAGTTTGTCGAGTAATACGGAATCCCCCAGCTCTTTCATACGCATTAAACATCCCCTTAAAGAAGCAAGATTGGTTGATGAATGCTCTAATGTAAGAAAAACCGATGCATTATGCAAACGTTTGAATTACTTTCCCAGAAAGTCTTCCAATATGCGGTTGAATTGCCCGGGATGCTCCATCATCGGGGCATGGCCACACGCGGATAACATGACCAGTTGTACATCCGGCAGCAGTTGCTGAAACTCGTAGGCTACATCGGGAGGGCTCACCCGGTCTTCTTCTCCCCAAATTAACAAGGTAGGGGTAGGGATCTCCGGTAAAATAGCCGCTACATGATTACGCTGGGCCGATTTGGCGGTTTGTACAATGCGGAGACATTTAATACGGTTCCGGGTGATCTGAAGTACTTCGTTTACCAGCGCGTCGGTGGCAACGGCCGGATCATAAAAAGTATAGGCTACCCGCTCCCGGATATATTCATAATTGCCCCGTTTGGGATAATTGCCCATGATGTTGTTTTCATATAAACCGGAACTGCCGGTAAGCACCAGCCGGGATACTTTGTCCGGATGCCGGTGCGTATAGAGAATGGCCACATGGCCTCCCAGGGAATTGCCGATCAATACAGGCTTTTCCAGTGTATGCTGTTGGATATATCGTTCCAGAAAACGAACGAGGTAGTCAAGATTATCCTCGTTGTGCTGATCATAAATAGGAAGTAACGGGATGTGAATGTCATAGCGTGATCCAAAATGTTGTATAACGCCTTCCCAATTGCTAAGCCCGCCGAAAAGTCCGTGTAATAAAATCATGCTTTGCTTCATAGATTATCTTTTTTGAAGCAAAATTATTGGTTCGTATTTTCAGCATCCGTGATCTCAATCACAAAAGTTGCGGGACTGGTCCAGCAGGTATAAACGTGCTCTGCTCAAGGCTTCACGGCTGGTATAGAGGTAGCGGGCAATATTGGTGAGGGATATTTTCTGAATAATGGCCGGTCGCCTTTCCAGCAGGAAACGGTATCGCTGTAAAGGCGTTTTCAGGGAAAGGATATACTGGTGTTCTGACTGTTGCTCCGACAACTCCTGAAACAACTGCAGGTTGACATGCAGCAGGTTCATATGCAGGTCATACAACGGTTGTAATTTCCTGATATTGATTCGTAATATGACCGCGTCTTCGATGGCCGTAATACTGACAGCAGACGGCGCTTTTTTATGATAGCTCTCGCAGTTGGCCAGAAAATCATCCGCGAAACCGAAGCGCACTATTTTTTCATTGCCTTCATCGTCCAGGATGGAAAACTTGAACATACCGGAAAGGACAAAAGCGGAATAACGGGCCACTTTACCATAACGCAGAAAAGATTCTCCCTTGCGGATATGCTTTACTACGGCTATCGTGTCCAGCAGTTGCCATTCTTCCGGCGTCACTACCGGATATTTTTTCATCAGCCGCTGATACCAGGATGGAAGCTCATAAGTTGTCATGGCGTAAAATTAATGGAAAATTACGGGAATTATTCGCACCTGCTTTTTGCCAGCCGGATGATGTCTTTTCCGCTGATGATCTGTTGGGGATAGTCCAACAGGGTGACATTTACCATGGCCTGCCCCAGCTCCTGCAGGGTACAGAAGTAGTTGGGCCGGATCATCCTGCCGACAGGGTACAGCCAGTTGATAAACCGGTAAAAAGTATGGGTATTTTTGAGTCCTTTGGTAGGCCTGATGAAACCAGGCCGGAAGGCATATACTTTCCCAAAAGGCAGCTTCATCAGATCGTTTTCAGTCTTCCCTTTTACGCGGGCCCACGCGCGACGGCCTTTCTCGGTACTGTCGGTGCCGGCGCCGGACACATAACAGAAAACCATCTCGTTGTTCTGCTCGCTCAGCACGCCCGCCACCCGCATGGTGAGGGTATAGGTGAGATGGTAATAGGCATCCTGACTGATGCCGAGAGAAGATACGCCAAGGCAGAAGTAGCAGGCGTCATAACCCCGGAGCTGCTCCGCAATGGGAGACAGCTCCAGGAAATCCTGATGGATAAGCTCTGTTAATTTGGGATGACTGATGCCACATGGCTTGCGGCTGATGATCAGCACGCGCGCTACCTGCGGGTGATGCAGGCATTCGTTAAGCACCCCTTCACCCACCATACCGCTGGCACCGGTAACAATCACTTTCAGTTGCCGGAGTTCGTTCATGGTGATGGTTTTATATACAGTAAGTTAATCGCTTTTGGCCAGTTGCCCAAATCAGAGCGATACCCACACCACACGGGCTTCTTTCTTTTTACCGGTTTTTTCAATCATCATCGTGGCAAATGATTTTCCGTCTTTGCTCCGGGTGATCATTTCCAGTTGTGAAAACCGGGCAGTGCGCGCTTCGGGAGCACCATACAGATAAGTTTTGGTGATCTGTCCGTTCTCATAAACAGCACATACCGTGTTGGTCCGGCTGAACCACGACACCTGCTTTTTGGTGCGATAATCTTCCCGGGTATCTGTTGTATTGGCCGCTACATCGTTATATAAAATATAATCCTTCCCATTGGCATGGAAGAAATCGTAGGAGCCAAAGCCGGATAAGTTCATCCAGTCGCCGTTATCACGAAATGTCCATCCGGATTGATTGCGGTGATGGATATGGAAGATGTCGATGTTGGCTTCGGCCTGTTGGTCTTTGGCAATAGCATAACCGTTGATCTCTTTACCGGAGGTATCCAATGTAGCGATACCAATTTCGCCCAGGCGGCTGGAATAACGCTTATTGGCGGAAGTGGTGGTGTGCACCACGCCGGTGCTGTCGGTATGGGTGGTGGTAGAGTAGGGTTCTTCTGATACCTCCAGTTCTTCAAACAATAACTGCGTAGTACCGTCGGCGTTAAGGTGAAAGTCCTGGATAACGCCGCGATAAGGATGACGGTATTGCAGGTGCTCCTTCGCATAACGGTTGAGCTGTGGATGCGCTACGTAATAATGTTGTTTTACGGACAGATTTCGCGGATCTATGATGTTCATCAGCAACGCGTAATCTTCATAGAAGCTCCTGCGCATAATGAACTCCTCGCTGCTTTTAAGCAGTCTTTCCCGCACGCTGGTCAATAAATACAGCATGCCGCTTTGCGGATGGTACTTCATGGCTACGTCTCTGATCTGCAGCCGGGCGGTATGTTCCAGCAGCGAGGTTTGAAATGTTTGTCCGCCGCGGGGAAGGGTGCCGATAACCAGGCGGGAGTCTCCGTTCTGAAATACATTTCTGTTGTATGCGAAGGCGGCTACAAGCACACTGGTATCGCCCTGTACATACATGTCGGCGAAATCGATGTACTTATAAGGACTGCCGGTCAGGTCAAACGGAGCATCGCTCAGCAGCTCGTGTTGCGGACTGTAGTGGCGGATTCTCAGTTGTTGACCGGTTTTTCGCGTACGCAGATCATTCATGGCCACCGCATAGTAATCGCTGGAAGGATCTTTCCGGACCATGAATTCAGGGGAGTGCTCGTTGTCATGCACCGCCGGGGTGCGAGTGAACAGGGCTGTTCCCGGGAGACTGGCGATCAGCTTTTCCGATAGCAGCGCGCCGTTGTTACTGTCAAAAATAAAACGGTACAATCGTGGCTGCCAGTTGATTTGGTTTTCGAGGAATACGACGGCCTGACCATTGATTTCGTATATCCCGCGCAGTTCGGAAAAGCGCATGCGCCGGTTCTTCCACGAGGCAACGTTAGCATGTGTAACAACACGCTGTCGATGATCAGGGCCGTATACCGTGACGTCTATGCCACGGCCGGGCGTGAAATGAAAGAAAAGCGTATGGCCGTTTTGCATAAGCAGGAGGCGGCTGGCGCCATTTTCCGGTTCCTCAAAGGATTGACTTTGTGCGATGATTTGAGGGGAGGGCTGGGCACTGGCATAGAGTACGCTCAGTGCGCATAAGCAGGTTACCATTAATTTTCCGGACATAGGAAATGTTTTATAAGCAGGTTGTTTAAAACAACATCTGTGCCGTGTCATCGTCAAATTGTCCAGCGTGAAAAACATTTTTTTATACTGCTATTTCCCGCACTTTTGCAGTCATGGAAAATAAGCTGGAATTTATCATAGAGAGATTGTTGGGCCGTAAGCTGCAGCCGGAAGACGGTGTCAGTACAGCGGAGATAACGGCAGCAACGCAACGATTGGGCATTGAACTGCCACCGGTACTGCAAACATTTTATCGGTTGGCCGGAAAAGAAGAAACCGTGATGGATGTTTTCCAGCATTTTACGCCGGTAGAAGAACTTTTTATGGAAGATGATAAACTGGTTTTTCTGGAAGAAAATCAAGGCGTGTGTGTATGGGGGATCGCACGGAATGAAATTAATAACGATCAGGCTACGGTGTATCAATGCCCGTATCCGGATGATAAATGGTATGCAGAAGATGATACGTTGACTACTTTTCTCGAAGGCGTCCTGTACTATCAGTTTGCACAGGGCGGCTACGAATGGGTGGGCGCGCTCTATACCGGCATGGACGATCAGGAAATTGCAGGTGTATTGGAAGATGCAGAGCACTGGGAGAAAGTAGTAGACCAACCAGGGGGGCTCGTGGTCTACTGGCGCCAGGATACCTTAATATGGTATTGCCCCGATCAGGAAGGAGGCGTCAGTGAATCGTTGTTCGCCAGCAGTCGTACGGAAGAAGCGTACGATGACATGGAAGACCGTTATGCTTTTAAAGCATTATAGGTTGCCCGCAATTTTGCCCAGCTGCTGAAGTTTGCGCTGCAACTGTTCTGACCACGGAAGACCCAGCGACAGCCGCATACAGTTATCAAATTGTTGTTGCAGCGTAAACATCCGTCCGGGTGAGATGCTGATCTTTTGCCGGATGGCCTGTTCGTAAAGCTCCGTGGTATCGATGTCTTTATGTAGCTCCACCCAGAGCGACAGCCCGCCTTGTGGCCGCGCTATACGTGTTCCCTCAGGGAAATGGGCTGTGATGGCATTCGTATAGTGGATACAGTTGGTATGCAAGGTGTCCCGTAGTTTTCGCAGATGCAGATCATAACCGCCGTTTTCCAGGAATGTGGCGATGGCCTCCTGTGTAAGCGGGGAGGTGGATAACATATGCACATATTTCATTCGGAGCAGCTGCTCTTTATAGCGACCGGGAGAAACCCATCCCACGCGATAGCCCGGCGCCAGTGTTTTGGAAACAGAACTGCACCACAATACATTTCCGGTTTTATCAAATGCCTTACAGGAAGAAGGTCGTGAGGCCCCGAAATACAAATCACTATACAGATCGTCTTCTATCAATGGCACCTGGTGCTGCTCCAACAGCTGCACCACCGTTTTTTTGTGCTCGTCCGGCATACAACAGCCCAGCGGCGTACTGAAATTGGGCACGAGCAGACACAGATCGATATCCTTCACGACAGCTTTTAGTGCCTTTAAGTCGATACCTGTTTGCGGATGCGTAGGCAGCTCCAACACCCGTAAACCCATGCTCTGCGCCAGTTGCAGGATGCCGGAAAACAGCGGGCTTTCGGTGGCGATGGTGTCACCCGGTTTGGTGAGCGCCAGCATACAGAGGCTGACGGCATTCATGCCGCCGCTGGTGGTGATGATATCGTCCGGAGATAGACTGCCACCCCACATAAAACTACGCCTGGCGACGGCACGTCGCAGGTTTTCATTACCCGGTAGCGGCTCATAGCCGGTGCTGCTGTCTTTTAGTTCTCTCGAAGCTTTCAGCAGGCATTTGTTGAGCTTGGCCACAGGCAACATTTCGGGGGCCGGTACACCAACGGAAAAGAACGTCACACCTTTGCGCTCCGTGCCGCCATATATTTTACTGATCAGCTGGTCCGGTATGGAACGGCTGTCTTTCCCCGACGGTTTGCTGGCAGCCGGCAGGGGCAACTGACGGGGAGCTGCCGTTACAAAGTAACCGGACTGCGGCTTGGAGGTGATCAACGCTTTGCTTTCCAATTCCAGATAAATCCGTTTGGCGGTATTCATGCTGATGCCCTGCTCCTGGCAGATGGTACGGATAGAAGGAAGCTTATCGCCCGGCTTCAGTACGCCGTTGCGGATCAATTGTGTGATCTTCTGCGCTATCTGTTGGTAGATATAGTCCTTCTTCATACATCCCGGATTAATTAACTGTATCTGTCAAAAATACAAAAATTGTAACTGTGTCCATATGTTGTTTTTGATCATTTTTGTGGAAACATTTTTCAGATGACCAATCAATGGGAGATTAAGACGGGCATCGGGCATATGGACCTCGCTGCCATACATCAGTTTCTGCAAAACGATTCCTACTGGGCGAAAGGGATCGATTTTGAATTAGTAAAAGCATCGCTGGAAAACTCTTTTTGTATCGGTGTGTTTCTGGACAACCAGCAAATTGGTTTTGCCCGTGTCATCACTGACTATACTACTTTCGGCTGGCTGGCAGATGTATTCGTTTTGCCGGCTTATCGCGGCAGGGGCATTTCCAAAGCGATGATGCGTTTTCTCACAGATCTGCCATGGGTAGGAAAACTGCGCCGGTTGATGCTGAGTACTTTGGATGCGCATGAATTGTACCGTGGCTACGGTTTCAAAAACCTGGGCAACGCGGCATCGATGATGGAAGTGCATCGGCCGGACGTATATCTCAAACCAACCACCGGAGAAGCGTCTGCGGTATCGGGATAAAAAAATCCGGAGAAACTGGCGACATACCAATTTCTCCGGATATCCTGTATGATGAAGCGATGGTTAATCTTTGCTCAGGGGGATCAGATTGCGGATACGGTTGTCCTGCAAATACAATCCAGCCCAGGTGAGTATGCCAAAGAGCACGGCGAACCAGAAAGGTTGTGCTGCGCGGATCATGATGGCCACGGCGCCACCAAGATAGGCGGTGATCAGAATGGCGCCCAGCACCGCAGTACGGGGAATAGCGTACAAAATGGTGGCGATCAGCAGGACGAAGCCAATGAATTGTACCTGCGAAGCGGGCCAGCCCAGTGCCACAGAGCCTTCCATGGAATATTTATTCTGGATAATTTTCATAATAGCATCAAACAGTGAAAACAGAATCACCAGAATGCTGATTACTTTGCCCGTGATGCGAACAGGTTTTGAAGGAGCAGTTATCGTTGTCATGAGTGTAATTGTTTAGTTTAGGTTTTAAATAGATAGTGAATCATTGTTGTCAATAACCCTCAAACGCTTCCGGAAAACCTTGTGGTGATTGACTGATACAAAAGTACTGTCAATTGTGATAACGAATGTTGTGTAAATCCGACATTCTTGGGGGGTGTTTGCGGCGAATAAAAAAAGGAGCGACTTAAAAAGGCTGGTGCTGTGTCCTTAGCAGCTTTATGTTGGAAAGAACTATTAATATATTAGTCCAGGGCTTCAGCCCTGGGAGATAGCAGCAATGTGCTCGCTGGAAAAAGTAATCTCATCTCCCTGCTGTATCGCTTTGACGTGTTGCATAGGAGAGAGTAATATACCCTTGTACTGATGGGCTTCCACGGCCGTGACTTTTGCCAGCAGCCGCTCTGCTTTACGGCCGGAAGTACTGAAACCATAAACAAAAAACAGACAAACGGTGTCGCCGTGGGTCAGACGGGACAACTCTTCTGCGGCGGGCTTACTGAATACCCCGGGATTTTCTGCAAGGATCGCGGATACGTTCTCGAACTGTAATGACGCCATATGGTTAAATTGATTATTGGTTGCTGCGACGAGGAATCACTCTAATTTACGAATTTTTTGATGTACGATTTTTTGATTTTTGGGGATACATATAAGCGATCCCCAAAATCAAAAAATCGTACATCAAAAAATTCGTAAATGTTTCATCGGTCCACCGGAGTAGATGTGTGGATATAAAAGAGACCGTCGAAAACATTCGGCCAGATGCCTTTCAGGGGAATGAAATCAAACAGGGTACCCCGTTGTTTTTGCTGCAACCAGCCTTTTGCGGTGCGGTAGTCTGTAAATGCCTGCGCATAGCCGGTAGCGTCGAGTTGCCCCTCTACACTGGCCGGTACTGCCGGCGGTACGTTGGCGGTTTGGCCATTGTTGAAGTCAATGTAGGTACCGGTGGTTCCGGAGAAACCGACTGCATAAGCCGCCTTACCGAAATGTTTGCTCACGGTAACGCCCATGGGTACATATGTTTGCAGGAAAGGAACAGGCTTGCCGTTGGCGTCTTCCAACATGCTGGTATTTTTAGCGATGTGGATGTTATGCGCCCACACGATGATTTTTTTGCCGGGAAATACTTTCTCCGCCAGCCAGATAAAGTTTTCTGCCATCTGCTTATCACGCACACTCAACTCATTGCCGGTAACCAGGCCCCAGTAACGCAGTGCCTGCGACTCGATACTTTCGGTCACTTTCAACCAGAAACCAGGGGAGGCGGTGAAGTGCACCGGTTTATCCTGCTCTTTAGACAACGTCGCTTTGAGTTTGTTCAGCACTGTAAAGAAAGTTTCCTGCTCAGCTGCGGTAGGCCGGTATTGGTTGGAGGCGAACGTTGCCACGGCTACACGCCGGAACAGCTGCCAGCTGCTGTCCGGCAGGGAAATATGTTTTTGTTGCAGAAACTGTTCAAAGTCCGGAAACAGTTTCGTCTTCGCAAACTCGCCGGAGTGTTGACTTTCAAAACCGGTAACGATGAGCGGCTTAGCGCTTTTTACATTCGCCTGAACGTAATCGTGCAGGGGCTGCATCTGTTTACTGGTGGCCCACATGAAGAAAAGGCTGCCGACGATCTCTTTGGAGTACTGCCCGCCTTTGATGGTGTTGTCCCAGATGCGTGCGCAGTCATACAGGCCGCTTTCAAAAGCAAGGACTTCAAAGCCCATCTTTTCATGCAGGAATTTAATGAGCCGTGTTTTAGCGAGAAACGTAGTGGCTTCCCCGTGCGTTTGTTCTCCGAGCATCACTATCCTGGAACGGCCGATGGCGGCGCGGAATGGCTCCAGGTCTGCATAACGGTCATCCGAAGGGTCAATAGACCGGATCTCTGCAACGTTCGGAATGTTGGGCGCCTGTGCGGCGGCTGTCTGACTGTAGAAGGCGAAGGCCAGTATCAATGGCCGGAGGGATTTGCGTATAAGCATAACTGTTAGTGCATAAAATGATGATACAGGGAAGTCGGCCTGACCGTGTAAAAGTACTATCAGCCCGACCGGCCTCCCGGTAATTTAATCATTTTCGCCTGATCAGGTATATGCCTGGTAATGGCAAATCTTCCAACGCATCTTGTTGACCTGTCTGCCGGAAATTGTTGGCCTCAAAGTAAGGCAGCAACGGACTACCAGTGTATTCATGCATCCACAGTGCGTCATAGGACTGACCCACCTGCAGGCACTTTTTCAGCAGCGCTTCTATGCAGCCACTGTCTGTATATTGTTGCAGCACGCCAAAACCAGTCAACCTTTTTGCCTTTTTTTCGGGGAGATGGTCCGGCCGTTTACCCGCAGAAGTGATCAGGGCGTATCCTGCCGGCTCGTTGCCGGCATATACCATGAGCCATTGGTTGGAGAAATTGTTGATGTCCGATGTAAGTTGTTGTGGGGTATATCTGTTGAGATAATTGTCAAGCTGCGCGTCGGATAACTGTTGTCCGTATTTCTCTTTTGCCAGTTTTGCTATCAGGGAAAGCAGGGCCTGTATGCTGGCTTCGTTGACAACCACAAACCGGGTGGTGATATTCAGTGCAGTCTCCATTTCTTTAAGCATTGTTTCACGGTAAAGGTAACCCGGCTATCCGTGTTCACTGCGGTACACATCCTGTATAAAGAAACGGTACAGTTGTTTACAGCAGTGCTGCACCGGCTTTCTTAATAGCCCGTTTTCTGGCTGCCGTATAGGTATCGGCAAAAACCAGCCGGAAACAGTGCCGGAACGCGCCGGAAAAAGAAAAGGTGTCGCCCGGGGTGAACTGTACGCCTATACGCTGGCAGGCCTGATAAAAGGCACCCATATCGGTATGGGCAGGCAGCTGTATCCAACTGTTATATCCGCCGGTGGGCCTGCTCATGGTGGTGCCCTCCGGAAACGACGAGCTGATAAGGTGCAAGGTGAGCCACGCATTTTTGGCCAGCTGTGTCCGGAACGAACGCAGATGCCGGTCGTAGCTGTTACTGCGCAACAACTGAGTGACTGTTTCCTGAAATATCGGCGATACGGTACTGCCCAGGGCAAACCGTACCTGTTCGGCCTGAGACAGGTAGCGGCCGGCCGATAGCCATCCCAGCCGGATGCCGGGCGCCAGTGTTTTGGAATAAGAGGAAAATGTCATCACCAGACCGCTGTCGTCCAGCGCCTTCAGCGGCGCTGGACGTGCACCGCTGAAATGCAGGTCGCCATAAATATCATTCTCTATTAGCGGAATATTGTGCAGCTGCGCCACTTCCAGCAAGGTCTGTTGCTGCGTGGGCGACAGGCTGGTGCCGGTGGGGTTATGGAAGTGAGGTGTCACCACGATTGCCCGCACTTTAGTGCGGTGGCATACTTTGCGAAGCACTTCCACATCAAAACCATCCGGGCCGACCGGTATTTCCACTACCCGTAGCCGTAGAACGGAAATGACTTCCAGCACAGAGAACACGCAAGGGCTTTCTACCGCCACCACATCACCGGGTACGCATACGGCCGACAAGGCAATGAATAATGCCTGCAACGCGCCATCTGTTATCAATAGCTCTTCTGCGCGGAAAGCAGTGCCATAACCTGCCGCCCGTTGTATGATCTGTTTTTTCAACGCCGGTGAGCCACCGGCAGGGTAGTAGCGTAGTAAACCAGCGCCTTCCGTACGGACCACCTGTTGCAGCGTACGCAGCAGCAGCTTCTGTGGGATCATCAGATCGCCTGGCGCAGTCACGTGAAAAGCCGACAGGCTATGACGCCCTGCTGGCTGAGCAGTCGTAAGCGCCAGCCGATGTTGGAAAACAGCATCCCTTACAACCGGTGATCTGCCTGCTTTTGCGGACTTTTCGGCCACCTGTTGGCGGCTGACGAAATAACCGGAGCGTGGCAGGCTCTCCACCAGCCCACGCATCAGCAGGTCCTCATAACCACGCTGGATAGTACTCATGCTGGCGCCATATTTTTCTTTCAGGGACCGTACCGAAGGCAGCTTATAGCCAGGCTGCCAAAGACCTTCCCGGATATTCTTCTCTATATCACGGGTAAATATTTCATGCCGGTAAGTTTTGATAGCCAAATCTGTACTGTTTATTTATTGCAAATATACAATCTGTACCGAAAAGCAGACGACGGTCGTATTTTCCCACCATTATTGTCGCTTTTACACGCGGTGCCAACAGGAAATTCGACATAAGTTTGCATCAACATCAAACAAAAAAAAATTCATCTATGGCAACAGCTATTTTCGTCAACCTGCCGGTTAAAGACCTTCAAAAGAGCATTCAGTTCTTTACACAGCTGGGTTACAGTTTTAATCCCCAGTTTACAGATGATAAAGCAGGATGCATGGTGATTTCCGATACCATCTATGCGATGCTGCTCACAGAGCCTTTCTTCAAAACTTTTATTGATAAGGACATCTGCGATGCGAGCAAACAAACGGAATGTATCAACTGCCTTTCTGTTAACAGCAGGGAGGAAGTGGACGCTATCGTGGCTAAAGCAGTAGCCGGCGGCGCTACCACGCCCCGGGCGCCGCAGGACCATGGGTTTATGTATGGCCATGGTTTCCAGGACCTCGACGGCCATCTCTGGGAATATGTGTTCATGGAACCAACCCAAAGCTAATTACGAATTAGGAATTAGGAATTACGAATGAAGGGCCTTTTTATGGGAAGTTACTTAGTATCCTCTCCATAAGAAAGCCCTTCATTCGTAATTCGTAATTCGTAATTTGTAATTCGTAATTGATTATTCTACTTCTATTTCTTTATTGTACCGGTTCCGGTACTGTACCGGCGACATACCCGTGATCTTCTTAAAAGTAATTCTGAAAGCTTTAGGATCGGTATACCCCACATTGTACATCACTTCGTTGACATTCTCGCGCGATGATTCGAGGCTCTTTTTAGCCGCTTCGATTTTCACCCGCTGGATATACTCCACCACCGTGTTGGATGTTGCTTTTTTAAACCGCCGCTCCAGGTTTCTCCGGCCAAGGGTAAACATGTAGGCCAGCTGATCGACGGTGATTTTTTCGGTGAAATTTTTCTCGATGAATTCCTGTGCTTTGCGGATAGGCTCATCTTCGTGGTCTTTCTGGCCGCGGAACACCATAAATGGCGACTGGCTGTCGCGCTGAATATCTATCTGGAAAGCTTTGGAACAGAAAACAGCGATCTGCCGGTCGCAATATTTTTCTATCAGATAAAGAATAAGATTGAGATAGGAGAAAGCACCGCCGCTGGAATAGATACCATATTCGTCGGTGAGGATTTTATCTTCCACCAGCTCTACCTGTGGGTACATCTTCCGGAAATCGTTGGCGGCCATCCAATGGGTGGCACATCGGCGACCGTTCACCAGCCCGGTGGCAGCCAACAGGAATGCGCCTACACAGAGACTGCCCACTTCTGCGCCGCCTTTGTATTGTTGCACAATCCAGGGGAGGAACTCCCTGTTTTGTTCAATGATTTTGGGCATATCACCATCCAGCGCCGGAATAATGATCAGGTCTGTTTTAGGAATGTCCTTGATGGTGGCATCCGCAAAAACAGTGTACATCCCCCCGCATGCGGGTACTTCTTGGGTCAGCCCTACCAGCTGCACCCTAAACAGGGGGGAGTCGCCATTGTTTTTCAACATCTTGTTTACCTCGGTAAACACCTGACGGGGCCCTTCAATACTGCCTAGTACGGCTCCTCTGGGAACCAGGATAGATATGTGCTTCATAGGGTAAAGGTAAATGGGGTATTTGTCGGGATCAACCCCTCCGTTTGGCGTAATTACACCCCCTGGGAATGATATATTAACTATTTTCTTTACGCGGGCGTAATCCACTGCCAGTATGGACCAGGGTGGTTAAATGATTGTCACGGGGTTGCATTTTACCATTTTCTGTTATATTTGTCCATTAATGGGTTAAATAAATATCTGCTTAACCTGATACTAAATGACGAAATATCGGCGGGAATTATGAGCTTTTTAACGGTCTCCAACATCAGCAAAAATCAACTGGGTGCCCCGGTTGTGAAGGATATCAGCTTCACGGTGGAAAAACTTCAAAAAGTGGCCATCGCGGGAGAAACAGGTTCCGGTAAAAGCACATTGCTCAAAATGATCGGTGGGTTTGCGCAGGCCGATGCCGGCAAGGTTTCTTTTGAAGACGTAAGGGTGGAAGGCCCCCTGGAGGTGCTGATCCCCGGACAGCCCGGTATCGCCTATCTGTCGCAACACTTTGAACTACGCAACAACTACCGCGTGGAGGAAATCCTGTCGTACAACAATAAGCTCACAGAAGAATCGGCGACAGAGCTGTATGACCTGTGCCAGATTTCTCACCTGCTGAAGAGAAAAACAGATCAGTTGTCCGGCGGCGAAAAACAACGAATTGCCCTGGCGAGGCTGCTGGTGACTGCGCCCCGTCTCTTATTGCTGGACGAGCCGTTCTCCAACCTCGACCTTATTCATAAAAACAAACTGAAGGAAGTCATTCACGATATCTCGGAGAACCTGAACATCACCTGCATGCTCATCTCTCACGACCCGCTGGATATCCTGTCCTGGGCAGATGAGGTGTTGATCATGAAAGACGGTGAAATTGTTCAGAAAGGCGCGCCCAAACAGGTGTACGGCCAGCCGGTAAACGAATATGTGGCGGGTTTGCTGGGTACCTATAATCTCTTCAGTCCTGCTAAAGCAAAGAAATTTGCCGGACTGCCGGGAGTGGAAACCAGCAACAAAAACCTTTTCCTCCGCCCGGAGAGCCTGATGCTGGTACCGGAAAGCGAATCAGCCGTCAAAGGGAAAGTAAAACATGTACGTTTCTATGGCAGTTTCTATGAAACGGCGGTAACTATCGCTAAAGACACCATCCTGGTCAGGACCGCCAAATCGGAAGTGAAAAAAGGGGATACGGTGTTCCTCTCTGTTCACCCCGACGAAGTCTGGTATCTCTGATCCTGATAAGATAAATGAAAGGACCGGGGCCGTCAGGTGTTAAATACTGGCGGCCCGTACTGTTAATTCCCATTTTTTATTTACCTTCCCCTTAGAAGCAGCTGAAAGCGCTGACCATATCCTTAATCATTTCCTTTTTTCTCGTATCAGTTTAATCGTATTGTTTTAATCGTATCAGTAACCATCAGTACTGTAAACCCTCTGTTTACTATACCATCTCGTTTATTAATAACCAACTATACGTTAACATGCGTCGATCACTTAAAGTATTCTTTGTTGTATTAGCCCTGGCCGCCTTTACCATTGGCGTACTGTTTTTTTTCGGGTATGATGTTCACCAGCGCAGCGCAGGAAAGCTGCTGGCATCAGCGGACACCCTGTCCCGCGATAATCCCGGCATACACCTTATGGACAAGGCCCTGTTGACCCTCAGCCGCGCGGAAAATAACTTCCGTATGTTCACCATCACCTACAAAAGGAACTACCTACAGCAATTCTCGGTGCAATTGGGGGAAGTGTTGTCATCTGTAGACATGGTGGCTGGTATGCTCGCTAAAACACCTGATCATCGGCAGTTCGACGGACTCGTGGCTAAAAAGACGGAAGTCTCCGAACGTATTGCCCAGATGAAAAAAACAACGGACTCTATGCTGTCGACTTCGCTCACGGACGACCGTATCGATAAACTGCTGAGCAGCATCCCCAACTATAAGGTCACGCAAATCAAGAAAGATGAAGTGACCATGGACACGGTCAGCAACGTACAGGCGGCGCCGGAGAAAAAGAAAGGGTTCTTCAAACGACTGGGAAGCGCCATCTCCAATAAAAACAAGGGAGATACGGTAAAGGCCCAGATGGCCGTGCTGGTGAAAACCAAAAGCGGAAAAGTAATCGACAAGGCAGCTTACGACGCCCAGCGAATGAAAGACATCATCACGGACGTAAACGGATACTATAAAAAGATACTACGCACGCAATTGGCCAACCGCCTGAAAATAGATGCTGATGAGCAGTCGCTGGCGGGCACCAATATTTCCATGCTGGGAGAACTGGATACCCTGATTGTGGCATTGAGAGAGAATGCTGCCACCGCATTGGCGCAACAGAAACAACAGGCCAAACAGTCGGTATACGCAGATGCCAGTACCATGCGCAACATAGCGGTATGGGGATTCGTTTCACTGGTGCTGGCCGTTGCCACGGCGTTAGGCACTTATTGGTTGCTGCGTAAAAAAGAATTGCAGCTGGAAGCCAGTGAAGGCGCTGCACGGGAACAGGCCCGGGTGCGGACGGAATTCCTGGCCAATATGAGCCATGAAATACGGACACCGCTCAACGCCGTGGTAGGCTTCAGCGAACAACTGTCGTATTCGGAACTCTCGGCCAATCAGCGCGACCTGCTGCGTTCTGTGGAAACATCCGCGGACATGCTGATGCAGGTGGTCAACGATGTGCTGGACTTCTCCAAACTGGAAAAAGAATACATCTCTATCCTGCATGAACCTTTCTCGCTGTATGCTACTTTTGAAGAGGTGATCAACACCACCCGTATTCTGGCCATACAGAAGAATCTGGCGTTCACGGCCGATTTTAAAGGAGAACAACGGCGGGAAGTAAAGGGGGATGCCTTCCGTCTGAAACAGGTACTGCTCAACCTGATCAGTAACGCCGTTAAATACACGCCGAGCGGTAGTGTAACGGTGACGGGCACACTGGAGGTACTCTCTGATACCCACGGCCTGTTTACGTTTACGGTGAAAGATACCGGAGAAGGCATCAGCAAAGAGGCACAGGCTAATCTGTTTGAACGCTTTTACCAGGCTGCCCCGGCCCGGGTAACCGTCAAAGGTACCGGTCTTGGTCTGGCCATCACGAAGAAACTGGTGGAAATGCATGGCGGTAGTATTTCCTTTACCAGCGAGGTGGGACAAGGCTCAGAGTTTATTTGCCGCATACCCTATGAGCTGGCCGCGGTTACGGAACATGGTATGATGGAAGAAGAAGCGGAACAGCCTATCGGAGCGTTTATGGAAGGCCGTTATGTTTTGGTAGCGGAAGATCAGGAGATGAACCTCTTACTGATGAAGATGATGCTGACACGGTGGAAATGCCGTTTTGATATGGCCCGTGACGGGGAAGTGGCCATGCGCATGTTTGAACAGCAACAGTACGATCTTGTGTTGCTCGATCTGCATATGCCTAAACTAAGTGGACTGGAGGTCGTGGAACGGATACGCAGGCATGCAGATCCGAAAAAGGCCGGTGTAGTAGTATTGGCACTCACGGCGGACATCACCGAACAAGATGTGCGCGATTTCAAACGCGCCGGCTTCAACGACTGGTTGATGAAACCTTTCCGGGAAATGGACATCTACCGTGTTATCCGTAAGAACCTGCGCCTGGGGGAGAAAGTAACGCCGGAGCAGAATTAGACCTCCTTGTCTTTCCTGTCCACCATACCAGCCGCCAATTCCTGATTAGGGACTTCATCCCTTCGTCCGGGAGACGTTGCTAATTGATCTATTACACCCATGTTATAAACTAAAATAAAAAACCCGTGTTGCCGGGCCGGTGAAAAACAAGGATACGTTGCTGTATAAACTGTTTTCCATCGGCGGCAACACGGGTTCCTATGTGAGCCCATATCGTAGCACCGGGCTTCAGCCCTGGATTATTTTCGGCTGATAACGCTTTCAATAGGGCGGCCTACGCAGCCGTTTGGCATCTGGATATGCAGCATGGCAGCCAATGTGGCGGCAATGTCTGTCATATGGGTGATTTCATTGCTGGCGCCATGTTGAACATGCCATCCCATGAATACGAGTGGGATGTGGATGTCATACAGGTTCCAGTTGCCATGCGTGGTACCTTTCTCGAAGCCCTGATACCATCCTGGTTCGGGGATGATCATCACCGAACCGGTGCGTTTAGGATTGTAGCCGTTGGCGATCATGCTTTTGATCGGCTGTGGTATCGGGCTGTCGCCCAGATTGTCGATATCTGCTGCGAACTGTATGCCCGGCTGGCGCTGGAGGAACTTCACCGTTTCTTTTTTGATGGCGTCGTAGTCCAGTTTATTGGCTTCTATTTTATTGACGTCATAGTTTACGTGGTAGTTCATACCGGAGCGTACGAGGCCTTTCACGCCGAAACGAACGGCCAGCAGGCTATCGAGACTGGCCATCATAGGTTTGTCTTTCACGAAACCGGCAGGCACATTGTATTCGTTCATAAAACCTACGGAGTGAGCGGCGCCGTGGTCTGCGGTGAGGAACACGAGGTAGTTGCCTTTGCCTACTTTTTTGTCGAGGTAGCTGAAGAAGCCGGCGAGGTCTTTATCGAGGCGGAGATAGGTGTCTTCCACTTCAATAGAGTTCGGGCCGTATTGGTGCCCTACATAGTCGGTAGAAGCGCAGTTGATGGTGAGGAAGTCGGTGGCTTCGCCGCTGCCGAGGCTGTAGCCGTCAACGGCTGCCATCGCGAATTCCAGCGTAAGGGTATTGCCGGACGGTGTGGAGCGCAGGCTACCGGGATTTTTTTTGTAGATCTCTTTCATGTTGTGCGGGAACACAGGTGCTTTTTCACCACCGAAAGTACCTTCCCAGGACACATTGTCCGCACTGCTCTGCACGTAGCTGTTGATCGGATACAGCGGCTCCCAGGGCCTGGACATGAGCTGCTCCGGCAGTTTCCGGCCGTTGAAGCGTTTTACCCATTCCGGCAATTCTTTCATATAGTAGGTGCTGGTGATGAAACTGCCATTGGCATCATCAAACCAGAAAGCGCCGTTGGGCGTATGTCCGGCAGGCAGGATGGATGCACGGTCTTTCAGCGACACGCCGACTACCTTAGAGCGGAAGTTGGTGGCAAAACGCAGTTCATCAGTGATGGTAGAGGCCAGCAGGTTGCGTGGCGACATCTGTCCGGCTTTGGAGGTGCTGCCGACGGATTGTGCCACGGTATCTTCGGTACAATACCATTTTCTACCGGTCAGCTGATCGGTCCAGTCATTGCCGGTGATGCCGTGGATGGCGGGCACTGACCCGGTATATACGGTGCTGTGTCCTACAGCAGTAAAAGATGGGAGATGGCTGATGGTGGTGTTCTCACAGGAGAAACCTTCACTCAGCATTCTTTTGAAGCCGCCGGATTCATAACGGTCAGCATAACGGTACAGGTAATCCCAACGCATCTGGTCCACCACAATTCCCACTACTAGTTTGGGCCTTTCCGGAGCTTGTGCCATTGCCGATGGCCCCTGCCCAATGGCTAGGGTGCCCATCATCAGCAGGGCGGAGAGTTTTAGTCTGGTCATGTTCTTTTAGATTTCTATATAGCTGTAAATAGTTAGCGGTCCTGGCCCCTCCGGCCAGAACCGCTAAGTTTATTCCGTTTCAGCAATTAAGCTGCTTTTTTTTGTATGAACGGACAAATAGCTGGATGAATACTAGTATCCCGGATTCTGCTCCAGATTAGGGTTCAGGTCTTTCTCTCCTTGCGGGATAGGCCACCAGTAGTCACGTTTGGAGTTAAATACCCTTTTCTCCATCTCTTTGCCGGCGTAGTTATAGATAGGGCCGTTAAGCTCTGTCTCGGCTGTTTTCCAGCGACGGATATCATTGTAATATAACCCTTCGCAGGCAAATTCCACACGTCTTTCATGTCTTATTTCTTTACGCATATCATCTTTGGAGAGATTCGGCGTAATATGAGGCATGCGTACACGGTCACGGATCAGGTTCAGCGCTGCATACACAGTGGCATCCGGACCAACAGCTTCGTTCTGTGCTTCTGCGTACATCATCAGAATATCAGCATAGCGCAACACGATGAAGTTGATCTCTGACTGGCCACCTTTCAGGTCTGCGTCAATAGCGGCAGGGACGATGCTGTCATACACACTGAATTTCTTCACACCATAACCGGTAATGGCAAAACGTTTGGTGTCTACCACTTTTCCCTGGTAGATGTCTGTCGGGAAAGTGATGGTGCCCTGTAAGCGCGGATCACGGTTCAGATACGGTTTCTGAGGGTCATAACCGGAAGCGGGATCGGTGATAGGCAAACCGTTTTTCATGTAATAAGCCTGCGCCAGGCCCAGCAAAGGCGCATTGGAGTTGTATTGAGAACAGATCAGATCAAATGAGTTGCCCTGGTTGGGGAACAGATACTGTACGTCGAAGATCACTTCTTTGTTGTTCTCGTTCTGTTTCAGGAACAGGTTGCGGTAGTTGTCGAACAAACCATAACCGGTGCCACCCAGGTCCATCACCGCTTTGGCGGCGGCGGCAGCGGCTGCCCATTTGTTGGCGTCATTGGCAACGTTCAGCAGCGGACTGGCTTCAAACAGCAATACACGTGCTTTGAGGGACATAGCCGCGCCTTTGGTGGCCCTGCCTTTGTCGGAGGCGCCATAGGTCAACGGCAACAGGGCGGTAGCTTCATCGAGGTCTTTCAATACCTGCGCTACTACCTCTTCCCGCTTGTTACGCGGAAGGAGACTTTGTGTTTCCTTGTTGGGCGGATCAAGAATCAGCGGCACGCCACCGTAGTAGTTTTGCAGCTGGAAGTAATACAAGGCGCGCAGGAAATAGGCCTGGCCTTTCATCACCTGTTTCTGTTTGTCGTCCATGCCTGGCACTTCGTCTACCTTTTTGATAAAGGTGTTGCAGCGTCCGATGCCACTGTAGCAATCGCTGTAGCGGGAGCTGATGATGCCGCCGGAGCTGGCCATTTGTGAGCCGGAGGCGATGGCGTTGAACTTCATCACGTCCGTCTGCGTCCAGGCATTGGGCGAAAGCGTTTCGTCCCATAAAGCGGTCGCGTTGTTGGAGCCCTTACCGCCATAGATACCATCATTGCGCAGTACGGAATAACAACCGGTAAGACCGGCGTTAGCGGCTTCCGGAGTGGTCCAGAAGGTTTCTTCTGTGTATTTGTCGTGCGGAGCGGTGTCCAGCAGACTTTTGTTGCAGGAGGCTGCCATCATTCCGGCAAAGGCCAATGCAATATATCTTGTTTTCATTGATGTCATGGTTTGGTGCATTAGAAGGTCACGTTTAAGCCGCCGTTAAATGTTTTCAGCATCGGGTAACGGTACAGCGATGTTTGGTCCAGGATAGATTCCGGATCGAAGTCTTTGTACCGGGAGAATGTCAACAGGTTTTCGCCATTCACGAATACATTCACCTTGCTGATTTTCACTTTGGACAACCATCTTTCCGGCAGGGAATAACCCAGCTGGATGTTTTTCATACGGATGTAAGAATTATTACGCAGCCAGAAATCGGAACCACGGAAGTTATCGCTGCCGCCGGTGGTAACAATAGGCAGGCGGGCATTGGTGTTCTCCGGTGTCCAGGCATCTGTTAACCATTCTTTGGTAGCATTGGCGCCGTTATTGAAAGGAATGGCCAGGTTGCCGGTAGGATAAGCTTTTACGCCGCCAATGCCCTGGAAGGAGGCATTCAGGGTAATGCCTTTGTAACCGAGATTGAAACCGAAGCCGAAAGTCCATTTAGGCACAGAGGAAGAACTGTTCAGCACTACACGGTCATCTCCGTTGATAATACCGTCGCCATTAACATCCTTGTACTTGATATAACCGGCTCTGGTTTTGGTGTTCTGGAACGGACTCTTGGCCACTTCTTCATCACTCTGGAAAATGCCGTCAGACAGCAATACGTAGTAGGCATCGATAGGAGAGCCTTTCTGGGTAATGGTATTACCGCTGTAGATTTTTTCCCCTTTCAGATCTACGACCATATTCTTGTTGTACGCTACGTTACCAAATACGCCATAGTCCAGGTTGCCGATGTTGTTGCGGTATTGCAGCACGACTTCTATACCGGTATTGTCCACAGTGCCCACGTTTTGTTTGGGACCGTTCAGATTACCCACCTGTGAAGGAATAGCGACAGTACGCAGGATACCGGTGGTACGTTTTTTATACGCGTCTACGGTCAGGGCTATACGGCTTTTCCACACGTTGATGTCTGCCCCGGCGTTGTAGGTGGTGGTGGTTTCCCAGCTGATAGATGGATCAGCATAGTCTTTGGTGGCGCCGCCGGAGCTCAGCACACCGCCAAAGCTGTAGTCTTCTTTTAACACAACAGACGGCGTATAGCTATAAAGGGCTACAGCCTGGTTACCCATCTGGCCGGCAGATATGCGCAGCTTCAGGAGATCGATGAATTTGGACCGGAAGAAAGATTCCCTGTCAATACGCCAGCCGGCAGATACAGACGGGAAGAAGCCCCAGCGGTGGCCATTGCCGAAACGGGAAGAACCATCGTAGCGGAAAGTGGCTTCCAGCAGGTATTTGCCGTCATAGTCGTAGTTGGCGCGACCGAAATAAGACTCCAGCACGTCGCGGGTGGTATTACCGGAAGTAGCGTTCCATACGGTACCGGCAGACAATGCGTCGAGGGTGGCATCCAGATAACCATACATGCTGGCATCAAACTGATCACTGTCGAAGGCATCGTAGCTGGCGCCAACCATCGCGCTGATATTGTGTTTGCCGGCAAAAGTCCGTTTCCAGTCCAGCGTGTTGTAGAAGTGAATGTTCATATCATTGTAATCCGTCTTGTACGAACGCGGAGCGGTAGTCTGGTTGTTCCAGTTGGTGACCTTGTTGGTCTTTGGGTCAAAAGTAGACATCCGAGGCGTGAACTGTGTCAGCTGGCCATCGTATTTATCTACCCCAAATTTGATGTTGTAAGTAATATCAAAAGGCAGTTTATATTCTGCGAAAACAGTCGCCAGGAAACGTTGTACAATCTTGGTCTGTAAACCGTTGTAGGACAACATACGGGGATGCTCCCAGTTGTTACGGCCTGCTGTTCTCAGCCAGGAGTTGCCATAGCGGCCATCTGCCAGGGTATCGGTCAGAATAGGAAGCGCTCTGGCCAGGTATTCCCAGGTGGAGTTGTAGAATGGCTGCGTATAGTTACGGTAATAACCATCCAGCGTAATACCGGCTTTTAAGCGATTGGTTACCTGCATGGAAGTATTCAGGCCTACGGAATATTTTTTCTCGTGGTTGCCGGGCCCGAAGAGGATACCGTTGCGGTCCAGGTAACCGAGAGACAGGCGGTATTGATATTTGTCACCGCTGCCGGCTACACTCAGATCATGTTTCTGGATAAGGCCGTTCTTCAGTGCGATCTTGTACCAGTTGTTGGCAGGGTAGAGGATCGGATCTGTGGCCATGCCTTTTTCATATTCTGCGATCTCTGCGTCGGAGTAGTCGAGCTGGGTAACACCGGTGTTCAGGTTGGCCTGGTTTTTCAGCTTCATGTACGCAATCGGATTATCGATGATATCCGGCAGATACGTGGCTTTCTGTGCGCCGCGGTAATAGCTGTAGTTGATTTTAGCGGCGCCTTTTCCTTTTTTGGTGGTAACGAGGATAACGCCGTTGGCTGCACGGGAACCGTAAATGGCCGCGGCAGCATCTTTCAGCACGGTGATGGTCTCGATGTCATTCGGATTCAGTTCATCCAGGGAGTACTCAATACCGTCCACCATGACCAGCGGAGAGGCGCTGCTCAGCGTACCAACACCGCGGATGCGGATGGTGCTGCGGTCTACGCCGGGCTGGCTGTTGCTCAGGTTGGCGAATACGCCCGGAACACCCTGTAATGCGTTACTGGCATTGGTGATCGGGCGGCCTTCCTGTTCAGCCATGGATACGGTGGTGATGGCGCCGGTGAGGGTGGCTTTTTTCTGGGTGCCATAACCTACCACCACCACATCGTTGAGTTTCTGTACATCCTCTTCCAGTGTGATATGCAGCGGATTGGCATTGGTTACTTTGATTTCTTTGGAGATGTAACCAATAAAAGAAATTTTTAACGTAGAACCTGTGGGCGCGTTCAGTTTGAACTGGCCATCAGCGCTGGTGCTGGCGCCTTTGGTGGTGCCGGCCACCTGAATGCTTACACCGGGCAGTGGTGTGCCGCCCGTCCCGGTAACTTTACCGGTAAGGTGTACATCCTGTGCATACAGGGAAGTGACAGAGATAAGGATGATTCCGAGGCATAGCAATAGCATACCAGCCGGACGTAATGCCCGGAATCGTGTTCGCAATTTCATAGCTGTTTTGTGTTTTTTTGGTTGATATTATTTGATCGCTTGTTCCAGCCTGTTGGGATAATCTGTAATGATACCGTCTACGCCCATGGCTTTTAATTGTTTCATTTCTGCTGGCTCCTGTACTGTCCAGGGAACAATCAGCATCTGTTGGTCATGACATTTTTTAATCAGTTCCGGTGTAACCAGCTGGTAGGCCGGATTGTAGAACGTTGGTGTAAAGCCCAGCTGTTGCATATTCTGTTCGAACGTTACGTTTTTGTCGCCGGTGAGAAAGCCCAGTCTGATATGTGGGTGCGTCTTATGCAGTACCTGCAGCGGGCGCATGTCAAACGATTGGATCAGCAGGCGGTTGCCTAATGGCTTCAGTTGTTTTACGGCCATCATGATCTTCATGTATTCTTCCGGAGCAGGTTGTTCTTTGCCATCTGTTTTTTCGGAAGACTTTACTTCCAGCAGGTAGTACACCGGAGGCAGGTGGTGCTTTTTCGTATAGGCCTCCACGGAGTCGATCATTTCACCCAGCAGTGGCGCGTAGGAGCGGAGATGCTCCTGCTCCGGGAAAGCGGGGTACGGTTTCTCGCCGATGATAAAACGACGGATATCGGCGTAGTTCATCTGGTAGAAAATGTACTTGCTGCGTTCTGCGGCGGCGATGTCTTTACCATCCGGCATAGTGGTGTAGGATGGTGTAAAGGAGGCGTCGTGGTATACCACTACCTGACCGTCTTTGGTGATGTGTACATCAAATTCAATGGTATTGGCGCCGGTCTCCATACCCTTATACATGGCCGGAATGGTGTTTTCCGGCATTAGTCCACGGGTACCGCGGTGGCCTACTTTAAAGAAAGAAGGCAGGTCCTTGTGCTGTACGGCGGTGGTGGACTTTGATGTTTTACAAGCGGCAAAAACAGTGGCGGCAGCTGCCATGGCACAGGCCATCAGCCGGACATTCATTTGTTTTTTCATTGTTGATGAATTGTTACAGGTTGTAGTCATTTTTTCTAACGTGCTGTTCGCATATATTCATGATGGTTACTACAGGTGATCGTTATTTCAGCAGCAGATATAAGGCCGCGGCCAGTACGCCGCCTGCCAGCGGACCGGCAACGGGTATCCAGGCGTAGGACCAGTCGCTGTGTCCTTTGCCGTTCATCGGCAAGATGGCGTGCATAATACGCGGGCCAAGGTCTCTGGCCGGGTTGATGGCATAACCGGTGGTACCGCCAAGGGACAGGCCGATGGCCCATACCAGAAACGCTACCGGTACGGCGCCGAGGGAACCCAGTCCCACAGGTGTTTTCTCGGTGCCCAGTTCAGCGCCGGTAAAATAGAAGATGGTAAACAACAGTACGAACGTACCGGTCACTTCGCAGATCAAGTTGCGCAGCGGTTTACGTATAGCCGGCTCCGTGCAGAAGCAGGCGCGTTGCAGGCCATTGTCGGGCGTGGCATCCAGATGGTCTTTGTAGTTGTACCATACGAGGGAAGTGCCCAGCATGGCGCCTGCCAGTTGCGCGAGGACAAACATGGGCACTTCGGCCCAGCTGAATTTGCCGGCAGCGGCCAGCGCTACGGATACAGCGGGATTGAGATGCGCGCCGCTGTAAGGGCCGGCAACGACCACGCCTACATATACGGCCAAAGCCCATCCGGTGGTGATAACGATCCATCCGCCGCTGTTGCCCTTTGTTTTGTTGAGCACCACATTGGCTACTACGCCGTTGCCCAGCAGGAGCAATAATGCGGTACCTATAAATTCTGCTAAAATCGGAGACATAGAGATTGGTGGTTTGTTGGTTGTATGTTTTGGTTGATCATGACTGTTGTGCCCAGTGTCTGGCGGCATCTACGGCCTTGTGCCAGCCACTGATCCATATTTCCCGTTGTTGCTGTGCGGGATCAGGCGTAAAGGTTTTCTCCATCTGCCACTGGCTGCGGATGTCTTCCAGGTTTTGCCAGTAACCGGTGGCCAGGCCTGCCAGATAGGCGGCTCCGAGAGCGGTGGTTTCTGTGATGCCCGGGCGTACTACTTTAGCCTGCAGGATATCGGCCTGGAACTGCATGAGCAGGTTGTTGCCGGTGGCGCCGCCATCTACACGCAGTTCCTGTATGCTGATACCGGCGTCGGCTTCCATGGCTTTGAGTACGTCCATAGTTTGATAGGCGATACTTTCCAGCGCTGCACGGGCTATGTGGGAAGCGTTGGTGCCACGCGTCATGCCTACGAGCGTACCGCGGGCGTGCTGGTCCCAATAAGGGGCGCCCAGACCGGCGAAAGCAGGCACCAGGTATACGCCGTCATTTTGCGCGGCTTTGGCTGCCAGTTCTTCTACTTCTGAAGACGAACGGATGATGCCCAGGCCATCACGCAGCCACTGCACGATAGCGCCGGCAATGAAGATGCTGCCTTCGAGCGCATAGTGGGTCTCGCCATTCACTTTCCAGGCAACGGTGGTCAGCAGATTGTTTTTGCTGAGGATAGGTTTGGTGCCGATGTTCATCAGCATGAAACAGCCGGTGCCATAGGTGTTTTTCACCATGCCGGGCTCGGTGCACATCTGGCCAAACAAGGCGGCATGCTGATCGCCGGCAATACCGGAAATAGGTATCTGTTCAGCGAAAACACCGGGGGCGGTGAGGCCGCATACTTCGCTGGACTCTTTTACTTCCGGCAACATGGAGGCCGGGATGTCCAGGAGCGCCAGCAGTTCTTCATCCCACGTCTGGGTGTGGATATTGAACAGCATGGTGCGGGAGGCATTGGTGATATCGGTGGCATGTACGGCGCCATGGGTAAGGTTCCATACCAGCCAGGCATCTACGGTGCCAAAGGCCAGTTTGCCTTGCGCTGCTCTTTCACGGGCACCGCTTACATTGTCGAGTATCCATTTCACTTTGGTGCCGGAGAAATAGGCGTCTATTACGAGACCTGTTTTGGCTCTGATCAGTTCTTCTTTACCACTGGCTTTGAGGCTGTCGCAGAAAGACGCGGTACGGCGGTCCTGCCATACAATGGCGTTGTGTACCGGTTTGCCCGTTTCACGGTCCCATACGATCGTCGTCTCCCGCTGGTTGGTAATACCGATGGCAGCGATGTTACCGCCTTCGAGGCCTACTTTGGCCATCGCTTCGGTGGCAACGCCTATCTGGCTGCTCCATATTTCAGCAGGGTCGTGTTCTACCCATCCCGGTGCGGGAAACAGCTGCGTGAATTCTTTCTGTGCTACTGAAATAATAGCGCCTGCTTTGTCAAAGATGATGGCTCGTGAGCTGGTAGTACCCTGATCCAGCGCCATTACGTATTTGGTCATGTTTTTCTTTTTCTGCGTGGATAATTTATTCGCTATAGTTGATGGTGGAATAACGTTGTCTTTGTTAGGCGCCCACCGGCAGCTGTTCCCGTGTACGGACATTCTTCAGCAGGTAATTCTGTGCCACGGCGGTGAAGGCTTTTACCTGTTGTTGCTGCCATGCTTCGTCTCTGCCCAGTTCTGCGGCCATCAGTTCGGCTACTTCAGGGGCCATGTCAATGGCGGCCTGCGCATCGAGGAACAGTGCCCTGGTCCTTCTGGCGAGGGTGTCCTCAACGGTGCGTGCCATTTCCTGTCTTACGGCCCATATTACCTGTGCTTTGATGTAAGGTAGTCGCGGATGCAGCGTTTTCGCGAATGCCGGTCGCATGGCGGCCAGTGCCTGTACCTGGGCGGCGTCGCTGCCGTATACGTCCAGCGGCACCTGTGCCATCGGCTGTTTCTGATAACCGTGGATACGTAAACCTTTGGTATTGCATTTGGCCGGTGTGATATTGCCCTGACGGATAGCTTCGTCTACCGTGTCTTCAGCCATTTTGCGGAAGGTGGTCCATTTGCCGCCGGTGATGGTGATCAGGCCGGAAGGCGCTACAATGATCTTATGGCTGCGGGAAATTTCCTTGGTGCTGTTGGTGTCTTTCTGCGGTGCTGCCAGCGGGCGTAAGCCTGCGAATACGCTCAGCACATCTGCACGTGTAGGCGTACGCGTGAGGTATTGTGCGGCGGTGGCAAGAATGAAATCTATTTCCTGTTCCAATGCTACCGGCTCCATGCTGTGTGATTCCAGTGGCGTGTCAGTAGTGCCCAGCAGTACTTTATTGTGCCAGGGCACGGCAAAGAGCACACGCCCATCGGATGTTTTAGGGATCATAATGGCGCTGCTGCTTTGCAGGAAAGAGGCGTCGAGCACCAGGTGCACGCCCTGACTCGGGCGTACCATCGGGCGGGCGCCTGGATTGTCCAGTTGCAGGATCTCATCTACAAATACGCCGGTGGCGTTGATAACGGTGCGGGCCGCCAGTCGGAACGATTCGCCGCTTTCCAGATCGGTAGCGGTGACACCGCTCACTTTACCATGCTCTTTCAGGAGACCATCTACTTTGCAGTAGTTGAGTAACACGGCGCCGTTTTCAGCGGCCGTTTGTGCGATGTTGACCGCCAGGCGGGCGTCGTCGAACTGTCCGTCGTGGTACACGATGCCGCCTTTCAGGCCTTCGGCCTGTATGTTAGGCAGACGGTGGGTCACCTCGTTTTTACCAATGTGTTTGGACTTGCCCAAACTCAACTTGCCGGAGAGCAGGTCATATATTTTAAGACCGATGGTATAAAAAGGGCCCTGCCACCAGGAGTAGTGAGGAATGATAAACTGCTGGTTATGGGCGAGGTGAGGGGCATTGTGGAGTAGTAACCCCCTTTCATATAATGCTTCTCTTACCAGTGCCACATCGCCTTGTGCGAGGTATCTTACGCCGCCATGTACCAGTTTGGTAGCGCGGCTGGATGTCCCTTTGGCGAAGTCCGCCTGTTCCAGCAGCAGGGTTTTATACCCTCTGGAAGCTGCGTCCATGGCTATTCCCAGGCCTGTGGCTCCTCCTCCTATAATGATCATGTCCCAGGTACGGGCGGGCATGGATCGCAGGCTTTTGATTGATTCCGGTCTGTTCATATGATTATAATGTTCCTTTTAATTACTTTCAAATTGTTATATTTGAGTGTAAAATAAAAGAAAATAAAACAATTCGAAACCAAAATAGAAAAATAAACGAGAAAGTGAAATATTTTTTGGATGAAAGGGAAAATGGCTGTGAGCAATGGCGGGATATTTTGGGTGTTTCAAATGAAAGGATACACTGGATAAAAACGTAACAATAGAAAATAGATCGAAATAATTAGGTCGATCTCCCTGTTTTATTCGCCCTATTTCTTTCTTGGCTCCCTCTAAATTCTTTGCGTGAAAAAGTTTTAATACGTTATTTTTATGTGATATGTCTATGATCAATATAGCTGAACGTCATAAGTTTATACTGGATAAACTGGCAGAAAAAGGATATGTGAACGTGGTAGATCTCTGTAAGGAGCTCGATGTATCGGGAGTGACTATACGTAAAGACCTGAAACTGCTGGAAGATAAAGCCCTGCTATTTCGCTCGCATGGCGGCGCTTCTGTGAATAATCCTTACACCAACGATAAACCGGTGAATGAAAAGGAGAAGCTGCGCAGCGAAGAGAAAAATAACATCGGCCTGGCAGCCGCAGCGCTTATTGCGCCCAACGACGCCATCATCATCGCCTCCGGTACCTCCGTACTGGCACTGGCTAAAAATATCCATCCCAAAGGGCATCTGACCGTCATCACCGGGGCCCTGAACGTAGCGCTGGAACTCATCCGCATCCCTGATGTGGAGGTGATACAACTCGGCGGCCAGCTCCGTACCAGCTCCTCCTCGGTAACCGGTCCCTATGCGGAAAAAATACTGGAAGACTTCTCCTGTAGTAAATTGTTTCTCGGGGTAGATGGGATTGATCTCGAATTCGGTCTCACTACTTCTAATATCATGGAAGCACATCTTAATCAGAAGATGATTGCCACGGTACAGAAAATCATCGTGCTGGCAGACTCCACTAAATTCGGAAAAAGAGGCTTCGGCCGTATCTGTGGCCTGGAAGACGTGGATGAAGTCATCACAGACACCGGTATTTCCCCGCACCTGGTGAAAACCATGGAAGACATGGGCATTAAAGTAACGATTGTGTAAACACTTTCGCGTTTTTAAATATCTTTACGGCTCATCTATCTTTATTTTATCTGCACATGATTCTCGACACCATCAGCAACGCCCACCGCTATCACTGCCTGGGCCCCGGATTTGTCAAGGCTTTCGAATACCTCGCACAGACAGATTTCCAGACACTGGAAAAAGGAAAATATGAAATCGACGGTACCAACCTCTTTGCCATCGTGAACGAATATGATACCGTAGACCCTTCCGGTGAACAAATGGAAGCGCATAAAAAATACATCGATATACAATATATCGTGAAAGGCGCTGAACTGATCGGGCATGATTTTCTGCACCAGCAAACGCCTTCCAAAGCATACAGCGACACGGAAGATTATATGCTGTTCGCTGAAAAGCCAGCCTTCTTCACCCGCCTCGATCAACAACACTTTGCCATCTTTTTTCCAACAGACCTGCACATGCCCAATCTCCGGATTGACCAGCCGGCAGCGGTAAAGAAAGTTGTGATCAAATTAGCTATTTAGGAATTTTTTGATTTACGATTTTTTGATTTTGCGAATAAATACGAAGACCAAAGCCTGATCAGGTACCCGCTTTGGTCTTCGCTAATTTATCAATCTACAAAATCAAAAAATCGTAAATCAAAAAATCCGGAAATAGGGCAGCCGTTCCAGCAAAAGCGCTACCCCCGCAGCCATCAACGTTCCCACTGCATAACATACACAATCACTCCACAAAAAGCCATGCCCCAACAGAATGCCCAGTGGCGTATTACGCAGCTTCACAGCCCATGCTGCCTGATAGAGCTGTTGCACTTCAATGGCGATACAGACCAGAAAACTGATCAGGGAAACTTTTGCGATCGACTTCAACGGATACAAAAAACGAATACCGAAGAAAATACAGGTAGCGGAAAAAACATCACCGCCATAAATACGAACAAGGGTAGGGAAGTACTGTGGGGCCCATCTGGTGGCTAATCCAAGGGGTATATTCAACATGATCAGTACAAAATACAGCCAACGCTTCTTTGCTTTCATGCACTAAAAATACAACGGCTATTATTGCCATAAAAGTTTTATCATTACAAAATAATCGATTACCATTAATCCCAAACAGATGGCCAGCTTGAAGAAAATAGCCTTGTTCACCACACTGCCGCTCGCAGCACTGATCGGTGGTGCACTGTACCTCACCGGAATGCCGGTGAAGAAACCTTTGCAGCAACCGCCGGCCGCCAGGGCCGGAGATGTGATCTTTCAGGAGTCAATGTCAGATCTCAGTACAGCCATTAAACTGGCCACCCATTCAAAGTATAGTCACTGTGGTATCGTCCTGCCGAAAGACGGGGAACTATATGTATACGAAGCGCTGCAACCGGTGCGCTATACACCGCTGCAGAAATGGATTAGCCGTGGCCGCAAAGGACATTATGTTATCAAGCGGCTGAAAAACGCGGACAGCGTGATCACACAAACGACGGTGCAAAAGATGGTGGACGCGGGTAAAAAATATGACGGGAAGAACTATGATTTTTACTTCGGCTGGTCAGATGAACGGATCTATTGTTCTGAACTGGTCTGGAAGATTTATAAAGAGTCAACAGGGCTGGAACTGGGGAAACTGGAGCAGCTGAAAGACTTTGACCTGAACAGCCCCGCGGTAAAAGAACAGATGAAACAGATCTATGGCAATAATATTCCACTAACGGAACAAATCATTTCTCCGGTAAGTATGTTCAATTCTCCGCTGCTCAAAACGGTGGAGGAAAAATAAAAGCAAAGTGCAGGGGCTTATTGGCCCTGCACTTTGTCTAATGCTTTCTCTTTTTCGGCCTGCTCTTTTTTCTCACGCTTGGCCTGTTTTCTAAAGTATCCTCTCAGCAGGAAGTTGTGTTTCAACGCTTCCATATTCTGGTCCAGTTTGGATGAACTGGATTCGAGATTAGTAATGATTTTCTTCAGTGCTGCAGCTGATTCCTGATCGTGTAACAGCACACCGGCAGGCGATTGATCGCTGGTCAGGTTTTCACTCACAGACTCGCTGGCTTTCTTCAGGTCGGCCACCATGCCGTTGGCTTTCTGTGCCGCTGCCTCCATCTCGGTGACGGTAGAACGAAGGCGGCTGAATACTACTGTATCAGTAATCAGATTATTGGTCAGGGAGCCTTTGGACTGTAGCTTGGCGGCATAATCAGCCAGCCGGTCGGTCAGCCGCTGGGTATTGGCTGCCGTGGTTTTCAGGTTGTTCAGCGTAGCCTGTACATTGGTGTACACAGAATCATCTTTCAGCAGTTTGCCGATAGTGCCCTGTCCTTCAGCAATATTTTTGGTGATCGTTTTCAGGTTACCGGTGATCTCTACCAGGTTTTCATTATTGACCTGCAGCGTAGCCATGATGTTGTCGGGACTTAAAGCCGCTTCGGCCACGATCACATCGCCGTTGTCTATGGCCGGCACGGTTTCGGTACCGCCGGACAGTACAACGATTTTGTTGCCTACGAGGCCGTCGGAGCCAACTTTGGCTTTCACATCTTTATGGATAAACTGACGGGAGCTTCTTTCAATATTCATCACCACTTCAATCACGTCGTGTTGTACAAACGTGATCTTTTTAACGGTGCCTACTTTCACGCCGGAATACCAGACGTTGTTGCCCGGGGCCAGACCGTTGATGTCATGAAACATGGCTTTAACACGGATAGAGGACACAAATGCTTTGCGCTGTCCGCCGAGGAATAGTATCCCTACAGTAAAAATGACCAGTCCAACAAAAATGAAGATACCTACTGTTACTGTTCGTTTGTTGCTTTCTTTAATCATAGCTTACTGTATGAAATTGTATTGATAAAAACTTTGGATAAGATCATTTTCTTTCCGGAATACGTCATCGAAGGAGCCCTGGGCCACAAACTGCCCTTCCTGCATTACCGCAATGCTGTCGCCGGTTTCCTTGGCGCAGGTGAGGTCATGGGTAATGATAATGGAGCTGGTATTGAACCGGCGTTGTACTTCGTTGATGAGGTTGTTGATTTCTATGCAGGTGATGGGGTCCAGACCGGCGGTCGGCTCATCATATAACATGATCTGTGGTTTCAGGATAAGCGTACGGGCGATGCCGATGCGTTTACGCTGGCCGCCGGAGAGTTCTGCGGGCAGCTGGTTGATGGCCTGCGACAGGCCTACGGCGTCCAGTACTATATCTACCATGCGGCGTACCTGATCGTTGCTGATCTGTTTATTATTGCGGCGTAAGGGAAAAGCGAGGTTTTCGCCCACGGTCATACTATCGTAGAGGGCAGCACTCTGAAAGGAGAAACCTACCTGCATCCGCAACTCGCGCAGGTCTGCTTCGGTAAGGGAGCTGACATCTTTGCCCAGCACGTTAACCGAGCCGGCATCCGGATACAGCAGGCCTACGATGATTTTGATCAAGACGGACTTGCCGGTACCGGAGCGTCCGAGCACCACTACGTTTTCGCCTTTGTGAACGTCTAAATTGATACCGCGCAACACATGATTCGAACCGAAGGACTTGTAAAGGTCCCTGATCGAAATCACGACGTCGTTCATGTCTATTTCCGGGTTACGTTGTTTCATCCTACCTGATTGAATTTACTACCTGAACAATGATTACTTCTTCTATAAATATCAGGAACATGGAAATCACCACCGAAATGTTAGCGGCTTTACCGACGCCCTGTGTACCCTGAGAGGCATTGTATCCCTGGTAACAACTAACGATGCCAATCGTAAAACCATAGGCCATGGCCTTAAAAGTGGAAGCGAACAGGTCCAGGAAAGTGATATCGCTGAAGGCCTTCAGGAAAAAGAAGGTGATGCTGGTCTGTTCGTTTACATGTACATCAAGATAAGAGCCTAAAAGACCAACCAGGGCCGTGTAGGCCATGAGTATGGGCAAACATACGGTAGTGGCCAGTACGCGTGTCACCACCAGGTATTTGAACGGGTTGATGGCCGATACTTCCATCGCGTCTATCTGTTCCGTTACCCGCATAGATCCCAATTCCGCACCAATACTGGAACCCACTTTACCGGCGCATATCAGGGCGGTCACCAGGGGTGCCAGTGCTCTGATCACGGCAATCGCTATCAGCGAGGGAAGCCAGGACGTAGCGCCAAATTCAGACAAGGATGGCCTTGATTGTTTGGTGAATACCAATCCGGTGATGAAGCCTGTTAAACTAATGAGGGCCAGCGATTTATAACCAACCATATAACATTGGCGTATAAATTCCCTGGTTTCAAAGGGGAACCTGAAAAGTTCCCGGAAGAACCGGGCTACAAAAAGAAAGGTGGTATGTACGCTGATGAAAAAGCGATCAACTCCGGGTGATATGACTGGTTTTTCTGGTTGTCCGTTGCTGGAATCCATTTGCCGATTTTTAACTACATGAAACTAAATCAGAGCCCAATAATATTACAAAAAACGGTCTTTTTTGTTATTCCGGCCACAACTTAATACACATATTTTCAGGCCCATGGCGTCATAAACAGGTGGAAACGGGCAGTGGAGCAGGAGGAAGAGGTAACGGGCAACGTTATACGTTTGGGGATTTTTTTCCGCTATTTGCCGGCAGGAAGCAGCAGACAAAGACAATGGCCCCTTTGTCTGCTGCTGAAAACATTAACGGTGGTAATGGTAAAACACATCATCTACCATCATCCTTGGGAAAGCAGGCGGCAACTGGTCGGGTGTTACCTGGTCAAATCCTTTTTTCTCATAAAAACGGCGGGCGGCATGGAGGAAGTTCACCGTGCCGAGGTAAATGTCCCGGATACCCCGGGTAGCGGCATAACGAAGCAACGTGTCCAGCAGGGCTGTGGCGATGCCGTGTTCTTTTCCTCTGTATTCCTTGCGGACAAACATTTTACGCAGTGCGGCCCCGTCTGGCGCGTAAGCAATCAGTGCAATGGTGCCCACCAGCCTGTCGCCATCAAATGCGCCCCAAAAGCCGCCCCCGGTCTGATGGTAGTACTGCTCGATATCCAGCAGGTCCTGCTGCTGCGAAAGATTGGTCGGTACGTTAAACTCCTGCTGCTGTATCGGCAGAATCAGATTGATTACTTCTTCAGAATAATCATTGCCAATCGGTCTATAGGTAATTGCCATGGGATTACTTTTCTGCAAATATATGTAGTTGACTACATATATTGAAAAAAAAATGAAGAAGCGCTATGGTAGGGGACTCTAATCGAGATGTCAGTCGTAATAGTGGAAGGGGTACAACAGAGGAAGGACTTCATTATACATAGCGGCAGAACAACAACGCCAACACATCATTGCCCAGGGCTTCAGCCCTGGGGATGCTGGTGCCGATGAATTTCTTCCGCTCTTTCAAAGAAGCTTTTCTCCCGAAAACGGGCTTCCACTTCATTGATGGCGTTCATAATATTATTGGTGCTGTTGGTCAGATCGGTGAGGGCAGCGGTGATCAGTTCCCAGACGGGTTTCATCTCAGTTACCAGCTGCCGGCCTTTTTCGGTGAGGCTGATCAGGCGTTTGCGGGTGTCGGTCTTATCTTTCCGGGAGGTGACCAGCTTTTTGGCTTCCAGCTCTTTGAGCAGGCTGATGGTGGAGGGGTGGGTATAACCGATTTCATTTGCAATTTCCACCACGCTCAGTACTTCATTGGCATGTAGACTGTACACTACAGGAAACCATTTCGGCTCGAAGTCAATGCCATGGGCTTTGTAAATCTGTTGGCCGTCTTTGCGCAACAGCTCGCCCAGGCGCTGCAGGCGCGTGGAAATCGCCAGGATGCCGGATTGATCGATCGCATTAATCATACCGCGAAAATAAGCAGTCGCTTTTAAATAGCCACAGAATCTTGCTGCGTATGAAAACGGAACGACCGGGAGCCATCTTTAGCGGTGACGATGGTCACCTGCAATAATTGACCGGGTGTGGCAGGCAAGGACTGCAAACTGCAAAATGTCTGTGCACCGATGCGGTACCACGTATAGGCCTCACCGTTAATTATTCCCTGCAGCCTTTCGGTTACAATGCCCCGGATGGTGGACCGGTGCGTGATACTTTTGAGATAATGCTGGTATCTCCTGATCATAAAACATAAGCCGGCGCCCACTACGATGGCGGGCGGCGTCCAGCCCAGCAATACGGCGGGTGTGCTGAAGCGGTCGGGCATGCCGATCACATAAAACAGTACGGAAAGAATAATGGCGAAAACCAGGGCGACAAGGCCGGTATCTTTCAGCAGGGAAGAACGCGCCGCGGTAAGGATGGCCTGTTCCTGCAACACCGCCGGATGTGCTTCATATGACACGTCGGGCAACAACCAGGTATGTTCCCCATAACGGACCGTTTCCAGCCTCACCGGCTGGTGAATCAATCCGGATGCCTGCGTCAACTGCGGCAGAGCAGCAGTACCAGGTACAGACAACAACGGGAAGGCCTGCACGAATTGGCCGTCTTCAAAATAATAACGAAGGGTATGGTTTTCGGCGAGTTCCAATCTCACCAGATGCCCGCTACAGACAGTTTTTTCATACGTGCCCGGGATAATCTCCAGTTCTTTCAGCAGTTGAGCGTCGGCAGCAGACAACGGAACTTGTTTCTGTTGCATCTGTTCATTGGAAGCGTTAGGTGGACAAATAGGATTTACGCATTTGTATTAACAACAAAATACGTAAAAATATTATCAAATAACTGTCTGTACCCAATGTTATTTTATTTGTACTGCCTGTGTATTACCCTGACATGCCCGTTGCGCTTTATGATGGTCGCCTCCTGCTATAATAATGTTGGCGCTCTGATGACCGTCTACCTGCAAAAACGTGTTGGCGGCAGACAATAACCGGGTGGCGGTACATAATATATCCCGGCTGTTGATGAACCGCAGGGCGGTAGCATCCGGATGCCCCTGTATGCTCAGCCCCTGAACAGCTGCATCGGATACATTGTCCAGCACCAATGCCGGGCGGAGGTCTGGTTCCCGGTAAGTGAGCCGTACATTTTGCAGCGTAAGTCCCTTCACATTGCGGGCATACAGCCCATAAGCGGCGGCGCCGGCGGGAGCGGTGCCCCATACGCCGAAGTATTCAACGGAAACGGCCGGCACCTCTTTGGTGGCCATGGCGGTAGTACCGCCGCCGGCGGCGGTTACCTGTACGTCGGTGAAACTGATATTTTCAAGATAACTGTCGCCGACACCGTTGAGCGTGATACAGCTGTATTGCTCTCCTGCAAAAGGTTTTACGTCAAATGGAATATCCGGATGGTTCTTCGGTTGGGTGACCAACGATGCCCGGATGTTATTGAACGCAATATTGCGGACGAAGGTGTCACTGTTACTGCCGGCATTAAAGCCAATCCCTATAGGTCCGGTAACGTTCTCCATCACGATGTTGCTGAAGAGGAGGTTTTCAATTTTCGATTTGCCCGCGCCAATCTTTACCGGACAGCCATAGGTGTCGTAGATGATACAGTTGGATACGGTAATGTTTTTCGCTTCGCCGCTGCCAAAGCGGAAGATAGACCATCGCGTGCTAAAGGTGCAGTTGGTGACGGTAACAAACTGGTTGCTGCCAAACAGCGCGCAACCGTCATCCTGACAAGCCACGTCACAATCGGAGATATGGACATGCTGACTACTGTTAAAGTGAAAGCCGTCATTGTTACGGTTAACGCGATTGTATATACGAATTCCGCGAATATTCACTTCCCGGCACTCCAGGATGCGGAAGCAGTGATAGGCGCTGCGGGTGAAAAAAGCGTCCTGTATGCGGATATGACGGCAGCGATAAAAAATCACGAGGTGGGGCCGGTCGAAATTACCGCCTTTCTGTCCGCCCGGACCCGTGCCGTCTCCCTTGCCGTTGTTGAAGTGAATGCCATCACCGTCAATGGTACCGCTGCCTTCAATGCTAATGTTTTCAGCATTGGCTGCAAAGAGGAATACCACGTTGCCATTGCCGGGTGGTATGCTGGCAGGCGCCTGATAGTCTTCCCGGCGGGGACTTCCCAGAATACGTCCGCCCACAGCAAGGTGCAGTGTCACATTACTTTTCAGCTCCAGCGTGCCACATAAAAAATCGCCGGCAGGTACCCATACTATGCCACCCCGCTGTTGATGGCATTCATCAATGGCGCGTTGAATAGCCTGGGTGTCATTGGTATGGCCATCACCGCGGGCACCGTATTGTACTACATCATAGATGAAGGAGTACTTGTCTTTTGCGGTATCACCTGTGGCAAGGGCAATAGCGGGGATGGCGGTGGCCCCGGCGGCTGCCAGGGCAGGCATGGATATTTTTTGAAGCCAGGCACGACGCGTTAGGCCGGAGGCTTCACCGGTAGGGTAGTTGATCATAATCGTGGTTTTATGCAAACGATTGCATTTTACACTAAAATAATCATTTTTATAAAAGACAAGAGATAATGTTGATGAACGTGGGAGGAGGAAAAAAATCTATCCTTTCAGCGCCGGTTTAAGCCGGTACAGCAGTGGGGTAATAGCGTCTTTGATATCCTGTACTTCGGTTGCCGTGATACCCAGACTGTCTGCCAAACGGAGCGGTGTTTCAGCAGCCTGCTGCTCCAGCGCAGTGCCCTGTGCGGTCAGCTGGATATTGACCACACGTTCGTCTTCTTTACTGCGCACCCTTTTGATCAGCTTCTTGGCTTCCAGCCGTTTCAGCAAGGGGGTTAAGGTGCCTGAATCGAGCATCAGCGTTTCTCCGAGGGTTTTTACATTCATAGACTGATGCTCCCATAGCAGCAACATCACCAGATATTGTGGATACGTAAGGTCCAGCTCACCCAGAAATGGCTGATAATGGGAGGTGATCAGTCGCGATAAAGCGTATATCGGAAAACAGAGTTGGTTGGAGAATTTGAGCTGTTTCAATGTTCGCAATTTAACAACACAAAACTACGCTAATGTTTCCAGTAAAATACGGGCTACTTCTTCGGAGGACGCCGGGTTCTGGCCTGTAATCAGCAGTCCGTCCCGAATGGCATAGGAATGCCAGTCCTTTTCCTTGCTGTAAATACCGCCATTCTTTTTCAGTTCATCTTCTACCAGGAAGGGTACTACTTTCGTCAGCTGTACGGCATCTTCTTCGGTATTGCTGAATCCTGTTACTTCTTTGCCTTTTACCAATGGCTCACCGTTGGGGGCTTTCACTTTATTTAATACACCGGGCGCGTGGCAAACAAAAGCCACCGGCTTGTTTTGTTTGTAGAATGTCTCGATCAGGGCAACTGACACCGGGTCGTTGGCGAGGTCCCACAGCGGCCCATGACCACCAGGATAAAATACGGCGTCGTAATCGTCTGCCGCTACTTCATTGAGTTTCGCTGTGTGAGCCAGTTTGTTTTGCAAGGCCTGGTCCGCGTTAAACCGTTGTGTGGCGGGCGTCTGAAAATCAGGTAGCGCGCTTTTAGGATCAATAGGAGGCTGGCCGCCTTTGGGCGATGCAATGGTCACTTCCGCGCCGGCATCGGCCAGCGCATAATAAGGCGCCGCAAATTCTTCTATCCAGAAACCGGTCTTCTGCCCGGTATTTCCCAGCTCATCGTGGGAGGTAAGCACAATTAATACTTTCATAAAATAACGTTTAAATCACTTCAAGGTCAACGGAAATATTACCACGGGTAGCCAGTGAATAAGGACATACCTGATGCGCTTTTTCCACCAGTTCCTGCGCCACCTGCCGGTCGGCTTCCGGAATGTGTACCCGCAGCTTTACAGATAACCCGTAACCGCCCGCATTGTTCTTACCCAGACTAACTTCCGCAGTAACACTGGTGGTACCGGTCTGTACCCTTTGTGTCCGGATGACCAGATTGAGCGCACTGTCAAAGCAGGCGGCATAACCGGCGGCAAACAATTGTTCCGGGTTGGTATAAGCGCCTCCATGGCCACCCATGGCGGTAGGGATTCTTACTTCGAGGTCCAGCACGCCGTCGGAGGTGCTGACATGTCCGTTTCTTCCACCTGTGGCGGTGGCTTGTGCCGTGTAAATAGTTTCGGTAATCGTCATGTGCTGAATTTTAATAGTGTAAAATTAAATTGTATACAATTTAATTCCAAATATTTTTTTCTGTAGATGAATACGTTATTTTTATCATCATTTATCCTTAGCCCTATGTCCAGACTATTCCTTTCAATGCTCCTGCTGGGGAGTTGCTATGCCTGTAACACGGCAGACAAGCCTCACCAGCCACCTGCGGATAAGCCGCAGCCTCAGCTTTTTTCCGTCAATACCTACAGAGACACGGTCCTGCTTACCGGTAAAGGCGCCCGCATCCACATCGTCGCCAATGCCATCAAAGCGGAAGGTAGCCAGGTACAACTGGAGGTAACAGAAGTATACGATGTAGGAGAGATGCTGGCCTCCGGTATACAAACCGTCAGTGACCACCAGCTGCTCAGCAGCGGCGGCATGATCAATATCCGTCCGGCTGGTAACGCAACAGCCCTGATATTGCAACCGATACGGGTGGAAGTTCCCACTGCTTATTGGCAGGAAGGCATGATGCATTATACCGGGGCAACAGATGAAGAAGGTAACATCAACTGGACAAACCCCGAACCACTTCCACGGCAGAAAATACAGGAGCCGTTGGATAGGGGACATGCCATCCTGGAGCAGCATTGTTATAGTTGTCATGCTATCGACCGGAAGCTGACCGGCCCTGCTTTAATGCATGTTACCGCCCGCCGTGACAAACAATGGCTTTATGCCTTTATACGTAATAGTGATGCGGTCATTGCCAGTGGCGATCCGGAAGCCAGTTGTGTGTTTGTGGATTATAATATGACCGCCATGACAAAGTATCCGGCGTTATCGGATGAAGATCTGGAAAGCATCTGTCTCTATATAGACCAGGTAAGCAAACAAAAAGATCTCGCTGGCTATTACCGCGTGCAGAAAGCGAGAGATACCTGCCGGAAATACTTAGCCATCCGGGGCGCATTATTAGCTAAAAGAAACCAGGCGCTGTACAAAATAATGGATACATCTGTATTCGGCAGGGCATCGCCATCAAAGGCACCTGTGTACAACCAAACATCAGTAGCGGAAGACACGCAGCCTGATATTCCCGGCTATTATAATCCCGTTTATTATGATATGGTCATCAGCGCATTTGGTTGGCATAACCTCGACATGCTATTGAAGCATATGCCCGGTGTGGAGAAAACACGTTTAACCGTGGTGGTTAAAGGTGCTTACAGAAAAGACGTTCAACTGTTCCTGTTGATACCTGAATTGCGGGTAACTGTAGAGGGCCTGCCACTAAACGGGAAAGCCGATACTTACATTTTCGGTGATGAAGACGAGATATGGCTGCCGTTAAACCGACAGGCATGGATCGTGGCCATGGGAAAAACAGACGGTAAAACACTCTTTGCCAACACTGGTTTCAGTATACAATTGGCTCAACAGTTGGCCATTAGTCCGGAAATCAGCAGGCGTGATGTGTTTAACCAATGGCTCAAAACACTTGGGATGAATCCTGTGAAAGATCTTGATGAGCAGACGCAGGACCCTCCGGTTGTGGATGTAAGCCGGAACGAGGCTTTGTTGCGAAAACAGGCTATAAAGCTGATTGCAAGTAATCCGGAAACGAAACAAATAGACTCTCTGCTTTTGCTGTTACAGGCACTAAAGCCTGTCGGCGTCAACTGTGGTTGTGATATGCCTGTTCAGCTGCCAGCGACCGCTCCCGGCGGATAACAACGCAAAAGACTATACGCCTTTTTAGCCCCCGGCCCATATCAGGCCGGGTTTTTTATGCCCGGTATTATCTTCCGCAGAAAAAAATGTTGTCTGGTAAAATAAAATTGTTTTACTTTGCGTCATAATGACGTAAACAAAACATCAGCATAGGAAGCCGGACCCCATTGATGCGCTTTCAATCACCTGGTGTGTAAATGATGATAGTATGAAAAAACAAACAAGGGCCAGGATTGCCTGGGAAACACTGGATATCCTTACCAGTGGCAGTTATGTTAATCCCCACGGAAAAACAGTCAACATTCAGCCCGCCCTGCAATATGCCGCCAATAACACGGTCCTGTATCGCCCGGATGATTTTGAAACGGTTTATCAGCAACGCGACCGGCAAACTGCTCAACACGAAGGACATATTGAAGTGACAGGAGAGAGCACCTACGCCGCCGCCTATCGGCTGGTGGTAAAAGAAAAACAGTCCAGTGTCTGCTGCCTGAATTTCGCTTCGGCTAAAAATCCCGGTGGTGGCTTCCTCAAAGGTGCCCACGCACAGGAAGAGGCATTGGCGAGGGCCAGTGGACTGTACACCTGTCTGCAACAGCAAAGCGAGATGTATCAGGTCAACAGGAACAACGGTAGCTGCCTTTATACAGACCATATGATTTATGCTCCCCTGGTACCGGTATTCCGCAACGATGCAGATCAACTGCTGGAGGATTATTATACCGTGTCTGTTATTACCGCGCCGGCGGTGAATGCAGGGGCAGTGAAAGATAATGAACCGGAGAATGCTGCCCGTATCAAACCGGTGATGCTGGCCAGAATGGAGAAGCTGTTGTCCGTAGCGGTAGCACAGCAACAGACAACACTCATACTCGGCGCCTGGGGCTGCGGGGTATTCCGCAACGATAAAGAAGACGTGGCCGGATGGTTTGCTTCACTGTTGAACAGCGACACGTTCCGTCACCGCTTTTCGAAAGTGGTGTTCGCCGTGTACGATAATACAGAGAAGCAGGACACGATCCGGGCATTTAAAAACCAACTAACGAAGCATGTCGTATAACAATCAGTGGCTGATCGAAAAATATCAGCGTAAAGATAAAATCAAATACCTGTTTTTCTGGGGGCATCAGCCAGCGGCCGACGGAACGGTTACCCAGAGCTGCTTTAGTCAGTGGTGGGTAGCGCCCTTTGAGGAAAACGGTATCACCTATCCCACGGCAGAACACTGGATGATGGCGGGAAAAGCACGGCTGTTTAAGGATGACGCTACCTTGCAGCGCATCCTCAAAGCGAAAACACCTGCTGAAGCGAAAAAGCTCGGCAGACTGGTGCAGCGCTTCGATCCGGTGGTATGGGACGAGCATAAATCTGCTATCGTGATCGCGGGCAACCTGTTGAAGTTTTCCCAGCATCCAAACCTGAAAACATTTTTATTAAACACCAAAGACCGCGTACTGGTAGAAGCCAGTCCGGTTGACTCCATATGGGGCATCGGTATGAAATCCGATCATGAACAGGTGGAGAACCCTCTCCGCTGGAAAGGCCAGAACCTGCTGGGTTATGCGCTCATGGCGGTTAGGGACAAACTATTATCATAATGGACCAGAAAAGAAGAAAAAATATCAGCAAATTCATGAGCCTTGTCCTCCGGCATAGCCCGGAAACCATCGGTCTGCAACTGGACGACCAGGGCTGGGCCGATGTACAGGAACTGATGGGCAAAGCTGCCCGCAAAGGCCAGCACTTCAGTATGGAAGAACTGCTGATCGTGGTAGCGGAGTGCGAGAAACAACGTTTTGCGCTGAATGATGACCACACCCGCATCCGTGCTAACCAGGGACATTCCGTGAACGTGTCGCTGGACCTGGAAGCAGTTGAGCCACCGGAATACCTGTATCATGGCACCGTGGGGAAGTTCATGCAGGCGATCCGGCAGGAGGGACTGCTCAAAATGAGCCGTCACCATGTACACCTCTCTGAACAAAGGGATACCGCCACGGCTGTTGGCGCCCGCAGAGGCCAGCCGGTGATACTCACCGTCCACAGCGGTCGCATGTTCCGTGATGGCATCGTCTTCTTCCGGTCGGCCAACAACGTTTGGCTGACAGACCATGTGCCGGTAAAATATATTGCGTTTTAAAGTGGTGACATCCCGTCACCACTTTTGACGGTTTGCCATGCTTTCCCTACCTTTATTATGACCAAAAACAGCAGCTATGTCAATTACATCAGAAGCGGAATTACAAGGAATGAGAAGGATCAGCGAAGTAGTGGCCGTTACGTTAAAGGAAATGCGCAACTACGCCAGACCGGGCATGTCCGCAAAAGAAGTGGATGAATTCGGAGGGGAAGTACTGCAGCGATATGGTGCTAAATCCGCTCCCAAGCTCACTTACGGCTTTCCCGGATGGACCTGCATCAGCATCAACAACGAAATAGCACATGGTATTCCCCATGCTACCAAGATCCTGCAGGAAGGCGATCTGGTGAATATCGACGTGTCTGCGGAGCTGGATGGCTTCTGGGCAGACAACGGCGGTTCTTTTGTATTGGGCAACGACCTGCATCAGCATCAGCCACTGGTCAATGCTTCCCGCAGCATCCTGTATAAAGCGCTCAGCCAGATCCGTGGGGGTGTAAAAATTGCTGACATCGGAAAACTGATAGAAAAGGAAGCCGCTAAAGCCGGCTTTACCGTTATCCGCAACCTCGCCGGACACGGCGTGGGCAGAGGCTTACACGAGCCACCGGAAGATATACTCAATTGCTACGAAAGACGCAATAAAGAACGTTTCCGTAAAAACAGCGTAGTGGCGGTGGAAACATTTATCTCCACCCGCTCCAATTACGCTAATCAGGCTAATGACGGCTGGACATTGATCGGCAATAAAGGCGGATTTGTGGCACAGCATGAACATACCATCGTTATCACCGATGGCGCCCCCATCATCCTCACAGCGGATAATGAGATTTAACCATGGGGTTATTGAGTTATTTTGTTATGGAGTTATTGAAGGTGTCCCCAATAGAGATAATTCTGCAATAGCGCAATAACAAAATAACTCAATAACAAAATGGTTACATTTGCCGGATGATGTCTTTATATACAAAGAAAGCACCGGTGACCGTCACCTGCCACAAGCGGCTGACACCCTACCTGGAACAGGAAATAAAAGACCTGGGTTTTACAGTAGAGGAAACTTTTGTAACAGGCGTGCGCCTGTTGGCCTCTGTCAACGAATGTATCCGTTTAAATCTCCACCTGCGCTGCGCCAGCCAGGTATTATACAGCCTCCAACAGTTCGAAGCTTTTAACGCCGATGATATTTACAGGGAACTGAAATCGTATCCCTGGGAAACCTTACTCCCGGCCGACGGGTATTTCTCTATTACCAGCAATGTTCAGAATGAAACTATCAATAACAGCATGTTCGCCAACCTGCGGGTGAAAGATGCGGTGATAGACCGTATGCGCGAAAAAACCGGCAAACGCCCTTCTACAGGGGCCGAGCTGAGTGGCGCTGTGGTCCATCTGTTTTGGAAAAATGAACAGGCAGAAGTTTTCATAGATACCTCCGGCGATTCACTGGGTCGCCACGGTTATCGTAAAATACCCGGCAAAGCACCGATGCTGGAGGGATTGGCAGCAGCCACCATTCTGGCTACCCGGTGGGACCGCCGCTCGCCGTTTATAAACCCGATGTGCGGTTCCGGTACCGTGGCTATTGAAGCAGCGCTGATCGCCACCAACAGCCGCCCGGGCCTGTTCCGTGAGAACTACGCTTTCATGCACCTGCTGGGATATGATGAAAAGATATATCTCCAGGAACGAGGCATTTTGGAGAGTCAGATCGTGGATGTGCCGGGATTGAAGATCATCGCTACAGACCTGAGCCCACAAGCGGTGGAGAATGCCCGGAAAAATGCCCGTGCAGCTGGTGTGGCAGATCTGATCACGTTTTCTGTCTGCGATTTTGCAGCCACGCCCGTTCCTGCTGAAGGCGGCGGCGTGGTATATATGAACCCTGAATATGGCCTGCGTCTGGGAGAAATCACGGCGCTGGAAGAAACGTATAGCCGTATCGGTGATTTTATGAAACAACGCTGTGGAGGGTATACCGGTTACATCTTCACGGGTAACCTCGATCTGGCGAAGAAGATAGGCCTCAAAGCCAAACGCCGGATAGAGTTCTATAACAGTACGCTCGATTGCCGGTTGCTGGAATATGAGCTGTATGCCGGTACCCGCGATGCCCGGAAACTGGCACAGGAATAACAACTGCTGGTCGGTATACGGTAGGCGTATGCCGACCAGCAGTTTTGCGCTGCTACTGTTGTTCCCCTTTCTTCAGAAATGTTTTAATGAGGTCGGCTACTTCATCGCCGTATTCCTCGAGTAAAAAATGTCCTCCTTCAAACAGGTGTAGCTCCGCATTCGGCACATCGCGCAGGTAAGCGGTAGCACCTTCTCCCGGGAAAATATTGTCATTTTTGCCCCATGTGATCAGTGTACGTGGCTGGTGTTGGCGCAGCCAGGCCTGCCAGGCCGGGTACAACAAAAAGTTGGTGCCGTAGTTGGCAAACAATACCCGTTGAATGGGTTTGTCGATAACGGCCGCGTCGAAAGTCCAGCTGTCGGGTGAAATGCGGGACGGGTCAGTGGCGCCGACCAGATTGTCTGTACGCATACCTTCCTTTGTCAGCATACGGTCTACCGCCGCAGCCAGTGCTACCGGATCACCGGCCTCCTGTAAGCGGCCTATTTCCTGCACGAGCGGGCCCAGTCCTTCCGTATAGGCGTTAGCGTTTTGAATCAGCAGGGAGGCCACCCATTCAGGGTGACGGGTAATGATACGGAAACCAACAGGGCCGCCATAATCCTGCATATACAAGTGGAATTTCGTCAGGCCGAGTTGTATGATAAACTGCTCCATGACGGCCGCCACGTTATCGAAGGTGTACGTAAATGCATCGGTCGCTGGTTTGCTGCTATAGCCAAAACCGGGGTAGTCGGGTGCTATCACGTGATAGTGCTCCGCCAGCGCGGGGATCAGGTGGCGGTACATGTGAGAGGACGACGGAAATCCGTGCAGCAGAAGCACTACCGGGGCATCCGGACTACCTGCTTCGCGATAAAAAATCTCCAGATCGTTGACAGTAGCAGTGCGATAAAATGTTGCGCTCATATATTCTTTTTTAAATTGTACTGTTTGGTACAAAATTGATGAAAAAAAATGTGTTAGCAGATAGGGGAGAGATTCAGCTCGATCAGGGCTGACAGTCCATCAGTACTGGGATACATCCGGCGGGTGATATTGAGCCCATTCCACAGGTTCACCAAATGCCTGGCCAGCGTAGGTGCAGGCACCCTGGTTTTTAACCGTCCGCTCTGTTGGCCTTTCTCCATAATGCTGGTGAACAGCTGTTCCATTTCCTGCAGCCGGTGGACCGCTTTCCGTTCCAACGTCGGTTCGGTATGCGACAGTTCCGCTACCGTGTTGCCCATATAACAGCCCTTCATATGCACCGGGCGGCTTTCTTTGGCAATGTTCCGGAAGAAGTCCAGCACGGCCGATACCGGATCGTTGCCAATGGCAACAGCCGCCTTCAGGTCTGCAAATGCCCGTGTGCTGAACTGTTCCAGCGTCTTTTCGAAAATCTCCTGCTTGCCGCCGGGAAATGCATTGTAGAAACTGCCCTTCCCGATACCCATGGCTGTCAGCAAATCCTCGGTAGACGTAGCCTCATAGCCGCGCTCCCAAAAAACGGCCGTTGCCTTCCGGATCACCTCCTGCTCGTCAAATATGCGGTTTCTTCCTGCCATGGTTTAAATTGTACTAATTGGTACAAAATTAGTAAAAAAAACAATTCCACAAAATTTCCGTGAGGAACAAAAAGGGTTATCAAGGGAGAAGAAGGAGGTCGAAAAAAGAATGAAGGCGGTTATGCCTTCATTCCCTGTTATGATCGTTAACTTATTTCACTGACATTGACAGGCCGGGAGAAACTTTCTTCCAGCGAAATAATGGTTTCTGTACGCTCTATGCCTTTGATGTGCTGCAGGTCGTCCTGTAAGATTTTACGCAGCTCCGCACTGTCCCGGCATATGATCTCTGCAAACATGCTATAGGCGCCCGTTGTATAGTTCAAACGCACAATCTGCGGTATCTTTAACAACTGCCTGGCCACATTTTCATACAGGGAACTCTTTTCCAGATAAATGCCAATGAAAGCCAGTACATCATATCCAATCGCACGCAGATTTACCTGTAACCGGGTACCTTTGATCACGCCCATTTCATGCAGCTTTTTAATACGCACGTGGATCGTGCCGCCTGAAACAAACAGCTTTTTCCCCAATTCGGCATAAGAGATACCGGCATCTGTTGACATTTCTGAAATGATCTGTAAATCTAATTTGTCAATATTTAAAGAGTGGCTCATTTTCGCAGGGCGATTTAGATTATTTTCTAAAAATATGCTTTTTATTGCAATAATCGCAAAAAAATATGAATTCCAAGTTTCTCCCGACTGTTTTTCCCGGGAATATGTTTTATATCCGCACACCAACGGCCATTTTCGGACGTCAAATTATGATTGCAGATAGCTATCTCGCTGAAAATCAATATTCCTACTATCCGGCATGTTTTTGTTTTCTCCCTATGAAAAATTGTACGCCCAATGAAATCAATATTATCCCTGCTGTTATTATGCCTCCTTACCCTGACAGGCTTCACGCAGTCTGTCAAACGCCTCAACAACACTACCATCACGCCACAGGCGCTGACCACGCGGATACAGCAACTGATGGACACCGCGCGTGTCACCGGCATGACGGTAGCGGTTTTTAATCACAATAAACCAGTGTATGTACGTGCTTTCGGTTACGCAAACAAACAGACCAGCACCCCGATGGACACCAGCACCATCTTCTGGGCCTGCTCCTACAGTAAAGCGGTATTCGCCTACTGCGTAATGAAACTGGCAGACCAGCACATCATCGATCTGGACACGCCGCTGGTAAAATATCTTCCTAAATCATTACCAGATTATGTGTTCGAGAAAAAAACAAGAGGATACCAGGACATCCGGGAAGATCATCGTTATGAGAAAATTACAGCACGCATGTGCCTCGACCATACCACCGGACTGCCCAACTACCGCGGGTTTGAAGAAGACGGAAAACTAAAGATCAAATCCGACCCTGGTACCTTGTACGGTTATTCCGGCGAAGGGATATACCTGCTGCAGTTTGTGCTGGAACAAGTGACCGGCAAAGGATACGAAACCATCGCACAGGAACAGGTGTTCAAACCCTTAGGCATGGCGCACAGCAGTTATATCTGGCAAAGCACCTTCGATGCCAACCATTGCGTAGGCCATGATACGGCACAGCATACCTATGAATTTGACGCCAGGACACGCGCACATGCTGCCGGCTCGCTCTATACCAATATCACCGACTGGAACCGGTTTATGACCGCCATGCTCACCGGCGAAGGCCTTAGCCGTAAAAGCGCCGCAGCCATGCTGCAGGCACAAATACCGATACTTTCTAAAAAACAGTTTGGTCCTGACGCCTGGGTGTATGATAAAACACCAGCTACCACCAATATCTTTTACGGACTGGGTGTTGGACTGCTGAAAACGCCTGTCGGCCAGGCTTTCTTTAAAGAAGGCCACAGCGAAGGCTGGGGGCATTATACGATTGCCTTCCCGGAAAAACAGATAGCGATCACTATCATGACAAATAGCGACAATGGGGAAGACATCTTCAGGGCATTACTGGAAACGGCTATCGGTGACGTATATACGCCGTGGTACTGGGAGAACTACATTCCTTACAATTACACGACAGCAAAATATTGATAATTCCATCCCGATTGTGTAAATTGTCTTTCTCCAAAAAAGACACATACCATGAAGGAATCTGCCTCGAGTAAAACCGCGCAGTATATGGCACTGTTCCGTGCTATGGAAACCACCCGTTCAGAAAACAAAAGAGTATTCAAAGACAAATATGCTCACCTCTTTTTGCCACCTGGTTTAAGGGTAGCGGCATGGCTGAGCCATCTGCGCGCGTTTCGGAAGGTAGCTGAAAATATTATCCATAAAAGAATTCCGGGCGCCTACACTTCCGGCATTGCCCGCACCCGGTTGATAGATGAGTTGCTGGAAGAAGCGGTCCGTAAAGGCGCCCGGCAGGTAATGATCCTTGGGGCCGGCTTCGATACCCGTGGTCTTCGCCTGCCTTTTCTGCATGGTATGCCGGTCATTGAAATAGATCATCCCAATACAGCCAAATACAAGTTGTCAAGGCTCAGCCGACAGCATATTCCCCGGCATATCCGTTATTATCAGATCGACTTCAACAAGCAGAGCCTCGATCAGCTGGGCGCGCAGCATCAGTTCGATTTTACGGTACCCACCGCCATTATCTGGGAAGGGGTGACCAACTATCTTACCGCCGAAGCGATCGACAGCACCTTTGCTTTTCTGCAACGTTTCCCTGCCGGTTCCCATGTTATCTTCACCTATGTGCATCAGGAAGTGCTGGACAATCCTGCTGCCTTTACCGGCGCAGAAAAACTCCTGAAAGATGTGGCTAATCTGGAAGAGAAATGGACTTTCGGTTTCCTGCCCGCTGCCTTGGCAGCCTACCTGCAGCGTTTCGGGTTTATGCTCACCAAAGACCTCGGAGCGGATGAATACAGGGCGCTCTATCTGAATGGAAGGGAAAAAGAAGAAGGGTATGAGTTTTACCGGGTAGCGTTCGCCCGCCGGACGGAAGACCAGGGTTAATGTAAGGAAGTAGTGCCTCTGGCCAATACAAGCTGCAATAATTTACACAGATCATCAAACCTTGCCGGCTTGGTGATATAATCTACCGCACCCATGGAACGGGCGGCGGAAATCTCCCTGGGTTCGTCACTGGTACTATAAATGATCACCGGAATATTTTTCAGGTACTCAATGTCCTTGATACGCTCCAGAAACACGATCCCATTCATCAACGGCATATTCAGGTCCAGAAAAATAAGATCAGGCAGGTAAGTATGGGTACAAAGATTATCCAGCGCCTCCTGACCGTTACCGGCCGTGAGGCATTGTACGGGATGATTCAGTTCGGCCAGCGCCAGTTTAAAAAGCTCCTGGTCATCTGTGTCATCGTCCACCAATAACAGGGTTTTTAACTCCCCATAATCCTTGTATTGCATATAGCGGTCTCCAGGTTATAAATGTACGGTTTATTCTATTAATAAAAGATGCTCAAGATCCTATATAATTCATTCACGCTCACGCCTATATGTAGTGTTTGCGGCCTGAACATTTTGACTTTGTGGATGTTATCCATATAGATCACAGACCTCTTTTCCGGGGTTTGTTAAAAAAAATCTTATGTGTACTCCATTTGTATCTTTCAGCCGCCGCTACCGGGGATATATTGCCCTATTGGCGATAGCGCTTTTTATAGCCGCCTGCGGCACTTCCGTCCATATGACCGGCACCTGGAAAGACCCGGCTGCCGAGCCGGGTGGTTATCACAATATTCTGGTGGCGGGCCTGAGCTCCAACCAGACAGCACGCGGGACAGTTGAGAATAAACTGGCTGCACAGTTACAACAACACGGCGTGGTGGCCGGAAAAAGCATCGATCTGTTTCCGCCTAACTTCGATCCTAAAAAGGAGGAATCAGTAAAATCCGCTTCCGGTAAAATCGAGGCGGCAGGTTATAAGGCTGTACTCACCGTAACCCTTATCAACAAGGAGTCTGAAACCCGGTATGTTCCGGGTACCATGATGTATGCGCCTTATCCCGCTTATGGCTGGTATGGCCGGTTCTGGGGCTATTACGGGTATATGTACAACTCGGTATACTCACCGGGATATTATACCACCGACAAGGTGTATTTCCTGGAAAGCAACCTGTACGACCTGACTAAAGACGGGAAACTGGTTTGGTCCGGTCAGTCAGAGACCTATAACCCTAACAGCCTGGAGTCTTTTGCCACTGCTTACGCTAAGAAGGTAACAGAAGCGCTGCAGAACAACGGACTTTTGAAAAGATAAACCGTTAGTTGGACGGCTTGTTGTAATAGGTCCGATCCTGAATAATCTTACCGTTTTCAACGGTAAAAACCACACAGATGGGGAGGTGCCATTTTTTGCCGTCCTGGCCCGTGGCGCTGGAGACAAATTCAACGATAATGTGATGTTTGTCGCCATAGATGTCCCTTATTTCATCGTGTACATCGGGGAACAACCGATGCAGTTCCTGGTATTTTTTAGTCAGCGAGGAAGGGCTGAGCGTTACCATTTCCGGACCATATTCGGGGTCCAGGAATTGTGCTGAATCAGCGTAGCAGGCTGCCATCTTCTCCCAGTCATGCTCGTTAAAAGCAGTGAACATTTCCTTTACCACCTGAACATGAGGGTTTGACAGGCTGATTTTTCCACCTGGCTGCACGCAGGCTGTTACCAGAAAAAGAGATAAAATGGTACAGTACATTTTCATAGCAGGGTAATTTGATGCTGAGAAAAATCAAATTACGAAGAAGTATGATAAAAGCCTAACTTGCTTGTTTTTAATTGATTTTTATGGAGATGACACAACCGAACCCGGAGATATTGCAACAGCTGGTAACCATGAAAATGCCCTTCGGGAAATATAAGGACGTGGTACTGTGTGATTTGCCGGTAAGTTATCTGGAATGGTTTCAGCGTAACGGTTTCCCTAAAGGTAAACTGGGCATGATGCTGGAAACAATGCTGGTCATCAAAATGAATGGCCTCACACATCTGCTGACACCCCTGAAAAAACAGCGATGAATAGCCATATCTGAAAATAAAGAGGCTGCCTCGTTTCCGGGCAGCCTCTCCAAATAACGTTTAAGTATATACGTTGTTTAGTCAGGACATGGTTAAAACCAACTGGTGGTTTGTTCTTCTTCTTCGTTGGCGGCCGACGCAGCAGGAGTAGCGGCGGCAGTAACAGGAAGGGTTTCTCCTGTCACCGGAGGATGATGTTGTTCTACAGCAGGAGGTGTTTCCGGTTTAGGGGTGGGAAGCACATTTTTCCGGATGGCCCCTTCCACCACAGCGCCCTCTTCCAATTCCAGCACGATGGCATTCACGTCTCCCTTAACGAAGGCTTTATTGCTGATATGCGCTTTGTTGCTGATATACACGTCTCCATACACTTTTCCGTGTACAACGAGGTCGGCTGCGTAAATATGCCCTTTTATGCTGGCGGTTTCACTTACTACCAGTTTGCCGGTCGTTTTTACGTTACCCTTTACGTTTCCGTCAATCCGCCCAGAAATGGTAGCATCGATGCTGCCGTTTACGGATACTTCTTTTGGGATACGAAATGCTCCCGGTACAATGATGTTTCGGAAAAAATGTCTCACACTTATCACACAAAGAAATTAGAGGGTTATGGGATTATTTACGACTGGTTGATGCTCGTCATCGAACGTAGAGATAATAGAACTGGAGTTGCCGAGGTCGAGGCCAACGCTCCGTTGAGGTTTATTGTCTGATATCCGAAGACTGTTATAAAGATAACCAATACTCATGAGTTTTTCAGGTTCGGGCGCTACTTCCACCGGAATAAAATCACGGAACTCTTCCTGGAAAGCATCGGTTAATTCTTTATAGTGGGCACCGCCACCCATCAGGTATATTTTTTCGCAGCTTTCAAAGTCCAGATCGGTGAAGTAGCTACGCATCAGCGGAGATACCACCTCTTTGTAATACTGCGTCAGCACACCTTTGCGCATCTCGCGCAGGTCAATGCGTTTGCGGTTGGTGAAGATAGAGCCTTTCATAAAGGCGTCGTCTACCTGGTGCTCGTTTTTCATCTCCAGATAGTGTTTCTGGTTCAGTTCACGGGTCAGGTTGTTGATAGCGTAACGGATACCGTGAGAGCTAAAGCAGGTACGGTGTACCAGGCCGTCGCCGGTGGCCATGCCGCCTTCTATGGTGCCAAAACCAAAGCTGATAGCGATGAAGTTGTCCAACTGCGGTTCGTTGATCGTCTTTTTGAGGCCAATGATACCGCCCACGATCTCAGGGATGACTTCATACTTTTCGATGTCGAACATCGCTTTTTTGAAAGACCCTTTGGTGTTGTACGTTTGCGTATCATAGTCGATCAGGAAATGCCGCTTGCTCAGAAACTGTTCTGCTGCGGTTTTGTAGACGTTGTAAGTAGAAAAAGGGAAACCCATGGTCAGTGCAATGGGCTGCTGTACTTTGTCGGCCGTATTGAGCAGTGCCGCTTTGAACAGGATTTCATAGTCTTCTTCAGTAGGAGCTGCATTGGTAATCCTTCCGGGATTGATGCCTCCTCGTTTGGCCAGATTGCCTACCAGATACCAGGTTTCATCTTTTTTGATCTTCAAGCCGTTGAGCAGATCTTTGCTCGAGTTTTCGGTATTCCCAAAGGCAGTCTCAAAAACGCTGGGAAAACTGGTTGTAGTTACTTTCATAGTGTTGTATTGATAATAACGGTTGTTTTCTCAATTTAGCCGGGATGAGGGTTTCATCATGATACTAAACAGGGCTTAAATATATAAAATATTAGTAAACAAGGGGATGACAATCGCTGAATGTAAGTTAAATTTAATACAGCTTCTCTGAATTACAAAATACCACTGATACTAAAAGGGCAGGATTCCCGTTTTTAATAATAGTTGTCCCCCTTATCCCTGCCTGTATTCACTTCTTATCTGGTTTTCATGCGATCCATGCGATTGGCCTGGCTGCTTTCAGCGCTGCTATGGGCTTGTAACTCCTCCCAGAAAATTTATACCGCCCCTGCCATAGGCGCGGAAGCTCAGTTTGATAAAGGGCTGCGCCCCGAAAAACATCCCAAATATCTTTTCGATAAAAAGACGATGAAAGACCTGGAACGACAGGGCGTCGTCTCGGACTACACCAGCAAAAGAAGAAATACCGCTCCCACCGCCCCGGTAAAAAAATCAGGCGGCGGTGAATCGACCGCCACAGACTCTACCGCGCATACAACAGACAGCACGGGAGCCTCCCTGCCACATCCGGCAGATAGTGTGCGTACACAACCAGACAGCATTCCACACGGGTAACTCCGGCTCGCGCCCAGGGTTACGTTGTTGTTCCGGTTATTTTGAGGTCATGTTTAAGTCGCCACCATCACTTAAAAGGAAGACCCCTGAAAGAATTTGAACAACACCATGGCCCGGGTCTTCAGCTCTGGGGGAAAAATCCCTATTTTTGAAAAACAGGCCCTTCTGTTTTCAGCGGCCCTTTACGAATGATGAATGATGTATGATGACAAAGCGTTTCCTTTTTTTACTGTTGCTGGCAGGCTGGCAACAGGTTACAGCACAATCCCTGTTTATGCCGCGGAACATCCGTCAGGCTTATGAGAAACAAACAAGGAATGAAAGTGGCGCCCCCGGCGCCCGTTATTGGCAGAACAAAGCCAACTACGATATTCAGGTAAAATTTGAACCTGCCACTAATCTGGTATCTGGCTCGGAAACGATCGTGTACACCAACAACAGCCCTGATACCCTGCGTTTCCTGAACTTCAAGTTGTTTGCCAACCTGTTCCAGCATGGCGCTATCCGCAATATGGTGGTAACGGCAGAAGACCTGCATAAAGGGGTGGCCATCAAAAACTTTAAGATCAACGGTGTGTCCAGAAATCTTTCAGCCGTCACCGGAACGAACATGCCGGTCAACGTGGACGATCTGGCACCAGGCCAGAAAGCACAAATCTCACTCGACTTCTCCTACGTGCTGAATGAAAATACCCATATCCGCACCGGCTCGGTAGATACCGGCGCTTACTTCATTGCGTACTTCTTCCCCAGAGTAGCAGTATATGATGATGTCAATGGATGGGACATGGTGCCTTACAACGGTGTAACCGAATTCTATAACGACTTCAGCGATTTTCGCGTAGCGATCACCGTACCGGGCAATTACCAGGTATGGGCCACCGGCGACCTGAAAAACAGCCAGGAGGTGTATACAGATACTTACCTGCAAAGGATCGCCCGGGCAGAGAAGAGCCATGAGGTCATCGACATCATTGACAGCGCAGATATCAGGAAGGGAAATATCTCTCCCCGGAATGCCACCAATACCTGGCGGTTTGAAGCGTCCAACGTGGTGGATTTCGCTTTTGCCACCAGCAACCACTACTACTGGAAAGCTGCCAGCGTGGAAGTGGACCCCGTCACCAAACGTCGCACCCGGGTGGATGTCGCTTTCAATCCCACGCACCTGGATTACTTTGAAGTGATTGACTACGCACGGGCCACCGTCGATAAAATGAGCCACCATTTCCCCAAATGGCCGTTCCCTTACCCTCATATCACCATATTCGACGGACTGGACCAGATGGAGTATCCCATGATGGTGAATGATAACCCGGTGTCCAGCAAAGCAGGGGCGATAGAACTGACAGACCATGAGATCTTCCATACCATGTTCCCGTTTTATATGGGCACCAACGAAACCATCTACGCCTGGATGGACGAAGGTTGGGCTACCATAGGGGAGTGGCTGATTTCTCCCATGATCGACTCCTCCATCGTGGATAGTTACGGGATGCCTAATTACAACGCTATTGCCGGCAAGGCACAGGACCTGCCTGTCATGACGCCGTCCAATCAGCTGACAGACGCCTATATGACCAACTCTTATCCGAAACCGGCACTGGGCTACCTCTATGTAAAAGATATGCTGGGCGACAGCCTCTTTCTGAAAGCGCTGCATCATTATATCCGTACATGGAACGGAAAACATCCGCAGCCCTATGACTTCTTCAACTGCATGAACACCGGTTCCGGTAAAAACCTGAACTGGTTCTGGAAAAGCTGGTTCTTCGACGATGGTTATCCGGACCTGGCCATCGAAAAGGTAATCCATAACGGACAACGTTACGAGGTGACGGTCGTGTCAAAAGGCACCAAGCCCGTACCCGTAGACGTGACGGTGCTGTTCGACGATCAGACCACACAGCAACTGCACAAAAGCATCGAATGCTGGGAAAAAGGTAATAAAGCCGTGACACTGAGTTTTACGTCTTCCAAAAAAATCAGTAAAGTGATATTGGGCAGCACCTGGGTGGCGGATGTCAATCCATCGGATAATGTGAAGGTGTTTTAAGATCGCGTTGCTGCAGAGAGGGACGGGGATAAGGGAGCCGTAAAAAATCCGGAAAACCCAGGGCTCACGCCCTGGGCTACGATGTTGTTCAAATTCTTTTTTGGATTGCTCTTTAAGTGATGCTTTAGTAGCTTACCCCCCAATAGCGGGGAGATGTACCTACTAAATAACCTGAACAACAACGTTCCCCAGGGCGTGAGCCCTGGGGACAAAATATGATCAGCCTTTCAGGCGGTGCACCAGATCGATGTATTCCTGCATGGCAGCCTCTTTGGATTTACCTTTCAGCGCAGCCCAGGCTTCGTGTTTGGCTTTAGCGACAAAGTCGAAGGGATTAGCCGGAGGGTCGGTGTCCACATCGCCGGTGGAACCTTGTTTGTAGAGGCTGTATAATTGCAATAATATCTCATTGGATGGTTTCTCAGAGAGCGTTTTGCTTTCAGCAGCAGCTTGCTCAAATTGTGCGGTCAGGTCCATATCATCAGGTTTTAGATCAAATAATACCCCGGAGGGGGATTTATATCTAATATATGAAAAATTGACAATCCGCATATAGCATGTTTATCAAAACATAATCGCCCGAAACCGCTGACTAATGAACTAATTTTAATACCTTTGCGGCCTGAAAAGGCTTAACGCGGCACTTTAGCCGCCACAGGCCAGTAAATCAACATATGAAGAATATTCGCAATTTTTGTATCATTGCCCATATTGACCACGGTAAGAGTACCCTGGCTGACCGATTATTGGAATTTACCAAAACGATCTCTGACCGAGACATGCAGGCGCAGGTGCTGGACGACATGGACCTGGAACGTGAGAAAGGTATCACCATCAAGAGCCACGCCATCCAAATGAACTACACCGCCAAAAACGGCGAAAAATATACGTTTAACCTGATCGATACCCCTGGCCACGTAGACTTTTCTTACGAAGTGTCCCGCGCACTGGCTGCCTGTGAAGGCGCCCTGCTGCTGGTAGATGCTGCCCAGGGTATCCAGGCACAAACGATCTCCAACCTGTATCTGGCCCTGGAAAACGACCTCGAAATCATCCCCGTGATCAACAAAATTGATATGCCGGGCGCGATGATCGAAGAGGTGAAAGACCAGATCATTGAACTGATCGGCGTAAAAGATGAAGACATCCTGCTGGCATCCGGTAAAACCGGTATCGGCATCGAAGAAATCCTCGAGGCTATCGTAACCCGTATCCCGGGGCCAACAGGCAGCCTGGACACACCTACACAGGCCCTGATCTTCGACAGCGTGTTCAACTCTTTCCGCGGTATCATCGCGTACTTCCGCGTGTACAACGGTTCCATCAAAAAAGGAGATAAAATCAAATTTGTCAATACCGGAGAAGAATATGAAGCCGATGAAGTGGGTATCCTCAAACTGGGCCTGGAGCCCCGTAAAGAGGTATTCGCCGGCGACGTAGGCTATATCATCACCGGTATCAAAAGCGCAAAAGAAGTGAAAGTGGGCGATACCATCACCCTGGCCAGCAGACCCTGTGAAGAAGGGATCAAAGGCTTCCAGGAGGTTAAACCCATGGTATTTGCCGGTATTTTCCCGGTGGTGACCGAAGACTTCGAAGAGCTGCGTGAATGTATGGACAAACTCCAGCTCAACGACGCCTCCCTGACTTACGAACTGGAAACATCCCAGGCGTTGGGCTTCGGCTTCCGTTGCGGCTTCCTGGGCATGCTTCACATGGAGATCATTCAGGAACGTCTCGAAAGAGAGTTCAACCAAACAGTGATCACCACCGTACCGAACGTAGGATTCATTGCCCATACCACCAGAGACGGTGTGGTGATCGTGAATAACCCAAGCGAAATGCCGGACCCTACAAAACTGGAGCGGATAGAAGAGCCTTTTATCCGTGCACAGATCATCACCAAACCGGAATACATCGGTAACATCATGACCCTCTGCCTCGGCAAACGTGGTATCCTGCTCAACCAGAGCTATCTCACCACTACCCGCGTGGAGCTGATGTTCGAATTACCGCTTACGGAGATCGTATTTGACTTCTACGATAAACTGAAGAGCCAGACCCGCGGGTATGCCTCTTTCGACTATACGCCGATAGGCTTCCGTGACAGCGATATCGTAAAAATGGATATCCTGCTCAACGGCGATAAAGTGGATGCCCTCAGTGCATTGATCCACCGTAGCAGAGCACAGGACTTCGGTCGTAAGCTCTGTGAGAAACTAAAAGACCTGCTGCCACGCCAGCAGTTCCTCATTGCCATTCAGGCTGCAGTGGGCGCCAAAATCCTGGCCCGTGAAAACATCAGCGCCATGCGTAAGGACGTTACCGCAAAATGTTATGGCGGTGATATCTCCCGTAAACGTAAACTGCTGGAGAAACAGAAAGAAGGTAAAAAACGTATGCGCCAGATCGGTAACGTGGAAGTGCCACAGGAAGCCTTCCTGGCCGTACTTAAGCTGGATGACTAAATTTGTAATTTTTAAAATTTATAAATTTTTAGATGATAACGGCGAAGGTTCTACGGAATCTTCGCCGTTATAATTTTCCATAAAAGCGAAAATTTTCGTAAACTGTTTACGTGTTCGAATGTTATACCCTTTAAAACATCCATTACATGCGTAAATGGCTCAAAGTTGTGTTGATTGCCGGAGGTAGCCTCATCGCCCTGATTATCCTGTTGTCCGTTGGACTGGCCCTGTACATTAAAGGCAATAAAGCCGCTTTCCTGAAACAGATTACGGACCAGCTCAATGACAATATCAACGGAAAGTTATCTGTGGAAGATATGGAACCATCCCTCTTCAGGAGTTTCCCCAATGTGTCCATTGCCCTGAAAAAAGTGCAGCTGCAGGACAGTCTGTGGCAGCAACACCATCATGCATTACTGGACCTGGACTATATTTTCGTACGGGTGAACACGTTATCACTGTTACGCAAGCACGTAGATGTGAAAGAAATCTCCCTTGAAAAAGGTAATATCTACCTGTATACCGACAGCAGCGGTTATACGAATACTTCAGCGCTCTCTACCGGCAGGTCTGCAAAGAAAAACGGTCCGTCTAAGGATGCCGATATCCGCAGCATTGTGTTTTCACAGATTACGTTTACCATCGACAACCAACAGAAATTCAAACTTTTTGAGCTGGATATTCAGGAGATGGATGGCAAACTAAAAAGTACCGATTCCGGGATGCACCTCGATATGCGCGCTAAAATACTGGCCCGGAATTTTTCATTCAACACCAACAAAGGCAGCTATCTTAAAGGCAAAACCCTGGGGCTCGACCTGTCGCTGTTTTTTAATAAGAAGACCAGACAACTGATCATACCGGAGCAGCAGATAAAGATCGACAAGACGCCGGTGCGGATTGCCGGTGTATTCGATTTTTCTGAGAAACCACCACCATTCAGGCTGAAGATCAACGCCGATCAGGTACTGTTACAGGAAGCGGCTTCGTGGCTGTCGCCCAATATATCCTCTAAACTATCAACGATCCACCTCACCGCGCCGCTGGATGCCGAGGCTAACTTACAGGGACATATGAAATTCCGGGACACGCCCCGTGTGGTCGTTACCTGGAAAACCACGAAAAACACCCTGGTGACCGCCGCCGGCGAATGGAGCAATTGTAGTTTCTCCGGCCGGTTCAATAATGAAGTGGTACCGGGCGCCGGCCATAACGACGAAAATTCTGCCGTGAATATTTTCGCCCTGAAAGCTTCCCTCGGCGAAGTGCCGCTGGAGGCAGATACGATCCGCGTGGTGAACCTTAAACAGCCCCTGCTGCGCGGGCATTTCCGATCGCAGTTTCCCCTGGCAAACCTCAATACTGCCGCCAGTGACGTGCCGTTACTTTTCAGTGAAGGTACCGCTGCGGCGGACCTGTATTATACCGGACCGGTGTTGAAAACTGATAATACGCCTTCTGCATTGGAAGGGACCGTGCAGATACAACGGGGAGGCTTCACCTATCTGCCGCGTGACCTGACCTTCCATGATTGCAGCGCCACGCTGCAATTCACCGGGCAGGACCTGCTCGTGCGCAATGTGCGCATACAATCCCGGAAAAGCGCACTTCAGATGGAAGGCACCATCCGCAATATGATGAACCTGTATTTCACAGCACCAGAGAAGATAGAGCTGGACTGGAAGATCAGAAGCGCATTGGTGGACCTCAATGAGTTCAGAAGCTTCCTGACCACCCGTAAAGGCAAGAAAGCCAGCCACAAGACAAAAGCCAAAACAGCAGGAAGGGTAGGCCAACAGCTGGACAAGGTACTGGCTTCCAGCAATGTGAAAATGGACGTGGCACTCGACAAGGTGGTGTTTGAACATTTCACGGCACAGAATGTGAAAGCACTCATCGCCATGACGGAATCAGACCTGTTGCTCAACAAGATCGCGTTCCAGCATGCAGGAGGCACGGCACAGGCGTCTGGCACGGTGCATCAGCAGGGCGTCTCCAATGTTTTTAAAGTGAACGCCAATATCACGAATGTGCATATAGGGCAACTGTTTTACGCATTCAACAACTTTGGGCTGGATGGCCTGCAATCGAAGAACCTGCAGGGAATCGTGTCCGCTAAGGCCGATATAAAAGGGAACGTATTGGATAATGGTACGCTGGCGAAGAACTCGCTGTACGGTACGGTGAACTTTAGCCTGCGGAATGGGGCATTGTTGAATTTCGGGCCGCTGGAAGACATCGGTACTTTTCTGTTCCGGCGCCGGAGACTGGACAGCATCACGTTTGAAAACCTCAGCAGCACTTTTCAGATACAGGGTAATAAGATCCTGATACCGCCTATGCGCATAGCTTCGAGCGCGGTGAACATAGACGTCAACGGCGTGTATGGCCTTGCCGGTGGCACCAATATCAATCTGGACGTGCCGCTGCGTAATCCGGCTAAAGACTCGGCCATTACAGATAAAGCCGAGAAACGGCGCAGAAGCAGAAAAGGGATTATCCTGCATCTCCACGCCGTTTCAGGAAGTGATGGGAAAGTAAAGATCAAACTGGGCAAAGGCGATTAAGCGCCAAATGCCAGTCTGATATCTTCTTTGATATCGTCAATATGTTCTACGCCCAGGGATATACGCAGCAGGCCCGGCTCCACGCCGGCAGCCCGTTGTTCCGTTTCGCTGAGTTGGGAGTGGGTGGTCGTAGCCGGATGAATGATCAGCGTTTTACTGTCGCCAACATTGGCCAGATGGTATATTAACTGTAACGACTGTACGAATTTATCAGCGGCCTCTTTACCACCTTTTATCTTGAAGCTCAGCACGCCACCGAAGCCGTTTTGCAGGTACTTCTGTGCCAACCCGTGATATTTGTTGCCAGGCAGTCCGGGGTAGTTGACATACTCCACCTGCGGCTGCTGCGCTAACCATTGTGCCAGTTGAAGGGCATTGTCGACCGTGCGTTGCACGCGCAGTGACAGGCTTTCCAGGCCCTGCAGGAACAGAAATGCGTTCTGCGGCGCCAGAGCTGGTCCCCAGCTACGTAAACCGGTTACACGGGCACGGATGATATAGGCAATATTACCAAACGGGCTGTGGGAGCCGAATACCTCCCAGAACTTCATGCCATGGTAAGCGTCGTCAGGCTCGCTGAATTGTTTGAATTTACCGTTACCCCAGTTGTAGTTGCCGCCATCCACAATGATACCGCCAATGCTGGTGCCATGGCCACCAATCCATTTGGTAGCCGCTTCCACGACTACGTTGGCGCCATGTTCCAGCGGACGGCACAGGTAACCGCCGGCGCCGAAGGTGTTGTCTACAATCAGCGGCAGATCGTGTTTGCGGGCAATGGCGCCCAGCTTTTCAAAGTCAGGAATAGCAAAGCCCGGGTTACCGATGGTCTCCACATAAATAGCTTTGGTATTTTCATCGATCTGTTTTTCGAAGCTCTCCGGATTGTCGAGGTCTGCGAAACGGGCTTCCACGCCTATTCTTTTGAAGCTTACCTTAAACTGGTTGTAGGTGCCGCCATAGAGATAAGAAGACGTCACGAAGTTATCACCCGGTAGCAGGATGTTGTGCAGTGCAATGAACTGGGCCGCCTGTCCGGATGCTACGGCAAGTGCGCCCACGCCGCCTTCCAGTGCCGCCACTCTCTTTTCAAATACGTCGGTAGTGGGGTTCATGATGCGGGTGTAGATGTTACCGAATTGCTTCAGCTCAAACAGGTCCGCCGCATGCTCCGCGCTGTCAAAGGTATAAGAGGTGGTCTGATAAATAGGCACCGCTGCTGATTTGGTGGTGGGGTCGGGGCTATACCCGGCATGTACCTGCAGGGTCTCAAAGTGTAACTTCCTGGACATAACTTGGGTGTTTTATATAAAGGTAGACAAATAAATTAGTCCACAAATATAGTAGACTAATTTAGATTTCCAAATGAATCCGTGGATATTAAATAAACAGTTATCTTCGGATGATCTTTGAAGATTGTTTTTAGTGAACCTATGTTATTAACGATTACAACTACCCGTTACCCCGCTACAGACCTTGGTTATCTGTTGCACAAACATCCGGCTAAGGTACAGACGTTTCCGCTGACTGCCGGTGATGTACACGTTTTTTATCCTGAAGCGACCGAAGAGAAATGTACAGCGGCTTTGCTGCTGGACCTCGATCCCGTGCGACTTACCCGTAAATCTCCCGGTGGCAATGACTTTGCGCTGGAGCTGTATGTCAACGACCGGCCCTATGTGGCATCTTCCTTTATGAGCGCCGCCATTTCACAGGCTTATTCGTCGGCTATGAATGGCCGGTGCAAAGACAAGCCCGAACTGGTGGATGTGGCCTTCCCGCTGGAGGTGACGTTATCGGTGCTGCCCGTGAATGGCGGAGAGCCGCTGTTACGCAGCTTGTTTGAGCCACTCGGCTATGAAGTCAACGTACAGTCTTTCCCGTTAGATACCCAATATGCCGAATGGGGACAAAGCCGTTACTACGAAGTAACCCTGAAAAACAACATCCCGCTATGGATGCTGTTATCCCAGTTGTATGTGCTGATACCGGTGTGTGACAACGATAAGCACTATTTCATCGGTAACCATGAGATCGAAAAACTGATGGAAAAAGGGCGCGACTGGCTGGAAAGCCATCCGGCAAAGGAGCTGATTGTACGCCGTTATATGAAACATCTCGGTCCGCTCACCCGCCAGGCGCTGGACCTGATCATGAAAGATGAGGCAATGCCGGAAGAGACGGAAGATACGCCGGTACCGGTTGAAAAGATACGCCTGCACGATCTGCGACTGCAAACGGTCCGCGACCTGTTGCTCGAGCAGCAGGTAACGTCTGTAGCGGACCTGGGCTGTGGCGAAGGAAAGCTACTGAAGCTGCTGGCAGAGAAATCTGCCTTTACCCGCATACTGGGCATGGACGTGAGTTACCGCTCACTGGAAATAGCCGGGGAAAAACTCAAACTGGACCGTATGCCCGAGAAACAACGGAAGCGACTGGAGTTGATACAAGGCTCCCTGCTGTATAAAGATAAACGGCTGTCCGGTTTTGACGCTGCCACACTGGTGGAAGTGATTGAGCACCTGGACCCGCCAAGGCTTGCAGCGTTAGAGAAAGTAGTATTTGAATACGCCCGCCCGGGCCTGGTGATTATCACAACGGTCAACGCGGAGTATAACATTAAATATGAATCCCTTACTGCCGGTACTTTCCGACACAACGACCATCGCTTTGAATGGACCCGGCCGGAATTTGAAGCGTGGGCCGCTGAAGTGGCCGCGCGCTTCGGTTATACCGTTACCTTTAAGCCTTTGGGTGAATGGGACGACGCCGTAGGCGCTCCCAGTCAACTGGCGCTGTTTACAATTGCTGACACATGATGACCTACGATACATTAAAACAACAAAGAGAATATCTGCTGCTGGAATGTATCAGCGGCAGTAAGGCCTATAACCTGCACGTACCAACGTCGGACACCGACCTGAAAGGCATTTTTATAGTGCCGCAGTCGGAGCTGTATGGGATGGGCTTTACCGATCAGGTGGCGAATGATAGCAATGACGAAGTATATTTTGAGATAAAACGTTTCCTCGAGCTGCTGGAGAAAAACAACCCTAATATTCTCGAGCTGCTGAATACGCGGGAAGAGAACTGTTTGTTCCGTCATCCTTTGATGGACCTGATCAAACCGGAAGATTTTCTCTCACGCCTCTGCATGGACACTTTTGCCGGATATGCTCAGGCCCAGATCAAAAAGGCGCGTGGCCTCAATAAAAAGATTAACCAGTCATTCCCGGAAACAAGAAAAGACATCCTCGAATTTTGTTACGTGGTGCAAGGTAGCCAGAGCGTACCGCTGAGACGGTGGCTGGAAGAGCGTCAGCTGCAACAGGAAGACTGTGGCATTTCCAGGATTGATCATTTCCGGGATGCGTATGCTTTGTTTCACCGGTATCAGTTTCCCCGCCCGGTAAGCCTGAAGGGGCTGTTCTCCGGTCCGCAGGCCAACGATGTGCAGTTAAGCGCCATTCCCAAAGGTGTAGAGCCCGTGGCGGTGATGCATTTTAACAAGGACGGCTATACGGTGTATTGTAAGGAGTTTGCCTCCTACTGGGAATGGGTGGAGCATCGCAACGAAGCGAGGTATCAGCATAACCAGCAGTTAGGAGCGGACTACGACAGCAAACACATGATGCATACCTTCCGGCTGCTGAGCATGGCGGAAGAGATAGCGTTGTACCGGGAGGTGAGGGTGTTTCGGGAAGATCGTGATTTTCTGTTGCGTATCCGCCATGGAGAATTCACCTATGAGGCACTGCTGCAGATGGCAGCGGAAAAATTAACCAATATACAGGAGTTGTATGCGCAGTCGAACCTGCCGGAACGCCCCGATCCGGCCCTGACGCAGCAACTGTTAATTAAGATCAGAGAAGAATTTTATGGCAAGAAGAAATAACCTGTCCCATATATCCATTCCGGAATTGTCATTGGTACTGCTGGTAGGGCCGTCAGGCGCCGGCAAGTCTACCTTTGCCCGGAAATATTTTAAATCCACCGAGATCATCTCTTCGGACGTGTGCCGTGGGTTGATCAGTGATGATGAAAACAATCAGGCGGTATCCTCCGATGCTTTTGAGCTGGCCCGTTTTATGGCGGCCAAACGCCTCAAACATGGACTGCTGACAGTGATAGACGCCACCAACGTACAATCCGAGAGCCGTAAAGACTGGATAAAGCTGGCCAGGGAGTATCACGCCTTGCCGGTAGCGATGGTACTGAACCTGCCGGAAGACGTATGCCGTAAGCGAAACCAGTCCCGCCCGGACCGTAATTTCGGGGGGCACGTCATCCCGCAACAGATCAGCCAGTTGAAACGCAACCTGCGTCATCTGAAGGAGGAAGGCTTCCGGCAGATATATGAATTACGCTCCGAAGAAGATGTGGCCATGCTGGAGACTATTACCCGTGCGCCGTTGTATAACAATAAGAAAGACGAACACGGACCTTTTGATATTATCGGTGACGTACACGGTTGTTATGATGAACTGTGTACACTGCTGGAACAGCTGGGCTACGGCATAGACCGTGACCATGCGGAGTTGGTCAGTGCCCCGCAGACTACTAACGAAGATGGCTATACGCGTATGCGTAAGCCCGTATTTGTGGGAGACCTGGTAGACAGAGGGCCCGCGTCTCCACAGGTATTGCGCCTGGTGATGAATATGGTCAACAACGGCTCCGCATTGTGTGTGCCGGGCAACCACGATGCCAAGCTGCTCAAATGGCTCAATGGCAAACAGGTGCAGCTGAAACACGGTCTGGAAAAGACGGTGGAACAGCTCGGCCATGAGACACCGGAGTTCCTGGAATCGGTGAAAACATTCCTCGACGGACTAATCAGTCACTATGTACTGGACGATGGCAAGCTGGTGGTGGCCCATGCCGGTTTGAAGGAAAGCATGCAGGGCCGTGGTTCCGGTGCAGTGAGGGAATTCTGTATGTATGGCGAAACGACCGGAGAAATCGACGAATTCGGTTTGCCGGTCCGCTACAACTGGGCGTTGGAATACAAAGGCAAGGCCATGGTGGTGTACGGGCATACGCCGGTGCCACAGGCACAATGGCTGAACCGTACAATAGATATCGATACCGGCTGCGTTTTCGGTGGCAGCCTTACCGCATTGCGTTATCCTGAAAAGGAACTGGTGTCCGTTCCGGCATTGCAGCAGTACGCTGTGCCTGCGCGGCCTATTGGTTACAACGCCGACAGCAGTTTGAGCGTGCAACAACAATATGATGGCGTGCTGGACATTGCGGACTTCATTGGCAAAAAAATTGTAGACACGCGTTATAGCCGCAATATCACTATCCGGGAAGAAAACAGCATCGCAGCCCTGGAGGTGATGAGCCGTTTTGCTATCAATCCTAAATGGATGATCTACCTGCCGCCGACCATGTCGCCGGTAGAAACATCTACCTTGCCCGGCCTGCTGGAGCACCCGGAAGGAGGGTTGCAATATTTCCGGGAGATGGGTATCGGGAAAGTGGTATGTGAAGAAAAACACATGGGCTCCCGCGCAGTGGTCGTGGTGTGCCGTAATGAAGCAGTAGCCCGCGATCGTTTTGGGGTAGACGGAGAAGGTATCGGCGTGGTATATACCCGTACCGGCCGTAGCTTCTTTGCAGACAAAGCGCTGGAGCAGGCGTTTCTTGCCCGTATCAATGCGGCGCTGGAAACGTCCGGTTTCTATAACGATTTCCAGACAGACTGGGTATGCCTGGACAGTGAGCTGATGCCCTGGAGCGCCAAAGCGCAGGCATTGCTGCAGCAACAGTATGCCGCAGTAGGCACTGCTGCCAGTCAGGCGCTGCCGGCGGTGACAGCCGCACTGGAACAGGCGGTCCGCAACAATGTACCCGCTCAGCTGTTATTGGAGAAGTACCAGCGCCGTCAGCAACAGGTAACGGATTATGTGGCTGCATATCGTCAGTATTGCTGGCCGGTCTATAAACTGGAAGATTATAAACTGGCGCCTTTTCATATCATGGCCACCGAAGGCAAAACGTATTTCGACAAAGACCATGAATGGCATATGACCAACATCCGCAAAATCTGTGAGGCGGACACGGAGCTGCTGATGGCCACTGCGTATCAGATAGTGAACATCGGAGATCCGGAGAGTGAACAGGCAGCTGTACAATGGTGGGAAAAGCTCACCGCTGCGGGAGGCGAAGGGATGGTGATGAAACCATATACTTTCCTGACCACAGACACGAGGGGAATCATACAGCCGGCAGTTAAAGTACGGGGCAAAAATTATCTTCGTATTATTTATGGGCCGGAATATGATGCGCCGGAGAACCTGGCGCGACTGCGTTCCAGAGGGCTGGGAGCCAAACGCTCACTGGCTTTGCGGGAGTTTGCGCTGGGACTGGAAGGACTGGAAAGATTTGTCGGTAAAGAGCCACTGCAAATGGTGCATCAGTGCGTTTTCGGTATCTTAGCGCTCGAAAGCGAACCGGTAGACCCCCGGTTGTAATGTGTTACTATTACATTAAACAAAGAAGCATATGAAAGCCATAGCCGTATCTGAATTTAAAGGTATCCCGACTTTGATGGATTTGCCCATACCCTCCGTCAGGCCCGGTACTGTACTCATTAAAGTACAGGCTGCCGGTATGAACCCGTTCGACTGGAAAATGACAGACGGGATTATGAATAATGGAAAAACACCGCATCAGTTCCCGCTGATCATGGGAGTAGACGGCGCCGGCGTGATAGCCGAGGTAGGAGAAGGGGTGACACGCTTTAAAAAAGGAGACCTGGTATATGGACAGTTCATTCATATGCCCATCGGTGAAGGCTCTTATGCTGAATATGCCATTGTTCCCGAGAAATCAGGGCTCACCATGGCGCCTATGAGGATACAACCGGAAGAAGCAGCCGCAGTGCCTACTTCAGGCATGACAGCCCTGCAGATGGTAGATAAACTCAGGTTGCAGAAAGGAGATGTGATACTGATCAATGGCGCTACCGGTGGCGTAGGGTCCTTTGCCACACAGATTGCCGCAGCCAAAGGTCTGAAGGTAATCGCCACGGTGGGTAATGATGAAGAAGCTAAACGCATGCATCAGCTGGGGGCGGCAGTGACCCTCAACTATAAAAAAGCGCCCCTGACAGATCAGGTGAAATCAAAGTTCCCGCAGGGTATCGATGGCTTACTCGATCTGGTGGGCAATAAAGAAAAATTTGAAGAGAACCTTGACCTGGTAAAAGAAGGCGGAGGCGCCCTTACCACACAGTTCGTAGCCGATGAAGAAGTACTGAAAGCGAAGAAACTGCATGGTGGCAACTTTGAAACAGAAGGAGGTCCGGCAGCGTTGGACCAGCTCTCCCGCCTGATAGATCAGGGACAGATCAAAGTACCGGTGGAAAACAAGATCAGACTTGAAGATGTGCCGGCCGCTATCGCTGCCAGCCGTGAGGGGAGAGCCATAGGTAAGACCGTGATTATCATGTAATTTCTGACTGGTTACCATAAAAAGAAAAGCAGTGTAGCATCCTACACTGCTTTTTCTTTTACAAAGAAGGTGGTATTTATTTTACGGGTACGGTAGCCTTGAATATCTCCACGTTGTCGGCAGTGGTGATTTCATAGGTTTCGCCGTAGGCCGCCATTACGCATTGACCTTTATGAAGGGCCAGGGTATCGGAACCTTTAATAGTGGCGGTACCATTCATGACGATCATGATTTCGGCGGCTTTCGCGGTATAGGTATATACCTGTCCGGCGCCGAGATTGATTTTGCTTACCACAAAATCAGGTGCAGGCGTCGGATAAATTTTTTCCAGTCCGCCTGAGATACTGTCGCCGGAAAGCACGTTCGGATGTACCGCTTCAAAGCGGGTGTGCTTCAGCAGTTCCGGTACATCGATGTGTTTAGGCGTGAGGCCACCGCGCAGCACATTATCTGAATTGGCCATCAGCTCTACGTTCTGGCCTTCCAGGTAAGCGTGTGGGATGCCCGCGTCCTGAAATACGGCTTGTCCGGGTGTTACGTGTACAATGTTGAAGAAGTAGATAGAGAAGATACCTCTGTCGAGATTGTCGGCGCCATTCGGATCATTGAGCACCGCGCGTGCCGCCCAGAATGCAGGGTCTGATTTAGACAGGTTACCGGCTTTGTAGTCGGGTATGAGGCGATCGGTCAGCGGGCGCAGGATAATGTTGACCAGTGCCTGTGGCATTTCCATCACGCTTTTATACAGACCGAAATAACCTTCATTTTCGTATATGCTTACCAGTGAGGTAAACTCAGCGGTGTCCCGCAGGATTTGGCGCAGTTTGTCTTCCGGAAGGAAGCCGTGCAGCAGCCAGAATTCGCTGAGGGCCACCATGATTTCCGGTTTATGGTTGGCGTCTTTATAGTTACGGTTAGGTGCGCTGAGTGGTATGCCGGCGGCGTTTTCACGGGCAAATCCTTTTTCTGCTTCTTCCTTGGTAGGATGCACCTGTATAGACAGCATGTCTTTTACATCCAGTATTTTAAAGAGATAAGGCAGTTCCTGAAACTGTTGCCATACCTGTGGTCCTACGATATCTGCCGGGTCTTGCTGTATCAGTTCATTCATAGGTACCGGACCATTGCTGGTGGTAATGGTGGACGGAGCGCTTGGATGCGCGCCCATCCAGTATTCTGCACTGGGTTTTTCTGATGGGGCTATTCCCAGCAAAGAGGGGATGTACGTAGATCCGCCCCAGGCATAATGCTGAATCTTTCCATCCAGTCTGAATAATTTCATAAAAACGATTTACGGGTTTATGGTTTTATGGTTTGTTCTCAGGCCGCTCTGTCGCGGCAATGCCGGATCAGCGTGCAGTGATAACTCACTGCAAATTACTGTCAAATTATTCAGATTTTTAAGCCTCCCGTTGCTAAATAGTTGAAAAGCAAGCGGCTGAAGCCGGAAAAACGTATCTTAGCGACCATTGTTTGTTAAACTATTTCCCGGATGAACCGACAGGATACGGGCCGTGAGGGCGAAAGGATCGCGCAGGAATATGTACGTCGCTTTTGTGTGATTCGCCATACCAATTGGAAATACGGCAGAAAGGAAATTGATATCGTGGCCGAAAATGAAGGCACGATTTATTTTATCGAAGTCAAAGCCCGCAATGGTAGCCGCTTTGGCTGGCCTGAGGAAGCTGTCGATCATAAGAAGCAGGAACATATACAGGTAGCGGCAGCCGCTTACCTGGAGTGTTTCCATCTCTGTCCGGAAGCTGTCCGGTTTGATATCATTGCTATTACGTTTATCGCTGAAAGTCACGAGCTGCTGCATCTGCGGGATGTGTTCTGATGTCATGAGGCTGCAGTGGCACGCCGGGGCTTATATCGATTGCATAAAAATAAGGTGTTCACTATAAGCAGGATATAGGGTGGTATGCTTATTGGACTTGTTTTAGCAACGTATTGCGTTAACCAATACTTAACAAAATAAACACTTATAATCTATGTTTAATAAAAGATATTTTATATCTTTGCCGTGCAAAAAAAATGACCCCTGTGAGTTATCACAAACCCGTTTAAAACCGGGTTAGCTATCATAATCATCTCCCTGGAAAAACTCCGTACAACACCTTGAATGGTATTGTTCATCATATAAATCTATTATTATGAACTTATGGAGCTTGATGGTATTTATTCAACAGACAATGGGAGCGGTAGCGATCAACAGCAACAGTTTACCATGCAGGATCATTCAGGAGCAACAGTATAGTGGCCGCCTCTTTGTGCAGATGGAAATAGTGGGGGCGGAGGAGAGCCCTGTATTAACGATATTAGACAATCATCACTCACCTGTGCGCATGATTCCTATTGCGCCAAACAGCATATCAGCGGGGCAACTGGTATGTTTGACCGGATTATCAGCCGGAGAATATATTGCCCGTGTAACCGTGGCCGGAAGGGTCGCAGAGAAAAATATCGAAATAAGACAGTAAAGCTGTCTTCATGCTTTCGAGAGTCATATTGTATTTAGGGATTTTTTGATTTACGATTTTTGAATTTTGGGAGTTTGATTACCCCGCAATCAAAAAATCGTAAATCAGAAAATCCCTAAATCATTTTTACCACAGGCCGGTATAGTTATGCGGCGTAATGGCTTTCAGTTCCTTTTTCAGTGTGGCACTGATTTTCAGACCATCAATGAATTTATGCATGCTCTTCTGGGTGATATGCTCTCCGCCACGGGTCAGCTCTTTCAGCGCCTCATAGGGTTGCGGATAGTTTTCACGGCGTAACACCGTCTGAATAGCTTCTGCTACTACTGCCCAGTTGTTTTCCAGATCTTCTTTCAGCTTAGCCTCGTTGAGGATCAGTTTATCCAGACCTTTCTGAATAGACTTAGTGGCCAGCAGGGTGTGACCGAAAGGCACGCCTACATTACGGAGCACAGTAGAGTCGGTCAGGTCGCGCTGTAAGCGGGAAATAGGCAGTTTGGCGCTCAGGTGCTCAAATATGGCGTTAGCAATACCCAGGTTACCTTCTGCATTTTCAAAGTCGATCGGGTTTACTTTATGCGGCATCGCGGAAGAACCTACTTCATTCTTTTTGATTTTTTGTTTGAAGTAGTCCATGGAGATGTACGTCCATACGTCACGGCAGAAGTCGATCAGGATATTGTTCACTCGTTTGAGGGCATCAAACTGAGCGGCGATATTATCATAGTGTTCAATCTGGGTGGTATACTTCATCCTTTGCAGGCCGAGGGTATTGTTCACAAATTTCTCCCCGAATTTCTCCCAGTTGATTTTAGGGAAAGCTACGTTGTGGGCGTTGAAGTTACCGGTAGCGCCACCAAACTTGGCGGCGAACGGAATTTCACCCAGCAGTTTGATCTGTCCTTCGAGGCGTTCTACAAACACCAGTATTTCCTTGCCGAGGATGGTCGGAGAGGCCGGTTGACCGTGCGTACGGGCCAGCATCGGCACTTTCATCCAGGATTCACCCAGCTTTCTGAGGGCCAGGATCATATTGGCCAGGGTAGGCATGTACACATGTTCTACCGCATCTTTCCACAACAGGGGCGTAGCGGTATTATTCACGTCCTGAGAGGTCAGGCCAAAGTGTACCCATTCCAGTTTGTCTTCCAGACCGAGGTTTTTCAGCTCATTCTTCAGGAAGTACTCCACTGCTTTCACGTCGTGGTTGGTGATTTTTTCGGTGTCTTTGATCAGCTGTGCGTTCTCGATAGTGAACTCCTGGTAGATTTTGCGCAAGGCAGGGACCTTGGCCTTAGGCAGGGTAAACAGCTTCTGTTCAGCCAGCGCAATAAAATATTCCACCTCTACCATCACACGGTAACGGATCAACGCAAATTCGGAAAAATAGCCCGCAAGCTCGTCTAATTGCCTGCGATAGCGCCCATCCAGCGGGGAAATGGCAGTTAATGGTTGTAGTTGCATAATATATATGTATTCCAGTTTTTACAAAAAAGCCTGCCGGAAAAACAAGTTCTTTTTTACCTCCTGTTTTCAGGGGGAATTCAGGATTTGGAACTTGGTATCCGGGATTTAGTTACTTTTGCAGCTTCAAAATTACTGAAATTGGAACGGAAAGTAAAAGTTGCGGCTGTAAGTTATTTGAATACGAAGCCTTTGTTATACGGATTCAGGAATCATCCGGTAATGGAACAGATGGAATTGTCAGTGGATTATCCTGCTAAAATCGCCCAGCAGCTGATAGATGGAGAGGTAGATGTGGCCCTGGTGCCGGTGGCTATTATCCCAAAACTGAAAGAACATCATATTATAGCGGACTACGGTATTGGTGCAGAAGGCCCGGTGGCCTCTGTATGCCTGTACAGTGATGTCCCCCTGAACGAGATGAAGCGGATCTATCTGGACTACCAGAGCCGTACCTCCGTGGCCCTGCTTAAAATACTGGTAAAAGAACACTGGAAGCTGGATGTGGAGCTGGTACCTACCACTGGTGACTATGAAGATAAAATCAAAGGGACCGATGCGGGTCTGGTAATTGGCGACCGTGCCCTGGCACAACGAAAAGTGTCCCCCTTCATTTTTGACCTCGCGGAACACTGGATGCGCTTTACCAGCCTGCCTTTCCTCTTCGCGGCCTGGATCAGCAACAAACAACTGCCTGAAGCATTTATCCGTCAGTTCAACGATGCCACCAGCATCGGGATTAAAAATATACCGGCCGTGGTAGCGGAAAATCCGTACGATCTGTACGACCTTACTACCTACTATGTGCACAACCTGAGTTATCCCATCACCCCGGCCAAGCGCCAGGGGATGCAGAAATTCCTGACCTACATCAGAGATTTAGGCATTTAGTTATTTTTTTATTTGGTTATTTAAAATGCAGCGAAGCGCACACAGTACCTTCGCTGCATTTTAAATAATCAAATAGCTAAATAAAAAAATAGCTAAATTCATAGTTCAACAAATGCTCCCGCGGTCATGAGAATCGGTATCCTCGGTAGTGGTCCTGTTGGACTGACGCTTGGCAAAGGCCTTATTCAAACTGGCCACCATATTACGATTGGTACCCGTAACCCGGCCAGGGAGGGGTTGCAGCAATGGATTAAACAACAAGGGCAACAAGCTGCCGCCGGCACCTTCCGCCAGGCATCCGAGTTCGGAGAGCTGATCATCATCTGCACCAGCTGGGTAGGTACTAAAAAAGCCATAGAAGCCGCCGGTATCTGGAACTTCAAAGGGAAAACAGTGGTGGATGTCACTAACCCCGTTGATGATAAAGGACCAGATGAAAAAGGACGACTTAACCTGCTTATCGGACACACCAACTCCGCCGGTGAACAGATCCAGGCCTGGCTACCCCCCGATGCCAAAGTCGTCAAAGCCCTCAGTTGCATTGGATACAAACATATGCTCTCCCCGAATTTTGAGGAAGGTTCCCCCACCATGTTTATCGCCGGCAATAACCCCGAAGCCAAACAAACAGTCGTTGACCTGCTCAATGAGTTCGGCTGGAACGATGTTGCGGATATGGGCAGCATAGAAATGAGCCGCAGCATAGAACCACTGGCCGTTTTGTGGACTGCCTATGGTTATCTGAATAACAGCAGCGGGCATGCATTTAAGTTGCTGAAGAAATAATGTGTACATCAAACTATAAAATAAAAGCGGGTAGCACAGTATGCTACCCGCTTTTTATGTTGATGAAGACCATCTGTTTTACTTGTTATCAGTAGCGTCTTTTCTTTTAATGTTGATGTAAAAGCCTTTGTCGACCTCAAACTTATTCGGGTCAGGGAGACTGATACTGGCGGTACGCCAGGTGGTAGCAGGATAGATCAGTTTAAACCCGTTTTCATTCAGCTTCACGCGCACGGGCATATTAAAATCTTTTATGCAGTTGGTCCAGCGGTATTGTACCTGCTGGCCAATGATACGATACTCCAGCGTCGGAATAATAGTGTCCCGCAGATACTGGTCGAACACACGGCTAAGGTCTATCCCGGCAGCATTGCTCATATACCGTTCTATGTCCTGTGTAGTCACCGTCTGATGATAGAAGGTTTTGTTCATGCCTCTCAGCATCTGGCGGAAAGCCTCATCGTTGTTCATGATCAGCCGGATATTGTTGATCATGTTGGCGCCCTTGTAGTACATATCGCCGCTGCCTTCTGTATTTACGCCATAAGGCCCGATGATGGGAACATCATTTTTGATATTATGACGGATGCCTGCCACATACTCTTCCCCAGCCTTCAGTCCGTACTGGCATTGGGTGAACAGTGTCTCAGAATAATTGGTGAATGATTCATGGATCCACATGTCAGCAATGTCTTTGCTGGTGATGCTGTTACCAAACCATTCGTGGCCACTTTCATGGATAACGAGGAAGTCCCACTTGAGGCCCCAGCCGGTACCGGAAAGGTCCCGGCCCTTATAACCCATCTGGAATTTATTACCGTATGCCACGGCGCTCTGGTGTTCCATTCCAAGGTAGGGAGATTCCACCAGTTTGTAGGAATCTTTATAGAACGGATATTTGCCAAACCAGTACTCAAAACATTTGAGCATAGGCTTTACTACTTTGAAATGTTCGGTGGCCTTGTCAACATTATAATCCAGCACCCAATAACTTAAGTCCAGCTTACCACCTTCTCCGGAATAGCTGTCTTTTATTTCGGCATAGTGGCCCACATTAATGGCCACATCATAGTTGTTGATCGGATTGCTGACATACCAGGTATAGGTAGCGGTGCCGTCAGGGTTGTCTGTCTTTTTCTTTAACCGTCCGTTGGACACATCGGTCATTTCAGCAGGCACGGTTACGTTAATCGTCATGTTTTCCGGTTCATCGCTTTGATGATCTTTGTTGGGCCACCATGCGCTGGCGCCAAAGCCTTGTACGGCAGTAGCTACCCATGGACGTTGCTGTTCATCACGGGCCCATACCACGCCGCCGTCCCAGGGGGCGTTTTTTGCTTTGTGAGGCTTGCCGTTATAAAATACGGTGATGCGTTTGGTTTTATCTTTTGCCTGAGGAGCTTTTATTTTTACAAACCACGCATTGCCATCGCGGGTAAAAGACAGCGATTGTTTATCCTGTAATATGCTGTCGATGACCATAGGCTCCTGCAGATCTATCTGCATTACGGAGTCGGGTTTCAATACTTTATAGGTGATGGTGTTAAATCCGCTGAAGGTGCTGTCTTCCAGGTGTACCTGTACATGGAGGTCATAGGAGGTAACGTCCCACCAGGACCTTTCCCTGGTAATGGAACCCCGTAGCGTATCTGCTTTGGTGAAGTGTTGCTGGGCGCTGACCGTACCGGCTGTCAGCAGGGCCATACAAAACATGGTGATGCCACGCATAATTAATGATATATTTTATACGGAAAGATATTAATTTACCGGCAAATGAAAAGTAGTTATTGTCAGGTGGTTATATCCGTTCTTTGCCTGGGGGGATTGTGCAGTTTGTTGCTGAGTTCCTGTGGCGGTACGGAGAACCACGATCAGCAGGTATTCCGGTATAATCAGACAGAAGGGATCAGCAGCCTGGACCCGGCCTTTGCCAAAAGCCAGGCGGTCATCTGGGCGGTAAGCCAGTTGTATAACACACTGGTGGCGCCGGACACCAATCTGACCATTGGCCCCTCCCTGGCCAAACAGTGGCAGGTGTCCAACGACCACCGCACCTATACCTTCGACCTGCGCACGGATGTATATTTTCATGACAATGATATTTTCCCCGGTGGAAAAGGACGGCGTATGACCGCGCAGGACGTGGTCTACAGCCTGCAGCGTATTGTAGACCCGGCCACCGCCTCTCCGGGAGCCTGGATATTCAACGGCCGCGTGGTAGCCGACAGCGGTTTTAAAGCACTCAATGACTCCACCTTTCAGCTGACGTTGGTAAGACCTTTCCATCCCATTCTGGGTATTCTGAGCATGCAGTATTGCTCAATAGTACCACATGAAGCGGTGGAGAAATACGGCAAAGACTTCCGGAGCCATCCCTGCGGAACAGGTCCGTTTAAATTTTTCTTCTGGGACGAAGGACAGGGGCTGGTCTTTCACCGCAACCCGAACTACTTTGAGCGCGATGCTCATGGGAAGCCATTGCCTTACCTCGATGCAGTCCAAATCAGTTTCCTTGATAGCAAAGCATCTGAGTTTCTGTTGTTTCGCCAGGGACAGCTGGACTTTATTAATGATATCGATGCTTCCTTTAAAGATGAGATTCTCAGCAAACAAGGGAAGCTGAAGGAGGAGTGGAGAGATAAAATGGTGCTCGATAAAAAGCCTTTCCTCAATACAGAGTACCTGGGTTTTCTGGTAGACAGCAACAATGCGCTGGTGAAAAATGCACCTACCCGGATCAGGAAAATACGACAAGCGATCAACTACGGTTTTGACCGTACGAAAATGATCACCTACCTGCGCAACGGAAAGGGAACACCTGCATCATCCGGATTTGTGCCGGCCGGGCTTCCGTCTTTTGATACGGCTAAAGTGAAGGGATACAGCTATGACCCGGGCAAGGCCCGGCAGTTGCTCGCTGAAGCCGGGTTTCCCGGAGGGAAGGGGTTGCCTGTTATTAAGCTGCTGTCTATTCCCATCTATGCAGACATGGCTGACTATGTAGCCAACCAGTTGCAGGAAATCGGCATCAGGATACAGGTAGAAGTGATACAGAAAAGCCTGCTGCTGGAGCAGACCGCCAAATCACAGGCCCTCTTTTTCCGCGGCAGCTGGATTGCAGACTACCCGGATGCAGAGAGTTATCTGGCCATGTTCTACAGCCGTAACCCTGCGCCACCCAATTATACGCGTTATGCGAACGCGGCCTTCGACAAATTATATGAACAGGCATTGGAGGAAAACAACGACAGCCTCCGTTACGCGCTCTATCAGCAAATGGACCGCCAGATCATTGCTGATGCGCCGGTGGTGCCGCTCTTTTACGATCAGGTGGTGCGGCTGGTGCAGCCCCATGTGTCCGGTTTATATAATAATGGAATGAACCTGTTGGAACTCAGGTTCGTTCGCAAGAAATAGTTTTTTAACATTTCATTAGCTATCGGAATTTGTAAAATCGCGTGAAAGCCCGGTATTTAAGCATACCTTTGGTGATTATTTGTCAAATTTTAAAGTATTCTAATGACGGCGATCCTGATATTCTTCTGTGTGCACTGGTTCTTGTCACTGTTCTTCCACACGTTTTATCTGCACCGTTATGCATCTCATCAGATGTATACCACCAATAAATTCTGGGAACGTTTCTTTTATTTCTGTACCTGGTTTTTCCAGGGGTCTTCCTACCTCATCCCGCGCGCTTATGGGGTGATGCACCGGATGCACCACGAATTCAGCGATACTGAACACGATCCGCATTCTCCGCATTTCTTTAAGGACGTGTGGACGATGATGGTGCAGACCCGTAAGATCTACAATGGCTTTGTGACCCGCACCAGCACCGTGGACTCTAAATTTTTAGAAGAACCACTTCCGGAATGGGAAGCAATGGATAAATTTGGTGACAGCAACATCACCCGCTTCGCCTGGATGGCTATCTACGTAGCTTTCTACGTAGCGTTTGTTCCGGCTGGCATGTGGTATCTGTACCTGTTGCTGCCGATCCACTTCCTGATGGGCCCTGTACAAGGTGCTATCGTTAACTGGTGTGGTCATAAGTATGGTTACAGCAACTTTGACAATGGTGACAAATCCAAAAACACTTCTCCCTGGGGTATCATCCTGCTGGGCGAACTGTTCCAGAACAATCACCACAAATTCAAAGACAGCCCTAACTTCGCCAAAAAATGGTATGAGCTGGATCCCAGCTATCAGGTGATGAAAGTGCTGAACGTAATAGGTATCATTAAACTGAAACCTGCCATGGTAACGCAGGCCCGTATGAAAAAAGCGGCCTAATCAACACCGTACAATCAATCTGTTACAATAGAAAAATGTCTCACCGTCATGGTGGGACATTTTTTTTTATCCCTCAGGGAAGGACGGGAAAAGGAATAAAATTGTAATTTGGCGCGTCAACTTTACCCTGATCCCCATCATGAAGTACATCAAATTACTCCGGCCTGCTCACTGGGCAAAGAATGCCTTCTTGTTTATCCCGCTGTTTTTCGCCGGAGAAATCTTTAATGTCGCCAAAGTACTGGACCTCTTGCTGGCTTTTATCGCTTTTAGTATCACGGCCAGCAGTATTTACATCATCAATGACTATCAGGATATTGAAGCTGACCGGAAACATCCTGTGAAATGTAAGCGGCCGCTGGCTTCCGGAGAGATATCCAGGCCTGTGGGACTGGCCTTGTTTCTGCTGTGTATCGCTATTGGTGGTGGTTTGGCCTGGCTGGTCAGCCCCAAGTTCGCCTTTGTAGTGGGTATTTATTTTGTGATGAACCTGTTTTACAGTTTTGGACTGAAACATATCTCCATTCTGGACATCATCATTCTGGCCATCGGTTTTGTGTTGAGGGTGAAAGCCGGTGGTATCGCCGGTGGTATTGCCATCTCTGAATGGCTGATGGTGATGATTTTCCTGTTGGCACTGTTCATGGCGATCGCCAAACGCCGCGATGATGTACTGATCCGGCTCCACTCGGGACAGGAAATGCGCAAGGCCGCCAAGGGCTATAATCCCGACTTCCTCAATGTAATGCTGTCGCTGGTTTCCGCAGTGATCATCGTCTGTTACCTGATGTATACCATGGCGCCTGAAACACAGGTGCGGTTCCATACTTATCGCCTTTATTATACAACGCTTTTTGTAATTGGCGGATTATTACGATATTTGCAAATAACCTACGTGGAGAACAACACTGGTTCTCCCACCAAGATCCTATATAAAGACCGTTTTATTCAATTAACCATACTCCTGTGGGTGCTGAGTTTTTATGTGCTGATTTATTGGCCCACTAATAAAGTTTTTTTTGAATAATGCAAAAGCGGTTAGCTAACTGGGGTAATTACCCCGCTATTACATCTGAAGAAAGTGCGTATACGCAGGAAGCGCAACTACGGTCGTTCGTAGCGGCTAATCATGGGTTTATTGCCCGCGGCAATGGCCGTTGTTATGGAGATGCTTCCCTCGGAAAGCACAGTCTGTCGATGCTTAAATACGACAAGATCCTCTCTTTCGACACCGCCGCAGGCGTATTGGAAACCCAGGCCGGTGTTACACTCGACCAGATACTGGACATCATCGTTCCCAAAGGATGGTTCCTGCCGGTAACGCCGGGGACCAAGTTCATTACGGTAGGCGGCGCGGTAGCCTCCGATGTGCATGGGAAAAACCATCACAGGGAAGGTGCATTCTCCGGGCATATTACCGAAATGGACGTGATCATCGGCGACGGCACTACCGTCACCTGTTCTCCTGCCCAACATACCGATCTGTACTGGGCCACCTGTGGAGGGATGGGGCTCACCGGGGTGATCACCCGCGTAAAGTTCGGGTTGAAAAAAATAGAGACGGCCTACATCAAACAAAAGCAGATCAAAGCCCGTAACCTCGAAGAGGTAATACGGCTGTTTGACGAGTATAAACACTACACCTATTCCATGGCATGGATCGACTGCCTGCAAAAAGGAGACTCCTTTGGCCGCAGCATCCTGATCGTGGGAGAACATGCTACCAAAGCAGAGCTGAATGCCAAACAAGGACAAGCCCCGCTGCAACTGCCATCCAAGCCACGATTAACTGTACCATTCAACCTGCCTTCTTTTATCCTGAACACCTTTACGGTAAAGGCTTTCAACTGGTTGTACTACGGAAAGAACTTTAAAAAAGAGATCAACAACGTAGTGCCCTATGAACCGTTCTTTTATCCGCTGGATGCTATCCTGCATTGGAACCGCGGTTATGGTAAGGCGGGCTTCATACAATATCAGTTTGTGCTATCGCTCGACCAGAAAGAAGGGTTGATCGCCATCCTCCGGCGTATTAGCGAAAAAGGATGGGGATCTTTCCTCGCTGTGCTGAAAGTGTTTGGTCAGCAGGATTCACTGATCTCTTTTCCCATGGAAGGTTACACCCTGGCGCTGGATTTCCCGGTGCGGAAAGGACTTTTCGCCTTCCTCGATGAGCTGGATGAGATCGTGTTGCAGTATGGCGGCCGCTTGTATCTGTCTAAAGACGCCCGGATGAAACAGGAAGTCTTCTGGAAAAGTTACCCCAACGCGGAACGTTTTGCGGAGATCGTGAAGACGTACAATCCAGGCAAACGGTTTGAATCACTGCAATCCGAAAGACTGTCCATTTAGATATTTAGATATTTTACTATTTAATAGCAGAAACATCTAAATGACCGGATACGCAATACACCTAAATACCTAAATATCTAAATACCCAAATATCTAAATGACAGTGCTTCTTTTAGGCGCAGGCTCGGATATGGCTGTTGCCATAGCGCGCCGGTTTGCTGCCGCTCAATATAATGTACAACTGGCTGGCCGTCACGCCGCTGCCCTGCAGCCTTTGCAGCAGGACCTCCAGATACGGTACGGCATTAGTGCCACGGTACACCATTTCGATGCCACCGCTTACGATACTCATACCTCTTTTTATACATCCCTGCCTGCGCAACCGGATATCACCGTGTGCGCTTTCGGATACCTGGGAGATCAGGAGCTGGCGCAGCACGACTGGCAGGAGGCTTCCCGTATCCTGCATTCAAATTTCACCGGCGCCGTGTCTATATTAAATGTGGTAGCCAATGCCTATGAGGCAAAGAAAGCCGGTATGATTGTCGGCATCAGTTCAGTGGCTGGTGAAAGAGGCCGCCAAAGCAACTATATATATGGTAGCGCCAAGGCTGGCTTCACTGCCTACCTTAGTGGATTGCGCAACCGTCTTTTTCGTAGTGGCGTGCACGTGATGAGCGTGCAGCCGGGATTCGTGAATACCCGGATGACCCAGCATCTGACCCTGCCGCCACTGCTGACCGCGCAGCCGGAACAGGTGGCCAATGCTGTGTTCAAAGCGGTGCAGCGGAAGAAAAATGTATTGTTCGTAAAATGGCCATGGAAATATATTATGTTGATTATTAAGTCGATACCTGAGTCCATCTTTAAAAAATTAAAACTGTGACCGGCATTGCTTTCTTCGATTTCGACGGCACCATCACCCGCAAAGACACCATGTGGGAGATTATCCGTTTCCAGAAGGGGAGCGCTGCGTTGTATACCGGGTTGCTGCGGCTGGCGCCCGGACTGGCCAGCTTTAAACTGGGCCGACAAACAGCGCAGGAAAGCAAGGAGCAGGTGCTGCGCCATTTTTTTGGTGGGATGCCGGCAGAACAGTTCACCGAAAACTGCCAGCGCTTTTGTCGGGAGCGGTTACCGTTACTGATACGGGAACAGGCGGTTGCTGCTATCCGTAAGCATCAGCAGGAAGGGCGTCAGGTGGTGGTGGTTACGGCTTCGGCCCGCGACTGGGTAGCGCCCTGGTGCGAAACGCTGGGTATCAACTGCATCGCCAGCGGTCTGGAGGTACAGCACGGTCTGATCACCGGCCGGCTTTCCGGCGTGAATTGTAATGGCCAGGAGAAAGTAGTCCGCATCCGGGAGCAGTTTAACCTTCATGACTATACGGATATTTACGCCTACGGCGATACTAACGGTGACCGGCCCATGCTGGCGCTGGCACAACACCCCATATACAAACCATTCAGATAATAAAGAATAGATACAGTATGTCTCATTCGTTTCCCAATGCCCGCAGATGGGCGTTTTTAGAAATTATGATCATCGTGCTGCTCGCACTGGTGCCATTGTTTACCACCTTTCCCTATCGCGTGAATATCTTCCTGTCGTGGGAAGGGGCCTATAGGCTGTCTTCCGGACAGGTGCCTTTCAAAGACTACGGTAGCCCGCTGGGTTATGGCTTCTGGATTATTCCGGCGCTGTTTTTCAAAATATTCGGACCGCAGCTGATCACACTGGTAAAGGCGCAGGTATTCATTAATATCATTGCCGGGCTCTCATTCCGGTCTATCCTGAAGAGCCTGAACGTGACGCCGGGGGTGCGACTGTTATCTGTGCTGGTATTCGTGATGTCTTATTCGTTCTTTAACTTCTGGCCATGGTATAACCATACCGTCATTGTATATGAACTGGTGGGACTCAGCTTCCTGATGCGTTCCTTCTTTGCAGAAGGTAACGGCCGCAGATACCTGCTGATGGCGCTGGCAGCGCTGTTCGTTTTTTTATCGCTCTTTACCAAACAGGATGGCGGTGGTATGGCGCTGATGTTGTGCCTGGCATTGTTGGCCTACAATTCACTGGAAACCCGCCGCTGGTTGGACCTGCCGGTATTTATCGGTTTTTTTGTGGTGATCGCAGTGGCTTTCATCGTTCCGCTAATGCCGGGCTTTGCCTATTGGTTTAATCATGGACAGGCGCCTCATAGCTCACGGTTAGCCCTAAACGATTTTACCGATGAAATTATGGGCGCTTCCAATTGGATCAAGATATACGTCTTGCTGGTGGCGCTTTGTCTGGCTGCTGGTGTAAAACAATGGGGCAGCTGGATACATGAACGTCGGGAGGTGTTGTTTGCGTTGCTGACACTCGGTATTTTAGGCGAAGCGGCTATCTTCCAGGTCACCAGTTATACACCTCCGGACAATAATATTTTCTTCCACAGTTTTGCTTTTGCATTCATTGCCAGCTGGTTATGCCGGTTGCTGTCAATACCGCTCAACACAGGCAAGTCGCTGATCATGGCTACTGCACTGATTTTGTTCTGGTGGTCCGGTACCTGGTGGAAATACATTGGCCGGTATACCGACAGACTGTTTCCCGTAAAAGAAGTCGCCTATGCGCCGAATGATACTACGCATGAGAATGTGGTATCGCGCCGAAACTTTATGATCGATACCGACACCACAGATGTACCTGTATCGAAGTGGACGTTCTCTAAGTTACCGGTATTCCATAAGATCTATATGCCGCAACAGACAGTGGATGGTATAGATCGCGTACTGGCGTTACCGGTAGTGCATCAGAAAAGGGACAGTATCCGGGTACTGAATATGACAGAGCTGACGCCGCTGGCAGAGGCGATGCCGTTCAAACTGGAAACCGGCCAGGACTATCCGCTGTGGTACCATCTGGGCGTGGGGATGTTCAACCGCCAGCTGGCTGCCTTCAAAGGGAAAATACAACGTCATCATTATGATATTGTCCTCTACGAGTATGCGCCAACGTTAAACAACTTTTTCCCGTTTGCCGTTAGGAGCGAGCTGCAACAGCATTATCAGCTGGTAGATTCTTTCCTGGCGCCACGACGTCCTACGAACGCCATGATAGAAGTATATGTGGCGGAAGGTGCGCAACGTCCGTATACGGACGCACTTCTTCCTAAAGCGGACACTTTAAGATAATGTGATATGTTTTATCGTTTGTAACGAAATAATATAGAAAGCGGCACCTTCCTTGGTGCCGTTTTTATTTTATCTTTTCGCTATTCGTAACCACGTTGCCATGTTTGTCAATTATCTTATAATAGGCTGGCGTAACCTCTTGAAACACCGGCTGTTTACCTTGCTCAATTTAACCGGTTTGTCTACCGGCCTCGCCTGTACGTTATTGATTTGTCTCTGGATAACAGACGAATGGCGCATGGACCGCTTCCATGAAAACGGCTCCCGGCTGTATACGGTGATGGAAAGCAAGCCGCATGCGAAGGGATTGTTGACGACGGCGGAATCTCCCGCCCAACTGGCAGATGTGTTGAAGCAGGAAATGCCGGAAGTGGAAGCTGCTGTGGTGAGCACGCCGAGGGGCTGGTTCCCGGGTTTTACGGTGACCACAGCCGGAAAACATCTGACAGGCGAAGGCCTCTTTGCGGGCAGGGACTTCTTTAACATCTTCAGTTATCCACTGGTGGCGGGAGATAAAAAACAGGTATTGACAGACAATAGTGGCGTGGTGATTTCGGAGAGAATGGCCCTGCGTTTATTCGGTACCGTTAATAATGTCGTTGGACGGCAGCTCGACTGGCAGATCGACGTATTCAAAAGACCCGCGGTGGTGGCTGGTGTCTTTAAAGATGTTCCGGGTATATCTTCTTTACAATTTGATTTTATTCTTCCCTTCGACGCGTTCAAATCGTTGATGCGCATCGGTGATAATCTGGAGCCGGGTGGTCCTTTTGTCACCTGGCTGTTGCTGAAGAAGGGAACAAACATAGCTGCCTTCAATGGTAAGCTGACAGGGTTCATGCAGGACCGCACCGGTAACAAGGCGCGGACTTCCTTTGTAGTGCCTTATGCCGACAACTATCTGTATGGCACCTACGAAAATGGTCATCAGGCGGGTGGCAGGATTGCTTATGTACAACTCTTTGGCCTCATCGGATTGTTCATTGTTTTTATTGCGGCAGTCAATTTTATGAACCTGGCCACTGCCCGCGCGAGTGTCCGGATGAAGGAAGTCGGCGTCCGTAAGACATTGGGCGCCAGTCGTTGGGCGCTCATGAAACAATTTCTGGGTGAATCGTTGTTGTTGTCAATGTTATCGCTGCTGCTGGCGCTTGTGATGGTATGGCTGTTGCTGGGCCCTTTTAATATGATCACGGGGAAACAGCTGCGGTTGCAGTTCAGTGGGCAGCTGGCGGCACTGTTTATCGGCATCACGTTGTTTACCGGACTACTGGCGGGTAGTTACCCGGCTTTTATCCTGTCAGCGTTTAAGCCGGTGCTGGTATTGAAGGGGAAGATGGTCAACAGCGTCAGTGCACTGTGGGCCAGGAAAGGACTGGTGGTATTTCAGTTCAGCCTTTCCGTTGTGCTGATAGTGGCCGTGATGGTGGTAGAACGGCAGTTATCGTATATCCGGGACCGTCACCTGGGCTACCAGAAAGACCACGTCGTATATTTTAATGCAGCAGGAAAAGTGCCGGAGCATATGGACGCTTTCCTGTCGACTGTCAGGGAAATACCGGGCGTGGTGAAGGCTTCCAGTATGGTAGGCCATGTTTTCGGTGAAAGCAGTCAGCCGATAGCCTGGGAAAGACAGGGCCGTACAGAAAATATTCTCTTCCGTCCATTTCAGATGGGAGAAGGCATGCTGGAAACCCTTGGGGTCCAGCTGAAAGAAGGGGCCGGCTTTTCCGGTAACTATGCAGCAGACACTTCCCGCATTATTTTCAATGAAGCAGCTATTGCTGCGATGGGACTGGAGCACCCTGTTGGTAAAACCATCCGGTTCGGCGGCAATATGCGGGAGATTGTTGGGGTGGTGAAAGACTTCAATTTTCAGTCGCTGCACAGCCGTGTGCAGCCGCTCTTTTGCATCATAGAACCGAGAGGCGGTACTGTTATGCTGAAAGTAAGCGCGGGAATGGAACAAGATGTGCTGAAGCGCCTGGACGATTTTTATCGTAGGTATAACCCCGGGTATGTGCTGGAAAGTCATTTCCTGGATGAAGATTATCAGGCGCTGTATACCGCAGAGAAACGGGTTGGAAAACTGGCAGGTTATGCCGCCGTATTGGCTATCGTGATATCCTGCCTGGGCATCTTTGGTTTGGCCGCGTTTACCGCCGAAACCCGTCGCCGCGAAATAGGTATCCGCAAGGTACTGGGGGCAAAGACGGCTCAACTTGCCTTGTTGTTGTCAAAGGATTTGTTGCGGGCCGTAAGTCTTGCCATTGCAATTGGGCTACCGCTCGCCTGGTATATTATGCACCGCTGGCTTGACCATTTTGCCTACCGGTCGCCTTTCGGCTGGGAGATTTTGATGCTGGCCGGAGCAGTCACTTTTGTGGTGACCTTCCTGACCATCGGGGTACAAACCGTTCACGCTTCCCTACGCAATCCGGTGGACGCGCTGAAGGCGGAGTAGGCGGAAAACACTGCTCAAATCCGGATTTGAGCAGTATGGGCGGGCATTGTTATGGGAAATCATCCGGACTTTTGAGTAAAAAAAATGCGCCGTTTTTTTCTCGTTTGGCTGTTGTTACTGACCGGCCGTGCCGCCGCCCAGGAGGCGGTGTTTTCCAAAACAGTCCTTTTGCAGGACCTCGATTCGTTGACAGCAGCACTCCGGGAACTCCATCCGGGGTTGTACCGGTATCAATCCCCTGAACAGTTTGACAGCACTGTAATGGCTGCGCGGATGGCGGTAAAAGAAAATATGCCGCTGCGCGAGGTCTATGCAGTGTTCTCCCGGCTGGTGTCAGCTATTCGCTGCGGGCATACGGTCATTGTTCCAAAAACCAATTGGGCTGATACGCTGAACAATGCCCATTTCTATTTTCCCTTTCAGGTGTTCTTTGTACAAGGGAGTCCTTACCTCACGTTTAACCGGTCCACGAATCAGGATATACATCCGGGAGATAAGTTACTGACCATCAATGGTCGTACTATGGAAGACATCCGGCAGGAGATTTTCCGGCATCTATTCTCAGATGGGTTTAATGAGTCCCTGAAGTACCGACAAACCCACGACTACCTGTTTTCCTACTACTACAACTGCTTCATCGAACGAACCGATTCCTTTCATATTGAATATGAGAACGCCCGCAGGGAAATTAAAACGGCCACTGTTCCCGCTTTGGGCATGAAGGAGATGCAGGAGAACACGGTAGCCAATCCGGTCAACCAGGTGTTCCTGAAGGCTGTAGCGCATGAAAGACCCTATACCCACGAATTATTACTGGATAAGCAAAAAGGAGTAGCCATCATCTTCCTGCGGCAGTTCTTTGGCGGTGAAAATGGAGAAGTGGCCCGCAAGGGGTTAACGCATTTCATGGATGATTGTCTCGGGAAGATCCGGCGTAGCGGTATCACTGATGTCATCGTAGACATGCGGTATAATCCCGGAGGCTATGACAGTCAGGGGCAGGTATTGCTTTCTTACTTTATCCATGAGCCGGTGTTGTATTACAGCAGTATGCATACTATCACAAATAGTTCGCCCTTGCTGGCGCATTCTTCCTTATCTCAGGAAGATCTGGCGGTCATAAAAGACAGTCTGCGGAAACAGCCGGATGGCACTTACCGGATACCGCTTTCGCTGAATAAAACACTGGACAGTGTCCGTCCGGCAGCTCACCCTTTTAAAGGGCAGGTCTATTTTCTGGTGAATGGTGGAACGGGATCAACGGCAGCAGAATTTACGGCGGTGGCGCAATACCTCCAGGCAGGACGCTTCATTGGAGAGGAAACGGCGGGTAATTACACCGGAGGCAATGGCGCCGAGTTTGTGGGGCTGTTACTTCCGCATACCCGCATGCAGGTGACCATCCCGCTGGTCTATTATAAAAACGCGGTAGGTACACCACGGCTTATCGGGCGGGGTACCCTGCCAGACTACCCGGACAATTATACGATCGACGATGCATTAAGCGGGAAAGATACCGCGCGGGAGCTAGCCTATAAGCTGATAGATGGCCAGCGGGCGAAAGTAAAGGAATAGCACTGCCAGGGCACGGGGAAGTTGATATTTTGTACTTTACAGCCGGAAACCTAAAGTACTTATCAAGATGCCATCAAAAGCCGGGAAAGAAAGGCGGAAACAACTCCTGGCGCCCTTGCAGCAGGAAGCAGCTGCAGCATTTGAAAAGGGACTGCCCATGTCCCGTGAGCAATTTCATCAACTCTTCGACCACCTCGATGAGGCGCTGGGCGCTCATGGTTGTGATCATACTCCCGGATGGACGCTTCGTTATCTGGCTGCGGAGCGCGTTGAGCAATCGGAAGTAGTGATGGCCTGGTTGGCGGAACACGGAGGTCATTGCGATTGTGAGATACTGGCCAATGTGGAAGAGCTGTTTGAATAGTTGTTTATCATCTCTCTTAGTAATCAAATGTAAAATATTTTAATGTATGAAGATCCTGATGATTGGCACTACCGGAGCCATTGGCGCCAAAGTAATGCAAGCCCTGTTGGAAAGACATGAAGTCATTACGGCCGGCCGCAATAGCGGTGATGTTCGTGTAGACATCACCGATGAGGCCTCCATCGACCAGCTATATCATACCGTAGGCAATATTGATGCGGTGGTGGTGACAGCCGGTTCCTCCGGCATGGAAAGTTTCCAGCGGCTCCAGGCGGCGGATGTGATGGAGGCTATTCATTCCAAGTTAATGGGGCAGGTGAACGTGGTCCTGAAGGGGCAGCACTATCTGAACGACAACGGGTCGTTTACCCTGACCTCCGGGATATTGGCTGACGAGGCAGCACGGGATACAGTAGCAGGGGCTATTGTCAGTGGCGCGGTAAACAGTTTTGTCATGGCAGCGGCCACGGAGTTGCAGCGGGGTATTCGTATCAACGCCGTCAGTCCCGGACTTGCAGAAGACTCGGCGGGGGCCATTGGCCATCTATTTCCAGGGTTTAACCCGATGCCTATGCGTAGGCTGGTGAATGCCTATCTGAGGAGTATCGAAGGAGTCGTAACCGGACAGGTACTCAGGGTCCACGAGTAATGAATGACTGACAAACAGGTATCGCCTGGCGGCTGAAAAATGCCTGCCGGCGGCGAATGTTAAATGCCATTTCTGTTGTCTTGCTATGACAAATGTCGCCCTTTGGTCGCATCACCCATTTGATGCAATAGGTCATTATGGCACAATACCCGTCATCTCAGCGAGTGGCGGTTAAACCATCCCGGATCATTTTTCATTATTTATAAATAGTATTTGTATATTTAATAATATAAAATTATTTTGTATTTGTAAATTTATATAGATACTTCCGTTTTTTGGTGTAATATTGCTCCCGCCCGCTGTTCTCAGGAATAGGGGACCGGAGCCTTCAAAAATCGAGCTTCCCGTTAACGACATCTGCCTTCAAATACTATTACTGTTATGCGAAAACAGCCATGTAATGTGGCTGTTTTTTGTTTTATAATAAATTGATTTTTATTGGTTTGAATTAATTTAGGTGAGAGGTTGCTTTAAATTGTAAAATGGAGGTATTACGACGTTGTTTTTATTAACCACCAAAATTAATTTTACTGGTTAATTTAATGCCTTACATTTGTACGGGACACCCTCTCAAACACCTGTTTTATGTCTACCGAAAAAAGCATTTCCACTTTGCGGTTTGACGGCGGAATACTCTGCCTCGACTTTGTGAACACGATCAGTAACCGCATGAAGCCATCGTCACATGATTACTTATCCGGCTTTAAAGAGTTGTTGGAATGGTACGGTCGCACCGGTGTTATTTCTGCCAAAGTGTCTCATACATTGGAGCGCTTAGCGAAGGGCTACCCGCAGAAAGCGACGGTCGTTTTTGACAAAAGTATCGGGCTGCGGGAGTTGTTGTTGAGGCTCTTTACAGCCGCTATCCATCGTAAAGCGCCTGACTCTTCAGACATACAATTATTCAATACCTATGTGGCCGATGCATATGCCAATATCGAGGTGGCCTGGAAGCCGGCGCAGCGTCAGGGAGAATTGTTGTTCAATGCCCCGGCGTTAGAGCAGCTGATCTGGTGGCTGGTGAAATCGGCGTTGGAGCTTTATACGGGAAACGGACTACAGCAGGTCCGGCAATGTCCGGCATGCGGATGGTTGTTTCTCGACAAGAGCCGTAACGGGTCCCGCAAGTGGTGCAGCATGAGCAGTTGTGGCGATCTTCATAAAGTACAGCAATTCCATCAACGTAATAAAAAGAAAGCAAAATGACCATGTCATTAAAACCTGCCAGCTACAGTTCAAAGACCTTTATGTATCTGTTGGCGGTATATATTATCTGGGGATCTACCTATCTGGGCATGAAGATCGCCACGGAAACCGTGCCTCCTTTTTTGCTGTCCGCCCTTCGCTTTTTTGCTGCGGGCAGTATGCTGTTGATCATTGGTTATCTGAAAGAAAGGAGCATTCCCACCGGGCGGCAGTTACTGTCCGCCATTTTCGTAGGGGTGTTACTGATCGGTATTGGTAACACCACGGTGGCGCTGGCCGTACACTATATGCCGTCGGGACTGGTAGCGCTGATGGTGGCCGCCATGCCTGCCTGGTTTATGGGGCTGGACTGGGCCTTCTTCAGCAAGAAACGTCCCTCGCTGCTGACTGCGCTGGGGATAGTATTGGGGTTTCTGGGACTGTTTTTATTGTTTAACCCGTTTTCTGCCGCGCATGCCACCCGTAATTTTCCTTTGTGGCCCATTATAGTAGTGGTGGCCGGTAATATTTGCTGGGCTACCGGTTCGCTGTTTGTGCAGCGATTACCCATGCCTGCCCAGATGACTAGTACTGCTATCCAGATGCTGGCGGGAGGCACTTTTTCCCTGCTGGCCAGTGCGTTGCTGGAACCCGGCGCGTGGGATACGCTACCGGAAATGTCTCAACGTGGATGGATGGCCTATGTTTATCTTGTCATGATCGGTTCGCTGGTAGGCTATACCTCTTATAGTTGGCTTACCCGGAATGCGCCGCCGCGGCTCACCGCTACCTATGCTTATGTGAACCCGGTGGTAGCCATGTTTCTGGGATGGGCTATTGGCCATGAAGTGATCGACAGTATGGTGGGCATATCTGCCGCCATCGTTATTGCCGGGGTAGTGCTGATGACGTTAAAGAAGTAATTTGTATTTTGTCGGCTTAATCCGAAACTATGGACAGGATCAACTGGGGCATCATTGGATGCGGTAATGTTACTGAAGTAAAAAGTGGACCGGGTTTCCGGTTGGCGGCCAACAGCGATGTTACCGCCGTTATGCGTCGTAACCGGGAGCTGGCACAGGACTATGCGAAGCGCCATCAGGTAGATCGCTACTATGACGACGCCTACGACCTGTTACAGGACCCGCACGTGAATGCCGTTTATATCGCTACGCCTCCGGGCAGCCATGAAGAATATGCTTTGGCGGCAATTGAGCGGGGCTTGCCGGTATATATTGAAAAGCCGGTGGGCGTCGATGTATCAGCTGCCCGCCGTATAGCCGCAGCCGTCAGTGAAGCCGGCGTTCGTGCCTGTGTGGCACATTATCGCCGTCGATTGCCCACCTTTGTAGCAGTGAAACAATGGCTGGAAGAAGGACGGATAGGCCGGGTGCAGCAGGTAGACCTGCGCCTGTGGAAGACGGCGCCTAAAGAAAATGCCGGATGGCGTTTGGACCCCGCCTTGTCGGGCGGCGGTTACTTTCATGACCTGGCCCCGCACCAGCTCGACATCCTCCTGTATTATTTCGGACAACCTGTAAAAGTGACCGGTATCTGTACCGGGACAGATCCACGTATAGCCGATCAGGTTAGCGGGCAGATATTATTCCCCGATGAGGTGCTTTTTAACGGAAGCTGGAACTTTACCGCCCCCTCCGCCAGGGAGGAAGATAGTTGTACCATCACCGGAGCAACCGGTACCATCCGTTTTCATTTCTTCCGGGATTTCCATTTGGCATCACTGGAAACTGCCGCCGGGACCGAAAGCTTTCGTTTTGAGACGCCCGCGAACGTTCAGGCCCCTTTGATTGCGGAAGTGGTGCAATATTTCCGCGGCCAGGGAGCCAACCCGTCTCCTGTAGCAGATGCCGTTACCGGAATGCAAATGATGGAACAATTGCTCGGCCAATAAATACCCTTTATTTTTATATGTCAGGAAACACCGGCGTAGCAAGTATTTCGCAGGAAGGGGAGATATTTCCCTTCCTTTTGCCCTTGAAAACCACTATCTTGTGTAGATCACCCTTTACAGGAAAACCCGCTATCCCACTCCGGATAAGCCCTGTTGATGAACCACAGCCGCTTTAGCAGCATTATATTTATTTATATGTATCGGTTCCGCTCTTTTGGGTGTGCTATTTGTTTTGTTGCTGCTCACAGATCACGTAATTGATAATTAGAGATATAAACTGACTATGAGAAAGACTATTATTGTATCGAACAGGCTACCGGTAAAAATTACAGAGAAAGACGGTGAATTTGCACTGCAGGCCAGTGAAGGTGGATTGGCTACCGGTTTAGGATCTATTTACAGAGAAGGGAATAACATCTGGCTGGGATGGCCCGGACAGGAAATCAGTGATCCGAAACAACAGGAGAAAATCACCAAACAGCTCAGGCAGATGAACCTGATGCCCGTTTTTCTCACCCAGGATGAAATCAATAATTTCTACGAAGGATTCTCCAATGAAACACTATGGCCGGTGTTCCATTACATGTCTGTGTATGCCCGCTATGACCAGGGCTACTGGGATGCCTATTACCAGGTAAACAAAAAGTTCCGCGACATCGTGATGCAGGTGGCCGAACAAGGCGATGTTATCTGGATACATGATTATCAGCTACTACTGTTGCCTGGCATGTTGCGCGCCGAGATGCCGGAAATATCCATCGGCTTTTTCAATCATATTCCTTTCCCGTCGTACGAATTGTTCCGCCTCATTCCCTGGCGCGCGGAACTGATAGAAGGAATGCTGGGCGCCGATCTGATGGGCTTTCATACATTCGATGATACCCGTCACTTCCTCAATGCTGCCAGCCGTATCCTGCCGGTCAATACCAGCGCCAATGTCGTTTCCTATAACGATCGCATTACTGTGGTGGAGACATTCCCGATGGGGATCGACTTCAATAAATTCTCTGCCCTTGGGCAAAACCCGGAGGTAAAACACCAGTTGCAGAACCTGAAAGATAATTTTCAGCAGGAGAGGATGGTACTCTCTATCGACCGGCTGGATTACAGCAAGGGCATCCTGCAAAGGCTACAGGCCTTTGAGCTATTACTTCAGTTGCATCCGGAGTACGTCGGTAAAGTTGTCTTGTATATGATTGTTGTGCCCTCCAGGGATACCGTGCCGCAATACAAGGAGCTGCGGGATGAAATCGATAAACTGGTGGGTAACATCAATGCCCGGTTCCGCACGCTGAGCTGGCATCCGGTACAGTATTTTTATCGTTCTTTCCCGGTGGAGGTGCTGTCCGCCCTTTATAACTATGCAGATATCTGCCTGGTAACGCCCATGCGGGACGGGATGAATCTCGTCAGCAAGGAATATGTAGCCAGTCGTAATAATAATGACGGCGTCCTGATTCTCAGTGAAATGGCCGGGGCATCTAAAGAGTTGATGGATGCCATTATTGTTAATCCCAATAACATCGGGGCCATTACCCGGGCTATTGTGGATGCATTAAACATGCCTTTGCCCGAACAGGAGAGGCGCATGAAAGCGATGCGGCAAGTGGTCTCCAAATTCAATATCAACCACTGGGTAAAATTATTTATGACCCGCCTGGAGGAAGTGAATCAGATACAACAGAATATGCTGGCCCGTCGCGTAAACCAGGAAACCGCGGTGATGATACGTCAGCAGTATCGGCAATCCAAAAAGCGGATCATCTTTCTGGACTACGATGGTACGCTTGTGGGATTTCAGACCAACATCGATATGGCGGCGCCAGACCCGGACCTCTACCAGTTGCTGCGGGAGCTGGCCAGTTTCCCCGGCAATGATATTGTCATGATCAGCGGCAGGAAACACGAAACGCTGGGAGAGTGGTTTGGCCACCTGCCGCTGGACCTGATCGCAGAACATGGCGCCTGGCAGAAGACAAAGGAAGGAGAGTGGTACCAACTTCCGGGGCTTACCGACAAATGGAAGCAGGAAATATACCCGATGCTGGAACAGACGACCGATCGCACTCCCGGGTCTTTTGTGGAAGAAAAGAGTTACTCGCTGGTATGGCATTATCGTAAAGTGGAATCCGGTTTGGGCGAACTGCGTGCCAATGAGCTGATGAATACCCTCCGCTATTATACCCAGGAGAAAGGGCTACAGGTGTTACCGGGCGACAAGGTGATTGAAGTAAAGAATATTGAGATCAATAAAGGTAAGGCTGCCCTCAGCTGGTTAAATCACAAAAAATATGATTTCATTATGGCGATGGGGGATGATGTGACGGACGAAGATATTTTCAAGGCACTGCCGGCGAAAGCGATTACTATTAAAGTAGGAAGCCAGGTGTCTGCAGCGCAGTATTACCTGCGGAGCTATCATGAAGTGAGGCACCTGCTGCGCACCTTGAAAACAGTTCATTTAGATATTTAGGGGTTTTGATATTTAGATATTTTATCGGCGGCTTATTAAAATGAAATTTATATATAATTATATTATATGTGTTTCACACGACAAGACGCCGATAAAATATTTAAATTATAAAATATCAAAATTTTTAAATGAATATTGGCTTATCCAGTTTCATCGCAATACGATAGGCCGCATTCATCAGGCCTACATGGCTATAAGCTTGTGGAAAATTACCCCATTGGCTGCCGGTAGCGGATTCCACATCTTCGCTAAAGAGCAGGAGGTGGTTGGAATATTGCAGTAGTTTACTGAATTCACGTTGTGCATCATCGAGACGTCCCACACAGGCGAGCGCTTCCACATACCAGAACGCACATACGAGAAACGTGGTTTTAGGTAATCCGAAATCATCGGAATGGCGGTAGCGGTAAAATAGTCCTTCCGGCGTTTTCAGTTCCTTTTCCAGTCCGGCGAGATGATCACGGGCCCGTTCAGAAGCAGGGTCCAGATAGTTCATCATGATAAGCTGCAACGTACTGGCATCGAGATGTTGGCTGCCTGCGGCGTTGGTATATACTTTCCGTACGGGATCATAGCAGCTTTCAATATGAGCGGCAGCACGGTTTTTCAATGCAATCGCCCTGTCAATCAATTCTTCATTGCCAATGGTGCGCGCCATTTTTTCTGCGGCGTTGCAACCGGCCCACTGAAACAAGTTCGTATAACAGTGAACGTTAGCCATGTTCCGGAACTCCCAGATACCAGCGTCCTTTTCATCGATCGTACGTTCTATTTTCTTCAGCAGGAGGTTGATCCACCGGTCAGAGTCCTTTCTTTCCGAGAAAATAAAACGGTGGTCGGTATACAGGGGCAACATAGAAATCAGCACCTGTCCATATATATCATTCTGTATATGCTCGTAAGCCTGATTACCTATTCTCACTGGCTGGTTGCCCATATAGCCATCCAGATGGGGGAGGATGGTCTCTGTCAGTTCCTTCTTCCCGGTAATGCCATATAGCGGCTGATAGCGGAAATCACCGGAGAAAGAGATATCAGTGATATAGCTGAAGTACTTCTCCATCTCCTCAAAGTGACCAATATGGTTCAGGGCGGTAATCACATAATAGGTATCACGCATCCAACAATAGCGGTAGTCCCAGTTGCGACCGCTGTCCGGGAATTCCGGGAGGCTGGTTGTACTGGCGGCAATGATAGCGCCGGTATCCTCGTTCTGGTGTATTTTGAGCGCCAGCGCGGCACGGATCACATAAGGCTGGTGGTAACCAGCGATGGAGGAATGTTTAATCCAGGTACGCCAGTAGGCGACGGTTTCCCGAAAGAACTGTTCGGCTGTGCTGGTCAATGGGGCCTCCAGGGGCTGACCGTAGGTGAGTATCAGGTACTTTGTTTCATTCAGCACAAAATATTCTTCCTCAAAAACATAGCTGACGGCTATGTTGGTGGTCAGCCTCATTTTATCGTCACATCCGGCAAATTCAATGTGGTTGCTGCCTCGCACGGGGTGTAGCTGTGCTGCGCCGTAATCGCAGGTAGGCGTGCATTTCACGCGCACACGGGGAGAGCCCTCCAGGGGTTCCACCTTCCTGATCAGCATCAGCGGCTTAAAGAAACGTTCATATTGCAGGAAACGGGGAGCAAAGTCGGTCACCCGATAACTCCCCTCATGGGTAGTGATTTCTGTACAGAGAATGTTGGTGTTCTCCATATAATACTGATGGGAGTCGAAATCACCGTTGGGCAGGATGGAAAACGTACCGCCTTTTTTTCGGTCGAGCAGCCCGCCAAAAACGAAGGAGCTGTCCATCCGTGGCCAGCAGAGCCAGTCTACATTAGTGTCTTTGTTGATATGCGCCAGGAATGCGCAATTGCCGATAAGTCCAGTCTGATAGGTATGTCTTTCCATTAAAAATCAATTTATTGGTTTTACATTTTTTTCAGAAAATTGTTCAACCAGGGGCAAATGCTGTTCCAATTTGACTATTTTTAGGAGATAAGTTTACGATGTTATGCAGACGATCAAAAAGCAGCACTATTTGCCAAAGTTTGTAGCACCCGTATATGAGCAGGGGGAAGATCTGTATTTGCTGGCAGGCGATCTGGGTGGAACGAAGACCAATCTCGCCTTGTTCCGGCTGGCCGGTGGCGACCTGGACCTGGTGCGTGAAGACAAGTACGCCTCGCGTGATTATGCCAGCTTCTCAGAAATCATTCAGCATTTTATCAGTCAGGGTGAACAAGCACCACAACGTATATGCATTGGCGTGGCCGGACCGGTGGTAAAGGGAAAAGTGGAGCTGACCAATCTGGCCCGTGAACTAAGTGAGGAAGAGATCCGGCAGGCGACAGGTATTCGTGCGGTAGCTTTGATCAATGATCTGGAAGCCACGGCTTATGGCCTGGCCACCTTATCACCCGGACAACTGACCACCCTGCACCGCGGCGCTGCCGATAACAGTGGCAACATGGCCATCATCGCTCCGGGCACGGGGCTGGGCATGGCCGGGCTATACTGGGACGGGCAGTATCATCATCCATTTCCAACGGAGGGAGGACATGGTGACTTCGCGCCCAGAACAGAGCTGGACATCGCACTGCTACGTTATCTGCAGGAAAAATATGAGATCGCCAGCTGGGAGCGTGTGATTTCAGGGCCTGGTATAGTGACCATCTATCAGTTCCTGCGGGATGTAAAAGGCATGGAAGTGCCGGCGGCGCTGATGGCTGAAATGGTTGCGGGCGATGATGCCGCTGTGATCAGCAAGGCAGCAATGGAGGGAAGAGTGCCTGTTTGTATGAAGACCATGGAACTGTTTGTTCGTTACCTGGCCCGTGAATCCTGTAACCTGGTATTGAAGATGAAGTCTACCGGAGGGCTGTTCCTGGGAGGAGGAATTCCTCCCAAAATAGCGCGGTTGCTGGAAACGGGAGAATTCTATCATCATTATATGCAGGGCGACCGGATGGCCGAATTACTCACCAGTGTACCCATACATATTGTCAATAATGATAAGTCAGCCCTCTGGGGCGCAGCATATTATGCTGGATTATTAGCAGATTAGTTTTATTTTTGCGGCACAGGAAATGGTGTCTTCCTGCTCAGAACCGTTTCGGGTCCTCCGGAACTGATGGCGCCTACAAAACGAACCTGACGATGCGAAAGTGTCGTCGTAAACTGCTGTTTGTAGGACATGAAACAACACAAGAATAAACCGGAACAAGTAACAGTAGCGTATCAGCTGCTGAGGTGGACAGTATTGGTATTACCTGTTGCCCTGATTGTTGGCAGCCTGGTAGCCCTCTTTTTATGGTTGCTTGATAAAGCCACCAACATCCGTTTTGAGCATGGATGGCTGCTGTATCTATTGCCAGTAGCGGGCGTACTGATTTATTGGTTGTACCGCCTGGGTGGTAAGAACGCTGAGAAAGGCAACAACCTGATCATGGACGAGATACACCAGCCGGGTGGCGGTGTGCCCGCGAGAATGGCGCCGCTGGTATTGCTGACCACCGTCATCACCCATCTGTTTGGCGGTTCCGCCGGACGGGAAGGTACCGCGGTGCAGATAGGTGGTAGTATGGCCGCCTGGATCGGGAAAACGCTGGGACTAACCCACAAGGATATACGTATTTTATTAATGACAGGTATCGCCGCAGGGTTCGGAGCCGTATTTGGTACACCCATCGCGGGGACCGTTTTCGCCCTGGAAGTACTGGCCATCGGCGCCATGCGATATGATGCGCTGGTGCCCTGTCTGATTGCCGCTGTGCTGGCCGATGTGGTGTGTGCGGCCTGGGGGATCTCCCATACGCATTATGAGATATTATATACCGGTACACACCTGACGCCTTATGTACCTTTTGTGAAGGCCGATCTGCTGCTGCTGCTGAAAGTAATTGTTGTGGGCGTCGCTTTCGGGCTGACCAGCTTTTTATTCTCCTGGCTGATACATGCCATCAAACATAACGCGAACACCTATATTAAAATACCCTGGTTGATTCCTGTAGTAGGTGGCCTGATGATCATCGCCATGACTTTTATCGTTGGCACCCGTGACTATCTGGGATTAGGCGTTTACAGCCAATCACCTGATGGCATCAGTATTGTCAATGCTTTTAAGGATACCGGTCATATTTCTGACTGGAGCTGGCTGTGGAAGCTCGTTTTTACAGCCGTGACGCTGGGAATGGGATTTAAAGGAGGGGAGGTGACCCCCCTGTTTTTTATGGGCGCCGCGCTGGGCCACACATTGGCCATATTACTCGGCGCGCCGGTTGACCTCTTCGCCGGACTGGGATTCATCGCTGTATTTGCCGGAGCTACCAATACTCCGCTAGCCTGTACACTGATGGGTGTCGAACTCTTTGGCGCTGACCACGTGCTTTACTTTGCGGTAGCGTGTTTTACCGCTTATTATTTTAGCGGCCATTCCGGAATTTATGCCTCTCAGAAGTTGATTGTATCTAAATTTGAACGATAAAAGAGCCATGGTGGCTTATTTGGGTGCTAACAATTTTGTTAGTCCGATGTTCGTGTATTTATCTTGTAGTATGTTTGCCCTATGAAGAAGACGAATATCACCGGCATTCATCATCTTGCCATCCAGGCCAATGATTTCTTTGCCACCTGCAGATTTTATGAAGAGCTGGGCCTTGAGCCATTTCATACCTGGACGTTGCCAGAGTATAACATTACAAATGCCGCGCTGCTGCAGATTCCAGGTACCGGGTCGTTTATAGAGATCTTCGATAAAGATGCGCATATTGCCACGCAGGGGCGCCGCAAAGCACCCGGAGAAAGCGTTGTGGCAGGCGCATTGTTGCATTTGGCGCTCACCGTAGCGGATGTAGAAGCGGCGTACGCTCACGCATTATCTCTCGGCGCTACGAGTTGTGTTGCACCTGGGGAATTATCGCTGGGTCAGCCGCCCTTGAAAGTTCGTAACGCACTGGTGTACGGGCTGGATGGAGAAGTGATTGAATTCATCGCTTTTATGGCATAATTTTTTTCACCGCCGGAGCATGGGGCCCGGCGGCACTTTTGTTTGTTCCCGTGTTTAATCGTTAAGGCTTATGTAATGTATAAGTGGTAACCCCGCCGGAATCAGTCGCCGTTCCATACAAACAATTTACTCCAACCAAAGCCGTGCAACCCGAAGCCACTTTGGCATCCTCAATTGATTTCGCTGTGTAGACCCGGTTGAAAGGAGCTTCATACTTATACCAGTTAAAAAGGGTGGCGTTTCTGTTGCCGGATCCCTGACAGGTAGATGCGTATGCGCCACCAAAGCCCGCAACAGCGGAAAGAGCAGCGAAAGCAATTTTAATCTTTTGCATAACGATAGTTTTTAAGGGATGTAAATAGTGGGTACTTTTTACTGCCAATTGCGGTACAAATACACCTCTCTGCCAAAATTGGTTTTTCCGATCAGGCAGACATCGTAAAGCGCATTACAGCCTGAGAATAATATAGCATCGTCGATAGTCGCGTCGAAAACCTCCACGCTGTCCGGCGTGTACCATTTGTATACTGTAAATATCCGGTCAGTTGAACCATGGTAAGCGGTCGTTGAGGCATAAGCGCCGCCAATGCCTATAATTGCGATGACGGCAGCTATAACGGTTGATATCTTTTTCATTAGTGGGTGTTAGGTTAGAAGATAACAGAAAAAATAGGTCGGGCTGGTAATATAAAGATAGGGCATGGCGCTGCGTTGAAAAGACGAGTGGAATCACCCCAATTATCACCCAAAATTAAAGGCGCTGAGAATCGAATAATCCGTACTTCAGTACAGTGCAAATTCGTATAAACGAGCCACAGAGGCTTCATTTCAAGTCAATTTCCGCCCGTTTCGTTAGAAACTTATTCGCTGTTGGGAAGTTCAAATTCCAAGCCCTCAAATATTCCTATAATAAACATTATGTTAAATATAGAAATCCATTAAAAAGAGAAGATTATAAATAGCCGACAGTTTATATGTAGTCCGGTCGTTATTTGACTTAAGAATCAGTTTTTTAGGGCTTCGGGGCAGAATTTCTCCACCGATGGCCGCCTGATCGAAACGAGGACACGAACTATATGGCTTTTCCTCTTCTCTCCCATACAAAATAGTAACGCAATGCGCGTGATCACGGGACTGTCAAAGAACTAGAAACAGGTTAGAATACACTATACAACAGATGTATAACGCAAACTGCCCTATCAACTAAAGTAGCAAAGGTTAGAAACGATTATGCCAGCTGTAAGCGCTGGAAAAATGAAGGGTTAGCAATGATCCCGGGAAAAGATCTCCCGGAAAGGATTTGGCGAAGATACGATTTCCGCATAAGCCCACCAATTTCGAAGTGGCTTATTTCTGATTATTGATATAACCAGCACCTATATACGAAATAAACGATTCTCAGCTTGTTCAGGAGTATTTTACGAAGGCGCTGAGAATCGCATATTTCTGACGAACCTTAAGCTCAGCCCGGATTACAGCGTTCTCAGCACACCACCGTCCGCCCGTATAGAGGCCCCATTAATGGCCGCCGATAATGGGCTGGCAAGATATACAGCTAAGCTGGCAATTTCTGCCGGCTCTATAAAACGTTCGAGTAATGAATGAGGATTCGTATGCTGCATGATCTGCTGTTTTATCGCGGCTACGGGAGACTGATGTGTAGCGGCGATATGTTCCACTGCCATGGCAACGCCTTCTGAATAGGTAGGGCCACCGAGAATCGTGTTGACCGTCACCTGTGTTCCTTTGGTCAATTTCGACAGTCCGTTGCTAAACGCCATCATGGCCGCTTTGGAGGTGCCGTAGTGCATCATGTTTTCCGGGATATTGACCCCTGACTCACTGCTGATGAAAACGATACGGCCCTGGTTGCGGGACAGCATTCCCTGTAGTACGTGTCGTGAGAGCCTTACCGCACTCATGACATTTACATTAAACATATGGAGCCAACGTTCGTCCGTTATTTCCATAAAATCTCTCACTTCAAATATGCCCGCATTGTTGACGAGAATATCTACTGCAGGCAGCTGTTGCAGCAACGATTCCATCTCTTCCGGGATGGCCAGGTCCGCTGCAATGCCCGATACCACGGCCTCCGGGCAGCACGCTGTGAGTCTTTGTACGGCCGCTTCTACTTTGACTGGTGTTCTTCCATGAATAATGACCCGGGCACCTTCCTGTGCCAGCTGCTGTGCTATCGCGAATCCGATTCCTTGTGTAGAGCCGCTGATGAACGCGCGTTTTGATGCTAATTGTAAATCCATATTTCGATCTGAATATCTTTTTGTAATGATCATTACAAAAATTGGTAAAAAATTTTAAGTCAGGACGCTGAGCTGTATATCAATCAGTTCTTTCAGCTTCTCCTTGTTGGGATGCATTCTCCTGGTCACGTTAAGCCCGTTCCAACAGGTGATCAGGTATCTTCCTAAAACAGCAGCATCCGCAGGATTGGCAATAGTGCCAGCCCGCTGGGCCTCCCGGATGGTCTCCGTAAACATCCGTTCCACGTCTTTCAGAATATTCACCGCCTCCGCCTCCAGGTCGTTGTCTACAAAGGCAAGGGCAGTCACGGTGTTGGCCACAATGCAACCTCTCATATGGGTGTGTTCATCTGCTGCGGCCAAACTCCTAAAAAAATCTTTGATCAGCTCCACCGGCGCCTCGTGTTTTTTCATCTCCTTTTTAAACGCCAGAAAGGCTTCCCGCCGCTGCTGCAGCGCTTTTGAAAAGAGCTCCTTCTTTCCGCCCCTAAATGTGTTGTACAAACTACCACTCCCCATCTGTGTGGCTGTCTGCAGATCCTGTAAAGACGTAGCACTATATCCCTTCTCCCAGAAAACCTCCTGGGCTTTTAAGATAACTTCGTCATTGTCATGTGTTGTTGGTCTTCCTCTCATTTTTGTAATGATCAATACAAAAATAAAAAAGTCTACCGTTCTGACAAAAAATTTTCTGTTTCTTCCCTGTTATCCACCGTCTACACATTGGTCTTCAAGATAATAACCGGAAAATTTCTATCTTTAGCCCAGCTGATGGACACTAATGAACAACGGAATATCAACGTTATATTTAATGCTCCGGAGTCCGCAGAGGCGGCAGCCGCTTATAAGGATTATTACAAGCAGTTGTACAACTACGGCAGGAAACTGACGGACAATAATAGTCTGATAGAGGACGCCATTCATGACGTGTTTGTATCCTTATGGCAGGCCCACAGCCGAAACCCAGCCATAGATGCCAGCAAAAGTTATGTGTACAGCAGCTTTCGCCGCAAGTTGTTCCGCTATCATGAGGACGCCATCAGGCGGATGCAACGCGAAGAGCGCGCCAGCCACGCCAATACTCCCGAATTTAGCGCGGATCACTTTCTGATTCTCCGCGAACAGGACCAGCAGCTGAAAACAGCGATACAACAGGCTTTGCAACAACTCACGCCACGGCAGCGGGAAGCCGTCTACCTTCGCTTCTATGAAAACATGCAGTACGATGAAATTGCTACGGTAATGGATATTTCCGTTAAAGCCACCTACAAACTCATGGCCCGTGCACTGGAGGAGCTGAAACAATTGGTTAACATCCCCTTCTACCTGCTGCTACCTATGCTTCGGTTATTGTTTATCCGGCAGTAACAAATTTTTTAAAAAAACTTTTGTTTTCATGGGGTAATATCTCCCTGTGCAGACTTATATATCAGTAAACAGCGAAAATCAGGATGCAACGCGACCAACCGGACCATGAAACATACAGTGTGACCGCTCTTGTGGGTGACCCTTCTTTTGTGAGATGGGTATTACAGAACGATCCAATAGCAGCGGCACAATGGAAAAAATGGATGTCAGGTGCTCCGGAACGTGCTGCTATGGCGGAGACCGCGAGGCAATTGCTTTTACAGATACGTTTTGTAGCACATCAGCCAACAGAAGAAACATTAACCGCATCGTATCACCGGTTCTCGCAGACGATCTCGCAACTGCGCCACGAACCCGTTAAACGCAGACGCCTATACGCTTTATTGTCGTGGCGCAATGCTGCCATCTGGGCTGGCTTGCTGGCCTGTGTCGGCACCATAGCCTGGTACACCTGGCGGGAAAAAACCACCCTGAAGGTCTCCACCGCTTTGGGGGAAACCAGGCAGGTCGTACTCCCTGACAGTTCACTTGTTATGCTGCAGGCCAACTCCACGCTGACCTATCGCCGCTCTCCCAATGGACAACTACGGGAAGCCTGGCTCCATGGCGAAGCTTATTTCCGGGTGAACCAGGATAAGAAAGCCGCCGGCTTTGTAGTACATACATCTGACGCCGATGTTACCGTACTGGGCACCACCTTCGATCTGAAGCAACGCCGCCATAGGACCGCTGTATTCCTGCAATCGGGAAAAGTCCGTGTCGATTTTCATGATCCGCAGCAGACAAGCAGGATCCTGTCGCCCGGCGACCTCGTGGAATACGACGCACAGGACAAACAGGTTTCTTCCTCCAGAACAGACAGCAGCTATAGCAGCTGGGTACAGGGAAAACTCACACTGGTAGACGCCCCCCTGTCCGACATCATAGACATTCTGGAAAATAACTACGGAGAAAAAATAGTAGTAAACGATGATAAAATCAGGCAAAGAAAAATAGAGGGTATTATATATCTGGAGAACAAAGCAGACATTCTCTTTATTATCTCCAATGTCCTCGACATACAAATCAGCCGCAGAAACGATACTATGTATTTCAGTAACCGAAAATAAAAATTGTAACAAACACCAATCATTCAGTCCGGAGCACACCCACCATACGCGCTGACTGTATGCAGAACAAGGACTAGCGACAGCTAACCAAAATCATAAAAACCAACTAACGATGAGGAAAGTCTTATTCTTCCCTATGGGAATGGTATTGCTTTGCCTGAACGCCACTACCCTTTCGCAACGGGCCATGGCACAGCAAACCGTACCAACCGGTAAACAACGGCAGGAAAAAATGACCGTGGATGTGGCATTAAAAAAGCTGGAAAAGAAGTACGGCGTCACTTTTGTTTATGACAAAACACTGGCCGCCGAAAAATACACTTCCTTTAATCCGGAACACGCCGGCAGCCAGAGCGTGGAAGACCAGCTGAAGGCGATCCTCTACCCTAACGGGCTGTTGTTCCTTTATATTAAAAAGGACTACTATGCCATCACGGTCAATAAAGACAAAAGCAATAACATCCTGGCCGCAGACGGCACTCCCAAAGGAGACGATGCATCACAGCCGCTTCCGGCAGTTACGGTATCTCCTGCAAGAGGACGTGTAACAGATGAGAAAGGCGCCCCCCTGGAACGGATCAGCGTACAGGTGGCAGGTACTACCAGTGGCGCCTATACGGACGCAGACGGCGTGTTCAACATACCCAATGCGGCCAATAAAAAATTAATGATCAGCGGCGTAGGCTACACACCACAGGAAATACAGACCTCCGGCCCCGCACCGGTAAATGTAAAGCTCATCAGCTCCTCCAAAGAACTGACAGAAGTCGTGGTAGTAGGTTATGGCGAACAAAAAAGAGCCAAAGTGGTGGGCGCTGTCAGCACTGTTAGCAGTAAAGAAATCACAGAAGCACCTGTGGCAAGGGTCACCGACGCATTGGCCGGACGTGCGCCCGGTTTGTTTGTCTCCAAAGCCAGTGGCGCCCCGGGCAAAGGTTCTACTTTTTATGTCCGTGGCATCAGCACCACTAACAACTCCGAACCACTGGTGGTAATTGACGGCATCCCCAACAGAAACCTGGACGATCTCGCCCCTGCTGATGTGGAAACCATTTCCGTACTGAAAGACGCCTCGGCTATTGCGGTATACGGCGCCAGAGCGGCCAACGGCGTTATCCTCGTTACTACCAAAGGCGGCCGGTCTGGTAAACCCGTTATCAGTTTCAGCGGCAACCTCACTGTTCAGCAACAAACACGTCCGCTCAAACCACTCGGCTCCTACGAATATGCTCAACTCTACAATCAGGCACTCAAAAATGAAAATAGCTTCAATCCCGCTTTAGGAAAGGGCTATACAGATGAAGTGCTCGAAAAATTCAGGACTGGCAGCGACCCAGATCGTTATCCAAACACGGATTGGTATAACGATATACTCGCTCCCACTTCTGTACAACAACGGTACGATCTGTCTGTGAGCGGCGGCAACGAAAAAACACGCTATTTTGTATCTGCCGGCTATAACAATGAAGGTGGTTTCTACCCGGCGGTAAATTACAAACGATATAATGTCCGTACTAATCTTCAAACCGAGATAGCCAAAGGCCTGTTGTTCGACGTTAAAATGGCGGGCATCATGTCTGACAGCAAAGACACCCGCAGTGGCGGGGCCCAGATCGTGAAAATGGCAATCTCCAGTCCCCCCTATTATGTTAATCAATTCAGCAACGGACTATACGGGTTTGTCCCGGCAGCCAGAGGTAACGCCTATCAGCAGTCCAGAGGGGAAGATGGTTACATGCAGAACAACAATAACACCTTTACCGGAACACTCTCCTTACAATACAAGCTGCCATTCGTAGAAGGCCTGTCCTTCAAGGGCACCTTCGCGTACGACAGGAACGTGCTCAACACCAGAAGCTTCTCAAAGCCTTATGCATTGTATACGATGGACAACGCGGGTGTAATGAAGAAGGCCAACAACCAGCCGGCTGCTCCTGAGCTGTCAGAGGGCACCAGACAAAACTATTATGCCACCAGCGAGTTCTCCGTTAACTATGACCGGTCATTTAAAGACCATCATGTAGGCGGTATGCTGCTCTATACGCAGACTGTTTTTAATGAACGTTACTTCGGCGCCACCGGCAGAAATTTTGTATCGCCGGCACTGGAAATACTCAATGCCGCTGACCCTACCAACGTATCGGTAGCGGGAACCGCCAGCCGTCAGTACAGACAAGGGGTTGTTGGTCGCTTTACCTATGACTACCAACAGAAATACCTGCTGGAGATGAACTTCCGGTATGATGGATCCGACATCTTCCCACAGGGCGGCCGCTTTGGCTTCTTCCCTTCTGTGGGCGCCGGCTGGGTAATCTCCAAAGAGCACTTCTTCCCGCAAAGAAGTCTTGTTGATTATCTCAAATTACGCGGGTCCTGGGGACAGCTGGGTAATGACCGCGTAGATCCTTACCAGTTCCTCGCCAGCTATAGCCTGGTAGGTGCGGATAAATATGGTGTCAGCCACGGCTACTCTTTCGGTGGCACCAATCCGGTATACTATCAGGGCCTGGAACAGAATGTACTGCCCAACCCCAACTTCACCTGGGAAAAAGCAGTCATGAGCAACGTAGGCTTCGATATGCAGTTATGGGACAACCAGATCAGTATCACTGCTGACTATTTCTACAAACGGACCAAAGACATCCTTGCTCCCCGTGCGCAGGCCGTACCAGATGTTGTTGGTATTAAGCTGCCGGTAGAAAATGCAGGGATCGTAGATAATCGTGGTTTTGAGATCAGCGTTGGTTACAACGGCAAAGCGGGCAAGTTTACCTACTATGTGAAACCTAATGTCACTTTCGCCCGCAACAAAGTAGTGTATTATCCTGAAGCCAGCACCATTCCTGAATGGCAGCGCTTAACCGGCAAGCCTATTTCCATGAAGCCCGCTGGTAACGCCTATAAACCGAAATTCGTATCAGATGGGCTGTACCAGTCGCAGGCGGAAGTAGAGAAAGGCCCCAAACCGCTGTATCCCAACGTTGCTGCAGGCGACATCAGGTATGTAGATATTGACGGGGATGGCAAAATTACCAACAACGACAAGATCGTAACTGATAACGGCGGTTATCCTGAAATACAATATGGTATCGCTATGGGCGGCCGCTATAAAGGATTTGAGCTCAACCTTCTCTGGCAGGGAAATGGTAACGTCATGGCTTACGTATATGGCGCTTATTCCTTCCCATTCACTGCTGACGGGCATCCGCAGGAGATACACAAAGACTACTGGACACCGGAGAATCCCACCGCTACCTTTCCGAGGTTGTCCATTACCTACGCCAACAATACAGAGAACTCCGATTACTGGCTGCACAACGCATCTTTCATCCGCCTGAAGAACGCCGAGCTGGCCTATAATCTGCCTGACCAATGGCTGCGCCGCGCAGGCATCAGGGGTGTAAGGGTATACCTCAATGGCAATAACCTGCTCACCTTTAGCCCACTGAAACAAATAGATCCGGAAATAGATCCGGTGGCAGCTGCCAGCAATATTGTCCCCTATCCGATCATACGGAGCTACAACGCTGGCCTCAACATTCAACTGTAAACAACCAATAACAGCCATCATGAAAAAATATGCATACCTCCTTTTGCTTACCGCCTACTGTCTTACGGCATGTCAGAAGGATTTTCTGAACAAAGGCCCATTAGACCGGTTTACCGATGAACTCATCTGGAAAGATAGCAGCCTGGTAAACCTCTACATCGCCAACATATACTCCGGCATGATCACCGAGTACGACAGAGCCGGCAGCGACCTGATGATGAGTTATACCGATGAAGGCGAATCCAATCGCCCTCAGCTGGATGGTCAACTGGTCAATTTTGCTCAATACAATTCCGCCACCGCCGTATTTAAAGACAACTGGATCGACAACTACGCCAGCATCCGTAAATGCAACACCCTGCTGGAGCAACTGCAGGCTGCCCCTTTCAGCGCGGCGCTACAACAAAGGATGCGCGGCGAAGCCTATTTCCTGCGCGCCTTCTTTTATATGGACATCTATGCCTATTTCGGGGCATTCCCTATTGTTGACAAATCGCTGGGGCTGAATGATGAATTAGCCATCCCACGCGCTACCAATAAAGAATGTGTCAACTTTATCCTGAAAGACCTGGAAACAGCCGCGTCTCTCCTTCCCGCCACTTACACCGACAAGGCACAGACAGGACGCGCCACAAAAGGCGCCTGCTATGCCATGAAATGCCGGCTGTTGCTCAATGAACAGGACTATCAGGGCGCAGCTGCCGCAGCCAAACAGGTGATAGACCTCAACCAGTACAAACTGTTCCCTGATTTTAAATCCATGTTTCAACCAGGGAATGATAATAATGTGGAGGTCATTTTCGATAAACAGTTCGGCAGTCTGCAAAGCAAACAAAAACATGACCTGAACGACTATGAATATCCGCGCAACTTCACCGGCTTCGCCAGTGGTGTCAATGATCCAACACAAAACATCGTCGATGCGTTTCAGATGAAAGATGGCAAATCATGGAACGAATCTCCGCTCTATAATCCTGAGCGTCCTTATGACAACCGCGACCCCCGCCTTTACAGCAGCGTACTGTATGACGGCATGATGTTCCGTGGAGAGATACTGGATTTGCAGAAAGGCAGCGCCGCCAATCCATCAGAGCGTGGCACCGCTACCGGCTACTATCTGAAAAAGTTCCTGGACACCACCTACGATCTCAAAGGCATCTCCAATCCTAATCTGAACAACTGTATCATCATGCGACTGGGCGAAGTGTACCTCAACTATGCCGAATGTCAGTTAAAACTGGGCAATGTGGAAGAAGCACGCACCTACGTTAACCTGATCCGTACCCGCGCTGGTATGCCCGTTATTCCCGCAGGCGAAATGACCTGGGAGAAATATGAGCAGGAAAGGACCGTGGAACTGGCCTTCGAAGGACAACGCTGGTTTGATGTGCGCCGCTGGAAAAAAGGGCCACAGCTGCTGGGTCAACCGGTATACGGCATGGTGATCACCGTGGCCAACGGCAAACGTACATATACCCGTTCTAAAATTGAAGACAGAATATTTATCGCGCCCAAGATGTATATGTTCCCTATTCCGCTGGAAGTACTGAATAAGTACCCGGCCGGAAAAGAATTGAAACAAAATCCGGAATGGGATTAATTTACAGTGCCAACCGTTTAATCAATCAATATGAAAAAAATTACAACCAGCGCCCGTATCCTGCTGCTGTTCACCGCTTTAAGCACAGGGGCCTATGCACAACAAAAGACTGTTGTCATTAAAGGCACCGTTGTCGGTGATACCCGTGGCTATGACCGCATAGACATGTACTCCCGTAATCCGGACCGCTACGACTCCATGACCGTTACCAACAAAAGCTTTTCCGGTGAGGTCCCTTTCGAAGCGCCTTATCGGCAGTTGTTTGCTTCCCTGTACGATTCCAGAGTACGGGGTGGTTATGCGCCGCAGGCCATTCTGATCGACAAGCCCGGCACCTATCATGTGGTAGCCCGCATAGACAGCAACGGTACCCATTATTCCTCCACTGACGGCGCTGCACAACAAGTATATGCTGCCTTCACTGATGAAATGGATAAAACCTTTGACGGCATCGAAGCTACGATGAAGCAGAAGTATGGGGCCGATGTGATGAAAAGTCTGTACAGCAAAAACCCGAACGTTGCAGCCGCCGCGGAAATGGAAGCGATGGAGAAAGCTGCCATGGAAAAACTGGTACGCCATTATGTAAGCAAGAACCCCGGCTCTTACGCCTCCGCGGTCATCTTACAACGCAACAGCGGCTCTCTCGATAATAAGACGCTGACGATGCTGTACCAGCAACTCACGCCTGCGATAAAAGCGCTGCGCGAAGGCGAAGCGGTTAAAACAGAGATCGCCGCCCGTAAACTCAGCGTTAACGGCGCTACGCCGGCCGACTTCACCCTGAAGAATGAACTGGAAAAAGCCGTTAAGCTCTCCGACTACAAAGGTAAATACGTGCTGATAGATTTCTGGGCCAGCTGGTGTGGTCCCTGCCGCGCAGCTTTCCCGCATATGCGTGAGCTGTACGCACAATACAAAGACAAGAACTTTGAGATACTCAGCATCTCCACAGATCGCGACAAAGCAGCCTGGTTGAAAGCCTTAAAGGATGAAAACAATCCATGGCCGCAAATGCACGATGATAAAGGCGAGGTATCCAAAAACACCTTCAACGTACAGGTGTTGCCGACACTCTTCCTGCTGGACCCGAAAGGCAAAATCATCGCACAAAAACTAGAAGGAGAAGCGCTGGACAAAAAACTGAAAGCGCTTTTGCCCTGATAAAAATCAACACCAACCATTCAAAAAAGAAAAGACGCAGTTCATGCGTCTTTTCTTTTAATAGCTATATCTCCATCAGCATCAGCTGATTATAAATTTCCACTTCATACAAAACTAGAACGTAGCCGCAGCGGGCTGTTTGGCCTTCACGTCGATGATCGTACGATTAATAAACGGCGCCATAATAATGAGCAGCATCAGTCCAAGGATCAACATCACTACCATCTCGTTATAATCCATCGCATATTTCAGGAAGGCTTGTTTCCTGATGGCTTTGTCCAGTAGCCCCGTCGCCGCGCGACTGGCCATATCCGGCTCCATGCCACGTGCATGCAAGGCCGACTGATACAGATTAAGCCGTTCCTGTAAACCGTTGTCCGCACGGGACACATGATCGCTCAAACGCATCGCATGCGTGCCGGAATAAAACAATGAGAAATAATTAATCAACGCGGTACTGATACCGAAAAAAGCAAAGCGGATAAATACACCTACCGCGGCGGCTGACTGGCTCAGGTCTGTCGGCACTGAAGAAATGGTGAACAGCAGTATCGGCGTAAATACCATTCCCGCCCCCATGCCCTGTAACAGCAACGGTATGATAAACGTGTTCATATCGGCTTCAGCGGCAAAGAGGAAATACATCCCCCCGTGAAACAATAATAACAGGAAAAAACCCGCCAGCCAGATAAACTGAAGCGGTCTTTTTTTGATGATCAGTCGGCCCGAGATAACTGCCCCCATGATAATTCCCACAATATTATAGATGAGCAGCTCATACAGATTGATCGGGTCCATTCCCAATACCGTAGAGAAATAACTGGTGGTAATGGAGAAGGCTCCCCTGATCAGGTACAACATACCAATCAGAAAAATACCGAACAGAAAAGCTCTCGACTGAAATACCTCCTGGTGTATAAAAGGCCGCTTGCGTGTGAGTTGTCTGGCTACAAATACAATCGCCAGAAAAACAATAGCGATGAGACTCCAGACAATTGTATTGTCCTGAAGCCAGTAGTATTGCTGACCATAAGTGACAACGTACCCTATCAAAATGAGCATGGGACTATACAGGAAGAAACTGGCCCAGTCCAGCTGGTACAGCGGCGTTTTCCTGACCAGGTGCACTTTGTTCATGAGCAGCAATAATAATATCCCGCCGGGCACAAAGGTGTAGATGATCATCTTATACAGAACATTGTATTCGAAGTTGTCAACCAATGGAGCGGTCACCAATGAGGTGAGGGAAGCCGAGCACAGGATCATGGTATAGAAAATGGCATATCCTGTTTCCCGCGCGTGTTCCGATTTTAGTCGCCCGAAGAGCAATGTCAGACAGATACTGGTCACGCCGCAATTCACCACCCCTTGCAGAAACCGGCCTGCAAATAGGACGGTCAGCGAACGGGTATGATAACACCCGTAGCTGATCAGCACCTGTAACACCAGGCATATCAGAAAATACTCTTTGGTGGACACGCGGCTGAAAAAGCGGCGTTCCAGCGGCGTGAAACTGGCGAGTGCGGCATAATACAGCAGCATGGAGAACTGTATATCTGCCGGCTCTACGCCGTAGAACCCTGTGGCCGCGCTGATATTGGCAGTAGACAGGGCAAACAGCATCACGGTAGGAAACATCACCAGGAAGATCGTCAGCCTGACCAGCCATTCCGGCGCCCATGACCTGAATATGGGATTACCTTTACTCATGATTAGCGACGGGCTTTAGAGACAGAAACGTTTACACTCATGCCGGCCGAAAGTGCTTTCAGTTCTTCCGGCGTACCGTTTAGCCGTATCCGTACGGGAATACGTTGCGCGATCTTTACGAAGTTACCCGTAGCATTGTCTGGCGGCAGCAGTGAAAACCGGCTACCGGTGGCCCCTGACAATGATTCTATTTTTCCGGTGAAAGTCTTTCCCGGGAAAGCATCTACCACGATGTTGGTCGTTTCACCGATAAACATGTGGCGGATTTGTGTTTCCTTGAAATTGGCTACCACCCATTTACCGGCTTCCCAGTCCACAATATAGGCCAGTGTCTGACCGGCTTGTATCAGTTGGCCCGGCTGTATGGTACGGCGGCCCATCTTGCCGTCGTACGGCGCTGTGATGACCGTATAGGAAACGGTGAGGTCTCTGTTTTTTACGACTGCCTCTCTCCTTTTGATTTCAGCTTCCAGGGCGTTTTCCTGTACGCGGGCGTCGTTGATTTTGGCGAGGGCCGCATTGTAAGCATCTATCGCGGTGTTGTAATCAGAGCGGGCCACCGCCAGTGCTGCTTCTACTTTTTCCAATTGTTGTTTGGTGGCTGACTCAGCATCGTAGAGTTTTTTATAGCGATCATATTCCTGCTCCTGATTGTGCAGCCTGGCTTTGGCCGCGGCAATCTGGGACTGGTATACTTTAGCGGATTCGGAGGAAGTAGAGACGTTACTCTGGATCACGCCCACCTGCGCTTTTGCGTTGAGGAGCGCGGCATCCGCTTCCTGTTGCTGGGCGGCATATTCGCTGTTATCTATGATTAACAGCGTATCTCCTTTCTTTACTTCCTGATTTTCTTCATAACGAATAGACTCCACATAGCCGGTGACTTTGGCCACGACCGGGTTGATATACTCATCGACCTGTGCGTCGTTGGTTTCTTCATATTTCCATTGATGCAACAACGTTCTTATGCCCCATATGGCGAGACATATCACCACAATGGAGGCAACCACAGTAGTGATCCTCGATATAATCCTGTCTGTTTTGTTTGTGTTGGTGTTCGTGTGTGTGTTGCTCATATATTAAAGGTTGCCTGTTGCTTTCAATAATTGATAGTATTGTAATTGTGCCGTTACTTCCGCATTGGTGAGATCGAAGCGGGACTGCAACAGCTGCGTTTCTGCGTCCAGGAGGTCTGTCAGCAGGGAGAGCTGATTGAAGTAGGTGTTGTTCACGATCCGGAAATTTTCCTGCGCCTGCAGAATGTTCTCCTGCGCCACGCGGATACGTTCCAGTGCCTCTGTATAACGGAGATATCCGGCGCGTACTTCTTCCCTGACTTTGTCTTTCGTGTCAGCATGCTCTATCTCCTGCCGCTCCAGCGCTATTTTGGCCGCTTCTTTTTTGTGTTTGTTCTGATACAGCGCTGAGATGGGTAAACCGGCTTTTACCCCTACCTGTCCAAGGCCATACAGACTGATAGCATATGGATAGAACAGGATCTGCGGATAGGCGTAAGAGTACTCCGCAAACAGTCCTACTTTAGGTAAGATATTGGACTTTACTTCTTTGAGTCTGAGCTCACTCAGTGCTGTTTCCTTCTCGGAAATCTTAAAGGCAAAGGCATGTTCATATGCTTCCGCGAGGTAGCCATTGTAATCTCTTTCCGGGACAGCGGCCAGTGACAGCGTGTCCAGCGCCAACCGGTTGTCGATGCTGTCCGGCTGCCCGATCATAATATTCAGCCGCTGGTTGGCGATGATGAGGCTGTTCCTGATTTCCAGCAACGTCATTTTCTGTTTGGAGAGTTTCAGTTCAGCGCGCAACACATCGCTTTTCAGCACCACACCATTTTTCAGCAGCTGTCTGATCTCTTCCAGTTCTTTCTCCCGGTCACGGATGTCCTGCAGCATTACTTTTTCGTACATGCGGTACCGGTATATATCGAGATAATAAGCCGCTGCTTTATATCTGATTTCCGCGTTGGTCATGTTGCGCTGTTCCGCCGCCAGTTCGCTCTCTGTCTGCCTCACCGTGATTTCGCGGGATGTTTTGCCACCGTTGTATACGTTGAGATAAGCATCTGCGCCGACGGAATATGACTGATGCACTACCGGAAACTGTGTGGGGGCGTTGAAAATACCCTTTTCATACATGGGCAGGTTGGACACCCTGGAATAAGACCCGCTGGCTTTTATCTCCGGCAGTCGCTCGTCCATCGCAGCCTTGACCTGCTGCTGCGCACCAGCTACCCGTAGCTGTTGCATCTGTAGTTGTTTGTTGTACACGGCAGCCTTATTCCATACATCCGTTAACGTTAGGGGGATCTGCTCAGGGTTCTGACAAACGGCTGTTTTACCGGCCAATAATGCAGAGAGCATTATTCCCGCAAGCCATTTATTACTAATTGAAGACATATTGATTCTGATGAAGTTGCAAAGTTCAATTCATCCCGGTAAAATTATTTGTTATAAATTGCCATTAATTTGCTAAATCCGGCCAAATGGAAGAATTTAAACCAAAACTGATCATTGAGCAAGTGGACAGGATACCGGAATCCGCCTACATATGGCACTGGAAAACGGAGCATCACTTTCCCTTCCATAAACATAACAAAGGACAACTCACCTATGTTGAGGGCGGCGTAGCTTTTTTATATACCAGGGATAAGACTTATTTCCTGCCTGCAAGGCATTACATGTGGGTACCGGCGGGTGTGGAACATTATTTTGCGCACCGGTATCCGGCCAATTTTGTCCGTACGATCTACTTCTTTAAAGATGAAGATGATGAGCAGGTACCGTTTTATCGTCAAACCGGGATCTATCCGGTGAACAACCTGCTGCTGGAGATGATCCTCTATACTACCAAATGGGACAAGGACGTGTTGCCCGGTTCCAACGGCTATCGTTTTGTAAAGGCCATTAAAAACATCCTGCCGGACATCAGTACATCTCCGTTGCCTATTAACCTGCCTACCACCGATAATAAGCGGCTGCAGCCTGTGTTGCGGTATATCAACGAAAACATGGCCGAACCACTGACGCTTGAAACCATCAGCACGGAGTTCAACATCAGCGAACGCACCCTGACGCGGCTTTTCCGGTCCACTATGGACATCTCATTTTTCCAATACCTGAAACTGGCGCGTATGATCAAAGCAATGGGATACCTGCTGGAGACAGAAAAGACGATCAGTGAAATTGCCTGGGACACCGGCTACAACAGCGTATCGGCTTTCAGTAATACTTTCTTCAAACTGGTAGGCAAACGGCCTTCTGACTTTCAGCTGAAGTAAACAGGAAAGGGATGACCGGTTTGGATTTCCCGATATTTGGTTATAAATAGCAGCTACAACAGCTTATCACCAAATATCTAATCTAATTATGAGCGTATTCAACAAGGCCTGGATGCCTTTATTTGTGGCTGGTCTTACCGGTCTGTCATCCATAGCACAGGCCCAACAGGCGCCGCCTTCCGGCAAACCGGCGCCCAGAGCAGAAATCACCGGCGCCAACCCGGTACTCTCCCTCAGCGCGGACACTGCTGTCACCAGCTATCACGACGTGACCGTTAAAGGACAGAAGATTCCCTACAAAGCCATCGCCGGCACACAGCCTGTATGGGACCAGGACGGCAAAACCGTTGCGGGCCTTTTCTACACCTATTATGAAAGAACAGACGTAAAAGACCGGGCTTCCCGTCCACTGGTCATTTCCTTCAACGGTGGCCCCGGCACGCCGTCTGTATGGATGCAGATCGCTTACACCGGTCCCCGCCTGCTGAATATCGACGACGAGGGATATCCCATACAGCCATACGGGATACGGGAGAATCCACAGTCTATTCTCGACATAGCAGACATCGTATATATTGATCCGGCCAATACCGGCTATTCCAGAATTAATAAAGACGCGCCACGGGACAAATTTTTCGGCACCAACGCCGATATAAAATACCTGGCCGAATGGATTAATACATTCGTTTCCCGTCACAGCCGCTGGGCCTCTCCGAAATATCTCATCGGGGAAAGTTATGGTACCACCCGGGTATCCGGGCTGGCGTTGGAACTGCAAAATGCTCAGTGGATGTATCTCAACGGTGTCATCCTGGTATCGCCTACCGATCTGGGTATCGCGCGGAGCGGTCCGGTGGACGCAGCATTGTCACTGCCCTATTTCGCCGCCACAGCATGGTATCATAAAGCACTGGGCGCCGACCTCCAGCAGAAAGACCTTACAGCCATGCTGCCGGAAGTGGAGAACTTCACCATTCAGGAACTGATACCTGCCATCAGCCAGGGCGGTTTCCTGGATGAACAGAAAAGAAAAGACATCGCTGCCCGCATGGCCCGCTATTCCGGTCTCTCCGAAAAAGTGATCCTGCAGCACAACCTCAACGTACCGGTAGATTTCTTCTGGAAAGAACTGCTCCGCGACCGCGGTTATACCGTAGGCCGCCTGGATTCCCGCTATCTGGGACAGGATAAAGAAGACGCCGGCGCCTCTCCTGATTACAATGCCGAGCTGACGTCCTGGCTGCATGCCTTTACGCCTGCGATGAACATCTACCTGCGCGATGAGCTGAAGTTCACCACCGATCTCAAATACATGATGTTTGGTCCGGTGCATCCATGGGACCGCGCCAATGACAGGACCGGCGAGAACCTTCGTCAGGCGATGGCGGCTAATCCATATCTCCACGTGATGATACAGTCTGGTTACTATGACGGCGCCTGTGACTACTTCAATGCGAAATACAGCATGTGGCAACTGGATCCCGGCGGAAGGCTGAAAAACCGTCTGTCCTGGAAAGGCTACCGCAGCGGACATATGATGTATCTCCGGAAAGATGATCTGGCAACAGGCAATGAAGACATCCGTGAGTTTATCCGGAAATCGCTGCCGAAGGCTGGTCAGCCCGCAAAATACTAGTTCACGCAAAAGGCTCACGCAAAGACACGAAGTGAGCAAATAGCGCAAAGAAAAAAGGCCGGCCTAAAAAGTAAAAGTTACTTTTCAGGTTGGCTTTTTTTAAATGATTGCTGGTCTGCTAGTGTATTTTCCCTTCTTTAAACAACACTTCAGCAAAACCATCCACTGTCGCATCCCGGTTCCAATCCCGTTGCAGCTCACAGATAAGCTGATTTACAGATATCGCCTGTGCTCCGGCCTGTTCCATTCTTCGCAGCGCGGTGGCGTGCGCCTCTACTGATGTACCACCTACCGCATCCACAACGGGAAACACCTCATAACCTTCCTTCAGCGCATCGATGGCCGGAAATGTAAGACAAGCTTCCGTCCACAATGCTGTCATAATCAGTTTCTTTCGGTTAGCGGCTTTTACGGCCTCCAGGAATTCTTTGTCTTCCCAGGCATTGATACTGGTACGATCATAGGATGGTACCCCCTTCAACTGTTCCTTTAAAGGAGCAATTGTTTCCTTGTTTCTGCCCGTTGCTACGTTCACCGTGGATAAGATAATCGGGAGATGATACAGCCTGGCTGTTTTTGCCACCCGTACAATCTGTGTCACCAGCCAGTCCTGGTCCATGGATTTGATGGAAGAAACCTGCACCGGCTGATAATCGATGATGATTAAGGCCGAATTATCGGGTGTCAACAGGTGATCGTTTTTCGGATTTCTAATGGGGGTAATGCTGGCCATAAAGTGAGATTCAGTCTATTTCCAACAATGAAACAAAAGGATTGTTTAAAAACGAAAGCGCGAAGACGGGTGTCTTCGCGCTTTCGTTTTGTCGTTTTATATCACTAGATTTTATACGCTACTCCCAGCGTCAGGTAGATATTGTACAGCGGGAAGTCCAGACCTTTGAAGTCGTTGGCAAACACTGGTCTTAAACCCCAGTTCAGGTTCCCCATCACTTCCAGTTTGTTGCCTACTTTGCGCAGGGCGCCACCTTGCAGGCCGATGTCAAACTTGCGGACATCCGTACCAAAATCGAAAGTAGCATGATCGATGATCACCTTTCCGCCGGTAGGTCCACCATTGCGGATATAACCATCTGATACGCTGCCGTAGAAATTGGAACTGAACAGCCAGGCGGCGTACCCTCCCAGGTTGAAGCGCCATTTGTTATTGGGCGCAAAGGTAGCGCTGAGGGGGAACACCACATAGGCATTGCGGACGGTGGTTTTATTTTTACCGGAGAAGTCACCAGCAAAGGTCCCTCCATCATCCGTAGTGATGATAGTAGGGAAATAAAGCACCTCGTCTTTGGTACTCATTCCTTTGTAATCCAGCTTTACACCGAGGGCGGCGCCCCATTTCGGGGTAATGCGGTAAGCCAGCTCATATCCCAGCGAAGGGCTGAATTCCGGCCAGTAGCTGTTGATTTTACGGATGGTATTGGGTAGTCCTGCCGGCGCAGTGGCGCCGAAATTAAATCCCGCTACAATCCGGTGTTCCAGATGAGGCTTAAAGTCAGATGTTTTATAGGTCTGTTGAGCGGAGAGTTGTCCTGCTGCGAGTAACAGGCCAGCCAGCAATCCTTTCATTTTTATATTCATGGGTTGAACAGGTCTTTATTCGTGAATAATTTCCAGGCTATCGAGTACCAATCGGCTACCGATAGCGCCTTTGTAGTTGTCGCCGTCCTTACTGGAAGAGGCTACGATGGCCATCATCAATTTCTCGTTGTTGTCAACTTTCCTCTTCATCTGGAAGGGAATATCGAAGCGGGTCCAGTTCTCCCGGGCGGAGCCGTCCGGCAGATAAGCTGTACCCACGATCCGGTCAGAGTTGTGGATGTTCGTCGCATTCAGGCGGGTAGTACCGGTGTATAATACCGCGTAAACGGCGCAGGAGTCAATCATACCCGGGATAATATTACCCGCTTTGTCCTGATACTGTGCTCCGGGCTTGTATTTGTAGTGACCCGTGAAACGGAGCGGCTGCCCCTTGTAAGGTTGTCCAAACTCTGTAGCTTCCAGCGGTTTGGCAAATGCATTCTCTATGTTGAACACACCGAGGAACATAGATCCCGCAAACAGTTTGATACCTACCCACCCGGAGAGCACTGTACCTTCACGCGTCACCATCTCTGCTGCATATTTGCCATGATAGGCGTCTGTAGTGGCGCGCAGCGGGTATGCCATCGGGTCTTCATCTACGCCGGAATAGGCAATTCCCGGGTTACCGGAAGACCAGGTAACGGCGCTGTCCTCATCGATCGGATATTGGTATTTGAAATCGTCGTTGATCATCCATTTTTCAAAGTCCCATTTCCAGTACCCTACGTTGACAACTTCCACCTTATAGGTCTTTTTATTCAGACCACTGGCGGAGGTCACCACATACTGGCGAATCCCGGTATCAAAATGAATAGAGTCTCCCGATGCCGGCGTAACCGTAGCGCCTGTGGAGAGGCTTAGCCTGGGTGCAATTCCCGTTGCATAAGCTTCAGGAGTCAGATAAAGCCTGATGGTACTATTGGCCTGGTCAATAAATACATCACTTGTTAGTTGGCTCTTGTCGATCGTAAATGTTTCAATGTCGGCCTCGGGGTTCATTGGTGCGTCCTTAATACAGGCCTGCAACGACCCCGCGAGCACCGCGACGTAGCATAGTTTCCGTAGTCTCATGGTTATCAATTGGTTAACGAAATAGCGGCAAAGGTAGGGAATCTAAATTCAATACCCTACATATATGTTTAACGGTATATGTAACAAAATTCATAACATTGCTAAATGATGAATAGAACACGCATACAACGGATCCTGATCTATGCAGCCAAATGTATAAGCGGTGTGCTGGTGGTCTTGTTTCTGTCCTGGTTGCTCGACTATCCCGACGTAGTCTGGGTATTAATTTCGGTTATGCTGGTATTGTCCCCGGATGGTTCGGACGCTGTCACCCTGGCGGTTACACGGATCAAAGCCAATGTCATTGGAGCGATATCGGGTTTTCTGTTGTTGTTGTTTCATCCCAATCTGTTGATCACCATGAGTGTGGCCGTATGCGTGACAGTGGTGCTGTGCAATCTTTTTAATCTGGAAACCGCCACCCGTACCGCGTTGGCTGCCACCATCATTGTGATGACCCACGAAGCGGGCGCACATTTATGGGATACAGCCGTAGGGCGGGTACTGTCGGTGTTGGCGGGCTGCGTATTGGGACTGCTGATCACTTTTATTTTTCATAATCGTTATACCAAACAAACCGCTGAGATGATCTTGTCCAAGACAACAGACCGTGGAGGTGAATAGTACAGAATTCCTCCAGAATTGGCCTTTACTTTTGAATGGTCAAGGAGTGATGCATGAAAAAGATGATACTTTCCACTGGCCTGGCCCTGGGCGCCATGACCAGCCCTGTAAAGGCCCAGTTACCGTCAGATACCCTCTCTGCAGCCGTTAAAGACTCCTTTCATCTGGAGATAAAGTCTGCCCCGGCGCCGGCTTTTCGTACCACCGCCACCGGTCTGGTTGTTCCCATCGTCATGATTGGCTATGGTGTGGCCGCCCTTCGATGGCATCCGCTCTCCGATCTCAATCACAGTACCAACAAGGAAATACAGGAAGACCATGCAGGGTTTCATACCTGTGTGGACAGCTACCTGCAATTTGCGCCCGCTGCGGCTGTATACGTGCTTAATGCTGCGGGGGTCCATGGCAAACACAATTTCCGCGACCGCACCATTATCCTGGGCATCTCCGCGGTGTTTACCGCCGGCTCCGTGGAACTGGTAAAGAGGACCTCCCACGAAGTCCGTCCTGATGGCAGCGATAATCTCTCTTTCCCTTCCGGGCATACGGCCACGGCTTTTGCCACGGCAGAATTCCTGCGTCAGGAATACAAGGACGTGTCCCCCTGGTACGGCATCGCCGGATATGCCGCTGCTACCGCAACAGGTGCTTTAAGAATGTACAATAATAAACACTGGTTCAGTGATGTGGTGGCGGGCGCCGGCTTCGGTATACTCAGTACCAAAGCAGCATATTGGGTGTACCCGTGGATACAACGCAAACTGTTCAGGGATACTAACGTACACGCCTCTACGGTTATTTTACCTTACTACAACGCTCAATGGCACAGCGCCGGGCTGAGCATCGCTTTCTTTGGCCGTTAACCACAATAGCCATCCATGGCTATACAGGCTGAACGCCAGCAATAGCGATACTCTCCCGGCTTGCGCTTATTACCGGTACGCAAATAGCACGACTGCCGTTTGTGCGGAAGCGGTAACAACCAAATATTCATAAAAATAGGGGTAATACAGACACTTACTATAAGTAACTAAAACTAAAGACAGCACAAGGTTACAAACACCCTAAAAAAAACGTCAGGCAAAATTGGGGGTTTCTTTCTGTTTTTTTTGTGAGTCAATTGTTAATCCTGATAAAAAAATAGTGCGGTTAATTCTGTATCTGTTATACTGAAAATAATATTATCAAATAACAGCACGTTAACATCAGATTTACATTTGGAGAATCAAGTCGTAGTATATTTGGTCAGCATGATTTAATCTTAACCCTCTTATGTACATTGTACTGGCCCTCTATTTTACGATTGTCTGTGTTGCAGCGTATGCCGTATATCTGGTCTGCAAACTCACCGCACCCGCTGTGCCAGCCCTTCCGGCGCCGCCTGAAGGAGACGATGCCATCGCTGATGTAACCATCACGGGTATATCCAACAGCGCCTTTACCATTTCCAGATACCTGCGCAACATCCGCAATACGTCTTCTCACCGCTTCGTGACGGTAGCCACACGGCAAATCGTACGTACACCGATCGGCACTACCAGCAGCATACGCATCATCGAAAATATCGCTCCGGGCGACGAACGACGGCTGGGCCATACTGACGATGTGCGGCAGGGAAGCACCTCCATTTATATCGGTTATGAAATCATCTGGGCACGGTATACGCCGGCACCTCCGGCGCACCAACACGCGCCAGCGCCTACGCCCGGCATCGGCTGGATAGACACAGCAGAATTAAAGCCAGGCTTGCTTTACCAGATACTGTTGCAGGAAACGACCTGATATCAGTTGGCAGGAGCTTTGTCTTTTATCAGGGTAATCCATAACATGGTTAACAACACGGCTTCTGTAGCGCCGGCGGTCACATCTTCCAGAAAATGCTGGCTCATATACATCCTGGAATAGGCGACCATCGCTGCCAGCAACAGGAATACCCACGACCAGTACTTGTTTTTAACATAATAGGAAAGCACCGTGGCTGCTGTAAAAGCACATACGCTGTGCCCTGAAGGGAAACTCCTCAAATTATCCAGTACCTCCACGCCCGGCACAAAATAGATATCGTGCAGCCGCTCCGAGAAAAAACGACGCGGCCGGGGAAAAGCCACGGTAAACTTCAGCGCAAAATTGACCATGGAGTTAAACAGGTAAGCTGCTGCCAGCACTACGCCCTGCCGTTTGTTGAAATAAAACAGTACCACCGTCAGTACCACGCAAGCCACTGTGCTTCCCAGTTCAGTAATACGGGGAAACAGCCAGTCGCCCCAACCGGTATGCAGGCGGTTGATGAAAAAATAGACCTCTTCCCTGCTATAAATGCTGCGGAAAATCAACACAATGGTCACCAGCCCTATAAAAGGCCATATCAGCATTTTGAGCTGTTGATATGTCTGCAGCAGCCGCTGCGAAAACGTTGGCGGTAGCATAGGCTATTGGGTTAACCTGCGATGATAGTTAATCTGCCCGAGGTGGTAATTCAGATGCCCGTACAGATGCACCAGGAAATGATTGGTGGTCATTTCTCCCAGCACCCGCTCCGGGTATGTTTTCGATAGTGTTTCCGGAGAGAGGCCTACTATAACGGTGAGCACTACACGACGGGTAACACCTACCAGCGCCAGCAGGTCCTGCCGCGGAACATTTTTGTCGCTGAACTCGAGGTCTCTGTTTCTGACATAACCACTCTGGCCTAATACAGCGCCAATAAAATGTTGCAGGTTCCCACACAGGTGCAGGCACAAATTACCGGCGGAATTCTTAATCCCTTCCTGTACACGCCAGATAGCTTCTTCGGTATCATAGGCGGCGATTTCATCTTCCAGGCGGCTCAGGTCCCGCTCAAATAAGTTGATTAATATTTCTGTAAGCATAACAGCTAAGATAAGGAACTATTGGAAACGACCCGCCTACACTTTTTCTCCATTTTGCCGGTGGCTAACGCCAATGGGTATACTTTTCTCTCCGTAAATGATTTTAAATATTGTCTGACATGGTTTTTGCGGGGTTGCGAACAGGTAAACATAAATACCCGGATAATTGTTGAACAACATAATATCACCGCATGACAACACAGGAACCAGGAACGCTCTCCCCTTTCCGGCAACGCTGGCACAATATCATCTTTGAAGCAGACACCCCTGCAGGCCGATGGTTTGACATCGCATTGCTGATACTCATCCTGTTCAGTGTGGCAGTGGTGATGCTGGAGAGTGTGGCCGGCGTGCAACAACGGTTCGATCGCATATTTACGATATTGGAATGGGTGTTTACCATTCTCTTTACCCTCGAATACCTCTTCAGGGTATGGTGCAGCTATCGCCCCAAAGCCTATATCACCAGTTTTTACGGATTGATAGACCTCTTATGCGTATTACCAACCTATGTGGAGTTTCTCTTTGGTGGTGCACATTTCCTGCTTGCCATCCGTATACTGCGCCTGATGCGTATTTTCCGGATCTTTAAGCTGGTACCCTTTCTCAACGAAAGCAAACAACTGGCCCTGGCGCTGGAACACAGCCGGCGCAAGATCGCCGTCTTTCTGTTCTTTATCCTTTTGCTAACGGTGGTATTAGGCTCCATTATGTACGTGATAGAATCGGGGCATAATTCCGGTTTCACCAGTATACCCGTCAGCGTTTATTGGGCGGTGGTGACCCTTACCACGGTGGGATACGGTGATATTGCGCCCATTACGCCGCTGGGACAGGCTTTCTCTGCACTGATCATGATTATGGGCTATGCTATTATTGCGGTGCCGACGGGGATTGTAACTGTGGAGATGAGCCGGCTGAAAGACAAAGATGACGTGGACCACAGAATATGTCCGCATTGCATGCGTGAAGGCCACGATGCGAATGCGGACTACTGTAAATATTGTGGCACTAAACTGTAAGCTAGTTAACGGAGAACAAAGGTTTCACGTCGATCATCGCTTTCTGGTAAGCGGCTTCAAACACTTCCCATTTACCGGTGATGGCCATGCGTACGGTGGAACCGTCCAGCAGCTCAAACTCCGCTACTTTCTTATTGAAGCCTTGTTTGCCTCTGTTGAAGTTGGTGATGTCTGATAAAGGAAATTCCTTGTGAACTTTTTTCCGGGTCAGCAACCAGCCGATAACACCAAATAACAGGAATGCTGTCATCGATTTGCCCTCTATCACGATTCTTTCGTTGGTCAGGCACAGGGCTCCTGGTTTTGCCTGCCATTTGCTTTTGAGGTACGAACCGTCTACTTTGAACAAAACGGTTTCTTGCGGGTTAAGTGCAAACTTTACTTTAATCTGTTTCATTATAAATGGGATATGATTATGAGCGCAAAAATATGGTATAATTGTCATATAAAACGCAGATTATTATGAAGCTGAATTCCATTCTGGACAATGACTTTTACAAATTCACCATGCAGCACTGCGTGATTAAACTGTTTCCGAAGGCCCGTGCCCGTTATAAATTCATCAATCGCGGCAAACATTCGTTCCCTCCGGGTTTCGACAAACTACTAAGGCAGGCGATAGACGACATGCAATATCTGCAACTCAGTCAGGAGGAAAAAGAATTCCTGGCTGTCACCTGTCCATACCTCGATCCTACCTATCTGGACTTTCTGCAGGGTTATCGGTACAACCCGGCCGAAATACATATCGCCCAGCAGGGCGATCAGCTGGAAGTACATGCCGACGGCTATTGGTACCGCACGATCCTCTGGGAGGTGCCGCTCATGTCGCTGATCTGCGAGCTTTATTATGAGGCGACCGGGCAGCAACGGGTGCCTGATGAGGAAGTCATTGCCATTACCCGCACTAAAATAGAACGGTACAAAGACCTGAACATCACAATAGCTGATTTCGGCACCCGGCGCCGGCATTCGCTGGCGGTACAGAAACTGGTGGTGCAAACGCTCCGTCAGTACGGTGAAAACACCTTCATCGGTACCAGCAATGTACATCTGGCGATGCGTAACGGCGTAAAACCAGTGGGCACCCACGCCCACGAATGGTTTATGTTCCATGCCGCTAAATACGGTTTCAAAATGGCCAACATGCTGGGGCTGGAACACTGGGTACAGGTATATCGTGGCGATCTCGGTATCGCGTTGTCGGACACCTACACCACACCTGTTTTCTTTGAACAGTTCGATAAAAAATTCGCCAAGCTGTTTGACGGTGTCCGTCATGACAGCGGCGACCCGCTCGCCTTTGCCGATGACACCATCCGGCATTACCAGGAAAAAGGCATTAACCCCCTTTCCAAAACCATTATTTTCTCTGACGGCCTCGATTACCAGAAAGTGGCTACCATAGCGGCCCACTGCCGGGGAAAAATAGGTATGTCGTTTGGCATTGGCACCAATTTCACCAATGATGTGGGGCTTACGCCGCTGAATATTGTCGTGAAGATGTATGAGGCCCGGCCGGAAGATGCCCCCCGCTGGACACCGGTAGTCAAACTGTCGGATGAGAAAGGTAAATACACCGGCGATGAACACATGATCACCCTGGCGAAAGAAATGCTGGAGTTATAACATTGGGGGATTTTTTTATTTTGATATTTTGGTATTTTGATATTTTGATATTGATGGGGTTCTTAAATATCAATGTGCTTTGATTATTTGATTATTTGATTATTTGATTATTTGGATATTTTGACGACTACCGGCTTCCCCGCAATATCAAAATATCCAAATAACAAAATATCTAAATGATCATCGTCCTGCCTGTCCCAATCCGATGCCGGTATCACCCTGAGAGAGATCGCCTGAATCGTATCCTTTTTTGAACCAGAACATTCTTTGCTGAGAGGTGCCATGCGTGAAGGCATCCGGCACCACACGGCCGGTGGCAGCTTCCTGTAGTTTATCATCGCCTACGGCGCTGGCGGCATTTAGCCCTGACTCAATATCACCCGATTCGAGGATATTACGCATCTGTTGCGCATGATTGGCCCACAACCCTGCGAGGAAGTCGGCCTGCAATTCCAGTTTTACAGAAAGTTTATTGTATTCCGCTTCGCTCAGTCTGCTCCGCGCTGCCTGCACCTGGCGGCTGATGCCCAGCAGGTTCTGAACGTGGTGCCCTACTTCATGTGCAATAACATACGCTTTGGCAAAATCGCCTTTCACCCCGAAACGGTCTTCCAGTTCCTTAAAGAAAGAGGCATCCAGATACACCATCCGGTCGGCCGGGCAATAGAACGGACCCATGGCCGATTCAGCAGAGCCGCAACCAGAGGTGGTGGCGTCCTCGAACAGCACCATTTTAGGGCGTTCATATTGCATATTGAGCCGCTTAAATTCATCGGTCCAGACATCTTCGGTGCTGGCCAGAACTTTAGAGGAAAACAATTCAATAGCAGAAGCATTCTCTTTGCTCAGCTTCTCTACTTTTTCAGTGCCGCCGGGCCCCTGCACCTGTTGCAGTACCTGGTTTACCTGGTTGGGGTCTTGTTTAAACAACAGTGCCAGCACAATAACGATGACGCCGCCGATACCGCCGCCAATCAGTGTGCGCTTTCCGCCTCCGGAACGCTTCTCGACATTGTCACTTAATCTTTCATCATCCAAACGCATAGACAGTTAGGGTTTAGTGGTTAATTACGGCCCTAAAATACATTATTACGCGGTAATTCCCATCAGGTGGCGTATATTGAAAACATCGTTAAACAAAAGTTGTTTTTCCCCGTTAAGACAAGATATACCCGTAAACCAGTTTTCATGAAAATACAACAGATCCTGCTGAACGAACGGCCCGAAGGCCTGCCATCTTCTGATACATTTAAAACAGTGGGCACGGAACTGCCCGCCCCTGCCGAAGGCGAAGTGTTGCTCCAGCCGCTTTATTTCTCTGTAGACCCCTACATGCGCGGCCGCATGAGTGATGCCCGCTCCTATATCCCACCCTTCAAAGTGCAGGAACCGATAGAAAGCGGCGGCGTAGCCACGGTGGTGGACAGTAAAGATGCCCGCTTCGCGCCCGGCGACCTGGTAATGCCCGGTGGCGGTAAAAATTTCTTCCCCTGGGCCACCGGCATCCTTTTCTCCGGTGATCATCTCCGTAAAATAGACAGCAGTATTCCGCCAACCTATTACCTGGGCGTATTAGGTATGCCCGGACTGACCGCCTACTTTGGCCTCATGGACATCGGTAAACCCAAATCCGGCGAAACAGTCGTTATCTCCGGCGCTGCCGGGGCAGTGGGACTGGTAGCCGGACAAATAGCCAAACTACAGGGATGCCGCGTGGTGGGTATCGCCGGTGGCGAGGAAAAGGTGAAGTTGCTCACCAGCGATTTTAACTTCGATGCAGCGATCAACTATAAGGGGAACGCTAACCTGAGCACGGCCGTGGCTGCTGCCTGCCCTAATGGCGTAGACATCTACTTCGACAATGTGGGCGGCGATATCTCTGATGCCGTCATGGAACACCTGAACTTCTTTGCCCGCATTCCCGTATGCGGACAGATTGCCTTGTACAACAGCACCGACGTTCCCATGGGACCCCGGGTACAACCCACACTGATCAAGTTCAGTGTCCTCATGCAGGGATTTACCATCGGTAACTACGCCCATCGCTACATGGAGGGCATGCAGCAGCTGGGCGAATGGATCCGCGCGGGCAAAATAAAATATACCGAAACGGTTATCGAAGGGTTTGACCAGCTGCCCACAGCGCTGCTGGGATTATTTTCCGGCCAAAACAGCGGTAAGATGATCGTGAAAGTGTAATTTTAACTATGCCAAATGCTGTTGTTCATACCCGTATAAAAAGAGTCACCGCCGCAGGAGTAACTGATACCGAAGATATCCTGGCAGCAGAAGAACCATTGGAAATAAGACTGGAACACGGTCCTACCCATAACCGCCGGCAGCAGAATGTTGCAGTTACCATGCGCACGCCGGGGCAGGACGAAGAACTGGCCACCGGCTTTCTGTTTACCGAAGGCATCATTCCCGGTGCTGCCGCCGTGAAGCAGGTGATACTGACAGAAACGCCCGGCGGCAGCCTGGCAACCGTTTTGCTAAGAGAACAGATAGTACCTTTTCTCGATAAAAGCCAGCGTCATTTTCAGGCGACAGCCGCCTGTGGCATGTGCGGCAAATCCTCCATCGAAAATATTCATACCGGCGTTAACGTTAGCCAGTCCGCCCGGCGCACTCCCGGCCAGTGGATTTCACAGTTACCGGAACGGCTGCGGGCGCAACAGGCGCTTTTCCGGCATACCGGCGGCCTTCATGCTGCCGCCCTGGTAGATGACACCGGCCAGATATTATTGCTGCGGGAAGATATAGGTCGCCACAACGCTGTCGATAAAATCATAGGCGCCGCACTTGCACAACAGCTCCCATTACAACAAAGCCTGTTACTGCTCAGCGGCCGCGCAGGATTTGAACTGATACAAAAAGCAGCCATGGCGGGCATTCCCATCATCGCCGCCATTGGCGCACCCTCCAGTATGGCCGTTAAAATGGCCGCCGAATGGAACATCACCCTGATTGGATTTTTAAAGGAAGACAGGTACAATCAGTATACCTAGCTCCGACTGACAGGATAACGATAGTCCGACCGGGAACGAAGATAAATACGTAGCTTGCCGGAGAAACATACCACTATCACGGCGCTAAAAATCATGGAACTATATGGCGTTACATACTGAGTTGACACCGGTCAGATTCACCGGGCTTAAACTCACCAAACCGGCCACTGTGGCTGCCGGCATTCCGGCAGTGGTTTCCAGCATGAAACATATGCTGGAAGCTATGAATGCCTTCAGGGCCATGAAAGCATTGCTGGAACTGAACCAGAAAGACGGCTTTGACTGCCCCGGCTGCGCATGGCCCGACCCCGACGATGAGCGTTCCCCTATTGCAGAATATTGTGAAAACGGCGCCAAAGCCATTGCAGAAGAAGCCACTACCCGTAAGCTGGACCCCGCGTTCTTTGCGGCCAACAGCATCGCTTCACTGGGAGCACTCACCGACTACGAAATTGGTAAAAAAGGAAGGATAGCTCAGCCCATGTACCTCGCACCCGGCGCCACCCACTATGCACCGGTGTCGTGGGAAGAAGCTTATCATAAAATAGCAACACAGCTGCGCCAGCTCAGCTCCCCCGACGAAGCGGTGTTTTACACCTCCGGCCGTACCAGCAATGAAGCAGCCTTTCTCTACCAGCTGATGGTAAGGGAATATGGCACCAACAACCTGCCGGACTGCTCCAATATGTGCCACGAATCCAGTGGCGTAGCCCTCGGCGAAGCTGTAGGCATCGGCAAAGGATCGGTTACCCTGGAAGATGTACATCAGGCAGAAGTGATCATTATCCTTGGCCAGAACCCGGGCACCAACCACCCACGGATGCTCACCGCCCTGCAGAAAGCGAAAGCCAACGGTGCCACTATCATCTCAGTGAACCCGCTGAAGGAAACCGGGTTGCTCAACTTCCTCAATCCGCAGACCGTAAAAGGAATACTACAGGTAAAAACGCATCTCACCGATATCTTCCTTCAAATAAAAATCAATGGTGACATGGCTTTGCTCAAAGCGCTGGCCCTGTTGCTGCTGGAAGAAGAAGAGAGAAATCCGGGTACCGTATTCGATCAGGCATTTATCAGCAACAATACCAGCGGGTATGACGAGTACATCGCGCATCTGCGACAGCACCGTCTGGCAGACCTTTCCGCCGCCTGCGGCATCCCGGAAGATCAGCTGCGGCTGGCCGCCTCCGCGCTGATGCATAAACAAAAGATCGTCGCCTGCTGGGCCATGGGACTTACCCAACACAAAAACGCTGTTGACACCATCCGGGAGATCGTAAACCTGTTACTGCTCAAAGGTAGTATCGGCAAGCCCGGCGCCGGCACCTGCCCGGTGAGAGGACATAGCAACGTACAGGGCGACAGGACAATGGGCATCTATGAAAAACCGGCTGCCGCGCTGTTACAAAAACTGGAAGCGGTATACGGCTTTAAACCGCCCTATAAACACGGCTACGATGTGGTACATGCCATCCATGCCATGCACCGCGGCGACGCCAAAGTGTTCATCGCCATGGGCGGCAACTTCCTCTCCGCCACCCCGGATACCACCTACACCGCGCAAGCCCTGCGCAACTGCCGTCTTACCGTACACGTATCTACGAAGCTGAACAGAAGCCATCTCGTATATGGCCGGGAAGCCTTGATACTGCCGTGTTTGGGTCGTAGCGACAAAGATAGGCAACAAGAACAGACGCAATTTGTCACCTGCGAAAACTCCATGGGCGTAGTGCAGATGTCGAAAGGCAACCTGCATCCTATTTCCGAACACCTGAAAAGTGAGCCGGTAATCGTCTGCGAAATGGCACAGGCCATACTCGGCGGGGAAAGCAAAGTGCCATGGCAACAATACACCCAACACTATGACCATATCCGGGATGCCATCGAAAAAGTCATCCCCGGCTTCGACGACTATAACAAACGTGTGCGCCACCCCGGCGGGTTCTATCTGCCCAACGGCTCCAGAACAGGCCAGTTCAATACCAGTACCGGCAAAGCCAATTTTAATGTGGCGCCGGTAACGGAAATGCCGCTTCGCCCGGAAGAATACCTGATGATGACCATCCGCAGCCACGATCAGTTCAATACCACGATCTACGGACTGGATGACCGTTACCGCGGCGTACACCACGAACGGCGGGTCATCTTCATGAACCCGGAAGACATTGCCCACGCCGGATTTACCGCCGGTCAGGTGGTAGACCTCTATAACTATCACGGGCAAACGGAACGGGTAGCGCCCGGCTTTATCATCGTCGCCTATGATATTCCGGCCGGATGCACCGCTACCTACTTCCCCGAGACCAACGTGCTGGTACCGGTAGACACCGTGGCCGATAAAAGCAACACACCCGCATCCAAAAGTGTGATCATTCAGATTAAATCATCCACCATAAAAAGATAAATCATGGGACCAGTAGTATGGCAGGCCACCAAATGGCCCGCAACGGAATTTTTGACGGTGACAAAGCAGGAACACAACAGCCTGGTCAAAGGGATTATCAATGGCTGCACTGAGGCCGAGCCTTTCTCTATTCAGTATGAAATTGAGATCACGCCGGACTGGAAAGTATCCTCCTTCCACATCATACGGGACGGGCTCCAGCCAACAGCGCTGAAACTCACTTCAGACCTCAACGGCCACTGGTTTGACAAAGACGGGAATCACATTGAAGCCTTTGATGATTGCAGAGACATCGACATTTCATTGACGCCTTTCACGAATACCTTGCCTATACGAAGACTGGCATTTGAGCAGGGAGAAAGGAAACTACTGAACATGCTCTATATTAAACTGCCGGAGTTTGAGCTGCAAAAACTACCGCAGTACTATACTAAAATAGATAGCCACCTGTATCTCTATGAAAATGGCGACAGTGGCTTCCGGGCGGAATTACCGGTAGATGAAAACGGCATTGTGAAAGATTATCCGGGCATTTTTACACGGATTTATTAATCGGGATCACAATTCCCAATTCCCGCGGCCATGGATGCCTACGTTTTTTTTGGGTTCCCAGGGCTCACGCCCCGGGCTACGATGTTATTCAATTTCTTTATTAGGATTGGCTAATTTAATTACGCAAGAGACCACACCGCAGCCCAGCGCTTAAAAATGTGATACTCCATAAACGAACGAACTCATACCGATAAAGGATTTGAATGACATCGTAGCCCGGGGCGTGAGCCCTGGGAACCTGCGAAATCGGGAAATATCGCCGGGAATTTGCGACGTCTACGCCCCCTTGGGGATCTGCCCCCCACGGTTCAATATCTTCTCAGCGGCCATCCGCAATTCGTCCATGATCTCTGCAGCAGGCAATGCTTTCGCCATCCGCGCTGCTTGTCCTGCGTACATCACGATAAAAGCAGGATCGTCCAGTTCCTTTGCCACCTTACGCACTGCTTGTGTGAGTGCGTCCTGTACGGGATATACGTTCAGCGGCAATCCGGATGCATCAATGCCGTCCATGAGTGCATTTTCAATCCCTCTCGCCCACCGGCCGGAGAATGCACGGGTAATACGTGTGCCCGTATCCGTGACAGTAGCTACTTTGTCTTTATGATGGGGCGTAGCTGCACTTTCAGGACTTCTGAGCAATACGCTGCCGCACTGCACCCCGCTGGCGCCAAGGCAGAAGGCAGCAGCGGCGCTGCGCCCGTCCGCAATGCCACCTGCGGCAATAACGGGAAGGGCTATGCGGTCAGCTATCTGTGGCACCAGTGCAATAGTACCTACCTGAGGCAGCGGCCCAGGTAAAAAAGTGCCGCGGTGGCCGCCCGCTTCGATACCCTGCGCCACCACCGCGTCGCAGCCTGCTTTCTCCAGCGCCACGGCTTCTTCTACCGAGGTGGCGGTGCCCAGCAGGAGGCAGCCTTTTTCTTTCAGCAGGACGATACTGGCATCGTCGGGAATACCGAAGGTAAAGCTCACCAGAGACACACCGGCAGCCAGCAACGCGGGTAATTGTTCGCGGTAGGAATAGATTCTCACCGCATCAAAAGCTACGGCAGGCACGGTCAGACCGTTGGCTTTATACAGCTGCTGTAAAAACTGTTGCATCTGCTCAAACGGTGCCTGCTCCGCCAGCGCCGGTATTTCGTACGTAAAAAGATTCACTGCGAAAGGTCTGGACGTGAGTGCTTTCACCTCTGCTATCAGCGCCGCCACCCGCTCAGGCGGCAGACCGCCAACCGGCAGCGATCCCAGTCCACCGCCATTACTCATGGCCGCCACCATCGCCGGTGTGGTGATACCCAGCATGGGCGCCTGTATAAAGGGATATTCAATGCCCAGCAGGGAGGTAAGTCTGTTTTTCCATTCCATATATCTTCGTTTTTTCAGTTAACAGTCATCAGAGAAAACTCAGGAAAGCGGGCGCCTTCAGCGCCGACACATCAAACCGGAAATCCACAATGGTGGTAATTTCCAACATACTCTTGGGTTGCAGTACCGGTGCATTCGGGTAATAATACCCTGATACCTTGATGGTATTGAGCGAGAGGTTTTCATTTTTGATCCGGAAACCGCCCCCCACGCCAAGGTACACGGGATTGCTGAACAGGTTGTCATTTTTGGCGGTGATCATGGACGCCTGCAGCGAAGCAAAGAAATTGAATTTAAAGCCGAGGAACCGTAGCGGGCTGTAGTACACGGTTTCTGAGCCGAAATTAAGACGTTGGTAACCATTCAGCTTGGTATAGCGGTATCCCCAGATACCGTTGTCGTTATTGATATTAAGTGGCTTGTAGAAAAACGGATTGGGGCTTTCCAGATAGTCCAGATTCAGGAACTGGCGGAAACGGGACTTCCTGATGGAGAAAAGCCGGCTATAGTATTCTGCCCTCGCATGGATAACGGCATCCTCCAGGGCGCCACTCTGCCAAAAGGTACTAACGCCCACGGTTGTATTAAAGAGCCCCTGCCTTCTGGTAGTCCAGTATTTCTGGGCTTCCAGGCCGGTATACAGCCGGCGCCTGTCGCGCCAGGTTTCCCAGCCGGTGGCGGCCTTAAAATTATACCCCAGCGGAATATCCTCTGTTCTGCCAAAGCCGAAGAACTGGTGCGCCTTAAAGTAGTCCAGCCGGTACACCTGGAACTCCAGCAGATAATATCGATGATCGTTGTATACAGGGTCTTTCTTAAACAGCTCCTGATCGGGCGTTCGGGAGAAATTGAGATTAAAATGCCGGAACAGTACTGCGAAGTTAGGCTTATGGCTGGTACCGTTATGCTCATAGTTGTTGATGAAGTTGTAACCTATCCAGCCATCGATCACCGCATAGCGGTAGTCGCGGTAAAGCAGGCTGTCGATGGTCTGTTGCTCCCTTCCCAGGATGTTGATAGACCAGTTCTCCGCCAGCGTGAGCCCGCCCACCCATTTGGCGGCGTTGCGGTACAGTGGCCGGTTGAGGCTCAGGAAAATAGTCCCTTCGTATACATTGGTGTCCAGCGGGGTGGTATTGTTGAGCGTCGAATAGCCGACGCTTACGTCCACGAAAGAGCCGAGCACGTTGTATTTGGTGTAACGTGCCTCCGTATTCCAGGTAGGCGTATAGTCACTGCGCCACTGGAAACCCACCTGCAGTGCCTGTCCCGCTCCCAGCAGGTTATTGTTGGATACCCGGGCTTTGATGTTGCTGGCGCTGAACTGCGACAGGTCCACACCGTATTCAAACACATCTTTGGTAAGCACCTCCACATCAACAGAATCGGAGTCCGGGTTGGCGTTCCGTACGTGAATACGGGCATCGGAGAAGAAGGGCCGGTTACGCAGGTAACGTTCGTTATCCGCCAGCTCGTATGGGTCGAGCCGCGAGCCTTCCCTGAAAAACAGCGACTGGCGGATCATCCATTCCCGGGAATCGAAGTGCAGCCGGTTGGCCAGATGGATCAGCTTCATGCTGGTGGTAAAGGTGGTATCATTGATATTACGGGGGCCAAACACCTTTACCTGGCGGTAGTAGATATTCCTGATCACTTTGCCCACAAACGGGGTAAAATATGCCTCACTTTTGGTGATGACGCTGTCCATGTCCACGTCAGGCGTTTCTACGTCCTGTTTGGTAATACGGCGGATAAAGGACTGACGGTACTCCTTATTTCGCAGTGAATCCCGGTATTCTCCTATCTTTTTCATGAGACCGTTGCCCCGCCGGGGTGTGGTGTCCGCTACAGGGGGATTCTGTGCAAACGCGATCTGGCACCAGCAAAGGAGCCAGCAGGTAACAGAAATAGTAGTTAATATTTTAAGTTCCGTCCTCAAAGGTTATCGAAGGTGACAAGTATATTAAAAAAAAATGGGATTGCGTGTAATGCAATTATTGTACTGGACCGGAATAATAATTGAATGAAGCAGAAGGGATAAGAAAGTTTGTTGCAACCAGTAATACATATTGTTCACCTTAAAACCTTCTGCTATGTTACGTTGGGCGTTAATATTCTTTATTGTGGCTATAATAGCGGCACTCTTCGGTTTTGGTGGTATTGCCGCCGGCGCCGCGTCTATTGCCAAAATACTGTTTTTTATTTTCCTGGTGTTGTTCCTTATTTCTCTATTGTCAGGACTGCTCAGGAAATAAACAAAAAAGCAGGGATGTTGTCATCCCTGCTTTTTCTATTTTACGATGCTGGTTTCCCAGCCGTCATATTCTGCGTTGACTTGTTGTGCCAGCTCCCAGAGGGTCATGACCACACTATCAATCGTGGCCTCGCTGGCTTTGTCCGACCGTGACACACACAATTTGAACGGAAACTCAGGATTGTCATTTTTCATGTCATGCGCAATCTCGAAACCATTCTCACGGATATGTTCCCAGTAAGCCGTTTTGTCTTCTTCTGTCCGGAAATGAATCCAGTGTTCGATGGGGCGTTCCCGTTCAGACATGTCGCCATGCTGACGGAGCATCCGCAGTACTTTCCTGTTCTGGATACGCTGGAACTCATAGACGTCGGGAAACAAAAAATCGAAGTAAAGTTCCCAGTTGTTATCTTCTTTTACACCGTAATCATACCGGTAATCCGGGAATTTGATCATGGCATCCGCAATGAATTTATCATGCAGCAATAGATTGCCTGTATAAAAATAAAAGTCTCGTACACCATTGGAAAAAGTACGGCCCACAAAATGCGCATCCAGATTGGTTGTTAGCTGTTCTACCAGGCTGTCCTCTATCTCGCCCATGATGGCGAATTCATCGTTCTGTGGAAATCCGTCTTCCCGCGGATTGTTCAGGTATACCGTAATATATATGGCATTCGGCTTCTCCTTCAATGGTGCAAATCGTCTCAGATCAAGGTCAAGGCCTATTACTGCTGGACTTTCTTCAATATGGCACGTGTAAATATCCCAGTCCGGTCGGTAATCCTTATGCATATAAAAAAATTAAAATAACGCAACAGCTGGCTGTAAAGATACGTAGCTATCCGTTATCATCGAAATCATTTTCACGCAAAGAAATATATAAGGCTCACATTTTTTTTGTAAGAAGCAAAGGAGCTGCACGCAAAGAAACACAGAAGGCCTGCGTTTTTTTGTAAGACGCAAAGGAAATAAAATGTGATCTCCGCTCCTTTGCTTCTTACCTGCAAATCTGGGTCTTATATATTTCTTTGCGTGAACTTAACACTAATTAACACTCGTGGATTTTCAGGCACACCCATTGTGAAACCATTACCTGCAAAGAATCCTGCGCGATTCTGAAGTTCAAACATGTTACTGTGGAGGATTCTGACACACCTTTCATCCTAAAAAAATGATTTTCTTCCTGCATTAAAAGTAAATTTACCGCCGCTATAAATTGTTGGACGCTAGTAAAAGAAATTATGAGAAAAGTTGTATTGCTATTGACAGGATGGATGTTCTTGTTTAACCTGGCATTAACGGCACAGCAGCACGGCACCAAACCACCTGCTGCCAACGCCGGAACGATCTACGGAAAACTGCTCGACGTACAGACAGGCAAACCGGTAGAATATGCCTCTGTGGCGTTGTTACGCCCGGACTCTTCCGTGCTCACCGGTATGCTCTCCAAACCCAATGGTGACTTTAACTTTGAAAATCTCGCTATCGGTAAATATATCCTGAAAGTAAACTTCATCGGGTATGAAGCATTCTTCAAACCTGTATCCCTCAACGCTAAAAGCACCAGCGTTGATGCGGGCAATATTAAACTGCACCCCAATGTAAAGTCGCTGGCTGCTGTCAACGTGGTAGGCGAGAAACCAGCCTTTACCATGGCGATCGATAAAAGGGTGTTTAACGTAGAGAAGAACCTGGCCAGCATCGGAGGCACGGCTACGGATGTACTGAAACAGGTACCGTCTGTGAGCGTAGATATCGACGGTAACGTGAGCGTACGCAACGGCGCCCCCACCATCTTTGTAGACGGCCGCCCTACCACCCTCACACTCGACCAGATCCCGGCCGATGCCATCGCCAATATTGAAGTAGTCACCAACCCATCCGCGAAATATGATGCGGAAGGCATGAGTGGTATCTTAAACATCGTCCTGAAAAAAAATAAAAAAGCAGGTATCAACGGCCTGCTCAGCGCAGGCGTCACCTCTCTCGGCAGCACCAATACCGGCATCGATTTTAACCTGCGACAGGAAAAATTCAACTTCTTCGTAAACTATGGTACCCGTAACCGTAAGTCGCCCATGACCAGCCGTATCTCCCGGAAAAATATCCTGTCAGATACGACTACCTATACCGATCAATTGCAGGACGGAGACTTCTACCGTAACTTCCAGACAGGCCGCATCGGCTTCGACTGGTTCATCGACAACCGTAATACCCTCACCATTTCAGAAGGCCTCACCGGCGGCAACTTCAACCGCTACAACGACCAGACCCAGCATGAAATGGACATCAACCACCAACTGGTCCGTTACGGCACCGGTATCAACAACAGTAAAAACGGCTTCCGTAACTACACTACCCAGCTGGGTTATAAACACACCTTCGCACGGGAAGGCGAAGAGCTGACGGCAGACTTCACCTATAACTACGCTACCGGTGACAACAGCTCGGCATATTCCCTGCAATACTATAACCTGAAAGGCGATACTATCAACAGCCCGATAAAGCCGCAAAACCGCTACAGTACCGGAGATGGTAAAACCACCTACCTCACCGGACAAATTGATTATGTACGCCCGTTCTCAGAAAAATCAAAAATTGAAATGGGCCTGCGTACCAATACCCGCAAGTTCGATAACTATACCAATACCTTTGGACAGAACTACCCGAGCGGTGCTTTCACCATTGACTCTGCACTGTCCAACAATTATCACTATCAGGAACAGATCAATGCCGGATACGTAAGCTATACCGGCGCTCAGGGCAACTTTGGCTATCAGGCTGGTTTGAGGGCTGAACAGTCCAACTATAACGGTGAGACCCGTTTCGGCGACAAAGCTGCTTATAAGATCAACTACCCGATCAGTCTCTTCCCAAGCGTATTCCTCTCCCAGAAGTTCAAAGGCGACCATGAGCTGCAAGTCAATTACAGCCGCCGCATTCGCCGCCCCTGGTTCCGCGATCTGCTGCCTACTATTGAATACAGCGGACAGAATGCCAGCCGCGGTAATCCCGACCTGCGTCCGGAATTCACCAACTCTTTCGAACTGTCCTACCTGAAAGACATCGCCCATAAGCACAACATACTGGTGTCATTGTACTATCGTAATACCGATAATGCCATCACTGATTTTTATGTAGACACCACCCTTAACCTGAACGGGCAAACGCAAAGGGTATTGTTGTCTTACCCGATCAATGCCAGCACCCGCAACTCGTATGGCGCTGAAATCACCGTCAGAAGCCAGCTTACCAAAGACTGGGACCTTACGGCCAACGTCAATCTTGCACAGACAAAAATCAGTGCCGGCAATCAGGGAGATAACCTTAGCAACTCCGGTTTCACCTGGTTCGGTAAGCTCAACAGCAACACCAAACTGCCGTGGAACCTTACCCTGCAGATCACGGGCGAATATGAATCCCGCCAGATCCTTCCGCAGGGCGAACGCAAACCGGTATACTCCATCGATGCCGGTATCAAAAAAGACATGCTGAAAAATAAAGCCCTGTCGATCTCCCTCACCCTGAACGACATCTTCAATTCAGACCGTAATCTCAGTTATACCAACACCGCCTTCTCCGAAACAGAGAACTATCGCAAACGCCTCACCCGTGAGCTTCGTCTGAATGCCACCTGGCGTTTCGGTAAGATGGACTACAACCTGTTCAAACGTAAAAACAATAAGTCCGGAAAAGACAATAACAACGAGATGGGTGGCGGCGACAAAAGCGAGTAGTTCATGCAAAGGCGCAAAGCAGCAAAGACGCAAAGGTGATATAAGCGAGCAGAGAAAGCAAAGGAGCGAAGATCAAATTTGATCTTCGCTCCTTTGCTTTCTTATTATTCTTAACAATCCTTTGCGTCTTTGCTGCTTTGCGCCTTTGCGTGAATATTTTATTCTTTGCATTCTTTATAGTACTTTGTTTCTTTGCGGGAACAAATCAAGCTACATGGACTCTATTTATCATACTATTACCCTGCGTTTCCTCGCCGAACCTTCTGACGTTAACTTCGGCGGCAAAGTACACGGCGGCTCCGTGATGAAATGGATTGACCAGGCAGGATATACCTGTGCGGCCAATTGGAGCGGACAATATGCGGTGACGGTATATGTGGGTGGTATTCGTTTTTTTAAACCAATTGCCATTGGCGATCTGGTGGAGATCACCGCCACTATCATCTATACAGGTAATACCAGTATGCATATTTCCATTGATGTTTTTGCCGGTAATCCCCGGCAGCAGCATAAGCAAAAGACCACACACTGTGTCATGGTATTTGCCGCGGTAGATGATAATGGTAAAACCATACCGGTGCCCAAATGGACACCGCGTACGGCTAATGAGATCAGTATGGAGAGTTATGCTAAAAAACTAATGGACCTCCGGAAAGATATTGACGAAGAGATGAAGCCCTATATGTAGGCCGATTCTGTGGCCCGGGGCTCCTGCCCCGGGCATATGTTAATGGCTAAACTGCATTTCGCTCAGCATGCGGTACAGGCCACCATCTACACCGATCAACTCAGTATGGGTACCTTGTTCCACAATATTGCCTTTATCCAGTACAATAATTTTGTCTGCCTGCCGGATAGTGGAGAGGCGGTGGGCGATAACGATGGAGGTGCGGCCTTCCATCAGTTTGTCCAGCGCGTCCTGCACCAGTCTTTCTGATTCAGAGTCCAGCGCGGACGTAGCCTCGTCCAGGATAAGGATACGCGGATTTTTGAGCACCGCTCTCGCGATAGCGATACGCTGGCGCTGTCCACCCGACAGCTGAATTCCCCTTTCACCCACGATCGTTTCCAGTCCCAGCGGGAAATTTTTGATAAACTCCCAGGCATTGGCCTTACGGGCGGCGGCTTCTATTTCGTCCTCTGTGGCATCAGGTTTACCATAAGCGATGTTCTCCCGGATGGTGCCGCCGAAAAGGAATACGTCCTGTGGCACCACCGCCATTTGTGAGCGGAGCACCGACAGCGGTATGGAAGCACCCGGCTTGCCGTCGTACAACACGCGGCCTTCCGTAGGCTCATAAAGGCGCAGCAGCAATGATACGATGGTGCTCTTACCTGCGCCGCTGGGGCCTACCAACGCCACTTTCTGGTCTTCCTCCACATCAAAGGAGACATCTTTGAGAATGGTCAGGTCTGGCCGGGAAGGGTAATGGAAAGAGATGTTACGGAAAGAGATCTGCCCATCGAGCTGATCGCCCGGTGCTATCTGCGTTATTGGCGTAATAGCTTCTTCCGGTTCGTCCAGTATCTCCAGCAGGTTCTCCGTAGCGCCGATACTTTTTTGCAGGCTGGTATATATCTCAGCCAGTCCCGCTATGGAGCCGCCGATAAATACAGAGTAAAGGATAAATGACAGCAGTTGCGGCGTGCCAATGCCCATAGACACTCCTCTCCAGATCACCGCCACCAGCGCGCCGAAAATACCCAGGATAATAAAGGAAGAAAAGGCCCCGCGGAATTTACCGCTTTTCATGCCGATGCGGGCCGCCTCATTCGTACGCTGTCGGTAGCGGGCTATTTCAAACTGTTCGTTGGCAAAAGCCTTTACATTGATAATCCCCTGCAGCGTTTCTTCCACCACCGTATTGGCTGCTGCCACCTGTGTCTGCACCTGTTTGGAAAAGCGGCGGATGAACTTACCGAAGAATACCGCTGCCACCATCATAATGGGCAGAATAGCCAGCATAAAGGCGGTCAATTGCCAGGAGGTCACCAGCAGGATGATCACCCCGCCGATGACGATGATCATCTGACGGATAAATTCTGCCAGCGTAGTGGTAAAGGTGTCCTGTAACAGGGAAATATCGGAAGAAATACGACTGGTCAGCTCTCCCACCCTTCTCTCGAGGAAAAACCGCATAGGCAGTTTGATCATATGGCTGTATACATGCTGCCGCAGCGCAGCCAGCGTCTTTTCGGACACATTCACAAAAAGAACGGTCCGGAAGAAAGAGAAAATGGCCTGCGCTACCAGTACAGTCACCAACATGAGTCCGGCCTTATTAAGGCCATGAAGCAGGTCTGCCGTACTTTTAGGATCCACCAGATCGCCCAGCAAACGGGGAAATGCGAGTCCTGCAAGGCTGGATATCAACAAAAAGGCCAGTCCCAGAGCAAATTCACCCCAGTAAGGTTTTACGTAACGGAATAAACGGAAGGTCTTTTTAAGGGACGTCCATGTCAGATTTGGTTTGGGTGCCGGGACGACGGCCGTGGTTTCATTTTGCATTAGGATATATACTTTGTTAATGGGGACGAACTACACACAAATATATTGCATTAAGAAATGCCTTACTTCGGATAAAATAATTTTATTCCGTAGTAAGGCATTGTTAAGGGCAACCGGCTTATTGCGATTTGTGCCCCGGATTTTTGGAGGAATCACCGGCCCCGGTGCCGAAGCGGGCTGAATCTTCGCCCGGATTGATAGCTCCTGGAGGCGTCTGTGCCGCTGGTGCGGTGTCCGGAATGATAGCGGCGGTGTCTGTGGTGCCGCTGTTGTTCAGGTTCATCGAATCCTGGTTGTTGTTTTGTGCGCCGTTGCCACAGGCCGTCAGCATGGCAGCCGATATGCCGGCAACCAGCAGCAGATAAGATACTCTCATGGTCCAGTGTTTAAAGGGTGAAGTAAACAGTTCCATGGTATAACAAGCTTCACCCGGATTAAACTACTTACTGGCGTAAAGTATCCGGTTTGGTCAGGGCGGTGTCCACAGGTATGACGCTGGTGCTGTCTACTTTGGGAATGGACACAGCAGCGGAATCGGCTTCTCTGGAAGCTTCCTTGCTACTGTTACAGGCAAATAAAAGTATACACAGCACTCCTGTAACGCAGGCTACCATAAAAAATTTATATACGAAAGGCTTCATATGGCAGGTATTTATTGTCTTAATTGACATCCTGCAGGAAAGAATTGTGCCAACCCTTACATTTGTAAGAAGATATTTCCCCACTGATATGAAACACGTTTTACAAATTATTCAGGAAGACCAGATACTGAAAGTATGCGTTGCCCTGCTGATAGGCGCTATATTAGGCCTCGAGCGGGAGTACAAACGGAAAGCCGCAGGTATGCGTACCATGACGCTGATCTGCTTAAGCAGCGCTATTTTCACTATTCTCTCTGCTGAACTGGGATATCCCAACAGCCCGGACCGCGTGGCCTCCAATATCCTTACCGGCGTGGGTTTCATCGGTGCAGGGGTTATCTTTAAAAACGATTTTACGATCGACGGCATCACCACCGCAGCCTCTATCTGGATCGCAGCAGCACTTGGCATGGCCATCGGCATGAGCCAGTATGTACTGGCGGTAGGCGGACTGGCAGGCGCTTTGATCGTACTTATTCTGATGGAGTTCAGCGAAAAAAGCATCGCAGAAATCAATGACAAACGTTACTACACGATATACTTTCATGAAGAGAAATTACCGCAGATAGATGTGGAAGGTGTTCTCAACTCTTTTGGCTTAAAATATAAACGAATGTTGATCGTCCGGAAAGAAGCGTTGATTGAAGTCAATTACACAGTCCGGGGAAACCGTAGCAAAATGGAACAATTAGATGAATTTTTGCTACAGAACAAACATATCTCACAATTTCAGGTACAACTAAATCCACTTTAACAATATTATGCCTTCTTATGCAGACATGCCTTTACATTACGGTCACGTACCGCCCTGGCTGGCCAAACGCATGGCCCTTCTGGGTGGCGCTATCGTAGAGGCAATTGTGACAGACTACGGTAAAAGTGAAGTAATAAGGCGGTTGAGCGACCCCTGCTGGTTTCAGGCGCTGGGATGCGTGCTGGGCATGGACTGGCATTCCTCCGGTATCACGACCAGCGTCATGGGCGCATTGAAAAAAGCCATCAATCCCCGCTCTCAGGAACTGGGTATTTATATCTGCGGAGGCAAAGGCCGCCACAGCCGCGAAACGCCGGCTGAACTGATGCGCATTGCCGAAAAAACCGGGCTGCCCGGCGAGCAGCTGGTACACAGCAGTAAACTTACCGCCAAGGTAGACAACACCGCTATCCAGGACGGTTTTCAGCTGTATCTCCACTCTTTCATTTTATCGACGGACGGCGACTGGGCCGTGGTACAACAGGGCATGAACGATGCCAGCAGCATGGCGCGCCGCTATCACTGGCATTCCACAGCATTCACCTCCTACACGGAAGCGCCCCATACTTTTATCTACGGCCGCAATCAGGGCATGATCCTCAATCTTACCGATACGCAGGCCGCTTCCACTAAAAGTGGCATCATGCAATTGCTGGAGGAAAAGCCGGCACAGCTGCTGCCCGAAATACGCAACCTCGTCATGCCTTCCCATCATGATGTACGCGCGGAAAATGTGAACCTGAAACGCCTCGGCAGCGTGCTGGCGCTGGCACACGACGTACATCCCGCTAATTTTGAATCCCTGCTGATGCTGGAAGGCGTAGGCCCGCGAACGTTACAGTCCCTCACCCTTGTCAGTGAAGTGATACACGGTACTCCCTCCCGTTTCGAAGATCCGGCACGGTTTTCCTTCGCTCATGGCGGAAAAGACGGACATCCGTTCCCGGTGCCTACCCGGATCTATGATGAAACAATCGAAACACTGCGGGACGCGCTCAACAAGGCTAAAATAGGCCATACCGACAAACAGGAGGCCATCCGCAAACTGTCTGTTCTGTCCCAACAAATAGAACAGGATTTTGAGCCCAACGCTAATTTCGAAAAGGTGATAGAACGGGAAAAAAGGGACTCGTGGAAGTATGGCGGACGTACCGTGTTTGGTAAAGCGGCCCCGCCGAAAGACGGGGAACAACTATCTTTATTCTGATGCAACAGCGGAAATTCATGAAAGACTACAACACCCTCACGGTACCCGAAGCGACCCTGCTGCAGCAGGAGATGCGCAAAGAAGTGATCACGGCGCCCTTCAACGGGAAAATACAGCTCATCGCCGGAGCCGATATCTCCTTTAATAAGTTCAGCACTACCGTATACGCAGGAATTGTTTTGATGCGGTTCCCCAGCCTCGAACCGGTGGGCTACAGCCTGGTAGTCAAAGAAGTGACCTTCCCTTATGTGCCGGGGTTCCTGGCTTTCCGGGAAGTGCCCGCGCTGCTGGATGCCTGGCAACAACTGCCCCGGAAACCGGACGTGCTCGTGGTGGATGGCCATGGTATCGCTCATCCGCGGCGTATGGGCATCGCCTCCCATTTCGGGGTACTGGCCGGACAGGTGACGGTTGGCAGCGCCAAGAAAAAGTTATACGGCCACTATGAAGAACCCGGAGAAGAAAAAGGCGCGCATACCCCGCTGACAGATAAACAGGGTGCTGTTATCGGCACTGTGCTGCGCAGCAAACAAAAGGTAAAACCCATCTTCGTCTCCCCCGGACACCTGATTGATGTGGCGGGAAGCTTGTCACTGGTGGAACAATGCGTACGGAAACACCGGCTGCCGGAACCTACGCGGCTGGCACATAATGCGGTCAACCAGTTCCGGCTGGGCGTTCTCCCCGAAGGCTATACCTCCGCCTGATAGTTAGAATTGTATCCAGGCCACACAGGCTTGTTTTTCTGTGCCTTTACGGCTGATCATCACGGTAGTGTATACACGTTGCGTACTGTCATAGTGAGACGCACCCATCATACAATAGTATCCTTTGGTCACCTCCGGCATTCCAAACAGGAAGAGCCGCTCCATCTTACCGTTATAAAACCGGTAACAAACGAAATTGGCGTCTGCCACATATTTCAGCGGTTTCTTCACTTTGTCCTGCCCGCCGGTATCGAGATATTGCAGGTAATCATTGAACAACACAAACGTGGCGTTAGGAATATTAACGTAATCGTAGGAAAGATAGGTGTTGGTATTCAGCGCAGCGATCTTGTTACGAAACACCCACTCACTCTTCATTCTGCGATGCAACGAAAAGGGCTCACAAACACCGGTGATCGATTGGTATTTAGACACGGCCAGGGTTTCATTTTCCCGGCCGCTGGAATCCAGCAGGGCCACGCCGATGTCGCCCATATTGGTATGCAGCTTATTGATCTGCGTATTACCTTGTTTGTAGCGGGTAAGGGTTTCCAGCAGCAGCGTGCCGCTGCCGTCCGGCTGCCAGTAGATGCGCTGCGGCGCACCTTTATAGTCTTCTTTATAACCGAGGTTCATCTGCACGTTCTTTCCCAACTCCGGAAACGACAGCTGCTGGTGTTTACGCAGCTTGCCGGAAGATAACAGGGTATTCAGAAAGATGCCGCTGCTGCCGTCTGACCGCTGCCCCGGTACGTACAACAATAACTTCACTTCATCGCGGGCCGACAGATACTGCTGATAACCACTTACGTCGCTGAAGTTGGCCGTATAGTCGAGCACGTGATGCGCAAAGGTGGCCGAATCGGGCGACAGCGCAGAGAAGATGACCTTAGACCAGGGCTCGCTGCCTTTCCTTTTGGCATTAAAACCTACCGTGCTTAGGTACACCTTATCTTTACCGCGTACCGACAGGTTGATATAACTGAAATAGTTATACGCTGTATCCGGCAGATAATAAAACCCGGTATGGAGCAGTTCATGTGACGGGGAGAAATGCATCACCCGGATACGTTCCCGGATGCTGTCATTACGTTGTATCTCCGCGCCATTAAAAAAGGCTACTGCGTAGTAGTCGCTGTCAGGGTCTTTCTCCACATAACAGTCGTGCGAGGCCAGATTCTCCTGCACGTATACACTGCGATGCTGCACGGAGGCCAGTTCTCCCAGTTTATCCTCCCTTAGCATTTTTCCTGTTTGCGGGTCCAGCACCAACCGGAAAAAGACCGGCACATATTTCACCAGTTGCTGTAGAAAGATCACCGGCTGACCATTAATTTCATAGATACCATCTATTTCGGTAGATTCCAGATCTGCAGCATTCCACAGACTGCCAGCCACCGAATCGGCGGCTACCTGCTCATGTTTGGGGTTGTATACGGTCACCCTCAACCCCTCTTTTTTGGAAAAATGTAACCAGAAGGTGTTGCCGTTCTTTAACTGCATCAGTTTATCCCATCCGTCCAAAGGCTCTGCCACAGCAGGTCCCAGGGTTACAATGGGTACTTGTGCGTACAGACTGGCAGGGATAAACAATAAGCATAACCAAACAACTGATCTGATATAGGACATCATCTTATTAATTATATATTTCAAATATATGTAATTATATATAATTATCTATTTATCACATGTATCGCCAGGGCAAAAAAACGAAAAACAGTTATCTTCATGAGATGAAAACAGTTTTCCCTGCCACTTATTCGACCCTCTGCCCTGACGCCTTATCCTCTTTCCTCTCCGAAAAATACGCGCTCGGACATGTCCAATGCAAACTACTGGTCCGCGGCGTTGGCGATACCTATCTGGCCGAAACAGCGGACAACCGTTTTATACTCCGGGTTTATCGTTCCTCCCACCGCAGCCTGTCACAAATAAAAGAGGAAGTAACATTGCTACTGGCGCTGAAAGCCGCTGCAGTATCAGTATCCTGGCCCATTCCAGATGTTTCGGGAGAAAATATTCAGCTATTGGACGCAGTGGAAGGAGAAAGATGTGCTGTATTATTCAGCTATGCGCAGGGGCAGGCGGTAAGGCTTCCCAATGAAGACCAACTGCGTCTTTTAGGAAACGAAATGGCGCGTTTTCATAACGTATCATCCGCGATAGACCTGGGAAAAGACAGATGGACATTTAATAGTGATACCATGTTTGTTCGCCCGCTGGAAATGCTGAAGCCTGCTTTTGCCGGCAGTCCGGAAGACTACACCTGGCTGCAGCAGGCTGTCGGAGAAGCTGTAAAAAAACTATCCCTGGTGAACGGCTTGTCGATGGGATATTGTCACTTCGATTTTCTTCCGAAAAACATGCACTTCGGGGAGAGTACCGTCACGCTTTTCGATTTCGATTTTATGGGATATGGCTGGCTGGCGAATGACCTGGCATCCTTCTGGCAGTATCTTGCGCTGGAAGTCTATACCAAAAGAATGACCCAGCAAGTGGCGGATGAGCAGTTCGATATCCTGCTGAATGCCTATCGGCAACATCGTTCATTAGACAGCAGGGAGTTGGAAGTATTACCTTATCTCGCTGTGGGATGGTGGCTATTTTATATGGGATTTCATACTACGCATGACCAGTTCCATGCCTATACGCAACCCGGACAAGTAAAGCTGTTCACCGGACTTTTGAGACATCTGGCCACGACCTACTGGAAATAATTACATTTTCTTCTCAAAGAAAAAATCGATCGATTTACCATCACCGGAAATAGTCACCTTCAATTGATCTCCTGTTCTGGCATATACGATCTTCTTCGGGAAATCATGCTCCGGGTCTTCACAGGTGAAGCCTTCTGCGTCGATGGCGGTTATCTTAAACCAGACGAGGCCTTTGTTTTCCGCCACATCGGCCACATAGTACAGGGCGTTTTCTTTTGTCTGCAATTGCAGTCCTTCAACAAAAAGGGTATCCTTCCCTTTCATCGTCACACCAATGCCCTTCAGAGAAGAGGGCGACAACCGCTCCCAACGTTCCAATCCGGACCTATCGGGCCTGGACATTTTTTTGGTTCAGGTGCCTTCCAGCCAATGGAGCTTTGGGAAATCAGCAGCTGTCGGCGTTTGTGCTTTCACGGTAGATAGCAGTAAAATCAGCCAACCGGATAAAAGAAATTGTTTCATCGTATCAGGGAGCATTTGTTTCCGGAATATACGACAAAAGCCCGGATGTCCGGGCTTTTGTCGTATCATGTAAAGTAACCTTAGTGTCCGTGTTCTTCCCCGCTGTTCTTCATTTTGGCCAGGAGGTCATATGCTCCTTTAACCACAATCTCTTTGGCTGGTGCACCATCAGGAAAGGTGACTTCAGTATATCCCTGCTCACTGCTCCCCTGCTGCACTTCCAGCATTTTGAAATGAAAAGTGCTGTCGGTGCCGGTGGAGTCTTTCACAAACACATAGGCTTTATTTTCGAAGTTCACCACTGCTGCTTCCGGCAACGCCTGTACGTTGGCGGCGCCGGCTTCTATCATAGCCTGCAGATAAGTACCGGGCAATAACTGCGTATCTTCTTCTTCCAGATGGCAATGTACCCTCACCGTCCGCTCCTGGCTTATTTCCCGTCCGATCAGGTGCACGGTGGCGGTACGCTGCCTCGTTTCATTGGCGAGCGTAAAACGCACCGGCTGTCCGATCTTCAACCGGGGAATGTCTTTTTCAAAAACAGTCAGCTCAGCGTGCAGATGCTCCGTGTTCACGATGCGGAAAAGCACGTCCGCCGGATTCACAAACTGCCCGAGGTTCACATTCACCTGTGTCACATATCCGCTAATAGGCGCATATACACTGATGCTGCGCTGGATAGTGCCCTTTTCCAGCGCAGCCAGGTTTATGTTGATCAGCGTGAGTTTTTCGCGCAAACCCTTTACCCTGGCCTGTAACGACTCATAGGTGGCTTTAGCCTGCTGCACGGTCTTCAACGCATTCACATTCTCCCTGGACAGTTCCTGTTGACGCGTATATTCTGTAGATGCGTATTCCAGCTGGCTGCGGGCATCCAGATAGTCCTGCTGCAACTGGATGTAGTCCATATTCTCCAGCACGGCAAGCACCTGTCCTTTTTTCACCGGCATACCCTGCAACATGGTCGTCTGACGGATAAAGCCGCCCATAGGTACAGACACGCTTACAGCCTGTTGGGGTGGCACGTCCAGCAGCCCGTTCACTTTAATTGCGCTGCTGATGTCCCTTTTTTCCGGAAGCCCGAATGTAATACCGGCTGTTTTGAACTGTTCGCCGGTGAGGGTCACAGTATTCTCCGCTTCTTCATGATCATGTTCTTCGGTTTGTTTTTCCGCAGGTGCTTTTTTACTGCCGCAGGACGCCAGGGCCACGCCGGCCAACAACAGGATAACGGCTACGTATATATGAGATGAACGTTTTTTCATACGAGGTTGGTTTTAAAGTTGATGCCCACTGAGGTAAGCGATATATAATTCAGATTGTTTGATGTCATGTCGTGTTTGCAGATAACCTTGTCTTACTGCCATTACTTTTTCCAGGTTCAGGAAATACTCGGCATAGCCAATATCTCCGAGCGTAAAGGATTTCACGGTCTGCTGCTGTAACTGGTCGGCATTAGGCAAGGCATTGCCGGTATAATATTCGAGGCTGTTGCGCAGCTTCACAAACTCCTGAACGGCCTGCCTGTATTGGCTTTTCATCTGCATCACGCTGTTGTCATAAAACAGCCCGGCAGCCTGCTGTTGTTTTTCTTCTGCCCGCACACGCGCCTTCATAGGGCCGAGCCATAGCGGCAATGCCAGTCCTACCTGAAAGCCCTGGAAACGGTTGCTGCCAGTGGCCAGCGGCGTACCGGAAGCATTCAGGCCGGTACCGATCAGCGACTGGTTAAAATATCCAACGGTAAGGTCCGGCAGGATACTGTTACTGATGACATTCTTCTGCTTCTCTGCAATGGCAATATCCTGTTTGGCAAACTGCAATTGTGGATTGTCGGCAATGGCCTGAGCGTCTTCCTGCATGCTTACGTTAGCCGCGGGAATGGCGGCACCGGCAATTGTCACCGGTGTAGCGCTGCCCAACAAAGCCTGTAGTCTCGCCATAAAAATGGTTTCATCGGCTTCGTTCTGCCGCAGCAGGTTGCGTATTTCCTGCACACGTACTTCTGCAGCTGTTTTTTCTATCAGTCTGCTTTCGCCGGTTTTATAACGCAGGTCGGCACTACGCGAAAAGCTGGTAAACAGGCTGTCCTGGCTGTGAAGCAGCGCGCGCTGTTCGCGCAGGAACAACAGCTGCACATACACCTGTTTTACCTGGAACACCAGATCATTTTGTGTGGCAGCTTTCTGCCACACGGCTTTTTCGGTTTGTGCCTGGCCCAGTGCTTTTCTGGCCCCAAACAGCGTTGGGAACGGAATGCTCTGCGATACGCTGATATTGTTGTCATTGCGCACATAGCTGTTATATTGCCCATATTGCAGGGATAGGTCTGTCTTAGGCACTTCCCCGGCGGCGCGGGTCAGGTCTTTGTAATAGGCCACATTGGCGGAGGCTGACTGCAGTCCTTTGTTCTGGGCCAATGCCAGTTGTACCGCCTGCTCCATCGTGAGTGGCTGTGATTGGGAAAATGCCGCTATCGGAAATAGCAGGCATATGATTATACGGAAATTCATGAGTTACGCTTTTGGAATAATTTTTCAGAATAGATATACAGGCAGGGCAATACCAGCAGGGTGAGCAACGTGGAAGTGATCAACCCTCCGATCACTACGGTAGCCAGCGGTCGCTGCACTTCTGCGCCCGCGCTGGTGGCCAGCGCCATCGGCAGGAAGCCCAAAGACGCCACCATGGCGGTCATCAGTACCGGCCGCAAACGCGTGGCGGTGCCTTGCAGTACTATTTCCTGCAGGTCAGTAAGCCCGTCTTTTTTTAGCCGGTTAAACTCCCCTATCAGCACAATCCCGTTAAGCACGGCCACACCAAACAGGGCAATGAAGCCCACGCCGGCAGAGATGCTGAACGGCATACCCCGCAGCAGCAGGGCGAACACACCACCGATGGCGGCCATAGGGATAGCGGTAAAAATGAGCAGCGACTGTTTCACCGAGCTAAAAGTGAAATACAGCAGCGCGAAGATGAGCAACAGGGCGATCGGCACGGCAATGGCTAAACGCGCATTGGCCTCCCGCAGGTTCTCAAACTGACCGCCATAACGGATAAAGTAGCCGGTCGGCAGCTTCACCTCCTTACCAATGGCGGCCTCTATATCTTTTACCACACTGGCAATGTCTCGCCCTCTAACGTTGAAGCCCACGATGATACGGCGTTTGGCATCTTCACGCTGTACCTGGTTCGGACCGGTGGCCATTTCCACGGTGGCCAGCTGTTGCAGCGGCACCTGATTACCGGAAGCGGTCGTAATATACAGTCCCTGTACATCCCGGATATCACGGCGACTTTGCTGGTCCAGCCTCACCACGAGGTCGAACCGTTTTTCGCCTTCATATACCAGTCCGGCGCTCTGCCCTGCAAAAGCCGTGTTGATAGCTTCGTTCACAGTAGCGATATCCAGTCCGTACTGAGCGATCCGGTCTCTGTTGATCGATACTACGATCTGTTGCAGCCCGCCGATCTGTTCCACGTACAGGTCACGCGCGCCCTCCGTGCGGCTCACAATACCACCAATTTTTTGTGCGAGCGATGCCAGGGTTGGCAGGTCTTCCCCAAATATTTTGATGCCTACGTCCTGCCGCACGCCGGAGATCAGTTCATTGAAGCGAAGCTGTATCGGCTGAGAGAAGCCGAAGCTCACGCCAGGTATGGCTTCCAGCGCTTCCTGCATTTTGTTAGCCAGTTCTTCGCGGCTGGAGGCACTGGTCCATTCTTTCTTGGGCTTTAGCAGAATGGTCAGGTCACACGCTTCCATGGGCATGGGATCGGTGGGTATTTCCGCCGCGCCTATTTTACCGATGACTTCTTTTACCTCCGGGAATTTTTTCATCAGGATATCTGATGCTTTGCCCACCTTATCGATGGTTTCAGAGAGAGAGCTACCGGTAAGCAGCCTGGTTTCCACCGCAAAATCACCTTCTTCCAGGGTGGGGATGAACTCGCCGCCCATACGGCCAAACAGTACCAGCGCCACGCCAAACAACGCTACTGCGATGCTGGTCACGATGCCCTTACGGGTAAGCGCCCTGCGGATAACGGGATCGTATATACGATGAAAGAAAGACATGATCCTGTCGGCGATAGTAGGCTTGTCCGAAATACGGCGGTTGAGGAACAGGGCCGACATCATCGGCACGTAGGTGAGCGACAAAATGAAGGCGCCCAGAATGGCGAAAGACACCGTTTGCGCCATCGGCCGGAACATCTTGCCTTCTATGCCTACCAGCGCCAGGATAGGCAGATATACAATAAGAATGATGATCTCCCCGAAAGCTGCCGAGCTACGGATACGGATAGCAGAGGTATATACTTCCTCATCCATCTCCTCACGGGTGAGTTTCACCGGGCCCCGCCCCTTCACACGGCTCACCAGGTGGTGCAGCGTGGCCTCCACGATGATCACCGCACCGTCCACAATAAGGCCGAAGTCAATAGCCCCGAGGCTCATCAGATTGCCCGATACGCCGAATAGCTGCATCATGGCAATGGCAAACAACATCGCCAGCGGTATCACCGATGCCACGATCAGGCCTGCGCGCAGGTTGCCCAAAAAGAGCACCAGCACAAATATCACGATGAGCGCGCCTTCTATCAGGTTCTTTTCCACGGTGCCAATGGCACGGCCTACGAAGTCGCTGCGGTCAAGGAACGGCTCTATGACCACTCCCTCCGGCAGTGTCTTTCGGATCTGCTCCACCCGTTCTTTCACGGCCTTCACTACCTCATTGGAGTTCTTGCCTTTCAGCATCATCACGATGCCGCCAACGGCCTCTCCGTCGGCATTACGGGTGAGGGCGCCGTAGCGGTTAGCACTTCCGATCTGCACCGTACCGATGTCCCGCATCAGAATGGGCAGCCCGTTGGGAATGTTCTTCACCACGATGCGCTCTATGTCCGCAGTACTGCCTATCAGTCCTTCGCTGCGGATAAAGTAGGCATTGGGTTTTTTATCGATGTAGGCGCCACCGGTGTTTTCGTTGTTTTTTTGCAATGCCGTGAACACGTCGCTGATACTGAGATTATAGCTGCGCAATTTATCGGGGTTGAGCGCTACCTCATATTGTTTTAGCAGACCGCCGAAGCTGTTCACCTCTGCAATGCCCGGCGTACCAAGCAACTGCCGCCGCACGTACCAGTCCTGTATAGTGCGCAGTTCACGGGCATCATACTTTTTCTCGTAGCCTTTCGCGGGGTGGACAACATATTGATAGATTTCACCCAAACCGGAAGATATCGGCGACATCTCCGGCATGCCGATACCCGGCGGGATATTGGATTTAGCTTCGCCCAGCTTCTCGTTCACCTGTTGGCGGGCCCAGTAAATATCCACATCATCATGAAACACGATGGTGACTACCGACAGGCCGAAACGGGAAATGGAACGTACTTCTTTCAGCTCCGGTATCACCGCCATGGTCTGTTCAATCGGGAAGGTGATCAGGCGTTCTACTTCCTGCGCCGCCAGTGAGGGCGACAGGGTGATGACCTGCACCTGGTTATTCGTAATATCAGGCACCGCATCTACGGGTAGCCGTGTCAGTGAGAAGATACCCCACACGACCAGTGCAAGCGTGAGTATCCCTACAATAAGCTTGTTTCTGATAGAGAAACGAATGATCTTATCCAGCATAAATAGGTTGGTATGTAATAAAAAGAGGGTATGGTGGCTGTGGTCATGCCATGGCGGCATCACATCAGCACATCATCAGATACAATAAGGACGGAGATTACAACCGGGGAGGTTGCCAGATAGAGGCGTATAACAATGGCAGCGGTGCTTCCGGTAATACCGGGAATATGATCTGCACCTGACGATGGGTATATGGTAAATGAATAGCTGCCGTGGGAGTGACCTGTACATTACAGCAGCTGCAGACACACAGCGGGGAGCAGAAATCGGCTGCTGCCTCATGATGATGGGTGTCGGCGGTGGCTATTTCGGTGGAAGGGTATACCGCGGCCGCCTGAGCGTCATTGCACGGAATGCAGGACAACACCAGGATATAAAGGCTCAACATGTATATCAACCATTTCATATCTGCAAATGTAGAACTTAAAAAGAAAAATGTGATAGGAAAAACTGCATCTCTGTTGCGGGCCAGATGATTTTATATTATGATTTGTTCCTAAATTAGCCACATGAATTGCCTGATAGTAGACGATAATAAGCTCGCACGCACGGCCATGAAACAGCTGGCCAGCCATGTGGAACAACTGCATGTGACCGGCGAATGCAGCAGCGCCATGGAGGCCTACAATCTTATCCAGAAGGAAAAAATAGACCTGCTGCTGCTCGACATCGAAATGCCGGGCATGAGCGGCCTTGAACTGACCCGTAATCTGGGCAAAAAACGACCCGTTATTATTTTTACCACGGTCAACAAAGACTATGCGGTAGAGGCTTTTGAGCTGAATGTAGCCGATTACCTCATCAAACCCGTGAGCCCCGCCCGCTTTATCCAGGCCATCGAAAAAGCCAGGGAGATCATCGACAGCGACCATCGCGAAATTCAGGTGTCTGACACAGAGTTCGTCTTCATCCGCGACAATGGCATCCTCAAAAAAATCCGGACAGAAGATATCCTCTTCCTGGAAGCCATGGGCGATTATGTGAAACTCTACACCGCACAGAAGTTTCACGCCATTCATACTACCCTCAAAGCTCTGGAGGAAAAACTGCCTGCCAACAAGTTCATGCGCGTACACCGCTCCTATATGGTGGCGCTGGACAAAATAGAAAGTATCGAAGATGGCAATATCATCATTCAAAAGAACGCCATTCCGGTCGCCGATACCTATAAAGCAGCCCTCAACAATAAATTAAACTTTCTTTAACAGTTTAACGACCATTTCTCCGTTTTGACCGATACCTATTGCCCGTTGAACAATAATTTATATGTGCGGACCTTTATTATCGTATTTTGAACCGCCTTTCCTTCATCAGCGTTAATAAAGTCATGCAGCCGAAAAGAATAAAATATTACCTGTTAGGCCTGTTTATCACAGGGATGATTTTATTCGTAGTGCTACAGTTCAATTCAGCCAAGAATATCCGTAAACTCATATCGGGCAATGAACAGCTGCTGCAGGAACTGAACGTGAAGAACGAGATCCAGAAGCTGCAGACCTCTCTCGCAAAAACCGACAGCAAGGTACGGGGCGCGGTCATCTCCCAAGATACCACCCATGTTACCGGTATTGAAATAGAGATAGCCATCATCAAATCCGATCTGAAGGAAATCAATAAAATTGTTAAAAACGACAGCACCGAAAAGCTGCTCACCCAACTCAATTATCTGGTGGATGAGAAAAACAATTTTAACCTGCTGATCCTCGACACTTTCTACAGCAGTGGTAAAAGCGCTGCTGAAAAAATGATCAACAACCAGCGGGGTAAAAGGCTGGGAGAAGCGATCACCGGCATTCTGCATCAGCTGGACACCACGCGGCAAACAGAAGTAAACCGCACCACCCGTCTCATCGATACCAGCGGACAAAAAGCGCAGAGCTGGGGCACCGTACTGGTGCTCTTTGCCTGTTTAACCAGCCTGCTGGCCTTCCTGTATATCACCAGCCGTATCCACCGACAGGAACAGCTCATTGAGGCGCTGGATGAATCGCAGCGCCAGGAGAAAAATCTGGCTGCCGTGAAAGACCAGTTCCTGGCCAACATGAGCCATGAGATACGTACGCCCATGAACGCTGTGCTCGGCTTCACACACCTGCTACAGGCCCAGCCGCTGAATGAAAAATCTAAAGAATATGTTAACGCCATCTCCGGCGCAGGACATAACCTCCTGGAGATCATCAATGATATCCTCGATCTCTCCAAAATAGAATCCGGTATGATGCGCATTGAGGCTACCTCTTTCAGCCTGCGCGGCGTACTGCATTCCATCGATACGCTCTTCCATGCCAAGGCAGAGGAAAAACACCTGCACCTGAGCATCACCATACACGAAGAAGTACCGGACATCCTCTACGGCGATGTCATGCGCCTCACACAGGTGCTGGTCAACCTCACCAGCAACGCGATTAAATTCACGCCTGAAGGGGAAGTGCGTATACACGTAACGAGGACATGGGCCGAGGATAAAAATGTTCGTTTACTCTTTACCGTTAGTGACACCGGTATCGGTATTGAGGGTGCTCAGCTGGACAGTATCTTCGACCGGTTTAATCAGGCAGAAGCCTCTACCACGCGCAAATACGGCGGCACAGGCCTTGGTCTCACCATCGTCAAACAACTGATCGAGCTGCAGAATGGTTTCATCTCTGTGGAAAGCACTCCCGGCAAAGGCACTACGTTTAAAGTAGAACTGCCCTACACCCTGGGAGAATTGATGCCGGAAAACACAGAAGCGTTATACACAGAAAAGGACCAGCTTCCTATTCATCCCAATATCTGGCTACTGGTGGCGGAAGACAACCGCATGAACCAAAACCTGCTGCGCCATCTCCTCAGCAGCTGGCAGCTGCAATACCGCGTGGTGAACAACGGTAAAGAAGCGCTGCAGGCACTGGAAAAACAAGTGTTCGACCTCGTGCTCATGGACATACAAATGCCGGAAATGGACGGCTATTCCGCCGTTGCCAAAATCCGTAAGGACATGCATTCCAATATCCCCGTCATTGCCATGACAGCCCACGCGATGGAAGGTGAACGGGAAAAATGCCTACAGATGGGCATGAGCGACTATATCTCCAAACCGATAGATGAAAATACGTTGTACCGTATGATCCAGGTGTATACCGGTAAGTTCACTTCCCGGGAGATGCTGCCATCAGCCACCCATGTACCGGAAAACGGGCACGCCCATCTGCTGAATATGCAATACCTGCGGGACCTTTCCAAAGGCGATAAAGGCTTCGAAAAAAACATGCTGCAGCAGTTTGTGACACAGTTGCCCGAAGACCTTGCCATGCTCAAAAATGCGATCTCTATCAATGATCCGGTGAGCATACGGGCCACGGCGCATAACCTCAAAACAACCGTGTCTTTTACCGGGCTGGAAACGCACCTCTATCCTATCCTGGAACAGTTTGAACAAACCGATGAAAATAACTACAACGCAGATACGGCCAACGAACTGTTCTATACCCTGAAACAGCTGTGTTTACAGGCTATTCAGGAAGCCATTGATATCACGATCTGACCCGGTCATCCCCCGATACGACCGTTCATTTTTCCTTTTTCAACGACAGTAATAACCAGTTCACCGAAACCTCCCCTTTCCGCGTCGTTACCGGCATTATTTTTACATCACAATACTGAACAAAACATCTTTAATCATTTAAAAAGACAATCATCATGAAAAAAGTTATCGCTGCTGCACTGGTACTGGGCATTTCTGCTGCTTCTTTCGCACAGGCTCCTGCTGCTAAACCTGCTAAAAAAGAAAAAGCTAAAACTGAAGCTAAAGCAGAAGCTAAACCAGCTGCTGACACAACTAAGAAAGCTCATCACGAACACAAAAAAGCTGAAGCTAAGCCTGCTGCAAAAAAAGCTGCTTAATTCACCATTATACAGCGTTTGAGTTAAAGAATAGCTCCGGGTAGCCCCGGAGCTATTCTTTTTATATATGGATCCTGATATCCATTCACCCGGGGCTACCATGTGATTCAATTTCCTGCTGATTAAGCACTTTGTATTTTACAGGTAATGCATCCACGTTACTGCCCTGTATTAAAGCCTAAACGATGATAGGATTACTTTAAAGATTGTTTCCTGAAGAGCATGCATCGGCTACGCCTGGTCTACATGAATAAAGACACCTGAATCACCATGTCGCCCAGGGCTTCAGCCCTGGGACAAAAAAAAAATCCGCCGTTGCCGGCGGACTTTTTCTCAATTATAATGTATATGCTATTTACTATTTCAGTGCGTCCAGTTTCTTTCTCACTTCTTCTACTTTCGCGTTCTGGTTTTTGATAGCGTAGATTTTCTGCAGCGCATACAGGCAGCTTTCGTAAGTCTGTTTGTCGCCGGCATCCAGGCTGCTGGCTTTCGCCGTGAAAGAGGCGTCAGCTTTCTCAAAATAAGGCAATGCCTGATTCATGAGGCCTTCTACTTTACCTTGCAGTTCTTTTGCTTTAGGAGAAGTCTGTTGTTTGCTGTCCAGTTCATTGAGCTGTTTGTTGTATACCACCGCTTTGTTAAAGTACAGTGCGCCCAGCTGGAAGTTAGCAGTAGCGTCGCTGGCGTTCAGTTCCAGTACTTTTTTATAGGCGGCTTCCGCTTTACCGATCAGCTCTTCGTAGTTAGCTGGTTTGGGTGCGTCGTTACCTTTTTCATCGCGGGGATTAGCGAGGTTGTCAACACGGATAGCGTAGTCCAGTACAGCGGCTTCGTCTTTAGGGTTGTCGGCCATTTTCTTTTCCAGCATAGACAGTAATTCGTTGGTTTTACCGGTTTTGCTGTAGAAAGCCATTTCCATATCGTTGAAGCGTTTATCCTTAGGGAATAAAGCTTTACCTTGTTCGATGGTTTTGAGCCAGTTAGCCTGGTCGCCTTTTTCTTCGTACAGCTGGCCCAGTACTACGTACAGTGCAGGTTCGCCTTTGAATTGCAGGTCAGCGGCTTTTTTCAGGAAGGTGAAAGCATCATCTTTCTTATTAGCCTGGTTAGCAGCGTAACCGGTGTAGAAAGTCAGTGCAGTATCGGTAGGGATAGTGGTGCCCAGGTTTTTGCTGTTATAGTATTCAGCGATTTCGAAGGCATGTTTGAAATCCACCAGAGAAGAATCCCATTTCTGATCGTTCAGGAAACCATAACCTGCGTTAGCTACTGTGGCATAAACATTGAACATTGGTCCGCTCATCTCCAGGATAGCTTCTTTCATTTTAGGATCAATTTCCAACGCTTTTTTGAAAGAGTTATAGGCTTCCAGGGCAAGTCCGGCATTTTTTTGTTTGGTGCCCATGGCTTCGAGGATTTTGCCGTTTACCAGCCATGTCTTTGCATCGTTTTTAGTCTTGTCGTTCTGTAACGCTGCATCGATATCTGCCTTGGCTTTCTCCAGATCTTGTTTCTTCAGGTTCTCATCTGCGCTGCTTACTTTTGCTCTTTGGGCCATCACCGATACGCCGGCCGTACAAAAGAGAAGAGATACCAATAATTTTTTCATGTCTCTAGTTTTTAGTTGCTGATTACAATAAGAGTATGGTGCTCCCAATAATCCAATACAATCGGACCCATCGTTACCACTAAAGCCGGCTGTATTTTTTTATCAGTTTAGGCAGGAGACACCTTTTGAGGGGGCATCTCCTGCCATAAGCGGGTTAATTTTTTCCGTTTGCGGTGAATACTATTCCTGCGGAGTTTCAGGTTCTTCCGCTACAGTATCCTGTTCAGTGTCAGTATCTTCGCTGGTGGAAGTGCTGTCGTTGGCTACAGTGCTTTCTTCCCCTTCCAGTACTTCTTCTGTTTCTTCCTCCTGTTCGTCGAGACGGGCCACTGCTGCAATTTCATCAGCGTCGTCCAGACGGATCAGGCGCACACCTTGTGTGGCACGACCTGCTTCGCGGATATCGGCCACCGCCATGCGAATGGTGATGCCGGACTTACAGGTGATCATCAGGTCATGTTTCTCTGTCACGTCGAGGATCGCGATCAGGTTACCGGTTTTTTCAGTGATATTGATGGTTTTCACCCCTTTACCACCTCTGTTGGTGATACGGTATTCTTCGATATTCGTCCGTTTACCGAAACCTTGTTCAGAAACAACGAGTACTGTCCTTGAGTCGTCGTCTTTGTTAACACAAATCATACCAACTACCTCATCTTTCTCGCTGTCTACTTCAATACCTCTTACGCCGATGGCACCGCGACCGGTGTCACGCACGGTATTTTCCGGGAAGCGGATAGCGCGGCCGCTCTGGATAGCCATCATGATCTGGCTGTCGCCGGTGGTCAGTTTGGCTTCCAGCAGCTGGTCCCCTTCGTTGATGGTGATAGCGTTCACACCATTCTGACGCGGACGGGAGAATTCTTCCAGCAGTGTTTTTTTGATGATACCTTTTTTGGTACAGAGAACGATATAGTGATTGTTGATATAATCTTTGTCGCCCAGGTCTTTGATATCGATGATGGCGCGGATCTTATCATCGCCCGGCAGCTGGATCATGTTCTGGATAGCACGTCCTTTACCGCTTTTCTCGCCTTCAGGGATTTCGTACACCTTCAGCCAGTAGCAGCGTCCTTTTTCTGTAAAGAACAGCATGGTATGGTGCGTGGAGGCCACGAACAGGTGCTCGATGTAGTCTTCGTCGCGGGTCCTGCCGCCAATAGCGCCACGGCCGCCGCGTTTCTGCTGACGGTAGTCGTAGGCAGAAGTACGTTTGATATAACCCAGGTGGGAAATGGTGATCACCACGTCTTCTTCCGCGATGATATCTTCAATTCTCATTTCGCTGGCGAGGTACTGGATTTCGGTTTTACGTTCGTCGCCGAATTTCTTTTTCACTTCTTCCAGTTCGTCCTTGATGATCTTCATCCGGAGCGCTTCGTCGCTAAGCACGTCTTTCAGCCAGGCGATGAGTTTCATCACCTCGTCGTATTCAGCGCGGATCTTATCGCGTTCCATGCCGGTCAGACGTTGCAGACGCAGTTCCAGGATGGCTTTGGACTGTATTTCGGAGAGACCGAACTGGCTCATCAGCCCGTCTCTGGCCACATCCGGTGTATTGGAGGCACGGATCAGGGCGATCACTTCGTCCAGATGGTCCAGTGCGATCAGGTAGCCGGCGAGGATGTGTGCTTTTTCCTCTGCTTTGCGGAGGTCGAAGCGGGTCCTTCTTACCACCACTTCGTGGCGGAAATCGATGAATTCGGCCAGCATCTCCTTCAGGTTGAGGATACGCGGACGGCCTTTCACCAGGGCTACGTTGTTGATACCGTAGGAAGTCTGGAGCTCTGAGTATTTATAGAGCTGGTTGATGATCACATTGGAGATCGCCTCTTTCTTCAGGTCGATCACCAGGCGCATACCTTCGCGGTCACTCTCGTCACGTACGTCGGTGATGCCTTCAATGATCTTATCGTTTACCAGCTGGGCGATTTTCTGGTGCAGGATGGCTTTGTTGATCTGGTAAGGCAGTTCATAGATCACCAGTCTTTCGCGGCCGTTTTTAGCCGTTTCCGCGGTGATTTTACCTCTTACCACTACTCTGCCCCTTCCGGTCTCGAAGCCCTGTTTAACGCCTTCAAAACCATATATGGTGCCACCTGTCGGGAAGTCAGGGGCCTTCACGTGTTTAATCAGTTCTTCGATGGTGATTTCCCGGTTGTCGATATAGGCTATCGCGCCGTCCACCACCTCTGCGAGGTTATGGGGCATGATGTTGGTGGCCATCCCTACCGCGATACCGGAAGCGCCGTTGACCAGCAGGTTCGGGATGCGGGTAGGCAACACCGTAGGTTCTTCCAGGGTGTCGTCGAAGTTGTTGGTAAAATCTACCGTTTCTTTTTCGATGTCTTCCAGCATAGCTTCCGCAATGCGTTGAAGACGGATCTCGGTGTAACGCATCGCAGCGGGCATGTCACCGTCTACGGAACCGAAGTTACCCTGACCGTCCACCATGGGGTAGCGCATGCTCCAGGGCTGGGCCAAACGTACAATGGTGTCGTAGATAGAGGCGTCACCGTGCGGGTGATACTTACCCATTACCTCACCCACCACACGCGCTGACTTCTTGTAGGGCTTGTTGCTGTGGTTGCCCAACTCGTTCATTCCAAATAAAACGCGGCGGTGTACAGGCTTTAAACCATCTCTCACATCTGGCAAGGCACGACCCACGATTACAGACATCGAGTAATCGATGTAGGCCGTCTTCATTTGTTCCTCGATATTAATCTGGACAATTCTCCCTTCCTGCGGATTTTCCGTGTGCTCTGTCATTTTGTGTGTTGATTTACAGTTTTTTCTGCTGAAAACAGATAAGGGCAAATATAGCCATTTCGGCCCTTATTATGGCCTAAAATCGAAGAAATGTGAATAAAAACATCATTGTGTTAATCAATTATATAGCGCAATCGATATATGACTGATTTTTCCCATAACCAACAACCATTTTTTGCTTTTCTGCGTTAGTATGTGTAATGGTTTAATTTTACTTTATCTAAAATATGTATAAATAGGGAAATATATCGAAAATTAAATATTGGCAAAGTATTTGTTTTTAATAGACTGATAATCAATAGATCGAATCACCCAGAGTTAGCTTTTGGGCGGGATATGCACCGAAATTTACTGTCAGTTCAAACATTAACATCAAAAATGCTGTTATTCCCCTGATTCTTAACCTTTTCTTAAAGAAACTATGAAGAATATTCTGTTGTTTGGGGCCGGAAAATCGGCGACCAGTCTGATCGACTATCTGCTGGCCAATGCACCTAGACAAAAATGGCATATCACGGTGGCGGACCATGACCTGATGCTGATCAAATCCAAAACCGGCAAATCATATTATGCCACACCGGCGGCCATCGACATAAAAGACCAGGCCGCCCGGCAGCAGCTGATACAGGAAACGGATCTTGTCATCTCCCTGCTCCCTCCCCACCTGCATATAACCGTGGCAAAAGACTGCCTGCAATTCCATAAAAACCTCCTCACCGCCTCCTATATCGACCCTGAAGTACGTAAACTCGAAAAAGACATTGAAAAAGCCGGCCTCCTGTTCATGTACGAAATGGGCCTCGATCCCGGCATCGACCATATGTCAGCCATGAAACTCATTCATTCTATTGAGAAAAAAGGCGGACAGATATTTTCATTTAAATCCTATTGCGGCGGCCTTATCTCCCCCGAAAGCCTGGACAACCCATGGCAGTACAAGATCTCCTGGAACGCCCGTAACATAGTAATGGCCGGCGCTTCCGGCGCTATCTACCGCGAAAAGGGCAAAACCCGGGAAGTAGCATACGAACAACTCTTTGATCATAATAAAACCATCCAGGTACCAGGACTGGGGAAACTCGCCTACTATCCCAACCGCGATTCCCTCGGATACATGGAATCCTACCGACTGGAAAATATCGCCACCTTCATGCGCGCCACGCTGCGCTTCCCGGATTTCTGTGAAGGCTGGAACGCCCTGATCAAACTGGGCCTCACCGGTGAAAACGGGAAAATACAGACCGACAACCTCACCTGCTTCGACTGGGCCACGCGGCATATCGAAGGCGCCGATAAACAAACCGGTCACGAAGAAGTGATGGCAAAGTTCCTCAGCGTCAGCAGTAAATCAAAGGTGATCCGTCAGCTGAAATATCTCGGTCTCCTCAACGGCGACCTGATTAATCTCGGTGAAAAAACAGATGCGGAGGTGCTACAACACCTGGTGGAAGATAAACTGAAGATGGAAGCATCTGATAAAGACATGATCGTGATGATGCATGAAATAGAATTCGAACGCCGTAACATGGCCACCCGCATGCACAGCTATATGATCACACAGGGCGAAGACAATGTCCGTACGGCCATGGCCAAAACAGTAGGCCTGCCGCTGGGTATTCTCGCCAAACTGCTGCTACAGGAGAAAATAACCCTCACCGGCCTGCGCATCCCGGTGATGCCGGAAGTATATAACCCGGTTTTAAAAGAGCTGGAAGAATTTGATATCCGTTTTGAAGAGAGTTTTGAGTAGACGATATGGTTATCCTGTGATAAACACTAACGGAGAAGAAAGGACTCGTGAGAGCTCCCCGAAAAACGGGGAGCTTTTATTTTTTACAACAGCGTGAGCAACTCTGCCACACCGGCCGTAGCCGGCTTTTCAATGCTGATGATATTATCATACCCTTCTACGGAAGGCAGCTTTTTATCAATCAGGTAAACGGTAGCTTCCGGCCGGATATAGTTCAGCAGGCTGGCTGCGGGATACACCTGTAAAGAGGTGCCGATCACCACAAAAATATCAGCCCACATCACCTCCCGCACGGCCTGCTCAATCATGGGCACCGCTTCGCCAAACCAAACGATGTGCGGGCGCAACTGGCCACCATCTTCCGCGAGGTCGCCCAGGCGGATATCTTCCTGCACATCCAAGATGATCTCTTCATTTTTCACGCTGCGCATTTTGAATATCTCTCCATGCAGGTGCAGCACACGGGAAGACCCTCCCCGCTCATGCAGGTCATCGATATTCTGTGTGATCACCCGTACATCGTACTTCGCTTCCAGTTGCGCCAGTCCGGTATGGGCTGTATTGGGTTGCGCATTTCTCACATCGCGGCGACGGCTGTTATAGAAATCCAGTACCAGCGCCGGATTGTTTTGCCAGCCTTTGGGGGAGGCCACTTCGTATACATCATAACCTTCCCACAGGCCATCGCTGTCGCGGAAGGTCCGGAGTCCGCTTTCTGCACTGATGCCGGCTCCGGTCAGCACCACTAATCTTGGTTTCATATGTTTTGTGTCGTTTAAGTGAATCAGGCTGTTGCGAGCGATTTTTTGTTGTTTCTCCAACGCCTTCTGATAAATATAAAAAGAAAAACGGCAACCAGCATCAAAGGCCACCAGCCCGCCACGTCTATCACCAGGCCCAGTACATTGTTCCAGCCGTTGCGGAGCGCCAGTCCTACCCGTGGAAGGAATCCTGCCGTTTCGGGCGCTGACAGGGCCAGTACCTGATAATATTCAAGATGGATGGTACTATAGCTGGCCTGGCGGTCCATGTACTGCAGCCGTCCTTTGGCCGCTTCAATCTCCTCGCGGATCGATTTCAGCTGTGCTTCCACTTCCAGCACTTCTTTCACGGTACGTGCCTGTTTCAGGATGTCGAGATAACGTTGTTCTGTAGCCACCCTTGTTTTCATGCGGGCGTCCAGGTCTACATATTCCGCTGTTACGTCCTGGGAGTTGATGCTTTTTTCATCCAGCCGGGATATGCCGCTGGTAAGCTTCTCCACGCAACTGTCAAATGCCGCTGCCGGCACTTTAATGTCGAGCTGGTTACGTTTTTCCGTGCCATCACCATGTTGTGTTTCAGCTAAAATGTACCCACCGGATTTACTAACGATACCGGCTACACGATTTTTAGCAGCCGCGAAATCTTCCACGGAATAAATGATGCGGGCTGTTTTGATGATCTTCTGTTCGGGAACAGGCTGACCGGGAGTAGCAGGAGCGGCGGCATCTGGTGCGGTGGTTTCGGCCTGCTTGGCGTCCATGAGTCCGGCGGGTGCTGCTGCTTCATCTTTAGCAATAGCCGGGACTTCATATTCAACGGTGGCCGTCGGTTGGGGTTTGTGGCCGCAGGCTGCCAATAGCCAACAAGCGGAGATAAGGGTTAAGTACTTCATCGTGATGGAATTTCCGATATGATGCAAACAATCCGGAAACTCCATAATCATTTGGTTATTTTTTTATTTGGTTATTTGTCCATTTATGGGGTTCTCTCCATGCTTAAATAACCAAATAAAAAAATAACCAAATAAATCGCTATTTCATGCCTCCCATTTCCATGATCACGTCGAACTGATCTTTGGTCACATCGCATACCGACAGGCGGCCCTGGCGGATCAGCGAGAGGTCGGCGAGTCTTTTTTCTGCCTTCATCTCTGCGAGGGTAACGGGTACCTTCAGCTTTTTTACCGGCTTCAGGTCTACCACCACCCAGTTTGGGTCTGGCGTGGTAGGGTCCTGATAGTGTTCTTTGGCCACTTCAGCGATCCCCACTACAGCGAGGCCTTCGTTGCTGTGGTAGAACAGTACCTGGTCTCCTTTTTTCATCGCCTTCAGGTTGTTACGGGCCTGATAGTTGCGGACACCGTCCCAGAAGGTCTTTTTATCTTTTACAAACTGGTCCCATGAATACTTGAAAGGTTCCGATTTGACAAGCCAATAGTTCATGTGTAAGGTTTTTGGTTTACCATCCACTCGCCAGTACGTCGGCGATGTGCATCACTTTAATAGGAGTACCGTGCTTACGGATATAGCCATCGAGGTGCATCAGACAGGAAAGGTCGGTGGAGATGAGGTAATCGGCTCCGCTGTTGACAGCGTTGTGTACTTTTTGTTCGCCCATTCCTACGGAGATAGGTTCAAACTTCACGGAGAAAGTACCGCCAAATCCGCAGCATACTTCACAATCATTCATTTCTTTCAGTTCCAGGCCTTTTACTTTTTCCAGGAGTTTGCGGGGGCCTTCCTTGATGCCACATTCGCGCAGTGCGCCGCAGGCATCGTGATAGGTACCCACTCCGTTGAGCGTGGCGCCGAGATCTGTTACATGCAATACGTCTGTGAGGAATTCGGTGAATTCGTAGAGGTTTTTGCGTAACAGTTTCACGTCGTTATGCGCAGCGGAATTATCAAACAGTTTACTGTAGTAATTGCGGACAAACCCGGTACAGGAGCCGCTGGGGGCCACGATATAATCGAAAGTCTTGAAGTCTTTAACAAATTTGGTGGCTACTGTTCTGCATTCATCCTGGTACCCGGCATTGTAGGCAGGCTGGCCACAGCAGGTCTGCTCCGGGTTATACATCACGTTACATCCGAGCTTCTCCAGTACCTTCACCATATTGAAAGCGGTTTCCGGAAACAGCTGGTCTACGAAACATGGTATAAATAACTGTACATTCATCATAAAATCTTTTAGCGGTGGACCATTGGTTGTGCAGAGGGCCGGTTACGCCGGGGCTATGAGCAAAGGCCGACAACCATTGGTATGGTGCTAAACTCCTCTCGCCAGGTCTCTTTGTAACGCGATCATCTTCAATGCGGTGATAGCTGCTTCCTCGCCTTTGTGGCCGTGTGCGCCGCCCAGTCTGTCGAGCGCCTGTTGCTCATTATCTACCGTCAATATACCGAATATAACGGGAACGGGCAGTTGAAGGTTCAATTGCAGGATACCTTCTGTGACAGCTTTGCACACATAGTCAAAATGCGGGGTTTCGCCGCGGATCACGCAACCGAAAGCAATAATAGCGCCAGGTTGCTGACCGGTGCCTTTCGTGTTTTCCCAATATTGTTTGCAGGCATAAGGCAGTTCAAACGCTCCCGGCACAACGATTTTATTGGTTTTGGACACTTTGTATTGTTGCAGTGATCTTTCGCAACCGGCTACCAGTTCGTTGACGATGGTATCATTCCATTCGGTATATACCATAACAACACTGGCATCCTCCAGGTTGAGAATGCCAGTATCATTTAACAAGCTTTTATTGTAATCAGACATACATTCAATTTGGAATAACGAATGACGAATGACGAATTGAGGGTCCTTTTGTGAAGCGGTTAATTAAGGAACGCGCTGTAGAAAATCCATTAATTCGTCATTCGTCATTCGCAATTGATTAATTCTTCACATCTCCCAGTCTCGCCAGGTACTTGTCCATTTCACGGCCTTCGTTGGTGAGGGGGAATTTCTCTTTAATTTCTTTATAGATGGAGATGGCTTCCTGTGCTTTGCCTGCTTTTTCCAGGGCCATACCAGCGCGGAACAGGTAAACAGGAGCAGTCAGCTCGTTATCGTTGTAGTGACCAGCTTTTTTATAAGCTTCGATACCTTCAGCGCTTTTATTGAGCTCCATGTAAGCATCACCGATCAGGCCCAGTGCAGTTGGTTGCAGGAGCAGATCGTCTGAGCTAAAGGATTTCAGCATGTCGATACCTTTCTGATATTCGCCCATACGGATGTAGCATACGCCAGCACTGTATTTCGCGAGATTACCGGCTTTGGTGCCGCCGTATTTGTTGACTACCTGTAAGAAACCGTAGTTGTTACCATCGCCATTCAGCGCCAGTTTGAAGGAATCCACTGCAAAGTAGTTCTGTGCATGGAAGATCATTTCCTGGGCTTTGTTTTCGTTGGGTTGTTTAACGAAACGGTTATAGGCGAAGAAACCGCCTACCCCTACTACTACTGCCAGCACAGCAATAGTAATGACATTTTTATTTTTAACGAAGAAGTCTTCCGCTTTGTGCATGGACTGTTCCAGGTCAAAATTTGTTGCAGGTTGCGGCGTGGTGGCTTTATCTTTAGTTTCTGCCATTTTAAAAGGTAATTGTGATTGCTTGGTTATTTAATAGGTATCAATGAACAACAGTTAGCTTTCTGCCTCTTTTAGAAAAGGTAAAAAGCTAACTGCTGCGTACTATTAAGCTTTAGTCAACGATGAAAGGATAATCCTGCTGCACATAAACGTCTTTCAGCAGCTCATCGTCAGACGGCCAGGGGGATTCTTCAGCGAACTGAACGCATTCTTCCACTTCCGCTTTCACACGGTCGTTGATCGCTTCAATTTCGGCTTCGGTAGCCCATTTGTTTTTCTCAATAACGCTCAACACCTGGTTAATCGGATCTTTCTGTTTGTACTCTTCCAGTTCCTCTTTTGTGCGGTATTTAGCAGGGTCGCTCATGGAGTGGCCACGGTAGCGGTAGGTTTTGATTTCCAACAGGGTTGGACCACCATTTTCGCGGGCACGTTTTACCGCTCTTTCCACGCCTTCGTGTACCGCTTCACAGCTCATACCGTCGATAGAATCAGCCGGCATTTCGTACGCATCAGCGAGCTTATAGATATCCAGTACGTTAGAAGTACGTTCTACAGAAGTACCCATCGCGTACATGTTGTTTTCACAAATAAAGATCACCGGCAGTTTCCAGGTCATCGCCATGTTAAAGGTTTCATGGAGCATACCCTGACGGGCGGCACCATCACCGAAGAAACACAGCACCACGTTGTCAGTACCCTGGTACTGCTCCGCCAGCGCCAGGCCCGCACCGGTACCAATCTGGGCACCTACGATACCATGGCCGCCAAAGAAGTTGTGCTCTTTGGAGAAGAAGTGCATACTACCTCCCTTACCTTTTGAACATCCGGTTGCTTTACCATACATCTCAGCCATACAAGCCTTGGCAGAAATACCCTTGGCAATTGCCAAAGCGTGGTCACGGTACGCGGTGATGAATTTATCTTCCGGTTTCGTCGCAGTCATTGCACCAGCAGCAATTGCCTCCTGACCGATGTACAGGTGACAAAAGCCACGGATTTTTTGCATTCCGTACAATTGGCCTGTCTTTTCTTCAAAGCGGCGCAGCAAAAGCATCAATTCATACCAGTACAGATATGTCTCTTTGGTGAATTTCGTCTTCACGTCTGTTTTAGTTTGCACTCTTTCTAAATTTGTTGGCAAATATAACAGGAAAATCCTAAAATGTAAATATCAAATCCAATTACTATTAAATTATGCAAATTCATCAATTTCAAACAGTTTTGCATTTAATTGCAGTTTATTGAGAGATAAAGGCCCACAGACACGGATTTTTATCAGTTATAAATATTGTAGAATTTGCATATTTTTTTATACACATAAATAATTTCTTTGCTACATATCCGGAAAATATCACTCGTACAGTTTAAAAATTACACCCGGCAGGACTTCCGGTTCGACCAACGGGTGGTGGGCATCACCGGCAGAAACGGCTCCGGCAAAACCAACCTGCTCGATGCCATCTATTACCTCTGCTTCACCCGCAGCTATTTTACCAGCAACGAAAGCCAGAACACCCAATACCAGACCAACGGCTTCCGCCTGGAAGGCGACTTTGACAAACAGGGCCAGCCGGCAAAAATTGTCTGTACCGTAAAAGACGGTAAAAAGGAAGTATCGCTCAACGATGAAAAATATGACCGCTTCTCCCGCCACATCGGACAGTTCCCCGCCGTTATCATCGCACCAGACGACGCGGAGATCATCCTGGGCGGCAGCGAAGAACGCCGCAAATGGCTCGATACCCTCCTGTCGCAGCTCTACCCCGACTATCTCGAGCACCTCATCACCTACCAGAAAATACTGCTGCAACGCAACACACTCCTGAAAAATATGACCGGAGCCAACGAAGAACACAGCCTCCTGGATGTGTTTGACGAGCAACTGGTCCGCCACGGTATCCCCGTCTTCGAGCAACGGAGAACGTTTCTCACTGATTTCATTCCGCAGGTACAACAATTATACGACTACATCTCTGGTACGCACGAAGTGGTGAGCATTCGCTACCAATGCACCCTGCAGGAGGAAAATTATGCCTCTCAACTGCAGGCTGCCCGTTTTAAAGACCTCCAGTTGCAGCGGACCTCCACCGGTATTCACCGCGACGATCTTCAGTTTCTGCTCAACGAACATCCCATGAAAAGCAGTGCCTCACAGGGACAGCGCAAGAGTTTTCTCTTTGCCCTGAAACTCGCACAGTTTGAAGTGATCAGACAGTTCAAACAATTTGCGCCCCTGCTCCTGCTCGACGATGTGTTTGAAAAGCTGGACCAGGAACGCGTCACCCGTCTTATCTCGCTGGTGGCCGGCCCTTCCTATGGTCAGGTCTTTATTACTGACACTCATGCAGCACGCCTGCAACAGAGCTTTGAAGGAACAGGTCAAATCATACAGCTCCTTAGCATTTAGTTATTGGTTTATTTTGAAATTTCGCTATTTACTGAATTCTCTAACGGCGATGGCTGCTTTTTTAATGGCGGGTATTGAGATGAGTAATTTAAATTCAGGTCAAAGCCTTTAGATAAGGAACCCGGTAAATAACCAAATTTCAAAATAACCAAATAACAAAATATTCGTAGCTTTGACGCCATGCGCCACGGAACAACCAGTATCGGAGATGCCCTCCGGGAATTTATGAACAAAAGCCGCCTCAAACCCCGTCTTACTGAAGTTCGTATTCAGGAGAACTGGGAGAAGATCATGGGCAAAACCATTGCGCGCTATACACAAGATGTCCAGCTGATTGAGCAAAAGCTCATCATAACAACTTCGGTGGCACCCTTAAAACAGGAATTAACTTACTCCAAAGACAAGATCATCAAACTGGTGAATGAAATGCTGGGGGAAAATGTGGTAAAGGAAGTGATGATCCGGTAGGGACAGTGATCAGTTGGAGGCAAACTGATTGATCAGGCGGTTGATATCAGCGATTTTGAGTTTCGTTTGCAGGTTGACTATCAGAAATTCATTATCTTCCTGTACCAGCATTACCACGTTACCCAATTCATCATCTTTTCCTTTATTCAGTATGTGCACCAGCGTACCTTTGTCACGTACTTCCATCAAAGTTTCCAAATGATCTTTTGTTTGCAGCTGTTGCATCAGCGTTGCTACATCTTCGTTGCTGACATTGGCTCCATGCGGATTTTCAATGGTATGCACCTTAATTTTACGAATATCTTTTAAGATAGGCCGGAGCTTCTTCACCTCTTCATCACCGGAGGAGAACGACATCACAAAACCTGCCAGCCGCAACGGAAAGCTGCCAATTTTAACGCTGACCACATCTGCCTTTCCCCGGTATTTATTCCGGAATTCACGCAGTGATTTGTCTTGTGCGAGTACGGTGGAAACACTGGCCAGCAGTAAACAACCACCTAACAATAATTTTTTCATGGGCGTAGATTGCAGTGTTATTTCTTTTTAAGATTCTTTAGTTTGTCCATTCCCTGGATGTTGACTGAATTGGCGATCTGTGATATTTCATTCAGATCAATGTCCCCCACCAGGCTCATGGCCATAAAGTCATTGGCACCACCTACCAGCATAATCAGCTCGTTGATGTTTCCCCGGCTGTTTTCTTTTACCATGAACTTCAGGTCGCTGTCTTTGTCCCTTACGGTCATCAGCTCTTCAAAGTCTCCGGTCAGCAACACCGCAGCTTCCTTGTACAACCGCTGTCCGTCTTTTGTGTTGTCTTTGGCCAGGATGCGTAATCCTTTCAGCTTCTGTACTACCCTCATCAGGTTTTTGGCATCAGGATCGTTCATGTCCAGTTTGGAAAACATGGAGAACATCTTGGGTGTGATACTGACCAGGGTAAAATTCCGGTCGTTTTCGTACTTCTGGAAAAAGCGGTCGATGCTGCTCTGTGCAAAGAGGTGCATACTGGCAAAGACCGCTACCAGCAATAAAAGTGAACGTTTCATCTTCTTCTGGATTTTATATCAGGTTTTAAAATGGGCTTGGTTTTTTAATTGGTGCCGGTAATGAGGCCGGTCGCTTCATTGAAGTAGGCCAGCTTCTGCATCTTTTCTGTTCCCTTGTTCAGGTTTTTGGCCAGCAGTTGCAACGCTTTCTTCGTTTCCAGGTAAGCCATTCTTGTCTCCTCTTCCTCTTTCTGCTGCCGTATTTCTGCGATATGGACCTTTGTTTCCTGCCGCTGATGCTGTTTCATGGCATAGCCCATGCCGACGGCCATCAGCAATACTGCTGCATACTTCATCCAGTGGCGGAAAGGTGACAGCGGCACCACCCTGGCGGGACTGGCTTCGGCTGGTAGCCTGGGTTCCGGCAGGCGTTCTTCCAGTGCTTGCTCCTGCTCTATTTCTTCGCGGAAGAAGCCAAACAAAGGCGCTGCTTCCTGCAACGGCTCCGGCATATCAGCATGAGGCTCACTGAAAAACCGGCGTAACAACGCCTCTTCCTCCAGGGTGGTTTCCCCTTCCCAGTACCGGTCCAGTAACGCGATGATGTGATTATAATCCATATACCTGTATGTTTTGAAGTTTCTCCCGCACCGCTTTACGTGCCCGGTGCAGGTTGACTTTTACGTCGTTCATGTCCAGTTCCAGGATGTCGGCAATCTCCTGATAGGAATAGCCGTCCATATCTCTTAACTGAATGATGGTCCGGTATTTCTCCGGTAGCTCGTGAATGATCCGCCTTACTTTTACCATGACGTCATTTTTTTCGGCCATGGTGTGCGGACTGTGCTGCGCGGACGGCACTTCCCCTGCCCTGTCCAGTTCATCTGCAAGACGGTATTTCCTGGACTTGATTTTGTCCAGCGCCAGGTTGCGCGTAATCCGCATACACCACGCTTCCATATTCTGCAACTCCGGCATCTTCTCCTGCTGGCTCCATACTTTCATCAGAGCGTCCTGCGTAATATCCTGCGCGTCTTCTTCGTTGCCCAGCAGACGGTATGCAAAGCGGAAAAGCTTTTGCCTGACGGGAACGACCTGGTTAAGAAATAAATCCAATGACATGCGGGATATTGCGTTTTATAATGAGAAGACGACTCACTAAAGACGATGTTACAACATTTCTAAAAAAAAATTCCCAGGCCTGAAGGCCTGGGCAATAATATTATTACAGATGATTGGTTATAAACAGCTTACAATTTGATTCTCGGGTCTACTGCGGAATATAGCATATCAGCCAGAATATTGACCAGCACAAAGATCCCGGCGGTAAACAGAATGGCGCCCATTACAACAGGGAAGTCAAATTTATCGAGCGCATCTACCGTCACCTTGCCGATTCCTTTCCAGCCAAAGATGTATTCCACAAAAAAAGCACCCGCCAATAGCTCGGCAAACCAGCCCGTAATAGCTGTGATCACCGGGTTGAGCGCATTGCGCAGCCCATGATGCCAGATCACCACCCGGCGGGACAGTCCTTTGGCGTAGGCGGTGCGGATATAATCCTGATGCAACACATCGAGCATAGCGCTACGGGTAAGCTGCACGATAATAGCCAGCGGACGTATGCCCAAGGTAAGCGCCGGTAATATCAGATTACGGAGGTTTAGCACCCTGCCACGGAAAGGATCAATGTCGAACAGACTGCCAGTCATATGCAGTCCGGTATAACTACTGAATACAAATCCAAACAGGTAAGCCAGTACGATACCGGCAAAAAAAGATGGCGCCGAAATACCGATCACGCTGGCAAACACCGCACTGGTGTCCATCCAGGTATTTTGTTTAACGGCAGACAACACTCCCAGCCCAATACCGGCCACCGTAGCAAAAAGCATGGCCGCGGTGGCCAACAGCAGCGTGCCGGGCAGGGCTTCGGTCAGTATTTCCCATACCGGCTTTTTGCCCTGATAGGAACGACGCAGATAGGGCGTTTTAAGCACCAGTATCTTTTCTCCGGAGAGCTGTGCCAGCGTTACATAGTGTAAATTCTCCCGCGCTTCGGCAAGCGGATGCACGCCAACGGGCGACAGGTCGTTGAGATAAAGCAGGAACTGCACCCCCACCGGCTGGTCGAGGTGCAGTTCTTTACGAACGTTTTCAAGGGAAGACACGTCTGCCCGCTGACCGAGCGTCAGCCGGGCCGGGTCGCCGGGTAGTACATTGAACAGAAAGAATACCACCACTACCACACCCAGCAGTACCAGCAAGCCATATCCTGTTTTCCGGAGCAGAAAGCGTAACATAGTGTCTTACGGAATATCGTTATAATGCCATTTACCTACGATGGTCCCTTTCTTCAGTTCGATCAGGCATGGATTGCTTCTGCCGGCTGTTTTAATAGCCACGCCATCCATCTGTACGAAAGGAAACTCCAATCCATGCTGCGCTTTAAATGCCGCAATCTGTTCTTTGGTAGATGCAGAAACGCCATAGATCAATATTTCCTGATTTTTCCATTTCTGTTGCAGGGCCTTCATTTTATTATCCCAGCCCTCCCCGGCTTTCTCCACGTTCTGCACGAGGAACAGAAATACCGTTTTGTCTTCGCTCAGGATAGCCTGGGTTTGATTGGCGCCATCCGCATCAGTGAGAATGAAGTCTTTGATGGCGGGTTCCGCGTTTCCTTTTTTGATCAGTTTATCTTTACGGTCCACAAACTTCCAGGTGCTGTCAGACCAGGGATAGTTGTCGGCCGTAAATTCTTTCTTCTCTCCATTCCTCTCATAGATAAAGATCATCTCAAACACGTCCGGCGTAGCGCCGGGAGGCAGCTTCATTTTCTCCGGTATATTATTACCTACTTTGTAGGGCAGACAGTCGATAAACGGCAGATGGCGAAGCGTATACCACTGCACGCCAAATGAAGCGATCGCCGATACCAACAGTACCAGTCCCGCTCCTTTGAACAACGGTTGCACGCTTTTACGGTAGAAATAGATCACCAGTATCATCACCAACAGGGCCACATCTTTCCAGAAGGTTTGCTCAGCGGTCAGTTTAATACAATCACCGAAACAGCCGCATTCACGGATAGTACCACTGAAGAGCGCGTAGCCGGTGAGGAAGGTGAAGAAAAGGATCAGCAACAACAACAGCACAGAGAAAATACGCATGCGGAACCCTATCAGCACCGCTACGCCGGCAATGATCTCGAAAGCGTTCATGATCACGGAGAAGGCAAGAGAATAAGGCGACAGAAAAGTAAGGTGCAGCACCTCAAAGAACTCCTCCATCTTATAACTAAGGCCTAATGGATCGTTGGCTTTGATCAGGCCCGAAAAAATAAACAATACTCCAACAATAATCCGCAATAGGTTCAGGACAACTTTCATAAAATAGTTTAATGGTTAATGAATTCGACCACCCAGGGCTAAAGTCCTGGGCTACTTTCGCCAATCTTGATCAGCGCAAACAATGCATAGTTGATAATATCTGTATAGTTGGCATCAATCCCTTCCGAGATCAGGGTTTTGCCCTGGTTACGGAGAATTTGTTTGATACGTAATAGTTTGGTCAGAATGAGGTCTACGAAAGACTCCTGGCTCATATCCCTCCAGGCCTCGCCATAGTCGTGGTTTTTATCCTCCATCACCGCTTTCACCTGTTGAATGTATTTGCGATAGAGCTGTTCCACTTCCTCTACCGGTAAGTCCGTATAGGGGTTGCCGTTTTGTTCCATCTGAATAAGCCCGATCACACCGTAATTGACGATCCCTTTGAATTCGCCTTCAATGTTGTCCTCTACTTTCTGTACACCTATTTCCTGCAGGTTGCGGATACGCTGCGCTTTGATAAAGATCTGGTCTACCACTGAAATGGGACGTAACACCCTCCAGGAAGTACCGTAATCTTTGGTTTTTTTGATAAAAATGTCTTTACAGCCCGCTACCGCGGCATCGTATTGTGCTAATGTATTCATGGTCCTTAACGTAACAGTTCATTACACCCGAAGGCGCAATCTGATAAAGATCGTAAACAAAACGTACAAATCAAAGTCGGTGATCTTTAATCATTTTGCTGCTTTGCATGTGTAATTCCTTTATTTTGCATTACTTAAATTTGTGAACAGCGATTCAGAGGGCAAAATAAAGAATAAAAACCATTAAATGAGACCACACCATATCAATACCTTAGGGGAACCGTCCATTAATTGCCGGGGGCAGCTGTTATCGCTGGCCACGCCGGTAGTGATGGGCATCATCAACGTAACCGACGATTCCTTTTATGAAGGCAGCCGGATGCACGGGCTGCACCAGGTGGTGGAGAAAGCCGGGCAACACCTGCAGGAGGGCGCCGCTATCCTGGACCTGGGCGCACAGAGCACCCGTCCGGGCGCCACCATGCTGGGACCGGAAGAAGAACTGAACCGGCTACTGCCCGCTATCCATGCTATTCTGAACCACTACCCGCAAGCTATTATTTCGATTGACACCTGGTATGCCGCTGTGGCAGAAAAGACCATTCATGCAGGTGCTTCCATCATCAATGATATCAGCGCCGGTGATCTGGATAAAGACATGATCCCTGTGGCAGGGCGCCTGCAGGTACCTTACATTGCGATGCACATGCAGGGGAAACCGGCCACCATGCAACATAAACCGCAGTATGAAGATGTGGTGCGCGAGGTGCTGGACTACATGGTACATAAGCTGGCCGAATGCCGGGCTGCCGGTATCCGTGACTTCATCGCCGATCCGGGATTTGGTTTCGGGAAAACACCGGAGCACAACTACGCGCTGATGAAGGACTTGTCACTTTTCCGTGAGATACTGGGCGTACCAGTGCTGACGGGCATCTCCCGCAAATCAATGATTTACAAACTCTTGAACATCACCCCTGCGGAGGCGCTCAATGGCACCACCGTACTCAATACTATCGCGCTGCTGCACGGCACCCACCTCCTGCGGGTACATGACGTAAAAGCAGCTGTAGAAGCAGTCAGGATCACAGAGAAAATGAAAGGCAATTAAATCTTAGTATTTTTACAACTATGAAGGAAGTAATACAATTTTATGGATATGAGTTTCGCTGGCTGAATGTTTTGGACCTGCTGATCGTAGTTTTTCTGATTATACAGCTATACCGTCTGCTGAAAGGCAGCCTGGCTTTCAATATTTTTGTCGGCCTGTTGATGGTATACGCTGCCTACTTCCTGGTACGTGCGCTGCAAATGCCCATCCTTACCAGCATCCTGCAAAACTTTATTAATGTCGGCATCATTGCCATCATTATTATATTCCAGCCCGAGATCAGGAAGTTCCTGCTGGTGCTGGGTAAAAAAACCCCTCTGAGCAAAGACAGCTTTCTGACCAAGCTGTTCCTGCCTGACAAATTCAAAAGCTATAAGGACGAAGAAAACATTATCAATGAAGTGATTGTAGCCGTGAGCCACATGCAGGCCACCTTTACCGGTGCGCTGATTGTGATTGCCACCACCTACCGTTTGAAGTTCGATACCGCTTCCAGCATCACGATCGAAGGTAATGTCAGCGCCAAGCTGATAGAGAGCATCTTTGACAAACACAGTCCGCTGCATGACGGCGCTCTGATCATCGTGGGGAATAAGATCCTGGCGGCCAAAGTGATTCTGCCGGTGTCTGAGAACCCGAACCTGCCTACCCGGGTAGGACTGCGTCACCGATCTGCCGTAGGCATCACGGAGCACAGTGATAACCTGGCTATCATCGTTTCAGAAGAAAGAGGCACGATCTCCTATGCGCAAGACGGTAATCTGGTGACCGATGTGTCTTTGGAAGACCTTAAAGTGAAATTATACGAGGTGTTGATCGATGGTTATGCGTGAGGGAGTTAACGTAAACGGCACAACGATTTAGACGATGGACATTATATTATTTGATGGGGTCTGTAACTTCTGCAATGCCAGTATCAATTTTGTGATACGGCATGACCGGCAGGGACATTTCCGGTTTGCGCCGCTGCAATCCGACGTGGCAGCTTCACTGGGAGCGGCCCATCAAATAGATACTACTGTGCTGCAGTCTTTTATACTGGTACAAAACGGTAAAGCTTATACGAAAAGCACGGCTGCCCTCCGGGTGGCCCGGCAACTGCCCTTCCCCTGGAAACTGTTATATGGCGGTATCATCCTTCCTCGTTTTATACGGGATGGTGTATATCATATCATTGCGCGTAACCGTTACCGTTGGTTTGGCAGGACAGACAGCTGTATGATTCCAACGCCGGAGATCAGGAGCCGCTTCCTGCAATAAAATGTGCAGTAGCAGTCAGGAGATGTCGGCACATCAACAATAAAACTTCGCAAGTTATTCCCATAAAAAAAGCCTCCCTGCGTGGGAGGCCTTTTTATATTCACTGCCGAAACAGGATTATTTTTTACCGGGAGTTGGAGCAGCCGCAGGAGCAGCTGGAGCCGGAGCACCCGCTTTAATGTCTACCATCTGTACATCAAAAACCAGGATAGCGTTAGCAGGAATGGCCGGAGGGCTGCCCTGTAAACCGTAAGCCAGTGTGGAAGGGATCAGCAGGGTAGCTTTAGTACCTTTTTTCAGGCCTTTCAGACCGGAATCCCATCCTTTGATAACGAAGCCCTGGCCGATCGGGAATTTGATAGGCTCTAAAGGCATACCCGGACGCAGGGTAGAGTCCTGGCTGGAATCAAACACTTTACCGGAAGTCAGTTTACCAGTGTAGTGTACTACCACGGTATCACCGGTATTAGGCGTGGCACCGGTACCTTCCTGATGGATAGCGATGTAGATGCCATCAGGATTTTTGGTAGCGTTGATTTTGTTTTTCTCCATGTATTCCTTGATAGCTTTCTCGTCTTTGTCTTTCTGGGTAGCAGCAGAGAATTTGTTTTCTACCGCGAAAGTGATTTTCAGCTTATCACCTTTTTTACCAAAGGGAGGACGTTCGTTAACTGGCAATGAATCCCAGGGAATTACAAAAGTAGCACTGTCACCTTCGTGCAGCAGCGCCAGTCCTTCCATCAGATCGAACTTGTTCTGAGGTTTGGTAATCTGAACAGGAAGAGCAGCACCAACGATTTTGCGGGACTCACCCAGAATGGAGTCGTTGATACGCTGCGTCACATTCAATAGGGCAGTATCTCCCAGCTTCAGTTGTGCTCCGCTGCCGGATTTGTGAACGATATATTCAATACCGCCTGGTGTCTTTTTAACGCCGCCACCCGTTCCGCAGCTGGCTATCAGTAAGCCGAACGCTGCAACTAATAACTGATTGTTTCTTTTCATTTGATTGTATTAGTAGTTGATATACTTGTAACAGTTAAACTATTGTAAAAGGGTTTCATTTTCTTCAACAGCTTTGATGAACCGGTTCACGGTCCTCTCGAGTGAGTCGGTACTTCTGCCTCCGGAGGCGTTGAAATGGCCTCCTCCGTCGAAATACCTGCGAGCGAAAGTGTTCACGTCAAAATTGCCTTTGGAGCGGAACGACAGCTTCACCTCTGAGTTACGGTCGATGATCAGGGCGGCCATCTTAATCCCCTGGATAGACAGCAGGAAGTTGACCAGTCCTTCCGTATCGCCGGTCTGGAGGTCGAAACGCTTCAGATCAGAGTAAGGAATAGCGAGCATGGCGGTGTTGTACTCGTAGAATACCTCCATGCGGTTCAACAGGCTATGTCCGAGGAAACGGAGACGGTTTTCCAGGAAATTGTCATAGATCTCCTGGTGGATGACCTCATGACGCAGTCCCCTGTCCATCAGGTCGGCTACCATCCGGTGTACCCGGGCGGTAGTGGACGCAAAACGGAATGAGCCCGTATCTGTGACCGTGCCGGCATATATACACTGCGCGATGTCCAGATTGATGAGCTTTTCATCACCCAGCTTATAAATCGTTTCATACACCAGTTGCGCTGTAGAGCTGGCAGAAGTATCGCTGACGCCATACTCAAAATCCGGCTGCGGTTCCAGGTGGTGATCGATCAGTATTTTAGTACACGTAGCAGCTTCCAGATGCGGCGCCAGGTTCTTGGTACGGTACAAGGCGTTGAAATCGAGGCAGAAAAGCAGTTCAATGCCCTTCAGCGCCTCCAGCGCTTTGTCTGTAGAAGATTCAAAATCAATCACACCCTCCGCTCCTGGCATCCATTTTAAAAAGTCCGGGAAATTAGTAGGAGAAATGACCGTTACCAGGTGTCCCTTCTGAATCAGATAATGGTATAATGCCAGTGAAGATCCCATCGCATCTGCATCTGGTTTCTGATGCATCGTAATGACCACTTTCTTAGGCGCTTCCAGTAATGGTTTAATTTCCTCGATCGGCTTCATTCAAAAACTGTAATGTTAAGACTAATTTCTGGTCACAACCAATAAATTGTAACAGAAAATGAAGTGCGAAGATCTTTATTTGAGCCAGAATTTCAAAATTTTTTACCACTAAAGAAAATGTAATTACTTTTGCGGCCTAATCTGTAATTCGGAATAAAACAAATATGAACAACAGAACATTTACAATGATCAAGCCTGATGCGGTAGCAAACGGGCATATTGGTGGCATCCTGAACATGATCAATGCCGCAGGTTTCCGCATCGTAGCCATGAAAATGACGCAGCTGTCTGCAGCCAAAGCGGGTGAATTTTATGCAGTGCATAAAGAAAGACCTTTCTACGGCGAACTGGTAGAATTCATGAGCAGCGGCCACATTGTAGCAGCTATCCTGGAAAAAGACAACGCAGTAGAAGACTTCCGTAAACTGATCGGCGCTACCAACCCTGCTAACGCAGAAGAAGGTACCATCCGTAAAAAATACGCTGAGTCTATCGGCCGTAACGCTGTTCACGGTTCTGACTCTGATGAGAACGCTGTTATCGAAGGTGATTTCTTCTTCAGCGGCCTCGAAAAATTCTAATCTCCGTTTACACGGAAAGCAAAAAAATAACCTGGCTTAGGCCAGGTTATTTTTTTGCCTGAAAAACAAATGGTATTATCATCTAATCAATTGATTTTAATTTAATTAACCGGCATTTGTTAAAGCAACTGTTTCAACAACCAGACATTTGACGCATCTTAGTCGCCAAAAGAGAAAAAAACGTTGATTTTCAAGCCCCAAAATGAGGTATTTCTCTCTCTCAAAGTGGCTTTTTCATACAAAAATCACATCTCTCAAAAAACTGATTTACAACTATTTAAACAATTTTATCTAAAGTCACACCTTCAACAAAGGTTCATTTTTCCATCTCTACCACCAAATCGTCCTGCTGCACCATATTCCCCTCCCCCAACAACACAGCCTTCACCTTTCCGTTTCGGGTAGCCGTTACCGTTGTTTCCATCTTCATGGCCTCGATAATAAACAGCGGCATATTAGGTGTCACCATCGCCCCGGCTTCCACTAACACCCGGGACAACCGGCCCGGCAAAGGAGCGCCAATTTCCACTCCCGGATCTGCTACCTTGCGGTTCACTACGGCCACACTTTTCACCGCATGGTCCCTCACCTGCACACGACGGGCATACCCGTTCAGCTCAAATACCACCGTCCGCATCCCGTGCTCATCCGCCGGCAACACATACAGCAGCTTCACAATGATGGTCTTGCCCTTGCTCAGGTTGATCAATATCTCTTCCCCCTGCTTCAGGCCATAGAAAAACGCAGGCGTGGGAATAGCCTCTACGTTGCCAAAGATCATCGCATGTTGATAGTATTCATCGAACACCTTGGGGAACATCTGGTAACTCAGGTAGTCCAGAAACTCTGCATGTGGGTACTTCGTCTGGAAGCCGGCGAAGTCGGCCTCAAAATCCACCGGCGGCAACTGCGCATTCGGACTGCCTTCTATCGGCTTTTCTCCTTTCAGCACAATCCTTTGCAGCTCAGCGGGAAAGCCACCAAAAGGCACGCCCAGCTCACCCCGGAAAAAGCCTTTCACGGAAGCCGGGAAAGCCAGGTTACGCGAACCATCCAGCACGTCGGCGGCGGTTAACTGATTGCTGGTCATAAACAAAGCCATATCGCCCACCACCTTGGAACTCGGTGTCACCTTCACAATATCACCAAAGAGCTGGTTGACCACCGCATAGTTCCGCTTGATCTGTTCCAGTTTATCGCCCAGTCCGAGAGACTCTGCCTGCTGCCGCAGGTTGGAGTACTGCCCGCCGGGAATTTCATTTTCGTATATCTGCGCGGTACCGGCCTTCATATCCGACTCAAACGGATAATAGTACTCCCGCACATCCTCCCAGTAGTTGCTATGCTCGTTCAGGGAAGCCAGGTTCATTTTCCGGCCACGCGGGTGCCCGTCCATAATGGCTACCAGCGAGTTAAGATTGGGTTGTGAGGTGAGCCCGCTGAGCGATGCGATCGCCGTGTCCACCACATTCACGCCGGCCTCTATGGCCTTCAGGTAGGTGGCTGCCTGTATACCGGCCGTATCGTGCGTATGCAACACAATAGGCAGTTTCACCGCCTGCCGGAGCGCTCCTATCAGCACTGACGCCGCCTCCGGCTTCAGCAATCCCGCCATGTCTTTCACGGCCAGCATGTGCGCCCCGGCATCTTCGAGGCGACGGGCCAGGTCTGTATAATATTGCAGGGTATATTTATTATTGTCTTTCCGCAGCACATCGCCGGTATAACTAATGGCTGCCTGCGCAATAGCGTTGGTGCGTTCCCGTACAAAACGGATACTCGGCGCCATGGCCTCCACCCAGTTGAGCGAATCGAAAATACGGAACACGTCAACCCCATTTTCTGCGGCCTTTTCAATAAACGCAGCAATGAGGTTTTCGGGGTATGCCGAGTAGCCGACAGCGTTAGCTCCGCGGAACAGCATCTGTAGCAACATGTTAGGCATTGCTTTGCGCAACAGCTGTAGCCGCCGCCACGGACACTCATGCAAGAACCGCATGGCCACATCAAAGGTGGCCCCTCCCCATACCTCCATGGAAAATATTTCCGGATTGCTTTTGGCATATCCTTCGGCCACGGCCAACATATCTTTGGTACGCACCCGGGTGGCCAGCAAACTCTGGTGCGCATCCCGGAAGGTGGTATCTGTATAATAGACCGGCTTTTCTTCCCGCAGCCAGTGTACAAACCCTTCCCGTCCCATTTGCTGCAGGCGGTCTTTCATGCCGGCAGGATAGGGTTGCAGGGAAGCATACTCCGGCACCTCCGGCGTACGGAATACCTTGTTTTCCACTTTGCCTTTTACGTCAGGGTGTCCATTCACTGTCACATCGGCGAGGTACATCAGCGTTTTGGTGCCCCGGTCCCGTATCTGGGCCAGTTTAAACAGCTCCGGGTGTTGGTCAATAAAGGCGACGGTACAGTTACCTTTTCTGAAGACATCATTGGTGATCACGTTTTCAAGAAAACGGATATTGGTTTTCACCCCCCTGATGCGAAACTCCCGCAACGTACGATGCAGACGGCTGGAAGCACCCGACAGCGTGCGGCCCCAGGCGGTCACCTTTACCAACATGGAATCGAAGAACGGCGAGATCTTTACCCCGGAGTAAGTACTGCCTTCGTCCAACCGTATCCCGAAACCACCGGCGTTACGGTAAGCGATCACGGTGCCATAGTCTGGTTTGAAATTGTTTTCCGGGTCTTCTGTGGTAATACGGCACTGGATAGCATAACCATTGAGCCGTACATCTTCCTGACCTTTGAGAAAGATCTCCGGGTCGGATAACCGGTGCCCTTCGGCGATCAATATCTGGGAGCGCACGATATCGATACCAGTCACCTCTTCGGTAACGGTATGCTCCACCTGGATGCGCGGATTGACTTCGATGAAATAAATATGGTGTGCCCTGTCTACCAGGAACTCTACGGTGCCTACGTTGTTGAAGCCCACCTTATGAGCGAGGCGTAAAGCATACTCATACAGTTTGTCGCGGGTGTGTTGCGGGAGATTGGGCGACGGAGCAATCTCCACCACTTTTTGAAACCGCCGCTGCACGGAGCAATCCCTTTCGTAAAGGTGTACGATATTGCCGTGCTGATCGCCCATGAGCTGCACCTCAATATGTTTGGGGTCTTCGATGAATTTTTCGATGAAGATGGTATCGTCGCCAAAGGCTTTAGCGGCTTCGCTGCGCGCTTCCAGAAAAGCTCTTTCCAGTGCGGCTTCTTCCGTCACCATACGCATCCCGCGGCCACCACCGCCGGCAGCAGCTTTGAGCATCACCGGGAAGCCTATACGTTTTGCCTCCTGCACAACGGTGTTCACGTCTGTCAGCCGTACCTGACTGTCGGCTATTAGCGGCACCTCCGCCTCCCGTGCGATCACTTTCGCGGCTACCTTATCGCCCAGCTGCGCCATGATTTCCGGTGAGGGGCCCACGAATATGATCCCTTCTTCCCTGCAGCGGCGGGCAAACTGTACATTTTCACTGAGGAAGCCATAGCCCGGATGGATCGCGTCTACCTGCTGCGTCTTTGCCAGATTGATGATCGCTTCAATATCCAGATACGGTTTCAGCGGTTCGTCATCGCGGCCGATCTGATAGGCCTCGTCCGCTTTATAGCGATGCAGCGAATAGCGGTCTTCATACGTAAACACGGCAATTGTCCGGATACGTAATTCAGCGGCAGCCCTCAGCACCCGTACAGCGATTTCGCCACGGTTGGCCACCAGGAGTTTGTTTATTTTTCTGAAAACGGGGGCAGACATAAATGAAGGGTTATATAAAGACTGGTATCATTAAAAATAGGATAAAACTTTTAACTTGCCTTCAATTATGTGGGAATCATTCCGGAAACTATTTAAAGGATATATGAAGCTGGAGCGGTCGCTGTCGGATAATTCCGTGGAGGCCTATCTGCGCGACGTAGAGAAACTGGAGCAATATCTTCAGGCACATGGCGGGGAGAAACTGCGGCCGCAGGATGTGACCCTGTCCGACTTACAGGGCTGTATACAATGGGTGTCCAAACTCGGTATGACGCCCGCCTCTCAGGCACGTACCATCTCCGGCATCAAGGCTTTTTATAAGTTCCTGCTGCTGGAAGACATGACGCAGGACGACCCCACACAATTGCTGGAAGCCCCCAAATTGCAGCGTAAGCTGCCGGATGTGCTGAGCTTTGATGAGATAGAAAAAATCATCGCACAGGTAGATCTCAGCACGGCTGAAGGGCACCGCAACAAAGCCATTCTGGAAACAATGTACAGCTGCGGCCTCCGTGTCAGCGAAGTCACCAACCTGCAGATTACGCAGTTGCATATGGACGTGGGGTTTGTGCGGGTAGTGGGCAAGGGCAATAAAGAAAGGATGGTGCCTATCGGTCGTGATGCCATGCGGCATATAGATGTGTACCGGCGCAATGTACGTATACACCTGCCCGTTAAACACGGCGAAGAAGATACCCTGTTCCTTAACCGCCGTGGCGGACCGCTCAGCCGCGTGATGATTTTTTTGGTGATCAAGGAGCTGACCAAACTGGCGGGCATCGAAAAAAATGTATCGCCGCATACGTTCCGGCATTCCTTCGCCACCCATCTGGTGGAAGGCGGGGCAGATCTGCGGGCCGTGCAACAGATGCTCGGGCATGAAAGCATTTCCACCACAGAAATATATACCCATCTCGACAGAGAATATCTTCGCGACACGTTATCCCGTTATCATCCCCGGTTTTAAAACAAACAGCCGCCCGAAGGCGGCTGGTACACGATAAAAAAAGGGGTCAAACAAAATACTTTTTGGGGAAGCATTAAAACAGGGCATTGCTCAGATGTAGCTGTTCCCGTTTTTTTCTGCTTTTACCAGAGAGGACTTTCATCTCATGAATCCATCCCTGTATATGTCCGGATGCCCATTTTACCACAGACGGGCGGTACACCAGGTTGACGCAACTACACGGCGGAAGGTCTTGTCTTTCCGGTGATGCAGCATGTGATTCATTTTCCGACAGCACCAGCTTCTCATTATTATATATACGGAAATACACGTCGGGCCCCATGTGCCTGCGCCCTTGTCTGATAGGTTGCAGGTTACCATGGTAAAGGTCTTTCCGGGAAAAACGCAGCGTATAACGGCCATATTCATTTGTAAAAGTGGTACCGATTCTTTTGCCGGACAGGGCGTTGAAGGCCTCCACCCGTAGTGGCGGCTGATCATTTCCTGTTTCCCGGCGTTGTTTGACGGTACCGGTAATCACCCAGGCGCCGGCATCACCCTGGATGGAGTTCCAGATGGCGGAAGGAACAACGTAGGCATAGGCCCCGATATAACCGTTAATACTGCGTTTCCAGTGTAGCACGGCGGTACACAGATGAAAATTGCGGGGTTGCCGGATACCTGTTTTGCCGGGGAGTGTATCCAGGCAGAGGTCCAGTTCAAGGGGTTCTGTAAAAAGATGTTCCTGTCTCCACGACAGGGTGAAATTTCCTTGTTCATCCAGCGTAGCTTCCGCCAGCAGGCGGTCCGCTTTCATCAATACTTCTTTGGCAGACAATGGTTGCAGATCACTGAATATTCCTTTGGAGTTGGCGGCCGGATAACGGGTGTCCGGCAGGTAAACACGTATCCGTGCATGTGAGAGGGGCTCAATGCAGTCGTCACAGATAAGTGCAGAGATGTTTCCAATTAACAGGTAACTCATGGTTTTTAATTTTAAAGGGGGCAATGACAGGAACCCGCTGCATACTAAACTTAAAAACAAACATGGTAGAAAGGCCTTAGTGCTAACTGATCCAATATGTGTAACAGTTTGTTCGATCCGGTTGCTGCTACAAAGATTAACAACATCAGGATGCTAATCAAGCGTTGTAAACCTGAAAAAAATAAATGCGTATAAATACGCATTTTTAAGTGGGTGTTACGCTATTTCAGTGTTCGCTGTTAACCTCTTTTCCGTGCTGATCCTCTTCCCTGCTATATTTCCGGTCACAGACCGGTTTTACGGGGAAAACACCCTCCCGTACAACCGATCTTGCAAACCTGTAATATTGTGATAATTTTACCCCAAAACCTTAAACTACCCACAATTATGAGCGATTCTACACAAAGACCAATTCCTGCTGATGCAGGAGGTTTCATTTCCAGAGAGGAAATGGAAATATTATGTAAGAACCATGACGACGAGCATGCCCAGCAGAAATCCATGGGCACGCACGTAAAAGCCATGTGTTTTGGTAAAGACAAAGTGATGGAGCTCCTGAACCACCCAGATTGCACCGCACTGAGAATTTACTATGGTCTGAAAATAGACACCGATGGTGATGGCATCAAAGAAAAGAAAATGGTGCTGGTAGCTGTTGACAGCGATGGTAACGATATCCTTCCTCCCGGAGGCGACCCTGCCACCGGTGCTGTTGCCAAGAGCATGACTACCGCCCGCATTCTTGACCAAGGCCTCCCCTGCCCGACGTACTGCTCCGGCGGAGGTACTAAACCACCCACCTTATAAAGGAACATCGTGAATCTGAATATATTTCTTGGTATATTTTACACTATGATGGGGATCGAAGCTTTGATTTTGATCCCCTTCCTGTTAAAATTCAGAACGCTGGACGCTGCCAGCAAGTGGATGTGCTACTACATCATCAGCAGCGTGGTTTTTGCTTCGGGATCGGCGATTACCGCCAACATGGGTATCAATAACATGTGGCTCTTCAGCCTGATGAACTTCCTCCAGTTTGGCATTCTGTCGTGCTTCTACTGGACTGTTATCAAGCATCCCACCGCCAAAATGATCATTACTTATCTTCCTGTGCTGGTATTGATGCTTTGTATTGCCGACTTCCTCAAATTTGAAGGCATCCAACATTATAATTCCATCAGTGCCGGACTTAAATCCGCTATTATTATTGCTTATGGAGTCATTTTCTTCCTTCAACTGCTAACCGATAAAGAATTGGTTGAAAACGCCATCTATATTAATACCCTACCGGTATTCTGGTATAACTCCGGCATCTTCATTTATTTCTGTAGTTCTTTTTTGTTTTCTATCAGCTTTAACCTCATACAGGCACTGGAACCAGAAGCTACACGATGGTCAAAAGTATCTACGGTCATCAGCATTAGCTATATTGTTGCTATAATTACCATGTTTCTGCTGTATATTGGCCTCACAAAAACTAAACGGTTAGGGTATGCAGACAATTGATATTATTGTAATTGGTACTACAGTAATGTTAATCCTTGGAGTGATCGTGATTTTGCTCGTGATGTTCCAACAAAAACAGGTTATACAACACAAGCTGCTGATCAGAGACAAAGATCTGCAACTGCAACGGGAGCGACTGGTGGCGGTGTTACAGGGTCAGGAACAGGAACGCAAACGCATCGCCGAAGATCTGCACGATGAAGTGGGTGCGCAGTTATCCGTGCTGAAACTCAGTATCGGCGGACTGATGCCGTTACTGAAAACCGGCAACGGAGAAGCGGAACGATTGAAAGAAACCAAAGACTTTACCGACATTATCATTCAACAACTGCGGTTCATCTCCCAAAGCCTGCACCCCCAGGCACTGGAAAACCTCGGCCTGGCCCACGCACTGGATTCATTCTGCAGCCTGATGAACAAAAATAAAGCAGTAAAAATCCATTTCCGGGTCACCGACAACCCCCAACCGGTGGATAAAGAAAAAGCCCTGAACGTATACCGTGTGGTACAGGAGCTGATTAACAACATCCTCAAACATGCAGCTGCAACGGAGGTGACCATCACCTATCAGACTACCCCTTCCCTGCTAACTATTACTGTAACAGACAACGGTAACGGACAATTGTTGCCGTCACTGGAAGCCAACAAAAAGAAAACCGGAAGCCTTGGACTCAAAAACATCGAGAGCCGCCTCAATATAATCGGCGGAAATATTACCTTCGCCGCGGGCGATCCAATTGGCACACGCGCTACCATTACCGTAGAAAATTATCAGGTTTAGGTACAGAATAGTGAATGGATATGTTGTTTTATTACTAAATTGCCATCCGGTTTTGTTGTACCCATATGTAACAACATGACTTACAGTAATTTATTAACGAAAAAATAATTTATTTCTCTATAAACTGTTCACTATGGCACACATAAAAGTGGCTATTGCTGACGATCATAAGATCTTCCGCAGTGGAGTGATCAACACGCTGGTACCATATGACAACATCCGCTTTGTATTTGAAGCGGATGATGGCCTGCATTTACTGCAGCATATGGAACAGCAACAACCGGACGTAATTTTGATGGACCTGAAAATGCCCAACATGGACGGCATTGAGGCCACCATCAAAGTAAAAGAGAAGTATCCTGACGTGAAAGTGATCATTCTCACCATGTATGAAGATGACAACTTCATCGTTCACCTCGTGGAAAATGGCGCCAACGCCTATCTGCTGAAGAATGCAGATCCTGAAGAAATCTATGAAGCCATCTGCACCACTTATGAGAAAGGCTTCTACTTTAATGAAAACGTAAATCTGGCTTTATTAAAGAAAGTTCTACACAAGAATAAACAACAATTCAAACCTACACTCAAAAACGAAGTACAGCTCAACGACCGCGAACAGGAGGTACTGAAGCTCATCTGCCAGGAATTGACCACGCAGGAAATCTCCGAACAGATATTCCTTAGTCCGCGTACCGTGGAAGGCATCCGTCAAAAGCTGCTGGAGAAACTGAACGTCAAAAACAGCGTAGGCCTGGTATTATACGCCTTCCGTAACGGACTGATTGAATAACACCATCCCTTTTCTATTGCCACCAATTATACACTATATATGAAAACTGTCAGGAACTTCACAGCGTCCGCCGCAGCCATGCTGCTGTTGTATGCTGGTGCTTCTGTAGCACAAGGTATCAAGATGCCGGCGCCAAGCCCCGGCCAGACTGTAAAACAAGACTTCGCCCTTTCCAGCGTGGAACTGAACTATTCCCGCCCGGTAAAAAAAGGCAGGGTAATCATGGGCGATATCGTTCCCTACAACAAAGTATGGAGAACCGGCGCTAACTCCCCTACCGTTATCACTTTCGGAGAAGACGTGAGCTTCGGCGGTAAACCGGTAAAAGCCGGCAAATATGGTCTGCTCACCATTCCGGGTGCACAACAATGGACCGTTATACTCACCAGCAGCCTGGACGTGAACAGCCCGTCTTTGTACAAACAGGAAAACGATGTAGCCCGCGTACAGGTAAAACCAGTAGCACAGGCCGCACAGGAAAGCTTTACCATCGGTTTTGAAGATGTGAAAGAATCATCTATGAACCTGGTGATCAGCTGGGACAAAGTAAAAGTACCCGTTGCTATCACTGCCGATATCCAAAATAAAGTGCTGGGCCAGATCGATGCTGCCATGGCAGCTCCCGGTGATAAAAAGCCTTACTTCCAGTCTGCCGTTTATTACCTCGAGCACAACCTCGACATCAACAAAGCTAAAACATGGATAGACGCTGCCGCAGCACAAAGCCCTGAAGCATTCTGGGTTTGGCATCAGAAAGCAAAAATCTATGCTAAAGCAAAAGATAAGGCTGCCGCTAAAGAAGCTGCGCTGAAATCCATCGAGCTGGCTAAAGCTGCAAAGAACGACGACTACGTAGCACTGAATACCAAACTGCTGGCCACACTGAAATAATCCAGGGATTTTTTGATTTACGGATTTTTTGATTTCGTGAATCAGCAGAGCGAATAAACAGGAAGAACGAAGCGGGTAATCACCTGCTTCGTTCTTCCTGTTTATTATCAAACGAAATCAAAAAATCCGTAAATCAAAAAATCTCTACATGGTACGTGGTTTGACGAACGGTTGTATCATCAGGGCAAATACCACCACCAGTATACATCCGATCGCATTGAGCCAGAGGAACGACACCTGTTCTGTTCCATACATCGCCAGTACCACCGCTTCCGCTGCGATAGCGGCCCAGAAGGTAGCCGTGCCACCTACCCGTTTCAGGTAAAACGCCACCATAAAGATGCCCAGCGTCACGCCATAAAACCACGAACCCAGTACATTCACCACTTCGATCAGACTCCCCAGACCGCTGGCAAACTGCGCTACCACAATACAAAACACGCCCCATATCAGTGACCATAACCTGGAGACGCGCAGGTAGTGCTCCGGAGAGGCGTTACCGTTATACAGCCGTTGATAGATGTCGATCACCGTGGTAGATGCCAATGAATTGAGGGCAGCCGCAATACTCCCCCATGCTGCCAGGAATATAATCGCGATCAGCAAGCCCACCAGCCCTTTAGGCAGATTATTCACCACGAAATGCAGAAAGATATAATTGGTATCATTCGTATCGGCAGCAGGATCGGCCTTCTTCATTAATGTCAACGCCTCTGCTCTTACGGCCTGCGCTTGTTCATCGGTTTGTTTCAGTACCTTTTTGGCGGAGGCTGCACCTGCGGCATCCTCCTGCTCCAGCGCCGTCGCCAGTTGTTTCACCTGCTGCTGTTTCTGCGTGGCCAATTGGCTGTATTGACTTTCCAGTTGCGCCAAAGCCGGTCCCTGTTCGGTGTTGCGTACCCTTGCCAGCTGCGCTTCATTAAAGAAAATCGGCGCCCGGAAATAGAGATAGAACACAAACACCATAGCGCCAATCAACAGGATGAGGAACTGCATAGGCACTTTCACCAGACCGTTCATCAACAGGCCCATACGGCTTTCCTTCACTGACTTGGCCGTGAGATAACGTCCTACCTGCGACTGATCTGTCCCGAAATAAGACAAAGCAAGGAAAAAGCCTCCTATCAGGCCGCTCCAGATATTGTATTTATCGTTCCAGTCGAACCTGGTTACAATCACATTCAGCTTCTCCATCTTACCGGATACCTGCAATGCTTGTTTGAAGCCTATATCCGCCGGCAGCAGATGTACGACCATCCAGCCGGCCAGGAACATACCTCCGAAAATGATGACCAGCTGCAGTGTCTGGGTGTAAGCCACCGCACGGGTACCGCCCGCAACGGTGTAGATGATCAACAGTCCACCCATAATCATATTGGTCCAGTAAAGGTTCCAGCCCAATAATGAGGAAAGAATGATAGAAGGCGCGCAGATACTGATACCGGTAGACAGTCCCCTTTGTATCAGAAACAGCGAGGCGGTCAATGTCCGGGTTTTCAGGTCAAACCGCTTCTCCAGAAATTCATATGCAGTATATACTTTCAGCTTATGGAAGATCGGGACAAAAGTGATACACAGCACCACCATGGCCAATGGCAGCCCGAAATAATACTGAACAAAACGCATCCCGTCGGTATAAGCCTGTCCGGGTGCTGAAATAAAAGTGATCGCGCTGGCCTGTGTGCCGATAATAGACAGCAGCACAATATACCAGGGCATAGACTGATTACCGAGAAAGTAGCTTTCCATACTCTGCTCTCCCCGGCTCTTCCAGATCCCGTATAATATAATAATGGCGAGAGTGGCAATCAATACCACCCAGTCTAATGAACTCATGAATATGTTTTGGTGAATAGATAGAAGAGTACGATCAGTAAAACCAACCAGCCAATCACCAGTGCATACCAGTAACGCCAGGTGGGGAACAGTGGTGGTTTCTCTTCTTCCGGACCTATAGACATCTGAAAAATTTTAAAATTTGAAAATTTCGAAATTGATTCAATCGTCGGAGCTTTTGGTCCACATGCTTCCTGTCAGCAATCCAAGGCCGATACCAATCAGAAGTCCGATGTGGACCCTCTTTATCTCAAATCCGATGAACAGCCCGAGCAGAATACACAGGATAGCTGCTATTCTTAGTCTCGGGCGGTTCTGTGCGTGTTTACCAGCCATTTTTGTTTAATGTTGTTTCGCAGAAATCAGGTTCACGAATAAACGATAAGCCCCCGGTACGCCGGCAGGCAGTTCACGGAAAAATGCCAGCCCGGTATATACATACCTGCCCTTGCCATATTGCGCCATAATGGTGGAGCCGTCCAGTGGCGATTCGCCTTTGTCGTTCATCGTAAATAATTTCTTGTATGCTTTATCAATGTTTGAGGGGAAGTACAATCCTCTCTCCTGTACCCAGCCGCTGAAATCGGCGCTGGTGATCTCATTGGGATAATGCATCACGGCATCGTCCGGCTGCAGGAAGGTCACTGCCGCATTTTCATCCGTTACACGGTCACGGGAAAGGCTAAACGGAAACGGTCCGAGGTTGGTGGTCACCAGTGGACTATTCACATTATACTGTACCACCATGGTACCGCCGTTGTTGACATAGTTCATCAACTGGCTTTGCCAGTATTTCATACGGGGGTTTGTGTTATAGGCTCTCACCCCTATGATGATGGCATCATATTGTGACAACTGGTTGCCCATGATTTCTTTTTCGCCCAGTTCCGTTACATCATAGCCCACTTGTCGCAGGGAAGCCGCTACCAGATCGCCGGCACCGGCAATATAACCCAGTTTGTTGCCATTATGTTTCAGGTCTACTGCTACCAGTCTGGCGGAAGCTTCCGGGAACAAGGTGATCAGCGGAATATGGTCATAGCGGATATGCTGGATGCTCTGCGTGTATTCTTTACCGTTACAGCTGACCACTACCGTGAACGTATCAACGTGATTGGCAGTAGCAGCAGCTACCGGATGAATGGTGAAACGCAGTTCCTGTTCATCTCCTTTTTTCTCCATTTGGAAAGGCAGGCTGTTTTCCTTTACAGCGAAGCCGGCAGGCAGCCGCAGGTGTACGTTACCCGTTACGCCGTCGGCAGAAGCCGCGAGTTTCACAGGTACTGTCTGCGGTTGATTGTTGGTGAAGATATACACCTGGTTGTTCAGGTTGGCCACTACCGGTGGTGCAATCACCAGCGGCTCATACAGTTCCCCTTTTACCGGGTCTGTATATTTGTATTGCAGCGGGCGTTCGATCAGGAATTCCTGTCCACCTATTTCCAGATGGATACGGGCCACCAATGGCGGTGTATTCTCCGGATTACCCACCTGCAGCGGGTCAGGGATGGCGTAAGTACCCAGCGGATGCGTTTCTGCCAGCCAGTATGGTTGGGAGATTTTAGTATCGGCGGGGACAGTCAGTGACTGGGAGATGCTGTTGAATTTATTGTACGTCAGTTCGCGGGCGCCGGTGGCATCCGGTTTACCGGGGAGGTCTACTTTACGCAGCTGAATGGGGAACTGACCGCGGTTGATCAGCTGTACGGTGGCTTCCATATTGTATCCGGGCACCACTGTGGGCGTGGTGCTGTAGGCTTCCGCCCACAGTCCGGCGCAGGCATATATCAGCTGTTCGGTCTCTTTCAGTTTCTGGTTACGCCAGTAGCCATCGGGCAGTGCCTGAACAGCCTTGCGGATATTGAGCAGTGCCGGGACGGAGGCGGCAGGGTCTTCCATGTTATACTCATGGATGGCCTTGTCGACCATCGCGCCGATGGCTGCTCCGCCGGGGATGCGTGCCCAGGAGGTATTAACGCCATCCAGCAGCTGTTGCCGGGGCGCATCGCCTTTAATCGTCATGAAATACTCCATGCTGGAGCCTCTGCCGGCGGGTACGCCGAAGCCCTGGCTTTTATGCTGGGAACGGCTTTCCGCGGCTATCTCGCCATAACCTTTACCCAACAGGTAGTTATAGGCGCCTACGTCTACTTTGAACTGGTCTTCCGAAATGGTGTTAGCGGAACCGAAGTTAAAGGTGTTCCACAACAGCCGTGTCGTTTTCCAGGGTTTTACGTATTTCAGTTGTTCAGGATATTGTTTGGGATCTGCGGCGGCGGTGAAGGCTTCTGCCGCCAGCATGGCGGAAGCGGTATGATGCCCATGGCCCGCGCGGCTATCGGCCGGAAAGCGGCAGATAATCACATCCGGCTGGAATTTGCGGATCATCCATACCACGTCGCCCAGGATTTTTTTCTTGTCCCAGATGGTAAAGGTTTCAGCGGGATTTTTGGAGAAGCCGAAATCCTGGGCCCGGGTGAAGAACTGTTCCGCCCCATCGGTGCGACGGGCAGCCAGCAGCTCTTGTGTGCGGATAAGGCCCAGCAGCTCGGACTGCTCGTTGCCTACCAGGTTCTGACCACCATCACCGCGGGTGAGGGACAGGTAACCGGTACGGTACAGTTTTTCTTTGGCCAGATAAGCCAGCAAACGGGTGTTTTCATCATCAGGATGAGCTGCCAGATACAACACGCTACCCAGCGTGTCCAGCTTTTTAAGTTGCAGCTTGATATCGGCAGCATTCCAGACAGGCGACGGCTGCGCCAGTGCAGGGACGCCGGCTATCATCGCTATCAGTAAAGCCAGTGCAGTGTGGATTCTTAGAAACATGTAGTAAAACGTGATTTACAGGTCGCCAAAAATAGGAATAAATTCATGCGAAGGAAGGGATTATTGGTTGAACGGCGAATAAATAAAAAAGGTCCCGGTTTGTAACCGGGACCCTACAAGCAAAAACCAACCAGCTTGCAAAAACCAATTGTCAACAAAGGCGGTTTAGATTAGTTGTATCCTTCGTTTTGCTGGTGGCGTATATTCGGATTGGCATCCAGCTCCCTCTGGGGGATGGGTAAGATTATTTTTGGACCGGGCAGTGCCACGGTGATGGTTCTGTTACTAGCCAGGTATTTTACAAAGGGTGTCCCGGTGCGGGCAAGGTCAAAAAGCCGGTGCCCTTCAAAGGCAAGCTCCTTGCGTCTTTCCAGCGCGATGGTATCCAGCAGCGCTTTTCCGCCTGCTGTTACCGGCGCGGTTCCCGGATTGGCCCGCAATACAATATTATTGAGCGCCTGCCGTGCATCTTCCTCCCTGCCAAGACGGGCAAGGGCTTCTGCGCGTATCAGGTACAACTCTGCCAGACGCATCACTTTAATACTTTCTGCGAAAGTGGTGACGTCTTTATATTTCGTAATGATATTGGCGGGGTTCTCTCCCCCATTGCCTGCCCGTTTATCTCTCTTCAGAAATCCGAGCCGGACATCCTTATCATTATATATTCCCCGTATATCATCGGTGGCCAGCACATCTCCATAGCCGGTCTGACTGAACATAAAACTCAGTGCGTCCGTACTGCGGTTGTCTACCGGCGTGTTGATGATTTCAAAGATCGTTTCGCTGTTGCCGGTCTGATTAAAATCGCTCACCACCTTGTCCGTAGCCAGCAGACTGTATTTATTACTGCTGATCACCTGACTGGCAGCAACTTCCGCTCCTTCCCAATCTCCTTTGTAGAGCAACACCCTGGCCAATAATGCCCGTGCGCTGTACAGGTTGATCCGACCGGAATTGAAAGCAGTGCTTTTACTATCATTAAAAAGCCGGATCGACTCGTTCAGATCGCGGATGATCTGGGCGTAGGTGTCTTTTATGCTGCTGCGGGACGGTGACTGTACCACGTCCACATCGGTAGTGGTGGCCAGCGGAATCCCCATATGCGATGCATCCGGCGTGTAGTTGTATGCCTGGGCATACAACCGGGCGATATCAAAGAACACCAGTCCGCGTACGGCATAGGCTTCGGCCACAATCTCCACTGCTTCTGTGCTGTCTGCAACAGACGGCGCCAGTATCACCGCAGGGCCTTTCTGTATGATCATGTTGGCATTGGCGACCACGGCGTACAACTGGTTCCAGCTATCTGTGATGTATTGGTCGTTGGCCGTCACGATAAACTGGTCCAGATTACGGTACCTGTTACTGTTGAGAACACTGATGTATTCATTGTCTCCCCTTAGATCGGGCAACAGTAACATGGCACGTCCGTAATAGTTTTCATTTTGCATCAGTGAATACACCCCGTTAATAGCGGCCCGAAGGCCTGCCAGATCTTTAATAGCATGGCGTGTTTCCGTTGCTGCCTTGGGGTCCTGGTTGAGGAAGTCCTTACTGCAACCGGTAACCAGTGCAATCATCAAGACCCAGGCAATATGTTTATATCGTTGCAACATGCGTGGTTAAAAGTTAACGTCTACTCCAACAAGAAAGGTTTTGAAAATCGGGGGCCGTTGATCATAATCGCCGGTCACCGGTACTTCCGGGTCCATCGTTAGTTGCCGGTCTTTTACATACATCCAGAGATTATTGCCTCTAAAGTATACCCTTGCTTCGGTCAGTCCGGCTTTGGACAGCCACAGCTTAGGCAGGTTATAAGCCAGCAGCAGGTCTCTCAGGCGGATGAAGCTGCCGTCGTACAGGAAGCGGGAAGAAGCCTGGTTACTGAGGCCTGTCTGCGTACCGCCGAATACCACTTTAGGAATACTGGTGATGTCTCCTGGTTGCTGCCAGCGGTTTTCGTAAATCCGCCGGGAGAGTTTGGAGGAAGCGCCAAAACCGCCGCTGCCGTCCGATTCGGTGAAGGAGCCCCAGTTGTCGTACACTTTGTTGCCCCAGTTATAGAAGACCTGAAAGCTGAGTTCAAAACCTTTATAGCTGAAGTGATTGGTGATGCCTCCATAAAATTTAGGGAGGGCACTCCCCTGATTAAATCGCTGTGCTTCGCCGTATACTTTGGTCGTTGTTGTTTTGTCTGCGTTGGTATACCAGAGCGCCTCCCCTGTTTGTGGATCTACGCCGGCATATCCCACGAGGTAAAACTGGTAGAAGTCCACGCCGATGTCCCTTTTGTAGATGCTGGTCATCGGGTTGTCCAGTCTTGTGATCGTGTTCTTTAAGGTAGAGAAGTTAAAGTCCGTGCGCCATGAAAATGATTCGGGGCTCGCGGGCAATATATTTCGGGTGCTGAGCGCCACTTCTATACCACTGTTGCGCATCTCGCCGTTATTGCGGAACACCGTAGTGATCCCGTTGGTGGACGATACCGGCACATTCAGCAGCAGGCGGGAAGTAACCCGATTGTAATATTCAACGGTACCGGATATACGATTTTTCAGGACCGAGAAATCGATACCGGCATTGAAGGGTTTGTTCTGTTCCCATGTAAGATAGGGATTGGGGTATTGTCCGAGAACATACCCCGGTTTCCCATCATAGTCATTAGCCGGATTGTACAGCGACAAAGAGGCATAGTTATCAATCGCCTGGTTTCCATTGCTGCCGTAGCTAGCACGTAATTTTAATTCGTTGATGCCGGGAATATCATGCATGAAGCTTTCTTTGTAGATATTCCAGGCCACGCCGACTGACCAGAAATTGGCGCCGCGTTTCTGCGCGCCAAACCGGGAAGATGCATCCCTTCTGATGGAGCCGGAGAGATAATATTTTTGCTGATAGTCGTATCCTGCATTCAGGAATACGCCTGTCAGAGAATTGGCAGCGTTGACCGAACTGATAAATTCGGGCCTGGAGGCATCCGCGAGTTCGCTTTTGCCGGGCAGGAAATTGGTGGCAGAAGCAGCGTTACCGGTGTTACTGGTACGCTGCGCCTCAAATCCTGCAAAGGTATTAAGGCCATGCTGGCCCCAGCGGTGCTGGTATCGCAGAATACTGGTAGACACCCAGTTGTTCCACAGATTATTGTTGACATAAGCCCTGCCATTGGTATTCCTGCCATCACCGAAGTTGGATGGATAGAAAGAGTTGCTGCGGGCATAATTAAGATCGAGGCTTATTTTAGATTCGAGCGACAGGCCGTCAATGATCTTGTATTTGGCGCCTGCGCCGGCTAGCAGCCCATAGATGGCGCCTGTTCTGGTTACTTCGTTGAGTACCGCTACCGGGTTGAAGCTGGTGTTGTAACTAAAGTCATAAGAGCCGTCAGGGTTGTAAACCTTTAGCCAGGGCTGTATACGGGCGAGTGACCGTACCGGGTTGGCCAGTAGTCCCACGTCGCCTACTGCATTGGCTTTCTGATAGGCCAGCGACAGGTTGACGTTAAAAGAGAGGCGTTCTGTAGCCTGATTGCTGAGATTTAGTTTTCCGGTCATCCGTTGGTAGTCTACACCGCGAAGTGCAGACCTGGAATCATAATAACCACCGGACACATAAAAACGTGTTTTCTCCGTACCGCCAGCGGCAGATAAGTTGGCTTGTGTGTATCCGCCGGAGCGTGTCAATAATTTCATCCAGTTGGTATTGACGGTGGTGTCGATGCCGCGGGCTTGCAGTTCCCGTATAAATCCGGCTTCTCCGGTGCCGTCGTTTCTGTTGTACCATCCTTCGCGTAACAGCTCTATCATCTCACGGGTATTAAGCGGATAGTTGCCTTTGGGGATGGTGAGGGTATTGACGCCCTGTTGTGCGCTGACACTGATCCGTGTACGTCCGGGCCTGCCGGTTTTGGTGGTGATCAGAATCACCCCGTTCGCTGCGCGGGAGCCGTAGATAGAGGCGGCCGCAGCGTCTTTGAGCACGGAGATGGATGCGATATCAGCGCTGTTGATACCGGCTAATGAATTCACATTAAAGTCGGTGAGGTCATCTGTCACTACCGGCACACCATCCACCACATAAAGCGGAGTGCTGCCGGCAGTGATAGAGCCTATACCACGGATACGGATGCTGGGCACCGATCCGGGTTGGCCGGAACCATTCATAGATTGTAGTCCCGGGACATTTCCTTGTAAACTTTCCTGGAAGCTGCTACGGGGGGCCTTGTCATACAAAGCCGAGTTGACCATAACAGCTGAACCTGTCAAAGAACCTCTTGTTTGAACGCCATAAGCCACTACCACTACTTCATTCAGTCCTCTGGCGTCGTCCTTCAGGACGATATTCCATGTCGATCTGTTACTGATCGCAATTTTCTGTTCTTCATATCCGATAAACGAACAAACCAGCGTGCCCGTCGGAGGGGCCATCATCCGGAACTGCCCGTCAGTGCCGGTGGTTGCGCCTTTATTGACGCCGGCAATCCGGATGCTTACCCCTGGCAGCGGATGACCGCTAATGTCGGTCACCTGACCACTGACGACGATATCCGGGATAGCTGCCTGTGCACCGGGTACGATGGCAATAAGGCCATCGGTCAGCGGTTTGTAAGTGAGCCCTGTACCCTGCAATATATGCCGGAGGGCTTCCTCTGCTGGTTCCTCTTTCAAGTCAATTGTAACCCGGACGTGCGCGGGTATCAGATCGTTGCGATATACGAAACGATAACTACTTTTTTTCTCTATCAATTTCAACAGGCGTGTCAGTGGCATCTGGTCTGCTTTCACCGATATTCGCTCACTTTGCCCGAACGCGTGGCCTGTTATATGTAAAGAGGTAATCAGAATAATAAAGGACACCAGTTTCATTAGCAGTACAACATTTTCCTTATGTATGTGCAAAAGGATGACAAAATGTATGTTTTTTTTGCATACATTTAGGTTGTTAAAGGTCAATAAAACGACGACAGTACTACATTGCCAAGTGAAGCTAACTGCCGTTTGATCTAAACAAAAGGGTAAATGTTTGCAGCATTTGCCCTTTTTTTATGCCAATGGTATCTTTTCTCTTTTGTAAGACATAAATGTGCTACTGGTTGATAAATACCTCGTTGCCTTTTATCTCGCAACGGAAAGATGATGTAACCTTCAGCGCCTCCAAAATCTGAGGCAGTGATTCATTTTTGAAAGTACCGGTAAAACGATACGCCTTCAGCTTTTTATCTGTCAGATAAACTTTCACACCAAACCAGCGTTCCATTTTCAATGCGATCGCGCCGAAGTTTTCGTTGTCGAAAACGAGGACATTATCACACCATGCTGTTTCATTGATCAGGTCGTCCTGCCCGTTCATTTTCACCTGTTCCATGCTATAACCCAATGAGGGCCTCGCATTGCCGTCCTGTGTATGTCTGATAATAAATTTCTGATTGGGCTGCAGCTGTACCCTGTGTTGCTGGTCATCTGCCGGCACTACTTCCACAGACCCGGAGATCAGGGAGGTTTCCGATTGTTCCTCGTTGGGATACGCCTTGATATTAAAAGCGGTGCCCAATACATTAACTGCCATGCGGCGGGTCTTTACGACGAACGGGTTATCTGCATCTTTTGCCACTTTAAAGAAGGCTTCTCCGGAGAGGAACACTTCCCGCTTCTGCTGCGTGTTCATGTCACGCTGGTAGGTGATGCGGCTGCCACCATTGAGCCATACTTCAGTACCGTCCGGTAAAGTTGCCCGGGACCGGGAGCCGTTACGGGTCTGAATTTCGGCTATTTCTGCTGCTACTTTTTGCGTGGTTTTGCTGCTGAGCAGGAATACACAATACCCTGCCAGCAATACGACCAGTGTTGACAAGGCAACCAATACGCCTGCCCTGCTTTTACGGTGACGCGCCACATGCTCCGCGGGATGTTCGTCCTGGAAATCAGCAGTGACCAGGTCGTTTCCAAGCCGGACCATGTGTTTTTCCAGTGCCTGTTCTGTCTTCTCCATCCATACGGGCGTAACAACCGGTGCAGGTAGGTTACCAAGCACGGAAACCTGATATCTCAGTTCCGGATATTGCACCAACAGCTCCTCCAGCTCGCGCAATTCAGCCATAGTGGCCTCGCCCGATACCTTTCTTCCCAGCAATAACCAAATTCTTTCCTGTTCCATGTCGTTGTTGCAAAAAGCATGATTGTAATAGAAGGACATGCAGATTTCAAAAATCTACTACTCCCTCACCAACTTTTTTTTATTTTTTTTTAGCGGGAGAAATGAAGGTGGATAACTTCGCTGATTTTTTTGAGTGCCTGGGCCATGTGCACATCGATGGTGTTCACTGAAATATCCAGTATTTGCGCCACTTCCTTGTACTTCAACCCGTCTTCCCTGATCAGTTTAAAGATCATTTTCCTTTTGGGCGGCAGCTGATTAATGGCTGATTCAATCTTTTTGATCATCTCCCCGGATATAAATATTTGTTCCGGTGTGGCATATCCCCCACTGATGTCCACTTCCAGTTCATCGAGACTGAAATGTTGTGTTCTGGAAGCACGGTTAAGGTAATTCAGCGCAATATTTTTGGCGGAGACGTACAGGTACACTTTAATATTCTGCACCTGCAGCAGCCTTTCCCGGTTCCTCCAGATATTCAGGAATACATCGGAGGCTACTTCTTCGGCTGACTCCCACGATTTAACGATAGAGAAGGCAAACTGGCTGAGAGGTTTATAGAATAAACGAAACAAGGCCTTATAGGCCTGTTCGTCGCCGAGCGACGCTACGCGCTCCACCAGCAGTTGTATATTCGCTTCCTCCCTCAATTGGATGGCCGGTTATTTTCAGGTTGATTGAGATGCAATGGCTAAAGATAATCAGGAATTGCGAAAATTCTACTATTTTTTGAACATAAAGTACACGGCACCGATCAAAAAGGCAAAGGAGATCAGATAGTTCCAGCGAAGCGGTTCTTTCAGAAAGAACACCGCAAAAACACTGAAGACAGTGAGCGTGATCACTTCCTGTATCGTTTTGAGCTGAAACCCGCTAAAGCCTTCCTGTGCGCCATACCGGTTGGCCGGCACCATAAAACAGTATTCAAAAAAAGCGATACCCCAGCTGATCAGGATCACCTTCCACATGGCGGTGTCCTGATGTTTGAGATGCCCGTACCAGGCGAATGTCATAAAGGTATTGGAAATGAGTAGCAGGATGACTGTGCGCATAAATTCGCAATTATAGTCTTTTTTCTTCAGTAACGGAACCCGGTGCAATTAACGGTAGAATGGCATGGTGCAAAAAAGTGCCGCTGAAGGTGGCAAACATCACGCCTCTCGCCGTTGAAAGCGCTGTGCTGTGAAGGGTTTCAATGAGATCGTCCGGCATATCCGGCTGACCAGCGGCATTGAGCCGTACCACGTCCGCGAAGTTACTCATGGTAAAGGTACAGTTGATGGTCAGACTCCCCAGTTGCCGGGTAATGTTTTCGTTGTGTACACCGATTTTCACGGTTACCAGTACCTGGCTTTTCTCATCGTCTGCTTTGCTGGTGATATGAATATCAAAATGAAAGCTTTCAAATGGCGGATGGTCCCCCGGATAATGCAGGGAGCTGTCCAGCAGGTCGATGGCCAGCAGGACGAGGTGTTGCGGTCCTGTTTTTGCCGGTGATGATCGTTTAGTCATGAGCGTAAATTGGCAATAAAATCGGATTCGGATAAAACAGTTCCTCCATGGCCGGTGCCCCTTTCAGGCAATCAGGCTGGCAGCTCCCTCAAGTTGTGATTCCCAGGCTGGGTGGTTACGTTAGTTGATAGTTCCATCAAGCCGTTATTCCCAGGCCGGGAGGTCCCGCCAGGTGGTGGTTTCCTTCAGATAATGATTCCCCAATCCGGATGGGTACATCAGGTGATAGTCCCCTCAAGCCGTGATTCCCAGGCTGAGAGGCCGGTCAGGTGGTGGTCCCATCAAGCCCGTGATTCCCCAATCCGGATGGTTACATCAGGCGATAGTACCATCAAGCTGTGATTCCCAGGCTGAGAGGTCCCGCCAGGTGGTGGTCCCATCAAGCCGTGATTCCCCAATCCGGATGGTTACATCAGGTGATAGTCCCATCAAGCCGTGATTCCCAGGCTGAGAGGCCCCGCCAGGTGGTGGTTTCCTTCAGGTAGTGATTTCCCAATCCGGGTGGTTACATCAGGTGATAGTCCCACCAAGCTGTGATTCCCAGGCCGGGAGGCCCCGTCAGGTGGTGGTCCCATCAGGGAGTCGTTCCGTCAACGAAGGACTGCGCGGCTGCAAATCCGGTATCGGCAACAACAGGGCTTCTCAGCGCACGTTTGCCGCCGGCGAAAATGAAGCATGGTTTTCTTGATTGTTTCCGGAGCTGACTGTTAACCTGACTTCCCTGACCAGCCGCGGTTGAGCGGGTGTAAAGAAAGTCATGACCGGTACTTCCAGTGCGATGGCTATTTCAGACAGCGTATCAATAGTAAAATTATGTGTACCGCTTAACCAACGGGAAATTTCAGAGGGATTCTTACCCATTCGGGCGGCCAGCTCCCTGTTGGTCATCCGTTTGCCGTCGACGATAGCCGCAATGCGACCGGCGAGCACAAACCGGGTTTCCACCTGCAGACTTTCCAGCGGTGTGATGCTGGCCATCACATCGGCGATAATTTTACTGCTGTATTTCCTGGCGCCCTGGTGTTTATTTTCCATCTGTTGTAAATATTAAGTTACCCCATAGTCGGGCATCCTGCGCCGACCAATAAATGTCCCCTGTCCGGATTTTATGACTGATGTCGCGGGAAATCCGCGCCAGCAGCTTTTCGGGCACTACTATCCCATTCCTCCTTCCGGGCCTGGGCATGCCGCCACCGATGATCAGCGCCGCAGCGCCTACCCGGTAACAATACAAGCGGAGCTTTTTCTCCGGATGATCAAACAAGGCACAAACCCCGTCGGCAGACCGGCCCCGTTTCATTTTAAAAAACCTGTTCTGCACCCCATAGCGATTACCAATATAAGAAAGATACTGGGTAATGCTTTTTATTTCCACCGCATGTTCTCTCACATGCTCTTTGACGAAATGATCGAACAAAGTCAGATCGTCGTCAGCTATCATTACAGAATAGATACCAGCCCGCTTCCCGGAGAACTGTTGCAATTCAATAATTTCGTAATTCACGTAGATCAGTTGGGTTTAACGATGTCAGATAATGGTTGATATGGTGACAATATAAAAAATAACTTAAAACGCAACTTTTTCAATCCGGCAAAACCCGAAGTTTTGAAGAAAGAGCCGTTTCCGGCTCTTTTTCTGGGGCTTTAACAAACGGACATGGATAAAATAAAAAATTCACTCAAATACAAATACAGGATCAAATGTAGGAAAGTTTTTCAAACTGCAAAAATATTTATTGATTTATAAATAATTTTTTCTTTCAAAAACCATCAAATATCGTAAAATAGTACACATATAACCCAATAATAAGGCATTTTTAACCCTTCACTTACAGGCATAAAAAAAGGGGGGCCGAAAAAGCTCCCCTGAGATCAAACCAAAATGGGTTTCCATTTTAGGATGCTATTGAATTGTTGGATGCTATACGATTTTATTGTTCCAGCTTGATTTCGCCGAGATCGGTAGCTTTACCATCTTCTACTTTTACATCCTTGATAATGGCGCTTTTATAAGGCGCTTTACCAACAATGGTGATGGTATAAGTACCAGCTTTGGCAGCCGGAATAGCGAAAGCGCCTTGTGAAACGGCACCTTTCAGTTTTTCACTACCGTTGTCCGCTTCTACTTCAGCAGCACCGTCGGCAGGTGTAACTTTACCGCTGATGGAACCGCCTTCTACCGTACGGAGAGAATCCATACCTTTTACGGAATCCATACGCAGTGAATTGTTACGGAAGAGTGAGTCCATTCTGGACACAGAATCAACACGGGAGAAAGAATCTACACGGGTAAATGAATCGATGCGGGCGATTGAATCAATACCGGCAATAGAATCAATGCTGGCAATGGAGTCCAGTCCCATCAGCGAATCTATGCCGACAGACAGGGAATCAAAACGCGCTACTGAGTCAACAGACATCAGTGAGTCCATTTTAACTGAAGCACTATCCAAAGACCTAACAGTCGTTGCATCAGCACTTTTAAACGAAGACATCCCTACTACCATTGCAGCTAAAGCGAGCATTCCTGTGATTGTTTTTTTCATGGCATTCAATTTTTTGTATGGTTAAAATTATGATGACAACCGTGTAACCAGTTGATTGTGCATGATTTTTGCACTAATGCACAAATTCATTAACCGGCTGTATACTAACAATACATTCGACAATGCACTTACCATTAGTGAAAGAAATGTTAAAGACAAAAAATTCAATAAATACTGAATGCGAAGTGATTAAAATTTATCTTCGCACTGGCGGAAACAAAAGATCAAAGCATGTTGCAATTAAGTAACGACGAAATAGTAAAGGGCATCAGAAGCAGGAATAAAGCGGTGTTTGAAGTTGTCTTCAAACAGTTCGCTCCTTCTATGTATAATATTGCCTTTCGCTATGTAAAAGATGAAGATGATGCCAACGATATGGTGCAGGATGTATTCCTCAATTTGTGGAAAGGTGCGGAAAACCTGGATGAAAGGGCCCCCATCAATCATTACCTGGCCCGCGCCACCGTCAACACCTGTCTGAACCGCATCAAAAAAGAACAACGGAAAGAAGTATATGCAAAGGAACAGTTACTGACAGCCTCTCCTGCTGAAACATCCCACTCGAAACTGGAGCATAAAGAGCTGGAAGCCCAGTACCGGTCGGCCCTCGACAAGCTGCCGGAACAATGTCGCCGCGTGTTTGAGATGAGCCGCCTAAAAGGACTCTCTCCGGCAGAAATAGCGGAACAACTGAACATCTCCATTAATACTGTATATGCACACCTGACAACCGCATTAAAAAAATTGCGGGTGGTACTGATCAATAAAGAATAAAACAACCAGAATTTTTTTCTTTACCACTAATGGTAAACCATTTTCCGATTGTATAGTTAATAAGTAGCCATGAACAAGAAAACCGACATAGATATAGTGATCCGTTATCTGGAAGATCCGGACAACGAGCAGCATAAACAGCAGCTCAATGACTGGATTCAACAGGACACCGCTAATCTGGATATTTTTCTGGATATGAAAGCGATGTGGCAGGGAGATCCGCTCCCGGCAGCATCTGCCTTCGACACCCAGGGCCAGTGGCTACAACTCAATGCAACCCTGGAAACCCTTCCGTCCGCCACCACCAGCACACCCATCACTACTGCTTCCCGAAATACCCGCGTGTTTCAGATGAAAGCCCGCTATTGGTGGGCCGCTGCCGCCGTGCTCGCGATCGGCCTCACCTGGACCTGGCTGGGCCCCGGTAGCTACAAAACCATTACCACCGCTCAAAACCTCGACAGCCTCCACTTGCCGGACGGCTCTATGGTATATATCAATGCACACAGCACTATCCGTTATTCCCGCGCTTTTGGTAAAGACAACCGTCATATCAAAATAGACAAAGGAGAAGCGTTCTTTGATGTGGTGAAAAACGATGCCCTCCCCTTCACGGTAGATGCCCCCGATGTGGAAGTAGAGGTGCTGGGCACCGCTTTCAACGTGAAAGCAGCGAAATCCGGCGTGAAAGTTTTTGTTCAGTCCGGGAAAGTAAGCGCTGCCTATAAAAGCAAAGGCTCCGGGAAAAAAGTCATCCTGACCCCAGGCCAGGAAGCGTCCCTTGCCCGCCATGGTAACGCCATCGACACCCGTCTTTATAAGAAAAACAATAATATCCTCGCCTGGAGAACAAGATGCCTGACCTTCGATGATGCACCGCTCACCGAAGTAGCAGCAGCCTTGTCCGATTTCTATAATGTTCAGGTAGACATCAGCAACCAGCAACTGAACGACAAAAAACTGCTGGCCACCTTCCCCAATATGCCGCTGGAGGAAGTACTGGACATCATGCGGAAAACACTTCAAATCAACATCACGTATAAAAACAACCTGGTAGAAATCTACTAACCGGCGCCCGACCCTCTTTGCTTATGCAGCATGCTATGCTACAGGCGCCGCGCTCTAATACCAGGTCCAGGTGCGTGCCTGTTTTCTTTTTATTTTTTGTTATCCTGGTTTTTACCGGCTCCCTGGCAGCCGCTCAAACCCCTGATGCCCAACCCAAACGAATTTCCCTGCAATATGTGAACGTTAGCCTGAAAACCGTTATCCGGGACATCGAAAAACAAACCCGCTATACTTTCGCTATTTCAACGGATGAACTGGAAACCCGCAAAGGTGTCAGCATCCATGTACATCATGCAACACTTGCAGACGTAGTCAGGCAACTCTTTCCCGTGTCCCGCTATAAGGTGGAGATCAGAGACGGACAGATCATCGTCATCCCGCAAAACGCAGTGACGACCGATGTTGCCGGCAACACCAGCAACCGGCCCGTTAACCCCAACAAATGGCAGGTTACCGGTACCGTTACGGACGGACTGGAACCTCTCAGCGGTGTATCCCTGCGGGAACAAGGCACCTCCAATGGCACCGCCACCAGTGAAAATGGCTCCTTCAAACTGGAGCTCGCCTCCGGCCAGGCCGTGCTCACGGTGTCGCTGATAGGCTTCGAAACCAAAGAAATTGCGGTCCGCGACCGACACAATATTTCCGTCACGCTCCAACCCGACCTGAAGAAACTGAACGAGCTGGTGGTTCTCGGATACGGCCTGCAGAAACGCGCTAACATCACCGGCGCTATTGCACAGATAGACGGCGCCCGGCTCAAAAGCAGACCAGTGCCCAACGTGATGGCCGCCCTCCAAGGCACGGCCACCGGCCTCGTGGTAACGCGCAGCAACGGACAGCCCGGCAAGGAAGGCTTTAATATCCAGGTGCGCGGCGTCAACTCCGGCAACAACAACACGCCTGTTATCGTAGACGGCGTGCCCGGCTCCCTCGCCGTACTCAATCCGGACGACATCGAATCCGTTTCTATTCTTAAAGATGCTTCCGCCGCCTCCATCTATGGCGCCCGCGGCGCCGGCGGCGTAGTGCTGGTCACCACCCGCACCGGCAAACCCGGCAAACTGGCCATCGACTTTAATACACTGGCAGGTTTCGAAACCCCCATCCGCATACCGCACCGGCTGTCTTCCGCCCAACAGGCACGCATGGAAAATGAAGCCACCGTCAACGCCGGTGGCGTTGCTCCATGGCAACCGGGAGAAATAGCGCTGATGGAAAAAGGCAACTATTACGCAGACGACTATACGAATCCGGGATACTATCGTTACTATTATAATTTTGATCAGCTGTCGCTGCTTTCTAAAAGAAAATCCAGTGTACAGAACTACAACCTCTCTGTCAAAGGAGGGGATTCCCTCAACCAGTTCTCTGCCTCCTTCGGCTACTTCGGCCGGCAAGGGTTGTTTGTGGAAGGACCTGACAGGACCAATCGGGTAAATGCCCGCTTTAATATCAACAATCGTTTCAGTAAACATATCAGTCTCGAAACACGACTGTCGTACGCACAAACCAACACGTTCTCTCCCTCCCAGCCTACGGAAGGCCCGCAAGGCTTGCTGGCAGGACTTTACAGAGGACCCGGCAACGTGCCTGTTTTTGTGCCGGGCACACAACATTACGCCTTTGGTGGCGCCCCCATCTATGCATTGTTGCATGACGGCGGTGTGCGGGAGGAAAAAAATAATTATATCGATGCCGTCTTTACATTGAGGGCCGACAGTCTTTTGGCCAAAGGCCTTTCTCTTCGACTCGTCTACAGTCCGCAGCAACACACCCTGCGTGATAACCTGGGTCGTAACAGCATCCAATTATGGAATAAACTCGCTCCGGTAGAAACAGTGCAGGAACACAGTCTCCTGCAAACCAGCAAACTACAGGGCAAAGGCGGTAATCTCCAACTGCTGGCGGATTATGACACTAAAGCCAATAAACACAACATTCATATACTTGGCGGCTATACGCAGGAAACGTATAACACCGACCAAAACACGGCGGCCTCTTACGACCTTTCACCAGACAATATCAACAGTTATCGTTTCAACGAGGCACCACAGTATACCATGACCCAGTTTACCAACGGCACGCTCATGTCATTGTTTGGTAAGATCAATTATAATTATGACAACCGCTATCTGCTGGAAGCTAATTTAATTGGCGGCCGCCTGTCGCAACGTAGCAGCGCTTTTCCGGCGATGGAACAATGGCAGGCCTTCCCTTCTTTTTCCGCCGGATGGCGACTTAACAATGAGGAATGGTTTTACCGTGCCTTTCATTTTTTCAACGAATTCAAACTTCGCTGGTCCTGGGGCAGGCTGGGTAATGTCAACAGCTGGAACAGTATAGACAATGATGAACGACTCAGTACTTTCACCTTTGGCTATAACAATCCGTTCTCTCCGTTTGTCTACAAAAACCCCATCCCGCAGGCGTCAGGCTGGGAAAATATTTCCACTTACAACTACGGGTGGGATGCTACGCTTTTCCGTGGCAGGCTCACACTCTCCGCCGATTATTTTGTGAAACATAATCGTGATATGCGCATACCGGTACAGCTGCCGTCTACCGCCGGTGCATGGCCATTGCGCTTCAATACCGGAGAAATGAGATCATGGGGCTGGGAACTGAATGCCGGCTGGCGAAGCAGCCACGGGCCTTTCACCTGGTACCTCAACGCCAACCTGTTCAACAATCAGACGAAAGTGCTGCGCAATGACGGCGTAACGCCCCAGGCTGGCTGGAACGTGGGCATCGCCGGTTATCCTTACGCCTCGCTGTTTGGCTACATCGCCGACGGTTATTTCCAGACAAAGGCAGAAGTACAGCAGCATGCGTTCCAACACGCCAACACTGCTCCCGGTGATATCAAATATCGCGACGTGAACGGAGATCATCAGATTGACAACCGTGACCTGGTGTACCTGGGCAGTACCGATCCGCAACTGGCCTACGGTATTGATGCAGGCTTCTCCTGGAAGGGCCTGGAGTTTTCCATTTTCTTCCAGGGTGTCAGCGACCGCAAGGTAATGCCTGATCCCCGCTATAATATTCCTTTCACCAACGGCTGGCAGCAGCCCTGGGACATCAACCAGGACTACTGGACCCCGGACCGTCCTAATGCGCTGTTCCCCCGCCTCTATCTGCACGACGAACAGAACACCGTTCCTTCCAGCCACTGGGTAATGAATGGCGCCTACATCCGTCTGAAAAATCTGCAGCTGGGCTACAACCTTCCTCCCGTCTGGCTAAAACGCCTGCCTGTTAAAAATCTGCGTCTTTACTTCTCCGGCCAGGACCTCTGGGAGAGCACGAAGATGAAGATCCGCTATTATGACCCGGAACAGGCTGGTGGCTATATCGGTAACGCCTATCCGTTTTTCAGATCATATACGATCGGGCTGAATGCTTCCTTTTAACGATGATGGACATGAACACTGCTGATAGCCCTGATTCGTGGTAATTATCTACCAGGAACACTTTTAGTTGTTACCTGCGCATAAAAAAACCGGCCGTCTCTTTCAAGAGAGACGGCCGGTTTTTTTCAGTCTATATAGTTATTGACTATACCAGTTCCTGTTTTTTACCTGCCAGCAGATACAGGGCGGCCATTCTAACGGCCACGCCATTTTCTACCTGGTCGAGGATGATGGACTGACCGGAATCTGCCACATCGGAATCCAGTTCCACGCCACGGTTGATAGGTCCGGGGTGCATGATCAGGATTTCCTTATTGAGGCTGTCCAGCAGTTGGCGGTTGACACCATAAGCCAGCGAATATTCACGGAGTGAAGAGAACAGCGGCGTATTCTGTCTTTCCAGCTGAATACGGAGTACGTTGGCCACATCGCACCATTGCAGGGCTTCGCGGATATTGTAACTCACATTGACGCCGAGGGCAGCTGCCATGTGTTTGGGTATGAGCGTAGGCGGGCCTACTACCGTTACTTCAGCACCCAGCTTTTTCAGGCAGTAGATATTGGAGAGCGCCACGCGCGAGTGCATGATATCACCACAGATGGCTACTTTTTTCCCTTCTACCGTGCCGAGTTTTTCCCGGATAGAGAAAGCGTCGAGCAACGCCTGCGTGGGATGTTCGTTGATACCGTCGCCCGCATTCAGGATAGGCACCTGGATGTGGCGCGACAGAAAATGCGGTGCTCCGCTGGCTGAGTGGCGCATCACCACCACATCCACTTTCATGGACAGGATGTTGTTGACCGTATCGATCAGCGTCTCTCCTTTTGACACGGAAGAACCGGAAGCAGAGAAATTGATGGTATCTGCGCCCAGCCTCTTTTCCGCCAGTTCAAAAGAAATGCGGGTACGGGTTGAGTTCTCAAAAAATAAATTAACGATGGTAGTATCGCGCAGCGTGGGAACTTTTTTAATCGGCCTTTGTAAAACCTCCTTAAACTGGTCGGCGGTTTGAAAAATAAGTTCTATATCCTGGCGCTGCAGATCGCGAATTCCGAGTAAGTGTTTTACAGAAAGTGACATTAATGTGCAAATATAAAGGGTGAAATCTGAATTGAAAAATCCGGTTTGCGTTAATCAACCAGAATAACTTCATCTTTCCCATCTCTTTGCTCCCATAATACCCGTACTTTCTGGGAAATAAGGGCATCGATGGTGCGCCCGGTATAATCGGGCTGAATGGGCAGCTGACGGCTGAACCGGCGGTCTATTAACGCCAATAGTTCCACCGAAGCCGGCCTGCCGAAGTCGAGCATAGCATCCAGCGCCGAACGGATGGTCCGGCCCGTATACAACACGTCGTCTATCAGCACCACCTTTTTATTTTCTATGGAGAAATTAATGTTGGTTTCACTGGGCACATGTAAAGTTTTGCCCTTGTTATAATCGTCCCTGTAAAAAGTAATATCCAGTTTGCCGTAATGGATGGCGGTACCCGGTAACAGTTTCTTCAATGTTTCATAAATCCTGTCGCCCAGATAGATGCCGCGTGGCTGCAACCCTATCAGTACCGTGTTTTCAAACTGTAAATGATTCTCGATCAGCTGATGGCAAAGTCTGTCTATCGTAATAGCCAGCTGCTTACCGTTTAGTATGGTCTTCAAAACAATACGCTTTTAGGTGCCAAAAATACGGATTAATGGCACACATAAAAAGATGAATATCATAAAGCAGCTGGATAAATATCCTCATCTTTCATTTTTCGGGGCGGAATATTTCGATTAAATAGCAACAATTCTTTATTTAACATCCGCCATTTTATGAAAAAAACTACGATGACTGTACTGGCAGTCGCAGCCTTCCTAAGCTGTAACCAGTTGTTCGCCCAACAAAAGAAACATTTTATCAGTGCCGGTTTTAATGTCTACAACCAAAAGTATGAGAGTGAAAGCGGCAACGGCAACACCCGTAAATCTTCCAGCACTAATTTCGACATCTCCCCCGCGTACGGCTATTATTTCAGGGAGCGTTGGGCTGTCGGTATCCAGGGCTTTTACGGCAACCAAGGCAGCAAGCCAGCTGACGAGCCTGAAAGGAAGGGCCGCAATTGGGGAGTCGGGCCGTTTGTACGCTATGAACAACCCATATGGGGCAAGTACCTGTCGGTGTATACCGATGGCCTTCTCATGGCAGCCTTTGCGAAAACCGACAGCTATATGTCCGGCGGCAACTACTACAACGAAAGAAAAACTTCCGCCTATTCACTGTCGGTTATACCGGGCCTGTTGTTTCACCTGACTCCTTCGTTTTCGCTGACCGCCAACCTAGGCAGCGCTTTCTCCGCGACCAGAAAAACGGACAAAGTGGAAGGCAGCGGCTCCAAAGGCACCGATACAAACGTTGGATTGTTTAAGAATTTTGGACTTAATAATGTGTCATTTGGTATCAACTTTCACTTCTAAAAAAACAGTGGGAAATTAGTTGCACTAATTTCCCACTATCTGTCGTACTTTAGTTGCACCAAACCGTTGGTATGAAAACACTCAAGTTAATCATTGCTATGGCCGCTTTACTTCAATTCTGGGGTACATCTTCACAGGGACAGATCAAAGTTGGAGACAAGATACCAGTCTTCAGCCTGCAGGACCAAAACGGGAAAACCTTCGACATTAGTACCGTGCTGGGCAAACAGCCCCTTGTCATCTACTTCTATCCGAAAGATGAAACCAGTGTATGCACCAAAGAAGCTTGTTCTTTCCGGGATTCCTACAAGGATTTTCAACAATACGGAGCATTGGTGATCGGTATCAGTTCCGATAATGTGGCTTCCCACAGAAGCTTTGCCACCCATCACAATCTCCCCTTCACTTTACTCAGCGATCCGAAAAATGAGGTGCGCAAACTGTTTGGTGTGCCTAAAACATTCGTGATTCCCGGCCGTGTGACTTACGTGGTAGATAAAAACGGTATCGTGGTACACGAATTCAATAGCCTCCGCGACGGCGAAAAACACGTGACAGAGTCGCTGGAAGCATTGAAGAAGATGTAACTACCGCTGCACGATACGTCCATCCGGCAAGAGGGTATAACGATCTATGGTGCTATCCAGCAAAGGCTGATCATCTCCCGGTCCATGGTGCAATGTCACCGTATGCAGCAGCGTGTCATTATCCCTGCGATAGTGCATAAAATAATTGTCTCTGCTCAGATCTGCATCGCAATTGCTTTCTACCTCCAGCGCTGCGATACTCTTTAGCGTAGCTGTATCCAGCGTAAACAGCCATGCAGAGGAGCAAACCATTCCATCGTCATAATGCAACAACACGCAGGCATATGGACGGTTCGCCGGCAGATACATGGTGATACCCTTAAATGCAGCCCCTGGCGTTAAATACATGCTGTCTACCGCAAAATGTGCGCGGAGCATATCCGGCGGCAGATCATATCCGCCATTGATGAATGCAGTAAGGGCTGAAAGCGGGGTTGGTGACACCGTTGTTGCTGTAGCAACCCCGGAAGGTGGCTTTACGCTGTCTGTTACAGTTTGTACAACGGACTGTTGTCGGCAGCCTGCCCATAGTAGCAGGCAGGCAGATAATGCGAGGGAAATCTTCATAGGTAGAAAGGAAGTGTTATCAGAGCTTACGCAGGTCCCTGAACGAAGAAATTTCTTCTTTCAGCTGAAACAGTTGTATGCACCAGATAAGCCCCTGCACCAGTGTATAGGCGGTGAGGGCCAGAAACACGGACAGTTGGCTCACATTACCCAATTTATCTGCCATCAGTAATATTCTTACCAGAAAAAGCGCTGCCAGTCCAAGAAATATAAGCGTTTTAGTGCCTTTTTTTTTCAGCTGCTGACCGAAATAACCATCATACGCCAGGCTGGCCTGCTGTGCTGCATCTTGCGGAGCGCAGCCACCGGCGATCAGGCGTTGTTCCAGATCCGCCACCCGCCACTGTTTATGTGGTTCAGCAAAATACTGTTGCGTGATACTACTTACGGCTTCATTTCCTGTCTCCATGTCTTGTCGTTTGTTTCATTTACAAAATAAGTAAAAGGCGATGAATAAATATTCATCGCCTTTTTGTTTATCATGAACATTTGAAGTTCTTACGCTTCTTTCAGGAACGGATACCGGTAGTCGGTAGCCGGAACGAAAGTTTCTTTGATGCTTCTGGCGCTCAACCAACGGTACAGGTTCAGCATGGAGCCGGCTTTGTCGTTGGTACCGGAAGCACGGGCGCCGCCAAAAGGCTGCTGGCCCACCACCGCACCGGTAGGTTTGTCGTTGATGTAGAAGTTACCCGCGCTGTTCACCAGTTTTCTGGTAGCCAGTTCTACGGCGTAACGGTCCTGCGCGATGATAGCGCCGGTGAGGGCGTATTCGGAGGTGGTATCTACCGTATGCAGGATATCTTCAAATTTCTCCCCGTCATACACATGGATCGTTAATACGGGGCCGAAGATTTCTTCGCACATGGTCACGTAGTTAGGATCGGTGGTTTCAATGACGGTAGGCTCGATGAAATAACCTTCGGCTTTGCTGTAGTTGCCGCCGGCGATGATCTTAGCCTTAGGGTCATTTTTCGCGTTGTCGATGTATTGAGCGATCTTATCAAAAGAGCGTTCATCGATCACCGCGTTGATGAAGTTGCTGAAATCTTCTGTGGTACCCATTTTCATGGTTTTCAGGTCAGCAACCAGTTTGGATTTTATCTGGTCAGCAAGATTGTTTGGTATGTATGCACGGGAGGCTGCAGAGCATTTCTGGCCCTGGTATTCGAAAGCGCCGCGGGCGAGTGCGGTAACAGCGGTATCCACATCGGCTGATTTGTGGATCAGGACGAAGTCTTTACCACCGGTTTCACCTACGATACGCGGATAGGTTTTGTATTTATGGATGTTTTCACCGATTGTCTTCCACATGGTCTGGAATACGCCGGTGGAGCCGGTGAAGTGGATGCCGGCGAAGTGAGGGTCAGCGAAGCAGATATCGCCGATCAGCGGGCCGCCGGCGTAAACGAGGTTGATAACGCCTTCAGGCAGACCGGCTTCGATCATGATTTTCATGAATACGCTGGCCGCAAACACCTGTGTGTTAGCTGGTTTCCATACCACTACGTTACCGCACATGGCAGCGGAAGTAGGCAGGTTACCGGCGATAGCGCTGAAGTTGAAAGGCGTAACAGCCAGTACGAAACCTTCGAGCGGACGGTATTCCACGCGGTTGTGGGTCAGCGGGGCGCTTACAGGTTGTTGACGGTATATTTCGCTCAGGAAGTGTACGTTGTAGCGGAGGAAGTCGATCAGTTCGCAGGCGCTGTCGATCTCAGCCTGGTAGGCATTTTTACTCTGGCCCAGCATGGTGGCCGCGTTGATATGGAAACGGTATTTGGTAGCCAGCAGGTCGGCTGCGCGCAGGAAGATACCGGCACGTGTTTCCCAATCCATGTTTGCCCATTTCTCGCGTGCTTCCAGTGCGGCAGCGATGGCTGCTTTTACGTGGGAAGCGTCGCCCTGGTGAAAATGACCCAACTTGTGTTTGATTTCATGCGGCGGGCGCAGATCTACCGTGTTACCGGTACGAACTTCTTTGCCACCGATATACATCGGAATATCTGCCACTTCAGCTTTGAATGCTGCCAATTGCTTCTTCAGCGCAGCTCTTTCCGGAGAACCGGGTGCATAACTCAACACGGGCTCATTAGCAGGTGCTGCGTATTGAAAATATCCTGTATTCATTTCCTCAGATTTTGTTGGTGTATCTATTAACAAAAAAAGTTTCCGCTGCAAATTTACGGTCAAATTTGCAGCAGAAACCTATTAATTATTTACCTATCATTATCAATTATTGTCCTCTTCCTTCTGCATCATCAGGTAAGCCTTGATAAATCCGTTCAGCTCACCGTCCATTACCGGTCCTACGTTACCCACTTCATAGTCGGTACGATGGTCCTTGATCATTTTGTAAGGATGGAACACATAAGACCGTATCTGGGAGCCCCATTCGATCTTACGTTTATTAGCGTTGGCGGCGTTTTTCAGCTCTTCGCGTTTCCTGAGTTCTTCTTCGTACAGGCGTGATTTCAACATGGTGAGCGCTTTTTCGCGGTTCTCACCCTGTGTACGTGCCTGCTGACATTCGATGATAATGCCGGAAGGGATGTGTTTCAGGCGCACGGCAGTTTCCACCTTGTTTACGTTTTGTCCGCCTTTACCACCGGAACGGTAGAATTCCCATTCCAGGTCGGCAGGATTGACAGCGATTTCGATCGTGTCGTTCACTAACGGATACACATATACGGAAGCAAAAGAAGTATGCCTGCGGGCATTGGAATCGAAGGGAGAAATACGTACCAGTCGATGTACACCGCTTTCCGCTTTCAGGTGACCGTAGGCGAAATCGCCATCGAACTCCAGGGTAGCGGATTTGATGCCGGCACCATCTCCATACTGCGTATCGATCTCTGATACTTTCCAGCCCTGTTTTTCACCATACATGCGGTACATGCGAAGCAGCATTTCAGCCCAGTCCTGGCTTTCCGTGCCACCTGCGCCGGAGTTAATGGTCAATACCGCCGGCATCTCATCTTCCGGCTGGTTCAGGGTGGATTTGAATTCAAGGTCTTCCAAAGCAGACAACGCACTGCTGTATGCCTGCGTCACCTCTTCTTCTGTGGCCTCTCCTTCTTTAAAGAAATCATTGAGCACGCTGCTGTCTTCTATCGCAGTATGCACATTGTCGTAGAGGTCAACCCAATATTTGTTTACCTTGATTTCCTTCAGGATAGAGGTCGCTCTGGCGTTATCATCCCAGAAACCGGGGGCCAGGCTCAGTTGTTTGTCATTTTCTATTTTAGCTATTCGGTCAGGGACGTTAAAGAAAACCTCCCAGGACATAAAGACGGTCCCTCATAGCTTTAAGTTGCTCTGCTGTCATAGCGGGCAAATGTAGGTAAAAATGTGCAATTCTGCTAATGTCATCACAATTCTATATATCACTACTGCCATCCTTTAACATAGCTTTAGCATAATTTTTGCAGCTGGAGCGGGAATCCACATCGGTAATATTTTTAAATAATATTAAAAAAAGTTCTTATTACAATGATGGCCTCCCATGAAACCCTTCACTATAAAAACAAATCGATCTTCAACACCCTCGCTTTTCTGCTCATGATAGCCACCAATGCGCTCGCATGGCTGCTACCCATCAACGGCAAATCCATCAGGGAGATATCTGGTGAATACAGCCACATCTTTACGCCTCCCGGTTTCACCTTTTCCATCTGGAGCGTTATCTACTTCTCCCTGCTTTGTTTTGTGATCTATCAATTGTGGCTGGCCTTCTCCGGCAAACGCCCGGAAGCGCTTGCCCGCGTGATGGGCGCGATGAAAGAATGGTTCCTCATCAGCTGTGTGGTGAACGCCACCTGGCTGTTTGCCTGGCATTATGAACTGATACCGGTTACCGTTGGCTTGATGCTGATTTTACTGGCGGCGCTTTTTATCATTCATGTCAACTTCGGTATCGGCCGCACTACACCCAGCGTACCGGAGCGGCTGTTCATCCATGTCCCTTTCAGCATTTACCTGGGATGGATCAGCATCGCCACACTTGCCAATATCACTACCCTGCTGGTGTACGCGGGATGGACCGGCAGCGTTACCTTTCAGGTGTGGTGGACCATCAGTATGATTGCCCTGGGCACGTTGATCAGTATACTGATGGTATTCCGGCGCAACAACATTTTGCACGCGCTGGTAGCGGTGTGGGCCTTCTATGGTATTCTTATTAAAAGAAGAGAAGCCGGTATTACAGAACAACAACCGGTGATTCATTGTTGTGTGATGGCCATCGGCATTATCGCTATCGCTATTTCCTGGCATTTGTACAGGAAACCCCGATCTTAAAAAGTAAAATATTATTTTTGAGCCGCAATTAACTAAAGCTATTATATGTTTCCATCTACCAGTCCAGTGGCCACCAAAGCGTGGCAGGCATTGCTAAAACATGCCGACGAAATGAAAAAGGTACAAATGCGTGCCTTGTTTATGGAAGACCAGGAACGTTTCAAAACGTTTTCGCTTCAACTGGAAGACACCCTGTTCGACTATTCCAAAAACCTGATCACGGAAGACACCCGCAACCTGCTGCTTTCGCTGGCAGATGAGTGTGGTGTAAATGCCGCTATCAAAGCCATGTTTGGCGCGGAAAAGATCAACTTCACGGAAAACCGCGCCGTACTGCATACCGCGCTGCGCAACTTCTCCGGCAAACCTGTGATGCTCGATGGCCGTGATGTAATGCCGGACGTACTGGGCGTGCTCAACAAAATGGACCACATCTGCCGGCAGGTACATTCCGGTGAATGGAAAGGATATACGGGCAAGCCTATACGTTATATCGTAAACATCGGCATCGGTGGCTCCGACCTCGGCCCGGTGATGGTGACCGAAGCACTGAAACCTTACTGGAAGCCAGGTATACAACCTCACTTCGTGTCCAACGTGGATGGCACCCATATCGTGGAAACACTCAAACAGGTAACACCAGAAGAAACGCTTTTCCTGATCGCGTCCAAAACATTCACTACGCAGGAAACCATGACCAACGCACATACTGCGCGTAACTGGTTCCTCGAACATGCCAAAGACGAAAAATTCGTGGCCAAACATTTCGTGGCGTTATCTACCAACGAAAAAGCCGTGACGGCCTTTGGCATCGATGCCAACAACATGTTTGAATTCTGGGACTGGGTAGGTGGCCGTTACTCCCTGTGGTCCGCCATCGGTTTGTCTATTGCATTGACCATCGGTTATGAGCACTTCATCGAACTGCTCAACGGCGCGCATGCAGCGGATAATCACTTCACGCAAACACCGCTCGACCGTAACATACCGGCTATCATGGCACTGGTAGGCCTGTGGAATGGCAACTTCCTCGGTGCCGCTACAGAAGCCATCCTGCCTTACGACCAGTACATGCACCGCTTCGCTGCCTATTTCCAGCAAGGTAATATGGAAAGCAATGGTAAACATGTAGACCGTAACGGCCAGCCAGTTCAGTATGAAACCGGCCCGATTGTATGGGGCGAACCCGGCACCAACGGCCAACATGCTTTCTATCAGCTGATACATCAGGGTACAAGGCTTATTCCATGCGACTTTATCGCACCGGCCATCAGCCACAATCCTATCGGCGACCATCACGTAAAACTGCTGTCTAACTTCTTCGCCCAAACGGAGGCGCTGATGAACGGCAAAACGGAAGCGGAAGTACTGGCGGAACTACAGAAAGCCAATACACCTGAAGAAGAGATCAAACGCGTGCTGCCTTATAAAGTATTTACCGGCAACCGTCCATCCAATTCCTTCCTGCTGAAAGAGATCACACCACGTTCTCTTGGTATGCTGATTGCTTTCTACGAACACAAAATTTTTGTGCAGGGTGTTATCTGGAATATCTACAGCTTCGATCAGTGGGGCGTGGAACTGGGTAAACAACTGGCCGGCAAGATCCTTCCTGAGCTGCAGAACGATGATTATATCGCTAACCATGACGCCAGTACGAATGGATTGATCAATGCCTTCAAAGCATGGCGGAAAAAGTAAAACAAGGCTATCCATAAAAGAGAATCGCCCACTGAATATTCAGTGGGCGATTCTTTTATAACTTAATACGACGGTGATTCCTGCGTTAGTTGTTGGTTAATCTTCAGGGGAATCACATTTACCATTTGTCTACCTCGTCAGCGCTATGTGAAGCCGGGGCGGACGCCGCAATCGGAGCAACAGTGGCAGCTACTTCTGCGGTACGGGTTACCTCAGTGTCGCCGTCTGTTTCTTCCTGGTCTTCCTGCACATAATCGTGATTGTAGGCATCAAAATCAAAATCGGGCATCAACTCAGTCTTAACATAGTTGATGGTTTCGGTCAGCGCATTCAGGAACTTGTTGAAGTCCTCCTTGTACAGGAATACTTTGTGCCTGTCGTAGCCGTTGTCATTAAAACGTTTCTTACTTTCTGTGATGGTCAGAAAATAATCATTTCCCCGAGTGGTCTTTACATCAAAGAAGTACGTTCTTCTTTTGCCCGCTTTCAATCGTTTAGAAAAGATGCTATCATTGTTTCTTTCCTGTTGATTGGTGTTTTCGTACGCCACAGTTGATAGATTTAAGTGTTAACGAATCAAATCCTGTTACAATAAGGAACAAATATACTATTGTTTTACAAATATCAAAATATTTTTAAATGATTTTGAAAAATCATAAAACTCCGCTGTAACAGGCCGTGGCAGAGACTATACAAGAGCGTGATTGTTATTCAGTTACACTTTCTTCGTCGCCGGATTGCTGTCTTGCGTACAGTTCAGCATAGTAACCATTCAATGATAATAATTCCTCATGTGTCCCTTCTTCCACAATGGCGCCTTCATCCAACACGATGATCTTGTCAAACGCAAACAGGGAGAAGATCCTATGGGTAATGATGATCGCTGTTTTGTTTTTCAGGTAGGCGTACAGGTTGCCAATGATTTCCTTTTCCGTACGGGCGTCTACGGCAGAGAGACAATCATCAAAAATCATGATATCCGGGTTCTTGATCAGCGCCCTGGCAATGGATATACGTTGTTTCTGCCCACCGCTGAGCGTAACGCCCCGCTCCCCTATTTCGGTATCAAATCCTTCGTTAAACCCAAGGATGTCTTTCTCCACCGAAGCCTGCCGGGCGGCCTGCTGCACCGCCTGCAAATTGGCCGCAGGATCACCGAAGCGGATATTGTTGGCGATGGAATCGGAGAAAAGGAACACATCCTGCGGCACATAGCTGATCTGGCCACGCAGCTGCTCCAGATGCATATGACGGACATCATGCGTATCCAGCATCACACGGCCTTTCTGCGGGTCGTACATGCGTATCAGCAGTTGCGCCAGCGTACTCTTGCCTGAACCGGTGCGGCCAATGACGGCCACCTTCTGGCCCGGTGCGATGTGCAGGTTGATATCTTTCAGCGCTGTAATACCGGTATGAGGATAAGTAAATGTTACACCATCAAATCGTACGCCTCCTTCCAGCTGCACTGTATGCGCAGTGGGCTCGTCTTTTATTTCAGGTTGGATTTTCAAAAATTCGTTTATCCGTTGCTGTGAGGCTGCCGCACGCTGCACCATCGTTGCCACCAGGCCGATGGACAGGAACGGGAACATCAGCATGTTCACATAGATAACAAACTCCGCAAGGTTACCCACCGTGATATTTCCCTCTATTACCTGATAACCACCAATGAAAATAGTAAGTATCACACTTAGCCCGATCATCAGCGCCATGATGGGCTGAAACAACGCGTCGGTTTTAGCCAGACTGATAGAGCTGAGTTTGTATGCTTCACTTGCATTTTCAAAATGCCGTCCGCTGGCGTCTTCCTGCACGTAGGATTTGATCACCCTGATACCGGAGTAAGACTCCTGCGCGATAGACGTAATGTTAGACAACTCAGCCTGTATCCTTTCACTTTTACGATGAATGATTTTATTGACATAGTAAATAGTCAATGCCAGAAAAGGCAGTGGTGACAAAGTATACAGCGTCAGCAAGGGGTTTACCTCCAGCATCAGGTAAACGATGATGACGATCAGGAACAACGTGCGGGATGCATACATGATGGCGGGACCAACGTACATGCGTACACGGGAAACGTCTTCCGTGATGCGGCTCATCAGGTCACCGGTGCGGTGCATCTTAAAGAAGTTGAGGTCCAGCTTCTGATAGTGCTGGTAAATCTCGTTCTTCAGGTCGTATTCAATATGCCGGCTCATCACGATGAGCGTTTGCCGCTGAAGGAAAAGGAAAAAGCCGCTCAACAACGCAAAGATCAAAATGCTTACACCATAAAAGGCTAGGATACGGGAGAAGTCGGACCGGAATGCGCTCTTCAGACTGGTATCACTTAACAGGCGGTATTCGTCCAGATTATGTGACAGCAGGTCAAAGATCTGCCGGACCATGATGGGCTGAAAAACACTGAAGACAATCGATATAGCCGTAAATAACAGCCCAAGGATCAGGCGCCATTTGTTGGCCATGAAATATTTATTAAGCGCAGCTAGATGTTTCAATCGGAAAGTTTTGATACAAAAATAGCATTCAATTACGAATTACGGATTATGAATTACGAATTAAGGGCTTCCTTACAGAGCGGCTATTAAATAACCGTGCTATAAGAAAGCCCTTAATTTATAATGCGGCTACTAATTAACCGGGCTACAAGAAACCCCTTAATTCGTAATCCGTAATTGATTACAGTTGTTTCAGTGCTTCCACGATTTTCGCTTCTGCTGCTTCCGGTGCTACATCTTCTTTTACGAATTTGCGGCCGGTGATGTTTTCAAACAGCTCGATATAACGCTCGCTCACGCTGTTGATGAAAGCATCGGTCATTTCAGGCACCTGTTGACCGTCTTTACCCTGGAAGCCGTTTTCCATCAGCCACTCACGCACAAACTCCTTGCTCAGTTGTTTCTGCTGTTTGCCGGCTTTCTGGTTTTCTTCGTAACCTTCTGCGTAGAAATAACGGGAAGAGTCCGGTGTGTGGATTTCGTCGATCACATAGATGGTATCGCCGATTTTACCGAATTCATATTTAGTATCTACGAGGATCAGGCCGCGTTCTGCTGCCATTTCTTTACCTCTCTCAAACAGGGCGAGGGTATATTTCTCCAGTTGTTCGTAGTCTTCTTTGCTCACCAGTCCCTGAGCGATGATTTCCTCGCGGGAAATATCTTCATCATGACCTTCGTGTGCTTTGGTAGTAGGCGTAATGATAGGCTGTGGGAAGAAATCATTTTCTTTCAGCCCTTCCGGCATAGTAACGCCGCAGAGTACACGCTGACCAGTTTTGTAAGTTCTCCAGGCGTGGCCGGTAAGGTTACCGCGCACCACCATTTCCACCGGGAACGTTTCGCATTTCAAACCTATGGTTACGTTAGGCAGCGGGGTAGATTTCACCCAGTTAGGCACGATATCTTTGGTAGCTTCCAGCATGATGGCAGCCACCTGGTTCAGTACCTGTCCCTTGTAAGGAATAGGGCGGGGCAACACCACATCGAACGCAGAGATACGATCGCTTACTGCCATTACCATGAGCTTGTCCCCGATGGTGTATACATCACGTACTTTCCCTTTGTAGAAGGCGGTCTGACCCGGGAATTTGAAATTTGATTCTAACATGAATTATGAAATTAAAAATGAATTATCGGTGATTTGCGTGCAAAAGTAAACCACGAATCGCATGATTTCAATTTTTTTTCGATCATCATTTTGGGGAAGCGGCTAACTGTTGCCCGTTACCGGCATATGGCCTCAATAAACTGATGATGATTTCATTCTCGGGATACTGCGTCAGATGCGGCCTTAATTGTTCGGCATCCGTTGTTTGCAGATGAACGGGCACATACCCCATTCCATAGAAACGGCCCTTCTCCATGAGGATACAGCTTTGTTCTTCACTGTTACGCCCTTTATCCATGATCACGACGGAGGGCTGCTGTTCCTGCAGGAAGGCAATCGCCGCTTTTACGCGTTGGTTGTATACTTCCGGCGCTTCTTCTTTCTCACAGGCGCCGTGACAGGTAGCTGCTGTTTTGCCGGCACAGGTGCCCCCGCTCTTTTGCAGGAAACACAATTTGGGGCACAGCTCAAACTGCCGGATCAACGCCCTGAGGAGGCGATGCCCGTCAATCAACAGGTTAAAGGCGTGCACCGGATGGCTGAACTTGCGCTTTTTCTCGATAGCCAGGCGCAGATAACCTTCCTGGTCTTCAAAAAGATAAAACCCATAACGGAACTCCACGCGCTTCTGGGCCGCGTTAAAAGCTGGCCATAGCCGCTTGATCTCTACCGACTCCAGGATGCAGGCCATCAGATCGGTGGCCGTTTCCTGATAGGTGATATTATATACGGTACGTAAAAAGTTCTGTCGCTGACGGCTGGCACTGTGACCGGTAAAGTGGCTGTTGACACGCTTTTTCAGGTCCTTGGCCTTGCCTACATATACCACTTTCCCTTTTACATCATGAAAATAATATACCCCCGGCACCTCCGGCAGTAATTTCACCACCTCCGGTTGTAGGTTCGGTGGCAGGAACTGCTCTTTGGAGCCCGCTTTAAGCGCACCGGCAATAGCTTTGTCTGTATCATGCTGTAGCAGCAGGGAGAAGAGTTTCGTGGTGGCTTCTGCATCCCCGCCTGCCCGATGCCGGCCATGGATCGGGATCTCCAGATGCCGGCAGAGGTTGCCGAGACTATAGGAAGGCAGTCCGGGAAAAATCTTCCGTCCCAGCCTCACGGTACAGAGCTTCTTACACTGGAGGTCCAGCCCGGCGGCAGCCAGGTGGTGCTTCACAAACGAATAATCAAAATTAACGTTGTGCGCCACGAAGATTTTATCGTGCAACAGCTCATATATCATCGGCGCCACCGCTTCAAACGGAGGAGCTTCAGCCACCATACTGTTGGTGATACCGGTCAGGGACTCTATGTAATAAGGGATGGGCACTCCAGGATTAACCAGGGTCTGGTAATGCTGTGTGATCTCCCGGCCATCAAACAGGTAGATGGCTATCTCGGTAATACCGTTGGCACTGGCATGGCCACCGGTTGTTTCTATATCGACAATTGCGTACACCTTACAAAGATAAAGGTTGTTGCTTTTTGTTCAATCGTTTTAATCCCCATAATGCGAGCAAAAGATAAAACACCCACAGCAGCACGAGATGGACCACCGATCCGGCATGGTCCCGGAGGGTGCCGCCGGTCTGTACGATCGACGTATATACCTTTACGAAGGGCGTTAGCGGCAGCAGAGACGACAAACCCTGCAACGCCGGCGGCATCGACTCAAAAGGCCAGGCATAGCCGCATATAAGAAAAAACGGATATGTAGAGAACGCCATCAACTGTGCCGCGAGCAGCTGACTCTTAAACAGCGTGCCTATCCATACGGCCATCGGTATCAGCGTAAAAATAAAGAGGAACAGCAGCACCGCCAGGTCCCTGTAGCTGCCCCGGAAGGGCAGATGCAACACCTGATAGTTGACCGTCATAAAAAATGCGGCATAAGCCAGATACAGCAACAGATAAAAGGCAGCCTTGCCATACAGCATACCCGATAGTCCCCCGCCCATTTTCACCAACCGGCCAACTTCTAGGTTCTCCCTTTCCAGCGCGATGCTGCCGGAAAGTCCCAGCAGCAATGTCTGTTGCAGGATAAGTACCAGCAGCACCGGCAGCAGAAAACCGCCATAGCTGGCCTGCGGATTATACAGCGGCCGGTAGTCGATATTGACCGGCATCGCCTCCTGCAAAGCCATGGTGGAATTGAGCCCCATCTTTTCCTGGTATTGCAACCGCACACCGGCGCCGATGGTCAGCCCCAGTTGTGTAATAGCCCCGGTCAGCTCACTGGAAGGCAGAAAACGCGCGCCATTCACGGCAAGGACCACATCGGCCTGTTGCAGGGACAGCACTTTGGCCTGCATACCTTTGGGGATGTAAAAATAGCCCTGCGCCTCTCCCCTGTACATCCGCTCCTGTGCCTCTTCCAGAGACAAGGTCCGCATCACGGCCACTACCTGCATATTGTTCATTTGCTCCACAAACATGCGCGACATCTCGCTCCGGTCATCGTCAGCTACCGCCAGCACTACTTTTTCCTCTACCTTATAACTATAGATGGTACCGTAAAAGAAAACATAGAACAACGGCGCCAGCAGCAACGTGAGCAGCAGGCTATGATTGCCGGCCACCAGCTTTATTTCCCGCAGAAACAGTTGTGCTATGTTATGTATGCGCTCAGGCATGTTGCAAAGTTGAGGGTTGCAGGCTACGCTGAAAAAGGATAATGGCCACCGGCAGGCCTATTACGGCAAACAACAGCATATGCGCCATTTCCAGCCGCACATAACGCAGCGGCAGGTCCATAAAATACACCTTAAAAAAAGCGTCCACAAAAGGCGTCAGCGGCATGATCATCGCATAATACTGATCATACCAGGGCATGCCCCACCGTGGGAAGGTAAAACCGCTGAACACAAAAGCCGGCGAAGTATAAAAGATGCCCACGTCGCACGCCAGTAACAGGTCTTTGAAGATAGCAGACACCATCATGCCCACACTGATGCATGCCAGCATCAACAAGGTGAAGATGGTAAACAGTCCCCAGCTGAACAGCTGCTCCCCTGACGCAAACAACGGGTAGATGACCAGCGTGATCATGATATAATCCACCCAGGCTACACTGAGGTAGGCCAGTGATTTCCCCACAATAGCATTGGAGGCAGAGCCATTACTCACTTCGTATAGCTCTCCCAGTGAGTGGGTCTTGTGTTCGTAGTTCAGGGCCAGCGCCACCACCATGATCATCATCATCTGCATGGCCACCGCAATAACGCCTGGGACCAGGTACTGCTGGTAGTCGTACCGCGGATTATATAACGTAAACGACTGTAGCTGTACCGGCATTACCAGTGCCATGGCCTTTCCCGCAGGCATGCCCGTTTTCATGAGCTTTTGTAATTGCACCCCTGCGGCGGCGGTCAACAGCACCTGTGCAGCGTCCTTGTATAGCAGTTTGGCGGGGACCAGGTAAGATACATTGGTATAGATCGTAATATAAACAGGCTGCCGGCTTTTGATCTGTTCATCCATGCGGCGGGGGAAGTGAATAGCGCCCATCACGATGCCCTTGTGCAGCATGGCCTGTAGCTCTCCTTCGCTTTGCACCTGTTGTGTAATGTGGATGCTTTCCGTTTGTTCCAGCATGAAAGTAAACTGCCGTGACAGTGGTGAATGGGCTTCATCCCAGATGGCCACCGGCAGGTCTTCCGCAAAATGTTTATTATAAATACCGGCATACAACAAACACAATACCGGTGGCAACACCAGCATGGCCATGTAATACACCGGAAACGTCAGGATGCGTTTCCATTCCCTCAGAGCGACTTTTAGTATGGAACGTATCATGGCATGTTCAGCGAGGCCGTCATGCCGGGGCGCAATCCCTGCACGTCGGACGGGTTAACGGGTTTAAGGTCTACGGTAAAGGTGCGCAGTTCAAACTTACCTTTTTCCTTTACCGGTATCCAGTTAGCGAAAGTGAGCGATGGCGCTACTTTATATACCACCGCTTCAAACTTTTCCGGGCTGCAGCCGGGAACGTCCAGTCTGGCTTTGGTACCAACCGGCAGTTTGTTCATATCGTCCTGCCGGATATTGAACCGCACATGGTACGTATTGGGCTTTTGCAGGGTGATCAACGGGTACCCGATAGAGACGATCTCTCCTTCTTCGATGACCATGGAAGAGATGATGCCGTCTGACGGAGCATGGATATAAGTATTATCAGATAACGCTTTGGTAAGATTGTAACCTTCCTGTGCCTGTTTGAGGATGGCCGAAGCCGCCTGCAACATCTCGGGGCGGGTGCCCTGTTTCAGCATGTCCATGTTCAGTTTGGCCGTCTCCATTTCTTTTTTGGCCGCCTGTAGTTTAAAATACACAAGGTCTTTTTCCTGTCCGGATATCACTTCATCGTTGAAGAGGTTTTCCATGCGCTGATAGGTTTTCTGCATCAGCTTATACTGTTCCTGCGTGATGTTATAGAGATTGTCAGCCGCCTTGATGGCTTCCGGGCGGGCGCCTTTTTCCAGCAGCTGCAACTGGCTCTGCGCGGCTTCAATAGCCGCCAATGCCTGATTACGGATAGCATTGATTTCTGTAGACCGCAACACGCCCAGCAGCTGTCCTTTTTTGACCGTATCGCCCTGTTGTACCAGCAGGCTGTCCAGCCGGCCGGGGAATTCGGCCGCCACGTCCACATAGTCGGCGTCCACCATACCGATGACTGTATTATCGGCAGCAGCCGGCTTCTTCAGAAAAAAAATCAGCGCAATGATCAGTACCACGATGGGTATCAGCAGTGCCCAGTAGTTTTTGAATACGGCTCTCATGTATATAACCGTTTAGTTGTTAACGTATGTTGCGAAATACTCCGGTGTGCCTATTATATTCCAGTATTCAGCCAAAGCGAGATAGTATCCCAGCACGGCGGTGTAGTATACTTTATGCATCTCTTCTTCCAATAACAAAGCATCATTCACATCTTTCACAGAGGACAGCTGATTCTCCATGCGGTCGGTCACCAGCGTGGTGGTCAGATGTGCCTGTTGCCGCGCACTGTCCAGCGACGCCACGTCGTGTTGCAGCGCTTTTACTTTATTGGAGGCTATACGCAGTTGCAGTTCGAGGGAGGTTTTTGTGTTTTCCGCCGCCATGGCCGCTTCTTCTACCAGTAGTTTACTGGCTTTGGTGCGTTTGTTACGCTGAAAGCCGTCGAACAAAGTCCATTGCAGCTCCACGCCTATCAGCCAGGGAGGCACCGTCACCGGCAGGTCTTTCTGATATAACGACACGTTGCCAATGGCGAACAAATTAGGCAGCGACAGGGAGCGTGTAGCCTTCACCGCTACTTTGGCCAGGTCTGTCTTACTTTCCAGCAATCTGTAAGACGCATTGTTGCGCCAAAAGCTGTTCTCCTCTCCTGCGCTGACCGCCGCCTGTGTGTACCGCAGGGTATCGCTGATCACGATGAGCGTGTCGATGGGGCGGCCCAACAGCTGGTTCATTTCCAGCAGGGCGTTTTCTTTTTCCAGTTCGAGGTTGCTGTACCGGTTCGCTGCCTGCGTATAGGATACGCTGGCCCAGTTGAGCAGATAGGGCGGCAATATCTGATTATCTTTCAGCGACACGGCGTAGTCTTTGTTTTTACGGAAAGCATCTACGATCACCGCTTCATGGGCCAGGATGGTATTGAGATACATAATACGCAGGTACTGGGCGCTGATCAGAAAATATAGTCCTTTCTCGACCACCTGTTTATTGAATTGTCCGGCTGTTACCTGCGACCGGGCGAGGTCTTGCGCCGCGGATATCTTTCCGCCGAGATAGATCGGTTGCCTCACCCCGATACCGGCCACGAAATAGGACTGTTTCGCCAGTTGCGGGTTATAGTTGGGATAAAAAGCGTTGATCAGTCCTTTTGTAGCATTAGAGATGACGTCTTGCACATTTTGGGGCAAAGGTTGCCCGGTGATCTGCTGAAAAACCGTGTTGGCCGTGTTGACGCTCTGTGCTGCAGATCCGTTCACCACGCCGTCTTTTACCTGTTGCAGATTGATTTCAAGCGGTTTCCCGAGATAGTTGTAACCGGCCAGCAGGTCTACCTTAGGGAACCAGGCACGGTTCTCGGCCTGCAGGGAATATTCCCTCGCCTGCAGGGAACGTTCGGCCTGTTTTACCAGCGCATTGCGCTGCCGGGCCAGTTCATAACAATCTTTTAAAGTCAGCTGTTGTCCTTTCTCCTGACTATGGGCAAACATCGAAGGCAGGAAGAGTGTTAATAACAGGAGATGTCTCATAAGATATCATTTCATCCGGATTTTCCTGAGTATCAACGCACTTAAACAATTTTTCATGCATAATGTTTATAGTATTTAAAAAAAATCACACATAAACTAACCATGAATAAAACCTGATTTATTGTCCTATCTTAAGAAATTCAGTAAAAAAGTGCATCGTTATATTTATTTAATCCATTTTTGTCCACAGTGCATTAACTGACATTTGTATTAACAAACAACATCATCATATTCATCAAAAAATAAAACACCTTGTTCTATGGCAAAACAAAAATGGGTCTCCGACGCCGCACACAGCGAACTTACTTTTAAGATCAGACACCTGATGATCACCAATGTTACCGGACGGTTCAACAGCTTTCATGTGGAAGCGGAAACCGACGGGGATAATTTCCTCGCCGCTCATGCCACCGCCACGGTAGACGTAGACTCTATCACTACTGCCAATACACAGCGCGATGAGCACCTGCGCTCTCCGGACTTCTTTGACGTGAACAAATTCCGTAACATCACCTTCAAGGCCACTAAAACGGAAAGCGTAGATAACGATGGTTCCTATACGCTGTATGGCGATCTGACCATCCGCGACGTTACCAAAAACATCAAACTGGACGTTGAATTCGGTGGTGTGGTAGCAGATCCGTGGGGTAATACCAAAGCCGGTTTCACCATCCATGGTAAAATCAACCGTAAGGACTTTGGCCTGACCTGGAATGCTACAACCGAAGCTGGTGGCGTGATGGTGAGTGATGAAGTGAAAATACAGTGTGAAGTACAACTGTTGAAACAACAATAATCATTTTGGCATTTGGTTATTTAGATATTTTGATATTTAGTCTGACTGTATAACAGTCAAAAACTCTAAATAAACACTGTGGTAAAACAGCCCCTCGAACATCTAAATAACCAAATGTCAAAATAACAAAATGAAAAAGGTATGGACCAAGCAATAACAGGACTGCATCATATTACCGCTATTGCCGGTAATGCTAAGAAGAACTTTGATTTTTATACGAAGACAATGGGATTGCGGTTTGTAAAAAAGACCGTGAATTTTGACGACCCGCATACCTACCATTTTTATTATGGCGATAAAACCGGTACTCCCGGTACCATCCTGACTTTCTTTCCCTGGCAGGATATCATGACCGGCCGCAGAGGCACGCATATGGCCACCGAAATAGGCTATTCCGTTCCTGAAGGCAGTCTCGATTTCTGGCAAAAGCGACTGGACGCCGCCAATATTATCTATAACAAACCTTCCGCGAAGTTCGGTGAGATCTACCTCACCTTCCTGGACCCTGATGGCTTAAAAGTGGAGTTGACCGTTCCCGAAAAGACCGATGACCGTGAGCCCTGGGAGACGACCGATATCAGTGCAGATAATGCCTTGCGGGGGTTCCACCATGTAACATTGACCCTTGACGATATTCAGCCTACGGCTGACCTGCTGGTATCTGCTTTTGGTTATCAGCTCGAAAAAAATCACGCCAACCGTTACCGTTTTAAAAGCCCTGCCGGTGATACCGCCAATTATATTGATCTGGTAGAAGCCAAGGGCGAACAGCGCGGACACGTGGCTGGCGGCAGCATACACCACATCGCTTTCCGGATGAAAGATGATGCCATGCAGGAACATTTCCGTGAAAAAATAGAAGCACGGGGCCTTCATGCCACGCAGCAGCTGGACCGCAAATACTTCCGTTCCGTGTATTTCCGTGAACCCGGAGGCGTATTGTTTGAACTGGCCACAGACACCCCCGGCTTTACCGTGGACGAGCCGGTGGACCAGCTGGGCACACATCTGATGTTGCCCCCACAGTACGAACCGCAGCGGGCAGAGATAGAACAGAAACTGATAAAACTGGATTAAGATGGATTTTAAACCCATGAAATATATATACCAGCCGGCAGCTAACAAAGACGCTTACACGTTGTTGTTGCTGCACGGCACTGGTGGCGACGAACAGGATATGTTGCCGTTAGCCCCGGAGCTGGTAAAAGACTTTCATATACTGAGTCTGCGCGGCAATGTACAGGAGCACGGCATGCCCCGGTTCTTCCGCCGGCTGGGCATGGGCGTGTTCGACGAACCAGACGTACATTTCAGGACGCATGAAATGGTGCACTTCCTGAAAGAACTCTCTGCCAAAGAAGGATTCGATCTGCAGAAGCTGGTAGCCGCCGGTTACTCCAACGGCGCCAATATCGCCGGCGCCGTACTGATGCTGTATCCCGAGCTACTGGCAGGCGCTGTGCTCTTCAGGCCTATGCAGCCGCTGCATGGCATCGAAGACCCGTTTGAAACCACCCGGCAACAGCCCGTTTTCATGAGTTCCGGCAAAACGGATGGCACCGTAGACCCGGCGGCCACAGCCGCCTATGCTACGCTGCTAACCGCCAACGGCTTCCGCGTAAGCAGCTATGATATCAACACAGGACATAATTTAACACAACAGGATATTGACCTGGCCGCCGGCTGGGTGAAAGAAAATTTCTCGTAAGTACCACATCATGGATGAAGAAGTAAAAGTAAGTATCGAAGGAATACCGTATCAGGTCTCTATTTCAGCCCGCGATCACCGCTGGCTGGCAGATGAGCCAACAGATATCAACGGTGGAGACACCGGACCTAATCCCGGTGAACTGCTGCTGAGCAGCCTTGGTTCCTGCACCGCCATTACACTGACGATGTACGCGGCGAGAAAAAAATGGCCCGTAGAGAAAATAGATATCGACCTCCGGTTCGACAGTGCGGCCAAGCCCAACCCGACCACCACTGTGATCGAATGCCTGGTACGCATCACCGGTAATCTGGACGAAGCACAAAGAAAAAGGCTCATGGAAATAGCCCATGCCTGCCCCATTCATAAATTGCTTACCAACCCCGTTATTATCAATACTAAAGAAGATTGATATGAAAGACATTACCAAAAAATACAGCAACGGCGAAGTCACCATCGTCTGGAAACCGGAAGTGTGCAAACACTCTGAAATATGCTTCCATGGCCTCCCCGAAGTATTCGACCCACAAGCCAAACCGTGGATCAACGCCGATGGCAGCACTACCGACAGGATTGTGCAGCAGGTGAAAAAATGTCCTTCCGGCGCACTGACCTTTTATCTGAATGATAAAGCAGAGGAGGCGGCAGAAATCTCCGCGACCAGCCTGGCCGAAATAGTGCCCAACGGTCCACGGCTGATTTACGGCAACGTCGTGGTAAAAAACGCCGCCGGAGAAGAAACGCCTTTTCACATGGTAACAGCTATGTGCCGCTGTGGCAGCTCCTCCAATATGCCGTACTGCGACGGCACCCACATCACCATCGGATACAAAGACAATCAATAACTATGGAACTTACCATTCAACAAAACACCGAAAAACACCAGTTTGAAACAACGGTAGACGGACATACCGCTTTTATTGTATACAAACTGTTTCCCGGCGGCATCGCTTACATCCATACGGAAGTGCCGCCAGAGCTGGAAGGCAAAGGCATTGCTTCTCAAATGGCCAAGTATGTACTGGATTATGCCAGGGAGAATCATTTAAAGGTAAAGCCCCTCTGCCCTTACGTACATGCCTATATGAAACGGCACCCGGAATACAACGATCTGCTCTGACATGACAAATAACGAATTTGAGCGCCACCATGGGTACTCAAATTCGTTCTCGTTATCAGTGATTTATTTAAGGGAGGATTTAATCGCTTTCGCTGAATCCTGGTGCGTTCTCAGTGTGGGCAATGTTTTGCTGGCCCATGACTTCAATTCAGCGTCCTGTAGGTTGTTGGCAGCGTGATCAAATTCTTTCACGTCTTTATCATGGTCATCTACCATCATGTCCATGTAATCTTTATCAAAGTCCTTTCCGCTTTTCTTACTGAGTTTATCGATATGATCTTTGGTTTCAGTAGAAAGTTCAGCAGGCAAGGCTATGTTCTTTTTACCGGCCAGTTCTTTCAGTTCGTCATTCGCTTTGGAGTGATCATTGACCATCATGGTGGCAAAAGCTTTCACTCTTGGGTTCATGGCTTTCTCCTGTGCCAGTTTACCCATTTGTACCTCCATCATACCGCCGTTGGCTGCTTTTACGGCAAACTCAGAAGAATTATTGTCTACCGGTTTTGCCGTTTCATTGATATCCTGCGCAGAATCTACCGGCTTCTCGCTTTGGGGATTGGGATTGTTGTTGCACGATGACAACATCCACGCTCCCAGCACGGCCGTAGCCAATAAGCTTATCTTTTTCATAATCTCAGAATTTTATTGGGTTTATAATGGGTTTCATAGCATTTGTTGTCAAAAAAAATACCATGCAAACGCATGGTATCATTCATACAGCAGGGTCGCCGACTTACACGGAAGAGACCACCTACAGGGTCGGGCGGCCGCGAATGCTTTGCCGTAGAGGCTTTTCCCCAGTATGTAAAAAGTGGCAACAGGTGTCTTTTCTATACGTGAACGTATGTATGAAAAGACACCTGAAGTACAAGGCCTTCATAGTATCCACTGCGCGAATTATTGCGCGTCCTTAATTGCTCTGGCAGAATCCAGGTGCGTCATCACTGTTGGCAGCGTTTTTCTGGCCCATTCCCGCAAACTAATACTCTCCAGGTTATTGGCAGCATTGTCAAAATCCTTCACGTCCCGTTCGTGGTTGTCCTCCATTTCAGCGATGTATTCCTTTTCAAAAAACTTCCCGCTTTTCCTGCTCAATTTGTCAATAAATTTCTTTGCCGCTGCAGATATATCAGACGGGAGTGCAATCTTCCGCTTCTCCGCAATGGCTTTCAGCTCATCATTGATTCTGGTCCTGTCATTCACCGACATGGTGGCAAACGCTTTCACTCGCGGGTCTGTCGCTTTTTCCAATGCCAGTTTGCCCAGTGCCACTTCCATCATACCATCATCCATAACGTTTACCGCGAAACTGGCAGACAGGGAGTCGACTGTTTTATCTGTTTTATTGATGGCTTCCGCGGAATCTGCCGGCGTTGTATGTTGGGGACCATTCTTTGTATTATTACCGCAAAATGACAACATCCCGATGCCCAGCCATGCTGCAGCAAAAAATGTAATCTTTTTCATAGCCATAGACATTTATTGGGTGTAAAACGGTATAGCCACAAAAGGGTTGACAAAAAATTTCAGGCAAACACATCAGTGAAGAAGTAGCATAGCAGCCAGCTAAAAAGGAGGAGATCTTTAGGGGCAAACGGCCGGGCACGCCTTATTGTAGAGGCTTTTCCCCAGTATGTAAAACAAAACTGCCGGAAGTTTTTTCCGGCAGTCAACAATTTTTATTGAGCCTGTGCGAAGCACACATACAGCACATATATCACAGCGATGATAAGAACGATCAATCCGACGATCTTCGTCCAACTGTAAGGCCTGTCTCCTGTGACTTCGCCTGTACTGGCGTTGACGACAAAATGATACAGCTTGTTGTTATAACGGTAAGCGCTCAACCAAACCGGCAGCAGGATGTACTTTAATCCGAGTTGGTTATAGTTGACGTTATAGCTGTCGATCATTTGTTCATCCCCACCGATATCGCCGCATATTTCATCCCGGATAACGGGGTCCATTCTCTTTTTGGCAATAGCGAGGCCCTGTTCAGCATCGGTCTGATACAGCTCCGCCCGGAAGCCGCTCAGATAGCGGCCGTCATAGGCTTTGAGCTGGTCCAGGTGCCAGGGCTCCAGTATTTCCGCCATTTTACGGGGCAGCGAAGGGCTCGCCGATACCAGTACATCACGGAAGGAGTTGTCTACCACTCCTGAAGTATTATACCAGGCTGTATGCCGTACCTGACGGGTACGGGTTTCAGTTCTGCCGTTGACTTCTTCTGTATAGGTTTCTGTGGTATAGTAGTATTCACCACGCTGCCCCCTATACGAAGTCACGGTGTCTGTATCATAACTCCAGTGGGGTATATAGATGCCTTTCAGTTGATGATAGGAAGTATCTTTTACTTTCTTCACCAGGTCCGAGGGCGCAAACCAGAGCTTGCCCATCCATTGCTGGAAAAACTTACCCGCTTGTTTGTCGTCCACGACAAAAGGCAATACATAATGCGGCTGGAGAATAGCGGTGGTGGCTCCCTGCTGCACTACCAGCGGTGATGCGCAGAAGGGACACGAATCCGCCGTCACGTTGGGCAACATGGTGGTAGAGGCACCACAACTGGTACATTTCACAACGACCGCCTGCTCGGTGTCTTCCGTATGACGTTGCAGGTCTGTGATGAAAGCATCGTAATCAAAGGCATGGATGCCCTGTGGTGTCGCTTCTTCTTCAATGGTATTAACGGTACCACAATACTCACATTTCAGGCTGTTGGTGCCGGGGGCGTAATGCAGTATAGCACCGCAGTTCTGGCATTTCAGCGAGGATACCGTTTCTTTGGTTTTTTCCTCAAAAGACATAGGAATACAAATTGCGAATTACGAATGACGAATGACGAATGGAGGGCTTCATTATAGAGAGGCTACTTAATAACCGTTTCATAAAACAGCGCACCATTCGTCATTCGTCATTCGTAATTTAATAATTGATTTAGGGTAATGGTGGCGGGATGGTGGCTAATACAGGCGCCAGTTCAGGTACGGCAGATGCAGCTGCCCAGGCAGCCATTCCTGTTTTCCATACGAGCGTCTGGTGTTGCAGTCCGCCGGAAGCTGCCAGCTGACGCAGCTGGTCCATATTGTAGGGACCGGCCTGTTTACCATCAACAGCGACAAAGAAAGGTTCTGTTCCCGGCAATGGCGGAGGTACGCCCGGACCGCCTGCCGCAGGCTGTTGATTCACCTGGTTGTTCTGGAACACATTTCCCACCTGGCCCATCATGGCAGCGCCCATACCGGCACCCAGACCAGCTGCTGCCAGTCCGCCGCCAGACGGATTTTCTGCTGCTTTTTCCATGGCGTTGGCTGCCTGGAACTGTGCATAGGCGCCGAGGTTGCCCACTATACCCATACTGCTGCGTTTGTCCAGCGCTTCTTCCACTTCAGGTGGCAGAGAGATATTTTCAATCAGGAACTTCGTGAGTTCGAGGCCCAGTTCATTGAACTCCGGCCGTATTTTGTCGGTGATCAGCTGCGATACTTCATCATATTTCGCCGCCAGGTCGAGCACCGGGATTTTAGCTTCCGCAATAGCGTCCATACCGCGGGAAACGGCGAGGTTGCGCAGTTGCTCGTTGATGCCGTCAACCGTATATTCAGGATTGGTGGCCGCGATCTCTTTCAGGAACTGCGCTGCATCTTTCACGCGGAAAGCATAGCTGCCAAAGGCGCGCAGGCGCAGCGGGCCAAACTCGGCATCGCGCAGCATCACCGGGTTTTTGGTACCCCATTTCTGGTTGGTGAACTGCCGCATGCTGATGAAAAACACATCTGCCTTAAAGGGGCTGTTAAACCCGTACTTCCATCCCTGTAATGTGGTCAGAATAGGCATGTTCTGTGTTGTCAGTGTATACATGCCGGGCTGAAAAACATCCGCTATTTTACCTTCGTTCATAAAAACAGCCACCTGCGATTCTCTCACCGTCAGTTTGGCGTTCATTTTTATTTCATTCTGGTAGCGGGGAAACTTCCATACAATGGTGTCAGCGGACGGGTCGGTCCACTCAATAATGTCAATAAATTCATTCCGGAGTTTATCAAATATTCCCATGTTAACAGGTTTTTAGAAACATCTCCGCCAAATTTATAGAATTATTTACTGGAAATGCTAATAATGAAACGTTATAATTTCAGCAATCTGGCGTTGATAGCTACTATGACGGTACTCACTGTCATCAGTGCCGCACCGGCAGCGGGGCTTAATAGTATGCCCCAATGATAGAGCACTCCCGCAGCCAGCGGCATGGTGATCACGTTATAGCCGGTAGCCCAGGCCAGGTTCTGGATCATTTTACGATAGGTAGCTTTACCAAAACGGACCAGGCTGACGATGTCCTGCGGGTTGCTGTTGACCAGCACGATGCCCGCGGTTTCCGCGGCGATATCAGAACCGGAGCCGATCGCGATGCCGATATCCGCCTGCGCCAGCGCCGGTGCATCGTTGATGCCGTCACCAGTCATGGCCACATACTGGCCACTTTCCTGCAACTTTTTGATCGCTTCCAGTTTCTGATGCGGCAGCACTTCCGCGATATAGTTATCCAGCTGGAGCTGCTGCGCTACAGCGGCAGCTACTTTTTTATTGTCGCCGGTGAGCAGCACGCTGGCAATATGTTCTTTTTTCAGGGCCTGAATAGCGGGCAATGATTCCGGTCTGATTTCGTCTGCCAGTACGATGTAGCCTGCCGGCTGACCATCGACGATAACGAAAGACAACGTGCCGGTATCAGATTGCTCCACTGCTGCCTGCTGCGGAAACTGTTCCTTCGCATACGCCGGGCTTACCACCTGCACTTTTTTTCCATTAACGGTTGCGCTGATACCTTTCCCCGCCATCGCCTGCATATCGCTGGCAGCAGGTATCTGCAATCCTTCCGCACGTGCCTTGTCTACGATGCCGGTGGCAATAGGATGCTCCGACTGTTGCTCCACAGCGGCCGCCAGTGTCAGTATCTCCTGTTTACTGAAGCGGTTATCCAGTGTTTCCAGCTGCACTACCTGGAATTTACCCACGGTGAGTGTTCCTGTTTTATCGAATACCAGCGTAGTAATTTTCCGGGCGTTTTCGAAGGCCGTTCTGTTTTTGATCAGCAGTCCGTTTTTAGCCGCCACGGTGGTAGAACGGGCCACCACTAACGGTACGGCCAGACCCAGCGCATGGGGACAGCAGATAACAATTACCGTCACCATACGTTCCATCGCAAAAGAGATGGATTGTCCATCAATACGCCAGTAGGCAAAGGTGGCGATACCTGCCACGATAGCGATGATGGTCAGCCAGCGGGCAGCCTTGTCCGCCAGCAGCTGCGTATTGGATTTGGCCTGTTGCGCGTCGTTGACCAGTTTGATCACCTGCGACAGATAGGAAGACGCTGCGTTATGGGATACTTTCACATGCAATGCCTGATTACCATTGATAGATCCGGCTATAACCCTGTCGCCTGTACTTTTTTTCACCGGTTTGGATTCACCGGTCAACATAGATTCGTTCAGGTAACTGTTGCCTTCTGTTACGGTGCCGTCAGCAGCTACTTTTTCGCCGGGTTTTATCAGCACGATATCGCCTGGTTGCAGGCTATCAGTCTTCACCTCCCGGATATTACCGCCTTCTACCAGGTGCGCCTCCGCCGGCATGAGTTGCACCAGCAGCTCCAGTTCGCGCGAAGCGCCGGCAACAGATTTCATTTCAATCCAGTGTCCCAGTAACATGATCAGGATCAGGGTGGCCAGCTCCCAGAAAAAATCCATGCCCTGCAAACCAAACAACGTCGCTACGCTATATACAAAAGCTACCGTGATAGCAAAGCCGATGAGCGTCATCATGCCAGGGTTACGCATCCGCATCTCCGACCACCAGCCGGAGAGAAAAGGCCATCCGCCATAAAAGAAAATCACGGCAGACAGGCCACATAAGATATAGTTATCACCGGGGAAACTGATATTCAGTCCCATCCAGTGCTGGATCATTTTTGACAACAACATGACGGGTATGGTGAGTACCAATACCACATAAAACCGTTGACGGAAATCGCGGATCATCGCATGATGATCATGCCCGGCGTGCCCGCCGTGGCCGGCATGATTAGCATGACCGGTATCTTGTGTATGTCGGGAATGGTCGTGGTGATGGTCCGTATGTTCATGGACGTGGCCGGCGTGGGCATTGGCCTCCGGCTCCCGATCATGATGATCGTGGTCCATGTGCATATGCATGTGTTGGTGCTTTTCCATAGCGATATCCGGTTTTAAGTATTACAACTGTGTGTTTTAATTGTTGTAAAATTGCCGATTATATCGCGGGAAGTTTTATATAATCCGGGAAGAGATTTACAGGATTATGGGATACTAACGTGCTGCATCCATTTGGCTGCCAGCGCGGGCCATACTTCCGCGGCGCTGTTGCCCGGGCGGAGACCGTAACCATGGCCGCCTTTGGCATAAAAATGCAGTTCCGCCGGAACACCGGCATCCCGCAGCGCCCCCGCCATCACGAGCGCACTGTTGCCATAGGTATCATCGGCAGTAGCAAAAAGAAACATGGGAGGTGTTCGTTTATCAATCGTCAGCTCCGGTGTCAGTTTACGCCCTTCTCCGTGGTCGAGATAAGCGGGATAGATCAGCATGCCAAAGGCAGGCCGGGCAGAAAGCGAATCTGCTTTATCTACCGGCGTATAGGTTTTAACGTTATACTGCGTAGATGTTCTGGCCGTCAGACTGGCACCGGCTGAAAAGCCCATCATCCCTATTTTTTCAGGGTCCAGTTTCCACTCTTTCGCGCGACTGCGTACTATGCGCATAGCACGTTGGGCATCCTGCAGCGCCCCCGCCTCTTTTTTGGGTACCCGGTATTGTAACACAAAGGCGGTATAGCCCAGCTGATTGAGCCATGCAGCAATCTCATATCCCTCCAGATTGATCGCCAGAATGTTGTAACCGCCGCCCGGGCATATTATCACGCCTATATTTTTAGCATGGGCAGGATTGGCAGGATATACTTCCAATGTGGGATCAGTCACATCGGTCAGGCGAACAACGCCGCGACTGGTGTCGGAAGTAGGCACAGCAGCATGGCGTGCGGCTGTTTCGCCAGGTACCGCGCCGGGCCATAAATGAATTGTTTCTTTGTGTTGGGCCTGTGTCATGGCAGATGGTGCAAGCATGAGCATGAAGATAATAAACGGTTTCATAACGGGAATTTCGGGTGTAGACAAATGTAATAAACCTTCTTCGCAAATAAAAGGGATAGCCTTCTAAAGAAGACTATCCCGCCATCTAATCACCACTGAAATATTTTTTATCCTCTCAGCTTAAATCGCTTTGAACGTCAGTACGATGGTGCGCTGGGTCGGATCATCCTTAAAATGTCCGGTGCCGGTTACCTTATAACTGGTGTTGCTGATTTTTTCCGCGCGGTAGGTGCCCATAAAATCATCATCTCCCCTGCCTTCCAGGGTACCGTCATCTTTGAAGCTCCAATTAAACGTCCGCCGCTGCGGGTTGCCACCAGAACATTTGGTGGGACCTTCATCTTCAGCGCCGGTGCCGTTGGCAAAATACTCCGTGAAATCGTCTGTGATACAAGTGGGCAGCATCGCGTAGACATCTGTGATGACATGGCCTTCACCATCGTCCATACCCGGATTAGCGGTATAGGCGGACATTTGCCATTTTTTGCCGATGAGGAATTCTTTAAAGGAAGGATCTTTGGGGTTGTCCTGTTTGTCTTTTTTGCATTGGGTAAACAACAGCATACCTGCCATGGTACAGAGTACCATCCCTGTTTTGGGGAACCATTTTTTCATGACTAAGTGTTTATTTATGATGATGCAAACCTACAATAGTGGGCCTGCCGGGGTTTCAGTAGAAACACTTAATTGAAAAAACAGGGAGTTTATGCAGGCGGAACGGGAGCTGCTCCGCCTGCGAATGAGGTCTTATTTAACGCATTGCAGCCAGGCTTCCGCCATAAGCTGAGCACCGGCCACGCTGGGATGTACACCGTCCGGTGTCCAGTAGGCCGCTGGCGCCGCCTGAATAGCTTTGTCATAGATGGCCTGGTATGGAATAAAAACAGCTTTGTACTTATCTGCCAGCTCCCTGGCAGCTGTGCGGTATTCATTAAAGGTAGGATACCATTTGTCGTCTACAGCTTTCACCCCTTTTACTGCATAAGGCTCCCCAATGATGAGCTGCACATCCGGCAAAGCCTGTTTAGTGCGGTTCAACAGCTTATCGTAATCATCGCGGTACACTTTGGAAGTGCCGTTGTAATTACCGTTCAGGGTATGCCAGAAATCATTCACCCCCACCAGGATGCTGAGCACGTCCGGCTTCAGTTGCAGGCAGTCTGCCTCCCAGCGGTCGGCCAGCTGGAATACCTTGTTGCCGCTGATCCCTTTATTGTAGAATTTGAGGTTGTCGCCCGGCCGTTTCAACAGCAGATGGGCCGCGGCGAGATGCGGATAACCGCCACCCAGCGCCGCGCCGTTATTGGCGTCCATGGCATCGCGCTTACGTCCCACGTCGGTGATGGAATCGCCCTGGAAGAGGATTACGCCTTCTTTCTTCAGTGTCACTTTTTTGCTTTTGTCAGCAGACACCGCAGCAGACACGATATGGGGAATACTGATAGCAGCCAGGCTTCCCATGGATACGTTTTTCAGAAAATTTCGACGGTTCGATGAATTCATAACGGATTTTTAAAATAGTGAAGGGCTTCCCGGGTATACGAAGGAAGCCCTTAAATCTATAAAAAGATTCTGATTTTTTATACAAAGGCGCTGTAACCGGTAATGGCCCTGCCCACAATAAGCGAATTGATTTCTTTGGTGCCTTCGTAAGAATAGATGGCCTCTGCGTCTGCCACAAACCGGGCAACGTTGTATTCCAGCAGGATACCGTTGCCCCCCATCACTTCCCGGGCGCCCCGCACCACATCGCGGGTACGCAGCGTACAAAACACCTTGGCCAGAGAGGCATGCTCATCTTTCAAACCGCCATCATCCTGTATCTCCGACAGCCGGTACACCATGGTCTGCATGGCAGTAAGGTTAGACAACATCTCCACCAGGTGGCCCTGTATCAGTTGAAAAGAGGCGATGGGTTTTCCGAACTGCTCACGGGTACGGGTATACGCCAGCGCGTTCTCATAAGCGCCACGGGCGCACCCTACGGCTTCCCAGGCTACGCTGGCACGTGTCATGCGAAGCACACGGCTGGTATCTCTGAAGTTATTGGCCCGTTGTAAACGGTCGGATTCGGCCACACGACAGTCTTTCATCGTCACCAATCCGTTCTGTACAATACGCAAAGCCATTTTATCATGCATCTTCTCGACCGACAATCCCGGCGTGCCTTTCCTGAGCAGGAAACCTTTCACCTGATTATCGTCCACATCGCGCGCCCAGATCACGATCACGTCTGCGAAAGTGGCGTTGCCAATCCATTTTTTCTGGCCATTCAGTATCCAGGTGTCCCCTTCCCGTTTAGCCGTGGTAGTGAGACCGCCCGCCGCACCGGAACCCACTTCCGGTTCGGTAAGCCCGAAAGCCCCGATGGTATTGAGCTGCTGCATGCCCGGCAGCCATTCATCTTTCTGTGACTCCGAACCGAGCATATAGATAGCGCCCATGGCCAGGCCGCTCTGTACACCAAAAAAGGTGGCGATAGAAGCATCCACCCGTGCCATCTCCATGGCAATGATGCCTTCCATGAGGTAACTGCGATTAGGGCAACCATAACCGTCGTACGTTACGCCACAAATATTGAGCTCCCTGAACTTGGGAATAATCTCAAATGGAAATTCAGCTTTAAGCCAATATTCATTCACGATAGGCTGAATCTCTTTCTCCATGAAGGCACGCACCTTCAACTGCAGCGCCCGGTCCTCCGCATTCAGCCGGCTGCTGATATCATAAAAATCACCATCCACCGGCGGCAGCTTTTTCTTGCTACCTCTGCTGGTCAACATTTTCATCAGGCCATTCAGCTGGTTATCATCCATTTTAGCGACAGAGGCCATCACCTGCGACAGGTCTACTTTCTCCGACAGCTTAGCGAGCATTTTAAAATCGATGCTCTTCAGCAGATGATAGGCGTTCTTCAGTTTTGTGAAAGTTCCGGACATACTACATGGTTTTATGTGAAAATACGAATTGCAGGCCAAAGCAGGAACGATGCAAGTATCATTCCCGCTTTGGCCCGCTGCCAAATTGATATGTAATATGTTTTACAGCTTGACGAACTTGCCTTCCGGCGTCACCTGCAAGCTGGTAGCTCCCAGCTGAATAGTGACCGGCCCTGTTAAATTGGTGACGGGATGCGCCTTGTCTTCTCCTGCTTCCAACGGTATCTTCACCGCCTGATAAGCCGCAGCTTCAGGATAGTTGTACAATACGTACCGGTCAAGGACCGTCCTGGTGTCGTCTGTTGTAAACAGTTCCGCCAGTTGTTGCTGACCATGTTGGTAAAAATGTACCCATACAGCAATACCAAAGGGCATGCGGTCCTGTATGCCAAATAATATCTCGGTAATATGTTCTCCTTCCTTTTGGGCGAGTTGTTCTTTGTTGTGCTCAAATATTGCTTTCAGCGCTGGAAGGGAATATGCCGGGACCGCAAAAGTAATACCGCGGATTTCCGGCTGAAACATTCCTGCGGCATCCAGACGATAAGTAAGGAGTCGTGTTTCCGTGCTGGTTAATTCCCAGGAGGCCATCTCCGCATCATCCACATTCGATTCTTCTACAGTAATACTTCCATCCTGCTGAATTTCGGCATTTCTCCAGCGTCGCTCAATTCCTTCACCTGAAAGTCTTCCATACAGGGTCTTCAGATCGGTAACGCTGCCATCAGGTTTGCAGGCCACCACCTGCACAGCGGTGTCGAGGTCGGCTCCGTCATCATTCGCAGGGCCATAAGCGTATAGTAGTAAGCGTGGTTTTCCGGTCGCTGCCACGCTACCATAATGATAGACATTCAGCTTGTCGTATCCTATTACTTCCTCATAGGAAAACCAGGGAGAAAGGTGTGACACCTCCCGGAGCTTTGTGAAGACAGGGCTACCTACGGCAAACGGCAGCTGCAAAGCAGGGAAACGGGTAGTATATTCTTCAAATGTTCCCTTCTCCGGAGGCACGGCCCGGATGTCCCCTCCAGCCGTCAGCACATAATGCCGCACCTGAGATTTACCCTGTGAACGCGCTTCCCTGACCTCAATAGTGGTATCATTAAACATTACAGGCCAGCTGCGCAGATCCTCCGATCCGCCTGCAGCAGTCAAACGGAGCCCTCCCACTTCCTGCCGGGCAATTTCTTTTCCATCAGGCGTAAACGTGACCAGCAATTGCGAAGATAGTAGCTGAGCTTCAGCATCAAATTCATACTCCACCAAAACAGGAATAAACTTCCGGCTACCAGCTAGTTTTCCGGCTGAGAACTTTTTAAACTTCCGGTCATTGAACGGGCCGGGAGCTGTCTCCCGGACTAAATACAGAGAGCCATTCTCAGATTTTATGACCGGCAATTTCTCCAGCCATGATTTAATTTCAGCAGTGTTGGCGCCACTGCTGTCAGTTCCTGTTTGCTGTTGCGCGTTTTCAGCAGCACCACAGGCAAACAGGAACAAGAAGGTTAACAAAGACAAATAGTATTTCATGCTGTTATTGGTTAATTACGTACCTCAAACTTCCCTTCCGGTGTAATTACTATTAATTTGTCTTTCAGTGACATCATAGCCGTACCATCCAGTTTTGTTTGTTTTACCGCCACATCATCTTTTTCTATCTCACCTTCAACAGACACATTATCACGCGCTGACGCTTTCTCGTAAGGTATTTTCTTCAGGTTGTTGTAAGCCACATAACGGTCGAGTACCTTCAGGTCGGTACCTACGGTGTAAATTTCCACCAGCTGGTCCGTACCATTATCATACACATGCAGCCGCACATAAGTGGTTTCATCCCGATGAATGGTAAACAAAGACTGATCAAATTCAGTATCCACGTCCACTGTTCCTTCGTAGTTCTTCCGCCTTTCCGCCAGCAACTCCTTCAGGCCCGCCGGTGTAAAATCATCAGCGACAAAATTCCGGCCCACCATCTGGCGCTTGAATTTTGCGCCTGCATCCGGTGTATACTTCATGTCGTCCTCCAATCGATAAGTAAAGAACAGATCACCACCCACGCCTTCATCGTTGGTTTCTTCCGTTACACTGATGGTACCGTCTGCAGCAATAGATGCATGACCGTATGACTCATAGTATCCTTCGGAACCGGTATAACCATTCAGTCGCACACTGCTGCTTTCCTTGCCATCCGGCGTATAATATACCAATTGCACCGTAGAGTCCATCACAGACTCTCCGCTTTCCAGTGGTCCGGCGGTATACAGCAGATAAACACCTTTGTTGGGGAGATTGATCCTGCCGTAATGGTACAGTTTAATTTTCTCGAAGTAAATCAACTCACTGAAATCGTAGTAAGGGGTGAGCAAAGACACCGGCTGCAAGCCAACCATGTTCCATTGAACGGTAAAAGGTGTTGTCAGTGACTTAAAGCGGCTGGCATAAGTTTCAAAGGGAATTGTCTCCTGGGGTACTGCTTCCACCTGTCCCTGGGCCGTAATACGGAACTGCTTTATACGGGCTTTGCTTTCTCCATCAGTGGCGTCCTTTTTCCGGGTATACCAGGTTTCCTTCACCCAGAAGGTGCTATCGTTGATAAACTCCGGCCACTTATGAACAGCGTTGCTTTCTCCGTTTTTGGTTTCTTCCTTCTCCATGCCTATCTCCTGTCGGGCAATTTCTTTGCCGTCCGGGCTATAAATCAGTAGTAGCATGATGGAGGCCTGGTCGTCTTTCTTGTACATACATTGCGCTGCAATGGCGATATAGTTTTTCTGCCGGGACAAAATACCCGCAGAAACATGGTAGAAGCCACTTTGCGCAAAAGGACCAAGGGTACTATCGATGCTTTCCAGCCCATAGCTATATAACGGCATCTCCACAGGTTTTAACTGTTTCAGCCATCCTTTAAAATCAAAAGCAACGGTTTTAACACTGTCGGCAACAGGTTCTTTGGCGGCACCGCTATTATTACATGAAAAGAATGCCATTGCTGGCAACAGGATTAACAGACTCGCTAATCTTCTCATAGGGAGTTTTTTTGGGGTGGCAAGATAATAAATTATGTGATATATCGACCTAAGTGGAACCAGGGAATATCATCTAACAGGAAACCCTGAACGAAATCCGCCTGTGGCAGTCCCGTTCAGGGTAAGATATTTATCAGGGGGTAATGGTAAAGCTCCTGCGCAGCCGGACATCTTCTGAGGAACTGCCTATCAGCACCTCAAATTCTCCCGGCTCTACGGTATACTGCATATGTTTGTCCAGCAGCGCCAGGTGATCGGGATGCAGGGTAAACTCCACCATTTTCTTTTCTCCCGGCTCCAGCGTCACTCTTTCAAAGCCACGCAGCTGCATTACGTAGGTGGTCACGCTGCTCACTTTATCTTTCACATACAGCTGCACCACTTCGTCGCCTTTTCGTTTGCCCGTATTGGTTACCTCCATGCGCACCACGATATCGCCCTGCGGGGATTGTTTTTCGGGAGATACCTGCAGATTGTTGTAGGCAAAAGACGTATAACTGAGGCCATAACCAAAAGGATATAGCGGACCGTTTACGCTCGTACGTCCGAAACCGTTATTACCGGAAGAAGGCTGGCCGGCATGCGATCCGGGTTTGTAGGGAAAGTTCAGCTCTATCTGTCCCAGTGATTTAGGGAATGTCACAGACAGACGTCCGCCGGGGTTATAATCCCCGAAGAGTGTTTCCGCGATGGCTGTACCTCCCTGTGGGCCCGGGAACCAGGCCTCCAGGATGGCTGGCAGGTTTTGTTGCTCCCAGTTGATGGTCAGCGGCTGGCCGTTGATCAGCACTGCGATGACCGGTTTGCCGGTGGCATGAAGTGCCTGCAGCAGTTGCAGCTGGCGACCGGGCAGGGAAAGGTCCGTACGGGAAAGGCTCTCTCCCACTCTTTTTTCGTCTTCGCCTACTACCGCAATAACTACGTCCGACTGGCGGGCCAGTGCCACTGCTTCCGCAATGCCGGCCTGCTCGGCGCTGTCCAGCGGTGTGGGAACGATCTCCGTACCGGGCCATCCCGGATTGACGATATCGCAACCTTTGGCGTACTGCACGTTGACAGCTTTGCCTGCCTGTTGACGGATACCATCCAGCACGGTAGTCACCGGATTGTTGGAGGGGCCATAACGGCTGATAGCATGTGTAGATGCCGCTGCCAGTGGACCTGTCACGAGTATATTCCTGAGCTGGCGTTTGTCGAGCGGCAATGTCTCCCTGTCATTTTTGAGCAATACCAGGGATTCGCGGTTCAGCTGCAGGGCAAAAGCTTCGTCTGCTGCGGTATGTACGCCCTTATCTGCCAGTTTGGGATCGGGATAGGGCTTATCAAACAGCCCGAGTCTGAACTTCACCCGTAGCACGTCGGCCACGCGGCTGTCGATCGTTTTCATGGAAAGGCGCCCTTCCTTCACCAGCTCCCGCACCGGCAGGATATAATCTTCCGGTGGCGTAAAATTGGTACGCACATTCAGGCCGGCTTCCACCGCCTGTCGTACGGCATCTTTATAGTCTGTGGCCACATGGTGTTTACTAAAAAGGTATTCTACTGCCTCGCTGTCGGACACCACATACCCATCGAAACCAAATTGCTGTCGCAGTAGTTCCGTCAGGAAATAATAGCTGCCGGTTACCGGCTCACCATCCCAGTCATTGTAACTGCTCATCACTCCCATGGGCTTAGCTTCCTGAATAACGCGACGGAAAGGATATAGGAATAGCTGATGCATTTCGCGGGGCGCCACATGGGGATCTGTGCGGGCGTCGCCGTCGCGGCCTCCTTTGGGGACGCTGTATACCGCGTAATGTTTCAAGGTGGCCGCCACCCCTTCACTTTGCACGCCGAGGACCATCTGTTTGCCCAGTTCGGCGATCAGGAACGGATCTTCGCCGTAGCACTCTACCACGCGGCCCCAGCGGGGATCGCGGGCGGGGTCCAGGATGGGCACGTAGATATTGGTATATCCCAGCAGGCGGGCTTCGCGGCCGGCGATATGCCCGGCACGCGCCACCAATGCTTTGTTCCAGGTGCTGCCGATGCCTATCGGGGCACAAAACGGGGTAGCCCTGTCATGACAAAGGCCGTGGATAGCCTCGTTGGTAAAGTCGACCGGTATGCCGAGGCGCGTTTCCTCGATAAACCAGCGCTGCACCATGTTGATGGCCCCGGTGTGTTTGCTGTAGGGGAATGACCACTGCGTCTGCGCTTTTTTATTAAAAGGAAGGCTGTTCAGTTCTTCGTCGATATTGGCGATACCGTCTTTCCACACTTTATTTTTCCATTCGGGGGTGGGCATTTCATCTTTGAGCACGCGTCCGTAGCCATAGAGCGTGGCCATCTGGCATGTTTTTTCATCGAGTGTCATCTGTGACAACAGGTCCGCCACCCGGCTGTCCACCGGTTGGGTGGGATCTTCAAAGACGTCTTTCTTCCCATTTTTGTTAAAGTCTATCCAACCCTGCCGGTAAATAGGCGATTGCTGGCCGCTGGCCTGCCCGCCCAACAGGGCCATGACGAGGGCCGCTACGGAAAAATAACTGATCTGTTTCTGCATATTCGATACGCCCTTCATAGGCCGGGCCTAAGTTAAAGGCCGCCCGGGCGGATTGCAAATAATGCCGAAAATTGCACCAGTATTGGGTAAGATTATGGAGAAGGCAAAAAAAACGGTTGCATAACGAATATGCAACCGGTGGTAACTAAAAAAACACAAACTAAAAACTGAAAGGACATTACAGCATATAAGTTAATGGACGATACAGCATATAGGCTTAGGCGTTATATAAGCTATAACGCGGATTTTAAAAGATCCCTCTATCGGGAGAAAATAAAAAATTGCCTACATTAGCGGGGATCAATTCATTACTAAAACTCTATGAAGGTTAAATGATAACATCACCTTCTTATCAAGCATATAATGAGCTTTTCCATTCTCTTTACAGTGAACTGTGTAATTACGCGAACAGTTTTCTGAATGATGATGCGGCAGCTGAGGATGTAGTACAGGAAACCTTTATCCGGTTGTGGCAGAAGCACCGGGAGCTGATCGGGATACCGAATATCAAGGCCTATCTGTATCGGGCAGTACGTAATAATTCTATTTCCGTATTGCGCAAGCGTACCGCTGAAGAGGCGGGCAACAAGGGCTTTGAATGGGTAGCCGATGTCAGTGAAGACCCCGATGCGCGCGAGGTATCGGAGGCCAAACCGTTCTACGAGCAGTTGATCTACGAAGCCATTGCCAATCTCCCGCCACAGTGCCGGGAGGTGTTTACCTGTTGCCGCATCCAGGGCATGACCCATCAACAGACGGCCGACAAGCTGGGGTTGTCAGCCAAAACCGTGGAAAACTACATGGGGCGCGCACTAAAAATATTACGTAAGTACCTGGGACAGTATGGGTTACCGGTATTTATTTTTTTCTTGTTAAAATTTATTAACAAATACTAGGGGGTGTGAGCCACTTCCTACGTTTTAATGTAAGAGCACACACTGTATAACATGGATACCTACATATATGAAATAATTGCAAAACAGCTGTCATCCATTTCCACATCTGAGGAGGACGCTATTCTTCAGGAATGGCGGGAGGCCTCCCCTGAAAATGAGGCAGCTTACGCAAAAACTGTCCAGATATGGCAAGACGCTCCCCGCAGCATGGGTATTTCCCGGCCCAAACAGTTCGATGCCGCTGCTGCCTGGAGTAAGGTAGACCAGGTCCTGCAGAGGCCCGCCGCTCCCGCAAAAACCATTCGGATGTCTGTAGTGAAGCTGGCCGCCGCCGCGGTACTGCTCATATCCCTTAGTGTAGGCGCCTGGTGGATGGCCAGCCGGCCTTCCCTGAAAGTACAGGAACTGGCCGCCAATGACGGTAAAATCCGTAGCCTCCAACTGGCTGACAAATCTGTGATCACCCTGCGCCCCGGTGCGAAGATCAAATATTCAGAAGGCAGCGAACGGGTAATCACCCTGGAAGGTGAGGCTTTCTTTGAAGTAGCTACCGACCCACACCGCCCCTTCCTCGTTAAAACCCCCAACCAGTCCGTGGTAGAAGTGCTGGGCACCTCCTTTACCGTAAAAACTGCCGACGCCCATACCACCGTGATCGTTTCCACCGGTAAGGTAAAATTGGGCATGGAAAACGATACTTCTTCTGTAATCCTTACCAGTGGCCAAAAAGGCACATGGGGAGACGGCCAGCTGAGTGCCGTCAACAACGATAACCCCAACTTTATGGCATGGAAAACCGGAATTTTGCAATTTAATGATCAATCACTTGTTGAAATATTGCCACAATTAGCCGATTTTTACGGCAAAGTCATCAGGATTGAGGATGGCTATCAGGCTACTGCGGCACAGCAAAAAGCTACGATTAGCTTCCAGGACCAGTCTTGCGACGAGGTTTTGCATGAATTACAACTTTTGCTTGGTTTCAACTACAAACAGGAAGGCGATACGATCGTCATCGGCAAGTAGACGGATAAACTACTTTATTACCTGGATATTTAACTGCTTGCTGGTGCTGGCACCCGCGGCAGTGTTGCGTGCGCAATCCAAAGAAGCGCCTATCCTGCAACAATCTTACACGCCCCCCGCCCGGGAAGGCTCTATCCTCTTCTTTATACAGGATATCCAACGCCAAACCGGTATCAGCATTTCCTATAGCTCCAGTTTCCTGCATCTCAACAAAAAGGTGCAGCTGACAGGCAGTGAACATAACACCGGACAGGTGCTCAACACCATCCTGCAGGGCACCGGCATACAAGCGGCTGCCATCAACGGGAAAATATTCCTGCTGCGGGAATCCTCCCAGACCCAGTATTATACGATCAGCGGATTTATCAAGGAAGAAAACAGTAAGGAAGTGATCATCGGTGCGTCCGTCTATGACCCGGTGACACGCCGCGGCGCCGTCAGCAACGCCTACGGCTTCTTCAGTGTACAGGTCCCTGACAGCTGCACCAGCATTATCTTTTCCCATGTGGGTTATGAAACCTACATGTTGCAGCTGCCCCTGTCGGAATACCGCCAGATGGAAGTTTACATGCAGCCACGCAACCCGCTGCAAACGGTGGTGGTCAACGGTGAACAAGACTCTGTCACCCTACAGGCAGGCTTCATCAGGATGCCGATTGGGTACGTGTCCAACTTCCCCGCCCTGCTGGGAGAAAAGGACGTGCTTAAATCCCTGCAACTCTATCCCGGCGCCAGCAGCTCCCTCGAAAGCAGCAGTAACCTGCTGGTACGCGGCGGCAACGCTGATCAGAACCTTTACCTGTTGGATGGCGTGCCCCTCTATCATACCGGTCACCTCTTCGGCCTCTTCTCCGTGTTCAACGGAGACGCAGTAAAAGACGTGTCCCTGTACAAAGATGCCTTCCCTTCCCGCTACGGCGGCCGCCTCTCCTCCGTGGTGGACATCCGCACCCGCGATGGTAACATGAAGGAATGGCACGGCAAGGCCACCCTCAGCCCCGTGTCACTCAGCACGGAGCTGGAAGGCCCGCTGGTGAAAGACAAAAGCGCCATGTTCCTCTCTTTCCGGCGGTCGCTGGTGGATGCCTACGGCGGACAGGTGACCCATCAATACGGCAAGTACGCGCTGTATGACCTTAACTTTAAGCTCAACCAGCTGATCGATAATAAAAACAGGATCTATCTCAGCTTCTACAAGGGTCAGGACAATATGACCATCCCGAGAGACAACTCAGTTTTCCCGCTGCTGGATGATTACAAATTTGCCTGGAGTAATATTACCGCCGCGCTGAAGTGGACCCGCGTGATCTCCCCTAAAGTGTTTACGAATACTACGGCCACCTATAGCCGGTTCTATAACCTCTTTTCACAACGTTCCGATTTCGGACCATTGAGTGGCCAGCCCGCCATCAATGGCAAAGGGGTGTCCCGCGTTCGGGACGTCGCCCTGCATAATGAAACGGAATACACTATCAGCAACATACAAAAGCTGTCTTTCGGTGGAGGCTACACCTATCACAACTTCGCCCCTACCGCCTACAGCAGCAACCTGGACGGCGGCGATGCCATTCAACGCCCCGCGCCTAAATACTATATGTCTGAGTTCTCCCTCTATGGAGAAGATGAGCTGCGCCTGTTCGACGACCGGCTGACCCTTCGTCCCGGCCTGCATTTCGGCGCCCTTGCCCAGAGCGGCTCTTTCTATAGCAGTCTGCAACCCAGGCTGATGATACGCTGGGATTTCCCCAAACAACAGTACGTGCAGGCTTCCTTCGCCCACATGACACAGTTCATACACCAGCTGACCACCCCGGTGATCAATCTCCCCACCGATTTGTGGGTGCCCAGCACGGAAAACATCAAACCGGAAAACGCCTTCTCTTATAGCTTATCTTATCAAAAACAATGGGGCACCAGCTGGCGGTTTAATGTCAACCTGTATTATAAGCTGCTGAAAGATATCGTGACCACCAATACGGTACTCAATATTTTCGATAACTCCGACCTCTGGGAGAAAAAGGTTATCAGTGGCAATGGATATAACTATGGCAGTGAGCTGCTGCTGGAAAAAAATATGGGCCGGCTTACCGGCATCTTTGGTTACACCCTTTCCTGGGCATGGCGGGAGTTCCGTTCGTTCAATGCCGGGAAAATGTATCCCTTTAAAGAAGACCGCCGGCACAACCTGTCGCTGGCCCTCAAATACCGCATGAAACCAGGCTGGAGCATCTCCGCCTCCTGGAAATTCTCCAGTGGCGCGCCATTCACCCTGCCGGCACAAATTTTCCCGGACTACGACTGGGGTCGTAATATCAACGGTAAACTGGACGGGCGTGCCTCTCCTTTTGCCTATACCCAGCTCAACTATCTTCCTTTTATTACCAGGCTGAATAATTTCCGCCTTAATCCGGTACACCACCTCGACCTGGGCACTACCATCTATCTGGGTAGCACCCGGTCTATCCGTCATACACTGACTGCCGGCGTTTATAACGTGTATTCGCGCAGCAATCCCTTTATTGTCAGCTATGACCAGTTTGTTACCTCGCTCGACTCGGAGATTTATCCGTTGCAGCTATACCAGTACAGCCTATTCAGGACCTTACCTTATATCAGTTATACGCTTAAATTTTAGTGATGAAGTATTTGTTTCAAATATGGTGCATTTTCAGCGTTGCTGCATTGACAGGATGTATACATGAATTGCCCGTGCCTCCTTCCAGTGTCAAGCCAAGAGCCGTTGTTTACAGTGAGCTGGTGGCAGGCAAAAAAGCCGAAATGCGGGTAGGCAAAAGCAAACCGGTTGGACCTGACATCAACAACGATTTTGCGCCGGTGACAAACGCGGTAGCCCAGCTGTTGAGCGCCGACAGCCAGTTGCTGGAACAGTTGCATTATGTAAAAGACACGTCCAGTAACATGGCTTTTTACAGAGGCAATACCCGTATAGATGCCAACAAAAGCTATATCGTACAGGTAAAAGTGCCTGATACCAAAGACGTAGTCGCGAAAACAAGTATTCCCCCACCTATCAAGGTGGAGTTGCTGGATACCCTGCGGACGACGCTGAACGGCCGTTCCGTATTGCGGTTCCATTTCAATGTACAGGCGCCGCCTGCCAACGGACGGCAGTTTATTGTCATGGAAGCGCTGAAACAGCTGATACAGCTGGATACTATCTTCATCTACCGAAATACGCGTTATCGTGTGCGGGACAAACGCGCTTTATATGAGCAGGTAAAAAATGAACCGGGCCTGGTTTCCTTCAAGGATACCTTGTATCTCAACAGCTACCTGCGTATTCCCGTTTACACACAAGATGAGAATGCAGACAACAATCAGGTAGGCGGGCTCAATGAAAACTACAACAGTATCCTTTTCACACAACGCGTCAAAGCCCTTGATACCCGGCTGTACCTCAATGCCACCGCGCTGACGGCCACCACGCCCGGCGGGGAAATACCCATTGGCCGCGTACTGGTGAACGTAAAATCAGTGACGCCGGAGTATTATGATTTTCTGCTCACCTATGAAAAAGTCAGGCGCAATCCGGGCCTGAACAGCCTGATACAGGCCATTCAGATACGCAGCAATGCCTATGGCGGATTAGGCGTAATTGGCGGCTGCAATCAGGTTGCATATTATCTGTACTACGATCAGTTGTAATCACGCAAAGGCGCAAAGCAGCAAAGACACAAAGAAAAATATAGCTGAAAAATAAAGAGAGCAAAGACAGGGGAGCCAAATCTGGTCTCCGCTCTTTGCTCTCTTTGTTTTTCTTAAAAAATCTTTGCTGCTTTGCGCCTTTGCGCCTTTGCGTGAACTCTTTGCGAGATAATTCCGTATTTTTGGGATATGATACCAGCATTTACGATAAGCGAAAGGACGCAGCATTTTCTTGGATTGGAAGAGCAATATGGCGCACACAACTATCACCCGTTGCCGGTGGTGTTGGAGCGTGGCGAAGGTGTTTTTTTATGGGATGTGGATGGTAAACGTTATTACGATTTTCTCTCCGGCTATTCCGCTGTTAACCAGGGACACTGCCATCCCCGGATCATTGCGTCACTGATAGAACAGGCGCAGAAGCTGACACTGACTTCCCGGGCATTTCACAGTGACCTGCTGGGAGAATACGCACAATATATCACCGATTATTTCGGTTATGATAAAGTACTGCCCATGAATACCGGTGTGGAAGCGGTGGAAACAGCGCTGAAACTCTGTCGGCACTGGGCTTACATGGTGAAAGGCATTCCGGAAAACAAGGCTAAGATTTTGGTCTGCTCCAATAATTTCCACGGCCGTACCCTCAACGTGATTTCCTTCAGCACCGACCCGGTGGCCCGTAATAATTTCGGACCCTTTATGACCGGTTATGAGGTAATCCCTTACAATAACCTCGCAGCACTGGAGCAGGCACTGCAAGACAAGACCGTAGCCGGTTTCCTGGTAGAGCCTATTCAGGGTGAAGCCGGTGTGGTGGTGCCAGACGACGGTTACCTGTCTAAAGCCCGTGCCTATTGCCAGGATGCCAACGTGTTGTTTATTGCAGATGAAATCCAGACCGGCCTGGCCCGTACCGGCCGTATGCTGGCCTGTGACCATGAAAATGTACGTCCGGATATTCTGATACTGGGAAAGGCCCTCTCCGGAGGTGTGCTGCCCGTAAGCGCCGTACTCGCCGATGATGAGATCATGCTGACCATCAAACCGGGAGAACACGGTTCTACCTATGGCGGCAATCCGCTGGCCTGTAAAGTGGCCATCACTGCGCTGCAGGTGCTGAAAGACGAGAAAATGACGGAAAATGCAGCTGCGATGGGACAGCTGTTGCGCAAAGGACTGCAGGACCTGCAATCTCCTTACATAAAAACCGTGCGCGGCAAAGGGCTGCTCAATGCCATCGTGATCAATCATACTGATCCGGAAGCAGCCTGGGACCTCTGCCTGACTTTAAAAGAAAACGGGTTGCTTGCCAAACCCACCCATGGCGACAAAATCCGATTTGCTCCACCACTGATCATGACTGCCACGCAGGTTTCCGAATGCGTGCAGATCATTCAGCAAAGCATTGAAAAAGCGTTCAGCTAACCGCAACGTATGACAGCATCACACAAGGCTATCCGCAGTTCCGGATGGAAAACCGACTTTCTGATCGGCTTTCCGGATGGTTTGTTCCTGCTATTTTTTGCCACACAGGTTGTGCAAACCTTCCCACTGGAAGTACAGACCTTCTACAATATCCAGCTCTGTATTCTGGCAGCAGGCAGCCTGCTGGTGATGTACAGCGCCTACCAGGCCAATAAGGGCGATGCCCAGCACGACAGTGCCCTCCTCTCCGATGACGAGCGGCGCAAACTGGAACACCTTGACATCAATGACCATACCATCGCACAAATTGCCGATGAAATGCAGAAAGATGCCGTGCAGTGGGAAACAACCCTGCAACAGGAACAGGTAGTGGAAACCACGTTTAGCCGTTCCCGTGCCGTCATGAGCGCTGTGTTTACCGCTATCTTCTTTTTGTTGGGTGGAATATTGTCTGTAGGGCCTTATTTATCGAATGAGAACTTTCCGGCGGCTTCGCAAACCAGTATGATGCTGGTTTTTCTGGGGCTGACCATATTCAGTTTTATAAAAGCGAAAGTAACTAGCCAGCGCCCATTACCCATTGTCATCCGATATTGGCTGATGGGCGCCGGAGTATGGTGCGGGGCCTGGCTGTTGCACAGGATTTTTTAACCCCGGGAGAAATCAGGATTTAGTTGATCTTTTGGGCGTTGGGGTGAGCAACACACAAACAAATGCCACCGCAGCCGCCGCCACCGAAATATAGAGCGCGATACCTGCCTGTGGGCATACCCCTGCCTCACAGCGGGAAAACAGCAGCATGTTACGGAAAGACCATGCCAGCAGAAAACCAGCCACAAAAAGGTTCATACGCATCACCCACTCATTCTTCACCAGAAAAATAATCACTGCCAGTACGGCCAGGAAAATATTCAGTTTTCCCGGTTCTCCATAGCTGGAGCCTGCGGTATTAAGTCCCGTAAATACCAGATGCCGGCTTTCAATCGCGGCCCACGGGAAAAATGCACAAATAATCACTACCACCGCAGCAATAATTCCGATAACAGAAGTCTTAGACATGTCATTCAATTTATTAAGAAGCGCAAGTTATAACATTTGGCTATTTGATGATTTTGTTATTTGGTTATTTGATCAAATGATTTGTTCATCGGATCTCCAATAAGAAAATAATCAAATAGCCAAATGACTAATTATTTTGCTCCTGGTTCGCAATGTGCGCGCAGGTAGTTCGTATACAGGGTAGATAAATGCGTGAAAGTGCCCTCTCCTTCTGAAATACTGTGTGTGCGGTTAGGATAGGCCATGAACTGAATTTGTTTGTTGTATTTGATCAGTTCATTGAGCAGCATTTCCGCATTCTGATAGTGCACGTTATCATCTCCGGTGCCGTGGATGTACAGCAGGTTGCCCTGCAGGTTCTTAGCGTAAGAGATGGGCGAGCCTTTTACAAAATCTTCCCGGTTCTCTTCCGGTAAGCCCATATAACGTTCCTGATAGATATTATCATAGGTCAGCTGATTACCGACAGCGGCGATAGCGATACCTGTTTTGTAGATCTCCGGATACTGGAACATGAGGTTGAGCGTCATGGAACCGCCGCCGCTCCAGCCCCATACGGCCGTGCGGGCCGGGTCGATGTACGCATATTTTTTCATAAGCGCCTGGGCAGCCTGTGCCTGGTCGCGCGCATTGAGCACACCCACCTTACGGTAGATGCTTTTACGCCAGTAGCGGCCTTTAGGCAGCGGCGTGCCTCTGTTGTCCATGGAAGCGTAGATATAACCATCGGCCGCCATATCGCCATCATAGAGGAAGTTACGGCCTGCACCGGCTACATCGCGGGTGGTAGCGCCGGCAGGCTCACCATATACATAAAATACGATCGGGTATTTTTTGGAAGGATCGAAGTTTTTAGGCTTACGCATCCAGCCGCCGATGTTGATGCCATCAGCTGTCTGCACTTCGAAATATTCCACGCATTTACCGGCAGCAGCGGCCTGTTTCAGTGCCTGGCCCACTTCCGCGCTGCTTTTATGTGCCGGCAGCTCCACGTTTTCACTGACAGGATACATGCAGGCGTTGCTGAAGGAATGCACCGCCCAGCTGCTGTAAGGTGAAATGTTGTATTCATGTGAGCCCGGCTGGTCGGCGGGCGTGATACGGTCCGCTTTGCCACCGCTCAGTGGTATGCGATAGAGGTATTCCTGCACCGCGTTGTCCGGTGACGCGGTAAACCAGATCTGGCTGCCGGCTTCATCTATTTTGGAGATGGTGATCACATCGTAGTTGCCGGGTGTGAGCAGCGTAGCTTTGCCGCTTTCAGTGGAGATGCTGTACAGGTGGCGCCATCCGTCCTGTTCACTTACCCAGATGAAGTCTTTGCCATGGCGGATAAAATCCCATCCGGCAATGTTGTCGTCATCCCAGCGGGATTTCACGTCGATCCAGGCGCTGTCTTTTTCCTCATACAACGTATGTACTTTACCGTTAGTAGCGTCGCAGAGCATGATTTTGCTTTCGTTCTGCTTGCGGTTGAGCTGTTGAATGATCAGTTGTTTTTTACCGGGCACCCATTCCATCCGGGGGATATAATGTTGTTGCTGATCACCGGGAACGTTCATCCAGCGGGTATCTGCGGTAGCGATGTCCACTACCCCTACGCGGCAGGCAGAAGGGCTTTGGCCAGCCACAGGATATTCTACCGGTACGTTAAAGGAATAGATAGAGTCGGTATTGTTGATCATGAGGAAGTCGCGGATTTTGGTGGCATCAATCTGCCAGTACGCGATGCTTTTGCTGTCGGGGCTCCAGCGGAAGCCGTCGCGGCAACCGAATTCTTCTTCATAGGCCCAGTCGAACGTACCGTTGATGAAACGGCGGGTACCGTTGGTGGTGAGGGCTTTGATGGCGCCGGTGGCCAGGTCTTCCACGTAGAGGTTATGTTCACTCACATAGGCGGCCTTCGTACCGTCCGGCGACAGCTTGGCGAACATGAGGGAAGATGCGGCATGACCTTTGCCTAACTGCTGAAGTTTGCCGGTGGTCAGGTCCAGCAACCAGTAGTCACCGCGGGTTTCATAACGCCATACTTTTTTTGAATTGGTGTAGATCAGCAATTTTTTCTCATCTGCTGAAAAAGAGAAGTCCCGGACCGGTAATGCTTTAGCCGCGCCTGCGGGGGTGTACTTTCCGGCCGGTACCATGACCGTAGGTTCGGCGCCTGATAACGGCGTAGCAACAATGCCCTGCGGTTCGGCCTTTAAAGTGGCCCGACCATCGCGTGACCATCTGATTCCTTTGCCTGGTTGTGCGAATATGGTGAAAGAACTCACCACCAACAAGGCGACCAATAGTGTTATTTTCTTCATTGTGGATATATAAAACACAATGGTAACCAAATTTTTAAAAGTAAAAAGCAAGATTATGGCCAGCGGAGCAGGAAGCGCGTCGGAAGGTCAACTTTTGAAGATATAACCTTTTTTAACATTTTTTGCCAAATGTGGATAAAAAACCAAACACGTAGGAAAAAAATTATTTCTTTTTTTCTATTTTTATGCAAATATTAATAATTAATTAATGATTATCAGTTCGTTAGTCAACTGATCAACACTGTTAAAACGATCTTAAATCCTGGAAAAACCATTTGATTATGATACAAGTTACCTTATCTTATAAAGACCGCGAATTCTTTCAGTTTGAAGACACTTTTCTGGCTCAGATAGCAGAGAACACCAGGAAACTGCTGTATGCCCTGCTGGAAGACATATATGACCTCCTGGCGCTTGAAAAAGGCCGTTTCCGTATCAATCTCGATCACCAACCCAAAATTGAAGTGGAAGGCTTCAGCAACGACCTGCGTAACCAGATAGAGCGTACCCTGCGTGGCGAATACGATTACGATTATTGATATTCCGCCGGTAGTGCGGATATTCCGCTATACTGATTATCTTAGCGCGAAAATCAGACAGGGGAATGCCACTCACCTACATACAGGGGCTGGAGTTATCCGGCACTTTTGCTTTTGCCGTTTCGGGTGCAACGGCCGCCATCAATAAATCCTACGACGTTATCGGGCTGCTGGCCCTGGCTTTTATCACCGCTATCGGCGGTGGTACCATCCGTGATCTGCTGATTGGTGCTACGCCGGTAGCCTGGATGACCGATGAACTCAGCAACACCGCCATCATTCTGGCGGCTGTTATCGCGGCCCTCTTCTTCTCCTACGTGAAAATACTTCAGCGTTGGCTGAACATCTTCGATGCCATCGGCCTCGGTATGTTTACCATTACCGGCATCAATAAAGGTATTGCTGCGGGACTGCCTATTCCTGTGTGTGTAGCCTTAGGGGTTATCACCGGTGCTTTCGGCGGACTGCTACGCGATGTGATCACCGGCGAACAACCCATCCTCTTTACCCGGGAAATCTATGCAGTAGCTTCTCTTGCGGGCGGCTCCCTCTTTGTGCTGGCCGGTATTTTCACCCCGTTGCCCGGTGGCGTTATTCAGAGTATATCCGTTACCGTTATAGTGGGCATACGCCTGTTGAGCCTGCGCTACAACTGGCAGCTACCCCGTATCCGGCAATAAAAAAATATTCTTCCGGGAAATTGAACTTTGGGAAATTACGAATTAATAAATTTCCTATATTGAGGTATGATGTCTCTGTTCGATAACTACTTTGCATTTGCCACTACCGTCTTCATGGGATTACTGGCTATCGTCAATCCGATTTCCGCTATACCGGTTTTCATGGAACTGACGTCCTACATGGATAAAAAAGCCAAACGCAATATCGCCACCAAATCGGTGCTGATAGCTTTTTGCATCATCGTTGTTTTCAGTGTGGCCGGCAAACTGATCTTCCACGTATTCGGGATTACCCTGGCGGCACTGCGGGTTACCGGCGGTATACTGGTATTTGTGATCGGATATGAGATGGTCAGAAGCAAGGAAGAAACAGCACAGGCGCAGAAACTGGGCGACCAGCCTGTTAAGGCCGACCAGGGCATCAGCGTGGCCATCACCCCTCTTGCCATGCCTTTGCTGGCAGGTCCGGGCGCCATTACCACTTCCATGAGCTATTCCGCTGCCAAAGACCTGACCCATCTTGCCATTGTAATGGGCGTATACGCCATTATATGTTACATCACCTATCTCCTCTTCATCGCCGGCGAGCGCATTGTCCGCGTTATCGGTACCAACGTCATGATGGTAGTAACGAAAATGATGGGACTGATCCTCGCTGTAATCGGCGTTCAAATGCTGGCCCTCGGCATTAAAGAACTGTTCAATCTGTAATTTTTATTTCTTGTCAACAATTTCAAAACGTTTCGTGTTATTTAAACAATGACGCAAGCGAGACAGTTTTATAATTATTCTGTGATTTGACAAACAGCTATTGGCGTTGACCACTTTGAGTTCATCCATCATGATCATCCAGGGAATTGTTGGCCCGACGTGACAAAATATTAATTATTGCAGAGCAGTCTAATTTAACCACTCCTCCATTATTTCAGTTTTACAACGATCCATGTCGAAAGGCATGTCAGGATATTCATGTACCATAAAGTTTTTAGTTGAACAACAGGTAAATATCCGTTATTGATTACTAGGTGGATGTTACCGTTCCCTTTTTTCAATAGGAACAAAAGAAATCAATATAGACGGAACAGTTAGCAAAAAGCCGTCCCGAATCATCGGGACGGCATGTTTGTTTTTAAACCGGCATTATCAGTGAATGGTAATACCATCCTTGATTTCATCGGTAGCATTCACCAGCACCTCATCTCCTGCTTTCAGATTGCCGAATACTTCGGTGGAATCGTTATGATGATTGCCCTCCTGTACATCTATCCACTGTGTCCGATGATCTTTCACCACGATCACGTACTTTTTTTCCGTAGACATTACCACCGCAGATGCAGGCACCACAAGGGCCGCCGCGGAACCGTTGACCGGCATCGTAATTTCCGCATACATGCCCGGCTTCAGCACGCGGGAAGTATTCTCTACATCCACCTCTACCGCTTCGGAGCGAAAACGATCGTTTAAGGTGCCCGCCTCACGGGAAACCGCCCCCTTAAAAGTTTTCCCCGGCATCGCATTGACACTGAAATTCACCATGGACTGTCCCATCAGCTGGCCGCTATAAATTTCCGGCACCTGCAATACGAGCCTCAACTTATCTTCCTGCTCCAGCATGAGCATGGGTTTGTCGCCCACTTTAGTATCCGGGCCTACCAATGCGCCGGGGTGGATATTTCTTTCTGTGATCACGCCGTCAAAAGGGGCCGTTACCGTGAGATAGTCCCGCATCACACCCCGGGCGCGGAAATTAGCCTGTTCACTGTTCATCAGGGCGCTGTCGCCCAGCATGCGGGCTTTGGACAGCTCCAGATCATGCGCCGAAATAGTACCGGGCGTTTCATCAGCAGTGGCGATGGTACGTTCGTAGTTATCTTTACTGGCTGCATACATGGCGGCCGCCTGTATGTACTTCGACTTGGCCGCATAAAACTGTTGCGTGATCTCCGGCGCTTCCAGCACCAGCAGCACCTGTCCCTTTTTCACACGGGAACCCCGGTCGACCAGGATGCGGCTGACAAAACCATTCACACGGGGATAGATACTCACTTTCTGAAACGCTTCCAGGGTGCCTGGTAGCCGGATACTGCCCGACAGCGGTTGTTGTACAACTTTGGCAAACTGGTACTGCCGTTCATGCGCCACCGGTTTATATTCAGGTGCAGCCGCCGAATGACAGGCGGCCAGTGCCACCACCAGGCCCAACATCATCCAATTAGCAGTCATATTTTTCATATATATAATTTTTTATTTTGAATTAAAGATCTGTAGGCATTAAAGAAGGAGATTCGAGCGTGGCTTTCCGTTGCATCCGGGCATATACCAGCGGCAGGACCAGCAAAGCAGCCAATGTGGAGGCAATCAGGCCTCCTATCACTGCGCGGCCAAGTGGGGCAGTCTGATCGCCGGCCTCCCCAAGGCCCGTGGCCATGGGTATCATACCCGCTATCATCGCAAAGCTCGTCATCAGGATAGGCCGCAAACGAATACCCGCGCTCACCACAGCGGCCCTGCCGGCATCACGGTAAGACAACCGCAGTTTCTCCGCGTTGGTGACAATCAGAATCGCATTGGCCACCGATACACCGGTAGACATGATCATCCCCATGTAAGATTGCAGGTTGAGCGTGGCACCCGTCATCAGCAACGCCAGCAAAGCACCGGCAATTACCGCAGGCACGGTCACCAATACCACCAACGACAACCTGAAGGACTGGTAGTTTGCCGCCAGCAGCAGGAAAATTACTACCACCGCCATAGCCAGCCCACGTTCCAGACTTTCCAGCGTGTCTACCAGCAAACTTGAGGCGCCTTTCAGTTCCACGACCAGTCCCTTAGGCGGCGTGCCAGCGTCCTTCACGACTTGCTGCACCGCAGCCGTGGCAGCACCCAGATCTTTACCTGTGATATTGGCACTAACGGTCACGAACCTACGCGGACCGGCGCGGTCATATTCCCCGGGCATCTCTGTTGTCCGGAAACTGGCCACATCGGCCAATACCGGCCGTGGCTGGCCCGGTACCAGCGGTATCTCTTTTAAATCGTTGATGGCCGTCATGCTGTATTCCGGTACCTGTACCTGCACCTGATAGGTATAGGCCACCTTTTCATCCAGCCACTGGTTTTTTTCTGTAAAACGACTGGAAGATGTAGAAGCCGTTACCGAACGCGCCACCTGATAAATATTCAGTCCCATCTGCGCCAGCTTGAGACGATCGATCTCAATACTGATCACCGGGAAATGCAGTGGCTGCGCTATCTGCACATCCCGCAGAAAGGGTATCTGCTTCAGCTGCGACACCAGCCCTTCGGCATAACCGGCAATCTGCTTCATGTCTTTACCGGCCACCCGCAGCTCTATCGGCGTGGAAGCCCCCTGCGCCATGATCTTCTCGGTGAGGTCTATCGGTTCAAATGACAACCGCATCTCCGGGATCCTGGCCGTAATATTGGCCCGCAGCCGATCTTTCAGTTGCTCTATATCGACTTTGTAATCTTCCTCGAGGTTTACCTGCAACACTGCTTCGTGGGTACCGCTATTGAAGATGTAAAGATTGCTGGTACCATAGCTGCTGGGAATCAGGCCCACATAGGCGGAACTGATAGACACGTGCCCGTTGACAGTGCTGTCAATGATGTTCAGCACTTCATGCAAACTACTTTCTGTCCGCTCCAGCCGTGTGCCGTCCGGCATACGCAGGCGCAACTGAAACTGTCCTGCATTCACGTGCGGCATGAGGTCCTTTCCTATCCACCAATAACAACCACCAGCCAGCAACAGCGAGCCCACCACATATATGCCCACAATTAGTCCGGAACGTTTCATGCTGTTTTCCAGCACGCGGACAAAGCGTCCCTTGAAGCGTTCGAAGCCGTCTTTCTTCACTTCCGGCATCGCCTCCTGGTGCTGCAGGTGCTCATTTACTTCCTTTATTTCAGCATTATCCAGCGCCAGTCCGGCATGGCTGTGGCCATGACTGAACTTCTCTGCTTTCAGCCACCAGTTGGACACCACGGGCACCAGTGACTGCGCCGCAAAGAACGAGGCGATCATGGCAAAGCCGATGGACAATGACAACGGCAGGAACATCGCGCGGGGCACGCCCGTCATAATAAAGGATGGCGCAAAAACGGCGAGGATACACAAGAGAATCAACAACAGCGGGAAAGCGATCTCCTCGCAGGCATCGTATATGGCACGCCTCACGGGCTTGCCCATTTCGAGGTGCTGGTGTATGTTTTCGATGGTCACCGTGGCCTGGTCTACCAGAATACCGATAGCCAGTGCCAGTCCGCTGAGCGTCATGAGGTTGATGGTCTGTCCCGCCAGCTGCAGCCCCAGCACCGCACACAGCACGGCGATCGGGATGGTGATCACCACCACGAGGCAGCTGCGCAGGTCGCGCAGGAACAGCAGTACCATGAGCCCTGTGAGCAGCGCTCCCAGCAAACCTTCTGTGATCAGGCTTTTCACGGCATTGATCACAAATACGGACTGGTCAAATTCGTAAGACACCCTGACATCATCCGGCAGGAGGCTTTGCATCTCCGGTAGTTTGGCTTTTAGTTTTTTCACCACGTCCCAGGTGGAGGCATCTGCTGTTTTTACCACCGGGATGTATACAGAACGTTTACCATTCACCAGCGCATAGTCTACCGTTACGTCTGCCGCATCCGCCACGCGGGCTACATCTTTGATAAACACGGTGGCGTTGCCTTTGGTAACAATCGGTATCTCCCCGAAGTCCGTCACTTCTTTTTCCAGGGAATTGATGGTGGTAACGAACATGGTATTGTTGATCCGGATGTTACCGGAGGGCGTCATCACATTGTTTTTGGCGATGGCCTCCACCACCTGATCGGCCGACAGGTTGAAGCTGCGAAGGCGCTGTGGGTCCACATTCACCACTACCGAGCGGGAGTTGGCCCCAAAGGGCGGTGGCGCCGACAGTCCCGGCACCGAAGCAAACATAGGCCGGATACGGGTAGCCGCGAGGTCATAAATTTCCTTCAATGATTTATCGGGACTGCTGAAAACCAGTTCCCCTACCGGCAGCGACGACGCGTCGAAACGCAGTACCTGTGGCGGCAATGCGCCGGGCGGGAAAAACTTCATGGCCCTGTTTACCTGCAAGGCTACCTGGGCAGAAGCTTCCGCCATGTCCGTACTTTCGTAGAACGTGAGTTTTAATAACGTTAACCCCTGTATGTTTTTGGTGGTGATGTTTTTCACCCCGTTCACATACAGGAACTGGTCCTGCAAACGGGTAGCGAAAAAGCCTTCCATCTGCTTGGGCGACATGCCTCCATAAGGTTCTATCACATAGATAGTGGGCAGGTTCAGTTTGGGAAATATATCGATGGGTATACTGAATATAGCCAGAATTGAAAACAGCAACAGGCCGGCGGTGAGCACCACCACCGTGACCGGCTTTTTCAGGGCTGAAGAGACTAAAGACATAAGCGTTACTTTAAAATGAAAACCGGTATCATGCTCAGAGGCTGCTGATCAGCTGTCCAAGGTTGTTGTCGGCGTAAGCCGCACGGAACAGCGCTTTCCAGGCTTCGTCGTGGGCCTGTACCAGGTCTGTCTCCGCGCGGTTCAGCACAAACAAAGCGTTGGTGACTTCGATGATACTGGTAAGACCATGTTTGTACAGCGCCATTTTCTGTTTGGCGGCAGCCTGTGCGGCCTGTAGTTGCAGCGGCAGTTCTTTCAGTTTAGCCTGTGCCGTTACAATGTCGGCCTGCGCCTGCTGATACAGGCTTTGCAGGTTAGTACGCGAAGTTTCCAGTTCCTGCGCTGCGGCGACAGATTTCTGCTTCTGCACGGCCATCTTATCACGCGTGTGTTTCAGGTCGGCCACGTTCCATGTGATGCCCAGGCCGAGCAGGTAGTTATAACGACTATAACCCAGGCCGCTGAAGAGATTTTTATCATACACATCGTTGAAGCTGCCGCTGGAGCCGCGCATCCATCCGGCGGCCATCAGGTTCACTTTCGGCAGTTGTTGTTTACGCACCACCTGTTCCTGCGCCTGCTGGCGCTGATAGAGGGCATGGTAATACTCCAGCAGCGGATGGCTGTCGGCCGGCTGGAGCGAATCTGGCTGTAACAGTTGCGGCAAGGTGGCGCCACTTCCGAATAACGGCAATACCCTGGCGGTATCCAGTCCCGTCAGGGAAGCCAGTTCGATGCGTACCTGATTGTACCGGTTGGATACTTCCAGAAGGCTCAGGCGCGCTTTGGATAACTCCGCCGCGGCAATAGCACTGTCTACACCGGGTTTCAGGCCGTGCAGCACAATAGCGGTGACCGCGCGGGCCATCTCCGCATTACGCCGGATGTTGTCTGATTGTATTTGCTGAAGTTCGTTTAGCCGTAACAGTTCGAGATAATCGCGGACTACGGTTACGGTCAACTGGTTGGTCATGTTATTCAGATCTGCTTCATTCACATGCAAATCCTGGCGGGCGGCGGCTTTCTGCGTGCCGTAGGCGCCAAAGTTATAGATCTCCCACTGCATAGCCGCCATGGCAATATTACCGCTCATGAGCGCCGCATTGTTGTCTGCCCGGATACCACCGGAGGTGGAAGGGATCATACCCATGGTGAAGTAGGAACCGTAGATGCTGTTATCGGTACCGGCATCTACCTGTTCATGTAGTCTGAGGGCCGGATACCAGTTGTGTTTTACGTCCGTCACGTTGGCCTCTCCTGCTTTCACAAGTGCCTGTTTCGCTTTCACGGCAGGATAATGGGTCAGGGCCAGGTCTACAGCCTGCTTAAGGGAAAGGCTGTCTGCGACCGGCCCGGCGAATAAAGAAGTGAATGGCAGCAGACATAGCAATAGCCCATACCTCTTTTTCGCGGTCATATGTATACGCATAATTCGCTGAAAAGATTAGTAAATCATTAACGATTTCTTGATTTTCGGATTTTGGGATTTGGGGGATGGGAGATGAGAGATTGGTGATTGCAGGATTGGAGGATTGTTGACTAACGAAGACGATGCTTTCGCACAATCAAAAAATCCCTACACCGCAAAAATCAAAAAATTCCAACATCAAAAAATCCCTAAATTGCTACAGGCGGGCCTCGCCAGCTGCGGAGGGGAACAGGAACGTTGAGATAGGGATTATAGTGATAGCCTGTACGGGTATCATCTACATAAACAAAATACGGGGGAAGAGCAGAACAGTATATGGAACATACCTGGCTGTGACTGTCGTTGATGCCTACCGGCCGACGTTTCAACTTCCTGATGGTCGTCTTATACCGGGGAGTATGTTTCAGCACATACTGTGTGATACTGAAAGTATGCTGGTTGTTCCGGGAACGTGCATAACTATCGCCCTGCTCCACTTGTGGGAGCACGCAGACAGTAATGAGTACAAGGAATAGCAGCCTTAGTATTTTCACATCCAACCAACTTAATGTCCACTAAGATATTGAATGCGACTGGCTTTTACCAGACCACTCATCACATTTTAATCATATTTTAATACCCGAAAAATCAGAAAAAGCAGACCAGGCAAAGTTCTTCCATCTTCAACATTGCGTTGGCGAGACGGAAGTCCTGCATAGGGAAACAGGCAAATGACTGGTATTCATCCAGTGCCGGTCCGATAGCGACAATCTTCAGATCAAAGGCTTCCAGTTGTTCATTAAAATGGTCCAGCAGCGCCTTGGCGAAATCTTCCGCGGCCTGTATCTCTTCATATTCTTCCGGTGTGGGCGCTTCCAGAATCGCACCTGTTCTCACCAGCGGCGACAGTTCGTTGAGTGCAAACACGCCTTCGTCCGACAAAGTCCTCCATTCGAAATCCGTCAGATTACCGGTTTGTTGCAACGCTACCTGCAGCTCCTCCCATATGGCGATTACATTGGCAGGCACGTTGTCCGGCAGATTGTTGATCTGTTCCTCCGCCTCTTCTTCTTCAAAAATATCCAGGTAAAGCTGGGATAGCAGCTCCCGCGCATTACCCTGCGTTTTTAATTTGTCGAACATCTTCAATTCCCTCAACATGGCATTCCAGCGCAGTGTCAGCTCTTCCACGTCTTCGGCCAGCAGATCATCGGTTATCATGACGGCCGCGTCTCCCAGCTTGTAGTTGTCAAGCCGGCTCTTTTTCACGATCAGTTCCTCTCCTTCAAACGACAGTTCGTAGGTAGCGCAATTCTGAAAGCGTGTACCAATCACCACCTTATCAGGAAATATTTCGTGAATAACATCTTCTTCTGTATCGATATGAGAATTACCACCCTGCTGTCCGAATTCGCTCGTCAGCCAGTTGAAGTCCGCATGTGATATACCTGTTGGCAGCATCATAGAGTAAAATTGATCACCAAATGTAGTGAAATTAGCTGAGGACACCGTCAGGCATTGTCCTTCATCCCTTTAAACGGGGTTATGGGGATGGTTGTTTATCAGCAGGGGTACAAAATGAAAAGTCCGACGTTAAAAGTAGTTAATTTAGCAGGAGGAATTATTACAGGCGCTTCAAAATTTAATTTTTATGGAAAGACGGAAACTTGGAAAATCAGGGCTGGAAGCGGCCCCCTTTGCCTTTGGCGGGAATGTATTCGGATGGTCTGCGGATGAAGCCACTTCTTTTCAACTGCTGGACACCTTTACCAGCAGCGGATTCAACCTAATAGATACCGCTGATGTTTATTCACGGTGGGTGCCCGGCAACAAAGGTGGAGAGTCCGAAACCATTATCGGTAAATGGCTGAAACAAAGTGGCAAACGCAGCGACGTGCTGATCGCCACCAAAGCGGGCGCCGATATGGGCCAGGGCGTTAATACCACCAAAGCCTATATCATCCAGGCTGCAGAGGACTCCTTACGACGGCTGCAAACCGATTACATCGACCTCTATCAGACTCACTACGATGATACCCGTACACCGGTGGAAGAAACGCTGGAGGCTTATGCCGCGTTGATCAAAGCCGGTAAGGTGCGGGCCATCGGCGCATCCAATATGAGCGCTGCCCGGCTGGAGGAGAGCCTGAAAACCGGCGGCCGCAACGGACTGCCGCATTACGATACCTTTCAACCGGAATATAATCTCTACGACCGCGCCGGCTTTGAAAAAACGTATATGCCTCTCTGTGAGCAATACGGATTGAGCGTTATCAGCTACTACTCACTCGCCAGCGGCTTTCTGAGTGGCAAATACCGCCATGAAGGTGACATAGAAAAAAGCAAGGCCCGCGGTAAAAAAGCACTCAGCTACCTGGACAGCAGAGGCCTGCGTATCCTTGTTGCGCTCGACAAAGTAGCCGACCGGTACGACAGTACGCCGGCTGGTGTTTCGCTGGCGTGGCTTCTCACCCGCCCTACCATCGCAGCGCCTATCGCCAGCGCCACCAGCGTGGCACAGCTACAGGATATTATCAGCGGGATTCAGCTACAGCTGGATGCAGATGCTGTTCATCTGCTGAATGAGGCGTCTGCGTATGAATAATCCCGCGTCCCAGGGCTTCAGCCCCGGGCTACGAGGTGATTTGTTGTCTTATAATGAAAAAGCTGGCTATTTACGCCAGCTTTTTCATTATATACTCTGGTGGATGGAAGTCTCTATTGATCTTCGATCATCCGGTAAATCAGCTTATCAGAGTTTTATTTTGATGCCTGCATTGGCGCCCAGTCCACCGATATTGATATATGATTTCAGGTCGTTGGAAGGTTCGTTGTCGTTCCTGTAATATACTTTACTACCGATCTGATTGATGGGCGTGTTGGAGTTTTTATCCAGCGTGGTAACGTATTTGGTGTGTCTCTCCGCCACGCTGAGGTCACCGAGGCTGCGGGTCGGTTGACCAGGCACTGGCGCCACCACCGCGCCGGTAGTAGCATTGACGATATTGTTGGTTTGCTCAAAGGCGGTGACGTCTTTTTCCTTACTTCTTACCGGCACATTGCGATATTCTCCTTCCACGAAGATATCGATACGGGGACTCACGTAGAAGGATACACCGATAGCGCCCTGGAAGCCGAGGGTGATGTTAGGTTTCACCTCTTCTTTGCGATGGATAATGGTTTGCACCATGGTACCGGGAGGAATACCTGCCGGACTGGTGAGCTGGTCCACGTCTGTATCGATGTGCAGGCGGCCCCATAACGGTATCACGAAACCTACACGCACATATGGATTTACCTTCTCAAATCCGGGGTTCAACACCAGTGAGGGCGCGAAGTCGATCGCGTTTACATATCCGTGCGATTCCACACTGGTCAGTTGTTTGCCGCTACCGGCCAGTGTAGTGAGATTTTTCGTCATCAGGTTCTTTCGGCTGTGGTAGTAATTAAACGAAGCTTCCACAGCCATATACTTGTTGATGTTATACCCTACTGCGATCCCTCCTCTTGCGCCTTCGCCATAGGAGCCGGTGAGTACTTTACGGCTGATGGTGTCCAGCGGATTGGGACGGGTAGGATTGTATTCAGTATGCAGGTCCTGCGGCGGAAATGGGCCAACGTTCGGGAACTGTCCCGGGAAAACGCTGAAGAAGTAACCACCGGTTACTTTGAGATAAAATTTTGATTGTTGTGGATGTTTGCCGGTAAGCTCCTGGGCCTGGACGCTTCCTGCAAGGGTTAATGCCAGCATAGTGGCTGAAAACAGGTGCACTTTTTTCATAAACAGTGGTTTTGGTGAGATGGTTTTTCAACCTATCGGAAATTAACGAATTGTTATCAAATAACAAGCATCTCACCAAACTGTTTAGAAAGCTTCCGCCAGAGACAGATACAGGCCTTTCTGTCTGGACTCGCCGTCTCTCTTCTCCCCAACGGCATAGTCTATACGAATAGTCAGTTTGGCGTTTTCATCGTAGAAGTAACGGATACCACCGCCCAGGCTGGGCTTAAAGCCATTGAGTGCAAAATTGTGGTTGTTGAACACGGAGCCCGCGCCGGCAAACGCGGCCAGTGCGAATTTCGGCCGGATGTCTACAAACCATATTTTGATATGCATTTTAGGATCGATCAGGTAACGATATTCCGCCTGCCCTGCCAGATAGTTCTGATCACGGTAACGGCCGGTGTAATAGCCGCGCATCATGTTATCATTCCCCATTTCAGGCAACAGATAAAAAGGCAGCCTGTCGCCCTGTAGACTATTAAACACGCCATTCAGGCCCAACGTGCTTTTAGGAGACAGGGAAATAAAGTGAGCGCCCTGCGCTTCCAGTTTGAACAGGGGCTCTGAGCTCACGAATGACGGCGCATACGCCGCATTCAACCGCAGCCACCAACCTTTGCGGGTATAGTTCTGGTTATCGCGGTTATCGAAGATACCGGTGAGGCCGATGAATGTTACATGGCCTCCCTCTTTGCCTACCAGTGACATGGTATTATAAATACCTTTATCATCCTTGCTGCTGTAAGAATCGTTCTGGTATAACAGTGAGGCGCCGGCATAGAAGTGGCCGGTGATACGCCGTTCCGCTTCGAACTGCGCTTTATAGCGGGTATTATTTAACAGGGAGCGGTCATCGTGCCGGGTTTCGTTACCGATACCGAAGAAGTACAGCGGGAAATTATGATACCGCAGGTTGCCTTTGTAATGCCAGGTATTACCACGGGTCCAGATATTGGCCTTCAGGTCTATTTTAAACTGGCTCTCGGTGGTAACAGCCGGAATCAGGTTCAGCGTGGAGTTACGGGTAGTGATATCCGGGTTTTTGTTGTCTGTATAAAAGGAATACAACATGGCGGCGCCAATTTCAAGTCCCTTTTCCTGGGAATAACCCAACACCGGCAGCGGGAAAAAACTACGCTTCCGGAATGCAAGACTGTCCGCCGGAGGGGGCGTACTTTCCTTTGAAACTGTATCCTGTTGCGCCTGGGTACCGATGGCCAATGAAACGAACAACGCCGTGATAGTAAGTGCTTTATACATGGCCGCAAATGTACACCATAAAGAATTACAAATGACGAATTACCAATGACGAATTGAGGAATCCCTATCAGGGCGGTTAATAAGTAACCTTGCCATAAACAGCCCTCAATTCGTCATTGGTAATTCGTCATTGGTAATTCGTCATTTGTAATTCCCTTAGCGGTCTGAATGGCCCAATTGTTTGTCGGGGGCTACCAGGTCGCGCACCAGTTGTTTCAGGAATTTTATTTCCGGGAAATGTCCGGCTTCTTTCCGGTCAAAGACCGGCTGCTCATTCAGAAAGATCGTATAGGTACCGGCAGTTTCGCTGGGACGCAGCGTTACTCCCCCCAGTTCAGCCGTGAAAGTAGTCAGCAGTTCCTGCGCCATATAAGCAGCGCGAAGCAGCCAGCCACACTTTGGACAATATTCGATGGTAATGACCGGTTTCATGATAATGGACTGATGTTTAAGATGTTAGGGAACGAGGCGCCCTCGACAAGTTTATCCGTTACCGGTAGAGGCCTCGTTTGCCGGAAAGATACGACTGTATTCGGATTTCAGGGAGTATAACACAAAAATCACACGTCTGCGATCACATTTTATTGTCTGTTCTTTTGAATCGTCCTCCTTTATCTTTATTTTTATGCCATAATTAAAGCGTACGTCCCCGAATCGCTCTACTATGTCACAGCCAACAATAATACCTTATGCTGCCGGCCATACCTTTGAAAAAATGTATTTTTATTCCCCTATGTTTATTGCTCCTGTCCCCTGCCACCAGAGCGCAACAAAGCGGAATAGACAGCCTGCAGCACAACCTTAATGCGCACCTTCAGCGGGACACCCTCAGGGTGAACCTGTTGAACCAACTATCACGCCTATACTTTACCAAAGATGCAGGCATTGCAGGACGATTGGGAGAAGAAGCTCTCCAGATCAGCAATGAACTCGGTTATGTCAAAGGAAAAATATGGGCGACCCGTAACCTTGCCCTCGTAGAAAATACGAAAGGCAATCTGGACAAACAATTGCAGCTTACCTTCTCCGCCCTGAAACTCGCAGAGGCACAGGGAGAACCACGCACCCTGGGCATTCTGAACAATGATGTGGGCAACATCTTCACGGAACAAAACAATCCCCGGGACGCATTGGTCTACCTGCAAAAATCCCTTCAGATAAAAGAGCAACTAAAAGAAATCCCCGAGATCAGTAAAACCCTTAATAATATTGGCTCTGCCTACATCGCCCTGAAACAAACCGATTCCGCGCTACTATATTTAACCAGGTCCGAGAAGCTTAAACTGTCACTGCGCGATGAGCGCGGGCTGGCCTATACCTATGAGAACATGGGGATCGTGGCCATGCTCGAGCATCGTTATGAGACCGCACTGCGTTATCATGAGCTGTCGGCACAGTATTATAAGAACACCGACAACCAGCCCGGTATCACCAAGGCCAGCCTCAACCTGGCGGAAGTGCAGACCCTGCTGGGCGACCTGAACAGCGCGGAAAAGAACCTGGACACTGCCCTGGCGATCAACGAAAAGCTGGGCAACGTGAAAAATGAGATGATCTATTATAAGATCCGCTCCAAACTGGATTCTGCGCGGCACGACTACGCCTCTGCCCTGAAACACTATCAGGCATTCAGCGAACGCAACATCGACTACTTTAATATCGAAAAGATCCGGCAGATCAGCCGCTCCACGATGAAATATGAAGCGGAGAAAAAGCAACGGGAAAATGTGATGCTTAAAAAGGAACAACAGCTGCACTTGGCCACCATCCAGCAACAGCGGGTGTTGGTATTGTCCGGCGCCGCCCTGTTCCTCGCGCTCCTGCTGATCACCGCCATGGTATACCGGCTGTACAAACACCAGCAGGAACTCTACCAGCAGCTGAACAGCAAGAACCAGGAAGTGTCTCTGCAAAACCACATCATTCTCGAACAAAACGCCACCCTCGAAAATCTCAATCAGGTAAAGGATAAAATATTCTCTGTGATATCCCATGACCTGCGGTCACCACTGGCCATTCTCGAAGGGTTGCTGTTTCTCCTGAAAGATGAAAAGATCGATGCCCAGCAATTCCGCTTCTATACAGATGAACTGTGGCGAGATGTAAAAAATACCGCGTACATGATGGACAACATGCTGCAGTGGGCCAGCAACCAGATGAAGGGCATCAGTGTTAAAGCGGATGATTTCGACCTCACCCTGCTGCTCAATCAGGAGTTTGAACTGCTGCAGACGATGGCCCGGCAAAAAGATGTGAAGCTTACCCACGAGCTGAAAAGCGCCATCCTGGTATATGCTGACCCCGACATGATCAGACTGGTGCTGCGTAACCTGATCAACAATGCCATTAAGTTTACGCCCGGCGGCGGTGAGATAGTGCTCAAAGCGCAGCTGGACAAGGGAGAAGCCCAGGTATCCGTTAAAGATAATGGCACCGGCATCCCTATAGATGATCAGCATCGTATTTTCTCCAATATATATTACTCCACCACCGGCACACGGAATGAAAAGGGCTGCGGTCTCGGGCTGCACCTGTCGAAAGACTTCGTAGAGCGCAACCATGGCCACATCTGGTTTGAAAGCAAACCCGGAGAAGGCAGCTGCTTTAGTTTCACCGTGCCCCTTTCCGACGAACAGGACATTAACGCCCGCGGCTATACGGTGGTGCTACAGGACAATCCTGTCAGCGGCATGAGCGTCCTGCGAAGGTAGTTTACACGAGCCCGAATGCTGTTGTATGTTTGATCTCCGTCATCACGAAGGAGCTATGTACCTGTGCTATATTTTCAATAGCCGCCAGTTTGTTGGTCAGAAAATGCTGGTACCGCCGCATATCGTCCACCACGACTTTCAGCATGTAATCAAATGTGCCGGCTACGTGATAACATTCCATCACTTCTTCCATCTGGCCGATGGCCGATTCAAATTTTTTCAGCAGCGGCTGCGAATGCAGCTGCAGTGACACATTACAGAAGGCCACCAGTGTTTTTCCTATTTTCTCCGGATGTAGCAGCGTGACATAATTCCGGATCACTCCCATTTTCTCAATTTTCTTCAGCCGTTCGTAGGTCGGAGTAACGCTCAGGCCTATACGATGGGCGATCTCCTTGGTGTTGAGGCGGGCATTTTCCTGTAATACTTCCAGAATGCGGCGATCTGTTTTATCGAGTGTGTCCATAGCAGAAAGTTTTATCTAAAAAAGCGGCCACAGGCAGTCACTTTTAGTTGTTTTAAACTATAATAAAACCAAAACTAGTATATATTTTCTGATTATGACACAATACTGGTTCATTTCAATGGCATTTACATAGCTTCGCAGCATCATACACCTGTAATTGCCGATTATGAAAGATCACCCGTTATCTGCCGCCGATGCGGCCACGCTGGACCGTTTGCTGACTGAAGTGCAGGACCACACCCAACATTTCCTGGGATATCCGGTATCCAAAGACTTTGACTACACCCCTCTTCTCCCTTTTTTACAATATCCGCTGAATAATCTGGGAGATCCTTTTGTGGATTCCACCTATACGGTTGGTTCCCGGGAGATGGAAAAATATGTTGTGGAATTTTTTGCCCGACTGTTCCGTGCGCCGGCCAACGACTGGTGGGGCTATGTGACCAATGGTGGTTCAGAAGGCAATCTTTATGGGCTGTATCTCGCGCGGGAACTGTATCCCAAGGCGATGGTATATTATTCAGAAGCCACCCATTACAGCGTGCAAAAGAACCTGCATCTGCTGAATATGCCCAGTATTATGATCCGGACGCTGCCCAACGGGGAAATCGATTATGATGACCTGGAGCAGACCATGGGCATGAACCGGCATATGCCCGTGATCATGCTGGCCAATATCGGCACCACGATGACCGAAGCCAGAGATGACATCCGGCGTATCAAAGATATTTTGAAGCGACTGGCCATCCGGCACCATTACATCCATGCTGACGGAGCGTTGTCCGGCAGTTATTGCGCATTTTTAAACCCAAGGCCCGCTTTTGACTTTGCAGATGGCGCCGACAGCATCGCCATCAGCGGACATAAATTTATAGGCTCACCTATCCCTTGCGGCGTAGTGGTGGCCAAAAAATCTTACCGCGACAGGATTGCCCGTTCTGTTGCCTATATCGGGAGTATGGACACTACCATCACCGGTTCAAGAAACGGCCACAGTCCGTTGTTTCTATGGTACGCGCTGAAAAGCCTCGGCCTCGCCGGCCTGGAAAGAAGGGCCCGGCACAGCCTGTCCGTAGCCGCCTATGCAGTGGACCGTTTGCAGGAAAACGGCATTCCCGCATGGCGCAACCCCGACTCCATCACGGTGGTATTTCCGGAGCCCCCCGGAAATATCCGCCGTAAGTGGCAGCTGGCCTCAGAAAATGGCTGGTCACATATTATCTGTATGCCGAATGTGGAAACGTCCCAGATGGATGCCCTGCTGGCAGAGATGACGGCTGCTTCGGTGATGGTTTAGATCTTACCGCCTTCCGCGATAGCGATGATTTCCGTGTTGAGCGCCCGTTTAATCAGGCGCTCTTTTTCTTTGTCCGGATGCGGCACCAGCAGTTGTACTTTAAACTGGACAAAATCTTTTTTGATCTCCAGGGTTTTGAGAGAGAAACTTTCCTCCCGGTAGTAGCGCTGATAGGCCTCTATAGACTTGCGCAGGCGCGCTTCCAGCTCCTCCGGCGTGAACTTATGTTTATGATCGATCTCAAATTCGAGGCTCAGCTTTTTAATATTCTGTTTGGACTGGTTCACCACAATACTGGTAAACACAACAGAGTTAGGAATGATAACAATATCGTCATCATCGTTCTGCAACACCACGTTGATCAGGGTGATGTCCATGATCTTCCCTTTATATTCGCCGATCCTGACCTGGTCTCCCAGCGATAACTGATCGGAGAACATGACGATCAGTCCATTGATCATATTAGCGATATAATCTTTTGTTAATAACGCGATGGCAGCAGCCACGATGGTGATACTGGTGATGAGCTGCATCAGGTCTTTCCCGAAAAAGATGGGGATGGCTAACAGAAAGAAAGCCGTATTCATGACGGAAGTGATGCGGTTGATCCCCAGTATGAAATTATCTTTCTCCAGTGGTTTGGTGCGGTGGCGACGGGTGTACCAGGACAGTATCACGAGCCATGCGATAGAAATGACGATATTGGCGCCCAGAAAAAATGACAGGGCGTTGGTTACTTTAAATAACCACTGGAACTTATCGTAAAATGCAGGATGTTCAAGGTTAAAATATACAATACCGGAATAGATCAGCAGTTTTATCACGAAGATGATCCGCTCACGGCGGTTCGTATTTTTATAGGTTTTATCGGTTACTAACATCATAGTGGTCCCACACGCTTTCCCGCAAAAGTACAAAAGGCGTGCGGCTAAAAAAAGTGGCTTCCGGAGGAAGGCCTATAGTTCTCCCATTTTGTTCAGTATTTCAGTCCAGATAATGCGGGCTATTTGTTCACTTTCCACAATACGCAGATTTCCTTCCGGGGTGTCTGTATGATCTATCATGAAGGTCTGGGAATGGGGTTGAAAATCGTCCAGTACATGTTCACGGACATCAGGGATTACCTCATAAATGGTTTCATAAGCGATCCTGTTGATACTGATAGTCAGGCCGTATGGTTTTCCTTTAATCATCACCGTTATACTATGCTTTTCCATACAAACTGGTTTTGATCCACTATTAAGAGGGCAATAGGTATGCCATATAAAAAGACCGGTGACACTTGGTTACCGGTCTCTTTTTGTATATAAACAGAAGGATAAAACGGTCTGTTTCAGGCAGTGGCCATAGCACGGCGTCTGGTGGTTTTCTTACGTGCGGTAGCGCCTTTTTTGGCGGTAGATTTTTTAACAGATGTTTTACGGTGCGTCGTCTTTTTTGCTGCGGTTGCTCTTTTGGCAGTTGTCTTTTTGGCAGCTGTTTTCTTCGCAGCAGTACGCTTAGCAGTCGTTCTTTTTGCGGTTGCCTTTTTAGCCGTAGTTTTCTTCGCAGCCGCTTTTTTGGGTGCTGCTTTTTTTGCGGCAGCTTTCCGGGTAGTTGTTTTTTTAGCTGCGGCTTTTTTGGGGACCTTAGCGCCTTCCTTTCTTGCTTCAGACAATCCGATGGCGATTGCCTGTTTGGGGCTTGTTACTTTTTTTCCGCTTCGGCCACTTTTAAGTTTGCCTTCGTGCATCTCATGCATGGATTTTTCCACTTTCTCCTGAGACTTCCTGGAATACTTTGCCATGATTTGAAGATTTAAATGGGTTAAAAAAAGAAGTAACAGGTGTAAACGAAACAAATTATACGCCAGCTGACAGCGGTCATAATCCATCGGAAATATGGGGAAAGGAGGCTAAAACTGTGTTAAAAATTCTATGCATTGTGGAACGAATTGCCCCATCAACCCATGCAGGGGAGCTCTAAAACGCCTGTACACGGCAATTCGGCCGGTGGCATGTATATTGATCGAGTTCTACGCAATATTGTTCACTAAACTATTAAAATCCAGGATTATGGAACACATCAGGTATCAACAACTCGCACCGAGTGCCGAGAACCACGAGAAGAGTCCAATAGACAAACCCAAACACAGCAAACGGGGATTTGCATCCATGGACCCTGAACAACAACGTGCTATTTCGAGGGAAGGTGGCAGGGCTGCCCATCAGCAGGGTGTTGCCCACAAATTTACCTCCGAAGAAGCCCGTGCGGCCGGTAAAAAAGGTGGCGAGGCAGTTAGTCGCAACCGCGAACACATGGCGGCAATAGGCAGAAAAGGTGGCACCAACCGCGGTAAAAAGAAGAATAATGCGACCACTGAAGAAAATAACTTCTAATGAATTGAGGGATGGCGGAACGTGAATGGGATTCTCAGCTCAAAATTCGCCTTTCGTCATCCGCAATTCGTCATAATTCTTCTTATATTTAGCATAACCATCAAATCTAAGTTATGCTAGTACTGGCCAAGTTCCTGATCGCATTCGTCATGCTGGAACACCTCTACATCATGTGGTTCGAAATGTTTGCCTGGACCACCAAAGGGCCTAAAATTTTCCAGAAATTCCCCAAAGCACTATTCCCTGCCACCAAACCACTCGCTGCCAACCAGGGTCTTTACAATGGCTTTCTGGCTGCAGGATTGTGTTGGTCATTGCTCATTACGGACCCGGAATGGGCGCGGCATGTTGCGGTCTTTTTTCTCGGCTGCGTGGCGGTAGCCGGTATCTATGGCGCGCTGACGGCCGAGAAAAAGATCTTCCTGGTACAGGCGTTACCTGCACTGGTGGCCCTGATATTGCTTCACCTGGCGTAAACTGACACTCTAATGATCGACGAAGCAGATATCAGGATTGGCAATTATGTCGCTTATTTTGACTATAACATGGAGGAATCAGTCTTCGCAGTGGAAGGGATCCTGGACGGTTATATCTACAATTCCGGATTGCCCAGGAGCAAGATTTCCTGCGAAAAGGCCAACCCCGTACTACTGGACCTCTATCAGCTGATCAAATTTGACTTCATCCGCGGCGTACCGGAGGAAGGGGAAGATGAAAACATCTATTCCCTGAAATACAACCGCCTCAATAGCCTGCATATCCGCCATGAAAACGGCTGCTTTCAACCGGTAACGGAATCACCCAACGGCTTTGTGCCCTATGGACGCCCGCTGGTACATGTACATCAGCTGCAAAACCTGTTTCATGCCCTCAGCCGCGATGAACTAACCCTGTGATCCTGACGACGGCACAAAAACAGCGAGCGCGCGAGGGACCACCTCAGCTGTCACTTCGTTCACTTTTCCCATATACTCGCCATCGATCTGAAACTCGGCCTTTTTGGGCGTATGGATGTACACCTTCCTCGCCCGGATGATCTCCGTCTTATGGGGGTTGAACGGGCGGCGGACAAACAACATTTTCAGCGTCTCCAGCAGGGAAATCTTTTTCACCAGCACCACCTCAAAGATACCGTCACTCAGATCGCTGACAGGATTGATGCAGGCCCCGGTGCCATATTTGCCGGCGTTGGCCAGTACAATCATAAATGCCTCCCGGGACACCTGGTCAGCTCCGTTGTCTATTTCCACGGCAAACCGCTGACGGTACCAGAACGTTTTCAGCACCACCCGCGCATAACCGGTCATGCCCCTCACGCCTGACCGTTGAAAATACTTCACCAGCAAGGCATTCAGCCCGATATCACTCAGATGGATGGATATCTCCCGGCCATTGATGCGTATCACGTCTATTTTCCGCACATGTGCCTGTAATATCAGGTCCAGCGCTGCCTCCCACGACTCGGGGATGCACAGGTCGCGCGCCATGCCATTCGCCGAACCCGCCGGCAGGATACCTAACGGAATATCGCTGTTCAACAAACAGGTGGCCACCATTTTTACCGTGCCGTCGCCACCTGCCGCCACAACGCCGTCCCATCCGCCTTCGCGCAACAGCTGCTGCAGGCGCGCTTCGTCCGCTGTAGGATTGCCCGTCAGCAACAGCAATTCTCCCCGGACGTTGGACCGGTGCGCGAGAAAACGTTGGACTGCTTCTTGCGGGGCAACTTTCCGGGCAGCTCCCGAAGCGGGATTAATGACAAATAATAAACTTAACTTCTTTTCCATTTTCAGTAGCATGATATGCATCCATCCGGCAAATACAAATATGACGCCGCAAAAGACAGTCGCCCCCGGCGATGGTGGGCGCGTATGGGCATCAACACCGCCACGGTGGTAAAAGTATATCATGGATACGGCCACGAAGGCGAGTTACAGGTATTTGGACATGTGCTCTCCCGCAGCCCCGTTACGGAGGGGCGTACCCGTTATCACCTGCTGGGCAATATATGGGCGTTGCTCCGCCTGTTCATGGTAAAGCCCAAGCCCCATGCAGCGGTACAGCTGCTGTGGCAAGACCGCACCATCCACACACAAACAGCAGAAGACGGCTTTTTCCATTTTCAGTGGAAACCCGAATACCCCACTCCTGCCGGCTGGCACAGGGTAACGGTCACGCATACACAAAACGGGGAAAATATCGCCGAAGGCACCGGTGAGGTGTATATTCCCCATCGTACCCAGTTTGGCTGCATCTCAGATATTGATGATACTTTCCTTATCTCCCACTCGGAACATGTATTCAGAAAACTGAAAGTGCTCCTTACCCATAACGCCGCCAGCAGGCGCCCTTTTGATGGCGCCGTGCGCCACTATCAGCTGCTCAGCCACGGACATACCGTACCGCCTATCCCCAACCCGTTCTTCTACGTGTCCAGCAGTGAATGGAACCTGTACGATTACATCCGGGAGTTCTCGGACACCTGGCGGCTGCCACAAGGGGTTTATCTGCTTAGTCAACTGAAATTATTCTCCCAACTGCTGAAAACAGGCCGGGGGAAACATCATACCAAATTCACCCGTATAGCCCGTATACTGGAGAGTTACCCTCATATGCCCTTTGTATTATTGGGAGATGATACCCAGCAAGACCCCTATATTTATGAGGCCATTGCCCGGCACTTTCCACGACGGATCATCAGCGTATACCTGCGGCACCTCTCCGATGAAAAGAAACCGGAAGTACAGGCTGTCGTTCGTAGTCTGGAGGCATTGGGGATTGCGTGCTGTTATTTCAGGCACAGTGAAGAGGCGATAGCGCATTCCCGCCGGATGGGGCTTGTGGCGCCGTTGCCGGCATCCTGGTAACAACGGTACCGGAAAACTGCGCGGTGACCGGCGTTGTGCTAACCGTAAATTCCTCCGGAGACAGGTATTTCTCCACCATGGGCAGCGACGGCGCATAGTGATAACGACCGCCGGGGCGCAGTGCCCGCAGTATTTCCATGTATTTGACGGCATACCGCGCGCAATCAGGACTATTGCGGTGATGATGATGCAGAAAATGATTGGAGAAAGAAAGATTGGAGACGATGGTGCCCCAGGAACCTGCCGGCAGCACGAAGTCCAGCCAGTCGCCGGCTTTCAGGTAAACCTCCGGAGATGCAATAAACCTGTCCACCCCATAAGCTGCGATGCCCTGTTGACGCAGCAGGCGTACCAGTGCGGCCTGAGGACCACAACCAATATCCAGTACTGGTCCCATCAGTGTGGCCGGGTCCAGCCGCAGCACGTTCAGCTGCAAAGCGGCCGCATATTCGGCACAAACAACCGGTTCCAATTGAGCGCCGGCATTCGCGTAATGTGTTTCCAAAAAAGGATGGGTGCGTTGCAGCCACCGCTGTAGCCGTTTGGTATGCCGGGCGGTCAACTGTGCTTCCCGGAAACAGCCGATGGAAGCGGCGGTCACCATATCCTCCACCAAAGCGGTATATACTTCCCGCAGCGCGTTGGTGTTGGCTGTCGCCATATCAAAATACTGATTCACCGCACAGAAGGTGCGACGGGCGCTGTTTGTCAGATAGTCCACCACGGCCGTTGCCTTGTCAGCGTCACGAAGCGCCAATATCTCCGGCGCACCGTCTGTCGTCAGGCGACGGGTGACATCGGTCCAGGCAATGTCATTTCCCGGATAAAAGAAATTATGTCGGGCATGTTGCTGATACTGACAGTCAATACTCTGGCGGATAAGGGCGGAGATCATACGGCGAAGATACAGCAAAAAAAAGCAGTCAGGCCGGTAAGCCTGACTGCCTTTCAAACAATTAACGATGACGTATATACGAAAAATCAGTGGCGGTTGCCGTGCATTAGCTGGTCTACCACCTGATGGAAGGAACCGGCATTGGTAACGGCGCCGTCATTGACGAAAAATATTTCATCGGCATTTTCGATGGTATTGAGGCGATGCGCGATAATCACCCGGGTAGTGCTGGCGGGCAAGTTATCGAGTATTTCTCCCAGCAGCTTTTCGGTTACCGTATCGATGTTGGCCGTCGCCTCGTCCAGTATCAGGAGATCGGGTTTGCGCAGTACGGCCCGCATGAAGGCAATGAGTTGTTTTTGTCCGAGGCTCACGCCCTCTCCCGCCGACTGTACCGGCGTTTCCAGTCCGTTCTCAAACAGGCCCAATAACTTGCCCAGATTGGCTGCACGGATCACTTCCTCCAGCTGTTCGATAGTATAGTTTTCATATGCTTCGTTACCATACAGGATATTCTCCCTGACCGTGCCGGTGAACAGGACGGGGTCCTGCAAAATAAACCCGATACGGCGGGTGCGTTCGGCCGGATTGTAAGAGCGGATATCCTTTCCATCGAGCAGTACCTGGCCTTTCACCGGGTCGTACAGGCGTGCTATCAGCGAGGCAGTGGTAGTTTTACCGCCACCGGTAGGCCCTACCAGGGCGTATGTTTTTCCTTTCTCCAGACGGAGATTGATATTGTGGAGGATTTCCCTGCCTTCATCGTAACCGAAATGCACCTGTTTCATTTCCAGCAGTGGCGCAGCTTCCTGTCTGGTATGATCGTCGATGGTCCCCATATTGTTTTCCAGCACCAGTATTTCTGAAATACGTTCCCATCCGGCCATGGCTGTCTGGAAGTTGGCCCACAGTGAGGCCAGCTGCCGCAGCGGGCTGTAGAAGTAGTTAGCATAGGCGATGTAGCTGACCAGCAGGCCGAGCGTAAAGGAGCCTGTACTGATCAGGTGCACGCCATATACCAGGATCAGCAGCTGTGCCGCACTGGCCATCAGGCTGTAAAACGGCAGGAATATGTTATTGGCAATCCCCATCGCCGTAGCCGACGTATAGTTTTTCTGATTGGCCTCGTTAAAACGCTGCATGAAGTAGTCGCGGCGGCCGAAAGCCACCACCACTTTGAAATTGCTGAGACTTTCCTGAATTTCCGCACTGAGTCCGCCCACCGTTTTCAGGTTGGCGGCATTTTTCTTTTTCACCCAGGGAGATAACAGCCGGGTAAAAATCAGGGACAGCAATGCCGGCAGGAGTGCCAATGCACCGAGCTTAATATTCAATGCCAACAGGAAGATACCGGCGCCGGTCATGGAGATGATGCTACCCACGAACTGCATCAGCGCCTGCGAAAAAAACTGGTTGAGTTTATCCGTGTCATTGTTCACCCGGGAGATCAGATCACCCGCCTTGTTCTGGTTGAAAAAGGCTACCGGTAATTGTTGCAGCTTATGAAAAACCGCATTGCGCAGGGTGTAAAGCGTACGTTGCCCCACCGTGCCCATGAGTTTTGTTTGCAGGTAGTTAATGCCGAAAGCCGCCAGATAAACGACCAGCAGCACTCCGGAATAAACCAGCACGCCGTGATACTGTTTATGCATCACATAGGTATCGATGACATAGGCCGTCAGCAAAGGGCCTACCAGGTTCAGGCCTGAGTTGCCTACGGTTGCCAGCAATGCCACTGCCAGTTTACTTCTTTCATGGGAGATCAGCTGCAACAGGCCTTTAAAGGCGGTATAGTTAGACACGCCTTTTCCCGTAACAGGTTTATTAAGATTGTAATTCATAGTTGCTGGTGCTTTGCTGGGAGTTAAAAATCTGTACATAATCCGGGCTTTTCTCCATGAGTTCTTCATGGGTGCCGGCAGCGATCATTTCGCCCTGCATGAGCAGGATGATCTGATCATAGTGGGTCACAGCCCCGATTTTCTGGGTCACAGACACCAGGGTCAGGTCCGGGTAGTTCCGGTGTACATTGGCTAGGATTTTCCGTTCTGTGCGGGTATCCACCCGGGCAGTAAAATCATCCAGCAGCAGTATTTTAGGATTCAGTGCCAGCGCGCGGGCCAGCATGAGCCGTTGTTTCTGTCCGCCAGACAGGCTGGTGCCCCGCTCCGATACGATGGTGCTGAGTTTTTCCGGCAGCTGGTCGGTAAACTCCTTTACTTCCGCTGTCGTGATGGCTTTTTCCAGGGACGCGTCGGTGACAACATCACTGAACGCAATATTTTCCCGCACGCTCATATTGAAAACGACGCTGTCCTGAAACACAAATCCCACCTGCTGGTGAAAGGATTCACTTTCGTAGGCTGCGATATCTTCACCGTCGATTTTGATGGTCCCCTGGTTGGGTTTGATCAGCCGCATCAACAAGTACAGCAGCTGTGTTTTACCTGCCGCAGTGGGGCCGATGATGGCTATTTTGGAACCGGCTTTCACGGAGAAGGAAATGTCTTTCAGGACGGGTTTCTCACCGTAGCTGAGCGACACGTGTTCGCAGGAGATGCTGCCGTCGAGTTTTTTGACAAGGGCGCCGGTTTCCAGCATGTCCGGGGAGTTTAATACGCCGCTGATGCGCTGATAGGAAGCCGTTGCCTGTGCAATCACATTGCTCATAAAACCGATCACGAGGACGGGGAATATCAGCAGTGTCAGGTAGCTGTTGAATGCCGCAAAGTCACCGATGGTCATACTGCCGTCGATCACAAAGCGGCCACCCAGGGCGAGAATCGCCAGGCCGGTCATATTGGCCGTGAAGACGATCACCGGGATCAGGCCGGCGAACAGCCGCAGAATAGAGAGACCGAATTCGAGCGCCTTTCCGTTGGCATCGAGGAATTTTTCATACTCGCGTTGCTGCGCATTGACCACATTGATCAATGCGGCCCCCAGGATGCTTTCGTTGATCACCTTATTGAGCCGGTCCATCACTTCCCGGCTTTTCAGGAACAGGGCCCGCACTTTTTTCAGTACCAGGAAAAACGTGATCCCCATGATGGGGATGGCTGCAATTACCACCAGGGCCAGTTTCCAGTCGATGGTCAACAGCAGGATGCTGGCGCCGATAATGATAAAAAATGATGATACCAGCGATACGATCGCCTGGGACACGAACAGTTTGATGGAGTCCACATCAGCCGTGAGATTGGTCAGCAACCGGGATGGGTTGGACTGTTCCATCCAGGCGTAGCTCTGACGGGATATTTTTTCCGCCAGCTGCTCACGCAGGCTTTTAGCCACCTTTTCTGATGCGTAGGTCTGGATAATGTTCTGGAAATAGGTAAACACGAAGATCAATAAAGCGGCCAGTCCAAATTTAATGATCAGGGGTTCATAAGCAAAAATACCATGAGAAAAGTCATCAATACCATGCCCGATGATTTTAGGCAGCCACAGGTTCAGGCTGTTGCCCAGCAGGGCAAACAACACCAACAGGGCTATCAGTCCTTTGTATGGTCGTAACAATCCAAAGATACCTGACGGTTTTTTCTCCTTGACGGAAGGTTGTTTCATATAGTTGGGCGGTGATTAGTGTACGAAGAGCATGGTGAGCGATCATACAAACTTAAAAACTTAAAAACATAAAGTCAATATCAACAGAGGACGAATAGCCACCGAAAATATTGTAGTGATCCACTTATTTATTTTTTTGACGACACAAAAATATTGAACAGTGTTCAAATTTTGAAACAATATTCACATTTTTATTAAAAAAACAATTTTCTCAGCGGCGGAATTTATGGTCAGGAATCGGGGAAAGTAAGGCTACCGGCCAATTTTGTGTGCCCGACAATAACAGTTGATCGTTTTGTACCGTCAGGACTTCTCCCGTAAAAACGTTTTTCCATTTAATGGGTGCATTGGCAGGGAGGGTCAGCGGCGCCAGGTCATGTTTGCCCAGGTGCGCTGCGGGGAGTAATGGCGCCACCACAATGCACCAGTCCTGCCGGTATTTACGGGCATAGGCAATCTGGCTGCTACGTTCCCCGCCTGTAAGCGGGATATATTCTCCATGAATAAACAGGGACGTATGGGCATTTCTAAGTTGTAACGCTTTACTGACAAGATATAGCTTTTCTTTGCCTACCGCGGATTTGGTTCCCGCATGTTCTTTCGGCCATGCCGGCGCATGGTCCTCCTCCTGCCACCCGGCCAATAGTTTACGGCGTAGCGGATAATTGACCATATGGCGACCATCGTTGTTGCCTGCACTAAAATCCCACAGCTCACACCCCTGATAAATATCCGGTATTCCCGGCGCCGTTATTTTGATCAGCGTCTGTGCCAGCGAAAAAATATGTGCATGGGCTCCCAGTTTTTCTGCCAGCTGGTGCATTCCTTCCATAAAAGCGCTGCCGGGCGACAGTATTTTTTCGATGAACTGCAGACAAGCCAGTTCATAACCCGTATCCGGCAACAGCCAGCTGCTATGCACTTTCGCTTCCCGTACTACTTTCAAAAAGGTGGCGGTAATGTGGGCTACAAAATCTGCATCTGCTTCGGCGGAAACAGGCAGGCAGGCCAGCACGGCCTGGTAGATAAAATATTCATCATTCAGGTCCGGCGCCGGTTGCTCGTCAATCAGTGTAATATAATCGCGGTTCATCGTATGCCAGGCCTGTACCTGCTGAATCCAAAGATCCGGTATGATAGTGAGCGCATTGAGCCGGATGCGGGCATCTTCCCCCCAGCGGGTGTCATGGGTGGCGGTGGTATTGAGCGAAAAAGGCGACAGGTATTGCCGGACAGCCATCCGTTCGTGGAACCCGTCGAGTGTGCATTTGTTCTGTACCGGCGAATCGCCGGCTTCGTTGTGCGACAGCAATGCATTGTACACGTAAAACAGCGTTTCCTCTACTCCCTCCCGGTAGAGTTGACCGGCAAACTGGGTGATCTTTTTCAGCAGCGTTAATGCGGCAACAGCCTGCTGTTGTTTTTTATCGGGGTCCCAAAAGGAACGGATCAGTTCCAGGGCGGTGCCTGTTGCCGGGTTACGCAGAATGGCATCTTCCACGGCTTTGTCCAGCTGCTGTGCGTCTGCCAATGACAGCGGCCATCCTTCGGGGTAGATACGGTTTGCCGGCAGGCACACCATAAAATCGCCCATGGCCATTTTGAACCGGCCTTTATCTGTTTCCGGATGCACCAGTTTCAGGCGAAATACATCTCTCACCAGATTGTCCCACTCTCCGTTCATGTGTTTTTCCAGTACCAGCTGTTTTTTGCTGCGGGCCAGCTTCGGATACTGAGAAAGGGCCGGAAAATGTGCACGGTAAAAGCGTCCCAGCTTTTCCATGCCTTCCTCATCTGTCAGCAGCTGGCTCACGCCGGCGAGAAAGTCATAGCCGGTGCTCCCCTGCAACGCCCATCTCTCCGGTAATGTTTCATGACCTGCCAATATCTTTTCGGCGATGATATAACAATTATTGCCAAACAGTTCCCGCAGATGATAGATATACTGCGCCGGATCGAGCAGCCCATCTATCTGGTCGATACGCAGTCCCTGAATGATGCCCTCCTGATACAGCCGATGCAGAAAACCATGGTATTCATCAAATACTATTTTGTCTTCCATGCGCAGGGCAATGTGTTCATTGACACCGAGGAAGCGGCGGTAGTTGATCCGGAAATCTGCTTCGCTCCTTGCCGTAAAGGTATAATGTTGCAGTTCCAGCAACTCATACAGGAGCGGTGTGTTATTGTTTATCAGCTGCAGCAGCGGCAGGAAAGCCTGTTTGCGGGGCGGCTTCAGCATGGATTTCATTGCGTCCCAGTCTAACAGCGAGCGACGCTGGAGAATATTGGCCTTCATTTCCGTCAGCCATTCCTTCACGGGGTCCATGCCGGCCGGCAGGATGCTCAGCAGCCATTTGTAGCTTTGAGCAGACAGCGGCCATGACTGTCCACCTGTGGCCAATCCCAGTCCCTGCCTGTTGTAACCCAGACGAATACCCCCATCGGCCATGGTTTCCCGCAGCGTCTTCTTAAGGAAAGGCATCATCAGTTTCCCGTGCAGGTCTGTATCCGGATGGTGCCAGTCGATATCGAAATAGTTGTAGTACGGCGAAGCGGTTCCTCTTTCCAGGGCGTCTGTGAGGCGGGTATTGTTGCAGTGGAAGGCCATGTAGTTGGGAACGATGTCCTGTATCCAGCTCATACCCAGCGAGCGGAGTTTTACGTGCAGCTGGCGCATGTGTGCGAGGGAACCGATGGCCGCGTTAATTTCCCGGGGGTTGGTGATATCATAGCCATGCAGGCTTCCCGGGGCTGTTTCGAAAACCGGCGAGGCATAAATAGTGGTGATACCCAGCTGGTGCAGGTAATCGAGTTGTTTCTCCAGGTCAGTAAAGGTAAAGTCCCTGTTAAACTGTATACGGTAGGTAGCTACCGGGGTAAAGAACTCATTCCTCATGATGCGCCATTTCATATACAACAGCCGAGAGGGGCTGCAGCAAAATCGGTTCCTTCTCCAATACCTCATCAGCGGCTTTCACACCCGGACCATTCCATATTTCATGGGCGGAATCAAATATCTTCTTTAACGGTGTTGGGGCCATATGACGATAAGTTTGCACTGCCTTATCAAAATTCAATAATATCAACACCGTATCGGGTCCGCTGGTTCGTTCCACGACCAGTAATGGCAGTTGACCGACAGGATATATTTGCAGGGCATCCCGGGAAACGGCCTGCATCGCGGGGCGATGTTTTCTGAAAGCGATCAGAAAACGGTAACAGGCCAGCATAGCAGCATTAGCTTCTGTTGTAGTATCCCACTGTAGCCGGCTGCGCAGGAAGGTATCTTCCAGTTGGGGTTCTGGTATGGACTTGCTCGTATTAAAAAAAGCGGAAAACCAACGGCTCCTGTTCTTTTTCATTTTTTCCACCAGATCGGGATCACTATAAGCGGTAAAGAACAAAAAGGGAGCCTTCTCCCCGTATTCTTCCCCCATCAACAACAAAGGGATAAAGGGAGATAACAGGACTGCGGAGGCTGCCAGTTTCAGGGCTTCGAAAGAAACCAATGTACTAAGCCGCTCTCCCAGCATCCGGTTACCTGTCTGTTCGTGGTTCTGGGAGAACACCACGAAATGCCGTGCATCACTGTCTACCAGCTGACGGCCAAATTTCCGTTTACGAAAAGCCGAATACTGTCCGGTATATACGAAGGCATTGGCAAAGGCGCGCGCCAGCTGATCCAGCTGCCCGAAATCCTCGTAATAGCCTTGTGTTTCACCGGTAAGCAGGGCGTGCAGCGCGTGGTGAAATTCGTCTGCCCACTGGGCAGTGAAGCCATATCCACCAACAGATACCGGATTGGTATAACGAGGATCGTTCAGATCAGTGGAGGCGATGAGCAGCTTGCGGCAACCGGTTTGTTGTTCCAGTTCCTGCACGGCTGCCGACAGCTGCCAGGCGAAGTGCTGAGCGCTGTTGTCCTGACAGGCATGTAAGGTGTCCAGCCGTATCCCATCGATATGAAATTCATCCAGCCACATGAGCGCGTTCTGGATATAAAAATCGCGTACCGGGTCACACCAGGCGTCATCGAAATTGATACCGGCGGCGCCCGACGAAGTAGTATTTTTTTCTGTAAAGTAGGGACCGTAGTCCGGTTGGTAATTTCCTTCAGCGCCCGCATGGCAATAGGCCATATCGAGGATGACAGCTATCCCGAGATGATGGGCTGTATTGATCAGCGCCTTAAAGTCGTTGGTGGTACCGTAGTGGTTATGCAACGCAAAGGGATAAACGCTATCATATCCCCAGTTTCTGTCGCCGGAGAACTGGCATACCGGCATCAGTTCTATCGCGGTGATACCGAGGGCTTCCAAAGCAGGCAACCTTTCCCGGGCCGCCTGGAAGGTTCCTTCCGGGGTAAAAGCGCCTATGTGTATTTCATAAATGATCAGGTTTTCCGGCGCCATGCCTTTCCAGCCCTGATCGGTGAAGGTAAAACCGGCAGGATCCACCACGCAGGAAGCGCGGTGAACGGTACTTTCCTGGCGCCTGGAGGCTGGGTCCGGCCTTTGCAGGTGTTCATCGAGCAGGTAATAATAGTGCATGCCGTCGGCCACGTCCTGTACGGTCGTGCTCCAGTAGCCATTGTCTTCCGGGGTGAGCGGATAGGCCACTTCTTCTCCACCCAGCAGGAGTAGTGTCACACTCTTCCTGAATGGCGCCCATACGCAGAAAACGCATTCTCCGTTTTCTTTCAGCAATGCTCCTTGTTGTCGATCACGTGTCATCATCTCACCGGTATTTAAGACAAGGAAATATTTCACGCCCACCCCGTTAAAAGCAAGGCTACCGATACACTATACCAATACGCCGGCGGGCAGTACCTCAGCAACCGGCAGCGGCAGTGCAGCCTGTTTTGCGCCGACGGCTTCAAATATCAGCTTCAGTCCGTCGCGCAGCGCGTGCACACCGGAAGGTTTTACCATCCAGTCGGCAGCTCCCATAAACTTCATCCGGGTCATATCTTCCGGATCAAAGGAAGGGGCATAAAAAATAACAGGAACATCCTTCAACACGGGCGACTGCTGTATTTCTTCCAGCTGGCGGATACCATCCACAGCCGGCCGACGGGTATGCAGAAAAATATAGTCCGGTTTGCCCGGCTGCCGGGTGGCGTAGGACAACGCATGGGCGGCGTTATCAAAACAAATACAGGCTTGGGTTACCTGTAACAGATCGAGCGCAAGAAAAAACTGATTTCTGTTATCACGCATCTCATCAATCAAAAAGCAGGAAATCTTCTGTTTCATTGTTACGGATAGTTTATTCACATGGTAATTGAAAATGGTTAACAACCGGCAAGTCCAGCAAGTAGAAATGCCGGCGCAAAATTACGGTATAATCACAACACGACTACTGTTTTTTTATCGCTGTAGACAAAAATCCCGTTTCGTGTGAAATGACCGCCACGGTTATCATCAAAACCGGAAAATAAAAAACCGGCAGCCATTTTTTGATGACCCCGGTCATATACGGGATTAAAATTTACTTAACCCATTGCACTACTGTAGATATCTTCCTGTTGCGCCGGATGATGGTTCTGTCCGAATATCTTTTGTTTCGTATGTACGTCATCTTCCATCACACCGGCGGAGCGGTCAATCATCCTGTCCCTGCTTTTTTTGACCAGATAGATAATCAAACCTGCTGCTGCAGTACCTACAATGGTGGACGCTAACAATATTTTTTTCATGGTGATGAAGTTTTATTCCGTAAGCATCCCGCCAAGAGTTGTGCCATGAAACCGCAGCACCGCATATTTAACATTTTGCTGGCAAACGGCAGCGTAACAGACCAGCTTCCAGCCCCAAAATAAAGAGGCTGCCCCGGTAAGGAGCAACCTCGTCATCAATCATTCCTGAAAAATTGTTTGGAACTTATTTAATGTCCGCCCAATAAGTACCGTCTTTGTCTTTACCGATGGTCAGCACATTTCCTTTATTCAGCTGATCATTACACCATTTGGCGAATTTCAGTCTGTCTTTAGTGGAGTAGGAATGCTGTCTGACAGCCAGCAGGTCTGTTGCACTGCTGATACTGGCAGGTGAACTAACAATATAGACACCTTTACCGGGCTCCAACGCCAAGGTATATACGTGGCCCTGGTTCAACAATGGCTCGTATTGTGCGAGGAATTCTTCTACATCATGAAAATAAACCTGCTGCAGTACAGTTGTTGATGAAACCGGGCTAACATGATTTGCCGCTACAGTGGAAATCATCGTACAGTTAACAAAAATGCCTCCTACCAGTACGGAGAATAACAGTTTTTTCATATGGGTAACATTTGGTTTCCTTAAAAATAAATGTAGTTACTGCCAACAAAACACAGGCCTGTAGCTATATTGCAGCACACCTTATTTATTTTCATAACACGTTGCCAATGTATGGAAAGCCGCCTTCGGTTCCCATGGCATTCCCGGATAGGTTTGTCCCGATCCCACTTCGTAGACCTTTACGATACCGTAGCTGGCCATATCCAGGTCGTATTCCGGATTGGGCCGGTGGGGCAGGTTATACTGGGCGAATGTACACAGGAAGGCCACGTCCACCTTTTCGGCGACAAAAATATCAAACAGCTCTTTGATATGCGCAGCCTGCTCTTCTTCAGAGCGGACGTGGTTTCCCTTTATTTTACGGGGCCTTGCGTTTGCCCAGTCTATCAGCGCGCCGCCATGCGCGCCAATATCCGCGCCGCCGCGCAGCGTAACACATCCAAACTCCGTAATGGCGAGAGGCTTCTCCATTTGCATCAGCCGGCGAAGCCCCGGCAGATAAGCCGCGGCAATATCGGCCGACCGGTACCCGGCATCTGTGGCCACAAAATCGAACAGGCTCCAGTCGATAGCGCTAAACTCCAGCGGTATAGAAGCGTAGCTGACCAGACCACCAAACCGCTCCCGTATCAGCGGTACCAGTTCACCAAAAAAGGTACGGACACGGTTTTGTACCGGGGGTATTTCATTCCGTAGTTTTACCGCATCTTTAAAGAGATCGAGACGTTCGTCCAGCGTGGCCGCTGCGAAAAAACCGGCATTAAACAAACTGATCTCTGAGCCAGCCAGAAAAACCACTGCCGCTCCTTCCCTTCTGAGTCGCTCCGCCCGTTCAGCACAGTCCAGCAGGAAGCTGGCCAGTTCATCGATCGTTAACCCACAGGAGAAAGGCGAATACCATACTTCCAATCCGGCTGCTGCCGCCAGCCGGGCGGTCATCTCCAGGCGGTCGGCATCGCCGCCGGTGATGCGCACCGCATTACAATGCAGCTCATTTTTGATAATCTGCATTTCCTGCCTCACCATAGCAGGTTCAAACTTCTCTTTGGTGCTTACACCGAGGTTGATAAACCCGGTGTCATAAGTAATTCCTTTTATCCGCATAGACAGGTCATTTGTTAGTGCAAGATAAAGGAGTCATACGCATTTTATGCGCGCGGAGCGGGGAATGTACAAGTTTATGTCGCTTTTGTACAATAGTTCATGCATCCCTGAATTCTCGCGGGGATAAATTGGTCTGTGTTTTGAAAAACCTGGAGAAATGAGCCATATCAGTGAATCCCAGTTCATAGGCAATGGCTTTGATGGAACTGTCCGGCAATACCAGCCTCCTTTGGGCTTCCAGCAAAATTCTTCCGCGGATAATATCTGTAGCTGATTTACGGTAGTGTTTTTTACAAAGCGTATTGAGGTAATGAGGCGTCACCTGCAGCCGGGACGCATAAAACTGTAGCTCCCGGTACTTTTTAAAATGCTGGTCCATCAGTTTCATGTATTGCAGCAGCAACGGCGGAATGCCATACGCCTGCTGGTCTTTCATCCGCTTTTCTACATTACGGCTGACCGCCAGCGCTATCAGTCTCGTTCTGGCCATCACTATTTCCCACAACGGCTGCTCTTCCGTCAGTTCTTTTTTTATGCAGATGAATTCATGTAGCAAATGATGGTACTCTTCTTCTTCCAGGGCTATTACCGGATGCTGTTCATATATCAGTATGTTGAAACGCAGGGCGCTCAATATCAGCTCAAAGCGCTGCGGGCTGATATTGAGTTGGTGCATCTCCCGATGGTCCGGCCATTCCACAGGAAGAGGCTGCCCGGGCAACAGCAAACGCAACTGATATGCTGTCGCTGTCTTTATCAACAGGATAAAATAAAAACCAGGCTTATCCAACATCGCCAGGCATGCCTTCCCTTCGCTGTAGGTCAAGCCATGCTCCTCATTTTTCTTCAGGCGGGAAGATGGTTTGTTGGCAACAGGTTTTGCATTCATCATAAATTATGCTTGTCTGGTAAATATATACTAAATTGATTTGGATACATTACACATATGATGGAATACACCGACCTCTCTCCTTCCCTGCAGGCAGCCGCGGTAAAGGCTGAAAACATCGCCGTTGAGCAAATACAGTCACTGCGCGACTTTGACCCGTTTATCCTTTGTGGCGAGTCACTCGATAAAATCAAGCGCATACAAACCCGGGACACCGATGAAATTCTTGAAGTAGCGGAAGAGATCATCGGGGAAGCGGACGACAGTGAAACAGTCGTACTCGCCTATCCGGACACCGTCATGTTAAAGGATGGAACCTTCGATGCCATTGTTTGTCAGATTTACAATGTGGATGAAGACTTCGGCTATAGTTTTGGGCAGATATACCGCATCGACGAAGGCAAGATAAATTTTATGAACAAACGGGTATTCCTTGGCGAGGTGAGGAACCTGCTGGTTTTTTGAGGTATTGGCTGCGAATATGGTAACATTTTTGCGGTTGATTTCTTCACACCCAAACTGCTACTGCCATGATACGAGAGTCCCATAAAAGCCTCATCGAAAAAGGGCTGCAACTGGAAAAAGAGGGAGCGCCGGAAAAGGCTATCCAACTTTACCTGAGCGTGGTGAAGAAAGATCACCTAAATGCGGCCGCATACAACCGGTTAATGATACTTTACAGAAAACAGAAGGCGCCCCGGAAAGAGATGGCCATCATTAACGAGGCGATAAAGGCCTATGAAGACAATGTAAAAGCAGAACAATCTGCCTGGATGAAAAAGAACAGAAAGGCCGCCAGTATCAGCAAAGAGTTGGTGAAGGCGCTGGGTCTTGTTGATAAAAAAGGGGCGCCCGTCAACCAACCCACCCAAATTATTACCTGGAAGAAACGTAAAGAAAACCTAAGTCATAAGATCACCTGAGTATATCGAACGCCCGCATGAAATCATCGAAGTAACGGCGGCTGAATAATACCGTGCGTCCATCTTCCAGCACAATTTCATTGTCTATCAGATTTACCTTTGCCACCTCGCGGATATTAACAATATAATTACGGTGCACCCTTACAAAGCGGATGGCCGGTAACCGGCCAAGGATAAGTTTTAGCGGTTGCTGTACCAGGTATTTTTCTTTATTGCAGACAATCTTACTGTATTTGCCTTCTACCTCGATATATTGTATATCATCTAATGCTATTTTAGCCAGCACATTTCCTCTCTTAATAAAAAAGATATCCTGTAGCATGATGGTATGCTTCTCCTCCATGGCGAAAACGCCGGCAGGCGCACCGGCAAATTTTTCGATCGCCAGTTCAATCGCATATTGGAGCTCCAGCTCGTTGAAAGGCTTCAGCAGATAACTGAAAGGCGCCGTGAGTTTGGCCGCTTCGAAGGTATTACGATCGGCGGCGCTGGTCAGGAAGATAAAGGGCTTTCGGGAATCTTCCTCTTCACTGATCTGTTCCGCAAAGGTGATTCCGTCTTTTTTTCCGTGCAAAAAAATATCGATGATCACCAGGTCTGGCTCTATAGCATGAAACAGCCGCAATGCCTCCTGCAATGAGTTGGCAATGCCGCCTACCTCGTAGCCGTGGTCCAGCAACATGTCTTCCAGCAGACCGGCATCGTGCCGGTCATCTTCGATGATCATTATTTTCACTCCTTTCATGATACGTCTGTTTGGAGAGAGATGGTTACGGTAGTACCTTTTCCCTGTTGGGCGGAAAACAGCAACCGTGCCCCGTTCTTTTCAGCGAGTGTTTTACAGAGCCAGAGGCCCAGTCCGGTGCTTTGTCTTCCATCGGTATCTGCCTGGTTTTTCATATGGTTATTCGTCATTAATGTCTGCAGAAGGTGTGTGTCCATCCCTACTCCTGTATCGCTTATTATCAGTTGACATCCGGTACCCTGCAGGTTGGCCGATATGGTAATGGCGCCGCCCTCCGGCGTATATTTAATGGCGTTATCAATGATGTTACGCACCATGATCCGGAATGTATTCAGGTCGGCGGAAAAAAAGGCCGGTTCCGGAATTTCCCGGTGAACGGTGATGTTTTTATCTGCCGCTACCGGAAGCAGGTCATAGCAGATCTGATTGACCACCGTGCGGAGATGCAGCTTCTCTTTGCGAAAGAACAGCTGCCCGGTTTGACTGAGTGCCCAGTGCAACAGATTATCGAGCAGCGCGTAAGTGCTGCCGGCAATCTTTTCATTGTTGAGCGCCAGCACATCCGCTTCTTCATGGCGCGCCTGTTGTATCGCCTTCCTAAGCCGTCCCAGACTGAGTTTCATCCGGTATACCGGCGACCGGAGGTCATGCGCCACTATAGAGAACAGGCGGTCTTTTGTTTCATTCAGCACGTGTAACGTTTCTTTCTGCTGCGCAATGATATAGGCGTTTCTTTTCTGCTGCCGGTAAGCATACCAGGCGAAAGCTACCAGTACCATCAGGCCCGCCACAGCCACCATCAAGGTATTCCGCTGCCAGCGCTGTGTGGAGAGCGCGGCCAGTTGCAGCCGCGTTTGTTGTTCCAGTACCCGGATAGCCAGTTCTCTTTTCTCCACAGCGAGTTTTTTCTCCAGCTTCGCCATCTCCCAGATATGGTCCCTGTTCCAGATGCTGTCCTGTAAAGCTTCGTATTGTTTGCGGTATTGTAACGCCGCCCGATAGCTTTTCCTGTTTTCCTCCACCACGGCCATGTTGCGGTAGGCATTGCGGAGCACGGCCGTATCACCGGATTTCCGGGCAAAGCGCAGACCGGCTTCGAAATAGGGAATCGCTTTACTGTCGAGGTACTGCTCATAATACAGGTTTCCAATGTCCATGCTGGAAATAGCCAGTCCGGTCGTATCCTTTAGTTGTCTTTCCATGTTCATGCTTTGCAGGAGATACTTCTCCGCTTCGCTAAACCTTCCCATGTGAAAGAAGCAGAGCCCTTTATTATGATAAACGCTTTTTCTGACGTCTAATTCCGACAGCGGCATAAACCGGTTTTCCCAGCTATTGAAATATTGCAGCGCTGTCGTGAACTGCCGCAATTCAAGACTGATCTCTGCTACATTGATATAGCAGTCGGCCAGCAGTTGCGGGTCCAGTCCTTTTGTTGTCGTGAGCTGAAGAAAATCCTGTAACGCCTCATGATATAATTGTCGGTTATACTGTATGCTGGCACGTAGAAAAAAAGCGTAAGGGTAAAGAGGATGTGTTGGCGCGTTGTCAATGTCTTCCAATGTTTTCAGGATGTATCGGTAAGCATTGTCAGGATCTCTGTTCCGCAATGATACATGGCTATTATGAAAATAGACCAGGTAAGACGTTGGATATTGGTTGTCTGCCATCAGCCTGGCAGAATCTGCAGGTGTATGCCGGCAAATACTGCATCGTTGGCGCAGCGTGTTGTAGATGGCGCCCGTCACAGGTCCGGGCGATGCCAACACCTGTGTTACCCAGAGGAGGGCCACCACAGGAACAGCAAAGAGTTGTTTCATGTAACCACTTATGCGGGTCTTTTTACGGTCGTCACAGTACCTCTGGAAGTTTCCGGATCACCGATCCTGTACATCACGCGGATAGCCTGGGCCTGTAGTTTTTCATCTTCTACGGCATAATTGATCAGTATCTTCCATAACGACCAGGTGCTATCAGGCGACTCGTTTTTAGGATAATCGATGATGATCTGTCGTATCATTAATGGCCCGGCTTCGGTATTTTCCTCCACGATGTTATTGAAGTTATCATCAATCATCGGTTCGGCGCCGTCCGGAACATATAAACTCATAACGAGGTGATACATATTGGGAAACTCCGCATCCGGATAAACTGCTACCAGCGGCTCTGTAGACAGCCTGGCAGCCAGCCCGGAGCCAAATAGTTTCTTTTCCTGACTTTTAATGACAACGGGTGAGTTAGTACCAGTCTGGTTCATCGAGGATAGTTTGAACGATTATTAATTGAGTGTAACAAATATAAGATTAATCTCCATTCATTTTTTCGCTCATACCTTAAATCCCGCCACTTATTCCATCCAACCGCACGCTTATGCCATCTGCCTCAAACCGGGGCTGTCCCCGTCCTACCTTTACTTCAGTTCATCACCGGTGATGCACTTCAGATAACAAAACATTCACTTTATCCTTTTAAACGCTTTTTTATGGCAGACATTAAGTTAAACCTTATCAACCGGTCTAATGACCGCAACAATTCCAGCATCGTTATTTTCCAACGGAATGAAGCCACTTCTTTTAATGAGCTGGCGGTAGCCTGGCAGGTAGTTAAAAATCTGGGACAAGGCTGGAGCCACCCTTTCGCTTATCCGATGGGAATGGCCGTTGCCGCGAGCGATAGCTGGGGCAACTACAGCCCGCTGAAAGCAGCAGAAAATGGTCAGCAGTTCCAGGTAGTACGTGACCCCTCAGGCGATATCCTGAAATACACCGGTCAGGCTACCAGCCAGAACGAAGTGGAAGTACTGAACGCACTGGACCAGGGCGCCGTTAACGCCAACGTATATCGCGACGGTAAACTGCTGGCCACCAAAACCGCTATTGCACCAGGCCAGAAAGCTACTTTCCAGTTCAGGCCTACCATCTGGATAGGCGTGGTTTCCCAGGTAGAGGAAGGTCAGCTGATCAACAGCGCGATCCTGCAGCAGATCAACACGGAACTGTCGCTGTTCGGTATTGCCAGCGCAGATATCGTGATGACAGGCGGCGGACCCGGTGCCAGCTCTACTCCTTTCGAGTTTACCCTGCAGAATATCCTCTATGCATAACCGTTACGCCCCATTCCCGCTTCCAACGCCAACTGCCGAGTGAAATGGGGTGGGGCTTTCCTTTCATCTTTCAAACTGTCAGCGATGATTGAGACAACTATTATCAATAACACGTTTAAGGTGGTGTCTGAGCTGCTTGCTCCGGACCAGGAACATCCTCATAAAACAGCGACGGTAGTAAAGTATGAGTTCCACTACCCTGTAGAGGCGCCCGTACCGGTGATCACCGGCTATATCGACGCCCAACACCGCCGGGAGGTACAATACACAGGATACGATGCGTTCCGGATAAAAGGTCAGCTGACGTTGACAGTAAAAGAAAAGGAAGTCATACTGAACGGTAACCTTTACTACGGACATAATGAAAATCCGGCCCTGCAACATCATTTCGATGGTACGCTTGCTTTGTTCCGGGAGCTACCACCGCCACCGCCATATCCGGATGACAACAACGAAAACAGTGACGACTTTCCACCGCAGCTCACTGTTGACGCTCCGCTTTTTCCCTATATCAATATACAGCCCTGGCCTGACGACACCCCGGCAGACAGCTGGCTTCATTTCTTTACCTACGACCCTGCCCATACCGGCGCTACGTCTCTCTATAGCCAACTGACAGCGATAGCGCCGCAAAAGAACCGGCAGGCCATGGAACAATTGGCCCTTCAGTTTCTGCAGCAGGATGAGCCCTTTACCGGTCAGTATTATGGCAGCGTACAACAGGTACCGCCGCCGTTCAACAGCTTCCCTGCGCTGTACGACACGTGGATAGCCGCTACCGCCTGCGATAGCGACGAAGATGCCAGTGCCGGCATTGACACCACCTCCTGGCTTCCCATTATCGACCAGTTGTGGCAGAATTACTTCGCGCTGGCCATCATACCAGGTTTTAACGAATCCTTTGCTATCGCGCTGAACAAAATACTGCTGGTATGTAATCTGCTGCAAACACAGTACAGCACCGAGCCACCACGGGCATTCACACAGGAAGAGATCCGTAGCCTGCTGCACGCCACTATTTTATTGCCACCGGTGATATTTCCGTTGCCTCCTTACGCTACCACTCCGCCTCCTCTGAAAAATAACAGCTGGATCATGCCTTTTGCCATCGGGCAACTGAAGATGTCGCGTTACAGACTACTCCGCTATCAGCCGGGAGAGATTTCCGGGATCCAGAATGTGATGAAAGGAGAACAGAAAAAAGTGGTGCAGCGGCAGCTGCAAAGTAGTCAGGAAACGCAGCAGGAAAGCAGCTCACAGCAGCATAGCAACACCGGCAGTTATCAGCAGACCAGCAACGACCTGCTACTGGAAGCCCGGAAAACACTGGCCGGCTTCACACAAAGCACCTCCTACAATAATTTCACGACGACTTATGGTCCGCCTACACAGGCCGTGCTCAATGGCAGCTGGTCATCATCCTTAAAACCAGACAGCGACGGCAAACAATCCGACAGCGGGTTTATGAGCCGGGTGCTGAACAGCACCATCAACCGTGTCAGCGAGCGCATTTCCAAAATAAGGTCTTTCAGTCAATACAATGAACAGGAAGCAGTGACCAGCAGTCTGTTTGACAACCGTCAGGGCAACGGGCATTTCAGAGGTATTTATCGCTGGCTGAATAAAGTATACCGTGTTACAGTAGAAAATTACGGGCATCGCTTTTTACTGGAATTCAACATCGAGCAACCCGCACTGGACTATATAACATCGCAACAGTCGCTCAATGCGATCGATTTGCAGATGCCACTGTCACCAGCAGCAAAAGGCATCGCTGTATTTACCGATATCACCGTCAGCAACTATGCGGAGCTACTCAGCTATTATCAGGTAAATACCATACAGCCACCACCGGAGCCATTCACCTACGCAGCAGCGGTACTTCGTCCGGGAGAAACCGAGAAATATGCGGACATACCGGAGCACTATGCCGCGGAAGAGGCGTCCGTAGCGGGCATTATTGCCGATGGCGCACCGGTACAGGTGATCAAAGGCATCGTTGGCAGCACTGTTTTTGAAGTGCCGGCGACGACATCGGAACCACTCAACATGCAGGGCGAAACCGGTCAGCTGCCCGTATCCGCTATCGGGCCCAATCTGCCAGACATGCCACCCTACAAGCCCAATGACTTCATCATCAATATCCGGATCAAATGCCGCGTGAGCGAAGAAAAAATGAACGAATGGAAAGCCGTAGTCTACCGTCAGGTTAACGAAGCCTATCAGCAGCGTTTATCCCTGTACGTTGGTAGCCTTAGCCGGCTTGCCGGAGAAGATGAACAGAACAATCCTGAACTGTTACGCAATACGGAGCGCTCAGCCCTGCAGCGGCGCTGCACAGCGTTGCTGATGCAGGTGCATGGCACCAAAGTGGGCATTCCGCCCGATGGCCCGGCCACCGCCAGCTTCGCCGTGAATGGGACCCGTTACGATCAGTTCTTCCGGGAAGCACTTGAATGGGATGAAATGACCTGGTTCTTTGACGACAGTCCTTCTATATTCAGCTATGCCCTGCAGGGACGAAACGATTCATTGAGGCCTTTCCTGCAGGCGCAGCAGGCGCGGGTGCTGCTGCCGGTGAGACCATCGTTCAATTTTCAGTTGTTGTACTATCTCTCCTCCGGCATGATATGGCCCGCCCCCTATCCATTTGTGCCGGTAAACGAGCCAGACATCCGGATAGCTAATCATCTGAAAGCGGTATATAACCATCACCCCTATACGAAACCGGAACATACCTGGGAGATCGTCCTCCCTACCGCCATGCAGGTAGTACAGGAAAGCAGTCAGCTTCCGGAATTCACTTCACCCCCTCATACTTAAGACCATGATAACAGCACCTTTCTACCCCGGTCATCTGGCGATGATGCCCACCAGCATTCCGCCCGGAGCCGTCATGGCTTTCGCCGGAAAAGTAACGGACCATTACGTTCAATTCGAGAGTATGATCAACTCCTATGGCTGGATGCTCTGTGACGGGCGGACCTTGGCACAAAGTGATTATCCGGTGCTATACGCCGTGTTAGGCGACCAATACAATACCGCCGAAGTGAAGGACGATGCGTTCTGTATTCCGGATTACCGGGGGTATTTTCTGCGCATGGCCGATATGGGCAGCGGACGCGATCCCGATGCCGGCAGCAGGAAGCTGGCGAACAATTCCGTCAGCAGTGAAGTGGGCTCCATTCAGGAAGACGCCCTGCAAATACACCAGCATGCATACCTGAAAACCGGCGAGCTGAATGACCCTAAAGGTAAAAACGAACAGGGCAAACCTGTGCCAACGGGTTCTGCTTTCACCAGCGATCCCGTTGACGGTACCGGCTCCCCGGGCAGTGTACGAACCAGCACTGAAACAAGGGCTAAAAACGTCTACGTCTATTATATCATCAAATTTGTTTAACAGTTAAAACCTTATCTTATGGCTTTTAATGCTTATCATGGCGTCACGCAAACGACTGACAACAGTTGTGGCGCCTTCTCGCTGGCCGCGGCTTTGGTACATCTCGGCGCCGCTGCCGTCCCAGACATCCTGAATACAGGCAACCTGACGCAACGGTATACCGCGCCTGGTCCGGCAGCCCTTGCCCAACGTATTTACCAGACAACAGGCAATCTGCTTCTCAACCTCGCCGCCACGGCTCCTACCGCCACCTACCGGTACGAAGAACCGGTCGACGACTATAATCCGCCTTCAGCGCTGGCTTATATCGCCAATCAATTTGGATTGGCGGCCACCAACATCATCGTGTATTATACCAATCAGGCCGCAGCGATACTGCAGAACATACAGGTCACCAATGTGGGTGCAGGTACCGACCTGTTACAGACAGAAATTGATCTGATCACGACGCAACCGGCATATGGACTGGTGAATGGCCCGGTTAACTATACACAAAAGCCCGGCGCCCAGGAAGCGCATCTGGTGGTAGTGGATAATCTTAACCACACGATTGCGCTGAATGATAATGAGCTCTATGATCCCGGCTATGGCTATGTGGGACCTTATACGCTCAATAACAACGGACCTTTGCCGTTGACACAAATTAGTTTCACCCTCCCCGGCGGGTTGGTTGTCAACTATAATTTCAGCGGCGTATGGATCAAATTGAAGGCGTAACAGCTGGTAGCCAAAAAAGCAAAGCGGTTGATTCGATCAGTGAATCAACCGCTTTGTGATGAGCTTCTTCGAAAAAAATGAATTACTGGACCACGTCCAATATGGGATGGTCTAATCCCTGCACCTGTGTTTCAGCAGGTTTAATCAGTTCCAGCACAGTAATTTTATTCTGACCGGTTTTCAGCCATTCAGCCGGCACATACAGTGTTTGCTGTGGGCCTACCTGCCAGTAACGGCCCAGATGATGGCCGTTGATCCACACAACACCTTTGCCCCATTTGCTCATGTCCAGGTAAGTGTCGCCCTTGCTGTTTAAAGTGAAACTACCTTCTTTCAATACCGGCGCATCTGCCGTCACTGCGGAGGTTTTGACAACCGGCTGCTGTTCGTACGGGAGCTTAAATTGCTGCCACTGGCTGATAGCCGTTCCGTTAAACAATACCTGACCATCTATTCCTTTTCTGTTTTTCAGGAGATAAGGACCGAAGTTGATGCGTCCCAGATTTTCGACCAGAATATCTAATGTTACCACGCCCGCAGGAAGGGTAATATCGACACTGTCTTGTTTGAGGCGTCTGTCGAGGATGGCCACTCTTTTTCCGTTTACGAAAACCAGTCCGTAATCGCGGAGGTCTTTTATCTTTAAAGTACCGCTACTGCCACCTTTCAGGGTAGTACGATACAATACGAAGCCATAGGCCTGTTTCAGGTCTTCGAACGTTAGCGGATATACGCTTTTTACCGCAGCTGGCAGCTGGCCGAACAGGGCGCCGCTGCGTTCAAAAGTAATCACCGGCGTAGTGATCACCGGTTTTTTCGCTGGTACTTCCGGCAGTGTTACTCCCGGCGCCAGATGTTTGGCGATGACGTTTCTGAACGCCATGAATTTGGGCGTTGCATTTCCTGCTTCGTCCAGCGGAGCGTCATAGTCATAGCTGCTGATCTGTGGCGAATAGGGCGCCTCGTCGCTATAGTTGGCGCCGTTCATATAACCGCGGGTAGTACCGCCGTGGAACATATACATATTGATAGAAATACCGGCAGCCAGCACTCTGTCTAAACGGGTAAGGAATTTTTCGTAAGGAACGGTATGGTGCTTTTCGCCCCAGGAGTCAAACCAGGCGGGATACCATTCGGCAATATAGAAAGGTCCTTTACCCTGATGATTTTCTCTTACCAGTTGTTTCACTTTTTCGGGATCATCCACGCCATTTACAGCCGGCAGCAGGCCCGGCAGATGCCCCTTGGCCACATCTGCACCCGGATCACAGGTATATAACAACCCATCAAAACCCGCCTCTGTAAACATTTTACGGTTGATCTCCAGGTAAGATTTATCGTTGGAATACGAACCGTATTCATTTTCGATCTGCACCATCAGGATATTCCCCCCATGATTGATCTGCAAGGGCGCCAGCTGCCTGCCCACCGCTTTGATATAATTATTATAGGCCTTCAGGTATTGTGGTTCTTTACTCCTCACTTCCAGTCCTTTTATTTCCTGGAGCCAATACGGATAACCGCCAAATTCCCACTCGGCACAGGCATAAGGACTGGGACGTAAAATAACCCACATCCCTTCTTCCTGGCATATTTTCACAAAGGCAGCGACGTCGTTGTTGCCGGAAAAATTATACCGTCCCTGCTCTGGTTCGTGCATGTTCCAGAACACATAAGTACCGATGGTATTCAACCCCATGGCCTTCGCCATCCTGATACGGCCGCGCCACGATTCCCGGGGCACCCGCAGATAATGTATTTCGCCAGAAATCATCTGAAACGGTTTCCCGTCCAGCAAAAAGGTGGAGTCGCCTAACTGAAAGGTGTGCTGCGCGCTGAGCTGAACACAGTATAACATCATCAGTATTACTACGCTGATTTTCTTCATTGCTTACTGTTTATTTTATTTAGTTGTTGCGTTATTGTGACAACGGAACGCGCCGGGACCACCAGCGTATGCCCGTTTACGTTATCCGGTTGCAGGTTCCCCTCCCTATTCGTGGTATAACTGCGCATGCCTCCACGGGGAATGCCTTTACCCCGCACCTCGATGGTAGCGGCCGAAGTGCCACTGTTGATCACCACCATGGCGAGGCTGTTGTCTTTATTTCTGTAGGCCGACAGGTACAGGTCTTTCACTTCAGCGTTGCCACCCAGCTGCACGGCCACCCTTTGCGCGGCAGGCCGTACAAAGCGGCTATAGTTGCCCAACACCCATAACATTTTGGTGTCGTGTATTTGCCCGTCTACCTTATTTTTATCAATATAAATCAATCCGTCTTTATAGTCGTAGGGCGATATCGCGAGCCACCACTGCCAGGCCGAGGCATTGGCAACGGTAAGGTCTGTATGAATAACTTTAGCCACGTACAGTGCGGCGTCCATCCCGAGATCAACTTTACTGCCGTTCATTTCTCCGGCATTATCGCCCAGTATACAATATTCTGATTGCCAGAAAGGAATACCTTTCAGGGTGGTGTGCAGTCTTTGGCGTATAGCCAAGGCCGTATCCCGGGGAGAGGTGGTGAAATAGCTGTGTCCTGCCAGCGCCTTATACACATGGGAACAATTGCCGAGGTAAAAAGGGCTATGCTGATCAAAGAAAGCCGCTATCTGAGTGCCTTTGGCGGGCTTGTCTTCACCGGCATAGAGATAGTTGAGTTTGCCTGCTTCTGTAATTAATATTTTGGTAGACAGCTGGTGCTGGCGAAAGGATTGGTCTACCGCTTTTACAAGCCCGTGAATTTGTTCATTGTTGTAAGGGCATCCTTCCTGGCCTCCATCGCTCCAGTCCCATTGGGGTTCATTAACGGGACTTACAAAATCGAGCGTGATGCCGGTCGTTTGCTGAATACCCAGTACCACGTCTTTCAGGAAGTTGGCGACGAGGGGGTATTGCTCCGGCGATACGTTACACAGGCCTTTAGTGGCAAAGGCTTTACCATTGCGGGTGAAGGCTACCGGCGGGCTATTGAGGAAGCCCAGGAACTGTTGAACGCCTCTGGCTTTAGCGGCATTCAGGAACCAGATCTGCCCTGCGGGCTGCTGCCAGTGGTACTGATGATCGGCGCCCAGAAAGCAGGCGGCGCGGCGCCATTCATCACGGATGCCGCTGTCGTCGCCCTGTTCGGTACTACCGGCCCCAATATTAAATCGCCACATCGACAAGCCAATGCCTTTGGGCTGCCCGTTAGCGGCCGTGTCGCTGCTAAACAACCAATCTGCCAGTTGGTTTCTTTTGCTATCCGGCCAGGCGCCGGTAAACTGGCAGGACCAGGCATCTGATGCTGCGAAGTTGTGAATGGTTTGTGCTTTCCCGGAAAGGTCGATGTTTACCTGAATCGCCTGATGATGCTGAGACATAGCCTGCTGCAGCACCATACAGCCCAGCAGAACACCTATTGTTTTTTTCATGTTCATAGTAAGCGGTTGCACGCAAAGCCGCAGGGTATGCAAGACTTCCCGTTGATCATAAGAAGCATGGTCGCAAGGCTGTAAAGTAGTAAAATAGTCGCTGATTTTTTTCTAAATCCGGTCGGCTATCTTACCACTTTACAACTGTGTTGCCCGATTAACTAGTAGCCAGGGTTCTGTTTCAGGGTGGCATTAGATGCCAGGATATCTGCCCTCGGAATGGGTAACCAGTAATTGGCTTCTTTGAACAGACGGTTATCTAACGCTACTTTACGCGTATAGGTATAACTGTTATTATTCCGGGTAATGGTCATACCGTAAGCCGGAATATTTTCAGTGACGTTGGCGATTTTCCATCTGCGTACATCATAAAAACGATGTTCCTCAAAGGCCAGCTCCACCTGTCTTTCTCTCCTGATGGCATCCCGCATCTGTTCCTGGGTGAGGCCGGGAGCTAACGCCGGCTGCTGCACGCTGGCACGCTGCCTGATCTGGTTAACAGCGTTGTATACGCTGGCGTCGGGCCCCATGGCCTCATTCTGTGCTTCTGCGTAGTTCAGCAACACTTCTGCGTAACGGAGGTATATCCAGGGCTGTAAACCGGCTACATCCCAGGGATTGTCGATCGGATTTTTGTCATCCATAAATTTGCGCAGGTAGTAACCCGTTTTGGAGGCATTCCAGTTGGAAGGTCCGTCCTTGCTGTCTTTACCGCCAGGGGTAAAGGTTTGTATGGTAGATCCTCTGTAGGAAGCGCCGTTATAGAGAACGGTAGCATAAAAACGGGCGTCCCGGTTCTGATAGGGGTTCTGCGGATCATATCCGGAAGCAGGATCAGTAATTGGCTTCCCATTATTCATTTCGTAGGCGTCCACCATATTTTGTAAAGGTGTATTGCCGGCCCATCCTCCATAGCCATTGGGGCCGTTGGAGATCTCCAGGCATACGTGGCGGGCGCCGATGGCAAACTGCCGCGCAAAAATGATTTCGTTGTTATTATTGTTGAGGAACAACTGCGTATAATCCGGCGCTATGCTGTATTTGGAGAGTGCCATGACTGCTTTGGCAGCATCGGCTGCGGCCTGCCAGGTACCTACGTTATAAAGCGGACTGGCTGCATAAAGCAACAGACGGGCTTTCAGGGCCAATGCGGCACCCTGTGTAGCTCTGCCTGGCAACCAGTCGGCGCTGTTGTTATCAACCGGAAGATCGGCCGCTGCGGCTGTCAGCTCGGCGATAACGTAGTCCATCGACTGTTGTAAGGTAGCCCTGTTGAATAAGGCCGGGTCGTTCAGGTTATCCTGTAAGCTGTATTCTTTATCTCCCATCATAATCACACCGCCATAGTTGCGGATGAGATCATGATAACGGTAGGCGCGGATGAAACGCAGTTCTGCCTTTAACCGCTTGCGGTGTGCGGCACTCATCACTACGCTGTCAATGTTATTGAGCCCGTAGTTGCATTCCCGGATACCGCGGTAACTTCTTCCCCAGATAGTACCGGTGATACCCATGTTTTCCGGCGCCAGTTGCCCTTGTTGAACTACCCAGGTATTATCATCATTATTGTAAATGGATTCATCTGTAATAGAGCTCCACAGGCCGTACTCAAATCCTCTTCCAAATCCGGGGTTGCTGCCCTCTCCTTCTTTGTCCTGCAACCGGATGCTCAGATAGCGATTAATGACATAGTTTTCAAATAAAGAAGAATCCGCGATGACGGCGTTCCCCAGTATTTTATCGGTAGGTGTCACATTCAGAAAATCTTTCTGACAGGAGCAAAGGAAACCAGCCGCCACTAAAGCCAGACCGAAGAATATATTTGTCGTTTTCATGATTTAATTTTTGAGTTTTACAACTTAACATTTACACCCAGGTTCACGATACGCTGTTGCGGATAGAACTGTCCGCTGCTGCTGAATCCTTCCGGATCGTAGTCTTTTACCTGCGTGATGGTGAAAAGGTTGAAGGCGTTGGCATATACACGAAGACCCGCTATCCTGGCGCGTGACAAAGCAGGCGACTGGATGGTATATCCCAGGGAAATATTTTTCAGGCGAAGAAAAGATGCGTTGTTCAGCCAGAAAGTATTAGGACGAAGGCCGCCATTGACGGAAGAGGAAGCACGTTCATCTACGCGGGGATAAGAACCTCCCGTGTTGGAAGGGCTCCAGCGATTATCGGCCCAGCTGCTGTAGAAGTTTCCAATGGTACCGGATTCAGGTAGTACATATTGACTCACGTGTGTTTGTCCGGCAAACAACACAGACAAATCAAAGCCTTTGTAGTCGGCAGCCAGATTCATTCCGTAAGTGATTTCAGGAATGTTGCCATATTTGGTCCTCACCATATCATCTGCTGTGATCTGCTTGTCGCCGTTATAATCCTGATAGATCAAATCACCCGGTTTGGCATTGGGCAGATGTGGGTATTTGGCCAGATCGTCTGCTGTTCTGAAAATGCCGATGGCGTTGTACAACAGGTAAGTATTCATCGGCCCGCCGGTTTCCCGTTGATAGGGCAAAGTGCCTACTGCTTCATCTTTGAAGATGATTTTATTTTTGGCATAGGTGACGTTACCGGAAACATTATAGTGGAAACCGCCGGTGGTATTGTCATATCCCAGCGTTGCCTCAATACCCTGGCTGTTGACTTTACCGATATTTTCTGCGGGCACCAACGGATTGTTTTTATCAAACGGATTCACAATGCCGGAGGTTTGTGTCAGGGAGGTACGTGGCGTCAATATCTTGGTACGGCGCTGTTGGAAGTAGATAAACTCCAGGGAGAAGTGGTCCAGGAAAGTGGCGTTCAGGCCCAGGTCCATTTTTTTCGCTACCTCCCAGGTAATATTGGGATTGGCCAGCTTTACCAGGTCTATGCCACTCTGAATTTGTCCGTTGATCACATACTGGTTATAGAAAGAATAGTTGTCGAAATACTGGAACAGCCCCACATTATCATTACCCAGCGAACCATACGATCCACGGAGTTTCAGGCTGTTCATGAATTTCACCGGTTCAAACCAGGATTCTTTGGAGACTACCCAACCAGCAGAAACGGAAGGGAAAAATCCATATTGATTACCTTTCGGGAAAGTGGAAGATCCATCCACACGGGCCTGTACTTCCAGCAGATATTTCTCCAGGTAGTTGTAAGCGATTCTTCCGAAATAGCTTTTCCTGGTGAAATTGTAGCTGCTGCCAAAATTGCTCCTGTCGGTTGCGGCAGCGCCACCCTGCGACAGTTCCGGGGTGAGCGGTGTCGGGAAGTTGATACGGCCGGCGCTCAGGGTATCTACCATGTTTTTGCTTTGCTCATACCCTATCAACGCATTAAAATCGTGCGCCCCAAAACGGCGGACATAATTCAGTTTAATGTTGGTGGTCAACAGGGACATGTTCCGCTGTTGCTCTACCAGAGATGCTTTACCGTTGGACCCTCCCACTATCTTCGGCACGTAGGTATTGGACGGCGCATCAAAGGTGTATTCTTTATAAGGAGTAGCAAAGGCCTTGGCGAAGCTCCATGCTTTATCGGCCGACAGGAAACCATCGAGGGATAACCCTTCTACGCCCGGGATAGCGTACGACCCTTTCAGGATACCGTTAAACACCTGGACAGGGTTGCGGGAAATACCGCCGATATCTGTTACCTGCATCACCGGGTTGTTATTTTCAATGCCGGTGGTAGGCAGGCCGTTGGGATATCTGTCCAATACCGTGGGATATGCCCGGTAGATACCCCGGAAAATATCTCCCGCCGAAGTGGTAGGATATTGACGATCTTCCTGGCGACCGGATAAGTACAAGCTTACTTTCAGCCGTTTGGTAACATCGGCGTCAATGTTTGACCTGAAATTATACTGATTGTATTTGGTAGCGCCGTTCTTATATAAGCCATTTTGCCCGATCATGCCCAGGGAAACATAATACCGTACATTTTCCCCTCCGCCGTTCACAGAAAGGCTGTGTTGGTTCTGCGTCGTCGTTTTTCTCAGGGTGGCCTTTTGCCAGTCGGTATTCGGATAGTTTACCGGGTCTGAACCATCTTTGAACTTCTGCAATTGCTCGTCGGTGTAAAACTGGTTCATCCCGCCGGCGGTATTATTATAATACCGGATCTCATTCATGATCTGAGCATAGGTATAGGCGTCCGCCATTTTAGGTAACCTGGTTGGCGATGAAAATCCCTGGTTAAAGCTGTAGTTGATCACAGGCTTCCCGGTTTTACCCCGTTTGGTGGTGATCAGCATCACGCCGTTGGCAGCACGGCTGCCATATACAGCGGCGGAGGCGTCTTTCAGTACCGAAATACTTTCTATATCGTTCGGGTCCAGCCGTTCGAGGCCCCCGATTTGTCCGGGCACGCCGTCCACCACGATCAATACGTCGTTGTTACCGGTGGTGGCGAGTCCGCGGATAGTCACCGTTGAACCGTCGTAGCCTGGCTCACCGGAGCGGTTGTTGGCAATCACACCGGAAAACCGGCCTGTCAGCGCATTGGATACGTTAGGCTGCGGGCTTTGCACAATGTCGGCCCCCTTCACCACAGAAATAGAGCCGGTGAGGGTAGCTTTCTTTTGGGTGCCATACCCTACCACTACCACCTCATTCACTGTTTTACTCAGGGCAGTGAGCACAATACGCAGCGGGGCGCCGCCTTTTACGGCTACCCGTTGCTCGTTATATGACATATGGTTAAATAATAAGGTATCTCCAATGGCAGCGCTGATGCTGAATTTCCCATCACCATCAGTCAGTGCTCCGCCTGTTTTGTTCTTTACCCGAATGGTAACGCCGGGAACAGGGCTATTGTCGGCAGACACCGTACCGGTTACAACGGTCTGCTGCGCCTGGGCACTGCCGGCCCATAACAATAACAACGTAAAAAATAAGTGGGTAAGAATAGGTAGGCTCCGTAAAGGGACAAATAGTTCACGGTCCGTTCCGGATGGAAGTTTTTTCATAACGCTCTATTTAAATGATTGATGGAATGCTGGCGAATTAATTCTGGTTGATTGGACGGTCTATTTTCAGCCGCTGTGACCTCCGCAATGTACTATGCCGTACACAGATCATAGAGGGGGTAAATCATTTAAAAACGGGGGTAAAATCGTAAAATATTATAGGGGGCATTTCATCACCCCCTATATCTAAAATGAATGCAGTAGCGGGAAAGGAGCAATTATATCTCTTCATGGCTTTCCGTGATATTGAAGTCACGGTTAAAGGAATGCCGGTATTTTTTTACGTAGCTGGAAGGATTCATCCCAAACAGTTTCACGAACTGTTCACGAAAATATTTAATATCTCCGATGCCTACCTGAACGGCTGCCTGTGTAATCGTGTAATTTTCCCGGAGCAATAAAACGGCCGCTTTACGGAGCCGGATCGACCGGATAAAAGAATTGATCGTCTGGCCGGAAATAGATTTTACCTTCTTGTATAAACTGGAGTGGCTCATACCGATTTCCAGGGTGAACTTTTTAATGGAGAAGGTTTCATCTTCCAGGTTCGACTCTATGATCTCAATACAGCGTTTCAGGAAATCCTGGTATTCTGCTGGTACCCTGATATTACTGTTTTTAAGGGTGATGCGGTCAAAAAAGTACTGTTGCAACAGGTTCCTGTTCTTGATGATGTTATTCACCTTGGCCATCAGCAGGTCCTTGTCGAAAGGTTTGGTAATATAATCATCTGCTCCGCCCTCGAGACCTTTGAGACGGGTATCGGAGGCAGAAGACCCGGTAAGCAGGATCACCGGGATATGACTGATCATCTCTGTCTGTTTTATTTTGGTGCAGAGCTCTACCCCATCCATCCCCTCCATCTGGATATCGCTGATCACCAGGTCGGGCATATATTTCTGTACCGCTGCAAAACCACTGGTACCATTGTCCGCTTCATATACCACAAATTTATCTTTGAACAGCTGCTGGAGGTACTGCCTGATTTCATCGTGGTCATCGATCAGTAGGATGGATTTCTTTTCGGTAATGGTCGTGGTGGGCACATCTGCCTCCTGGGCGTCAGTGGCGGTATCCTGTACCTCCAGGCTGGCGTCAGCGCTGAGCTCCTTCAGAAAAGCCGATTGGTGCCCGCTGCTTTCCAATAATGGCGTACCGTCGAAATGGGCATAGCCCCTTTTCAGGCAAAGCCGGAAAGCAGTGCCTTCACTTACCTTGCTCTCATAGCTGATGATGCCGTGATGCTTTTCGATGAAGTGTTTTACCAGGTAAAGCCCAATCCCAAAACCTGTTTGTAACGACTCTTTACGGTCCTGCGCCCGCTGGAATTTTTCGAAGATCCGGTTACCTACGCCCGCTTCAATGCCACAACCACTGTCCTTGATTACAATGGTCACCGTGTCAGCATCGGCGCTCAGTTCAAAAATAATGGTCCCGTTATCGGGGGTAAACTTAAAGGCGTTGGAGAGCAGGTTAAAAATGGCAATCTCCAGTTTTTCACTATCGCCGTATAAGTCTATGGCCGGTTGCCGGGTATGGAAAGTGTATTCAATATTTTTAGCTTTTGCCTGCTGGGAAAAGCAGAGATATACTTCATGGCAGAGATTCACCATATCCAGCCGGGCAATCTTGAGTTGGTCGCCCTCCTGATCGGCCTTGCGGAATAACAGCAGCTGGTCTACCAGACTAAGCAGGCGTCTGGCGTTGCGGTATACAATGCCCAGGTCCCGATCGTTTTTATGCTGCAGCAGTTCTTTCAGCGGATTGATAATGAGGGTGAGCGGTGTCCGGAACTCGTGAGAAACATTGGTAAAGAACGACAGTTTCTTCTCATTCAGCTCTTTTTCTTTCTCCTTCTCCAGATAAGCCAGCTTGATTTCGTATTTCAGCCGTTCCTCCCGTGCCCGATACTGAATATACAGATAGATAGCAGCCAGGGTGGTGCTGATATACAACAGATAAGCCCACCAGGTACGGTACCACGGAGGCAATACAATCAGGGAAACCGTGCGTATTGCCGGCCCCCAATATCCATCGGCATTGCTGGCTTTTATCTCAAAGGTGTAATGTCCTTCCTGTAGATGGGTATAGTTGGCGGTCCTGGTTTGACCGACATAGTTCCAGTTATTGTCCCAGCCTCGCAGGCGGTAGGCATAGCTGATTTTATCAGGCAGCGTATATTCCAGCGCTACGAAATCGAAAGCAATGGTGGCTTTGTCATAGGGAACAGTAATCTCCTGTACTTCTTTTTCCGATGTCCTGCCGGATACATAATGATCTGAGGCCGTCACCGGCGTATTGTTGACGTTGATATTGGTCAGCCACACCGGCGGGATGGTAGTTTCTGCATACACGCTATCGGGGTAAAAGATATTGAACCCTTTAATGCCACCAAAGGCCAGCTCGCCGGAATGCAGTGCCAGTGCCGCATTAAAGCTAAACTGATTACTCTGTAATCCGTCAGAGGCATAGAAGTTGCGAAACGTTTTCTTTACCGGGTCAAATTTGGAGAGCCCATTGAAGGTGCTGATCCAGATATTGCCTTTGTTGTCTTCCAGCATCCGGAGAATGGAATTGCTCGGCAACCCTTCCGTCATGGTGTAGCGGGTATAGGCGCCGGTTTGCCGGTTAAAGCGCAATAAGCCGCCACCATCCGTACCTACCCAGAAATTACCTTGTTTATCATGGTAGATAGACCGGACCGTATAACCAATATCAAAACGCTGGTGCTTCAGGTGATATCGGTCTACCCTGATGAGAGCCGAGTAATTACCGCCCCATAGCTGTCCTTCACGGTCTTCTGCCAGGCACTGCATGTTTACCAGGCTACTGTCGAAAAGGGTAAAACGGTTTTCCTGCGGATTAAAACGATACAGGGTACCGTTGTTGGTCGTGCTGGCCCATAGCTGCTGTTGACGATCTTCATAGACCATCCATACATTGTTTTCTGCGGTACGGGTATATGGATTAAAACAGGTATAGTGCTCAAACTTCCTGGTGGTGGTGCTGTAGCGGTTTACCCCGCCAAACCAGGTAGATATCCATAGGTCGCGGTGAACATCATGGATGATGGAGGTGATAAAATTACTGCTGATGCCTTGCGGCTGATGTATATCATGGCTGTAGGAAGTAATGGCGCCGGTTTCCCGGTTCCAGTGTTTCAGGCCTCCTCCGTCGGTACCTATCCAGATATTTTTTGCGTCATCTTCACAAAAGGAAAAAATAAAATTATCGATGGCCCTGGCATCAGGGTTGCGATTCAGCACATTTAGCTCAAACGGGTTACGTCGCGATTCAAGGATATTAATGCCGCCCCGCAGGGTGCCGATCCATTTGCGGCCTTCCCGGTCTTCATAAATAGAATAAACGGAATTGCTGCTCAGCTGTGACCGGCTGCCCGGACTGGTAAACGGGCGGGCAGGAACATCGGTACCCGTTATCAGATAAATGCCGTTGCCGTCGGAGGCGCACCAGGTAGTCCCTTCCCTGTCGGTATACAGGTGTACGATCTTACTGTTGTCGGGTAAGGCGTTAGCGGAAAATTTTCCGGTGCCCGGCATATAACGGAATACGCCGGCATCCGTGCCCAGCAACAGGTTGCCGGACTTGTCGACATTGAGGCAGTTGGCGCGGGGAATATCCCCGGAGACGATGGACAAGGAATGCTGCTCCGTTTCATATTTACACAGGCCAACATTTTGCACGAATATCCAGGCAGACTTACCCGTAAATTTTATACCAGTCACCTCATAATTGGTGATGGTGGTGGCGCCGCTATGTATTGGAATTTGCAAGCCGTTACAAAGATTATTATCAAATACGAGCAAGCCATTTTTCTCGGTGCCGACTAAGACAAGTCCATTTTCATCCGACTTGATGATATGTATGTTTTCATTGGCTTTTTGGAGGGTACGACTATTCACCGGCCGGTACATCGGCATGAGAAATTTTTCTGTGGCAGGGTTAAAAACACTTACTCCCCGCCGGCCGCCCACCCAGAGCTGGTGGTGATTATCATCGGCAAGCGTGTAAATACCATTATCGGCCAGTGAGGTGCTATCGCCTACTTTGTTCCGGTACACTTTAAATCTATACCCATCGTACCTGCTGAGTCCATCATACGTACCAAACCACATAAATCCTTTGTGGTCCTGATATACAGAGGTAACGGCATTATTGGACAACCCGTCTTCTATGCCCAGGTACCGGATGGGATAACCAATAGCAAACGAAGTGGCAGTGACCACCATCAGCAATAAAACAAAGCAACATATCCTCACAACGTGCATAGGCTTCTTTTAACGGCTATAAAGCTATTGAAAAAGATAAACTTTCGAGACAGGAGAAATGGATTGGTGTTGCTGAAATGTTTTAGAAGACGCAGGGGAATGTGGAATCTTTTCTTATGGGTCCAGGTCTTAAATAAATAAAGGGCAGCATTCTTGAAAATGCTACCCTTTATTATTCATTTAAAATTTGTGACCGCGTCTGGATTCAAACCAGAAACCTTTTGATTCGTAGTCAAATGCTCTATTCAGTTGAGCTACGCAGCCAGTTCCCTTTCGGTGTTGCAAAGATAAACATTTATTTTATCTTAACAAATTATTTTTCAATTCTTTACATCTGCTACTTTTTAACAGTATGTTTTTATTGAGCTAAAAAAAACTGCAAAATGTATTGCAGCATTTTTTAAGTTGTGACCCTGTCAGGATTCAAACCTGAAACCTTCTGATCCGTAGTCAGATGCTCTATTCAGTTGAGCTACAAGGCCATTTCCCCGTTTGGGATTGCAAATGTAGGATTACTTTTTATTTAAACAAATTTTTTTGAAATATTTTTTTGAAGGCACTACCGTCAACCACTATACGCAGTGATCACAACACTACATAAAACAGCCACCATACACACTTTCAGGCATCATCTTATTTCTCTACCGGGTAAGGGCCTTCTGTAAAAACAGTGTTGTGATAACCTTTGGAGCCGACCTGTTGTGCCAGTGGACTAAAAACATGCTGACCATTTTCCAGTGCTTCCAGTGCCTTTCCATAGTCATACTCCGGCTTCCACCCCAGGTCTTTTCGGGCTTTCGCATTATCATACACCCTGTCTATTACCGGCTGCATCTTCCAGTTCAGCCGGGCATACAGCTTTTCGAAACCAGGATAATAATGACGTAACACCGCCGGCGCATCATGTTGCAATGCCAGCATATACTCCCTGGAAAACGGCGTGGTAGCGCTGATCACATAACGATCAAAGCCAATGGACGCCGCCTTCTCCGCTGCCAGCAAATGCGCCGTCACCACATCCGCCAGGTCTACCCTGCCAAACAACAGTTCATTTACTTTCAGGTTGGCATCATCATATGCCTCCCGCTTATTACGATCATCATCGATCTCCGGAAAAAACCGCGAAGTACGTAGCACCACACAAGGCAGGCCATGCTTACGGTAAAACAACCGGCAAAGATCTTCTGCCGCCAACTTGGTGATGCCATAGATATTTTTAGGCATCGGCGCCAGCGCCGGCGTTACCCACACTGCCGGTCCACCTGGCGCCGGCTCCATAGCGTCCCCAAACACGCTGGTGGTGCTGGTAAAAACAAAACGCTCCACTCCCGCCGCCACTGCGGCTTCCAACAGACGCAAGGTGCCTGTGATATTGGTATCGATGAACTGTTGTACCGAATGTGTCACTACATGTGGCTTATGTAACGTGGCCGCATGAAACACCACAGACACGCCTTTCATACGCTCATGCACAAAGTCGGCATCAGTAATGGAACCAATATGACTGGTAAAAACACCGGCATTCTGATCAATGCCCACTACCTCATAACGCAGCTCCAGCAATCTGCGCACCAATGCTTCTCCCAAGTGCCCGGAACTACCTGTAACTAAAACACGCATATTATATTGATATTTTGATACCCTCAAAGATAGCAGGACCAGCCGGCAAAGGATATTGATTTAGGAGGTAAAAATGTTGATCTTTGTAGTATGTCATACACGATCAGCGGAGACGCCTATAAAGAGATTGCAGCCCGGAGGTTTTCCGATGGCCGCCGCTTCGATCACTTCGAGCATAACACCGTTGCCTTACCCTACGTACGGCATCAGGTGTCGCATGCCTTTAACCACGACTTCGGAATCATACAGTTCAGGGCCGATTTTGAGCGGGACATTACGATACAGCAGGTAAAAGGAGCCGTCCCTCACGTAAGCCTTCATTTTCAGCTCAAAGGTAATTCCTGCGCCGATTTCAAAGGACTTCCCCCTCAACCGCTGCAAGCCGGGGAGTTTAATTTGTACGCCTCTGACAATTTCCAGTCGGACCTCCATTTCAAAGCCCAGCAAGGATTTGAATACCTCGCTATTACTTTCCGGCAGGCTCTTTTACAACAGGTGCTGGCACAGCTTACCGCTCCTCCAGGGGATGTTGCCGCGCAACTGGCTTCCGGCGCCACTTTCGCGCTCTCTCCCAAAGCGATGACCATCTCACCGGAGATCCAACTGGCACTACGCTCGTTGGTACGCCCGCCGGTATCAGACAATTTATTGCCGGTGTATCTGCATAGCAAAGTAACGGAAATCATCGCCCTGCTGTTTTCCGGCCTTCATCCAGAACCGCGCCCCGCATGGCAACGGGAGATGCAGGACATCTATCACTATATCCTTGAACACTACCTCGATATTCCATCCCTTGCAGCGGTGGCCCGGCATTTCACCTTAACGGAATACCAGATCAAACAACAATTGCGGCTACAGTATGGCACCACCTTCTATGAACTCGTCCAGGAACGGAAGATGGCCCATGCCATGCAGCTGCTGCTGCAAACCGACATGCATGTCAACGAAGTAGCCTGGCTGATGGGCTATAGCAACGCCAGTAATTTCATTCAGGCGTTTAAGAGAAAGTTTGGCATCACACCACGACAGGTAACAGCCGATTGATAAGAGTACGGAGGATGCTCCTGTTTTTGTGGAGATGACCACCAAAACACCTACCCATATTTTAAACTATTCCCTGCGGATATTGACGCATGATAAGCGAATAATAAATGTTTGTTGTTTATTGATGTCGATGATCGATTTTTGTGCCCATTAAATCACTTCTCCCGATGAAGAAAATATTTGTCCTGATGACCTTTGCTGTCTTGTTATGCGACTGGAAGGCCACGGCACAGGAAGCCCGTATCCCGCAGCTCTATGAAGGCTCTATTGATGATAAGCTGCCTATTACCCTATACCTGGTGTCTGTGCCACGTGAGTGTGGAGGAGATCCTTATTATCAGTGTATTTACCGTTACAATAAAAGTAAAGACAACGAATGGCTGTCGCTGACCGTGGAGTACAACCAGAAAAATCAGTTCATCATGGTGGAACACAGATTTTCCGGCGTCATGATACTGCAAAAAAATGCAGAAGGGTTTTCCGGCATCTGGATACACCCTAACGGCGCAACGCAGAAAAAGGTCGTACTCCGGAAAACATCTCTTCCGGCAACAGATATCAAAAAATATGAGGACTATATGGATAAAACATTCTACAACACCGATGATTGTTAAGGAATATAAGGTGTTGCCACCGTGCCGCCCACCTTCCGGAAAGTCAGGTTAATCCTGGCTTTCATCGGTTTGGTAGATTTGGCGATACGGTGTTCCCAGTATCTCTGCAGGTCACCTTTCATCAGCAGTAAGGAACCATGTTGCAGCCTGATGGAATAACGGCGACGGTGATCATCTTTACTACGGAAATCAAAATTTCGCTCCTCTCCCAGGCTGATGGAAGCGATCTCTGTTTTCAATCCGGGTACGGTATCCTTATCCGAATGCCAGGCTACAGAATCGTTATTATCTCTGTAATAGTTTAATAAAACACCATCGAACACAATTCCGGTATGCGCTTCCACCTTTGCTTTTAGTTCCAGCAGTGCGGGGGGCCAGGGCAGCACCGGACGCTGGTCGCCACTACGGATAGGCTCACTGCCAAACCAGGCAGACAGTCGCGGCGTCAGCACTTCCTTTTCATACATCATCACTTTACTTTGTTGCCAGGGAACAGTGTTGAGCAACTGTTCCAGCAACCGATCACCTTCCTCCCTGCTCAGAAAAGCAGGATAGTATTCAATCAAATCTTCCGGCAGCATCAACTGGCTACCATCGTCAAATAATTTCAGTTGCATAAGCATCTATTTAAAATTCCTGCCTTTGGGAAAAAGTTCTGCCTGTATCATTTTAGGAGCAGGCTTTTTAGCGGCAGACGGTGTATTATCGTGATACGGGACATTCATCAGGTGCTCTTCATCAGTAGGTACCGACAACTGGTTCAGGAGCGCATTGTAGTTATAGCATTTTTGAATGACCACATGTGTTACACTCCCTTCCCGCTGCAATTTTCCTTCTACCATCAGCAAACGGGACGTAACAATTTCTTTCCGGTAACGTTCAAAAATTTTAGCGAAAGCGACGAGGTTGGCACTACCGGTTTCATCCTCTATCGTAATAAAACAGATGCCACTGGCCGTTCCCGGCCGTTGACGCACGAGTACCAGGCCCGCCACTCTCAGCGGCGTACCGTCCGGCCACTGGTCCAGTTCCCGGACAGAGAGGACCTGGCGCTTAAACAGCTGTTGGCGTACAAAGCTTACCGGATGGGCTTTCAGTGATAAGGCCATGGCAGCATAATCCTGTACCACATGCTCAGAAGGGGTCATGAGTGGCAGTGTCACCGGTGCTTCGCTGGCGCTTTCCGAAGGCTGGCCTTCAAAGAGCGCATGTGGCCGGTCCGCCAGTGCCGATACTTCCCATAATGCCCGGCGGCGGTCCATTTTCATAGACCGGAAAGCGTCAGCATCGGCCAGCCGCTCCAGTGTGCTTAAATTCACGCCGGCATCCATGATGGAGTGTATATTGATGTAAGGCGCTGTCCGTCCTGCGATCAGCCGCTCCATCTCCTCCTGCCCCAGTCCTTTTACCTGCCGGAATCCCAGCCTCAGCACGCGGTATTTGCCGGCATGTTCTTCCAGGATATTATCCCAATGCGAATGATTCACATCTACCGGACGAACAATCACACCATGATGGCGGGCATCGGTCACCAGCTGTGACGGCGCATAGAAACCCATCGGCTGACTGTTCAGCAATGCACAGGCGAAAACATCGGGATAATAACATTTGATCCAGCAAGAGACATATACCAGCAAAGCAAAGCTGGCAGCATGACTTTCGGGGAAACCGTAAGAGCCGAAACCTTCCAGTTGTTTGAATATGCGTTCGGCAAATTCCTGTTGGTAGCCTTTTTTCAACATGCCACTGACCAGTTTCTCCCGCCATTTTGAAATTTGTCCGTGTGCTTTGAAAGTGGCCATGCTGCGGCGAAGGCCGTCTGCCTCCGCTGCGGTGAAGTCTGCGGCTACCATCGCTATCTCCATGGCTTGCTCCTGAAACAAAGGCACCCCTTTCGTACGGCTGAGAATCGCTTTTAATTCCTCAGAAGGATAGTCTTCCGGCTCTTCCCCGTTTCGCCTGCGCAGATAGGGATGCACCATGTCTCCCTGAATAGGCCCCGGTCTTACGATCGCCACTTCAATGACCAGATCATAAAAATTACGGGGCTTTAATCTCGGCAACATGGACATCTGTGCCCGGCTTTCAATCTGAAATACACCAATGGTATCCGCTTTACAGATCATATCATAAACAGCCGGATCTTCTTCCGGAATAGTAGCCAACGTATAAGGCTTATCATAATGCTGGCTGAGCAAGGTAAACGCTTTACGGATACAGGTGAGCATGCCCAACGCCAGCACATCCACTTTGAGAAAGCCCAGCGTTTCAATATCATCTTTGTTCCATTCAATGTTGGTACGGCCTTCCATCCGTGCATTGAGAATAGGACAGAGATCTGTCAGCTGATGCTGCGTGATCACAAATCCACCGGTATGCTGCCCCAGCTGCCTTGGGAAGCCCATGTATTGCGCTGTCAGTTCCAATACTTTCATCAGCACCGGATCTTTCGCTTTAAACCCTTCACTGGTAGCCGTTTCACCCTCCCTCCATTCATCAGTGAATTCATACCCTGATTTCGCCAGATGGTCTACCGCATCCATCGATAAGCCCATGGCTTTCCCCACATCACGCACCGCCCCTTTCCAGTGCACCTGCGTAACGGTGGCCACAATGCCAGCCCTGTCGCGTCCATATTTTGCGTAGACATATTGAATCACTTCTTCACGGCGCTCGTGCTCAAAGTCTACGTCTATATCCGGGGCTTCATCTCTGGCATCAGACATAAAACGGGCAAACAGCAGGTTTACTTTTTGGGGATTAATGGAAGTAATACCCAGACAATAACATACTACGGAGTTGGCCGCAGAACCGCGTCCCTGGCACAAAATATCCTGACTTCTGGCGAAGCGCACCAGATCATACACCGTCAGAAAATACGCTGCATAGTTTTTTCGGGCCATAAAAGAAAGTTCCTCCCGAATGGTGTTCTCTACTTTATCCGGAATACCCTCCGGGAACCTTTCTCCCGCGCCGCGCCAGGTCAGCATCTCCAGCTCCTCCTGTGGCGTCCGGCTTTCTGTGGTGATTTCTTCCGGATATACATATTCCAGGCTATCCAACGAAAACTGACAAGCCGCCGCTATTTCCTGCGCACATGCCAACGCTTCCGGATAACGCCGGAACAAACGCTGCATCTCCGCGATCGGCTTCAGGTAACGCTCTGCGTTTTGGTACAACCGAAACCCGGCATTATGAATCGTACATTTTTCCCGGACGCAGGTCACAATATCCTGCAGCTCGCGCCGCTCCGGATGATGGTAGTATACATCATTGGTAGCCACCATGCCGATGTGCAGCTCCTCGCAGTACTGCGCAATGCGGTACAGTTTCTTACCGTCGCTCCCGCGGTAAGACCAGGACGCCGCCATGTATAATTCCGATTTGAAATGCTGCCGGTATTCCCTGGCCGCCCTTGTAAAATCAGCGTCGAAATCAAACTCTCTGTTCAAAGCAGCGGGCGGTATCATCACGAATTTGATACCTTCCGCATATTGATAAACATCTTTTTTATAGAGCTCACATTTGCCTTTTTCCGTACGGAGGTTACCGGTAGACAACAGGGCTGATAAACGGCCATAGGCAGCCTTGTCAGTCGGATAAGCCAATAACGGCGGCCCATCCCGCAAGTCCAGCCGACAAGCCGGGATAATCCGGATATCCTTCCCTCTGGCTGCCGCATGCGCCCGTACAATACCGGCCAGCGTATTATGGTCTGTAATCGCGATGGCTTTGTATCCCAGGCTGACAGCCTGTTCCACCAGTTCTTCCGGATGAGAGGCTCCCCGTAAGAAACTGAAATTCGTTGTGATCTGTAATTCCGTGTATCCCATACCGTTACTATTCACGCAAAGTATCCGTGTATAAACCATTCCGGCTTATATTCCCCATAATGCCCGGAGCGAAATAACCAATACCTGCCTCCTTCTTCGTCTTCTACCTGATAATAATCCCTTTGTAAACCTTTCTCCATCCACCATTCCCGTTCTATTCTTTCCGGCCCGTCGGCTTTCACCACTTTATGGATTTTGCCTTTATGAATGAAAAGCATCGGCGGATAGTCCGGGATCGGCGCAGACACTTCAATGCGCACCGGTGCGCCCAGCAGGCTTACCGGCCGCACGAGATGTTCCGGCCAGGCCACTGCCGGGGCTTCGTGCACATCATTGGTTTGTCTGATGGAGCGCTCCGGCCAGTGATGCTCTTCAGGCAGATACCGATGAATGGCAGCGGCGCCGATACGGCTTTCCAGCCGGTCCAGTAATTTAGTCACCGCATCTTTTTTGCCACAGGTGTCCAGGTCCCACAGCCGTTCCTGCTGTGTCGTCAATCCTTCCACCACCGGCGCTTCCATCACAAACAGCTCGATGCCCAGGTCGGGCTCGATGGTATCTATCTTCAATTCAAAAAGCCGGAACAGGTGTTCCAGATTACGGACCGGGCTGTTGGTCCCGATCTCGATCTGTTGCTGTCCGCCATCTGTGCGGTAACACACGAGCCTTGCCTTGCGCAATCCTTTTTCTTCCTCTTGCAACCGCTGGCAAATCATCTCCAGCAATTTTCGGATGGCCAGCTCAATTCCCGGCGCCGTCCGTATCGGATCAAAGCAGGGAAGCCGTTCCACATAAGGCTCAGGAGGCTGTACCGGCACCAGTACTTCTGGTATATTGCCGAGCAGTTTGCCGAGGCGTTCCAGTACTTGTAAACCAAAACGTCGCCGCAATACGGCCGGCGGCATGTCCATAAACAGCCCTGTCAGCGTAAGGCCTAATTTCCGCAGCCGCTCTATCACAGGTTGTTCCAGCCGCAGCGCCTCGGGTGGCAGGTCACGTATCACGGCTGCCTGTCCTCCCGGCGCAATTACCGGATGTGTGGTCCCATACCGGGCCACCGCCCAGGCGGCGGCCATGGTATCTGCAATGGCCGCCCTTACGTGATAACCGCCGGCCTGTAATCGGGTGACGATATTTTCAAAGTAAGCCTCCTCTCCTCCCCACAAATGTGTACAGCCGCTGATATCCAACACCAGACCGTCGGCCCCGTCTACACCGGTGATGGGCGTAAAACGATAACACCAGATAGCGAGGGATTCCAACAGTTTGTCCTGCGAAGGATCTTCGTCATAAAATAACAGGTCCGGATATACAGCCCTGGCATCTGCCAGCACTGTTCCCGGCAGAATGCCCAGGCGGCCGGCCTCACGGCTGACAGACCGGATGATGATCCTTCCTCGTTCCGGCGCCACCAACACAAAAGGCTGCCGACGGAGGCCCGGATAACGCAGCGCCAGCCGGTCGGCCGCCAGATGACGAAACCAGACTGCCATGTAACGCTTCATACAATTAACCTGCTTTGATATAAATGTTTTGCTCTTCCATGCTTTCCTGGCCACCCTGCTGAAACTGTTGCCCGTCCCACGTTATCTGCCAGCTGCCGGGCTTTCCGTTACGGACTTTTAATAACGCCACCTGCCACTGCGGATAACCTACGCCCGGCAATCCTTCCTCCATCAGACTGGCCATCGGGGTGATCATCCAGCGGGTGGTACAAACTGTGTTCTCCACGCTACGCGGGCGATGCCGGTGCAGCAAGCAAGGCACACCGCTTTTTTCTATGGCCAGTTGCAAACGCCGTAATGCAATGGGGTGAATGTCCGGGACCTCTCCCACTACTGCCGCCAGGGCAGTGCATTTCAGACATTCTTCCACCACCCAGAGCATTTCTTTCTCAGAAACCAGATCTATAAAAATGATCCTGTCCGGCACAATACAAAATGCTTTCAGCCCCGGCGGAAACAATGTCCGGTGCGCGCCTACCCAGACAGCCATCTCCGGGCCTTTCATGATGCGGCTCAATAGCCCCGCCATGAAACCCAGCGTGGCGGCTGCCGTTTCACTATTATGACTGATAAATTCATGGGTGCCCCGGAAAGGGAAACAATGCCCCGGAAAGGCCCTGTTCAATGGGCCCAGGTCGGGATGCTCATGGGAATGGGATGAAAATACAGTCCCCCCTGAAGAAAGAATTTCCCCTCTCAGCCTGGCAATCACCTCATTTCTTTCAGCTGACTGTTTCATATTTCAAAAAGTTAACTTATATTTGGCACTAATAATGCCAATACATCGGCAGTAATAATGCCAAAAAAATATGGAAAAACAAAATAATTTTTGGGCCACCAATCTGAAATTTCTCCGCAACAGGAAAAAGATGACACAGGACGACCTGGCGGCTGCCCTGCAATTCACCCGCACCAAACTAAAGGCGCTGGAAACCGGCGCCACCCGGAATCCTCCACTGGAAGATCAGGTGCTGATATCCGATTTTTTTAAGGTTGACATTGATACTTTTGTACGCCTCGACCTTTCCAAACTGGGAGAACTGCACCTGCGGGAACTGGAAGCCGGGGATATGAGTTATGTGACCGGAAAAAAGATGCGGGTACTGGCCACTACCATTACGCCGGATAATAAAGAACAAGTGGAAATGGTTTCCCATAGTGTCCAGGCAGGATACACCGCAGGCTATGCTGACCCCGATTATATTTCCAGTCTCCCGGTATTTCATATGCCGCAACTGCCGGCAGACCGGAAGTTCAGGATGTTTCCCGTTAAAGGCGAATCCATGTTGCCCGTTCCGGAAGGCGCTTATGTGATCGTAGAATATATTCAGGACTGGTCTACCCTGAAAGATGGCACTCCCTGCGTAGTGATCACCAAAAACGAAGGGATCGTTTTCAAGGTCATCTACAACCGCATTCAGCCAAACGGCCTGCTACACCTGGTTTCACTGAATCCATTATTCAAACCGTATGATCTTCCCGTCAGTGAAGTATTGGAAATGTGGAAATACCACAGCTATTGGACCAACACAGATTTGTCGCCACAGTCAGATATGGACGCTATTTTACAGGCATTGGGAAAACTGGATGCGAAGGTGGAGCAGTTAGTGGAAAAAAGTCAACTTTAGTATTTATCTTCAGGTATCCTCCGGCTTTATTTCATCAGCACCAGCAAATGCGTCAGCAGCCAGTGACCCGACAGTCAGCCTATCTTTTAAAATCCGGACAATTTTTTACCGTGAATAGCAAAGGGAAAAATAACCAGACAATTTATGATCATGCAGGCGGTTGGGACGCATTATACAGGCACACCGACATATTTTATCACGCCTGCCTGGCTGATCCCATATTACAGCCACTCTTTGGACAGGAGCAACCAGGTCATGTGGAAAAATTCACTGCTTTCACTGCTGAAACATTTGGCGGACCAGACAAGTTTAGCAAAGAGATGGGAGGTTTTAGGCATTTGATTGATGCACACCGAGGATTTAATATTACTGAAGAGCAGCGGCAACGCTTTGTAGACCTGTATATGGAAGCCGCTGACAAAGCCGGCCTCCCGACAGACAAACCGTTTCGCGATGCGCTTAAATCCCATGTCGACTTTGGCTCGCATGTGGCCAAACAAAATTCAAACGCCAGGTCCGAAAGCGAATTACATCCGTTAAGAGAAGTTCCGAAATGGAATTGGGCTCCGGACGAAGAACATTAACCCGAAATCAACCAGGGATATACAAAAAGAGAGTGTCTTTGGACACTCTCTTTTACTTTCAGGCTACTGCTCAGATCACCGTTGCATCGGTGAACACAACCGAATGTTATCAACAGGCTGTCACCGGGCAGGAAACATCTTGCGTAACGCATTTAATCAGCAAAGAACACAGGCAGCTTGCCCCGCAGGTCCTGCGACAGGTTTGCTCCAGTATAGTGACTGCTCCGCCTACGATCTTATCCTGGGACAACTCACTGATCACTTCTTTGTTCAGCGAAAGTTTGGGAAGATTTAATCTCTTCTTTTTCATAACGAATCTGTTTTGGGTTAAAGAATAATACACCAGCCATGAACCAATATCATGGGCACTTCATTTTAGTATTGCACCACACAGTATTGCCACACCCCGTGACACAGGATATCTCGTCATTCATGGAAATTTGACACCCGCAGGTAAGTAAACAGGTTTCAAGACAGGAAACCAGTGGTGCAGACATACCACCAGCTATCTTTTCCTGAGACAAACTGCTGATTATCTCCTTATTGAGAGAGAGTTTGGGAAGGTTCAGTTTCCTCTTTTTCATAACAGGTTGGTTAAATGAGATAATGGATTTGCTCCATCGCGCACTATTCAGCCGGCTGGCATAATACAATGCAGGAAAGCCTTATCTGTGTCTGAGGCTGACAGTCAAATACACTACAAAGACAACTTTGAACGCATGTTCTGAAACAGGTGTTCGCAGTAGCACCACCAGTTACTTTTTCCTGAGATAAACTGCTGATCACTTCTTTGTTGAGCGATAGCTTAGCGAGATTTACTTTTTTCTTTTTCATAACGGAACTTTTAAGGTGAAAGATAAAATGCAGGCTTACGTAAAATCAACGGCCTGAGGGCAGTATCTACCGTACTCAAGCCGTCTGAATTCAGGCTACTGTTCAGATTGCCCGTCGCATCGGTTAACACAACCGAATGTTATCAACATGCTGTGACCGGGCAGGAAACAGCCTGGGTAATGCATTCAATCAGCACAGAACAGAGGCAGCTTGCAGCACAGGACCTCAGACAGGTTTGCTCCCGAATAGTGACTGCTCCACCGACGATTTTGTCCTGGGATAAATCGCTGATCACTTCTTTGTTCAGGGAGAGTTTGGGAAGATTTACTTTTTTCTTTTTCATTACGGAAGGGTTTGGGTTAAATATTGGATTTACGTTTATACAGGCCTGCATGACACAGAAAAGCCACCAGCGTACAGTACTTTTATCTATCAAAAATAACCGGTGCTGTCAGCACACCGTTGTAATGCAAGTCAGCACACAGGTAATGCCATTGGGATCCCGGGAAGGGCAATTGTACTGAGTACAAAGACAGCTCGCCTGGCAGGTCTGGCCACAGGTTTCCCATGGCATGGTTGCCCCGCCTACGATCTTCTCCTGAGACAATTCACTGATCACTTCCTTATGCAGCGTAAGTTTGAGAAGATTTAGTTTTTTTCTTTTCATAACGGATCTGTTTTAATCTTTACACCAGATAATACAGGAGTTGCCTCTTAAGGTAGGCTGAGTGCAATCAATGCTAGGTTGACAGCTGCCGGTACAGGTCCTGATAATGGTAGGCGCACCACCTGTTATTTTTTCCTGAGATAAATAACTGATCACTTCTTTCTGGAGAGCCAGCCTGGGAAGATTTACTTTCTTCTTTTTCATAACAGATTTGTTTAAAGGCTTACAAAAGATCACATAAATCAACACAGGAGTGACCTTTTAAGGTAGGTATGGGACAATCAAACCGGGTATGAACACAGGTGGCAAAGCAGGTGGCAATAAGTGTAGGCGCGCCCCCTGTTATTTTTTCCTGAGATAAATCACTAATCACTTCTTTGTTGAGCGTAAGTTTGGAAAGATTCACTTTTTTCTTTTTCATAACGGATCTGTTTTTTGATGAAATATAAATATCGCCCTTATGTCTGCAGAGGATATGCAGCATCTGCTGCGCCATATCTTCACCATACTTGTCTTCCGGCGATACGGCTGCTTTTTATACTGAAAAAAGCCTGCAGCCACCACCATGATCTTTGATGCTCACCTAAATCCGGGTTATGAAAAAAGTAAAAACAAGTTCAGCAAAAAAATTGCTGCTGGGAAAAATCAAGATTGCCGCTTTAAGCGACGAACAACAGGCCACATTGGTTGGCGGCAGCGCAACACTACCTAGCGACGTTATCTGCGCCACACAGGGCAGTGTTTGTCATACCAGGACAACCTGCCAAACTGCGAGATGTTGAGGTGATATTTCTTAACGTTGAGCATTAGGTTGCCTCTACCCTAAAAGTAAAGAGGGATATCAAAAGTAATTTGATGGCACAGTGAAAATGCTTTCCATCAGGCATCCGGATAAAATCGGGGAAAATTACTTTTGAATACCCTCTTTAAATTTTTAACACAAACGAGTACCACAGACACCGCCACAAGTGGCACAGGTGGCAAGACCACTGGGGCAGTCAACCGCCGTGAAGGCGTCTCCTTTCTGTTGCTGCTGCACAGTAGCAGATAGTGATGCGATCCTGATACGACCGATCTGGAGTTTTTTCGGAGATTTCTTTTTCATAGTGGAATGTTTATATTAAATATAACCGTTTATACTGCAGTATAGCCGCGTAATTACCGGTAACAGCTTTAACAACATATCTTTGTTGATTGTAACAATATCCTGCTGTTACTAAAGCCCAACCATTTAATTTCCTCATTTTATATTGATCAAAATAAAATCGTGATGAAAGGAAGACCATCCATCAGATGAGCGGCATGCGGGTATCACCGGCGAAAGAAACTTAACAAGTAGGTGGGTGTAGGTATAAAAGAAAAAGCCACCTCCTGATGAGATGGCTTTTTTTGGTGACCGCGTCAGGATTCAAACCTGAAACCTTCTGATCCGTAGTCAGATGCTCTATTCAGTTGAGCTACGCAGCCAGTCGTTTGTGATTGGATTGCAAAGGTAGACCTTTTTTCGAAAAAACCAAATTCTTCAGGATTTTTTTCTGCAATTTTCTGATTTACACTTACTTTTACAACTGTTGTTTAATGATAATTACAAGTGAAAATTCAACTCTGGAGCATTGGAAAGGAGCATGACCCCTACATCCGGGAGGGCATGGCCGTATTCCAAAAAAGGTTACAACATTATGTGGATTTTGAAGTGAAACTGATCCCAACGGTGAAGCAGGCCGCCAGTTTATCGGTACCTGAACTGAAAAAACAGGAGGCTAAAATCATCCTCGATCTGCTGCAGCCAACTGATTATCTGCTGGCCCTCGATGAACGCGGCAAGATGATGACGACCGTACAGTTTTCAGAATTCCTGCAACAGCGTACCAACGCCGGTACGCGACAGCTGATCATTTTGATTGGCGGGGCTTTCGGCATTGACCAGTCGGTACTCCAACGGTCGCAAATACAAATGTCCCTGTCGCCGCTGACTTTTCCGCACCAGCTGGTGCGACTTATTTTTACGGAGCAACTGTATCGTGCCTATACAGTATTAAACCGGGAGAAATATCACCATCAATAGTTACATTTATAGTCTAACATTCGAGCTTATGTCCGTCAGTATTATTATCATCATTGTTACCTGTCTGATTTCCTATACCGCGTTGAACAATTATGACCAGCTGGATAAGCTGAGCATGCAGCCTTATATGGTAAAAAATCATAACGAATATTACCGGTTCATTACTTCCGGGTTTGTACATGCCGACTATTCGCACCTGATCTTCAATATGCTGACCCTCTTTTTCTTTGGGCCTTATGTGGAAGATGTTTTTATGGCGTTGTTTGGCCTGAAGCTGATGTATCCGGTGTATTACCTGTTAGGCATTATTGTCTCCGACATTCCTTCTTATCTCAAACACCGCAATAATTCCTATTACGCCTCGCTGGGTGCATCGGGGGCTATTTCCGCGGTGCTCTTCACCTTTATTCTGGTAGAGCCCTGGACATCGATCGGCGTATTCTTTTTCATCAAGATGCCGGCAGTGCTTTACGGGGTGCTGTTCCTGTTTCTTTCTGCTTACCTGTCCAGAAAAGGTGGCAGCAACATTAACCACGATGCGCACTTCTGGGGAGCGTTGTTCGGGATTGTGTTCCCGCTGGCCTTCCATCCGGAGCTGGGCGCCCGCTTCGTACAGTTGCTGTTGAGCCGTCTGCATTAATCTAATGTTCCCGGGACTAAAGTCCCTGGCTATAAAAAACCCGGGGCTTAGTCCCGGGTTTTTAATTCTATAGCGAGTATGTTTTCTGTTCCTGTAGTGATTTTGACACGATCATCGATGCGCATGCCTACCACCCAGATAATTCTTTTGGCAGATTCTATCACCCACACTTTTTCTTTCTCCGGCAGCGACAGTTTCTGATCTATCAGGAAGCGGCTGATCTTTTTCTTTTTAGGCATTCCCAGCGGATAAAAATAATCTCCCTGCTTCCATCTGCGCAAAATCAGCGGGAAGCTCACTTTAGCGGCATCCAGCCAGGCTACTTCCGGCGCTGTAGGTATCGTAGCCTGTCCCCGCTCCTGCCGGCGGATATGCAGTTGTCCGTTATCGTAGGTGATGTGTGCAGGCGGAGCATCCAGCACGTGCACCGGTGTATCCGTTTGCGCTACCGGCGTAATCAGCAACCAGCTGCGGTTACGGATGATCCGGTGCGTGGCCGTTTCCACATACCTGCCGGATTCGCTGTGGAGCAGTTGCAACACCTGCTGTAGTTGTGCTACAGAACAACCAAAATCTTTCAGCAGTTCCCAGGCGATTGTCTGCAGCGGCACTGTCTTCTGTAATTTGAGGACAGGGACCATGAAGATGTTGTCTTTGCTGAAAAGCAGGCGCTTGCGGTGCCTGGCCACCGACTCCTGATACAGTATTTCCGCTTCGCGCATCCGTTGTATGGAGTTGTCCATGTTTTTCACCGCCGCAGGAAATGCTTCCTGCATACGGGGAATGATCTGATGACGAAAGAAATTACGTGTATACTTGTCCGTTATATTGGAACTATCCTCTGCGAAATCGATGCGATGCAGCGCTGCATAGGCGATCAGGATTTCCTTGTCGGCAAACAAGAGCGGGCGCACGATCCGTTCCTGTTTGGGCAGGATACCATGCAAACCGGCAATACCCGTGCCTTTGCAGAAATTCATGAGTGCGGTTTCCACGCTGTCCTGCATATGATGTGCGGTAGCGATATAGCTGTAGCCTTCCTGTTGACGTATCTCTTCCAGCCACTGGTAGCGCAGCTCTCGGGCTGCTACCTGTATGCTGACGTTATGCCTTTGGGTATAGGCGTTGGTATCAAAACGGGTCGTGTACAGCGGGATGTCGAGGGAAGCGGCCAGTTGCTGAACGAACTGTTCATCGCGGACAGATTCATCTCCCCTCAGCTGAAAGTTACAGTGGGCAATCCCCGCCTGTAATCCGGCCTGCTTAAACAGGTGGGCCATCACAACAGAGTCAACCCCACCGCTCACCGCCAGTAAAATACGTTGGGATGGGTCAAACAACTGTTGCCCGGCAATATGGGCCATAAAATTGGTCAGTAAGTGTTGCGGCATGGATGTGTGTTGAATAGATTAATATACCAGTTCTTCGTAAGCCGACTGCAGTTCATTATAGGTATGCCTTTCATTAGCCGCTTTAGCCATGGCCATTCCTTTTTCATATACCGCGATGGCCGCCTCTTTCTCGTTCTGCCGTTCCAGCAGTTTACCGAGGTGATAATAAGAACCTGTATATCCCGGTTCATAGGCCAGCAGCTCTTCAAACAGCTGCCGGGCCGCAGTGTCATTGTTTAATTTAATATACTCCAGTGCCAGGGCGTGTTTCAGGAAACTGTCGTTCGGACTTGTTTCCAGCATTTGTTTAATCTGTGCGATTCTGTCCATGTCGTTGGTGTGCTTTTACCGGTGTCAACAAATTATAAATAACATTCATATTTCTGTTGTTTATACTGATTAAAATCATAATATAGCCTTGCGGTTGGCGTACATAAATAAGATATATTTGCTATTACCGCATTTTTAAACCAAACAGTTTAAGGCCATGAAGATTTTAGTTTGTATCAGTAAAACTCCGGACACGACTGCAAAAATAGCTTTCACGGACAATAACACGAAATTCAATGAGGCTGGTGTCCAGTTTATTATTAACCCTTACGATGAATGGTATGCACTGGTGAGAGCGCTGGAGCTGAAAGAAACGATCGGTGCCGACGTTCATCTGATCACTGTAGGCGGGGCCGACAACGACGCTATCATTCGCAAAGCCCTGGCGCTGGGCGGTGATGAAGCATTCCGTATCAATGCGGACAGTGCGGACAGTTATTACATCGCTGCACAGATCGCAGCACATGCGAAAGAAAAACAATATGATATCATATTTACCGGTAAAGAGACCATTGATTATAATGGTTCCGGTATAGGTGGCATGGTAGCAGAACTGCTGGAACTGCCCTATGTGTCCATCGCGGCCAAATTTGACCTGAATGGCACCGTGGCTACTATCAACCGCGAAATTGAAGGTGGTGAGGAGATCTGCGAAGTATCCCTGCCGGTGGTGGTGTCTTGTCAGAAAGGCATGGCAGAAGCCCGTATCCCGAACATGCGTGGTATTATGGCAGCGCGTACCAAACCATTGACCGTAGCAGAGCCTGTAGCAGCCGATACGCTGACCAGCGTAATGAGCTTTGAACTGCCGCCGGCAAAAGCAGGTGTGAAGCTGATCAACCCGGACAATGTGGCCGAGCTGGTGAAATTGCTGCATGAAGAAGCCAAGGTTATTTAATCATTTATCTATTGTTTTTATTTAATTATTGAGTTCATGTCTATATTAATATTTGCCGATCAGGCACACGGAAAGATCAAGAAAGCAGCACTGGAAGCAGTTCAATACGGGTCAAAAGTAGCCGCTCAGCTGGGCACCACCGCCACAGCGCTGGTACTCGGACCGGCAGACAATGCGGAACTGGCGGCACTGGGCAATTATGGCGCCACTAAGGTACTGCACGTGGCAGATGCCCGTTTGCAGGAAGTAGAAAGCACCGTCTATACTAAAATCATTACCGAAGCTGCAGATAAAGAAGGAGCAGCCGTGATCGTTTTTCCGCATAACTTCGATGGCAAAGCAGTAGCGCCACGTGTGGCAGCCCGCCTGAAAGCAGGCCTGGTAGCCGGTGCCGTATCTTATCCGGATACTGCCAATGGTTTTGTCGTGAAAAAGAACGTGTTCTCCGGCAAGGCTTTCGCGAATATCAACATCACTTCTGAGCGTAAAGTGATTGCGCTCACGCCCAATACCTTCCCTGCCGTAGCTGGCGCCGGCACTGCTGCTGTGGAAGCTTTTGCTCCCGCTATCAACGATGCAGACTTCAAAGTGAAAGTGGTGAAAACAGAAACCGTTAGCGGCGATATTCCGCTGACAGAAGCAGAGATCATCGTCAGCGGTGGCCGTGGCCTGAAAGGACCGGAAAACTGGGGCATCCTGGAAGACCTCGCCAAAGCACTGGGCGCCGCAACAGCCAGCTCCCGCCCTGTTGCCGATGCAGGCTGGCGTCCGCACCATGAGCACGTTGGTCAGACCGGTTTAACCGTACGGCCTAACCTGTACGTGGCAATTGGCATTTCCGGCGCTATCCAGCACCTTGCAGGGGTTAACGGCAGCAAGGTGATCGTTGTGATCAATAAAGACCCGGAAGCTCCTTTCTTCAAGGCGGCAGATTATGGCATAGTTGGTGATGCCTTTGAGGTGGTACCGAAACTGACAGCCGCAGTCAAAGAATTCAAAGGACAATAATATTCTATACACAATTACGGATTACGAATGGGCTTACCTATTGAAACGTTTGTTGAATAACTTTCCATGAGGTTATCTTTCATTCGTAATTCCGTAATTCGTAATCCGTAATTGATTAAGATTTTTTTTAGATAAGGAATATTTTTCTAACTTCACGGTCTTACAAAACATTCAGCGACAACGCAAGACAGATATGAGAAAAATAGAACTGGAAATAGTTGCTTTATCGCACAGCATTACGCAGACTCATTCATATGCCGTGGTATTGGGAGAGGTGAATGGATTACGCCGTTTACCGATCGTGATTGGAGGCTTTGAAGCGCAAGCGATAGCCGTAGCGTTAGAAAAAATGCAACCCAGCCGCCCCCTCACACATGACCTGATGAAAAATTTCATGAACGCCTTTAATATAGAGCTCCATGAAGTGGTGATCAGCAATTTACAGGAGGGCATCTTTTACTCCAAACTTATCTGCTCCAGCAACGACGAAACCATTGAGATAGATTCCCGTACTTCAGACGCGTTGGCTTTGGCCGTTCGTTTCGGTTGTCCGATCTACACCTTCGAAAATATCCTCAACAGCGCCGGAATATTGCTGGACGATCCTGCCGGCAAAAAGAGCACCAAACCGGTCACCCCTACCATCTCCGAACACGAGAGAGGCGCAGAAGACGATCTCAAAGCCATGAGCCTGGATGACCTCACACAGCTCCTTCAGGAAGTACTGGAACAGGAAGATTACATCCGTGCTATCGCCATCCGCGACGAAATAAACAGCAGAAAAAGTAAATAACATTTTTCAGAACGGAGAGCTGCTGCCGGTGGGAATCCCCTGCCGCTGCGGTATTGCCGTGTTAATGCCACAAACATGATCGTTTTTCCCAACTGTAAGATAAACCTGGGCCTGCATATCACCGCCAAAAGAGCTGACGGCTTTCATGACCTGGAAACCGTTTTCTATCCCCTGCCGGTAACAGATGCCCTGGAAGTGATCACGCCCGGCAGCCTGCAGTTCACCAGTAGCGGTATTCCCGTTCCCGGGGATGCGGCCGACAACCTGTGCCTCCGGGCTTTTCATTTATTACAGCGGGACTATCCCCAGGTGCAGCCGGTCAACATCCACCTGCATAAACATATTCCTATTGGCGCTGGTTTAGGCGGCGGCTCCGCTGATGCCGCTTTTATGTTACAGTTGCTCAATAATAAATTTCAGCTGGGGTTGGCTGTCGGTCAACTGATAGACTATGCCGCGCAACTGGGAAGCGATTGTCCTTTCTTTATCCTCAATCAGGCCTGTTACGCCACCGGGCGGGGTGAAGTGATGGAGCCGCTGTCACTGGACCTTTCCGGGTATTCTTTTTTGCTGGTACATCCGGGCATCCATGTGAATACAGGCTGGGCTTTCCGGCAGATCACGCCACAGGCGCCGGTCCGGGCATTAAAAGAGGTGATACGGCTGCCCGTAAGTGAGTGGCAACAAGCGATGAGCAATGATTTTGAAGCACCGGTGTTTGCAGCACATCCGGAGTTGGCGGCTATCAAAGCAACGATGTACAACGAGGGCGCGGTATATGCCACCATGAGTGGCAGCGGGTCTGCCGTGGTGGGCCTTTTCCCTAAAAATAAAATAGCTGACATCCGTTGGGATGCCAGCTATCTGGTATTTAAAGTTAATTAGCGCTTACTTTACGGAAGCAACCAGTGCTTTAAAGGTTTCTGGTTCGTTCATGGCCAGGTCAGCGAGCACCTTTCTGTTCAGATCGATGTTCTTACCAGCTAATTTGTTCATGAACACAGAATAGGTCAACCCTTCTGCTCTTACCGCAGCGTTGATACGGGCGATCCACAGCTGACGATAGTTTCTTTTCTTTAATTTACGACCTACGTAGCTGTAAGTGAGTCCTTTCTCGAGGACGTTCTTCGCTACGGTGTAAACGTTTTTCCTTTTACCGTAAAAGCCTTTGGCTTGCTTTAAGATCCTTTTTCTCCGGGCTCTTGAAGCTACGGCGTTAACTGAACGAGGCATTGTCTTTGTTTTTTCTCAGGTTATAAAATTCGATTGTTTGGACGGATACTAGCGAAGGCCGAGCATTCTCTTAACCAAGTTAAGATTTGCTTCGTGAACCAGCGTGCTTCCTCTCAGGCTACGTTTTCTTTTGGTAGCTTTCTTAGTCAGTAAGTGGCTTTTGAAGGCTTTAAACCGCTTAATCTGTCCGTTCCCGCCAACCTTGAAGGTTTTCTTGGCGCGGGAATGTGTTCTTACTTTGGGCATCTTACATCAAATTTGGTCTGCAAAGGTAGGGAAATAATTTCATAAAGCACAGTACCAGATAAATAAATCCGGGTTCCCGCCGAATGTGGATAACTTTTTTAATGTTTTTTTAACCTCCTTTAATCGATTGAGAATCAATTTTCGTTAACCCTCCTCCTCTTCCTATCTTGTGTGAATTCATATTATAAAATTTATCACTTTTTTTATTTCTCTATATTATTTTTAATTTTAATCTTAAAATAGTTGCATATTTTAGCCATATAACGTTTAAACACCTAGTGCCTATGAAAACATTCTACACCTTCCCTCACCCGGACCGGAAAAGGATTTCCGAGCCTAAAGACCCATGTAAGCGGTTGGAAAACAACAGTTACTGAACAGGCGAAAGCCCTCAGAACTGATACTTTTTTCACTTAACTGTTTTACACCTATGAAACGACTTTTAACCTTTTTATTCCTGTTAACGGGCTTTGTGCTACCGTCAGCCAAGACGATGGCACAATCAACGGCATTTATCAATGCGCCCGACAGTATCTGCGCAGGAAGTTTCGCCACGCTGAACGGCCTGGTATGGTCCGGTAATTTTACCACGTCCTATATGGACTGGAGTGTATCTCCGGCCCTGGCGCCATCGGACTATCAGTTTCTGTACACAGAAACCGGCTCCGGCACGGATAAGTGGTTGGGCCGAAAGCCCCTCGCCGCCTATCCAAACGTGACGGCGATGACCATCAAACTCCTGAAGGTAGGTACGTACACCTTTACGGTAAAGATCTATAACTCATCGGGTAGTTATATTACTTACTCCCGTACGATCAAAGTAAAGGACTGTACTATTACCCAGTGTGCAGGTACCATCAGCACGATGGCGGGATTTAAAGAGGACTTCGGAATTTTTAATGCAGGAGCCGCTCCCCGTAAGAACGCGGTCATTGAGGCCCTGTATGCGGCAAACCAATCTCAAACCTACAAATTTGCTTCCAACACCAGCAACTTAGCAGACAATGATTATATAGAATATTATCACACCCAGGGTAAACCCGAATGGGTAAAAGCTTATGACCATACCGGCAACGGTGATGGTGTCAATAATTTCGGCGGTATGTTGGTGATCAACTCCGCGATCGAGAAAAAAGCCTTCTATCAAAGGACCATCACCGGCCTCTGTCCCGGCTCCGTCTATAACTTCTCCGCCTGGTTCATGAACGTGAACGGCATGCAGGTATTTGACGATATCTGCGCCAGAGCTTCGGATGCACCTAAGGGTTATCACTACGCAGGGGTCACCTTCATTCTGACAAACCCCACCACGAACGCCGAACTGGTAAGGTTCAATACGAATGACGTATCCATGAACCTTAAAATACCGGAATGGATACAATATGGAGGCAGCTTCAAAATCCCTCCGAATCTCACATCCGTAAAACTCACGATCCTAAACAATAACTTCGGTGGTTGCGGTAACGATATTGCTATTGACGATATCCAGTTTACCTACTGCAGCCCCGATCTTTTTGCGTATGTAGATGGTCTGAAAGATGAAAAAAGAGTAAAAGACCAAATCTGCGGTGGCGCTCCGTTAAGCCTGACAGCTTACCTGGAGCCTATTACCTATTTCCAGGACCCTGTTTATCAGTGGCAGATCAGTACCGACGGTGTTACCTACACCGACATGGTGGATGGTCCCATGAATGCCGGAGCAGTATCGGGAACAAAAACACCGATCCTCAACTTCACGGCCGGGGCGCTCAAAGGAGATCCGCTCGTCTCTAAACTCTACTATTTCAGGGTAGGCATTACGGAACGGGACAACGTCAGTCTCGGTAACTGTGCCGCTCCTTCCCGACCGGTAGAAATCACCATCCTGCCACAACCGCAGATTTCGGTGACCGGTAATGAAATCTGTAACGGTCAGCAAGCCCACCTGGAAGTAACCGGCGGATACACCTCTTATATATGGAAGGTAGATCCACCTGTGACCGGTACTACACTGGATGTAAGCCCCGTTGTGACTACCACCTATGAGGTAGTCGGTGAAAAAACATATGGTGATAATAAAGTCTGCCGCGATAGTAACCGCGCAGAAATTGTGGTTTATCAGAAACCCATCGTTAATGTTAAACTGCTGACAGATCCCAGTATCTGTCTTGGTGAAGAAGCGAAGCTGGAAATCCAGCCGGAAAACGCCAAATACGCTCCTATCACATGGGCCTATAACGGCACCGTGATAGCCGGTGCCACTGGTACTTCCATCACCCACATACCCACTACTGTTACCAATCCACCGGCAAAAAGTATCTATACGGTCACTGTCACCAATGGCAAGTGCGTCATTTCGGACCAGACAGAAGTGATCGTCAATTCGATGCCCAAACCAAACGCCGGACCGGACATCAAGCTGTGTACCACCTCTACTTTTACACTGGCTGGAAATCAGCCTCCGGCAGATCAAACCGGCGTATGGAGCTTTAAAAACGGAGACGACCAGGGTGCTACCCTGAACAACCCGACCGCTTACAATGCTACCGTAACCAATCTGGGTGTAGGCAAATCCGTTACACTGGTATGGACCGTCACCAACAAGAACCTGAGCAAATGTGCTTCCAGCGATGAAGTGGTATTGACCAACATGCCTGTTCCTGTTTCAGCGGCCACTATAGATCTCACCCAGTGCGGCACCAACAAAACGTTCGCCATCAGCGGCACCGCGCCACAACCCTGGGAAACCGGTTCCTGGAGCGGACCTGCCGGCGTTACATTTGATGATCCCACAGCAGCCAGCACCAACGCCAAACTGACCGGCGCCGCTACAACGCAGGACATCACCGTAACCTGGACACTGAGCAACGGTAAATGTGCTAACGGAACTTCAAAAGTAAACCTGCACCTGCGCCCTGCACCAAAAGTAACAGCTACAGCCTCTCCTGTTTGTCAGACCAGCGGTACGTTTAAAATCAACTTCTCTGCCCTGACTGGCACTGTGACCAAATACACCGTGAAAAAAGGCGTCACCGGTACTCCGTTGGCAACTTTCCCCGATGAATCTGGTACATGGCCCGCTACTGGTAGTGTTATCACTGCCACACTGCCAGCCAATACAGCTCCAGGCACTTATGATTTCATCCTGACCATTCAGAATGATGATAACCTGGGATGTACTTACGACGCGACATTTAAATTAAGGGTAGATGCACAACCGGATGCCACCATCAGCGGTCCGTCTGACATCTGTCTGGGTACCAGCATTTCACTGACCGTTGCCGGTTCTAATAGCGCCTACACCAAATCATGGACTATCGACGGTGTTACCCAACCAGGCAGTACCCAAACTATTACCCATACGCCTACTCCAGCCGGTACACACAACTACGGTGTTACCATTACCAACCTGACCTGCTCCGATACCAAAACCAAAACGGTAGAGGTAAGAGCTATTCCGGTAGCTGACCCAGGTACCGTTGCGCCTCAGTGTGATAATGGCAACTTTACCATGAACGCCCCTGCCCTGCCTAGTGACCAGGAAGGTGTATGGACCATCAACGCTCCCGCTAACGGCGCGGTGATTACAGATCCTACCAATCCGAAAACGACCGTGACCGGATTGCAGGCAGGAACATCTGTTACCCTGACATGGACAGTTAATAATATAAACAACACGACTTGTCAGAAAAGCAACAATATTACATTAAGGAATACCAACAAGCTCTCTGATAGTAAAGCTGGTAATGCCATCGTACAGTGCGGCAACAATGTGTTCCAGCTCAGCGCCAACCAGCCTGCTACCGGTGAAACCGGTAAATGGACAGGACCGGCCAACGTTACCTTCGGTGACGCTACTGTGTACAACACCACTGCTACGGTAGCCGGTGCAGCGCCACAGACTGTAACACTCACCTGGACCATCAGCAACGGCGTATGTACAGACAAGACCTCTACTGTTGACCTGACGCTGAACAAAGTTCCAGGTGTTGATGCGCG
>NZ_JACVFB010000010.1 GCF_014529945.1 Chitinophaga varians
GTGGAGAGAGTTTTCGTTTACGATATTCTCAGTGCCTTCAGATTACTTTTGAGACAGCCTCTTGTTATTAGGCTTGCTTGTCTATTGCTAAAACTATCTTTGGTAATGAGCGGCCCAGTTGTTCATATATTTTTCCAGTACCTGTAATGGCATATCACCATATGCCAGCAGCGCATCGTGGAAGTCGCGCAGATTAAAGCGGGCGCCCAGTCGCGCGGCCAGTTTGTCCCGCAGTGCTTTTAATCTGATTTCCCCTGTTTTGTAAGACAATGCCTGTCCCGGCATGGCCATATAACGTTCTACTTCTGCCGTGGCAATCGCCTTGCTAACGGATTCATTGGCCATCATATAATCAATGGCTTCTTCGCGGGCCATTTTACCGGTGTGGATAGCTACGTCGAGCACCAGCCGGATGGCGCGGTGGATCTCGTTGTTGAGCCGCCCCATTTTCTGATACGGATCGGTGTAGCAGCCGAGTTGTTCTCCCAGCGATTCCACATATAGTGCCCACCCTTCAAAGTAGGCGCTGAAAGTCGGCTGCCGGCGGAAGGCGGGAATGTCCTTGTTTTCCTGCTGTAAGGCGATCTGAAAGTGATGTCCCGGTATCCCTTCATGCAGGAAGGTGGCTTCCATGCCGTAAAAGGTAACATTCACCTTTGTGGCATCGGGTACCGGCACGTATAGGATGGCGGCACGTTTTTCAGCGATGTTTCCCTTGATGTAGAAAGGGCCTCCGCTGGCGGCCTCCCGATAGGCTTCCACTCTGCGTACGTCCATTGGCGTTAGTGGCTGATGACCAAATAGCTGTGATATATGCGGCAGCACTTTCTGATAGATGGCCCGATAGGCGTCCAGTACTTCTTCCGGTGTTTTAAAAGGCATCAGGCGGGGATTGGTTTTCAGCGCGGTGAAAAACTCCGGTAAGCTGCCGCTAAAACCTGTCTGCGTTTTTATTTGCTCCATCTCCGCCCGTATCCTGGCCACTTCGGCTAATCCTGTCTGGTATATTTTCTCCGGGGTAAGGTCTGGCGTGGTGGTAAAGGAGTGGACGTAATAGTTGTAGATCCGGTCTCCGCCTGGTACGGCAAAAAGCCCTGCTTTTTCCTGTGCGGCGGGGAGGTATTGGTCTTTCAGATAGGCCGCCAGCTTCGCATAGGCAGGCCGCATTTTAGTGCTAATCACTACCTGGTATAGCGCGGTGATCCTTTGTTTGTCGGCCGCCGTAAAGGATGCCGGGAATTTCGATAAGGGTTTATAAAAGATATTTTTGGTGGTATCTTCTGCTGCCAGCGATTCCATCTGTGGTATCATCAGTTTCACCAGTGCTTTCGGCAATACCACCTTTGCCTGTATGCCTTTGTTGAAGTTGGCGATACAGGTATCTGTCCAGTCCATAAATGCGGTCATCCGTTTGGCCCAGTTTTCATAATCATTCACGGTGTTAAATGGCTGGTCGCCATCGCCGGAGCCAAAGGATGCCAGTTCCAGCGGCGTGGACACAAACTGGTTCATGGGCAGATATTCCAGGTGCAGCGACAGGGCCTCCAGGGCGGATTGCAAGGTATACGTGAGAATATCGCAGGAGATCCTGTCGCCGGGATTCAATGCGGCCTTGTCAAATTTTTTCAGCTCCTGTAGATATTTCCGGTAAAATGCTTCGGTGGCGGCCAGGTAAGGCGCGCTGCCTTCGATGGCGAGGCGGTCGTCGTACTGATGGAAACCGGCGGTGGTGGCTTCAGACGGGAACAGCGGCATCCGCTCTGCATAGTAGCGGTCAAACAACTGTTGCAGCCGTGGGTTGTTTTGCTGTGCGTAGGTAGCTGTGGTACATAACAGGGTGGCCAGTATCAGCAGGCAGGTCATTAATTTTCTCTTCATCATTGTACTTCTTTTATCATCCATATGCTGCAGCCAAAGTGAACGGCGCTGCCCAATGGTGCGGGTAAATATTTAAATCCCATTTTCTCATACAGTGGGATGGCCTGTTCCAGTTCGGGCAGTGTTTCGAGGTATACGTGGCTGTATCCCAGGTCCCTGGCAGATTGCAGGCATTGTGCTATCAGTTGTTTCCCCAGGCCGAGGCCTCTGGCTTCGGGCAACAGGTACAGTTTTACCAGTTCGCAGTGAGCGGGCGGCAGTCCGGGTACCGGGAAGATACCGGCGCCGCCAGCCACGCTGCCGTTTACTTCTACAATCCAGTAGGCGGCATTGGGGATGGCGAAAGCGCTGTATAGTTCATAAAGATTTTTATCGAAATAGGCGGTGCCGGGTTTGTTGGCCCTGAATTCCTCCAACACCTGGCGTATGATGGTGCCCAGCTGCTGATTGTCGTCCGGTTGCAGTGGCCTGATTTTACTCGTCGTTGTCATGCCACAAAACTAAGCAGCCGGTTACTGCTAAAATTGTACGGGATTAACCTTTTGTGGCAGTTAGATTTTTCTGTACTGGTTGGGGAGCATACCGGTAATACGCCGGAAGGTTTTGGTGAAATGGGCCTGATCGGTAAACCCGCACTCATAGGCGATGCCGGTGAGCGACACCTGTTCTTTTTTTATCAGGGAGATGGCCCGTTCGACTTTTATTTTCCGGAGATATTCTCCTGCGGAGCATCCGAAATAGCGGGAGAAGTAACGGGAGATGGTGACCGGGTGGAGGTCCAGCTGCTCCGCCAGAAACGGTAATGATAGTGGCGTGTCCCAGTGATCATGCATAATATCCCTTATTTTCTCCGTCCACTCGGGGTAACAGTGGAAATCCTGCTGGCAGGGCGCAATGAGGTCAACGCAGAGCTGGTCCACCGCCAGGGCCGCCGCCGCATCATGGAGATAATGTTCTTTCATGATCCGGACAAGGCCGTTGGTATTGAGCTGAAACTTATCGCCAAACATCAGGGACGGCGGCGGGCACGATAAACCATAGGTCTTAAAGAAATCTTCGGTCAGTTCCATATTAAAAATACGGGTGCCCGGGAGATAATCCACGTTCTGGTGCGCCACACCGGGATAGTAATAAAGTCCGGCGCCGGCATACTGCCGGTCGGTGCCGCCTTTCCTCACTTCTCTGCTGCCGCCTTCCAGTATGTGGGAGAAGTGGGGGTTTACGTGGAAATGCCAGTCAGACGCCATATTGGGCACAAAAGAGGTTTCGCTGGTGATGACGGCGCCGAAAGCGCGCTCTTTCACCTTCGTGCCCACGTAAGTACCCTCTGCAAGCTGAACCGGAACAGAACCTGACATATCCACTGATTGAACCTTAAAAGTAAAGAAGTTATCAGAGAATGCAAACCATCCGACCGGCCGGAATCCCCGAATGCAGTAGCAGTGCATTTGAAATGGTTAAATTGTCAAGGTAAGTTACCCGGTCCCGGACGATTTTGAGCATATATGAAACCCACGATGACATCACCCCGCATTTATTCATCATAATTGTAAATTCCATGAAAACAAAACGTTTATTATTCCACGTTAGCGTGCTTGTACTGGCCGCATTAACTTCCTGTAAGAAAGACGTAAAAGACAAAGAGGCCCTGCCACCTGCCGGCAGTAAAACGGCCGTTACGGAGGCCTATCAGCTGATCTGGTCCGATGAGTTTAACGGCAGCAGTGTTGATGGCAGCAAATGGCAGTTTGAAACAGGGCCCAATACCAGTAATAACGAAAAACAATATTACCAGGCAGCCAACGCTACGGTCAGCAATGGCAATCTGGTGATAACAGCCCGGAAACAATCCGTGAACGGATGGCCGTACACATCGGCCCGGCTCAATACCGCGGGGCGTTTTACCACCACCTACGGACGTATAGAAGCGCGTATTAAGCTCGCCTCCGGGCAGGGGCTGTGGCCGGCATTCTGGATGCTGGGCAATAATATCGGTTCAGTAGGCTGGCCCCAATGCGGCGAAATCGATATTATGGAACAGGTAAACACCAGCAACACCATTTACGGCACCATGCACTGGTTCTCCGGTGGGCACGCTTCCTACGGCGGCACTACCACCACTTCCTTTACCGATTATCACGTATATGCGGTAGAGTGGGACCAGGGCGCCATCCGCTGGTACGTTGACGGTGTGAAGTTCCATGAGGGCAATATTCTCAATAACATCAACAATACAGGCGCTTTTCACAATCCATTTTTTATCATCCTTAATCTCGCTGTCGGCGGTGATTTCCCCGGACAAACTATCGATGAGAGCAAGTTGCCGGCCAGCATGTATGTCGACTATGTGCGGGTATACGCCATGACCAACAGCGGCGGCAGTGCGCCGATTGGCTCCACCATTTCCATGAAAGGGGTTAACAATGCTTATGTCAGCGGGGAAAACGGTACACAGGCCATGAACTGTAACCGCGCAACTGCCCAGGCATGGGAACAGTTCGCGGTGGAAGATGCCGGCGGCGGAAAAGTAGCCCTGAAAAGCATGGGGAAATATGTGTCCTCCGAAAACGGTGCGCAGCCTATTACGTGTAACCGTACCAGTGTGGGCGACTGGGAGAAGTTCGACTGGATAGCAAATGCTGATGGCACCTTCTCCCTGCGAGGCAATAATGGGCTGTATGTGTCCAGCGAAAATGGCACACAACCGATGACCTGTAACAGGTCTGCCATATCGGGATGGGAAGCATTCCGCTATTAATTCAGAGACAGGGGTGATGATGACAGTCCGTCAGAAGAAACGGCCGGGCCTTTATCCGGCCGTTTCTTTTTTTAGTCTTGTTAATTCCTGTTATCTTAGCTGTATCTGTTTGTTATCACACATTAAAGTATTGTTACCATTCTTATCCAGCTGAAAAAGTTTATCAGGAATCGCTAATTTCATTTTATGAGCAAAAATACTTTATTAGAGAACCTAACCACCAAGACCACCGGCATTTTATATTACAGCGAATCGGAGAACCCACTGACCATCGAGTCGTGGGGCAGGGTCCCGGTAGCTGAAATAACCGGTAAGATCGCCACCCGCCATCAGGTTGAACCCAACGTAGTAAAGACCATCAGTCCAACAGATTTTTTCAACGAAGTAGAGAGCGCACCAGATCCAAACGACGCACCCATTGTAGAAAACGCACAAAGATTCAAAGTCCTGCATCAGTTTCTGAAAGAACATTTTACCGGCATACAGGTTGTCCGGGTGGAAGATGGCACCAGTATTCCGGTGTACATCGTTTGCCATCAACCGGATGATACCTGCGTAGCGCTGGTGACCACAGCGATAGAATCGTAAGCCAATTTCCACATATTACAGAACCCTTAAAAAACCTGAATTATGAAACAATTCATCAGGCATTGTATGCTCATTTGCCTGGGCGGTTTGTTGTTGACTGCCTGTAAAAAGGAAGCTGACCTTCAGCCCCTGGACATTGAGAAATCACGTACCGCTGTTACAGAATCCGTCGTTATCCTTAATGAAGACTTTGAATCGGGTACTAAAACAGCTTATGCCCTCGGCAACGTAACGCTGAGCAGCGGCTCCTGGTCTATGGACGATGCCTTGATCGGCAACCTCGCTGGCGACCTGAAAAACGGTGCTAAATCTGTCCGTATCAGAAACACCGGTAGCATCACCACTAATTTTAGCAGCACCAGTACCGCCGGTAGTGTAACCGTGACCGTTAAACACGGTACCTATGGCTCCGATGCCAACAGCAACTGGCAGCTGTGGACATCTGCCGACAACGGGCAGACCTGGACACAACAGGGTAATACCATCACTACTTCCGGCAGCCTGCAAACGGCCACGTTCACCTTCCAGTCAACCGGCAACCTGCGCATCTCCATCCGTAAAACTTCCGGCAGCACTAACAGGATCAATATCGACGATGTGAACATCACAGCCGGCAGCACCGGCGGTGGTGGCGGCACCGATCCCGGTGACGACAACAACCTGCTGTTGGGCAACCCCAGCAATGCACTCGCTGATGTGTCAGTAGTGAACAACTACCTGATGGTAAAATCTTACTATACTTTATCCTATAGCCGCGACCGTGGTACCCCTAACTGGGTGAGCTGGCATATCCAGTCGGCCGACCTTGGCAGCATTTCCCGCACCAACGACTTCCGCGCCGACACCGACCTGCCCGCAGGCTGGTATCAGGTGCAGAACAGCAGCTATTCCGGTTCCGGATTTGATCGTGGCCACAACTGCCCTTCAGCCGACAGAACAGCTACCGCTGACGCTAACTCCGCTACTTTCCTGATGACCAACATGATGCCACAGGCGCCGAACAATAACCAGAAAACCTGGGCTAACCTGGAAAACTATACCCGTGATCTCGTGAAGGCCGGCAACGAAGTATTCGTTATCTGCGGTTCTTACGGCCAGGGCGGTACCGGTTCACTGGGTGGCGTAACCACTACCATCGACAACGGTCATGTGACCGTTCCCGCCAACATCTGGAAAGTAGTGGTAGTCATCCCTGATGGCAGCAACGACCTGAACAGAATCAACGGCAATACCCGCGTGATTGCCATCAACACGCCTAACCGCAACGATATCAATACCGACTGGACCCAGTATAAAACAACGGTGCGCGACATCGAAAGCGCCACCGGCTACAACCTGCTGTCAAACCTGCGCCCATCGCTGCAAGACAGCCTGGAAACCCGGATCGATCCGTGAGGAAATAACAATAGTAACACATTGGATAAGGGGCCGTCTTGATGGCCCCTTATCTTTTAGGGCTCCTTTTAACACTCATAAAAATAAATCGTATCTTATCTTTAAAATTCGCCTGCGTTGAAAATTACCCTTGATCATTTGCCCCCCGATAAAATCAGACAGTTGGCCCGGATGGTACAAAGCGTTATTGATGCTATTGCCGTTGAAAAAATTATACTGCTGGACCCCTGTAGCATCAGTGGCTGGCTTGATGTGCAGGTAGTGCAACAAGATGTGATGTTGATCGTTACCGGGGCAAACGGTGAAAACAAATCTGAATACAGGCTGAATAATGATATTAAATACAGCTGTCAGTTTGATACACCTGTAACAACCATTATCCACAGCATCGAATTTGTAAATGCCCGGTTGAAAGAGGCCAACCCTTTTTTCTCTTCTATGGTGCGGGAAGGGACCTGTCTCTTCGATGCCGGCATTATTCCGCTGGTAGAAGTAATAGAATTAGGAGAAGAAGAAAAGACCGCTTTAGAGAAGAAAATTGCAGTGGAATATGAATATTGGTCTGCCACGGCCGGGAAATTGCTGAACACCGCCGATCAGTACCTGGAGGAAAATGATATGTACCTGGCGCTGTTAATGCTCTACCAGGGAGTGATACATATTTACAATGGTGTATTATTTTGGTATTGGGGAACAATCCCCCGCGAGCAGCATATAAGTACTTTAAGGAAAATCTGTGAGGTCTTTTCCGCTGATCTGGCTGCGGTTTTTAGTACTGACCATAGCCCGGATAACTATCCGGTCCTCCTTATTAACAGGGGTATCGATATTAGCTATTATGACTACTATCGGCTTAGCCATAACCTAAGTACGGCAGAGTTGCGGATGCTCCGGGAAAAGGCCGGTCTGTTACAGGATATTGCCCGGAGCATATGTCGTAGAAGATGATCAGGTTGGTCTGGTATTGAACGTACAGTTATTTCGCAAATTTCTTAGTCCCCGCCACACAAAGGATAACGCCCACCGTAACGGCCAGCATGCCGATGCTGACAGCTTCGTGTAGCAGGGTGGCGGCCAGCGCCAGTCCGAAAAACGGCTGTAACAGCTGCAGTTGCCCTACCGTGGCGGTACCGCCTTGCGCCAGTCCACGGTACCAGAAGATAAAACCGATGAACATACTGAACAAGGAGACATAGGCCAGGCTCACCCAGGTATCTCCGTGTATCCCCTCAAAAGATGACGGCATATATATAAACGCCAGCGGCAACATCACCGGCAATGCCAGCACCAGCGCCCAGGAGATCACCTGCCAGCCGCCTAATATGCGGGTCAGTTTAGCGCCTTCCGCATAACCCAGTCCACAAACGATGATCGCTGCCACCATGAGCAAATCACCTATAGGCGACGCCGTTAGTCCCTGTGATACCGCATAGCCCATTACCAGCAGGCTGCCGGCCACAGAGAAAACCCAGAACACCGGCCGCGGACGTTCACCGCCGCGGATAATGCCAAAGATGGCCGTAGAAAGAGGCAGCAGCCCCAAAAAAACAATAGAGTGGGCGGAAGTAATATACTGTAGTGCCATGGCTGTCAACAGCGGAAACCCCACCACCACGCCCAGGGCGACGATCACCAGTGGAATAATGTGTTCCCGCGATGGCCGTTTTTCCTTAAAAAGCAGCAAGGCCAGCACAGCCAGTATGCCCGCATTGGAGGCGCGGGCCACCGTCAGAAAAACAGGATTTAACTCCAGTACCGCTACTCTCGTAGCCGGCAACGATCCGCTGAACAATACCACGCCGATAAAACCATTGAGCCAGCCTCCCTGGCTACCTTCCTTTGAAATACCCATATGAATTCGATACTGGTTTACAATTTGATACTGCAAAATTAGCGGTCAGGCGCAGATGCTGACGGTACCAGTTTTGTGTTTTTGTACGGGCACAGTTGGAACCGGTATTTTTATCATAAAATGCTTTACTTTGATACTGTAATGATAACACATCCCGTAACACCTGCTCATGAAAAAAATTATCCTGATAAGTATTTTACTCTATAACGGATGGGCAACCGCCCAAACGATCAAGTCCACCGGCGGCAGCACCCGGTTTACCGTCAACAGCGACGGTGTCATCAAAAGCAGCGGCTACAGCATCGTGGGCCGTGTTAAAAGCGATGGCACGGTGGAAGCGGCCAGCTACAAGATCATCGGTTATGTCCGGGGAGAACGCATCGAAGACAGCAACCATTCTACCGTGGGCTATGTAAAAAAAGACGGCACCGTGAAAGACTATAACCATAGCACTATCGGTTACATTAAGGACAATGGCGATGTACAGAACTGGAGCCACAGCAGCCTGGGGTCTGCTTCCGGCGTTAAAAAGGAATGGGCGGCGTTGATTTTCTTCTTCTTTGATTTCTGATCAGCTGGTGTGAATTAGTTGGCCTCTTCGGAGCTGCCCGTGGCTATGCCCAGCGCCAGCGGAATAAGCAGCAGTCCCTGAAAAATATTGAACATAACGAGCCGGGGATGGATGCCAAACAGCATATCTGATGCATCCTTGTATTGATCGAGCAGGTAGTACGCCAGCAGCAATGCTACAAAGATCAGCCCCATTGTGAAGTACCTGAACTTCACGCCATAACATTTGTCGAATACCAGTGTCATAACAACGGCCACAAAGCAGGAATTTACCACCGCATACAAAGCGGTAGCATCAGCTATTAAGCTAACCAGCGGGAAGATAATAAAGGTTCCTACCGCGAACACGAGCATGGTGGCTACCAGTGTGGTCACTAATGCCTTTAGTTGTTTTCTGCCCATGCCCACATAGATGGATACCGGAAAAAGGACCAGAAATCCAAGGCCGGTCAGGAAAACCAGGACAGCGCCAGGGTCTGGCATAGCCCTGCAGACAAACGTCCAGAGTACGGTCAATATCAAAAAGAATACAAGGGTTTTAATAAACGCGGCGGTGTGGAACGAGATGTTATTCATAGGTATCGGTAGAAAAATATTCTCAATGTATATATTTCCGTTGAAAAATTTTCGGGTAAATATTATTCATGGCCGGGATTGTCTAATTCACTCCTGTTTTAGTCCACTCCGCCGATGTCGTCATTGATGTAGCCCGTTGCCTGCTGTTATTTTGGGTTCAGTAATCAATTAAACCCAATAAAATAACAGACATCATGAAGAACAAAAACATCTCCCTGAAAAACAAGATAACAACCGGATTATTGTTATTGGCCACCACCACGGCCTTTGCACAAAGTTCCTCCAATATAACGTCAACGGCTATCCGTCCTTATCATGTGGCGATCGCTGAGCAACAGGTGAAAGATCTCCGTCAACGGATCAGCACTACCAGGTGGCCGGAGAAAGAAACGGTGGCGGACCAGTCGCAGGGTATACAACTGGACCAGCTCCGGACCCTCGTTAAATACTGGGGAAACGGCTACGACTGGCACAAGGCAGAAAGTAAGTTAAATGCCCTGCCGCAGTTCATCACCAGGATCGACGGCCTGGACATCCACTTCATACACGTTCGTTCCAAACACAAGAACGCGATGCCGCTGATCATCACCCACGGCTGGCCGGGCTCCGTGTTCGAAGCACTGAAAGCCATTGAGCCGCTGACCAACCCCACCAAATACGGCGGTAAAGCAGAAGATGCCTTTGATGTGGTCATCCCATCGATGCCGGGGTAGGGTTTCTCCGAAAGACCCAAAACTACCGGCTGGGGACCTGAAAAAATTGGCGCTGCCTGGGACGTGCTGATGAAACGACTGGGCTATCAGCATTACGTAGCGCAGGGCGGCGATTGGGGCGCTGTGATTGCAGATGCCATGGGAAGGCAGGCGCCGGAAGGATTGCTGGGCATTCACGTGAATATGCCCGCAACGGTACCTGCTGACGTAGCCAAAGTGCTGAAAGAAGGAGGAGCGGCGCCCGCTGGTTTGTCCGCTAAAGAAAAAGCAGCTTTTGAGTCACTGCATAAACTCTATACCAAAGGTGGCGGTTATGCCGGTATGATGGTCACCCGTCCGCAAACACTGGGCTATGGCCTGGCAGATTCACCGGTAGGCCTCGCCGCTTTCTTCCTGGATAAGATGAACGAATGGACTTACAGCGGCGGAAATGCCCAGAAGTCACTGACAAAAGATGAAATACTGGATGATATCACCTTGTACTGGCTGACCAACACCGCTGTTTCCGGAGCGCAGCTGTACTGGGAAAACAACAACAATAACTTCAATGCCGTAGAACAAAAAACGGCTGATATCAAAGTACCGGTGGCCATTACGGTATTCCCCGGTGAGATTTATCAGGCGCCGAAAACCTGGGCAGAGCGCGCCTATCCGAAGCTTACCTATTTCAATGAGGTGAATAAAGGCGGTCACTTCGCCTCATGGGAAGAGCCGCAACTGTATGCAGAAGAACTGCGGGCGGCGTTTAAATCGCTTCGTTAATAAACAAATCAATCTCAAAAAAGCAGGTGCCGTTAGTATCATTAACGGCACCTGTTCGTTATATATGTAACAACAAAAATCCACCCAGACTGCCCAGTAGTACCACATACACGGTGCTCAGCTTTTTCCATATCAGCGTGATCGCAAGGCAGGTGGCCAGTATCACGGCGCTGCGCCAGTGCTCTGTGGACGAAATCAACAGGTGTATCCCTACTACTGCAATGATGGAGATGGAAGCGGCGCTAAGGCCGTCCAGAAATACCCGGAGCCGGTCGCTTTTGCGGGCGGACGATAATAGTTTGTGCAGAAAGAAAGAGAGGAAGAAAGAGGGTAGGAATATGCCGATGGTGGCCAGCACACCGCCTGAAAGGCCATGGATCAGGTACCCTGCGAAGGTGGCGCTGGAGAGGATAGGGCCGGGGGTTATCTGTCCTACGGCGATGGCGTCCATCAGCTGTTGCCGCGTGAGCCAATGATTTTTCCGGACCAGCGACTCGTCCATGTAGGCAAACAAAACATATCCGCTGCCATATAATACTGCGCCGATTTTCAGGAAGATGGAAAACAGTTTTAAACTGGAAAAGGCACTGGCGCCTGGTGTAGCCGGTACCACCAACCAGCCGCTCCGGGAGGCGATTGTATGGCGCATCCGGTGAGCGATGTAATTCAATGCGCCGGCGCCTATAATCAGTAGCACTTCATTCAAACCATACCAGGAGCCTGCAAAAACCAGCAGGCAGAGGATAATCAGTGTAGTGTTACGTTTCAGGGTGGTGGCAGACAACCGGAAGACGGTGGCGATGACCAGCGCGGTGGTGGCAGGACGAAGGCCGTAAATGAAACCCTGCACATCAGGTAAGGCACTGTATTTTTGATAGAAGTATCCAAACAACAGGCAGATCACCATGGCCGGAAAGATGTAACATACGCCGGCTACGATGAGGCCCAGCCGGCCTGCCCGCTCTTTGCCGCAATGCATGATCACTTCCACGGCGTTAGGACCCGGTATAATGTAGGAGGTGCTGAGCACGTCCATGAAATGCTGGTGATCGATCCATTTGCGCTTTACCACCATTTCGTTTTCGATGGTGGCCACCATCCCGGCGATGCCGCCAAAACCAATACAGCCTAATTTGAAGGTGGAGAAAGCCACTTCTTTCAGTCGTTGGATTATCGGGTCTTCCTGGTGTTCCATTACACGATCAGTTTGATGGGAGGTATTTGTAAATATAACCATTACACGCCTGCCATCAAACTGATGTGTGGGAAGTTATTTCTTTATTGTCCAAAGGCCGGTGCTGCCTGGTTTCCTTTCGTCTGTTGCCTTATTCAGTAGGGTATCTCCTGCGGAGATGTTACCAAATATCTCCACGCCTGCGTCCACCGTCATGCCCTGGCGGACATCCACCCATTCGGCTTGTCCGTCTTTTACGCGGATGACAAATTTCTTTTCCTGTGTGGTGGCCACTGCTGAAAATGGCACCACGAACGAGGTCCCATTTCTCTCCAGCGGAATTTTTACATAACAGAAAGCGCCTGCTTTCAGCCGGTGATCGCTATTGTCTACCTTAAACTCCCACAATTCAGTGCGGGTGTTGGGGTCGATGGTTTCAGATTTGCGGGTGAGGACTGCTTTAAAACGTTCTGTCGGATAGGCATCCACGCGGAAGTCGATGTGTTGAAGTTTACCCGCGGTGGCTACATATATTTCGGGAACGGCTACACGCAGGCGCAATACGTTATTATGCTGCACGGTCAGCAGCATGGCGTTGGTGCCTACCAGTGAACCGGGATCGGCTTTACGGGAAGTCACCACGCCGTCAAAGGGCGCTATGATATAAAGATACCCTGACACCGCTTTGTAGGATTGTGCCTGTTTGCCGGCGGCAATGAAGGTGGCGCTGTCGGCCTGCATCTGATTACGGCTACGCTCCAGATCTACCGGCGCCACAATGCCGGGTGTGTTGGCCTGCGAGGCCCGATATAACCTTTCGTACTGGTCCTTGCTGGATATCCATTTAGCCTTCGCTGCCTGCACCGCGGCTTCTGATTCCGCCAGCCTGCTGTTGACTTCCGGCGCTTCAATCACCGCCAGTACCTGCCCTTTCCTGACGCGGTCGCCCATGTCCACTTTCATCTCCCTGACGAAGCCCTGTACTTTGGCAAAGAGCTCCGCATTTTCATAAGGCACCAGTTCTGCGGGGAATTCTGCTGTTTTCTTCAGCGTGTCCTGTTTCAGGATGAATACCGGCACGGTGTCCGATGCCGGGGTATCAGCACCAGCTGTCGGTGCGGGTGAATGGCCACAGGCTGAAATCAGGAACAGCAAAGCGAGAGAAGCGATGGTCCGCATATCGTTATTGAATGTTTTTGTCATGATAAATACTTTTTTCATCGTCAGGGTCAAGGGATACAGGTTGGTAGGGTGTCCTTCCAACTATCCACTGGTAAATGGAAGGGAGAAAGAACAGTACGCTGATGGAGGAAAATAGCAGGCCGCCAATCACGGCGATGCCCAGTGGCGCCGTCTGGTCGCCACCTTCCGACAATCCCAGCGCCATAGGCACCATCCCGGCGATCATCGCTGCGCTGGTCATCAGGATAGGACGGAGACGATGCTCCGCCGCCTGCAGGTGCGGACTGTCAACACTATTTTTCCGGTAATGTTCTGCATTGGTAATAAAGAGCACGGCGTTGGCAATGGCTACGCCCACCGCCATGATGGTGCCCATGTAGGATTGTATGTTCAGTGAGTGGCCTGTCAGATATAAAAACAACAGCGCGCCTGCCACCACAGCGGGTATTACCGCTAAAGTGGTAATGGCTACCCGGAAGGATTGGAAGTAAACAGCCATCACCAGAAAGATCACCAGTATGGCGATCAATAAGCCAAACTGAAGACTGTTCAGCGTTTCCTGCAGGAGGGAAGGCTGGCCACGCAGGATGATTTTAGCGCCATTGGGCAACTGGCCCATACTGCTGATAGCATGTTTTACCTGTTTGAATACCGTGCCCGGATCTTGCCGGTGCACATTCGCCGTGATGGTGATATAACGTTGCTGATTGAGGCGGTCGTATTCGCCGGGCATCGATGTACGTTTCCAGGAGGCCACTTCACTGAGGTAATGGGTATTGCCGTTGCCACCGGAAACGGGTATCGCTTCCAGCTGACTGGTGCTGTTCATCCTGAACTCGGGATACTGTACTTGTACCTGATAGGCGGTGCCGGTAGTTTTATCCAGCCAATAGTTGGGCGTGGTAAAACGGCTGGAAGAGGTGGCGGCAACAACAGAACGGGTGATCTGATCGCTGGTAAGCCCCAGCTGACCGGCCTTTACACGGTCCAGTTCCAGCCGGATAACGGGATAGTCGAGTGGCGTGGCAATCTGAAGATCACGAAGAGCGGAAATAGATGACAACTTTTTAAGGAGTAGAGTGGCGGTCTTTTTACCCTCAGCCAGATTTTTGTTGACGACAGCAATCTCTATCGGATTACTGCTGCCAAGGTTCAACACTTGTTCCACCATATCTCCCGGCTCAAAAGAAAGCTTCACCCCGGGGATGGCTGTAGCAGCGGCTGCTCTTAGCTTTTCCCGGAAAGTGGCGATCGGCATCACGCCCCGTTTTAACTTTATTTTCACCACTGCTTCCTGCGGACCGCTGGTCCACAGATGGATGTAGTTCACCGGATAGCTGGAAGGTTGTGTGCCGATAAAAGCAGAGGTAATGGCTACATGCTCTTTTCCGACGATGCTGTCTGTCAGCGCCAATAATTTCCTGGTGGCGTCTTCTGTGCGCTCAAAGCGGGTACCGACGGGTAATCGTAACCGTACCTGTGCCTGTCCGCTGTCTGTTTGCGGAAAAAGTTCCGTGCCGGTAAATAGGAAGAGCAGTACCACCAACGCTGCGGATATCAGCAGAAAAAGCAGGGAGCTCCATCTGAAGGCGCCCTTCCGGCGCGCTCCGGCGGAGACATAACGCTGTTTTAGTTTTTCAAAAAATCCACGTTCCTTTTTTTCCTGTTCGGGCAATGAGGGTTTAAACAACCAGTTGGCGACTACCGGAACGAATGTCTGCGACAGGATAAACGAGGCGATCATCGCAAAACCCACTGCCAGCGACAGCGGCATGAACATGGCCCTGGGTACGCCGTTCATGAACATCGCCGGAACAAATACCGCCAGAATGCTCAGCAGGATCAACAGCTTAGGGCCGGCGATCTCCATGCTGGCATCTGCAATGGCGCGGGCCTTGGTTTTCCCGGCTTCCATATGCCGGTGAATGTTCTCTATCGTCACGGTGGCTTCGTCCACCAATATACCAACAGACAAAGCCAGACCACCTAAGGTCATGATGTTGATCGTTTGCCCCGTCTGGTATAAGAGGATGGCAGAAGATAAGAGCGCCAGCGGGATGGTCATGATCACGATCAGCGCGCTGCGCCTGTCGCCAAGGAACAGCAACACCATCAGACCGGTAAGGACCGCTCCCAGTCCGCCTTCAAACAACAGGCTTTGTAAGGAATTGATCACATAGCCGGATTGGTCAAATGCGTAGGTCACTTTTATATCGGAAGGTATCGCCGCCTGCATGTCCGGCAGCGCGGCTTTCACCCGCTGCACCACATCCCATGTGGAGGCATCCGCTCTTTTGGTCACAGGAATGTAGACGGAACGTTTCCCATTGATCAGCGCGTAGCTGGTCGTAACGTCGGCGCCTAAACTGACATTGGCGATATCCTTTATATACACGGCTGCTCCTGCTCCCGGTTGCAGCGGCGTATTCTGAAGGTCCTGCAACGATTCGATCACACTGTTCTGTGGCGTGATGTACGTCGAGTCCCCGATGCGTACATTACCGGCGGGGGAGATGGTGTTGGATTTCGCAATGGCTTGCACCACCTGGTCGGGCGACAGGTTATAGCTGCGCAGTTTGTCCGGGTCTACCGTGATCAGCACTGTTTTCTGATTACCGCCGAACGGTGGGGGCGCAGATACGCCCGGTAAGGTGGAGAACATAGGACGTACGCGGAACAGCGCCAGGTCGGATATCTCGCTCAGGGAGCGGCTGTCAGAGCTGAACACCAGTTGTCCCACCGGCACACTGCCGGCATCAAAACGGGTAACGAATGGCGGTACGGTGCCCGGCGGCATAAATGCTCTGGCGCGGTTCACGTACCCTACTACCTCCGCCATCGCCTGGCTCATATCGGTGCCTTCATTAAATTCGATTTTAATAATGGCCGCCCCTTGTATGTTTCTTGAGTCTACGGATTTTACACCCGTGATATACAGGAAGTGATATTCGTAGTAAGAGGTGACAAAACCTTCCATCTGTTCCGGTGACAGGCCTCCATAGGGCTGCGCCACATACACCACCGGTAATCCCAGCCGTGGGAAAATATCCACCCGGGCCTGCCGGATGGAGAGGTAGGAGAAAAACACAATCGCCAGGACCGCCACCAGGATGGTGACAGGATGCCGCAATGCCGAACGGATTAGCTTCATAATACTTACTTATAGCTTTATTTCAGATTGTCTGTAAAGGTGGCCAGCTGGCCGTTTGCCACGGCAATGTCCAACAGCGACCGCCATGCCTGTAGGTATGCGCCGGCTTCTCCGGTCTCCGCCTTCAGCAGGTCGTACTGTCCCTGTATCAACCGTGTGAAATCAATCAGGCCGCTGGTGTAGCTGAGTTGCAGGCCATCAAATGCAAAACGGGCTGCCTGCGACTGTACCACGGCCTGCTTTGTGATCAGCATGTTCTGGTCATAATTGTAGCGGGCCGTCTCTTTCTGCTTTTGCAGGTTTAACGCTATCTGGTCCAGCTGAGCTTCGTCCGCTTTGACCATCGCCTGGTATTGTTTCTTTTTCAGGTGCACTTCAGAAAACTGGAGGATGGGGAAACTGAGCTGGACGCCGGCGCCGTAGTTCTTGCGGGAAAGCGACCAGCCATCCGCTTTATCGATGGTGCCATCGGCTTTCACGCCGGAGCCTCTTGCATAGGCATTGGCCCACAGGTCGAGCTTCGGTCTCCAGATACGGTCCACTTCTTTCAGCGCAGATTTTGTTACCTCTTTTCGCATCTGATAATATTCATAAACAGGATTGCCCGCCGGGCCGGCAGTCGTGTCGGCCGTTAGCGGCAGTTGACTAAGCAGGGAGGTGTCGGCCAGCACCAGGTTGGCCGGCGGATCAGGCAGTCCCGTTAGCCTGGTGAGTTCTGTTATCTGCGCAAAGTATTGCCGCTGAACAATCAGCAGGTCTGTGGTAGCCTGTGCCAGCGCTGCCTGGAACTGGGTGGTGTCTATGCCGGGGCGTAATCCCTGTCGCGTAAATACCAGCGACTGTTCCAGTCCGGCTTTGGTCCTGTCAATATTAGCCTGATAGGTACGTATGAGTTTTTGCAGGTACACCGCATCCAGGTAGGTGGACACTGCTGCATACTGCTGACGGAACAGCGCATCATTATAGGTGCTGTTGGCCAGCTTATACTGGGCGCTTGCCTTTTCGATGGCAGCGCTGCGTTGACCGAAAGTGAGCGGGTTCCATCTGAGCATGGCCCCGGCAGCGGTACCCGGCACAGGATCGTAGCTATTGCCGGCAGAAGGAGGGCCGCTGATAGGCAGTATCAGTCCGGGATAACTCATGCCGGTGATATTGTTGTAGGTCGCATATCCGGCCTGATAGCCGACATTGACTTCCGGCAGCAGGGTGTTCTTTGCCAGGCTAACGCCATACTGACTGCTCTTCGCCTGCCCGGCATAAGCCTTCATCTGTGGCTGGGAGGATTGTACAAGGGAAAGCATGTCTTTTATGTGCAGCGATTTTGGTTGCGCATAGACACGTAGGGAGAATAACACGATGCTGCTCAGGGTGACTAGCTTTCTATAGGAAACATTCATGCATCAAATATATTTATATAGCGATCTATATTTATATTAAGAAATCGTTTTCACCAGCAGTCCTATACCAGCTGCCACTGCGATAATGACCGGTTCCGGTACCTTTTTGAACCGCCAGAGGATAAAAGCGGTTAACACAGCGATGGCTATCGTATAACCATCCACGAGCGACCGTTTCGCCAGCACAATGACGGCGCCCGAAATAGCCCCTATCGCGGCTGCGGTAACACCGTCTACAAAAGCCCTGATACCGGGGTGTTTGCCATACTTTCTGAAATAAGGGGCTGGCAGCACCGTAAACAGGTAGCACGGGAAAAACGTCCCGAAGGCCGCTACACTGGCGCCGGGGAAGCCGGCAGTAAGATATCCGATAAACCCTACGGTGATCACCACCGGACCGGGCGTGATCATGGCTACGGCCACGGCATCTACAAACTGCTGTTCATTCAGCCAGCCATATTCTTTGACCACGCCTCCATAAAGGAAGGGTACAATAGCCAACCCGCTGCCAAATACAAAGGCCCCTGCTTTAGTAAAATACAAAAGTATTTGCCAAAGTGTTTTCCCGGATGTGGCGTTGGTGATATTCAGTAGTGCGGAAGGAGCCAGTAACTTGGTAATGGCCGTTCCTTTCCGGGGAAAGGATAGCCGGGCAGGAGGGGCCTTTAACAGCCAGTAGAGCACCCCCGCACCAAGGAACAACCAGATGTTCTCGTTTTCCTGCCATACTGTATAAGCGGCCGTAACAACGTAAATCGCTATCAGTACTTTGTTGCCGCCGACGGATTTACGTGTCAGCTTCCAGGCACTCATGCCAATGATGCCAATAACGGCAGCGCCTACACCGTAAAAGACGGCCTGCATCCAGGGAATGCCCTGCCAGCGGACATAGATAAAGCCCAGGGCCACCACCATAAAAAAGGAGGGCAGTACAAATGCCAGCCCGGCAAGGGTAGCGCCCAACAGCCGGTAGTGAACATAACCCATGTATATCCCGAGCTGCGCCGCCAGTGGGCCGGGCGCCAGTTGAGCCAGTGTCAGCCCCTCTTTGTAGTCCTCTTCACTGATCCATTGTTTGTTTTCAACCAGGTCGCGGTGCATGTATCCGGCCAGGGCCACAGGACCACCAAAACCCCAGGTGCCCAGTTTTAGAAAATAGACGATGAGGTCACGAAGACTATACGGTATAGTTGATTTACTACTGTCCATTCTTTGGAGATGTTTGTACACCTGCAAGTTCCTGCGAACGACGCCCAAAAAATAGAACGAATGATAAGGTTTGGTCTGATTTTTACTTTTTTACCAGCCCTTTTTTATAGACAGAAGGACTTTTACCAGTGAACTTCTTGAAGATCCGGGTAAAATGGCTCTGGTCTGAAAACCCCGTGAGATAGGCGATTTCAGTCAGCGAATGGTCTGTAGTGCTCAACAGCTGAATGGCTTTATCTATCCGCAGTTTACGGATATAGTCGCCAAATGATAAATCATCAAAGTACTTTGAAAACTCCCGCGATAAGTAAGCCGGATGTACCTGAAGCGTTTCAGATAATCCTTTCAGGCTCAGGTTCAGGTTGGTGTCTATCTGGTCCTGAATGATCTCTTTTAGTTCTTTCGCCCAGCCGGGTACCTTCCTGCTATCTTTTTCCTGTTGAAGAAATTTGTTGAAGATGTCGATCAGCTGCTGTTCAAATGGCTGCTGCGTATGTTTGACATGCTGGAGATATTTGGCCCAGCTGTAAAGGGCGTCATACAACATCATCCCTTTTTCCAGTAAGGCGGTGTCGTCTGATTCATTATAGGCCAGCCCGGCGGAGATGGCCCACAGCCCGGAAGCCTGAGCGGCCAGGTCATGGCGGTCGGTGTCCGCGCCCCTGACAATAGGGGCCATGCTCAGCACGGCAGAATCGTTGATGCCATGTTTTTTAATGATGTAATCAAACGTGCACTGGTCTTCATAGTGCGTATACTCCACGCCCACCACGTCGAAAGGGATGGCACCTTCGGCCTCCGCTCTGGTAATCACCTGATCAAAGGGGACGTAGATAAATTCCGCGGCTTCGTCCACAAATCTTTTTATCAGCCATGGACAGGCAATACGATCAATCTTAGGGCGCTCGCGGGTGATCCACTTCATAATAGCTGATGGTTTACATGGACCTGTAATTTAGTGCGGTTTCGGCAAATCCGGTTTTTCTGTGCAGATAAAAAAGCATCGGTCTTCAGATCGTACGCTGCGGGCTTACAAGGGAGATACCTAAAGGATAGGTAAAGGATACTAAAACGATACTAAAACGATACTACAATAGTATGCTCTCATAGAATTGATAATCAGTATTTTGTGAATATCTGATCGTGGATGGTACGACCTGTGCTGATGGTATTTAAACCATTCCGGTATTTGACTACAAACTGACAGGATTAGGCTACACCTACGCCTGCAACCCTCCGGATATTTGCATCGGACATAGTTCCACCGGATTTTTTAATTTTACATTTGAATAGTATGAAGACCGTTTTAATTACCGGTGCCAACAAGGGCATCGGACTGGAGACAGCCAGACAGCTGGCACAGCAGGGTTGTTTTGTATATATCGGCAGCCGTGACCTGTCTAACGGACAACAAGCGGCGGATGAACTGAAAGCCACCGGCATCGCTAATGTAGCAGCCGTCCAGCTGGATGTGACCGATGTGGACACTATTAACAGGGCAAAGGAGGCCATCAGTCGGCAGACCGGTTCATTGGACGTGCTGATCAACAATAGCGCCATTGCGGGAGAGCAGCCGCAGCGACTGGCGGATGGCAGCATGGAAAACCTCCGCCACCTGTTTGATACAAACTTCTTCGGCATGGTGCAGACCACACAGATCATGTTGCCCTTATTAAAGGCGTCTGCTACACCATCGATTATCAATGTATCGAGCGAGGTAGGCTCCTTAACGATGAACAGCAGCCCCGACAGGCGTGGCAACTGGACCCTCTATTCCGGCTACGGCGCTACCAAAACAGCAGTGAATGCTTTTACAGCCATGCTGGCCAACGAACTGCGGGACGAGCATATTACGGTCAACAGTGTTACGCCCGGCCATACGGCCACCGGCCTGAACGGGTTTACCGGGACTAAAACAGTAGCTGAAGGCGCTAAGCCCATTGTAGCACTGGCCCTGTCCACAGACAGAACGGTGACCGGCAGATTCTTCAAAGACGGCGGAGAGGTATCCTGGTAACCCACCGCTAAAATTTGGCTCATGACAAACAACAACATTCAACGATTAAAGTCAGTCAGTGATTATCATCGCACCCGTGGGCTACCAGCCCCGGAACATCCGCTGATAAGCCTGGTGGATTATAATGATGTCAAACTCCCTGAAGGGATCAACGATATCAGCTGGGTATACGACTTCTACTTTATTGCGCTGAAAAGAGGATTTGACGCCAAATTTAAATACGGACAGCTGCAGTATGATTTTGATGAGGGCACCATGTTCTTCATCGCACCGGGACAGGTGTTCAGGATAGAAATAAAACAGGAGAAGCCCGGGAAATCCGGATGGATGCTGCTGATCCATCCGGATTTTTTCCGGAACCTGCCGCTGGCGCAACAGATTAAGAAATACAAATACTTTAGTTATTCCGTCCGCGAGGCGCTGTTTCTTTCTGAAAAAGAAGAAGCGGTGCTGACCGGCATCGTACAGAATATCCAGCGGGAGTATCAGGCCAACATCGATAAGTTCAGCCAGCAGATCATTGCCTCCCAGATAGAAGTGCTGCTTAGTTATGCGGAACGTTTCTATCAACGGCAGTTCCTGACGCGGGAAGTGGCCAATCATCAGGTGCTGGAAAAGCTGGAAACCCTGCTGGATGAATATTTTGAGCATACACATCAGGAAGGCCTGCCTACCGTCAACTATCTGGCCGCGCAGCTGAACCTGTCTGCTGATTATCTCAGCACGCTACTGAAAGTCACTACCGGATTAAATACACAGCAACATATCCATGAAAAATTAATTGAAAAGGCAAAAGAGAAACTGATCGGGACAACATTGACGGTCAGCGAAATTGCCTATGAGCTGGGCTTTGAGCACTCCCAGTCTTTCAGTAAGCTTTTTAAAGCGAAGACCAACCTCTCTCCACTGGCCTTCAGACAGTCTTTGGGATAATCCTTTTTGGTACCGGGAATCCTTCATTTGGTGTAAATAAATTGCCGGAAGGCATGTCGCTAAATAGTTTAGCGGCTTAAAAAAACACCGGATGAGAAAATTTTTTTTTTGTGTACTGTTGTCCTTTTGCGCTTCCACACTATACGCGCAGAAAACCTTATTTGATACCGTTTTTACGTTGGTAAAAGAGCGGTCCGTTTATACGCAACGCGTTAACTGGGATTCTTTGACCCCCATCATGTACAGCCGGCTGGACGTCACCAAAGCTGACAGCGCGGAGGCCGTGCTGGCTACTTTCGGCACGCTGATGCAGGCCCTCAAAGATATGCACAGCAGCATGTCGTACAAAGGAAAAGTAAATGGCAACCCGGATGCGTGGGCGTTTGTCAACAGTAAAATCACCCCGGAAATGCGGGAGGCTGTTAAAAAAGGATATGACCGTTTACGTATAGCCATGCTGCCCGGTAACTACGGCTACATCTCCATACCGGCCGCAGGCATTGAAGCCACAGAAGATATGCAGGTGGCGATCGAAAAAATGACGGCTATCGCCCAAAATATATCAGATTCACTGTGTACGCTGCAACGCAAACCTCTCAAGGGGCTTATCATCGACCTGCGGCTGAATACCGGCGGAAGCACGCCTGCGCTTATCGGCGGAATGGCGTCCGTATTGCCGGATGGCCGCTGTTTCACTTTTTCAACAAGCGGAAATGCCCGGGAAGAAATGCGGCTAAAAGAGGGAAATCTGTTTTATGATACCCTGCAGATGACAAAACTGAAAAATCTTTGCAGGCCAAAGAAAACCCCGAAGGTGGCCGTGCTGATAAGCGGCTACACCACCAGTGCAGGAGAACATGCGGCCATCGCGCTCAAAGGGAGCAGTCATACCCGCTTCTTTGGAAGTCCCACCAGAGGACAGATTACCGGCAATGAAACTATTTTCTTAAGAAAAGATGTTACTTTAAGCCTGTCAACAGCCTGGGCAGAAGACAAAACCGGAAAGAAATACATGGTGGACGTAGCCCCCGATGTACTGGTTCCTGACGGGGCTGATTTTGAGCACCTGGACAACGATAAAAGCGTGCTGGCTGCCATCAGCTGGTTCGCTACAGGTAAATAACAGGGTAGCGAAAAACGAGATATGCCAGCGATAGCCATTGCCGAAAGTATAAAAAAGATCATCCGCCAGCCGAGAATTTCCTATTGGAAAATTGTCGGCTGGCTGGCCGTGCTGCAACTGGTGATTAATGCCAAAACATATTATGTCAACAGTCACCTGACAGACCCTGTACTGAAAGCCGGTTTTCTTAACTGGATATCCAGCTGGACTTATCTGTTGCAGCAGCTGCTGTCCTGTGTACTGGTGTCGTGGCTCTGCTTTGTGGTCTTCAACCTGTTTTATTATTTGTCGGCCTGCAAAGCCCGGTTATCTGTATTCCTGGCTACCGGAGGGCTGTTGTTTGCGCTGTACCTGCTGATAGATCAGGGGATTAATTATTTTTTTTATCGGGAGACGTTTAATGTTTTTATCAACAACCCATTGGCACTTACTTCGGATATTTTGCTGGGAGTAACGATCATCACCGTGTTAACGGTCATCATCGTCAAAGTGGCGATCTCCAACGACATCACCCAAAGAAACAAACAACTGGAGCTGGACAAACGGGAGGCGGAGTATGAGCTGTTGAAGGCGCAGGTGAACCCTCACTTTTTGTTTAACTCGCTAAATTATTTGTATGCCAGGTCGCTTCCCTATTCAGCAGAACTTTCGGAGGGCATTCTTACGCTGTCTGAAATTATGCGGTATGCGTTTGACGCTCACAGCATGGAAGGGGATGGAAAGGTTTTACTGCAAGATGAAGTGGCATACATCGGGAAGTTTTTAAAGATGAATGAACTCCGCTTTGGTGTGGGGTTTTATGCCACCTTTGAGCAGACAGGCGTGATAAGCGGCCGTCGGATCATCCCTTTTGCGTTAATTACCATGGTCGAAAATGCCGTCAAACATGCGGATGCCACTGACGCCCTTCAGCCCATCCGGGTCCATCTGGAGGTAACTGCCGATCAACTGGTGTTTAGTTGTAAAAATCAGAAGAAGCCCCGTCATATGGCGGTCCTCCCTTCTACCAAAGTGGGTATTCCCAATATGAAGGAGCGGCTTCGGATGGCCTATGGCCAGGATCATGATCTGCTGATAGAAGACACTACGGACACTTATTTTATTAAACTAACACTGCGTAATGGCCATTAAAGTTGTTGTGATCGACGATGAATCCGCTGCGATAGACGTGATGAAATATTATATCAACATGACGCCGTCGCTCGAATTGCTGGCCGCCTTCTCCGATAGTGGGGAAGCGGTCCGCTACTGCATGCAGCAGGAGGTTGATCTGATTTTTTGTGATATAGAGATGCCGCTGCTGAATGGACTGGAGATCGCCGGATATCAGAAAGGAAAGACCCCCATTATTTTTGTGACGGCGTATGCCCACTACGCGGTAGAGGCCTTCAACCTGAATGTGGTGGACTATCTGGTGAAACCCGTCAGGTATGAACGGTTTTTACAGGCAGTGAACAAATACAGGGAACAAAATCCCGGCGCTGAAGACGATCATTTTTTTGTGAAAACCGGCGTGAAAGGGTGCCTGGAGAAAATCAACATCGCCGATATCATCCAGATAGAAGGCGCCAAGAACTATGTTACTATCTGGCATGGCCCTACGAAAACAATGACGCTCCTGAACCTGAAGGACCTGGAAGCACAGCTCCCGGGCCGGGATTTTTGCCGTGTACAGAAATCCAGTATCGTGGCGGTAAAACATATTGTCGGCCTGAAAGGCGGCTCCATTGCGCTGTCAAACGGACAGCTGGTGCCTATCGGCCCCACATACAAGGAGGAGGTGGTCCGGTTGATCAACAGCCGGCTGATTAATTAACTTATTCCTCCTTTACACGGATAAGGGAAGCCTTGGCATTATGAAAATCTGTTTTGAAGCTTTTCTGGCCGACGTATTTCTTTTGATAAAAGTAATTGTCATGCAACGTTGAGCCACCCTGAACACCCATGCCGATAGCATCATCTTTCTTTAATTTGTTTCTGATCGCGTTAAAAATCTTCGTGGTGTTTTGATTCGTTGCCTTGGCCAGTACCCGCAATGCAATCCGCTCAATACTATCTGCTGTTTCTCTGCCGCCTTGCCCATGAATAACAAAAGGGGCGGTTTCATCATCGTATACCTGACTGGGGGTTAAGTTCTCCCCCCGGTGATCAGACAAAATAAAGAAGTCCAGATTTTTCCCTCTGTTGTCTTCTATTGCAGATGGATTTTTTATAGCAATAATGCCGTTATCATCTCTTACCTCGATAAAAAGTGCACCATGGTACTTCTCCAGTATGTCAGCTATATAGGTGGAAAATGTTTTCAGTGGCATGATTACACGGATGTAAGGCATATGGTGGTGGGTTGGGTTTTGCTAAATAATTTTTGCAAATGCTACAGAACGAATTTCCGGAAATTCTGTAGCATTTGCAAAACGGATCTTTAATACTTTTCCACCAGTGTTTGCAATTGCTCCACCGCATCCGCCAGATAAGCCTGTTGTGTTTTCAGCCATTGCGTTTGAGCTGTCAGGCTTTTCCGGCCGCTGACGATCATCTGTTCCACCGCCACGGGTGCGGGCATGCCGGTACCGGTTTTGCGTTGCACGCTTTTTTGCGGATCGAGGGCGTCTGCCAGTCTGGCCGCGGGGATCATCAGTTGACGACCCAATTTCTTTTCTGTAGCCGCATTGATCATGGCCGGCGTGACCTGGTCGGCCGTTAGATGTTCATCCAGCGCCTGGGTAATAACCGTCGCCACGATTTCATGGGCATCACGGAAATCAAGATGGCCATATTGCACGAGGAGGTCGGCGAGGTCGGTCATGGTGGAGTAGTTCTCCCTGGCATATCGCAGCATGGTTTCTTTGCGTACCTGCAGTGTCCTGATGACGCCGGTCATGGTGTGAGTGGCGGCCAGCACGGCATCCAGGCTTTTAGGTTCTATCATCAGCCGTACGCCGCTATGCTGGTATTCGATGCCGTTGAGGGAGGTGAGAATGCCTGCCAGCTGGCCAGTCGTAAGGGCTGCGGCTTTCCTGGTCCTTTCGAGGGCATCAGGGTTCTTTTTCTGCGGCATCATGCTGCTGATGCCGGCAAAGGAATTGTCCAGTTCCGCCACATTGTATTCGTCGGTGCTCCATAGCTGTACTTCAGAAGCCAGTCTGCTCAGATTGCTCATGTAAATACTGTTGTCTGCCGCCATTTCGGTGATGTGGTCCCAGCCGGCCACTCCTTCAATGGTGTTGTTGACGATACCTTTGAAGCCGAGTAGGGCGCCCAGCCGTTGCCGGTTAATAGGCCATGCGGTGCCGCCGCTGGCGCCGGACCCCAGCGGACATTGATCAATGCGCGCATACAGTTCCTGGTAACGGTCCAGGCATTTAGACAGACTTTCATCGATGGCTGTCAGATAATGGCCCAGGGTAACCGGCTGTGCTTCTTTACGGTGTGTATACACAACCATTACGGTTGTTTTGTGTTCCGCCGCCCTGGCGATAACGGCCGCCCGCAGGCCTGCGACAGCTTCCATGATGCGAAGCAGCTGATCGCGGAGGTACATGCGATGCGTGGTATTGTCCATGTCATTGCGGCTCCTGCCGGTATGCATTTTTCCGCCTACGCTGCCGATGGCTTTAATGACGGCTGCTTCATAGGGGAGGTATACCCGCAACGCCGGATGGATAGCCGCCTGCTGGTCGGCCGTTGCCAGCCCGCCTAAAATAGTCTTTGCCTCCCCGGCAGTGATGATTTTTTGTTCTGCCAGCATGATCACATAGGCTTTGTGCAGCAACTGCTGGTAAGGAAATACTTCGTCATTGAGATTTTTGGCACTCACTTCATAGTCGTACAATTCCTGAAAGGCCGCTGCTTTAGCGCCGGAGGTGCGGCCCATGCGGCTCGCGTCCTGTAGCCGGCTGTTGCCGGAGCTGTCCGTTGTTTGTTTGCCGGTATTGATCATCTGCGCTGTTGCTTCGCAGGAAAAGGCCATACAGGTGGTCAGCGCCACCCAGCCCGCATAGTTTCCGATGGTAGTCATTGTTTTCAGCATAAGAAAACAAATATACTATAAATGCAACTATGTTGCATTTATAAAAAATGTCATTGTTTGATCAGATAATCATCTGGCGAAACAATGATATTTTTATCCTTTTGATTGTTCTCTTACATCATTATTAATGATTTTTTCCGGTCGCGTTGTTCCAACATCGACCCAAACTTCCGGGTGAGCGTAGTCTTCAGGGGCTGGTTGTAATACTGTCTTATCCGCTGCAGGCACCAGCGGCGGGTATTTGCTGTTCATCGGTGATGCCATAGGGTATGGGTTACCGGCCGTATAGGCGACGGGGTTAGTATGGGCAACAGCGCCTTGCGTAAACGGGACAACCATCCACAGAAAGCCCCTAAACTGCTACAGTAATATAAGTTGGTCAGCTGCAAAGATCTGTCCCATAGCAGGAGGGGCGTTATGTAAAAAGCACCCCGAAAAGATGGTAAGCGTGCCCGCTCACCATCCTCACTGAACACCTGATTCCAGCAGGGTAAATGTTTTATCGGTACAGTTCACCTCCGCCAGCACACCATAAGGAAGCGTAAATGTGGGGCAGGTATGGCCAAAATCCATTTGGGTGACCACCACCATATCCGTTAATCCTTCTTCCCGCAATACTTTCAGGATTTCAGTTTCGTATTCCGCGGCATATTGATTGTCATAAGGCCGTCCCAGCAGGATGGCCTTCGCTTTGCGGAGAATGCCCAGCATCGCGTAGTTTCTCATCCAGTAGCGTATCAGTTCGGGCCGCGCCATTTCTTCGGATGTTTCGAAGAACAGGATAGCGTCTTGCCAGCAGGCATCTTCCGGCCAATAGGAAGTGCCTTTGAGAAACTCCAGTACGTCCATGCATCCGCCCATCAGCCGGCCCTGTACGGTGCCCTGGCCCTGGAGGAACTTCCAGCCGGTAGGAGGTTCCAGCTTCCTTTTGACGTCCTGCAATGATGGATCAAACCATTCCAGCCGCTCAGATGTCCAGCCCTCAGTATTGGGCATGATCCGGCGTATAGGCGTCGCCGTAAATAACGTCTGTTGGATGTCTGCTACCTGATAACGGTGCATGCCGCCGTTTTCCGCAAAACCTGTCAGCAGCGAGGCGCCATAGAAAGAGGTGAGGCCTGCTTTCAGGCACAGCAGATGCGTGATGGTGCTGTCGGAGAAGCCGAGAAATATTTTAGGGTTGTTCCGGATAACATCGATGTCTACATATTTTAATATCCGCATGCTGTCGTCTCCGCCTATATTGGAAATGACCGCTTTCACCGATTTGTCGGCGAAGGCTTCCATCAGGTCTTCAGCCCGGGCCTGCGGATTTTCGTAGATCCATTGGGCGGGTCTCAGGGCATGTTTTGTTTCGGTGACTTCAAGGCCAAACTGTTGTTGCAATTGTTCTTTGCCTTTCCGGTACCGGTGCGGCAGTTCCCCTGCTCCGCCCCAGGAGAGGGAAATCGTGGCGACTTTATCGCCTGCTGCCAGTCGGGAAGGCTTCATGAAATTCATATTTTGCCATTTAGTTATTTACGCATCGATTCCCGAAGGTATATTTTTTTTCATCATCGGCCGAAGGCCACCCTGTTGATCATTCCTGCTATATATTGTATATTTACTGACGGTTTTATACGCAGTCAGGCTTATGAGCATCATACTTTCACCCGGGCATTATTTTGGCAAGGAGCAGCAGTTCAACGAAAATGCTTTCTTCAAGCTCAATATCACGGCCTACCAGCCGGATACGCATATTGATGCGCATTATCACGAGAATGCCTACCTGAGCCTGTTGATCAACGGTGGTTACCAGGAGATGAACCGCCGTACGGAAGATGAAGTGCGGCCCGGAGAGCTGCTGTTCCGGCCGGCAGGATATACGCATGCCAACCGTTTCCGGGAACAGCCCGGTCGTTGCCTGAACATAGAATTCAAACAATCCGGACTAGAGCAACTGACATTGAAAGGTTCGCTTCCGCGGCAACTGATGATCTACAAGCCGGGTGCCTTCAATGATTTGTACCAGTTGCTGTATGCCTTTCTGAAAGCGCCGGCCAACTGTCTGCCGGAAGAATATATCGTCAACTGGCTGTCCGAAGTAACGGACGTGAAAATTGCCAGTCGCCTGCCCTGGTTCACGCAGGCCAAGGAGATGCTGCAAAACGAATTCGATACGCATCATACCATTCAATCCATCGCCGGCAGGGTGTTTGTACATCCTATTTACCTGGCGCGGGCTTTCAAAGAAAAAGAGGGCATGACCATAGGCAACTACCAGCTGAAGATGCGTGCACAAAAAGCCATGGAGCTGCTTTTTACCACGCGGCTGCCGGTAACGGACATCGCCTTCTCCGCCGGATTCTCCGATACTTCCCATCTGATACGGGTATTCCGGGCATTCTACCAGTGTACGCCCCATCAATTCAGGCGCCAGCTGAATAGTTAATCTGATACTATTTTTTGTGTGCATGCCGGCGTTACTTTGCATAAAAAAGAAATATGCGCCGACTTATCGCCCTCTTATATTTACTTTCACCGGTGTGGCTTGTGGCCCAGCAGAAACTGGATTACCAGTTGCAGGTACAGGCAGACCTGTTGAAAAAGACCTTTGCCGTACAGGGGAACCTTTCCTTTGAAACGACCACCGCTACCACCGATTCCGTTAACATCATGATCAGCAAGGGGAGAGGCCCTGCCAAACTGCAGCTGCAGGGTGGTATCGCTGTCACCGTAGACACCAGTCTCAGTAGCTCCGGTGATGTGCTGTATCACTGGCACTTTAAACGCCCGCAGCCCGTGGGCGCCCGCTTACATTTTACCTATGCCTACGAACGGGGAGATGCCCCCACCTTTCAGTATTACCTGGACAGCAGTTTCTGCATGGCCGGCGGATATGGCTCCGCATGGTATCCGCAGGTGATGGCCCGTGCCGCCGACGGTACGGATGATTACATCCGTGGTACCGGCACCCTGCGGGTGACGCTGCCGGAGCCGCTGATGGCGGTGATGGCCGCCTGCACCCTCAACACCACGAAGGGCGCCGGTACACGGACCTACGAATTTTATTACGCCCAGCCGGATATCTTCTCCCTGTATATTGGAAAGTATACCCGCCAGGACTACCAGGGCAAGATGCCGTTTTATACCTACTGCCTGAGTAAAGCGATCAACGGAGATGATATCTCCCGGAAAGCAGCATCCGTACTGGATTTCCTGTCGGCAGAATTTGGTCCGCTCGTGATCCCCAATTTCTCTGTCATCGAATTTCCGGAAGCAGTGGCAGAGAAAACCGGTATCGGTGGCGCCAGCATTCTCGGCGGCGTGGTGATGCCTACCGGCGCGCTGCGGGAATTTAACTACGCACTGTTCGGTCATGAGATAGGGCACCAGTGGTGGGGCAATAAAGTGCTCTCTAAAGGCAGCACCGGGGCGGAGATGCTCTCCGAAGCGATGGCCCAATACGGCTCGCTGCAGGTAGTGGAACACTTCGACAGCACACGGGCCATCCATTACCGGAAGATCGGTTATCCCGGCTACCTGCCGGACCAGAGCGGACTGGGATATCTTAAAAATGCCGCCGCCGGCAACGATGAACCACTGGCCACGCTCAGTAGTAAGAACGGCCATATCCTCGGCGACAGCAAAGGTTTTCTGGCGCTGGAACTGCTGGCGACCGTGGTGGGAAAACCAACATTTCACAAAGCACTACAAAATATCGGCGAAAAATACAGCCACGATGGCCTTAGCTGGAAAGACTTCTTACAGGAGATATCCGCGGCGCACGGCAGCAGCCTGGAATGGTTTTATCAGCAATGGTTTGACCGCACCGGCGCGCCGGCATGGCAAAGCAGCTGGCAACAACAGGGCAATACCGTTCAACTCACCGTTACCCAGAAAGACAGTATTTACCAGTTACCACTGGAAGTGTTGGTTACTTATCGTAATGGCACCACTACCTTACAGCATATCACCGTCCGGGAGCGCGTCCATCAGCTGCAATTGTCTGTGAACGGACCGGTGGAAACTGTGCAGATAGATCCCTACTTTAAGGTATTGCACTGGGACGATGCGCTGACACCTATGGCGCAGGCACAGGCGAAAGTAGTGCGGGTACTGAACCTGCGGATACAGCAAAAGCCTGACGAAGCGATGGCATTGGCGAGATCCTACATCCGGGAAGGTATCCGGGATGATCAGTATGGAGTGGAGTTCTCACTGTATTACCAGATGGGCCGTATTGCCGCCGCGCAGAATAAAACTGACGAGGCCATAGGCTGGTACCAGCATGCATTGCAGAGCGTTAGCCGTAACAAGGAACTGCTGGCGTATACCTATTACCGTATGGCACAACTGGCGGCCGCCAAAAATGATGCGGCCCTGTTGGAATGGGCCTGTAATAACGCGGTCACCGCAGATGCTGCCAACCAACAGGCGGATGGCATGGAAGCAAAAGTACAGCTACTCAGAAAATAATACCTGTCGGCGGGCAGCCGTATCATCCGGCTGCCCGCCGTTTCATACGTTACAAGATTACTTAACGGTTATTTCCTTCGGAAAACATACATTTGGGCCTACCAAAATCAAATCGTTGTAACCTATGATTGTCAACAAATTTTCGTCATCTGCGCTGCTGCTACTGCTTAGCCCAATCTTTCTCCTGGCCCAACAGCCCTGCAATTGCGAAGGAAATTTCAAATGGGTAAAAGAAACTTTCGAGAAAAATGACGCCGGCTTTGACTATGCTATTCAGCAAAAAGGAATGGCCGCTTATCAGCAACACAACAAAGACATCCTGGCGAAAATTAAGAAAACCACAGACAAAGAGCAGTGTGCTGTAGTGATGCGGGAATGGTTACAGTTCTTCCGGAAAGGACATCATGCGATTATTCCGGTTTATGCTACCCCAGCCGCCGGCACGGCCACTACCGCCACCGTGAGTGAGACCCCTGAAATACTGTCACTCTCCGAGGAGCAGGTAAAACAACAGGTGCCTGATGTTTCAAATCCCTCACTGGAAGGCATCTGGACAACATCTTCCTATAAAATCGGGATCGTTAAAAAAGACAAGGGTTACAAAGGCGTTATTTTAACATCCGGCAATCAGGCCTGGAAGCCCGGTTATGTGAAACTGAACATCGCCGCGGATAGCGCCGGTACTTTTTATATGGGCGATTTCTCCGCGAATAAATTTGCCAAAGCAATATTGATCGGAAAAAATACCCTGCAACTGGGGAATGTGTTCCTCAATCGTATCTATCCTGCGTTTGAGGGAGATGATAAAGCCGCGGTGCTATATGCGAAGGAAATGGCGACCAGCGTACCTTTCCTGCAACAACTGTCTGATAAGACCATCCTCTTCCGGATACCCACTTTCGAAGACTATGCGAAGCATGATATCGACAGCCTGCTGAAAGTCAACGATGTCCTGCTGAAACGCACACCTAACCTGGTCATCGATATCAGAGACAACGGCGGTGGGTCAGATGTCAGCTACTACGGGATCATCCCGTTGCTGTACACCAATCCTATCCGCTCCATCAACACCACGTTTCTGTCTACACCGCTGAACAACAGCAGGATGGAAGGTTTCCTGGCTACGCCGGGTATTTCCGAAGCCGAAAAAAAGGAGTTGACGGAAGCGGTAAAAATGCTGAAAGAAAACCCGGGCAAGTTCGTCAACCTGAACAAAGGGAAAACCGTTCAGGTAGAAAAGCTGGATACCATTTTCCCTTTCCCTAAAAATGTGGCCATCATTATCGATAACGGCAACGGCAGTACGTCCGAAGAATTCCTGTTGGCCGCCAAACAAAGTAAGAAGGTGAAACTCTTTGGGGTCACCACTTTTGGCGTGTTGGATATTTCCAATACTTATGTAGTGGAATCGCCGGACAAACAATTCAAATTGGGGTACTCCCTCTCTAAAAGCCTGCGGATACCGGACCTGGCCATCGACGGGAAAGGTATTATGCCCGATTATTATATCGATAAGAGTATTCCTGATGCGCAATGGGTGAATTATGTGGTGGGCATACTCGAACAGTAATGCCTGTACGATTATGGACACCGGCCGTACACATCCGGACATTTAACAGGTGTTTTAAATAGATAACAGATTGAATTTTATTGTATTATAAATACGGCATGAAAATGCTGCGCAATATTGTCACACCGGAAAGGTGTGACAATGTTTTTTATGCATCTATCCATCAAATCTATGTTCCGTCGTCTGTGGCGTCAACGGCTTTTTTCTTTTCTGAACATTGCCGGTATAGCCGTCAGCGTGAGTGCCTGCTGGGTGATATACCGTATCGTGAGTTATGAATACAGCTTTGACAGCCAGTTGCCCGACAGGGGCTACACCTATCGATTGGTAACAGGATTGAAGTTTGATCAGAAAGAAGACTACAACGGCGGCGTATCCGCCCCCATGTACCAGGCGTTGCGCGAAGAGGTGCCTGGTATGAAGCGGGTAGTGCCGGTCTTCGGACAGTGGGTGAATACGGTGGAAACACGGGACCAGCAGCAACGGCCTATAGTGGTAGACGCGCCCGGTGAGATCGTGGCCACGGACTCTTCTTACTTTGCGATGGTACCTTACACCTGGCTGGCGGGTAATCCGGCCACCGCATTGCAGGGGCCGGAAAGTGTGGTGTTGACGGAGAGCCGGGCAAAAAGTTATTTTGGGTCCCTGTCGCCTCAGGCGATGCTGGGCCGGGAGATCACCTACAACAAAGAAAAAACGCGCATGGTGACCGGTGTGGTGAAGGACCTGGGATACCCATCAGAGTTTACTGCGCAGGAGTTTTTCCGGCTTCCGAAAGTGGATTATTCGTTAGCGCAATGGACCAATACCAACGGCTCTGATAAAGTATATCTTCAGCTGGTGCCGGGCGCAGACACCGCAAAGGTAATGGCGCAGATCAGTAGGATAGGAGCGGACAAATGGAACGAACATAGCCGGACCAACGGGTTTCCGCTTACGATCAAACGCTGGTTTAAACTGATGCCTTTTGAAGACTCGCATTTCTCCACTTATATCAACGAATGGAATATCCACAAGGCCAATAAGTCAGTAATGCGTGGATTGATTGGATTGGGCGTGCTGCTGGTCATTGTGGCCTGTATCAACTTCGTGAACCTGACTACCGCCCAGTTGCCACAGCGGTCGCTGAGCCTTGGCGTAAGGAAAGTATTGGGCAGCAGCAATGGTCACCTGATGCGTATTATCATGGGGGAAACATTTTTGATCGTGCTGCTGGCGGTATTAGTAGCGTTCCCGCTTACCGGGGTTGCGTACCGTTTTCTGGGAGACATTATTCCGCAAGGCATGCTGAATTATGCGCCCGGCTGGGGTATAGTACTGTTTTTGGCGGCGCTGTTGACCGCTATTACCTTACTGGCCGGCAGTTATCCGGCCTGGCTGATGACCCGTGTACAACCCGCCGGCATCATTCAGGGGCAGGGCGTACTCAATACCGGCAATAACCGCCGGCTGGCGTTGCGGAAGGTGCTCATCGTATTCCAGTTTGTCATTGCCCAGGTATTTATTGCCGGCACGCTGATCATGGGTGCCCAAATGAACTACACGCTGAAGAAAGAACTGGGATTCAATAAAGACGCTGTGGTGACCGTAGACATTCCGTGGAAGCTGTTACGGGACTCCGCCTACGCCAACAAACAGTATGTGCTGGCCGATGTGCTGAGAAACGAAGCGGGTATCGCGGCTGTTTCGGTGGGCAAGGTGCCGCTGATGGACGGCTACACTTCCAGCATGTACGAATATTATGATGGAAAACAGCAGGACCCGGTAAGGCGGCAGGTGTATAAAAAAGCGGTAGACACCGCATATATCCGTGTGTATAATATGCAGCTGGTGGCGGGCCGGAATATCCGTCCGTCTGATACCACCAACGAATATGTCATCAATGAAACGGCCGTGAAGGCCTTCGGCTTCGCCTCGCCACAGGAGGCCATTGGTAAAACGTTGAGTCAAATGTCTTCAAAGCGTCTCCCCATTGTTGGTGTGGTGAAAGACTTTCATACGAGAGACTTCCACATCTCTATGGACCCGGTGATGCTGATCGCCAATAAAGAAGATGGCACCAGCCTCAATGTCCGCCTGGCGGGCAACGACCCGGCGCAGTGGCAGACCACCCTGAAAATAATGGAGCGGCATTGGCACGCTATGTACCCTGGCGAAGAATGGACCGGTAAGTTCTATGATCAAACGCTGGCCGCTATATACAAACAGGACCGCTCTGATTCAAAGTTAGTGAACCTGGCCACGGGCGTGGCTATCGTGGTCAGCTGCCTCGGTTTGTTCGGACTGGCCGTGCTGGTGGCCTTCCAGCGTACGAAAGAGATAGGTATCCGGAAAGTACTGGGCGCCACGGTGACCGGCATCGTGCAACTGCTGATGTCTGACTTTGTGAAGCTGGTGACGATCGCTTTCATCATAGCCACACCTATTGCCTGGTGGGGAATGGACCGCTGGCTGCGCGGATTTGCCTACAGCATCAACATTGAATGGTGGATGTTCGCTTTGTCCGGCGTTGTTGCCGTGCTGATAGCCATCTTTACGGTAAGTTTTCAGGCGATCAAGGCAGCCTTGTCCAATCCCGTAAAATCACTGCGGACGGTATAAAGCCATTTTACACCGTCCTGAAACTCAGCTGGTACATCCTGCCATGTTCCAGTAGTTTCACTTCCAGTTCCCGCATATTGCCCGGCACCAGTTCTACCGGCGCCAGCGCCCTCATTCCATCTGTGGTGCCGTTGTTAAAATACCCTTTCACGAAGGGGATTTTCCGGTAACGTTTTTGAATATGCACGGCAGTTTCATCGATGATAACGATGCGACTACCGGGCTTGGCTACACGAATCATTTCCCGGATGGCCCGCACCCGGTTGTCGAAGAAGTTGATGCCACCTACATGAAAGACACTGTCGAACGTGTTGTCTCTGAAAGGAAGATATTCTGCATTGCCCCTGAAAAGCTGCATGCGCCGGTCCCATTTTGCCATATTGCGTACCGCCTGCCGCAGCATGCCACCGGAAATATCCAGCCCGTAGTATTCCGCGAAATCGGGGAGTACCCTGATGTTCCAGCCGGTGCCCACAGACGTTTCCAGCACTTTGTCGCCGGGCTTTACTTCCACATCGGCCATCCACACGCGGCGTAGCTTATCCAGGTCGATAAAAAATGACATCACGCTTTCGGCGATGTCATTGAATGGACTGATGCTGTCGTACAACCGCTGATATTTCCTGTTCATCCCGCCAATCTTTTCCAGTGCCAGGAAATCCGGGATACCGTTGACAACAGGGATACGGTTGCCCGACACATCTTCCAGATGCTGCTCTCCGACAGCATGTAATGACTGATGGTTATAGGGATTGATAAGCATAGGCGCCAGTTCCCGGATATGCATGGTCTTAAATTTGTCTGCAAAACAATGCTATACCAGCTTTGCAGGAAAGAGTCTCCGCGTAGAATGCAGCGCATTGTCGGTGAACAGCGGGTTTTTACCGGTGATTGATATATGCTCATTCGCTTTGCGGGAACACTTTTGTTTTTTTGGACTACCCCTGTTTGGTATATCTTTGCGGAGGCCAGAAAATAAATAGCTTTTTATGACAGTCCATGACTTTATCAGCCTGATGGGAACAAAGAGTACCGACCCCGCCATCAGCCGGTTGTTTGAAACCTACGGATTAGGAAAGCCGCCCAAGTCGGTGAATGCCAACCAAGGCAGTAAAGGGTTTAAGGACAAACCAAACAACCTGTCCTTTACCTTCAGGTTCGATATTACCAACGACCGTTTCTATCCGCCGGTGAGCCCCAAAAAGGATGATTACAACTTTGACGGCCACCTGAGCTCGATCGTGCTATACAGTGAAGACAGAAAAAGAACGCCGGACCCCAAACCTGCTGCTTTTTGGGATGGGTTCATTCATCCTGCTGCCACCTATGGAGATTGCCAGGCTTTCTTCTCTACCGGAAACAACGAACGGAATATTTTCAGAAAGCCGGTGAGTGAGGTGGCGGAACTGATGGTATGGATGTCGCAGGACCTGAGCCGGATTACGGATATGGAACTGCGTTTGAAGGAAGACCGTGAAATATTTTCCCATTATGATTTTAACCAGACAAGTCCGCTTAACACGATAAAGCAGGCCTACCCACTGTTGGTAAAATGGTTGTTCGATCACCGTTATCTGTTATTACCGGAAGATGCCTATCGCGAGACCCTGAGCGTAGATCATGCTGTGCTGTTGGATTTCACCACGAGGTATTTAAAGGACCATATCTGGGATACGCAGGTGATCGATGATCCGGAGCTGATTTCTTTTTTGTTTAACATTGCCCGTAGCAGCAATATTACGCTACCTGGTGGTGAAAAGATAAATATCTTCATCAGAACACTGTACATTGAAGTGGCCGGCAAAACAGCGCAGCGTCAGGAATTATATGACAACAGTTCGATGGATGAAGTAGATGCGCTGGAGCGAAGCATCTGGCTGGAGGAGGCACAGTGCAGGTCCTTCCTGCAAATGCTGTCAGATACTTTTACGTTGTTTAAGCAGCGTGTCCCCGAAAAACGTTATTAATCAAAGGCGCCCGACAGGGGGCCTTTTTTAGCTTTCCAGTTGTAACAGTTCCAGAAAAGGATCGCCGGTAATGCCAAGTAATTCGCAGAAAGCGGCTTCGGTGTTATGTCCTTTTTCTTTTAGGGCGATCACCTGCTGCCGGAAATCGTCCCCCCGCTGTTGCAGAATGGCCGCTTCTATCAGCAGGTGCCGGTAAGCCATCTGTTGCCGTGTGGGGATGGCCTGGCCAAATACTTCCACTGGTTGTCCTTCTATCGTAAAATTCGCTACCACGGCAGGCTTCTCCCGGATCATGATCTCCCGGATAACAAAATCGGGGTAGTGTTGAAACAGTTGTTTTACAGTAGACATAAATATCTCCTGATGATCAAAACAACAAATGATATCGATATCGCTGCCGGCCGTATGTACCAGTATGGGAATGCTGCCGGCAAAAACAGGGGAGAAGGCATGCAGGGGAGAAAGCAGCTGGTGGCGCGTCAGCAGGTCGTATACCTGCCGGTGAATGGCTGGCCCGTTTTGAAGATAACTGATATCGGTAAAATCGTGCATAAGCGCAAAGATAAGAGCATTACGTCCGTTGAGCAAGCCCCGTCGCGTACTGTTCCGGCTTTCCTTTTGTACCTTTGGACTGTAAAAAAATAGTTGTCAATTTTCCGGTTGTCGGGCGGACGCGGTAGTCCTACTTTTGTTGGGAAATCAAGAAGATAAATCATGCAATTGAGCTTTGACAGGATGTACCAGGCTTCGCTGGAGAAAGATGTGGCTTTTGAAGGCGTGTTTTTTACAGCGGTAAAAACAACCGGCATTTTCTGCCGTCCGTCCTGCCGTGCGCGGAAACCCAAGCCGGAGAATATAGAATTCTTCGCTACCACCAAAGAGTGTATCCTGAAAGGATACCGTCCCTGTAAAGTATGCCATCCGCTGGAGCAGCTGAACCAGACACCGGAGGATATCCGGCAGCTGTTGCAGGCCCTGACAGACGACCCGGGGCTGAAAATAAAAGACGCCGATCTGCTACGCCGCGGCATAGAACCACACCAGGTACGGCGTTGGTTCCTTAAAAACCACGGCATCACTTTTCACGCCTACCAGCGTATGTTCCGCATCAACTCCGCCTTTAAGAAAATACAGCAGGGCGAATCGGTGAGCGGGGCTGCCTTTGAGGCCGGCTTTGAATCCCTGAGCGGCTTCGGGGACTCTTTCAAAAACATCTTCGGGGTGTCTCCCAAAAAAAGCAGGCAACAACGGGTCATCGACCTGAAACGGCTGGAAACACCGCTGGGCACTATGTATGCCTGTGCCGTGGAAGAAGGTGTATGTCTACTGGAATTCACCGATCGCAAGATGCTGGAAACAGCATTCCGGTATCTGTCGCGCGTGCTGAACGCTACGATCGTACAGGGCGACAATCCTCACTTCCTTACGCTGGAAGCCCAGCTGAAAGCCTATTTCGACGGGCAGCGGCAAACATTTACCGTACCGCTGTATATGCCGGGTTCCGATTTCCAGCAATCGGTATGGCAGGTGTTGCAGGATGTGCCCTATGGCGCTACGCGCTCTTACAAAGACCAGGCGGTGGCACTTGGAAAACCGGACGCTGTCCGCGCCGTGGCCAATGCTAACGGCATGAATAAAATCGCTATCCTCGTTCCCTGTCACCGCATCATTGGGGCCGATGGCGCCATGACCGGCTATGGTGGCGGCATCTGGCGCAAACAATGGCTGCTGGATTTCGAAAAGAACAACTCCCGCTAACAATTTTTCTTTTTTTATGATTGTAACTACTTCCGCCGTCAACAGGTGGTATGCGCTGCTTATTGTCCTGACCGCGCCACTGTTGTACGTGATAGACATCTTTATCATCAACATCGCTATTCCCACTATTAAAAACAGCCTGCATGCCACCGACGGCGAAGTGCAGCTGGTGATCGCTGCTTACCTGCTGGGCAGCGCATGTTTCCTCATCACCGGCGGCAGGGCCGGCGATTATCTGGGCAAGAAAAAAGTATTTTTTCACGGGATGGTCTGGTTTACCCTGACGTCCTGCCTCTGCGGATTGTGTCAGACACCGCTGCAGCTGAACATCGCGCGTTTCTTTCAGGGCGTTAGCTCTGCTTTTATGGTCACGCAGTCCATCGCGCTGATACAGGTATTGTTTCCGGTGGCGGCCGAGCGGGCCAAAGCCATTGGCTGGTATGGCATTACGCTCAGCATAGCGGCTATTATCGGGCAGATGCTGGGTGGTTACCTGGCAGAAACACATGGTGCCGTTGAAGGCTGGCGACTGATATTTTTTATCAACCTGCCGGTGGGAGCCGCCGCCATGTGGGCTATTTACCGTTATCTACCCGAAACAGCGGCCACGGTGGGCGTGAAGTTCGACTACTCCGGCGCAACGGTACTGACGCTGGCGTTGGGTTGCCTGATATATGCCATCACCGAAGGGAGGGAGCAACATTGGCCGCTGTGGAGCGTGGGGCTGCTGGCGTTGTTTGTGGTGTTGGCGATCGTGTTTGTGCGCATACAGCAGGCCGGGCAGGGCGATAACAAAGGCGCGCTGATCAACCTCGCGTTGTTTAAGCAGCCGGCATTTAACATAGGTCTGTTGGCGGTACTGTTTCATTTTATGTTGCATACAGCTTACCTGCTGATGATGGCGGTTTACCTGCAAAGTGGCCTCGGTATGTCGGCGCTGGCTTGTGGCGCCAGTTTTATTCCGCATGCGTTGTTGTTTATGTTGTCGTCTGTGATAGCCTCCCGTTTGTTGGTGAGGTATGGGAAGAAGGTGTTACAGGCAGGACTGCTGATGATCTTTATTGCTTTTCTGTTGCAGTTGGTGGGTGTTAACGGTCCTGCCGGAACGGTGGCGCTGATTGCCTTATATGGGCTGGGCAACGGCATGGTATTGCCTTTCCTGCTAAACATTGTGCTGGATAAAGTAGCGGTGGAAGATGCCGGCGCGGCCTCCGGTATTTTCTCTACTTTTCAGCAGACAGCTTCCGGGCTGGGGATCAGTATAATCGGCGGTGTGTTTTTTGCCGTACTGCAATCCGATATCCACCCCAACGACTATACGGAGGCGCTGCGTTACGGGCTGGGCGCGGGGATGGTGTGTCTGTTCGTGGTGGCTGTTACGTTGTATTATCTACCGGAAAAAGCGGAGGTGGTGTAGTACAAGAAAAATTATTTTATTTGGTGATCCTGTCTTAAATTAGATCATCATCAAAGCCACCAAACTATCTGGACCGTTACTACCAACAGTGAATATATTCCCGTGCAAAACATTATCGGCGTGAACAATGGAATGGGCAATAGTGGCTGTTAACCTTTATTGAGTTTTACCATCAGCATATATACCGGCTGGCCTGTCATACAGGACCGTGGAAGGATGTTGTGCTGTAGAAAATCGTATAAGCAAAGCTGTTAGTCTGCAACCATCAAATTGCATCCAATGAAAAAAGCACACCTTATCTTTATGTTAATGGCGGCCATCGCCATTGTTTCCTGCGGTAAAAGCATGCAGGACGCGCTTCCTGCCGATGCCTCATCACTTCCATCCGGCAAGGCTTCCATTGTTCCTCCCGCTTCCAGTTATGCAGTAGCGCTGGCAGGTAATGGTTTTGTGACCACGGCGGCCCCCGGTGGCGCAGAAGTGATCACTAACAACGGCCTGGGTAACTGGATCAACGCCAACAGTATCACCAGCGCCTATTTCCGGCTGGGGCAAACCGGTCAGCTCAACGTAGCGGTGCGGATGAAAGTGCCTTCCGGCAGCAGCGATATTAAAGTAACGATCAACGGCACTGCCTTTACCAAAACAGTTACCGGTACCGCCTATACGGACTTTGCGATCGGCACCGTAAACATCACCGGTGCGGGCTATGTTAAAGTGGAACTGCAAGGCGTCAGCAAAACCGGCAGTTACTTTGGCGATGTGTCGCATATCGTTATCAGCGGCAGTGCCACCGCCAGCAATGTGGTATATGCCAATGATTCCGCGAATTACTACTGGTCGCGGCGCGGGCCTTCCGTGCATCTGAACTATCCTATTCCGTCGGGCGTGAGCGCGGAATGGTTCTACAATGAAGTCACCGTACCGGCAGGAGAAGACAAGATCGGATCTTATTTTATGAGCAATGGATTTAATGGCGGTTATTTCGGTATACAGGTGAACAGCGCCACCGAGAGGAGAGTGCTGTTTTCCATCTGGGACCCCACTACGGGCAAAACCACGCTGGTCCGGAAAGGGCCTGATGTGGTGGACAATGCCTTTGGCGGCGAAGGTACCGGCGGGCAGAGCTACCTGGTATTCAACTGGCAGGCGGGCACCACCTATAAATTCCTGACACATATTGTTCCTGACGGCGCGGGCGCCACAGATTTCTCCGCCTGGATATATACGCCGGAAACAACGTCCTGGCGCTTTATTGCCACCTGGAAGCGGCCTAATACCACCACCTATCACGCAGGGATCTATTCTTTCCTGGAGAATTTCAACGATAAAAACGGTTATCTCGGCAGAAGCGGTCAATATAACAATCAGTGGATACGCTCTACCGCCGGTGTGTGGACGGAGATCACCAGTGCTAAGTTCACCGCCGATGCTACTGCCACCAACGATCAGCGAAGAGATTATGCCGGAGGCGTGGATAGTGTTACCGGGCGGTTCTTCCTGAAAAACGGCGGGTTCTTCGCCAACTATGTCAACTACAATACTACCTTTACGCGCACCGCAACAGGGGTAGCGCCTACAGTGAACCTGAACACATTACCCTGATTGCAGACTGCTTTGCTTATTGGACGGGCGCCGGGAAGGTGCCCGTTTTTTATACCGGTAAATCCTTACGCATGCATACGCTGTTGTCTACACCGATATACTGCCCATAATTTTCTGTGATGGCATAGCCATATTTCTGATAGAGCGCAATCGCCTCCGGTTGCCGTTTACCTGTTTCCAGTACACAGGTCTGGTTGCCCAGTTCCCGGGCCCATTTTTCCAGTTCCTGTAGTACTTCACCGGCGAGGCCTTTGCCACGGTAATCGAAGTGCACATACATGCGTTTTACTTCCACCGTTGCATCCGAAAAGGGTTTGATAGCGCCACAGGCCACGGGGCGTCCGTCGAGATAGCCTACCACTGCCTGTTTGATAAGATCAATTTTGTTGAACTGGGCATAAAACGCGTGGTCTCCGCCGTCGCGGATAGCGAGGTCCCGATCCAGCAATTTTACCAACGATATGAAATCGGAGTTGCCGGAATCGGTTCTGGTGAGTTGTAGCATAGATAAATATTGTGCGGACCATGAAGGTACGAAATTCCGTCGTGGACCCTATAGCAGGAAAGGTATCAGTTTACGGGTCTGCTGCTGATAGGCCGCATAAGTGCCGGGAAATAGTTCATTGAGCAGTATTTCTTCCTGCCCTATTTTCATATAGAGCGATAGTGCACAGATGATGGTTACAATGATGGCCGCACCGCCGCCGGTAACGAGACTGGTGCCTGCCAGCGCAGTGATAAAGCCGGTATAGATGGGATGCCTTACCAGCCGGTAAGGTCCTTTGACGACCAGTTCATGGTCTCTTTTGGCCGCCACGCCGCCGCTCCAGTTGGTGCCCAGCAGTAGGCGGGACCAGATAGAGAGGGCAATACCGGCCACACAGAGCAGCGCCCCGAGGCCCTGCAACAGCGGTAACGCAGGCAGGAAGTGGCTACGCGTAAACAAAGGGTAGTATAAAGTAGAAAAGATGATGGTATAACCGATAACGCCCAGCCAGCGCTGACGGGTAGTCCTGAGTTGTACGTTTTCTTTGGTGCGGTTCCGGAGCGTAAGCCAACAGCAGCCGAACAGTATCCAGCTACAGAGAGTGATCCAGACGAAGAGGTTTAGGTTTTCCCTGATCATAGGACGGGTAGTTTTGGACGCTGAAGTTAAAGAGGATGCGGGAATTGACGGCTATTCATTTTGTTCATTCGCTGAAAAAAGACAATGGCCCGCCGGTTGTTCCAGCAGGCCATTGTAGGATGAAGAAAGATATTATTGTTGAAGTAGTATGCTGCTTTGATACACAGCCCCGCTGCGGGAAATGACTTTAACATGGTACCATCCATCAGCGCCGTGTATCCGGAAGGTATGGTTGTTCAGCCTGGTCCTTTTCACTTCCCGGCCTTGTAAGTCGAACAGGATGAGCAGGGCACCGCTCAGGTCTTCTTTGTTGTTGATAGTGACTTCGCCGCGGGTAGGATTGGGAAATAGCTGCCATGTGGCCACTTTCCCGCTCGGTGGCGTGATGAAGGCGCTTGGCTGTGCACCACAGGCGGTAACGGTGACCTTCACCGGTTTCCGTTGCGGATAGTCGCAGTCAAATCCGGCCGTAACATAGTACGTGGTGGTAGCGGCAGGACGCACCGTATAGTACCTGCCGGTAAAGAGCAGATGGCCGCCGGAAGGGGCGTCGTACCAGCGGACAGCGGAATAGTCGGAGCGCGGGTCAACGGCATGCAGGGTGATAGTATCTCCCTGACAAATACCCGCGCTGTCGCGGTCGGGGGTTACCGGGCCGGCGAAACCGCCCTGGAGGAACACCTGATGCACGGTGTCTGAAAGGCAGCCGTTGGCAATGGCCTGGACATAGACCTCCACCTCCAGCTGGGAATAGGCGATGCGCGGCGGGATGACGATATGATTGTCATTGACAAGGTACCAGGTGCTGTCTGCTACCGGCCCTAAGAAGCCGGAGTGGAGTACCCGGATTTTATAGCCGTAACCCGGCCGATGATTTTGTATGGAGATCACCTGGGTATCACATACCATTTCCTGCGGAACGGAAAACACCGGGTCCGGCATCGTCTGTACGATGACCTTCACCGGTCTGCGCTGTGGGTATTCACAGGTAAAGGCGCCCGCGGCGTAGTAAGTGGTGGTAGTATCGGGGATGACTAAAAAGTAGTTGCCGGCCCCCAGCCATTTGCCTCCCACGGGAGCATCGTACCAACGGACCACCATATCCGCAGATTGCTGGCTGAAGGCGTGTAAAACCGCGTAGCCTCCCTTGCAGATGGTGAGGCTGTCGGCATCCACGGAGGGTAGTCCGCCGCTGCCGCCAAGATGATACACCTGTTTTACACTATCTGATGTGCAGCCGGTAAAAGGATTTACGGCCCGTACTACCACATTGACCGTAGCGCCCATAAAGGCAACGACGCCGGGTACGGCGATGCTGTCTTTGTTTTTTACCGTCCAGGCGGTGTCTTTCATGACGGCGCCGTCAGCAGCAGTATATTTTGCCTTCACTTGGTAGTCGTTGCCTGGTTGATGGTTGAGTACCGGCAGTAACTGGGCGCCACATACCTGCCCTTGCGGAACACGGTAAACGGGAGCAGCCGGTGTGCCGTTATGGTAGTAGGCGTAATAAACGCGGAAGTCATCCAGCAAGCCCAGCAGGCTGCTGCTGAGCGTGATCTTCACGCGGTCGAACGTTTGCCGGGGATGCAGTAATACCTCGGCGCGGGTATTTCCCTGTAGCAGTCGCAGGATGCTGCTGTCTACGATCAGGGCGTCGTTATTGGCAGTATTGCCGTTGAAAGTCTGCACTGTGACACCCCGGAACAGGTTGGCCGACAGCAAAGTGCTTCCGCTGCCAATGCTGATGACTAATGAGTCGCAGCCGGTGGTACTGGCAGCAGGAAATATCAGCGTTTGCTGCACGGTGACGCCCAGCAGCCCGGCAGTGATGGCGAAGCTCGAATAGTCGTTGTAGTTGGTATTGACGGCATTGCCCGGGTTGAGGACGCCGCAGAGTATACAAAGCCCCGTGACGCCGTTCGTTTGGGCATTGGCGTAGGTCTGCGCCTTTGTTCCAAGAGGTAGTATACAGACAAGGGACAGGATTAATTGGAAAAGGTAAAATTTGATTTTCATGGGAGGATGTTTAATGGTGAGATTGTATGGGAAAACGTGCTTACAGTAAGGATTGCTATCCTCAAAGCTAGGGCTCCCCCCTGTTTAAATATTGCAGGCATGCCATCGTTGCCTTATATTTGGGTAGATAATATGATAAAATCCCTATGCCCCCGGCTATTACATTTATTGGTTGTGTGCTTTTTTTGCTCCCTTCGCGGATATGGTCAATATACGGAAGCTGTTTTCGCTGATATGGATATGTTTACCCTCGAGGGTATCCAGCCGCTGAAGCCTCCTTTCGTGTATCCATATGTGATCATCAGATCGCGGAATAATAACGAGAAGGATATTTCGTATCATGTTAATGATAAGCGGGTTTCCAGTTATCACTATAAAAAAATCAACAACTATTGGTTGACAAACTATGTTTCAGAGGGAGATACCTCACAAAGGAAAGAAACCGGACTATCATGATGTGAGCTGCTACCGGATTAGTGACCGGTCTTTGTTTGCCTGGCTGCACCTTTATATGGATATGGAGGAGGTAGCGTGTGAGTGACAAAGTTTAATGTAAGCAGATACTGTATATTTGGATGGATAACAAGTAGCATTTATATGAACCGGCTATTACCTTTATTTGTTTTATGCGTTCTTTGCAGGCTTCAGGGATACAGTCAGCAAACGGAGGCTGTTTTTGGAGATATGGATATGTTTACCCTGGAGGGGATCAAACCGCTGAAGTCCCCTTTCGTATATCCATACGTGGTAATAAAATCGAAGAATAATAGGGAGAAAGATATTACCTGTCATATCGACAACAAGACGGTTAAAAGTTATCATTATGAGAAGATAGGCCACTACTGGCGGACGATCTACAGCCATGTAGGTGATACCTCACGGGAATATGTATACGAATATGTAATGCCGGATAAGATTGTTGGCCTGAATTATTGGGTTAACGCTAAAAGTAAGGCCAGCTATCTGAAAGAAGTGTCTGTTTTCAGAAAATGGGAGGAGGAAAATTTTCTGATGGGCAAAGGGCTTACGATAAAACCTGATGTTTCGCTTCCTGACAGGCTACGAGCGCAGGCCTTAGGCTCCGTCGTGCAGAAAATTCAGATAAAGAATGGAGTGTTAAGACTGGAGCGGACGATTTATAACGAAAAAGGGAAAGAGAATCATCGCAATGTGACCTGCTATAGGATTGGCAGCCGGTCTTACTTCGCCTGGCAGTATCTTTATACGGATAAAGAGGAGATAAAGTGTGAATGACGACGTTTTGTTCTGTTAATATTCACTGTATGATAAAAAGAACATTACTCATTTTCGTACTGGCGGCATCCTTTGGCGTTGGGTTCGCCTTCAACGCCGTATGGACCCATGCCACCCAAAAACAAATCCAGATGAAACGCGTAACAGGCATCGGGGGCATTTTCTTCAAATGCAACGACCCCGAAAAAGTCAGACAATGGTATAAAACCCATCTCGGTTTTGATACCAACGAATACGGGGCAAAGTTCGAATGGAAACAAAAAGAAGACACTGCACAGGACGGATATACGCTGTGGACCCCTTTCGCCGGAAAAACCAAATATTTCGAACCTTCCACGAAGGACTTTATGATCAACTACCGGGTGGAGAATCTGGAAGCACTGGTCGTGGAACTGAAAAAAGAAGGGGTGACGGTGTTGGATAACATCGAGACGTACGACTACGGAAAGTTCGTGCATATCCTTGATGTGGAAGGGAACAAAATTGAATTGTGGGAGCCGACAGGTAAGTAATATTTCCCCGCACTATGAAGATGATCAAATACGTGATATTGTTCGTCCTGGTATTTTCTGCCGGCGCGAATCTTTGTTGTCTGATGATCGATCATCATTCTTTCGCCAGAAGAACACTATTGCTCCAGTTGTTGCTTTTTTTTGTTGTGATGAAAAACAACCGGTGGACCTACCGGATAGCGCTGCTGCTTTGTGTTTACGGTTTGTATAATTGTTTTTATATTGAACCGAAGGCCGCTGTGCCGACCCATATGCAGTTTACGGCCCCTGTGAAAGACCTGTTTTTTGGGAGTCGTAACGGCGGGAGATGGGGGCATATGATCAGATTGATACCTTTGCTCTTTTATGTTGGTTACCCGTTGCTGCTGATAAGCAGGAAGGGGAGGGAATATTATGGTGTAAGCCTGGTTGATAAAAAGATATAGATGATACGACTGGTTGTATTGTTAGCCTTATGTTTAGCTTGTGGGCGGACAAAAGGACAAGTCCCTAAAGGGGATACCATGATCCGGGGCGAAACGTTGATCTGTCCGATAATACCGGTACATTTTGATATAACCTATGACCGGATTGTCCGAATCAGCCCCGATATCTTTCCCAAAGGAATAAACGGTTTGGCAGGGATCAGTATTGTCATTGATTCCTCGGCAGCCATCCAACAGTTCGACGTGATAGCGCTCCGTATATATAATCGGGATAGCCTTGTGTATGATTATGCTACTGATAAAACAAAACCTGAAACGGCCAAATTGATGGCCAGGTTGCAGCGGTTTATCAAAACCGTGAAGGTGAAGAAACTGAATAATGAAATGACTGCACCGACGGAGACTTACCAGATAGCCGTGAAATTCAGATGAATTATCAAAAGGCTATTTTTAATTTGTAATTAATTGATAATAAGATAAATACATATTTTGTGTGATAATCGTTTTGCCTTGCAGGTCTGCTCATTTGCAAGGCTTTTTGATATCTGTGCAGGTAGTATACCTGATTGTACGGGAATTCCCTTATTTTTGACGCCTGACTAAAAGAATAAATGGAGAAGGAGCAATATTTTGACATTGAAGCACCGATCATTCCCGGCGTAAGTCTTGGTGGTATTCAGCAGGGGATGGAGGTAAAAGGACTGGAGAAGATGTTTCGGACAGACCAGTACTTTGCCCGTGACAAGAAGATCAGCCTCGTGACAACACCTTCCTTGCGATATATAGAATACTGGTACATGGGTGGTATTATCCGTCTGAAAGTAGATATTTATGATGGAAGAATTACCAATATCATTGCTACAAAAGGGTATCAGGGCACGGTCAACGGCGTACTTCGTGTAGGCATGACGGTGCGTGAAGTGCTGCAGGTAGATGCCGGCTTTAGTTGTTATTCTCCTCCCGGCGGACTGATGAGCCCTAATTTTCTGGGTATCTGCCTTTATTTTACGCCTAACTTCGACGCAGAAACCGACAGCCTGTCGGATTATATGGACCATAAGATCCTGGGCATTGGCCTGATCAATGAATTTAATGCAGAAGGAGACGATGTATATGTGATGTTGTATGGGTTAAACCATCCCCGGTTTAACGGTTAGTTTTTCAGTTCCATATCGTAGCGGTCCAGTCCCGGTCCGTAAAAGTCGGCAGTGACTTTCGTCACCGCAAATCCCATCTTTCCAAAGAAAGGGGCGGAGTGTTGTGTGGTGTCCAGCTGTATCGTGCAGGTAGGGCATACTGCTTTAATGATGTTTATTCTGTGCTGGAATAGTTGCCTGCCCCAGCCCTGTTTGTGGTACTGCCGGTGCAGCAGTCCCCAGGTCATGACCGCCGTGGCCTTGTCCGGCCGGACGTAGTAGCCGCCGCAGCCTATCACCTGCTCCTCGTTTTCGATGACATAGTAGCATTCGCTTGTATCGGCCAGGTTGCGTTGCGCCTGGGTATCCAGCCACTCGTCGAAGTCTTTGAGCTCCTCCGGTGCGAAGAACTGCGGCATATTGCTGCGGAAGGCGTCGAGGCAGGCGGATTTGTCGGTGGCGGTGTATGGGCGGATGGTCATGCGGCGAAGGTAGGGAATTATTGTCAGGCCGGCACATGTTGGGCCGCCACGTGGAGGAGTATCTCCTGGCACCTGGCGCCGAAGAGGGCCTCTTCTTCCGGGGTGTTTGCCGGTGTATTAATAATATCGCTGAATAGCTGTTGTAATGTGCTGTCGATTTTGCCGCTGCCATAGAGCCAGGATTTTTCCTGTTCGAAGTTATCGTGCCAGTGTTTGGTAGCGTCGGAAAGTTTCTCTTGCTTTAGGGCATCTGCCGCAAATTCAAGACGTATCACTTCTTGTCTGCCCTGGGTGAGAATGATAGAGGAGAACTCGGTACTGCCGTGGGTGATACCATATTCATCCGGCTCAAGTAGTACTTTTCCCTGTTCGATGAAGCGGGTATATAAGGTCTTGTTTGGAGAGGTTTCGATGACGAGCTTATTTCTTTCTTCACTTATCAATAGAGTTCTTCTTGTTTCTGTGAAACAAACCATCCAGCGCAAAGAAAACCCTTCATATTGTTTATTCTGAAAGAGAATCCCTACGTCTTTGAAATGTAAAAAGTTTGAATGTGTGAATGGCTTTATATGGTTGTAATGGTAAAACGGGACGGCCTTTTCCAAGGTATGTACTTCGGGTTCAGTTTCAGCAATTCGTAGTATCATAGTATGAGTGTTTTTTTAAACAGGTAAAAAATAACTATTAAGTTATGATCCCAAACTGCTGATATATTCGCAGTGATAAAAAATTAACATTGGCTGTGTCTCTTTTCTGTAAAGGGTTTGGTTTAAATGTATTCTGTGGCGTATTAGCAGTATGATTGTCTAAATTGTATGGTACGAGTTTTTGGTTGAATTGCTTTAAAACCGCTTTTGAGATGTCCGCTATCCATACTTTTGAGTTTGTTATTGCTAATGCCCCCAATATTCATGTCGCCCCATCAATTGTTATTCCAGAGGAATACAGGCAGCACATATATGCCTTTTCCAGTCCTTATTTGTTTAGGTCTTCTAAAATAGATATTCTCCTGCACAGATATGAAACGAATGGCGCTTCGATTATCAATGCAATGTTTTTTGTTAAAGAAAAGACTATCATCGAAACACAAGTGAAGGGCACATTTCATGTGTGTTCCTGTATGATGCAGGGAACAGCAGAAGTACTTGTCAAAAGCATGGGTAAATTACCTTTTTACCAGGGGCAGTTCAGTCTTTTTGAGGTAAAACCGGAAAAACTGCTGTTGTATTTTGATCCTGGTGTTTACGAATGGCATGGCATTACTTTTTCTAAGAAACAAATCATTGATTTGGCCGGCCTGTCGCCTATGTTGAATAAATGGACCGCGCTTATAGAGGGAGTTAAGTCGGTTGTTGTCAGTAAACATGCCGGTATTATTCAGGAGGATCTTGGCGGACGGATTAGGGAGTTGAAGAGGGTGGGTGTGTTAGATAAATTAAAGGCCTCCTGGATTCAGAATAAAGTATTCGAAGTATTGATGCTGGCTGTTACCTATTTTGAAAGCGATCAGCACCCTGATACAAAGAATAATGACTTTTTGTTGTTTGCCGGTATTAAGTCCTATATAGACCAGAACCTTGATATTCCACATACCGTGGGTGAATTAGCGCATATGTATAATATCAGCGAATCCAAGATTAAGAAAGGATTTTCCAAATACTATCAGATACCTATTAGCAAGTATTTGGTCAAACAGCGAATGGAAACTGCGGAGCGGCTTATCATGGAATCCGGTCTGAGTATGAATAAGATAGCCTATATGCTGGGGTATGGCTATCCGGCAAACTTCACCCGGGAATATAAAAAATATCACGGCAAGCTTCCGGGAGCGACCCGTTAAAATTTCAATGTTAACTTTCTCCAAAAACCTAAAATGATAAGATACCATTTCCAAAATGAATATTTTGTTATCTTTTTATTAAGGAACTTTATATTGTTGACGTTGTTACCAGGAAAATCAGAAAGCCCGAAAAGAAGAACCTAGTTGATTTTATCAAAATAACCGTTAATCTCTCCTGGTAGTACCATTAAAGACAAAATCACATAATCCGAATTGTAAAATGTTGCAGGTAAAACATGATGAGATCGCTGGCCCTCTGGTGGTTTACTGTGCCAATGTATGCTTTAGGTAATTTCAAATAGACAATATTAATAAGTAGCCCGAATATGTATGCCACCGAGGTAGATGGTGGTGGGTTTGTCTTGCATAAAATAGTAAGTATGATAAATGAATTAAAGGAAACACACAACCAGAATGTTGATCAGCAAAATGGTTTCCACCACCTGCTTGATGAAATGTCGATACCCTATACAGAAGACGAACATCGTTTAAATGTAGGAAGTCTTCCGGGTACAAGTGGGTGGCTGCTATTTTTATCAGTAGATGTAGACCAGATTGAGCGCCTGATTGCGACCGTGTGTCCTTTATTGTATAAAGAAGAGGTTGCATTTTCTGTAGTAAAAAATCAAACAATTGCAGGACAAAGAAATGACTTCTGGTTTGGTGTAGATGAAGTAGGGAGAATGATAACGGTATTTACAAATAATGAAAAAAAAACGAAAGAAATCGTAACCCAGCTAACTAATGTGACAAAGGACTTTTACGGCCCCGAAGTCCATAAGGCAATTCGGCTGGGGGAGATTATATACGTGGCCTTTGTTAGTTATGTGGAACAACAAAATACAAATGGTCATATGCTTGCTGCACCAGTTATAGAGGCGATAGATGTGAAAAAAATGCCATTTAAGGTAGACAGGAAATATCAATATTGGAAAAGGAAAAGGTTACTAAAAAGGCGCTATGTGCCGTTGGTAATGATGGGGCGATCGCCTAAAGGAGATTTATTGAAATCGGTGGATTTGAAGGGGCTCAAATTTAGCTGGTGCTTTATTAAAGAAGGCAAGTATCATGTATTCAATGATAAGTATGGAAGGTATATAAAACACAGATTACAATGGCAGGCAAAAGTATTAAGAGATCTGTATGGATATGTTCCCATACCCAGGTTTATCGACTATTTTGAACAGGGTGAAGAGAGTTATCTGGTAATGGAGTTGTTGGAGGGGGTTGATCTGGCGGAAAGGATTGAAAAAATATACCTCGGTAGAAGTTGGTCTGAGCTGTCTGCGGATGATCAACGTCTTTTAGTCAGTTATTATTTAAAGGTGCTGAGGATAATTGAATGCATGCATGACAGAGGATATGTTCATAGAGACGCTACTGCGACCAACTTCATGATACTGCATTCTGGTGATATTTATGCTATTGACCTCGAATTGTCATATAGTATAAATGAAAGGGAGCCTAACCCGCCGTATACACTTGGTGTCTTTGGCTATGCTTCTCCAGAGCAACTTCAGCTTAGCATTCCAACGGTTAAAGAAGATGTTTATACTATGGGGTCGCTGTTGTTGCATATGCTAAGTGGTAGACATCCTGGTATTTTCATTAATAGAAATAGTGAAGTTAATGTGCCCGAAATAGAAAAGTATTGGGGTGTGGAGTCCCTGCTCCCAATCATGCTGCAGTGTTTTGATGTAGATCCACGGAAAAGGCCAGATTTGTTGGAAATAAGGCAGGCTGTTGAAAAAGCATTCAACTAAATTGTAATATATGAAAAAAGAAACGCTGTCGGATATCGCTTCATTTGCCTACATTTTGTTGTTTTCATATGCAGCAATGAGTAAGTTGTTTGATATGAAGTTATTCCACTTGCAATTGAAGCTCCAGCCATTTGGTCCAACCTTGATACCATTTATTATGTGGGGAGTTCCTGTTGTTGAGCTATTGATAGTGTCGGTATTGTTGATCCCCCGATACAAGTATCTGGGTCTTAAATTGGCCACAGGGCTTATGATCATATTTACCGGTTATATATCGATTGCAGAACTGGGTGTGTTTAAAAAGATTCCCTGTAGTTGTGGTGGTGTTATTAGCAAATTGACCTGGGGGCAGCATTTGTGGTTTAACCTCTTTTTTTTAGTGTTTGGAGGGGTGGCTTTATTGCTGCATTACAATAAAAATAGATTTAAACTTAATTAAGATACTGATGCGCATAGTACAGGAGTCAACCTGGTTTAAAAATGACATTTTTTATCTATAACCTTTTAAAAATCAGATGTATGAACAAGATTAAAATTGCTTTCGCAGCTCTCGCAGCAGTTGCTGGTATTGGTGGCGCTTATGCAGCTACTCAGGGTGAATCTAGTGCAAGAGTACTGACTTACAACTGGTATACCCCTGCAGGTACTCCTTTTTCTGTTAGCCAAACTACAGTTGCTGCTGCTAATGCTTCCGGCTGTAAAGGTACAAGTGTAACTTGTCTTAAAGGTACTAACGTTGCTAAACAGCAGGCGCCTGTTACCTTATTCAAATTCTAAGGATTTTTATTCAGAGGAGGCGGCAAAACTGCCTCCTCTTATTTAATGCTGGTCGCAATAATTAGTGCGCCGGAACTTTGAAGTTTGACTTTCTTAAAGCATTGTTATATGAAGATGCATAACCCAATCAAGAAGTTGAAAATAATTTGTACGGCTTTAGGAGCTTTGGTGGGTTTAGGAGGAGCTTATGCTTCATCTGGTCGCACGGCATTCGGGGTTGCCGTCAATCCTACTTATAATTGGTACACACCCGCAGGATCACCCTTCAGTATAGGAATGACTGTTAACTCCGCTATAGAGGCCAGTGGATGCGATGGTTCCGGATTTATTACGTGTTTGAGAGGAACGAATTTTGCAAAACAGCTACCACCTGTAACATTGTTTCACTCTCATTGGGCTGGCTAAACCCATAAACGGGTTTATTCCCTTTCAATTGGTCAGGTTTTGAATTTTGGTAATATTTAAAACGTGATGTATGCAAAAAAGAGTAAAATTTACTGAAAGCATAAAGGTTGTCTACCTTACTCTGGGAGCGCTGATAGGGTTTGGCGGAGCATATGCGACTTCTCATAAAGCAGATCCCGGAGCGGTGAGCTATACATATAACTGGTACACCCCTAATGGGAACCTGGCGTTTATTTCTACCGTTGCTGTGGCAAGAAGTGCTTGTCCTATAGGCGGAGTGGTTGTTTGTTTGCAAGGAACTAATACAGCGCGTCAACTACAGCCGATTACCTTGTTTCGGGCGTCCTTTTGATATTGTATGGAACTTTTGTAATTATTTGGCGTTTGTTAACACTGTCGTTTTGCCATAAGGATCCGGTTATTCCCCGAATCCTTATGGTTTTTTGTTTATGAGCTTGTCATATCAAGGCGCGTCCTGCAACAAAATACTATACTCATTTCTCATTTCGAGATTGATGTCAAGTCCATACTTATTTAAGCTGCGCTTTAGCTCTGTGATGTCTGTCGTGTTAGGTATAATCAAGTCAACTTTCCCCGAATAGTCGGTTTCGTTTACTACCTCGTGCTGAAGGTTGTTGTAGAGCCTATTATTTACTACGTAATCGATCCCGATATTCTTAATGTAGACGCTGTCGTTATTTTTCTCATGGTAAGCTTTGTCCGTCTTAGCCGCCCTGAAACGATCGCCGCTTTTCATTTTTGATAAGACATAACATAGAACGCTATCTTGTTTTAACATGCTTTTTAGGTTGAAGTAGTCATCCAGCTCCTTTTGCATTATTCTCCTTGCTTTTTTCTCTGAGCTGTCTTTAAGAAATAGTTCATAACAATACAAGTTCTTGGATGTTCTTAAATCAGGGGCAAATTTGAGAGTATCTTTATAGGCGGCAATTACTTTTAACGGTTTGGTGCTTTGGGTGCTTCCATATGCGATCTGATATAATTTGTGGAGTTTCAGATTTTGGCAAACGAGTCTGCTTTCTCCTTTTTGCGCCGAGAAATTAGAAGTGGTCAAATTAGGCACCATGGGATCTGCAGCCCCCAGCCAGGAGTAATACAGTTTTCTTTTTCCTGAACAATATTGCTCGTCTGTTATTAGTAATGGTTGTCCACCCATGGCTCTTTTTGCGTCCATCGCTTCTTTTTTTTCGGGGATATCCAATGCAACACCGTGTAAGAATTTTTCAATATTTTCTGGTGTTATTTCGTATTGAGAGGTAATTGCCTGCACAACTCCGTTTTTGTCTATCCAGATTTCATGTGGTTCTGAAAAATGGGGGAACATGTTTCTCAGGGCGGACTTGTCGCTGGTGGATGTTAGAATAGGAGGTAGATGGATGTCTTTTAATTTTGGATTCTTTTTGATGAATTTTATAACATCCTCTTCTTTTTCGAAGGTAGTTAGCAATACATTAAATTGATTATTGTATGCTTTTTGGAGTGAATCCAGAGCTGGAATGAAATCGATACATGGCTCGCAGGCAGTAAACCAGAAATCTATGATGAGTGGTTTGTTATTGAAGTTTGTCAATAGCTTTGCCTCTTTTGTAGGATAATTTATTAGTGTTGTTAATTTGATATCCGGGCATTTATCGCCAATGTTAACCTTCTGGGCACGGGCAAAGTGGATCTGTATACCAATCGTGAGCAAGGTTATCAGGCAACTGATTTTTCTCATTTTTGTTAGTTTAATTGTTGACGTAAAGTAATCCATTGATACTTAGTTATATCCTTTGTTTTGGGTTAGATTTTTATTGAGTATGATTTCCTGATTGGGAATTGGGAATAGTGTGTCGTTGTCTTGCCAGTTTTGTTTAATTGGTTTTAAGACGGTATTGGACAAATGGAGCCGTTTCAGGTCAAGCCATCTATTGCCCCATTCAACCATGAGCTCAATTCTTCTTTCCTTCAGGACATAAGCTAAAGCCTGGTCCTGGGTTACATTGTTAGGTAAGTCGACGAGAATGGCGTTGTTTGATCCTCTTGCTCTTTTTCTCAGCACATTAATATCGTTTATGCCTGCTCCAATTTGTCCTTGTCTTATTCTTGCTTCAGCTCTGATCAGGTATTGTTCTGCAAGTCGTAGTAGTGTGTAGTTCTCTGTTACTGTCGAGCTGGCAAAAGAAATGGGAACTTTATATTTATATGGAAAATAGTAGGTGGTATTGCTTATAGTGCTACTTTTTACCCAGGCAGTTCTTCTTGGGTCTCCTGGTTCAAAATCACTCAATAGTTGTGGGCTGAGGATATAGCCGGGTATTGCACTGGTACTGAAAGGAACAAACGTCGCTCCTTCTCTTGTATTGATTCCGTTTCCAACAGTAGCTAGCTGCCATATAGCTTCGTTGCTTTCAATTAGAAATACTTTGTTGAGGTCACTGTTTAGACTGTATTGTGGCGCATTTATTACATTGCTGGATTCGTCTTCGGCCAATTTCCAGTTTCCGGTATAGAGATAAACTCTGGCAAGGAGTGCTGAAGCTGCATAAATATTGGGTCTTACCCTACCTGTGGAGGGATATGAACCGGTTAGCGTTTTTTGTGCATCAGTAAGATCCGTTATGATGAAATTATAGATGTCTTTCATAGCGGTTCTGCCTTGCACGGATGTTGTGTTGTAATCTGTAGACGTAATTAGCGGCACGTCCCCGTATAATTGTGTTAAATAGAAATATAAAAGACTTCGGATTACCTTACATTCTCCCAATAATTGATTCCTTGTTCCGGAGGAGATGCCGTTGCTATTGGTGATGCCCTCAATGGCGGCATTTGCCTGGTATATGTACTGATATGCTGTGGGCCAAATGCTGCTTTGATTGACGAAATTGCCACTGCTGATCGAATTAGTTTGAAATTCAATCAAGTCAGTATTGGTACCGGAAGTACTGATCAGTTCATCTGACGTTAACCCGGTGTATATCGTTACTGCACCTGACGACATGTTTATTCCGTTGGCGGAAATCTGGGAATACAGGCCACTCACTGCTGATGTGGCACTAGCGTCATCCTTAAAAAGCTCTTTTGATGTGATTTTGTTATCAGGAGAGGGGACGTCTACGAATTTATTGCATGCTGTTGTAATGAACATTACAAATGTAAGGGCATAAATCGTTATTTGTTGCCTCCTTTTTTGGGGAGGTATCACTACTGTGATGAGGTCTCCGGTGATAGTAAGTTGGATATATCTTAGCATATTGAAATTAATTAGAAGGTTATTGGAATGTACTTTCCTCGAGATTTACAGGGACAACTGTACACCTCCGGCTACCGTTTTCAACGGGGGAATGCCATATAAGTATTGCGTTTCCGGATCCCCGAGGAAGTTTGTGATGGTAAACAGATTTTGTGCCTGAACAAATACTTTGGCTCCTTTCATCCCAATAGATTTCATGTATTTATCCGGAAATGTATAACTAAGAGAGACGTTCTTGAGCCTTATAAACGAAGCGTCGCTATACATACCGCTGGAACGGGCATAAAGAATGGCTTGTTTATATGCCGCGCTTGTAGTTACAGCCGTGAATTTTTCATAAGTTGCATTGTCTCCATCCTTCTGCCATCTGTCAATAACCGAGGTTGGCTGATTGTACATCATGCCAGGAAAGTTTTTTGAGGTATAGAGCGTGTATTGTGTGTTTCGTCCCAGTTGTTTTCGAAAACTGAACAGGACGCTTAACTGAAAACCTTTGTAATTGATGTCGCTTGACACCGATCCGAAATAGTTAGGATCTGTTTTTCCGACATATTGAAGATCTTTTTGGTCGATGGTATTGTCTTTGTTGATATCGTCAAATGTATACACGCCGGTTTTGGGATCGATGCCAGTATACTTGTATAATCTCAACAGGTTTACTGATCTGCCGATTTCATATACATTTGCATAACTGGAGTTGCTCAGGTCGGGAAAGCTCTCCAATATATTAGTGGGTAATGTCAGATTAGACTGTATATTCCATCTTACTTGCTTCGTGTTTATTATTTTGAGGTTTAAATCAAATTCAAACCCTTTATTGATAACTACTGCCGGAAGGTTTTTGGTGATGGAAGCAAAACCGGTTTGTGTAGGCAAACGATAATTTACGAGTTGATTGCCGCTTCGGTTTTTATAGTACACAACCGAGAAAAGCGCTCTGTCATGCAGGAGCCCAAGTTCAAGAGCTACTTCCAGTTTTTGGTTTTTTTCCCAGTTGAAACCCGGATTGAATGGATTGTCTGGCGCGACGCTAACCCCTCCCTGATAAGCTTGCACCGGAGCCCATGTGGATAGATACTTATAGTCTCCAATTTGATCATTGCCCGTTATGCCATAGCTTCCTCTTAATTTACCGTAGCTCAGAAATTGTACATGATGGGAAAAGAAACTTTCATTCGTAAAAATCCAGGCCAAGCCAGCTGCTCCAAAGTTTGAGAATCTCTTGTCGGGACCAAAACGGGAGGATCCGTCTCTTCTGCCAGTCAGATTAACTATATATTTGTTGGAATATGCATAATTCAGCCGCGCAAATAGTGCTTCGTATCTATACTTACTGTCATCTGATGATTTATTTCCCACACTTGGTGCGGCAGCAATGGACCCAAGAAGATTATCAGAGGTGTATCCCTCAAGTGTAAAACTGGCATTGTCTCTTTGATTTTCCTGCCATGTGGCCCCCAACAAAAGGTCCAGTTTTCCGTTAAATAGAGAACGCGTATACTCCAGTTGAGGCTCAATAATCCAGCTTTTGTAGTTGCTGTTTGAGTAAGATGCAGAGCCTGTGGGGTTAGTAGCGGGGTTATATGAGGCGACTGGAAAGAGCTGTGTTTCCTTAACGTTCATAACGTTGAAGCCGCCGCTTGCCCGAAATGAAAGGCCATCTATTATTTGATAGTCGACCGTTAGATTGTTAAGGAAGTTATTTGTTATGGCTGTATATTTTCTCAGGAAACCAGCCATGGGGTTTTGAAATGTGACACCTGATTTTGTCCAGTTTAGACGTCCGGTGGAGTCATATAATTCAGGTATATTAGGAGGAAGCTGATAATCGATAGTGCTTCCTGGTATTAATTTGTTGTTGTCAAGATTGGTCAACGAAGTAAGCGTAATATTTAATTTCCTATTGGGATTTGTATGATGCAAATATACTCTTATGGAAGAATTGTTATCCGCGGCATCAGCTGGTAAAATAGTTGTTTCCCGATGGAAATTACCTCCTATTGAAAACTGCGTTTGTTCATTTCCGCCTTCAATAGAAAGACCGGCATTAAGTAGTTTTGCTGTTCCTCCGTAGACCAGTTTTTGGACGTCGGTATATCTTGTGGTATCCCATTTTGTCAAATCAGGAGCATATGCAGGGCCAGGAGTAGAGCTCGGAATAAGACCATCGTTTTTGAAGGCTTCTCTGCGCATCGCCAGGTATTGTTGTGTGTTCATCATTTTCAACATCCTCGCCGCTGTACTGGCACCGGTATTTACGTTTGCATTCAACGTCGTTTTCCCTGCTTTTGCCTTTTTGGTTGTAATCAATACCACACCATTGGCGCCTCTGCTACCATAGATGGCAGTGGCATCTGCATCTTTTAATACTTCAATACTTTCAATTTCTGCAGGGTTAAGCATGCTGAACGGGCTTAAGCCACCATCTTTCTGACTGAGTATTGAATTTAGATTATTGATGTTACCGTTGTTCGGAGCAAATGGAATTCCGTCTATTATGAAAAGCGGTTCGGAGCCATTGATAAGTGAACTCTGTCCTCTTACCTGTACCTTAACAGATGCTCCCGGTCCCCCGCTACTCTGCGTTATCAATACACCAGGTATTCTTCCTTCCAGCGTTGCCAATACATTTGATACCGGTTGTCTGGATATTTCTTCTGCTGTTACTTTACCTATATTTCCTGTATTCAGTCGCCTCGATGTTGTGCCATAAGCCATTACCACCGTTTCGTCCAACCGGTTGTTGGCAACCTCCAATTTTACCTGCATAGGTTCAGCGGTGGCATTCATCAGTTTAGGAGTGTACCCTGTATAGCTGATTTGAAGTAGTGCCCCGCGCGGTACATTATTAAGGGTAAACTTTCCCTTTTCATTGCTGATAGCACCTTTCTGTGTGGACTTTACAATAATGAATGCTCCTGGTAATGGGGTTCCGTTTTGATCCTTAATCACGCCGGAGATAACACTGCCGGAGTCAGCGGGTGCAGCATTCATTGAAGCAGGTGTTTTCTCTGGTTTTAAAACAATTGTTTTAATTCTGAATTCCCAGGTAATACCCTTGGTGGAAAGAATATTTTTCAACACATCGTTGAGTAACGCTTTTTTGACGTATATGCTTATCCGATAGTCATCCTGTATCTGGTTAGTGTTGTACAGGAATACGAGGCCAGTTTGTTTCTCAATGTCCTTAAAGACTTTACTGATGGGAGCATCCTTAAAGGACAGTGTCACCTTCATTTCTCCCTGACTGGATGCGCTTGCGGGAGGGGAGATATACAGCATACCGGCAATAAGTACCAGTGTGATTAGTTTACGGAGCCCACCTCCGCGCACATGGTGTGTAAAGTTCATGACAATGTGTTGATAGGTTTGATAAATTGTTGTTGTAAAATCAGGTACCTCTAATAAGAAGACAACAAAAGAAAAAAGCTGGCCTAACAGCAGGAGGATTTTTTCGCGTTAACTTAATGTTACGCGTTTGTGTCCATAACAGAAAATTAACATACAAATTAGTATTTGCATTCTTTCTTTGCATCTGATATTTCATAACAACTGATTAACATTTTTTCTTTTCGTTCAATTCGCTGTAGCCTCGGGTTATGCCTTATTTTCATGTAAGACTATTTATTTGATATGCTATAGTACGTTACGGGGTTTGCAACAAAAAAATCGAAAACGCTCTGTGCGGGGCGAATCTTTTACATAACATTATTGCCATGCTTAACACTATGTCAGTACTTGATAGTAACTGGCCTGTTTATCCCTTTGACGGATGTTACGGTATACCTTGTCACTATCGCATATCAATACCGAATACGCAGCCATGAGCAAGTACGAAAATGATATGATATTATGGCAAAAGCTGAAGGAGCGCGATCCGGATGCTTTTGGTTATGTGTATACCACCTACCGCAAATGGCTGACTGTGGTGGCTTACGGAATCGTTCAACAGGAGACGGAAGCACAGGATCTTGTCCAGAAATTTTTTGTGGACCTCTGGCAGATGGACTGGAGTAAAACCGGCGCACTCATTGGGCCTATTAAAAACTTCCTTTTTATCAGTATCCGTAATCGTTGTCTTAACTATATCCGACATAGCGAGATCATGCGTAAGCGTGCCGCGCGCCTGCAACTGCCACCTGACTATGAACCACCGGCCGATGTCCTGGAGAATAAAGAGCTGCAGCAACACTTGTCCGACGCCATGGCACAACTGCCGGCCGTCAGGGCAAGGGTATTTAAACTGGGTTACCTGCACCAGTTTACCCGCCAGCAAATAGCCAACTATCTGGGCATCAGTGAAGCCACCGTGAAAACACACATGGCACTCGCCCTGAAGGACCTGCGGAACCTGCTTAAAAATAAAGTCTATTAGTCGTTAGCCCACCTTGCCAAAAAATGTGTCTTATTTAAGTGATGAGAGCCAATTTAAAAATACAGCAACTGATGATGGAGAAAATCGGTCGCGTAATTGACGCTGCTGATGAAGCCTATCTCGACCACCTGATCGAAACAGACAGCGTGGTAGCCAGCGTATGGCACCATACATTACAACTATATTCTACTGAAGATATTGAAACCGGCTTTGACCGCTTTGATCACCTCCAATGGGAAGACATTACAACATTACCTGCCGATAGCAACATCCCCGTGCCCATTCCATGGGAACAGGATAAACAATCGGATGAACTTATCCCGTTCCTGTTGCAGGAAGAAACACCTGATGCCCTACAGCCAGCGCCTACTACTGCAGCGCAACGTATACACCCCGCTATCTGGCCGGCCGCAGCAGCAGTGCTGGTGGCTGTGATTGCAGCTTGGTGGCAATTCCAGCCCAGACAATCTGTTCCCCAGCACCTGAACCTGGTGGATAAAAAGCGTGGTGTACAATTACAATTGGCCAATGGCAAAGTGGTGAATCTTTCTAAAGACAGTGGGACCATTGCATTGCAACAATTACACTTCACCAACAGTCATAAAACGCTTTCGCTGGCAACAAGTACCATCGACTCGTCAAAACGAAACGAAACGTTAACATTGGTAGTTCCCGTTGGTCTCGACTATAAGGTGAGATTATCCGATGGCTCGGATGTTTGGCTAAATTCTGCGACTACTATGCGATTCTCAGTGCCATTTCAAGGAAAGATAAGAGAGGTATTTATTGAGGGGGAAGCGTTTATACATGTGGCAAAAGATGTCAACCGACCCTTTTTTGTACATACGGCCCATAGCACTGTACAAGTTCTGGGTACCTCCTTTAATGTCAATTCTTATGATAATGGAACAATAAAGGTGTCATTGGTGGAAGGAGCGGTAAGAATGCTGGAAAACGGGGAAGAGGTAACACTAAAACCCGGACAACAGGCTATCGCGACTGGTAAAGGAATCGATATTCTACCCTTCGACGAAACCGAAGAACTCTCCTGGCGCCAGGGTATCTTTCATTTCTCCAATACCTCTCTTGCGGAAATAGCCTCCGTACTTCCCCGCTGGTTCGGTATCCCCGTCATCATGGACAACGCCCGAATCGCTTCCGAAACATTCACCGGCAGCCTCGAACGCAACCAGTCTATCCATATATTCCTGGAAAACCTGAAGTCAACGACTACCGTGGATTATTACTTCGATAAAAACGGACGCTTACACTTTAAATAATCACTTATCCAGCCACTGTTTAAACAGCGGTACTTTCTCCTTGCTCACCAGCACCTCCCGATCGGGATCTCGCTTCAGCCGGATCTGCAATTTGCCGTTAAAAGAATGGAGTATGCGGTCTATGCTGTGTACACCAATGATATGCTGCCGGTTGGCACGGAAGAACTGAACGGGGTTTAACTGCTCTTCCAGTTCGTCCATCGTCTGGGTCACTACTACGTGCGACTTGTCCTTCAGCACCAGGTGGGTCACGTTGGTGGCATAAAAAACAAAATCCACGTCTTCTACCAGTACGGTACGGTATCCATCGCGGAAGGGGAGCATGAATCGGGTACGGTAGGACACTTCTTTCTGTTTGAAAAATTCCAGCAGCTGCTGTACCATCTCGGTGGGACCGGCCTGTGTGGGCTGTTTGTGGATCTTGTCCAGCGCCAGCCGCAGGTCCTCCTTTTCGATGGGCTTCAGCAGGTAGTCGATGCTATTTACTTTAAACGCCCGGATGGCATATTCGTCGTAGGCCGTGGTAAAGATAACCGGACATTGAAGGGGTACCTCCTGGAATATATCAAATGACAGGCCGTCGGCCAGCCGGATGTCCATCAGTACCACATCGGGATGAGGGTTTTCCCGAAACCATGCCACGCTGCCGCTCACGGTGTCCAGCATCGCCTCCACGATGGCATCCGGACAGATGTCCTGCACCAGGTTCTTTAAGCGGGTAGCATTGGGTTTTTCGTCTTCTACGATCACGATTCTCATACAGTTAATTTTAAAAGTCCAGTAATGGCAGCGTTACCATAAACATGCTGTGTTCTTCCCTGATATCAGGTGTCTGGTCGGAGAGCAGCGCATAGCGGTTCCGGATATTTTCCAGGCCCAGTTTGGTTGACGGGATCACATTGGGGATACGCTGGGTATTATTGCTGACAGTTAGTTTCCCTTCTTCGTTTTGATAAATATGAATGTGCAACGGATGTTCGCCGGTGGCGACATTATGTTTGATGGCGTTTTCTATCAACAGCTGCAGCGTGATAGGAGGGATGCCCCGACCGGAAATCTCTGCCGGTACGTCAATCCGGATATCGACGTTGTCTCCGTGCCGGATCCGGATCAGATAGATGTAGGCTTGTATAAAACGTAACTCTTCTTTCAGGGTGATAATATCATTGGGAAGATTGACGATCATATACCGGTACACGCGCGATAGATTCTCAAGGAAAGACAATGCGGTGGTTTTATCTTCTTCAATCAGCGCCGACAGCGTACTGAAATTGTTGAACATAAAATGCGGGTCGAGCTGTAGTTTGAGAGATTGCAGCTGCGACTGCATCGCTATCTGCCGTAGCTCGGCGGCTTTAAGCTCCAGCTCGGAAGCTTCCAGCATGGAGGTTTTCCAGCGTTGCAGGAAGTAGTTGCCGGTATGCACGGCGCTGATCAGTATCGACAGCATCACACACACGAAGACAAACTGCCACTCGTCCAGCTTCTCGGGTATCGTTACCGGTTCGTTCTCCCGCGGCCCGAATATAAGCGACAGGATCACATAGAAAATACTAAGCAGCACGCCCACGGAGATGATCTGGCCACAGAGCTGCGCAATGAAACGCCGGATGGGCCATCGTTCCCAGGGGATCCACCGGTCCATCCACCGGGCGGTGATCAGGCTCAGCTCTGTGATCAGCCAACAGAAGATCATCATGATGGTGATCTCTATCATCCATTCCTTCCAGCTTTGTTTGAACATCTTGGTCCACGACTCGCTGTAGGGGTTTACCAGATAGGACAACAGGTAGTACAGGAGAAATATCATAGGAATGATAAATATCCGGTAATACCTGTTGAACATTTTTTCTGTCCTGTTATTTTTGGTCATTGCTTGTTTTTAGTGCTTCCAACTGGCCCTAAATATAAAGTAATCATATGACACCTATTTCCAGCCGCCACCGAGGGAACGATAAAGCTCTACGACGGCGCTTTGTTGGGCACGTTGCACTGACGCGAGGTCCAGTTCACTTTGCAGCACATTGCTTTGTGCGGTGATCACTTCCAGGTAGGTGGCCATGCCACTTTGAAACAGTAAGCCGGCATTTTTGGTCGCGCTATGCAGTTTGTCTACCCGCACTTGCGTCATCTCCTGTTGCGCTTTGAGCTTGTCGATCTTCACGAGGGCGTCTGATACTTCTCCAACGGCTGTCAATACCGATTTCCGAAAGTCGATCGCTGCTTTTTCCCATTCAATTTTAGCTATTTCCCAATCTGTCTTTAATTTCTTCCGTTGGAAGATCGGCTGCGTAATGCTGCCGGCTACTGTTTCAAAAAGGCTGCCTGGTATGCTGAACCAGTTGCTGGCTTTAAATGTGTTAAGGCCTGCAGTGGCGGTGATATTAAGGGCCGGGTACATGCTGGCCTGTGCGATGCCCGCTTTGGCGTTGGCTACTTTAACGGCCATCTCGGCGGCCTGTACGTCGGGGCGTTGACTGAGCAAACTGGCGGGCACGCCTGCCTGGAGGGGACTGCCGGTGACAACGGATGAAGGCCGGTTGCTCCGGGCCACGCTGGCAGGCAGCGTGCCGGTAAGAATGCTCAGCGCATTTTCCTGGAGCGTGATCTGCTGTTCCAGTTGGGGTAACAGGGCAGCGGCCACCTGCCGCTGTGCGGCGGTTTGTTCGATGGCCAGGTTGTTGATCATACCGGACTGGTATTGCAACTGCATCATCGACAGGGTGCTGTCGTTCAGCGCCAGGTTCCTGGCGGCGATGTCCCGCTGCTGGTCCAGCATCAGCAGGTTGTAATACCCCTGCGCTACCTCGCTGACAATGCGGGTCTGTACGGCGCGGGCAGCTTCGGCGCTACCCAGGTAACCGGCGAGGGCGGCTTCTTTCAGCCGGCTGATTTTACCCCAGGCCACTACTTCCCAGCTCAGGCTCACGTTGGCGTTATAGTCGTCCATATAACGGGTACCCATAAACTGATCGGCCATGGAGCCGTTCAAACTGTTCTTGGACGGGTAGCTGCGGTTGGCCTGTATTTGCAGGTTGATGTCCGGCAGATTGCCCAGCCTCGCGGTTTTGAGCGTTTGTGCAGAGATCTCTGCGTTTTTCAGGGCGGTCTGGATGTCGAAGTTGTGCGCGATAGCACTATCGATCAGCGTTTGTAGCGCCGGATCGGTGAAGAAGGTCTTCCACGACAGCTGGCCGATATTGCTGCTGTCGGCCGGCACGGCCATATCCCGGTATTGAACGGGCATCGTGGTGGCCGGTCTGGTGTACTCTTTGCCCACCCTGCAGGCCATCACCGTGCTGGAGAGCACGGCAATAGCGAACAACAGTGATTTATTGGTAGTCATTGTATACTGATTTTAAAAGTGTTTACACCGCAACTGCTTCCTGAGTGGCTACCGGCTTTTTACCGGAGACTTTTTCCTGCAGGTACTGGAACACGATAAATAATACCGGGATGATGAACACACCGAGGATAACACCGGACAACATACCACCGGCGGTACCGATACTAATAGAGTGGTTGCCCAGCGCTGACGGGCCTTTTACGACCATCAGCGGTATCAGGCCGGCCACGAAGGCGAGTGATGTCATAATGATCGGGCGCAGACGCAGCTTCGCTGCTTCCAGCGCTGCCGATACGAGCGTTTTGCCTGCACGGCGCCGCTGTACGGCAAACTCCACAATCAGGATGGCATTCTTGGCCAACAAGCCGATCAGCATCACCAGACCTACCTGTACATAGATATTGTTATCGATACCGGCCATATTAATGGCGAGAAATACGCCCAGGATACCGGTAGGGATAGAAAACAGTACGGCCAGTGGCAACAGGTAACTTTCATATTGCGCTGCCAGCAGGAAGTATACGAACACCAGCGCCAGTACGAAGATGAACACCATCTGATTGCCGGCAGTTTTTTCTTCCTTACTTAAGCCGGTCCATTCGTAGCTGAAGCCTGTAGGCAGCCTGGAGGCGGCCAGCCGCTCAACGGCCTTAATGGCGTCGCCAGTGCTGTACCCCGGTTTAGGGATGGCGTTGATGGCGATAGAGTTGAACAGGTTGTAACGGTTCATCATCTCCGGACCATATACTTTCTTCAGCGTAATGATACTGTTCACCGGCACCATCTGTCCCTGATCGTTCTTCACGAATATACCTTCGAGACTGCCCGGGTTACTGCGGGCTTGTGGCTCCGCCTGCACCATCACCCGATAATATTTACCGAACCGGTTGAAGTCGTTGGCCTGGTTACTACCGTAGTAGGTCTGCATGGTCATCATCAGATCGCTCACGCTTACGCCCAGCTGTTTGGCTTTTACGGCGTCCACTATCAGCTCGTACTGCGGGAAGTCCGCTTTGAACATGGTGAAGGCCACGCCTATCTCCGGGGTCTGCATCAATTCACCGATGAACTTATTGGCGGTTTCGCTGAACTTCTCCACCGGGCCGCCGGTGCGGTCCTGCAGTACCAGTTCGAGGCCGCTGAAGGTACCGAAGCCGGGCACTGTCGGGAAGGTGAACACACTGAAGGTGCCTTCCTTGATAGTGGCCAGTTGATCGGTGAGCACATACACGATGTCATTGATATCGCTGGTGTCGCCACGTTCCTTGATAGGTTTCAGTTTCACGAAGCCCATGGCATAAGCCGGACTGGCGCCGTTACTGAGGATGTTGTAACCGGAGATGCTGGTCTCGGATTCTACAAAAGGCATCTTTTGCAGGATGCTGTCGGCGCGATGCAGCACCTGGGTGGTCCTGTCCAGGCCCGCTCCCGGAGGGAGGGACAGGGAGTAGGCCACAAAGCTGCCGTCCTCGTTGGGGATAAAGCCTTTCGGCGTGGTCTGCATCAGCCATACGGTAACGGCGGTCACGATGCCGAGTAAACCGAGGCCCACCCATTTGTAGTTGATCAGCCATTTTACACCACGGCCGTATTTATTGGTGAGTGCTGTAAAGCCGGTGTTGAACGCGGTGAAGAAACGGCCCGCAAATCCTTTCGGCGCCGGGGCTTTGCCATCATGACTGCCTTCGCCGGCGTGGGTGTTCTTCAGGAAGAGGGCACACAGCGCAGGACTCAGCGTCAAAGCGTTCAGCGCAGAGATCAGGATGGCGATGGCCAGCGTGAAGGCAAACTGGCGGTAAAACACGCCTGTAGGTCCTTCCATGAAACCTACCGGCAGGAACACCGCGGCCATTACCAGCGTGATAGATACGATGGCGCCTGTGATCTCGCCCATGGCCGACATGGTGGCGGCTTTGGCCGGCAGGTGCGATCGCTCCATCTTACTGTGTACGGCCTCCACTACCACAATGGCGTCATCCACCACAATACCGATGGCCAGCACCAACGCAAAGAGCGTCAGCATATTGATGGAAAAGCCCATCATCTGCAGGAAGAAGAAAGTACCTACCAGCGACACCGGCACCGCAATAGCGGGTATCAGGGTGGACCGGAAGTCCTGTAGGAACAGGAACACGATCACAAACACCAGCACGAAAGCTTCTATCAGCGTGGATTTTACCTGTTTGATGGAGATGTCCAGCTGCTCCTTGGTGCTCATGGTGATGTTATAGCGTATCCCTTTAGGGAATGTCTTGGAGGCATTTTGCATCACCTCGCCGATGGCGGTCTGGATAGCGTTGGCGTTAGACCCGTTGGTCTGGAAGATGGCCATGGTCACGGCGTCTTTACCGTTCACGCGGTTGTCGGTGGTGTAGTTGGCCGATCCCAGCTCGATGCGGGCGAGGTCTTTCAGGTACAACACCGAACCGTCAGGCGCTACGCGGATAACGATCTTTTCATACTGTTCAGGGAGATTGAATTTCCCTTTATAGTTGATCACGAAAGACAAAGGCTCATCGGTGCCTTCCCCGAATTTACCGGGAGCGGCTTCCAGGCTCTGGTCGCGGATAGCGTTCATCACCTCCGTCGGCGTAACGTTATAGGCCGACAGCTGTTCGGGCTTCAGCCATACCCGCATGGAGTAGTCCTTGGCGCCGAAGATCTGTGCCTGGCCTACGCCCGGAATACGTTTGATCTCTGGTATTACGTTGATCTTAGCGTAGTTCTGGAGGAAAGCTTCGTCGTATTTTTTATTATTATCACTCACCAGATCGAGGATCATGATCATCCCGTTCTGTTGTTTGGTGGTGGTCACGCCGGCCTGTATTACTTCAGCAGGCAGCTGGCTGGTTACCTGGGCCACGCGGTTTTGTACGTTTACCGCCGCCTGGTCGGGATCGGTGCCCAGTTTAAAAAAAACAGTGACCATGCCCATACCGTCGTTGCTGGCGGTAGACTGTATATAGGTCATGTTTTCCACGCCGTTGATGGCTTCTTCCAGCGGCGTTACCACCGAACGCAGTACGGTGGCTGCGTTACCACCGGGGAAGGTGGCGCTCACCACTACGCTGGGCGGAGCGATGTCGGGGAATTGGGTCACCGGCAGCCGCGTGAGGCCTACGATACCCAGGATTACCAGGATCACCGATATCACGGTGGCGAGTACTGGTCGTTGAATGATTTTATTGAGCATGACTTGTATTACTTTGGGTTTATTTTCCCGCTGCCGGGGCAACGGTATCTTTAGGGGTGCCTGCGGGTTTTACCACGGCGCCTTCCATCAGGGTTTCTATACCGGCGGTCACGATCTTATCGCCTTTTTTCAGCCCTTCATGGACGATGAAGTTTTCTCCGCTGCTACCGGCCAGGTCAAGGATGCGACGTTCTACCTTGTTACTGTCGCCCAGCTGATATACAAACACCTTGTTCTGCAATTCCAGTGTGGCGGCCTGTGGCACCTGTATCACACCGCTATAGAGCTGTTCTACCCGCACTTTTCCGGTGTTGCCGGAACGCAGGAGGGAAGCCGGGTTCGGGAAGGTGGCACGCAGGCTGATGGCGGCAGTGGTTTTGTTGAACTGACCGTCGATCATTTCAATACGTCCTTTGTGGCCATAGGCTTCTCCATTAGAGAGGAGCAGCGTCACTGGCCGCAGCAGTTTCAGTTGCTGTTGTAAAGTGGCGCCGGAAGCTCCTTTACTGAAATTCATGAAGTCGTTTTCACTCATGGAGAAATACGCATATACTTCGCTGATATCAGAAAGGGTCGTGAGCGGGGTGGCATCGCCTTTACCAACGAGGTTACCGATCCTTTTAGGGATACGGCCGATATAGCCACTTACCGGTGCTTTCACCAGCGTAAAGCCTACATTGATGCGGGAGGAGGCCACGGCGGCTTTGGCCTGTTCTACGTTGGCTTTGGCTGTCTGCAGCGTGGCCAGGGCTGTTTTTAACTGCATCTCCGCCATCACTTTGTTATCTACCAGTGGTTTCACTTTGTCTACTTCCAGCTGGGCCGCATTCAGCGCAGATTCCATGGCATGCAGACTGGCGATGTCTTTATTGAGCTGTTCACGGTAAGTCTGGTCGTTGATCTGGAACAGTGGTTGGCCTGCTTTTACATAGCTGCCTTCGTCCACAAATATTTTATCGAGATAACCATCCACCTGTGGACGGATATCGACATTCACCTTTCCTTCCAGCTGCGCGGAATAGTCGCTGGTGGTCATCGCGGTGGTGGTATCCAAAGTCATTACCGGCAGTTCGGGCACGGGAGCTTCCATTCCGGCAGCAGCTGCTCCGGCTTTGTTGCCGCAGCTGCTGAGGGCTGCCGGCACCAGGCAGGCTATGATCAGCCCCGGAATCAGATGTCTGCTGCTAATGTTGCTTTTTTGGTGAGTCATTGCCATCATTTTTTCTTTATAAAGAGCAAATGTGGCTTATCACAGGAGATTAGATACCGACAATCCGGATGAACCGGAAAAAAACGGAGGTGAACCGGAAAATGGGGGAAATGAAAAAAGACCGCCTACAGGATGATCTTGATAAGTATATCAGAACTGCCTACAGGATTAAGCACTAGTGGTGCTGCTCATCCGGAGGCAACGGGGGATATATCGGGTGATGGTGGCTTTTGTAACAAAACGCGACAGGAAAATCGAGAATATTTCGAGACAGACAAGGAGCACAACAGTCGTCATGATTGCCATGAGGCAGTTGAAATGGGGGGATATACGATGGTTTCCAAACAGACTGGCCTGTGGTTGTCCGGACAAATACCATATTCCGGCCATCGTGATATAACAGAGCACTAACGTAAAAATTGATTTTAGTAATCTGACAGGGAATGTCAAAATGGGAACAGTCAATGTCTCCAACGAGTTTACCAAGAATAAACAAATGGGTAATAACACCATTAACAGTGCTTGCTGCGATTGTATTCTCTGCCGGTAGATTTTATAAGACCCACCCTCAAACCAGCCATCAGGAATTACCATCGTCAGCCAGTAAATCCCGGCAAGCAAAACAACAATGAGTACATATGGTAACAGACGGCGTAAGGTCATTCAGAAAAGCGCTTTAGTTTGATATAGGCGTTGGGTCTAAGCAACAGTATGATCCATCCTCAGCCAGCGGGGGATATACCGGCAAACAACCGTCTTGCCGACAAATCGGAAAACGATGTATTGTACTATTTCCAGGCCGGTCATCAGCACCAGCGAAAAGAACATCGTAGCAAGACAGGGCATATGTGGCCTTACACGACCACCAAACAGGTTAATAACGTTGGGCCGTCCCATCAGCAGCCATATCAGCGCGCTGATTACATAAACGAGTAGGATGGTGACGAAGGTTTTTAATGTTCTGGACCAGAACGTTTGCGGGTAAACGGTAACTATCTCCAACGTGTTGACGATAAAAAGGCCAATGGGAAGACAGCGTATAAAAGCTTCATTCTGTAAATGCGCTCTTGTTGGATAACCTATATCATGCAGAAAAGATAGAGGAGCCAGCATACTGATCCAGTAAATCCCTGTAAACAACACTACCATCAGTATATAGGGTAACAGTCTACGTGCGGTCATAGGTATATTATCGTGCTTTATTAGGCGAACAGCCGAACTTCTTTTTAAAGGCTGCGCTAAAATGTTGAATAGAAGAATATCCCAGCATATTCGCAATTTCGCCCACTGTCTTATGTTGGTCCAGCAGGTAAGTACGGGCCAGGTCCAGCCGCTGCTCTGCTACAAAGCCAAAAGCGGTGGTGTGGAACATCTCTTTAAACCCGTGTTTTAATTTGTATTCGTTTAGCCCTGCCAGTTTGGCCAGTGCGGAAAGCGTGGGTGGGTTCTCCAGGTTTTGCGACAGGTGTTCCCGGGCGAAATGCAGCCGGTCGCGGTCGTAGGGCGTACGCACAACGGTATTTTTGGCCTGGTGGTATTCCTGATAGGCCGCAGCTTCCAGTACCAGCATCTCAATGGCTTTGGAGAAAAGGAACATCTTTTTAATACCGCCCTGGTAGCCGCAATGCAGGATCGCGTTGATGGTTTGCTGCATAGGAAGACTGATAGGCATGGAACGGGGCGAGAGTGTGCTTACCTGTCCGTTCAGCACCTTGTCTGCAAACCGTTGCAGCACTTCATCGGAATGTTCGGTCAGCTGAAGAAAAATGTCTTTGGAAAATTGGAGGATAAAGGCAGAAGCTTCCAGCTCCTGAATATTTAATACGCCTGGCACCATATTGTTATACAGCATATTGTGCGTATTGGTGGTAAAGTGCAGCGGTGTCCTTCCTTCTAATGGCTCCATGAGGAGGTCTCCCTTCAAAATAAAATGCAGGTGGACCATATCAACTTCGGTCTGCCAGGTCAACTGGCTGCGGCTATTGTATTCCCAGTTGCTTCTGATCATACGGATGCCATCAAACTGCCAGGTGGATATTTCCCCCCGGCCAAATGGCGCCGATACTTCTGATGAGTTTTCATGCAAGTGCGGCGTAAAGATGTCCGGTTCGTCTGCGTTGAATTTTGGCCGTCCATTCCCTGCGGCATCCCATTCCAGTGGCATGGTACTTTTTTTACAAATCTAATTCCTTTTTATATAAATAAGACTCCTTTTAATGTAAACGGAAAAGGCGGGTAGGGCAGACCTTTGTCGGCATAAAATTATGTTAAGATGAACACCTATTTATTGAGTTTATTGGTGCACATTACCGGACTGGCCATGATGTCCGGCATTGTACTGGCAGGATTTATGGCTAACCGCCGTTTTTGGAAGATTTATGCATCTGATCGTGTAAGGGCCGTGGCTATTCTGGACCTGACGGCCCGTTTCCCGGTAGCCATGGGCATCGGGATGTTGTTGTTATTGTTGTCGGGTATCAGCATGATGGCCCAGGTGCACGGCGTCTATGGAGAACAGCTGTGGTTCAGGATCAAGATGATCATGTTTCTGTTGGTGATCGTCAACGGTATTCTTGGAAGAAGGCTTGGCCTGAAGATGAAACCGGTATTGCAGGCTGCCACGTCCGGGGAGAACGTCAGCGCATCGATTGAACCATTGAAGGGCCGGCTGAACCTGTTTTATATCATTCAGCTGTTGCTGCTGCTGGCTATCTTCACCTGCGGCGTACTGAAATTCACCTAAAGTTTTTCCAGCGTACTGTCTATGAAGACGATCACGGCCTGCCGCTGCGCGGGTGTCCATATGGCTTCCCGGTGAATAAGCGTATAAGAAGACAGCGGCATGGCGCCGGTAATAAGCTGTTCCTTTATCCTTTTGAGTTTGTTGCGTTGCCGCTTAGGTGGATACTGTCCGTACTCCTGAAAGTTCAGCTCCTTTTTTCCTTCCCGGATATGACTGGCCAGCCACCAGCCTGCCGGCTGTATGTCCGCATACCAGGGGTAACGGGTGTGATTGCTGTGACAATCATAACAAGCTTGTTGCAATAGTGTGTGGACACTGTCCGGCATCGTATATACGTGACCGATGTCCGCTGTCAGGTCCTGTGGATCGCCCTGATTTTTAGCAGGCCGGAATAACTGCATCGAGCCAAATGCCAGTAGTAGTATAGCCGCTATCCATTTAAATTTTTTCATCATAAAATTTTTATGCCCAGGGCAGACGCCCTGGGCTATATTGTTTTAAACCGCAATAAGGCCGGGGCATGTGTGGCCCGGCCGCCTTTCGTATATGCCACATGGTTATCCCAAAAACTAAACAGGCGTATAAAGGAAACAACCTGAACACACATTGTAGCCCAGGGCTTCAGCCCCTGGACGAATAATTATCGGATTAATTCCTCCACGGTGCCGCATGTCGCCATCTTGGCGCCCATGTAAGGATTTTTAATTGTGGCGGATTCACTCAACCACAGCGCGCCTTTGTTGTCGTTGTACATCGGGCAGCGTTCGTGGTACAGCGGTTGGCCGCCACCAAATGCTTTTACCAGTTCGTAAACATCTTCGCTCATCTCGGCAAAATGTTCCCGCTGATGAGCGATGTTGCCGGCATTTTTGCTGATATGTTCGGCATGCTCTTTCAGGTCTGCTTCGTTGTTGGCGTAGATTTTCTGTTGATCTGCGGTGAGGCGCGAGGCATCTGTTTTAGCCAGGGCGGCGCTCATGGCTTCGCCGGCTTTGGCCGCGGCTGCATCGTCATCGGCGGCGAGGCTGTTTTTCAGTTGCAGGTAGCCCTCTACAATGCCTTTCATGGCGGTGGTCACGGCCGGGTCTACGTCGGTGAACTGTGGTTGCACGGTGGCGACGTCCGCAGCGGCGGCAGGTGCGGCATCATGATGATGTGCGGTAGCGCTGCTGTCGGTGTGACTGCCTTCATGGGTGGCAGGTTGATTGTTACAGGCGGCAAAGGCCAGGGTAGTGGCTGTCAGGGTGCTGATGATGATCGTCTTCATGTGTATACGTTAGTAGTTATTGAATCGTTTCTTTTACTTCTCCGCAGGTGAGCATCTGTTCGCCGAAGTATGGGTTCTGAATGCCTTTCTCTGTGCTGAGCCAGTAGCCGCCTTTGTCGTTGAGGGCCATGGGGCAGAAGTCTACGTACAGGGTGCCGCTGCTGACGCCTGATTTTTTCACCAGGGCAATCAGGTCATTGCTGAGTGATGCATAGGCGGTACGCTGTGCTTCGATATCTGCTGCCGCTACGATGGTCGCCGCGGTGCTGGCGGTCTGTGCGCCGCCGGCGAGGTCTTTGGCGCCCGCTTCGATGGCGTTGGCGGCAATGCGCGCTGCGGCGGCATCACCATTCACGAGTGCCTGAGACAGCAGCTGGTATTGCTGATATACGGCATTCAGCTGATCGTCTTTCAGCTGCAGGGCTCCGGGCTGTGCGGCGGCCTGTTGCGGCTGCTGCTGATGGGAGGAGTCTGCGTGGCTGCCGGTGGTGGCGCTGTTGCCGCAGGCGGCAAGGACCAGGGCGGAGAGTACGGGGATACCCGCTTTAACGAATGAAGTCATGAGGATACGTTTTATGATGAACAGTTGATTTTTTAATGTTGATGACTGGCGGCTGCTGCCAGCGGGTCTGCGCCTTTTTTGAGGATATACTCGCTATACAACAGATAGGCGCCGGTTACGACGACTTTATCGCCGGCAGCCAGGCCGTCTGCGATCTCTACGGCGTCGTAGTTTTCCATGCCGGTGGTAACGATACGTGGTTCAAACTTACCTTTGCTTTTTTCTATCCATACGTGGGTGCCTTTGCCGTCGCGGATCACGGCGTCTACCGGTAACGTCAGTACGTCGTTTTTACTTTTAACGGGCAACAGGATATTGGCTTGTTGGCCCGGCTGCCAGCGGTTGTCCGGATTAGGAATGGTGCCGCGCAGCTGCATCAGCTGACTGCCGCTCTGCAGGGCCGGGTTGATGAACTGAATGGTCATCTGCTGCGGTTCCTGCTCCCAGCCGGCCACCATTACCTTCACGGTCTGTCCGGGCTTTACGGCTTCGGCTTCTGCCGGGTAGAGGTCCGCTTCCACCCACAACTGCTGATACCCTTCGAGGCGCATCACGGCGCCGCCTTCGGCCACATATTGTCCTTCGGTGACAGACAACTCCGACACCACGCCGCTTTGGGTGGCGGGATAGGTCACGTAAGGATTCACTTTCTGTGACTGCTGCAGCTGTTGAATAGCGGCATCTGACTGGTCGTACAGCGTCAGTTTCTGCCGGGCGCCTTTTTCGATCTGTGCAAAGCGGGCATCATCGGGGAACTGCCGCGCCTGTGCGGCGGCGAGCAGATATTCCTGTTGCAGCGCTGCCAGCTGCTCGGAGTAGATACGGTACAGCGGTTGTCCTTTGGTCACTTTCACGCCGGTCTCCCGCACGTAGAGCACTTCCACCCGGCCGGGTACGCGACTGGAGATGACATTGGTTTTCTCCGGATCGGTAGCGAGACGGCCGTTCAGCTGTTTGAATCCGGCCAGGTTGCCGGCGCCGATGGTCACGGTAGTGATGTTGGCCAGCGCTATCTGGCTATTGTCCAGCGTCAGCGAATGGTCTTTGTTGTTTTTGTCGAACGGCACCAGGTCCATGCCGCAGATAGGGCAGGTGCCGGGTTTGTTCTGCACGATCTGTGGGTGCATAGGGCAGGTGAACGTCGGTTGCGGACCCGCCTGTGCGGCGGGTTTGCCGGTTTCCTTGCAGGCGGCCAGCAATACGGCCGGCGCCACGGACACCAGGAATATGTTGCGTAAGAATTTTTTTCTTTCCATGGTTAGATGATTTACACTATGGATTGGTTTTGATAAAACTCTCGCTGTCTACCAGATAAGCGGCATTGGAAGCCACTTCCCAGTCGGCGATGTTGGATGTGATCTGTACCATGTCGGCTACAATGGCGCCGGCTTCCACGGCTATGGGCGTAAAGGCGCCCCCTGTTTTGCGGAACACGAGCGACTGATTACCGGAGCGGTACAGTGCTTTGGCGGGCAACCACCAGCCTTCACGATATACCAACGGTATGCTGGCGGTGAGCAGCTGGCCGGCACGGAAATGATGAGCGCCCAGGTACACCCTTGCCAGCGTGAAGTTCTGTCCGTTGCGGTACACCGGTTCTATCAGTCCGATCGTACCGGGCTGCATCGCGTTTTTATCATGCACCGGATAGAACAGCAGGCGCTGCTGTGCCTTTATTTTAGCTGCCAGCGTGGAAGGAAAAGAGAATTCTGCCACGAGGTTATCGGCCTGATAAATGGTGAACAGCGACTGCCCCGCGCTTACATACTGTCCTTCGCGTAGCATCACCGGTGTGTTGGCGGGTGCTGCGGGTGTAGCAGTAGCGGGAGCGCTGCCGCCACCACCGCCCATACTGCTCATGCCATCGCCGGCAGGTGCAGCGGCAGCAGGCGCCGCGGCAGTTGGTGCTGCTGCACCACTCTGTTCCAGAATATAGCCGTTGGCGTTACTGTATACCGGAATACGGTAAAGGATACGCCCTGTTTTCAGCACCTGGTCTATCTGTGCCGGCTGCATGCCCAGCAGCTGCAACCGCTGACGGGCAGCGGAGAGCAGCGGGCCGTCCTGTTGGGCGACGAGCAGCAGCTCCCGCTGTGCGGCCGCCAGATCAGGGGAGTAGATCTCCATGATCAGCTGTCCTTTGCTGACAGGCTGGTAGTTGTATTTGATCAGCAGCCTTTCGATACGGCCGCCTACGCGACTGGCGATGCTGGTCTGCCGGCGGGTATCGTAGGTGATGACACCGCTCACCTCAGCGGTATGGATACGGGTGCCGCTGGTGGCTTTGATGACCGGAATAGTGGCAATCACGCGGGCATTGACCGGCTGCGTCAGCGCGGTAATGCTGCTGTCCGGCGTTTGTGCGTGGCCGGTAGCATGTGTCTGTGCCGGCTTACGCTGGCAGGCAGCGAAGGTCAGCAGCGCCAACGCTGCTACCGACAGGATATTGATATTAACGATATAGTTGTTTCTCATAATCCACGATCATTTCATAGAGTTTCAGTTTCTCGTCCAGAATATTGGACTGCATCATGGTCAGCGCTTCCCACGAGTCGATGACGGTGGACAGCGACTGTTTGTTCTCCTGGTAGTTCAGGAAGCCGGCATCCAGCGTTTGTCGCAGCGCGGGCACGATCTTGTCTTCCATAGCGCTGATGCGCTGCTGCATGGAGCGTATCTCGTACTGCATGCCGTACAGCATGCCCTGCGTTTCCTGCAACATGGCGGCTTTCTCTTTCTCCATGGCCGCTACACTGTATTCCATGGATTTGATGCCTGACTTATACATTTTAGAGGCCCACGGCACTATTGGTATACTGACCATGCCCATGGCGCTGAAAGCTTTTGGCATACCGGAGCCCAGCGGCTGCATGTGGTCGAAGCGGATCCTGAAATCAGGCTTTTTGTCGCGCTTCATTGCTGCTACGTTGAGCTGCATAGAGCGGATGCTTTCGTTCATCTTCACCACGTCCTGCCGTACGGCCGCCAGCGATGCGGTATCGTAGGAAGACGCCTGCTCAAACAGCGGTTGGTACGTGGTGTCGATATCGAACGACTGATTGCCGGGTGCGTTCATGAGGCTGTTGAGCCAGGAGCGCGCCTTGGCGATGGTGCCTTCCTGCATGCGGATCATGTTACGGTTGTCTTCCAGTTTGGCGGTGGTTTTATAGACACCACTGAGTTGCGACTGGTTATAGGGGAACCGTACTTCTTCGATTTTCTGCATGGTCTGCATGATCTTTTCATTCTCTTGCAGCACGCGGATTTTTTGTTGCGCTACGATCCAGGTGTAGTACAGTCGTTTGGCCTGCGCTTTTAATTCGTTGAGCGTGATGCCGCGGGTAGCCATTTCCACGTTGCCCTGCGACGCGATGTAACGCTTTTTGGCCGCCAGTTTGGCCGGATTGGGGATGTCCTGTTCCAGTTGCAGCATCAGGTTGCCTTTATCGCGGTCGTCCATGATCATCTGGCCGGGATAGGGCGTCATAAAGGTGCCGGCGCCCACCATGGGGGCCATCCAGGCAGTGGCTGCCTCGGCGCTGTGGCGGTAACTTTCCGCTTTCAGCCCGTACGACTGTAGCAACACGTTGTTGCTGTCTATTCTTTGCAGAATACTTTGCAAAGACAATACGGGCGCTTGCTGCGCGCTGGCCGCATAGGTCATCAAAGACATCGCCACCATCAAAAAACAGGTTCGTCTCTTTGCGCCTCTGTTGCTTTGCGTCTTTGCGTGCAGGTTTTCTGCGTGCTTATATTTAGTGATGTACTTCATGGATCTCCAGTTTTCCGTGCTTACGCAATTCATATTCTTTTGTCATGAGGAAGATCAGCGGGGTGACCAGCAAGATATGCGTGGACGAGGTGAGTACGCCGCCGATCATAGGCAGTACGATGGGTTTCATCACATCAGTACCTACGCCGTTGGCCCACAGTACCGGTACCAGTCCGAAGAGGGACACGCATACGGTCATCAGTTTGGGACGGAGCCTTTTAGCGGCGCCATAGATCACCTGTATCCGCAGGTCTTCCCGCGTGATGGTCTCAGCGCTGTTGCCTTTCTGTTTCACCAGCTGCTGCATGGCATCGTTGAGATAGATGACCATCACGATACCCGTTTCCACCGCGATGCCGAAGAGGGCGATGAAACCCACGGCCACCGCTACTGACAGGTTTACGCCCCAGAAATAAATCATATAGGCGCCACCGATAAGCGCGAAAGGCACGGTGATAAGGCTCAGGAAAGCCTCGCGGATGGAATGGAAAGCGAAGTAGAGTGAAAAGAAAATGATGATCAGCACTACCGGCGCAATCCATAACAGTGTCTGCTGGCCACGGATCAGGTTTTCGTACTGGCCGCTCCATTCCAGATAGTAGCCCTGTGGCAGGATATTTTGTGCCTGTCCCATTTTGTTGATGGCCTCCTGCACGGTGCTGCCGAGGTCACGGCCACGTACGTTGAACAGTACGGCGCCCCGCAGCATGGCATTGTCGGAAGTGATCATCGGCGGGCCGTCGGTGAATTTTACGTCAGCTACGGCGGACAAAGGAACTTCGCCGGTGGCGGCAGACATGATCGGAATGCGGCGGATACGCTCTACACTGTTGCGGTAGTCTTGTGCCAGCCGCACACTGATAGAGAAACGTTGCCGCCCTTCGATGGTGTTGCCGATGGGAGCGCCACCCAGCGCGGTTTCTACCGTCTGGTTCACATCATCAACATTAAGGCCATAGCGGGCCAGGTCTGCCCGGCGAACGGTGATATCGAGGTATTTACCGCCGGTAACGGGTTCTACGTACAGGTCGGTGATACCGGGCGTGCCTTCCAGCGCTTTCCGTACTTTTTCAGAAACAGCGGCGATGGTGTCCAGCTGCTGACCATACACTTTCACGCCTACGTCCGTACGAATACCGGTGGCCAGCATGTTGATACGGTTGATGATGGGCTGTGTCCAGCCGTTTACCACACCAGGTATCTGTAACTTAGCGTCCAGCTCATCGATGATGTCTTTTTTCGTTTTGCCTTCCCGCCATTGTGATGTAGGTTTCAGCATAATGATGGTTTCGATCATGCTGATGGGGGAGTTGTCGGTAGCGGTGCTGGCGCGGCCCGCCTTACCCAGCACTTTCTCTACTTCCGGTACCGATTTGATGATCTTGTCCTGTACCTGCAGGATTCGTTTGGCTTCTGCGTTGGAGATATCGGGAAGGGTAACGGGCATAAACAGAATGCTCTGTTCATCCAGCGGCGGCATAAACTCGCTGCCCAGGCTTTTCAGCAGCGGGATGGTGATCACCAGTGCAATCACGTTGATAGCGATGGTGGTCTTACGCCATTTTAATACGCCTTTGATAATAGGTTCGTATATGCGTTCCAGCAACCGGTTGACCGGATTGGCATTGTCGGGCCGGAATTTGCCCTTCATAAAGAAGGAGATCAGGACAGGCGCCAGCGTGATGACCAGCAGGGCGTCCATGATCATGATAAATGTTTTCGTATAGGCCAGCGGGTGAAAGAGCTTGCCTTCCTGTCCGGTCAACATAAACACCGGCAGGAAAGAGGTAATGATGATGATGGTGGCGAAAAATACGCCACGCGACACCTGCTTGCTTGACTGCTCGATGACTTTCAGCCTTTCTTCTTCGCTGATCCACTGTGGTGGTTTCCTGAATATCTTTTTCAGCCAGTTCATGTTATTGGTTTTTTTGTTGTTCCTGCCAGCTGGCGTACCGTTCAGCCAGGTGTTTGTATGCGTTTTCACTCATGATGATCCCGTTGTCCACGATGACGCCGATGGCCAGTGCGATACCGGTAAGCGACATGATATTGGAGGAGATGCCGAAGGCATTCAGCAGCAGGAAGCTGGCGGCCAGGGTGATAGGTATCTGTATGATGATGCTGAGCGCGCTGCGCCAGTGGAAAAGGAAGATGATCACCACCACCGACACGACGATCATCTCTTCGATCAGTGTGTGTCTGATGGAGTCCACCGATTCTTTGATCAGTTCACCGCGGTCGTACACGATATCGAATTTCACGTGGTCAGGGAGACCTTTGGAGACCTCTTTCATTTTGGCTTTCACGCGATCGATCACTTCTGCGGCATTTTCTCCGTAGCGCATCACCACGATGCCGCCTACCCGTTCGCCCTGTCCGTCCTGATCAAAGATGCCGAGGCGTGTTTCGCCGGTCATCTGCACGGTGGCCACATCGGCCACACGTATCGGAATGCTGTTCTGGGTTTTGACGGGTATGTTGGCGATTTCATCGGCCGATTTCAGATAGCCGGAAGTTTTGATGATATAACCGATATCGCTGATTTCAAATTTGCGGCCGCCGGACTCGTTGTTGTTGGTCCGGATGGCGCTGATCACTTCCGGCACGGAGAGGCGGTAGTATAATAGTTTGTTAGGATCTACGGTGATCTGGTATTGTTTCTGGAAGCCGCCGAAGGAGGCTATTTCGCTGACGCCTTCCACGTTTTGCAGGGCGAATTTTACGTACCAGTCCTGCAGGGCGCGTTGTTCGCCGAGGTCCATCTGCGGGGCGTCGAGCGTGTACCAGAGGATGTGGCCTACGCCGGTGCCGTCAGGCCCCAGTTGCGGCGAAACACCTGTGGGCAGGGTACGGGACACGGTGCTGAGTCTTTCGAGCACTCTTTCACGGGCCCAGTAGATGTCTACATCATCCTGAAAAATGACATAGATAAAACTCATGCCGAACATGGAAGAACCGCGTACATACTTGATTTTAGGCAATCCCTGCAGGTTGGTCACCAGCGGATAGGTGATCTGGTCTTCTATCAGCTGCGGGCCGCGGCCCATCCATTCGGTGAACACGATCACCTGGTTCTCCGACAGGTCCGGAATGGCGTCGATAGGATTTTTTTTGACGGCATAGATGCCCCAGGCAAAGAGGGCGGTGGCCAGCACCAGCACAATAAAGCGGTTGCGCAGCGACCATTCGATAATTCGATGTACCATATATGTTAGTTCAATGGGTACCAGAAGATAACAGCAACCGCTGCAGATACAAGGTTGCTCACAGACTGCGATGCACAACCATAAACCCGGTATAACGGTATAGGTTACACGTTGCACAGCGGGACCAGTCATCTCCCGGAAAAAGAATAATAAAAGGGTGGTAAATCAGTAAACGGCAGGTTTACCGTGCTGAAGGAAGGGGTATCACACGCGGAAAATACAATACAGGATATAGGGCTGGACCTTACCGGGGTAAGGTGGTGCATGGCTCACCGGATGCGCGGTTGCCAGCGACACTATCTTAGCAGGAGGCAACACCACATAGCTGACAGGAACGTCGGCCGCAGGCATTTGCAGAAAATGAAGCGCATGAGCAGTTACTTTCTGGTCTTTCTCCAGCTTCACCGTTTTATGCTCGTCCTTGCAGCACTTTTTAGGGCATCCCTTGCTTAGGTCTGTCTCGCAATGACTGCATTTTTTATTGTCCCCGTGCCACAACGCTACCTCTACCAGCTTCCCCATGCAGTAGTGCATGTGGAACGTGGCGCCGGTGGAGGTGCCTACGTACAGCAGTAGTAACAGGAGTGTGAGGACTTTCTTCATATGTGAGCAAAAGTAGCCGGAAGGGCCGGAATGGTTGTTATATAATTTTAAGTTTTTTTATATTTTTTTGTGGTGATATCTGTACCGCTCCCTGTTCGCGGGCTTTTTTGTACCTTGTAATCATATCGCGCATACAATGGATGCAAAATCTGATATTCTGGACTATCTCAACGCTCATTTTCCCTCACTGGACAATGCACTGAAAGTATACCTGTCAGAGATCGGGACCTTACAGCAGGTACCTGCCGGCACGGTGCTGATGCAGCAGGGCCAATATATTAAATACACGGTGCTGGTCCTGGAAGGCAGGATCAAATTATACCGGGAAGGAGAAGATATAGGCGAATTTTTTATGTATTATCTGGAACCGGGTGATGCCTGTGCCATTTCTATGGTATGTGTGGCTTCCGGAAAAGCGAGCGAGGTAATGGCTAAAGCAGTGGAAGATGCTGTGGTGCTGATGATACCCGTGCATTATATGGAGGCGCTGATGAAAGACCACAAAAGCTGGTACCAGTTTGTGATAGAGTCTTACCGCCGCCGCTTCGAAGAGGTGCTGGGCGTATTGGACAGCACCGTATTTAAAAACATGGACGAGCGTCTTTTATCCTATATTCGTTCCCAGGCCACCAAACTGGGCACCCAGGAGCTGAAATTAACCCACCAGGAGATCGCTACAGACCTCAACTCGTCCAGGGAGGTCGTTTCCCGTTTGCTCAAAAAAATGGAACAGAGAGGCTTTGTCAAACTCAACAGGAATTCTATAGAAGTACTGCCTGTGTAACCTAAGTCACAGAGTTTGCTTTGGCGGCTCCGTACCTTTGTATGGACAGTAAAGCAAATGTGTAACAGATGGAAATTATAGGTTATATCGCAGCGGCATTGATCGGCATATCGCTGGGTCTTATCGGTGGTGGCGGGTCTGTGCTTACCCTGCCGGTACTGGTGTATCTTTTTGGTATCAGCCCGGCGGCAGCAACGTCTTACTCGCTGTTTATTGTAGGTTCCACCAGCCTTGTAGGGGCGGTGGGCAGCTACCGGAAAAAACGGGTAAATGTGCCGGTGGCCCTGTTGTTTGGCATACCCTCTATTATCGCGGTATGGCTCACCAGGCGGTACGTGATGCCGGCCATACCGGCGGAGCTGTTTAGGGTGGGCGACTGGATACTGACCCGCGAACTGGCAGTGATGTTATTGTTCGCCGGACTGATGTTGCTGGCTTCTTTTTCCATGATCATAGGCAGAAAGGCTGAGGAACGCGAAGCGGCGCCCATGAGTACCACCGGCAAGGTGCGGCTGGCGCTCTATGGCATGCTGATCGGCTTCGTGACAGGCCTGCTGGGCGCTGGTGGCGGATTCCTGATCATCCCGGCGCTCATCATGATGGCGGGGCTGCCCATGAAAACGGCGGTAGGCACGTCTCTGATGATCATGGCCATGAGCACCCTCATTGGTTTTATGGGAGACACCGGCCATGCAGGCATCAACTGGCTACTGTTGTTGACATTGACCAGTATTGCCGTGGCAGGGGTGGTGGCCGGCGGACTGCTTTCCCGGAGGATACCGGGGGAGCGGCTCAAACATGGCTTCGGCTGGTTTGTACTGGTCATGGGCATTTACATCATCCTGCTGGAAACATTATTGAAATAAGCATCCCACTGTGTAACAATTGTCACCGTATTCGTGACCGTATTGCTACACCTTTGTAACATAAATACACATAATTAAATGACAATCCTCGAATTTTTGCAACAACCCTGGCCCTGGTACATCGCAGGCCCTTTGATCGGCCTTACTGTGCCGGTACTGCTGCTGGTGGGCAACAAATCTTTTGGTATCAGTTCTTCGCTGCGGCATATCTGTGCTGCCTGCGTACCGGCGAAGGTACCTTTCTTTCAGTACGACTGGAAAAAGGAAACGTGGAACCTTCTTTTCGTAGGGGGGATCCTGTTAGGCGGTATCATCGCAGGCTCCGTGCTGGCTAATCCGGCACCGGTGGCGGTGAATCCTCAACTCGTTACGGACCTCGCACCATATGGTATTACAGATTTTCATTCGCTGGTGCCTGGTCAGCTGTTCAACTGGCCCGCGCTGTTGTCCGTTCGTGGCCTGCTGATGATGGTGGGTGGTGGTTTTCTGGTAGGTTTCGGCACCCGTTATGCCGGCGGCTGTACCAGCGGCCATGCTATCATGGGCCTGTCCACTTTGCAGTGGCCCTCGCTGGTAGCCACCATCTGTTTTATGATCGGCGGTTTTGTGATGGCTAATCTGATACTGCCTTTTATTCTTTCATTGTAATGCTGACTTTTTTATGAATACATGGTTTAGTCAATTAAAATATCTGGTGATCGGTACTTTGTTCGGGATCATCTTTGTAAAAGCAGAAGTGATCAGCTGGTTCCGTATCCAGGAGATGTTCCGGCTGCAGTCCTTTCACATGTACGGCGTTATTGGCAGTGCGGTGATGGTGGGCATGTTGTCGGTGTGGTTAATCAAAAAATTCAATATCAAAACACTGGACGGGGAAACCGTGGTGTTTCATCCTAAGAAGTTCAATAAAGGACAGATCTACGGTGGTTTGATATTTGGTCTGGGCTGGGCCATAACCGGCGCTTGTCCGGGCCCGCTGTTCGCCCAGATCGGTGTAGGCGCTACCGTAGTCGCCGTTACTTTATTAAGTGCCATCGCCGGCACCTGGGTGTATGGCCGTTTTCGGGACCAATTACCTCATTAAAAAACAGATAGTTATGGAGATCAGACAATTTGAAGATAAAGGACTGGCACATTATGCGTACGCTGTATACAGCGAACAGGCCGGAGAAGTGATACTGATAGACCCTGCACGCGATATCACGCCTTACGTGGAATACGCTGCCTCAAAGAAAGCAACCATCACCGGGGTGATAGAAACGCATCCGCATGCGGATTTTGTCAGCAGCCATCTGGAGCTGCATCAGACTACCGGCGCAACGATTTATTGTTCGGCGCTGGTGGGTGCGGCCTATCCGCATACCGCCTTTGATGAAGGAAAGACATTACAAATAGGAACGCTGACTTTCAAAGCCCTGAACACGCCCGGCCACTCGCCCGACAGCATCAGTATTGTGCTGGAAGAAGAAGGGACTGTAAAAGCAGTCTTCACCGGTGATACGTTGTTCATCGGCGACTGCGGCCGTCCTGACCTGCGGGAGAAAGCCGGTAACCTCACCGCTACGCGGGCCGACCTTGCGCGGCAGATGTACCACTCCCTGCGGGAGAAGCTGATGACATTGCCGGATGATACCTACGTGTATCCTGCCCATGGCGCGGGTACCCTGTGCGGTAAGTCGCTGAGTGATGCCAATCGCAGTACCATCGGCGCCGAGAAACTGACCAACTGGAGTTTGCAGGAATATACCGAAGACGCATTTGTAGCGGAGCTGTTATCGCAGCAGCCCTATATCCCGAAATATTTTCCGTATGATGTGGACATCAACCGGAAAGGGGCGCCAGCCCTGGTCTCTTCACTGGAAAAAGTGCCGGCACCGGCTTCCGGTGAGGCATTGGAAAACGGTGTGCTGCTCGTAGATACCCGTTCCGGTGCCGCTTTTAAACAAAGCCATTTGCCGCATGCGATCAATCTGCAACTGAAGGGCAAATTTGAAACGTGGCTGGGCAGCGTGGTAGCGCCAGGCGAAGCTTTTTACCTGCTGGCAGCAGATGCACAGCAGCTGAAAGAAGCGCTTCACAGGGCCGCCAGCATCGGCTATGAAAGCATGATACGCGGCGCCATGGTATATGCCGGGGGCACCGAAACAATGGCTCCTGTGCCGCTGGACCAGCTGCGCGCGCATCCGGAAGATTTTACCATCGTAGATGTGAGGATGGAGAACGAAATACAGGCAGGTGCCTTGTTGCCCGGCTCCATTGCCATTCCGCTGGACCAGCTACGGGAACGATTAAACGAAATACCGGTGAGCAAACCCGTCGTGGTACATTGCGCCGGTGGTTACCGCAGCGCTGCCGGCAGCAGCATCGTGGCAGACGCGCTGAAAGGGCAGGTACCCGTTTACGACCTCGGAGAAGATATCAAAACGTTTTAAGTGAACGAATATAAATCCACCTGCGGCCCGGCTCTCCGGGCCGCTTTTTTATTTTTAGTTATCTGGTATTTTTACAGATTTATACAAAGATTATACAGGAAAAAGAGCGGGTGGTTGAGTTACATTTGTATCAAATCATCCTCAACAACATGAAAGCAATCATCTTACAAGGAGCGGGCGACATTGACCAGCTCATACATACAACCCTGCCGGTGCCGGAGATCGCGGACGGCGAAGTACTGGTACAGGTAAAAGCGATCAGCATTAACCCTATCGATGTTAAAACCCGTTCTGGTAAAGGCATGTTTGGTAAACTACAGGCCGATAATCCCATCATCCTGGGCTGGGACGTCTCCGGTACGGTGACCGCCTCCCGTTCTCCGTTGTTCAAAGAAGGGGATGAGGTATTTGGGATGATTAATTTTCCCGGTCATGGTAAAGCTTACGCGGAGTATGTGGCGGTGCCGGCAGAACAGCTGGCCCGCAAACCGGCAGGCATCTCGCATGAAGAAGCTGCGGCGGCAACGCTGGCGGCACTCACGGCCCTGCAGGCGCTTAACAGCACGCAGATCCATCCCGGCGACAAAGTGCTGATACATGCGGCCGCAGGTGGGGTAGGCCATTATGCGGTGCAACTGGCCAAAGAAGCCGGCGCGTATGTGATCGGTACGGCCTCCGCCGCCAACCGGGATTTTGTACTGGGCCTCGGCGCCGACGAACATTTCGATTACAAATCCGGCGCGTTTGAAGATCACTATCATGACCTTGACCTCGTACTGGACACGATGGGAGGTGAATACATAGATCGTTCGCTGAAAGTGCTGCGGCCACAGGGAACAATCATCAGCCTGCCCAGCGGATTACGCGAAACAGTGGGAGAGAAAGCTGCCGCACAAAATAAAACAGGATACTTTATCGTCGTGGCTTCCAGCGGTACAGACATGCACCGGCTGGCCGACCTGCTGGAGCGCGGCAAAGTGAAGTCCCACGTGTCGGCGGTATTTAATTTCGATGATATGGGAAAAGCACATCAACAGATTGAAAGCGGCAGCACTCGCGGTAAAGTGGTGGTGGCGCTGTAACTCAGATCTGATGGTCGCCCGGCAGGATCATCAGTTTCGGTATGCGCACATGTTCCGGTTGTTGCAATATAAACTTCACCGTGTCCACGATGTTGTCTACCGTCAGCGGATGATGGATGCCCATACTTTCTTTGGGATGAACGGGCCAGTCTTTGTGCAGCTCCGTCATCACCAGTCCCGGTTCTATACAGGACACTTTGAGCGGAGTACCTGCCAGCTCCATCCGCAGCGCTTCGGACAGCGCTTCCATGGCGAATTTGGTGGCCGCGTAGGCGCCGGCCGTAGGCCGCACTTTCGTGCCCATCACACTCGACAGGTTGATCACATGTCCGGAGCCCTGCGCTTTGAAACGTTTTAATACCAGGTAAGTCAGCCGGAAGGTAGCCTCCACATTCAGCCGGATCATAGCGGCCATCTTATCTACATCGATAGTATCGATGGCGCCGGTTTCAATACTGCCTGCACAATTAAAAAGATAATCGCAGCGGCCATAAGTATCAAAAACAGTATTGACTACCTGCTCCTGAAATTCGCTGTCAGTAAGGTCTCCGGCCATGATCACCACATTGGGGGCATCCAGTTCTTCCAGCCGTTCCTGCCTGCGTGCGGTGATGATGACGGTATGGCCTTCTGCCGCCAGGGCGCGGGCAATGGCATGGCCAATGCCACTGCTGGCACCGGTAACAAGGCTTATCTTAGGTTGTTGGCTGTTTGTCATGTGTATCAAAATAGGTTTCCCAATATAAATATTAATGGCGGTATCTCCCCTTGTAATTGTCGTATTGACACCGCCTCCGGCAATGTTAGTCTTTGTATGTTTGTATCCACAATCATATCGCCATGGGAACTAAATTCAAAACTACCGACGAATACATGGCCACTGTGCCTGAACCCTGCGTCGAAAAGGCGCGCGAGATCCGCGAAATCATTCGCAAAGCAGCACCGAAAGCGACAGAAGTGATCAGCTATAATATACCGGCATTTAAGCAGCAAAAAGTGCTGGTATGGTTTGCCGGCTACAAAGGCCATATCGGCTTTTATCCGGGCGGCTCCGCTATTCATGTTTTTCAGGACGACCTGGCCGACTATAAAACTTCCAAAGGCGCTATTCAGTTTTCGCTGGATAAACCACTGCCGGTATCGCTGATCAACAAGATTGTGAAATACCGGATCAAAGAGGTGGCCGAATAATATTTTTTATCGGGCCTTCGGCCGATGTCACCCGGAGATGACCGCTATACACCTGTTGAATAACGAGGGTATTGGCGATGTTGTCACTGTGCAAAAGAAATCACCTCATTATTGTCAATGCGAACATAGGGGATCGCGACCCTGTTTGTTACCAGATATTCCGTGAAAGCAAAGGCATCTGCGGAATGCATCTGAATGGCTAAGACGTCACCTGCACGCCATTTGATGCCATTGATACAATCATTTTCATAGCGGGAGATGAAGAAGTTACCGAATTTGGGAAGACTGTCACCTTTGGGGATGACAGAGACGTGGAGCGGATAATAATGGTTTTGGGGTTTGACGTACCGGTAAACGACCAACTCATAACGCCCGCTGGGCGATACTTCCCGATAATAGATTTTTCTCGTATAGGCGCTATTGACAGGATCTTTCTGCACAATCTGAATATAAGCGTCGTTAATCTTAAACAGGTTGCTTCCGAAAGCAGATTTTCCACGCCCGATATAGTGTTCATACTTTTCATGTATCACCAGCGTGTCATTTCCTTTCCAATACAAGCTGTCAATATCCTGATTGGAAAGCACCCGGAATTTCTCCGCTTCATATACGGAATCTGTCGCCTTCATTACGGTGAGGTACCAGTCGCGGCCGCCATCCCAGGCGCCGCCAAAGGCGCGGTTATAAGCTAATAGGTATTTACTGCTGTCCGGCGAGTATCTTTTGGAGTATACTTCAAAGGTGGGAGCATAGTGCATGCAGGTTGCCAGGGCAATAACAATAAAGGCAGGTAGAAGAAACATTCGCTTCATCTGTACAGGGTAATTTTAACCGAATGTAAGACCGGAAAGCTTCCTCAGATGACAGGGTATCAAAATTTTAACGTTGGGTAGATTCCCGTTCAATCAATTTCCCCGGCAGCACCACTTCTTCCGCGATGAAATTCTTTTTCCGGATATGGTTCAGCAGCAACTGACAACTTACCTTGCCGATCTCAAAGGCCGGTTCAGCGATGGTGCTGAGGGAAGGGGAGATGATGGCCGATACGGGGTCATTGGTGAAGCCAATAACACCCACATCTTTGCCGGGAACGATTTTCTTTTCTTTCATGGCCAGCATGGCGCCGACGGCCTTACGGTCGTTGACCGCAAAAATGGCGTCCGGCTTTGAACGCAGCTGCCACAGCTGCTGGAAATCCTGATACCCGCTGTCCTGCGAGAAGCCGGAATGGATAATCCAGGAATCCTGTGCCGGCAGTTTATGTTTACGCAACGCATCCAGGTAGCCCTGCTGGCGGTTGCCGGTGAACGTGAGCCCCTGTGGGCCGGCAATATGTGCGATGCGGCGGTATCCTTTGGCGATCAGGTGTTCGGTAGCTTCAAAGGCGCCGTTATAATCGTCCTGCATCACTTTGCTGGTGCTAACATGTTCGGCTACACGATCGAAGAACACCACCGGCACGCCGTCGTCGATGATCTCCTGGAAATGGTCACAGGCGTCGGCCTGAGAAGATACAGACACCAGCATACCGTCGAGGCTGCTGAAAGAGAGGCTGCGTATAATGTTCAGCTCCCGTTCTGCATCATCGTTGGTGACGTGCAGGATCAGGTTATAACCGTGGCGGTAGGCTATTTCCTGTATGCCGGTAAATACTGTAGAGAAGTAATAGTTGGTAATGCCCGGCAACAGTACAGCCAGATTATGCGAGCTGTTTTTTACCAGGCCGGTGGCATTGAAATTAGGCCGGTAATGCAGTTCTGCCGCCTTGTCCAGTACCAGCTGCCGGGTTTCGGCATTCACATCATAAGTGTCCCGCAGTGCCCTGGAAACCGTTGATACGGAGATGTTCAACGCCCGGGCAATATCTTTTATCGTAGCATAGTGTCGGCGCATATGCCCGAATATAAGAAATCACCGGTGTTTTCGGTAACGTTACCGGTGAAATTCCGTCGAAACGTTTTAATGCGGTGTATTTTAGGCCATGTTTCAGCCATGAAACCAACCAGGAATCACTCATTAAAATTCGCGCGTATGAAGAGCTGTAATTACCACCGACTATTATTGTACCTATCCCTATATTTTCTGGCTGCGCTGCCTTGCCAACTGATGGCGCAAACTTCTCCTGTGACGGGCACTGTGAAGGACGCTGTTTCCAAAGCGCCGCTTCCCGGGGTGACCATCACCGTTAAGGGCACCACACAGGGTGTTACTACCAGCGCCACGGGCACGTACTCGCTTGCGGTGCCTGCCAATGCCACACTGATATTTTCTTTTTTAGGATATGCCCGTCAGGAGATACCGGTAAACGGTAGAAGCGCCATTGAGGTGACACTTAGCGAAAGCTCTTCCAGCCTCAGCGAGGTGGTGGTGACAGCGCTGGGCATTGAACGCAAAACACGCTCGCTGGGATATGCCACCCAGCAACTGGGAACGGAAAGCATCAACGCTGTCAAAGACCCGGGCGCCAATATCATGAATACGCTCAATGGTAAAGTGGCCGGCGCAGTGGTGACACCGGCGGCGTCTGGCCCCGGCGGCGCCGTAAGGGTAGTGCTTCGCGGCAACCGCTCTATCAGCGGTAATAACAATGCGCTCATTGTGGTAGATGGTGTGCCCATCGATAATACCATGAGCACGGAAACCGGTGGCAAAGGCTCTGCCAATGCGGTGTCTACACAGGTGAAAAGCCCGGCCAGCGGCTATTCCGGCAGCGACGGCGCGGCCAGCATCAATCCGCAGGACGTAGAGTCGATCAACGTGCTCAAAGGCCCGGCCGCTGCTGCGCTCTATGGCAGCCGTGCTGCCAACGGCGCGCTTATCATCACCACCAAAAGCGGTAAAAGTGGCAAACTGGCCATGCACTATAACGGTGGCGTATCCATTGATCAACCCAACCTGCTCATGAAGTTCCAGAATACCTACGGCCGTGGCAACGGTGGTCAGTTCGGCGCCCGCTCCGGCGGCAGCTGGGGCGCACCGGCACAGACTTATGGCAATAACGTACGCGGATTCTTCAACACCGGCACGGCGGTGAACAACGCCGTGGATGTTTCCGGCGGTACAGACAAAATAAGGGGATACGCTTCTTACGCTAATAATGCCATCAGCGGTATCTATCCTAAAAACACATTGCAACGCAATACGCTCAACCTGCGCGTGAACGCGGAAGTGCTGCCACGCCTCACCACCGACGTAAAGCTGACCTACGTCAGCCAGGATATCAAAAATAAACCACGCGTGGGCGACCAGGGCGTGGCCAACGAAGCCTATATCATGCCGCGGGACCTCAGCCCGGATTCATTGAAACGCTACGAAGGGTTCGATGCCACGGGTAAACCGTACCCTGTTTACTGGACCAATTCCTCCGCCTTCCAGAACCCTTACTGGGACGTATACCGCAATAGCCTCAATGAATCGCGCAACCGTATCATGCTGATGGGGCTGGTCAAATATCAGCTGCGCAACTGGCTCAGCGTACAGGGAAGATATAGCCTTGACCGTTATGATGATAAAATAACGGCTTCCTATTATGACGGTACGGTAGCCTTTCCGGTGCAACCAGGCGGCCGCTATCTGGAAGGATACGTGAATCATTGGGAACGCAATATGGACCTGCTGTTATCCGGCAACAACACCATTTCAAAGGATTTTCACGTTAGTTACAACGTGGGAGGGAGTGTGCTCACCAGCCGGGGATACAACACCCAATCGCTGGCCAATGGCCTGAGCGTTCCCAATCAGTTCAACCTGAACTTCGCCTCAGCGCCGGCTTTCTCCAATACTACCATCAGAAAAGAGATACAGTCGGTATACGGCAACGCCCAGCTGGATTTTAAGCAGTACCTCTACCTGGATGTCAGTGCGCGTAACGACTGGTCCTCTACGTTGCCCAGCCCTTATAGCTACTTTTATCCTTCGGTAGGACTATCCGCTGTATTGTCTGATATGATCAAAATGCCTTCCTGGGTCACTTTCGGAAAGGTGCGGGCGTCCTATACGCAGGTGGGCAACGATGCAGACCCATACCTGTTGTTGCAGACATATGATTATGCCATGGGCGCGGGCAATGGCTTCGTTTCCAGAAACGTGACCAAGTCCATCAGGGACCTGAAGCCGGAGCAGACTAAGTCCTACGAAGCGGGTCTGGAAGCGCGTTTCTTTGATGGTCGCCTCGGCGTGGACGCAACGGTTTATAAGAACAACACCATCAATCAGCTGATCTATATTGGCCTGCCGCAGGCCAGCGGATTTACCAATCAGTATATCAATGCCGGTAATATTGAAAATAAAGGCATAGAAGTGATGCTAACAGCGACGCCTATACGTAAAAATAGTTTCAGCTGGAATACCACCCTGAACTACGCCACCAATAAAAACAAAGTGTTATCGTTGGCGCCGGGCATAGACCAGGCAAACCTGTCGCCCTCCATTATCTTCGGGAGCCTGCTGATTTCTCCGGGCGGCTCTTACGGCGATATTTATGGTTACACCTGGAGCCGCGATGAAAAAACCGGGCAACGGATGATCAATGCCAATGGTTTGCCGGTGGTAACAGCCAACCAGAAGCTGGGTAATTTCAACCCCGACTTCACCCTGGGCTGGAATAACCAGTTGCAGTATAAAAACCTTTCGCTGTCTTTTCTGATAGACGGAAGAGTAGGCGGAGTGCTGGTGTCCGGTACAGACGCCATCCTGGCGGCTTACGGCGTGGCGGACTATACCACCCGTTTCCGTGATGGCGGCCTGATATTGCCCGGTATCCTGCCGGACGGCTCTCAAAACAATATCGCTGTTAAGGCGGAAGACCTCTGGACCACGGTATCACAGGGCGGTCGTAACGCTTATGGTGAATTCTTTACCTACAGCGCCACCAACTTCCGTTTGCGCGAACTATCGGTAGCGTATGATTTTAAGCTGAATAATAAGGTGCTGAAGGCGGCGAAGGTATCGCTCACCGGCCGCAATCTCTTCTACCTGTACAGAGGGAAAGCACTGTTGGAGATACCTGGTGTCGGTAAAAGAAAGCTGCCGGTAGACCCGGAGATGGCCAACGGCGCCAGCAACTTCCAGGGCATCGAAGCCGGCCTGTTGCCCGCTGTCCGCAGCTTTGGCCTGAATGTAAACCTGTCTTTTTAGCCGCTAAAACCAACTGCCATGAAAAAACAATTCCGATATATACTTCCGCTGGTAATGGCTGCTATGCTGAACGGCTGCACCAAAAATTTTGATGAATTGAATACCAATCCCGGCGCTATTACCGACGCGGGCTTGCGGGAGATACCATTTATGTTTTCCAAAGCGCAGTCTTCTGCGGCCATCAACCAGGGTTATTACCAGACCACGCAGAACCTGTATGCTGACCTGTATGCGCAATACTTTGCGCTGAACACCACCAGTTTTCAGACCGATCGTTATCAGATCAACGATGCCTGGTTGCCACGCCCTGGTATTGTCACCTATGTGCAGACCGTCCCGCAGTTGTTTACCATTTTTGAAAAGACAGACAAGGCTTCCGGGGAATATGCGCTGGCCGAGATCATGTGGGTGTATGCCTTTCATCATATGACAGATTACTTCGGACCGGTACCTTATTTTGATGCCGGCAAGGCGCAGGATGTGATCGCCTATGATGCGCAGGATAAGATCTATGATGATTTTTTCAAGCGGCTGGACCATGCCGTAAAAAATCTGCAACAGGCGGGTACCGCTAATGTGTTTGGCACCTATGACCTTTTCTATGGCGGCGACGTACAACAGTGGATACGTTTTGCCAATACGCTGCGGCTCCGGCTGGCGCTGCGGATTTCCCGGATACAGCCCGACCGGGCCAAACAGGAAGCCGAAGCGGCCGTAGCTGCCGGTGTGATGACCGATATCACGCATACGGCTAAACTGAAACGTTCCCTTAACGGCGGCGACGGTAATGGACTGGCCAGGATTGCTTCTTATAACGAGTTTAGCATGAGCTCCACGATGCTGTCTTACCTGAAGGGTTATCATGATCCGCGGTTGAGCAGGATGTACCAGCCTTCCGTGGCTGGTGGCACTTTCAGAGGCGTTCGCAATGGTTCACCGGCAGTAGCGCTGAACAATCCGCTGAACCAGGCGGCACAAACTTCCAACGCGGGCACGTATTGGGTCACCTGGAACGGCAGCTCCTGGTTGCCGGCGCTGGAAGCTTCCCAGACCATTCTTTACGCCGCCGAAGCTTATTTCCTGCGGGCAGAAGGCGCGGTGAACGGCTGGAATATGGGCGGTACCGCACAGGCGTTGTACGAGAAAGGTATCGAAACCAGTCTGCAACAGTGGGGCGTTACCGATGTTGCTATCATCAACGCCTATACGCAATCTGCCGCGGTGCCGGTACCGCCGGGCGATGTGGCCAATTCACCTGCCGTAGCCGATATACCGGTGAAATTTAGCGCCAGTGCCGGCGTACAGCGTCAGCAGATCGGTACCCAGAAATGGATCGCCATTTATCCCGATGGGATAGAGGGCTGGGCGGAATTCCGTCGCAGCGGTTATCCTAAGATGTACCCGGTATTGCAGTCGGAGAATGCCGACCTGCCTGCCGGCACATTTATCAAGCGGTTGCCGTATCCATCCGCGGAGGCTACCACCAATGCTGCTGAACTGAAGAAAGGGGTGCAGCTGCTGGGCGGGCCTGATAACGCCGCCACCCGCTTGTGGTGGGACGTGGAATAGTTTATTGGATAAGTAAAATCATTGGATGTTGAATACGATAGTGCAGTTTTTCATGGTAATGACTTCTGTTTTTCTGGCTGTGGGGCAGCCTTTGCCCAAAGTGCTTCCCGCTGAGCGGGAGGATATTGTTGACAGACAGCTGAAGCTGGAGGCTGCCGCCGCCTTCCAGCGGCATACCACGCTCCCGCAAACGCCCGAGGGCTGGACCACCTGGCGGCAGGAGCTGCGCGGCAAGATCGTCCGCGAAACGGGCATGCAGGAAGATCATACGTTGCCGCTCGATATCCATGAAACAGGGCGTGTACCACAACAGGGTTACAGCATCCGTAATATCTCTTTTCAAACCCGGCCCGGCGTATATGCTACCGCCAATCTGTATATGCCGGATGGCCCGGGCCCTTTCCCGGCGGTGATCAATATGCATGGCCACTGGCCCGGGGCGCGTACCGGCGATATGGTGCAGGCCACGGCCCATGAACTGGCCAGCCACGGCTATATCTGCCTCAATATCGACGCCTGGGGCGCAGGAGAAAGGACCACCACGCCCGGCGAAGCCGAATACCATGGCGCTAATCTCGGCGCCTCGCTGATGAACGCCGGTGCTACGCTCATGGGCATGCAGCTGACCGATAACATCCGCGGGGTAGACCTGCTGTGCAGTCTGCCGGAGGCCGACAAAAAACGTATAGGCGCTACCGGCGCCAGCGGCGGTGGTAATCAAACCATGTGGCTCACGGCGATGGATGAACGAATTAAAGCCGCGGTACCCGTGGTCAGCGTAGGCACCTTTGAAGCGTATATCCTTCACAGTAACTGTGTATGCGAGCTGCTGCCTTCCGGGCTTACCTTCACGGAAGAAGCCGGCATCCTCGCCATGGCAGCGCCACGGGCACTAAAAATATGCAACGCGGAAAAGGACGCCAGCAAATCTTTTTATCCTTCAGAGATGCTGCGCAGTTATAAAGCCGCTATGCCGCTGTTTGAGATGCTGAAAGCCGGCGACAGGCTACAATACCAACTCTTTGATACCACCCATGGCTACTGGCCGGAAATACGCAGCGCCATGCTGGGTTGGTTTGACCAGCAACTGAAAGGCATTGGCAACGGCGCAGCGGTACCACTGCCCAATAGTGCTTTGTTGCCCGCACAGCAACTGCTCACGTTCCCCTCGTTGCAGCGCGACAGCAATGTGCTCAGCACCGCCGCCTGGTGCCGGCAGGCAGGTAGCGAATGGCGCGCCGGTATGCTGGGCCACGATCGCCCGGAAGTGAAAGAAAAAAGAGCGGGACTGAAAGCTATTCTGAAGGAGCAACCGCTGCAACTGAAGAAGATACATACCTATGCGCCGGAACAAGGGTGGGACCGGCTCGCACTGGAAACAACTGACGGGGAAATGCTGCCGCTGCTGCACCGCAAGCCCCGCAAAAGAGAAAACGGGTATGTGGTGCTGACCCATAGCGGCGGAAAAGACAGTTTACCATCAGATCGTATCGACGACCTGCTGGCACAGGGCTACGGCGTAGTGCTGGCCGATCTGTGGGGCACCGGTGAACAAAGCGCTGAAGCTGCCAACAAGACCGACGGCAGCCTGCCCCGCTTCCATACGCTGGCGCGCAGCGCGCTCTGGCTGGGGCATACGCTGCAGGGCAAGTGGGTCAGCGACCTGCGGCTGTTGACCAGTTACCTCCGGAGCCACTACGGCGTGAAACGCATTACCCTGGAAGGGTACCGGGAAACAGCCATGGCGGGTCTTTTCCTCGCGGCCTTGGAAACCGGTGTGCATAAAGTGGTGCTGCATAACAGTCCCATTAGCTACCAGTTTGCCGGCAGGCAGGGCATCGATTATTTCAACATGGCCATCCATGTGCCGGGCTTCCTGTCATGGGGCGACGTATCGCTGGCCGCCGCGCTTACCGGCCGCGAAATAGAGCTGATAGCGCCGGTAGACATGTCCGGTAACCCGATCAGCGGACTGCCGCTCAAATTTTACCGGGACGAGTTCCAGGAGTTGCGCAGACGCTGCCGCCAGCGTGGACAGCTGATTGTGCGCACCACGGACACCACCTTTAACATCGAAAAATAATATGCATATGAAAAATAATCGCAGGGATTTCCTCAAACTGGCAGGCCTCGCCGGTATCGGCATTACCGGCAATGCCGTGCTGCCGGGCATCGGAGCTGCTCATGCCGCCGGCATGCCCGATAACCTGCTGCAACAGGCGCAACAAATCCGCCGGCAACGTTTTAATATGAGCGGCTATGCAGCCCCCAAAATTGATACAGTGCGCATCGGCTACGTAGGCCTCGGCAACAGAGGCGGCGCGGCCGTGGAACGTATCACCTGGCTGCAGGGCATCGAAGTAAAAGCACTCTGCGATATCCGTCCGGAAAAAATAGAAGAAGCCAAAAAAAGGATCGCCAACAGCGGTTATCACCCTCACGAATACACGGGATCTGCTGATGCCTGGAAAAAAATGTGCGAACGCAACGATATCGATCTGATATACATCGCTACCCCGTGGGAACTGCATACGCCCATAGCCGTATATGCCATGGAGCATGGTAAACACGTGGCCACGGAAATACCCGCCGCCACTACGCTGGAAGACTGCTGGCGCCTGGTGGAAACATCCGAACGTACCCGTAAACATTGTGTGATGCTGGAAAACTGCTGCTACGATTTCTTTGAACTGCTTACGCTCAATATGGCGAGACAGGGCTTCTTCGGAGAAATCATCCATTGTGAAGGCGCCTATCTTCACGATATCTTCGAAAGCATGTTCGATAAAACCAAACGGTACAACAACTGGCGCCTCCGCGAAAATGCCAAACATAACGGTAATCTCTATCCCACGCACGGACTGGGGCCGGTATGTCAGGTGCTTAACATCAACCGGGGCGACAGCATGGAGTACCTGGTATCCGTGTCATCGAATGATTTTATGATGCATCCCTATGCGGTGTCGCTGGCGGAGAAGGACAGCTTCTATCAACCATTCGCCAACGCACATTTCAGGGGTAACATGAACGTATCTACGATCCGTACACGCAAAGGCAAAACCATTATGGTGCAGCATGACGTTACCTCTCCGCGGCCTTACTCCCGCATTCATCTGATCAGCGGCACCAAAGCCACCGCCCAGAAATATCCGCTGCCTGCGCGTATCGCTACCAGCCACGAAGGATGGCTCAGCGAAGCGGACGTCAAAAAGCTGGAAGAGCAATACATGCCGGCCATCGTACGAAAGGTCGGCGATATGGCCAAACAGGTAGGCGGCCACGGCGGCATGGACTTTATGATGGACTGGCGCCTGATCGACTGTCTGCGTAACGGCCTCCCGATGGACATGGACGTATACGATGCGGCCACCTGGAGCGCCATTTGGCCGCTGAGTGAATGGTCCATCGCCCATCGCTCCAATTCCATCGATGTACCTGACTTTACAGGCGGATCATGGAAAAAGAATCAACCGGTGGACATCTCCCTGGCGCAGGGCGGCAACACCGGCGTGGTCAACAAAAGGCAGGCATCTCCCGAAAACAAACAATAAAAGATTTGCTGTCTTTTGCGGACAGGCATCCATTTGTCACGACTAAAAAAGCATATACATGAAAATCATCCGATCAAACAACCCACAGGAATTAGGGGTAACAGCCGGTCAGGATGCGGCTGCACTGATCAGGCAGGCTATCCATGAAAAAGGACAGGCTAACGTAATTCTGGCTACCGGTACCAGCCAGTTTGAAACCCTTCAGGAACTGATCGCCACCGATATCGACTGGAGCAAGGTAGTGATGTTCCACCTCGATGAATATATCGGGTTGCCGGTTACCCATCCGGCCAGTTTCCGCAAATACCTGAAAGAACGTTTTCTGCAGAAGGTAGGACCGCTCAAAGCCGCTTATCTGATTGACGGAGAAACAGACCCCAACACGGAAATAGCCCGGCTTTCTGCCCTGATACAGGCGCATCCCATTGACGTGGCGTTAGTCGGCGTAGGGGAGAATGGTCACCTCGCTTTTAATGACCCTCCGGCTGACTTCACCACCAAAGCGCCTTATCTGGTGGTAAACCTGGACCAGGCCTGCCGGCAGCAGCAGGCCAACGAAGGATGGTTTGAAACAGCGGCAGACGTGCCGGCGCAAGCCATCAGCATGTCTGTGCACCAGATTATGTTGTCGAAACATATCATCTGCTCGGTGCCTGGTGAAAGAAAGGCCACCGCCGTAAAAAACAGCCTGGAACAACCGGTCAGCAATCTGTTTCCGGCCAGCATCTTGCAGCAACATCCGCATTGTACTTTTTATCTCGATACTGCCGCAGCGGCATTACTGGCATAAGGCAGGTTTTAGTGGCTAACGGGCAGCAGGTGTTGTATGGTTAATGGCCTGCTGCCATTTTATCTTTTGTTTGCAGATAACGCCATAATAGCGGGAAGATCTCTTTTTCAAAATACAACGCCTGCCGCACGGCAGTCGCGTCGTTTACCCGCTCATGTATAGCGATCACCGCTTTGAAGTGGGGAATGATGATCATATATTGTCCACCCCATCCCATGCCGTAAGTAACGGGCTGATTTTCATAGCGTACATGATACCAGCATAAAGCATATTGTGAGCCGTCAAAACCCCAGTTGGTAGCTCGTGTAAGTGGTGGCTGCAACAGCATGCGTACCCATTTTCCGGATACCACGGTTTGGCCGTTATATCGCCCTTCCTGCAAGAGGAGGTTCCCGATTTTATTGATAGCTGTGGTAGACAGATAAACACTGTGGAGCCCTGCGCCATCATCATATCCGTCGTTCATCTTTTTCCAGTCAACTTGCTGAACGCCCAGTTTGTTGAACAGAAAACGTTGGGCGAATACTGCCGTAGGCATATGGGTCGCCCTGGTGAGTATAACAGAAAGCAGGTGCGTGGCGGCGTTATTGTAATGAAACACTGCTCCCGGCGCACTGACCAGCGGTTGGGCCAGCACATATTGGGAGGGGGCAGGCTGTGAGAGGTATTCACCCAGTCCGCCTTCGAGGTTTTCATGCCACAGCCCGGAGGCCTGGTCCATGATCTGATGCAACGTGATATGTTGTTTGCGGGAATCGGGGTCTTTGGCCAGCTCCGGAAACCAGGCACCGATTTCCTGGTCCACGGAAGCGATATCGCCTTTGTCGATGGCAATACCGATCAGGATGGACAGTATGCTTTTGGTCAGGGACTGGCTGTTGTGGAGGGTGTCCGGCCGTTGACCGTTGTAGGTATGGTTAAAGATGATTTGTCCGTTTTGGGATATCACCAGCTGATATACCGCGGCATTGTTTGTCAGCGCCGCCGCCGTATCTGGCAGGGACTGACCGGCGCCCTGTAGCGCGATCATCAGGGCCGGCAGCAGTATGGATGTCCATCGCATAGAAACGAGGTTAGGTAACATGAATGTAACGCATTTTACTTTTCTGGTTACAAAATTGAGGAACTGGGGTATTCCTCATCTTTTAAACCTTAGCGTATGCTTAAACATTCAGGGGCCTTCAGCAGCTTTTCCGTCAGCGATCTGCAACAGGCTAAACAGTTCTATCACGACAAGGTTGGGTTGGAAGTTGCCGAAACACCGGAAGGGCTGGAGTTACAGGTAAACGGTGGATCCAAAATTTTTCTGTATCCCAAGCCGAATCATGAGCCGGCCACTTTTACCGTATTGAATTTTATTGTAGACAATGTGGACGATGCTGTGGAACAGCTTACTCAGAAGGGTATTAAGTTCCTGCAATACGAAGGTGAAATAGGGACGGATGAAAAAGGTATTTTCCGGGATAAAGAACGGGGAATGGCCATCGCCTGGTTTGCAGATCCGGCAGGGAATATCCTCTCCGTGCTGCAATCATAACATTTTTTTATTTTTTTATTTTGATATTTAGTCATTTTGATTCCACTTTGTATTGATGACGGAATCAAAATGACTAAATATCAAAATAAAAAAATGTTTAAATGTCATTTAACGTCTGAAAAGTAAGTCACTTCTCCTTCCGGTGTTACCCGTAGTACGATAAGTTTATTGTTATCGTCTTTTACTTCCACGAAATAATTGTCTTCATCTTCAAATTCTTCTCCGTAGATAATCATATTGGTCTGATTAAACTCGTTGTCGTCAAAGAATATGACGTTAGCGTTCGCGTAGTTTTTGTAATGCTTTTCGATGTCCCGCTGTGCAGCCGGTGGCAGGTCCGTGAATTTGGCCGGCGTGGTAGTGCCTACCAGGTTGGACTGCTCGTCATAAAAAGCAGTCATAGGTTTGCCCTCTTTGCTGGTAAAAGAAGCCTTGTCGAAGTAGGTGGTCCGTTCCCAGACCACGTCTGAAATATTGCCGAAGTCTTGTCCGAAGCGCATTTTGGACTCGTAGCTGACGTCCCGTCCTCTTAATGCACGCAGGGATTTTCTTTCAGCATGTTTTTCCTTACGGATTTCTTTTTTGTCGGCGCGGGCCATCAGTGGCTCCTGTGCATTGGCTGCACAGAACGCAATAAACATGGGCAGCGCCATGAGAACAATCAACCTTTTCATATGCAGGGTTTTAGGATCAACGATAGTTTTCATGACAGGTAATATTCCCCCTATAGGGAACACATCACCATACTGCTAACAATACCGCGGTGGCGATTGTTCTTTTCTCCCTGCTAAAGAATATACAATTAACGGATCGTTTGAATACTACCGGGCAGCTGATCAAAAAGGTAATACAGCGGAGCTTCCTCCAGCACCCTGCGATGCGTGACGGTGCCGCTTTTGCGGCTCCATTTGATGAGGCGGATGAAGCCGTCTGCGATCTCTATCCCGGTAATGTCGCCATCACTGAAGCAGCAACAGTCGGTATTAAAATAGGTGGGGTGCGCCATGGTTTTCACGAATTGTTTACCTGCATATTCTTCCTGTCGCTGGCGCAGTTCGGTTTGCAGCGCAGCCGCGGCTGTCAGATCATTATCGGCGGAAGCCCGCTGCAGCTGTTTGGTGAGCCGGTCGATATGGTCCAGCGAGGCGAAGACAGGTTTATGGGTATGTCCGGAGATAAACAATGTATTGGCGGTTTGCAGGCTCCATTCATACATCATGATGTTATGCGCGTCTACCAGGTCAAATGACTCGGAAAGGGTATCGGGGTGGATATCGAGGAAACGTTGCACCGGTGTCCAGATGGCGGCTACGAACCATTTGCTGAAAGCGTTGCCATCGCTGCGTTTGTCGCCCTGATGACCATGTGCCAGAAAGACCATATAGGCGTTACCGTTATATTGGGTTTGTAATACGAGTCCTTCATATACCCGCAGCTTTTTGCCGAAAAAGGGCCGCAGGAACTGGCGGCGGGGCACGGCGTAATGCCATTCCAGGTCGTGGTTGCCAAAAATGCGGTAATACCGTTTCTTTTGAAGGAAGCGCGCTTCTGCCCGCAGGGGCGGTTCGTTATACTGCATCACGGCAGAGGGTTTGTTTTCCCATAGCTCCTCACAATCCCCCAGGTTGATCAACGTATAGCCATGATCGTAATAATGCTCCAACGCGTCTGTATAGGCGCTGGCGGCATCTTTGAAGTCATCCGCGGCATCGCGGCAGCCTTTGTGCTGGTCGGAAAAAATAATGAAACGCCCCTGTTGCAGGTCGAAGGGCACGAGCAAGCCGCTATCCTTTTTCCCTTGCAGGATACGGTCGTACAGTAGCGACAGGGATTTAAATACGGCGTTTTTGTCCGGGCGGGACGACAAGCGGTCAGACATCCGGATGATCAGCCGGGCCAGTGCCTTTTTAATTGGATTTGACAACGGGTTTAGATTAACTCAGGCAACAAGATAGTGGAAATTTTTAGGATGTTGGAGAAACCCGGCGGCTAAAAAACAGGGTAAAATTTAACCTCGCCCCGAAAAAGGTCCATCATCGGCGCTTTAAATATTTACCGATAATGAACCTGCATGACAACATAATCCGGGGCTTCAGCCCGGGCAGGGTGGCATCAGACCTGGCGGAAGGAGCGGCACCGGTAGCAAAACAAATACGCTGCCGCGGGATGGAGGCATGTGAACCGTCGAACGGCCGGTTATAATAGCCGAAGGTGTCCGGTGGCTTCATTCGTCGAAAAAAAGGCCTGTTTCGTCGAACAGTTGTTGTAAATTGACGCATTCATTTCATTATTGAAGAAAAGGTTGTATGCAGGAAAAGTCATTACAGCAGGGGAGGAGCCGGTTTCCGGCGGTGTATGAGTGGTCGGTGATTTTTTTGTACGTGTGCATGTACAAATACAGTGAACTACTGGGTTATTACAAGTTCCCGCATATCCCGGGCAACGACCTGCCGTATCCGCAGCTCATCCTGTTCAGTTTATTGCTGACGGCCTATGTGGTGATATATTATCGTTGGCTGATGCCCTGGCTGTTGCGGAAAAAAATGTACGGCTGGGTGCTGCCGGCGGTGATCGTGTGTTTCGGTTATCTGGGCAAGTACGATGCTTTGCTGGTCAATAAGCTCTTTGCCTGGCTGTCAACAGATCCGGTGCTGAGCCGCGGCTTTGAAGCCGAGTACCGGCACCAGCTGCTGGGGATCCGATGGCCTTTTGCAGCCGTGCATATGGAATGGTTGTTCACTGATTTTGCGGTTTTTTCCTCTATTCTGTTTGTCCGGGAGACCTTTGAAAAAGAACATCACCGGCGCCAGGTGCAGGAAGCCAATATGCAGCTGCAGCTGGATGCGCTGAAAGGGCAACTCAATCCGCATTTTCTGTTCAATACGCTCAACAGCCTGTATGCTATGAGCCTGAAGCAGCCGGAGAAAACACCCGGACAGATACTGAAGCTGGCGGAAATGATGCGGTATGTGCTCTATGAAGCGCCCGGACAGCTGATTTCGCTGGAAAAAGAAGTGGTGTTCCTGCAGCAGTACCTGGACATGGAGCAACAAAAATATCCTGCTGCGCAGTTGCGGATGCATGTAGATACGGACTCGGCCCACTACCGGCTGGCGCCTTTGCTGCTGCTGCCGCTGATGGAAAATGTTTTCAAACACGGCGCCTTGTGTGTGGAGGATAACGGTTACGCCAGTATTATTATCCGGGCGCAGCGCGGGAAACTGTCCTGTACCGTGGAAAACGACGTGGTGCCGGGGATGCCGGTGCAGCGGAGCGGTATAGGGCTGGCCAATGTACGCCGCCGGCTGGAACTGTACTATCCGGGGCGGCACGAACTGAAACTGGAGTCTGCTGAAGGCCTGTACCGGGCCAGCCTGCACATTGACATGGAATAAACTAAATGATACAAAATGATCCGATGCCTGATAGTAGATGATGAGCCGGTGGCACACGAGATACTGGAGCATTATATCCTGCAAACGCCCGACCTGATGCTGGCCGGTAAAGTGCGTAATCCGATAGCGGCCTTTGCGGCCATGCACCAGCTTCAGGTGGATTTACTTTTCCTGGATATCAATATGCCGCTGATGAATGGGCTGGATTTTCTCAAAAGCCTGAAAGAGCCGCCGGCGGTGGTGCTGACGACAGCCTATGCCGCCCATGCGCTGGAGGGGTTTGAGCTGGACGTTGTTGATTATCTGCTGAAGCCTTTTTCTCCGGAACGGTTTGAACGGGCCGTCAGCAAGGTGCGGCGTGTGCTGGCGGGAGACAAAACGAATGTGCCACAGCCGGAAACGGCGGTGGACGTGCCCTTTCTGATGTTAAAAGGCCGGGAGGGACTGGAAAAAGTGACGTATAGCCAGATCCGTTATATAGAAGCGGCGGGCGATTATATGAAGATTTATGCAGGGCCGCAGCCTTATCTTACTTTGCTGACGATGAAAGAGCTGGAGCAGTTGTTGTTGCCGGCCGGATTTGTCCGGATACACCGCTCTTTCCTGGTGGCCTGTAGTGCGATCAGGGTGCTGGGGGGCAACCGCCTTACGCTGACAGATGGCACCGTGCTGCCGGTGAGCCAGTCGTACCGGCAGCAGGTGATGACCGCATTCCGTCAGGAGTGAGGACTACAACGTCTTTTTCAATGTTTCAAAGAAAGCTTTCCGCTGCTCAAACATGGGGAAGTGGCCGGAACCCTGTATCCAGTACAGGATGGCCGATGGATGTACCTGTTTTAGCTCATACGTATAGAATGACAACGCGTCCTGTGCACCGCCGATCACGTACATCGGGCCTTTGTAACGGGGCAGTGTTTTGCTCAGATCGTAATGGGTGCGGTTCAGGTCCTGGATCATGAGCAGCTGCATGGTAGTGTTGGAAGGGGCCACATCGATTTTTTTCAGCATGCTGTCGATCATCGTTTTATCATAGATGTACGACATCCGGATGATGCGGTTGTACTCCACAGAATCCGCTTTGGTGGCCTGGTGGCCGCTTATCTTCTTCTCCAGGGAATCATAACGGACGATGTCGTGCAGCCCCATTTTTACCCGCAGGTTGTTGATGTGCGTAGCAAAAAAGCCAGGATCAAATTTGTAATAGCCCGGGCAGGCGAGTACCAGTTTTTTCACCCGTTGCGGGTAAGTAACAGCGAAGTTCATGGCCAGCATGGCGCCCCAGGAGTGGCCATAGATGGTCACTTTGGCGAGATGAAGGTGGTCGGTCAGCAGGCGTACGTCTTCCACGGCTGCTTTCAGGTTGATGGTAGTGGAATCCATCGGTACCGGGATGGACAAGCCGGTGCCTCTCTGTTCCAGCAAAATGGCCTGATGGGTTTTGCCCAGTTCAGCGGCCACTTCCGCCTGCTGCAAACAGGAATTGCCCGGCCCGCCGGATAATACAAGGATGGGTTCACCTTTGCCGTAAAGATGATAATACAGATGGCCCCAGGAGGTTCGAATGGAGTCGGTTGACTGGCTGGAGCTTAACAGGGTAGCAGACAATAGTAAAGTCAGCAGGATAGAAAATTTTCTCATAAGAACAATTTCGGGTAAAATCTTCCCGAATTTATACTATTTTCCCGGGAGAACTTTTCCCACGTTACTGATCTTTTTTAATTATCCTGTTATGGCCATTCTCCACACATTGTACCAGGAGCTGATTTCTTTCCTGGGTATCGGAAACCTTCTGGAACTGTACCGTACCGGCAATTATTCCTCGTTGCTTACCTTCAATGGAATCCTGTCTGTTGTTTCACCGGTGATACCTTTTTTGCTGTTGATAGAAGTCACCCGCGCGCTGATTTACAAGCGGTTTAAGATAGAAGACTACAAAATTCCTTTTTTGATTTTTGTGCTTAATCGATTTATCTCACGGTTTATTTCCATCGCGGCCATTGCTTTTTGTATCGGGGTATTTGAAAAGATCGCGCCTTTTCAGACAACGTTTACCTGGTACTGGTTTATCTATGGCTATATAATCTGGGAGTTCGCGCATTTCATCTATCATTATCTGGGACACAAAGTGCGTATTTTCTGGTGCCTGCATTCCACCCATCATGCGCCGCAGGCCATGAACCTGTCTGTCACCTATGCGCATTTCTTTCTGGAAGCGCCCTATGCAGACGTGATCCGCACGTCTATCTGTATACTGGCGGGCGTAAATCCGCCTATGTTGTTCCTGATCATGTTCATCGATGGTACCTGGGGCGCTTTTATTCATGTGGGCGAAAATATTCTGCCGGATGGCAGAATGGGTTTTCTGAACCGCATCATCCTTACGCCGTCGTACCACCGGGTGCATCATGCTAAAAACCCGGAGTATATGGACACCAATTTCTGTAACCTGCTCAATATATGGGACAAGGTTTTCGGTACTTTTCAACCCGAAAAAAGAACCGTGAAAATTGAATACGGCATTACGCGGGAGATGAATCCGGGTAATCTGCTGGATGTATATTTTGGAGAGTTGTATTGTTTGTGGAAAGATATCCGCAAGGCGCCGGGGATTGTCAACAAGTTGTTGTACATCGTGATGCCGCCGGGATGGAGCCATACGGGCGATCATAAAACCGCTAAGGTGGTCAAAAAAGCGTATCAGGAGGAGATGGTAGCAGCGGCACTTTGACCCGGTAACCAACACAATAGCCCGGAGCATCGCCCCGGGCTACTGTGTTTTGATAGGGGCGATGCCCGTTTTTAGAAGAAGAATTGTTCTGAGATGATTTTACCATCTTTCACCACATACACGCAGATCTCATCGAATTTACTGCGATCCCTGCCTTTGAACTTCGTATCCATGGTGAGCGTGAAGGCGATGGCATTGCCAGCGATCAGTGGTTCGGATACTTTCACGCCGTACGAAGCCTCTACCATGTCCATGAACAGTTCACCCTTGCGGATGATGTTTTGCCGGCCTTTGGTTTCCTTCTCAAAGCCACCCATGGCCTCCGGTTCAATGCTGATAGCATCTTCTGCATACAGTTCGTTGTGGGCGCCGGTGTAGTCTTCCTTTTCGCAGTAGGCAGCGAGGCGTTTAGCGATTTCCTGGATTGTCATAGTTCAATGGTTTATAAGTGTTTGTTTTTAAAGGTAGTAAAAAAATCGGGCCGCATTTTGGCCCCCTGCGGTCAGATATTGTTGGGGCCGCATTAGTTTTTGTCCTCCAAAAAAAGTACCTTCAGGGAGATATAAATGCTTTTCCAAGACTAAAACGCCGGTAAACCGGCAAGATTTTTTCTGCACACTATCTGTTATAAGAGATACATGCCCTCCGCTCTGCAACCGGATACCATGCGCATGTCAGGCTATGAACCTATTTGCCTTTTATCAAAAAATTTTAAACTCGGACATTGAAGAAGACCAACACTATTATTAAAGGATCTGGCAGCTTTATTCCCGCAGTCGCGAAACTGAACCGGGATTTTATTCCTAACCATTTTTACGATGCTCAGCATGCGCCGATTGACACGCCGGGCGAAGAGATTGTCGATAAGTTCCGGCAGATCACCGGTATCTGTGAGCGCCGTTATGTGACGAATGATCAGCACACCTCTGAAATAGCGGCATGGTCGGCCCAAAAGGCACTGGAAGATGCGGGTGTTGATCCGGAAACGATCGACCAGCTGATCGTGGCGCATAACTTCGGAGATGTGGAACAAGGCTCTATTCAGTCGGGCGCCGTGCCTTCACTGGCAGCCCGTGTAAAAAATATACTGGGTATCCGCAACCCTGACTGTGTGGCATACGATATCCTCTTCGGCTGCCCGGGCTGGCTACAGGGCGTTATACAGGCAGATGCCTTTATCCGTGCCGGTGTAGCGAAACGTTGCCTGGTGATTGGAGCAGAAGTACTGAGCCGCGTGCTCGACAGCCATGACCGCGACAGTATGATCTTCAGCGACGGCGCCGGCGCCATGGTACTGGAAGCTGCCGAAGGAACGGCCGATGGTCCGGGCATCCTCGCTGCCGCTGCACAGACTTACGCTATACAGGAACTCAACTATATCAGCACCGGTGTCTCCAACTCTCCGGAAGACGACAGCGGTATCAAATATGTAAAAATGCAGGGGCGCCGGGTGTATGAGTTTGCCCTCAAACATGTACCGGAAGCCATCAAATCCTGCATCGATGCTACCGGCATACCCATCTCCCAGATAAAAAAGATATTCATTCATCAGGCCAACGAAAAACTGGACGAAGCCATCATCAAGGCGCTGTATAAGTTGTACGACCTTACGCCGGACCTGGCCAGCGTGATGCCGATGAATATCCATGAACTGGGCAACAGCTCGGTGGCTACGATCCCTACCTTGTTTGATATGGTGTGTAAAGGCGATCTGCCGGAACATACGCTGCATCCGGGCGATGTGATCGTATTTGCTTCTGTAGGCGCCGGTATGAACATCAATGCAGTGTGTTACAGAATGTAACCGCCTCATCTGATATGGTCAAAAAATAAAAAACTGTATCTGTTTTAGCCGGAGGAATTGTTGCATTTTTGCTACTCAACAATCCCTCACGATATGAATATCCGTTTCTTTCAGGTAGATGCTTTTACCGATAAGCCCTTCACTGGTAATCCGGCCGGCGTATGTTTGCTGGAAACGCCACTGCCCGATGAAACGATGCTGTCCATTGCGGCGGAAAACAATCTCTCTGAAACGGCTTTCCTGCTGAAACAGGCCGATGGCTACAGCCTTCGCTGGTTTACGCCCAGGGTGGAGATCGCCCTCTGTGGCCATGCCACGCTGGCCAGTGCCCATGTGCTCTGGAGCAACGGACTGGAACCCCGCGACATCCCCCTGCGCTTCCATACGGTCCGCAGCGGCCTGTTGACCGCCGCCGGCAGGGAGCAGCGGATCGAACTCGATTTTCCCGCCCGTACTTACGAACAGGTAGTATTGCCGACCGCCCTGCGGCAGTTGTTTCAGGACAACTACAGCAACGCGGTGTATAGCCATGACCGTTATATCGTGGAACTGCCATCGGCCGGCGCTGTAGCTGCATTTGAACCTGACTTCCAGCTGCTGGCGTCCTATCCGGTGGTGATCACCGCTCCGGGTGACAGCGACAGCCCTTACGATTTTGTATCCCGCTATTTTGCTGCGCCGCTGGGCGTCAACGAAGACCCGGTGACGGGTTCGGCACATTGTTGCCTGGCACGGTACTGGGCGGACAAGCTGGGCAAAACCACTTTTAAGGCTTACCAGGCTTCCGCAAGAGGTGGTGAGCTGGAGGTGGAGCTGCGGGGCGACCGGGTATTACTCCGTGGGGAAGCAGTGACGGTTATCTCTGGTACATTTAATGTAAATCATCAATAAAAGGAATCCATGTCTGTTTACGAACAATTCAAACAATTACATCATCAGGAAACACTGCTGTTGCTGGGCAACGCCTGGAACGTGGCCAGTGCCCGGGTGATGCAGGAAAAAGGTATCAAAGCCATCGCTACGTCCAGCTCGGCTATTGCAGATACGCTAGGATATGCCGACGGACAAAATATCTCTTTCGGTGAGCTGCTCCATATCATTCGTCGTATTGTACAATGCGTGGAAGTGCCCGTATCTGCCGATATTGAAGCAGGATACGCCAACAGCATAGAAGACCTGCTGACTAATATAGACCTGCTGGTGGAAGCTGGTGTGGCGGGAATCAACCTGGAAGACTCTGCACCTTCCGGCACCAGAACACTGTTGCCCGCAGATGATTTTGTGAAAAAAATTGCCGCTATTAAAAGTCACCTCGCTGCAAAAGGACAAAACCTGTTTATCAACGCCCGTACAGATACGTTCCTGTTAGATGTTCCGGGAAAACTGGAAGAAACTTTCGTACGGGCACGGTTATACGCACAAGCCGGCGCCGATGGTCTTTTTGTGCCCTTTATCAAAGGACCGGCAGATATTAAGGCCGTAGTGTCAGCTACTAAACTGCCGGTCAATGTAATGTCCATGAAAGGCCTGCCAGGGGTGGAAGAGCTGAACTCGCTCGGCGTAAAACGCATCAGTATGGGCGGTAGCATATACTGGGCGCAGAAAAGAGCGCTGGGACAACGTTTGGACCAGGTGATCGCCGACGGGAACTTTGAATCGATTTTTTGATTTACGGATTTACGGATGTTGGGATTTCGGGGTTTTGAGTAGATGTTGAAAATTTTTTCTTTTCGATTTTTATCAAAATTCTATCAAACCCGAAATTTCAAGATCCGTAAATCCCAAAATACCCCAATATCAAAATACCCCAATATCAAAACTCTGTTGGCCGCTGTGTAGTGCCTTTTCTTTTCCTTCCCATACAAACACCCCGTCCAGTCCGGCTGGCAGCGTAACGCTGGCGGTGATACCATGTGCTCCTTTTCGTATAATCGATACCGTTATATTGCCCAGAGGATGTGGCATGCTACCTTTTATTTGGCGCAATTCACCAGGGGCCGGTGCAATCTTTACGCGTGCAAACCCCGGCCGGGCCGGTACAATACCACAGATGGTAGCCAGAAAATCGTAGTTGGGACTGGCGCTCCACGCGTGGCAGTCGGAGCGCGTAGGCTCCGGGTTTTCCGCGAAAGTGGTAAGACCCATGGCCAGCATGTCCCGCCACGGTTGTAGTTGACCGTAATACTGATTGGCCATGCCTGCCTTCTTCAGCGCCTGATTGAGATAGAAACGATAATAGAAAGTAGCCTGGCTCAGCGTGGTATCGGTCATGAGCCTACGCAGCACGGACTGTTCCTGGCTGGCGGGAATGGCGCCGGCGAGCACGGCGATGATACCGGCATGCTGGCTGAAAGTCTTTTTCTCCGGTGTATTGGCCATGGCGTTGCGGGCGGGGTCAAAACACTGACGGTATACGCTTTGGGAAAGCCGCTGAGCTAAATCCCTGTAATGCTGTGCCAGCGGCTGTTTACCGAAACCGGCGAACAACGCGGCTGCCTGCTGTAACGTATAGGCGTATTGTAAAGTAATCACCGCGGAATGGCCGTTGGTAGCGCCATCGGGCACACCACCGGGGAACGCCGTGTTCCAGTCGGTGAAGCCCCACCAGGGCATGGGTCCCAGCATCATACGGCTGCTGTCGATATGTCGCTCGTACCAGTCCAGCACGCCCTGGGCTGCCATGAGATACTGTTGCAGGAAGGCGTCGTCTTTCCGGTGCATCCAGTAGTCATGCAGCATGGACACCCAGAAAAGGGAGAAAGGAGGGATCACCTGCATGCGGTTGCTCGGATAGCGGCCCTGGGTGAGGCCTTCCGGTACCCGGGAGCAGTAGAAGTCGTGAATGGCTTTACGCATCAGCCGGTCGTCACCAGCCACATAGAGGGAGATGAGCGACTGGATACGGGTATCGCCTTCATATTGCAGCTGCTCGTAGTAGGGGCAGTCGAAATACGTTTCACCGGCACAGAGCCGGGCGGTGCGCCAGCCGGTTTTCCATATATCCGTGAGCGTAGTATCGTTACAACTGAATGTTGCTTTTTCTTCGAACGGATAGCCGGTGCGCATGCCATAGAGATCATCTATGCGGAGCGGTTCATCACCGGTGGTGATATCGAGTTGCAGGTAACGGTAGGTACGGAACCATAAGGGCCGGAAAGTACGCCGGCTGCCGCCATCCGGCTCGAAGATGTCGTAGTTGCCGATGATCTCCATGCCTTCCACCTGGTTGCGGTTGGCTTTCTGATGGTTGCGGAACAGGGCTTCTGCGTAGGTCATTTTGATGCGGGAAGCCTTGCCGCCGGAGACGGTCAACTGCGGATAGGCGGAGGTGTTATAGGCCTGGTCCACCAGTATGCTGACGGTCTGATGCGCGGGTATCTCCAATGTGCCGGGCTTGTTGGGCCAGCCAGCTACGGGCGTGATACCGCTGCTGCGCCGTACGGTGCCCATGCGCTCCGGCACTTCTTCCATCAGTGGAATGCTGCGGGGAACGAGTGTCCAGAGATTATCGGTGCCGTAGCCGGCCGAGGCAGGGTGGGTGACCCCGCTGGCGGCGCTCCAGCCGCTGTCGTCAAAGCCGGGCTGCTCCCAGCCCCAGGGGAAAGCGGTCCCTTTTACCTGATCGCCCGGGCCGACGACCATATAACTATGCATCCGGGCGCCGTTGTCGAGTGAACAGGGAGTATAGGCTGTGTCGTGATATGCTTTCCAGCTCTTGTCGGTGTTAACGATCTTCCCGGCCTCCCCATCACCCTGTAACAGCCAGCCGGTTTGGTTGGATACCTGCGCTACCGGCGCATGTTCTCCCATATTCCAGACCAGCGCCGCCAGGGTATTATTACCTGCCTGCAGATAGGGCGCGATGTCCACCGTTTCATAGTTCCAGTTATAGAGATCGCCGCGTGCCGGGCCGCTGCAGACCGCCTGGCCGTTCACAAAAAAGCGGTATCGGTTGTCGGCGCTCAGGTGTACGATAAATTTCGACGGCTGGGCCGCCAGCGTTACGGTCTTCCGGAAATGATAGATACCATAAGCCCGCTGTGCAATACCGGGACAGCTGATCCAGGTGGCGGTCCAGTGGTTTTGCAACAGCGCCGGATTGGGTGGCAGCTGGCTGTGGGCCATCAATGGACAGATACAGCAAAGTAAGATCAGTAGCGGATATACGTGGAATTTCATGTTAAAGCTTTTATAGGTAAGCAGTGCCGGTAAGATAGTCGCTAATGTTTATACACAAAAGAAAATATGACCGGCGGACAGGACAGTACAGGATGCGCTGCCGGCCGGTTGTAAATAATTCTGTACTTTTGCGCCGCTTTGACCAATTTTAAACGCATGCGTATTTATACGAATAACCGTACACTCCTGCTATTCCTGCTGACGGGCCTGTGTGGCCGGGCAGCTGCACAGCAGCGTCCCGACACTGCCATGACCACCCACAGCCTCGATGAAGTGATTGTACAGGAAAACAGGCTGGCAGCGCCTTTAAAGGCTGCCAACCGCAATATTACCATCATCAGCCGCAAACAAATCGACGCGTTGGCGGTCACCTCTATTAATGAAGTATTGGCTTTTGTGCCCGGGCTGGACGTGCGCCAGCGCGGCCCCGGAGGCGTCCAGGCAGATATTGGCATTGATGGCGGTACGTTCGACCAGACGCTGGTGCTGCTGAACGGCATTAAGATCACCGACCCGCAGACAGGCCACAATATCATGAACCTGCCCGTTTCCCTCGAAGACGTGGACCATATTGAGGTGCTCCGTGGCGCAGCAGCCAGGGTTTACGGCATCAATGCGCTCAACGGCGCCATTAACATTATCACCCGGCAGCTGAAAGAAACAGGGGCGGTTGTTCGCGCCAACGTTGGCAGCAGCTTCAAAAAAGATGAAAAAGACAAGTTGTACAGCGGTTACGGCGTGGGCGCCACCGGTACCCTCATGACCGGCAACAGCGGACAGTCACTATCTCTCAACGCCAACAGCGGCAACGGCTATCGCTATAATACGGCGTACGACAACTACCGCGCTTTTTATCAGGGCGTTTTTCAGCCGGCGGCTAACCATGATATCCGGGCACTGGCCGGTTTTGTGAAAAACAGCTATGGCGCCAACGGTTTCTACGCAGCCCCCGGTGACAAAGAATCGGAAGAATCCGTGAAAACCTTCCTGGCGGCTGTCAGCGATAAGATACAGATCAACAAAAGCTGGGAGATGACGCCCCGGGTAAGCTATCGTTATACGGAAGACAACTATCTCTACGTAAAACAAAATAAGGCAGGCGCCAATCTGCACGACAATAACATGGTGGACGTAGAGCTCAACAACCGTTTTGAGACTCCGATCGGTTCATTCGGTGCAGGTGCTGAAGCGCGTTATGAAGCCATCAACAGTAACAATCTGGGCAACCATGAACGCACCAACATCGGTATCTACGGAGAGTATAAAAGCAAAGCCGATAAGCGTTTCAGCTTCTCGGTAGGTGGTTACCTGAACTACAACTCCGCTTATGGATGGCAGTTCTTTCCCGGCGCAGATGCAGGTTTCAACATCACCTCCGATCTGAAACTGTATGCTAATATCGGAACGGCGCAACGCCTGCCTACCTACACCGATCTGTATTACAAGAGCCCGGCCATTCGCGGAAATGCCAATCTGGGCGTGGAGAAAGCGACCTACATGGAAGCGGGTCTCCGGAAATACAGCGGCAAATTCTCTTATTCCGGTAGTGTGTTCTATCGTCAGATATCCGATTTTATTGACTACGTGAAAGACAGCCTGCCGCAGCCATGGCAGCCACAGAACTTCCAACGGGCAGACACCAAAGGGTTCTCGCTGCAAACCGGTTATGCAACCACCTTTGCTTCCGGCGTGTTCAATAGTTTTGCCGCCAATGCCGGTTATAACTACCTGTCGCCTTCTTTTAAAGGAGATGACAACAGCAAAAAAATATCCCGCTACGTGATCGAGAGCCTGCGTCATCAGTTCACCGCCGGTGTGAGGGCCTCGCTGCTGCAACACTGGATGGTGTCTGCCACCGGCCGTTACAATATGCGTATCAACTATAAGGACTATACGGTGGTAGATGCCCGTATTGCCTACCAGCAGCGTCGCTTCCAGGTGTATGCCGATGCCAATAACCTGCTGGACGTGACCTACGTGGAAGCCGGCGCCGTGCCGATGCCCGGCAGATGGGTGACACTGGGCGGTATCGTGAAGTTTTAACAGAAAACAGCCTTACCTGTTTAACAATACAAAGGTGAACTTTTTCGATGTCCGGAATGTAATTTAAGTCGCACTTAAAGCCTTCCAGACATGAAAAAGTTCACCTTCTTTTTAAGTATCGGGGCTTTAGCCCCGTTGTTATGGATTTCCTGCGCCAGCCCCAATCCCGGTCAGGGTGGCGACTGGAAAGCCAAAGCCGATTCGCTGCAGGCTAAGCTGGACCAGTATGAAAAAGACCAGCAGCAAATGAATATCTACCTGACCCGCTTCGATTCGCTGGACTTCAACTTTTACAGTCATCAATTGTGGGACAGTTTACAGATCAGCCACGCCAATAACATTGTGGTCACCTATCCCGACGGGCACCAGACAACGGGCATCCCCACCCACATCGAAGAACTGAAGCCTATGTTTGTATTTGCCCCTGATACGAAGATCACCAGTCATCCCATTAAATTCGGTTCCGGAAAATATTCCTGCGTGGTGGGGGAAATGCAGGGCACTTTCTCTCAGCCGATGCCTATGGGCGGTGGCAAGACCATGTCACCCACCGGCAAAAAATTCAAACTCCAGATGTGTACCGTAGGAGAATGGAAAGACGGAAAGATGGTGGCTGAAACACTTTTCTGGGACAACGCAGCACTGATGAAACAGATTGCGCCATAACAGCTTTTACGGGTGCGCGATAAGCCGTGCGCCCGGAATATCTTTTTCATTTACGCCGCCGTACAGCAATACCGTATAAGCTTTACCGGCCTCCAGTTGCAGGCCGGAGAGCGATGATATGTTGAGTGTTTGTCCATTTGCGCTGACGGTCAATGAAATCGTACCTGCGTCTACGTTAGTGAACGGCCCTAAGTCATAAGCAGCGCCTGACAGGTTGCTCCCGCCGGCGCTGCCATAACCCACCTTTTCAAACCAGACTTTCTCATTGTTCTGCTGTTGCAGCTTTACCTGAACATCGCCGGTACCAACAGCGAAGTGCAGGAAGCGTAGCTTAGCTTTGCCGGCAGGTGCCTGGCTCAGATCATCATAAAATAATACCAGCGTGTCTTTGTTGCGGTCATACTTTTTAGCGGCGGCCACCACGGTGTGGTAATAGCCGGCGATAGGGCCGTTAGGTCCGCCTGTTTCCGTATAGGCGGCACTGTTGCCAAACTGGCGAGAAGCCTTGTAGCTGGCGCCGTTTCCTTCTGTGAAGTTGATCTGCACATTGCCGTAAGTAGTAGGCAGATAGGGGGACGCCTGGTTTACTCCAACTGCCGTGGTAGTGATCTGTTGGGTAAAAGTCCAGAACTGAATACCGGTTGTCACTGCGCGGGCATTGACGAAACTGATGTAAGCATTGAGCGGTGGGCGTTCTGCCGCGTTTACGTCGAGGTAATCGCTTTTGGAGCATGCGGTCAACGCCAATAATATAAGAGGAGTATATCTTTTCATATGATGTTGTTTTAGGACGATGATCAGAATTTGCCAAAGAGTCTGACGAATGGCTGGATACCTGCGCTGCCGTTTTGTATGCCTACGATAGTGGGGTTGCGCAGGCCCGAGATGGCCGCATCGGTGTAGTCTCCCAGCACATTGAACACATTGTTGACACCTACTGTCACCTGGATCGCTTTGCTGATATGGTATCCTGCAGACAGGTCTGTGACCCAGATGGGTTTCAGCTCCTGAAAATAATAGTCTGGTTTCGGGAAGGTGGCATTTTGCGCTGTGGCGGTGGTTACTGGTCCGAAGTACACCGTGCGCAGCAGCAGTGACCAGCGTGGCGTGTTCCACGTACCTTGTAAGGTTATTTTCTGACCGGGGATATTGGTGGTGACCCTGGCTCTTTCTGCTTCGCTGAAGATCACATATTGATATTCCTCCAGTCCTTTAGGGGTGTTGATACGTGTCACTTCATTGTGTACGAAGTTGCCGCCGGCGAGCAGCTGCAACTGGCCGTGGTCCAATGGTATGCGGTAGCTGGCGGTTATTTCCACGCCTTTGGTGCGGGTACTGAAGGCGTTGTAGAAGAACTTCGCCTGCGTGGTGCCTGTTTGCAGCAGCAGTGCGCGTACGTCTGCCGGCAGGTGGGTATCGCTGGCGGAGAAATTACCGGTATTGCCTACACGATTGTTGATGTCCACATAGTAGGCGTCGGCGGTGATCTCCGCATTCGGCGCCGGTTGGGATGTGATGCCGGCTGTGTATCCGGTAGACCGTTCGGGGGTGAGGGAAGGGATGCCGAGTGCCCGGGTGGCGGCGCTTTTATTGGACGCGGTGACGAGGTCGATGGCGCGGCCCTGCTGGAAGGTAGTGGAGGTTTCCGTGTAGTAAAACTGCGCCAGATCGGGTGCGCGGAAACCGGTATTGGCGGAGGCGCGCAGGCTCAGCCAGGGGGCAAAGCTATAGCGGGAGGCTACTTTTCCGGTGGTCACATTACCGAAGTCGGAGAAGTTCTCTGCACGTACGGCAGCGGACACCAGCCACTGAGGGGTGATTTTTGCTTCTATGTCGACATAGGCAGCTACAATAGCGCGACTGACATTTACTTCATTGACGGGCCGGAAGCCGGCATGTATCTGCGATCCGGGGGAGAGGCCGTTGAGTGCCAGCCAGCCTGCATCGGAGAGATAGGGAACACCGGCGGCGCTGGTATCTACCCGGTAAACAGGGCGGAGGTCTCCTTTGACGTAGGAGGCTTCTTCGCCGGCAATGATCTGATACGTTTCGGTGCGGTATTGTGCGCCGAAAGCGATGTTAAGTCCGTGCAGCGCCTGTTTGAAGTAACGGCTGATATCCAGGCTGGCCGTGTTTTGTGTACCGTTGTATTTGCCGGCATCGAAGGTGGTGGGGCTTTTGGCGCCCAGACTTGCATTCAATGAGTTGCTGATCACGTTGCTGAAATCGTTTCTGCCGTATACATTGGACAGGTCGATTTTCCACTGGTTGACCGTCGTTTTTACGCCGATGGCGATGGATTTATCGGTGATACCGTTGTCCATGGCAGGAAGAAAGCCGTCGGGGTACAAGGTGGTGTTGTTGCGTTCTGTCCAGCCGGGAAGGCGGTATACCGCTGTGAACTGGGAGTTGCGGCGACTGATACCGCCGAAAGCATATATCTCTGTCTGCTCTCTAACGGGGATGGCTGTATTAAAAAAGAGCAGTGCTTCTTTGGCTTTGTTGGAACCGGGGCCGCGTTGGTCGAAATGGTGGCGGTCGATGCCCCGGCTTTTCAGGATGGCGTCATCTATTTCTTTGGTGTAGATGGCGTCGTAGCCTCTGGTATTGGCGCCGCCGCCATAGATGGGGCCGTTGTACAGCCCGGCGTCATCGCGGCCGGGCTGCAGGGCGATGGTCTGTGTGGCAAATTCGGCGGTAATGTTAAAGAAGCCGCCTTGTTGCCCTACCCGCGTGCCGTAGTTGATACCGGTGCGGGTGGTAACGCCATCGCCTCTACGCCGGGTGCTGGCCGAGGTGTTCACCAGGATATGGTCTGTTTGTTTTTTCAGTACGATATTAATCACGCCGGCGATGGCATCTGAGCCGTACTGGGCGGCGGCGCCGTCGCGCAGGATTTCGATGCGGTCGACGGCGCTGACGGGGATGGCGTTGAGGTCATAACCGGTGGCGCCGTTGCCGAGGCCGCCCCAGTTGACGTTAGCGCTTTTATGCCGGCGTTTGCCGTTGACCAGCACCAGCAGCTGATCTACGCCCAGTCCCCGCAGCTGTGCCAGATTGAGGGCGGAGCCGGCATCGCCGGCATTGCTGCCGTTAACGGAGTGAAAAGAAGGAGAGATGTACTGCAGTAGTTGAGTGATACTGGTTTGAGGGGCCGTTTCCTGTAGCGACTTAATATCGATGATATCTACCGGTACGGGGGAGTTCAGCTTGGTGCGGTCGGCGCTACGGGAGCCGACGATCTGTATTTCTCCCAGCTGCCGGGTGGTGTCGGTCAGGTGTTTGTCCTGGGCCGACAGGCTGTGAAACAGCAAAGGGGCGGTGACAGTGAGTATAATTTTTTTCATGCGTTGGTTGATGATAGTTAAGGTCGATGTGTAAAGCGGTCGTCTGTCAGCGCTACCAGAAAGGCTTCCAGGTCTTGTATCTCCTGTTCGCTCAGGTTCAGTGGTTTGCTCAGTGACAGGTCTCTGCCGATGCCATCCGGCACTACGGCATTGGGATTATTATAATAGGTGATCACTTCGCGCAGGGTACGGAACATACCATTATGCATATACGGAGCGGTGACGGCCACGTTACGCAGGCCCGGCACTTTGAAGAAACCTTTGTAATGTTCGTCTTTCGTGATATCATAGCGGCCCGCGTCGTTGAGGGTGGTACCGTTGTATAGCCCTATGTTTTTGAAGCGGTCGGCCGTAAAGTCTTCTCCGGAGTGGCAGTTGTTGCAGTTGGCTTTTCCGATGAACAATATCCTGCCGCGTTTAGCCGGTCCTGTGAGGGCGTTGTCATCGCCGGCGATGAAACGATCGTATGGGCTGTTGGCCGTTTCGAGCGTTTTCTCATAGGCCGCCAGCGCCTGTGTGATATTGACAGCGGTAGCGGGACCGCCGAACACCTGTTGAAACAGTTGCTGGTACCGTTGACTGGCATTGAGCCGTTGAACGGCTTCTTCGATGGGCAGTCCCATTTCATCCGGATTGATGATCGGCTGCAGTGCCTGTGCTTCGAGGGTGGCAGCGCGGCCGTCCCAGAAATAGTTGGGCCGTCCGGAGAGATTGGTGATACCGGGCGTATTTCTTTTGGTAGGGGTACGGTGTATACCCAGACTGAAAGCGGCGGTATCTGCAAAGCCGTGCTGTGGCTGATGACAGGAGGCGCAGCTGATGGTTTTGTCTTTCGATAACAGAGGCTCAAAAAACAATTGTTCCCCCAGTTGCGCTTTAGTAGGAGGATCACTGGTAGGTAGGTCGTTGCGGAAACCGGCGAGGATAACGCAAAGACATAACACACCCATTAAAATGAATTTTATCATTTTGTTATTTGGATATTTAGATATTTACGTTGGGTTGTTTAGTTGGTGGGCTGTAAATATTTTGTTATTTAGATATTTAAATATTTACCCTGGCTGTTTAGTTGGTGGCCACAGAATGGTTGATGATATGTTGGCTAATTTATTGGGCTATTGGATAGTAAGCTGATAATCAAAATAAAAAAATAGCCAAATAAAAAATGTTTTTTGGCATTCCCGGGAGAGCGGGCGATAGTGCCTGCTCTCCCCAGGAATTATAATGGGGGTAAGTAGTAATGGACGGAGGAGGGTAATTACTGCGCGTTCGCTACCAGTTCTACGGTGAGATCAAAATCATCGTAGATGGCTTTGTCGCCTATACCTTCAAAGAAGCTTTTGGAACCGTAACGGATGTTGTATTTGGTACGGTCTACCTTAATGTCTGCTTTGGCAGTCAGTTTGTTGCCTGCAACAGCCACGGTGGCAGGGAAAGTGATCGGGTTGGTAATGCCTTTGATAGTCAGGTTACCGGTAATGTCATATTTACCGGCGCCTTTAGACGCTACTTTAGTGATCACGAAGTTGGCGGCAGGGAATTTCTCTACGCCGAAAAAGTCTTCGCTTTTCAGGTGACCCACCAGTTTAGCGTTACCGTCTGCATCTTTGATGTCGGTAACCGCGATGCTGCGGGTGTCCAGAGAAAAATTACCGCCTTTCAATACGTTGTTCTCTACGTCCAGTTTGCCGTCGGCCACGTTGATGGTGCCGCTGTGTTGACCGGTTACTTTTTTGCCCACCCAAAACAGTTTGCTCTGAGATTTGTCTACCTGGAAGGCAGTAGCTTTTTTAGTCGTGCTGGTAACAGCTTTTGCAGGTTTGTTGTTGCCGGCAGTTGCAGGAGTGGTTAAAGACATCAGTATGATGGCGCTTCCCATGAATACCAAGGATACTAATCGTTGCATATGTGTGTGTTTAAATTTGCTGCAAAGTAGGTTGATTTACGGAGAAGCATTTGCGCAAAGCGGAAAAAAATAGTTAAATTATTTTTCTGCTCTCCGCTGAATGTTGTTGTAGATACAGCGTCAGCGGCCTCCGGTCAATGATCTGTTGTTGTTGATTTCCCGGGGAGCCGGCTACAGTCCTGCTTTCCCCGGGAGTGATGATGTAAGTGGTCATGAACTAGCGGGCGTTGGCCACCAGTTCTACGGCGAGGTCAAAATCGTCGTAGATGGCTTTGTCACCGATGCCGGCGAAAAAGCTTTTGGAACCGAAACGCACATTGAATTTGCTGCGGTCCACAACGATATCCGCTTTGGCCGTCAGTTTGTTGTTGCTCACTGCTACCGTAGCCGGGAAGGTGATCGGGTGGGTAATACCTTTGATCGTCAGGTTGCCGGTGACATCATAGGTATCGTTGCCTTTAGCATCTACTTTGGTGATCACGAACCTGGCTGTCGGAAATTTTTCCGCATCGAAAAAGTCATCACTTTTCAGATGGGTGACCAGTTTAGCGTTCATGGCTGCATCTTTGATGTCGGTTACCGCGATGCTGTGGATATCAAGGGAAAAGTTGCCGCCTTTCAGGACATTATTTTCCAGGTCCAGTTTGCCCTCGGATACGCCGATGGTGCCAGTGCGTTGACCGGTGAGGTTTTTTCCTGCCCAGTTCAGTTTACTCAGGTTTTTGTCGACCTGAAAAGTAGTGGCCTTTTTGGTACGGGTGACAGCCTTGGCAGGTTTCTCTTTGCCAGTGGTGGCAGCGTTGGTAAATGACATCAGTATGACGGCACTTCCTACGAATACCAGGGATAGTAATCGTTGCATATGCATGTGTGAGTTAAGTGTTGTCGGAAGATAAATTGAATTAGGGAGATGCATCGACACCATGTGGCAAAGATTTGTTAAATTATTTTTCGGCTATCAGCTCCTCCAGGTCTTTGTTCCATTTGGCCACGTAATCCTGATAATATTGCCCGGTAATTTCTCCGGTGTAGCCGGTATGGATCTGTCTTACTTCTCCTTTACGGTCAATGAGGATGGTGGTGGGGAAGGCCATCATGCGGTTGAGCGCCGGTAATTTCTCTGACGCCACTTTCTTATCAGCAATGCCACCAAAAAGAATATCATATTGTATGTTGTATTTTTCTTTGAGTTTACCCAGCGTATAGCGGGCGTATTCGAGGTCATCTTTCTGTTCAAAACCAATAGCGATCGCTTCTACGCCCCTGTCTTTGTTTTTATTGTACCAGGGGGAGAGGAAGGAGGTCTGGTCGGTACAGTTGGGACACCAGGTGCCAATGATTTCCACGATCACCACTTTGCCTTTATATTTTTCATCGCTGAGGGAGACGTTTTTCCCGTTCAGATCGGGGAGGGTGAAGTCCAGTTTTTTATAGCCTTCTTTGAGGAAAGTGAGTTTGTACGGGTCTGGTAATTCCGCTCCCGCGTTTTTGCTGCCATCAAATTTGATGTTGTTGTAGATACCGAGACTGAGTTCTCCTGTCAGGGATTTGTCATCATTGATTTTCCCTTTAATGTAGATGGGGCTGGGGCCGGTGAAGCCGGACAGTTCAAATTCATCGCCGTGTACCGTGCCTTCCAGTTCGCGGCTGTCGCCTACTACCGACATGATGACACCGGTAAGTTTGTTGCCCTGTTGTTTTAGCAGGCCTACGCGGTTGGGCGTGGGTTCTTTGCTGTAGATGGTCAGGTCCCATTTGCCGCTGATATCGTGTTGTGGCGCCGCTTCGGTGCCGGGCGGCGCAAAGCGGTAGTGCTGGCCGTATTCGGCAGAGAAGGGGAGTGCATTGCCCCGGAAATTGGGTACCAGGCTGCGATATTCGCCGGTGATTTTGCCGTCGTCTTCTATTTTGGCCACCAGCGCGGCGTCGTAAGTGTTCATTTTAATGAAAAGGGAGTCGGCGCCAATGCGTTGTACATGGAAGTCATCACGACGGGTACCGTTGAGCAGCGTAAACACCGCATGTTCAGGGTCTTTGCCTTTCAGTTCAAAGTTAAAAGGTACCTGTGCCTCGTTGAGGGTGAAGACGCCCCGCCAGATGCCTTCGCGGACAAATGGTTTGTCGGGAGTGGCAACGGCGTTGCCCAGCAGGGAAACGGACAAAAGGCCGGTGAGTAAGCGTGACTTATGTGTTTTCATGGGTTTTATTTTTTCTCGCAAAGGACGCAAAGGGAGCAAAGCACGAAGGTGTTTTGCACCGGATTTGTTCCGTATAGCCTTTGAGAGGGGTGAATGATAAAGTTAAATCGGGCGTTTGTAGCTGCCGATGACAGGCAGCAGAGAGCCTGCGCACGACGACTATGCGGCATCACTGTAACGCCTACACGGTACAGGAGCCGCGCAGTCATCGCCCGAAGGGCAAAAAATGAAAAAGAAAAACAATGAAAAAGAAAACGTACCAAAGGAGGTGCTGATGAGGATACCAGCAATATCAAAATTCCCCAATCCCGATATTAGGCTGCTGTTGCTGAAAACGAAATCAGCAAATATCAAAATATCAAAATTTTAAAATTTCAATATGTTGTGAGGACAACATCGAAAGAAGTAAACTGGCTGTTTCATGCTAATTATTTTATAGCTCCGCAAATAGATGGTTGGTGGTATAAACTAATTAACGGTGGGCTTAATTAGGTGTGATAAAACAAAGATAGGAGGGGCTGCTAATATTTCCAAATAAAAGTCTATAAATTTTGTAGACTATTACGGTTTTTATGCGGACAACCGCGGCCCTGCTATCTTTCATTAATATCACCTACCTTTGCGGTTTAAAATAACCGGTTTTGAGTCATTCTGTTTTTTTAATAACACCGCCATTTACGCAGCTGAACACGCCCTATCCGGCCACAGCCTATCTGAAAGGGTTCCTGAACACCAAAGGGATCAGCGCTTTCCAGGCTGACCTGGGTATCGAAGTAACGCTGGCTTTATTTTCAAAACAGGGCTTACAGCAGTTGTTTGACAACATTGCGGCAGCACCGCCGGCGGAGCTTTCTGAGAATGTGGCCCGCATGATAGCCCTGCAGGATGACTATGTGAACACCATCGACGCGGTTATTTTGTTTTTACAGGGTAGAAATCCCACGCTGGCCCATCAGATCAGTAAAAGGGACTTTCTGCCGGAAGCGTCCCGCTTCGCGCAGCTGGACGATCTCCACTGGGCGTTTGGTTCCATGGGCACACAGGACAGGGCCAAACACCTGGCCACCATGTACCTGGAAGACCTGTCGGACCTGATCATGGAATGTGTGGACCCGCATTTTGGCTTCAGCCGCTATGCAGAGCGCCTGAGCCGCTCCGCCAATAGTTTCGATGAACTGTACGATGCCCTGCATGAAGGGTATACCTATATAGACCACATCCTGACAGACCTGCTGGCTGCCCGGATGGAGACGGTACAACCCACACTGGTAGCCATTTCGGTGCCTTTTCCGGGGAACCTGTACGCCGCTTTCCGCTGCGGACAGTGGATCAAACAGCATTATCCGCAGGTGAAAATAGCGATGGGTGGCGGTTTCCCGAATACAGAACTGCGTTCGCTCAGTGATCCCAGAGTGTTTGAATTCATCGACTTCATCACCCTGGACGACGGCGAAGCCCCTATGGAGAACCTGTTCCAGTTCCTCAACGGGCAGAAATCCTCCGAAGAACTGAAACGTACCTTCCTGCTGCAGGAGGGCGCGGTCACTTATATTAATAACGCGTCCTGCCACGACTACAAACAAAGCCAGGTAGGAACGCCCGATTACAGCGATCTGCTGTTGGACCAGTACATATCGGCCATTGAAGTCGTGAATCCCATGCACAGCCTCTGGAGCGACGGGCGTTGGAACAAGCTCACCATGGCCCATGGCTGTTACTGGGGAAAATGTACTTTCTGCGATATCTCACTGGATTATATACGGGTATATGAGCCGATAGCCGCTTCCATGCTGTGTGATCGTATGGAAACCATCATTGCACAGACCGGCCAGAACGGTTTCCACTTTGTGGACGAGGCCGCGCCACCCGCGCTGATGCGTGCTTTGGCGCTGGAGATCATCCGGCGTAAGCTCACCGTTACCTGGTGGACCAACATCCGTTTTGAGAAAAGTTTCACCCGCGATCTCTGCCTGTTGCTCAAAGCGTCCGGCTGTATCGCCGTGTCCGGTGGCCTGGAGGTGGCGTCTGACCGTTTACTGGGGCTTATTCAGAAAGGTATTACCGTCGCTCAGGTGGCCAGGGTGAACCGCCATTTTACCGAAGCAGGCATTATGGTGCACGCCTATCTGATGTATGGTTTCCCAACGCAGACGGCGCAGGAGACCATCGATTCACTGGAAATGGTACGGCAGATGTTTGCCGCCGGCATATTACAATCCGCCTTCTGGCATCAGTTTACCATGACAGCCCATAGCCCTGTAGGACTGGACCCTGCCAAATACCTGGTGCAAAAAGAAACAGAAGCCATGGGCGCCTTCGCCAACAATGATATTATGCATATCGACCCTACCGGCGCCGACCATGAAAGCTTTAGTTTCGGCCTGAAAAAATCGTTGCTCAACTTTATGCATGGCACCTGCCTGGATTATCCATTGCAGAAGTGGTTTGAGTTCAAAGTACCTAAAACCAGCGTAGCGCCGGATTTCATCACCAAAGCCCTGTTGGAGGAAGAGGCGGGCACCATCAAACCCACCAGTAAAGTAGTATTCCTGGGCAAACAGCCATCGATGGAGGTGATCACCAAATCCAAAAAAGGCAGCACCTGGGAAGTAGCCTCCTTCACATTTCAGAATAAAAAGGAAAAGATGAATATCAGCGTTCCGCCACCGCAGGGCCAATGGCTGGCCGGTGTGCTGGAACAAATAGCCGTGGCTAACCCCAAGACCTATACGTTGCAGGAGCTGAAAGACAGCTATGAAGCAGCCGGCCTGGAAGACTTTGAGCTTTTCTGGGATAATAAACCGGTGAATACGCTTTATAGATCGGGGCTGCTGAAGTTGTAGGCGGTGTGACCGGAGCAAGGACGCTGCAAATACCCGGAAATAAAATAAGGAACAAGTCAAAATTCCATAAAAAATGCCCCCGGAAAGTGTTGATCTTTTTGGGGGCATTTCATGAAAATAAAGTTGGAGAGAACCACTACATTATAAATTAATAAGCGTTGAGTCAGTTGACCATGTATCATTGATGGTGATACTATAGCTGCGGCTACCATCAGGAGGAGCGCCATACAGATAACCTTTGATAACCGTTACCTTATTCGTTTGGCATTTAACATGTTGAATCGTTTTTTTAAGATCTGCGCCAGTCGTCCTGTCTTTATAATTAATGTCTACATTAAATTCATATTCTGAACCCAACAGAAAATCAGAGAACGTATACTGATCTTTTCTTGTACCATACCATTGCCAAACGGCTTCCGGCGCTCTGACAGAGCCATCTGACAGGTTGTATGCGACTGACAAAGGACTCACCTGTACACGGATATATCCATTGGGGTCACTGGAAGGTAGTGCATCCTGCAATTTAACTTCCAGTTTTCCAACCACACGCTCCAGTGTAATCGGAATCTCGGTTGGCGCATTAGCGCTTACAGAAAAAACCGTTTTTTTCAGGAACGCATCACCCATGGGAAAAACGCCCATCCCCATTAATTGAGGGGAGAAATAATGACCAGAGATGTTGTTGGAAGAGGTGATGGGCTGTGTATATAGTGGCGTTTGCGATGCTATCAGAACAGCTGTATAAGTTCCGGGAGCCAATGAATCGTTAATGATGCCGAAATTGGCTTTTTGGTTCAACGTGTCCTGATGAACAAAGTTTATTTTGTTACCATCGCTGGAATAGACAATATAGTACAGATCAGAAATGCGGGGAAGCCAGTTCACCCGACTGGTTTGACCTTCCAATAGTTGATTGTTTCCCGCAGTTCGTAAATTTTCCTGTGATTGGCTAAAATTGGCAACGCTAAATTTTACAGGTTGTTTTTCTCCCTGGGATATTACCTTCTTGTCTGTGGCGTCTTTTGAACAGGAGAAAAAAATAGATGACAGCAGGGGGATTATTAAAGCTTTTTTCATAATGAACATAGGAGGGTTTAATTAGGTTAAGAAACTCAGGTGTGTAAATTAGAAATAAAAATCCGCTCCAATTATAAAAAAGAATAAATTTTTTTGAAGTTTATCGTACATACCTGACCGTTACCGTTACAGGTGAGGGAAAACATCCGGGGGCTGGAGTAGCAGGAAAATATGAGTAGATCATCATGTTATATAAATGATGATCTACTGAAAAAAAACAACCTATCTTGTGGAAGCAAAAATCCACACCTCAAAGCAATGAACAGACCTAATACTGTCCCTGAAGCTGCCGTCTATAACGACGTCGATAAAGAATGGCTGCTTGGCGCCACCGATGAAAACAACCAACGTATTGGCCCCTGGAAAAAATGGCATACAGACGGCTACCTCTGGGAAACTATCGACTACCGGGATGGTATTCCCCCTTACCCTACCCAACGTTTTCACCCCGATGGCACGGTATCTCAGGATGGCGAATGGTATGGCGGCGATAAATACCTTGGCCCGCTGCGCCTGATAAAAAGCAATCACCCCACCCCTGAATATTTTCCTCCCGGCAATGCCGATAGTGTATGGATCGCGGAATTTGACTATGTAGATGAATTCAGTTACGATGCCCAGCGTTATTTCGACAGAGACAATAACGAGATAAGTTCAGATGGAGACCCGCTACCTGTAAGGCCCCAAAATGTGCCTGCCCGCGCGCATTTCATCAGAGCGGCGTATTCAGCTACCAACTGGGTCATGGGAACCGTGGATACCCGCACCGCTAATTACATAGGAGAATATTTTGAATGGGACCTGAACGGCAACCCGGTCGTAAAAAGACTTTACAGCCCTTCCGGCAGTGTATGGGAAGAGTACACCTATACCAATGGGGTATTAAAGATCTCCAATGTGTACGATAAAGACGTACCAAAAGACTCCGAGACATGTTATTATTACAGCGGTACCGCCACGCCGGTAGTGAAAACCCGGATCGTTTACCGCAACAAGGGAAAAGACGTGACCAACACGTACTTTGATAAAACGGGTAAGGAGCTTTATTCCGTTAGAAGAGAAGAATTGTCTCCCGTCCATAAACGAAGATATTTTAACGGCGAACTGGTTTGTGAAGGGCATCTTTCCAATGAAGCCTACCGCTTCCCGGAAAGTGTTGTCTACTATGCTTCCGGAGGCGGTACGCTCATTGACTTTACCAATAACGGCGATGGTACTGGTACCTGGCACCTGTATGATGCCTCCGGGCAGGTATTACGGCAGCTTACCGTCACCGAAGATCTGGACGATCATTTCCGTTTGATTAGATGGGATGCCTTTCTATCCTCATGGGGGAGCTATGAAGTAAATACCACCCACACCGACCAGGAAGCGGTGGTGTTGTGGTTCAACCAGTACTATGATAAGCTGCATGCCAAAGATAAACTGTATGCGCTGGAAGTGCCGGCATACCTGCAAATAGAACTGGACGCCGTTGACTGGAAGACCATCGGTGCTTATCATAGCGATGGTGGCGCCGAACTGCCCATTGCTATCAATGGTCTGCTGTCGGAAGATGAGCAGGTAGCGAAAGTGGCTGAGGACATGCTCTGGCCGGAGATTGAACAGCAGGGGGCCGTATATGAATCGACCTACAAAGTAACCACTATACTGGCACGCATGCTGCCGCACTACCCGCACCTGCCGGTCGCGCAACAGCGACTGGCGAAATTCCTGTATGATATCCTCGATTTACGGTATATCACCGAACAGCATGATTTGTATCAGGAGATGTTAGGCGCTATTGCGCCGCTGGAGCCGCTGCTGCTGCAATGGGCCATAGGCGATGACGTTAGTACGGCGCGTATGGCGCAATACATCCTGATGTATGCCGGCAAGGAAGCCACGGAGCGGTTCCTGCTGGAGGAATGGCGAAATACGGACCACAGCAGTACCCAAAGAGGGTACGCCGTTTATTCCCTGTCAGGTTTTTATGTCAGCAGAGACCAGCGTGATAAACTGCGGACAACCTATGCGCCGGTATTGGGCACCGAAGCAGATGCATTTGTACGGTTTGTGCTGGCGTCACAGCTGGTGCTGCTCACCGGCGCAGAGGCGGAGGATGCCTGGCTGACGGAGCTATTGCATGCTCTGGCCCACTACGAAGCACTTGATGACGATTACGGCAATATGATGCCTTTCATCGGTGACATCAATAACGTACAGGAATATATTTTAGCAGTACTGCGTCAATCCAGGCCCGATGTACTGGAAAAGAATATGGAGCCCATCATCGAGGCGCTACCTGCTATGCACTCCCTGAAACAGGTCAGCTACCTGCAGACAATATTCGCGGTGTTGTTTGACGATGAAACGGCACTGGACGATATTACGCCGCTCAGAAAGAAAGCATTGCTGACGGCGGCAGACGTGGTGGCGAAGGACCCCGGGTTTATCAACCTGCTGGAAGTATTCCGGGCATACGACCTGCCACATGATGCGTATGCTTTGCGGCAATTAGCGGAAGCGTAAAAATAAAACGGCCGGAGATCACCTCCGGCCGTTTTATTTATGCTGCCGGTGTATTTAAAAAGAACTGTCGCAGCGTTTCTGCGATAACCAACGGATGCTCGCCGTTATTTGCCGCAACGTGGCCAAGGTTTTTAAATTGTATGCGGGTTGCATGGCAATTCCGTTTCCTCCCTCTTTGCCTTTCTTTGACCTTTTATCATGCTGTTGAAGGAGCCGTTATAAAACAGACCTTATTTATACCATCCCAAATAAATTTATGAAATGTTGAATTTGTATTTTTGCCTGGTGTCACCATATATGCGTTAATGATGAATGACAAAGAAACAAAACGGATTTCGCGGCTAACAGCGATTCTGTTACAGTTACAAACTAAACGGTTAATAACAGCTACCCAGCTCGCTGACAAATTTGCGGTTAGTGTGCGCACTATTTACAGAGATATCAGAGCATTGGAAGAGGCAGGAGTGCCTGTCCTCACAGATGAAGGGAAAGGCTATACGCTCATGGAAGGTTATAGTGTGCCTCCGGTGATGTTTACAGAGGCCCAGGCCTCCGCTTTAATACTGGCTGAACAGCTGGTACTTAAAAATAAAGATTCGTCATTCATTAAAGATTATACAGAAGCTATTGAAAAAATAAAAGCCGTTTTAAGGTATGGCCAGAAAGATATGGCCGATTTACTTTCTGAAAGAACGCGATACGACCAAAATACAAATAGAGAAAGAAGCAGCAATAACTTGTCGAATCTGCAATTTGCGCTAACAAATTTCTGTGTTACAAAAATTGAATACGCTAATGAACAAAATAAAATCAGTACCCGGTTAATTGAACCTTTTGCACTGTTGAGTACAGATAACTGGTTATTGGTAGCATTCTGCCGTTTGCGTAAAGAATTTCGCTTTTTTCGTTTAGATAGAATTAAAAATCTGACACTTCTTGCCGAAAAATTTGAGCCCCACAAAATGACCTTACAGGAGTATTTTGAAAGATATCATTAATTTTTTTTAGACCCCTGACATAAGGCTGTCAAACCACCCCTTTTACTTTTGCATCAGGTTAATAATTCAAACATATTACAATGCAAAAGAGAACAATTGACCCCTGGAAATGGGGTGAACTAACAAACTCTGCACAAGCAGTAGAAGTAACGAATGTGTCAGGTACATTGTACTGTTCAGGACAGGTGGCAATGGACGCTAACGGTGTTCCGAGCAACGCTGACATGCGCACACAATTAATCCAGACTATTGATAACGTTGAAACGCTCATCAAAGCGTCCGGTTATGAGCCGAAAAATATTGTTAGATTAAATGTTTTTACAACATCTATGCAAGAGTTTTTTTTAACTTGTATGGACGTCTATGTACCATTTCTACAAAAGTACGGTATCAAACAAGCTACTAGCTGTATTGAAATTAAAGGCCTTTATGGCCCTTTAACGATAGAATTAGAGGCTACAGTCGTAAAGTAAAACCCGGGCGGCAGGATTAATATCCTGCCGTTTTTAATGCGGATCATACGTTACGGTGAAATGATCATGAACAATATTGACAGGTAATAACCAGATGAGCGTAGCAATTTTTTGGCCGGCAAACCAAGCAGAATGGCGGTCCTGGCTGGAGGAAAATCACCAGACAAAATGTTCTGTTTGGCTTGTTTTTTACAATAAATCATCGAAAAAAGATTCCATTACCTGGAGTGAGGCGGTGGATGTAGCACTTTGTTTTGGTTGGATAGACAGCAAAAAAATTAAAATTGATCAGGACACTACCCATCAGTTTTTCAGTAAACGAAAGCCGAAGAGTACCTGGAGTAGAATAAACAAAATAAAAATACAACAACTCACTGATGATGGACTAATGACCCCAAAAGGGCTTGACGCAATTGACATAGCAAAACAAAATGGTTCCTGGACCATCTTAGATGATACAGAAGCATTAATCATTCCTGATGACCTGGGTGTTGCTTTGAAGAAAGAAAAAGGGGCAAATGAATATTTCCAAAGCTTAAGTCAAAGTGTCAGGAAAATGATGTTGCAATCATTGGTACTTGCCAGGCGCCCTGAAACACGGCAAAAACGTATTGATCAAATAGTAGATTCAATCCTGGCCGGCGACAAAGGAATAAAAAAAAATAAACAATAACGGATTATTTTAATTCAATAGCGCTGATAATAATTACTCATCTCAGTAATGTATAAAACAGGACGCTTTCAGGTAGAATTCTTTGTAAACTAATTTTTTGCAGGGATTTTGCGTGCCCGGAACAGGAATCGAACCTGTACCCGGTATTATTTCACGTATTTCCAGTTGCGGATTTTGCCTTCTGCCATCCAGGTGAGGGCGTCGGCGAGGCGGCTGTTGCGGGTGGCCTCTGTTTTAGCGCTGGTGATCCACTCCACGTACTCTTTTTGGTGGCTATAACTGAATGCCTCGAAAGTGGCCCATGCTTTTTTATTCTTTTTAATGGCAGTCAGGAGCCAGTCCGGCACTTCCAGTTCTTTTTTAGCCGGAGCGGCTTTTTTAACGGCAGGAGGGAGGTCGCTGGTACTGATTTTAGCCGCGGCCTTTAGGTATTTAATAAAGATTTTATCGGAGGGCAGGTCTTTCAGGCTGGCGATTTTCCCCAGTTGGCCCATGCCGTTTTCGCCGCGTTGCTGAAAGATATTGTCCGGGTCGTCCATCAGTGCGCCTTTCCAGAAGATAAAAGAGCAGTGTGCTTTAAAAGCGGCGAAGCAGCAGAGCAGCTGACCTTCGTAGGTGAAGTAGGGCATGCCCCACTTGATGGTCTCTTCTGCTTCCGGGCAGGCCTTGTGGACCAGGGCCCGCATATGTTCCAGGATAGGCTGGGCAAAGCCGGCCGATTTAAGGATATAGGCATCGATACGGGCATCCTGTTGACTCATGACAGTTAGTTTAGCGCAATTTATATAAATAGATCATGTGAGTGTTGCTTTGTTTTGGGCCGTGGGTTGCAGCAGGTCCCATTTGTTACCGTATAAATCCTCAAAAACCGCTACTGTCCCATAGTCTTCTTCCTGTGGTGGCCGGATGAACCGGACTCCCTTTTCCGTCATGCGTTGATAGTCCCGCTGAAAATCATCGGTGAAAAGAAACAACAACACCCGGCCACCTGCCTGGTGGCCGATGGCAGCCATCTGTTCTTCGTTGGCCGCCCTGGCCAGCAGAAGTGTACATTCCCGGGCGCCCGGCGGCGCTATGACAACCCATCGTTTCTCTTCGCTCAACCGGGTGTCTTCCAGGAGGGTAAAGCCCAGTTGCTCTGTATAGAACCGGATGGCTTCATCGTAATCTTTTACTACGAGGGCGATATGTGCGATATGTTGTTTCATCGATATGTAAATGACGAAAAATCCTTAGGTGATGTTATTTTATTATTCTGGCTAAGTTATATATTTTAGTAGGAGCAGGAATTATCCCGGGGGACTACCCGGGGAAAACCCCGGTGTAAGCATAAAAAAAATGTTGAATATTTGCTTCCACTAAACACAACAACATGAGCGACAAAATGATGGTTAGCGGTTATACCGCCAATAACCAGGGGTATCTTGAAAATACCACCATCCCTATTGACTCACACATGCCTTTCACCGGTGATCCCGCTACCTACGGGATGCCCGTTACCGTGAGTGCTTATTTCGGAATGCTGTTCCATTTTTACAACTATCTCTCCAAACATCCGGAGGTGAAGGAATTTTTCCAGGGTCGGTACTCCATTGAGTTCAGCAAGGCTTCCCTTTTCCGGTTGCTGGGCCAGCCTGGGTGCGAGTTTGTACGCTTTCATTTTGTTATTCCGGAAAATAACGAAAAAATTAGTCTGATGGCCGAGGGCCTGGATGCCAATCATGTTAACATCGCGTTCCCGGTGTTACTGGAAAAAGCTAAGTCCGGTGTGCTGGACCCTACTCCAGCCGACCCGGGTATTGAAGAAAGAGGCAATGGCGGAGAAGACGAGCCATTGATGGCCAAGCTGTTTGCTGCGCTGAAAGCCAGCGGACATCCGTTTGGTGCCGTAACGCCCATTGACCTGGAGCACAACTGTTAAAAAAAAATTGCTACGCTGAATGAACGGATGGATCTATGGATACTATGTGATGCTGGTGACATGTTTTGCCATTAGCCTGTTTAATCTGCAATACAAGCAGGTAAAGCAGCTGGCGGTGTTATTAGGTTTCTCCATATTATCGGAGGTGATGGTGGAATTGATCGGGAAGCGTGGTTCCCATTTCTTTATTGTATACCACTTTTTTGTGGTGCTGGAATATAGTCTGATAACAATCATTTTACGATCAGGAATCAAGGATGAACGTTGGCGGTTGCTGATGTGGATTTCGATATTTGTGTTTGGCGCGGTATCACTCGTGTACAGCTTTGTATATGGCGGCTGGCGTTATTTTCCGGGCATTAATATTACCATTGAGAGCTTCCTGGTCATTTGCTGGTGCCTTTTGTCCTTTTTTTCGATTACCCCCAATAGTGAAGCGTCTATATTCCGGCACCCTGATTTCTGGCTGACCCTCGCGTTTTTCTTTTATTTCGCCGGGTCTATGTGTGTAAACGGCTTTTACAATCTGTTATTGGCCGGTGATGCACGGTCTGCCAGGCATCTTTTTACGATTTTGAACTCATTATCCAATTACCTGTTGTATATTATGCTGATAAAAAGCATCATATGCTTCCGGTCAAACAGGATTTCTTCGTAGCAGTCATCTTACTCACCCTGTTGTTTATCATCATGGGATTGATAGTGATTGTGGCGATCATCAATTACAAGAAAAAACAACAAGCTTACCTGCATCAGCTAAAATTAATGAAAGAAGAGTATGATAAACAATTGATGTGGTCTCAGATCGAAATACAGGAAGAAACCTTTGCTCATCTGGGGCAGGAGCTTCACGACGATATCGGGCAATTGTTAACCAGCACCAAACTATTGATCAATGTTACCCAGCGTAACCTGACCGATGCACCGGAGACGTTAAAGACCGCGGAGGAAACCCTCAGTACGGCCATTCATCACCTGCGCGCGCTGTCCAAATCGTTCAGCCGTCAGTGGCTGGACCAATTCAGCCTGGTGGACAACCTGAAGAGTGAAGTAGCCCGTATCAATGCCAGTCGTACCATCAAGGTGAAGTTTACCCACGAACTGGCCGAGCTTCCGCTACAGGCCGAGCCACAGATCATTCTGTTTCGTATCATACAGGAAGCCATGCAAAACTGCCTGAAACATGCCCGTCCTCAAGTGATTGATATCAGCATGCGTATAGCCGAAAAGGCGTTGTTGTTGATCATTGCAGATGACGGCGCCGGCTTTGATAAAGCTGGTATGTCGGCCACCGGACTGGGTATCCGGAACATGCAACACCGTACCCGGCTGCTGGGTGGAACGATCGACTGGGAAGTGACGGATGCAGGAGGTACTGCTGTGTTGATAAAATTACCCGTTGAACCAAATCAGTTATGAACATCAAAATTGCCATCGCAGACGACCATCAGTTATTCCTCAAATCACTCAGCCTGCTCGTAGCAGGTTTTACCGGTTTTAGCATTGTAGCAGAAGCTGTCAACGGGAAAGAGCTGCTGGAGAAAATAGCAGCGCTGCCTGCCCCGCCGGACATCGTACTGCTCGACGTGAACATGCCCGTTATGGACGGGCCCAAAGCTACGGCCCTGTTACAGAAACAGCATCCGGGCATCCGGATAGCGGCATTGTCCATGAAAGAAAATGACAATACCATCATCACTATGCTCAAAGCCGGTTGCTGTGCTTATCTGTTGAAAGATATCCATCCGGTGGAACTGGAAAAAGCGCTGCGTGAGATACATGAATCAGGCTATTATCACAATGATGCTTCCAATGTCAACTATCGCCGGCTGATCCTGCAATCGGAGCAGCAGGAGACGATCACCGAAAGGGAGAAAGAGTTTCTGAGTCTCGCCTGCAGTGATCTCACCTATAAAGCGATCGCCCAGAAAATGAACGTCTCCGAGCGTACGGTAGATGGCTATCGTGAAATCCTTTTCCACAAACTCAACGTACAAAGCCGTACCGGTATGGTGCTTGAAGCCCTGCGCCGGCAGCTGGTTTCCCTGTAGCAGCCTGATTTACCGGTTAAAAGCCGCTCTTTACCGACCTGTACTGGTCATTTACCTTATTTCCCCTGTGCCCTTTGTTGGTTTTTGTATCATTGTATCCTGTTCATTCATCCAAAATCGAATCAGCACATGAGTAATCAACAAAGGGCTATCCTGGAGGTAGACCAGCTGAGTGTCTCCTATGGCTCTTTTCAGGCGGTACAACGTGTATCCTTCACCGTGGAGTCGGGCGAAATTTTTGGTTTGCTGGGACCTAACGGCGCCGGCAAAACCAGTACCCTGAGCGCTATCGAAGGATTGTTGCGGCCGCAGGGCGGACAAATCAACGTAGCCGGCTTCAGTATCCTCGATCAGCCCCTTTACGCCAAAGCCAACATGGGCGTACAATTACAATCCACCAGTTTTCAGGCAGAATTAAACGTGGCCGAAATCATCCGGCTGTTTTCCGGCATCTATGGCAGGGAATTAAGTCCTGCCGAAGTAGAAGAGAAGCTGGTTGAAATCAACCTGCAGGATTCAGCTACCAAACGTTTCGGTCAGCTCTCCGGTGGGCAGCAGCAGCGGGTATCGCTGGTCATCTCCACTATTCATGATCCGCAGCTGGTGCTGCTGGACGAGCCCACTACGGGCCTCGACCCGCAGTCCAGAAGGCAGCTGTGGGACCGCATCGAGGCCATCAAGGCAAAGGGTCATGCCGTGTTGCTCACCACCCATTCCATGGAAGAAGCCGAGGCGGTCTGCGATCGCATCGCCATCATCGATCATGGCCGGGTCATCGCCATCGATACGCCCGAAGCCCTGATAGCGGCCCATCGCAACGACCCCGACGTTATTGCCGTGTGCCGCAAAGGAAAAATAACCCTGGAAGATGTATTTATCGGCCTCACCGGCCGGGCTGTCCGTTCATAACTCAATACCTACTTTATGCAAACCAAAATACCTCAGACTGCTGCCGTGATGTCCGCTTTGTTACGGGCTGATTTTACCACCCTGTGGCGCAACCGCCGCTCTTTACGCCTCGTGCTGCTGGTGCCTGTGGTGATCGTCATCTCCTGGAAAGGGATGGTGAAAATGATGGGCGGCCCTTATGTGATCGCCGGTGGCATCACCATTGGCCTGATTAGTATCGGCCTGCTGGGCTATACCAATTCCATTGCACGTGACCGTGATAAGGGCGTGTTCCAACGCCTGCGCGTAGGCCCGGTAGCCGCGTGGACCATCATGTGCAGCCGCATCATGGTACAGATAGCCACGATCATGGCCATGACCATCGCCATCTTTGCCGTAGGCAATCTGGTAGACAAAATTGTACTGTCGCCGCTGGGTTATCTGACCGGTTTCTTCGCCGCGGTGTTGGGCGGGGCGCTGTACCTCAGCCTCGGCCAGCTGATTGTGGGGCTGATTAAAAATCCGGAGACGGTGAATTCCACCACACGGCTGGTATACTTTATTTTCATTATGGTGGGTATGCTGGGCAACTTCGGTGTGTTGGGCGATGTCGTGAAAGAGATGGTGCAGTGGTCGCCCTATGGTGTGGTGAACCGCATGATCGGCACAGCGCTGCAGCCTGAAACCTGGAACCTGCAGGCGACCTACGCCTTGCTGGCCACACTGGGTTATACGGCTATATTTGGCATACTCGGCATTCGTTTCTTTAAGTGGAACTGACCTGCCTGATGATCACTTCCTCAATCCGGTGTTTGTCCATACGTTTGATTTCAAAAGTGAACTGGTTGAGCGTCACTTTTTCGCCGGGTTGAGGAATGTGTTTTAGTTTGCCGATCAGCAGGCCGGCCACTGTAATATCTTCTTCTTCGTAAGGACGGAGCCATTCGATATTGAGGGTTTCCCTGATAAAAGACAACCGGGTAACACCGTTGGTCAGCCAGCTTTTGTCCGGCTGCTGTTCTAAAAAACGCTCCTTTGTATTATACCCCGGCAGATTGCCCAATAAGCCGGACACAATATCGTGGAAAGTAACAATCCCTTCAAACTCCCCATATTCATTTAATACCACCCCCATGATCGTGCTTTCGCGGCGCAATAGCTGAAACATGTCGAAGATGCCCTGGTTGAGCGACAGGTAGGAGACAGGGCTGACCAGCTCCAGCAGTGACTTGTCGGGCTGCAGGAAAAAGTCCTTGATCATCAGGGCGCCGGGTATCTCGTTGCTTTTACTCATCACGGGGAAGGTGCGGTGTATACTTCGTTTAATCGTTTCAGTTATCTCATCGCGCGACATGTCTTGATGGAGAACCGTCACGATGCTGGCCGGTGTCATGATATTTTCCGCCGGCAGGTCGTAGGCCGCGGAGATGTTTTTATGCAGCATAAATTCCCCTTTTTCTATTAGTCCCTGTTTGTAAGCCATGATGAGCATGCCGCGCAGGTCGTTGTCGGTGAGCTTCTCTTCCCGGATGGTATTGATATGGAACAGTCCGAGGATATACTTGGTACTGCTGGTCAGCAATTTGATGAAAGGGTAGGTGATTTTGGAAAAGATGACCATCGACGGCGTGATGAGAAATGAAATTTTTTCCGGATTCAGGAGAGCCAGGGTTTTAGGGATGAGTTCACCGAAGATAATGGTGAGGTAGGTGATGGAGCCTACGCCGATGAATAGTGCCAGCAGGTGTGCGCCATAGTTGCCCAGCTGCCAGGAGCGGAATACCGGTTCCAGCAGTGCCGCCATCATGTCGCCGCCGTATAGCCCTTCCAGTATGCCTACTAAAGTGATGCCCACCTGTACCGCGCTGAGGAATTCGTCGGGGTCGCTTACCAGCCGGAGTGTGCTGGCCGCCCGTGCATTGCCGCCGTCAGCCTGGATTTTCAGCGCTGTTTTATCTACCGATATCAGACCTATTTCCGCTAAGGAGAAGTAGAAATTGAATGCAATGAGGATGATGATAATGATGATAGAGAGCATAAGTCAGCCGCTTTACAGGATAACAACTCTCCGCTGCAATTGTTTATAGCGCTGGTTTTCAGCTCGTTTGTAGCTATTGACTGCAAAAATATTTCAACAAAAAATTTGGAGAATTGAAATGAGTGCTTATCTTTGCGCTCCCTGATCACAATATCAGTTGCCCAGATGGCGAAATTGGTAGACGCACTGTGTTCAGGTCGCAGCGCCTGCAAGGGTGTGCTGGTTCGAATCCAGTTCTGGGCACGTAATAGGTTGTAAGTATCTTACTTACAACCTATTTTTTTGTGTCAATGTCTTTTTTGTACGCTTTTCTCCGCTTCTGCCCACTATTGGCGACACATCATTGACACACTAAATGACACACTAAATTCACGTGCCAGCACCAGCACGCATCCCCCATTTCATCCAGCGAAAAATGTCAGTTTTTCCTGCTTTACTGCACTGGTAAAGGCATCCGGCAAAATATCACCGCTCAAAACTATTATTCTGAAAAAAGATTTCTCCACTTTTCTTCGGTTTTTCTGTTGACATGGTAAGTCGTTTTGAGGTGGTATCATTTCTTATCCCTGCAAAATATAAATGCCTTACGCAGTGAATTTGCATAAGGCATTTATTACATAAATATTAAGCCGTTATTCTGCTCTCAGCGACTTCACAGGGTTCATTAATGCCGCTTTTATTGACTGGTAGCTGATGGTAAGCAATGCAATGGTGAGTGCCAGCATACCGGCAACAATAAATATCCACCATTCCACATGAACAGCGTAGGCAAAATTATGCAGCCATTGGCTCATTACATACCACGCTAATGGAGTAGATAAGATAATAGCAATGATCACCAGTTTCAGAAAGTCTTTCGACAGCAACATCACTACATGCTGGACACTGGCGCCCAATACCTTACGAACGCCTATTTCTTTGGTCCGCTGTTCCGCCATGAAAGAAGAAAGCGCCAGTAAACCAAGACAGGAAATAAAAATGGCAATAATGGCGAAGTAGTTGGACAGTTTACCTACCATAATTTCACCTTCATAAAGTTTTCCATATTCGGCGTCTACAAAGCTATAGGTGATGGGAATGCCGGGGTTAAAGGCATTCCACGCGTCTTCCATACCAGCTATGGCCTGCTTTGTTTCTCCTGCTTTGAAACGTACCAGTATATTATCATGGCCGGAAGCCGCTCCAAGCCAGATGATCATAGGCTGGATAGCAGTATGCAACGATTTTATATGAAAGTCTTTTACCACTCCGATGATCTTTCCTTCTTTACCCCACAAACTTAATTTTTCGTTTTCCGGATTTTTAAGCCCCATTGTCCGCGCTGCGGCTTCATTGATCATATAGCTGCCGGAGTCTGTACCATAGGCAGGTGAAAAATCCCTGCCGGATAAAAGATCGATACCAGCGGTTTTAGTAAAATCATAGGATACGGAGAGCTGTGTAAATTCAACGGAACTGTTAGGGTCTTTACCTGTCCAGTTAACGGAGTTGGTGCTGGCGGCTGCATCGGTAAAGTTATTGGCAATACCACATACCGCCTGTATGCCCGGGGTGCGGAGCAGGGTTTCCCTGAATGCATCATACCTGTGGGTAGCCACTGCACCTTCAGCTCTCAGGTAGATCAGGTTTTCGCGGTTGTACCCCAGGTTCTTTTTCTGTACATAGGCCATTTGCTGGTATACCACCAGTGTACCGGATATCAATAACATAGATAATATAAACTGGAAGATGACCAGCCCCTGTCTGAATAATTTTGCATCTGAACCGGTTTTAAGGCTGCCCTTCAGCACACGTACCGGAGCTAAAGCGGAGAGGTGCAAAGCAGGATAACTGCCCGCCAGGAGGCCTGTTATTACGGCAATGCCGGCCACTGTCAGCCAGAAGAGCCCATTATTCAGCGGAAGCTGTATGTCTTTTCCCGTAAGGGCATTGAACCCTGGCAGGACCAGCAATACCGTCACGAGGGCAAAGATCAGTGCCAGGAAGGCATATAACAACGCTTCCCATATGAACTGCACCGCAAGTGAGCCCCGCATAGCGCCCATTACCTTACGTACGCCTATTTCCCTTGCCCTTTTTGCAGAACGCGCTGTAGCCAGGTTCATGAAGTTGATACACGCAATCAGTAATAAAAATATAGCCACAATGGTGAACAACCTGATATATTCTATCCTGCCACCACTTTGCTGCCCGCCCTTAAAATTGGAGTAGAGATAACCATCTCCGTAAGACTGCAAAAACAACTCAATATCAAAAACGTTCGCATCAAGGGCCTTGTTATACTCTTTCAGGAAATGTTTCATCTTGGTCTGAAGCTTTTCCATATCCGTGTCTGGCCGCACCTGGATATAGGTCAGTGGGCCATTGTTATTCCAATCCTTCATCCAGCCATTACGTTCCAGGCAGTCCTGCCAGCTGAGCAGAAAATCATATTTTTTTGAGGAGATACCTGGCAGGTCTTCAAATACGGCTGTTACCAGGTAATCTTTTTTTGTATCTATCCTGATAGTTTTTCCCATTGCCGCCTCCGGCGAACCGAAATACTTTACTGCCAGCTTCCTGGAGATAGCAAGACTGCCAGGCGTACTTAACGCAGTAGCTGGTGCTCCTGCCAGCAGCGGCACGCTGAACATCCTGAACCAGTCGGCACCGGCAAAATTGCCGGTCTCCTTATTTACATTATTACCAATGGCAAATGTCATACGCATATCGTCCCAGGTAGTGGAAGCGGCAGCGTAAACAATTTCAGGGAACTTCCGTTTCAGCTCCTCTGCCAGCAGGCCCGGACCACCACGGCCAACTTCAATGTTGCCATTGTGGATCTGCCTTTCCAGTACACTATAAAGAAACGGCCCGTTTTGATGGTACCGGTCTATACTGCGTTCATGCTGTATCCATAACATGATAACAAGACAACAGGCCATGCCCAGCGCAAGCCCGAGAACATTGATAGCAGAAAGTACCTTGTTACGGGCCATCATCCGCCAGCCCGTCTTGATATAGTTTTTTAACATGGAGATACCGTTTGCCAGGATCAACAATAATACTGCCATCTGCCGGAAGTACCTGATAGCAACTGTTGTACATGTTATGCGTCCGCCTGTCTGTTCGTATCTGAACAAGTAGTGTTCAGATACGAACAGTTAGAGCAAGACAACAATAAGTAATGCAGGCCCAGGCGCCCTGTGGCATGCCACCCAGGGAATCAATACAGCGACTGGAGAAAAGAAAGATTGTTTTGAACCCGAAAGATAACAGACAACTGCTCACTCGCGGTTGATCTTCATCACCTGTTTACCATTTTCATAGATGATCAGTGAATGTGTATCCGGAAATTCGATCTGCACATCATACCCTTCGAGGAAAAATTTATTCGTTGATTCCGGATATAACAATGCTGTAGGTACCCCGTCACCAGATACTTTGATGGCGTTTCCCTGCTGCTCCACCTTCATCAGTTTACCATTGTTTTGTACATAGGTACCTGTATATCTTTTGATCACTTCCTCTGCTATCGCGATTCTTTCATGGCTAACGACGCCTTTGTTCATGGTTGCCAGCACCTGGTTGCCAACAGCCAGCACGCGCTTTATTACCTGATCTGTCACAAACATGCCGTTGTCTGCGTTGGTCATCATCACCACCCCCCGTTTAGATTTTGGCAGGAAAACCGCCATGGTACGTACCCCTACATCAGAGCCACCGTGTTCCAGCGCATATTCGCCGTCAGGCAGCCCCGTTACCAATCCCCACCCCAGGCACCGGTAGTAGTTTTCTTTTACTTGCACCTGTGGGCGGACCATTTGAGCAAATAGCGTATCCGAAAGGCCTAAACCCATCATGGTAGCGAGACCGAATTTGCAGTAATCCTCTACCGTGGTGATTAAGTCATCCGCAGCACTGACGGAGGTTTGAATCGACACCGCATAGCGATTGCCCTGTCCATTGTGCCACATCGCAAAGCGGCTGGTATCCAGTGTTTTGCTCCAGTATTGCGTTTGATGCATCCGCAATGGCTTAAACAGGTACTTTTGCATGAGTACATTTAACGGTTGATGAAACTTGCTTTCCAGCGCACGGCGCAAATATTCAAAGCCTTCTCCGGAATAGCGAAATTTGGTACCTGGCTCAAAATCGAAACGCAACTTCGTGTTACCATTGTCTGTACGCCAGTTCGGGAAACCGGTCTGATGACTCAGCACCGTGCGGGTAGTAAGTTTATTCAGCCAGGGATTATTGACAACATCAGGATCTGTCCAATAATGTGAAAGCGGTTCATCCAGGTCCCACAAGCCTTCCCGGACCAGTTTCATCGTCAGCATAGCCGCTACCGGCTTGGTTTGCGATGCGATATTAAACAATGTATGTAGAGGTGCAGGATGACCTTCTTTTAAATAACCGAATGTTTTTACCCATTTAACACGCCCATCTTCTATAATGCCGACACCTGTACATGGAACATGGTTTTGGGCCATCCAAATGGGGATGTCACGGACCAGGGAAGTAATGACGGTATCCTGCTGCGCAGAAGCAGGGCTGCTGAGGACCAGGGTGATAAGGAAGAGCGCGTGGCTGATTTTCATAATCCTGAGATATACACCAAAAAATGTCCTGAAGATAAAATAAAAAGGAGGTTTTTGGCAATCATAAAGCAGGTTATTTACCGTCCCGGGACGGAAAGTCTTCGAACTGAAAAAATGACAAATTTTATTGTTGGGATTCTCAATTAATAGCTGTTATTCGAAATTTATGAGAGAAATACGTCTCTTCGGAGAAATATATTATTTTAGAACATTGTCCTAAAATCCTATCGCCATGAAATTGCCGCAGATATAGATTCCGGGAACTGTCAACCGTTTAATCCACCCACACTGGTAATACAATGTTCACCCTTAACCCATTCGTATGCGATTTGTGAATTTTATGCTGCACCCTGCTTTGCAGGGATTGATCAGTAACGCCGGTATGATGTATGCTGATTTTGAAGAATATGGTATCTCTACTACCTATGAGTTTCCCTGGTCTCCGCATATTCGCCTCAACTTCACGGTGCATGGACTTCCGCTGCATATCAGAAAGGAAAATGAAGCGCTGCTTACGCCTTTGCCGGACTGCTCTCTTATTGGCCCGCAGCTGTGCAGGAATATGATCTGTTTTGACCCGAAAAGTGTCGTCATATGTATCTGTTTCCATCCCGGCGGGTTTCATCGTTTAACCGGTATCCCTGTACATGAAATGATCAATAAGGACCTGGATGCCGGTTCTCTGATGGGCAGGGGAGTATTGCAGGTGGCAAAGGAGCTGCAGACAGCAACAGGGCCGGAACAGATGAAACAAATCATTGAGACCTTTTTTCTCAAAAAGATACAACTGAAGGAGACTGTATTACAGCCATTTGATAAAGCTATTGCACAATGGACAGACTATAGCGGTAATATTCCTGTCAGCGACATTGCCAGGGACGCCTGTTTAAGTATACGGCAGTTTGAACGGAAGTGCCATGAGCGCCTGGGAATTACTCCCAAACTGTTTGCCCGGCTGGTTCGCTTTTCAAAAGCATATGCTTTGGCTGAACAACAGCAAAAACGTAGCTGGACAAGCCTTGCCTATGAGTGCGGATATTATGATCAGATGCATCTGATCAGCGATTTTAAGGCGTTTACCGGTATGACTCCCAGTTCAATGGATACCGCTCATTCGCTGAAGCTGATCTATTTGCTGGAAACTGACCCTGGTATTCATTTGTATCATGAGCCCATCGACCTGTATTCCATGGGAGAGCAGTTCTATAGAGTATAACTGATTGATAATCAAAAATAGGAATGTCGTCTTCCTCCTATATTATTCAATTCATATCTGATAGGTTTGTATCATTCTAAAGTGACGGTTAAAACCTGGTGTGCTAAGATCAATTCCACGATAAGTAGCTGAACATGTTTGTAGCATTGCCCGCTTGTTTGAGCCTGTAGCTGTTAACCATTTTATCTGATAACATAAACCAAAAAGTATGAAAACACTCATTGAAAAGACAAATGTAAAGGTCATGACCATATTTGTTATGATTGTACTGATAGCAGCAGCTTGCAAAAAAGACGTTTCTCCTGAAAAAGAAGTTTTCAACAGAACTGAAGTATATAACAAAGCCACCGTAGAAAATGGTTATTTACATTTTGCCAGCTACACTGATTTTTTTGATGCAGTGATCAGCATGTACAATGTTAATGAGGAAACAAGGATGCAAAAAGAAAAAAAGTTAGGTTTTTTATCTTTAAAGACAGTTTATGTCGGATTTAATAAGGAGCTGGACAAATTAGAGACGCTGGGTAAAGACGAATATTTCAGGGGATTCGAACTTTTAAAAGAAAAGTATGCTAAGCAGATAGGTTTTTCCAGGGATTCCTATTATTTGAAATGTTCCGGAATGGTGGAGGCTTCATTAGCCAATAGTGAGGGAATTGTAAGCGTCGGGAATGACTTTTTATATTTTAATGAAAAATCGATACAGACGTTTAAAAATATATCATATACTGAATTAAAGACAAAGCTTTCAAACGGACAAATGCCATCAACAGAGTTGGTGGGTGTCCGTTCCAACCCGAATTCGTTTAGCGTCGTAAGTTCTGCGTTTAATATTTTCACGGGAAATTCAGGCAGAGCTCAGCTGGGTGTCAGAGCGAAACTATATAATATGCATAACAGTGCGAATGGCTATGCAGCATACGCCACCTATGAGTGTAATGCGCAACATAAAAATATTTTTGGTACATGGAGAAATGTAAGATATTTATTATCAGCCGGAGGAAACCTTAACATTGGAGTGATCTATGGTGGCAATAATTCACCGATGTACACAAATGTACAAATTTCAACAGCACCGGGTTCTGTTGATGAAGGGAGTAAAGAGTTTGTAATAGCAGCGTCTAAAACCCTGGTGGCTAATCCTTCCAGTGCTTTGCCCCAAAACGGTTACATTCAATTCACTAATAGTGGTATTGCCCAGGTAGATGATAGTTTTCTAAAGAACGACGGCTATTGGGAGAGTATCAGTTCTGCTGCATTTGGTGTTCCTACAATTAGTGCCCAAATAATTGGAGGTAGTCTGTTCAGCTACCCCTCTGTTGATTTCGGTACTGTTTTTATGAATTTTTAATCTAAATCAACGCTCATCGTTGTTGTCACTGTCAGGTATAATCGTCTTAATAATTTTCGCCGACATACCAGTCACCACCACATTGTCCGGCGCATCTTTTGAAATATAGGTTTGATACAAATACCTCACAACTCATTCTTCCGAAACTAGATAAGAATCCGGTTCCGGGCACGTTAAGAAAAGGCTTGTAAGTTGATACTTACGAGCCTTTTTTTATGTAGTCAATTGCCGCTTGCTTTTGTAAATCAGGAGAACTTCCTTTTGACGAAGAAATATAAATGCAGTGTGCATATTATTTACTACATCCGGTTTTCATTTTTTTTACAATTATCCAACTACGTACAATGAGCATTGCTGATAAGGTAAGCAGTGGTGACCAAATGGAGATGCGCTCAACTGCTTTCTGACAGCGGTTATCTGTTGATCGTGGAAACGAGATCAACTTGATGTTGCAACGTGTAATGCACTCGATAATTAAATTTGAAATAGTAAAGTGTACTAAATCAATTGTCTGAAGAAGTGTGAAGAATTTATTTGGAATTATTATTATTTTTTTACTACTTTAGTTTTCGGAAACAAACTTATAAACCCTCATAATAATTGTTTACGTTTTTTGCTCGTTGAGAATTTCCTGATTAACTTTTAGAATTGATAATTGAAAACACCTGATGCCAGCTTGTGAAGGATAAGCCTCCCAAAAATATATAGCTGGTATTCGCTGACATTTGTTATTTATCTGAGAAATAGTTCCGATATTTTATTGCGGAGAACTTATGTTTATGATAAACCTTAACCAAACTCACCATCAGGAACTGCTGGATATAGAAGGGGTTTTGCGGACCCATGGAGAAGTGGAATCGTGTGTGGTAGTAGCTTCCCCCGAAAGTTCATTTTTTTTATTTTACAAATTAGTACAAAACGTAGAGTTTGTGCCATCGTTAGGTGAACACGATATCTATGATGTCTTTATTTATAATTCCATGGCCAGTGATGATATGAGAGTGAAGGGATATCGGGAAGCATTGGCTGATAAGGTGAAAGATAAAGTGGTACTGGACCCTGGTACGGGAACGGAACTGATTCTGGCAAGACATTGTATTCATGCCGGGGCAAAAAAAGTATATGCTGTGGAAGCGCTGGAGCATGCATACAAACAGGCGCGGGAAAAGGTCACCGCACTTGGACTGGAGGATAAAATAACGTTGATCCTGGGCGATGCCCGTCATGTAACGCTACCGGAGAAGATAGATTATATTGTTTCCGCGTTGGCCGGTAACATTGCCAGTTCAGATGGCTGTATTCCATTAATCAATGAACTGAAAGGCAACTTTGGGCGCGATGTGAAATTTATTCCCAACCGTTACCTGACACAGGTGGCGGCAGTAGAGTTGCCCGCAACGATTTATGAGAAAGGGTTGAGCCCTATGTCGGCCTATTATATCAGCGAGGTCCATAAAAAATACGGGCATACTTTTGATGTAAGGATGTGTCTGCGTTATTTTTCATCTTCGTTACTTATATCAGATACAGGCACGGTAGAGGATATTGCTTATGAATCAACATTATGTGAATCGGCTGAGCAGCAAACAACGTTGTCTTTTGTCAGAGATGGGATGATACATGGTGTTGTATTTTGGTTGAATGCGTACACAGATGCATTCATGATGATTGACAGTTTACAGCATACGCACCATTTACCGGTATATTTTCCGTTGTTCGAAAATGGTATGGAGGTAAAAAAAGGAGATCATCTCTGTTTGACCTTTTCCAGATCTACCGGCCGGGATGGTTATCATCCGGATTATCATGTAAAAGGATGGGTGGAATTTGAAAATGGAGAACGCCTAAATTTTGAACACGACAGCGGCCACCAGGGGCCACTTACAACAGATAATAGGAAGCAGGGCACACCGCTTAAGACATATGAATATATTACTGAAAAGACGCTGAAAGATTACGTAAAATCAAAGTTGCCAGGCAATACGGCTTCCTACAAAATGATAAGGGTAGAGCAATGGCCTTTGAACGCCAACGGAGAAATAGATAAACAGCAGCTGCTGCGGCATGTGCGTGTTGATAAAAGATAAGCTGCCTTCATGCTTGTATATTTCGTATAGGCATATTAGTTATTTTATGATATTTTTAACATGGAGAGAGATGATATTTGAGTATTTTTATAACGTAAACCGCTTTATTGGAGTTTAGGAAAAACACATGGTCGCAACATTTTTGATGAATCTAACCAGGCTAATATCCAGAAAAACTGTCTCGTAAAGAAATGTGATGAAGACTGGTGATTGTTCCTGTCACACAGGCTTTTCTATCTGATTTGTTGAACCAGGACAAATTTGAATTCCGTATTTTATTTTTTGCTGTTTTCTACTACGCTTGTGGCTTAGCAAAGCGACAGCTTTGCTCCCGGAGCCATACAGATTGATTCCCTTTAATTTATTTTTGATGGTTTCTACTATGCTTGTAGCTTAGAAGAGCGACAGCTTTGTCCTCGAAGCCATTCAAATTGATTCCTTTTAGTTTATTTTTTATGTTTTCTACTATGCTTGTAGCTTAGGTGAGCGACAGCTTTGCCCCGGCCCCATATTAGTATTCATTTTCACCCACCTGCTTTTTATTGCTAAATACTGCTGCCGTGTATCCATCGCGGAGCGGAGAATTATTTATTCAAAAATTTTAAACCGATGAGTGGAACTAAAGTATATCTTAAACCCAATGTGGTATTTGAGCCGTTGTACGACAGATGGTATGCGTGGAGTCATTTGATTTTTCCGGCTACTGCCGCCATGAACACGGTCGGAAGACACCTGGTGATCATTGATTCTTATCTGGCTGCACCTGCTATTCATGCCGAAGCTGTACGTAATCCTAAAATGAAAGGCGGGCCTTTCATGGACCTGGGTGGTGGAAGGGTAGAAGAAGTAAAAGCGCTAAGGGAAAAGATAGTGACAACACAGGACCATTTGATCCGTTTTGCAAAGGCTATCAAAGAACTGGACCTGATGCTGGCCACAGAGGCCAAAGGATTCGGGCTGGAAGAATTGTATCAGAAAGTGCCTGAAATGCTGAAGGGGTATGTAGAGCTCTTTTATGATCGTAACAATAATGCAGATTTTCGTTTTTTTGAATCGCTCTTATACCAGAGTGAATACTATAATGATAGCGCGCAAAGCATGGCGTTATGGATCACAGACAATGATCACCGGCCTTTTTGTTTGAGTACTCCCCGGCTGGATGAACCAAATGTGCTTCACCTGGAAATACCATTTAATCATCCCGGTATTGATGAACTGGCGCGCATGAAGAGAGTGCCGCAGGATGTAAGTTATATCAGTCAGTTACTGGGGATAGCCGAATCCGATGCCGCGCTTTTTGAAACGTTCTTCACTACCACTCCGCCTCCGGTATATAAAAAATATACAGGCGATAAAATCCGCATGAGATATTTCGGACATGCCTGTATCCTGATTGAAACAAAAGACGTGTCTATACTCGTTGATCCATTGATCAGCTACTATGGCTATGAGTCAGATGTGGCACACTTTTCAGACGCAGACCTGCCGGATGTGATTGATTACGTACTGATCACACACAATCATCAGGACCATGTGCTGTTTGAGACGTTACTGCCTTTAAGGCATAAGGTGAAAAAACTGATTGTGCCGCGTAGCAGCACTGGCCAGCTGGAAGATCATAACCTGGCGTTGATGTTTAAGCAGATTGGGTTCAAGAATGTTGTCGCCATAGAGGAAATGGAAACCATTGCATTGGGGGATACAGCTATTACCGGCATACCATTTACCGGCGAGCACAGTGATCTGAATATTTTGACCAAGTCTTGTTACCTGGTGGAGATCAGTGGCTTTAAATTGTTGTTTCTGGCCGATTCCAGGATATTGGAGTCAGCACTCTATAAACATATACATCGGAAGATAGGAGATGTGGATGTATTATTTCTGGGGATGGAATGCGACGGCGCGCCTTTAACCTGGATCTATGGGCCATTGATGACCAAAAAGCCAACCCGGGAACAGGACGCCAGCCGGCGTTTGGCCGGTTCCGATTGCGCAAAGGGTGAAAAGCTGGTAGAGATATTCAATCCCGGGGAACTATATGTATATGCTATGGGAATGGAGCCCTGGCTGGAATTCATCAGCAGCATTAAATACACAGACGAATCTAATCCTATCATTCAATCCAATAGACTGATACAACTTTCAAAGGATAAAGGAATCTTGGCAGAACGGTTATATGGAGAAAAAGAGTTGTTGTATGAAAAGAAGGAAGAACCTGTGAAGGAGTTGTCATAAACCTATCCTACATATCACTCCCGACCCTTATCCATCTCTTTAAAATATTCTGACAATTTTAAAACTGAATGTGAGGTCTGAAACCTGCGTGGTTACTGATCTCTGCATTCTACTGGCCATATACATTTCATTTGATAACGAAAAAGATTCACTAAAAAAATATTTATGGGATTAATAACTATTTCTCAGCATTATGATGCTTACCTGCCGGAAGATCATGAAACCTGGGCCGCGCTGGCTAAAAGACAAATAGCGTTGCACAACGGAAGGATATCAAAAGCCTATCTGGACGGGTATGAAAAAATACAGCTTGATGAATACCGGATTATAAAAATGGATGAGATGAGTGAGCGGCTGCATAAAATAGCCGGATGGACGATCACACCGGTAACGGGACTGATACCAACGAGAGACTTTTTTTATATGATTATCAACAAGAAATATCCTGTTAACATCTCTATGAGGAAGCCATGGGAGATGGACTTTAGCGAGCAACCGGATATATTCCATGATGCGTTCGGGCATTTACCATTGCTGACAAATGAGAAGTTTACCCGGTTTCTTACCGCCTACAGCACCATTGCACTAAAATATGTGCATCATGAAAAGGCCATTGATTTTCTGGGTCAATTGTACTGGTTTACCTATGAAATGGGCATTATCAATGAGCAGGGAGAAAATAAACCTTATGGGGCCGCTATTATCACTTCAAAAGATGAAATAGCCAATGTTTACAATGATGCCATTCCAAAATATGTCTTTGATCTGGATCATATATTCCGCACACCTTATAATCCTTTCAAACTGCAGAAGGAATATTTTATTATCGACTCCTTTGACGATCTGTTTGATAGTATCCAGCATCTGGAGCTGAGGCTTAATGAGCATTTGATGCTGGCAGAGAAAGATCATACAAAGAGTGACTATTCATTAAATACTTTATAGAAACTACAGTTTTATCTATGAAAAATTCACTGATATCTTCCACGCTATCGGAATTGTTAATAAGGCGAAAAGAAGAAAAGGAGAAGGGCATCACCTTTATCGGGGCGGGGAATAAGGAAGATTTCATGTCTTATTATCAGTTGTATACCGCTGCTTTATCATGGTTAGGCTATTTGCAGGACAGTGGTATGGCACCTGGTGATGAGCTGGTATTGCAGGCAGAAGATAGTAAAACATTCCTTCAGCTTTTCTGGGCCTGTATCTTAGGGGGTATTCTTCCTGTCCCTGTTTCGGTAACGCATTACAGCGAAAATGCACAGAAATTATTTAAGATAAAAGCGTTTTTGAAGCGGCCTTATCTGTTTACGAGCCAAGCGCATTATGAGAAATTATGTGCGCACGACTATACAGATGAAACCGGTCAGGTACTGCGTTTTGATCGGGTATTGTTTTTAGAAGACAGCCATGAAACAAGTGCTGTTGGGAAGTTACATCCTGTTACGCCCGATTCCGTTGCGTTTATTCAGTTTTCATCAGGTTCTACCGGGAATCCGAAGGGCGTGGTGCTTACGCACAGTAATCTGCTGAGTAATATTCAGGCGGCTTTATCGGCGCATGGCTGTACGGAGAATGATCGTTATTTAAGCTGGATGCCGCTTACCCATGATATGGGGCTGATCGGGTTTCACCTGTATCCGCTGGGGTTGGGTTTGCAACATTATCTGATACCCACCGACCTGTTTATCAGGAATCCGTTGCTGTGGATGCAAAAAGTGTCGGAGCACCGGGCTACGATCATTTGTTCACCTAATTTCGGTTATAAATATTACCTGAACCAGTTTACGCCGGATAAAGCGAATGGGCTCGACCTTTCTTCTGTACGGATCATTTTAAATGGCGCAGAGCCGGTGTCGGCAGCCTTATGCCGGCATTTTATGACTACCCTGGGAGCATTCGGTTTACGCTCACAGTCCATGCGGCCGGGATACGGCCTGGCGGAAGCCACGCTGGCAGTAACATTCCCGCATATCGTTACTACCATTGAAAGTGTGTATGTGCGCCGGAGTGCCTTAATGATAGGGCAGTATGTAATAGAAAATGACCTGGCAGAACAGGAAGGCAGCAATGACCTGGCAGAGGTGGTAAACCTGGGACCGACTATCGGCGGGGTGGCTGTGAGGATAACCGATGAGCAGGATGTGGACCTGCCTGAAGGGCATTTAGGGATTATCCGGATCGGCGGCGCCGCTGTTACCCGGCAATATTACAACAATGAAGCAGCAACCAGCGCAGTGATCAATGATGAAGGCTGGCTGAACACAGGGGATACCGGCTTTTTATGGAAAGGTTGTTTGTTTGTAATAGGAAGGGTGAAGGATATCATTTTTGTCAATGGGGTAAATGTATATCCACATGACATAGAGCAAACGCTGGAACAGCTGGAAGGAATAGAAACCGGAAAAGTGGTGGCCTGTGGGGTCGCTGATGAGGACACAGGGTCGGAAGCTGTCATCGTTTTTGTGGTATATAAATCTTCGGTCCGGAAATTTTTACCCCTTGCCACCGCCGTGAAAAAGTTTGCTGCCGCTATGCTGGGGCTGCAGATAAAGCATGTGCTGCCGGTGAGGAAAATTCATAAAACGACCAGTGGAAAAGTAAAGCGGTATTTATTTTCTGAAGAATATCAGCGTGGTATATACGATGAGGTAATAAGGGAATTAGAACAGGAAGGTAAGATGGCCGCGGCGGAAGCAGTACCGGTGACTGCTGCTGCTTCCGTAGATGATGCCTACTATGGAGAGATGCGTGAATGGTTGCAGCAATGGCTGCGGCAGCACCTGCATCTGACCGGACAGGACCTGGCCACTGAAAAACCTTTTGCGGCGCACGGCCTGACCTCTATGCAGGGCGTGAAGCTGGCTGCTGACCTGGAGGCCTTTCTACAGGTAACGGTAGACAATACCATTGTTTATAATTTCCCAACAGTAGATAGTCTGGCGAAACAGCTGGCGGGTTTCCTCCGCGAAAAAAGGCAGGAAAACGAAACCGTGCGCAACAAGAAGCGGCAGGAGAGAGAGCCGATCGCTGTAATAGGGATGGGGTGCCGGTTTCCGGGAGATATCCATACCGCTTCCGCATTCTGGAAGTTCCTGTGTGACCAGGGGAATGGTATTTCCGCTATTCCCGCCGATCGCTGGAATGCAGCAGCATATTTTGATGCTGATGAGGACGCGCAAGGTAAAATGTATACACGTGAAGGCGGTTTTTTAAAACAGGTAGATCAGTTTGATCCTGTGTTTTTCGGTATCTCTCCGAAGGAGGCGGCTGCCATGGACCCACAGCAACGATTATTGCTGGAAGTCTGCTGGGAGGCGCTGGAACATGCAGGGATCAGGGCATCGGAACTAAGGGGAAGCAATAGCGGCGTATTTGTGGGCATGGCCACCGATGATTATCAGCATCTCATTCTTGACCGGATGGATGTGGGGTATTTTGAAGACACCTTCAGAGGCCTGGGTGTAGAGAGAAGTATTGCGGCAGGCAGGATTGCCTATGCGCTTGACTTTCATGGTCCGGTGATGCAGTTGGACACTGCCTGTTCTTCTTCTTTGTTAAGTGTGCATCAGGCATGCATGAGCCTCATGCAAGGGGAATGCTCCCTGGCATTGGCCGGTGGGGTAAACCTCATGCTAACGCCGGATACGACGATTAGATTATGCAGGATGAAGGCGCTATCGCCAACGGGCGCCTGCAAAACTTTTGATGATAGCGCAGATGGTTATGTGAGAGGAGAAGGGGCGGGCGTCGTGGTATTAAAGCGGTTAAGTGATGCCGTAGCGGATGGCGATAATATCCTGGCGGTGATTAAAGGCTCAGCGGTTAATCATGATGGTTTAAGCAATGGGCTGACGGCACCCAATGGCGTGGCGCAGCAGCAATTGATGGAACAGGCCTTACGGAATGCCGGCGTCGCTGCAGATACGGTACAATATGTAGAAACACATGGCACAGGCACACGCCTGGGCGATCCTATAGAAGTGCGGGCGCTACAGGCGGTATACGGTCGTTCCCGTTCCGCAGCGCAGCCTTTGATAGCAGGAGCCGTAAAAACCAATATAGCGCACCTGGAAGCCGCCGCCGGTATAGCGGGGCTCATAAAAACAGTGCTGTGCCTGCAACATCAACAGATTCCGGCAAGTCTTCATTTTCAAGTGCCTAACAGGTTCATTCCCTGGAAGGACATGGCGGTGAAAGTGGCCGATCGCCTGCTGCCCTGGGAGGTGACCACCGGAAAAAGAAGGGCTGCTGTCAGCGCTTTCGGCCTGAGTGGCACCAATGTGCATGTGATACTGGAGGAGGGAGAGAAAACTGATACAACACAACAGGCGCCTACATTACCATCCTATCCTTTATTGCTGTCTGCCAAAACACCTGCGGCATTGCAGGCGCTGGCAGAGCAATATATCACATTGCTGGAGCAGTCATCCGGACCATTAAGTGCTATTGCCTATAGCAGCGCTGTTACCAGGGACGTTTTCCCACATCGTGTAGCCTTTGCAGGTAGTACGACCGCTGACGCCCTGAATTATCTCAGGGCTTATATCCAGGGGACCGCACACAGGGAGCTGCAGCAGGGAAATGCCACCGTTCCGGCAGGGAAGCTGGTTGGGCTGTTTACGGGGCAGGGATCGCAGTATTGGCAAATGGGGAAAGCGCTCTACGAACACAATAAGGTATTTAAAAAAGTAATAGACCATTGTGATGCCTTCCTGAAAACGAGGTGGAATAGCTCGCTGGTATCCCTGCTGTACGACGGGGACCAGGAGGCGGGAGAGGCATTGTTGCGGCAAACGTTATATACACAGCCGGCATTATTTGCGGTGCAATGTGCGCTGGCGGAAGTTTGGAAATCGTTGGGCGTATCTCCGGATATTGTTACCGGCCATAGTGTGGGGGAATATGCGGCGGCGTATGTTGCCGGGGTATTTAGCCTGGATGACGGCCTGTTATTGGTTACAGAGCGGGCCCGCCTGATGCATTCCCTCGAAGAGAAAGGCAGTATGGCATTGGTATTTGCAGCGGAAGCAACCGTCGCGGAAATGATCCGCCCGTATGGAAGGGACATCGCTATCGCGGCGATTAATGGCCCTGCATTAACAGTGATATCCGGGAAGGTGGAAGTTGTATCCATCATACTGGCTGCCATGAAGCAGGCCGGTATCAATACCAGGATGCTTCCGGTTTCTCAGGCATTTCATTCTCCCCTGCTGGAACCGATGATAGCGGCGTTCCGGAATGTAGCGGCTGATATCCGTTATCACCTGCCGGTCATTCCGTTGATTTCCAATGTAACAGGGGAAGTGGTGACCGATGAAATCACGCACGCAGCTTATTGGTGCAAACATATTCTCTCTCCTGTGCTTTTCTCAAAAAGTGTTGAAACCATAAAGGTATTGGGCGGGGAAGTCATGTTGGAGCTGGGTCCTCAGCCCAGCCTGCTTACGCTGCTACAATTAACATTACCCTGTGAAGAGAACAATTTGCTGGCCAGCATGCAGCAGGGGCAATCTTCCTGGGACGTCTTTTTACACAGTTTACTGGCGCTATACACCAAAGGATGGCCTGTTAAGTGGGACCGGTTGTATGCTGGTCCGGGTTATCAGCGGGTGCAGTTGCCTTTCTATCCGTTCCAGCGACAGCGGTATTGGCTGGATGACGTTGAAAAGAAGCAGACAACCGTAGTATCAACACATTCAAAAAGTATGAATGGAAATAAATCAGCAGATATGAAAGCGAATAGTTATAACGAGATACTGGCATACCTGTCCGGCATTTTGGGTGATCTCCTGAAGTTGTCTCCGGCCGATATTAATATACATACCCGTTTTCTGGAGCTGGGCGCTGATTCAGCCATACTGGTCAGTATGATGCGAAGGGTGGAGAAACATTATGGACTGAAGCTATCTGTGCGGCAATTATTTGAAGAAATATCATCACTGGAGCTGATGGCCGGCTATATTGCAGCGGAGGTGCCGGTTGCAGCAGTGGAATCCTTTGCAGCACCCGACGTTCCGGAGGTGGTGGCCCCATCGGCCACGGTGGTGGCGCCTGTCAGGAGTAATGGCGCACCATCAGCCGCGGTATCTGCCGATGATCATCTGCTGATGCAGCGTCATCTGGATATCATCGAGCAACAGATGCAATTGTTGGCCCGGAAAACAACTACTGTGCAGGGGCTGAATGGCGGCATAGCGGAACATGCCATAGTAAATCAGCCGGCAAATAATAACGGGCATGATCATTCACCTGCATTAAAAAATGGTAATGGTAAGGTATATCCGCCAAAAAAACACGCCTCCATTTTTCCTAAGATAGAAAAGCAAAATGGACAGGCTGCTTTTTCAAAACAACAACAGGACTACCTGGACGCTTTTATACGCCGGTACAATCAAAAAACCAAAACCTCCAAAGCGCTGACGCAGCATTACCGGCCGGTATTGGCAGATAACCGTGTAGCCATGGGCTTCCGCTTTTCTACCAAAGAAATGCATTATCCGTTGCAGGTGGAGTCTTCTTTCGGATCAAAAATAACGGACGTAGATGGAAATGAATACATTGACCTGGCCATGGGATTTGGGGTTAACCTGTTGGGGCATCGTCCTGCCGTGATAACGGCAGCGGTAGAACGACAATTGCATAAAGGTTTGCAGTTGGGGCCGCAATCACCATTAACGGGCGAAGTGGCTAAACTCATTGCGGCATTTACGGGCATGGAAAGGGTGAGTTTTCATAATTCCGGCACAGAAGCCGTGATGACGGCTGTCAGAGCAGCAAGGGCTGTTACCGGGAAGAACAAGATCGCAATTTTCAAAGGCGCCTATCACGGGCATTTTGATGGTACCCTGGCCGTTCTGGAAGATATAGAGAATGGTCATCATGGGGTGCCGCTAACGCTGGGCATTTTAGACAACATGATAGCGGATGTGTTGATGTTTGATTATACCCATCCGCAGGTGGTAAAACAGATACAGGCCTATGCGCATGAGCTGGCGGCAGTAGTGGTGGAGCCTGTGCAGAGCAGAAACCCCGGTTATCAGCCCAAAGTATTGTTGCAGGAGCTGCGGGCCATGACCGAAGCTGAAAATATTGTACTGATATTTGATGAGATGATCACGGGCTTCCGCGTTCACCCCGGAGGCGCACAGGCTTATTTTGGCATATCAGCGGATATGGCCACTTACGGAAAAATAGCCGGGGGCGGCTTGCCAATAGGAATCGTGTCCGGTAAACGCCGGTTCATGGATGTACTGGACGGTGGCGTATGGCAATATGGAGATGAGTCTTATCCACAGGCAGATACGACCTATTTCGCCGGCACCTTTTGTAAGCATCCGTTAAGTATGGCGGCCGCTTTGGCTTTGTTGACCGAATTAAAACAGCAGGGACCTGCCCTGCAGGAACAGTTGAACGCACGTACTGCCCGTTTGGTGAATGACATAGCGGCTTTCTTCCGGCAGCATGAGGTGCCTATGCAGGTACATCATTTCGGGTCGCTGTTCCATTTTGCCAGTCATGTTAATATGGACCTCTTCTTTTATCATCTGCTGGAAAAAGGGGTGTATATATGGGAAGGCAGGACCTGTTTTTTATCTACTGCACATACGGAGGAAGATATCAATTTTATAGCAAGGGCTATTAAAGAGAGTATCCGGGATTTGCAGGGCGCAGGATTTTTAGTAGCGCCTGTTGCTAATGCGTTGCCGGCGCAAATATCACTTTCATCGGCAGAGAAGCAGCATTATTCAGTGTTGCCGCCCATTGAGGCAGTATTGTCAAGACCATCTCATATCCCATTGTCGTATAGCCAGGAACGTTTGTGGTTCATCGACCAGCTGGGAGGAAGTGTACCTTATCACATACCGGCAATTTTAAGGCTAAAAGGGAAACTTAATCAGGAAGCGTTGGTATATGCATTGCAGCATATTGTAAATCGCCATGAAGTACTGCGCACCGTTATCCGGCAGCAGGAAGACGAAAGCGGGGATACTTATCAGCAGGTGCTGGACAAAGATAAATGGGAGCTGGTAACGATTGCCGGAGAGGCCTATCGTACAGACCCGGCAGCATTGGAGGAATTGATTGTTTCTCTGGTCCATGCGCCTTTCGACCTGTCGAAAGACCATATGCTGCGCGCGCAGCTGATCCGTTTGTCAGCCGGGGGAAACGAGCATATCCTGGTGATAACCATCCATCATATTGCATTTGACGGAACGTCTGCCTATATCTTATTCGATGAATTGCAGACTTTATATGATACTTACCTGGAGGGCCATTCCTCTCCCTTGACGCCAATGGAGGTACAGTATGCGGATTATGCCATCTGGCAGCGGAAATATTTATCCGATGTGGTATTCGCTGACGCATTGCGTTACTGGAAAGAGAAACTGGCAGGAACAGCAACGTTGAACCTGCCAACAGATTATATACGTCCGGCCGTTCAGGGCGCGCGTGGCGCCAAGCGGAAAATATGGCTGGACGAGGAGTTGACACAGCAATTAGAGGCACTTTCCCGGCAGCATGGCGCCACACTTTTCATGACGTTGCTGTCTGTTTTTAAAGTGTTGTTATATCGTTATTCCGGGCAGGAAGATATTTGTGTAGGAAGCCTCGTGTCCGGAAGGATGCGGGAAGAAACAGCTACACTGGTCGGTTATTTTATCAATACGATCGCCTTGCGCAACAACCTGGCAGATGACCCGGCTTTCACTTCGCTTTTGCAGCAGGTGAAAAATACCACGCTGGATGCTTATCGCCATCAGGAAACACCATTTGAGAAAGTACTGGAAGCGGTGGTGAAAGAAAGAGCCCTGAGCGGAACGCCTTTGTTTCAGGTGATGTTTGTATTCCAGAATACCCCTGAAACACCGGATATCAGCCTGAAAAATCTGGCCATATCCCAGGAGGAAATTAAACACAGCACCACTGCTTTTGATTTAACTTTTTCAATTGATAAAGGCGCGGACGGATTGAACGGGTTTATAGAATATGCGGCAGACCTGTTCAGTGAAGCTACCATCAACCGTATGGCGGACCACTTTGAACAACTGTTGCGATCTGTGGTGCAAACACCTGCTGCCCGTATAGGTACATTATCTCTGTTGAGTGCGGCAGAAGAGCGCGAATTGCTGATAACGTTCAATGATACCAAAGCTGAGTGGCCTCAGCATAAAACCATGCCGGCCCTGTTTGCTGAGCAGGCGTTACTAACGCCAACGGCTATCGCAGTAAGTGACGGACAGCACCAATTATCTTACCTGGAGCTGGATGACCGCTCCGGTCAATTAGCCCATTACCTGAAAAGCAAAGGAGTGGGCAGGGACATGCTGGTACCTGTTTGCATGGACCGGTCGACGGACATGCTGGTGGCCATATTAGGCATCATGAAGGCCGGTGGGGCATATGTGCCTGTTGATCCGGAGTATCCGGCGGCGCGGATCTCCTATATACTGAAAGATTGTAACGCACAGATTGTTATCAGCAGTACCGCCTGCCGGCACAAAATCCCTGCTGATGCGGTAGTGGATCTTATTGTGACAGACAGTATCCGGGACATCATCGCACAACAGCCTACTGAAGCACCGGTTGCCAGGCCTGCACCAGGTGACCTGTGTTACGTGATCTATACGTCTGGCTCAACGGGCACTCCGAAAGGCGTGATGATAGAACATGGAGGTATGCTGAATCACCTGTTTGCCAAAATACATGACCTGAAAATAGATCAACATTCGATCATCGCTCAAACAGCCTCTTTTACCTTCGATATTTCAGTATGGCAGATGTTTGCCGCCTTGTTATGCGGAGGGCAGACGATTATCTATCGTGATGAGCTGATCTATCATCCTACTGCACTTATTAAAGCCGTTGATGATCACCGGGTGACCATTTTGGAACTGGTACCTTCTTACCTGTTATCGCTACTACAGGAAGAGCCGGAAGTGACTTTACAGCATTTGAAATTCTTACTCCTGACCGGGGAAGTGGTCAGTCAGAACTTACTGGCCCGGTGGTTTGGTCATCCCTGCTATGGCGCCATCCCGGTGGTAAATGCCTATGGTCCAACGGAGGCATCGGATGATATCTGTCATCACCTGATGTATCATTTGCCGGAAGGCAGTAGTGTTCCCTTAGGGAGACCTGTGCAAAATCTTGCTATTTATATATTAGACCGTGAAGGGAGATTATGTCCTCCGGGAGTACCGGGTGAGATATGTGTGTCAGGTATTGGGGTGGGTCGTGGCTACCTGAATCTTCCGGCATTGACAGCGGAGAAATTTGTCAGTGACCCGTTCCGCACAGGTGAGCAGGTGCGCATGTATCGTACCGGTGACCTGGGAAAGTGGCTGCAGGACGGCACTATCGGCTACCTGGGCAGAATGGATGAACAGGTAAAGATCCGTGGTTACCGGATAGAGCTGGGCGAGATAGAAAATGTACTACAGCAATGCGCCTCCGTAAAAGCGTCGGTGGTAGTGGCCGGAGCAGATGATCAGGGTAATAAACGGCTGATAGGCTATGTGGTGCCGGATGGTGTTTTTGACAGGGATAACGTGTATGCTTATCTGAAAAGTAAACTGCCCGACTACATGGTGCCGCCGGTAATCGTGGAACTGGAGCAGTTGCCGCTAACGGCTAACGGCAAGGTAGATAAGAAAGCCCTGCCGCAGCCATCGGGAGAGGCACTGTTAACGAGTGAACGGGTAGCGCCGCGGAATGAAATGGAACAAACCTTGGCCGAAATATGGCAGGAGCTGCTGGGAGTACAACGGATAGGGGTATACGATAACTTTTTTGAACAGGGGGGACATTCTTTGTTATCGATGCGCCTGAAAGTGGCACTACGCAAAAAAATAGGGGTAGAGTTGTCTGTAAAAGAGCTGTTCCGGTACGTGACGATCGCAGACCTGGCCGCTTATATACAACAGCAGGGCCAAACCAACACCTTGTCGCCGTCTATTGAAGTGCATGAGCGTCCTTCCCGTATCCCGCTTTCCTTTAACCAGGAGAATCTGTGGTTTATGGACCAGCTACGGGGCAGCACGCAATTTCATATGCCGGAGGTGATCCGGCTGAAGGGGCAGCTTAACCGCAGCGCGCTGGAAGACGCTTTCCGGCAAATCGTGAACCGCCATGAGGTGGTCCGCACCGTGATCCGCCAGGATGCAGGAGAAGGCGCTTACCAGTTTGTGCTGGACAAAGATCAATGGCAGCTGAATGTAACAGAGGACCCTTTATACCAATACGACCAGGCCGCCTTGCAAGCCTATATACAGGAGCTGATCCTTTTACCGTTTGATCTGTCAGTAGATCATATGCTGCGCGCACACCTAATCCCCCTCCGGGAGCAGGAACATCTGTTGATCGTGACCATGCATCATATTGCGGTAGATGCCTGGTCGTCCGGTATTATCGTCGGGGAATTAGTAGCATTATACAGTGCCTACGCTGAAGACCGCGTTCCGCAGATGAACGCTCTCCCGGTACAATACGCTGATTATGCCATATGGCAACGTGCGCATCTGTCAGGAGAAAAGTTAGCTCAACAACTGGGTTACTGGAAAGATAGATTACAGGGCGTGGTGCCATTGAATATGCCATCGGATTATGCGCGGCCCGTTATTCAAAGTAACAGGGGCGCCCGGATAGAAGGGTTTATCATTGACCGTACACTGACGGCACAATTACAGCAACTGAGCCAGCAGCAAGGGGTAACGCTTTTTATGACATTATTGTCTGCTTTCAATGTGTTGTTATATCGCTACAGCGGGCAGGAAGATATCTGCATCGGTACACCGATAGATGGCAGAATGCAGCAGGAATTGGAAGGACTGATCGGCTTTTTTGTCAATACGCTGGTCCTGCGCAGTGACCTTGGTAATAAGCCTTCATTTGCGCAGCTGTTGCAGCAGGTAAAACAAACCACACTCGAGGCATATGATCATCAGGAAGTACCTTTTGATAAGATAGTCGATCAGGTGTTGACAAACAGGGACCTGAGCCGTCATCCTTTGTGCGATGTGGTTTTCTCTGTACAGAATGCCGCAGACGTATCTGCTTATCGCTTAGGGGAGGTGCAACTGATAAGAGAAGCATTTGAACATACCACCGCTACGGTTGATATTAATTTTTCTGTAGTGGAACGTCCGGACGGCTCGCTGGTGGCTAACATTGAATATTGCTCGGACTTATTCAACAAAGAAAGGATGGAACGCATGCTGGGGCATTTTGACCAGTTATTGCGCGCCGTTGTGGTTACACCGGATGCAGCGATCGGATCGTTAAACATACTGACTGCCGCAGAGGAGCAACAGCTGTTGATCTCCTTTAATAATACAGCAACAGCTGACACACTTCCGGCGAATAAAACAGTAGCGGATATATGGGAGGCGCAGGTGTTAAAAACACCGGACGCGGTGGCAGTTGTATTTGAAGACGAGGTTTACACCTATCGGAAACTGGATGAGCGAGCCAATCAGCTGGCACACTACTTAAAACATAAAGGGGTACAGGAAGAAACGCTGATACCCATCTGTCTGGAGAGAAGTGCGGACCTGATCATCGGTATATTGGGCATCATGAAAGCCGGCGGAGCATTTGTTCCGATAGATCCGGCCTATCCTGATGACCGGAAGGCATATATGGTAGAGAACACAGCTGCGCAGGTAATGGTGAGTAACAGCATACACCGCTATGGACTACCATTAAAAGAACAGGATATTATTATTGAGCTTGACAATGACCTGGAAAGCATTCAGCAGGAACCTGTGACAGCGCCGCAGCGCTCACTTCATCCGGGCCACCTGGCGTATGTCATATATACCTCCGGCTCCACCGGCAAGCCCAAAGGCGTCATGATAGCGCATGCCGGTTTGGTAAATGTATCCCTGGACCATATCCGGGAGTTCTCCATGACAGCGGCCGACCGCTATCTGCAATTTATGTCGCCGGCTTTTGATGGCGCTATACTGGACATATTCAGCACTTTGTTGAGTGGGGCATCGTTAATATTACCAGGTAAAGCTGTATTGAAAGATAGCGAGAGCTTTATAGCATTTGTTGCAAAACATCAGGTGACCCTGTTTACGATCACGCCTTCTTTCCTGTCTATTCTTAATAAGGCGGATCTGCCGGGCGTACGGACCATTGTTTCTGCCGGTGAAGCAGCCATAGCAGAAGATGCGCTTTATTATGCAGGCTTTAAGAATTTCTACAATGGATATGGGCCATCAGAGATAACGGTGAATGCTACTTTATTTAAAGTAAGTAATACCACGGCAAATAACAGGAACATTCCCATTGGGAAGTCAAGGTCTAATAAACGGGTATTTATATTGAACAGTGAAATGCAGTTATGCCCGATAGGAGTGGCAGGAGAGATCTGCATAGGCGGTGTTGGTTTATCACGCGGATATCTGAACCGCCCCGATCTGACAGCGGAAAAATTTGTGGCCGACCCGTTCAGTGAAACAGCCGGCGCCAGGTTGTATAAGTCGGGCGACCTTGGCAAATGGCTGCCGGACGGAAATATTGAATACCTGGGACGGGTGGATGACCAGGTAAAGATCCGCGGTTATCGCATAGAACTGGGTGAGATAGAGAGCGTGTTGCAGGAATGCGGCCTGGTTAGCCAGGCGGTGGTGCTGGCAAGCGCCGATCATGCCGGCAATGACGGGGAACAGGAACAACACAGGCCCCGGAAGCTGGTGGGGTATGTAGTACCCGCTGGTACTTTCGACAGAGAAGGCATCCTCGCTTATCTCAAAAACAGATTACCGGACTATATGATACCGGCCACACTGATTGCCTTGCAGGAGTTTCCGCGTACGGCAAACGGTAAGGTCGATAGAAAAGCTTTGCCTGATATGGATGCTGTGGAAACGGCAGAAGAAGAGAGCACCTATATCGGTTATCGTAATGAGATAGAACAAGCGATGACGGAAATATGGGAGGATTTACTGGGGATAGAACGGATAGGCATACACGATAATTTCTTTACACTGGGGGGAGACTCTATCATCACTATTCAGGTAGTAAGCCGTGCGCGGCAATTGGGGTATGAAGTACAGGTGGGTGACCTGTTTGAGTATCAAACGATCGCACAACTGTCTGCTCACCTCCTGGTGCCGGAGCAGGAAACTGTATCCGGAGAACAGGCTGTGATAAGTAACAGTGGCCTTTTACCAATTCAACAATGGTACCTGGACACTAGCAATCCTTTGGAGGTACATTATAACCAGAGTGTTTTATTGACGGTAGAGAAAAGCGTAGTGCCGTCCAGGTTATCCGCTGCGATAACCACGCTGATGCATTACCATGATGCGCTCCGGTTCGTGTACAACAGGGGAGAAAACGGCTGGGAGCAGGTATACGGCAGTTATGAAGGAGCGCTGGAAACAGTAGACCTACAGGGGGTGCCGGCTGACAAACTGGAAGAAGCCATCACACAGCATGGCAATCAGTATCAGCAAAGTCTGGACATCAGCAAAGGCCTGCTGATACGTGCGGTGCTGTTGTTGACACCACAGGAAACCTCCCATAACCGATTGTTATTAGTGATTCATCATTTGGCTGTAGACGGCGTGTCCTGGCGCATTTTGCTGGAAGATCTGTCATTGTTATTGCAGAATGACACATCGGATAACGACAACGTACTGGGTAAAAAGAGCGATGCATACAGCGCGTTTTATGACGCATTGGAGAATTACAGTCAGCGTCGCCGCTTGTCTGACCAACGGCTTTACTGGGAGCGGGTAGTACAGGCATATGTACCGTTGCGGACAGATCATGCGTATGACGACAAGGTGACGGTATCGGACATGGGCAAGCATACTGTGAAATTAAGCGCGCTGCAAACACACCGCTTGTTACAGGAAGCTCCTCATGCCTATCACACAGAGATAAACGACGTGTTACTGAGTGCGCTGGCAATTTCCCTGTCAGCATGGAACGGGCATTCAACGGTATCCATCGGCCTGGAAGGCCACGGCCGTGAAGATGCTATCCTTGGAACAAACACCCATCACACAATAGGCTGGTTCACCAATACCTATCCTGTTGTGCTGGAAGTTCCGGCAACAAAGGCTGCGGGTGCTTTATTAAAAGACATAAAAGAACAGCTGCGCCAGGTGCCGGACAAGGGAATAGGATACGGGGTGCTGAAGTATATCAGCAAAATGGATGCCTTGCAGGGTAAGGAACCGTGGGACATCGTGTTTAATTACCTTGGTCAGTTAGACAATATTGCAAACGGAAAAGGATACCTGGAGCTGGCGCCTGAATCACCGGGAGCAACGGTAGGAGAGCGGCATCCGTTAACACAGAAGATATCTGTTAATAGTATTGTGCAGCGTGGAGAACTGGTACTGGAATGGGAGTACAGTGTTAAACATTATGAACCTGCTACGATAGAGCAGCTGGCCGCTGCTTATATAACACAACTGGAATTATTGATCACGCATTGTGTATCACGCAAAATGTTGCCGTCTGTATACACGCCTTCAGACTATGGATTGAGTGCTGTAACAGACAATGCAACCTTAGACGCCTTTTTGGACGCCGAATACCGGGGAATGCCGCGCCGTAGCCAGGTGGCGGGTCTATACCGGTTGAGTAGCTTACAGGAGGGATTACTGTTTCACGGGCTGTATGACAAACGTGCAGGTGGATATACCAATCAGTTCTCCTGTGAGATAAAGGGTCTGGAAGAAGGCCTGTTCCTGCAAAGCTGGGAGTACCTGCTGCAGCGTCATAGTATTTTACGCAGCGGATTTTATCACGACGAATTTTCAGTTCCCGTGCAAGGGGTATACCATGAAGTAGCACTGCCGGTATCGGTACTGGATTATCGTGGTAGCAGTGAAGCTGCACAGGAAGAAGCATGCAGGGAATATGCCCTGGCTGATCGCAATAAAGGATTTGACTTCAGCGAGCCGCCATTGATGCGTATCAGCCTCGCACGATTGGAAAATGACCGCTATTGGTTGCTCTGGACCTTCCATCATATTTTGCTGGACGGGTGGTCGTTACCCGTATTGCTGGAAGAGTTGCTGCATATTTACGAAGGCCTGTTAACAGGAAAGGCAATATCAGCAGGTGCCACGGACCACTACAGTGATTATATCCGTTATGTGGACCGTCGTGATAAAGAAAGGGATGAGCAATACTGGCGCAACTATATGAAAGGAACAGAGGCGGGTTGCCTGTTGCCGTTCATAGATACCACGGAAGAACGCACCAAAGGGATTGGCACTTATCAGGAAGTGGCGCTGCTGCTGGATGCCGCTACCACCGAAAAGATCGTGCAATATGCGCAACGCAACCAGGTGACACAGAATACCCTGATGCAGGGCGTATGGTCGTATCTGTTATGTCGGTATTCAGGTGGTAATGATATCACTTTTGGGGTGATGGTGTCAGGCCGCCCCGATAGCTTGCCGGACATAGCACAACGGGTGGGGCTGTATATAAATGTGCTGCCGTTGCATGCGACATTGGATGAGTCGCACAATATAACTGAATGGTTGCAGGAACTGCAGTCGGTGCAATTGCAAAGCCTGGAGTACCAGTATACCGCGTTGAAGGATATACAGCGCTGGACAGGCGTTGGTGGCGATTTGTTTGACAGCCTGATGATATTTGAGAACTACCCGGTAAGCAAAGTATTAACGGCCCAATCCTGGCAATTACAGATAGATAAGGTAAGAGCGGAAGAGCATAACAATTATCCGCTGAGTATTATGATAGAAGCCGGTGAAGAAATCAGTGTCCGTTTCTCCTATAATACAGCATTGCTGGAAACGGCTTATGTGCAGCGGATAGCAGACCATTTCAAACAGGTACTGTTACAGATAACAAAAAATGTTGCCCGGTTTAAAGACATAGCGTTGTTGACAACAGGAGAACGCGAACAGTTACTGACCTCCTTTAACGCCACCACAACGGCTTACCCGGAAGATAAAACCTTTGCGGACCTGTTTGCCACGCAGGTATCGTTGCATCCTGGCGCGGTAGCCGTGGTATACGAGGAGCATAGTTTGACTTATCAGGAGCTGGATGAGCGCTCCAACCAGGTGGCCCATTACCTGAGCAACCTTGGGGTGAAAGCCGATAGTCTGGTCCCGGTTTGTATAGACCGTTCGGCGGATATGCTGGTGGCCCTGTTAGGTATTATGAAGGCCGGCGGGGCGTATGTGCCGCTGGACCCGGATTATCCCCTGGAAAGGATCCACTACATGTTGAAAGACAGCGGTAGCAATATCGTTGTCAGCAGTCGGGCCCATGAGCATAAAATAAATGCCGCGGGTATCACACCGGTGTTATTAGATGGCGTAGGAGATGAAATAGCCCAGCAGCCGGTTACTCCCTTGAGATTAACAGCCAAGCCTGACCATCTGGCTTATGTGATCTATACTTCAGGTTCAACGGGCACGCCCAAGGGAGTGATGATAGAACATCAGTCGCTGCTGAATTTCCTGTTGTCTATGAAAGACAGGCTGGACCCGGCGGCGGCCATCAGTTTACTGGCCGTTACCACCTACTGTTTTGACATCGCTTACCTGGAACTGTACCTGCCTTTACTGACAGGAGGCAAAGTCATTATCGCTTCAAAATCCACAGCAGCAGATGGCTTTAAGCTGGCGTCAGCACTGTCGCATCACCGGCCCACGCATATGCAGGCCACTCCGGCCACATGGCAAATGTTGCTGGAAGCCGGCTGGGAAAATAAAGAAGGGGTAACGATACTGGCAGGGGGAGAAGCCATCCCTGTGGCATTGAAAGATAGGCTGGTGCAATTAAGCGATCAGAAAGTGTGGAATGTATACGGTCCTACAGAAGCAACGATATGGGCCACTATTAAAGAATTAAAGCTGGACGAGAAGATCACTATCGGCCGGCCCTTGTCCAATACGGCCGCCTATATCCTGGATGGATCGGGGAGACCGGTGCCGGTAGGCGTTCCGGGCCAGCTGTGTATTGGCGGTGTGCAGGTAGCCCGTGGTTATCTGAACCGGCCGGAGCTGACAAAGGAGAAGTTCATATCCAATCCATTCAAGCCTGGAGAGCGACTGTATTTTACGGGAGACCAGGCACGCTGGCTGCCGGACGGCACGATTGAATACTTAGGCAGGGTAGACGACCAGGTGAAAATCCGGGGCTACCGCGTAGAGCCCGGGGAAATAGAAAGTGTGGTGTCGCAATATGCTGGCGTAAAACAGGCGGTCGTAGTAGCCAGAACGGATAACAGCGGTTACCGTCACCTGGTGTGCTACGTGGTAGGGGATGAAAGTATAGACAGGCCAGGGTTGCTATTGTGGCTGCAAGACCGCCTTCCGGTGTACATGGTGCCCTCGCAACTGGTCCTGTTGGATAAGCTGCCGCTGACTGCCAATGGCAAGGTGGACAAAAAATCCTTACCCGATCCCGGCGGCGCAGCGTTGTTGCGGAGTGAGTACGCCGCACCACGTCATGAAACGGAACAGGCGCTTGCAGGCATCTGGCAGTCGCTGCTGGGAATAGAACGGATAGGCATATACGATAATTTCTTTGAATTGGGAGGACACTCCCTGCTGGCCATTCGCGTACTGGCCGCTATTAAGAAGAAACTGCGCACCGAAGCGGGCGTAAGGGATATTTTCGATTATCCTACTATCGCCGCTTTATCGGCGCAATTAACCCGGTATGCTGATGTATCTGCTGCTCCGGCGCTGGCGAGCTATGAAAGGCCAGCCCATATTCCTTTATCGTTTAGCCAGGAGCGTTTGTGGTTTATTGACCAGCTGGAAGGCAGCATACAGTATCATTTGCCGGCAGTATTAAGACTGAAAGGGAAATTAAACAGGGAAGGACTGTCGTATGCCTTTCAGACCATCATCAATCGCCATGAAGTATTACGTACGGTATTCCGCCAGTCGGACACCGGTACGCCTTACCAATGGATACTGGAAAAGGATAGCTGGCAGTTAACGGAAACAGCGGCGGAACGTTATCAGCAGGATGCCCAGGCTTTACAAGCCTATCTGAAAGCCCTGATGGTTGCTCCTTTCGACCTGTCGCGCGATCATCCGTTGCGCGCACAGGTGGTCCGCCTGTCGGCAGATGAGCATATACTGGTGGTAACCATACATCATATCGCATCCGACGAATGGTCTGCCGGTATTATCGTAAAAGAGCTGCTAGCGTTATATAATGCATATATAGAAAATCGTTCTGCTCAATTAGCACCGTTGCCTGTTCAGTATGCCGACTATGCCATCTGGCAACGGACTTATTTATCCGGCGCAGTGCTGGACCGGAAACTGGCTTACTGGAAAGATAAGCTGTCGGGAATCACGACATTGGAATTGCCCACAGATTACGCCCGGCCGGCTACACCAGATGTGCAGGGCAGGAGCATCTCGTTTAGTGTTCCCGGTGAATTGTCAGATCAGATCAGGAGATTCTCCCAACAACAGGGTGTTTCTTTATACATGACCTTACTGGCAGCCTTTAAGGTATTGTTGTACCGATACACCAGTCAGACCGATATCGCCGTAGGCAGCTCTACAGCGGTACGTCAGCCACAGGAGACAGAAGACCTGATCGGGTTCTTTGTAAATACGCTGGTATTCCGCAGCGACCTGAGTGATAATCCTTCTTTTTTATCTTTCCTGAAACAGGTAAGTGAAACCACACTGGGCGCGTATGAACATCAGGATGTGCCTTTCGAGAAAGTGGTGGAAGCCGTAACGAAAGACGGAAACGCAGACAGAGAGCTGTTCCGGGTAATGCTCGTGATGCAGCAGGCGCCTGCCGCTCCGGAGCTTCGTTTGGGAGAAGTGGTATTAACGACGGAAGCTGTTGAGTTTACGATGTCAAAGTTTGATATCACCTTCTTTATAACAGCACAGGGAAGTGAGCTGCTGGTAAATGTAGTGTATCGTAATGATTTGTTCCGGGAGGATACCATTGTTCGTATGGGCAGTCATTATCGGCAGTTATTATTATCTATCGTATCGGATCCCCTGCGACCTGTAGGGCTGTTACCCATGCTGGCTGCTGTGGAAGAACATCAACTATTGGGCACATCACAGGAGCAGCAAACAACGATCATAGATGAATTCACCTCGCAGGTGAAACGTCATCCGGAGGCAATAGCGCTGTTATTTGAAGAGAAGGCATTGACATATGCCGCACTGGATAAGCAATCAAATCAACTGGCGCACTATCTGCGGAGCCTGGGCGTGGCAGCAGGGACATTAGTGCCCCTTTGCATCGAACGTTCACCGGAAATGATAGTGGGCATACTGGGCATCCTGAAAGCAGGGGGCGCGTACGTGCCGGTTGATCCTGATTATCTGCCGCTGTCAGACAGGATCAGCTATATGCTGGAAGAGACAGCAGCTACGGTGGTGGTCAGTACGGTAGCCGCCAGGTCTATGTTGGAGATGGGTGACGCGCTCCGCATCGTCACGCTCGACGGTGATAGGGATATCATCAGCAGGTATCCGGAATCAGCGCTGTCGGACCTCCCGGTTGCCGGGCAACTGGTGTATGTGATCTATACATCCGGAAGTACCGGTCATCCAAAAGGAGTGATGGTAACACATGGTAACCTGATGGATTATCTGGACGGTTTGCGGCGGGCGCTTCCCATAAACAATTGTGCTTCTTTTGCTTTGCTGTCCAGCATTGCTACCGACCTGGGGAATACGGTTTTATACGGAGCCCTGGGTACCGGCGGCAGCCTGCATCTCTTTTCAAAGGCTGCGGCCAGCGATAGTGAACGGCTGCGGCGTTATTTTTCCTCGCACCAGATAGATTGCATTAAGATTGTACCGTCGCACTGGAAAGCATTGTCTGCGCCGGGGCAATTACTATTGCCGGAAAAGCTGCTGATTTTTGGCGGTGAAGCATTGGATGCAACAGTCATTGATAGTATCCGGTTATCCGGCGCATCCTGCACCGTGGTGAATCATTACGGGCCCACGGAAACGACTATAGGGAAATTACTGCATGTGGTGAATAAAGAAGCGCGGTATGAACAGGGCGTTCCCATAGGAAAACCATTTTCAAATACTTATGTGCATGTGCTGAGCCCGGAAGGACAGCTATGCCCGGTCGGCATCTCCGGTGAATTGTACATCGGAGGGGACGGTGTGGCGCAAGGTTACCTCCATCATCAGGAGTTGACAGCACAACGGTTTATAGCAGATCCGTTCAGGGCCAATGCACAGGGCAAACAACGGTTATACCGTACCGGTGATCTTGTGAAATATTTACCGGATGGTAATATATTATTTCTGGGGCGTGCGGATGAGCAGGTAAAGATTCGTGGCTACCGGGTAGAACCGGGAGAAGTAACACGTGTGTTATCACAATGTGAGCAGGTGAGCCAGGGTGTGGTAATAGCGAGGGACGATCAGCACGGTCATAAACAACTGATAGGTTATGTGATTGCCAACGGCGTATTTGACAGGGCGGGCATCAATGCCTATCTACAGGAGCATTTGCCGGAATATATGATCCCACCGGTATTGGTGGCGTTGGATGCATTCCCGCTACTGCCAAACGGCAAGATAAATAAGAAAGCATTACCAGATCCTGACGAAACGGTTTCCACAGTGGCTTATGTGGCTCCTGCAACTGCCACAGAGGAGGCGCTGGCTGCCATCTGGTCCGCTTTGCTGGAAGTAGAACGGGTAGGGATACACGATAATTTCTTTGAGCTGGGCGGGCATTCCTTGCTGGCGATACGTCTGGTGTCAGCTATCAGGAAAAGACTGGTGGTGGAGGTGACCATTGGTGATATTTTTGACTATCCCACTATTGCATTACTGTCTGTTCATCTAAAGGAATGTGGAGGTGCGCCGGTGGCGCCGCCCATCCTCCGTGAGGAAAGACCTGCATACATTCCCTTATCGTATAGCCAGGAGCGTTTGTGGTTTATTGACCAGCTGGAAGGCAGTACCCACTATCATATACCCACGGTATTAAGATTGAAAGGGGACCTGAATAGTGATGCGCTGTCGCAGGCGTTGCAGGCAATCGTTAATCGTCATGAAGTGCTGAGAACAGTGATTCGTCAGCAGACAGAAAAGGCAGGGGTAGCCTATCAATATGTACAGGATAAAGATCGCTGGCAGTTGAATATGATTGACGGTACCCTATATAGCGAAGATACGGCTGCATTACAAGCCTATGTTCAGTCGCTGATCACTGCGCCGTTTGATTTGTCCGCAGATCATATGTTACGCGCGCACCTGGTCCGTTTGTCAGCAGACGGCAGGGAGCATGTATTGGTAGTCACCTTGCATCACATTGCCTCTGATGGCTGGTCCAATGGTATCATTGTAAATGAACTGATTGCATTGTACAATGCCGGTATCGATAACCGCGCTGCGCAATTGGCGCCGCTTCCGCTTCAGTATGCGGATTATGCCATCTGGCAGCGGAAGTATTTATCAGGTGATATATTGGCAGACAAGCTGCAATATTGGAAAGAAAAACTCAAAGGCGTGGCCACGCTACAGCTCCCGTGCGATTATAAGCGGCCGTTGATACAAAGTACCAAAGGGGCCGCCAGCGGGTTCCGCTTCAGCCGGGAATTATCGGACCAGTTGCAGGCATTGTCGCGCATGCACGATACTACCCTGTATATGACCTTGCTGGCCGCTTTTAAAGTGTTGTTGCATCGGTACAGTGGTCAGGACGACATCTGCGTGGGTAGTGCCATCGCCGGCAGAACGCAGCAGGAAGTAGAAGGGCTGGTCGGTCTCTTCATCAACTCACTGGCATTGCGCAGTAATCTGGCAGATGATCCTGTTTTTACCACCTTGCTGCAACAGGTAAAACAAACGACGTTAGGCGCTTATGAACATGAGGGCGTGCCTTTTGAAAAAGTGGTGGAAGCGGTTGTGGAAGAGCGGAGTCTGAGCCGGAGTCCCTTATTCCAGGTAATGTTTGCCATGGAAAATACACCGGAAGTACCGGAGCTTCGTTTGGGAACGGTACAGTTGTCCCGCGAGTTTGTTGAACAGGAAGCATCTCCGTTTGATCTGACTGTTTTTATCCAGGAAAGCGCGGACGGGCTATATGGAAACGTGGTGTATTGCGCCGACCTTTTCAGGCCCGCCACGATAGCGCGTATGATAGCGCATTTTGAACAGTTGCTGTGGTCTGTGGTACAATCACCGGCATCACGCATAGGGGCATTGCCCATGCTGACATCCGCGGAAGAACATCAGTTGCTGGTGGAATTTAATAATACTTCAGCAGGCTATCCAAAGGATAAAACCATTACAGACTTTTTTGCGGCGCAGGTAGCCCTTACGCCCGAAGCGACCGCAGTAGTGGCCGGTGACGTTTCATTGACCTACCGGGAGTTGAATATACGTGCCAATCAGCTGGCGCATTATTTACGGAACAAAGGCGTGCAGGCAGATACCCTGGTGCCGATATGCATAGAGCGGTCCGTTGAAATGATAGTGGGTATACTCGGTATCCTGAAAGCAGGTGGGGCCTACGTTCCCATCGATCCTGATTACCCTGAAGACCGCATCAGCTTTATGCTGGAAGATACTGCCGCCAAATGGATCGTCAGTTCCCGGGAATGCGCGCATGTACTGGAGAATGTGGCGTCTGCGGAGCTGATATTGCTGGATGAGGACTGGCCGGAGATCAGCCAGTTTTCCGCAGATGATCCTTCTTATGGGATTCTCCCCCGTCATCTTGCTTATGTGATCTATACTTCCGGTTCTACCGGTAAACCGAAAGGCGTGCTTATTGAGCATTATAACGTAGTAAGGCTGTTCGAAACAGACACGCCGTTATATGACTTTAATAATAACGATGTCTGGACCATGTTCCATTCATTTTGCTTTGACTTCTCGGTATGGGAAATGTATGGCGCTTTACTGTATGGAGGGAAGCTTATTGTCATCAGCAAGGAGGCGGCCAGAGACCCGGTGGCCTTTGGTGCTATACTTCTAAAGGAAAAAGTGACGGTTTTAAATCAGACGCCTACTGCGTTCTACGCGTTGCAGGAAAGTCTGCTCCGTTCAGCAGTCCCTTTACAAACGAGGTATGTAATATTCGGCGGAGAAGCACTGACACCCGGCAAACTCAAAGTCTGGAAAGAAAGATACCCGGATTGTAAGCTGATCAACATGTATGGCATTACGGAAACAACCGTCCACGTAACGTATAAGGAAATGGACGCGGATACCCTGAACGGAGAGGCCAGCAATATTGGTAAGCCTATACCCACACTTAGCTGTTATATACTGGACGCGCACGGAAACCTGCTGCCGGCAGGAATTGCAGGAGAGTTGTATGTAGGAGGGGCCGGTTTGTCCCGCGGATACCTCAACAGGGAGCAATTAACAAAAGACAGATTCATTGCAGACCCCTTCAGCGGGGATGTTGGTGCAAGGCTGTATAAAACGGGCGATCTCGCCAGATGGCTACCGGATGGAAGCCTGGAGTATCTGGGCCGCCTGGATGACCAGGTGAAGATACGCGGATATCGCATAGAGTTAGGCGAAATAGCAGCTGCTATGTCAGCAGTGGCAGCTGTAAAAGATGCGGTGGTATTGGCAACAACGCACGAAGATGGACACAGCAGGAAACTACAGGCTTATATACAGGTGGATGCTGAAACATTCCCTTTATTAAACAGCTATCAGCAGTTGCTGCATACGAAACAGGTCCGGGAGTCAGACCTGCACCTGCTTCCGAATGGACTACCCATGCTGGGATCTAATATTAATGAGATAAGATTTCTATATAAGGAAATATTTGAAGAGCAGAACTATCTGAAGCATGGCATTGCATTGTCTGACAATAGCTGCGTGATAGATGTGGGCGCCAATATAGGTTTCTTTACAGTCTTCCTGCATGCGTTACATAAAAACATCAAAGTATATTCCTTTGAGCCGATACCGGAAGTGTTTGATTATCTCAGTAAAAACAGAAAACTGTATAATGTTGGTGGTAAAGCATATCAACTTGCCTTGCTGGATAAAGAACAGGAAATATCATTTACGTACTATCCCCAGGTGAGCATATTGTCCGGTATCAGTGAAGATAAAGAGCAGGTAAAAGCGGTGGTCCGTTCCTATATTGAAAGTACGGAAAACGAGCAGCTATCCCGTGAAGAGATAGATACTTTGCTGGAGGTGAAATTAGAAAATAAAAAAGTAACCGTGCCGGCCAAAACGCTTTCTCAGATTATCAGGGAAGAGGGAATAACGCAGGTGGATTTGCTTAAAATAGATGTCGAAAATTCGGAGCACCTCGTGCTGGACGGTATGCTGGAAAGCGACTGGGATAAAGTGAAAAGCCTGATCATTGAAGTGCATAATGTGGACAATCGCCTGGACCGTATCACTGAAATGCTGCGCAATAAAGGCTATCACATCTATCTCGAAAAAGAGGCCTCCTTAAAGGATGATATATTGTATAATCTGTTTGCCATCAGAAATGAAGGCGCACAAACGCCGGTGGACTACGCTCCCCGTGTCTCCGAATGGAAACACCCGCTGGAATTTGTGAAGCAGGTGAGGGATGACATCAGCAGGGTATTGCCCTCCTATATGGTCCCGGCACAGATCATTTTACTGCACGAGTTTCCGCTAACGTCAAATGGTAAAATCGACAAGAAAGCATTGCTTCAAATGGACGCAAGGGAGGGGTTGACCAATGACTTTGTGGCTCCCCGAAATGAAACGGAAAAAGCGTTGGCCGATCTCTGGCTGGATTTACTGGGTATAGAACGGGTAGGGATATACGATAATTTCTTCTCCCTGGGAGGGGATTCCATTATTACCATTCAGGTGGTAAGCAGGGCCAGACGCTTGGGGTATGAACTACAACCCCGCGATCTGTTTGCGCATCAGACCATAGCCGGTATTGCCTCGTTTTTGGCGGCGCAAAAAAGTATCGCGGTAGCCGCGGAACAGGGGCAGCTGTCCGGTGATTGCGGGTTGCTTCCTATTCAGCAATGGTATCTGGAAGCGGCGAACAGCACGGTGTCGCATTTTAATCAGAGCGTGCTGTTGACCATTGATAAAAGGATAGATGCTGACAGATTAGCCTCCGCTATCACGAAACTGGTCCATTATCATGATGCATTACGTTTTGTATATGCCAATGGGGTACATGGTTGGCAGCAGGCATATGGTACGCACGAAGTTGACCTGGCGGTTGTTGACCTGGGCGCCTTATCAGCTGAAGATTTAACCGCAGCTATCGGGAAATATGGCGATGATTATCAGCGTAGGCTGGATATTGGCAGTGGGGTATTAATACAGGCAGTATTGTTATTAACGCCGGCGGGCGAGACCTACAACCGACTGCTGTTTGTTGTCCATCACCTTGCCGTAGATGGTGTTTCCTGGCGTATTCTGCTGGAAGATCTGGAGCTGTTGCTAAAAAATCAACAATCCGGAACGGCGGCAGAAATATTGGGCCGCAAGAGCACTTCCTATCGTCAATGGCATCAGGCGTTATCTGAATACGGACAGCGGTCGCATGTATTACATCAGCAGGCGTACTGGCAGCATATCGTAGAAAGCCATCATCCGTTACCGGTAGACAAAAAGTATAACGGCAAGGTTGCCCTTGCCGATGTCAGGCAGCATGAGGTAAGACTGAGCAGTGTACAAACGCAACGTTTAATACAGGAAGCATCACCGGCTTACCATACCGAGATCAATGATATCCTGCTGGCAGCGCTGGCGCTGACGTTGTCCGGATGGACCGGTACTACGGCCGTATCCATCGGTATGGAAGGCCATGGACGTGAGGATATTGCCTCCGGTGCAGATATCAGCCGTACGGTAGGTTGGTTCACCAACCTGTATCCGGTGCTGTTGAAAGTTGATAGCAACAAATCAATCGGCACCTTACTGAAAGATATCAAGGAACAATTGCGCCGGGTCCCTGATAAAGGGATGGGGTATGGCGTGCTGAAGTACCTCAGCAAAGCATCTTTCTCAGCCGTTAAAGATCCGTGGGACTTTGTATTCAATTACCTGGGGCAGCTCGATAATGTATTTAACGCAGAAGGCTATCTGGGCATGGCGCCGGAATCTTCCGGTACAGGTATCGGAGAGGGATACGCCATCCGCGATAAAATGTGGGTCAATAGTTTTGTGCAGGGAGGGGAGCTGATATTGCAATGGAGCTACAGTAGCAGGCATTATGATATCTCCCGTATTGCGGATCTGGCAGATGCTTACCTGTCGTATCTGGAGCAGATAATAGCCCATTGTACGGCGTTGGGTGCTTCCTTCTTTACGCCGGCTGATTATGGTTTGAGCAGGGTGATGAGTCATGAAGAGCTGGACCGTTTTTTGGATGCTCCCTATGGAAGTGAACCCCGTCGTCACCAGGTGGAAAGCCTGTATCATCTGAGCGCCCTGCAGGAAGGCATGTTGTTTCATGGTTTGTATGATGTGGCGGCTGGTGCCTATATAGAGCAGTTTGGCTGTGAACTTACGACGTTGCAGGAAGATGCTTTTCTGCATAGCTGGAGCCTGTTGCAGCAACACCACAGTGTATTACGCAGCGGGTTCTGTTATAACGAGTTTGCCATCCCACTGCAATGTGTATATAAAGAAGCAAAAATACCGGTTAGCAGGCTGGATTTTCGCCGGATGAATAAAGAAGAGCAGGCCTCCGCTTTACAGGAGTATAAAGCGGCGGACCGTCGCAACGGCTTTGACTTCACAGTGGCGCCGCTGATGCGTATCTGCCTGATACGGCTGTCGGAAGACCGCTACTACCTGCTGTGGACTTACCATCATATTGTGCTCGACGGATGGTCGGTGCCGGTATTGGTGGAGGAACTGCTGCGCATATACGAAGCGGTGGTAACCGGTAAAACGTTACCTGTTTTGAAGGAAGACCGCTATGAAGATTATATCCGCTACATCGATAAGCAGGACAAAGAGAAAGAAGAAACATACTGGCGTAAATATCTGGCTGGTGTGAGCACGGGCACGCTGTTGCCATTTATAACGTCCGCGGCAGATCGTACAAAAGGCGCCGGCAGCTTCGCGGATGAAATATTAAACCTGGACGCTGCTATTACTTCCCGGATCACACAGTATGCAAAGTTGCAATCCATTACCCCCAATACGCTGATGCAGGGTGTATGGGCTTACCTTTTATATCGTTATGCCGGACGTCCGGGTATTGTTTATGGTGCAACAGTGTCTGGACGTCCGGAAAACCTGGCGGACATGGAACGGCGTGTAGGCTTGTATGTTAATACGTTGCCGCTGTATACAACGGTTGATGAATCACAGGATATAAACGGATGGTTGCGGGAGTTGCAGACGCAACAATTGCAGAGCCGGGAGCATCAATATACTTCATTGAAAGAAGTACAACGATGGATGGACCTCCCCGGCGAGCTGTTCGACAGTTTACTGGTATTTGAGAATTATCCTGTGAGCAAAGCCGTTGCCACGCAGCCATGGCTTTTGCAGGTGGAGCATGTACAGATAGTGGAACAGACAAATTATCCTTTGGAAATTTTGGTGGAAGTATCGGGAGAAACCAGGATAAGGTGCCGGTATAATACAGCCTTGCTGTACAAGCCTTATGCAATGGCTATCCTGCGGCATTTTGAGCAGGTGTTGCTGCAAATAACAAGCGGCAGTGCAAACAAAATAGGCGATATCGCATGGCTCAGCGAAGAAGAACAACACCAGTTGTTGGTCTCCTTTAATAATACCGCTATAAGCGAAGGTGCTGTGCCGTCCGGAAAGACTTTTGTCGAACTGTTTTCTGCTCAGGTAGCCCAAACGCCGGATGAGATTGCATTGGAATTTGAAGGCAATCAATTAACGTATGAGGAGGTAGATATACGCTCCAACAAGCTGGCGCGTTACCTGAGGAGTAAAGGCGTGAAGACAGATACGCTGGTCCCGCTTTGTATAGACCGGTCATTGGATATGGTGATTGCCATATTGGGCATCATGAAAGCCGGCGGCGCATATGTACCTCTTGACCCGTCCTATCCGGTAGAAAGGGTCCGTTATATGTTACAGGACATCGGGGCTGCAATAGCTGTAGGCAACGGTAGTGGTAAACAAATACTACAAGCATCTGCGGAAATTGCGATCATTGACCTGGACAGTGACTGGAAAGTCATCAACAAACGGTCTGCCGCTCCACTGGCAGATTCCCCCGGGCCTCATGACCTGGCTTATGTGATCTATACTTCCGGTTCTACAGGTAAGCCGAAAGGGGTGATGGTGCAACACGATGGTATGTTGAATCATTTACAGGCTAAAATAAATGACCTGAAAATTAATCATACGTCCGTCATCGCTTATACCGCCTCCTATACTTTTGATATTTCTGTTTGGCAGATGTTTGCAGCCCTGCTGCGTGGCGGGAAGACAATTGTTTACGCAGCTGAACTTATTTTACAGCCCGCGGACCTGATCAATACTATTGACACCGACGGTGTAACCATATTGGAATTTGTACCTTCCTATCTGGCGGCTGTGCTTCACGAAAATACGGGCGTTGCATTAAAATCGTTACAATTCTTACTGGTAACAGGAGAAGCCGTCAGCCGGCATTTACTGGAAAAATGGTTCACACATAAGGATTACGGCGCCATTCCGGTAGTGAATGCCTATGGTCCTACAGAAGCCTCTGATGATATCTGTCATTATATTATGTATGAAACCCCCGGTGAAACAAATGTCCCCCTTGGCTCACCCATACAAAATCTCAGTATCTATATTCTGGATAGCAGATTACGCTTATGCCCGGTAGGCGTAGCCGGCGAGATATGCGTATCCGGTGTTGGCGTAGCACGTGGCTACCTGGGACGGCCGGAATTAACAGCAGAGAAATTTATTGCTGACCCGTTTGCCCGTCAGTCGGGTGCAAGAATGTACCGGACAGGAGATCTGGGGCGGTGGTTGCCAAATGGTACTATTGAATATCTGGGCCGTATAGACGAACAGGTAAAGATCAATGGTTACCGTATAGAGTTAGGGGAGATAGAAAGTGTACTGCAGGAATGCGAGTCAGTTAGCCAGGCAGTGGTAACGACCATAACAGATAAAAATGAGGTTAAAAGACTGGCGGCATATATCGTGCCATCGGGCACTTTTGACCGGGCGGGGGTATTGGCGCATGTAAAGAGCAGGTTGCCGGAATACATGGTGCCGGCATCGTTCACCCTGTTGGCATCAATTCCGCTGACGGCGAATGGTAAAACTGACAAGCAGGCCTTGCCCGATCCCGAAACAGGTACGTCGTCTGCAAGTTTGTATGTGGCGCCACGGAATGACATGGAAGCATCTTTGGCAGAGATCTGTGAGAAGTTATTGAACGTAGAACGTATAGGCGTACACGATAACCTGTTTGAACGAGGCATGCAGTCTTTGCTGGTGATACGTCTGGCATCGGCGATGTATAAGGAATTCGGGATACGTGTAGCTGTCAGGACCCTGTTCGAGCTTACCAGCATTGAAGCCCTGGCCAATTATGTTGCTGTTAACCAGCATACAGGCGCCGCTGCACCTGAAACGGGTAAGACGATCACTTTGTAATTCAAATTTTTATACTTAAAACTATTAAATATGGCCGGAGTTAATCTTACTGATATCATTGCGTTATTAAAAGAAGCAGGTGATTACGGCATCAAAGTGTTTTTTGAAGATAACCATCTACGTGTTCATACCCCTGACGGACAGGAAATAGAGGAACGTATCCTGAACAAGCTGAGAGCGAATAAAGAGCAGCTGATAGCATACTTCAGCAATCATACACCGGTAGAGCACAGGTCTGCCGCTGATAAAGGCATACAACCGTATGACAGGGAGGTGGTAAAACAGGTGCCATTGTCGTTTAGCCAGGAACGTTTATGGTTTATTGATCAGCTGGAAGGCAGTATTTCCTATCATCTGCCCAATGTTTTGCGGTTGACGGGAACGCTTAACAGGGCGGCACTGGCGTATGCATTGCAGGAAATCGTCAACCGGCATGAAGTGCTTCGCACGGTCATGAGAGAAGAAGATGGTATCCCTTATCAGCAGGTGCTGGATAAAGGGAAATGGCATATCAGCGTAACGGACGACCCGATATATCAGCAAAATGACCAGGCGTTGGAAGCGTATCTCCGGTCGCTGATAGAAGCTCCTTTTGATTTGCAGCAGGACCATATGCTCCGGGCGGATCTTATCTGTCTGTCTGCGGATGAACATGTATTGTTGGTTACACTGCATCATATCGCGTCTGATGGCTGGTCTACCGGCATCATAGTGCAGGAGCTGGTAACGTTGTACCAGTCTTTTGTTGAAGGACGCCCGGCCAACCTGTTGCCGCTTACCATCCAGTATGCAGACTACGCCATATGGCAGCGGGAAAATTTATCAGCATCCGTATTGGAAGAAAAACTGGATTATTGGAAGCGGAAACTGAAGGGGAGCGGTACATTGGAGCTACCGGTGGATTATGTACGTCCGATAATACAAAGTACACGTGGCGCGTCGCGGCGGTACCGGCTGCAGCCGGCATTGTCAGCGCAGCTACAGGCATTTTCCCTGCAGCAGGGGAATACCTTGTTCATGACGTTGCTGGCGACTTTTAATGTCTTACTGCATCGTTACAGTGGTCAGCCGGATATCTGCGTGGGGAGCCCGATTGCGGGAAGGACACGGCAGGAAACAGAAGATCTGGTCGGCTTTTTTATCAATACGCTGGTATTGCGCAATCAGCTGGATGGTGATCCTTCGTTTATATCGCTGCTTGAGCAGGTGAAACAGACGACCCTGGACGCATACGATCATCAGGAAGTGCCTTTTGAGAAAGTAGTGGAAGCGGTGGCGGAAGAAAGGTATCTCAACAGAACACCCTTGTTCCAGGTGATGTTTGAATTGCAGAATGTACCAGAGGCGCCGACGCTCGAATTAAGCGGGCTGCATTTATTCCAGGAGGAAACAAAATATACCACCGCACAATTTGACCTTACTTTCTCTATCCGGGAAAGCCCGGACGGCTTGGAAGTGCTGGTAATATACGGCGCAGATCTGTTTAATGAAGCCACCATTGACCGTATGATGGCGCATTACGAGCAACTGTTGACAGCAGCAATAGCAACACCTTTAGCGCAGATCAGCCAGTTGCGCATGATCAACGCAGCGGAAGAATATCAGTTACTTCATGTGTTTAATGATACACAGGTAGATTATCCCCAAAGCAAAACATTCATCACACTGTTTGACGAGCAGGTGGAACGTTCACCGGAAGCAGTCGCCGTGGCATTCGGGACGGAGTCGCTGACATATAAAGCACTCTCGGCGCGCGCCAATCAGCTGGCTCATCATCTCCGCCAACTGGGGGTGAAAGCAAATACGCTCGTGCCCTTATGTATAGAGCGATCGCCGGATATGATCATAGGTATATTGGGCATCATGAAAGCCGGGGCTGCATATGTGCCGGTAGACCTGGAGTATCCGGCGGAGCGGATCCGCTATATATTGGAGGATTGCAGCGCCAGCGTTGTTGTAAGCAGTAGCGTTGGTAAACAAAAGATTGAATTGGCCGGCTTTAGCAATATCGTTGCGTTGGATACTGACAAGGAACTAATTGGTCAGCAACCAGCGACATTACCGGAAACAATACCCGATCCGCGCCATCTGGCTTACGTTATTTACACTTCCGGTTCGACCGGTAAGCCCAAAGGCGTAATGGTGGAACATCTGGGCATGTTGAACCATTTGTTCGCCAAAGTAAATGACCTTAAAATAACTGAGGGAACAGTCCTGGCCTATACAGCTCCCTATACCTTTGATATTTCGGTATGGCAGATGTTTGCTGCCCTGCTTGGTGGAGGGCGCACCATTATCTACAGTGAGGAGACCATTTTTCAACCTGCGGAATTGGTGAACGCCATTGATAATGACGGGGTAACTATCCTGGAGCTGGTTCCTTCTTATCTCAATGCGCTGCTCGGGGAAAATACCCGTGCCGCATTGAGGCAGCTCCGCTTCCTGGTGGTGACCGGAGAAGCCGTCAGCCGGCATCTGCTGACGAAGTGGTTCGGGCATAAGGACTACGGGACCATCCCCGTGGTGAATGCTTATGGCCCTACGGAGGCATCCGATGATATCACCCATTATCTGATGAACGATGTACCGGACTATACGAACATACCGGTGGGCAAACCGATACAAAACATGCGTATCTATGTCTTGAACAATGAGCAGCAGTTATGCCCTGTAGGTGTGCCCGGCGAGATCTTCGTATCAGGGGCAGGGGTAGCGCGTGGCTACCTGAATCTGGAGCAGTTAAGTGCGGAGAAGTTTATAAAGGACCCTTTCAGCAAAGCAGCAGCTGCACGCATGTACCGGACCGGTGATGTCGGTCGCTGGCTGCCGGATGGAAACATTGAATACCTGGGAAGGACAGACGATCAGGTGAAAATCCGTGGACTGAGAATAGAGCTGGGGGAGATAGAAAATGCGTTGCAGGCATGTGACCTGGTGAAGGAGGCCATCGTCACCGTCAGAAAAGGTGCTCCTGGTGATAACGGCAGTGATAGCGCTACGTTAACAGGCTACATAGTCCCCCATGGCGATTTTAACAGAACCGGCATCCTCGCCTGGCTGAAGGAGAAACTGCCCGAATACATGATACCGTATGTGCTGGTGGCGTTGGATAAACTTCCCCTGACGGCCAACGGCAAAATTGACAAGCAGGCATTACCCGATCCGGCGGAAGCAGACGGACTGCCGGAACATGAACACGTTGGCCCGGGTAATGAAACGGAGCAACTACTGGCAAACATCTGGCAGGAGCTGTTGGGGGTAGAACGGGTAAGTATACGTGATAATTTCTTCAGGTTGGGAGGAAACTCACTGATGGCCATCAGGTTAATTTCATCTATACATGTCGCCACCGGGCTGAGAATTCCTGTCAGGACCTTCTTTCAGCTTTCCACAATTGAGGCTTTGGCGAGGTATACCAGAATAAATTTAAATCAGCATACGGTAGATGCCTCCTATGAGGATCTGGAAATGATAGAATTATAATCAGCCTTTGAATTCACGCCTGTTAAAAAAATATATATGACAGTTGTTAAGTTACTGGATGTAATAGATTTATTGGAAAGAGCCAATGATAACGGGATCAGGATATCCTTTGTTGACAATAAACTGGTAACACAAGCGCCCGTAGGAAAGAAAATTGATGCATCGCTGTTGAGGGAGCTGAAGGAAAATAAAGATCACCTGATATCCTATTTTAAAGAGCATATACAGCATGATTCGGGAATATCAATAAAAGAGAGTATTCTTTCTTCTGCGGAAAGAATAACCACAGACGTCCCCTTATCGTATAGTCAGCAACGTTTGTGGTTTGTTGATCAGCTGGAAGGCAGTGTGCAGTATCATATACCGCGGGTATTAAGATTGAAAGGGCAGCTCCATATTGCTGCACTTGCCCGGTCGTTTCAGGCAATCATTAACCGTCATGATGTGCTTCGCACGGTGATCGCAGAGAAGGACGGTGTGGCTTATCAGCGGGTACTGGACAGGGATGGCTGGCAGTTGGCCGTGATAGATGAGCCGGCGTATAAAGAAGATGCAACGGCGTTACGAGCTTATCTGGAATCAGTGATCTCGGCTCCTTTTAATTTATCCGGCGACCATATGCTGCGTGCACATTTGATCTGCCTGTCGACGGATGAGTATATACTGGTGGTAACATTGCATCATATTGCTTCGGATGCCTGGTCATTCGGCATCATTGTGCGGGAACTGACATCGTTATATCGCGCCTTCGTGGAGGGCCGAACACCTGAATTGCCCCCGTTGCGTATTCAGTATGCAGATTATGCGATCTGGCAACGGACCTATTTATCAGGCGATATATTGGAACGGAAACTGGATTACTGGAAGCGGAAGTTATCAGGGACAGCCACCTTGCAGCTACCGGCAGATTATATGCGGCCCGCAACGCCAGGTACTAATGGAGGAAGCGTGGCGCTGAACCTCGATGCTGATTTGTCTGTACGCATAAAGCAGCTCTCACAACAGCAGGATACTACCTTGTTTATGACCCTGCTTACTGCATTCAAAGTGTTGTTGTACCGTTACAGTGGTCAGGATGATATTTGCGTGGGATGTTCTACCGCGGAGCGCCTGCAAAAGGAGGTGGAAGAGCTGATCGGTTTCTTTGTAAATATGCTTGCCCTGCGTAGTGATCTGAGCAATAATCCTTCTTTTGTGTCCTTGTTGCAGCAGGTAAAAGAAACTACACTGGGGGCCTACGAACACCAGGATGTTTCTTTTGAGAAAGTAGTGGAAGCAGTAGCAAAAGACCGGGAAGGAAGCAGGAACCCGTTGTTTGATATCATGTTTGTGTTGCAACAGGAGCCTGATGATCCGGAATTCCCTTTGGGTGACGTCCTGTTGTCCGAAGAACCACTGGAAAGCAACACCACGCGGTTTGATATGGTCTTTCTGGTAATTGAACAAACGAATGATTTACGTGTAGTGGTGGAATATAGCAGGGATTTATACAGCGAAGCGACGATAAGACGTATGATCGCTCACTTTGAGCAGTTGTTGCTGTCTGTTGTCAATAATCCTTTACAGCAGATTGGATCGTTGCAGATGCTGACTCCCGGTGAAGTACGGGAACTTACAATGCCCGGTGTCGCTGGAAATGGGAAAGCGGTGTCCATACGGGAAAAAACAATAGTCGATTTGTTTGAAGCACAGACAGACGCCACGCCCGAAGCCGTTGCCCTGAGGTTTGAAAACGACTCAATGACTTACAGGGAACTGGACGACCGGGCTAATCAGCTGGCTCATTACCTGCGCGGTCAGGGCGTGACAGTGGACACGCCGGTGCCGGTTTGTGTGGAGAGTTCATTGGATATGATCGTTGGCATACTGGGGGTATTAAAGGCAGGAGGCGCATATGTTCCCATCGACCCGGATTTCCCTGCTGACAGGATAGCTTATATGCTGGCCGATACGCAGGCGACAACGGTAGTAAGCAGTAATGCCTGTCGGGATAAAATTCCGGCTACTGCAGCTGTTTTATCGCTGGATGGTGGTCCGGACAAAATAGCCGAATTCCCGAAAACAAGGTCGTCAGCAGTAGCGGCGCCGGAGCATCTGGTGTATGTGATCTATACATCCGGAAGCACCGGCAACCCTAAAGGGGTGATGATCACACATGGCAACCTGGCCGATTATCTGTCTGGCTTAAAAGAAGCCCTTCCACTGAAAGATTGCCGTTCATTTGCGCTGCTATCCAGTATTGCCACCGATCTGGGTAATACGGTATTATATGGTTCCCTGCTGACAGGTGGGTGCCTGCATCTGTTCTCCAAAGCGGCCGCCAGTGATGGTGATCTGTTGCATGATTATTTTGCGCAGCAACAAATCGATTGTATCAAGATTGTACCTTCTCATTGGAAGGCATTGTCTGCTACAGGCAAATTATTGCTGCCTGTAAAAATACTGATATTCGGTGGAGAGGCATTGACAACGGCCGTAACCAATAGCATCCGGTCGTCCGGCGCCGGCTGTATGGTGGTGAATCACTATGGCCCAACGGAAACGACTATAGGGAAATTGTTGCACATCATTCGGCCGGCCGCAGATTACCAGCAGACCATTCCGATCGGAAAGCCATTCTCCGACACCTGCGTCTATGTATTGGACCGGAACGGACAGCTGTGTCCTGTGGGTATCCCCGGAGAATTGTATATAGGAGGAAGTGGCGTTGCCGCTGGCTATCTGAACAAGGAGGAATTGACCCGGGAACGGTTCATGGCAAACCCTTTTATAACAGGTACTCAGGGAAAACTCTATCGTACCGGGGACATCGTGAAATATCTGCCGGATGGAAATATCGTTTTTATAGGCCGTGGCGATAGTCAGGTAAAGATTAACGGCTATCGCGTGGAGCCAGGGGAGATTGAACGTGTGCTCAATCAGTGCAGCCTTGTACGTCACGGAATAATAATTGTAAAGGAAGACAGTTTCGGTCAAAGCCAGTTAGCTGCCTATGTGATTCCGGCAGGAGTGCCTGACAGAAACGGTATTTATGCGTACCTGAAAGCGCACCTGCCTGTGTATATGCTACCTGCCTCACTCACAAGCCAGGAAAGTTTCCCTATGCTGGCCAACGGGAAAGTTGATCTGAAGGCATTGTCCGGCACAGCTGCCGGATTGCCTTTAACAGACAATTATACGGCGCCGCGCAACGATATGGAGCAAATGCTGGCAGACAGATGGCAGGCGTTATTAGGAGTAGAACGGGTAGGCATACACGACGATTTCTTTTCATTGGGCGGGCATTCCTTGCTGGCGATGCGTTTAATATTTGCCTTACGTCAATCGCTGCAGGTGGAACTATCTATCAGGGCGATATTCAATTTTCCTACGATAGCTGCCCTGGCGGAACATCTTCACGGATATAACAAGCAGTGGCAGCTCCCGCCGGTTGAAGCGGCTGAAAGACCTGCAAAGATCCCTTTGTCGTATAGTCAGGAACGTTTGTGGTTCATTGATCACCTGGAGGGAAGCGTGCAGTATCATATTCCGGCAGTGTTGAAGTTGAATGGGCATCTCCACCCGGAAGGATTGGCATACGCACTCAAAACCATTGTAAATCGTCATGAAGTACTCAGAACGCAGATCATAGAGGAGGCGGGTATCGCTTATCAGCAGGTGCGGGACCAGGATGGCTGGCAATTGGAAATAATATCGGAAAGGGCGTATCTGGAAAATGGCACGTCATTGGAATCCTATGTGCAATCCCTGATCGCTGTTCCTTTTGATCTGTCGCGCGACCATATGCTGCGCGCGCAGCTGATTGTACTGGGAGAGGCAGCGCATATCCTGGTGGTGACCATGCATCATATTGCATCAGACGGCTGGTCTACCGGCATTATCGTAAAAGAGCTGATGGAGCTGTATGACGCCTACATAGGAAATCGCGCGGCACAGCTGTTGCCTTTGCCTATTCAGTATGCAGACTATGCGATCTGGCAGCGGAAACAGCTGTCCGAAGCGGTATTGGCAGATAAGCTGTCCTATTGGAAAGATAAACTTACCGGCGTTGCTACTTTGGCATTACCGGTTGATTTTGCACGGCCGGTAGCTGCTGGTGTCCATGGGGGGACTGTTTCGTTTAATCTTGACAGTGAGTTGTCTGAACAGATAAGAAAATTATCGCAACAGCAGGGTACTACCTTGTTTATGACATTACTGGCCGCCTTTAAGTTGTTATTATACCGCTATAGCGGCCAGGAGGATATTTGTGTGGGAAGTCCTATAGCCGGCAGAACACAGAAAGAAGTGGAAGGACTGGTGGGCTGTTTTGTGAATACCCTGGCGTTGCGTAGTGAAATTAAGGTTAACCTGTCCTTTGTGTCTTTATTGCAACAGGTGAAGCAAACCACTTTAGGTGCTTATGATCATCAGGAAGTACCTTTTGAGAAAGTAGTGGAGGCGGTGGTAAAAGAAAGAGATCTTGGGAGAAGCCCTTTGTTCCAGGTGATGTTCGCCGTGGAAAATGCTCCCGAAGTGCCGGAGCTCCATTTGGGAGAAGTGATAATATCCGGTGCTCTCGCTGAAAATACCACGGCACAATATGACCTGGCTTTTTCTGTGGTAGAGGAAAAAGGCCATTTACGGGTGAATATTGTATATCGTATGGACCTGTTCAGGGAAGACACCATCATGCGAATGAAAGGTCACTTCGAACAGTTGTTATTATCTGTTGTGAGAACGCCCGGAGCAAGAATAGATACCTTAGCGATGCTTACTTCCGCTGAAGAACAGCAGCTGCTGACCTCCTTTAATGCCACCACGGCGGCTTACCCGGAAGATAAAATCTTTGCGGACCTGTTTGCCACGCAGGCATCACTGCATCCCGCCGCCATAGCAGTAGTGTACGAAGATCATAGTTTGACTTATCAGGAGCTGGATGAACGTTCCAACCAGGTGGCCCGTTACCTGAGCAACCTTGGGGTGAAAGCCGATAGCCTGGTCCCGGTTTGCATAGATCGTTCGGCGGATATGCTGGTGGTGCTATTGGGTATTATGAAGGCCGGCGGGGCGTATGTGCCGCTGGACCCGGATTATCCCCGGGAAAGGATCAGCTATATGTTGAAAGACAGTGGCAGCAGTATCGTTGTCAGCAGTCTGGCACACCAGCATAAAATAAAAGCTGCCGGCATCACACCGGTGTTATTGGATGAAGTGGGAAATGAAATAGCCCAGCAGCCGGTTACTCCCTTGACATTAACAGCCAAGCCTGACCATCTGGCTTATGTGATCTATACTTCAGGTTCAACCGGCACGCCCAAGGGAGTGATGATAGAACATCAGTCGCTGCTGAATTTCCTGTTGTCTATGAAAGACCGGCTGGACCTGCCGGCGGCTATCAGTTTACTGGCCGTTACCACCTACTGTTTTGACATCGCTTACCTGGAGCTGTACCTGCCGTTACTGACAGGAGGGAAAGTTATTATCGCTTCAAAATCCGCCGCAGCAGATGGTTTTAAGCTGGCGTCAGCGTTGTCGCATCACCGGCCCACGCATATGCAGGCCACTCCGGCCACATGGCAAATGTTGCTGGAAGCCGGCTGGGAAAATAGAGAAGGGGTAACGATACTGGCAGGGGGAGAAGCCGTCCCTGTGGCATTGAAAGATAGGCTGGTGCAATTAAGCGATCAGAAAGTATGGAATGTATACGGTCCTACAGAAGCAACGATATGGGCCACTATTAAAGAATTAAAGCTGGACGAGAAGATCACTATCGGCCGGCCCTTGTCCAATACGGCCGCCTATATCCTGGATGGATCGGGGAGACCGGTGCCGGTAGGGGTTCCGGGCCAGCTGTGTATCGGCGGTGTGCAGGTAGCCCGTGGCTATCTGAACAGGCCGGAGCTGACAAAGGAGAAGTTCATATCCAATCCATTCAAGCCCGGAGAGCGACTTTATTTTACGGGAGACCAGGCACGCTGGCTGCCGGACGGCACGATTGAATACTTAGGCAGGGTAGATGACCAGGTGAAAATCCGGGGCTACCGCGTAGAGCCCGGGGAAATAGAAAGTGTGGTGTCGCAATATCCTGGCGTAAAACAGGCGGTCGTAGTAGCCAGAACGGATAACAGCGGTTACCGTCACCTGGTGTGCTACGTGGTGGGGGAAGAAGGTATAGACAGATCAGGGTTGCTATCGTGGTTACAGGACCGCCTTCCGGTATACATGGTGCCCTCGCAACTGGTCCTGTTGGATAAGCTGCCGCTGACTGCCAATGGCAAGGTGGACAAAAAATCCTTACCCGACCCCGGCGGCGCAGCGTTGTTGCGGAGTGAGTATGTTGCACCACGTAATGAAACGGAACAGGCGCTTGCAGGTATCTGGCAGTCGCTATTGGGAATAGAACGGATAGGCATATACGATAATTTCTTTGAATTGGGTGGGCATTCCCTGCTGGCGATGCGTTTATTGGCTGCCATGCGTCAGCAACTACAGGAAACCGTATCCATAAGATCATTATTCCTGCATCCTGTCATTGCCTCATTGGCAGGCTATCTCAGGGGGACACCCGATGGGTTGCAGTTGCCTGCTATCGAAGCAGCTACGCGGCCTGTCTATATTCCGTTATCATTCAGCCAGGAGCGTTTATGGTTCATCGATCAACTGGAAGGCAGTGTGCAGTATCATATACCGGCGGTATTAAGAATGAAGGGGGCGTTAAGCGAGGAAGGCCTGGCATATGCGCTAAGGACGATTGTCAATCGTCATGAAGTGTTGCGTACGGTGATCCGTCAGTCAGACGATGAAGGAGGGATTACTTATCAGTGGATAATGGATAAAGACCAGTGGCAGCTGGAAGTTACCGAAGCACCGGTTTATAAAGAGGAGGAGGCCGGACTACAGGCTTACATCAGCTCACTGATCGCAGCGCCCTTTGATTTGTCGGCAGATCATATGCTGCGTGCCCGGCTGGTCCGTCTGTCGGCAGACGAGCACATACTGGTGGCTACCTTGCATCATATCGCATCTGACGAGTGGTCTGCCGGTATTATTGTGAAAGAGCTCATCGCATTATATAATGCTTATACGGATAACGTTATTGCCCCGTTGGCGGCGCTACCGGTTCAATATGCTGACTATGCCATCTGGCAGCGTACCTATTTATCCGGGGCGGTATTGGAAGAAAAACTGGATTACTGGAAAAATAAATTGTCCGGAACGGAAACGCTCCGGTTGCCTGCCGATTATGTGCGGCCTGCTGTGCAAAGTATGCAGGGCGGAAGTGTTTCGTTTAGCCTTCGCCCGGATGTATCAGCGCAGGTAAGGAAGTTGTCACAGGAACAGGGTACAACCTTGTTCATGACATTGCTGGCGGCCTTTAAAGTATTGCTTTACCGTTACAGTAATCAGACGGACATATGCGTGGGCAGTTCTACGGCAGCGCGCCAGCAGCAGGAGGTGGAAGGGCTGGTTGGCTTCTTTGTAAATACACTGGCGCTACGTAGTGACCTGAGTGGTAACCCTTCTTTTTTATCTTTCTTACAACAGGTGAAAGAGACGACACTGGGCGCCTATGAGCACCAGGACGTACCTTTTGAGAAAGTGGTGGAGGCAGTGGTAAAGGACAGAGATGCCGGCAGAAGCCCGCTGTTCCAGGCAATGTTTGTCATGCAGCAGGCTCCTGAAGCACCGGAACTTCGTTTAGGCGAGGTAGTATTATCCGGAGAATCATTGAATGCTGTCAGTGCCAAGTTTGATATTACTTTCTTTGTTGTTGAGGAAAATAATGAACTGCGTATAAACGTGGTGTATCGCACTGATTTGTTCCGGGAAGATACCATGCTGAGAATGGGTGAGCACTACCAACAATTGCTGGCGGCCGTTGTGGCTGATTTGGAGAAGCCGGTAGGGACCTTGTCTATACTTACCCCGGCAGAACAACAGCAGTTACAGGAAGGATTTAATATGTGTGAGATAGCCTATCCGCATCACCAGACTATCATAGACCTATTCCGGGAGAAAGTGGTGGCTGCCCCCGCCGCTATTGCCCTGGTGATGGAAGATAAGGAAATGACTTATGCCACGCTGGATGAGCGCTCTGATCAACTGGCGCATTACCTGCAACAGCAGGGAGTTACCGCTGGTGCGCTGGTGCCGCTCTGCATGGAACGCTCCCTGGAAATGATGATTGGGATATTGGGCATACTGAAGGCGGGAGCGGCGTATGTACCAATTGATCCGGATTATCTCTCGTCAGGAGACCGCGTTCGTTACATGCTGGAAGATACAAGGGCAACGGTGATGGTAAGTAGCCGTGCCTGCCGCTCCGGTTTGCCTGTCAATGAAGGCATGAAAGTAGTGGCATTGGATGCTGATTGGGAAATGATCAGCCATGCACCTGTCCCGGTGGTGGCTATTACTCCCGCTCCGGGCGACCTGGTGTACGTGATTTATACATCCGGCAGCACAGGCATGCCCAAAGGTGTGATGGTTACTCACAGGAACCTTACCGATTACTTATATGGCTTATATGCAGCGCTTCCGCTGGCAGCCTGCCAATCATTCGCTTTGTTGTCAAGTATAGCCACTGATCTGGGGAATACTGTGTTGTACGGCGCTTTGGCAATGGGTAAGACGCTCCACCTGTTTTCGAAGGAAACAGCCAGCGATAGTGAAAAATTACAGGAATATTTCACCCTTCATCCCATAGACTGTATCAAGGTGGTGCCTTCACACTGGAAAGCATTGTCAGCATCCGGCAGCTTATTGCTACCGCAACAGCTACTCATTTTTGGAGGCGAGTCATTATCAACGGAGGTCGTGAATAGTATCCGGGCATCCGGTTCCTCTTGTATAGTGGCCAATCACTATGGCCCTACGGAAACGACTATCGGAAAACTGCTGCACCAGGTACAGGATAATGGGGCATACGGGCAGGTCATACCGGTCGGGAAACCATTTTCCAATACCCGCATTTATGTGTTGGACCCGCTTGGCCAATTATGTCCGATAGGGGTGCCCGGTGAGTTATTTATCGGGGGAGACGGTGTGGCGTTGGGATATCTGAATAATCCGGGGTTAACAGATAGCCGCTTTATACCGGACCCGTTTTTGCCGGCAACCGCCGCAAGCATATACCGCACGGGAGATATGGTAAAATGGCTGCCGGATGGAAATATCCTGTTTATAGGACGGGCAGATGACCAGGTAAAGATCCGCGGTTACCGGGTTGAGCCGGGAGAAGTAGAACGGGTATTGCAGCAGTATGAGCAGGTGGACCAGTGCGTGGTGGTGGCGGTGGAAGATAATAACGGCAATAAACGTTTAGCCGCGTATGTTATAGGTAATAGTGTGCCTGACAGCGAAAGCATCGTTGCTTATCTGAAAGCGCATTTGCCGGAATATATGATACCGTCGGTATTTGTTGCGATGGAGGCATTTCCAATGCTGCCGAATGGGAAGATAGACAAGAAAGCATTGCCGGACCCGGAAGGCCTTGCTTCAGTGGGGTATACGGCGCCGGTCAGCGCAACAGAATGTCTGCTGGCAGCTATCTGGTCCAGGTTGCTGGAAGTGGAACGGGTAGGCATACACGATGATTTTTTTGAATTGGGAGGTCATTCTTTGCTGGCAATACGCCTGGTATCAGCGATCAGAAAAGAACTGAAGGTAGAAGTGTCTATCGGGGACGTATTTGATTATCCTACGATCGCATTCCTGTCGGCGCAGCTGGAAAACCGCAGCGACGTTGCTGTTGTGCCGGCTATCATCACCCGTAACCGGCCGGAACTGATTCCTTTGTCCTACAGCCAGGAGAGATTGTGGTTTATAGATCAGCTGGAAGGCAGCATACAATATCACGTACCGGTGGCATTGAAGCTGAAAGGGAAGCTGAACAGGGACGCGCTTTCTTTTGCCTTACAGACGATCGTTAATCGCCATGAAGTGCTGAGGACGGTGGTGATGGAGCGGGATGGCATGCCCTGGCAGCAGGTAATGGATAAAGATAGCTGGCAGCTGACAGTAATAGAAGGTATTGTGTTTAAAGATGAGGCCACCCTGCAATCTTATATGCAGTCGCTGGTGGCCGCTCCTTTTAACCTGAGGGCCGACCATATGCTGCGGGCCCATCTGATCCGGCTTTCGGCAGATGATGAGGAATATGTACTGTTGGTAACGTTGCATCATATCGCTTCCGATGGGTGGTCAAATGGTATGATGGTGAATGAGCTGAAAGCGCTATACCTCGCTTATGAAGAAGGCCGCACAGTCCCGCTGGCGCCGCTGCATATCCAGTATGTTGATTATGCCATGTGGCAGCGGGAATATTTGACAGGCGACCTGCTGGATAAAAAATTGCAATATTGGAAAGACAAGCTGACAGGCGTGGCGCAGCTGCAATTGCCCGCAGACTATGCGCGCCCGGCAACGCAGAGCACCCGCGGCGCTTCCAGAAGGTTCCGGCTGGATAAGGAGTTGTCTGCACAGTTGCAGGCGCTCTCCCGTCAACAGGATGTTACCATTTTTATGACGTTGCTGGCTGCCTTCAACGTGTTATTATACCGGTACAGTGGCCAGGAAGATATCTGTATCGGCACCCCTGCAGCAGGCAGAACGCAACAGGAACTGGAGGAACTGATCGGGTTCTTTATCAATACGTTGGCTTTGCGTACTGACCTTGGGGACCAGCCGTCTTTTGTATCGCTGTTGCAGCAGGTGAAACGCACGACTTTGAGCGCTTATGAACATCAGGAAGTACCTTTTGAGAAAGTAGTGGAAGCAGTAGTGAAGGAGCGGGACCTGAGCCGGAGTCCTTTGTTTCAGGTAATGTTTGTGATGCAGAACACGCCCGATGAACAGGAGCTTGAGCTGGGGAACTTACAATTATCGCCGTTGAATACCGGGCATGTTACGGCACAATTTGATCTCACTGTTTCCATGGAAGAAAGTGCAGCAGGTTTAAGCGGAAACATGATCTATTGTGCGGATCTTTTCAGCGCGGCCACCATAGATCGTATGATAGCGCATTTTGAGCAATTGCTGCGGGCAGTGGTGAAATCGCCGGCATCACACATCGGAGCATTGCCTATGCTAACATCCGCAGAAGAACATCAGTTGCTGGTGGAGTTTAATAATACTTCAGCAGGCTATCCAAAAGATAAAACCATTACAGACTTTTTTGCGGCGCAGGTGGCACTTACGCCCGAAGCGACCGCAGTGGTGGCCGGTGAGGATTCACTGACCTATCGGGAGCTGAATACACGTGCCAATCAGCTGGCGCATTATTTAAGGAGCCAAGGCGTGCAGGCAGATACCCTGGTGCCGATATGTATAGAACGGTCCGTTGAAATGATAGTGGGCATACTCGGTATCCTGAAAGCGGGTGGGGCCTACGTCCCCATAGATCCTGATTATCCTGCGGAGCGCATCAGCTTTATGCTGGAAGATACCGCTGCCAAATGGACCGTCAGCTCCCGGGAATGTGCACACGTGCTGGATAATGTGGGATCAGCGGAGCTGATATTGCTGGATGAAGACTGGCCGGAGATCAGTCAGTTTTCCGGAGATAATCCTTCCCATGTGATTCTTCCCCGCCATCTTGCTTATGTGATCTATACTTCCGGTTCTACCGGAAAACCGAAAGGCGTACTTATTGAGCATTATAATGTGGTGAGGTTGTTTGAAACAGACACGCCGTTATACGACTTTAACAATAACGATGTCTGGACCATGTTCCATTCATTTTGCTTTGACTTCTCAGTATGGGAAATGTATGGTGCTTTATTGTATGGGGGGAAGCTTGTTGTGATCAGTAAGGAAGTGGCCAGAGACCCGGTGGCCTTTGGCGCTATACTTCTAAAGGAAAAAGTGACCGTTTTAAATCAGACGCCCGGTGCCTTCTATACGTTACAGGAAAGTTTGCTCCGTTCAGCCATGCCTTTGCAAATAAGGTATGTAATATTTGGGGGAGAAGCATTGATACCCGGCAAACTCAAAGTCTGGAAAGAAACATACCCTGACGGTAAGCTGATCAACATGTATGGTATTACGGAAACAACCGTCCACGTAACGTATAAGGAAATGGGCGCGGATACCCTGAATGGTGAGGCCAGCAATATTGGTAAGCCTATACCCACACTTAGCTGCTATATATTGGACGCGCACGGAAACCTGCTGCCGGCGGGAATAGCAGGAGAGTTGTATGTAGGAGGGGCCGGGTTGTCCCGCGGATACCTGAACAGGGAGCAATTAACAAAGGACAGATTCATTGCAGACCCTTTCAGCGGGAACGTTGGTGCAAGGCTATATAAAACGGGTGATCTCGCCAGATGGTTACCGGATGGAAATCTGGAATATCTGGGCCGCCTGGATGACCAGGTGAAGATACGCGGATATCGCATAGAGTTAGGCGAAATAGCAGCTGCGATGTCAACAGTCGCAGGTGTGACGCAGTGCGCATTAGTGGCCAGGGAAGATGCAAATGGTCATAAACGTTTGATAGGTTATGTGGTAATGGAGCAGGCGTTTGACCAGCAGGCTATATCGGAGTTCCTGCATGCGAGACTGCCGGAATATATGGTCCCCTCTCTGATCGTAGCACTGGACGCGCTGCCGCTCACCAGTAATGGAAAAGTAGACAGAAAGAAGTTGCCCGAGCCGGATATTACCGGATTAATCCATGAGTATATACCGCCCCGTAATGAAACAGAGCAACTGCTGGCGGATATCTGGCAGGTACTGCTGGGGGTGGAACGTATAGGCGTGTCCGATAATTTCTTTACACTGGGCGGTCATTCATTGCTGGTGATGCGACTGGTATCGGATATCAGGATAGGACTGACGATGGAAATATCATTTAAAGATATATTCAATTATCCCACCATTGCATCATTGTCCGTGGTACTCCGGCAGCGGATGGCGGAACTTGCAGCACAAAAAGACAGCGATGCTGAAGCTGCGGCACAACAGGAAAACGGGCACGTACGGCTGTTGAACAAGGGCGCCAAAGAAACATCGATATTCCTGGTGCCGGGAGCAGTAGGCGTAGTGGATGCTTATGAGGAACTGGCTGCCGCTTTAAACGACACCGGTGCGGTGTATGGACTATTAATGCAGGGCGTGCTGGAAGGAGAAAAGCCGCTGGACAACCTGGAAGCGGTGGCAGATCAGAACATCACCTGGATGAAACAGGTGCAGCCGCAGGGACCTTACCGCTTAATAGGGCATTCCTTTGGCGTGCGGGTGGTATATGAAATGGTAAAGCTGCTCGAAGCAAGGGGAGAAGTGGCCGATTTGGTGGTGTTGCTCGATTCCAGTGCTGCGATAGAAGATGTGGATGAAGCTATCAGGTCCATGCAAAGGGATATAGAAGGTATTGAGGTGCTGGAATATGTACTGGGGATACTCGGGCATTATAATATCATCCCGCAACCGCACCCCGAATGGGTGGCTGAGCTAAGGGCCATGGCGGAACAGCTAAAAGCTAATGAATCAATAGCATTGAAAGGTGTATTACATTTTATCCTTGATTTTATAAAAGATAAGATAGAAAAGAAACATGTTGCCTCCATGTTCAGATTGTTTGAATTGCGGCTGAACAACATGTTTATGCATTATACAACTATTACCGGTAAAGTAAATGCCACCTTGACAGTAGTGAGGGCCACAGAAAATATAAGGGAGGAGAATGATGACGCGCTGGGCTGGAGCGAACATGCGGCGGAGATAAAGCTGGTCACCATTGAGGGAGATCATGGTTCGATGCTGGAAAACGAAAATGCGGAAATATTATCCCGGCAGTTACAACAACAATTAAAGGCGCTGATACCATAACCGGCACATCAATTAAACCACTAAACCAATACATCAGTAATATGGAAAATACAGTCTCCTCCACTATAGTAAATGATCATACCGTTGTGAAAACACCTTTTAATAAGAACAGCGACCAGGTTTTACCACTACTGATCACTCCTGCTCACAGCGGGGGGGATCTGATCTCCTGGATGAATGCCCACCGTGAAGAATTTGAGCGGGATTTGATGCATTATGGCGGTATTTTATTGCGTGGATTCAATGTTGATGCTGTAAAGGATTTCAATGCTTTTATGGAGTGTTTTAATACAACGCCACTGCCATATATGTTCAGGTCGTCTCCCCGGAAGGAATTGGATGATCATCTCAAAAATATTTACACTTCCACTATTTACCCGAGTGAACGTACCATCAATATGCATAATGAAACTTCTTACAGCCGGATATGGGGCCGTAAGATTGTTTTCTGTTGTATTACGCCTGCGGCAGAAGGGGGACAGACGCCCATTGCAGATTCCAGGCGCGTGTTGAAAGACATTGACCCGGCCCTGACAGCTGAATTCAGGGCAAAAGGTGTCAAATACCGGCGGAATTTGTTGCCCGATCTGGGCATGCCATGGCAGGAGGTATTTCAGACCAATGATGTGAAGGTAATGGAAGCTACCTGCCAAAAGTATAACATCGATTATGAATTTGTGGGAAAAGATCACCTGATTATTGAATGGGTAAAGGATGCCATTTGCAGACACCCGGTTACCGGGGAGGAAACATGGTTCAACCACGTTTTTTTCTTTCATCGTTTTTCCCGCTATGAAGAACTGGGGTTGCCACATCATGAATTTTTTCCTGCCGAATTCCTCACTTCGGAAACGTTTTTCGGAGATGGCAGTGAAATTTCTTCTGCGGCCTACAAGGAGATCAGGCAGGCCTATCAGAAGAATATCATCGCATTCCCCTATGAGAAAGGGGATATCATTTTTCTCGATAACATGCTGACTGCGCATGGCCGTTATCCCTACAAAGGAGAGCGTACCATTGCTACGGCCATCATCGAGGCGGCCTACGATAGTGATAATATCCGGAATATCTAAGGCAAAAAAGTGCGAATAGCGCATGAATATAAGGGTCCGTTCAATCGGGCCGGGAGTGGATATAGTTCGAATATAAAATATTGATAATTAGTTTTTGGTAAAACGGCTTGTAAGCAGGAAGCTACAAGCCGTTTTTATTTTTTATCTCTTTTAGCAGGGAGGTAAATAAAACGTGTATTCTTTACAGTTATACCGGTATTGGCTGATGGGATCGTTCTCTGCCGAATGTTATTAAAAAAGAAGATGATGAAATAATCCCTGTTATTGCTCTTTTTGATGATACTATTTTATTTACAATTTCAAAATATATGTATCTCTGAACTTATTTTTCAGTGAGTTTGTTTATGTTGCCGTTTTATGTTGTCTGCTAAGGTGCGTGAATAGCCTTGCTATGGATGCTTTCCGACATTTTTTGACGTGTGTTGAAGTAGTGGTAATATCGGTGTGTAGCGGATAGTCATGTTTCCTCACTTTGTAACAGTAAAAGTGTATGGATGCTGAAATGATTTGTGGGTGAGCATTTCAGGGTATTGTGTGGTTAAACGTTTATTATTATTGTCTGCATAGAGAAAATGTATCTGTTAAAAATAGATGTTGTGCGTTATAATTAGTGCGGTCTGAAAACCGCTACAGTATTGGCTTTTATGTAAAGCAATTATTAACTCTTAAATCTTTCCTGATAAATTTTTTGGCAATAGAATTTTTTTTATATCTTTATTAAATAAGTAACTTCAGTATCGATTGGATCATCCAGTGTGGTAGTGTAGCATAAAAAGTTCTTCATGCCAGAACGATTAAACATTGGAGATCACTGATGCCGAAAGGCTAGGCGCTGGGCCGGCTATTCTACTGTCACAGACTCCCCGTTACATCAGGTAGAATGGTGCACATAAATGGTTGCGGTTTCCGGATCACCACAGGTGTTTTCCCTGTTGCATGAAGCTGTACCGATTGAATGTTACAGCATATATTGAAGAACCTTTAGTCAAGGCAGCAATGCTAATTGACCAAGCGAAGCCATGCAGGACGACTAACCATAGTTGAAGCTGCTTTTTACTACTGTTACCTGTAAAGTCACTGTGCTGATAGCATCATTTTACCGGATAGCAAAACCTACAACAGCAGGACACCCTGACTCAGGTAAACTTACGGGTTTACCGGATGAACTTTACAGTAAAACGAAACCTACAACGATTGCATGTAATCCGCCATTGCGGGCCGGTTCCTAACCAGAAAGGCTTTGCGATACTATGGACCCGTATCAGTTGAAGTTGATTAACTCAAATAACCAAGCGAAATTGTTAGATACCGAACCCTGTAATTTTCCATCGAACCTGTAAATTTCCTCTAATGTCGAAACCATTCAACGATCGGTCCCAGCCGGATGTGGGATCGGAACCCAACTGGTATGTATTTTACACTGCGCCAAGAGCTGAAAAAGTCGTACAAAAGGAGCTGTCCAACAGAGGGTATGAAGTTTTCCTGCCCCTTACAAAAACACTCCGCTTCTGGAATAACCGCCAGAAAAAGATTGTCGAACAGGTGCTGTTTCCAAGCTATATATTTGTCAATACCGAAGAAAGCAGCCTGCATAAAATCTGTCAGGTCCCGAAAGTCGTCATGTTCATTAACTGTGGTGGCAAACCCTCTAAAATCAACTACAAATGCATTGAGGGCATTAAAAGCATGTTGAATTTGGACCAGGAAGTTTTTATTGAACCCGGTTTCAGTGAAGGTGAGAACGTACGGATCATCAGCGGCCCGCTGGCAGGGCACGAAGGCGTGCTCCTGAAACAACACTCCAAAACGCGATTCGGTATTCAGTTGAAAGAAATCAAACAGATGATTTCCATCGATGTGTCCTGGAGCCTTGTCCAGCGGTGCTCTTCGTGGTATTATCTGTTCTTCCTGCCCTGTGTTGAAAATGTAATTGCCACTTTAAATTGAGAAAACCTAATTCCAACTCATAAAACCAGACCGCATACAACATACGTCTGGTTATCCCGCTCTCTCTTATTTGCCGACAATTTACGCGTTGATTGCACCCCTTGTCTGAAGTCTGCTGATTTCAGATGAGACCCTTGTTGCCATTATTGTCCGGACAAAGTGCTTCTTCACCAATTCACAATAAGGAAATGAAAGAACTATTATTAGAGCCGACAGAGGGTTATCTAAGATCCCTGATATCCAAGGTTGCTCAGATATCTATCGGAGACAGTGATACATCCCTTCCGTTCCAGGAATTAGGGATTGATTCCTTTCGTGTCTTACAGATTATCAAAAAGCTGGAGGAAGAGTTTGGCACCTTACCTAAAACACTGCTTTTTGAAAATTTCAACATCGGTGACCTGAGCCATTATTTTGTTAAGCACCATGAACAAACGATCTCCGCGAAGTTTGCGCTGGAGAAACATACATCCCAACATGTAAAAGCGTCGCCACAACCGGAAAGCATCGCTGTTACTCCCATACCGGCACAGAAAGCGCCTTCGGCTGCTCCCATACTGATTTCTGAGCAGGAAGCGCTCGCTCATCCCGAATGGAGCACATTGGTGGCGGATCTCTTTACCCGTTACAAAAATGAAGGTTCCGCATCCAGAGGCACCCGGAATATAGCGCCCCATCTCTTTATCGGCAGTGAAAAGAAAGGATATTTCAACTATAGCCGGTATAAACAGATTGTGCTGGTCTACGCCTACACCGGGCCGATGGACTACTACGAAACCTTGTCAGCAGAAATCTATCAGCATTGTACCCGCCATCAGCTTGAACTCAATCTCTTTTCGGCGGAACAGATAAAAGCTATCGGAAATACCCCCTTTACAGCAACACCTTTCGGCGTATTGTCCCGGATATCCAATATCAGGGAGTTTTCGCTGGAAGGAGGCAGTATGCGCCGCTTACGCTACCAGGTCACCAAATTTGCCAAAGAAGGCCAATGCAGGACAGTAGAATACAGGAACGGCTCCGATAATGCCACCGATGCCGGCATCGCCGCCATCATCGATAAATGGTGCGCCCCCAGGACCATGGTGAACCCGCTGATTTTTGCGGTGAAGGAAGAAATCCTGGCAGGACGCCTGAGCCCCGAACACCGGCTCTTCCTTACCTATCTCGATGATGTGCTGTTAAACGTGATCCTGATCTCAAAACTCTCCGGAGAGCAGAACGGCTATCTGATGGACCTGGAATTCTATCCGCAGGAAATGCCGCTCGGGGGACTGGAATATGCTATCGTGCATATGATGGGGATACTGGCGGCAGAAGGGTGTGACGTGTTGAGTCTGGGCGGCACCTATGGCTGCAAGCTGGAAGCCTCTCCCGATGCTGACCCCGCATTGGATAAAATGCTGGACTTCCTGCGGGAGAATAAAATATTTAATGATGAAGGTAACCTGCAATTCAAAAATAAATTCAGGCCGGATCATACGCCTGTCTTCCTTTGCCGCGCGGTAGGCAGCAATCCGGATAATGTAACCGACATCATCATGATGATCGCTGACCCTGATAAAATGCAGACGACCGGCGCGCCAACAGATAGTATAGCCGTTACCGTTACATCGCCTGAAAGTACGCGGGAGCCGCAGGACCCCCCGGTACTGACATTAGCAGGGGTGGAGCGGGCAGATATATTGGCCGCACACGGTTATAACCCGTTTAATATACCCGACGAACATATCGATACAGACCTGAAAACCGATTCCTGGGCACAGCTGGACACACCTGCCATCCGCAACCAGGTGAGGTTCCTGCATTCGCAGCTGCAACAACCGGCCAACCTGGAAGAATGCCTGAGAAGTATCTTCCCGTTTTCCTGTTTTGCGTTCACCACTTCAGGACGTACAGCGGAACATACCTTTTTTAAATCATGGAAAGAGAAAGGTGTCGTTATCCAAAACCTGCTTTTCCCGACTACTATCTTTAATCAGATTGACAACGGTTTCACGCCGGAAGAGTGGCCGCATCCGGAAGTATTCCAGCTGCACTCCCGGGAATTATACAGAGGGAACCTTAACTACGACGCGCTGCAGCAGCGCATCGTGAAAGACGCCGGTTCCATCGCCATGGTACTGATAGAAATAGGAGATAATGCAGCCGGTGGCGCGCCTGTTTCCATGCAACATCTTCGGGAGGTAAAAGCATTGCTCTCTGCACATCATATCCCGCTGGTATTCGATGGTACCAGGATGCTGGAGAATGCCCGCTTTATTATCGCCAACGAAAAAGAATTTGCCGGCAGCCATACCTGGGACGTTGTCCGAGAGATGCTTTCTTATGCCGATGCTGTGATAGCCGGCTTAACAAAGGATTTCTGCGTAAGTCACGGCGGCATGATTGCCACCAACGATACCGCGCTGCTGGATAGGGTGCAGGACCTCATCCGGGAGGAAGGAACGGGCCTGGACGTGGTAGATAAAAAAATACTGGCGCTATCGCTACAGCACCGTGATAAAATAGAGGCGCAGATCATACAACGGATGGAGTCCGTACAGCTGATAGGCAAAGCCTTGCAACAAGCGGGAGTGCCGGTACTGCAAATGCCCGGCGGACATTGCATCCTGATCGATGTAAAACAAATCCCGGCTTTCAGTACGTTTAAATATCCGGTGGCATCGTTTATTGCCTGGATGTTCCTGAACACCGGCATCCGTGCCGGCGCACATAGCGCGGGCATGCGTAAAGAGACACCCTTCAGCCACGTGGTACGGCTGGCCATACCCGTGGGCACCAACAGAAAGGATGCCGCCGCTATCGCAGAGAAATTAATCCACCAGTTTGAAAGCAGGCATAATATTCCCGAACTGCTGCCGGAAGGAGAACTGACGGCATCTTTCGGCGATATACACAGCGCCTTTAAATTACTGACTTATCATAACGTTACCGGCAATACGGTCCGGGAGAAAGTGACTGCGCCTGTTATGCCGGCAGGTAAGCATGGAACGGAGAAAGATAATGTTCCGCACATCGCCACCACGCCCCGGCATGATGGCCATAACGACACCGCTGCCACAGCGGTAGCCATTGTAGGCATGGCAGGCCGGTACCCGAAAGCAAAGAATGTGGGAGAGCTCTGGAAAAATCTGGTACAGGGAATGGATTGTATCGAAACCATCCCGCATGAACGTTTCGAGCAACGCCTGCAGAATAAATTTTCGCAAAAGTACCGCGGTGGCTTCCTGGATAGCATCGACAAATTTGATTCCCTCTTTTTTAATATTTCCCCAAGGGAAGCAGAACACCTGGACCCCCAGGAGCGCTTGTTCCTGGAAGTGGCCTGGGAAACGATTGAAGATGCGGGCTATTATCCGGAAACGTTGGTACGGGAGGGCGAGTCCCGGAATATCGGCGTGTATGTGGGCGCTGTATGGACTTTATATCAGGTGCTGGGACTAGAGGAGAAGCTAAAAGGAAATAACCTGAATCCCAGCTCTCACCTGTGGGGGATTGCCAACCGGGTATCGTATGCATTTAATTTGTCCGGACCGAGCATGTCTGTTGACACCGCCTGTTCTTCCAGTCTCACGGCGATACACCTGGCCTGCGAGGCTATTTGTAAAGGCGAGTGTTCCGGTGCTATTGTTGGCGGTGTTAATCTCGATGTACATCAGGGTAAAATAGATATCAACAGAAGCGGGGGCGCACTCTCCCCCGACGGCGTAGGCCGTGCTTTCGGCAAAGGGGCGAACGGCTATGTGGCCGGAGAAGGCGTAGGCGCCGTTTACCTCAAACCACTGGCCCGCGCAGTGGCCGACGGAGATCACATCTATGGCGTTATCAGAGGGACCGCCGTAAATCATGGCGGGAAAACAAGCGGCTTCATGGTGCCCAGCCCCAATGCGCAGGCCAGGGTGGTGATGGCCGCGCTGGAGAATGCAAAAGTAGATGCCAGCCATGTTACCTACATCGAAGCACACGGCACAGGAACGGAATTGGGCGACCCCGTTGAAATCAGCGGCCTGACCACCGCGTTTCAGCAATATCAGGTAGGAAAGCAGAATTGCGCTGTCGGTACTATTAAAACGAACATCGGCCACCTGGAAGCTGCGGCGGGCATCGTCGGACTACAGAAGGTACTGCTGCAGATGAAACACTGTACACTGGTACCATCGCTGCATTCTGCTGAGTTGAATCCGTTTATCGATTTTGAGAACTCTCCTTTCTATGTAGGACAGACAGTGGAAGCGTGGACGCCCAAAGTGGTGGATGGCAGGCAGCTGCCGCTGTACGGCGGTATCAGCTCATTCGGTGCCGGCGGCTCCAATGCGCATGTTATCATTGAACAATATTGCGCTGCCACCATGCCGGAACATAATGGCGCCACAGCAACGACGGATCACATCTTCCCGCTTTCCGCGAGAAATGAAGAACAGCTGCGTGCCGCCGCTATCCGCCTGATGACGTGTATCCGGGAGGATATGGCCTGCGATACACCGTTCCTGCAGCTGCCGCTCAACGACATCGCACATACGTTGCAGACGGGAAGAAAATCTTTTGATCACCGTCTCGCCATTATTGCCGGCACAAAAGCCGAGCTGGTGGAGAAACTGGCTGCATATATCGATGCTAAGAGTGATGACAACATTTTCATGGGTCAGGTAAAAGGCGGGGAGAGCATCACCAAACTGTTAAGCCGGCAAGAGAAAGAGGAGTTTATTAAAATACTGGCCAGAAGCGGCGACCTGCGTAAACTGGCGCAGCTCTGGATAGAAGGCCTGCTCTCAGGGTGGCAGGGGATGGGCGTGCCGGAATCCGGCAGGAAAGTGTCTTTGCCAACATATCCCTTTGCGGATAAACGCCACTGGATATCCGGAAAACAGCACGGCGCTGCCGTGATACAATCGGGAAAGAGCGCCATACATCCGCTGATAGATTCCAATGAATCTACTTTTGGACAACAGCTCTTCAAAAAAACGTTCCACGAAGGCGATTTCTTTATTTACGATCACCTTGTTTCCGATATACCCACATTGCCCGGCGTCGCCTATCTCGACTTTGCACGCAAAGCCGGTGAACTTGCCGCGGGCAGGAAAGTACAGAAGATCCGGAATATTATCTGGTTAAGTCCGCTGACAGTGGTCAACTCCGTTCCCCGGGAAGTGCTGATTGAACTAAAGCCCAACGGAGAGGCGGTCAACTTTGAAGTGTTCAGTGAAGAAGCAGATGGCCGTAAACAGGTATATTCCCAGGGAAAACTGATATACGCCACCAATCAGGAGCTGTCAGCAGCGCCCGAGTATATTGATATCAATGAGATCCGCGAAAGAAGCCGGAAGGTAACGGACGGGAAAGAGGCCTATCCGTTGTTTAAATCGTTGGGTCTGGCCTTAGGCCCCAGCTTCCAGGTGTTACAGGATATCTTCCGGAATGACGATGAAATACTGGGAGCGCTCAGTATCCCGGACATCCGCCAGGGTGATTTTCATGATTACCTGCTCCATCCCTCATTGGTGGACGGTTCCTTCCAGGCAGGTATGGCGGCCCAGCTGGGTGCCAGTACCGGTGAGATGTTTGTGCCTTACTCTATCGGTGAGGTGGAGGTGCTGCAACCGCTGACGCAGAAGTGTTTCAGCTATGTGAGAAAAGTAAATGAACCTAACGCCAAAGTATCCAGGGTGAATGTTTTCATTGTGGATGAAAGCGGAAAGGTGCTCGTAAAGATCAGGGAGTCGGTAGGGGTACCACTGGTAAGCGTACACGAAAAACCAGACCAGGCGAAGGACGAAGAAACCTATCAACAGTTGCACTATGCGCATGAATGGCAGGAAGCGCCGTTGACAGTACAGGCTGCACCTCCTGCTGATGGCCCGCTGCTGCTGTTTGCGGCAGACGAGCAGCTGTACCGGCTGTATAAAGAACGTTTTAAGAATACCGGTGAAATAATCCTGGTATTGCCCGGAGAAGCGTATGAATCAATGGACAATGTCTACAGGATTCATCCGCAGCAACCGGAAGATTTCAGGCAGCTGTTTACCGCACTGAATAAAGCGCAGCGGAATATTGGCCGCATCTGTTTTGCATGGCCGGCAGCGGCTTCGCTGCAAGCGGAGCAGCCATACGACGAAACATTTTTAAGCGATTCACTGAATAACGGGGTGTATGCGTTCCTTACACTTTGTCAGTCGCTCATAGAACATAAGCTGGATAAAGTGCAGTTGCTTTATCTCTATACAGGACAAAAGGGAATAACACAACCGCATCATGAGGCTATTAACGGATTCGTAAAGACGCTGCTGCTGGAACAGCCTAAGCTGCAATGCAAGATCCTGGAGATACGGCAGTCCACAGTATCCTATGATAAAATACTGGATGCGCTCATGGCGGAGTATCATCCCGATGCGCAACAGGCGATGACCGTCAGGTATGATGATGGCAAACGTGCTGTCAGGAAAGTAAAAGCATTTGCCTTGCAGGCAGCGGCAGAAGCGCATGCCGGACAGCCCGGCCTGAAGGAGAAAGGGGTATACATCATTACCGGCGGCGTAGGGGGCCTGGGACTTATTTTCGCGCGGCGGCTCGCTGAGCAATACAAGGCCAGGCTGGTACTGACGGGTCGTTCGGCATTGTCCGATGCGCGCAAAGCGGAGCTGGAAGAGCTGAGAGCAGCTGGTGCGGAAGTTATGTATATCGCTGCAGATGTTTCCCGGTACAGCGAGGTGGAAGCACTGCTGAAAACCACGCGGGAAGCTTTCGGTGAAATTAATGGTATTATTCACAGCGCCGGTGTTATACGGGACGCCTACATCCGGAACAAGACACGTGAAGAAATGGAGGCCGTGTTTGCGCCGAAGGTATACGGCACCAGGCATCTGGACGAAGCTACCAAAGATGATCAGCTTGACTTCTTTGTGACCTTCTCCTCGCTGGCCGCTGTGGGCGGTAATGTGGGACAGTCCGATTATGCTTTTGCCAATCACTTCATGGACGCTTTTGCCGGCCGGCGTGAATACCTGCGGCAGCAGGGAGAACGTACGGGCGTCACCGTGAGCCTGAACTGGTCGCTGTGGGCGGAGGGCGGCATGAGGCCGGATGAACAAACAACACTCTTCTTCAAAAAGAACCTGGGTATAAAACCGCTGGACACGGAAACAGGACTACAAGCCTTTGAAAAGGGCTTACATGCCGGTAAAACGCAGTTCGTGGTAGTAGAGGGCGTACAGGAAAAAATAGAGCGAACATGGGGGATTAAAGAAAAGGAAATGCCGGCGCCGGCGCCGGTTGCCGCAACCGGGAACATTCCGGCAGACGGGCAGGCAGACACGCAGCTGTTCGGCATGGTGCAGGATGCCTTGTCAGACATCGTCATGGAACTGCTGAAACTGGAGGCAGAAGATATGTCCTTCGACAAGATCCTGCTGGACCTGGGTTTTGACTCTATTGGTTTAACTACCTATGCCAACAGGATCAACGAAAAATATCGGCTGGAAGTAACACCGGTACTGTTTTTCGAATACCCCTCCATCAGGGAGATTGCATCCTACCTGGTGAAGGAACAAAAAAATGAAATACTGGCTGTTCACCGCACAGCCGGTGCTTCCGCCGCGGTGGTGGCACCACCGTCGACTCAGGCCGCAAAAGAGCCGCTTGCCGACAACAGCGCGTTCACCGTCAGCATCAACAAAGGCTGGGAGCCCGGTGTACAGGCCAGCGTGGCGTCAACACCCGCTGTCCGTTCACTTTCTACAGGCAGCCGCTTTATTGATCAGCCGATCGCGATTGTAGGTATGAGCGGCGTTATGCCGGGATCAAAAGATCTGGAAGAATTCTGGCACCACCTGGAGCAGGAGAAAAACCTGATCACCGTTATTCCACCTGATCGCTGGCGCTGGGAAGACTACGACGGAGATCCCTTTAAGGAAAAGAATAAGACTAACTCCAAATGGGGCGGTTTTATGGGTGACGTGGATAAATTCGATCCCCTGTTTTTCGGTATCTCTCCGAGAGAAGCTGAGATGATGGACCCGCAGCAAAGGATCTTCCTGGAAACAGTCTGGAAAACCATCGAAGATGCGGGACATAAAGTGTCCGATCTCTCCGGAACCAAAACAGGGCTGTTTGTGGGCGTAGCCACCAGAGACTATGCAGATATACTCGCAGATAAAAAGATTCCCCTGGATGGCTATTCCGCCTCCGGTAACTCACATTCTGTGCTGGTCAACCGGGTATCTTTCCTGCTCAACCTGCGCGGTCCAAGTGCCCCGCTGGACACTGCCTGTTCCAGCTCGCTGATTGCTATTCACCGCGCCATAGAATCTATTCATACCGGCAGCAGCGATATGGCGATCGTAGGAGGCGTGCAGCTCATGCTCACACCGGCAGCTTACATTTCCTTCGGGATGGCCGGTATGCTGAGCGGCGACGGCAAATGCAAAACATTCGATAAGAGCGCTAACGGATACGTTAGAGGGGAAGGCTCAGGCGCGATCCTCCTGAAGCCGCTCGACAAGGCCATCGCTGATAAAAACCATATCTATGCGGTGATCAGGGCCACCACCGAGAACCATGGCGGCCGCGTAACCATGCTGACCGCCCCTAACCCTGTCGCACAAACGGACCTGCTGGTGGAAGCCTATGAGAAAGCGCAGATCGATCCGGCTACCGTGGGATATATCGAATGCCACGGCACGGGTACCAGTCTGGGTGACCCGATTGAAGTCCAGGCGTTGAATAAAACATTCTCCGAACTATATAAAAAGCACCATAAAGTGGCGGCCGCCACGCCGCATTGCGGGCTGTCGTCCGTGAAAACCAACATCGGTCACCTGGAAACCGCCGCCGGTATTGCCGGGGTGCTTAAGGTACTGCTGTCCCTGAAGTATAAAAAAATCCCGGCGACGTTGCACTTCCATGAACTGAACCCTTACATCAACCTCAAGGGAAGTCCGCTGTACATCGTGGATAAAACAACGGCATGGCAGGCCGTAAAAGATCAGCAGGGAAACCCTCTCCCCAGAAGGGCCGGCGTTAGCTCCTTCGGCTTTGGCGGCGCTAATGCGCACGTTATCCTGGAAGAATACATACCGAAAGAACGCGCTGCTGTATCCTCGTCAGCTCCGCATATCATCGTGCTGTCTGCCAAAAATGAAGAAAGGCTCAACGCTTATGCGCAACTGTTATACGATCATGTTGGAAAACAGGAGGAAGATATGACCGACCTGGCTTTCACGCTGCAAATGGGCCGCGATGAAATGACCTTCCGCCTGGCACTGCTGGCCGGTTCCGGAGAAGAGCTGCAGGAGAAACTGGCCCGTTATCTCTCCGGTGAAAAACAGTCAAAAGACATCTTCTCCGGAAAAGTGACGCAGGAAAGCAAAACCACCTTCCTGAATAAAGCAGGGAATGCGGCGTCACCGGAGGCACTTGCCGCCACGTGGCTGGCGGATGGAAATTACACCGGCCTCGCCGAAGCGTGGGTTAGCGGTATCAGCATCGGTTGGGAGGAACTGTATCGGAATGCGGATCCCAGACGTATCAGTTTGCCGACCTATCCCTTTGCACGGGAACGTTACTGGTTCAGCGAAGAAGGGGTAGAGAAAACCGGTGCTGCCGGAGAATTTGAGAAGCTGCATCCGCTGTTGCATGTTAACGCTTCAGTCATCGGGCAGCAGTCTTACCATTCTGTCTTTACCGGTAAGGAGTGTTTCATCGCGGACCATCAGATAGCCGCGCAGCCTGTGTTGCCACTGACTGCCTACCTGGAAATGGTATGTGCGGCGGTAGAAAATGCACTGCCGGATTACAACGGGACCACCATCCTGGAAATGCGGAATACCACGTGGAGAGAACCCCTGGTGGTGGCAGACAGCCAGCCACTCAGCATAGCGCTCCTGGAAGCAGATCAGGGCGAAATAGACTTTGAAATATATGGCCCGGCAGGTGGAGAAGATATCATGTATTGCTCCGGCCGCGTATGGCCCTATGGTCATCCCGCTTCGGCAAAACTGGATATCGCGCAGTTGAAAATGCATTTTGAAGAAACACCGCAGGGCCCTGAAAGTCTCTACCAGTGCCTGGACCAGATGGGTATGGCCTACGGTCCTTCCCTCAGAAGTATACAAGCCGTTTACCGCGGAGATGAACAGCTGCTGGTGCGGTTAAGGTTACCACCATCACAGGATGATAACCATGACGCCTATACGCTTCATCCGGCAATGATGGAAGGCGCCATGCAGGCCGTAGTCGGTCTCCTGACAGCCATGCAGCCGCTGGCCGGGCCACCGCTGCAGCCGTTCGAAGTAGCATCACTGAAGCGCTTCGCCCGCTGCGACGCGGAAATGTATGCCTGGGTGAGATATGCCCGTGGCAGCAAACCCGGTGACAGCACCATCAGGGTGGACATAGACCTGACGGACATCACAGGTAAAGTAGGTGTGAAAATAAAAGGACTGGCATTTGACAATAGCCTGCATCGCCAGACGGATATGACCACAGACAAGGATTTTGAGATGTTGCTGAATGTTGTACAGGAACATGATACCAACGGAACACCATACGCCAAAGCGGATAATGCGGAGGCTAGTTTCGACAAATTACTTCAGGACCTATACTAAAATTAATACCATGATAGCTATTGACAACATGCTCGAAAAAATTGTTTCAAAGAGGATGGAGAGGACGGAAGCCCTGCAACTCTTTGAACAGTTACCGGAGAATGAAAAGAAATATATGCTTTCCAAACTGAAGCTGCACCTGTCTAACGGCGCTAATGCAGCTGGAAACAATGCTTCCGAAAAAAGAAACAGTACGCTCAAAGCCGTAACGGAGCTGCAGCTGACGGATGAACACAAACAGTTTATCAGCACACTGGCTGTGGAACTGGAAAAGATGGCGCCTGTTTCCAAAGAAAATGCCTCTAAGCATCAGACGCACTTCGTGGACCAGCGAAAAACCGGCGGTCTGAAAAAGAGCCTGAAGCCGCTGCAGTTTCATCTGACGTACGACAGGGGCGAGGGCGCTTACCTGTACGATATCGATGGTAACAAATACGTGGATATCGCCAGCGATAACGGCGTTAACCTGTTCGGACATCAGCCGGAGTTTGTCAAAGACGCCATCATCAAACGTTTACACAAAGGCTATCCATTGGTAGGGTATACCGAAGAACTGACACAGGTGACGCAGCTCTTCAGTGAACTGACCGGTCACGAGCGGGTGTTGCTCACACAATCCGGCACAGAAGCCGTCATGTGGGCCGTCAGGATAGCCCGCGCCGCTACCCAGAAAAAGAAAATAGTCATCTTCGACGGCGCTTTCCATGGCCTCTCTGATACCGTACTGGCGGCGAAAGACCAGTTCGGCAACAGCATCGCCATGGGCCTGGGTATGTTGCAGGAGTTCGCCGACGAGCTGATCGTACTGGACTATGGCAATATGGACCACCTGGATATTATTGAAGCAAGAGCAGATGAAATTGCCGGTGTGCTGGTAGAACCGGTACAATCCAGGCACCCGTCTTTGCAGCCGGTGGAGTTCCTGCGCGAAGTACGTAAACTTACCCTGGAGAAAGATATCCTGCTGATCATGGATGAGATGATCACCGGCTTCAGAGTGGGCTGCAACGGTATACAGGGGCTCTGGAATATCAAAGGAGACCTGGCCACTTATGGCAAAATACCGGCAGGAGGCATGCCTTCCGGTATGATCGCCGGATTGGCCAAATACATGAATTTCGTGGACGGCGGCGCCTTCCGCTATGATGATAATACCATGCCCAGCGTGAAGAAAGCACTGATGGCAGGCACACATACACGTAATCCCATCAAACTGGCCGCCACATTGGCCGTGCTCACAGAGTTCAGGAACAGATGCCTCGCTGCCGGAAATGACAAATGCGATTCCTCTTCCTGCTTCCTGCAAGCGTTAAACACCGCCACCAGGCACATGTGCGATGAACTGAATACGTTCTTCGCCATGAAAAACGTGCCCATCGTCATTGAATATTTCAGCTCTCTTTTCAGAATCAGATTCCTGGACGACCCGAATGGCGTCGTAAAAGAACTGCTGTTGGTGCTGATGAGAATGAACGGCGTGGAAACCAGCCCTTCAGGCAACTGTTTCCTTACGCTGGCACACTCCTCGGAAGATATCGCCACTATAATACAGACAATGAAGAAGAGCGTGGAAACATTGTTGCAGGAGAACTTCTTCTATGAGTCAGATGAACAGGAGGAAGAGGAGGTAACCACCACTGTGGAAATATCTGCGGGCGTTACCATGCAGTGCAATACCGGTCACGCACCCACGAAAAACGATCAGATGGAAAAACTTAGAAATTTACTGGTAGCTGATCTGAAACGCTTCCAGGAAAAAGGAGGTACCCTATGACAATAGCTGCTACACAGAGCGTGTTACAGGAGATAACCGCGATCTTTGAAACCACCTTGCGGCTTTCTGCCGGGAAACTCGATGTACACGCCAATTTCGAAGACTTCGGGATTGACTCGATCATCTCCATGGAGCTGATCAATAAAATATCTAAAAAATACAACATCACACTCCCGCCTTCGAAGTTTGTGAATGTGAAGAACATCAGGGAACTGGCGGACCTGTTGGAGGAAATCATCAACGAAAACAAGGAAGAAGAAACGCTTCCTGCGGAAATAAAAACAGCAGCACCTGTTAAAAACAAGCCGGAAGAAAGACCTGCCGGCGTGAAACGTGCCGCTCCCGTGAAAGTGCCTGCCAGTCGCAGGCCCGAAAGGAGACCGGCCAGCGATGCCTACCAGGGATTGTTGCGCTACATCAGCAATAAGTACGATATCGACCTTTCCCATCACTCGTTCAGCTCAGTGGATGAAATTGTGGATACGCTGCTGACAGACTACGCGGACGATCTGATGTACTACTATGAAGACCGCCAGCTGCAGGAGGAAAACGGTATGAACGGCAATGCGGAGCACATGGCTGCTACGGAAGTTCCGGCAGCGCGCGCTACCGGCGATATGGCAATTGTAGGCATCAGTTGTAATTTCCCGGATGCGCCTGATGCGGCTACCTTCTGGGATAATCTGCTGAAGGAAAAAAACAGCATCCGCGAGATACCCGCTACCCGGTGGAAGCCGGAAGACTACTACGTCACCACGCCCACGCCGGGCGGAACTATTTCCAAATGGGGCGCGTTGTTAAATAGCGTAGACTGTTTTGATGCAGGCTTCTTTAAGGTTGACCCGGAAGAAGCGCGACTGATGGACCCACAGGAGCGGTTACTGATACAGGAAGTATACAAAGCCTTTCAGGACGCCGGCATTGCGCCGGGCAGTCTGGCAGGATCAGATACCGGGGTATACGTTGCCTATGAGTATGCGGAATATGAAAATTACCTGAGAAGAAATATCGGTAAGATCCCTGTCGGCAGGTACGGACCTGTCTTTACTTCTTCCAGTCCTACTTATTACCTGGCCAACCGCCTGTCTTTCCTGCTGGATTTTTATGGTCCCAGCGAATCCATCAATGTGAATTGCGCTGGTTCTGCGGTGGCGCTGCACAGGGCTTATTACGCGCTGCTGAACCAGGAAAGTAGCCTCGCGGTAGTGGGTGGCGTGTCCCTTAACCTGTTTGCCGACGATTATATTTCCCTGTCACAATACGGTATGTTGTCGCCTGACGGTACCTGTGGCGTGTTTGATGACAACGCCAACGGTTTTACAAGAGGAGAGGGCGTAGCGGCCGTCGTACTAAAAAGACTGGAAGACGCAGAAAGAGATCATAACAGGATCTATGGGGTGATCAAGGCAAGCCATCAGCGTAACAGGGGGAATGCCAGGTTCCTGTCAGAAGTTAAACATGAATCTATTACCGGTGTGATCACCGACTGTTATGAAAAAGCGGACATAGACCTGTCTTCCATCAGTTATATTGAGGTAGATGGATATGCCACCAAATGGGGGGATTCTTTCGAGTTCGAAGGAGTGAAAAATGTTTTCAAAGGAAAGTCTTCCAAAGAGAAGACCTGTGCGTTGGGCAGTGTAAAAGGAAATATCGGAAACCTGGAATCTGTCAGTGGCCTGGCCAGTTTTATCAAGCTGTCGTTGTCACTGTATCATAAGAAGTTTCCGGCTACTATCTCCGGAAAAACTATTAACTCCTTCCTGGATATCGACAGCCGTTCGCATCCGCTGTATATCGCTGGTAAGGAGCTGTCTTTCGATACCTTGCGCAGGAACGATATGCCTGTCAGGGCCGGGCTCAACTCCTTTGCCGACAGTGGGGTTAACCTGCACATCGTGCTGGAAGAATATCTTCATGAGGTACCCTCGCCGGAAACGGCAGCTGTGGCTATACCGCAGCTGTTTGTGCTCTCTGCGAAAGATAGTGAACGCCTGCAGGAATACGTCCGTATTTATACGGCCTATTTATCCGATACCCCTATGGAACAGTCTTTCCATGACCTGATCTATACGTTACAGACAGGGCGTGATGCAATGGAAGAAAGACTGGCCATTATCGCCGCTTCGCGCGCGGAGCTGCTGGAGAAGCTGACCATGGTGGCGCAGGCAGGAACAGGCGCCGGTATGGAAAAGAAAGGCATCTTCCATGGAAATATAAACCTCAGCAAAGGAAACCCTATTGCCGATATCCTGACAAAGGACATGATCAGCATGATGGTGAGACAAAGCCTGCAGGCGCAGCAGTGGCAACAAATTGCCCAGCTGTGGATTACCGGTTTGCCGGTAGACTGGGCCATCATCTGGAAAAACAAGACGGTAAAACCCCTGACATTGCCCGCTTATCCGTTTGCCAGAGAAAGACACTGGGTAGAGATTGCCGACGCGGAAATGCCTGCCATAGCGGCCGCTGTGCCGATAGCGCAGCAGGCAAAGAAAGATACCGGAGCACAGGCCGTCTGGTTCTTTTTTATGTCGGCAACGTCGGATAATATTTCCACATTACCCGCCGCAGTGCTGGAACTGTTCCTGAAGCAGGAGATAGCCTTGCAGCTGGACCGTCCGCTGGAAGATATTCCCACCGATGTTAATTTCCCTGAACTGGGAATGAATTCCATCGGCCTCATTGCCCTGATTGCGCGTATCAACGAGTTGTTACAGATAAATATCTCACCAGCTATACTGTTTAATTGTCCGGAGATTAAAACGCTGCAGGATTATTTGCTGGAGCACTATGCGGATAAAGTTAAAAACGTTATGGTGACCAGCGATAAAACGGAGGCCGACAAAGCGCGTGGACAGCAGGAAACAACGGCCACGCCGGTAGCTGCCCGTATCCTGTGCCCGATGCAGGTGAAGGGTGATAAACGTGCCGTCTTCGCAGTTCCCGGCGCTGATGGCAACGCCATCACGTTGCAACATCTTATTACCGCGCTGGGTACCAAACAACCCTTTTATGGTCTTGAATCCGTTGGCCTGGTAGGAGATGATATGCCGCTGAACAGCGTCACCGCTATTGCTCAGGCAAATATCGACGCCATCAGGGAAATACAGGCCACAGGCCCTTACCGGCTGCTGGGCTTCTCCAACGGAGGCACGATCGCCTATGAAATGGCGCGGCTACTGCTGGAGCAGCAGGAAAAAGTGGAGTCGCTCATACTGGTGGACTGTATGTCGCCCGCCACGCCCGGTGGCGCTATGATCGACGATCTGGTGGCCGCCATAAAAGCCATCTTTATCAGCTCTTCCGGTCGTCAGATAGCGCTGGATGCGGAACAACTGAAGCAGGTACCGGAAAATGAAATCGCTGATTACCTATACGACAATATTAAATCGCTGGGCTTTAATTTCCCGAAAGCGCAACTGGCGACCAGTATCAATACCACCATCGCCAATGAAAAATATTGCCGCGCCTATAAACCGGAGAAATTACCTGCCGGCATCGAGGTACTGCTCTTTAAAGCTACCGAAAGCTATATAGCAGCTTATCAGCAGGCTTCCGCCGACTACGGATGGAATGAACTGCTGCCAAAACCGGCGCAGATCGTCGCCATAGAAGCGAATCACTTTACCCTCATCGATAAAGACAATAGTAAAAAGCTGGCTAAGAAGATAAATACCTTCTTCAGCAAAACTTCCTCCTAATAACAACACCACGTTACTGTTTATCAGAACCCGAAATAACACTTAAAGATGGGCAAACACTCCAACTCCATTGCAACGTTTCTTGAAAATGTCACGACCATGGTCCGGAAAAGAAGACCGTTCGTCTGGCTAATCTTTCTGGCTATCACCGTATTTGCGCTTTTGGGAATACCCAAAACAAAATTTGATATGACCATCGAAGGGTGGTTCCCGGAAGACGATCCGGTATTGGTGGCGATCGACGAGTTTAAAGCCCAGTTTGGCAGCAACGAGGGCGTATATATTGCTTACAAACCGGCCGACGGAGATGTGTTTTCCACTAAGTCTTTACAGGTAATCAAACAGATACAGGAGGATCTGCTGAACGCTAAGCAGCATAGCGATTCTTCCGCCATGAAGCATATCGTCAAAGTAAATACCATTGTGAAAGCCACGGTTTTATTTGCGGAAGGCGATGTGCTGGTATCTAAAAAGCTGGTAGGCGCGAACATGCCTGCCACGCCCGCAGAAACGGAACAGCTCCGGCGGCTGGCGCAGACCCAGCAATCGTTTCCGTTGCTTTTCTTCTCTAAGGATATGCAATATGGCGGTATGCTCATTGAAACGGATTTCGGGACAGAACGCCTGGACGAAACCACACCTGCATCGGCTGCCACAGCGGATACTGCTACATCAGCAACACCAGATGAACCGCTCGAGATGGACGAAAACAGCATGGAGAACTTTGGCAAAACCAAAGCGGTGAAAGAAAGGGTACGTTTCAAAAGGGCTGATTTAAGTGAACTGGTTCCTTTGATGAAAGACATCAACGCCATTCTGAATAAGCCGGAGTATAAAGCGCACCTGCAATACTATGCGGTAGGCAACGCGCCACTGGCTTATGAACAGCAGACCGTTATTGAAAAAGAGGCCGCACCGATATACCTGGGGCTGCTGCTGATTATTTCTGCCTTGTTATGGTTCTTTATCCGCTCCTTCAGCGCCGTGGTGTGGCCGCTCATCATCGTGATCGTAAGCTCGGCCTGGACGGTGGGCCTGGCCGGCTGGCTGGGCGTGGAAGTGACGGTGTTCCTGATGCTCACCATTATGCTGACGCTGACCGTCGGCGTCTGTGATGCGGCGCATATACTTTCGGGCTTTCTGTTTTTCCGCAATGAAGGCTATGAACGCAAGGCTGCCGTGCTGAAAGTGTTTCAGACCACTAACAAAGCGATCGTACTGACGGCCATCACCAACATCATCGGTATGTTGGCCTGCTTTTTTATTCCTATTCCCCGTATTCAGGTGTTCGGCGTCATGTCGGCCGCCGGTGTGGCTTTCGCCTGTATCATGACGGTTTTCCTGCTGCCCCTGATGCTCGATGCATGGGCACCGGGCATGCGTATGGAAGCGAGACAGCAGAAGAAAGGTTTCTCCGTAAAGAAATTAATTCCCGACTTCTCCCTTTTCCTGCAACGCAGATTAGATGGCATATTATCCATTGTACAGAAAAGTCCCGCCTTTATCATTTGTTTCTTCCTGCTGGTCCTGGGCGCTACTATCTACGGTGTCACGATGCTCCGGGTAGATACCAATATCGCCAACCAGTTTGTGGAAGGCAACCCGTACAGGGAATCCGCAGAGGTGATCGATAAAAAAATGATGGGAAGCCTGAATATGGAGATCTACCTGGACCTCGGCAAAGAAGGTGCTTTTGAAAATCCTTTTGTGCTGAATAAAATCGATGCGCTGCAACGCAAGTTCGAAACCGATTACCGTGATGTGGTGGTGAGAACAGCTTCCCTGGTGGAAGTGGCGAAGAAAGCGAATAAAGTACTGAATGAAGACCGGGACGAGATGTACAGTATTCCCGCTGATCCGCAGGCTTTAGCGCAGACGCTCTTCCTCTTTAATCAGGCCAGCCCGGAAGATCGAAGGAAACAGGTTTCGGACGATTATAGTAAATCCCATATCTCTGTGCAGCTCTACAACGTTGGTTCCAGCAAATACCTGGACGTATATGAGGCGATGCAGAAAGATATTACCGGAACAGTCAATGCGCTGAAGCAGCAATACCCGGATACGAAAGTGTCTATTACCGGCGCACTGCCCATGAATATGCGCTTTGTGCAGGTGGTAGCCAGTAGCGGATTGCAGGACATCATCATGGTGATGATAACGGTAACGATTGTACTGATTTTCGTGTTCGGTTCCCTGCAGGGAGGAATGATCGCGATCATTCCCAACCTGATCCCTTCGATGCTGACACTGGGCCTGCTGGGGCTGACGGGGAAGTCGGTAGACGTGGATATTCTCCTGCTGCTGCCGGTAGTGGTGGGTATATCGGTAGATGATACCGTACACTTTATCAGTCATTACCGCGACCGGGTGAAGGTAGACGGAGATATCAAAGGCGCCTTGCTGCATACCATCAAGGAAGCCGGACAGGCAGCCACGTTCACCAGTCTGATCCTGGGGCTGGGCTTCGGTATCCTGTCTTTTTCCGCCATGGAAGGAACGGCTACGGTAGGCAAATTAGGCTCCATCGCCATTTTCGCCGGCCTGTTATGCGACCTGTTTTTATTGCCCGCCCTGATACTGGTATTTAAACCCAAATTCCAGAAGAAAAACAAATCCAAACCGCACAGCGAAATGGCTATGCAGAACTAGATCATTTGTTTCCGGCTAATCCTATTACAATACAATAAACAGCAAAATTCAATGAAGAATCATTCTGATCAGTTACCCGGCCGCTCCACGACCAGAACAGCAGGACTCCTGTATCTGGCTATCGTTATCGGCGGTATTTACAGTATCCTGTATATGCCGTCCCGGCTTTTTGTGGATGGTAATGCCGCCACCACTGTCAGCAATATCACGACCTATGGCGGTGTGTTCCGTCTTAGCCTCTTCTGTGATGTGGTGGTCCTCCTGTGCGAAGTCGTGTTGTCAGTGCTCCTGTACCAACTGCTCCGGCATGTTAACCGGAAACTTGCCATGGTAGCATCGGCTTACCGGTTTACGATGACATTTATTATGAGCATTAATCTCCTGAACTATCTGATCGTGCTGATGCTGCTGAGCGGCGGCGCCTATCTGGCTGCATTCACCACCGAACAGGTGAATGGGCTGGTGATGCTCTTTATCAAGGCGCACAAGTACGGGGAGTATATCTGGAGCATATTCTTTGCGTTGCATTTGCTGGTGCTGGGATACCTGATTTTTAAATCCGGCATCTTTCCACGCATTCCGGGCATCCTGATGATGGTCGGTAGCCTGGGGCATCTGCTGGAAAGCTTCAATCATTTTCTACTGCCGGAAAACACGATGCTTGCCACCGTGACTTCCGTTTTCCTGCTGTTTTCCTCTTTGGGTGAACTGTCTTTCGCTTTCTGGCTCCTCTTCAGGGGGGTAAAGTACTCCTCGCGCGTGAAGGTGGAAATGGCCTGATGGCCGTCTGCATGGAATCGCATCACAAACCCATTGTTTTAATCTAAATAAGTACATCATGAGAAAAAATCAGGTTGCTATCATCATCACGTTGTGTGTTTTATGGATACCCTTTACCATCCAGGCGCAATCGGCTCTCTCAGCAAAAGACATTATGATTAAAGTGCAGAAGGCGACCAAAGAATCATTTACCTCTTCTATTCAGCGTATTAAGCTGTCTACCTGTAAATACTCGGTGGCAGATAATAAGATGGTATGCAGCGATGAACCCAGAAACAAAGTGCTGGAAAGCATTGTCAAGAATTATGGAAACGACCGCCAGGACAGCCGTGCGGTGTCCATCATTATAGAACCCAAGAAAGAAGAAGGGGTAGGGCTGCTCACGTATGAATACGGTAAAGCAGGGAAAGATAACGACAGCTGGATGTTCCTGCCCGCCCTGGGTAAGGTAAAGCGGCTGGCGTCAGGCGGTGACAGCAACGACGAGAGCGGCAGCTTTTTCGGGTCAGAATTCTCCCTGGAAGACATGGAAGACCTGAAGATCAACGAGTATACCTTTCAGATCACCGGGGAAGAAAATTATAAGGGCCGCGATGTATGGGTAATAGAATACACACCCAATGCTGAGCGCGCAAAGAAATCGAAGTACAGTAAAACCACTTCCTGGGTAGATAAAGAGAGGTTTATCAGCCTGAAGAAAAACCTGTACAGCCAGGGGAAACTCTACAAACAGGTGGCAGTGTCCAATATAGAGAAGGTAGATAACGTATGGCTGGCCCGTAAACTGACGATCAACAATATGACTACGCATCGCATGAGCAGTATGAGCATTGTGTCCGTAGCATTTGATAAGGAGGTGCCCGACGAATTTTTAACCACCCGGTCGCTGGAAGATTTCTCTTTCCGGGAAAAGAACCTGACCCGATTCCGTAGTAGCCTGAAATAGGCCATACAGGCCGCCGGCCTGTTTATCAACCGTTTCATCACAAACCTATAGAAAACTTTAAAGCGTAACATCTATGAAATACTCTGACACAGGGGCGCATTATGATGCTATCATCGTTGGTTCCGGGACCTGCGGCGCCACCATTGCCCGGGAACTAAGCAGAAAGGGCAGGAAGGTGCTGCTGCTGGAACGGGGTGAGAACGCACCCCTGAAAGAATCTCTTTTAGGATATGCCAAAGTTTCCAACGAAGTACATGTCACCGATAAGCTGAAAGACCTGCGCGCCTTCACCACCGGCGGCACCACGGCCATGTACCTCGCAGTGGCCGACCTGCCGCCTATTGAAGCTTTCCGGAAGTTAGGCATCGATCTTACCCATGCTTTTGAACAGGTCCGCGAAGAATTGCCCATTACCGAAATAGCAGATGAGTTCATCGGAGCGCAGGCGAAGAAGCTGGGAGAAAGTGCCCGGCAACTGGGGTACGACTGGAAGAAAAAGCTGATGCTGGTAGACCAGTCTAAGTTCAACAGTAAGAACTACTACGAAGTGAAATGGAAGGCGAGGACCTTTGTGGAAGAGGCATTAGCCAACGGAGTAACCCTGGTGAACCGCGCTGTTGTGTCAAAGGTAATCCATGAAAGCAAAAAGGCCATTGGCGTGGAATACACTATCGGTAAGAAAAAAGATATACAGAAAGCCTATGGCGACAAGATTATCCTGGCTGCCGGTTCTCTGGTGACACCGCTGATCCTGCGGGACAGCGGTATCAGGAATGTGATGAACAACGGGTTCTATATCAATCCCAGTATCGGCCTGTTGGGCGCTGTGTCCGGACTTTCTTCGGCGGAGAATTTCTGTGGTTGCATGGGCGCTAAAATGGATGATGATATAGAGCTGATGGATGCCAATTTCCATCGTTTCCTCTTTAACGTAGGCATGCTGGTTTCTGCCAAACCGTTACGCATAGCGTCTTATCCGAAACATATCGGCATTACGGTAAAAGTGAAGGAGCCCGTGGGCGGCGAACTCACCGAAAGGGGACGTTTTCATAAAAAGCTGACGGATGCTGATTTTCAGAAGTTGAACAAAGGCGTGGCTGCTGCCAACGAAATTTTAAAAAATGCCGGCGCCAAAAGGATTTTTAAAACCAGCCTCATATCCGGTGGTGCCCTGGGCACTATAAAAATCCGGCAGCATGTAGATGAAAAACTGGAGACCGAGTATCATAACCTCTACGTGTGCGATGGCTCTGTGTTGCCCGATACCGACCGCGTTACACCTACGCTCACGCTGGTATGTCTGGCCAGGCACCTGTCTGCAGCGCTATAGTACTCACCTCACAACGATTTTGATATCAACTGTTTTGATTTTTTATAAATGAAATCCAAAAAAAATGGAAAAAGCAGGTAAAAACAAACCCAATGGTTTTTTGGTAGCTATCAGACTGCTATGCCTTGTAGCGGCTGTTGCCATGCCTTTTGTCTGGGGTAGATTTATGGAAGGTCCCACATGGTACCTGATAGTGGCAGAAGTATTTTTAGTGACAGTCATTCTCAGCGTAAGCCATGTGCTCTGGAAACATTCCGGCACCGGCGAATGGAAACTCCATTCCAGCAAGAAGGGGATAACGGTACATACCTTAAAGGTGCCCGGTGAAACCTGGTTAAAGATCAAAGTGACCGGTAAGCTCTGGGCCAGACTGGCCAGCATCCTCACCCTGATGCGTAACCCGGACGCCGCAGAGGACGTAGGCATGTTTGATTCTTATTACTTAGACGGATCAGATCCCAGGCTGGTGTATTACACCTTCAAGCAGAAACTTTTTCCGCCTTTTAAACACCGGGAGTTTGTGGTGAAATCTGAATTCAGCCAGGACCCTGATACCCGGGAGATGCGGTTTAACTTTGTGGCGGCGCCGGATAAACTGCCGCTCAACAAAAAAGTTTTCCGTATCACCAAAATGCATAACAGATGGCGCTATACGCCACTGGAAAGCGGAGGGGTGGAATATGAATTCATTTACGACGCGGTAGATCCGGGAGGGAATTTCCCTTATGCACTGGCCAACTGGCTCATTCCCGCGATGTTGCCCATGGCATTTACCAAGATGCCCAAAATCCTGTACAAAGAAAAATACCTGAATGCCAGCGTAGATTATATTCAGGAAGTTGACCTGCCCGAAGAGGCAATCGCACAACGAGTAGAAGCCTAACGTCAACACCCCGACTGTCATCACATGCTCCCGCCGGCGAATGGTTTTCAGTTCCCGGATGAACTCATCTTCTCTTTAACACTATTCGGATTATCAGATGTTGAAACTACTGAAGTTTTGCTGTCATGGCTATGTGGCTGTACCTATCATAGAAGCTTGTGCTAAGCAAGGACTGTTTGCCCTGTTAGATGAAAATAAATTCTCGAGGCGTACCGCGCTGATGAAGGAACTGCACGCACAGGAAGGTTACTTTTCGGTAGCGCTTCAGGCGCTGGAGTCGTTAGGCTGGCTGGAGAAAAATGACAAGGATGCCTACCGGCTCACCAGCCGGGTGGGTAAAAACCTGTCTGATCAGGACCTGACAGCCTTCTATGCCGTGCCGCCGAAGGCGTTACTGCAACAGCAGCCGTATGCCAGGCAGCTGGCGGAGAAAATTGAAAAGCTGCTGTTAAAAAAACAGGACGCGCCCACCATGACGGAGGAACTGCAGCAAGGCGCGCTGGTAGCGCTGTTGATGGCAGCTTTGCTATATAGGGATACACCGGAAGGAGAAGAAGATAGTTTCGCTGCCCTGATCGGCGGGTTAGATAAGAAGCTTGTAACGGCCCTGGGAAAACTGTTTACACAGGAACGCTGGGTTACACCGGATAAAAGCCGCCTGACGCCCGAAGGGCGGTATATGCTGCAAGCCGGGCCATGGGAGCGCCTCGCTGCATGCCACACAATGCTGCGCCATATGAGCGGTATGCTGTTTGGCGACGGCAGTCCGATTCCCGGGCTGAAAGAGGCTGTTGAGTTTATAAACAGAGACATCAAAGCTGATACCGATAAGACTGAAGAAGGCGTGCTGCCTGACTTCCGGCATGAGATAACAACTGTTTTTAATCAGCTTCCGATAGAAAAACAACCACGCGCTATCGTAATGGATGGCGTGTCGCCGGCAGTTATCGCTGATATTATTCATCTGGATACATGGCGCGGCCGCCAACTGAACACACATCCGTTGATGCTGATCTGCATCAATGGAGACAATGCAACCACATTGCCGGATGGTATGAACTATCATACGATATCTGCTGATATTCATCAACCTCATGAGATCAGGGAAGCGCTGAATGCTTATGGACTGGCCGCTGACGGAGACGTATGTTATATACATGCTTTTTCCCATCGACGTGTAGGGGTTGACGTGAAACAGGAGGTGAATGAAGCGGTAACCCCGCTGGTGGCAGGTCAGCCGGAATATTATATTGGCCGCGATAGTCAACTACTGCATGCCCGGACGGTACTTAGTTACTGGCGGCAGCACCTGCAGAACTGGGCCGGCAGCATTGGCAAATCGCCGCTGCTGATACTGGCATCACATCCGCTGCCGGTACATAAAGCAGGGGAGTATCTCGACAGATCGGAAAGTTTTTATCTCGATACCATCCGTGGCCTGACGCAGCAACAGCTGATCAGCGCAGAAGCTTTTCTGATACTGGCAGCCAACGCAGGACTGTTCAATCAATACCAGGTGAAGCGCTATCCGCGACTGTCAGCCTTTTGTGTGGAGAGCCTGCATCACCTGGCAAAGCGCGATTACCAGATACGTTTTGCCACGGAACATGATGTGGAGAGTCTGATACAACTGGAATCATTATGTTGGGCGGAGCAGCTAAGAACGTCACGTGCACAGTTGCTGGCCCGTGTGCAACAGTATCCGCAGGGGCAGTTTGTACTGGAAAAAGAAGGACAGGTGCTGGGTGTGATCTACAGCCAGCGCATCGCCAACGACGCGGCACTGGAAAACTATCACGCCGGCAACGTGCATGAATTGCACGACCCCGGCGGGGCGATCATACAGCTGATCGCGGTAAACATCCATCCGGATTCACAACAGTTTGGTTACGGTGATCAGCTGCTGGAGTTTATGCTGCAACGATGCAGCCTGGTGCCGGGCATCGTTCGTGTGGTGGCGGTAAGTCTGTGTAAGAAATACGACGCTGCCGCAGGATTGTCCATGGAACAGTACATCCGCCTGAAAGACAACCGGCAGGACCCCATCCTGGCTTTCCATGATGCACATGGCGCCAGCATCGTTAAACCGATGGCCAATTACCGTCCGCTCGATTATGCGAATCAGGGGTATGGCGTACTGGTCATGTATGATATCCTCAACAGGGTGGGACAGAGCGGGAGAAGCCACACCGTAACGCCCCCTGCCAAAGAAAAGACGATGTTCAGCCAGGCTGATCTCCGGCAGTTTTTGCAGGAGAAGGTTGCTGCCTTGCTGGATATCGATGTCAGTGCGGAGTTTGACCGGCCGGTGATGGAGATGGGACTGAACTCCGTTGACCTGATGGCGTTGCAGAAACAGATAGAAAGAAAATACCAGCTGGAATTGCAGCCGGGTTTTTTCTTTGAGTATAATAACCTGGACAAGGTGATGGCTTATCTGTCTGCTGAGCTGGCAGCCGCCAATGATACCGCTGCCGGAGATGCTGTAACAGATCGCCTGCCGGCAGCTGCTGCCACCGCTGATGATATACCCGATACAGATATTGCCATTATAGGAATCTCCTGTAAGTTGCCCGGCGGCATTGAGTCGGCAGATGACCTGTGGCGTGTACTGGCCTCCGGCGAATGCATGATCAGCCGCTATCCGCAGGAAAGAGGGGAATGGCCTGCCGAGGCCGACTATCCCGGGATAGGGCAGGGCGGTTTCCTGCATCACGCGGATGCCTTTGATGCCGCTTTTTTCCGGATGTCTCCCAAAGAAGCGCAGATCACCGATCCGCAGCAACGTATGTTACTGCAGCTGGCCTGGGGATGCCTCGAGGATGCTGCTATCGTGCCTGCCACGTTGAAAGGTACGGATACGGGCGTATTTATCGGCGCCAGCAACTGCGACTATTCCCGTTTAATGCAGGCTGCCGGCATGGCGCCGCAGGCGCATCACGCCATTGGCGGCTCGCTGGCGGTACTGGCCAACAGGCTTTCTTACTTCTTTGATTTTAATGGTCCCAGTCTGACGATCGACACCGCTTGCTCTGCCTCTCTGGTAGCACTGCATACGGCGCTCAGGTCACTGCACGCCGCGGAATGTAGCACCGCATTGGTTGGCGGGGTGAACTTCATCTGCCATCCCGAACTGTCCATCGCCTATCAACAGGCGGGCATGTTAGCACCGGACGCCCGTTGCAAAGTGTTTGATGCCACGGCCAACGGGTACGTAAGGGCCGAAGGCGCCGTGATGTTATTGCTGAAACCTTTGCGGCAGGCGATGGCAGACGGGAATCATATCCACGCTGTCATTAAAGGCAGTGCCGTTAACCATGGCGGCCTTGGTGGTGGGTTAACGGTCCCCAACCCGCAAAAACAAAGTGAACTCTATACAGCTGCCTGGAAAAATGCGGGTATCCGGCCGCAGCAGCTCAGCTACATAGAAGCCCACGGCACCGGCACTTCGCTGGGAGACCCCATTGAAATACAGGGCATCAAAACAGCCTACTATAAATCTGTGCCCGCAGATTGGGCTGGCGCCTGCGCCATAGGTTCTGTTAAAAGCAACTTAGGGCACCTGGAATCTGCCGCAGGCATCACCGGCCTGCTGAAAGTGGTACTGGCCATGCAGCATCGGCAGTTGCCTGCGTCTATCAACTATCAGACACTGAATCCGAAAATCCATCTTCAGGATACCGGTTTTCATATACAGCACCAACCGGCACCATGGAAGACACCCTATCCGCTGCTGGCCGGGGTGAGTAGTTTTGGCTCCGGTGGCGCCAACGCGCATGTGGTGGTGCAGGAATTGCTGGAAGCAGCACCCGAAAATATTTCCCTGCGGGAGAACTTATTTGTCCTGTCGGCCTTCAGCAAGGAAAGGCTACAGGATTACGCTGCGAAGGTGTTGGAATGGATGGCTAACGGCGCCGGCAGTACGGACTTTACCGCTGCGCTCTATAGCTGGCAGACCGGCCGTACAGCTATGAAACATCGTTTGGCCATCAGGGTGAGTGACTGGCAGGATTTGCAACAGCAGCTGCAGCAATGGCTGACTGGCGCTCCTGCCATAGACATATGGACCGGCACCGCAGGTCAACCGGCAGCAGATACGCTGCCGCTCTCCGGCAGCCCCCTTGCGAAGATGGCCCTACAGTGGGTGACCGGTCATGAGGTTGCCTGGTCTGAACTGTATACAACAGGTATTCCCCGCTTAATCAGTCTGCCTGTTTATCCCTTTTCCAAAGAACGGCACTGGATACCTGTTGCCCCCAAAGCGCCAACAGCCGTTGCGACAGTGGCATCTTCGCTGCTGCCAGCCACTGACAAGGGACCGGCCACCCCTAAACAAGTACGTATACCCGACGCCGTTGGCGCCGGATTCGTCTTTCAGCTACCGGAAATTCAAAAACCAACCAAAATATCTTTGATGACGCCCGGAGCGCTGAATATCGCAGCCATGCAGCAGCGCTCCGGGAACAGGGTAGCAGTTATCCTTCCTGATACGGCCCTGGCAACCGGTACTCCGGAAGAAGATACTACGGCCATACAACTGTTTGATCATGGTAACGGTGTCTATGTGATCAGTATCTCCGGTCCTGTGCTGTCCGGAGAACTGGTAGCACAATTGCGCCATGCGCTTACTTTTGTGCAACAGCTCCCGGCCGTGAAAGTGCTGATGCTGCAGGGAGGCCGCAACAGCTTCCTGCAGGGAGGAAGAGGTTCCTGTAATGAAGCTGTCAAACAACAGCTGTATCAGGCCATCGTGGCTTTCCCGCACCCCGTTATTGCCGCCATGGAGGGAGACGCTGCGGGTGCAGGCTTCCTGGCAGGGGCGCTGTGCGATTTTATGATATGCAGCCTGGAAGGGACATACAGCTATACAGATACCGCAGGGGGACTGTTCCCTACCATACAGGAGGAGTTACTGTTCAGGGAACGTTTCGGGCAGGCGGCGGCGGGTGATTTTTTATACCATGCCACTGCATCCACAGGGAAGGAACTGCAGCGTAAAGGCTGGAGCTGTCCCATGGTGCCGGCAGCGGAGGTGATCTCCTGTGCACACCAGTTAGCGTCAGATCTGGCATCCAGGCCGGCAGCGTCGCTGCATTTGCTGAAAAAACACCTGGGCCGTCATATCGCTGCGTTGACAGAAAAACTGACGATCGTTGAAGCATGGAAAAACGAAAGCGCGCCGACAGGCAGCATTGACCCTATTACTTCCGGCTCCCATCTGCTGAAGCTCAGCAGTGCTCCGGCAGGCATACTGACCATTGACCTACATTTCAACACGAAGAAATTTACCCTGAAAAACCTTGTTGCCGGCCTGAAAGAGGTGATCACACAAGTGAACCAGGGAACATCCTGCAAAGCGATCGTGCTTTACAGCAACGAGGCTGAATTTATACCGGTATCCGCCACGGCGACTACTGCGGCAGAAGTACGGGCGCTGACGGACTTGTTGCTCTCCTCCGCCGTTCCGGTGGTGACCGCACTGGAAGCCGGCGCCGGCGGTATCGGCTGGCTGATCAGCCAGTACAGCGATGCCTGCATCTACAACGAAACCGCTGTCTATACTTTATCCGGTTTATTGCAAATTCCACAGCTGGCGCAATCGGCTGCGGCCATATTTTCGTATACACTGGGGCGTTATACCAGCCAGGAAATATTAATGACCGGTAAAACTTACACCGGTAGAGAATTGCAGCAGCTGGCACCCGCGGCGGCCATCGCCGGAAAAGGGGACGTGCTGGCCAAAGCTAAGGCCCTCGCAGCTTCCATGACACGGTTGCCATCAACAGTTGTCCGCAGCTGGAAACGGGACCGGGTGAACTTCTTCCGGGAAAAAATTCAACAGCAGTCCGCGTGGCCGGAAAAATCGGAAACAGCCGCCGTATTGCCGGCCCCGGGCCCTGTTGCCCTCCGGTCTGCTGTTATCGGCGCAACCGTGCATCCCGCGGGCATATTGGAAGTGAAGATGGAAGACCGGGAAGCGAAGAACATGTTCTCCGACGCATTTATTGACGGTATCCGGGAAGTATTTGCCCATATCGCCGCTAATCCGGTTTATAAGGTGGTGGTGCTTACCGGCTATGACAACTACTTTGCTTCCGGCGGTACCAAAGAAATGTTACTCGATATCCAGGATGGTAAAATGAAATTTACCGATGCTAAAATTTACCACCTGGCGATGGAATGCAGCATTCCGGTCATCGCCGCGATGCAGGGCCATGGTATCGGCGCGGGCTGGTCTATTGGCATGTTCGCAGACATCATCCTGTTCAGCGAAGAGAGTCATTACGTAAGTCCGTATATGCGTTATGGGTTTACGCCGGGCGCGGGCGCCAACCTGATCTTCCCGGATAAGACCGGCTACGATCTTGCCCGGGAAACCTTACTGACAGCGGTAGAATACACTGGCAGCCGGTTGAGGGAGAGAGGTATGCAGCTTCCGGTATTGTCCAGAAAAAAGATACATACAGCGGCATTTGCGCTGGCGGAAACCATCGCACAAAATTCCCGGGAGAGCCTGGTGACGCTGAAACAACAGCTCACGGCCCATCTGCACAGGCAGCTGGAAGAGAACTACGCACTGGAACTGGCGATGCATGAACAAACATTTGTAGGCAGCTCCGAAACACTGAAAGAGATTGAAAACAATTTCTCCGATCAGCAGGCAGCAGGGGAAACACCTGTGGCCAATTCACTGCCGCACACCCCTTCTTCCGCCCATCTGCTGGCCGCTATTGCCGCGGGACTTAAAACCCTGCTGGCACAGGAACTGCATATGGAGGAAGCGGAGCTCGATGAAAGCCGGCCCTTTGTAGAGCTGGGCCTCGACTCCATTACAGGTGTCACCTTCATTCGAAAAATCAACGAAAAATATAAGACGGCGATCAACGCTACCAAAGTATACAGTTATCCCAACCTGGCACAGTTCAGCCTTTTTGTGAAAGAAGAAGCGGAGAAGCATGGAACGTTGCCGGCGGATAGCATGCCGGAGCCACAGGCGCCGGTCGACAAGCCGGAAACCGTTGCGCCACAAAACCCGCGGACAGCATCCAATACAGCAGCTCCTGCAAAACATACTACGGAAGCCATTGCGGTGATCGGTATGGCAGGACAGTTCCCGGAAGCGAACGATGTGGAAGCGTTCTGGCAGAACATTGCGGCAGGGAAGAACTGTATCCGCGAAGTGCCGGCCGGACGCTGGGATATGGACAAATACTATCAGCCGGGCAGTGTGGCGCCGGGAAAAACCTACAGCAAATGGATGGGCGCCCTGGATGAATACGATCTTTTTGATCCGCTGTTCTTTAATATCTCCCCGTCAGAGGCAGAGCGCATGGACCCGCAGCAGCGCCTGTTTTTACAGACCTGCTGGCATGCCATCGAGCACGCAGGATATAATGCGTCATCGCTGGCCGGCAGCAAATGCGGCGTCTTCGCGGGATGCGGACAGGGGGATTATCACCTGCTGTCAAGAGAGCTGCAGATAAGCGCCCAGGGCTTTACCGGCGGCGACAACTCCATCCTGGCGGCCAGGATTTCCTATTTCCTGAATCTGCAGGGACCATCCCTGTCTATTGATACGGCCTGTTCCTCTTCACTGGTGGCTATCGCTCATGCCTGTGACTCCCTGGTCCTCGGTAAAAGCGATATGGCGCTGGCGGGAGGCGTTTACATCGCTGCCGGCGCAGACATGCATATCAAAACAGCACAGATGGGCATGCTATCGCCGGATGGCAGATGTTATACGTTCGATCAGCGCGCTAATGGCTTTGTCCCCGGTGAAGGCGTGGGAGTGGTGCTGCTAAAGAGACTGGAAGACGCAGCACGGGACCAGGACAATATCCTGGGCGTGATCCGTGGCTGGGGCACCAACCAGGATGGTAAAACCAATGGTATTACCGCGCCGAATGCGGAGGCGCAAACGCTCCTGCAACAGGATATCTATGATAAATACAAGATTGATCCGGCCGCCGTACAGCTGGTAGAAGCACATGGCACCGGTACCAAACTGGGAGATCCTATTGAGGTGGAAGCGCTGGTGAAATCTTTCACAAAATATACTTCAGAAAAAGCCTACTGTGCACTGGGATCTGTAAAGAGTAATATCGGCCATTGCCTGATGGCTGCCGGCGTTGCCGGCGTGATCAAGCTGCTCATGGCCCTGAAATACAAACAGCTGCCACCGGCTGTCAACTTTGAAAAGCTGAATGAACATATCAGCCTGGACAACAGCCCGTTTTATGTGAACACCACGCTGAAAGCATGGGAACTACCTAAAACGGCTATACGAACAGCCGCCATCAGTTCTTTTGGCTTTAGCGGTACCAACGCACACCTGGTCATCGCCGAACATCCGGCCTTACCTGAAACTACCGTTAGCGCCCATTCCGGGGGCAGCGGTTATATCTTCCCGCTGTCTGCGAGAACAGCAGCACAGCTGACACAAAAGGTAAAAGATCTGTTGGATTATATCCATCGGGAGAAACCCACTGATCCTGCGGCGATTGCCTATACGCTGCAAACAGGCAGGGAAGCGATGGAAGAGCGCCTGAGCGTTGTGGCGCATACCGTGTCCGAACTGACCGGAAAATTACAGGCGTATGCCGATGGGCAACAATATATCGATCAGGTGTTCAAAGGAACAAAGGAGCGGGCAGCAAACATACTTACACCTGAAGTACCGGAGAAATGGATGCAGCAGCAAGAGCTGGCCGACCTCGCCAGCCTGTGGGTGAAAGGACATGAACTGGACTGGGGCCAACTGATGGGGCCTGTAAGACCGCGGAAAGTCAGTCTGCCAGGGTATCCTTTTGCCAAAGAACGCTACTGGGCGGAGGCGGAAGCAGATATCGCCGATGCCGCAGGTGCAGGGCCGGTGTTACATCCGTTGCTGCACAGGAATACGTCGGTGTTGCATCAACAATCTTATAGTACTGTCTTCAGCGGAAGCGAAAACTTCCTGACGCATTATCCGGGCAACGGCCCGAAATCCTTGCCCGCACTGCTCTCGCTGGAAATGGCGCTGGCAGCCGTTGATCAGGCACTTCCGGCAACTGCCGGCATGGTGGAACTGCGTAACATTATCTGGGCAGCGCCGATGGCGGTAACGCCGCAGACAACCTTTTCCATCTCCCTGTATGAAAACAACAATGGCTTTATAGATTATGAAATCAGCAGTAAGGCGGTACAGCAGGAAATCATCCACAGCCAGGGACAGGTAAGAATGATCCCGGCGCCAATGCGGGAAAGGGTAGCGGTAACGCAGCTTATGGGGCAGATGAAGAAAGGAAATAGTATTATTTCCCATCAGGAGATAAAAGAAATTTATCTGGGAGATAACCAGGTATTGGCCTGCCTGAAACTGACAGATCATACCGTTGCCTCTCAACAGGGCTTTATACTTTCTCCGGCCGTCATGGAACATATCGTCCGTACCGCAGATGCTCTCCGTAGCCATCCACGTTCCGGTATGCCGCTAAGCGTGCAGGAGGTGCAGATAACAGGCGCCTGCATGTCGGAGATGTTTATCCTGGCTCGTTTACAGGAAGACTGCCACCCGGCGGATGAAACACTCCGGACAGATGTTGAGCTGTATGATACAGCGGGGAATGTGTGCGTGCAACTGAAAACACTTTCCCTGGGCAGCATACAGACGGCTGCGTCAGTGCCTTCTGCGGAGACAACAGCAGCACAGACACACTTCTTCCGGGAATACTGGCGGGAGCAGTCAACCTACACAGATACGGCGGCTGCGCCCGGTGATCTGCAAATGATCATTTTTACAGACAAGGCATTACGGAAGCAGGCTGCTCCTGCATTGTCGCAGGTAGTTTGGGTACAACAGGCAGATTCGTACCTACAGGCGACGCCGCAGTTGTACCAGTGCCGCCCTGATCGCCCGGAGGATATCAGCACCATCCTGCAACAGGTAGCTACAGCACAGAAAAAGCCTTTACATATTATCTGTACCTGGGCAGCAGCGCTGGGCGAAGCAGGCGTACACCGGTTATTTGATTTGTTGAAGGCGGTGAAAACAGCGGCAGTGGCTGTGCGTCGCGTAACGCTGCTGGGATGTTATCATCCTGCGGAGGCGGATACCTGCTGGGACTACGCCTGGATTGGCTTTGAGCGGTCGCTGAAATTAACGTTGCCTAATGTGGAGGTGTCTATTCTTTATACAGATACCGTTGCCGGTATATCCCAACAATTACGGGAGACAACATGGCCACTCCGCGGCATATGGTGGCATACCGCGGGTAAGAAATACCTGTTATCGCTGGAATCAGCAGCGCCTGATAACAGGATGCAGGAAGCCGTACTGAAACAGCGGGGCAGTTACCTGATTACCGGCGGCTGCGGCAGCCTGGGATTACAGTTTGCACGCTATCTCGCGGAAAACTATCAGGCGAACCTGTTGCTGGTAGGCCGGCGCCCCGTCAATGCCGCTATAGAAGCACAGGTGCGGGCGCTGAAAGACGCCGGCGCCGGGGAAGTATATTACCATTCCGCCGATGTTGGTAACAGAGATGCGCTATTGACTTTACAAGCTACATTACCATTTAACCTTTCCGGCATCATTCATGCCGCTGGCGTTGAAGCGGCCGAACCATTCTATAACAGGTCAACGGCCGCCATCAATCAGGTACTGCGTCCTAAAACCAGCGGATCGGTATGGCTGAATGAAATATTTGATCAGCCTTCGCTGGACTTTATCTGCTACTTCTCTTCGGTGGCTGCTTTTGTGGGCGACTTCGGTTCCTGCGACTATGCGGTGGCCAGCCGTTTCCAGATGGCGTATGCCCGTCACCGTGAGCAGAAGGGCGACCATTACAAAACAACGGTCATCAACTGGCCATTATGGAAAGAAGGAGGCATGACCGCCGGTGATGCGCAGCAGACTGCCTTCTATCTGAAGAGCAGCGGTCAGGAGCCCTTGCAGACAACCGAAGGCCTATCGCTCTGGCATGATATCATGCGGTCAGCCGCCACCCAAACGCTGGTGATGCTGGGCGTACCGCATCGTATAGAACAAACGTTACACCGCCTGTATCAGCCGTTTGCGCCTGTACCCGAAAATATGCCTGTGCCGTCTACCACCGGTAAAGGGTGGAAACCAGGATACGAGGGCCTTTCCCTGAAGGAATGTATTGCCGCGGACCTGAAACGGCAGGTGGCTACACTAACTAAAATCAATCAGCAGCAACTACAGGATAACAGGAACCTCACGGATTATGGATTTGACTCTATCGGTCTGAGCCGGTTGGCGAAAATGCTGACTGATCATTTCGGCGTGGAAGTGACGCCCGCTATATTCTTCAGTGCCACTACTATCGGTAAGCTGAGCGACTATCTTATCCGGGAACATGCCACACCACTGGAAGCATTTTATCGTATAGCCGTTACTGATAATAAGCAAGTATCCGCTGCGCCGAAACCAGCGGCTTTACGACCGCTGGCATCCCGGATACAGCCTGCCTTACCTGCCATCAGGCATCAGGAACCCGTTGCCGTGATCGGCATGTCCGGTCGGTTCCCGCAGGCAGAAAATGTGCAGCAGTTCTGGGATATACTGGCGACAGGAAAAGATGCCATTACCGAGATACCTGCTTCCCGGTGGGACTGGCGCCAGTACTTCACGGCGCCGGGTGATACGAACAATCGCATCACCACCAACAAAGGAGGCTTTATCCATGGCGTTGATGAATTTGATCCGCTCTTCTTTGAAATATCCCCCCGCGAGGCAGAACAGATGGACCCGGCGGAGCGCCTGCTCCTCATGGAAGCTTACCGCGCTATAGAAGATGCCCGCATATCACCACAGGACCTCAGAGGACAAAACGTGGGCGTGTTTGTAGGCATGGAAGAAGGGCAGTACGACCTGCTCACGGGGCAACAGGGAATAACGACCAGCGGTAACGCCATGATTAGTTCCCGGCTGTCTTATTTCCTTGACCTGCACGGCCCTGCCATAGCCACTAATACGGCCTGCTCATCCGGACTGGTAGTACTGCACCAGGCAGTGGCCAGTCTACGCCAGGGTGAATGTAAAGCGGCGATGGTGGCTGGAATTTCTTTACTGCTTTCTCCGGAAAGTTATGTGATGATGAGCAACGCAGGGATGTTGTCGGAAGATGGCCGCTGCCACACTTTTTCAAAACATGCTGGTGGCATCGGGGTGGGAGAATCAATAGTGGTACTGCTGCTCAAACCATTGTCTGCCGCTATTGCCGACGGCGATGCTATCCATGGCGTCATCCGCGCCAGCGGGATCAACTTCGACGGTAAAACGAACGGCGTGACGGCACCCAACGGAGACAGACAGGCGGAATTAATTGAAAGAATGTATACAGATAACCAGATCGATACCCGCAACCTGTCGTACATCGTGACGCACGGTACCGGTACCAAACTGGGCGATCCGGTTGAAATAAATGCACTGGTGAAAGCTTTTAAAAAGCTGCAGGGCGACAACGCAATGCAGGCGCATTGCGCACTGACCAGCTGTAAAAGCAATGTAGGACACACGCTGGCCGCCTCCGGCCTGGTGAGCGTGGTCAACCTGCTGAAAGCCATGCAGCACCGGCAGATTCCTGCCAGCCTGCACTGCGGAGTAGAAAACGATTATATCTCCTGGCATAACAGTCCGTTCTTTATCAATAAGGAAACGCGCACCTGGAAACGGATACACGATAAACCATACATGGGTGCGGTCAGTGCCTTCGGCCGCAGCGGCACCAACGCGCATGTAGTCATAGAAGAATATCAACGCCCTGTGGAAAATACCACTGTGCCATCCACAAAACCGGGCGAAAAAGTGATGGTCCTGCTTTCTGCCAGAACAGCGGAGCAATTAAGACAAAGAGTGGCGGATGTATACCGTCTTGTTGGCGCCGCTCCGGCCATAGATCTGCCGGCATTGGCTTACAGCCTCCAGGTATGCAGGGAAGAATTTGAAGTGCGTTTCGGCTTGCTGACAAACTCAGTGGAGGACCTGACGACAAAACTCAAAGCCTACCTGGACGGCAGGGAAGATATCGAAGATACCTGCCAGGGCAAGATAAAACGTAACAGTGAAGACATGAGCATCATCAATGATGATGACGATATGAAAGAAGCGATCGATAAATGGATTGCCCGCAGAAAATTATCCAAACTGCTGGAGCTTTGGGTAAAAGGGTTGGTCATTGACTGGAAGAAATTCTATGGTGATGATACACTACAACGTATAGCCCTGCCCGTTTATCCGTTTGCCAAAGACCGTTACTGGATAACTGCTACGCATCAACGGTCCGCCGCCGGCGTAGACTTACTGCATCCATTGGTGCATCGCAATACGGCCGATTTGCTGCAACAGCGCTATCAGTCTACTTTCCGAGGTTATGAGCATTTCCTCGGGGATGCTACTGCCGTGGGGCACAAAATAATACCGGCGGGTGTTTACCTGGAAATGGCCAGGGCTGCCGTTCAACTGGCGCTGCCTGTTGCCGGTAATAACGTCGTGATCACGCTGTATGATGCTGTGTGGGAGCAACCCGCCCTGATCAGCGGTGCCCAAAATATCAGCATCGTATTGTCGGCCGACAACGATGCGCAACTGAGCTATGAAATAGGTGGGGATGATCAGGAAGTTTTCTTCCGTGGGAAAGCCTCCTTCGGCGAAAATCCGCAGGTGGCAGCGCTGGATATCGCCGCGCTGACAGCACAGCTGGAAGCAGATACCGCTAACCCGGACCAGATGTTATACAAAGGACATCAGCAGTTATTGTTAAAGCTGCCATCCACCATCGCCGGAGAGTATGCGCAGTGCCTGTTGCATCCTGAGGTGATGCAACGTGTACTGATGGCCTGCGATGTATTGGCCGCATCTCTGACGCCCATATCGGTAGCATCGCTGACAGTGATGTCCGCCTGTGCGGGAGAGCTGTATGCGTGGATACGTTGTGCGTCGGGAACACAGCCGGGTAGCGGCAGCGTGGTGTTAGACATTGATCTGTGTGATGCATCGGGCAATGTTGCCGTCATCATCACCGGCCTTGCATTCGGAGCACCTGTGGCCCATCCTCTTACGACGGCGGATCACGAATGGGACCATGTCAGTTACCTGAGCAGATGGGAAGAAGAGGCGGTATTACAGCAGCCGGAACTCGTTGCGGGTGAAAACATACTGGTGGTATGCTGTGGCGGAAATGCGCTGTTGGAAGAAGCCATACGGCAATATCATCGTCATGCCAGCGTAACCTTCATCCGCGTGGCAGATAAAACCGCCCAGCTGTCGGAGCTTGAATGGCAATGCGGCATCGCTGATGCCGACGGCTTCCGTACCTGCCTGGGGCATACTGAAAACATTGACACGCTCTATTTCCTTTCCCTGCCGGAGCAGCCGTCGGCGGCAATGCAGCCGGAAACGCTGGTACAAGAACAGGAAAGCAACGAAATACAATTATTGCGGCTGGTCAAATCCCTGAAACAATTCCATAAGATGAAGGACAGGGTGGAGACTTATATCCTGACACTGGATACACAAACTATTCATGGGCTGCCTAACAGCTTTACAGGAGCAGGCATTACCGGGCTGGCCTACTCGCTGGCACAAGGTAATTATCAGTTCCGCGTCAGAAATCTGGACCTGTCTTCCACAGACATCACCACCAGGGAAGGCTGCCGGAACGTGCTGGAGGCGGTGCACCACGAACCGCCTGCCGACAGGGGAGAAGTATTTAAACTCTTCTCCGGAAAACGTTATCGTCAGACTTTGTTCAGACTGCATCCCGATACCACCGCAACTTCCGCTATCCGCACCGGTGGCGTGTATCTGATCGTTGGCGGCAGTGGTACTATCGGAAAGGTGATCACCCGCCATCTGATAGAAAAACATGACGCGGAAGTGGTGTGGATGGGAAGAAGCGAAGAAGCTTCCACACAGGTACAGACAGCCTTGCAACAGTTTACCGCATATCCCGGAAAGCTACGCTACATCCAGGCGGATGTTACAGACCTGCCGGCGATGCAACAGGCTGTCGGCAAAATGAAAGAATATCATCCTGTCCTACACGGAGCTGTTTTTGCCGGGATGGTATTCGAATTTGAAAATTCACTGGACCAGACAACAGAAGCTGCCTTCAGAGCGATATTTGACCTCAAGGCCCATGGCAGCCGGATATTCTATGAGGCACTGAAGCAGGAGCCACTGGATTTTATGTGTTATTTCTCATCCGGACAAGCGTATGCTTTTTCCGGCGCAGCCCGGCTTTCCGCTTATGCGAGTGGTATTACCTATGCAGACAGCCTGGTACAGGCTATCCGCCGGCAGGCAGCATTTCCGGTAGGCATTATCAACTGGGGATTCTGGAAGTCTTCGCTGGGTAGTGTGGCAGATAACAAAGATAATTTTGATGCACTGGAAGATGCGCAGGGATACGATTGTTTTGCACGTTTTGTGCAGCAACTGCGCCAGGGCCGTGTGTCACAGGTGTTATGCATGAAAGCGTCCCGGCATATTGAATCCCTCATGAACTGTCATCCCGAAACGGGTATAAGCCTGTTGGGATCGAAGTCTGCTCCCGCAATACCATTCCCGGCAGATGCCATAGATATCCCGGAAGAAAAAATCAAAGACCTGTTGCAGGACGCCGCTACCAATGAACTGGAAACATGGCTGATGCAATTGTTGTACTGTGAAATTGACCAGCTGCTGAAAGCAGCAGGCGTCACAAGTCCGGTGCAGGTGGCGGATTTACCCCGACTTTGTAATATCTCTGCTAAATACATCTCCTGGTGGAATACCTGTCTCGATATGCTTAGTCGGCACGGCTTTCTGCAATGGCAGGAGGGTATTATCAGCGACTGGCAACCGGTGGATACCGCTACCATCCGCAAGAATTGGCAGGCCGCACGGGAAAAGTACCTGGCCGATGAGCGCCATCGCAGCCGTGTGACATTGGTGAGCGATTGTCTGGAGCAACTGCCATCAATTTTGCAGGGGAAAGTCGCGGCAACGGATGTGATCTTCCCGAATTCCACCATGGAAAAGGTGGAAGGCGTCTATAAAAACAATCTCCTGTCAGATACCTTCAATGAAATGATCGCCAATGCAGTAGTGGCTTATATACAGCAAAGACTGGAAACAGATCCGGCAGCACGGCTGAAAATACTGGAAATTGGCGCAGGCACGGGAGGAACATCCGCGATCGTTTTTGCACGATTAAAACCTTTCCGTCAATCCATTGAACAATACACTTATACCGATCTTTCCAGGGCATTTTTCTTCCATGCAGAAAAAAATTATGTGCCCGATCATCCTTATATACAATGTCGGCGTCTCGACATTGAGCAGCCTGTGGCCGGCCAGGGTATTGAAGTTGGTACGTACGACCTGGTAATAGCCACCAATGTGCTGCATGCCACTAGGGATATACGCAGTACGCTGCGGCACGCAAAGGCCCTCCTGCATCAGCACGGTCATCTGTTGCTGAATGAATTAAGTACGAAGACGGCCTTCAGTCATCTCACCTTCGGTTTGCTGGATGGTTGGTGGCTGTTTGCAGATGCTGAGCTGCGGATGCCTGGTAGCCCGGGATTGTATCCTGCTACCTGGAATCGGGTGTTGCAGGAAGAAGGATTCCCTTCCGTATTGTTCCCGGCACCAGAGATGCATGTATTAGGACAACAGATCATGCTGGCACAAAGCGACGGTATGATCGAGCAAAAGCTGTCTGTTAAACAAGTGAATCAGAGAACACCGGTCATCCCGGCTGTGGCAAAAGAAAAACAGGTACAACGCCCTGCCATGAAACCTGCCGTCACCGCGCCTTTACAGGATGTATCCGCCTATATCCGTACCGGCATATTGAATAGCTTGTCAGCAACACTGAAGATACCGGCTGACAGTATCGATCCGGACATCGCATTTTCAGATTACGGCATAGATTCCATCCTGGGCGTAAGTTTTATCAATCAGATCAATACATCACTGACGATTACGCTGAATACCGCTGTTATCTTCGAACATTCGTCGGTAAACCGTTTGTGTAAACATATCGCAGGTGCCTATCAGATACAGATGATGGCTGGTATGGAAAAACAACCGGAGCAGCCTGTTGCTGCGAGGGAAACCACGGCGACGGTGGCTTATGAAGGCCCCGCTGATAGCCGCGTGAACGTATTACCCCGTCATCGTTTCACCTTCAGAGCAGGAACATCAGGGAATTCCACCGCTGCCAAAGCGGTTGACATAGCAGTGATCGGCATATCCGGTGTATTCCCGAAAGCAGCGAACATACACGAATTCTGGAACAACCTGATAACGGGAACAGATGGGGTAGATGAGCTGCCGCCGCATTACCTGGACCAGCGCCACTTTTTCAGCGCCCGCAAGCAGCCCGGCAAAACCCGATGCAAGTGGGGCGGAATTATTGAAGACAGGGATTGTTTCGATCCTTTGTTCTTTAACATTTCTCCGAAAGAAGCGGAGTCTATGAATCCGCATCAGCGGCTGGTTTTACAGGAAGGATGGAAAGCGCTGGAGGATGCGGGATACAATCCGCGTAGTCTCTCCGGTACGCAGACCGGCATCTATATCGGCGCAGAGCCTACGGGATATATCGGTGATTCTTTTACCGGATATTCAGACGCTATCATTGCGTCCCGGTTGTCTTACATGCTGAATCTGAACGGTCCTGCTTTTGTGGTGAATACCGGTTGCTCTTCTTCAGCGGTAGCGTTGCATCTGGCCTGCGAAAGTTTACGTAACAAAGAAACAGACCTGGCAGTGGCCGGAGGTGTTAATGCCTGCCTGGAGCAGCAGATGCTGGTCCGGCTGGATGAAATAGAAATGCTCTCTCCCGGTGGCCGCTGCTTTACGTTTGATCAGGCGGCAGACGGTACGATCATGTCTGAAGGAATCGGCATCGTGGTATTGAAACGGCTGGAAGACGCTGTGGCGGCAGGAGACAGGATATACGGCCTGATAGCAGGTTCGGGTGTCAACCAGGACGGCGCCAGCAACGGTATCACTGCTCCTAATGGCGCTGCACAGGAAAAACTGATCGTTGATGTATACCGGAAATTCAATATTAATCCGGAGCAGATCAGTTATGTGGAGGCGCATGGCACCGGTACCCGCCTCGGCGATCCCGTGGAAACAAATGCGCTGGTACGGGCTTTCCGCCAGTTTACCGACAATAAAGCCTTCTGTGCTGTGGGCAGCGCCAAATCGTATATCGGTCATACCGCCGCAGCCGCGGGCGTTATTGGGCTGATCAAAGTATTGTTGTCCATGCAGCACCGTCAGCTGCCTAAGCTGTTGAACTTTACTTCCGTTAATCCTTTGATTGAATTCAACGCTTCTCCTTTCTATATCAATACAGCCGTTGTGGCATGGCCGTCTGTCAACAATGGCCCGCGCATGGCTGCTGTTAACTCCTTCGGCCACAGTGGTACCAATGTGCATCTGGTCGTTAAGGAATACCTGCCTGCTACTGATATCAGACGCTTACCACACGCCGGCACGCCGGTGATCATTTTACTCTCTGCCAGGACCAAAGAGCAGTTGCAGCAGAAAGCGACGGACTTGCTGCAGTTCCTCCTTGCGCAGCAGGAAAATGCCAACGGCGCCGTTCACCTTGTGGACCTGGCCTACACGTTACAGGTGGGAAGGGAAGCGATGGAAGAACGTATCGGCTTTATCGTTAGCTCAGCGACGAAACTGGCGGAGAAACTCCGGGCCTATATCAGGGGAGTGCCGGGCGTTGAAAATATATGGGTCGGCCAAACCCGCCGGAACAAAGACATTCAGACGCTGTTCGGCCAGGATAACGACCTGCAGGAAATCGTGGAAAAATGGATGGCTGCTAATAAACTCTCCGGGCTGCTGGACTTATGGATCAAAGGACTTGAGCTGGACTGGCAGAAACTATACCCGGCGCAGCAGCCGCAACGCGTTCACCTGCCGTCGTATCCTTTCGCAAAGGAACGTTACTGGCTGCATACGCCGAAAAGCCCGGCGGTTGCTATGTTGCCGGAAAACACTGCCACAATGCTCCATCCGCTGCTGCACCGCAATACCTCCGATCTGCGTCAGCAAAGTTATACTACCGGTTTCTCCGGAGAAGAGTTCTTCCTGCGTGATCATCAGGTAAACGGTAGGAAGGTATTGCCCGCCGTAGCTTACCTGGAAATGGCCAGGGCTGCCGTCATGGAGGCGGCACCATTACCTGCGGACGGATATATGCTGGAGCTGCGTAATACCCATTGGTTGCACCCTGTTATCATCACCGGGTACAGGCAGGTAACGATTGCGCTGTCGGAAGATGAGAACGGCAATATTGATTTTGATATCTGCAGCCAACAGGCGGAAGAAACGGAGACCGTGCATTGTCAGGGACAGGTTGTCATCCGCCGGCAGGCAGCACAGGCTACGCTTGATCTCCGGCAGCTGCAAACACAGATGCAGGGGGAACAGCTTTTACCGCATACTATTTACAACGCCTTCAGCAAAATGGGGATTGACTATGGTCCGGCCCATCAGGGAATTATAACGGTACACATGGGAGCGCGTCAGTTGCTGGCACACCTGCAACTGCCTGCCACCGCAGGGCAACAGGCATTGCTGCTGCATCCCGGCATGATGGACTGCGCTTTGCAGGCATGCATCGGGCTAATGGTTGATATGAATAACCTGCCATCCCGGCCACTGCTGCCGTTTGTACTGGAATCGGTGAAAATTATGGCGCCCTGCACCAGTGAGATGTTCGTATGGGCCCGTTATGCGCAGGATATGCCGCCCGGAGCGAAGATCGTCAAGGTAGACATAGACCTGTGCGATGCAAAGGGAAATATCTGCGTGCAGTTACATGGTTTCTCGTCACGCTACCTGGAGGATAAAAGCGATGCAGCCAGGCCCATAGCGGTAGATGGTAAATCTTATGACGACGCTTTTTACAATAACGTGATTGATAAAATTCTGAATAGTGAAATGTCAGCAGAAGAAGCTGCGGAATTAAACTGACTTGTAAAAGGCTGCTACAGCGGATACCGGTTGTGAAAACAAACTTATACACATGAAATCAGCGTTAGTAAAAATATATCAGGATATTTTCAACAGAAAGCTTTCCCGTCAGGAAGCACTGGAAAAGATCAGGGCCGTAAAGCAGCAGGAGTCTGCTGCTGAAGGGATGCTCCTGGCACATCCGGTATGGGAGCCGGCCTTAACGGCTGTGTCGCCGGTAGCGTCGTTACCATCCTACCAGCAACATTACGTATTGCTGTGTGAGATGCCGGCAGCCCAGGAACAGGAACTCAGGGCCCTGCTGCCGCAAAGCCATGTGCAGGCATTGTCTGCCGGTGAAACATCGGCTGTTGCCACGCAGTATGACGTATATGCGTTGGCGTGCTTTGAGCTAATCCGCAATATCCTGAACAGCAAACCTACGGGGAAAATACTCCTACAGCTGGTAGTAGCCGGCGGAGAAGTACCGTCTTTACCGGCAGGGATTGCCGGATTGCTGAAAACAGCTGCCCTGGAAAATCCGCTGCTGACAGGCCAGGTCCTTATGACGGAACTACAGCTCACAGCCGCCGCACTGGTGTTGCAGTTGCAGGAAAGCAGCTCCCGCCCGCAGGACACTGCTGTTAAATATGAAGACGGTATCCGTTATACGCAACACTGGAAGGAACTGACGCCGGAACACCTGCCGGCAGTGCCTTTCAAAGATCAGGGCGTATACCTGATCACCGGCGGACTGGGCGGACTGGGACTTGTATTTGCCAAAGAAATACTGCGGCAGACCACCCGCTCCCGCATTATTTTAACCGGCCGCGCGACCTTAACGCCTGCCAAAAAATCGATACTGGATGCGTTACCGGTGCTGGATCAACAGGTGGAATACCGGCAGCTGAATATCTCCGACAGGGAGGAAGTAAAGCGGCTCATAGCCGACATCAGCACGGTAGACAAACCACTGAATGGGATACTCCACTGCGCCGGTATGATCGCAGATAATTTTATTATAAAGAAATCAGGCGATGAATTCACCCATGTGCTGTCTCCTAAAGTAACAGGGACCGTGAACCTGGATGAAGCCACCAGTGATACCGACCTGGATTTCCTGGTGCTCTTTTCTTCTGTGACCTCGCTCATGGGCAATGTTGGTCAGGGCGACTATGCTGCTGCCAATGGTTTCATGGACCAGTTTGCCGCTTATCGGAACCAGCAGGTAACGGCAGGCCGGCGGCGTGGACACACCCTGTCCGTCAACTGGCCGCTGTGGCAGGATGGAGGGATGCAGATCGGAACAGAGGGCCGGGAGATATTACGCCATACCTTCGGCATGCAGCCGATGGCCGCCAGTACAGGGATGTACGCATTTTACCACAGCCTGGAACAGGGATACAGTCAGACGCTGGTGATGGAAGGCAATCTGGCGCAGATGCGCAAAACATTGCTGGAAGACCACCCTGCGCCTCAATACACTATACCTGCTGCCTTACCGGCGGCAGTAACACCACCTGCAGGAAATCCGGAAGAAAAAACAATAGCCTACCTGTGCATGCAATTTGCCGCGGTGTTAAAACTGGCCCCGCATAAGATTGATCCGCAGGCGCCCCTGGAAAAATATGGCATCGACTCTATTCTGGCCATGAGCCTGACAGCCGAGCTTGAAAAGACTTTCGGCACCTTGCCGAAAACACTTTTCTTCGAATACCAGACGGTACAGGAGTTGGCAGCATACTTTATGGCTTCGCATACGGCCCGGCTTTCCCAAAGCCTTGCCGCCGGAGAACCGCAGCAGCAGATAACAACAGCGTCGCAACCAGGGAATGTTGTGCCTGCAACTTCCGGTCGCAGGAAAGGGAGAAACGCATTCAAAGCCGCCGCGCATCCTTTCCATAACGAACCCATTGCCATCATCGGTCTGAGTGGCCGCTACCCGCAGTCAGCCGATATCGACGCCTACTGGCGCAATCTGCGCGATGGTAAAGACTGTATCACGGAAGTGCCGTCTTCCAGGTGGGA
>NZ_JACVFB010000011.1 GCF_014529945.1 Chitinophaga varians
TCCATACTCGGTGTACTGAAAGCCGGCGGCGCCTATGTGCCCATTGATCCGGCTTATCCGCAGGAGCGTATTGCTTATATGATCGCCGACAGCGGCGCAAAGGTTGTGATAGACAGCGCGATGGTGGAACATTTCCGGCAGGTGTCTGATAACTATCACCCGGAAAATATTCCGGCGGTGAGCGGACCATCGGACCTGGCTTATGTGATCTATACTTCCGGTTCCACCGGCAAGCCTAAAGGCGTGATGATCGCGCATAGAAATGCCTGCGCCTTTATCGACTGGTGCTGGCAGGAATTTAACGATGTGGCGGTAAGCACCGTATTAGGCGTCACTTCCATCTGTTTTGACTTATCTGTGTATGAGATGTTTTACACATTCAGCAGTGGCCTTACCTTATGCCTGCTGCCGGACGCTTTGTCGTTGCCTGATTATTTAGCCACCGCCACAGCAGATGTTTTGTTAAATACCGTTCCCGGCGTGGTGGGCACTTTGCTGGAAACAGGAACAGATCTGAGTCGCGTAAAAGTGTTGAACATGGCGGGGGAACCGGTGCCCAAACATTTTCTGCAACAACTCGATTATGAAAGCATGGCTATACGCAATTTGTATGGCCCTACGGAAGACACTACCTACAGTACGATATACCGCATTCAAAACCGTTATGATATACTGATCGGTAAACCGATTTCCAACACGCAGATTTATATTTTAGATAGCCGCCATGCGCTGACCGGTATTGGTATTACCGGTGAAATCTGCATCAGTGGCGCCGGCCTGGCGAGAGGTTACTTACACAATCCGTCCTTAACTGCGGAAAAATTTATTCCGCATCCGTTTAAGGCGGGTGAGCAAATGTATCTGACGGGCGATTACGGTCACTGGTTGCCGGACGGCAATATTGCTTACACCGGCAGGAAAGATGATCAGGTGAAGGTCCGTGGTTACCGGATAGAAACGGGTGAAATAGAAAGTGCGCTGCTCAATCATGAAGAGATCACCGGCGCTGTTGTGCTGGGTGTTTCAGCGGGCCGGGAAGGAAAACAGCTGGTGGCCTATTTTACCGGTAATGCAGCCTTGACTGCCGCCACGCTGCGCGCTTATCTGGCCGACCGGTTGCCGGCTTATATGGTGCCGGCGCATGTGGTGAGGCTGGAACAGCTGCCTTTAACACCGAACGGAAAAATAGACCGGCGTCGGCTGCCGGCCGTGGAGCTGGTTTCCGGTGTTGCCTATGAAGCGCCGCGCAACGAAACAGAATCGTTGTTGGTCGCCATCTGGGAAGACATCTTAGGAAGAGATGGGATTGGCATCCATGATCATTTCTTCGACCTGGGCGGTCATAGTTTGAAGGCTACCCGTTTATCTGCCCGTATACAGAAAACCTTCGGCGTAAAAGTGCCGTTACAGGAACTGTTTACCCGCCCGCAATTATCGGCGCAGGCAGCCTTTATCGCTGCTGCCGGTAAAGAAGAGATGGCCACCATCCCCGTCACAGCTACGCAGGCAGACTATCCCTTGTCGGCCGCGCAGCATCGCATGTGGATACTGGGCCAGTTTACCGAAGGCAACGTGGCCTATAATATTCCCGGCGTACAGGTGATGACTGGTGTGCCGGATATGGATAAGCTGACAGCGGCCTTCCGGATGGTAATCATGCGTCATGAAATATTAAGAACCGTATTTAGAGAGAATACCGCCGGTGAACTGAGACAATTTATTCAGGAAGATGCGAACGCTTTTGTGATTGCGCAGCAGGACTTACGCCAGTCTCCTGCTGAAGTAGCTGCGGCGGTACGTTCGGAAGTGCTTCGTCCGTTTGATCTGAGCTCGGGGCCTTTGCTGCGACTGTTATTGTTACAAACCGGTGAGGCGGAATACGTGCTGGTATACACCATGCATCACATCATCAGCGATGAATGGTCGATGGGCGTTTTAATCAGGGAGTTGCTGTCTTGTTACGAAGGGCTGATATCCGGTAACCAGGCTGCTTTACCGCCGCTGCGTATCCAGTACCGGGATTATGCCAGCTGGCAGGCGAATGATATGAATCAGGAAGGCCATCGTGCTTACTGGCTGCAACAGCTATCCGGTGAATTGCCGATAGCGGACCTGCCGGCAGATAAGGTGCGTCCGGCGGTGAAAACCTATAAAGGCAGCGTAGAACGTTATCCGCTTCCAGGTGAGTTGACCGCTTCGTTGCGGGCGCTTAGCCGCGAACAGGACTGTACGCTGTTTATGAGTTTGCTGGCTATCGTCAATATACTGTTGTACCGGTATACCGGTCAGGAAGATATTATCACCGGCAGCCCTGTTTCCGGAAGGGAATACGGCGAACTGGAAGACCAGCTGGGCCTGTATGTGAATACACTGGCGCTGAGGTGCCGCTTCCGGGGCACTGATAGCTACCGGGATGTATTACAGCAGGTACGGCAGGTAACGCTCGACGCGCAGGCGCATCAGGCCTATCCTTTTGATGCACTGGTAGATGAACTGCCGCTGCCCCGTGATACCAGCCGCCACCCCTTGTTTGACGTGATGGTGGTAATGGACCATACCACGGCCGGAACGCTGACAGCAGGAGGCTTAACGCTGCTTCCCTACGAAGGCATGGCCGAAGAAGTGGCCAAGTTCGACCTGACTTTTGCTTTTGAAGATCAGGGAGATGACCTGGCACTGCATCTTTCTTACAACAGTGATATCTATCATGCGTCTACCATCCAACGGATGTGTGCACACGTTGAACAGCTGATAGCCGCTGCTACCGCAGCGCCGCAGCTTCCTGTTCATGAGTTGGATTATCTGCCGGCAGCAGAAAAGAACAGGATCATCACAGAATTCAATGATACCGCTGTCAGCTGGTCAGTTACTGAAACGGCTGTTACGTTATTCGAGCAGCAGGTGGCACGCACACCAGGCCAAACAGCGCTGGTATGCGGAGACGTCACTTATACGTATCGTTCGCTGAATGAAGCGGCCAATCGGTTAGCCGATTATTTAAGAAAAGAACATCATATCGGAGCGGGAGACCTGGTAGCCATACAGCAGGACCGCAGCGACTGGATGATCATCTCCATTCTCGGTGTGCTGAAAGCCGGCGGCGCCTATGTGCCGATAGATACTGCTTATCCGCAGGAGCGCATCGCCTATATGCTCACCGACAGCGGTGCAAGGATAGTGATAGACACCGCCATGGTGGAGCATTTCCGGCAGCATGCCGATAACTATCGTCCGGAAAATATTCCGGTGATGAGTGCCCCCGGGGACCTTGCTTACGTGATTTATACTTCCGGTTCCACCGGTAAGCCTAAAGGTGTGATGATCGCACACCAGTCTTTATCCAACCTGTGCAACTGGCATAACCATGCATTCTCTGTAACAGCGAGTGATCATGCTACGATCTACGCGGGCGTCGCTTTTGATGCGGCCGTATGGGAGCTGTTCCCCTACCTGGTGGCCGGCGCCAGCCTGTATATCGTACCGGAAGATATCCGGCTGGATGTAAACGAACTATCGGCCTATTATCACCATCATCATATTACCATCAGCTTCCTGCCCACACAGATGGCGGAACAGTTTATGGAAGTGGATAATACTTCCCTGCGTTATCTGCTGACCGGCGGCGATAAGTTGAAATCATATGGAAAGACTTCTTATCAGCTGGTGAATAACTATGGCCCAACGGAGAACACCGTAGTGAGTACCAGTTACATGGTCCATGATGCATCCGCGAATATCCCGATCGGTCAACCGATCTGCAACACACAGCTCTATATTTTAGATAGCCGCCACGCACTCACCGGTATTGGTATTACCGGCGAGATCTGCATCAGTGGCGTGGGCCTGGCGAAAGGTTACTTACACAATCCATCTTTAACAGCAGAGAAATTTATTCCGCATCCGTTTAAAGCTGGCGAGCAAATGTACCTGACGGGCGATTACGGTCACTGGCTGCCAGAAGGCAACATCGCTTTCTCCGGCAGGAAAGATGATCAGTTAAAGATCCGTGGTTATCGTATAGAAGCGGGTGAAATTGAAAGCACGCTGCTGGACCATGAGGAGATCACCGGCGCAGTTGTACTGGGCGTTTCAGCCGGACAAGACGGGAAGCAGCTGGTGGCTTATTTCACCGGTAATGCAGCCTTAACCGTCGCCGCGCTGCGTACTTATCTGGCCGACCGGTTACCGGCTTATATGGTGCCGTCGCATCTTGTATGGCTGGAGCAACTGCCCTTAACACCGAATGGTAAAGTAGACAGGCGGCAGCTGCCGGCCGTGGAGCTGGTATCTGATGTAGCCTATGAGGCGCCGCGCAACGAAACTGAGTCGTTGCTGGTCGCCATCTGGGAAGACATCTTAGGAAGAGAAGGAATTAGTGTCCATGATCATTTCTTCGACCTGGGCGGACATAGCCTGAAAGCCACCCGTTTATCTGCCCGCATACAGAAAGCTTTCGGCGTAAAGGTGCCATTACAGGAACTGTTTACCCGCCCGCAATTATCGACGCAGGCGGCCTTTATCGCCGTTGCCGGTAAAGAAGAGATGACGCCGATTGCTGTCACCGCGGTGCAGGCAGACTATCCCTTGTCGGCCGCACAGCACCGCATGTGGATACTGAGCCAGTTTACCGAAGGCAATGTGGCGTACAATATCCCCGGAGTGTATAAGGTAGAGGGCGTACCGGATATCGAAAAGCTGACTACGGCTTTTCATATGCTGATCATGCGTCATGAAATACTGCGGACGGTATTTAGAGAAAATACCGCCGGTGAACTGAGGCAGTTTATACAGCACAATGCGGATGCTTTTGTGATCGCGTATAAGGATTTACAACAATCTCCCGGTGAAGTAGCTGCTGCGGTGCGTGCTGAAACGCTTCGCCCGTTTGACCTGGAAACGGGTCCTTTACAGCGGTTGCTGTTGCTGCAAACCGGCGCCGCGGAATATGTACTGGTATATACCATGCATCACATCATCAGCGATGGCTGGTCGATGGATATCTTAATCAGGGAGTTATTGTCTTGTTATGAAGGGCTGATTTCCGGTGGGAGCATGGCTTTGCCGTCGCTGCGTATTCAATACCGCGATTATGTTCATTGGCTGAGGAATGATGTGAATCAGGCTGCTCATCGTGCTTACTGGCTGCAACAGCTGGCTGGTGAGTTGCCGATAGCAGACCTGCCATCAGATAAAGTGCGCCCTGCCGTGAAAACTTATAATGGTGCTATGGAGCATTACCCGCTCAGTAGCGCGTTGACAGCCTCGTTGCGGGCACTCTGCCGCGAGCAGGAGACGACGCTGTTTATGAGTTTGCTGGCTATCGTCAATATACTGTTGTACCGGTATACCGGTCAGGAAGATATTATCACCGGCAGCCCCGTTTCCGGTAGGGAACACGGCGAACTGGAAGACCAGCTGGGCCTGTATATTAATACGCTGGCGCTGAGGTGCCGCTTCCGGGGCACCGACAGCTACCAGGAAGTGCTACAGCAGGTACGGCAGGTAACGCTCGATGCGCAGGCGCATCAGGCCTATCCTTTTGATGCACTGATAGATGAACTGCCGCTGCCCCGTGATACCAGCCGCCACCCACTGTTTGACGTGATGGTGGTGATGGAGCATACCACAACGGAGCCGCTGGCAGCAGGAGGCTTAACGCTGCGTCCCTACGAAGGCGTGGCCGAAGAAGTGGCCAAGTTCGACCTGACTTTTGCTTTTGAAGATCAGGGAGATGACCTGGCACTGCATCTTTCTTACAATAGTGATATCTATCACGCATCCACCATCCAACGGATGTGTGCACACGTTGAACAACTGATAGCCGCTGCCACCGCAACGCCGCAGCTTCCTGTTCATGAGCTGGATTATCTGCCGGCAGCAGAAAAGAACAGGATCATCACAGAATTCAATGATACCGCTGCCGACTGGTCGCTCACCGAAACGGTTGTTACGTTATTCGAGCAGCAGGCGGTACGCACACCAGACCAAACAGCGCTGGTATGCGGAGACGTTACCCATACTTATCGTTCGCTGAATGAAGCGGCCAACCGGTTGGGGGATTATTTAAGAAAAGAACATCACATCGGAGCGGGAGACCTGGTAGCGATACAACAAGACCGCAGCGACTGGATGATCATCTCCATCCTCGGTGTGCTGAAAGCCGGTGGCGCCTATGTGCCGATAGACACTGCTTATCCGCAGGAGCGCATCGCTTATATGCTCACTGACAGCGGCGCACGGATAGTGATAGACAGCGCGATGGTGGAGCATTTCCGGCAGCATGCCGATCGCTATCGTCCGGAAAATATTCCGGTGGTGAGTGCCCCCGGGGACCTTGCTTACGTGATTTATACTTCCGGTTCCACCGGCAAGCCGAAGGGCGTGATGATCGCACATCGGTCTTTATCCAACCTATGCAACTGGCATAACCACGCATTCTCTGTAACAGCGAATGACCATGCTACCATCTACGCAGGCGTCGCTTTTGATGCGGCCGTATGGGAGCTGTTCCCCTACCTGGTGGCGGGCGCCAGCCTGTATATCGTACCGGAAGATATCCGGCTGGATGTAAACGAACTATCAGCTTACTATCACCATCATCATATTACACTCAGCTTCCTGCCCACACAGATGGCGGAACAGTTTATGGAAGTGGATAATACCTCCCTGCGTTATCTGCTGACCGGCGGCGATAAGTTGAAATCATATGGGAGGACTTCTTATCAGCTGGTGAATAACTATGGCCCGACGGAGAACACCGTGGTGAGTACCAGTTACATAGTTCATGATGCATCCGTGAATATCCCGATCGGCCAACCGATTTCCAACACACAGCTCTACATTTTAGATAGCCGCCACGCACTCACCGGTATTGGTATTACCGGCGAGATCTGCATCAGTGGCGCCGGCCTGGCGAAAGGTTACTTACACAATCCATCTTTAACAGCAGAGAAATTTATTCCGCATCCGTTTAAGGCAGGCGAACAAATGTACCTGACGGGCGATTACGGTCTCTGGCTGCCGGACGGCAACATCGCTTTCACCGGAAGGAAAGATGATCAGGTGAAAATCCGTGGTTATCGCATAGAAACCGGTGAAGTGGAAAGTGCTTTACTCGCCTGCGAACAGGTACAGGCAGCCGTGGTGATAGCGGGCACCTATCAGGGAAATGCTGCACTGGCAGCCTACATCGTGCCACGTGATGTCTTCGATGCAACGGCTATACGCAGCTGGCTTCAGCAGGTATTGCCGGTATACATGATTCCTGCCTACCTGATTGAAATGCCCGAGCTCCCGCTGACCAGCAACGGTAAAATAGACAGAAAACAATTACCCGGTCCGACTGACAGCGCCGGGGTTGCTACTGTGGAATATGTTGGCGCACGCAATGAAGTGGAAGAAAAACTGATACAGATATGGGAAGAGATTTTAGGAAGAGAACGTATTGGCATCAAAGACAATTTCTTTGAACTGGGCGGCCACAGTATTAAAGTAGCACAGTTTGTTTCCAGGGTAAACCAGGCTTTTTCCATCCGGCTGAGTATCCAGGGGATTTTTAAAGAACCTACTATCGAAAATATTTCCGAAGAGATCAGTTTCCTTGTTAACCAGCAAACAAAACTGCTGAACAGGGAAAATCTAAAACAAATAGAAATATGAAGAAGTTATTAAAGGATATAAGAGAGAGTAATATTTTACTGGAGGTGGTAGACGGGAAACTGAAGGTGCTGTCGATGGACACAGAGCCGGACCCGGCGCTGATCGCGGCCATCAGGGAGAAAAAGGAAGAGTTGATTGCCTTCCTCCTGAAAAATGAGCAGCATCAACAGAGCGACGCTTTCGCTACGGGTATTCCGCTGGCGGCGGCGCAACCGGACTATGTGTTATCTTCTTCACAGCGGGGCGTATGGGTCATGAGCCAGCAGGAGCTGGGCAATATCACTTATAATATTCCCCAGGTGTATGAGTTTGAAGGATCCCTTCATGTTGAGCTGCTGGAAGAGGCCTTTAATGAACTGATAGCGCGTCACGAAAACCTGCGTACTGTTTTCCGTGAAAATGCACAGGGAGAAGTAAGGCAATGTATCCTTGCACCTGCAGCCGTACGATTTGGTATCGACTGTAAAGACCTGAGAAATGATAAAGATGCATCCGCCCAACTGAATCATACTATCCATACCGCGGTCGGCCAGGCATTTGATCTGTCGCAGGGACCGATGGTCCGTGCTTCCCTGCTACAGGTGGCGGACCGGAAATGGGTGTTCTGCTGTATCATGCATCACATCATCAGTGATGGATGGTCCATGAATATTTTAATTGAAGAGCTTTTGCTGATATATAGCAGCAAAAAAGAAAAGATCGCTTATGCATTGTCGCCGCTGCGTATCCAATATAAAGACTACGCTACCTGGCAGCAGGCGTTGCTGAAAAACGGTGATCTGAACAGACACCGCGAATACTGGATGAAACAGTTTGCCGGCGAGCTGCCGGTGCTGGACCTGCCGCTGGACAATCCAAGACCTGCCCTTAAAACCTATCATGGTAAAGTAGTTCGGAGAATGATCGCCCCTGAGCTGGTAGAAAAACTGAAGGTCATCACCCGTCATGAAGGCAGTACTTTTTTTATGGGACTGCTGGCGGTCGTAAACCTGCTGCTACACAAATACAGCAGCCAGGAAGATATCATCGTCGGAAGCCCCACGGCTGGCAGAGATCATGTGGACCTGGAAGATCAGATAGGTTTGTACCTGAACACGGTAGCCTTCCGGTCTGTCTTTAGCAGGGAAAATACTTTCCTCGAGCTATTGGCGCATATCAAGGAAATGACCATGGCTGCCTACGAACACCAGGGCTTTCCCTTCGCGGAGCTGATCAATAGCCTGGACCTGACGAGGGATATGAGCCGTAACCCCCTGTTCGATGTCTTCATAGATTTTCATGATATCGATCTTCTCACAGAAAAACAACAGCTGGCAGATCTCTCGGTAAACACCTGTGAAACGTCCGCTTATCAGTTCAGTAAATTCGAACTGACCTTTATGTTTATCGCTGCAAAAGACGGACTGACACTGTCGCTGGAGTATAACAGCGACCTCTATACGGAGGAAACGATCACCCGCATGCATACGCACCTGGAAGGATTGATGAAAGCGGTGACAGATAACCCTGCCCAGCCAATTGCCCGGTTGGATTATATCAGCAAAGAAGAAAAACATACACTGCTCCACCATTTTAATGATATTCCGGTCAACTATCCCGGATATGCGGGTGTGACGGAACTGTTCGCTCTGCAGGCGCAAACATCTCCCGATAAACCAGCAGTGGTGTTTAAGGAAACAACACTTACCTACGGTGCGCTGGAAGAAAAATCAACCCGGCTGGCTGATTATTTAATTAACACCTGCCAGGTAGCGGCCGATGATCTCATTGGTATCATGATGGACCGGTCGGAACTCATGATCGTTGCCATACTGGGCATCTTAAAAGCAGGTGCGGCCTACGTACCGATTGATCCCGGCTACCCGGATGAAAGGAAAAAATATATCATAGAAGATACCGCTCTTAAAGTGTTGCTTACACAAACGGAATATCTTTTCGACCTCCCTTATTTTGGTGGAAGCATCTTTGCCGTGGATATCCAGCTGGACGCACTCGATGCTACACCGGATTTTAACCTGCCGGTTATCCACGCGCAGGACCTGGCCTATGTTATTTATACCTCGGGCTCTACTGGTCAGCCTAAAGGCTGCGCCATTACGCATCACAACCTGTCGGATTATATTCAATGGGCTAATCATTATTATTTTGGGGCAAACGAGACGGCCGGTTTCGGTCTGTTTACGTCGCTGTCTTTTGATCTGACGGTGACAAGCGTCTTCTGTCCGCTGACAAGTGGCGGCTCCCTGCATGTGTATGATCAGTACGACGACCTGGATATTATATTCAGGCATAGTTTCCAGGGAGACAGTGGTATCAACAGCATCAAACTTACCCCCTCGCATATACGTATCCTCAAACAGCTGGACCTCCGCAGCGATGCTATTGTACGCGCCATTGTAGGAGGAGAGGAAGTGACGCCGGAACAGGTGGATATCCTGAAAAAAATTAACCCCGCCATGCGGGTGTATAACGAATACGGCCCTACGGAAGCGACGGTGGGTTGCATCGTGAAGGAACTGGAACCAGGTGTGCCGGTATTAATAGGGAAGCCTTCTTCCAATACTATCATTTATATCCTCGATGATCAGCAGCGGCTATGCCCGACCGGTGTGCCGGGAGAAATATGTATTGCCGGCGATGGCGTGGCCCGTGGGTATCTTAACAAGGAAACACTGACCGCGCAGAAGTTTATACCCAACCCATTCAGGCCGGGCACCAGCATGTACAGAACAGGAGATATCGGTAAATGGCTGCCGGATGGGGATATTAAATTTATTGCCAGAAATGACGACCAGGTAAAAATCCGCGGTTATCGCATTGAGCTGGGAGAGATAGAAAATGCATTACAAAGCCTTGATAAAATAGAAGCGGCCATGGTGCTGGCGAGCACCAACAAACAGGGCGACCGTGAGCTGGTGGCCTATTTCACCGGAGACGATACGTTGCATGCAGGAGAAATAAGACCGGTATTGGAAAAAATACTGCCGGTGTATATGGTCCCGCAATATTTTATCCACCTGACGGCCTTCCCGCTTACCCCCAACGGAAAAGTAGACAAAAACAAGCTCCCTTCGCCGGAAGACGGTGGATTGTCTGATAAGCTGTACATCGCGCCGCGCACAGAAACAGAACAGCAGATGGCGGCCATCTGGCAGGAAGTGTTAGGGAAGGAACAGGTGAGCATCACAGATAACTTCTTTGCTACAGGCGGCGACTCCATTAAGGCCATCGCCGTTATCGTAGCGGCCAGAAAACAGCTGAACGCGGATATCAATGTAGAACGCCTGTACGAAAACCAGACACTGGAAGATTTTGCACGGTACGTGGCGGCACACCGCAACAACCCCGGCGAAGACAGTGTGCTGCATTATCTGAAAGTGGGTGGCGAAGAAATTGCGGGCATCAGGGCCATCATCGAAAAAGAAAATGAAGAGAAAAACATACTCCCGGCAGATTATGAAGATATCTATCCGGTAGTGGCAATAGAGCAGGGGATGATCTACTCGTCCCTATTGATTCCGGAAGAACCGGTTTATTATGACCAGTTTACCTACCAGGTGAAAATCGATGATTTCGACAGGTTTATCAGAGGATTCACCCAATTGGTAGCGCGGCATTCCATCCTGAGAACAAAATATTACATGAGCAGTTTCAGTCAACCGGTGAAAGTGGTGCTGAACAAGATTGAGTTGCCACTATCGCTGGAAGACATTACCATGCTTTCTGCTGAGGCGCAACGCAATAAAGTGCGCTCTTATATAGAAGATGATCTGAACATCCGGCTGGTGTTTGATAATGAACTGCTATGGAGAATACGGCTGTTCAAAATGAGCGACAGCATTTATTCTGTTACCTATAGTTTTCACCATGCGCTGCTGGATGGATGGAGTGTGTCCGTATTCAAAACGGAGCTGGCCAATTTTGAAGAGAAAGCCTTTAGCCCGTTACAATATAGCTACCGGGACTACTGCGCCATTACCCTGGGTAAAAGTAAGTCCAATACCATTGACACCTACTGGAAAGCGCTGCTGAGCGGATACACCAGGAACAAGCTGCCGTTTAACTACCGGGGCCTGAAAATAAGCGATAGGGGCGGGATGGAGATGATCACCCGCAATATTGACAACGATTTGCTGTTGAAGCTCAAACAGGTCGCTGCCAATCATCAGTTGCCCTTTAAAGCGGTGTGTCTGGCTGCACATGTGTTGCTGATGCATGTGATATGTGCCGAACAGGATGTAGTCACCGGTGTCGTTACACACGAGCGGCCGGAGCTGGAAGGTAGTGCGGGCATACTGGGCTGTTTCCTGAATACCATTCCTGTCCGCATCCGCATTGACCGTTCCAAAGATATCCTGTCGCTGCTGCTGGAAGTGAGCAGATATCTGCGGGATGTAAAATCAAACGAAAGGCATCTGACGGACATCGCCAAAACAGTAGGGGAGAAAACTACCTCTTCTAATCCGGTATTCGATACCATTCTAAACTATACGGATTTTCATGCTTATGAAAATGCTACGGAACAAAGCATATATACGGAATTGCAGACCCCTGACGTGCTGGTCGCCAATGAAATGACCAACACGCTGTTCGACGTGGAAGTGGATAAAACCCTCGACAAGTTTACTGCCCGCATCAAATATGTGCCTGCTTATTTTAACGAACAGGAAATCAGTTATGCACTGGACCTGTATATACGCATACTGGACGCTTTCGCCGCCAACGTATATGCACCGTTGGAAAGCATCGCTTTCTTAACGCCGGCAGACCGTCAGGAGGTCCTGCATGATTTTAATGCGACCACAGTACCATATAGCCGCGGTAAGTGCATGCATCAGTTGTTTGAAGAACAGGTGCTGAAAACGCCCGGCGCTGTTGCGTTGAAGCAGGACGGTATCAGCATGACCTATCAGCAGCTGAACGGGAAAGCCAACCAGGTGGCAGCCGGACTATTGCAGGCCGGTGTGCAACCCGGAGAGAATATTGGCCTGCTTTCCGCAAGGAATTTTGACATGATCATTGGCTTGCTGGGTATTCTGAAGGCCGGAGGGGCTTATGTTCCGGTTGACCCTGAATACCCTGAAAGCCGCCAGGAATATATCCTCACCAATTCAGGTGTGCAGAGAGTAGTAGCAGACAGGCGGTATCCGCTGCTGGAGCAATCGGCGCAGTTTATAGTTGCCCTGGTCAACGAGCATACTGCCTATCCTGCTACCAATCCCGGACTGGAAATTGACAGCAGTCAGTTGGCCTATACCATCTATACATCCGGTTCTACCGGTCGGCCCAAAGGCGTGATGATCGAACATCATGCGGCAGTGAACCTGATTGAATGGGTGAACAAACAATTCAATATCGGCACGAACGACCGGCTGCTGTTTATCACCTCCGTTTGTTTCGACCTTTCGGTGTATGATATTTTCGGGATACTGGCGGTGGGCGGCACCGTGGTGATTGCCAGACAGGAAGAGGTGCAGGATGTGAGAAAACTGAAATCGCTGCTGTTGGAAGAGCATATCACTTTCTGGGATTCCGTGCCTACCACGCTGAATTATCTGATAGCAGAGCTGAAAGCAGAAAACGCCGGTTATCTGCAGGAGGACCTGCGCCTGATTTTCATGAGCGGCGACTGGATACCGGTACAGCTCCCCGGCAGCGTGCCGGAGTTCTTCCCGCAGGCGCGCGTGATAAGCCTTGGCGGCGCCACCGAAGGGACAGTGTGGTCCAATTTCTTCCCTATAGAAAATGTGGACAGCACCTGGAACAGCATTCCTTATGGTAAACCGATCGATAACAACCGGTTCTATATTCTGGATGATCTGAGACAGCCCGTTCCCAAAGGCGTAGCGGGAGAGTTATACATCGGAGGGGTAGGAGTGGCCCGTGGATATGCCAATGATCCCGTGAAAACAGCTGCCTCCTTTATGCCCGACCCGTTTGGGGTATCGCCGGACGCCATGATGTATCGTACCGGTGATCTGGGGCGCATGTTGCCCGATGGTAATATGGAGTTTCTCGGCAGAAAAGATAATCAGGTGAAGATACGCGGATTCAGGGTGGAGCTGGGTGAGATAGAAAGTATTTTGCAGCGCCATGAGAACATCAAAGAGGCCATTGTAGACACCTTTAAAGGAGCAGACAACAACAACCAGCTTTGTGCTTACCTGGTAGCGGCAGCCGATATCGACAGCGCTGAGGTGAAATCCTATCTGCGTCCGCTGCTGCCTGCGTATATGGTGCCGGACCATTACATCATGCTGGATGCGCTGCCGCTGAACAGCAACGGTAAGATCGACAGAAAAGCATTGCCGCGGCCGGAAGAAGGGGAGCTGGTGTCATCGTCAGATTATGTGGCGCCGTCCACCGCGCTGGAAGTGACCATGGCGCGGCTGTGGTCTTCTATCCTGAACAAAGAAAAAATCGGCGTCCATGATAATTTCTTTGAGCAGGGCGCTAACTCACTTTCCGTAGGCGCTTTCATTAACAGGATGCACCGCGAGGCCGATGTGGCGCTGAGTATCCGGGAGGTGTTCCTGCATCCAAATATCGGAGAGCTGGCTGTTACGCTGAAAGATAAGGTAGCCCGACAGTTTGAAATGATCAAACCACTGCCGCAACAGACGTCCTATGCATTGTCATCTGCACAGCGCTTATTCTGGATATCCTGCCAGTTCGAGGAAGGCAATATCGCCTATAACATGCCCGGTGTGTATGTGTTCGATGGCCAGCCCGACAGGGTGTCGCTGGAATATGCTTTCGGGCAGTTGATCGCGCGGCATGAAATACTCCGCACGGTATTCAGGGAAACGCCGGAAGAAGGCTTAAGGCAGTATGTTTTTTCACCGGAAGAAATGAAGTTTACCGTGGTGTATGAAGACTTCAGTAACGACGCATCGCCGGAACAGAAAGTAGAAGCAGCGGTAAATGCGGAATTTGTCAAACCCTTTGACCTGGCCGCCGGACCTATGTTACGGGTACGTCTCTTTAAAACGGGTGGTGACAAATGGGTATTCACCTATGTGATTCACCACATCATCGGTGATGGATGGTCCATGGGCATCCTGATAAAAGAATTACTGACTTTCTATAATAACCACCTGAATGGTGTGGCTGATATCGCGGCGCCATTACGTATTCAATACAAAGACTATGCTGCATGGCAGCAGGAAAGACTTGCCGGGCAAGGCCTCGCAGCGGCCCGGGAATACTGGCTGAGAAAGCTGGAAGGTGATCTGCCGGTGCTCGATCTTCCGGAGAGCAAGCCCCGGCCGGCCGTTAAAACCTACAACGGCGGAAAGATATACAGAACGTTTAAAAAAGCAGTGGCAGACAACTTCAAAGCGCTGCTTAAAAAGCAGGACAGCACCACCTTCATGGGCGTACTCGCTGCTGTAAATGCCTTACTATACCGCTACACCCATCTCAGCGATATTATTATCGGGACTTCCGTTGCCGGCAGGGACCATGCCGACCTGGAGGAGCAGATCGGTTATTATCTGAACACGCTGGCCTTGCGGACAAAGTTCTCCGGCAACGACAGTTACCTGTCGCTGTTGCAGCAGGTGAAGCAGGTGGTGCTGGGCGCTTATGAACACCAGGCCTATCCTTTCGAAGAGCTGGTGAAGGACCTCCACGTGAAAAGGGACATCAGCCGCAACAACTTGTTTGATGTGATGGTAGTGATGAGAAATGCTGCTGCTGAGGAAGCTTCCACACAACTGCGCCTGGGCGATATCACCGTCAGCCGGTATGGTGGCAGCGAGGCCGTTTTCAGCAAGTTCGACCTCACCTTCAGCTTCCTGGAAGCCGACGGTGAACTGGAAGTCTACCTCGAATACAACAGCGATCTTTTTGACGAGGCCTATATCACCCGGATGGCAGATCATCTGGAAGTGATGCTGGCAGCGGCTACCGATAATTCCACACAACCGATATACACATTGGAATACCTGCTTCCCGGAGAAAAAAGGAAAGGCATACCAACAGCCAACAACGAGATGCAGTTCAACAGTGCTGTCAGTGACGAGTTTTAATTGTTCTGAATTTCAAATCATTTAATTATTCACTATGCGTCCCGGAGAAAATAATGCATCCGGAATTGCCCTGATAACAGGTGATTCCAAATTAACCACCGCCGGCCTGGAAGAGAAAATTGCCAGCATACATGCCCACCTGACAAAAAAAACAGTGGGCCCTCAGGAGCCCGTCATCGTCTGTGTTTCCGGGGAAGAACAGCTCCTGGCTTCGTTGTGGGTGTTAAGGCAATGCAACATCACGTGTATACCGCTGATGCCCGATGCGACAAAAGCAGATATCGCTTTGGTGTTGGCGACATGCGGCGCCAGATATGTGATTGCCGACCAGTCGCAGTTGCATAAGCTGCAGGGACTGGAGGTAATACCGGCGGACGACAGCGCTGCCACGGAGATGCCGGATGTATTGGCAGGCGGCGTACAGCCAATGGCCGTGCCATATATTTTCTTTGATCAGGCAGATAAGGACAGTGCCATCAGGCGATGCACCGGTGAACAGCTACAGACATTTTTTGAAGCGTTGGACCGCCTGCTTTCCGCTCAGGGCAACGATGTGATCCTGTTGTCGCACGAAATACCTTTTCCTCAGTTCGTGATGGAGCTGATATGGGCTTCTTCCAGAGGCATCACAGTAGTGAGGGATAATCCGGCTACTCCCGCTGCCCTGGCCCGGTATATTTATTCGCCCGATCAGTTTGAGATGGGCTTCGGACTATTTCACTTCGGCAGTTATGTGGAAACAGGAGAGAAGAATAAATACAAACTACTTTTTGATACGGCCCGTTTCGCCGATGAACACGGGTTTTGTTCCGTATGGACACCGGAACGGCATTTCAATGAATTCGGCGGATTGTTCCCTAACCCCTCCGTTTTAAGTGCTGCGCTGGCAGTCGCTACTTCCCGGGTACAGATCCGCTCCGGCAGTCTGGTAGCGCCCCTGCATCACCCCGCCAGGATCGCGGAAGACTGGTCGCTGATCGATAACCTGTCGAACGGAAGGGCGGCCATCTCCTTTGCCTGCGGCTGGCAATGTGATGATTTTGCACTGGCGCCCCAGCATTATGCCCACCGGCAACAATATATGCTGGAGGAGCTGGACATCGTCAGGAGATTGTGGAGAGGAGAGAAAGTAGCCCTGAAAAATGGTCTGGACAAAGAGATTGAAGTGGCCATTTTCCCCAAACCCATCCAGAAGGAATTACCCATATGGGTAACCAGCTCCGGAAAAACGGAAACATTTGTGGACGCCGGTAAGATAGGTGCTAATATACTGACCCACCTGCTCTGGCAGAATACCGATGAGCTAATCGATAAAATTGCGGCCTACCGGAAATCCCTGGCAGACAACGGATTTGATCCCCGTGCCGGTAAGGTGTCCGTGATGGTGCATACTTTCCTGGGAAACGATAATGAAACCGTGAAAGATAAGGTACGTGAGCCACTGAAGAACTATATCCGCACCTCTACCCAGTTGATCCAATCCATGATCAAGAGCAATGTGGAATCTTCCAAAGCAAAAGAAGTGGTGGGCAGATACGGCAGCCTGGATGATGAAATACCTGCACACCTGATGGATGAACTGATGGAGATCGCTTTTAACCGCTTTTTTGATGAAGCGGCGTTGCTGGGAACAGTAGAGAAAGCCCGGACCACCATCAAAAAACTGAAAGGGTATGATGTCGACGAAATTGCAGCGCTGATTGACTTTGGTCTTGGTGGCAGCGATATCCTGCAAAGCCTCGAATATCTCAACGAACTAAGAGGACTATACGACAAGAAAAATTTCTCCAACTATCCAGTCACCATCCTGCACTGCTCCCAACAAACACTGGAGCAAATGGCCGGTGATGCGGCATACACCCGCTTCCTGGAACAACAACGCATTGTTTTGGCCGAAACAACGGAATTACAGCAGCTGCCTTCCTGGTTGTTATCCAAAACCAATATTGTACAGACCTCCTGTGATGCAAATGGCGACATGGAAATGCATGTCCATTTACCGGACAGCCCCGTGTCTGCCCTGGCATCTGTGTTTACGGCTTCGGTCAGCAATGAATTCTGATAAGTAAAACTTACAACCATTACAGCTTTCTATGTGTGGAATAACTGGTATTCTGGATGAACATCGCCGCTATCCCGTCAGCGAAGCCTTACTGGCGCAGATGGCCAATGAGTTGGTACATCGCGGCCCCGATGAGTTGTCCTGCTTTGTGGACGGAAATATGGGATTTGGTTTCCGCAGATTGAGTATCGTCGATCTGCTGAACGGCCATCAGCCTTTCTTCAGCAACGATCAGTCACTGGTGCTGATATGCAACGGTGAAATATTCAATCACCGGGAACTGCGGGCAGAACTGGAGGCCAAAGGATGCCAGTTCAAAACACACTGCGACGTGGAAGTAATTGTTCACCTCTATGCGGTGTATGGCACAGACTTCCTCAACAGGCTAAACGGACAGTTTGCCTTCGCCATATTCGACAGAAAAAACAACAGTATTTTCCTGGCAAGAGATCAGTTTGGCATATGCCCGTTGTTTTATACCTGTGTTGACGGCCTGTTTGTTTTTGCCTCTGAAATAAAAGCCATCATCAAACACCCGCTGGTGGAAAGAAAGGTGAACCTGGAAGGACTGGACCAGGTGTTTACTTTCCCCGGACTGGTAAGTCCGGTAACGATGTTTAAAGATATTTTTAGCCTGCCTCCGGGCAACTTCATGATCGTGAAAAACGGTCGGACCGAAATTACTGAGTACTGGGACCTGGACTACCCGCCGGACGCACCGGCAAATGGTACGCCCGAATCCTTTTACACGGAGCAGCTGGAGGCGTTGTTGCTCAAATCAGTAAAATACCGGTTGAATGCTGAAGTGCCCATCGGCTTTTATCTGAGCGGCGGTTTGGATTCTTCGCTGATAGGCGCCCTGATGAAGAAAGTCACGCCGGATGTGAGCTACCCTTCGTTTTCCATCGGCTTTCCTGCCGACCCGGAGATGAGTGAACAGGCACACCAGCGGCTGATGACGGAGTACCTCCAATTTCCCAATACCGAAATCCTGTTCGGCAGCAGCGAGATAGAACAACGACTGAAAGAGGCCATATGGGCTTCCGAGTCTGCCCTCAAAGAATCCTATAATACCTGTTCCCTCGCATTGTCGGAATCCGCGAGGAAACAGGGCGTTAAAGTGATCCTCTCCGGAGAAGGCTCTGATGAACTGTTTGGCGGCTATGTCGGTTATCGCTTCGATAAACAACGTACCAGTCATCACGGCGTGAAAGATATGGAAGAACAGATGGAAGATGAATACAGACGGAAATTGTGGGGAGATGCTGACTTTTTCTATGAAAAAGACTACTATGACTTTACCGGCATCAAAGGCAGCCTGTATTCAGACAAAGCCCGTGACATACTGCGGAATACGGATGCTGTAGACAACCTGGTGCTCAACAAGGAACGCCTCGCCGGCAGACATGTTTTACATAAGCGATCGTATGTTGATTTTAAACTTCGTTTATGCGACCACCTGATTGCCGACCATTGCGACCGGGTTACCTATTCCAACTCTATTGAAGGAAGATATCCTTTCCTCGACATCGACCTGGTAGAGTTCATCAAAACCATTCCGCCGGATATCAAACTGAAAGGCCTGACCGAGAAATATATCTTAAAAAAGACAGCGGAGAAGTACCTGCCGGCAGCAATCGTTAACCGCCAGAAGTTTGGCTTTGTAGCCCCCGGGACCCCGTCGCTGCTGAAGAAGAAGCTACCCTGGATAGAAGAGCTGCTTTCCTTTGAGAGGATCAGCCGCCAGGGATATTTTAACCCGCATGTGGTAGAGCACCTGAAGAAGGTTTATAAAGAAGATAATTTCCGGCTGAACCTCCCCTTCGAAAGCGATATGCTGATCGTTGTGCTCACCTTCAACATTTTCCTGGAACTTTTTGATATGCCTGACCTCTAATATTTTCTTATGAAGAATAAAAAAAAGCTGGGTATTATTGGAGGAATGGGTTCCCGCGCCGGAGCGCTGTTCTTTAAAAAAATTATCGACTATTCTCCGGCAGATACAGACCAGGAATTTCTGGACATCATCCTGCATAATAACTCCGCTATCCCCGACAGAACAAGGGCCATCATTCATAATGAACGGTCCCCCCTAAACGATATTCTCTGTTCCATTGAAATGTTTAACCGGTATGAGGTAGATACCATTGCACTGGCCTGCATCACTTCCTATTATTATTACCAGCAGATCAGCGCATTCACCAGCGCCAACGTTATTAACCCTTTATACCTGATTGCAGAACATATCAGAAATGAACTTCCGCGTGCCAAACGTATCGGCCTGATGGCTACCACCGGCACCATCCGGACCGGTCTGTTCCACCGGGAGCTGGCAGACTGTAATGTGGAAATCGTGACGCTTTCTCCGCAAGACCAGGAGCTGCTTTTTATGAAAGCCGTGTATATGAGAAATGGATTTAAGTCGGCACGCATCTCAGATGAAGCCATCGCACTGATGCACCAATCACGGGAGAAACTGATAGACATGGGCGTGGACGCCATTATCGGCGGATGTACGGAAGTGTCGCTGGGCGTGAAGCAGGAACATATGGAGGTCCAATACATTGATACGTTGGACCTGCTGGCAAGAAAAACAGTTGACTATTGTTACAATACTGACGTTAAGAAAAATTATAAAAGTAATCGTCTATGAATAAGAAAGTAATACATAGTGTATTCCAGGAAGTAGTAAAGAAACAACCTTCCCGTATTGCTGTAGAAGCCCCCGATGCGCGCATAACTTACCATGATCTGAATATAACTGCCAACAGGATTGCTGCCCTGCTGCATACTATCGGCTGCACTACCGGAACCATCGTGACGGTGCTGATGCCATCTTCCATCGAGCTGGTGGGCGCCATGCTGGGCGTTTTTAAAGCAGGAGGCGTGTATCTGCCGGCAGACATCTCTTTTTCAGAACACAGATTACGTCAGATTTTTACGCAGACGTTCGACGGTATTGTGATCGTCCATGAAGATACCCGCGAAGCTGCCGTCGCAATAGCGGCCGGTCTGGGTGTGGATATCACCCATCTCATACTGGTGGAAAAGAATAACACGTTACGTCTTTTCAGCGGTGCAGTAGAAAAAGCTTTTGACGAATTGCCTGGCTGGTCGGAAGACCCGGCGCTGACAGTAGACGGCGACAGCAGCAACTATATATTCTTTACGTCAGGGTCCACCGGTGAGGCAAAGCCGATCCTGGGCGCACATGCAGGGCTTAGCCATTTTGTGCACTGGGAAATCCGGGAGTTTGGCATAGATGATACCTGCCGTATCAGCCAGATCACGCAGATCACATTTGATGCCTCTCTCCGCGATATTTTCGTGGCGCTCATCGCCGGCGGCACGTTGTGTATTCCCGCCGCAGACACTAAAAACAATCCCGCTTTTCTGTTGAACTGGATAGCGGACAACCATATTACCATGGTGCATTGTGTGCCTTCCCTGTTCCGTGTGCTGACAAAGGAATTGCAGGCCGACCATGGACATCATCCCCGCAGCTTCCCCGATTTAAAATATATCCTGATGGCAGGGGAAATATTGTATGGCCGGGATATTGCCGCCTGGCGCAAGGTGGCCGGCGAGGGAACGGCGTTGGTCAACCTGTATGGGGCAACGGAAACCACCCTGATCAAAACTTTTTACCGCATCAGGGAAATACCGGACAATCCTGCTCATATTATTCCTGCCGGCGTGCCTATCAGTAATTGTATCGTTGCCATCGTAAAAGATAACCATATCTGCAGGGCTGGTGAAATAGGGGAGATTTACGTTAAAACGCCTTTTGCCACCAAAGGATATTATAAAAATGAAGCTTTGACAGCACAATGTTTTGTTCAAAATCCGCTGTCAGGTGACGCCGGTGATATTGTGTACAAAACCGGCGATCTGGGACGCTATCTGGAAGATGGGAACATAGAAGTGCTGGGCCGTCTGGACAGTCAGGTGAAAATAAACGGGGTGCGGGTGGAATTGCAGGAAGTAGAGCTGGCGATGCTGAAACATTCGGTGATTACGGGTGCTGTAGCCAAAACATATCGGTCAGATGACAATCAGCTGAGCCTGATCGCCTATTACACCGGCGAAAAAACAGAGCCTACCCGGTTGCGGGAAATGCTCGGAAAATACCTGAACGGATATATGATGCCGGCCTATTTTATTCACCTGCCGGAGTTTCCATTAAGCATCAACGGAAAGATCGATAAAAAAGCGCTTCCGTTGCCGGAAGAGGTGATCATGGGCGATCAGCATTTTGAACCACCGGTAGGCGATATGGAAACAGCGCTGGCAGAAATGTGGAAAGAGATCCTCGGCTTAGGGAAAGTAAGCCGGAATACTTCCTTCTTTAGCATCGGCGGCCATTCGTTGCGCGCTATTCAACTGGTGTCCCGTATTCATCGGGGCTTTGATGTGAGCCTGAAGATCACGGATATCTTTACGCATCGCACCATTGAAGAACAGGCGCGGCTTATCGGTGACAGCCTCACAGATAAATATGAAACCATAACAGTGGCTGCGCCGGCATCGTCATACGTGCTGTCATCATCCCAGCGTCGTTTGTGGCTGTTGAGCCAGTTCGCGGAAGGGAACAAAGCCTATAACATGCAGGGCTCTTTCGTATTGGATGGCCATATCAACAAAGCTGCGCTGGAAGCGGCGTTTAAGGCGGTGTTGGTACGGCATGAGAGTTTACGCACGGTGTTCCGCGTAGAGGAAGATGGCGCTATCCGGCAATATATCCATCCTGCGGAAGCAATCACGAATGATCTCCTTTATCAGGACCTGGCCAGGGAAGAAGAGAAGGCGCTGTTGCTGGAATCCGCTATACAGGCGGCAGCAGACCATGCGTTTGACCTCGCAGCGGGACCGCTGGTACACCTGACTTTATTCCGCTTGTCGGATAAGAAATGGGTTTTGAGTTATGTGATGCATCACATCATTAGTGACGGATGGTCTATGAGCGTATTCATGAACGAACTGCTGGGCAACTACAACGTACTGGTAGCCGGTAATACGCTTGCGCCTGCGCCGTTAAAATTGCAGTATAAAGATTACGCTGTCTGGCAACAATCCCATCTGGAAGAGGATAAATTGAATATGCAGAAAGCTTACTGGCTGAAACAATTCGAAGGCCAGGTGCCGGTATTGGAGTTTCCGGCAGATAAGCCGCGACCCGTGGTGAAAACCTTCAACGGCGGAAAAGTAGTGAAAACCATAGACACTGCGCTGACAGAAAAAATGAAGCAACTCTGTCAAAAAGAAGATGCCACCTTGTTCATGGGACTGCTGACAGTTGTTAGCGGCCTGTTGTATAAATACTCCGGTCAGGAAGATATGATCATCGGCAGCCCCGTTGCCGGCAGAGACAATGTAGACCTGGAAGACCAGATAGGATTTTATGTCAATACCATCGCCTTAAAAAATCATGTGGAAGGCACGCACAGCATCACCGGCTTACTGGCGTCCGTAAAACAGACCACACTGGCGGCATACGGTCACCAGGCATATCCTTTCGATGAGCTGATCGCAGCGCTGGACCTCGCCCGCGATACCAGCAGAAATGCGCTGTTCGATGTGATGGTGATTTTACAGAATACAGGACTGTTGAAGGTAGATGAACACCATATCCCGGCAGGTATTCAGATCAGCGAATACCATAGCCAGGGCAGGATCACCAGCAAGTTCGATCTCCTGTTCAATTTCCATGAGGCTGACGGCGATCTGCGCCTGATCCTGGAATACAACAGCGATATCTATCACCATAACACCGCCGTTAAGCTGGCGGCTCATTTTGAGCAATTCCTCGCTGCGGTGGTATCAGCGCCTGCCACGCCGGTGGACGCGTTAAGCCTGCTGACGCCGGAAGAAAAAGAACAGTTGCTGGTCACCTTTAACGCCACAGCACACAACTTCTCGAAAGAGAAAACAATGACGGCCCTGTTTGAAGAACAGGTGCTGCTACACCCGGAAAGGACAGCGGTGATAGCGGGCGGGAAAGAAATCTCCTATCAGTCGCTCAATGAACTGGCCAACAGGCTGGGCAACTATCTGCGGATAAACTATAACATCCGGCCGGATGAACGTATTGCGGTTAAACTGGAGCGTAGTGAATGGATGGTCATCACGCTGATGGGCATACTAAAATCCGGAGCGGCTTATGTACCGATTGATCCCGGTTACCCGGAAGAACGTGTAAGCTATCTGTTGACAGATAGCAGCGCCAAAATATTGATAGATGAAGCGTTTCTGGAAGTATTCCGTCAGGTGTCTGCCGACTATGGCAGCAACAACCCCGAAGCGGTGAACAGCCCTGCCGACCTGATGTACGTGATCTATACTTCCGGTTCCACCGGCAAGCCCAAAGGCTGTATGCTGGAACATCGCGGCGTGGTAAACAGAATAGAATGGATGTGGCATCAATTCGGGTTTAATGTCGCGGATATCATCCTGCAAAAAACCACCTATACGTTTGATGTTTCGGTATGGGAGATTTTTATGCCGCTCTGCATGGGCGCAAAAATGGTGATCGCGGATAAACAGGATATAGGTACCGCAGAGAGCCTGTTGTCACTGATCGACAAACAAAAGATCACCTGTATGCATTTTGTGCCTGGTATGATGAAAAACTTTATGACCGAGCTGGCCGGAAACGATGCATGGGCGGACCGCCTGCAAAATCTGCGCAGGGTGATTACCAGCGGGGAAGTGTTGTCGCCGGATACCATGCAGCAGTGGTACAGCAGAACAGATATACCGGTGTATAACCTGTACGGCCCTACGGAAGCTTCCATCGACGTAACCTGGTATCCGGTTGCCAAAGGTGATAACATCATTCCTATTGGTCGGCCTGTATGGAACACACAAATGCATATCATGGACAAAACGGGCGCGTTATTGCCTGTTGGCGCTGTTGGAGAGATAGCGATCGCCGGTATGGGGCTGGCGCGGGGCTACCTCAACAAACCGGAACTGACCACAGCGAAATTTATTGCCAATCCCTTCCACCCCGGCAGTCGCCTGTACCTCACCGGCGATATTGGCCGTTGGCTGCCGGATGGGAATATTGAATACCTGGGAAGAAAAGATGAACAGGTGAAGGTCCGCGGTATCCGGATTGAACTGGAAGAAATTGAACATGCCTTAAGGGAACATGAAAAAGTAGAGGATGCGGTGGTGATAGCACGCCCCGATGTGACGGGCGATGTTTTCCTGCTGGCCTATGTCACCGGTCGTGAAAAGCTGGATACGGCAGCGCTGCGCGCTTCCCTGCTGACGAAGTTGCCCAGCTACATGGTACCGGCCGCTTTCATGCAGCTGGCGCGGTTACCACTCACCGGCAGCGGTAAAGTTGACAGGAAAAATCTACCTGTTACCGATATCATGAGCACAGGCACGCTGGTGGAATATGTGGCCCCCAGAAATGATATTGAAACAGCCCTGGTGGACATCTGGAAAGAAGTCCTGGGTAAAGTAAACATAGGCGTGAAAGACAACTTCTTTGAGCTGGGAGGTCATAGCCTCAAAGCCATGCGCCTTTTCTCCAGAGTAAATAAGGCTTTTGATGTGAGCTATAGCCTCGATGCCCTGTTCAGCCGACCGACTATTGAGGACATGGCTGCTGAAATTGAGCGGGCCTGCTGGGTAAGTACCGACATGTTGGAAGCCGACAATATTGATAACGTTGAAAGATATACCATATGATAGCAGATCTGTATTCCAGGTTGAAAAAACTGAAAGTCGTTATAAAGCCTGTTGATGGGAAACTGGATATTAAAGCACCCAAGGGTGTTTTAAATAGTGAGCTGATGGCTGAAATCAGCCGCCATAAAGAAGAATTGATCACCCTCATCAATTCCTACCAGAGAAAAAATAAGCTGCATACATCCATTGACGTCCTTGCGGAACATACAGATTATGCTGTGTCAGATGGTCAGCGGCGGCTATGGCTGCTCAGCCAGCAGGCAGGCAGTTCCCGTGCCTATCATATCTCCGGTAGTGTTCCGCTGGAAGGAGCTTACAACGCTGTCTTTTTTGAACAGGCGATCCTGCATGCGATAGCCCGCCATGAAATACTGCGCACCGTTTTCCGGGTGAGCGCAGCCGGTGAATTGCGCCAGGTAGTATTGCCGGTGTCAGCATCGCGGTTTCGTTTTACCAGTGTGGACGCCACACAGTATACCGAAGCAGAAATCGCAGCCTATCTCGACACGCAGGCCACGCAGGTGTTTGACCTGGCGAACGGGCCGCTGCTAAGGGCAGGACTGCTACACACCGGTGAACAACGGTATATCCTTCATTTTAACCTGCATCATATCATCAGCGATGGCTGGTCGATGGAGCTGCTGAGCCGTGAAGTACTGGAATATTACCGATGCTTCGAACGCGGGGAAGTGCCAGCGGAAGCGCCGTTGCGGATTCAATATAAAGACTATGCTGCGTGGCAGCAACAGCAGTTGTCAGGCGCCGATTTTACGGCCGACCGTCATTACTGGGAAGAGCAGCTGTCTGGTGAGTTACCGGTGCTGGCTTTACCCGCAGAGAAAGTACGGCCTGCGGTGCTGACCTATAATGGCTACGCGTTATCGACCGTCATAGATGAGCGTACCGTGGCCGATTTGCAGGCATTGTGTACCCATCATCAGAGTTCCTTGTTTATGGGCTTGCTGGGCGTGCTCAATGGGTTGTTGTACCGTTACAGTGGCCAGGAAGATATTATCGTTGGCAGTCCTGTGGCCGGCAGAGGCCACGGGGAACTGGAAGACCAGCTGGGCTTTTATGTAAATACGCTGGCGCTGCGTACCCGTTTTGATGGCCGTTCCTCTTTTGCCGCTTTGCTGGAATCTGTCCGGGAAGTGACATTGGCGGCTTATGAACATCAGCAGTATCCTTTCGATCGGCTGGTAGATGATCTCAATATCCGCCGTGATATGAGCCGCTCTGTAGTGTTTGATGTGATGATGGCGCTGCAACAGCAGGAAGCGGTCGGCGATGACAGCGAAGTCACCGGCCAGATCGTGGAGAAAGGCGCCTGCGCGGTAAAACTGGACCTGCACATTTCCTTCATCACGTCCGGTGGCCGGTTGTACATGGACGTGCAGTACAACAGCGACGTTTTTGAAAAAGCGACCATGGTCCGTTTGATGGACCATTTCCGTAGCCTGCTGACGCAGGTGATCGCCACGCCGGACATGCCGGTGAGCAGGCTGGCATATCTGTCGGCCTCCGAAGAGCAGCAGCTGTTGCAAACCTTCAACGATACGGCTGTCACCTATCCTTCGGGCGTTACGT
>NZ_JACVFB010000012.1 GCF_014529945.1 Chitinophaga varians
CATTTGTCGGGGCGCCTGCCGGAATATATGCATCCTTCCTATTACATCCACCTGACAGCTTTCCCTTTGTTGCTGAGCGGCAAGGTGGACCGCAAGCAGCTGCCTGCGCCGGAATTGCCGTCCGGAGGGTATTTCCGGCCAGCGACGAGTGAAACGGAACAAATGTTGGCCGGTATCTGGTCTGACGTGCTGCATATCGATAAAGACAAGATCAGCATCGACCAGAATTTCTTCGACCTGGGTGGGCATTCGCTGAACGCAAGCCTGCTGGTCAACCGGATTTTTAAAGAACTGCGTACGGAAATCAGGCTACAGGATGTTTTTATCCTGAACACTATTGAGCAGATGGGAGAGCGTATAGATAATGAAAGATGGATACAGACAGCGGCTGAGGCGCCGGTGTCAGGATTCGATGAACTAATACTTGATTAAAGCCGGAATGTATGAACATTATAACCAAGTTAAGGAAACTGAAGATAGAACTGGGGCTGGTCGATGGGAAGATCAGGATAAACGCGCCGGAAGGGATATTGACAGCGGAATTACTGGCCGAAATTAAAAGCCAGAAAGATGATATCATCAGCTATATCACCAATGTGGCCGGGAAAAAGCAGTTCGCATCTATTCCCCTGGCTGCTCCGCAGGAATATTTTCCGCTCACCTCTGCACAGCGACAGCTCTATTTTCTCCATGCGTTCAACCCGGATTCGCTGGCTTATAATCTACCCTATATCATTGAACTGAAAGGGGAATTGGACAAAGAACGATTGACAGCAGTTTTTAATCAGCTGCTGCTACGCCATGAAAGCCTGCGTACTTCATTTGACCTGGTCGATGAAGTGCCTGTTCAGAAAATCGGAAACGTGGCGAAAATTACACTGGAACATTATGAGGCGACAACCGAAGAAGAAGAGGCGATCATTAAAACATTTGTGCGGCCATTTGACCTGCGGTCTGCGCCATTAATAAGGGTGGGGCTTTTGGCATTATCGGCCAACAGGCACCTGTTAATGGTGGATATGCACCATATCATTACAGATGGCATCTCGCTGGAAAATCTCGGTAAAGAGTTTATGGCTTTGTACAACGATGAAGTATTGCCGGATTTGCCCTTACAATATAAAGATTATGCCGTATGGCAGCAGCAGGAGGAACAAAAGGAAGGCATCGGCAAACAGGAGCAATATTGGCTCGGTATCTATGACGAACAGCCTGTGACACTTGCCATGCCGGCAGATTTTCCAAGGCCTGTAGACAGAAGGTATACCGGAGCGTATTATACCTGTGACATTGATAGTGCTCTTACAGACAGCTTAAGTGAGATCGCTAAGTCGGTGGACGCCACCATGTTTATGGCGACCTTTACGATCTTCAATGTGTTGTTGAGTAAACTGGGCAATCAGGATGACATCGTAACAGGTATTCCTGTTGCGGGCCGTCAGCATTCAGACCTGGAAAACATCATTGGCATGTTTGTCAATACGCTGGCTGTCAGAAACAACGTAAAAGGGGAGATGTCGTTCATGGAATTACTGGAGGAGACCAGAAATATTATGCTGGCAGCCTTTGAACATCAAACCTATCCTTATGAAATGCTGGTGGAAAAGCTGAAGATAGAGAGAGTGCCTGGCCGTAATCCGCTGTTCGATGTGAAGTTTGTTTTCCAGAATTATCAGCAACACGAACGTCATATTCCGGGGCTGACAACTACCAGTCACAACTATCACAACAAGGCATCTCAGTTTGATATGACATTGTATGTCATCGCATCGCCAACAACGATGCAGTTTGAATTCAATTATTCCACCGAATTATTTAAAGAAGAAACCATTGCACGGTTTGCTGCATATTTCCGCCGTATCATTACCGCTGTTACAGCCCGGCCACACATTCGCATCATGGATATCGACATGCTGCCTGACGCGGAAAAAAATGAACTGCTACAGGTATTCAATAATACCCGGAGTGATTATCCACATCAAAAAACAATGACAGACCTGTTTGAAGAACAGGTAAAGATGGTCCCTGACCATCACGCTGTGATAGACGCGACCGGTAGTATAACCTATGAAAGATTACAGCGGCGGGTAAATCAGCTGGCGGTGGACATCAAAAAAAGAAAGGCCCATTTGGTGGCGATATATGCAGAACCGTCGATAGATATGATCGCGGCTATTCTTGCCGTCTGGAAAGTGGGCGCCGCTTTTATTCCGCTGGACCCGCAACAGCATGCCGGCCGTCAGGAAGTAGTGCTGGCCGAAAGTGGTTGCGACCTGTTGCTGATACAGGCCCGGCTGGCCGGCGGGCTACGGTTTCAGGGTGAAATTATGCTGATCGGCAACACTGATGGCGCGCCTCAGGTGTTGTCTTCCGAAGCGTCGCCGGAAAGCACCGCTTATGTGATCTATACTTCCGGGAGCACGGGAGCACCCAAAGGAGTGAAAATAAGTCAGGCCAATCTCGTTAATTATGTTTGTTGGGTAAACAGTCTGTTGGAACTTGGACCAGACGACCGGTCAGTGCTGACTTCCTCCTTCGCTTTTGACCTGGGCTATACGGCTGTATTCCCGGTGCTGGCAAGCGGAGGTACCTTGCACCTGATACCACAGACATTGTATCAAACACCTGATGGTCTGTTGGAATACATCAAACAACAAGGCATTACCTATCTGAAAATGACGCCCACGCTGTTCTCTACCCTGCTGGAAGCTGACAATCTGGGTGATCAGGTATTGGATGGGATCCGGTTTATCCTCCTGGGAGGAGAACCGCTCCGCACAAAGGACGTAGCCACTATCCGGCAGCAGTATGAGCATATCAGGTTTATAAATCACTATGGCCCTACAGAAACCACGATAGGAACGGTGGCCGGATGGATGGACCCGGTAATGCCGGATACGGGAGAAACGATTATCGGACGACCAGTGAACAATAACCAGGTGTTTATCCTCGACCGGCATCAGCAACTGGTGCCGGTTGGAACGCCGGGTGAACTCGTGGTCGGTGGCGCAGGCGTAGGCATGGGATACCTGCACAACGATGCCTTGACAGCCGAAAAATTTATACAACTGCCTTTTGCTGCGGGAAAGGTTTATAGAACGGGAGACCAGGCCCAATGGCTGTCTGATGGCAGGATACGTTTCATTGGCAGAATAGATGATCAGGTAAAAATAAGAGGGTACCGGGTGGAGCCGGCTGAAATAGCGGCGCACCTTGCCATGCACGAGCTGGTGAAAGAGGCGGTGGTGGTCGCCAAAGAACAGGATGGGCAGCGATTGCTGGTGGCGTACTATGTTTCGGAAAAAGTACTCAGTAATACTGTACTGAAGGAGTTCCTGAACAAGCGCCTGCCTGCATACATGGTCCCTGCCTATTATGTGCAGCTGGAAAAGATACCATTGACGCTGAATGGAAAAGTGAACAGAAAAGCCCTTCCCGATCCCAACCAAAAAGAAGAAGAGAAATATGTGGCCCCTGACACACTGGTAGAAACATTGTTGGTGGAAATATGGACGAAGGTGCTGGGCGTGGAAAAGGTCGGTATTACGGATAATTTCTTTGCCATTGGCGGTGACTCCATCAAGTCTATCCAGATTGCTGCAAGGGTAAAAGCCAGAGGGTATAAACTGGGTGTTAACGAAATATTCACCAGTCAGACCATCAGGGAACTTGCGGGGAAAGCGGTGCCTGTCAAGGCCGCAGCACCGGCCGCCGCATCCGCTGGTGGAAATATCAAAATAACGCCGGTGCAGCAACGTTTTTTCGATGGCCCCATTCGCAATAAACATCATTATAACCAGTCTGTACTCATAAAGTTTGATGTCCATTTATCGGCTGCATTGGTTAAAAATATCTTTGGTTGTCTACAGCGTCATCATGATGCATTACAGATGGTGTTTGTCAGCAGAAAGGGACAGATCGTGCCCGCAATGGCTGATCAGGAGCTGCCCGTATGGCTGGAAGAGCATACCGTTGAAAACGAATCAGTCCTCCTGCCGTTTTATAACAGCGTACAGTCAGGTATCGATATTGCCAAAGGGCCATTGATGAAATTGGGGTTGTTTCATGTAAAGGATGGGAGCCAATTGTTGATCGTCATCCACCATTTGGTAGTTGACGGCATATCCTGGCGCATCCTGTTTGAAGATATAGAGCAACTTTACCAGCAGGCCCGTGAGGGCGCTCCGTTGCAACTGCCCGACAAAACGGACGCTTTCGGGGGATGGGGAGATGTGTTGACTGCGTACACCCATGATGCTACCTTCATGGCCGCAGGGAAATACTGGTCAGATTTTCACCGACAATCCTATTCCCGGATACCAAGGGACTTTTCGGACGGACAAAACACTTTTGCCGACCGGGAAACAGCAGCGTTCCGGCTTAGCCCCGATACAACGGCGAGGTTGCTGACAACAGCACCGGCTGCATTTAAAACAAAAATCAATGATCTTTTACTGGCGGCATTAGGGCTCGCTATCCGGAAGCAGTACGGCCTGAGTGGCGTTTGTATTGATATGGAAAGCCACGGCAGAGAAGATATACGCCCCGATGTGAATATAAGCCGTACGGTGGGGTGGTTTACCTCCATCTATCCGGTTTGCCTCACGGTAGATCCCGACAGCATTTCCCGGTCTGTCAGAATGGTGAAAGAATCGCTTAGGAATACGCCTAACAACGGACTGGACTATCTGCTGGAGAAATACAATGGCGCGGCCTGGAAGGACTTATCTGTGTCCACTGTCTGTTTTAATTACCTCGGACAATTTGATGCAGACATCAACAACCGGTCCTATCAGGTTTTACAGGAGGCTGCGGGAAATGAGACAGGTCCAACAGAAAACAGGCCGTACGACTGGGATATATCCGGAATGGTTATCAATGGCAGCCTCGAACTTAGCCTGACCTTTAGCAGGCATCAATATAAACAGGAGCAAATGGACGCCTTTATGGCACATTATGAGGCGGCCTTACTGAAAGTGATCGACTATTGCTGTAATACCACCGGAACAATACTTAGTCCTTCCGATACCGGTTGTCCGGGCCTGTCTATCGCTGAACTGGACACGTTGCAGGAAGCCTTGCCGGTGGAAGATCTCTATCCGCTGTCTCCTATGCAGGAAGGCTTTTTTTTCCATCATTTGCTGGCGCCGGACGATGAAAGCTACTTTGAACAAAAATTACTTCGTATAACGGGAATGGTAGATGTGGATACGGTGAAAGAAAGTATGAACGACCTGTTATCACGTTATGATATACTGCGCACCGTCTACCTGCACGAAGGATATACGCGTCCGTTGCAGGTAGTGCTGAAAGAGCGGCAGCTGGAATTTCATTATGAAGATGTACAGGAACGTTGCCGCAGTGGCGAAGAGGCCGACGCGCTGGTGCGCGACATTGCCGCCGCCGACCGTGCACGTGGATTTAATCTCGGTCGTGATGTGCTGATGCGGTTAACGGTGGTGCGGTCAGACGTAGATACCTACTGGTTTATCTGGAGCCATCCACATATCCTGATGGACGGATGGTGCCTGGGAATCATCATTTCCGATTTCCGGGAATTATATGCGGCAAAATATACCGGCCGCGCAGTGAGGCTGCCGGCGGTAAGACCATATGCTTCGTATATCCGTTGGCTGCAGGAGCAGGATAGCAACGTTTCCCGTTTGTACTGGCAGCAGTATCTGTCGGGGTATGAAGGTACGTCCTGCCTGCCGCAGCAGGTGCAGCAGTCAACAGGTTACCACGCGGGTGTTGCAGAAGTGGTGCTGGACAACGCGTACACTACACAGTTGACAGCACTGTCGCGCGATTTCGGCGTAACGCTCAATACGTTGTTGCAGACAGCCTGGGGCGTGTTGTTAATGAAATACGGTAATACAGACGATGTGGTGTTTGGCAGCGTAGTATCCGGCCGGCCGGCCGATTTGCCGGATGTGGAACGGATGGTAGGACTATTCATCAACACGGTACCGGTGCGTATCCGTACCGGCGAAGACACGCGGTTGTGCGACCTGGTGAAGCAACTGCAAACCGCTTCTCTCGATGCGTTGCCACATCATTATCAGCCATTGGCGGATATACAGGCACTCAGCGCCGCAGGCAGAAAGCTGATCGATCATCTGTTCATCTTTGAAAATTATCCGTTCGAAACGGCTGAAACGGAAGACCTTTTCAGGATCGACCAGGTCGCTGTTTTCGACCAGACGCATTACGATCTGACACTCACCGTGATGCCATCCGACATGATCACCGTCCGGATGGAATATAACAGGCAGGTATATACTGATTTGCTGATGCAGCAGGTGTCAGCGCATTTGCGGGAAATCATTGATGCCATGATCAATACGGCAGAAAAGAAAATATCCGAACTGCCGTTGTCGGTGTCGCCGCAACTGGCGGCGTGGTGCCAGGGGGAACAAACGGAGCTTCTGCTGGCCGATGAACGCCGGACTTTTACGGTATTGTTTGCCGAACAGGCGGCCCGTACGCCCTTGCAGGTTGCAGTAAAACACAACGGACAAGAACTGACCTATCAGGAGCTCTATAGCTTCTCTGAGCAGATAGCCTTTCATTTACAGCAACGGGGCGTTGTTGCCGGCGACCGGGTAGCGTTGTACATGCCCCGCGGTATTCACATGCTGGCGGCCATTCTGGGGGTATTCCGCTGTGGCGCT
>NZ_JACVFB010000013.1 GCF_014529945.1 Chitinophaga varians
ATACACCTGTTGCTCCAGCATGGCCTGCGACAAAGTATTCGGCGCGGTGATGCCATTGGTTTTACCATCCTGGTTCACGCCCCAGCCACGGATAACACCATAGATATGGTCATGGTCCCTTTCCGCATCTTCCAGCCGCTTTAACATGATCACGCCCACGCCTTCTCCGGGCACAAAACCATTCGCCCGCTGATCGAAGGTGAAGCAGCGCCCGTCGGGCGACAGCATTCCTGACTGTGCGCTCATGATATGCATGGCAGGCGTCGCCATCACATATACGCCACCTGCCAGCGCCAGGTTGCTGCTGCCATTGAGCAGGCTGTCGCACGCATGGGAGATCGCTACCAGCGAAGAGGAACAGGCGGTATCAACAGAGATACAGGGGCCCTGTAAATTCAGAAAATAAGAAATACGCGCTGCCAGAATAGAGGCGGAAGCCCCGGTGAAGCCGTGGGCACTCAGCTGATGTTTCCGGGACTGTTGGTGGTAGTCACCGGTGGCGCAACCTACATATACGCCGCATTTGCTCCCGGATAATTCCTGCGGATTGTATCCCGCATGTTCGATAGCGTGCCAGCAAGTCTGTAAGAACAGGCGTTGCTGCGGGTCCATTCCTTCTGCTTCTGCCGGAGATATATTAAAAAATAACGGATCAAACAGATCATATTCCTCCAGGGCGCCCATCCATCTGCTATAAGTCTTTCCTTCCATCGCTTCACCTTCCTGATAGTATGCGTCTATGTTCCAGCGGTTGGCCGGCACTTCCACGATATTGTTTTTACCATTGGCGATGTTTTGCCAAAATGCGGCGATATCCTTGGCGCCCGGAAACTGGCCAGCCATGCCCACTACCGCAATGGGCTGCGATGCATACACCGGCTGCGCGGTTTCCGTGGTCCGGAGCACGGCTTTCTGCCGCCATGACCGCAGCTTTCCTGTTGTTACAGCAGGAAGCATTTTTTTGGCACGGACAACAGGCTGTCCTTGTGGCCATGTTCCCGCCTTTTCCGCTTCTTCCTTTACATGATTGGCCAGTTGTGCAATGGTAGTATAGCTGTAGACAACCGTAGCCTGGATAGCCGTCTTGTATTTATCATTGATCTTTCGGATAAAGGTGACGCCTGTGATAGAATCCAGGCCCAGCTCCACAAACTGCCTGTTTTCACTGATCTCTTCTTCTTCCAGCTGTAGTTCTTTCGCCAAAATATTTTTAAGTCCGGAGATAATAGCAGGCAACACATCCGCATGATGAGGCGTAACAGGAGCAGTGGCTGGCCGGCTCACCGGCACACCCGCTTTCTCTGCCGCTGTTTTCACATAGCTGCCCAACTGCGCAATGGTGGTATAGCTGTAAACAACGGTGGCCTGAATGGACGTGTGGTACTGTTCATTGATTTTGCGGATGAAGGTAACGCCCGTGATAGAGTCTAGTCCCAGATCTACAAACTGCGTATGCTCATCCACCTCGTCTTCCTGTAGCTGCAGTTCTTTTGCCAGCAGGGCTTTGAGTCCGGACACCATCTCCGGCAGCGAGACCGTTTCCTGTTGCGGTGCAGCAGATAGCGGTTGTTGCGGCGTATATCCGTCCCGGTTATCAAATTGCTGTTCAATCTGTTGCAGGGTATCTCTATGGCCAACGAAAGTCTGTTCGTGCATGGCCAGTTCAAGGCGACAAGCTTCGTCCACCCGGCTGGACAGGCCATTCGTCAGCTGTTGTTTGAGTGCTACCAGGCTGCTCCGCGGATGCTGCGCGATTTGTTCCGCCAACCTGAAAGCGGCGGCTAATAACTCTTTCCGCGGCCATACCGGGAAAGGCAAGCCTTTACTCCGCAACTCGTTGCCGGTATATTCCCTGGCGGTGAGCAGTGTTTCGTGGGAGAGGTCGTACCCTGTTTTATAGGGGAAGATGAAAGTAGCGCCTGCGCCGGGAGTAAATCCATAACGCATATACGGACTTACATAGTGACTTTCTTCACTGAACAGGACGATATCTGCGAACATGCCCATAGACCAGCCCGCGCCGATACCATGGCCCTGCATCGCTGCTATGACCGGGATGTCGCAATCCATCGCCAGCCGGAAGATGCGCGTATCGGTAAATTTCGCTTTCCCATCCTGGATAGCGAGCAGACTCTCTTTCGTGCCGCCAGATGCAAAGTAGCTGTCATAGCCCGTCAGGACCACCACTTTATAGACTGGATTGGCCGCAATATGGGCAAACACTTCCGTCATGCCTTCTATCATGGCCGGAGAGAACATGTTCTTTGCTTCCCGGTCTTCCATCCTCACTTCCACGATACCTGCCGGATGCACCGTAGCACGAACAACCTCCGACTTCAGTATGATCGCCTGCGGCAGTGGCCTGGTGGATTCGGCCTCGGGCAGTGACCAGGCCGGCAACTGCGACAGCTGTTCTCTGACAAAGGCGGCTCTTTGTTGTTTTCGGTCCCTGATGACGGTTAATGGCCAGCGGCTCCGGGAAACAGCCAGCGACATGGCTTTCGCCAGTACCGCCGCTTTTCCGGCAATAGTCACTGTTCTGGTTAACCGCTGCAAGGCGGCGCCCGTATAGGTTCCGCCGGTCAGCATAATTTCCTGACCAGCATAACGGCCCATGCCGTACGAAAAGAGCGTGGCTGCCCGTTGCGCCAGCGCAGGCGCTTGCAGGAGGCCGGACAAAGTATAAACGCCGGCTTCGTGGTATACGCAGGCATCACAACATTGGCCGACCAGCCAGCCGGCCGCACCGGCATTGGCTTCTATAGCGGCGATCACCGGAATAGCGGATGTCAGTAAGAGGTCCGTCAGCGTAATGATGGTTGTCTCCTCGGTCGTGATATCCGGTACGGATATGAACTCAGTATCGTCGCTTCGGAGTACGATCGCTTTATAGGCTGTACTCTGGTTTACCCGGGTCATTACTTCTTCCAGTTCCGCTACGATATGTTTCAGGGTATATTTTTTTCTGCGGGCGGGCAGATGGATGGTCAGTATGTCCGCAGCATCACTTTCCAGTTTCAGTAGTTTGGAGTTAGCGACGATGTCGGTCATGTTGCCGGTCGGTTCTGCTGCGGTTTCCATTAACGCTACCGTCGTTAGTTGTTCGGTCAGCGCGGCCATGTCACGGCCCAGGTGCTGTTTCAGCAGGCGCAGCGCCTCCGCAGGCTTCGACGCCAGATCTGACGCCAGCTGCTGCGCATAGGACATCGCGTCCGGAACCGGCAGTACGAGGCAATTCGCCTCTTCGGCAGACAAATCAAATTCATGACCGAAACGTTCCCGTAACAATGTCTCTTCTGCCATCGTCGGGAACAGTCCTGCTGCCGGATCTGTGTAATAATATTTTCGTCCCTCGCTGCCTATCATAAAATCACACAACGCGGCTGCCAGGAAGCCCGCCCCTGTTGCATGGCCAGTCATCACGGCAATCACAGGATAAGGAAAAGCAACGATCGTACGATAGAGCTGCTGCGTTACGGCTTCATTATAAGCCTCTCTTCCACCTTCCAGAAATACGGCGTCATTTCCCTGCAGCAGCAGGACCTTCAACGAAGACTGCTGTTGCGCAAACACAAGCGCCTGCTGCAACTGCGTGATCAGCTCACGGGAAAGATAACTATCAGCAAGCCTGATGGCATACACGCCATTGCCATGGTCCAACAAACTCAGCGCAGCTGGCGCCGGCGGGTTGATGCTGGCGGCAGACAGGCTCACCGTGCCCTTTTCGGCCACCACCCGGTTTACGGCGAATGCAGCCGGTGCGACTAATGAGATATTGCCGGGCTTTTTCAGAATGGGTTGTTGAAACGGCAGCATGGTCGCGGCTACGTTGCCGGGTATACGAATCTCTTTCGGGTCAGGTGATGCCATGTCCAGGGATTGTATTGCAGACGGCATTACCACTTCCTGCATGCTCTCCATATAATGTACGCCCAACAGCTGTACGCAGATATTTCCCTGTAGATCGCACAGATCGATGTCTACCCCGTTCGCCGCCTGACGCACCCAGGCAAACATCTCCTCTGGGCAGTCATGGAGGACACGTACCGTATTGATCAAATTAAATTGTAATGACCGGCGCAACCCTGTCACCAACACCATACTTGCCTGTAAGGCGCCTTCCATTATCACAGGATGCAGCATAAAGGCAGCATGACCGGCTACCGCCGGTACCTTCAGGTGTGCCAGCAGCTGCTGCTCTCCGCGATAGATCGCCACAATAGCCTGATAAGAAGCACCGTAGCTCGAAGTAGCATAAACCTCGTCGGCATGTAACAACGCTCCGTTCAGGCGTCTTTTTAACTGCGTTATATCCAGTTTTGCCGGAGATGATTTTGCGGTGATAGAAACATGTCCCTGGCAATATACCGTATCAGCATCCCCGTCAGGGCTATATATTTCAAAGTCAATGGCAGTATTATTTTTAGCGAGCAAGGCTATATTCACCTCCCGGGGCCCATTCAGCAGCAAGGGCGCTTCCCAGGTCATCCGGTGTATTTCCAGCTGCCGGGCGGCAGCCTCCGGCAACGCCTGGCAAATCGCCGCCCGCGCCATCTCCGGGAAGACAGCAGCGGGTAATTCTTTGTGCAGGGAATCACCGGCCATAAACAATTCATCTCCCGTGAAAGTGGCACTATATCCCTGTTCCTGTAAACTGGAGATATTCCGGTGCAATAATGGATGTAACACCTCCACGGCAACACGATCTTCCTGCGCTTTCGTGGTGACGGCTGTCCAGTAATGCTCTCGCGCGAAAGGACACACCGGCAGACTCATCAACGCAGGCGTAACATGTCCATACAAGCGGCGCCAGTCGATGGTTTGCCCCTGCACCCATGCTTCCAATAGAGGTGATAACTGCTGGTAATCCGGAGATATCTCAGGAAAGTGCTGCTCCCGTTTCACCTGGCCCCGGTATATACCGGACACCTTTTCACCATGGAGATAGCTCTGTAGTTTGGCAGTCAGTTCATCCGGTGAACTAACAACAACGCCCATACGCTCATCCATCGCCTCTCTGCCAACCTGTAAAGTATAAGCCAGCGAAACCAGGTGCAGCGGCCTGTTCTCCTGTGCGGCCGTACGGATAAACTGTACCAGCTCTTGTACCTTCTGTTGCAGCTGCGCCGCCGTCCGGGCAGACAACGGAACGACCATCGCCCCGGAAGGTGATACCGCACGCTCCGGCGCAACGTATTCCTGGAGGATGATATGAGCATTGGAGCCACCAGCGCCAAATGCAGATACGCCTGCCAGGCGTGGTAACACCACGCCGTTGACAACGGGTTGTTCCCAGCTTCTCAGCGTCTGGTTCACCACAAAAGGTGTCTGCTCAAAATCGATATGTGGGTTCAATC
>NZ_JACVFB010000014.1 GCF_014529945.1 Chitinophaga varians
AATTGAACCCGCATATCGATTTTGAGCAGACACCTTTTGTGGTGAACCAGACGCTGAGAAGCTGGGAACAACCTGTTATCAATGGTATGACAGTTCCGCGTATCGCAGGGGAGTCCTCCTTTGGTGCCGGCGGCTCTAACGCCCATATCATTCTACAGGAATACGTTGCGCCGTCGCGCGCTGCATCACCTTCCGGGGCGGTTATTGTTCCGTTGTCTGCCCGGACGGCGGCGCAGCTGCAACAAAAGGTACAAGAGCTGGTACAGTTTATCCATACGGCCGCACAGGAGAACAGGCCGCCGGACCTGGCTTCGCTGGCTTATACTTTACAGGTTGGCAGAGAAGCGATGGATGAGCGTATGGGCGTAGTCGTTAGTTCACCGGATGAACTGACCGCCAAACTGCAGGGCTATCTCCATGGTGAAACGGTAGCTGGTATATACCGGGGCCAGGTGAAACGGGAGCAGCACTTTACTGAGATATCTCCGGATTACCAGCAATTATCACCACTGATCGAAGCATGGGTGCAGGGGCATACCATCGACTGGCGCAGGTTGTACGGCAATGTTACGCCTGCGTTGATAAGCCTGCCGGTATATCCTTTTGCTAAAGAGCGTTACTGGGCGGCAGTTGCCACCAAAGAGCGGGAAGATCGTGTATCCCTGTCCGTGTTGCATCCATTATTGCACCGGAACATCTCCCATTTGCAGGAACAGGGCTACAGTGCCACTTTTACGGGCGATGAATTTTTTATCTCCGGGTATGCTTTACCGACATCCGCGAGGATATTGCCGGCTGCTGTTTTTCCGGAGATGGTGCGGGCAGCTGTTTACCAGGCGTTGCCGCAGGCGGCCACCCGGCAGCTGGAAATACAGGGGATGACCTGGGGTGAATCGTTGTTGCTGAACGAAGCCCGGGAAGTGAATATCGCTTTGTTGGCTAAAAATACCACCACTGTTGACTTTGAAATTTATAGTCCTGGCGGAGATACGGATACCGTATGCTGTCAGGGGCATATCACCATCACCGCAAAATCATCACCGGCAAAACTGGATATAGCGCAGTTAAAAAGGCGGATGACCGGAGCGCTGTTACAGGCCGATGAGCTGTATGCAGCTTTGAGCTATGGCCCGGCGTACCAGGCTGTTGTGGTTATCCATCGCGGAGAAGAGGAACTGCTGGCACAATTGAAGCTGCCGGCGGCGGTTGCCGGCCATGCGGGTTATATGCTGCATCCCGTGATGATGGAAGGCGCGTTGCAGGCGGGTATTGCGTTGGTGACAGCCTTAAGCCGGCCGTTACGGTTTGATGTTGTAGATACAGTACGCATCTTCCGTGACTGCCCACAGGAGATGTTTGCCTGGGCGCGTCATGCGGCGAATGGTGTAGACATCGACCTGTGCGACGGGGAGGGGAATATCTGTGTACAGTTGCTGGGCGTGTATTTCGGGGAGCGTGTTCCGAAAGTGATGATACAGTCAGTTGTACAGCATGTATATGTTGCGCCACCTGCTGCACCCGAACCCAAACAGGTTCGTATACCCGGTACCGTAACCGCGACTGTACTGCCTTTCCAATCGGCCAGTCTGAAAAAGCCTGGTAATATTTCTTTAGTGGCACCCGCCGCCTTAGCCTTCAACCGGGTAGTGGCCGAAAAAGGGACGGTGAGCCTGTCTGCTGCCAGCGTCAACACGCCGGCAGCAGCTGTGGTGAGTTTATTGGACCATGGCAACGGCGTATATGCCATCAGGCTTACTGATAGTTATCTTTCCCGCGAGCTGATCATGCAACTGAAACAGGCGCTGCTGTACGCACAACAGCAGTCTTCGTTGAAAGTCCTGCTACTGGAGGGAAACAGTGACGTATTTCTCGAGGGTGGAAGAGAGGCTTATAATGAAGCCATCAGCCAGCAGCTCTATCGTACGATCGTTGCTTTTCCTTATCCTGTGATGGCTGCCATGACCGGCCGTGCAACAGGGGCGGGCTTCCTGGCAGCCGTGCTGTGTGATTTTATGATAGGCAGCCAGGAACACAAATATTACTACGCAGATCCCGAAGCGGGACTGTATCCCACGATGGCAGAAGAAGTGTTGTTGCGGGAGCGTTTCGGAGATGAATTTGATCTGTCTGCAGTAGAAGCAAATTGCCCCGTCATGCCGGTTTCAGATGTGACAGCCTATGCAAAGGAACTGGCGTCAGATCTGGCGTCGAAGCCTGGGGAGGCGCTGCGTTTGTTGAAGCAGCACCTGGGCCGTGACATGGCCTTGCTGACGGAAAGGCTAACGACGGTAGCGTTAATGGAGACCGCGGCCGAACCGACTGGTGACATAGCCGACATTGTTTCCCATTCCAAACTACTGAAGCTGGAAAGTGACGCGGCGGGTATACTGACCATCCATCTGCCTGCCCGCAGGAAAAAATATAGTTTGAAAGACATGGTAGCTGCCCTGACAGCGGTGATGACACAGGTAAACGAGGGGGCGGTCTGTAAAGCTATCGTGCTTCGCAGCGATGATACTGAATTTATATCCGTACCGGATATCACTACAGAGGCGACAGCCATGCTGGCGCTGACAGACCTCTTGCTGACATCCGCTGTTCCGGTGATTGCCGCCCTGGAAGCCAATGCCGGTGCGGCCGGTTGGTTAGTCAGCCAGTATTGCGATGCCTGCGTTTACCATGAAGCCGGTGCTTATACACTGTCTGGCCTTTTGCAAGTGCCCGCACTGGCGCAACGGGCAGTCATGATCTTTTCGTATACCATTGGCCGTTATGCCGGACAGGAAATCATGCTGACCGGCGGAACCTATACCGGTGCAGCCCTGCGGCGGTTAACCCCAATGGTAACTGTTGCCGGTAAAGAAACAGTGCTGGCGAAAGCGCTGGCGCTGGCTGTTTCCCGGAGCCGCTGGCCATTGACGGCCATCGGGGACCGGAAAAAGGAAAGGGCCGCCTTTATCCACGAAAAGATGTTGCAGTTGCCTTCCTGGCCAGCGGTACAGGAAGAGCCTATCGTGGCATTACCGGAGCCTGTTGTACTCAGGTCAAACGTTGTTCGTGCCACGGTACATCCGGCGGGCATCGTAGAAGTGAGGATGGAGGACAGAGAGGCGAAGAACATGTTTTCTGAAGCATTTATTGAAGGCATTCGCGAAGTGTTTGCCCATATCGCAGCCAACCCTGTCTATAAGGTGGTGGTCCTGACGGGCTACGATAATTATTTTGCTTCCGGCGGTACCAAAGAGAGTCTGCTGGCCATCCAGGAGGGGAAAGCGAAATTTACAGATACACGTATCTTCCAGCTGGCGTTGGATTGCAGCGTCCCGGTTATTGCGGCCATGCAGGGCCATGGTATCGGCGCTGGCTGGTCTATGGGCATGTTCGCGGATATCATCCTGTTCAGTGAAGAAAGTCATTATGTAAGTCCGTATATGCGTTATGGTTTTACCCCTGGCGCAGGCGCTACTTTCATCTTCCCGTATAAAACAGGATATGATCTCTCCCGCGAGACACTGTTCACCGCCAGGGAATACACGGGCAGCGAATTACGCAGCAGCGGTTTGTCGCTCCCGGTATTGCCGCGGAAAGAAGTGATGGCCGAAGCTTTCAGGTTAGCGGAGCAAATCGCGCAGCATCCGCGCAGCAGCCTGGTGGCACTCAAACAACAGCTGACGAGCGGCCTGGCTGCCCGGCTGGAAGAGGCCTGCCGCCTTGAACTGGCCATGCACGAACAGACTTTCGTTGGCCGTACGGATACTTTACAACAGATTGAACACCACTTTTATAACGCAGAGGGGTACACGCCGGGGCAACCGGTGGCGGTACAACAGCCGGTATCTGCTACTCCGCAGCAGGATGTGGCCGTGCTGCCGGAGGTTATTTCCGGACTCAGGGCCCTGCTGGCGCAGGAACTGCAACTGCAGGAAGACGAAGTGGATGAACATACGCAGTTTGTTGACCTGGGGCTGGACTCCATCACCGGCGTTACCTTCATCCGGAAGATCAACGATAAATACCAGACCTCCATCCAGGCCACCGTTGTATATACCTATTCCACGATAGCACAACTGAGCGGCCATGTGAAAGAAGAAGCGGAGAAGGCAGGGACCCTTGTCAGCACGCCTGTGGCACCGGCTCCGGTTTCGGCTCCGGTAGAAGTCCCGAAGACGCCAGTCCCGAAAATTCTACCGGACATAACAGCAGCAAAGAAGCTGACCTCCTGGCGCCGTCAGTCAGCATGGAGCGCTCCTGTGGCGGCACAGCCGACCTACTCTTCACAACCCATTGCGGTGGTAGGCATGGCTGGCCAGTTTCCGGGCGCTAAGGATATCACGGCATTCTGGGAGAACATCGCCCATGGTAAAAACAGTATCGTGGAAGTGCCGGCCAAACGCTGGAACATACAACAATACTACCAGGAAGGCGAGGCCACTGCCGGAAAGACGTATAGCAAATGGATGGGGGCACTGGAAGAATACGACCTGTTCGATCCGTTATTTTTCAATATTTCTCCCACGGAAGCAGAGAGCATGGACCCACAGCAACGCCTGTTTTTACAGACCTGCTGGCATGCGGTGGAACATGCGGGATACAACCCGCAACAGCTGTCAGGCAGTAAATGTGGCGTCTTTGTGGGGTGTGCAGCGGGAGATTATCTCCAGCAATCACAGGAGCATCAGTTGAGCGCTTATGGTTTCACTGGTGCGGCCAGCTCTATTCTGGCGGCGCGCATTTCTTATTTTCTGAATTTACAGGGACCCTGCATCTCTGTTGATACCGCCTGTTCCTCTTCGCTGGTAGCGATCTCCCATGCCTGCGACAGTCTGCTCAATGGCAGCAGCAATCTGGCGCTGGCAGGTGGTGTATATGTGATGGCGACGCCGTCCATGCATATCATGAGTGCACAGTCAGGAATGCTGTCGCCCGATGGGCGCTGCTTCACCTTCGATCAGCGGGCGAATGGTTTTGTGCCCGGAGAAGGCGTGGGCGTGATCATGTTAAAGCGGCTGGAAGATGCAGAAAGGGACCATGACCATATCTATGGTGTTATCCGCGGCTGGGGCGTGAACCAGGATGGTAAAACCAATGGCATCACCGCGCCGAATACTTTGTCGCAGGCCATGCTGGAGCAACAGGTGTAC
>NZ_JACVFB010000015.1 GCF_014529945.1 Chitinophaga varians
GCCCATCTGGAAGATGGCACTTCCGTGATACAGTCTTTACCATCGCGCAGATTGCGCCAGTAGGCGTCGATATCGGCTGACTGTGGATAGCGGCCACTCAGGCCGATAATGGCAATGGGTTCGTTATGGAAAGGATGCGATATTTGTTTCGAGGCAGCCTGCCCTCCCGGGCGACTAAACCGTTTCCCCGGCATGGGCTGTTGCAGCAATTGCTGGTCAGCCTTCAGGGTCGGTTGCTCTTTTACAGGCGTGACGGGCTGATGAAAAAGGACGGCCAGTTGCGCCTGATGGGATTTTACAAAATAGCCCGTCAGCTCATGTATGCTGGTATATTCAAAAAACAATGTCTTAGGCAAAGAACCAAAAGTCTTTTCTAACCGGCTGGTCAGGCTCATGGCCAGTATAGAGTCGATACCATATTTTTCCAGCGCCGCCTGCGGATCAATTTTATGGGCGGTCAGCTTCAGCAGCGACGAAAGCTCAGTGCACAGATACGCTTCTGTTTTTTCAAAAATGTTATCTGTGTCGATTGCTGTCACCACATTTATTTCAGATGTTTGCTGCCGTGGCTGATGGTCCATCCGCATTGCCTGATCGGGAATGACCATCACCTGCTGCTGCTGCCATGCCATGCTGCCATAAAATGCATACATGCCCGCGATGGTGGACATCGGCAGCATATCCATGGTTTGCCGTAATATCTCTTTGTTGGCCGCATCGATCTGCATGCCTCCTTCCTGCCACAGCGGCCAGTTGACAGACAGTGTTTGACCGTATCGTTGACCGGCGAGTGTGAGCTGATGACGATAAACTGCAAACCGGTCCATGAAACCATTGGCAGCGGCATAATCGCATTGACCCACATTTCCCATGACCGAGGCCACAGAGGAAAACAACACCAGGAAATCGAGATCTGTGTCTTTGCTGGCTTCGTCGAGGTTAAACGTGCCGGTTACTTTAGGAGAGAGTACACCGGAAAATTCTTCTCCCGATTTTTTAATAATAAAATTATCTGCTGTCATGCCGGCACAATGAAGAATACCGTTCAGTGGCTTATGGGCATTAATGTCGGCAATCAACTGACAGACGGCTTCCCTGTCACCAAGGTCCAGTTGCCGGTATTCCACTTTATTGTTCCGCACAGGCAAAGCATCCAGCATCGCCTTCTTCGCGGGGGTTAAGGCGGAGCGGCCTGTTAAAATGATGATGGAACGTGCCGTTTGTCTCAGTATCTCGCTGGTAAATAACATTCCGATGCCACCTGTTCCGCCGGTGATCAGGTAAACGCCCTGATCTTTAAACACTACTTTCGGGTTAGCCTCCGCCGCCGGTATATCTTTTCTACGCAGTACATAGCGGACATCCTGTTGATAGCTGATCTCCTGATCTCCGATCTGACGGCTGCATTCGTTCAACTGCCGCGCAAGGGTGTCGGCGGTAGCCTGCGCATGCGTAACAATGATTTGTCCGGCCAGCAGCGGATTTTCGAGCGTAGCAGTTTTCAGCAATCCCGAGAGCCCTGTAAAAACCTGCTGCTCATCGCTGTTGCCAGTCACTACCTGGACCAGTATTTTTTCCTGTGGCTTACTGGAAAGGATACGACGGATATGTTCAAAGCACAACAAGGCATATCGCTCATAACGTGTGGCAATATCCTGCTGCGGCAAGGCCGGTAAAGGTATGATCTGACTACCACGCAGCAGTGCGGACAGTTGCGTTTCGTTCACTTCCGGCATCTCAAACAGGAAGATGTACCTTTGGGCAAAGACGGCCGGACTGTCCTCTCCGGCAACCGCAGGCTCCCAGACAGGAGCAGCCAGCAACATACCAGCTGTTTTACCTTGCTCCTGCGCCTTCAATAGCTTGATTTTTTCCAGCGCTTCGGCCTGTGTATACTTCCCGCTGGAAATACCCTGAAATATTTTTTTTAGGTTTTCTTTCATCTTTACCTATAAATTTTTTCAAGAAATTCGATTCTTACTTTCACGGCTCTTCCGCTTCCGCAGTGGCATTAAAAAAGAACTTTCACACCAGGTCAATGGCTTCTTCATCAGAAAGCTCTTTATCCAATACGCGCTGAATTAGTTGCTGATAGTAGGTTTCATTAAAATCCAGATTATCACCAAGATTCACCTGCGTGTATTGATGACCGTTATCCATGATGCGGAAAGCGAACCCGCGGATCTGCACGCACATATTTCCTGCTTCATCACAAACATCGATATCCAGCTTCGTCACCCTTTGCCCCGCCTCACTATCTGGCGCATAACGCACCCATGCCACCATTCTTTCCGTACAGGCCGCGATGATCTTTAACGATGCCAGAGCGAAAGGCAGCAGTGGTTGCGCAGGAAGACGGTCCAGATCGTCGAATAAGCCTATAGCGGCCTGCAATGCGCTGTCCATCAGTGCCGGATGTAATACGTAATTATTTTGCGCGGCTGTTACAGGCAGTGTTAAATCAGCCATCACCTGTCCGTCGCCTTTATGGATGGCAGTTATCCCCTGGTGTGCCGGACCGTAATGAAGGCCCATACGGGCAAAGGCAGCATAAATACGGCGGGGAGGCAGCGTTCCGGCGTTCATTTGCGATCTCAGCTGCGCAACGTCCAGTTTTTCCGGGACCAGCACATCCGTAAAAGACGCCTGTCCCTCAAAATGAACAATGGTAGCATCTTCATGGCGGCTGCTTATTTCATAATGTATCTGATCATACGTTGCAGGAACATTATCATCCAGCAACAAAGTGATGTCTATTTGTTGTTGTCCGCCGGCAACAAAAGGCTGGACCCAGGCAGCATTGTACAACACCAGCACCGGGGATGTCCGGGTTGCAGGCATCGATTTCTCGATGGCCACGCGCACCATTTCCAGATACGCTACGCCTGGAAGCACCCGCTGCTGTAATACCTGGTGATCTCTGAGGAAGAATTCCTCCCCGCTGAATACGGCACTGAAGCGTTGTTGGCTGAAATCTGAAGTATTGCTATGCACCAAAGGATGTAATATGCCAACGGCTTTTTCATTTCCTGCTACAGGCGCATCTGCCGCTTCCTGAATCCAGTAGCGCTCTTTGGCAAACGGATATACCGGCAGGCCTATACGTTGGGGTGTAGCGCCAGGATAAAAACGCCGCCAGTCAAGCGCTAAT
>NZ_JACVFB010000016.1 GCF_014529945.1 Chitinophaga varians
TAATAAATATGGCAGCTACCTACTCTCCCGCATGATAGTGCAGTACCATCGGCCATAAGGGGCTTAACTTCTCTGTTCGGAATGGGAAGAGGTGAACACCCTTGGCAAAACCACCATAAGATCTTTGGCTGTGACGATCGCTCGTCGTAAGGAAGCAGGTGAAGTATTCACCTTATCCTTGCAGCACGCAATAAGATAACATATTGGGAAAGTCGTATACGAACTTAGTAGTAATAAATAAAGTTAAAGCTTACGGGCAATTAGTATTACTCGGCTGTGATGTTACCACCTTTACACCTGTAACCTATCAACGTCGTAGTCTCCGACGGCCCTTAAAAGTAAACTCATCTTGAAGCAGGTTTCACGCTTAGATGCTTTCAGCGTTTATCCTGTCCGTACATAGCTACTCTGCACTGCACCTGGCGGCACAACAGATACACCAGCGGTACGTACGACCCGGTCCTCTCGTACTAAGGTCATGTCTCCTCAATTTACTAACGATCACAACAGATAGGGACCGAACTGTCTTGCGACGTTCTGAACCCAGTTCACGTGCCACTTTAATCGGCGAACAGCCGAACCCTTGGGACCTTCTCCAGCCCCAGGATGTGACGAACCGACATCGAGGTGCCAAACCTCACCGTCGATATGAGCTCTTGGGTGAGATCAGCCTGTTATCCCCGGAGTACCTTTTATCCTTTGAGCGATGGCCCTTCCATACAGAACCACCGGATCACTTTAGCCTGCTTTCGCACCTGCTCGGCTTGTTTGCCTCACAGTCAAGCACCCTTATACTAATGCGCTCTGCGTACGATTACCAACCGTACTGAGGGTACCTTTGCGAGCCTCCGTTACCTTTTAGGAGGCGACCACCCCAGTCAAACTACCCACCAAACAATGTCTCCCCTTGCAGGGATTAGACTCTAAATAACAGAAGGTTGGTATTTCAACGATGACTCCACAACTCCTGGCGAAGCTGCTTCACAGTCTCCCAACTATCCTACACATCTGGCATTCAAAATCAATGTTAAGTTGTAGTGAAGGTTCACGGGGTCTTTCCGTCCCGTTGCGATTAACCGGCATCTTCACCGATACTACAATTTCACCGAGCTCGTGGTAGAGACAGTGTACAACTCATTAGACCATTCGTGCAGGTCGGAACTTACCCGACAAGGAATTTCGCTACCTTAGGACCGTTATAGTTACGGCCGCCGTTTACTGGGGCTTCAGTCAGAAGCTTTGGATTACTCCGAACATCCTTCCTTAACCTTCCAGCACCGGGCAGGTATCAGGCTCTATACGTCATCTTTCGATTTTGCAGGGCCCTGTGTTTTTGTTAAACAGTTGGTTGTACCATTTTACTGAGACCACATCACTGTGGTACGCCTTATCCCGAAGTTACAGCGTCAATTTGCCTAGTTCCTTTACCACGGATCACTCGAGCGCCTGAGAATACTCATCTCGACTACCTGTGTCGGTTTACGGTACGGGCTGCTATAAACGAACCTTAGAAGTTTTTCTTGGAAGTCTGATTAGGGACATTATCAGCGCTGCCGAAGCTTTGCTGTACTATCAGGTTCAGCATCCCTGGCGGATTTACCTACCAAAGATATACCTACTCCCTTTAACGCACTATTCCGTAAGTGCGCAGTCCTTTCACTACTCCGTTACTCCATCGAATTTACAGCAGGTACTGGAATATTCACCAGTTTGCCATCAGCTACGCCTCTCGGCTTTGCCTAAGGACCCGACTAACCCTGATCCGATTAGCGTTGATCAGGAACCCTTAGTCTTACGGCGATAAGATTTTTCATCTTATTTATCGTTACTTATGCCTACATTTTCTTTTCTAAACGCTCCAGCATGCCTCGCGACACACCTTCGATGCAGTTTAGAATGCTCCCCTACCGTCTAATACCTAAGTATTAGGCCTAAAGCTTCGGTTGTATGTTTGATGCCCGATTATTTTCCGTGCCCAAACCCTCGACCAGTGAGCTGTTACGCACTCTTTAAATGAATGGCTGCTTCCAAGCCAACATCCTGGCTGTTTTAGGATTTGAACCGCGTTTGTTCAACTTAACATACGATTAGGGACCTTAGCTGTTAGTCTGGGTTATTTCCCTCTCGGCCATGGACCTTAGCGCCCACAGCCTCACTCCCGGAGATTATGTTATAGCATTCGGAGTTTATTAGGGTTTGGTAGGCGGTGAAGCCCCCTAGCCCAATTAGTAGCTCTACCTCTATAACACGTCTATATCCGAGGCTGTTCCTAAAAACATTTCGGGGAGAACGAGCTATCTCTCAGTTTGATTGGCCTTTCACCCCTATCCACAGGTCATCCCATAGCTTTTCAACGCTAATGAGTTCGGACCTCCAGTTAGTTTTACCTAACCTTCATCCTGCCCATGGATAGATCACAAAGTTTCGCGTCTACCCCCACTGACTAAGCGCTCTGTTAGAACTCGCTTTCGCTGCGGCTCCGGTACTGAAGACCTTAACCTCGCCAGTGAGGAGTAACTCGTAGGCTCATTATGCAAAAGGCACGCCGTCACCATTACTGGCTCCGACCGCTTGTAAGCGCACGGTTTCAGGAACTATTTCACTCTCCTGTTCGGAGTACTTTTCACCTTTCCCTTACGGTACTGGTTCACTATCGGTATCTAAGGAGTATTTAGCCTTATCAGATGGTACTGACAGTTTCACACAGGATTCCTCTGGTCCCGCGCTACTCAGGATACTACACGTCCGTCAGAATTTGCGCCTACAGGGCTATCACCTGCTACGGCTCATCTTTCCAGATGATTCAGCTTGATCTGACTTTCTAAAAGTAGTCCTACAACCCCGGGTAGAATTGCTTCGACCCGGTTTGGGCTCTTCCCTGTTCGCTCGCCACTACTTGGGGAATCATTATTATTTTCTTTTCCTGCAGGTACTTAGATGTTTCAGTTCCCTGCGTTGGCTCTCTTTCGAGTGA
>NZ_JACVFB010000017.1 GCF_014529945.1 Chitinophaga varians
CGCCACCCGGTCGCCGGCAACAACGCCCCGTTGCTGTAAATGAAAGGCTATCTGCTCAGACAGGCTGTAGAGCTCCTGATAGGTCAGTTCTTGTCCGTTGTGTTTTACTGCAACCTGCAAGGGCGTACGGGCCGCCTGTTCGGCAAATAACACGGTAAAAGTCCGGCATTCATCGGCCAGCAGACTTTCCGCTTGTTCCCCCTGGCACCACGCCGCCAGTTGCGGCGGTAATGGCAAACAAAGCGCAGAAAGCGGCAGAGACGTGTCCGCGACTATCAGCAGCAGCAGGTGTCTGAAGCCAGCTGCAAATCTTTCTACTGATTCCTCCCGGAACAATTTAACCGCATACTCAAACTCAAAGTAAAGCTGATCTTCCTGTTCATAAGCCAACAGCGAAAGATCAAATTTAGACGCCCGGCCAATTCCCCGATAGGGTGTTATCGTCAGTCCGGGCAGCTCGATGGCATGTTGATCTGCCGTATCGAAGGAAAACATAGTATCAAACAGCGGATTACGACTGGCATCCCGGTCAACTTTCAGTTTATGGATCAGTTCTTCGTAAGGGTAATTTTGCTGCTCTACACAGGTAAGCACTTTCTCTTTTACCTGTTCCAGAAATGCAGCGAAGCGCAGGTGCCCGGAAGGGTGGCATCGCAACGCAAGGCTGTTCACAAACATCCCGATAATCTGTTCCAGGTCTGCATGTTCACGGCCAGCCACCGGCGTGCCCACTACAATGTCTTCCTGACCACTCAACCTGCTCAATAAAACATAATAGCCGGCCAGCAACAACATGTACATGGTTACCCCCTGCTGCTCACAGATCTTTCTTAATTGTGCCGTTTCCTCTTTGCTAAGATCAATCGTCACGACTCCTCCTTCATAGCTTTTAATGGGTGGTCGGGAAAAATCAGTCGCCAATTCAAGCACGCCCGGCATATCAGCAAACTCGCTCAACCAGAACACTTCCATTGCTTCCACTGCTTTCTGTTGTTCATCGCTTTGCTGCCACTCCGCGTAATCCCTGTATTGCAGGGCAAGCATGGGCAGCTCCTCCCCTTTATAAAAACGGATGAAGTCCTGAATGAATATCTTTTGCGACACGCCGTCTGTTATAATATGATGCATGTCTGCTATCAGTACGTGACTTGCCGGAGACAAAGAGATCACACCTATTCTCATCAGCGGCGCTTTACCCAGGTCGAATGGCCGTATAAAATCGTTGATCATTGCCGGCACTTCTCCTTCAGTGGCCTTACGCCATTGTATATCCAAAACGGCCCCGGTGGAAATCTGTTGATAAGGTATACCTTCTCTTCTGACAAAAACAGTACGCAGGGTTTCATGCCTTTCCAGTAATCTGTTAAAAGCTGTTACAACCTTTTCCCTGTCAAGCACACCTTCTATTTTTATTACCTGTGGAACATTGTATGCCGTTACATCTTCCGCCAGTTCATACAGGAAATACAACCTCCGCTGCGCAGAAGATAGTGGGTAGTATTCCTGATCAGGGGCTTTTTTTATAGCAAGGTATTTTTTACCAGCATGAACAGCCTTAAAAAAAGACAGGATCTCCTCTTTTTTTGCCCGGATACGCTCCACGATCTCAGGGCTCAGGTCCTCCTTTTTTGCCCGGACCCGCAGCTCCTCATTTTCAACCGTGATCAGTACGTGGTGGTGTTTGCGGAGGTGGGTGATATACTCGTCGATGTTCATATCAGTATGTCTATTATTTCTTCCTGATCGGTCACACCATTTTCCATTTGTTGTATGGTGATGATATAATCAGCGATGTTTTCAATATTGTTTTTGCTGAAAATTTCTTTCAGGGGCATGTCAACATTAAATGACTTCCTGATTTTTTCTTTCATTAAACCCGCTTTCAGCGAATGCCCACCCAGGTCAAAGAAATTCTGGTCGATGCTGATCTTGTCTTTATCAATATGCAGCACGTCAGACCAGATACCGGCCAACATTTGTTCGGTTTCACTCGTCGCTGGCCGGAAATATCCTCCGGACGGCAATTCCGGTGCAGGCAGCTGCTTGCGGTCCACCTTGCCGCTCAGCAACAAGGGGAAAGCTGTCAGGTGGATGTAATAGGAAGGATGCATATATTCCGGCAGGCGCCCCGACAAATA
>NZ_JACVFB010000019.1 GCF_014529945.1 Chitinophaga varians
CGATTTCTTCCGCACAGGCGGGCATAGTCTGCGTGTGATGCGACTGGTGAATGTATATCATCAGCAGCTGCATATGAAGGTAACCGTACAGGAATTATTTACCCATACTACCATTGCGGCACAGGCGCTGCTGTTAACATCCAGAACGCAGTCGGTCTATGAAGGAATAGAACAGGTGCCCTTGGCCGCGGATTATGCGCTGTCAGACGGTCAACGGCGGCTATGGCTGCTCAGCCAGCAGGCAGGCAGTTCCCGCGCCTATCATATCTCCGGTAGTGTTCCGCTGGAAGGAGCTTATCACGCTGTCTTTTTTGAGCAGGCGATCCTGCATGCGATGGCCCGCCATGAAATACTGCGCACCGTTTTCCGCGAAAACGCGGAAGGAGAATTACGCCAGGTAGTATTGCCGGCGTCAGCATCAGCGTTTCGTTTTACCAGTGTGGATGCCACACAGTATACCAAAGAAGAAATTGCAGCCTGCCTCGATACGCAGGCCACGCAGGTGTTTGACCTGGCGAATGGGCCGCTGCTACGCGCAGGACTGCTACACACCGGTGAACAACGGTATATCCTTCATTTTAACCTGCATCATATCATCAGCGATGGCTGGTCGATGGAGCTGCTGAGCCGTGAGGTGCTGGAATATTACCGATGCTTCGAACGCGGGGAAGTGCCCGCGGAAGCGCCGTTGCGGATTCAATATAAAGACTATGCGGCCTGGCAGCAACAGCAGTTATCAGGCGCCGATTTTACGGCCGACCGTCATTACTGGGAAGAGCAGCTGTCCGGCGAGTTGCCTGTGCTGGCTTTACCCGCAGAGAAAGTACGGCCTGCGGTGCTGACGTATAATGGCTACGCGTTATCGACCGTCATAGATGAGCGTACCGTGGCCGATTTGCAGGCATTGTGTACCCATCATCAGAGTACGCTGTTTATGGGATTGCTGGGCGTGCTCAATGGTTTGTTGTACCGTTACAGTGGCCAGGAAGATATTATCGTTGGCAGTCCTGTGGCCGGCAGAGGCCACGGGGAACTGGAAGACCAGCTGGGCTTTTATGTAAATACGCTGGCGCTGCGTACGCGTTTTGATGGCCGTTCCTCTTTTGCCGCTTTGCTGGAATCTGTCCGGGAAGTGACATTGGCGGCTTATGAACATCAGCAGTATCCTTTCGATCGGCTGGTAGATGATCTCAATATCCGCCGCGATATGAGCCGCTCCGTGGTGTTTGATGTGATGATGGCGCTGCAACAGCAGGAAGCCGTCGGCGATGACAGCGAAGTCACCGGTCAGATCGTGGAAAAAGGCGCCTGCGCGGTAAAACTGGACCTGCACATTTCCTTCATCACGTCCGGTGGGCGGTTGTACATGGATGTGCAGTACAACAGCGATGTTTTTGAAAAAGCGACCATGGTCCGTTTGATGGACCATTTCCGTAGCCTGCTGACGCAGGTGATCGCCACGCCGGACATGCCGGTGAGCAGGCTGGCGTATCTGTCGGCCTCCGAAGAGCAGCAGCTGCTGCAAACCTTCAACGATACGGCTATTACCTATCCTTCGGGCGTTACGC
>NZ_JACVFB010000002.1 GCF_014529945.1 Chitinophaga varians
GGCCGTACATCTTATCATTTCAATTTCGCAACTTCGCTTTCCGTTTGTTGCCCCGTTATCGTTGGGGTTGCAAAGGTAAGCAACTTTTCATTTCTACCAAATCTTTTTTCAAGATTTTTTATTTTTTCTTTTCGAAGAACAGTCAGCGCAAATACACTGCTATTCATTATTTGCAGCGATGCGCTGCTAATTCCGAAAACGTAAAAATGAAGTATGTGAAGAGCTTTTGTGTGCGTGCTTTCTATCAAAGCGGAGCGCAAAGGTAGGCGGATTTTTCATACTTCCAACTTTTTTACTGAACTATTTTTTCAATAAACGACAAAACACTTTACCACAAAGGGTTTCATCGGTAAAAATTTTTATCAGTGAATTGAAAAATGAGATCATAAATGACGACATCCACCAAAAAACATCCGTTGTTACCCCATTAGGCGTTCCCGTTATATGTCACGCGGTATGGCCGCGTTATGTAATCGCGTGGTATGCTCTCGTTATGTAGCGGCGTTATTAGGTCGCGGGGCAAGGTGTGTTGTATCGTTCCGTTGTATGACCGCGCTATGTGGTCTCGTTGTATGATCGCGTTGTATGATCGAGTTGAATGGTCGCCTTGTATGATCGCGTTGTATGGTCGCGTTGTATGATCGCGTTGTATGATCGCGTTGTATGATCGCGTTGTATGATCCGTTGTATGATCGCGTTGTATGATTGCGTTATGTTGTCCCAGGGCTTACGCCCTGGGCTATGATGTTATTCAAGCTCTTTCGCAGGAAGGTGCCATTATGGAACCACCTTTTTCGGTCAGGCCCTTTCCTGATATCATAAATCACAGATCTTATATCATAATACCATCGTTATATCTTACCTGATGAAGGATACCGGCTCCAGCAATCCTTCCGGATAACGTACGGTCATCAGGAACAGCCCCTGCGGGGGCACCGCAAAATCTGCACGGGTACAATCCCGGCTTTCAATCGCTGCCCGGAATTCGGGGATCGTCAGCTTCCCGCGACCCACCCGCAGCATCGTGCCCACCAATCCGCGCACCATCCCCCGTAAAAACCGGTTGGCGGTAACGTTATAGATGATACGCTCTCCTTCTACTGTCCAGAAAGATTCCTCTATGGCACAGATAAATGTCCTTACCTGCGTGTTCCGCTTGGAGAAAGTAGTGAAGTCACTGTATTCACGAATAATGCCGGCAGCTTCCTGCAACGCCTCTATATCCAGCTTATAAGGGAAGAAATACCCACGGTCCTGCATAAACGGATCCTTGTGGGTATACAAGGTATATTCATAAGAACGGCCCAATGCGGCAAAACGGCTGTTGGCATCTTCCGGTACCCGATACACCCCTTTCAGCACCACGTCGGCCGGCAAAATAGCGTTGATCTTGTACAGGAACTGCGGATGTAGCGGCACATCTGTATCAAAATGCAGGAAGTTTTGCCGGGCGTTCACCCCTGCATCTGTCCTGCTGGAACCAGTACTTTCAATCTTCTCCCGGAGCAACAGGCTCAGGGCCCTGTCTACCTCCGCCTGCACGGTGTGTGCATTCTCCTGTACCTGAAAACCACTGTACTGCGCACCTTTATAGGCCACTTCTATAAAATATCTGTTCATCGGGGGCGAAAATAATACAATTAAAAAAAATGAGCGAAGATGGGTCATCTTCGCTCATTCATCGGCCGAAGGCCAATTTATTTGTTTATATATCCATTTCCTCATTGGGCTATTTGTGCAACATCGCCCTGAAACGGCCTTTATAATAGCTTTCCGTCAGCAGCGATTCCAGTGATCCGTACTTCTCTGTATCGTAGGTTTTAGCGTAAGCCAAATCCAGCAAGCGATAACGGGCCTCATCGGAGCTTACCAACAGCGCCAGGGATTTCACCTGCGCGGTCTCAAGACAGTAATTGCGGGTAGACTTGCGGAATACATCAATCATGGTCTCATCAGACTTAGCGCTTACGAACTTCCGTAACACCTTGCGGAAGGTCGCTTCATCCATCACATTACCGCAGTCAGTATTGATCAGACGGGTACCGGCATCTTTCTTTTCGGTTGCTTCGGCCACCGCATCGTCATTTCTCTTCTTCTTTCTGGCAGGCGTTTCTGCGCCGACTGCCACGCCATAACCACTGGAGTCCGTGATGATATTGTTCGGATGCTCGGTGTCATCAAACAGCTTTCTTTTCTTTTTCTTTCTTACCGGCGCCTCCTCTGTAGCAGGCAGCTCAACTGCCGGGGCGGTGGTTTCTACCGGAACGGCGGCAGGAGCCGGAGTGGGTGCGGGCACACTTGCCTTACCTTCCTCCTGGAATTCGATGAAATCAGGATCTCCTTCCCTTTTCTTATGCTTTTTCTGCTTTTTCGGCGCAGGCTGCTCTTCTGCTTCCTGTTTAGGCTGATCGGCAACAGCCGCTTCACTGGCGGCAGCCTTGCTTTCTTCTGCCATAACAGACTTCAGTATATCCTGCTCTTCTTCGGAAAGAGGTTCCCGTTCTGCTTTATGTTTTTTGCCACGAGGCTTTTTCACCACTGTTTCTTCCGCCGGGGCGGCAGCTCCTTCAGTTGGTTTAACCGGCGCTGGTACGGCTTCTACCACTGGTTCTTCCCGGTCATCACCGGATACCACCACTTTATCAAGCGCGGAGGAAAATGCATTACCGGATTTAGCGGAAGATGGCTTACCCGGACCTGTTACCGTCGCTTTATGCGAGAAGGTATCTTCCAGCTCTTTCTGAAGGTTGCCCATCATCTCTTTACGGGTAGTATCTTCCGGGGCATTGGCCGCCACCGCTTCGGGAGCGGTTTCCTGTGCCGCTGCTGTGGCAGCGCTGCCATCGCCATTGTCGGCCTTGATTTCCCGGAATGTCTGCAGGTTATATAAGGCGCCTTTCTTCAGCAGGAAGCCCTGGTCATTTTTGGCGATCCGTACATGGAATTTCTGTTCCTGTGCAGGGCCTTCGCTCTGGGCATACCCTATAGACATTGGTACGGTGCCGCTTTCCAGCTTCGGAAGGATAATATATCCTCTTTCTGTAGAGCTCAGTACCTGACCATTTACCTTTACATAAAAAGGCTGGCCTTTTTCACTTTGTATATATACATAATGCTGCTGTTCCTGTGCCCATGCCTGGCCACAACAAAACAAACATGCCAGTAAGTATAATACTGTCCTGTATTTTAGAAGCATACTAAAAATTGGTATAAAACTGTCCTTACGCAAATATTATTCCAGTACGATCAGCACCTCCCCTTTTTCCACGGCGGTGCGCTCTGCGACTTTAATTTCCCTGACAACGGCATCTGAGGTGGCCTTGAATACATTCTCCATTTTCATGGCTTCCAGAATCAGCACCGGATCTCCTTTGTGGATAGCCTGTCCGGGGGTAACCAGCACCTTCAGTACCAGTCCCGGCATCGGGGCCTTGATATCATTCACTTTTTTTGCCAGGGCGTCTTTAATACCCATTGACGCCAGCAGCTGGTCTATCGGTTCTTCAATTGCTATCTCATACTGCTGTTGATTGATCTGCAGGGTCACGGTTTTGCTCTCTCTGTCCACCTTCAGCACCTGGGCCTGGTAGCTGTTGCCGTCCATAATGATGCTGTAATCACCTGAAGGCACCTGTACCGCTGACCAATCTACCGCCTGCCCGTTGCAGGTAAGGGTAGAATCCTGACTGATACTGAACGCAGACTTGCCGTTAACTGTTGCTTTGATCATAATTGCTGTATTTATTAGCCACTTGGTTCTGACAAAAATAGCATTTTTAACCACTTGGCTCATTATAAGGCCATTTGTTTAAATTTGACGCTTTATATAAGCAGAAGCTGATATATTTAATCAAAACAGTTTTTACATGAATCAATACTTGAAGCGGTCCCTGCTGGGTGTGCTGATCGGAGGGATGGCTGGCCTGGGTGCTACTACTTCCCTGATGGCACAATCCGGGAAAGCGGCCACCGATGATCCGGCCCTGAAGATCTACAGAGCGGCGGCCACCAAGGTCAATGACCTGGTGCATACTAAACTGGACGTACGGTTTGATTACCCTAAAAGGTACCTGTATGGTAAGGCCTGGATTACCCTGAAACCCCATTTCTATGCTACAGACTCCCTCACCCTCGATGCGAAAGGCATGGACATCCATGAAGTGGCCGTTGTAAAAGGTGGCAAAAACACACCGCTGCACTACAGCTACGATACCCTGCAACTGCACATCAAACTGGATAAAAAATATACTGCGACTGAGTCATATGTCATCTATATCAGTTATACCAGCAAGCCCAATGAACTGAAAGTGAAAGGCAGCGCCGCCATCACTGATGCCAAAGGCCTGTATTTTATTAACCCCGACGGTACCGAGCCCAATAAACCCACGCAGATATGGACACAGGGCGAAACAGAAGGCTCCTCTGTATGGTTCCCTACTATCGATAAAACCAATCAGAAGTGCACCCAGGAACTCAGCATGACCGTTCCCCAGAAATACGTGACGCTCTCCAACGGTAAACTGGTAAGTCAGAAAGCCAACACCGACGGCACCCGCACCGATACGTGGAAGATGGACCTCCCCCACTCTCCCTACCTGTTTATGATGGCCGTTGGTGACTACGCCGTTGTAAAAGACAAATGGAAAGGCAAGGAGGTGAACTACTACCTGGAAAAACCGTTTGAGAAATATGCGAGAAACATTTTTGGTAATACACCGGAGATGCTCTCCTTCTACTCCAATATACTGGGATATGAATACCCGTGGGTGAAGTATTCCCAGATAACCGGCCGTGACTATGTGTCTGGCGCCATGGAAAACACTACTGCCACCCTGCACGGTGAATTCCTCCAGAAAACAGACCGCGAACTGCTCGACAATAATAACTACAACGAATGCGTGATCGCACACGAACTGTTTCACCACTGGTTTGGTGACCTGGCCACCGCCGAATCATGGAGCAACCTTACCGTCAACGAGTCTTTCGCCGATTACAGCGAATACCTCTGGCTCGAACACAAATACGGAAAGGATGCTGCCGATGAGCACAGCTACGATGCCGCCATGTCTTATCTCTCCATGGTGCAGTACTCCGGCGATAAAGACCTGGTACGTTTCTACTACCACGACAGGGAAGACATGTTCGACCAGATCACCTATCAGAAAGGCGGCCGTATCCTTCACATGCTGCGTAATGCTGTCGGGGATTCTGCCTTCTTCAAATCACTCAACCTGTACCTGAAGACCAACGCCTTTAAAGCTACCGAAGCTCATCAGCTGCGCCTGGCCTTCGAAGAAGTGACCGGTCGCGATATGAACTGGTTCTTCAACCAATGGTATTTCGGTCAGGGTTTCCCGGAACTGGACATCAGCTACAAATACAACAACAATAAAGTCACCGTTATTATCCAGCAGATCCAGAAGGAAGCCAAGGTATGGCAACTGCCGCTCGCTATTGATATCTACAGCGCTGGCAAGAAAGAACGTTACAACGTTACAGTGGCCAACCGGGTAGACTCCTTCACTTTTGCCTATACCACCCAACCAGACCTGGTGAATGTAGATGCAGACAAGGTAATTCTTGCCAAGAAAGATGACCACCGCGATTTCTCCACTTATGTTTATCAGTATGCCCAGGCGCCGCAGTACCTGGACCGCCGCGTGGCCATCGAGGCAGCCACAGAAGAGCAGAGCCGCAATCCGGAAGCCATTAAGCTGCTGGTGCAGGCGTTGAAAGATAAATATCACGGGCTCCGTACATTGGCAGTTTCCTCTCTCAACCTGAAACTGCCGGCCGTAAAAACCGCTGCCGTACCGGTATTGGTGGAAATGGCCAAACAAGATCCCAGCACGCTGACCAAAGCCGCTGCCATCAAACAACTGGGCGATCTGAAAGATGCACAATATATCGCACTGTTTGAAGCCGCCACCAAAGACAAGTCTTATGCCGTGGAAGCCGCTGCGTTGGAAGCGTTGTCAGAGCTGGACCTTAACAAAGCCTATGGCATCGCCAAGCAGCTGGAAAAAGATACCAAAGGCAAACTGGTGAGCGCTATTGCCGGCGTATATGCCCGTCAGGGTAACCCGGACGATATCAATTTCGTGGCCACCAAATTCGACGAAACTTCCGGCCAGGACAAGCTGAATGCCGCATTCGACTATCTCGGCTTCCTTTCCAAAATCAACAACACCACTGCCGTACAGCGTGGCGTAGATCAGGTGAAAGCCATGACCGTGCAGTTCAACAACAGTCAGGTAAACAGCTATATCAGCAACTGGTTACAGGAAATAGCCCGGAAGAAAGACAGTGATGCCACCGCCGTTAGCGGCACTGATCGCGAGGGACTGCAACAGCAGGCTGCGTATATGCGTAAAGCTTCTGATGCCATCCGGACAGCTATCAAAGAATAGTTATTCACAGCACCATAAAACAAAGAGCGAAGGCCGGTTGGTCTTCGCTCTTTGTTTTTATTCTTTTTTCCCGATCCTTTGTTTCACCGGGTCCCACCACCAGGATGATTTAGCCATCCTGACACCGCCCAGCCAGCGGTGTTCCAGCGGAACGTAATCGAGATAATGTTCTTCATTGTTCAATACTTCACGCCCAAGGGCGGTGATGCCAATCATCTGGGCATCTTCCTCTATTACCCCGGCACGTTGCATCCTTTGCACGAGCAGGTCCAGCTGAAAATCGCCGAAGCCATAGATCCACAGTTCATCCCAGAAAGCAATGTAAAGGTCATAGCTCCTGTAGCGGCCCATGGATAGCTTCTGCAGGAAAAATTTTTCGATGGCACTGAGTCCGTTTTCCAGATTGGGAAACCGCTGCAGATGCGCCTGGATAGCTGCGGGCAGATGTTTGAGGTTACCTGCCGGCATGTGGGAGATAGCCTCCAGCTCCAACGGAGTGTCCGCACAGTAGGCGTCCCAGGCATCGAGTGCATGTTGGATATCTGCCGGTTGCAGCAGGACCCTCTCTTCCAGTAACCTCGGGAAGTCTGTCGCTTCCCGATGATGGGGCAGATCAACCAGGCTTACAGGCGGGAGGGTGTCGAGATTGGTTTTAAGGTAATGGATAATGAAGAGGAGATTGATTTGGCAGAAGAGGTCTGCTTCAAACCAGAGTACGATTTCATCAAATGAGCCGGAGTTTTTTAATTTCTCCAGCTCATGTACTACGTTAGTAAAATAAGTTTGTTTATCGATTCCGTAATGAAACTCGAGATGTTTGGCGCGGCTTTCAAAAAACGTATCAGCGTTTTTAGTGACTTTCACTTTGCCTTCGCTCATCATTTCCCTGCACACCACCACACCTCCTCTCAGTTTGCTTTGCCTTAGCAAGGATAGCGTAGCATCTCCGTTTAACACATACATGAATGACATATCTCAATTTTTCAAAGGTTTTCAGTATTACCAGCTGCCGCTGGCGCCTCCACCGCCGCCGGAACCGCCACCAAAGCCTCCGAATCCGCCGCCACCGCCGCCGCCGGACCAACCTCCTCCGCCACCGCGTCCGAAGCCGCCCATGCTGCCGATAACCGGCCATATCCAGCCTCCGCGCCTGTTGTAAGTGGTACCACCGCCACCACCGCCGCCGCGGCTGATAATGGATATAATGATCACAATTACCAGGATGAGGAGGAAAATGGCGCCCGGGCTGATACCCGGTTCGCTTTTTCGCGGATCTCCTTTATATTCTCCGGCTGCTGCCTTGATGATGGCATCAACCGCTTTGTCAAGGCCTTGATAGTATTGTCCTTCCCGGAAAGCGGGCTTGATGATCTGTGCTATAATTTCATTGGCTACCGCATCAGGTACAACACCTTCCATGCCATAACCTGTTTCGATCCTTATCTTCCTGTCTTCCATGGAAACAAGAATAAGGATACCATTGTTCTTGCCTTTTCTGCCAATACCCCAGTCTCTTAAAATTTTCAGCGATACCTGACTGACGTCATAGGGGCCGATAGATTTAAGGGTAACGATCGCTATTTGCGTGGAGGTGCTGTCGTCGTAGGCTACCAGCTTTTGTTCCAGCCGCTCATCTTCATCTTTCAGGAGAATGCCGGCAAAGTCATTTACTAAAGTGGGAGGATTAGGCCTTGGCGGAATATTCTGTGCTTTAGCCAGCAGTCCCGTCAACAATAATAATACAGGTAAAAACCAGCGTAATATCCTCATATTCTTCTATACTAAAAGTCGTTTAAAATAGTGGCATCAGATACTGAAAACAATATCATCCGGTAACTCGTTGGCATCGCCGGCCTCGTGCGGGAAGTGGGTGCGGAGGGATTCACCGATTTCACGGATACATGCTTCGATCCCTTCAATGATACGGTCGCTCTGAAAATGTGTTTTCAGCAGCATGGCCTCTTTCTGCCAGAAGTCGTCACCAACTTTATCATGGATGCCCTGGTCGCCGAGGATGGCGAACTGGTGATCTTTCAGGGCCACATATACCAATACACCATTGCGTTGTTTTGTCTTTTCCATACCGAGTGACACAAATGCCTGGCGGGCACGGTCCATGGGATCTACATAACTGCAATGGTTTTCTACAAATAACCGGATCTCACCAGACGTGAGCCGTTCGGCTATCCGGATAGCCTGCACCAATTTATTTTTATCCGCTTCGGAAAAAATCTCTCTTTTTTTGCTGAAAGGGAACAGACGCATGCTATTTCGTTATTGGGTTATTTAGTTATTTGGTTATTGCATACCTGCAATAACCAAATAACTAAATGATAAAATTCCTACATATTAAAATTTAACCTCGGGCGCTTTCTCAGAACCGGCGGCTGCTTCAAAGTAACCTTTCTGTTTGAAACCACCGAGACCGGCAACGATGTTGCCTGGGAAGGAACGTACGCTGCTATTGTATCCTTTTACCGCATCGTTGAAATCATTACGGGCTACGTTGATCCTGTTTTCGGTGCCTTCCAGTTGAGCCTGCAGGTTCATGAAGTTCTGGTTAGCTTTCAGTTCAGGGTAGCTTTCGGAGACAGCCAGCAAACGGCCGAGTGCCTGGCTTAACTGGCCCTGGGCAGCCTGGTATTGCTGAATTTTTTCCGGGCTCAGGTCATTGACGTCCACTTTGATTTGGGTAGCGCTGGCGCGGGCTTGTATCACCTGTGTGAGCGTTGTGGTTTCAAAGTTGGCGGCGCCTTTCACTGTGCTTACCAGGTTAGGGATAAGGTCTGCCCTGCGTTGATAGCTACTCTGTACTACACCCCATTTATTCTTCACGTCTTCGTCCTGTTTAACCAATCCATTGTACTTGTTGCAACCTAACAATCCCAGTAATACGATAACAATGATTACAATGATGCCTTTTTTCATCTGAATAAGAATTTAAGTTTTGTGCCTGCCGGAATGCAAAAGACGTTCCTGATTCCCGGCCTGCCGGTGTAAGTAGTTGTTTTCACGGTGAATGCTATAAAAAACACGGTAAACGCGCGTTTTTCATCCCTCCACGAAAATATGGAAACTAATGCACTAAATCGCTATTGCATAGGGAAACGATGAATTTAAAAAAAAGTTCATCCATACTTGAAAAATTCACACTAATACAGTATGTTTATATGTACCTTTATAGTAACGTTTATCGTTAGCCTTCTGCCGATAAATGCCAAAACGTGAATGGGGCAGGATAAATACTAAATCGATATAACTGGTTTCATTGTTTCTAACTCATTTATTATTACTAACTTGGAACTAAGTCTGCTTAAATGAGTGCACAACACATCCATATACTCTATATTGATGATGAAATACACAACCTGAATGCCTTTAAAGCTTCATTCAGGAGACTTTACAACGTTTTTACCGCTACCTCGGCGGAAGAAGCGGTGAAACTACTGGAAGAACAGGAATTTCACATCATCATTTCCGATCAGCGTATGCCGAAGATGACCGGCATCGAATTTTTTGAGTCTATACTGGAAAAATACCCCGAACCGATCCGCATGCTGCTTACCGGCTATGCCGACATCAATGCTGTAGTAGATGCCATTAACAAAGGCCAGGTGTATAAATACTTCTCCAAACCCTGGAATGAAGAGGAACTGAAGCATAATATTGAAAAGGCTTTTGAAGTTTATTCCCTGCGTAAGGAGAATAAGGAATTGACCGCCAAACTGCTGGACGTCAATGAAAAACTGGAGTTCCTGGTACGACAGAAACTGATCTCCTGATATTTAGATATTCTAATATTTTTTTATTTAAATATTTTCCCCAGCTCCCGAAGTAATCTGCAAATCCCAAATTCCCGAATGTTGTTTTTCCGTTAACTTGCACCCCATTGTGAACTTAATTTTCTGAATCATGCAAGTTTGGAAAGATTACCAGGCCCAACACCAGGATCGTTTCCTGGAAGAATTGCTGGAATTGCTGCGCATTCCCTCTGTGAGTGCTGACTCCCGCTTTAACGGCGACGTACAAAAATGTGCAGAAGCTGTAAAGCAACGCCTGCAGGAAGCTGGCGCGGATAATGTAGAAGTATGCCCCACCGCAGGACATCCCATCGTTTACGGAGAAAAGATCATAGATCCTTCTTTGCCTACCGTACTGGTTTATGGCCACTACGACGTACAACCCGCAGATCCGCTGGAACTGTGGCACAGCGGTCCGTTTGAACCTGTTATCAAAGACGGTAACATATATGCCCGCGGCAGTGCAGACGACAAAGGACAGTTTTACATGCACGTAAAAGCCTTTGAGACCATGCACAAAACCAACACCATCCCCTGCAATATCAAATTTATGATCGAAGGGGAAGAAGAAGTGGGTTCTGCTAACCTGGGCATCTTCCTGGAACAAAACAAGGAAAAACTGAAGGCCGACGTGGTACTGATCTCCGATACGTCTATGATCAGCCTCGAAACACCGTCCATCGATACCGGTCTCCGTGGCCTCTCCTACATGGAAGTAGAAGTGACAGGTCCTAACCGCGACCTGCACAGTGGCGTTTATGGCGGCGCCGTAGCCAACCCGGCCACCATCCTCGCCAAAATGATCGCTTCCCTGCACGATGAAAACAACCACGTGACCATCCCCGGCTTCTACGACAAAGTACAGGAGCTGACCGCAGCAGAAAGAGCCGCGCTCAACGCCGCTCCATTCGATGAGTCAGCGTACAAAAAAGATCTGGGGATCAACGATGTATGGGGCGAAAAAGGATATACCACCATCGAAAGGACCGGTATCCGTCCTACCCTGGAGGTAAACGGCATCTGGGGCGGTTACACCGGCGAAGGTTCTAAAACCGTACTGCCATCCAAAGCTTTCGCGAAAATCTCTATGCGCCTTGTTCCTAACCAGGACTGGCACGAGATCTCCGACCTGTTTGCCAAACACTTTGAAGCCATCGCCCCTAAGAGCGTGACCGTAAAAGTGAACAAACACCATGGCGGCAGCCCCTATGTAACACCGACCGACTCTGTGGCCTACAAAGCAGCCCACAAAGCCATCACAGCCACTTTCGGCAAAGAGCCCATCCCCGTTCGCGGCGGCGGCAGTATTCCGATCGTAGCCCTTTTTGAAAAAACCCTCGGACTCAAAACTGTTCTCATGGGATTTGGACTGGACAGCGACAACCTCCACTCCCCCAACGAGAAATATGGTGTGGCCAATTACTATAAAGGCATTGAAACCATCCCGTATTTCCATCAGTACTTTGCCGAGATGAGTAAGTAATTGATTTTTTCATTTTGATATTTTCTCATTTTTGAAGGCGGCCAGGCTGCTTGAAAAATGAGAAAATATCAAAATCAAAAAATAAACAAATGCGAGATGAGCAATACCGAAAAATTACGGGTGGATAAATACCTCTGGTCCATCCGTGTGTTCAAGACCCGTAGCCAGGCAGCAGAGGCCTGCGATGGCGGGAAAGTGAAGCTGAACGGCAATAATGTAAAAGCCGCCAAACCCGTGGCTATCGGCGACAACTTCGAAATCCGGACAGAAGGCCGCAAGTGGCTCATACAGGTGACCGGCCTCCTGGCCAACCGGGTAGCCTACAGCGAAGCGGTCAAATACTATGTGGACAACACCCCGGAAGAGGATAAAACCGCTCCCAAAGCCATAGCCGCCGTATTCCATACCGGCAAAAGACAAAGCAAAATAGGGCGCCCTACCAAAAAAGACCGGAGAAGCATCGAAGGATTTATGGAAGGCGAAGGAGAGGAAGACTGATTTCGTCGCTTCTTGTATAATTTCTCAGTTTTGCGTAGTAATTTTGCCTCCTCATTCTTAAATCAAGGAGTAAATCAATGCCTAAACAAAGCGACGTTCTTGCTACCGACTTTCTGGTGAAAATAGCAGAAGAATTTGGTACCCCGGTATACATATACCACGCAGAAAAGATCAAAACCCAATATGAAAAGCTCCAGAAAGCCTTTCATAAGGCCAACACCCGCTTTTTCTACGCCTGTAAGGCATTGACCAATATCAACATCCTGAAGTATATCAACTCCCTTGGTTGCGGACTGGACACGGTATCCATACAGGAAGTACAGCTGGGCCTCAAAGCCGGCTTTGATCCAAAAAATATCATCTTTACCCCCAACTGCGTTGACCTGCAGGAAATTATTGCTGCCAAAGAACTGGGCGTGATTATCAATATTGATAACCTCTCCATCCTGGAACAATTTGGCAACAAATTCGGCGGCAGCTATCCTATCTGCATCCGGCTCAACCCCCATATCATGGCGGGTGGCAACTTTAAAATCTCCACCGGACATATCGACAGCAAGTTTGGTATCTCTATCCACCAGATGCGCCACATCGAAAGGATCGTGAAATCCACCAAACTGAAAGTGACCGGCCTGCACATGCATACCGGCTCCGAAATCAAAGACGTGGACGTATTCCTCCGCGGCGTGGAAATCATGTTCGAGATGACCCAGCATTTCCCGGACCTCGAATCCATCGACCTGGGCAGCGGGTTTAAAGTGGCTTACCAGCAAGGCGATCCCGAAACAGACATCGACCTGTTGGGTAAAAAACTGAGCGACGCTTTCAACAACTTCGCCAAGAACTACGAAAAACCACTCCAGCTTTGGTTTGAACCAGGAAAATACCTGGTAAGCCAGTCCGGTTACTTCGTGGTAAAAGCCAACGTGATCAAACAGACTACCGCTAACGTATTTGTAGGCGTTAACTCAGGCTTTAACCACCTGATCAGGCCTATGTTCTACGATGCGTTCCACCTGATCCGCAATATATCTAACCCGAAAGGGACCGAACGTATCTATACCGTGGTAGGTAACATCTGCGAAACAGACACCTTCGGATGGGACCGCAAAATCAATGAAGTCAGGGAAGGCGACTACCTGGTGTTCTATAACGCCGGCGCCTATGGCTTTGAAATGTCTTCCAACTTCAACTCCCGCCTGAAACCCGCGGAAGTATTGGTGAAAGATGGCAAGCCCTTCCTGATCCGCAAACGCGATACCATTGAAGACCTGTTGAAAAACCAGATCGAACTTATTTAGCCATTTGATTATTTGGTTATTGGGTTATTTATAAAAAGCTGTTTATCAGCGTTAATAAAATAGCCAAATAACCAAATAATCAAATTTAAAATATTGGTCCTACCTTTACGTCTGCATACTATCTCCCCTTGTTACTCCTGCACTGTTTTAACTGTTACTTGTAATAGAACTTTTTTGCTGGCACACAAATGAACAGCCTTTGGTGATAATTTTATACCGTTTATATGAAGATTTTAACTGCAGATTCCAGTGTAATACATGATGAACAGGTAATTGAATCCAATATATCTTTCGTCCCCTTCGTCCGGTTTCTGAAGGAAAAAGCGGCGAACGAAGACGATCCACGCTCCGCGTTTTATCGACTGATCATACGGAAATTTGAAGGCCATCCTGAAATCCTCCAACCCATTCCGCCATCAACCGATCTTACAGCATATAAAGAATTCCTTGACCTGCTGACAGCCGCGATATTCCCTGTCACTACTGATACCACCCGCGATATCTACGGCATCGGCGTACCGTTTAAATTCGCCATCTTTTATTATTCCGACCTGTTCCGTAAAATGTTTACCGACAACGGACTGGTAGCCGTACCGCAGGGCATCTCGGTCAACAAAGTCAAAAAAGACAAACTGACCTGGTTGTATAAACTCATCCTGGAGCGGATATATCATTATCCGGTTAATTACCAGAATGAGATCATCCATCATATGGAGCTCCCCGACGGCACTAAAAAATATGTGAAAGTCAATATAGACCCGCGTTTTGTTGATGTAAAGGTGAAAGGCGAGACCCCGCCACCACTGGATTACAGCAACTACTGCACCTATCAGACCTGTCCCGACGTATTGCATGATATTATCCCCCCGGACAACTTCTACCTCGAAGGGTTTGTGATCTGGACCGTGGAAGACGTGACCCAGGCGGAAATCCTGAACAATATTAAAGGACTGGTGATGAACATGAAGGCCAGCAACGAAGTGGAAAGCTACCGTACGCTGGAAAAAATGATCCCTACCATTATGGGAGGTAAAGGGATTACCGCTCATATTGTGCCTTTCCCGAAAGTGAACGGCAAGAACGTGCTGGAAGAACAGTTTTCCAATGCAGATCCTATTCTCGGCGTTGGCAACAAAAAACAACAACAGCATTTCTTCCAGCTGCTGCTGGAGCACGCCGCCAAACAGCCTACGCCACTGATACTGCCAACGGTCAATGAAACCAGCCTGACACAGTATCCGTTTTTGAAATATCTGCCTATTAAAAATATCCAGAGCTTCATCCTCTTCCCTATCACCCATAAAAAAGAAATACTGGGTGTACTGGAACTGGCCTCTTCCACCCCTGGCGCCTTGTCTGCTGAACCGCTGTGGAAGCTGGAAAGCACCTACCCGCTGGTAGTCATGATGCTCAGCCGAAGCATGAGCATCCTCGATAACCGGCTCAACGAAGTACTGAAAGACCAGTTCACCGCCCTGCAACCTTCTGTGGAATGGAAATTCACAGAAGCGGCCTGGAACTACCTGCTCACTCCCCCAGAAGAGCGCAAAGACATCGAAAATATTTCTTTTGAAGAAGTGTACCCGCTGTATGGCGCCATCGATATCCGCAACTCCTCCGTGCAACAGGGCAATGCCCTTCGGGAAGATTTGCAGGAACAGCTGGAGTTGATTAAATACACCCTGCAACAGATAGCCCAGGAAGTACATCTGCCGCTGCTGGAAGAGCTGATGTTTAAGACAGAAGACCTCATGCAGGGCCTCAGCGATAACCTGACCGCCGGGGAAGACCTGAAAGTGAACGAGTTCATGGAACAGGAAATCCAACCCATACTCGAACATCTGTGCGAAGGCAGCGAAACGCTGAAGCCGGTACTGAACAACTATTTCAATAAGATTGACAAAGAACAGGGCCACGTATTCCGCCACCGGCGCGAGTATGAAGAAAGCCTGTCTGTCATCAACAGGGCAATCAGCCAGTATCTGGAAAAAGAACGACTGTATATCCAGCAGTCTTTCCCCTGCTACTTTGAAAAGTACCGTACTGACGGTATCGAATACACGATTTACATCGGGCAGTCTATCGCGCAGGAAAAGAAATTTGACCATCTGTATCTGCGGAACCTCCGCCTGTGGCAGCTTTCATCTATGGCCAGGATTGCCAGGCTGACCAACAAAATATCGCCACAGCTGAAAATACCGCTGCAGACCACTCAGATGATCCTTATGCACAGTGCGCCTATTACCATCAGTTTCCGTAGCGACGAACGCCGCTTCGACGTGGAAGGCGCCTATAACATCCGCTATGAGATCATCAAAAAGAGAATCGATAAAGTACATGTGAAAGATACCGGCGAACGTCTCACCCAACCGGGCACCATCGCCATGGTGTATTCCTATGTGCGGGAAATGGAAGAGTTTAGAAAGTATATCTCTTTTCTACAGGCGAAGAACATCCTGCTGCCGGATATCGAAATGCTGGACCTGGAAGAACTGCAGGGCGTCAGCGGCCTCAAAGCCCTGCGTGTGAGGGTGAATATGGACCCGGACTTACCGGAATCAGGCATCTGATAATTGATATAACTAAAAGACCGGAGCGATGGCCCCGGTCTTTTTTTATGCATCAGAATTTAAATCCTAGTGTGATGTACGGTATGGTTTCTTCACTCGAATGCCCTATTACTGCCGTAACAATCAGTGCGTTCACCGGCGCCAGGTATACCCCGCCACCATATCCGTCGTGCCATACATGCGAACGTTCATCGTCTTTCCATACGCGGCCCACATCGTTAAAGGCCAGCAGTCCTACTGTGGCCGGTAATACATAGGTCTTCAGATCAAACAGCTTCACTCTTATCTCTGTGTTGTTGTAGGCAGATGCACTACCCGCAAAGCGGTAGTTGCGGAAACCACGCAGGTTTTGTGTCCCTCCGATGGTAGCTGCCTGGAAGAACTCGTAGTCGCCCCAGATTTTGCTGCCACCAAAACGGCTAACGATCACAAAATTGGCCGGCATCCGGAAACTCATATAAAGGCTCAGGTCTGATTGCAGGCGGGTATAGTTGCGGCTATCGCCGTTGAGGCCTTTGCTGCCGGTCCAGGAGGTGGTCCATAAGATACCTCTTGTCGGTATCAACTTGTTATTACGGGTATCTACCTGTGCCACCAGTTTTAATCCTGCATAGGATTTATTGCTGTATACGCTGGCAGAGTCCAGTCCATTTTGAGCGAAATTGGTGATAAAGCGATTATCGTTTTCGTCTTTATTAAATGCATAGTTGTTCAACGTGGGGCCGTATGAGATACTGAAGTGATTACTCAGCGTAGTACGGAGCAAAGCTTCCAGCGAGTAGAGGTTAAACCGTGCGCGATAATAGGTAATGCGTTTACCGCCGCTTTTATCGAAAACCGTTTCATTGCCGAGGCCGAAGAAGTTGATAGTATTGTTCGGTGCTTTGGCGCTTGCTGCCAGCAAAAGATCTGATTTACCGATTACATCGGTGAATTCCCCATCGTATTTGAAATTCCATGCTCTGGTGGCCAGCGAGTGGGTAGCTGTAAAGATATGTTTGGCGGCATACGGTTCTTTACGGAATGAATGACGGATCATTTGTAACGCCACGCCGAGTTGAACACCATCGTCCCGGTTGTAGGCTCCTGCCAGCATCGGGAAAGTTTTGTTATACTGAAAGGCACTGCGGTTGTAGCGGATATTCTCCGGATCATCTGACAGGCGGCGTTGTGTATGACCATCGAGCTGGAAAGTATCCTTTCCGGTGCGCTGGTCGTATATCCGTATCCGTTTGCCGCCGCCGGCAGTAGAGCTGTCGATGTAGGTATCTGCATCTTTACCGCCGATGAGGCGTATCCGTATCGGCGTGCCGTGGTTGCCTTTGATCTCGAAGCGGTCGTGCCCACCCAGCCCGTATACGTTCACCTCTTTTGTCTCTTTGGGGTTGAAGGTGCGGGAATAGATGTTCTGCTCTACTTCTCCCTTTTTGCTGATCTTGAACATGTTCAGGGATACCGCGCCGCCTTCCAGCTTTTCCACCTGTATCAGTTCATTTTTCTGCGTAGCGGGTACGTCTACTCCTTTAGCCAGAAAGCGGTAGTATTTAAGCATGTTGTCTTTGAGGATGTCGCGGCGAACGGAGAGCCGGTGTAGCATCATAGGACCTACCTGCTTGCGGATAGTTTCCGGGAAAGCATTGACAGATGCCTGTATCACGCTGTCCGTCATTTTGCGGAGGAACTTGTCCGTTTGTTTTTCCCAGTCTTTTTTCTCCAGCTCATTCATAAAAGAGCGGTCGAAATAGCGGGCACTGAACTGGAAGCCATTCACATCCGGGATACGATCGCGGAAGCCCTGAATACCAGGAAGAATCCATGGCTTGCAGATCAAACGGGGCAACAGGCCTTCATTCACGAAGAACGCCTGGTCGCGGTCACGCGGCACCGGATAATAGTATTCCTGCCCTTTGTGTTTTTCCCGGTACCAGCGCCATTGGTCATCATGGCGGTCAAAGTCCATGATATAGGTATCGAAGATACGTGCGCGCAGCACGGCTTTCTGGTCAACGTGAATATCATTGTCACCCAGTACTTTATCGAGTACTTTAGGGGTACTGTAGGTTTTGTCTTTATCGCCGGTTACCGGTTCTCTTTCTTCCAACAGAAACACCTCATTACCGAATACATTGGCATAAGTACCGAGGGTGGTATCCAGTGGTAAATACACAAAAGAAGGATGGGTATGCGGTACCCCTGCCGCTTCCGCCAGTACGCTGACGGCCAGCGGGGCGTAAGGATTAGAGGCTGAAATCTGGTCCTGTACTACTTCGCGGGCGATGGTTTCACGCAGCATTTCCGGGATGGCCGCCAGTGGGAATTTCTTCAGGGAGCGCATCGCGTATTCTGTGCCGGAGCTGTCTGCCAGCCGGAGCGAGTGTGTTTGTTTACCGCCACCACGCTGTAAGATGGTATATCCTTCCTTCTGCAGGTCTATTACGGGGAAATTCATCGGCGTATTCCATACCTCCCGGTAGTTGTTGCCCAACAGGAAGCGATGGAATTTATTGACGTGGGCATACTGTGTATCAGCGGCTACTTTCACATATGCCGGCAGGTTGGAGGGTTCGCGGAATTGCAGTCCCTGGCTGCGGATATCCTGAATCCGCAGTACTGTATCGCTGAAAGCCGGTGTTGACAAGTCTTTCGCAAGAAAGTACTGCGCTCTCACCGTACCGTCGGACATGACTTCCAATGCGCTGAAACCATTCTCTGATGTAGCATACAATGACTTGCTGCCTTTTTTCACCCGGTTATTTTTAGCGCCGCTGCCACTCACGATATAGGTGTTGGGATTGTCTTTTATCAGCTGTAACGTATGATCGTGGCCGGACACAAAAACAACAGGACCATGTGGTTTAAACGCTTCCTCCACCCCTTTGATCATGTTCTGATATGTAGGGTTGGGGATATCTTCTGCTGTGCCAAATACGCCACGTGCCAGCGGATAGATAGATCCTATCACCGGCAGGGGCACATACAGCCAGGGTTTCAGGTCGGTGAGCGGGAAAATATGTTGTTTGATAGTATAGTAGCCACCATGAGGGCCATAACTGCGGAAGGGATGGTGCGTAGCAAAAATGAGCAGTTTGTTGCGGTTATTGGCAACGATATCGGCCAGTCTGCCCACTACCTCTTCCTTGTCCTTACAGTCGCAGGATGATGCTGCTCCCGGCTTCTGATAAGGGAATACCCACCATTCGCTGTCCATGATGATGAGGGTGATGTTGTTTGCCAGCTTTACTTCCACCGGGCCGGGGCAGCCGTCTTTAGGCTGGAAGTCCACGTTCTCCAGATGCAGGGAGTCTATATACTGTTGCTGGTTGCGGATTACCTGCCACCCATCGGGTTTACTCTTGTCCCAGTCATGGTTGCCGGGAACAAAAATGCCTTTGGCGCGGGTACCTTTTACCAGTCCTACCTGATAATCCAATATCTCTTTGGCCATCGGATAGGATTTATGGGACTCGTCCGGTAACCCCCGCGGGTATACGTTATCACCAAGGAACAGGACCGTATTAATATCTTCCTGTAGGTTGTATTTCTGTCTTACTGCGTCTACCACGGGGTTACGCCCGTTTTCGTGCAGTTCACCGGCATCGCCGATGAGGATAATTCTTTTAACGACGGCGGGCGATTGCGCAAACATGCGACCGCAGGTCAGAAAAGCTAGTGCGACAAGGATAATGGCTTTGTTGATCATTTGCGCTGGTAAGTGAATTTTAGAATATTGGCTGTGCCGTCATAACCGCCTTCATTGGAGATATACAGATCGCCGTTGGCCGCAAAGGTAAGGCCTTCCGGTTGGAGGAAGAGCCGATGTTTGAGGTTATAGGCTTCCTGTACATGGCCCTGCAGGTCGGTGATCACCAGCAGCCCGTTGACCGACGCCACGATATACAGTCTTTTCTCAATAGGATGTACGGCGGCGGCAGATGGTTTAAAGAAGCGCATGTCTGTACCGGCCAGTTTCGCTATCTCCGCATTGTTCAGCCGGTAGATAGGGACCGTGTCAAACGTGCGGGTAGTGAGGTCGAAACGGTAAGCGCTGGTCATGCCGTCTTTTTTATCATCATGTGCATTTTTAGATACCAGCACAATCGCGTGACGGGCGCTGTCGAAATAGGTGGTTTCAAATTCCCGTTTCCCTTCTTTGGGGAATTTGTAGTGGGTGCTGGAAACGCTGTCGGTAAAAAGCCCGTGTACTTCGTACAAGGAGCCGTTGCTTTTGAGCACAAACCAGCCGCTGTCTGTACGGCATATGTCTTCATAGTCTCCGTTTTTAGCGAATTTCCAGGAAGGATATGCTTTGGTGGTATGTACGTTGATCTGATACACCCGGCCTTCTTCGTCGTTGATCGCAATCATATTGTTTTCATCCGGGAAAGCTTCGATACCGGAGATCTCCTGCATCGATTCCCTGACCCTGTAACGTACCGGCGTTTTGAGGTCGTAGCCTGCCGGAGAGGCAAATACTTTCTGTTCCTGATCGCTGATGTTATTGCAGGAAAGGAACATTAACATGATTAGCAACAGGGTTGTTCTGTTCATACATCGGCTTTGTAGCATAAATTTAACTCAAAAATGCAGTAACTTCCCTCATGCAAAGGCGCAAAATCGGGGGAATGCACGCAAAAGTACCGCTTTCTCCCTTTGCCGGACAAAACTAAGAATATGCAGAACAGCTCACTCATCGATGCCGCCAGAGACTTTGTGATGGCCCAGTACCAGCAACATCCGCATCCTGAACTGGTATATCACAACCTAGAACATACGCTGCAGGTGGTAAAGGCAGCCGCTCAGATCGCCGCCCACTACCGCCTCCGGGACGAAGAATTACAAGCCGTTTACGTTGCTGCATGGTTCCACGATGCCGGCTATCTGATAGGCGAAGCCGGCAAACATGAAGAAAACGGCGCCGTGGAAGCTGTCAACTTCCTGCAAAGCCAGCAGGCACCGGAAAATATTCAGACGATGGTAAAAGGGGCCATCCTGGCCACTAAAATGCCACAGTCGCCCCATAGCCTGGTAGAACAGATCGTCTGTGATGCAGACCTGTTCCACCTCGGCTCTAAAGACTTCGCCGACCGCAATAAGCTGCTGCGCAAAGAGGTAGAGATGAGAACACAGCAGGAAGTACCCACCAGCACCTGGCTGGCGGGTAATATCAAATTCCTCACTGCCCACCACTACTGGACTGACTACGCGCAGACCTACACCAAACAACAAAAAGAAGAAAACCTGCAGAAGCTGTATAAAAAAATGGAAAAAAAATCTGCCGAAGCTGCTGAACAAGTGGCCACACCGGCAATTACACCGTCGGACAACGGCACCACGGCCGATGCCCAACTCCTGGAAAAAAACAAAAAGAAAGATAAAGATAAAAAGCCCGACCGGGGGGTGGAAACCATGTTCCGCATCACCTCCACCAACCATATCCGGTTGAGCTCTATGGCCGACAGCAAAGCACATATCATGATATCGGTCAACTCCATTATCATTTCCTTTATGCTCACCGTGCTGGTTAGGCGGATAGAAGACTATCCCAATATGGTTATTCCGGCGATCATCTTCCTGGTCACCTCTGTCACCACCATCATCTTTGCGGTGCTGGCCACCCGTCCCAATGTCACCAGCGGGACTTTCACCAGAGAAGATATCAACAACAAAAATGCGAACCTCCTTTTCTTTGGTAATTTTTATAAGATGAAGCTCGATGAATACGAGTGGGGAATGAGGAAGATGATGGACGACGCTGATTTCCTCTATGGCAGCATGACCAAAGACGTATATCATCTCGGGGTGGTATTGGCCCACAAATACAAACTGCTCCGCATTTCCTATAACGTTTTTATGTTTGGTCTGATTTCGTCTGTGCTGGCCTTCATGATCGCAGCCATCTTTTTCCCGGTAAAAGCATAAGTATTCATGGCCATTCCTTTATATAACCGCGATCTCAGCTGGCTGTCCTTCAACCACAGGGTATTACAGATGGCAGCCGACTCACAGGTACCACTATACGAACGTATTAAATTCCTGTCCATCTTCTCTTCCAACCTCGACGAGTTTTTCCGTGTCCGGATGCCCGCCATCCTGGCCATCAACAAAGTACTGGAACGTGATCCTGACGCCGCCGGCGAAGAGTCTCCCACACCGGAAACATTACAGGAAGTGATGGACACCATCAATCGTCAGCAGGAAGAATACGGGAAGATATTTACCGGTATGGTCTTACCGGCGATGCAGCAACAGGGCATCACGCTTTTTTATGGAACGGCGCTGGCGCCCGAACTGGCGGCCCGTACCCGGTCTTACTTTCAATCTACCGTACAAGCCTGGCTACAACCGGTATGGCTGAGCCAACGGCATAAAAAGTTCTTCCCGGAAAACAACGCATTATACCTTGTCGTGACACTCAGTCCGCAGGCTACGCCCGATAAGCAGGAGATAGTGCTGGTGAATATTCCCTCAGGGCTGAAACGTTTTCTGACACTGGAGGCACCTGACGGGAAGTTCCACATCGCTTTCCTCGATGATATTATCAGGGCCCATCTGCCCTATCTTTTCCGTGGGTACGTCATTCATCAGAGCTATTGCATCAAACTCACGCGCAATGCGGAAATAGATATGGATGAAATGAAAGGTGATGTGCTGGAAGAAATAGAAACCATGATCCGCAAGCGGGAACTGGGCGTCCCTACCCGTTTCCTGTATGATGCCACTATGCCGCTGTCGCTGCGCAACTTCCTGGCTGGCCAGTTTGAAGTAGCAGATAATGAAATGGTGCCCGGCGGCCGTTACCACAACCTGAAAGACCTGGCAGACCTGCCCATGCCGGCGGGCCTGCAGGGCGCCTTATATCCCAAAGCCAGACCGGTGGTGCAGCCGGAAGCAGCAGCGGCCGATTACCTGTTGGACCTGATACAGCGCAAAGACCTCCTGCTGCATCTCCCGTATGAGCAGTACGACCCCGTACTGCGGTTCTTCAGCGAAGCAGCCGTAGACCCGGATGTAGAAGAGATATACGTGACCCTTTACCGCATCGCCTCCGGCTCACAGATAGCGCAGGCACTGATCAGCGCCGCACAAAACGGCAAAGCGGTGACCGTGTTCGTGGAGCTGAAAGCCCGTTTCGATGAAGCCAATAACATCCGCTGGTCGAAGAAAATGAAGGAAGCCGGCGTAAAACTGATTTATAGTATCCCCGGTATGAAAGTACACGCCAAAACAGCGCTGGTAAAGCGCCGGCGCGGCTACCTCTGGGACTACTCCGGTCTGATTGCCACGGGTAACTTCAACGAAAGCACAGCACGGTTTTATACAGACCACGTACTGTTTACTTCCCATGCCGGCATTACCCGGGAAATGGAGCTGTTGTTCCTCTACCTGCAAAGCCGCGAGCAGCCGATGGCCTATCATTTCCTGCAATTTGAACACCTGCTGGTAGCGCAGTTTAACATGCTTAGCCGCTTTACCGATATGATAGACCGGGAGATCGCCAACGCCCAAAAGGGCCTGCCGGCGAAGATCACCGTTAAGATCAATAATCTCCAGGAGAAATCGATGATCGCCAAGCTGTACGAAGCACGTCAGGCTGGTGTGGAAGTGGATTTGATTGTCCGTAGTATCAACTGTTTGCAGACAGGTATTCCTGAAAGCAACGGTATCCGGGTGGTGCGTATTGTGGACCGTTACCTCGAACATGCGCGGGTGTTTATCTTCCATAACAATGGCCAGGAAGAAGTGTACATGGGTTCAGCCGACTGGATGAACCGAAACCTGCACCGCCGCATAGAAGTATGTGTGCCGGTATATGACGTTGCGCTCCGGCAGCAGCTGAAAGACATCGTGGCTTTACAACTGGCCGACAGCCGGCAGGCGCAGCAGCGCATTCAGGCTTATGTGCAAAATATAGTGTAAATTAGATAGGATGAATAAATCGATTTTTATGAAGAAGATGGTATGGACATTGCTGTTTGGGCTGTTCTTCGCCATACCGGCGACGAAAGTACAGGCGCAGACACATGACCTGGAACACATTTACAACCCATCCGCAGATGCCAGGGCGGATATAGCCGCTGCCGTTAAAAAGGCCGCTGCCGAGAAAAAACATGTGCTGTTACAGATAGGTGGTAACTGGTGCATCTGGTGCAAGCGGCTGTATAAATTCGTGGAGGATGATGCAGAGCTGAAAGCAGCCATGGACAAAAACTATGTGGTATATCACCTCAACTACAGCAAGGAAAACAAGAACCTGCCTGTCCTGAAAGAACTGGGATATCCGCAGCGCTTTGGCTTCCCTGTACTGGTTGTGCTGGATGCCAAAGGCAACCGGCTACATACGCAGAACACCGGCCTGCTGGAATCGGCAGACTCCTATGACAAAAAGAAGCTGACGGAGTTCTTCAAACAATGGTCTCCTGCCGCTTTGCTGCCTTCCAATTACGTCAACGAATAATACTGCCATGAATAACGGCATAACCACTTTCAACACGGATGCTGTGCATACTTTTATAAAGTTTGCGCAGCATCCGTTTAAGTTTAGGGCTTACCTCCTCTGGAAGCTGCCAGCCGCCTGGCTGGCTGGCGTACGGATGCAGGCCATCGGGGAAGATGCCTGTACTACCTCCGTACCTTTCCGCTGGTTGTCACAAAACCCCTTCCGTTCCACTTACTTCGCCTGCCTCGCGATGGCCGCAGAAATGAGCACCGGCCTACCTGCCATGATGTATGTTCAGAGTGCACCCAAACGTATATCCATGCTCGTTACCGGACTGGAATCCACCTTTGTGAAAAAAGCTACAGGCCTCACTTACTTCACCTGTAGCGATCTTCCTGCGCTGAAAGAAGCCATCAGCAAAGCCATGAACCAGGAGGAGGCAGTCACCGTTACCATGCGCAGCGAAGGCAGAGACAAACAAGGCACACTAATTGCCTCGTTCGCTGTCACCTGGTCTTTTAAAGGAAAATCATAAATGGTGGTCATCACCCTAAATCAAGGATATGAAAATAGCATTTCATGGTGCGGCCCGCACCGTTACCGGCTCCAAACATCTTATTACACTAAAGAACGGAAAGAAGGTCTTGTTAGACTGCGGCATGTTTCAGGGCATGGGCCCCGAAACCGATGACCTGAACAGGGACTTTGGTTTTGACCCGGCTGAAGTTACGTATATGGTCCTCTCGCATGCCCATATCGACCACTCCGGCCTGATTCCCCGCCTGGTGAAAATGGGCTACAACGGTGATATCTACTGCACGCCCGGTACCCGCGACATGACGGAAATCCTGCTCCTCGACTCCGCAGAAATACAGGAAGATGATGTGAAGTTCACCAACAAAAAAAGAGCAAACGAAGGCAAACCATATGTGCTCCCGCTCTACACCGTGGAAGATGCCAAAAGCGCGATCCGTTTTCTCAAACCTGTCAACAACTATAACACCTGGATCAACATTGATCCGGATATACAAATCATGTTCACCGATGCCGGTCATATCGTAGGTGCCGCCTCGGTACATCTGCGTATCACAGAAAACGGCAAAACGGAACAGATTACCTTCAGCGGTGATATCGGCCGGTACAATGACGCCATCCTCAAATCACCCGCTACCTTCCCACAGGCAGATTATATCCTCATCGAGTCTACGTATGGCAGCACGTTGCATGCCGACGCGGCTCCCGCCGATGCAGAATTACTGCGTTACATCAAAGAAACCTGTGTGGAAAAAAGAGGTAAGCTGATTATCCCTGCTTTCAGCGTAGGTCGTACACAGGAACTGCTGTATGCACTGAATAAAGCACAGCTGAATGGTACCCTGCCAAGCGTAGACATCTTCGTGGACAGCCCACTGTCTACTGAAGCTACTGCTGTTACCAAAGCACATCCGGAAGTATTTAACCGCGAAGTATCTGACGTGTTGAAACGTGATGACGATCCATTTGATTTTCCGGGATTACACTACGTAAAATCTGTAGACGAATCCAAAGGACTTAACTTCCGCAAAGAGCCTTGCGTGATCATCTCTGCCTCGGGAATGGCGGAAGCCGGTCGCGTAAAGCACCACATCGCCAACAACATCGACGAAGAAAGGAATACCATTCTCATTGTGGGCTATTGCGAACCGCAATCACTCGGTGGCCGCCTGATGCGCGGTGCGAAGGAAGTGTCTATCTACGGTACCCGCTACGAAGTGAAAGCTGAAGTAGGCGTTATCCGCTCCATGAGCGCACACGGCGACTATGAAGACCTCAGCCAGTGGCTCGCCTGCCAGAACCCGACCGACATCAAAAAATTATTCCTCGTACATGGTGAATATGACGTGCAGGTTATCTTCAAAAACTGGTTGCTCAAAAAAGGATTCCTGGATATAGAAATCCCGGAAAGACATTATGAGATCGGGCTGAGATAAATTACGATTTACAAATTACGAATGACGAATTGAGGGCTATCTTTTAGAGAGGTGACTAAACAAACTTCCAATAAGCGGGCCCTTAATTCGTCATTCGTAATTTGTAATTGATTTATTCATGTACATAAGGGAACCAGATATTAACCCTTGTCCCGGTGGCATTTCCGGCTCCATCATTCAGATCTTCAATATCAAAACTGGCATCCATATTAAAGCGGCTGTTGTATAACTGTAACCTGTCGCGTGTGATCTGCAGCCCGCGTGAGTAGTGTTGCTTATCCATTTTTCGCAGCGCTGCCGACCTGACCCTGCCGATGCCGTTATCTTCTATAGTACATAATACCCTGTCGCCTATACGGGCAAACATGATCCTGATTTTTCCCTGGTCAGGGATATGCAGAATACCATGCCAGATAGCATTTTCCACAAAAGGCTGCAGGATCATGGTGGGTATCTCCACAAAATCCGGTTCCAGTTCAGGGTCTACGATAAACTCATATTCAAAGGCATCTGCAAAACGCAGTTTTTCCAGTTCCAGGTAGTTGGTGAGCATATTGACCTCTTTAGACACCGGTATGTTGTTCAGCTGGGAGTTGTCCAGCACGTTCCGGATCAGTCGTGCGAAACGCGCGAGGTAAGCGAGCGCCTGCTCTGTCTCGCTCTTCATCATAAATGTCTGAATGGAGTTCAGCGCATTGAAAATAAAATGCGGATTCATTTGAGCACGCAGGGCTTTCATTTCCAGCTGAGCCATCTGTTGCTGGATGGCCGCCCTTTCACGGGCCTCTTTCTTTACTGAGGCAATACGCAGACGAATATACAGATACACCAGTCCAAGTGCCAGCAGCAGGCACAGTATACGGAACCAGGGCGTTTGCCAGAACGCCGGCCGGATAAATATTTTCAGTTCACTGATATGCAGCGAGGTGGTGCCGGCGGAATTGACAGCCCTTACCCGGAAAGTATAGTTCCCCGGGGCCAGGTTGGTGTATTTGGCCACCAGTATATTTTCCGCACTAACCCAGTCTTCGTCCAAGCCTTCCAACTGATAGAAATAGCGGATCTTCTCCTGATGATAAGACAGACTTTTGAATTCTATGCTGATGATATTCTGGCGATGATTCAGCTCTACCGGTTTATTATCCCGCAGCGCCTCTTCTATCAGCACAATGCTGTCCAGCGCCTTCATGTTCACGATGGTCACATCTGGCGGAGGTGGCGCCACCTCCAGCTTATTCGGTTCAAATACTACAAAGTGGTCTGAGGCTCCCACCAACAGCCGTCCGTCTTTCAGCCAGGAAATGCGGCGACGCACCTTGCGGGAGTTATCGATAATATCATCGTTCTGCGTAAAAGTCTCAAGGCGGCCGCGGGGGATCGTATACCGGTAAAAGCCATAGGGTGTGATAAACCAGAATTTCTCCGGGGTGTCTTCCCGTATATTCAACACCCATTCATCAAAGAGCTGTCCATCAATTCTGACGGGCACATAAGTGCCCTGGCGGGTATTGTACATCCATAGTCCATGGTCCGTTCCGGCCAGCAGCGTGCTGTCATTGAATCTCACCAACGAAGTAACATTGTTATAGCTGTGCTGCAACCATTCAAAATTCTGGCGGGCGACGATCCTGCGGGTATGCGGATTAAAAAGGATCAATCCGCCGCCGCTGGAAGCCAGCCACAGTAGGGAATCTCCTTCTGTCACGAGCTGCAGCACCGATAAAGGCCGCTTCAGGGAATCCGTGATCTCATGGTAGTAGTTAAACTGATTGGTACGCGGATTCCAGCTGGCCAGTCCGCGCTTGTAAAGCCCTATCCACACAGAAGTATCGCCCTGTACCAGCATGCGCAACAAAGTTTGTTCATGCAACGCCGGAGAAGTGAGATGCCGGATAAATCGCCCCGTAGCGGGGTTAAAGAGCGACAGGTTACCATTCTCCTGTCCGACGAGGATGATCCCATTTTTCAGTTCAGCGAAGGTCCATACCAGTCCTCTTTGTTCCGGAATAGTGGTAGTGGTATCTTCCCCATGAAAGTAGTTGCCCAGCAGCTGCAGGCTGGAAGACAAACGGCTGAATCCTTTTCCCCAGTATCCCACATATACGTCTCCGTTACTGGCCTGAAAAATACCTGTTACTTCCGCGGCCGGCAGCCGTTCTTTTGTCTTTTCAAAAACGGTGCGGTGGTCCAGCATCCGGAAAGAGGTATTGTGAATACTGAGAATATTCACTCCGTGGTCTGTGCCTATCCAGAGGTGGCCTTCACGGTCGCTCAGCATACAATTGGCCTCATAGTCGTAGTGAAACCCACGTTCATCGGTATTGTTGCTGGAGATGTTAAAATCAAAGCGTCGCAGGGAATCATTGAAGCGGAAGATGCCGCCTTTTTCCGTAGCCACCCATAGGTCTTTGTTACCATCCGTCATCACATCAAAAATATGATCGACTTCAGGGGTATTGAAGCGGTATTCCTGCAGCTTATTGACAGTGGGATCGTACTGGTACAGGATGCCCTGTCGGCCGGCAAGCCATATATGATGATGGTTATCGGTGTATATCTTTTTAAAGCTGTTGTGGATATCCAATACCGGCAGATGCCGGGGATTGTTAGCCGGTGAGAACAGCTGTTTCCTGTCACGGTCCAGGATGTAGAGGTTCCCGGTTCCGCTTATCCAGAGGTTGCCGGCTTCATCTTCCATGATGCCGTCCTGCATTTCAAGCCGGTCTGCCTCGGGTACCATTGCAGCTTTGTGAAAGCTGAAAGACGCTTCATCAAACTGCATGAGGCCATCGCGGGTGGTGGCCCATATGATACCGTTATGGTCCTGTATGATATTACTGCATTGCAGTCCTTCGGGTAGTTCCGCCCTGTTGGCCACTTTGAGTGTCCTGATGGCCATTGTTACCGGATCGTATACACGAATGTTGTCCGGAGTGCCCATCCATATGCGGCCGCGGTTATCTTCACAGAGACAGATATCATCATAATAAATAGAGCCGGGCACCCTGTCGAAATTGGCCATGGTCACCAGATTGGTACCATCGTACCGTTGCAGGGCGGTGCTGGCGATCCAGATAAATCCTTTACGGTCCTGCAGGATAGCCGAAACGTGGTTACTGGCAAGGCCATTGCTGATATCGAGGTGCCGGAAATGATAGGAAATATTTTCCTGCTGCGCGGTGGCAGGGAATGTGACAGACAGGCAACACAACAGGCAATATAGATACCTCTTGAGGTGATACCGCAATGGGGCGACGGACCAGATAAACTGTTCGATCATGGCATTCAGGAAAATAGTGGCTGTGGGATAAAAGTACTAAATGTTGCCCTGATATTTCAAAAATATCAAAGCAGAACGATAGTCCCTGCTTAGTTTTTCTAAAACCGAAAGCACCACCCCACAGCCACCCGTCTGAATAGTCCACAGCACAGGCCGGTAACTACAGGCTCATACCGCCATCCATCACCAGTTCGGCCCCGGTGACAAAAGAAGCTGCTTCGCCGGACAACTGTACCACCATCTTCCCAATGTCATCGGCTTTTCCCATGTGCTTCAGCGGAACGCGGTCAACGATCCACGATTTCACGCCTTTGAGTTGCGCTTCATCGTATCCCTGTTTATGCAGAATTTCTGTTTCAATAGGGCCGGGACTGATCGCATTCACCCTGATCCTGCGTGGCGCCAGTTCTATCGCCGCAATTTTCATCACCGCATTCAAAGCGGCTTTGCTGGAAGAGTAGATGGAGGAATTGGCCACACTCATGCTGGCCGTGTTGGATGACAGGAATATCACGGACGCGCCCTCTTTCAGGATAGGAATAAACCGGCTCAGTGTAAAGTAGGCACCTTTAAAGTTCACATCTATTACCTGGTCAAATACCTCTTCCGTTGCCTGTTCGATGGCCGCTCCCCCCAGGACGCCGGCATTGATGAACAGAATATCTACCGTCCCGAATGTTGCTTTGACATTGTTGGCCAGGCTTTCTATGTCTTTGAGGTTTCCCTGATCTGCCACGAGGCCGGTTACGCCCAGTTCTGCCGCGGCTGTTTCGATGGCAGCTTTCCGTCGCCCTGTAATAATGACTGTCGCGCCCTGCTGCTTCAATTCTTTGGCGGTAGCGTAACCAATCCCGCTATTGCCGCCGGTTACTACCGCTATCTTCCCTTTTAGTGTTTCCATGGTTCTTATGTTTAATTCATGGCAAAGGTATGAGCGAATTGGTATAACTTTGTAACCAGTATCACAGAGTATACCAGTATGACAGACATAAAACGATTGGAAGAAATAGCCGAAGTGCTGAGTAATCCCCGCAATCAGAAGGATGAATTACAGGCATTGCAGGACACGATTTATGTTATCGGAGGAAAATGGCGGCTGCCCATTATCAACTCCATCTGCAATGGCAACAAGCGTTTCCGTGAGATAGAGCGCAGTATTCCAGGCATCACCACACGCATGCTCTCACGGGAGCTGAAAGAAATGGAAGCGAATCAGTTGATCAAAAGAACGGTCACCCCCTCCTCTCCGGTGGTGGTGGAATATACGGCTACCGGCTATTGCCGATCATTCGGGGATATTATTCTGGAGATGATCAAATGGGGAAAGGCGCACCGGAAGAAGATTATCAGGAAGCCGGAGAAGGAGTAACAGCCCTATTCTGGGCCATTTCCCTTTCAGTAAGCCATTTAATATAACTGTATAGTTGGCCGGAAGGTGTTGTATTGCTTTTCGCTAATACTTCCTTACAGCCAAACAGGACAAAAGCATCTTTTGCTCTGGACACGGCCACATTCAGCATGTTTACGCCCCGGTCAAAAAAATATGCCTTGTTGACGTCGTTGGTACCATAAGTGGAAGAAAACAAGACGACGGAGCGTTCTGCACCCTGTAGCGCATGTACAGTGCCAATGGTCAGTCCTGACAAGTTAATGCCCGATTTTCGAAACGTCTTGACCAGTTCATATTTTTGTCCGGTAAAGGGGGTAATGATCCCGACAACATCTGCTAACCGAAGTTTCTTAACAACCCGCTTTTCCCTGATAGCTGACGCATTTTCTACCTCTTGATAGTAGGTAATAATTTGCTCCTGGTTAGTTAAGATCCATGTTGCAATTGCAGCAGCTTCTTCCTGATTAGCCCTGCTGGTACCTCTCATTTCTGAGATACCGTTGACAAGCTGAAACTGCATGGGTGCGAACGGTGCTCCTTTCGAAGGACCTTTTTTAGCTTCCAATAGTCCGTGATAAGCGAGTTTATTGCAGTATGTTATAATTTCATCAAAGCAACGCCGATGTTCTGTTAGCATCATTCCCCGCTCCATATCCGGATACAGCTGGTAAGGTGTTGCCTTTTGCGCCAATTTCATGATACTGCCGGAACTGCTTAAAAAGCCTTTAGTGAACAACTCACCAATCTCATGTTGGTCGTTAATATTGGCTATCACATTATAGCGAAAGAGGTTGGCATGGTCTACCTTGGCAGGTACATTCCATACCGGCTCTATCTGTAGTGTATCTCCCACCACTACTGCTTTTCGCGCCAATGCAAAAGTAGCCGCACCGACTTCCGGTGACACCTGCCCTGCCTCATCGACAATAAGCAGATCAATAAATGCCGCCAGAGGTGGCGTATCCCAAACACTTCCTGATCCACTTCCGCTAATATGCTTTGAATAAGTAAAAAATTTCGGTGCCATAAAAAATGTGGATACAAAGCAGGGACTTAGCATCGCAAATCGTTGCCAACGTTTTTGTGCATCGGTCGTTGTATTTCTGCGAACACGATCCTCCGCAACAACCTCCCCTGCTGCCAGTATCCAGCGGCCCTCCCAATAATGGACAGCCAGATAAAACATATCGTATTTCAATCCCATTTCCAACTCATCGTAGAAGAACAATTGCCGGTTATGTTCCGCTGCTTTAAATCCTTCATCATCGATAGGTGGATTTGCATGTATCCTACAATCTTTTTTCCACTGGTTCCAGAGCTGTGCATACTTTCTGATCTGTTGTATCAACTTCAGTTTCTCATTAAAAAAATGGTGAAAAGAGTTCATACGGTAAAAGTCCACCATATCATAACTTAAGGGACAATCGCGAAAAAGCCCGGATAACCGGAAAGCTCTTTTTTCCTTTACAAAACGAAGGAAGGCAAAGAGTTTTATCCAGATAGACTCACTATCCAGGTAATCAGCTATTTTTTGTTCAAGCTCCCGGAGAGCGGATTCAATTTGTTCAAGTTGTCCTTCATCCAGCTCATTGTAGTGAAACAGCTTAATATCGGCATGCGGTTTCAATGTTTCGATAAGGGAGGGAATTGTCTTATACTGTTGCCACAACCGGATGCCCTCTTCAACTTGTGCCTGCTTCTCTTTCAGTCTGCCCTGCAGCAACCGGGTAATGTCTTCAATACCCAAACCCTGGTGCTCCATACAACGCTCAAAGTTATCAATGTACTGAACTTCGGCAGTAGCGAGGTAGGAGACGTTTTCCTTGTCAATATGTGCACCCGCCAGGCGTCCGCCAATACGTTTAAGATGTGGAATATCCGGCGCCACGTTTTTTCCCTGTGCCGGGAGGTACAGGCCAAACCCTTTAATACCGGGCAACCAGCGCTCATACAGCAGTCCTGGCTTCGGTACGATGGCAGAAAAACTATCGATAATATTAGTAACCGCCTGGTTGTTGGTAGAGCAGGCAAGAATCACAGCCGGCGCATCTCCTTTAAGGGCGCTCCGTACAACTTCATTCGCCACCACACTTTGCAGTAACGTGGTTTTACCAGTACCCGGAGGGCCATTCACTGCAAGAATTTCACCATTGCCCAGCTTTTGCAGATGATATAAAGCCTTTCGTTGAGATACAGATAACGGATAAGCGTAAGCCATCTGTCCCAGGTGAAGGGCCAACGTCTGTTCAAATTCATTTGCAGCCATTAGTGGCCGAAGTTGGGTTTCAACTTTATGAGCCAGCCTTTCCAATAGTGCAGGCACTTCTCTTTCCCGGATCAGGTAATCATACAATTTGATAATCCCATCTGCCGCTGTCGTTAAAGGCTCATAGACTACAATCGTATAGGAAAATTCAACAGTGTGACTGGCTGCTGTATACTGCCAAAGAGACATTCCTGTAATCTTACTGAAAACAGCCTGTAAATAATTTCGATAATCCGGCCAACTGCCTTCATTCAAAAAAGGCATGGCAAACGCCGCGTCTACCGTATCCACGTCAGAAAAAATGAAGTTTACTGCTTCATTTACCTGAGGCTCGAGATGTGGCCGGGGAATATAGGGGAAAGTATCTTCATGTGGCTTTAAAAAACCATTCCTGTTTATTACAGCTCTTATCCAAAACGGATAGCTGACATCAGGCTCTCCGGAATACTTGGTATACTCCGGATCAGGACTTACGCGGAAAGGCGCTATTAAAATATTCGTCTCATCCAGATATTCCCATTCCGGATCTTCCTTGTCCTTTCGTCCTTTTAGATCATTGAGTTGTGCCTCTGCTTTATCTATCAGTACAGCAGCATGTTCCGTCGAAACATGCCCCTTTATGAAATCCACAACTGCTTTATGCAGATGAATGGATTTCCCCACCGGTATTTCTACACGGGATGCGTCTGCAAGAGAGCTTCGCCAATATGCGAGCAGCTGTATATGTTCATTATTTGCCAAAATGCAGATTTATTTTGGAGTATCAGTTTAGGGTGTGGATGAACAATTGTACATGGTGCCTGGTCATATTTGAGTCGGGAGTGTACGTTTGTTCCTGGTTATTTGGGTTACAGCACGGAAACTTTATTTGTGCGCACTTAAACGAATATAACAATAAACCCATTAGGAATCAAATCAGCGTTCTATTAGAATGGAGGGGTGCCTGCCGGTTATGAAGAAGTCCTGAGGATATTCACCAGCGTGAACTAACAAACTATTTTAGTTGCTGATAATACGCATGCGTCCATTTACAGCTGCACTAAAAAGAAAAAGCCTGCAAAATTTGCAGGCTTTCTTCGTACCACGTACGGGAATCGAACCCGTGATTCCTCCGTGAAAGGGAGGCGTCTTAACCCCTTGACCAACGCGGCATTTCCGTTTTGGGATTGCAAAGATAGGGAATTGTTTTACATCGCAAAATTTTTTTCAAATATTTTTTCGAAAGATGATCAACAAGATTATTTTACTTGTGAATCAGCCCTGCAATCAGGTTGATTGTCAAAGCCATCACAAACGTATTGAGCAGGTAGGATATCAGTCCGTGCACCAGCACCGTACGCCGGATGATACGATTCCCGATCTCCACATCTGATACCTGGAAAGTCATCCCTATCACAAAAGAGAAATAAGCGAAGTCCAGATAGTCGGGATATTTCTCCTGGGGAAAGTCGAGCCCGCCGGCATGACGGGAAGCATCATTTTCATCATCATCATAAAACAGGTGGGCATAGTGAAAGCTGTACGTAGTATGTACCAACGCCCATGAAGAAAGGATACCAACAATAGCCACCGGCAGGTAAATAACCGGGTCGGCCGGTTCTTTGGATACCATGACCAATGCCACGATGATCATACTGGCAAATGAAGACACCAGTAGAAAAGTAGTCACGAAAGTACGGCTACCGTCATCGATACGTGCCCATGCGCGAATTTCAGGTACCTTACGCCGCACAAATACCAGCCAGGCAGTAGCGATGTAGGAGAGCGCAAATACATCCCATAAAAGCACGGAAAACACCAGCGGACTGACAGGCACGCGGCATATTCGCAGTATCGCCCAGGCGAGCGCTGTAAGCCCCAGACTGATCATAATACGCCGTAAAGGATAAAGGCGGAGTACATCTTTGAGCATTCTCCGTTTTGCCATAAAGTTGCCGGTTTGAAGTATATGCTATTAAAAGTAGCATTTTTATACAGGGAATGAGTGTGGTATTTATCAGCAGGGTATCAGCCCATTGCCCGGTGTTGTAATAGTACGTTCTTTTTCATCACTCGCAGCCATGGGGTCATCACGCCAACGCGGCGTCTGCGCTTAGGCATTTTGAAATTTTTTTGCCAGCCAGGGTACCAGAAACGGACTGTTGGCTCTCCATGCTGACGCATACCATGTGTAGACCCGAGGTCCTTCTTGCAAAGCGCTGCTAAGGTGGAACCATAAAAGATAATATCATTTCCATACATGGACAACACCGGATGCCCAGGTTCATCAATCATCATAAAACGATGGCCCCATATTGGAAAGATGCGGGAAATGCCCCTTGCTTTTGCAATGGCTGGTGTTATCCCACAGTCCTCATACACCCATGCAATCATACTGCGAATACGGCCTATATCCTGAGGGTAAGAGTAAAACCTGTTGTCCTCCGATGTGGAACCATCCTCATAGGTATAGATAAACGGCCTGTCCACCCCATTCATCGTGCGGTAAAAATTACGGAGTGGTTCCGGAAACGGGAACCCCATTTCTTTTTCAAAGGCGTGTAGCTCTTCTTCGGAAAGGCCAGGCAGCCATTTGGTACCGGGATCTATGCTGGCATAGGGATCATTCGGCGCTAATTGCGCCCATTTAGCCTCTGTTTCGGCTTTTAAGCGTCTAAAGAAAGTAAGGGAGTTATCAGGCTTCATGGCATATAGGGTGATTCAAAACTCATTTTAAGATATTACTTATTTCCGGTCGACGGAAAAATAAGGGCTACTGAAAAACAATAGCAGTATTAAAACATAAGAAAGAAAGGAAATGTATATACACCTGATACAAAATAAAAAGCCGATCATAATGATCGGCTTTCTTCGTACCACGTACGGGAATCGAACCCGTGATTCCTCCGTGAAAGGGAGGCGTCTTAACCCCTTGACCAACGCGGCGTATCGTTTTGGGATTGCAAAAGTACACTATTGTTTTATATTTCCAAAAAAAATTTTGATAACTCAAATTTATATTGATTAATAAACGCATTGATTGTAAATTCGCCTTCGATTTTTTCATACTCAAATCACGACAAAAAATGGGAACTACTCTCAAAATTGGTATTAATGGATTCGGCCGCATTGGCCGGTTGGTATACCGCCAGATTTACAAAATGCCCGGCATTGATGTGGTAGCTATCAATGACCTTACCAGCCCAACCGTGCTGGCGCATTTGCTGAAATATGATTCAGCGCAGGGTAGGTTTGATGCAGAAGTTAAACATTCCGAGAACGCAATTAATGTGAACGGCGAAGATGTGAAGATATATGCACAAAGAGACCCGTCTCAAATTCCCTGGAAAGAGCACGATATCGACGTAGTGATCGAGTGCACCGGCTTCTTTACTGATAAAGACAAAGCTGCTGCGCACATCACCGCTGGTGCAAAACGTGTTGTAATTTCCGCTCCTGCTACCGGTGATCTGAAAACGATCGTTTTCAACGTAAACCACGAACTGCTGGATGGTAGCGAAACAGTTATCTCCTGCGCTTCCTGCACCACCAACTGCCTGGCTCCAATGGCCAAAGTTCTGCAGGACAAATACGGTATCGTTACCGGTCTGATGACAACCATTCACGCTTACACCAACGACCAGAACACCCTCGATGCACCGCATCCGAAAGGTGACCTGCGCCGTGCCCGTGCTGCTGCTGCCAACATCGTTCCTAACAGCACCGGCGCCGCAAAAGCAATCGGCCTGGTTCTGCCTGAACTGAAAGGTAAACTGGACGGTAACGCTCAGCGTGTACCAACCATCACCGGTTCCCTCACTGAACTGACTACCATCCTCAGCAAAAAAGTAACAGCAGAAGAAGTGAATGCAGCGATGAAAGCAGCTTCCAACGAATCCTTCGGTTACACTGAAGATGAAATCGTAAGCTCCGACATCATCGGTATCCACTACGGTTCCCTGTTCGACGCTACCCAGACTAAAGTAATGACCGTTGGTGATCACCAAATGGTTAAAACCGTGTCCTGGTACGACAACGAAATGAGCTACGTATCTCAGCTGGTTCGTACTGTGAAGTACTTCGCCGGCCTGATCAGCAAATAATCAGATCGTATTCCCGGCAGTCAATGCCGGGATACTTTTTACATTCCGCGGAACAACTACACCATAGCAGCAGCCAGGCCAGATACATTTGGTTGACACTCGCTTTGTGCTGTTGGCCCGCGGTTTTTTTTATGGCTAAACCCTTTCTCTTAAATCGCTACATATGAGCAAATTCTCCGACTATAACTTCAACGGCCGCAAAGCCTTGGTGCGCGTGGATTTCAACGTTCCACTGAACGATAAATTCGAAATTACCGATGACACCCGTATGCGGGCTGCCGTTCCCACCATCAAAAAAATCCTCAAAGATGGCGGGGCTGTCATCCTCATGTCCCACCTCGGTCGCCCGAAAGATGGTCCTACTGATAAATACTCTTTAAGACATCTCATTTACCACCTCATCTCCCTGCTGGGCGGTACTACCGTAAAATTTGCGGAAGACTGCGTAGGCCCTGTAGCTGAAAAAGCCGCTGCCGACCTGCAAATGGGTGAAGTCCTGCTGCTGGAAAACCTGCGCTTCCACAAAGCAGAAGAGAAAGGCGACGCTTCTTTCGCGGAACAACTGGCTAAACTGGGCAACGTTTATGTAAACGACGCTTTCGGTACCGCTCACCGCGCACACGCCTCCACCGCTGTCATCGCTCAGTTCTTCGCTAAACCGGACCGCATGTTCGGCCTCCTCATGGAAGCAGAAGTAACCAACGCGGAGAAAGTACTGAACAACGCTACAGCCCCTTTCACCGCTATCCTCGGTGGCGCTAAGGTGAGCGACAAAATCCTGATCATCGAAACACTGATGGACCGCGCCAACAACATCATCATCGGCGGTGGCATGGCTTATACCTTCCTGAAAGCTCAAGGCAAGGAAATAGGTAACTCCCTCTGTGAAAATGATAAACTGGACCTCGCCAACGAACTGCTGGAAAAAGCACATACCAAAAATGTGAAACTGATCCTGCCCGTTGATTCTGTAGCGGCAGATAAATTTGCTGCTGACGCAGCTACGCAGGTGGTATCGAACGATAACATCCCTGCCGGATGGATGGGCCTCGATATCGGACCCGCTTCTGTAGCCCTCTTCAGCGAAACTATCCAGGCTTCAAAAACCATCCTGTGGAACGGTCCCATGGGCGTTTTTGAAATGGAAGCATTCCAGAAAGGTACTAAAGGTGTTGCGGACGCTATCGTTACCTCCACTGCCAATGGCGCGTTCTCTCTCGTTGGCGGCGGCGACTCTGTAGCGGCGGTTAACCAGTTCGGTCTGGCCGACAAAGTTAGCTACGTGTCTACCGGTGGCGGCGCTATGCTCGAATTCTTTGAAGGCAAAGTACTGCCCGGTATCGCAGCCATCTGATTGTAACCATCATCACACATAACAGTATTACGGATTTGCAGGGAAAAGAATAGGTGTACCTGCAAATCCGTATTTACTTTTACAATTCACCTTATGAAAAAACGCCTCCTCCTCTACCCTGCTATCATTGGCGTGTTCGGGGTTTTGATATGGGTCATCCTCGAACAGGGAAGACTGCTGCCGGTAAAACAGGCGGCGCCCGTTGCCGCTGCTGCCACTACGGCGCCACACGCCGCTGCTACCAGCGACTGGTGGCAATACCTCGACAACCTGAAACATCCGTTGAGCCTGCTCTTGCTGCAGATCATCGTGATCATGCTGGTAGCCCGCCTGTTTGGTATACTGGCCAATAAAATAAAGCAGCCGGCCGTGGTGGGAGAAATCATAGCAGGTGTATTGTTAGGCCCTTCCCTGCTGGGATGGACCCTGCCCTCCTTTTCGGCTTTCCTCTTCCCGGTAGAGTCTCTGAAGACGCTCCAGTTCCTTAGTCAGATAGGCCTCGCCTTCTTTATGTTTATCGTAGGGATGGAGCTCGATATCAGCAAAATCCGGAACAAAGCGCACGATGCTGTGATGATCAGCCACGCCAGCATCATCGTGCCCTTTTTTCTGGGCGTATGGCTGGCTTATTATCTCTTCACCGACTTTGCGCCGGCAGGTGTCAGCTTTCTCGCTTTTGCCCTGTTTATGGGCATCGCCATGAGTATTACGGCTTTTCCGGTACTGGCGCGTATTGTACAGGAAAGGAAACTCACCGGCACCCCCTTAGGCACCATGGCTATTACCTGCGCCGCCGCCGATGATGTAACAGCCTGGTGTATCCTGGCCGTGGTAGTAGCTATTGTAAAAGCAGGAGGACTGGTCAGTGCGCTGATTACGATTGTACTGTCCGTCGTTTTTGTGACGATCATGCTCAGTATGGTAAGGCCCTGGCTGGCCCGCACGGTGAACCGGCATCTCGCTCGCGGACGCGAAAAAGCGGCTATTTCAGCCGTTTTCCTGACGTTGCTGCTCTCTGCCCTTGCCGCGGAAGTCATCGGCATACACGCGCTCTTTGGTGCCTTCCTCGCCGGGGTAATTATGCCACAGGAATCCAATATCAAACAACTGCTGACGGATAAACTGGAAGATGTCAGCGTGATGTTGCTGTTACCGATATTTTTTGTGTTTACCGGCCTGCGCACACAAATTGGTCTGCTGAATGAAACCCATCTGTGGGCCATATGCGGTATGATCATGCTGGTAGCGGTGGCTGGCAAATTTGGCGGCAGCGCCCTGACAGCCCGGCTCATGGGCCAGTCCTGGCGACAATCTGTTTCCATTGGCGCACTGATGAATACCCGTGGCCTGATGGAGCTGGTCGTGCTCAATATCGGTTATGATCTCGGTATCCTGTCGCCCGGCATCTTTGCCATGATGGTACTGATGGCGCTGGCCACTACCTTTATGACCGGCCCGCTGCTGGACCTGGTAGCTTTCAGCGAAAGGAAGAAAGGAATGCTGGCTGTGTAAAACATATAGGCGTTGCCGTAATGAAACCGCCGGCGCGAGCCATTTTCAATGTAATAACGCTGTCGGATATACGGCATCCCACACAAAAGAAGTCTATAAAAAAACCCGTGCTGGAGATACCAACACGGGTTTTTTATTTTCTTTTATGAAGATGACTACTTCTTGCGGGTAGACTTCTTTTTAGTCGTATGTTTTTTGGCAGCGGTATGTTTTTTCGTGCTGCTGTGTTTTTTGCTGCTGGCGGTAGTCGCTTTTTTGGCCGTTGTGGCTTTCTCAGCAGGCATTTTAGCCGGAGGCGGGAATTTGGATTTATCCACACCTACCGCTTTATCGTCCAGTGTCATTTGTACAGACTCTTTCAGCATCTCGTCTCTTTCAGCCATGAACAGCTTCATTTTTTCTTTCGGGATGCGCAGGTCGTAGTTATTTTCAGCGCTGGCCATCGCTTTGGCAAAACCCGGATTATAACGGTCCAGTTCTGCTACAGGCATGTCCAGTTTTTTGGCGATAGCCTCGAGGCGGTATTTACCGGTAACGTTGATTTCCACACTGCTGTAGATTTCATCTTCTGTCAGCGGACCTCTTGACACTGCAGCGGCAGCAGCAGGAGCGCTGGTATTGTCCGCTACAGGCATGCCGGGTTCGTCACTCACACCGAAGAAGTTGTTGAATCGATCGAGGATATAACCGGTAGCAATAAATTTGTAAACGTGGTTACGGGATTCTGCGGGCAGGAAATACTGCATACCCCAGAAATCTTCCCGACCGCTGGCCTTCATAGCACGCAATACGCCGCCAGGGCCACAGTTGTAAGCTGCTACTACCAGCAACCAGTCATCAAACTGTTCATACAGCTTGTTCAGGTACTGGGCGGCAGCCAGGGTGGATTTGTAGAAATCTTTACGTTCATCCACTTTTTTACCCACGCTCAGGCCGAAGATGCGGGCGGTACCGGCCATAAACTGCCAGGCGCCAACGGCTCCTACTCTGGAACGTGCATTGGTATTAAAGCTGGATTCAATAACAGCGAGATATTTCATCTCCTCCGGGATACCATGCTCACGGAAGATTTTTTCCACCATGGAGAAATAAGGCTGACCTCTTTCGACCATGGTTTGCAGATGCTGACTGTACCGGGTAGCGTAGTTATTTACATAACCGGCCACCAGGTTGTTATTGATCTGTTCGTATACTTTAGCGCTGCGAATGTTATTAGGCAGGCTCTGGGCAGCTTTTCTTACTGCCATAGTGGTGGGAGAAGGCGCTACAGAGTCTTTCGGCAAATGTACTTTGCGGAATTTCACTGTAGTGTCGGGCGAGACCAATGATAACGCCGTCTCTTTAGGTACACTGTTGCTACCCATTACTTCAACACTTCCCAAACTCAATGCTGGCAACAGCAATAGTAAAAAGATTTTTCTCATACAATTTATTTTAAACAATCGATGCCCTGTCAGTTGCCATCAGTTGATGGGCAATTTGTAACAAGGCCGCTTCGTCAAACTTCTTTGTGATGATCTGTACACCGTATGGCATTCCGTTTGAATGCCGGCCCAATGGCACTGAAATGGCCGGGACCCCTGCCAGATTAGCCAGTACCGTGTAAATATCTGCCAGGTACATGGCAATTGGATCTTCTGTTTTCTCTCCTAGTTTAAAGGCTGTCGACGGCACCGTTGGCATTAAAATGGCGTCGAATTCTTCCAGTATCTCGTTCAGCTTATCTGTAACTAATCTCCTGACCTGTTGTGCTTTGGTGTAATAAGCGTCGTAATATCCTGCGCTCAGCACAAAAGTCCCGAGTAATATACGACGTTTTACTTCTTTACCAAACCCTTCTGATCTGTTTTTTTTGTAAAAATCGATCAAATCAAGGTTTTTCTCATTCGTCCGGTGCCCGAATCTGACCCCGTCATAACGCGACAGGTTGGAGGATGCTTCTGCTGTTGTCAGCACATAATAGGTAGGGACCACATAATCCAGGTAATCAAAACCTTTACCGGTAACGGTATGTCCTTCATCTACCAGGCTTTCAAAGAGGTCTATATAGCTATCCTTCATTTCAGCATCCAATCCTTCATGGTACTGGGCATCTCTTAAATACGCAAATCTGTAACTTTTATTGTGTGACAGGTTTTGCTGGTAATCAGGGACTTCCCGCTGGGCTGCTGTACTATCAAACTCATCCGGTCCTGCGATCACCTGCAGAACCGCCGCCACATCCGCAATTACCTTGCCGAAAATGCCAATCTGATCAAAGGATGAGGCATATGCCAACAGGCCATGACGGGAGATGCGGCCGTAGGTTGGTTTTAAACCGATGATCCCGCAAAAGTCCGCCGGTTGGCGAACAGAGCCGCCAGTATCACTACCCAGACTAACCAGACAAAGGTCGGCCTGTACAGCTACGGCAGAGCCCCCTGACGAACCACCCGGAACCCGGGTATTGTCCAACGCATTCAGCGTGGGGCCATAAGCCGAATTTTCATTGGTAGACCCCATTGCGAATTCATCGCAGTTGAGATTACCAATAATGATGGCATCAGCGGCCAGCAGCCTTTCAATGGCTGTGGCGGAATAAAGCGAAGTAAACCCTTCCAGAATCCTGGAAGCGGCACCTACATGATGGCCTTTATAGCAGATCACATCTTTAATACCTACCACTACTCCTGCCAGTGCGCCTACCGGTTGACCGTTTTTTATCCGTTCATCCAGCTCCTGCGCTCTTGTCAGGGCTTCCTCCTCATATACTTCCAGGAAGGCATTTAAATGTTTTAACTGCGCTATCCGGTCAAGGTACAGACGTACCTGCTCCGTACAGCTTGTACTGCCGGCGTATAATGCTTTATGGAAAGAAGTTATACTGCTGAATTCAGTCAAAGCTAAATCAGTTAAAATATTAAAATCAGGAACAGTATGTGCTACGCCAGATTATGCGTTGTGTTGAGCATCAGTTGGCTTCGTGTCGGTAGTAGCAGGTTGTACAGGTTTTTCCCGCATACCTTCTTCAATTTCCTGGCGCACATTGTTTTTGGCGTCATTGAACTCACGGATACCTTTACCTAATCCCCTCATCAGCTCAGGGATTTTCTTGCCACCGAACAGCAGTAATACCACAACGGCAATCAACAGCAGTTCAGACATGCCAATATCCTGGAGAATCAAAAATGATGGTTTTACAAAAACAGCAGTCATCTTCTCAAATGTTTGTTTAAGTTATCTACGATAGTCAACAAAGATAGCTTATAAAATCCGCTTTTTCACCCGTAGGGGTTGTTAAAAGCGGAGATTTAATAGCATTTTAAGAACACGAAAAAAGCGGAACCATACGGTCCCGCCTGTAACTAATTTCCCTGTATTTTATACTAAACCCTTTTTTCTTTGATACGGGCTTTCTTACCAGCACGTTCACGCAGGTAATAAAGTTTCGCTCTTCTAACTTTACCTACCTTGTTCAACACGATAGCATCGATATGAGGAGAGTAAAGTGGGAACAGTCTTTCCACACCAATACCGTCAGAAATTTTTCTAACAGTGAAAGACGCAGTAAACCCTGTACCCTGGATTTTCACCACATCACCTTTAAAGGACTGAATCCTTTCTTTATTACCTTCCACGATTTTATAATTGACAGTGACGTTGTCGCCTGCTTTAAACTTAGGGTACTGTTTTTTAGCTGTCAGTTGTTCGTGAACAAACGAAATTGCGTTCATCTTTCAAATATTTATGGGAGTGCAAAAGTAAAACAAGAAATGGCATTTACCAAATTAAATCAGGAATAAATGTTGAGATTATCCACCTTTTTTCCGGACTCGCCTGTGGAAAACACAGACATTGCCATTTATGTCATTTTTAAGTGATTAATTTACAATAAGTCAGGTCTGCGAGCCTGGGTTCTTTCCACCGCCTGCTGATGCCGCCATTCTTCAATTTTTTTATGATCGCCGCTCAGCAACACGTCCGGTACTTTCCATCCACGGAAGTCTACCGGCCGGGTATACACCGGCGGCGCCAGCAGATTATCCTGGAAGGAGTCAAACAAAGCGCTGGTTTCATCGTTCAGCACGCCCGGCAGTAACCGCCCGATGGCATCCACGAGCACCGCAGCGCCCAGCTCACCGCCCGACAACACGTAATCGCCGATGGAGATCTCCCTGGTAATGAAATGGTCGCGGATACGCTGGTCAATGCCTTTGTAGTGACCACACAGCATCAATAAGTTGCCTTTGAGCGACAGCTGGTTGGCCATCTGCTGGTTCAGCGTCTCTCCGTCCGGTGTCAGGTAGATGATCTCATCATACTTTACCTTGGCCTGCAACGACTCAATCGCGTTGACGATCGGCTCCAGCATCATGACCATGCCGGCCCCGCCGCCAAACTGATAATCGTCGACCTGATTGTGCTTCAGATTGGAATAGGCCCTTAACGGGTGTACATGTACTTCCAGCATCCCCTTCGCCTGTGCCCGCTTCATAATAGAATGGGACAATGGGCTTTCAAGTAGCTCCGGCAGTACTGTAATGATATCTATCCGCATAAGTGATATGACTTTGGCCGCCCTACGGGTACGGCTGCTAAATATTTGTGTATAATTCCACGAGCCCCTCCGGCAGGTCCAGATGCACCACCTGCTTTTTATGGTCTACTTTCACGAGCGACTGCTCGTTGACCGGCAGCAGGGCTTCCTTCCCGTTGATCTGCACTTTTACCAGCACCTGCATCGGCATTTCGATCACCTCTTCCACTGTTCCCAGCGGTCCGTGATGGGCATCTTCCACAGCAAAGCCCAGCAGGGCCAGCGGCGAAGAAGAAGCGGTTTGTGCCTTAAAGTCTTCTTCCTGAAGGTATATCTGCCCGGGGAGCAACTTTTGCGCTGCCTCCTTGGAGTCGATACCTTCGAGACGGACATATACGTGCTCGGCGTCTTTAACTGTCACCTGTTGCAGGAAATAAGGGATAAAGCTGTTTTTCCTTTCTTCCAGGAAAATAGCGGTTACGCCTTTGAGGGACGATCTTTTGCCGAGGCTGTGACGCACCAGCAATTCGCCCTGTAATCCATGCGCAGACACCAGTTTTCCTATACTGAAATAATTATTCATCGTATTGAGAGAGTCCTGCTATGAAATTAAAAAAGGAAATATTTGCGAATGCAAACATTTCCTTTTTCAGGTATTGTTAAAACGTCGCCGTTTTATGCTTCTGTACCTTCTCCTTCTGCTGGTGCGGATGGAGCTGCAGGAGTGTCTTCTACCTTTCTAACGATTGGAGCAGCAACTCTTGCTTTTCTGTGACCGTCACGACGGGCAGAAACTTTCTGTTCGTGTTCAGCTTGCCATTGTGCAAATTTCTGGTAAGCAGTAGGCTCGTCGAACAGGTTCAGGGTAACACCTCTTAACAGGTGTTTCAAATACAATACACCTTTGAAAGACAGGATCCGTCTAACAGTGTCGGTAGGCTGAGCGCCTTTCTGCAACCAACGCAATGCTTTTTCAGTATCGATGTTGATAGAAGCCGGAACTGTTAATGGATTGTAAGTACCGATTTTTTGGATGAATTTACCATCTCTTGGAGCGCGAGCGTCAGCCACTACGATAAAATAGAAAGGCCTCTTCTTAGCGCCATGTCTCTGCAGTCTGATTTTTACTGGCATAAATAAGTCGAGTTATTTTTTGCGAGTTAGGAAATATTGTTTAATTAGGGATGCAAATGTAACTTTCTAATTGGTATTTGCAAAAAAAAGTTTGCGCGGCAGCATTTTTTATTTAACCAATCCTCTCAAACCCTTACCACCAGCGCCAAATTTGTTCATCATCTTCATCATCTGGCGCATTTGTTCAAATTGTTTCATGAACTGGTTCACGTCCTGGATGTTTTTACCGGCACCTTTGGCGATACGCTTACGGCGGCTACCGTCGATAATATCGGGATTGCCACGTTCGTCGGGGGTCATGGAGTTGATCATGGCTTCGATGCCTTTGAAGGCGTCATCGCTGATATCGAGGTCTTTTACTGCTTTGCCTACCCCGGGGATCATGCCCATCAGATCTTTCAGGTTACCCATTTTTTTGATCTGCTGGAGCTGTTCGCGGAAATCGTCAAAGTCGAACTGGTTCTGGCGGATTTTTTTCTCCAGTTTCTTGGCCTGCTCCTCGTTGAACTGTGCCTGGGCACGTTCCACGAGGGTGGTGATGTCACCCATGCCGAGGATACGCTGGGCCATACGCTCAGGATAGAACACGTCGAGGGTGTCCATCTTTTCGCCCATGCTCACGAACTTGATCGGCTTGGTAACGGTATAACGAATGGTCAGGGCCGCACCCCCGCGGGTATCACCGTCCAGTTTGGTGAGCACCACGCCGGTAAAGTCGAGGCGGTCGTTAAACGCTTTGGCGGTGTTGACCGCGTCCTGGCCGGTCATGGAGTCTACCACGAACAGCACTTCCTGTGGCTTCACGGCATTTTTCACGTTGGCCACCTCGGTCATCATCACCTCGTCCACGGCCAGACGGCCGGCGGTATCGATGATGATGATATTATTGCCATTGGCTTTGGCGTGTTTGACCGCGTTTTCCGCGATCTGCACGGCATTTTTATTTTCAGGCTCGCTATACACTTCCACGCCGATCTGTTCGCCCAGCACTTTCAGCTGGTCGATCGCCGCCGGGCGGTAAATGTCCGCTGCTACCAGCAGGGGTTTCTTCGCCTTTTTGGATTTGAGGAAGTTGGCCAGTTTACCGGAGAAGGTGGTTTTACCGGAACCCTGCAAACCAGCGATGAGTATAACGGAGGGGGTTGTTTTGATATCAATTTCGGATTCGGTGCCGCCCATCAGCTCGGCCAGTTCGTCTTTGACGATCTTTACCATGAGCTGTCCGGGAGAGATGGCGGTCAGCACCTTTTCTCCCATGGCTTTATCCTTTACTTTATCAGTAAATTCCTTGGCTATTTTGTAGTTCACGTCCGCATCCACCAGTGCGCGGCGGATTTCCTTAATGGTGGTGGCAATATTGATTTCCGAAATACGGCCTTCCCCTTTAAGCTGCTTAAACGCGGAATCTAATCTCTCTGATAATGATTCAAACATTGTTGATATTTTAAACGGACAGCAAAATTATTGTTTTCGGGTGAGAATATCCCAATAATCTTGGGATCCCCAAGATTATTGGGATGGTGTGCCGGAGCGGAGGGGTGCTGCGCCGGGGACGGGGAGTAAAAAAATAGCGGAGACAGGGAGCTGTTTCAGCTCCTGTCTCCGCCAAAGCGTTTATTTCCAACAATTCTGATTCGCAGGTAATGTCTATCCCAGGTAGTTCCGGAGCAGTTTGCTTCTGGAGGTGGTCCTGAGCTTAGTGATGGCCTTGTCTTTAATCTGACGGACCCTTTCGCGGGTGAGGCCGAATTTTTCCCCGATATCTTCGAGGGACATGGGATGTTCTACGGCAATGCCGAAGTACAGCATGATCACATCTTTCTGGCGGTCTGTGAGGGTAGACAGGGACCTTTCGATTTCCCGGCGCAGGGAATCATGATGGTCCAGTTCCTCATCAGCGCTGACAGCGTTTGGATTTTCGAGCACGTCCAGCAGGGAGTTGTCTTCCCCGTCGATAAACGGTGCGTCCATGGACACGTGGCGGGCTGCTACGCCGAGGGTGGCTTCTACTTCATCGGTGTTGATTTCGAGAATAGTGGCCAGTTCATCGGGAGAAGGCTCTCTTTCAAATTCCTGTTCCAGCTGGGAGTAGGCCTTGCTGATCTTGTTGCTGAGCCCTACTTTATTCAGGGGCAGCCTTACGATCCTGGACTGTTCTGCCAGTGCCTGCAGGATGGATTGACGGATCCACCATACGGCGTAGGAAATGAATTTAAAACCGCGCGTTTCATCAAAACGTTGAGCAGCTTTAATTAACCCCAGGTTGCCCTCGTTGATCAGGTCGCTGAGCGACAGACCCTGGTTCTGATACTGTTTGGCAACGGATACCACAAAGCGGAGGTTAGCTTTCGTCAGCTTTTCCAATGCTCTCTGATCGCCCTGCTTGATGCGGATGGCGAGATTGACCTCTTCCTCCGGCGTAATTAAATCCACCTTCCCAATCTCCTGCAAGTACTTCTCCAGGGACTGAGATTCCCTGTTGGTAATGGATTTAGTGATTTTAAGTTGGCGCATTGACATAGAGTCGGAACAGTTACAGGTTAAGAAAAAGTTAAGATTTGATGAATGCCTGACAAAAATAACTTTTTTTAGAAGCCGACCAAAAAAAATCTGTCGTTTTTAAATCATTTCCAAATAAAATCGATTGATCTTTAAGAGCTTATTATTTTCTTGTGAATCCGCCACCCATACGGTGTCGGCTGTAATCATCCGTCAGTATGCACTTACAAATAGTAATATTTTATAATATTTGTAAATTCTATAAGATGTTCATACATTCTTCGGATTAATTAAAAAAAAACCGTAAATTATTTTGACAGAATAAAATATTTTCTATAATTGCAACCAGATGATATTGATTTACTAATTATTTGAGAGATGTCTAAGAAAGTGCTTTACGAGTTGGAATTCCCGGTTAGGTGCTCCCCCGGTATCCTATACGAATTCCTGTCAACCCCCGCCGGTTTGCAGGAATGGTTCGCAGACAGGGTAGATTTCAGGGACAATGTTTTTTCCTTTTCCTGGAATGGCAGCGCTGAAGAAGCCGAAATACTGGAACAGGAAGAAGATGAATTCATCAAATTCCATTGGCTCCATGCCCCCCGGGAAGAGTATTTTGAGTTCCGCATACAAATTTCTGAAGTCACCAATATGACCATTCTGGTTGTTAAAGACTTCGCTGAAAAGAGAGAGATTAAAGACCAGAGCCAGCTTTGGGAATCCCAGGTAAAAGATCTGTTCCATCGAATCGGAAACTAATCACGGCCTTTTCACCGTCAATTCATTGAGTAGGGTCGCATAAGCCTCCACTATATCAGTAATTATTTCTCCCCAGCGTTCCAATGCAAACGGTTTCGCCAGTTTAATAAAGTTTTTCCGGCCAACCAACCTTTTCCAGTCTTCTAAACCCATATCACCTATGGACCGGTAATTTCCATTTTCGAAATCATGCTCCCAGGGATCTTCCGGCAGATACACCTGAAAACCGGCAGCCGCCAGTGGCTCATAAGCCGCCAGCAGTGATGCTTCAAACCGCTTTTTGACGGCTCCCGCCAGGTGCAGGGTGCAGCTAAAGTAATGCCCCCACCAGAACATACTGCGAAAGGCAAACACGTCTGTTTTACTGAAATACCGTGGATAGTCCAGGATGACCCATGGCAATGATTTATACTGCTCCCCTTTTGAGATTTTAGGGCCCTGCTGCAGCCACTCCGGTTCAAATGCGAAATCCGACGCCGCATCCCAGGCTGCCAGCGCTTCCTGCAAGCTTCCCATTAACAACATCACCTTTTCTATGGCCTTGTTTTTCAGCTCCATCACCCGGGGGGTAAATACAATAGCTGCCTCTTCTGGTGTCAGGTAAAAATTTTCCATATAATTTAACGGTATTTTCAGGGATGCTTTAACACTCCTTTGTGAATTCGTGCTACCTTTACGCTCGCAAAGCAGCAAAGTAAGCAAAGAACGCCAAGAAGAGTCCTTTTCGCCCGGTTTTCGTATAAACCTTTGCGTTTTTCTGTTGTAGCGTCCTTTGCTTACTTTGCTCCTTTGCGGGAAAAAAATCAGGCATTATCAGTGAAGAAACTCGATAAATTAATTATTAGAACATTTCTGGGCCCCTTCGTGGCGACCTTCTTTGTGACGCTTTTTGTACTGGTAATGCAGTTCCTCTGGAAGTATGTGGACGACCTGGTAGGAAAAGGGCTGGACACCATGGTGATCGTGCAACTGATCGCCTATACCAGCGCCACATTGGTTACCCTGGCCCTCCCCCTGGCCGTGCTGCTGTCGTCTATCATGACCTTCGGTAACCTCGGAGAGAGCTTTGAGCTGGTAGCCCTGAAATCGGCCGGTATTTCCCTGTTGCGTTTTATCCGTCCCCTCATGGTGGTGTGCAGCATCATCGGGGTCCTGGCTTTCCTGTTTGCCAACTACGTTATCCCCGTGGCCAACCTACAGGCGAAATCATTGCTTTACGACATCACTTACTCCAAACCCGCCTTCAACATCAAGGCAGGCGTGTTTTACCGCGATATTCCCGGCTATACCATCAAGGTAGCCCAGAAAGATAAAGACAACCAGACCATCCATCAGGTAATGATCTTCGATCATTCTACCGGTGGCGGCAGCGGCGATAAAATCATTCTCGCTGAAAAAGGCCAGATGGTGCTCACTGCCAACAAACGTTTCCTCTACTTCATCCTGGAAAACGGCTGGAGATATGAGGAAAAAGGCAATCGGGGTTATTCCGTTCCGGGCGACATGATCCGTTTCAGCTTTAAGAAATACAGCAAGGCGTTTGACCTGAGCTCCTTTGCATTTAACCGCCTGAATACCGATCTGTTTGCCTCCAACCAGCAGATGCTCAATATCAAACAGCTGGATTTTGCGATCGACTCCCTGCAGAAATCTCAGGTAGTTTTCGCCAAAACCGTTAACGCATATGTGACCGTGCGTTTTCCTTTCTTCCGCTGGAAAGACTCCGCCTGGGCCGCCACTGCACCGCCGCTGAAAGTGAAGGATTTTGAAGAGGTGGTCCCTGAAAAGAGCCGCCGTAATGTGCTGGACAGGGCCGAACAGAGCGTACGCGAAACTTTAAGTTCCCTCGAGGCTCCTACCAGAGAATATTCTGACAAGCACAGCGTTATATTAATGCATAAAGTGGAATGGCAACGTAAATTCACCCTGGCAGCAGCCTGTGTGGTGATGTTCCTGATCGGTGCTCCGCTGGGCTCCATCATCCGCAAAGGTGGCCTGGGTACACCGCTGGTATTCGCCGTGATCTTCTTCGTGATCTTTAATATCTTCTTTATGATCGGGGAAAAGATGGCCCGCAGCGGAGTGATGTTCACCTGGTCGGGCATGTGGCTCTCCAACATCGTATTGTTGCCTATCGCCGGCTTTTTAATTTATAAAGCCATGAACGATTCCAACTTATTCAATAAAGAATTTTATTTTCGCATATATCAAAAAGTAAAGAAGTTCTTACAAAAGTTTAAACGTAACAAGTTTAAAACGCAACCTACAATTTAAAAACCTACAGAATTGAAAACACTGTTAACACTGTTCAGAAAGAATGCTTATTTTTTTCTGCCCTTCCTACTGTGGCTCATAGTAGGGGGAGTAATGCTGGCAACCTACAGTCAACGTGAGTTATTTCTTGGCATCAACGGAGAACACTCATCGTTTGGAGATGTGTTAGTTACCGGGATCACTTATCTCGGAGATGGTATTATGTTTGGCTTTATCCTGTTGCTGATGCTGCTCACGCAAAAGTTCAGGGTGTTTTTCATCGGTCTGGCAGTATTTCTGCTGGCAGCCGTGGTAGTACAAGTGGCTAAACATTATTTTAATGCGCCAAGGCCCATCAGCTATTTTGGCGATGAAGCCGCTTCGCTGGTACATACCGTAAAATGGGTAACCGTACATAGCAGCTGCAGCTTTCCTTCCGGACACTCAGCGGTAGCTTTTGCCATGTTCAGTTTCCTGTCTGTCTGGCTGCGCAATAAAAAGCTGGGATTGCTGTTTATTGTATTAGCACTGACAGCAGGCTATTCCCGCATTTATCTGGCACAACACTTTTTTGCCGACGTATATGTAGGCAGCATCGTAGGGACCCTGAGCACTATTATTGTATGTGGGTTCTTTAGATTTCGGGATTCCGCCACTTCTCCGGAAGTATGTCCGGAAGCCGTGATGAACGCTAACGCCGCGTAAATCCAACGTTTTTCAAAGGAGCAAAGTTCGCAAAGATCAGCACCTTTGCGGACTTTGCTCCTTTTCTTTTTTGCTTTTTTGAGAGCCGTCGTGCGCTATTTTTTATAAACTGTGATGATGAAATACCTGTTGATTGCCCTTGTGGCAGCCCTGCTGTTTATACCATTTCTGGGGGCTGTGCACCTTTTTGACTGGGACGAGATAAACTTTGCCGAAGCAGCCCGGGAGATGATTGTAAGCCATAACTACAGTCAGGTCCAGATCGACTTCCGGCCTTTCTGGGAAAAACCGCCCCTGTTCATCTGGATGCAAGCCGGCAGCATGCTGCTCTTTGGTGTGAATGACTTCGCTGCCCGCCTCCCTAATGCAATCATCGGTATCGCTACCCTGCTGACCCTTTTCGCTATCGGTAAAAAACTGGCAGATGAGAAAATGGGCATGTGGTGGGCGCTGGTATATGCCGGCTCGTGGCTTCCCCACTTTTATTTCAAATCGGGTATTATTGACCCCACTTTCAACTACTTTATTTTCCTCGCCATCTATTTCGCCTACCGGATAGCCTACAGCAACCGCTCGTACCGTATGGCCATGCTGAGCGGTTTTTTCCTTGGACTGGCGGTGCTGACCAAAGGACCGGTGGCCATCCTCGTGTCTATGCTTACCCTGGTAGTGTACTGGCTCTGGAATAAATTCCGTATTGGTATCAGGCTGGCACATCTGGGCCTCATCGCCCTTTTTGCGTCCATCACTACGCTGCTTTGGTTTGGCTATGAAATCATCGCCCACGGCTGGTGGTTTGTCAATGAGTTTGTGACCTACCAGATCAGATTGCTGACCACCGAAGATGCCGGCCATGGCGGCCCGTTCTTCTACCACTGGGTAGTACTCCTGATTGGTTGTTTCCCTGCGAGCATCTTCCTGTTTTCGTATATCCGTGGCCGGAAAAAGACGATCTATGGTCAGCCCGCCGCTACCGAGCAGAAGGATTTTAAAGTGTGGATGTGGATATTATTCTGGGTGGTATTGATACTGTTTTCCATTGTGAAAACGAAGATCGTGCATTATTCTTCCCTGTGTTATTTCCCGCTGTCCTATCTGGCGGCGTACCAGGTATATAAACTGTCTTCCGGCAAACTGCGCCTGCGTGGCTGGAACATCGCCCTGGTATGCGTGGTGGGCATCCTGTTGGGTATTGCCATTGCACTGCTGCCGCTGGTAGGTGTATACAAAGACATGATCATCCCCTATATCGGCGATAAGTTTGCTGCCGCCAACCTGCAGGCCGGGGTATCCTGGTCTGCCGCGGAAACCGGCTACGGTATCGCCTATATGCTGTTGGTGATCATCAGCACGGTGTTACTGTACAAACGAAAAATCACCAACGGCCTGGTATGCCTGTTTGTAAGCACCATGGTGATCATTCCGGTAACAGTGGTGCATTTTGTGCCCAAGCTGGAGCGGTACTCTCAGGGCGCTGCCATCGACTTTTTTATTTCCCTTCAGGGCAAGGATGTGTATGTAAAAGCACTTGGCTACCACAGCTATGCCCAGCATTATTACACCCGGGAACAGCCCCATAGCAATAAAAACTATCCCAATACCGACTGGCTGCTGAACGGCGCTATCGACAAGCCTGCTTACTTCATCTGTCGTATTACCGACAGCGGGGAATTCATTCATCATCCTAATCTGGAGGTGATTGGAGAGAAGAACGGGTTTGTTTTCTTGAAACGTAAATAATCACGCAAAGGCGCAAAGCAGCAAAGAGCGCAAAGAATTCTTGAATTTAATAAGAAAGCAGAGGGGCGAAGATCAAATTTGATCTTCGCCCCTTTGCTTTCTTTGTTGCTTATAACTTTGCGCTCTTTGCTGCTTTGCGCCTTTGCGAGCACTACGCGTTGTTGTAACGTTTTTCCACCTCGTCCCAGTTCACCACGTTCCAGAAAGCATTGATATAATCCGGTCGTTTGTTCTGATACTTCAGGTAGTAGGCATGTTCCCACACATCGAGCGCGAGGATGGGCGTACCTTTTTCCTTCACGATATTATGCATGAGCGGGTTGTCCTGATTCGGTGTATTGATCACGGACAGTTTTTTGCCAGGGCCGGCGATCAGCCATGCCCAGCCGGAGCCAAACTGTGTCTTACCCGCATCATTGAATTTCTCCCGGAATTTTTCAAAGGAGCCAAAATCTTTGTTGATGGCCGCTTTCAGCTTTTCGGAAGGAGTTGTTTTTTTAGGAGACAGCAGTGTCCAGAACAGGGAGTGATTGTAGTGTCCACCGCCGTTGTTACGGATAGCTTTGTCTTTATCGGTTACTTTATGCAGTATTTCTTCCAGCGACAAGGTAGCGAAGGGGGTGCCATTGATAGCGTCGTTGAGATTTTTCACGTAGGCGCCGTGGTGTTTGTCATGATGCAGTTCCATCGTCATCTTGTCGATGTAGGGTTCCAGGGCATCATAAGCATAAGTCAGTGGCGGCACCACAAACGGGGCCTTTGGGTCGTCGGAGCTGGTTTTCGCAGAAGTAACGGGCACGGCCAGACTGCTGAGTGGGCCGCTGAGTGCAGCTACGCCAGCGAGGCTGGTCAGCTTTATGAATTCTCTCTTGTTCATATTAGAAGAATTGAAATTTGTTTATAGCAATAAGAGATACAAATCTAACGGTAAAGGGAATTCTTCGCAGCAAAATTTACACCAATGAATGCAGGTATTTTCACCAGTAAAATATTTACAGATACTTATACTGTTGACTACCAGTGCACCACATCTTAAGTAATTAGTATTTATTCAAAAAACGGGACATTCTTTATGGATTATTCTGGAAATAATACTATTTTACCATTACCTTCATGTGAAGATGTAGAGCTTTTTAATCTTTTTCAACAAAAATGGAACTATTTATCCCGGGAGATGCTAACTGCGGAGATAGAGATGCAATCCCATGCTATAATGGCCAACAATACTATGCTGTGTACACCCGCCATTGTAACAGCGTAGTAGGAAAGCGGTAGCTTTTTTGCTGACAATGCTTATAATAAAACTGCGTATATTTTTTTAAAAGCCACCCGACCCTGGCAAACTAAACTAAAAAAAATTTTAAAGCATTCCCATACATGCTCAAGGTAAGAGTATTTAAGGCAATCGAATATCCCGAAGAGTGTTTGCAATATATTGCAGGACATCGGAAAGTGCTGGAAGCTTATGGTGTCACAAAAGTTACCTCCGCAAATGTAGACTGGATGTACGAGCCTTATACTTACATTATTACCGTGAGCAATGATGATTATACAAAAACATACGGAGGCTGCCGGATACAGTTGGCCGGCGGCAGTGTTCCGCTCCCCATTGAAAGTGCCATCAACAATATGGATTCCAGGATATACGATATTGTAAAGGAATTAGCCGTTGGCGGCGGCACCGGTGAATTTTGCGGATTATGGAATTCGCGTGAGGTGGCTGGTTGGGGTATTGGCAGTATTGTCCTTTTCAGGGTAGTAAATGCCGTACTGAACCAATTACCTGTCAGTACGTTTTTAGGCTTTTGTGCACAGACGACTTTCCGTAACAGTATCCGTACCGGGTATCAGATTATGACCAATATCGGTAATCAGGGCACTTTTTACTACCCCAAGGAAGACCTGATCGCTACCGCGCTCATACTGAACGACCCCCTGGAGCTGAAGAGCGCTCATCCGGAAGACCGGGAAAGAATGATGAGTTTACGCAACAATCCGGTGCAAACGATTGTAGAAAAAGGGCCTAAGGGAGAAATGCAGGTTGACTACGACCTGAGGATCATGTCGGCAGCAACGAGCGACCTGCCGATATCCCGGTAGCAATAAATAACTTAACGATGAACAACGTACTAGTAGATGCGATAGCAACGAGCCAACAGAGATCATTAGAAAGGGACGTAAAGTTTTTCAGGTTAAAGGACCCCGCACAGCTGGACGCCCTCACCCAGTTGCTCGCCCAACAACCCGGTATCCGGGTCTTCGACGAAATACAGCCCCAGCTGGCAGAACTTATCCGCCTTCAACATCCCACAGAAAGATTGTCCGATGCTGCCATTGCCGAAAAGGTAGCCGCTCATCTGGGCAACACGCCTCCGGCCGCATATGGCGTATGGGTCTACTACCCCTGGTCGGGCTACGTGGTGCATATTCTTGACGAAGCCGAATTCATACATCTGCGCACCAGTCGCAATCAGCATAAGATCACAGAAGCAGAGAGAAAAACGCTGCAAACCAAAAAAATAGGAATCATCGGCCTTTCCGTAGGACAGTCCGTTGCCCTGGCGCTGGCCATTGAAAGACTATGCGGAGAACTTCGTATAGCCGACTTCGACAAGCTGGACCTGAGCAACATGAACCGCATCCGGACGGGGGTACATAATGTGGGCATCCTCAAAACAGTACTGGTAGCCCGGGAAATTGCCGAAATTGATCCATTTTTGACGGTCCATTGTTATGATAATGGTATTTCGGATGATAATATAGACGCTTTCCTGACAGACGGAGGGCAACTCGACATTCTCGTAGAAGAATGCGACGGGCTGGATATCAAGGTCCTGGCCCGCCAGCGGGCCAAAGCCATGCATATCCCGGTAGTGATGGATACCAGTGACCGGGGCATGGTGGATGTAGAGCGGTTTGATCTACAGCCTGATTTACCTATATTGCATGGACGGATACCGGAAGACATCACCGCCGCCCAGATCAGAAGCATGCAGGGACCGGAGAGGATGCAGCTGGTAGACCGTATCGTTAATTTCAACGCTATGTCAACCAAAATGCAGGCCTCTCTCGCAGAGATAGGCAAAACCATTACTACCTGGCCGCAACTGGCTTCGGCCGTGATGCTGGGAGGCGCCTCCATCGCCCATGTGTGCCGGGAAATGGGGCTGAACAGGGAGATTGCCTCCGGCCGTTATTACGTAGACTTTGAACAGATTTTTAATCACGATAAATGATCCGAAATAAGCTATGCGACTTCTGATCAGACCGGCATTTTACAAATTCGTATGTCTGTTGCTGTTAGTAACAGTTCGCTGGGTACCCGTTTGGGCAGATACTATCAGCATCTCCCGCAACTATCCTATTCAACTGGCTGAATATGGCCAGTTGGAATACCTGCTGGACCCGGCCGGCAATCTCACTTTTGCGGACGTGGAAGATTCCCCCGGCTTTCAGAAGTTGCAGAAACAGATTCCCAATTTCGGTCTCACCAAAGATGCCATCTGGCTTCGTTTTACCGTAAAGAACAACACTCAGCTGCCGGAACTGATGTTCAACATCACCTATCCGATCCTCGACCTGATAGACCTCTACTACCCTGGTCCTGACGGCTACGAAGTGATTCCCGGAGGGGAACTGCGGCCTTTCAAAAAAAGACCGGTCGTACACCAGAATTTCGTGTATAACGTCAGTATTCCTACCGGGTCTTCCAGTACCTTCTACCTGCGTATACAGAGCCGGGAAGCCATCCTGGTACCGGTGTACATTGGTACGGCCAGAGAAATATACAGCAAACTATATAACGACGACCTGCTGCTCTCTATCTATATCGGCATTATCCTCGTTATGATATTCTACAATACCTTCATTTTCTTTTCCGTAAAAGACTGGAGTTATTTTTACTATATCATCTATATCGCCTGTGTGGGATTGGCGCAGATTTGCCTGCACGGCTTCGGATACCGTTTCTTCTGGCACGAAAACCTCTACGTCACCGAGCAGAGTGTACTGTGGGCCGGCGCCTTGTCGGGCATCTCGGTACTGGTGTTTGTGCAGAGCTTCCTGCATGTACGGGAGAAAGCCCCCTGGGCCTACCGGATCATGACCCTGTTTGTGATCGTTTATTCCAGTACCATCGTACTGTCGTTGCTGGGATACTTCTCCATCGCCTATGCGCTGATCGATTTCCTTGCCATTACCGGTGTGAGCTTTATCCTGCTGTTTGCCATCATGCAGGCCGTCAAACACTCCCGCACCGCGAAGATATTCGTACTGGCGTGGACGGTGTTCATTCTCGCCATTATCTGTTTCGTATTGAAAGATGTAGGCATCATCCCCTATAATATCTTTACCAGCCACATTATTGTGATCGGGTCAGCGATAGAAGTCATCCTCCTGTCCTTCGCCCTGGCAGATAAAATCAACACTTTTAAAGCCGAAAAAGAAGCCTCACTGGCCATTGCCCTGGAGATATCCAAAGAGAACGAGCAACTGGTAAGGGAACAAAATATCATCCTGGAAGCTAAAGTACAGGAACGCACCGAAGAACTGCAAAACAGTAACCGGGACCTCAACGTGGCCCTTACCGACCTGAAAGACACACAGACACGGTTGGTCGAAAAAGAAAAAATGGCATCCCTTGGTCAGCTGACCGCCGGTATTGCCCATGAGATCAACAATCCGATCAACTTCGTCACCTCCAATATCAAACCCCTGAAGCTGGATATTGCCGACCTCCAGGAGCTGCTCAACCGCTACGGTGCGCTGGCCGGCAAAACCGATATACAGAATGAGCTGAAATCCATCGAACAATTCAAGCGGGAGATAGACATCGACTATATTCATGAGGAAATTTCCTCCCTGATCAAAGGCATTGAAGACGGTGCCGCCCGTACCGCGGAGATCGTGAAAGGGTTGCGGACTTTCAGCCGCCTCGATGAAAGCGATGTGAAGTCCATCGATATCCACGAAGGTCTCGACTCCACGCTGGTACTGCTGCGCAATGGTATTCCACCCAATGTGAGCATCATTAAACATTACTCGGAGCTGCCCAAAATTGAATGTTACGCCGGTAAAATCAACCAGGTGTTCATGAATATCTTCTCCAATGCCCTGAATGCGATCAAAAGCAAAAAAGAGCAGCACAACGAGTCTATTACGATCACCACCAGCCACGAAGACCAGTTTATCATTATCCGGATCAAAGATACCGGCATTGGCATGTCCGAAGCGGTGCAACAGAAGATCTTCGATCCTTTCTTTACCACCAAAGATGTAGGGGAAGGAACTGGCCTGGGGCTCTCTATCGTATTCAGCATCATAGAGAAACACAGGGGTAAAATCGTTGTAAATTCCACCCCCGGGGAAGGAGCGGAATTTATTATATATTTACCTCTCAACGTCACGATTCATCAATCCTAACCATAACACCCTTTAATGAAAGAAAACCGCATTAGAATATTATATATCGATGATGAAATCCATAATCTGAACGCCTTCAAGGCCAGCTTTCGCAGAAGTTACGAGATTTACACCGCTAACTCAGCGCAGGAAGGCAAACAGTTACTGAAGGAGATTATGGTCCATATCATCATAGCGGACCAGAAAATGCCTGTTTCTACCGGGGTGGAGTTCTTTAACGAAATCAAAGACACCCTTCCGGACCCTATGCGCATTTTGCTGACCGGTTATACCGATGTGGAGGATATCATTGATGCGATCAACAAGGGGCATATCTTTTCCTATATCAAAAAACCCTGGGATGAAAATGAGCTGCATAAAACGATCAACAATGCCTATGAGATCTATCATACACGCAAGCAGCTGAAGGAAAAGATCGTAGAACTGGAGAAAACCAATGATGAGCTGAACCGGTTCATCTACTCTACCTCCCACGACCTTCGTTCCCCGTTGATGTCTGTACTGGGCATTATTAACCTGTCGCGGCTCGACAATTCCGTGGTAGACCCCAACGGCTATATGAACATGGTGGAATCCTGTGTACTGAAGCTGGACGGATTTATCCAGAAAATCATCGAATATTACCGTAATTCGCGGCTGGAGATAGAATATGAGAAGATTGACTTCAACACCCTGTTGAATGATTGTATCACGGCCTTTCAGCCACAGAACACTGCCATCCGCTTCCACACCCAGGTAGACCAGGTAGCCGAGTTCCGCGGAGATACATTCCGGATCAGCGTTATTTTAAACAATCTTATTTCCAACGCTGTTAAGTACCAAAAACCGGAAGAACCTGAACCGATGGTCAATTTGTCGGTAAAAGTGGAACCGCATAAGGCCACCATCTGCATCCGGGACAATGGTATCGGCATCCTGAGCGAGCATCTGAACAACATCTTTAAAATGTTCTTCCGCTCCAAGAACAATAACAAACCAGGAAGTGGCATAGGCTTATACATTGTAAAAGAAGCCCTCAGCAAAATTGGCGGTACAATTAATGTAGAGTCCAAATACGGCGAAGGCACTCAATTTGAAATTACCATCCCGAACAGAAATGAATTCGATACCTGACCTGCGCGTCATATTGATTGATGACAATGAGATTGATTTATTGCTGCATGAGAAGTTGATAACGTTTCAACAAATCAGCAGAACGGTGATTTCATTCGCCAATGCCAACAAAGCACTGGAGTTTTTATCATCCAATATTGCCCTGCCTAAAATTCCCCCTACCATTATTCTGCTGGACATCCAGATGCCTGAAATGGACGGCTTTGAATTCCTGCAGGCTTTTGACACCTACCCTCAGAAAATCAAGTCGCAGTGTCATATCGTGATGGTATCTTCCTCCCTTGATTATGGCGATATCACCCGCACCAATGCCAATCCGCTTGTGATCAAATTACTCCGCAAACCCTTGCTGCTAAAGGAACTGAAAGAGACCGTAGAAGGAATTTTTAAAGATTTTGTGTAAAAAGTTGGCGGATTCGGAAAATTATCTATTTTTGCATTCCCGAAAGGGAAAATATGGGGGATTAGCTCATCTGGTAGAGCGCAAGCATGGCATGTTTGAGGTGAGCGGTTCGAGCCCGCTATCCTCCACCAAAAGATACTAAAAACCGCGCCTGGCGCGGTTTTTCTGTTTATAATAACATGGTCGCCTATCGGTTATTTTCCATGTTACCAACAACACTATTCTCCTTCTCCAATATTTAATTTCTCCAGGATATCATCCGCATCGTCTACCACATAACCATCCGTATTAATGTCGTGATAGCCATAGCGCTCCGAGTCGTTCAGGCTCCAGTCCAGATTTCCCCGGACAATGCCTATCAGCCCGTCGATATATTGTTGCACCGCAGGGCCCCACTCCCGTCGCGAAACGCCGGCAATGCTGCGGGAAAAAAGCTCCATATGCTGATTATGCAGTACCACAGCCTGATTAATGGCTTCCTGCAAAGAGAGGTCGAACAGCTGCTGTAGCAGCACGATGAGGTTGTGATAATCCTGATGGGCCAGTTCTTTTTTTACGCTGAGGATATCATTTGCCAGGCAGCCCAGACGGCCGCACAGGGTATTCAACACCATGTACTCCCTGCTATCCAGAAATTTAGCCGGTAGCTTGAGGTTACTCACGAACCGCACCAGCGTGCCGGCCAGCGCAGCGCCTCCGGCCGCGGGGCGCATCTTGAAATATTCATCCAGCGTAGGCCAGCGGCTGGCTTCCGCATTCCGTCGTTCCCAGGCTATCCCGTTGAAAAGAGAGCGTATATCCGCTGTAATCCGCTGTTGTAGAGATACAGCGCTGTGTTTTACAAACCGCCCCCACACATCTCCCAATGCCCGGAAGAAAGGTACATTGCCGTAATAATGTCCGTCATGTAGCACCACCAGGAATTCTCTCAGGAAAAAATCGGATACTCCCTTATCAGCATGATCCGCCAGATCATCCAGCCGGAAAAACAAAGTGAGGAGGTCATTGGCAATGCCCAGCCTCTCTGCGCTCCCTTCATAAAACCGACAGGTCATCGCAGCGAAATTATCCTTGTCATACCTTTCGTATTCTTCTTTGGAAAGCAGTTGATAGCTGGCAATCCATGAATCCGTGTGTTTGCGGACAGCCGGGAAATGGTTACTGATGAAAGGATGAAAAGGACAGTAAAGCGGTGGAATTTTCAGGTCATCCATTGACAATGCTGTATATCACAAAATAAATATTTCGCCGGCAAAATGGCAGCAGTCGTCATCTGCAGTGATAAGCAAACGGGGATAGGCCGCTACTGCCGTCTTTCTACAAGCGTTTTCAAATCAGAAAATAGCCCCTTCACCGGGGGAAACGGGACATGCACTGTCGGAATGGGATACTTTGGGGTTCTTGGGGAACAATTGTTTTTCCATCCTCTGGATCAGATTCCTGTTTCTTGCGGGCAGATGGGTTTAATTGCTTTTAAAAATTCATTTTCTGTAAATGGTTTCAGTAATACCGCTGAAATATCGGCTTCTTTCGCCCGTGCTCTTTCAGCCACGGCTGCGTCTCCGGATATCACCACCACCGGGATGGCGGCATCTGTTGTCCTGATCTGACGAAGCATTTCCTCCATGGATATGTCAGCTATATGCGCATCCAGAAAAACAATATCAGGCCGCTCGTATTGGATAATCTCTTTTGCTTCAGACGGATTATCTGTCAACCAAAGGGTAAAGCGCCTTGTGCGCGCCCAGCTTCTGAATGGGGATGTACTCAGGAAATCATCTTCCACCAGCAGAATTTTAAGATCTTGCAGCTGATCTGCCGTCGGTTCGGCCACTTCATCTTCAAACGTCGTTTCCGGGGCTTCTTCCACCAGCTCCGTCGGGACCTGATATTTAAACACAGTTGCCCATTTTTTTGTTTCGTCCACTGACAATTTTCCGCCCAACTGCCGGACAGCACTGATCACCGTTGGGATACCAAAACCATTACTACCCTTCACTTCTGCCAGGTCTTCCGCAAAGCCGGTCTCAATTCTCTTGCGGACTTCGGCACTCAGTCCGGCTCCATCATTGGCCACAATCAGCGTCAACACATGTGCATTGGAAAGACAGACTTCCACATGTACCTGCTTCCGGCAATACTTCAACGCATTGATGATGCTATTGGAGAATACTTTCGTTAGAAGATACCTGTTGGCCCTGATAATTTTAAAATCCGAGGGAGCGATTTTGTAGAACAATGTTTTTTTCATCCCTTCTGCCGTCAGCATATACATGCATAGAATATCTTCGGCCCAGTCTTTCCAACAAAACACAGAAGTCGTATTTCTGTCAATGCACGGTGTCGACAAGTCTTTGCACAACATGGCATCCACAATATCTTTGATCACATCTCCGCAAACCTTCATACCATATATCTCCCCCTTGTTGACCGGCACACTGGAAGTGGCTCTTTGTCCCAGCCGGCTGAATTTCTCTGAGAAACACGTTACGTTGGACAGGTAGTTTCTTATTTCATGTGCCGCCACTTTTGTGTTTCGCAGGATCTCGGTCTTCGTTTCCTTCAGACGCTCTATCTGCTTGGCCTGCAAGGCCAGTTTCCCTTCTTCAGCAGATAACCGCTCATCTGCAATTCTCACATAAAAAGAAATCGTATATCCTACCAAAAAAACCACTGCACACTGGATAGCTACCCGCGCCACCAGGATGCTTTCCTTAGGAAAAGGCAACGTTTTTACGAAGGGGAACAGATAATTAAGCTTCAATACCACCAGCGTCAGAATAATCATACTCAGCATGATGATTCTTTTTATGCTGTCTTTATAAATCAGAAAAGCCATCAAAAACAGGTACACCGCGATAAACTCAACCGATGCCAACTCCCCCATGATGGACCCAAAATAAAACGTGCTGCCGCAATGAATAGCCACCATACCGGTGGCAGCTGCAAAGTAATATCCCTGTCTGTTCAACAGCGGAATTAACAGCATCAGTAATCCTTCGGCTACCGGCATGTAAAGCATCTGGCTGATCCCGGAAACATAAAACAGGAATGGAGCAAGTACAAAAGCGAGGATAGCGGGAATAACCGCCATTCTGTTGACGATCAGAATACTTCTCCGCTGTTTTACATCAGTGGATGCAGCAGTACCTAATGCACAGATCGTGTTAACAATTGCGAGGCCCATGACAAAAGCGATTTAAGAAATGGTTATTCAGGATTTTCACACGTGATAGCGGCTACACTATTTACGTAATAATTTACGACGAGGTTTTTCGACAATCTGCTTTTCCCGGACAATCCGGGAAGGATTCCTAAATTAAGGAATATTATCAAATCTGATGCCTTCCTTCCGGGTAACCCATGGAAGGAAAGCAGACGGATATAGCGCTGGTTACGATTGCCACTGTCGGATATTTCATCTGATGTATTAGAGAGGCATGCGTTGATTTCAGGGTCAATACGGCAAGTACAGTTTTAACGGTTTATCAATTTACATTGGGCATTTTTATTTGTTGTACGGGCAACACAATAATAAAGGCAGTTCCTTCTCCTTCCACGCTGGTGGCGGTAATAACTCCCTGATGTTTGTCGATCACTTTCTTGGCGATGGCGAGCCCGATACCGGTGCCTTCGTAGTGATCTGCATTATGCAGGCGCTGAAAGATGGTGAATATTTTAGACAGGTACTTTTCGTTAAAACCAATACCATTATCGCGAATGGTTATACGACAAAAGTCGCCATCGACCCGCGGCGGGCTGTCGACCGTACTGCCGGCTATCGTTTCAGCAGAGATATGAATTTCCGGGGCTAAATCTTTTCGGGAAAATTTTAAGGCGTTGCTGATAATGTTCTGAAAGACCTGACGGATCTGCCCAGGAACAGCTTCAATATGGGGCAGTTTTTCCACACACACCACAGCATGTTTCTCCGTAATGGTCAGTTCCAGGTCGCTGATGATTTCCTGGACTACCACATTCAGGTCAGTCACTTCGTATATGCTTGCCGCTGATAGCCGTGAATAATTCAACAGGTCGTTGATCAGTCTGGCCATTCTTTCCGAAGACCCTACAATCCTTTCCATATAGGACATGGCGCCAGGGTCGGTTTTCAGGAAACGGTCGCGCACAATGGCGCCAAACAGCTGTATTTTACGCAGCGGCTCTTTAAGGTCATGAGAGGCTACAGAGGCAAACTGTTGCAGGTCGTGGTTACTGGCTTCGAGCGATTTGTTAATCTCTACCAGTTCCTCGGTCCTTTCCTTTACTTTCTGCTCCAGTATTTCGTTGGCCTGTTTCTGATGGGCTATATCGGTGAAGGTACCAATCCATTTGCTGATGCCGTTGCTTTCCCTGACAGGGATGATACGCAGCAGATGGCAGCGGAAACTATTGTCTGTCCTGTCTTTCAGGTAAACTTCCTTTTCCAGCGGCAAACCGGCACGTAAGGTATCATCGAGGCATTGCTGCAGGCTTTTATCCATCGGCTGGGTTTCCGGCAACTGCTGCAGGCTGTCGGCATATTTAAACCAGTTGCGGTTGGCATATTCTATCTGTCCGTCAGGGGTAACGGTGAAGGCTATCTGCGGCAGCACTTCCAGCATAGTATGCAGTTCGTTCACTTTTTCGCTCAGCGCTGTCTGCGCCAGCTTGCGGACTTCTACCTCTTCCTGTAGCGACTGATGTATCTGTTTCAGCTCTTGTGACTGCTGATAAAGCCGGGAGAAAGTTTTCACTTTCATCAGTAATACGTCCGGATCTACCGGCTTAGTGAGGTAATCAATACCGCCCGAGTCGTAGCCTTTTACAATAAAGCGTTTTTCTTTGTTGACGGCAGACAGGAATATGATGGGAATATCCTTCGCCTTGCTGTAGCCGGAAATGGCCTCCGCCACTTCGAAGCCGTCCATACTGGGCATCTGCACGTCCAGAATGATCAGGGTATAACTGTTTTTAAGTATTTTCTTTAACGCCTCTTCACCGGACAATGCCGTATCCACCTCGAACTGGTAAAGCTCAAGCGTTTTCCGGATGGATAAAATATTCTCTGGCTTATCATCAACAATCAAAATCATACACGAATATATTAGGCTGGGATTTTTTTTCCAATAACCATACCTCAACCGACCATCAGGCCGGCAAAATTATTTATAAAGGACGCCATATCAGCCGCTACCAGCACGTGATCTACCGGCACAGCCTGTATAGCATGCCGCGGCATAAAATCTACGACAGCAGTATCCGGGTCCTGTACAATGGTGATACCACCGGCTTCATGTACATCTCCCAGTCCTTCCACACCATCGCCGTTAGCGCCGGACAAGAGTACGGCCATTGTCTTCGCTCCAAATACGCCGACAGCTGAACTAAACGTAACGTCTATACTGGGCCTGCTGAAATTTACTTTTTCGGAATAATCCAGACTCAGGGTATGGTCTGTTTCCACCAGCAGATGGTAATCACCGGGGGCGATATAGATAGCGCCTGGCAGGAGTGCTTCTTTCTCTTCCGCTTCGCGAACGGGCAAGGAGGTTTTAACTGCCAGCAGTTCCGCCAATACGGAATCCGCACTGCTTTGCCGGTGTAAAACAATAATCACGGCCGCGTTCAATCGGGGAGACAGTCCGGGTAACAATGTCAGGATTGCCTGTAAACCACCGGCCGAACCGCCGATCAGCACCACACGGGAAGCTGTATCCATAGCCATAAGGGCATTATTTTGTTGATTACAGATGATGTTTCCGCCAGATTTTCTCTTTACTGTCCACTTGCCTGAACTGCCCTGATACACTGGTAAAGTTAAGCGATTCCTTACTTCCCAACGCCAGGAAGCCCAGCGGCTCCAGACTATCACCAAACAGCCGCAGTACTTTATCCTGCAGTGTCTTATTAAAATAGATCAGCACGTTCCGGCAGATGATCAACTGAAATTCATTAAACGAACCGTCCGTGACCAGGTTATGGGGAGAAAAAATGATTTTCTCTCCAAGGTCCTGCCTGAATTTGGCGTACTCGTAATTAGCCGTATAGTAGGAAGAGAAATCATGCAATCCGCCCGCCTCCATATAGTTGCGCGAATACTGCTGCATCTGCGAAAGCGGGAAAATGCCTGTCCTTCCTTTTTCCAGCACACTGGTATTGATATCTGTTGCATAAATCACCGACTTATGCAGCAGGTTAGCTTCTTTCAGCAAAATAGCAAAAGAATACACTTCTTCTCCGGTGGAACAGCCGGCATGCCATATCCGTATCAACGGATAAGTGGCCAGTACGGGCAACACCTGTTGGCGAAGCATATAATAAAACTGCGGATCACGGAACATCTCCGTTACGTTCACCGTGATCTCTTCCACAAAGCGCAACGCATAGCCTGCGTCAGCAATAATACGGTAGCGGAATTCGGCAAAACTGGGAAAACGGTCCAGCTGAAAAAGATGATTTACCCGCCTGTTGATGGAAGCATGGGCATATTCGGTAAAGTCATACCCGTATCTTTCCAGCACATCGTTGAGTAACATACTTACTTCCTGTTCACTAATATGGTTTCTGTTCACAGCTTACACAGATAAATATTGTTGTAGCTGCGACAACAACACATCTACATCAACTGGTTTTGAAATATAGTTGTCAGCCCCCGCTTCCAGGCATTTCTCACGGTCTCCCACCATAGCCTTGGCTGTTACCGCGATAATCGGCAGATGCTCCTCTCCCTCTTTCGCCCGCAGCGCTGCAATTGTTTCGTAGCCGTCCATGTCTGGCATCATAATGTCCATCAGCACTACGCCTACCTGATGATCGCCTTCCAGCAGCGCCAGGCCTTCTGCTCCCGTAGAAGCAGCAATACTGGGTATTCCCCGGGAGCGCAACACCGCTTTCAGCGCAAAAATATTGCGGGCATCATCGTCAATAATCAATACTTTTTTCTGCTCCATATCATTTCATTCCTTTATCGTATAGCCATACACGTAACAACGAAATCAACTGATCAACATCTACTGGTTTGGAGATATAATCTGAAGCACCAGCTTTCAGGCATTTCTCCCGGTCTCCCATCATGGCCTTGGCCGTAACGGCAATCACCGGCAGATGGGCCGTAGCCGACTGTTTCCGGATAGCGGCAATGGCATCGTAACCATCCATTTCCGGCATCATCATATCCATCAGCACAATGTCTACGGCATGTTCGCTCAGCTGCTGCAGCGCCTCTTTACCATCCACGGCGGAGAGCACTTTCATCTGATGCATCTCCAGCGCTTTCGTGAGCGAGAAGATATTCCGTACGTCGTCATCGGCAATCAGCACCGTCTTTCCTTTCAGCACTTCGTTGAGCAACGACATCTTGCCGTTGCCGGTCTGCGCGGCGGCATTGTTTTCCGACACCAGATGCAGGAACAACGACACTTCATCCAGCATACGCTGGTAGGAATGCGCTGTTTTTACCACAATGGAATCTGCGTACTGCCGTATCCGTTGTTCTTCCGCCCGGGAAAGGCTCTTACCTGTAAATATGATGATAGGCAGGTTTTCCAGCCCTTTGATCTCCTTGACAGTTTCCAGTGTTTCGTATGCCTGCTGGTCAGGAATGCCCATATCCAGTATCACACAGTCCACATCTTTTTGTTGCAGCAATTGTACGCCGTCAGTAACGGTACTGCTGATTTCTGAATTCACCTGGTAGTTGCCGAGGAAGTATGCCAGCGCTTTAGCGTGTTTGGCATTTTCTTCCAGTATCAGCACTTTTTTGGTGGACCGCTGGAGGACAAATTCCAGTTTCTCAAAAATGTGTTGCATGCTTTCCATGGTCACCGGCTTGCTCACAAAGTCGACAGCCCCTTTCATGAGGCTCTCCTTTTTTGCTTCCAGCGAAGAAATGATGTGCACCGGTATCGGACGGGTGGCCGGATCATTTTTCAATTCTTCCATTACCTGCCAGCCGTCTTTCACAGGCAATTGTATATCGAGCAAAATACCAACAGGCCTGTATTTACGGGCCAGCTCACCCGCCATGTCGCCCCTCACGGTAACGACCCCTTTATATCCCCGCTGACGGGTAAAGTCGAGCAGGGCTTTTGCGAAGTAGGTGTCATCTTCCACAATCAGCACGGTGGAGTCGCCGGGTTTGATATACTCCCGGTCATCGGGAATATCAGCAGGGATCAGTGGTGCCAGGTAGGATATGCCTCCGTTGGCAGCCAGTCCTTCATCAATCACAGTCGGCTCTTTAAATACTGTTGGAGAAGACAACGGCGCCACCGCTGTTTGCTCATTTTTTCGTGCTACCGGTACCGTTACCGAGAACTCGGCGCCGTCTTCCCCATTGCTTTCGAGGGAGATGTGCCCACCCAGCAGCTTGGCCAGTTCCCGGCTGATAGACAGTCCCAGCCCGGTGCCGCCGTATTTTCGACGGGTAGATCCATCTGCCTGCTGGAAGGCCTCGAAGATCACCTGTTGTTTTTCTGCCGGGATACCGATGCCGGTGTCTTTTACCGCAAAGCGAATAGTACCGGGTGTTTCACCATTTTTCACTGACAAGGTAACAGTGCCTTTGGCGGTAAATTTCAGTGCGTTGGAAAGAAGATTTTTCAGTATCTGCTCCAGTCTGATCTGATCTGTTTCGATAGATGCCGGTGCACCGGGCATAGCGGTCAATTGTAATGTCAGGCCTTTGTCGCGTGCAATCGGCTCAAACAGCGCCTGCATATTGGAGAATATATTTTCGATATACACCTGGCTGTATTCCAGCTCCATCTTACCGGATTCTATCTTGGACAGGTCCAGTATCTCATCAATCAGTGTGAGCAGACCCTTACCGGAAGAATTGATGACCTGCGCGTATTCCACCTGATCGGCATTCAGGTTATGGTCGTGGTTTTCAGACAACAACCGTGACAGCAGCAGGATCGAATTGAGCGGTGTACGCAGCTCATGCGACATATTGGCGAGAAACTCCGATTTATACTTGGTGCTGAGTGCCAGCTCTTCTGCTTTTTTGTGGATATCCAGATTACGTTCCACGATGATCTGGTTTTTCTCTTCCAGCAGGCGGCTCCGCTCTTCCAGTTCAGCGTTCGACTGCATCAGTTCTTCCTGTTGCACTTTCAGCTCTTCCTCAGACACCTGTAGCTTCTGGGTTTGCGCTTCCAGTTCGGCGTTGAGGCTTTCCAGTTCGCTGTGTTGCACCTGCAGCTCTTCTGCCTGTGACTGTGTTTCTTCCAGCAGTTCCTGCAACCGTATTCTGCTGCGGGTACTTTGTATGGCCAACGCGATACTGTTGGCGGCCTGTGTCAGGTATTGCATAGCGCTTTCACTGAAAGGAAACAGCGAGCCGATTTCCACCACCCCTTCTGCCATGCCGGCATGTATCAACGGCATAATGAGTACGTGGCCTGGCTGTGAGGAAGTGGCGCCTCCGGCGATATGCAGAAAATTATCCGGCGCCTCCCGGAGATGTATCAGCTTGCGTTGTTGTAGTGCTTGTCCCATCAGGGTTTTACCGGGAGTAATGATGGCCGGCGCCGGGAACTGCTCAGAAAGAGCGTGGCCGGCGGAGAAATGCAGATCACCATTCTGGCGGATATACAACACGCCTGTTTGTGCGCCGATATATAGTACCAGATCAGACAAGGCATCTTTGGTGAGAGACTGCATGTCTCTTTCCGTCAGCAGCGTTTCATTGATTTTATTGAGTCCGGCCTGCACCCATATCTCCAGCTCATTTTCTTCCCGGAAAACTTTCAGGTCTGCCGCCATTTGCACCACAGCGTTACCCAGGGTATCCTCACTGCTACGGGGTTTCACCGCAATATTAAAATCCCCTTTCCCGATACTATCGGCCGCAGAAGCCAGTTCCTGGCCTGTCTGATCGATAGCGGCCAGTGATTTCGACAGACTGCCGATAGCATCTTTGGTATGGATATCCGGGGCCTCTCCGCTCATGCCTTTGGCAATTTTATCGGCCGCCGTACGCAGAATGTTCAGGCTTTCCGTAATCGTGTTGGCGGTATAGGTAACGAAGGCGATCACGATCACCACAACTAATACCAGGAAGATGAAATAGCGCGTTTTGAGATCATTTTCTTTTTGTGCGATAGTACGTGCTTCTTTGCTGACCTTATCTACAATGCTGCGTTGCAGCTGTTTGAGCTGGTCTACCGCCATGCTGGAATTATCCCACCACGAGTCGGCATTAAAGAGCGTGTCTATCTTCCGGTTTTTGACGGTGTTGCTAATGAAATCGGCGGTGATCACAAATTCATTGCTTTTCTCCACTTTCAGTAGTGACGCAGCATTGGCGGGAGATGACTTATCAAGGAATTCAGCCCGCAGCGAGGCGTACATGTCGTTGTTGTTTTCGATGCGGGAGAAGTCATCGGGCCACACTTCTTTTTTCAGGATGAAGTAATAAATATCCATTCGTATGAGTCCCTGATAGGCGGCCATCTGCGCCAGCAGGTACTGGGAATTGAGATCCTGCTGCAGCGGCTTCAGTACACCGATATCAGGCGTACTGGCGTGCGCGAGATTATTGAGCCGGAAAATCAGGTTGGAATAATAATCCAGTACTTCCCGTTGCGGCATGTTCTTGTTGTCGATCTCCTTCCTTTTTTTCGGGAGCGTGTTGAGCAGCGAATAAGTAAAAAAACGGCTGTCGGCTGCCAGCAGTCGGGATTTCACCGCGTCGATGGCGAGGTCTGTTTTGGCGCGCTGCATCAGCAGGTCATTCATAGAGTAATTGCCCAGCACGTAGTTCACGCTGGAGCGGCGTTCCATATGTATTTCGTCTGCCACCTTCATCACGGTGGCGGCTGTACTTACGTCCTGTAGCAGGTTTTCGATACTGCGGATATCCTCACTCTGTTTGTTGTATATCTGGATACCCAGATAAATAAGGCATATCAAGGGAACAATAGCAATCAGGAATAACTTCCTGGGCAGGGGCAGCTGCATAAAAAATTTCTTCATCCGCCTGAGCTCGTTTAATTTTTATCAGGAAAAATATAAATACCGGGTAAATGGCATCACAAACCGTATACCTAACAATAAACCAGTGCTATGAAAATAACAACAAAATCATAAATTTGTCTTTATTCTAAATCTCATATAGTGAGCAGCTGTAAATATTCCTCTGTACTTTTAATTGACGATGACGTGGACGACAGGATGATATTTGGCGACGTATTGAAAGAGTTGGTGCCGGATATTATTTACAATGAAGCCATTAACGGTGAAGATGCCCTTGCCCGACTGGAAGAAGGTTTAGTACCGGATCTTATCTTCCTGGACCTCAATATGCCGCGGGTAGATGGTAAACAGTTTCTGGCTGAACTCCGGCAGATTGAACATCTTCGTCATATCCCTGTTATCATCTATACTACTTCCTCCCATGAATCGGATAAAAAGGAAACCCGCGCACTGGGAGCATCCTATTTTATTACCAAACCGAATAGCCTGCATGAACTGAATCAGCTGCTGAAGGGTATCCTGGAAGAGACGATTCAATATTCCCTGTAGCCGTACCGCATTAAAAAAGGCCTTGCAAGGAATTGCATGGCCGGATATTTATTATTGTTAAGATATTCGGTTTTTTGTCGCAGGACGACCTGACAGGATCTTGAAAAGTTAGGCCCCAAACACTTATCCATGGCCCACCTCCTGTACAGGCAGTGTTGTATTACAGCATCCTGGTCAATCCAATAAATATATATAAACGATTTTAATATCCAGAAATTATTTGTGAAGCAGAACAACCTGCTTCAAACTTAATAAATTGCACGTTCTAATCTAATGGTATTATGAATCTGGAAGAACTGGAAAGGTTATATCAGGAACAGGCATACACGGTAGCGACGATCGAACTGGAATCATATCTGGAAGAGCACCCGGCCGAAGCGGCAGCGTGGTATCTGATGGGCAAGTGCAGGCTGGAAATAGCCAAATCCGCTGAAGACAGGGAGGAAATGACCACTGCATACCAGACCGCATACGAAGCATTCAGCAAAGCATTGGAATATGACCCTCAACATATCCAGGCCAGGATTCACCGCGCCTGGATGGGCGCCAATGTCACCAACGATAAAGTAACAGAAACACTGGAAGACTGCCAGTTTATCATTGATCAGGGCGATGAAGAACTGATCACCAAAGCCCTGCTGTACCGCTTTCAGATATGGGTGCTGCAAAACGAAACGGAAAAAGCCCTGGCGGATATGCACCGCAATCTGGAAATCTACCAGTCGCTCTACAACGACGACCTGCCACAGCTCAACGTAGCACGGTTCCAGTGTTACACCCGCATCGGCGACGTATACTATCACAACGAGAACAAACCCACGGCGCTGGACTACTATCGGAAGGCTTTCCAATGCACCGTCTACAATAACCGCACCCTCTCTACGTTGCATTTCGCCCTCGAAATGGCAGATTACGACTTCGCCGCAGAAATGCTGCACATCGCCAGCACTTCCGGTGAACAGGAAGAAGAGGACATGCTGAAAATATTGCATCAGGTGAAAGCCCTGCTGGACCAGGGTGTACGGCATCCGGCGCTGGCACGGGAATTTTGCTGGGGCACCATCGATTTCTGGCATCAGTTCTATGGCGAAGATGAAGCCGAAGGCACACTGGAACAGATTTCCACCGGTAAACGGTTTATCGCCCTGTATCCGGAAGAAGGTTATTTTTATCACTTCACCGCTACCGCCCTGTTTAATATCGGCAGCTACAGCGAATCACTGCCGTATTATGAAAAAGCAATGGCCATCCGGCCGTACCCGTCGACCATCATCCGGTGGTATTATGCCCACTACAAAACACATGGGCAGTTCCCGGACAACTGGACCGACATCGATTACCCGATCGCATACGACTGGTATTCCGCCGGCGTGGTATGTAATGAACTGCTGCAGGAAGAACAAAGCTCAGGGACCCGTCAGATACTGACACAACTAAAAAAGTACCTGTACAAAAAGGCCTACGCCCTGTATTACCCGTACTGGTATGAAAATTCAGGTTCGTCCTACGCCGGTCATCCGCATCATTTCGCCATGTGCTGCAACAATTACGGCATCACCCTGTTTGAACTGAACGCATACGAAGAAGCCATTCACATCCACAGCGTAGGGTACAACATGTCCCCGTTCTGGGAACAGCTGGAATCCCGCGCAGATGCGTTCCACCAGCTGGGAAAATATGCCGAAGCCGTGGCCGACAGACAGATGATCCTCAACACCTTCATTTCCACCCTGCCGCTGGTATATTACGTGTCTATCCATGAACGTATCATCGAAGACCTGACCGCACTGGAACGCTTCGATGAAGCCATGGCCCTCTACAATAAAATCCTGACGGAATATGAAGAGTGGATCACCAATGATATGGAGGAACTGGAAGAGGAAGAAAAAGAAATCATCATCTACAACATAGACCGCATTAAAACCGGCCGCGCCTTTATCAAAACCAATAGTCAGGATGACCTGCACGAAAGGATACAGGCACTCGAAAAACATCTCGAGGAAAAACCCGACGACAGTGACGCCTACTTCAACCTGATGTATCTGTATTATGACAATGCTCAGTATGAACACTGCATCGGCGCTGTCAACAATCGTATATCCATCGGCGGTATTCCGAAACTGCCGCTGGTATCGCAAATGAAGATCTATTACTTCAGGGGCAAAGCAGCACTCAAACTGGGCCGGTACGAAGCAGCCATCCAGGATATGTTGCAGACCATCGAAATCATGTCCCATGGTGATGAATCAGACAACTCCCCCAACAACCGGTGCGGCGTATACGCTTTCCTTGCAGAAGCTTATCTGGGGATGGAAGACTACGACAACAGCCTGCAATATGCCAATCAGTGTGTTCAGACCTACAAAGACATGAACTGGAGCTGGGACGCAGAATCCTCCGCTTTTTACTATACTATGGCGCTGGCGCAGGAAGGGAAAGGTGATGTGAGCGCCTGCCGTAAAACCATCGAACGTATTCTGGAAAAAGACCCGGGCTTTCAGCCGGCGCTCAGCAAAAAGGCAGGATTGAAAAACAGCAGCGGACTGTTTTCTTTTCTGAGGAAAAAGAAAGATTAAGTGCACGCAAAGGCGCAAAGCAGCAAAGACGCCAAGAATAAATATAAGCGAGCAGAGAAAGCAAAGGAGGGGAGATCAAATTGGTCTCCCCTCCTTTGCTTTCTTATTAATCTTAAAAAATCTTTGCTGCTCTGCTGCTTTGCGCCTTTGCGTGCACTAATTGATCAGTACTTTGTTCCGCACCAGCAAACACGCGCCGATGATACCGGATTTTTCGCCCAGGCTGGAGATACGCAGTTTGGTATCGTTGTTAACCAGGCTGAGAGAATATTTATTCACGGCGCTTTTGATGGGCAGCCGGATATAGTCCTGTGTGGCCGCCAGGCTTCCGCCCAGGATGACCAGTTCAGGGTTGAAAATGTTGATCAGCAAGGCAATACCACGGCCCAGGTTCTCTCCTATTTTGGCGATCAGTTCAATCGCCAGTACATCATCGTGAATGGCGGCATCAATGATGTCCTCCAGCTGGATGTTATCTGGCGCGCCGGGTTTGCGGCTCAACATCGACGAGGACCCTTCACGTAATTTCTCCTGGAACATGCGGGTGAGCGCCCATCCGGATGCTTCCGTTTCGAGGCAGCCTTTTTTTCCACAGTGACAGATGATTTCATTGTCGAACAGCGGAATATGCCCTACTTCACCGCTATAGCCTGATTTCCCGTAATACAGCTGGCCGTCTATCAGCACGCCCATACCGATGCCATAATCGAGGTTCAGGAAAAGCACATTGCGTTCGCCGTGTACCGCGTCGGAACAGAATTCGCCGTAGGCCATGGCGCGTGAGTCGTTTTCCAGAAAAACACGGATGCCCACCTTCGTCTCGATAATTTTACTCAGCGGCTCCTCATCGAAATAAAAGAAGCTGTAGCTATAACCGGTAGCGTAGTTAATACGACCGGAGAGGTTGATGCCAATGCCCAGTATTTTTTCCTTTGGCACCGGCAGGCCGTTGATGAAGTTGCTGATAAGTGTGCAAAGCTCCTCCAGGGAAGCTTTGTTGTTATCCAGTTTATAGGGAATGTTCTCTTCCGTGCAGATCAGGTTTTTCTGCAGGTCAGACAACCCCAGATTAAGGTGGTGCTGTTTTACGTCTACCCCGATAAAAAATGCAGAATCAGGTACCAGTCCATACAAATTGGGCTTACGTCCACCGGTGGACTCCACTTTTCCGTAGTCTTTTACCAGTCCGTCCTGAATCAGGTCGTTGAGCAGGGTGGTTACTTTTGGAGCGCTGAGGTTAAGCTGCTTGCACATGTCAGCAATGGTGGCATTGCCGATGTTGGCGAAGTAGGCCAGGGCGGCTTTCTTCAGGTGAATGTTCTTATAGGCTACCCCGGTAACATTTTCATTGTTCAGTTCTTCGAAAAAGGTTTTAGCCATATATAGTCTGCTTTACTTGATTGAGGGGCCAAGTTAATAACGTTATTCTTAATAATTATTAAAAGCGGTCGCAATCAAACTGGTTATTTACAGAAACATGTAATATTTCAAAAATTATTTTATTATTTAGCAAGAATAAATAAAATTTATTAATTAGTATTACCAGTTAATAATTAAATTTTTTATTTTAGTCGTCTATCCCAGCGCTTTATGATTGATATCAGACGAATTTTTATCAGCCAACTTCTTTGTTTCCTGACCTGGCAACTCAGCGCCCAGTCGCTGCAAACCGACCTGCTCATCATCGGCGGCGGCGCCAGCGGCACCACAGCCGGCATACAGGCCGCCCGCATGGGCGTACGCGTCACCATCCTGGAAGAAACCACCTGGCTGGGAGGCATGCTCACCTCCGCAGGCGTTTCTGCCATCGACGGCAACAATGCCCTGCCGTCAGGCCTCTGGGGCGAATTCCGCGAAAAGCTGCACCAGCATTACGGCGGCCCACAGGCCGTCGCCACCGGCTGGGTAAGCAACACCCTCTTTGAACCGGCTGTCGGCAATAACATCCTGCAACACCTGGCCGCAAAAGAAAAGCAGCTGCAAATCCTTTTTAATACCAGCTGGACCGGTATCAAAAGAACCAACGGCCGTTGGCAGGTTACTTTCATCCGCAACAACCGACAGGGCACTATCGAAGCCCCCCTCCTCATAGACGCCACCGAACTCGGCGACATCATGGCCGCTACCCACACCGCCTACCGCACAGGCATGGACAGCCGGCAGGAAACCGGCGAAGCGGTAGCGCCACTCCAGGCCAATAACTACATTCAGGTGCTTACCTATGTGGCCACCCTGAAGGATTACGGTACCGGGGCAGATAAAACCATTCCCCGCCCGGCAGGATATGATCCCGAAATCTTCCGCTGCTGCTGCGCCAACGAGGATCCTTATAGCGGCAACAGTGGTAAAATGAATTGTGATCATATGATGCAATATGGCAAACTGCCCAATCATAAATACATGATCAACTGGCCCGGTTGCGGCAACGACTACCCGCTCAACGTCATCGAAATGACCCGCGAAGCCCGCACCAAAGCTTTGCAACAGGCCAAACTACATACCCTCCGTTATCTCTATTACCTGCAAACAGCCCTGGGATATAAACATCTCGGCATCGCTGATGATGAATACCCTACGGCCGACAAACTGCCCATGATCCCCTACTATCGGGAAGCCCGCCGCCTCAAAGGCATGGCCACCCTTGGGTTTAATCATGTGGCCCACCCGTTTGACCAGCCGGAAGCCTATTACCGTACAGGCGTTGCCGTAGGAGACTATCCTATCGACCACCATCAGGAAAAAGACCCCGCTGTACCTAAAATAGATTTCTCCAAAGCCAAAGTACCATCTTACAATATCCCCCTCGGGTCGCTGATACCTGCTACTACAGAAGGTTTGATCGTGGCAGAAAAAAGCATCAGCGTTACCAATATCGTTAACGGCGCTACCCGCCTGCAGCCAGTGGTACTACAGCTGGGACAGGCGGCCGGCGCATTGGCGGCCATCTCCCTGCAACAAAAAATACAACCACGGCAGGTAGCCGTCAGACAGGTACAGGAAGCCCTGCTGAAAGCCGGCGTATACCTCATGCCGTATATCGACGTACCGAAAGAACATCCGCACTTCGCCGCCATACAACGTATAGGCGCCACCGGTATCCTCCGCGGTACAGGCATACCCTATACCTGGGCTAACCAAACATGGTTCTATCCACAGCGGCCTGTTAGTGAATATGAATTTACCCAGGGACTGCTCACCTACTATCCGGAGGCCCGGAAACTGACGCCCACCGGGCAGGACCTCACGCCGGCATTCCTGATAAAAGCCTGGCAAACCGCCGGCACCACCATCACCTACGATCAGCTCACAGCGGCCTGGTCTCAGCTGCAATTCAGTACCACACTGCGCAACGACCTGCCGCTCAACCGTGAAATGGCCGCTGTACTGACCGACCATTTCCTTCACCCGTTCGATATTCCCGTGTCCTTCACCGGCGCGCTTCAACCATAAAACAACGTATCATGAAAATAACAGGCACTTTCCTCGACGAAATCAGTCACGATATCCCGCACCAAAACTGGGGCCGGGCAGAATGGGACGCCGACTTCTCCCATATGAAAGCCGTCGGCATAGACACGGTATTCCTCATCCGCAGCGGCTTTCAACGCTGGCTCACCTACCCTTCCAAAGTTGTTATGCAGGAAGAAGGCGGCTACGAGCCCCCGGTAGATCTGGTGAAGATGTTCCTTGAACTGGCAGACAAACACCATATGAAATTCTACTTCGGCCTTTATGACTCCGGTAAATACTGGTGGAAAGGCGATTTTCAGAAAGAGGTGGACATCAACCTGAAAGTCATTGATGAAGTATGGAAAAATTATGGTCACTATAAATCCTTTCAGGGCTGGTACCTTACACAGGAAGTCAGCCGCCGTACTGGTAAAGTAATTGACCTCTATGCCAAACTGGGCAAACATTGCAAGGATATCTCCAACAATCTGCCTACCCTGATATCCCCCTGGATAGATGGTAAAAAAGCGGTCATGGCCGCCTCCTCCACCATTACCAAAGAAGACGCCGTGTCGCTGAAACAACATGAAAGTGAATGGAGCGAAATATTCGACGGCATCAAAGGCGTGGTAGACGCCGTCGCCTTTCAGGATGGCCACATCGAATTCCACGAACTGCCCGATTTCTTTGCTGTCAACAAAAGAATGGCCGACCGCTACGGCATCCAATGCTGGACCAACGCCGAATCCTTCGACCGTGACATGCCCATCAAATTCATGCCCATCAAGTTTGAAAAGCTGCGCATGAAGCTGGAAGCCGCCCGCAAAGCAGGTTATGATAAAGCCATCACCTTCGAGTTTTCGCATTTCATGAGCCCGCAGTCGGCTTACCTGCAGGCCGGGCACCTCTATAACCGCTATAAAGAATACCTCAAAACCCTCTGATCAATGAACAGGACAATGGAATTTCACGATTATGCCACGTTGTATCGCAACAACCTCCTGAATGATGTCATCCCTTTCTGGATGCAGCATTCACCTGACACCACCTACGGCGGTTTCTTCACCTGCCTGGACCGGGATGGTAAAGTCTTCGACACCGATAAATTCATCTGGCTGCAATGCCGTGAGGTATGGTGTTTTGCCATGCTGTATAACAAAGTGGAACAAAAACAGGAATGGCTGGACATGGCCATCATGGGGGCGGAATTTCTCCGGAAACATGGCCGCGACAAAGACGGGAACTGGTATTTTTCCCTTACCCGCACCGGCGAGCCGTTGATCGCCCCTTACAACATTTTCTCCGACTGCTTTGCCGCCATGGCCTTTGGGCAACTGTATCAGGCTACCGGCAACAAAGATTACAGCGATATCGCCATCACCACTTTTCATCATATTCTCCGCCGGCAGGACAATCCGAAAGGACATTATTCCAAAGCCATTCCCGGCACCCGGCCTTTGCAGAATTTCGCGCTGCCCATGATACTCTGCAACCTCGTGCTGGAAATGGAATCCCTGCTCGACAAACAACTGGTGGAAGACACGATCCAACAAGGCATTCACACGGTAATGGAAGTCTTTTATCAGCCAGACACCGGCCTGATCATGGAAAACATCACGCCGGACGGCCAGCTCTCCGACTCTTTCGAAGGCCGGCTGATCAACCCTGGCCACGGACTGGAAGCCATGTGGTTTGTGATGGACCTCGCTACGCGCAACAATGACATCGCCCTGATCACCAAAGCGAAAGACAACGCCCTCTCACTGCTGGAATACGGATGGGACCAGGAACACGGTGGCATCTTCTATTTTCTGGACGTACAAGGTTATCCGCCACAGCAGCTGGAATGGGACCAGAAGCTCTGGTGGGTGCACATAGAAACCATTATCAGTCTACTGAAAGGCTACCTGCATACCGGCGATGAAAAGTGCTGGGAATGGTTTAAAAAAGTGCACGATTATACCTGGAAACATTTCCCCGATCCTGAAAAAGGCGAATGGTTTGGTTATCTTAACAGGCAGGGACAACCACTGCTTCCGCTCAAAGGCGGGAAATGGAAAGGCTGTTTCCACGTGCCAAGAGGGCTTTACCAAAGCTGGAACACGCTGCAACAACTGGCAGCCAAACAAGCAACATCTACACAACCAAAATAGTTATGGCGGTAATATCCACAACCAACCAGCCACAGGCCACGGTCACCGGCAGCCGGCAATCTTATATGCCGGCCCTGATTTCGCTGGCGGTACTGTATTTCATGATGGGATTCATCACCTGCCTGAATGATACGCTGGTACCTTTTTTCAAGAAAGGATTTACACTGACTTATTCCCAGTCTTCGCTGGTGCAGTTTTATTTCTTCCTTACCTACGGCATCATGTCGGTGCCCGCCGGCAGGATTGTAAGTCGCACCGGCTACAAAAAAGGCATGGTACTGGGCTTTGCTATCGCAGCCGTAGGCGGATTGTTATTTTATCCGGCATCGGTATACCATCAGTATGTGTTATTCCTGGCGGCATTGTTTGTGATTGCCATAGGCATCGTACTGTTGCAGGTGGCCGCTAATCCTTATATCACAGCGCTGGGGCCGGCCAATACAGCTTCTGCGCGGCTCACGCTGATACAGGGAGTGGGATCTGTAGGCACTACCGTGGCGCCATTGTTCGGCGCCCATTTCATTCTGGCCCGGCTGGAAGAATCGCATGCTTCCAGTGAGGCCGTGAGGTATCCGTATCTGGGCATTGCGGCGTTGTTGTTGCTGATCGCGTTGATCGTTTCGCGTTTATCCCTTCCCGTTATCAGCACGGGCAGTACCGGTAAAACAGGCCACGACGATAGTAAGGGGGTTTTCTCCTACAGAAACCTGCGCTTCGGTATTATCGGCATTTTCGTATATGTGGGAGCGGAAGTATCTATCGGTACGTTCCTGACCAACTATATCACCGACCTGCTGGGTGTTCCGGAGAATGTGGCCAATAACTACGTCGCCTTTTACTGGGGAGGAATGCTGGTAGGGCGTTTGCTGGGCGCGGGATTGTTACGTGTGTTACCACCGGCCAGGGTGCTGGCCGTGTGCGCCGTAGGAGCCGTGGCCCTGATACTGGTGTCTGTCAGCACATCCGGGTTACTCGCTGTCTGGAGCATGATTGCAGTGGGGTTATGCAACGCCATTATGTTTGCCACTATTTTCTCTTTGTCGGTAGAAGGCGTAGGCCGTCATACGACTACGGCATCCGGGTTACTGTCTACCGCCATCTGTGGCGGGGCCGTGATTTCCTATGCTCAGGGCCTGCTGAAAGACCATGCCACCTGGCAGATCGCTTTTCTGGTGCCGGTTATCTGTTATCTCTACATCCTGTTTTATGGTCTGAATGGGCATAAAGCATCAAAACAGCCAGTATGAAAAGAAGAGATTTTTTAAAGCAGTCCGGTATGGCTTCCAGCCTGCTGTTGTTGCCCTCTTTTATACAGGCCGCGGTGAGCGGCCGGCAGGTGGCAGCCGGGCGCCGGGTGATATTTATTCACCTGCAGGGTGGCAATGACGGGTTCAATACCATCGTTCCCTATAGGCAGGAACGTTACTACCAGCAGCGGCCGCAGCTGGCCATTCCGGCGGATGAAGTGTTGCCCGCCGGCAACGGCTGGGGTTTTCATCCGGCTTTGCAGGAGCTGGTGCCGGTCTATGAGCGGCGGCAGCTCCTGGTGTTGCAGCAGGTAGGTTATCCCGATACCGATCTGTCTCATTATCATTCCGGTCAGATATGGCGTACCGGCTGTTGCCAGGGGCTGGAGGCCAATCACTGGCTGCCGGATTCCGTGTCGGTAGCGGATTATGGAGCGCAGGATTTTGAGCAGGCTTTGGAAGATGTTACCCACAGGATCATACAGGGAGATGCCACCCGTATTTATCATGTAGCACTGGATGGATTTGATACCCATCAGTTCCAGCGGGTGCAGCACGACCCGCTGCTGGCCACCTATGCGCAGGGCGTAGGGCGACTGATGCAACAGTTGGAACAGGGCGGCCAGCTGGATAACACCCTGATCGTCACCTGGTCGGAGTTTGGCCGCAGCCTTACGGAGAACGTGCGCCGGGGTACCGACCATGGCGACGGCAATCAGGTACATATTTTCGGCAGCCGTCTGAAGCAGTGGGGTATTGAGCCTTGCCAGCTGGAGGATGGCCGCCTGCCGGTACGAACAGATTTCCGCAGCGTATACGCCACCATTGCCAGTCGATGGCTGGGAACAGACAGCAGGCTGAATAACCGCTTTCCGGCTATGGGCTGGCTATAGCGGACATTCCCGACGGCTTTCCCCGGGATTCTGTGCACAAATTTTTTTAATTCATAGAAAATAATACCTTTGCAGTCCTTTTTGAGTAAGAAAGGACTGCTTTTTTACTTATTTTCGCGCGGCCCTTCGGGGTCTGACGCCAAAAGCAAAAGTTCTTATTTTTATCAGTTCCGGGTGTGGTGAAATTGGTAGACATGCCAGACTTAGGATCTGGTGCCGCAAGGCATGGGGGTTCGAGTCCCTCCACCCGGACATATACTATTAAGTGGCAATGTGTCAATATGGCAACGTGATAATGCTATGCTTTCCTTCACTTTCATTGTCACTGCGCTCCTATCTGACGCGCTCTCACCTAATCAATTGTCTTTTATTATTTTTTAATTTCCTGCCATTCCTGCTTGCCGTTGTGACTTCATGGCAGAAAATCAAACAAGGAATCATTATTGCTTCTTAAAGAACATTTTTATACAATTCAATTATGGCAACCGTTACCAGAGAAAACATTGGTTTATTGAACGATAAGATCACTGTGAAAGTGAGCCAGGAAGATTACCTTCCTAATTTTGACAAAGCAGTAAAACAATTCAGCAAGAATGCAAATATCCCCGGCTTCCGTAAAGGAATGGTACCTGCCGGTATGGTTAAGAAGATGCACGGTCCTGCCATTTTCGGCGACGAGGTGCTGAAAACCGTGGAAAAAGAGCTGATGGGTTATGTACAGGCAGAGAAACTGGAAATCTTCGGTCAGCCGCTCTCTCTGGAAAAAACTGCTAAAGACCTCGATTTCGCTAATCCACAGGAATACGCTTTCGAGTTTGAAGTAGGCCTGAAACCAACTTTTGACGTTACTCCCCTCGAGAACAACAAAACCACCCTCACCCGTTACAAAGTAGCTGTGACTGATGACATGGTAAACGATGAATTACAGCGTTTACAACTGAAAGGCGGCAAACCTTCTGAGTCTGAAGCCGTTTCTACTGAAGATGACATCATCAATGTTACTTTCGCAGAAGCTGATGCAAAAGGCAACCTGGTAGAAGGTGGTATCACCAAAGAAAACAGCCTGCTGGTTAAATACTTCACGGACGCTGTTCAGGCTGAGCTGAAAGGCAAAAAAATCAACGACAGCATCGTGATTGAACTGGGTAAATCTTTTGATGAACAACGTCTGGGCTGGATCCTGAAAGATCTGGGCTTTGAAACCGGCGATAAAGAAGCCGCGAAGAAGCACTTCCAACTGACCATCACCAAGATCACCCTGATCGAAAAAAGAGAATTGAACGAAGAATTCTTCAAAGAAGTTTATCCTGCTGACAGCATCACCACGGAAGAAGCTTTCCGCGCTAAACTGAAAGAAGAAATCGCGAAATACTGGGATTCAGAAAGCCGTAACCACATGCACAACGACCTGTTTGAAGTGCTGGTTCATGAAACGCCGATCGAATTACCAAAGGATTTCCTGAAACGCTGGCTGCAGGTAGGTGGTGAAAAACCTAAAACCGCAGAAGAAGCTGAAAAAGAATTCCCGGGTTTCGACCACCAACTGCGCTGGACACTGATCAGCGATAAACTGGTTCGTGACAATAAACTGGAAGTTTCTTTCGAAGATCTGAGAGAGAACGCCAAACAAAAAGTACTGGGCTACTATGGTGGCGCCGCTGCCGATGGAGCTGAATGGCTCGACAGCTACCTGGACCGCCTGCTGCAGGACGAAAAATTTGTTGACCAGACTTACCGCGAAATGATCACTGCCAAGTTGTTTGACTGGGCTGAGACCAAGGTGAAAGTGAAAGAAGAGGAAATCAAAGCAGAAGAATTTGTTAATTTACCTCATAAACATCACCATCATGAACATTAATAACGACGAATTCAGAAGATATGCCATTAAACACCGCGGAATCAGCAGCCTGGTAGTAGACAGCTACGCAAAGAGCCACTCTATTAACAGCCTGACTCCCTACATCCTGGAAGAACGCCAGATGAATATGACGCAGATGGACGTATTCTCCAGGCTGATGGCTGATCGTATCATTTTCCTCGGCGACCCGGTAAATGACTATGTGGCGAACGTAATCACCGCACAGTTACTGTTCCTGGAGTCTTCCGACCGCAACCGCGATATTCAGATGTACATCAATAGCCCCGGAGGCAGCGTATACGCAGGCCTGGGCATTTATGATACCATGCAGATCGTTTCTCCTGACATCGCCACTATCTGTACCGGTATGGCCGCCTCCTTCGGCGCTGTACTGCTGGTAGCCGGCTCTAAAGGCAAACGTACCGCCCTGAAACACGCCCGCGTAATGATCCACCAGCCTCACGGCGGTGCTGAAGGCCAGACTTCTGATATCGAAATCACTGCCCGTGAGTTCGTTAAGCTGAAAAAAGAGCTCAACGAAATCATTGCCGGCCACTGCGGTCAACCCGTGAAAAAAGTGGAAAAAGACTCTGACCGTGACTACTGGATGACCGCTGATGAAGCTAAAGAATACGGCATCATCGACGACGTTCTCCAGAAAAATCCGAAAAAACAGCTGGATACACCGCAGTAATTCGGTGACCGGGAATCAAGGCACGACAGATATAGCATAATTCTTAATTGTTAAATCCTGAGAACACTTGATTTATCCCGTAAACATCACAACATCCGGACTGATCAGGAACACCCTGGCCGGTTAAGATAACTTTAACAGTCCCGCCTCAGGCGGGGCTGTTTTATTTTCCGCCCACCCGGATTTTTAGTGTAAATTTGTAACCCTGTAACGAGATTGCAGGCATTGAGATTCGTCGAAAAATAATTTATTCTGAAATGAAAGAATCGAAAATTCGTTGTTCTTTCTGCAGCCGCTCCAAAGATGATGTGCAGATATTGATTGCGGGTGCTGAAGGACATATCTGTGAAAACTGTGTGGCTAATGCACAGGAGATCATTGACGCGGAGCTCTTCACTCCCGGCAAAAAGTCTGCTGCCCCCGCCGCCAGCGCTATGCCCAAAGTAGCCAAGCCCATGGACATGAAAAAGTTCCTGGATGAATATGTGATCGGGCAGGACGATGCCAAAAAAATACTGGCCGTAGCGGTATACAACCACTACAAAAGACTGAACCAGCAGATAGGTGACGATGAAGTGGAAATCGAAAAATCCAACATCATCATGGTCGGTGAAACCGGTACCGGTAAAACATTGCTGGCCAAATCCATCGCCAAACAGCTGAACGTGCCCTTTACCATCGTAGACGCTACCGTATTTACAGAAGCCGGCTATGTTGGTGAAGACGTGGAAAGTATCCTCAGCCGCCTGCTGCAGGTATGTAACTACGACGTGGAAGCTGCCGAACGCGGCATCGTATACATCGATGAAATCGATAAAATAGCCCGTAAAAACGATAACCCTTCCATCACCCGTGATGTAAGCGGCGAAGGCGTTCAACAAGGCTTACTCAAACTGCTGGAAGGCGCCGAAGTACTGGTACCCCCGCAGGGCGGCCGTAAACACCCTGAACAGAAACTGATCAAGCTGAACACCAGCAACATCCTGTTCATCTGCGGCGGCGCATTCGACGGTATCGACCGCATCATCAGCAGAAGAGTACAGACACATTCCATCGGCTTCACTGTCAACAAAGACAAGGAAGAAGAGAACAGGAAACAGATCCTCCGGTATGTAAATTCCCAGGACCTGAAATCTTTCGGCCTGATCCCCGAATTACTGGGACGTCTGCCGGTAGTGACCTATCTCAACTCACTGGACCGCGACACACTGAAAGCGATCCTCACAGAGCCGAAGAATGCACTGATCAAACAATACAAAAAACTGTTTGCGATCGAAAATATAGCACTCCATGTGGAAGACGAAGCGATTGAATACATCGTGGACAAAGCCATGGAGTACAAACTGGGCGCCCGTGGCCTCCGGTCTATCTGCGAAGTGGTACTGAGCGATGCCATGTACGAACTGCCATCCGCTAATGAAACCACCTTTGCGCTGACGAAAGAATATGCCCAGGCTAAACTGGAACAGTCTACCTTATCAAAGCTTAAAGTAGCATAACCAATTACGGATTACAAATGACGAATGAAGGGCTTTTTATTGCCAGGTTACGAAAGTAGCTGCCCTAAAATGGATCCTCAATTCGTCATTCGTAATTCGTAATTGTCTTTGTAATTAACCTTTAAAACCCACTATTATGCAGGAACTTATTCAGCAATTACAGGCCAAAGCCGGCCTTACACCTGAACAGGCAGCCCAGTCGATTGAAGTGATCAAAGAATACGTGAAAGGCAAACTTCCTCCCTTTATTGCGGGTACTGTAGATACCTGGTTTGCCAATATGTCCGACAAACCCGGCGAAAAGAAAGATGGTCTGATGGACAAAGCCAACGACTTTCTCGATGATGTAAAAGACAAAGCGGAAGACTGGAAAGACAAAGCGGAAGACTGGGCAGAAGATGCTAAAGACAAAATCTCCGACTTCTTCAATAAAGACAAAAAACAGGCATAACCAGCCACCCGGAAGATATACATGAAAAGCCCCATTGACGCGGTCAATGGGGCTTTTCATTCGTACGGACCTATAAACTCTTCAAATACAAAAATAACGCCTGCAACTCCTCATCTGAATATTGCGCTGTCATGCTCCACGGCATGTCTTTATTCTCCAGCTTCAGGCCTTCAGGCGTACTACCCGTGCGCAACGCCGTGATAAACTCCTGCGCGGTCCATTTACCAAGGTGACCTTTGGAGGTGATATCAGCCACCTTTTTACCACCGGGAATAGGACTATCACCACCGGTAAATTTAGGGTTATGGCAGCCCGTACAGGACACAGAGAGGTATTCTCCATACTCTTTGGTGACCGCCACAGGCACGGTGCCCGGCTGCTGGTAGGAATGGTCTATCATCTCCGCCGGAAAAAGCGGTAGCTTACCCAATACCGCCAGCACTTTACCCACAGGCCCCGTCTTCATGGGAGGCAACGTTCTGTTGACCACCGGTTGTGCTTTACAAAAGGCAATAAGGGCCGCCACGTCCTTATCGGACAACTTCGCAGACTCATAAGAAGGCATCAGCTTCAGGGTCTTGTTATCCGTACCCAAACCATGGCGCAGGGCTTTGAGCCAGTCCTGGTCAGTATAACCAGCAGGACGGCCTCCCTGCCCACCAGTGAGGTTGGCTCCTGCCAAAAGACCTATGGCCGGGTCGTTAAGGAAAACCTTGCCGCCCAGATCGGCACCATGACAATCGCCGCAACCTTTGATGGCATACAAATGAGCACCGGCAGCTATCGATGCAGAATCGTGTGGAATGGCTATGGGCCGCACGTCTACGGCATATTGTTTATTCACATGCGTGCCGTACACATAAAAGAAAATACCGAAAACAATCAGTAACAGGACTGTAAGGCCCAGCAAAACAATGCCAGTCCATTTCAGGATTTTGGGGAACATCATGATAACAATTGTTGGTTTAGGAATCAGTCGGTAAAATTAAAGCGGGAAGTTTTGCCGGATATCAGTAGTACTACTCATTTTTAATGTGGAAGGAGACTGCTTTTAACGTAGGAAAGCATAACGTGGATTACAGGTCGTAATACTATAAGTAAGATGAAGATAAGGCTTTTCCAGTATAAGAAAGCACCCGTATTAAAGGGTGCTTTCCAGTGCGTAAAAGTGTTTCAAATCTTTCTTTGATTTTGTGTTAAGGTTGATAAACGGTAAAGAGTGATGAATTAACCCAAATTTAACGTTCCTTTTGCAATATTAAATAACACTAAAGGGGTAATATTTCATTTTATTGTCAAAAAAGATAAATGGTTTGCCGCTTATCTTTTTTTAAATTAAAAAAAATTCGCTTATCTCATTCCCATCAAAATCAATATTCAAAAATACCGTAGTTATCTTAATGCCTCTCTGGCGATCACAATCTTCTGGATTTCAGAGGTCCCCTCCCCAATGGTGCATAATTTTGCATCACGATAATATTTTTCTACCGGAAAGTCCTTGGTATAGCCATAACCACCGAAAATCTGCACGGCGTCATTGGCCACTCTCACTGCTACTTCGGATGCGTAGTATTTGGCCATGGCGGCTTCTTTCGTCATTTTCACCCCACGATTTTTCATATCCGCGGCCTGCAAAGTAAGCAGGGTGGCGGCTTCTATCTCCGTGGCCATATCTGCCAGCTTAAAAGAAACGCCCTGGAACGATGCGATAGGCTGATCAAACTGGTGCCTTTCTTTAGCATATTTCACCGCAGCGTCACGGGCGCCCATCGCAATGCCCAGCGATAAGGCCGCGATAGAGATACGGCCTCCGTCCAGTACTTTCATGGACTGTATAAAGCCATCCCCTTCTGCTCCCAGCATATTAGCGGCCGGAATGCGGCAATTATCAAAAATCATTTCTGCTGTTTCCGAAGCACGCATGCCCAGTTTGTTCTCTTTCTTTCCGCCGCTGAAGCCCGGTGTGCCTTTCTCCACCACAAAAGCGGTCATGCCGTGGCTGTCGCGCACATCACCGGTACGGGCTATCACTACCGCCACATCACAGCTTTTACCGTGCGTGATCCAGCATTTGGTACCATTCAACACCCAGTGGCCACCGTCTTTTTTCGCCACACATTTCATATTCATGGCATCAGATCCGGTGTTGGGCTCTGTGAGGCCCCATGCTCCAATCCACTCAGCAGTAGCGAGTTTGGGCAGGTACTTCTTTTTCTGTTCTTCATTGCCAAACTGGAGAATGTGTCCTGTACACAAGGAATTGTGTGCCGCCACACTGAGGCCGATAGCGCCGCAGAAGCGGGCAATCTCGCTGACAACGGTCACATATTCCAGATATCCCATGCCGCTGCCACCATATTCCTGTGGCACCAGCACCCCCATTAATCCCAGCTCGCCCAGTTGTTTGAATAACGCCACAGGAAATTCCTGTGTTTCGTCCCACTCCAACACGTGCGGTACTATATGTGTTTTTCCGAAATCCCGGATCATTTGCGCGATCTGTTGCTGCATATCCGTAGGCTCAAAATTCATAACGTGCGGGTTTAAAAAGTGATTACAATGTAATGTTCAATTTTACGATAAATAACGTCATCCACCAACGGCAGCTGCCGAAGCTCTTCAACATGCCTGAAATGCCCGTGGGCACTGCGATACTGTACAATAAGACGGGCTAGTTTATAACGTATATATGGATGTGCCGCCAAAGATTTTTCATCTGTGAGGTTGAGGTCTATTTTTTTTAGAGATCCGCTACCGATCTGCAAAAAAGGTTGAATTTTTTTAAAGGTGCTGTCTGGCAGGCCATAACATTCGCCCACCTGGGTAATGTCGTAGAAGCCTCCCAGCTTCTCCCGGAAGGCAACGATACGCCTTGCAAAACCGGGACCTATGCCCGGCAATAGTTGCCAGTCGGCCGTATCAGCGGAATTCACATCTATTACCCGTGGCGGTGGTTTACGATGCCAGGCGGTGTAATGATAGGCCGTATCCCTGCGTTCCGCATGCATGCCGCTGTCGGGCCGGCTGGTAGCGACACTGCGTATAATCCTTACGTAAGGCTGCAACTGCCGGCATAAGGAGGGAGAAAGTCCGTATATGCGTTCCAGATCGGCAGCCGAGCGGAACCGGCCCCCCTTCTGCCGGTAGCGATCGATGGTGGCCGCTGTCCGGGCGCTCACCCCCAGTCGCTGCCAACCTTCAGCGGAGAGCGTGTTCGGATCGAAATAAAACAAGGTGGCCGGTACAACGGCAGCGGCTACACGTCCGGCTGGCCGGTCTGATGGCCGGTCTGATGGCAGCGGTTTGCTGGCCGCTTCCGCTGCGGCAGCTTCCAGCGAACGCAGCGCTGCTGCGCAGCCGGCCGTATCCGGCGGAGCGCTCCGATGGAAATAAAACCACAGATCAGGCACCCGGCCGGTAAACCATACCAGCAGTAGCAACAGGACAATACCTGCCTGCTCTTTCCGGGAAAAACGGAATAATTCTTTCAGGGAAGTTTTGGGCATATGGGGTTACTTGTCCCCAAATTAATGCACCGTCGTCAGGAAAGTGTTAACAGGAAGTAAACGCCGTCATATTTCCAGCGTAAGACCATCATAGGCCAGCGCCATACCATCGGGCAGCTCTTTCATCACCTCATCATGCAACCCCATCTGGTGACTGATATGCGTGAAGTACACCTGCGGCACTTCCAGCTCACGGCCCAGTGCTATGGCCTCTTCCAGCGTAAAGTGGGAGATATGGGTTTCTTTTCGCAGTGCGTTCAGCACCAATACTTTTGACCCGCGGATTTTTTCCTTTTCTTCCGGCGCAATGAAATTGGCGTCGGTGATATAGGTGAAGTCATGAATGCGGAAGCCCATGACCGGCATCTTATAGTGCATTACCTGTATAGGCGTGATCGTGAGGCCATTGATCTGAAACGGCTCATCATCAATGGTTTTGAGGTTGATTTCCGGAATACCGGGATACTTGAAATCAGCAAAGGCATAGGCAAATTCCCGCATGATAATGTTCTGCGAGAAATCAGTCGCATAAATATCAATGGCGCCCTGCTGGAAATAGTTGAATGCCCGGATATCGTCCATCCCGGCTATATGGTCCTTATGAGAGTGTGTGATCAGTACCGCCTCCAGGTGTTTTACCTGTGCCCGCAGCATCTGATAGCGGAAATCGGGGGTAGTGTCTACCACAATATTGCCTGCCGGCGAGGAAATAAAAATACTGCTTCTCAGGCGTTTGTCTTTGGGATTGGAAGATGTGCATACTTCACAACCGCAAGCGATGACCGGTACTCCCTGCGATGTGCCTGTTCCAAGAAATGTAACTTTCATCCTAGCATTAGTTTTCTGGTGCCTCTTCCCCGAGCGCGGCTGCATCATCAGCATCCGGTACGGGCTTACTGTTCAGGATCTGCTTGTAGAGCTTGTGCGACTCTGCGGTGAGCAAATCCTCATCCAGCGGCAGCGTGGATAAAATATCCAGCAGCGTGTTTATACGTCCTTCCAGGTTCAGGAACTTATTGATCACCACAACCTTCCTGTCTTCAAGGATACAATAACCGGAAGTGAAAGAACCTTTTTCAAAACGCAATATGTACTTGGCATCTTCAAAAATCTTCTCCAGCTTAGTCAGGTTATTAGGTGTGATCTTAATATTCATACCACAAATTTAAACAATTACGAATTACGAATTACGAATTACGGATGGAGGACATTTTTATGGCCATGTTACTAAAAAACTGCCCGAAATCGGGTCCACCATTCGTAATTCGTAATTTGTAATTTATAATTGACTATTTGGATACCATTCGCACTACGGGCACGATCATCTCTTCCAGAGAGATGCCACCATGCTGGAAGGTATTGCGGTAATAGTTCACAAAATAATTGTAGTTGTTGGGATAACACAGATAACCATCACCACGGGCGAAAATATAGGATGAGTTGACATTAGGTTTAGGCAGACCGGCGTCTCTCGGATCGCGGAAAGCCAGGACTTCCTTGGGATCGTAGTTGAGATTACGCCCGTGTTTATACCGCAGATTGGTAGTCGTTTGTTTGTCGCCGATTACTTTTACCGGTGTCTTCACCCGCACGCTACCGTGGTCGGTAGCGATGATCAGGTTAATTTTTTTATCACCGATACGTTTCAGCGCCTGATGCAGCGGGCTGTGTTCAAACCAGCTGGCGGTGAGGGAACGGTACGACGTTTCATCGCTGGCCAGTTCCTTCAGCACTTCCATTTCCGTGCGGGCGTGGCTGAGCATGTCCACGAAGTTGTATACAATGATGCTCAGCGGATAATCCAGCAGGTTGTGGATATTACTGAGCATATGTTGCGCATCGGTATGGTTGGTTACCTTGGTATAAGAAAACCGGGCGTCCATTTTCAGCCGTTGCAGCTGGGCCGCAAAGAACTTCTCTTCATACAGGTTTTTCCCGCCTTCTTCGTCATCATTCTTCCATTCTTCCGGGAATTTATGTTCGATATCTACCGGCAGCAGGCCCGCGAAGATGGCGTTACGGCTGTATTGTGTGCTGGTAGGCAGGATGCTGTAAAAAGTATCTTCTTCCACCATGCGGAACGATTCCTGGAAAATGGGCAGGATAGCCTTGAACTGGTCCAGCCGTAGGTTATCTATCAGCAGGAACACATTAGGCACATCAGGGTCCATGAAAGGAACGATCTTTTGGGAGAAGAGTGTATGAGACATCACCGGGGCATCTGCCGCTTTGGGATGCAGCCAGTTGGAATAATTGCGGCTGATGAATTTGGCGAATTCTGTGTTGGCCTCAGCTTTCTGTGCGTTAAACACTTCCAGCATCTCCGGGCTGTTGGCTTTGGTCATCTCCATTTCCCAGTAAACGAGCTTTTTGTAGATATCCATCCACTCGTTATGGTCCGGGTTGGAATTGAGTGCCATAAACAGGGAGCGGAACTCCTGCTGGTAGGCGGTGGTGGTTTTTTCGGCCACCAGCCTTTTGTTGTCTATGATTTTTTTGAGCGATAACAATACCTGGTTGGGATTGACCGGTTTGATCAGGTAATCGGTGATCTGCGAGCCGATAGCGTCGTCCATCACGTTTTCAGCTTCATTTTTGGTGATCATCACTACTGGTATCTGCTGATCGATTTCCTTGATTTTGCCCAGTGTTTCCAGGCCGGTGAGCCCCGGCATGGATTCATCGAGCAATACCACGTCTACCACCTGGTCTTTGAGAAACTCCAGCGCGTCGTAGCCGTTGGTGAGCGCGGATACGTTATAACCTTTGCTTTCGAGAAAAATAATCTGGGATTTGAGGGATTCTATTTCATCATCTACCCACAGTATGTTGATCTGGCTCATAGTTCGTTTTATGGTTGCGGAAAACAGAAAATTACCGCTATTTTTTGGCAAAAATCATTCCTCCGATCACCCGTTCCGGTAATTATATGTTAAAAATGGGCTATGCGGCTAAAATCCGGGATGGAAAAAAGCGGGTCGGTCCTTAAAGTTGTTTACCTTCGCATACAACATTTTTCTACCTGTAACCTACCAATTGTTTTTTACTGTGAATAGGGGTTTTCTCTATTAAAAGCGTCATTATAAGTAAAAAAAATACATATAATTAATTCATAGTGTAGTTTTGCATAATGGCACTATGGATTTCAGGTGCGCTGAGGCATTTGAAATTGAATAATCTGATGCAATGACCGAACGCAAGCGAAAAATTGTTAATGATCCGGTGTATGGCTTTATTACCATAGATCACCCGTTGATTTTTAACCTCCTTTCCCACCCCTGTTACCAGCGTTTACGCCGGATACACCAAATGGCCCTCGCGCATTTGGTCTACCCCGGGGCCATGCATACCCGTTTTCATCATAGTCTTGGCGCTTATCACCTGATGACGATGGCGCTCCGGGAGCTGAAAAGCAAAGGTGTTGATATCTCACCAGAAGAAGAAGTGGCTGCCAAACTGGCTATTTTGCTGCATGATATAGGCCATGGCCCATATTCCCATGCGTTGGAAAATGGCATTATTGAGGGCGTGTCCCATGAAGCTATTTCGCAGTGGCTGATGGAAGACCTCAATCGGCAAATGGATGGCGCCCTGTCACTTACCCTCGATATTTTTAACGGCCGTTATCATAAGCAGTTCCTGCATCAACTGGTTTCCAGCCAGTTAGACGTGGACCGGATGGACTATCTCAATCGCGACAGCTTCTTTACCGGTGTAGCGGAAGGCACGATCGGGTATGATCGTATCATCAAGATGCTGACCGTGCATCAGGGAGAGCTGATGGTGGAGGAGAAAGGGATTTATTCCATTGAAAAGTTCATCGTGGCCCGCCGGCTGATGTACTGGCAGGTATATCTGCACAAAACAGTGCTGAGCGCGGAAAACATGCTGGTAAAAATCCTGCAGCGGGCGAAGGCCCTGGCCCAGGATGGCCAACAGCTGTTTTGTTCACCCGCATTATCCTATTTCCTGTACAATACCGTCAGCAAAGACAACTTTGAGCGGGAACCGGATTGTTTGCGACTGTTCTGCATGCTGGATGATTATGATATTATGGGCGCCATAAAAGTCTGGTCAGAGCACCCGGACAAAGTACTGTCACTATTATGTAAATGGCTTATTAACAGAGAGTTGTTCAAGGTGGTGCTGACCAATGAACCGTTTGACTACACGGCGGTTGACCTGCTTCGTGAACAGGTGGCACAAAAATGGCAGATCACAGACAGCGACCTTGATTATTTCGTTTTCACGGACGTGGCCTCGCTGAGAGCCTATAATGTGAATGATGAAAAGATCAATATCCTGTTTAAAGACGGAACTGTAAAGGACATTTCCTCGATAGACAACGCATTGATTAGTCACACGCTGGCTATACCGGTAAAAAAATTCTACATTTGTCATCCAAAAATCTAGGCTAACAAGGTTTTACAAGCTTTAAAACATTAAAGAATAAATTCATGCATTCCGGAGTAGGCCTGGAAAACATTACAAATATTAATTATGCAGTTTAGCGCATTACAGTTAGCGACCATGTTAGATGGTACGCTGGAGGGAAATCCGGACGTGAAGGTGAGCAACATCGCCAAAATCGAAGAGGCAGGCGAAGGCATGCTCAGTTTTATTGCCAATCCTAAGTATGAAGAGTTCATATATACGACGAAAGCATCCATTCTGATCGTGAATGAAAGCCTGGTGATAGAACGCCCTATCCATTCCACATTGATCCGGGTAAAAGACGCCTATAGCAGCTTTGCCCTGTTATTGGAAAAATACCGTTATCTGACCGGTAATAAATCCGGTATCCAGCAGCCTTCCCACATTCCCCAGTCGGTAAAGATGGGGCAGAACGTATTTGTGGGCGCGTTTGCCTATCTGGGCGAAAACGTGGTACTGGGCAATAACGTAAAAATATATCCTGGTGTATACCTGGGCGAGAACGTGGTGGTGAATGATGACGCGGTATTATATCCGGGCGTAAAAGTATATGACAACTGTATCGTAGGCAGCCGTGCCATTCTCCATGCCGGTTGTGTGATCGGTGGCGACGGATTCGGCTTTGCGCCGCAGCCGGATGGTTCCTATAAAAAGGTACCGCAGATCGGCAACGTGGTGATCTATGACGACGTGGAAATTGGCGCCAATACTACTATTGACCGGGCTACGATGGGCTCTACGATCATCCGTCAGGGAGTGAAGCTGGACAACCTGATCCAGGTAGCGCATAACGTGGACATCGGCATCAATACCGTGATCGCCGCGCAGACCGGCGTTTCCGGCAGCACCAAAATTGGTCAGAACTGCGTGATCGGCGGCCAGGTAGGCATGGTAGGCCACATCCACATCGCTGATGGCACCAAGATCAACGCCCAGAGCGGACTTTCCAAGTCTATTACCGTTCCCAACAGCTCTCTCACCGGTTCCCCGGCCTATGATTATAAAAGTTCGCTGAAAAGTCAGGCAATTTTTAGAAATTTGCCGGACCTTGAAAAACGCGTGAAAGAATTAGAGGAGATGGTAAAACAACTGTTACAGGAAAGAGCAGGGGTTTAATTATTCTGAAGATCAAACAGTTATACATTAGTTAATATGATGGAAAATCAACAGTTGCAGAACCAGCATACCCTGAAAGGCGACATCAGCATTTCGGGCGTAGGTTTGCATACAGGAGCCAGTGTAAACATGACGCTGAAACCGGCCTCTCCAGGTTCCGGCATCAAATTCCAACGTGTAGACCTGCCTAACCAGCCCGTTGTAAAAGCGGACGTGGACTACGTAGTAGACACCGCCCGCGGCACCACGCTGGAACATAACGGCGCCCGCGTAAGCACGGTAGAGCACCTGCTGGCGGCCCTGGTAGGTACCGGTGTTGACAACGTTCTGATTGAGCTGGACGGCCCGGAAATTCCGATCATGGACGGCAGCTCCCTCCCTTTCATTGAAGCGATTGAAAAAATCGGCATTCAGGACCAGGACGCCAAAAAGATCTATTACACTATAGATACCAATATCAGCTATTACGACGAGCAGAAAAAAGTAGAGATGGTGGCCTTACCGGCACTGGACTACAGCATCACCTGCCTGATCGACTTCAACTCTCCCGTACTGGGCACCCAGCACGCGAAAATGAAGAACATCGAGCACTTCAGGAACGAGATCGCGTCTTCCCGCACCTTCTGTTTCCTGCATGAGCTGGAGTATCTGCTGAGCAATAACCTGATCAAAGGCGGCGATATCAACAACGCCATTGTGGTGGTAGACCGCGCGGTGAATGAAGAAGACATGACCCGCCTCGCCAAAGCGTTTAACCGCGATACAATGTCAGTACAACGCGAAGGCATCCTCAACAACATTGAGCTGCGCTTCCCGAACGAACCGGCACGTCACAAACTGCTGGACGTGGTGGGCGACCTGGCACTGATCGGATATCCTATCAAGGCGCATATCATCGCCAACCGTCCGGGTCACGCTTCCAACGTGGAGTTTGCCCGTAAGATCAAGGCATATATTAAAAAGAACAAACACAATAAAGACGTTCCGGTATATGATCCGAACCAGCCGCCGATCTTCGATACCCCCCGTATCGAAAGAACGCTGCCGCACCGTTATCCGATGCTGCTGGTAGACAAAATCATTGAACTGGGCGAAGAAAGAGTCGTGGGCATCAAGAATGTGACCTTCAACGAACACTTCTTCCAGGGCCACTTCCCCGGCAACCCGGTGATGCCAGGCGTTTTACAGCTCGAAGCACTGGCGCAGGTAGGCGGTATCCTGGCACTGAACCGCGTACCAGACCCTGAGAATTACGACACCTACTTCCTGAAAATTGACAACTGTAAATTCAAACAGAAAGTCTTCCCAGGAGATACCATGATCCTGAAAATGGAACTGCTGAGCCCCATCAGAAGAGGGCTCGTGGAAATGCGGGGAACGGTTTTCATCGGCAATAAAGTTGCTACTGAAGCCGACATGATAGCACAAATTGTAAAAACCAGAGAAGGCAAATAACAGCAATGATCCACCCGCTTACATACATACATCCGGACGCCAAGGTGGCGCCTAATGTTAAAATTGATCCGTTCACCGTCATCCACAAAAACGTAGAAATCGGTGATGGTACCTGGATTGGCTCCAATGTGACCATCATGGAAGGAGCCCGCATCGGTAAAAACTGCCGCATCTTCCCAGGCGCCGTTATTTCTGCCATCCCTCAGGACTTAAAATATGCGGGTGAAGAAACCACTGTGGAAATAGGGAACAACACTACTATCCGTGAATTCGTGACTATCAACCGCGGTACGCGCGACAAGTGGAAAACCAAGATCGGCGACAACTGCCTGATCATGGCTTATGGCCACATTGCGCACGACTGCGAAGTAGGTAATCACTGTATCTTCTCCAATAACACCACCCTGGCAGGACACATCACCGTGGGCGACCACGTGGTACTGGCCGGTATGGTGGCCATCCAGCAGTTCTGTAAAGTAGGCGATCACGCCTTCGTTACCGGCGGCTCCCTCGTTCGGAAAGATGTACCTCCTTATGTTAAAGCTGCCCGTGAGCCCCTCTCCTATGTGGGCATCAACTCGGTAGGCCTGAAAAGAAGAGGTTTCTCCCTGGAAAAAATCAATCATATCCTGGATATTTACCGCGTGATTTTTGTGAAGGGCTATAAATTATCCAAGGCCATCAGCATCATCGAAGCTGAGTTTCCCGCTACAGATGAAAGAGACGAAATTCTGTCCTTCATCCGTGAGTCCGGCCGTGGTATTATGAGAGGTTATACTTCCCATTCCAATGACGATATCTCTTGACCAAACAGGTAAACGTTTCAACTACGACTGGATATTTCGTGGTGTGAGCCTTACCTTCCGGGAAGGAGAACGCTACGCGATTCTGGGGCCTAACGGTTCAGGAAAATCCACTTTACTACAGGTTATCAGCGGTGCCGTTCAACACAACGAAGGCACTGTACAATACAGCACACCGGAAAAACCCATCGCTCCCGATGCGTTTTTCCGGTACTGTGCTATTGCGGCTCCCTATCTCGAGCTCATAGAAGAATTTACCCTCACGGAGATCATCACCTTTCACACCCAGTTTAAATCCTTGCTGCCCGGCATCACCCCCGCCATGGCCATGGAAATGGTAGGACTGGAAAAGGCGGCCCACAAACAGCTCCGGAATTTTTCCTCCGGGATGAAACAGCGTATCAAACTGGCGCTCGCCATTCTCAGCGACGTACCCGTGCTCTTACTCGACGAACCCTGCACCAATCTCGACGCCGCCGGCGTGGCCCTTTATCAGGGACTGATCAACCAGTACGGTGGCAACCGCCTGATCATCGTCAGCTCCAACGATGAACAGGAGTATTTCATGTGCAAACACCACATCCGTATCACCGACTACAAACAATAATGCTGTCGTATCGCGATTTTGTTATCTTCGTTGCCAACTAACCGTCTTCGCGATATATGATTACTGCCGGCAAAAAAGTCCTTAACGGCTGGGCCATGTATGACTGGGCCAACTCCGTATACAATCTCGTTATCACTACTACCTTCTTTCCTATTTATTTTCTCGCCGTCACCGACGAGCACGTATCCTTTATGGGCATGCGCTTTGTCAACTCTGCCCTGTATAACTATACCATGGCAGCGGCTTTCCTGTTGGTAGCGATCGCCTCCCCCATCCTGTCATCTATTTCCGACACCCGGGGCAATAAAAAGAACTTCCTGAAATTTTTCACCATCCTGGGCTCCGTGTCATGCGCGACCCTTTTCTTCTTCACCAAAAGCACCCTCTGGCTGGGTGTGCTGGCTTTTATGCTGGCCACCATGGGCTATTGCGGCGGACTGGTGTTCTACAACTCCTATCTGCCTGAAATAGCCGCCCCGGAGGACCGTGACCGTATCAGCGCCCGTGGCTATAGCATGGGATATATCGGTAGCGTATTACTGCAACTGGTAGGCTTCGCCCTCGTGATGACCCTGCCCTTCGGACTGGATGAAGGCACGGCCGTAAGAGGCACCTTCCTCCTGGTTGGCGTATGGTGGCTGGGATTTGCCCAGATCACTTTTGCCACGCTGCCTGCCTCCAGGGCCACCGTCACCAAACACAATGCAGGAGCCATTACCGAAGGATTCAGTGAACTCCGTAAAGTATATGCACAGGTAAAAACCATGCCGGTGCTGAAACGTTTTCTGCGTGGCTTCTTCTTTTACAGCATGGGCGTGCAAACCGTAATGATGGCTGCTACCATCTTCGGCAGTAAAGTGCTGCGCCTGCCATCCGACAAGCTGATTGGCACGGTAGTGATCATCCAGGTGGTGGCTATCGCCGGCGCGTGGGGCATGGCCCGCCTTTCCGGCCTCTTCGGCAATCTTCGTGTATTGATTGGCGTTGTCATTGTATGGATCGGCATCTGCATAGCCGGCTACAAGATGCAAACCGCTACAGACTTCTATCTGCTGGCCACCGCGGTAGGTCTGGTAATGGGCGGCATACAGTCGCTCAGTCGCTCCACCTACGCTAAACTAATGCCCGAAACAAAAGATACCGCCAGCTTCTTCAGCTATTACGACGTAACGGAGAAGCTGTCCATCGTGATCGGTATGTTTTCTTTTGCTTATATTGATGATTACACGGAAAACATGCGTAATTCCGTACTGGCGCTGGTCGTATTCTTTGTGATCGGCCTTGTATGGATCATCTCCGCATTGCTGAAACAGCGGCAGCTGGCCAGTATGGAAACAGTTGATCATCTGGTCATTTAATCATTGGGTTATTTGATCATTTAAGGAGTCTTCCGTGGTCAAAACAGCTGAATAATCGAAACCCAATAGCTAAATGATAAAATAACCGAATAACTAAATGTTATGAAATTATACACCATCGAAACAGGCTTCTTCAAACTGGACGGCGGCGCCATGTTTGGCGTAGTGCCTAAAACACTATGGAACAAAACGAATCCGGCCGATGAAAACAATCTGTGTTCCTGGGCCATGCGTTGCCTGCTCATCGAAGACGGCAACCGCCTGATACTGATCGATAATGGTATCGGCGATAAACAGGACGCCAGGTTCTTCAGCCACTATTACCTCCATGGTGATGCGACGCTCGATAAATCCCTCGCTGCACACGGCTTTCACCGTAATGATATCACAGATGTGTTTTTAACACACCTCCATTTTGACCATTGCGGCGGCAGCATTGTACGCGAAGGTGATAAACTGGTGCCTGCTTTCAAAAACGCGACCTTCTGGAGCAACGAAGACCACTGGAAATGGGCGACCGTACCCAACGACCGGGAGAAAGCTTCTTTCCTGAAAGAAAATATCCTCCCTATCCAGGAGAGCGGTCAGCTGAAATTCATTGCCCATCAGGAAGGGGTGGCCTTTACCGATCATATGAGTATCCGGTTTGCCAACGGCCATACCGATGCCATGATGCTGCCACAGATCCGGTATAAAGACAAAACCATCGTATACATGGCCGATCTGCTCCCGTCTGTCGGGCATCTGCCGCTGCCTTATGTGATGGCTTACGATATGTTTCCGCTGACTACCCTGACGGAAAAGAAAAAGTTCCTGCAGGAAGCGGTAGACAACCAGTATGTGCTGTTCTTTGAGCATGACCCTGTCAATGAATGCTGTGTGCTGCAAACCACCGAAAAAGGTATCCGGGCAGGGGAAACATTTGCGCTCAGCGCGTTGTAAACTGTCAGTATGTCACAGCCCCCGGGCCTGCATCATTTTTGATCTGCACACCACATGGCTATACATATTACACCGGATAATAAACTCAAAAAACTCATCGTAGTTGGCGACCGAGTACTGATTAAGCCAACGACGCCGCATGACCGTACCAAAAGCGGACTATACCTGCCTCCCGGTGTGCAGTCAAAAGAAAAGGTACAGAAAGGATATGTGATCAAAACCGGTCCGGGTTACGCTATTCCTGTTCCTGTGGAAGACGAGGACTCCTGGAAACCGGAAGAGGACAAAGTCAAATACATCCCGTTACAGGCCAAAGAAGGCGATCTGGCCATCTTCCTGCTCAGCGGTTCTACGGAGATCGTGTATGAAGACGAGAGCTACTTCATTGTGCCACAGGGAGCCATCCTGATGCTGGAAAGAGAAGAAGACCTTTGAGCATTTAGGGATTTTGATATTTTGATATTTAGTTCCCGCCCGCTGGGCGGGATTTTTTATGGAGATTATTTGATGATAGCGAGATGAATTCTGCCAGGCGGGATTTCTATGTAGATTATTTAATTACAGCGAGATGAATTCTGCCCTCCGGGCGGGATTTTTTGTTTATATTATCGGAAGATTATATTTCCTTTCGGGCAGGCAAACTGCCATCCAACGGCAGTGATTGCACCCGGTTTTTGTTATCTTCATAAAAAACAATTTACACCATGGCCAATAAAGAAGCATTTCTGGAGTCCATTAAGAACGGCTATACATTTAAAGGCGAGCATTTCAAATTAGGATGTGCTATGCTGGATGGTGAAGTGATCAGCGGAGCTGATGTATTCCTCCCTTTGAAAACCATGAACAGACATGGTTTGATTGCCGGTGCCACCGGTACCGGTAAAACCAAAACGCTGCAGGTAATCGCCGAAGGCCTTAGCGATGCCAGCGTTCCCGTGTTACTGATGGACATCAAGGGCGACCTTAGCGGTATCGCTGCTGCCGGCACTGACAACCCCAAAATTCAGGAACGGTACCAGAAAATCGGCGGCTCCTGGTCACCCGCCGCCTACCCCTCCGAGCTGCTGTCTCTCAGCAACGAGAAAGGTGTCCGCCTGCGTGCCACCACGAGCGAATTTGGCCCCATACTACTCTCCAAAATACTGGAACTCAACGATACACAAGCCGGCCTGGTAGCCATGCTGTTTAAATATTGTGACGATAATAAATTGCCCCTGCTGGACCTGAAAGACTTCAAAAAGGTATTGCAGTTTGCTTCTGATGAAGGCAAGGCAGACCTGGAAAAAGACTATGGTAAAATATCTACTACCTCCACCGGCACTATCCTCCGTAAAGTGATAGAGCTGGAGCAACAGGGCGCTGATCTTTTCTTTGGAGAAAAATCCTTTGAAGTAGATGACCTGATGCGCATCAGCGATGATGGTCGCGGCGTAGTGTCCATCCTGCGGGTGGCCGACATTCAGGACCGTCCCAAACTCTTCTCCACCTTCATGCTCAGCCTTTTGGCAGAACTCTATGCCACGCTGCCGGAAGAGGGAGATCTCGACAAACCCAAACTGGTGATGTTCATCGATGAAGCGCACCTGATCTTCAATGAAGCCAGCGACGCGTTATTAAAGCAGATCGATACCATCATCAAACTGATACGCTCCAAAGGCGTGGGCATTTTCTTCTGTACCCAAAACCCTATGGACATCCCGGCTTCCGTGCTTGGACAACTGGGCCTCAAAGTACAACACGCCCTGCGCGCCTTTACCGCCAATGATCGTAAAACCATCAAACAGACCGCGGAAAACTATCCGTTGTCTGATTTCTATAAAACGGACGACCTGCTCACGCAGATAGGTATTGGCGAAGCGCTGATCACCTGCCTCAACGAAAAAGGCGTACCCACGCCGCTGGCCGCTACGATGCTGGTATCGCCACGCTCCCGTATGGACGTGCTCACCGATGCGGAAATAGACACCCTTGTCAACAATTCCAAAATGGTGAAAAAGTACGCCGAAACCATCGACAGCGAAAGCGCCTACGAGATACTGACCGCCAAATTGCAGGAGGCAGCCGAAAAAACAGCCGCAGCCGCCAGTTCCGGCTCATCTGGTTCCGGTAAACAGAAAGAAGAGAAAAGCCTGCTCGAACAGGTAATGGGCAGCTCCGCCATGCGACAAGCTGGTCGTACAGCCGCCAGCGTTATCACCCGCAGCCTGCTGGGCGCGCTGGGCCTCGGCGGCAGAAGCAAGAAGTCATTTTTCTAAGCGCAATAACAGCCGGTGATGATTTTACGGAGAAAGGATTTGTGCGAAAAAACTGATCGTTTTTTTATACTTTAATCCGGATAATACTAACCGGCTGCACGCCGATTTAAACGATAATTATGAGTAAAGTGATCAAAACGGGCATCTGCTCCTTCGGCATGTCCGGACAAATTTTCCATGCGCCTTTTATATATGTGAATCCGGGCTTTGAATTTACAGCCGTGGTAGAACGCAGCAAGGACCTGGCCAGACAAAGATATCCTAACGTAAAAGTATATACGTCTGTTGCCGACATGCTGGCGGATAAAGAGCTGGAACTGATTGTGGTGAATACTCCCAACTACACCCACTTTGAATATGTGAAAGCTGCGCTGGAAGCAGGTAAAAACGTGATCGTGGAAAAACCGTTCACCGTTACCACCGCTGAAGCCGAAGCACTCATCGCACTGGCGAAAGAGAAAAAACTGCTGCTCAGCGTATATCACAACCGCCGCTATGACAGCGACTTTAAAATCGTCCGTAAAGTACTCAACGAAGGCCTGCTCGGCGATGTGCTGGAAGCTGAAATTCACTACGACCGCTTCAAGGAAGAACTGAGCTATAAAAAACATAAAGAAGTAGCGAATCCCGGCACCGGCAGCCTCTATGATCTCGGTTCCCACCTGATAGATCAGGCACTACAACTGTTCGGATTTCCAAAATCCGTCTGGGCAGATATCCGGATCATCCGCAAAGACTCCGTGGTAGATGACTACTTTGAACTGGTACTCTTCTACGACACGCTGCGTGTACGCCTTAAATGCAGCTACCTCATCAGAGAAGCACTGCCTTCCTATCAGATCCATGGCCGCATCGGCTCCTTCATCAAAACAAAATCCGACATACAGGAAGCACAACTGCAAAGAGGTCTGTTGCCCAACAGTCCGGACTGGGGCGCCGAAGCACCGCACGAATGGGGACTGCTCCATACCACCGTCGACGGCAAAACAGTAAAACAATACCTGCCCGGCACCAGCGGCAACTACATGGACTACTATCAGGGCATCTATGAGGCCATCGCTAACAATGCGCCTAACCCGGTAGATCCGAAAGATGCAGAAAATGTGATCAGAATTATTGAAGCAGCCTTCCAGAGCAGTAAAGAAGGCCGTGTGATTTCATTGTAATATTTCGTCATTTGGTTATTTGATTATTTGCGGATGCCCGGGCATACCTCAAATAATCAAATAACCAAATGCTTAAATCCCTATATACATAGTTTTCCTTCCTCATCGCGGCGCAGCAGCCCTTCTTCATTCATGAACTGCAATACCGCCATCAGATCGCTCCTGCGGATATCAGGCAGCTGCTGATGCAGCTCTGCAAACAGCAGCGGTTTATCTTTCAATATCAGGGAAACGTTATCGGCTATACGTTTAAATGACGACGCGTCCGGCGGTGATGATTTTTTCTTCAGACAGACATCGCAGATACCACAAGGCGCTGCGTCTTTTTCTCCAAAGTAAGCCACCAGCTGCTGTGTGCGGCAGGTATCACCGTGACGGGCATACGCAAACATAGCGGCAAGCCGGTCGGCATAAACTTTCTTGCGCACTTCCACCCGCGCCATATTAATACGCAGGTTGGATGCCGATACCCTTTCCTGTAAGAAACAGAGCTGAGGCTCATCCCGCCGGGCGTGATAGTGAATAATGCCGTATTGATGCAGTTGCTGCAATAAAGCAGCGATGTCATCGTCCTCCATATACATGATCCTGCCTATCTGTCTTTCGTATATCGGCACAGCATGATCAAAAATACCTTCATAGGTGCGCAACAACACCTTGATGATCTCCTCCAGCGCGGGATACGCGTTTTCAAAAGCATACAGGGATTCCTTATTGGTCACGAATTCCACCCGCGAAGGAAGGAACACGCTTTCGCTCAGTTGCAGCACCTCTTCCTGTTCCAGCAGTTTGATAGCGCTGTATACCATCGTCAGGTTGAGCTGGAAGGTGCGGGCGAAATCATTGATATCAAAATCAAAATAAACGCCTTCCGCGCTTCCTACCGGTACCTGTAAATAGTTGACAACGCATTGATACACTTCCCGCACCTGCTCCAGCGTGGGAAACTGCAGGGCAATGCGTTCCTGCATTTCCGCCAGTTCTTCTTCATTGTACAGCAGTACGGCATACGCCTTTTGTTCATCCCTGCCTGCGCGGCCGGCTTCCTGATAGTAGGCTTCCAGACCGTCGGGCATGTCGTAATGCACTACTATTCGTACATCCGGCTTGTCGATGCCCATGCCGAAAGCATTGGTACAGACCATCACCCGGTTTTCGTTATTGATCCATGCTTCCTGGCGGGCAGCCCTTTCGGCCTGTGGCAGGCCGGCGTGGTAATAGCTGGCAGATATGCCCTGTAGTTGCAACAGGTCGGCTATTTCTTTGGTCCGCTTGCGGTTACGGCAATACACGATGCCGCAGCCGGGCACGCGGTCCAGTATATGTTTTACTTTATCGATTTTAGTGGCTTCTTCCAGCACACTATAAGAGAGATTAGCGCGGGTAAAGCTTTTGGTAAACACCTTAGCTTCCTTCATCAGGAGCTTATCGCAGATGTCTGTCTGCACCCTGGGCGTGGCAGATGCGGTGAGCGCCAGTACCGGCGCCTCCGGAAAGTAGCTGCGGATATCGGCTATCTTCAGATAAGCCGGACGGAAATCGTATCCCCACTGGGAAATACAATGCGCTTCGTCTACCGCGATCAGGTTCACCGGCAGACCGTCGCAATATGTCTGAAACAATTTGCTTTGCAGTCGTTCCGGCGATACGTACAGGAACTTACATCCTCCTCTGCGGGCGGCTTCCAGCACACGTTCCACATCTTTATACAACATACCGGAATAGATGGAGTACGCCGTGATGCCTTTCTTTTTGAGGTTGGCCACCTGGTCTTTCATCAGTGCGATCAACGGCGTGATCACGAGGCACAGCCCCGGTTTCATCATGGCGGGCACCTGGAAACAGATGGACTTACCGCCGCCGGTAGGCAGCAGCGCCAGTGTATCCTGGCCTGCCAGGATACTGTTGATAATATCTTCCTGTAATGTACGGAACTGGTGATAACCCCAGTATTGCTGCAATATGGCTACGGGTGTACTCAAATCTTTCGCTGAATAGTGCGTTCGCAATTTACTATTTAGGACGCACTTACCACCCGTTTATACCGCAACCGGACAGAATTGATGGCCAACACCACATCAGAGAGGCCCATCACACCCGCGCCCACAATAGGATTGAGCAATCCGAGAGCAGCCACCGGAATGGCCACCACATTGTAAACAAAGGCCCAGAAAAGATTTTGTTTGATGGTCAGGTAGGTATGTTTCCCCAGTCCCAGCGCCAGCGGCAGCGAGCCAAGGTTATTATTGAGCAGTACTACGTTAGCGCTCTGCATGGCCACCTGTGTGGCATCGCTGAGAGAGATACCGATGGTGGCTTTGGAAAGCGCAGGGGCATCATTGATACCGTCGCCCACCATGGCGGTAGGAGATTGCTGCATGAAACGGTCGATCTGCTCCAATTTCTGTTGCGGCGACTGTTCTGCATATACCTCCGTGATACCCAGTGCAGCAGCCAGTTCCCGGCATTTGCGGGAGGTGTCGCCGCTGAGCAGCACCGGCTGAATACCGGAAGCTTTCAGTTGTTGAATCACGGTAGCTGCTTCGGGGCGTATCTCATCGGTGAAATCGAGCCACCCCATGAGTGCACCGTTGCATATCAGGTAAAGATTATGACTGTCGTCGGCTGTAAGTCCTGCTGCCATGCGGAAAGAGCCCAGCTCCCATTCGTTGCCTTCTTTGTCTTTGGCGCGCATGCCCAGTCCTTTATGCTCACGGACCTGTTGCAATGGCACTTCTCCTGCCGGTTTCCACATCGCGGCCACTGACCGGGCGATGGGATGGGAAGAGTATTTCTCCAGGCTGTAAACGATCTTACGGAAAGCCATGTCTTCCATCGTGGTATGATAGTGACGAAGGGTCAGCTTACCGGTGGTCAGTGTCCCTGTTTTATCGAATACGACCCGTTTGATATCTTTAAAGAGTTCCAGGGTATGTCCTCCTTTGATCAGGATACCGTTGCGGGCAGCACGTCCCAGCCCGACCATGACCGCTGCCGGCGTGGCCAGTCCCATCGCACAGGGACAGGCTATTACCAGTACGGCGATGCTGCGCATCATGGCAGTACCGAAGGTGGTATGACCGATAAAATACCATCCCAGGAAAGTGACAATGGCGATGCTCAGTACCATCGGTACAAAGATGGCGCTGATACGGTCGGCCAGCCGCTGCATAGGCGGCTTATCGCTCTGGGCCTGTTTTACCAGTTCTATGATATATGACAGCACGGTATCCTTACCGGTAGCGGTGATGTATACTTTGATGCTTCCGTCTTCCAGGATGGTGCCGCCAATTACCTTGTCTTTTTCTTTTTTGCTGACAGGATCACTTTCCCCGGTGATCATGGATTCGTTGATATGACCGCTCCCCCAGTAGATAGTGCCGTCCATGGGTATTTTATCACCGGTGTTGACCAGCACACAGTCGCCCGGACGGAGCGTCCGGTTATCTACTTCGTGGATATGTTCATGTCCGTGGTCGGTATTGATCAGGCGGGCCATGGTGACCTGCATGCGGGCCAGTTCCGTGATGGCGGTAGTGGTTTGTTTAACAGATTTTTCCTCCAGCAGGTTACCCAGGAATACGAGGGTGATAATAGCCGCTGTGGTTTCGAAGAACAGATAATCCGGGTTACCATTGATCAATGCGCCGATAACGCTGTAGATGAAAGCCGCTGAAGCGCCGAGGGTTACCAGCACGTCCATATTGGCCATACGGTTCATCAGGGAGCGGACGGCGCTCTTGCCAAAATGCCACAGTCCGGTGATAAATACCGGGAGTGTAAGCCAGCACTGTGTCCAGGGGTTGTGCAGCCAGTGCCAGTCGACCCACATGTGCAGCAGCAGTGGCAGTGTAAATATTAAGCAAAAGAAAAATTTAAAGGTCAGGGTTTGGTAAACCGGTACTTTAGCCGGTGCCTGGTCGGGCAATACCACGCGGAAACCGAGATCGTTGATACCGTTCAGCACTTCCGCCGAATCGGCGCCGGCGGGAGCGGTGAAACTCACCTCTTCCGTAGCAAAGCTGACATTGATATTTGCCATGCCTTTTTTCTCCAGGTATCGGGACACACTGAGCGCACAATTGGTGCAGTGCATGCCTTCCACCTTACAACTTACTGATGTCATGGTGTTTCCTTTTTTCCGGGTACAAAATTACCCCATGACGCGCTAAGCCGGTCAATTATTAATGCAACAGCGTATAGATTTAACATATCCCTGCAGCCTCCAAAAACAGCTATAAATCGCTACATTTGCTTATGCAATGGACATTTACGCTGGAACAGCTGCCGGACGTAGCCGGTGCTTTCTGGAATTATTTTGGCGATAAGCAGGTATTTACGCTCAATGGACCCATGGGTGCCGGTAAAACCACGATGATCAAAGCTTTATGCGCGGCCAAAGGCGTAGGCGACGCCACCGCGAGCCCTACTTTTTCCATTATCAATGAATACGGTTACCTGGACCCACAGGGGAAACCGCGCCGCATCTATCATTTGGACCTCTACCGGCTAAAAGATGAAAACGACGCTATCAGTGCCGGAGTAGAAGACACGCTCTACCAGGACGCCATCAGTTTTGTGGAATGGCCCGACGTAATAGCCCCTCTCCTGCCACCGGATACCATTCACCTGCAATTGGAGGTGTTACCCGACCAAAAAAGGGTGCTGCGCGAAATTTCCGCATCTGACAAATAGTGTATCTTTACAAATACAGAAAAACAACATTGACCGTTTTATGGAGCAAAGGCAAAAACCTGTAGTGAGTGCTGGCTTTACTTATTCACCACTGGAAGAAACGCTGGATATCCCACAAAAAAATTCCCGTTTATTCATCGGTATACCCAAAGAAACCTCCTTCCAGGAAAACCGTATTGCCCTGACGCCTGACGCGGTAAGCATCCTGGCTGCACACGGACATCACATCGTGGTGGAACATAAAGCCGGCGACGGTTCCCACTATTATGACACCGACTACTCAGAAGCCGGCGCTGAAATCGTTTACGATAAAAAGGAAGTTTTTAAGGCGGAGATCATCGTTAAATCAGCTCCGCTGAATGATGAGGAAATAGAGCTGCTACATCCCCACCAGATCGTTATCTCTCCCATCCACCTGGCCGCGCTGAAAGCGCCACAGGTGCAGAAAATGATGGACAAACGTATCACCCTGCTGTCTTTTGAAAATCTGAAAGATGATGCAGGCACCTACCCCATCGTCAGAGCGATGAGTGAAATTGCCGGTGGCGCCGTGATGCTCATTGCCGGTCAATACCTGAGCAATGGCAACAAAGGCAAGGGTATCCTGCTGGGTGGTATTACCGGCATCCCCCCTACCAAGGTGGTGATCATCGGAGCGGGCATTGTAGGTGAATTTGCCGCCCGTACCGCTATGGCGCTGGGCGCTTCGGTAAAAGTCTTCGACAACAATATCTATAAGCTGAAAAGGCTGCAAAACAATATCGGCGTACGGGTATTTACCTCCGTTATACAGCCAAAAGTGCTGGCCGAACAATTACGCAATGCCGACGTGGCCGTGGGCGCCCTCTCCTCCCAGAGCGGCCGCACCCCCATCGTTGTGACCGAAGCCATGGTCAGCAACATGAAAGCCGGCTCCGTTATCGTAGATGTGAGCATAGACCGCGGCGGCTGTTTCGAAACATCCGAAATCACCAGCCACGAAAATCCCGTTTTCAAGAAATATGACGTGGTACACTACTGTGTGCCCAATATCCCCTCCGGCTTCGCCCGTACCGCCTCCGAAGCGATCAGCAACGTGTTGATGCCGCTGCTGGTGGAAGCAGCCGATGACGGCGGCTTTGAAAACCTGGTATGGATCAAGCGGGGCGTAAGAAACGGTATCTATCTGTACAAAGGCGCGCTGACCAATTACCATCTCAGCGAAAAATTCAAACTTAAATATACGGACCTGGAGCTGCTGCTCGCAGTGAAAGGATAGCCGCTCCCCTGATAAAAGATAAAAGCGAAGCGCCGATGATACTGTATCATCGGCGCTTCGCTTTATCTTAAACCGGGATTATAACTTTTTCCCCATCAGGATAGCGATAATAATGATGCCGCCAACGATGATACGGTAGTAGCCCCACATCTTGAAACCATATTTTTTGAGGGCGCCGATAAAGAATCTGATAGCCAGCATAGCCACCACAAAAGCGACGATATTACCTACCAGCAGCAGCTTCAGGTTTTCCGGATGCGCCATCAGCAATTCTCTGCCTTTGAGCAGTTTATACCCCGTGGCCGCCGCCATGGTAGGCACCGCCAGGAAGAAGGAGAATTCGGCCGCTTCGCTGCGGGTAAGCTTCTGCTGCATACCCCCGATGATGGAGGCTGCGCTGCGGCTTACGCCCGGAATCAGCGCCAGGCACTGGAAAAAACCGATGCGCAGGGCGGAGAAAATACTGATCTTCTCGTCGGAGTCGATCACCGGATTGCGGAACCAGTTGTCCACAAACAGTAACACGATACCACCCAGGAACAGGGTGACGCCCACCGTCAGCGGACTTTCCAGCAGCTCGTCTATTTTATCGCTGAAGAGGTACCCCGCAATCAATGCAGGAATCACCGCCACAGCCAGTTTGAGGTAAAATTGAAATCTGTTTTTATCGAAAACAAGGAATTTACGCCAGTATAATACCACTACGGCCAGAATGGCCCCCAGTTGTATCACCACTTCAAACAGCTTGGTAAAATCATCTTTGTTAATACCCAACAGGGAGCTTACAATAATCATATGCCCTGTGGACGAAATGGGCAGAAACTCAGTCAGCCCTTCCACAATGGCGATAATGATGGCATGGAAGAAGTTCATTAAAATCAAGTATGGTTAAAAAGTGATAAAAAAAGCGATGAGGGCATCATCGCTGTTATAATATGATTGTTGGCTCAAATTACTCTTTTGTTTTTGGACGGGCCATGATGGCATATACTTCTATCAGCAGGCCCAGTACGATCACGATGGGCGCCAGGGTGATACGACGGAAGCTGTACACCTCGTCCAGATCGAATTTATTGGGGTCGTTGCTGTTTCCACCCATCATGAGGAGGAATCCGATAACAACTACCACAATACCCGCCATCATGTACTTATAGTTTTCTTTAGGAAAGATAGGCCGGCTGTCGGTCACCTGGGTATCTTTTGTCACAGTTGATCTGAGCGTTTCTTTAGCCATAGTATTTATTTGTTAAGATGATGTTGTATTAATAAAGATCGTCCAGTTTCAGCCGCAGGTATTTCATGACCGAGCGGTGGGTACTGAACAGGGAGATAGCGATGCCCACGACAATCATGCCCAGGAAAAGCAGGGAGATCATCACGTTATCACGTAAGCCATTCAGCTCCGGCAGCGCCTTATCGGCAAATGACAGGATGCCTATGAGGCCGGCAATGGCAATGAGCGCACTGATAGCTCCGTTGGCAACACTGCGAAGGTCGAATGGTTTGGCGATAAACCAGCGGGTAGCGCCTACCATCTGCATCGTCTTGATCAGGAAACGATTACTGAACATCGCCAGCCGGATGGTATTATCGATCAGGAAGATGACCACCAGCGCCAGCAGGCAGCTGATAATCAGGATCACCATCCCTATTTTATTGACGTTTTCATTCAGTTTCTGCACCAGGCTGCGCTGATAGGATATCTCGCGGACGATGTTCTGTTGCGTGAGATTGTTTTCAATGACTTTCAGGCTGTCTGTATTGACATAGCCGGCGTTAGCCTTGATATTGATGCTGGCATACAGTGGATTGTACTGTAGCAGCTGGATGAAATCCTCACCGAAGTCCTTTTTAAAGCGCTCGGCAGCCACGTCTTTCGATACGTATTCAATGGATTTGATATACGGTTTATGAGCAATGGAATCGCGCAGGGCCAGTGCCTGGTTCTCTTTCACATTATCTCTCAGAATCACCTGAATTTCAATATTTTCCTTGAAATACTTGCTGAGTTTGCTGGCATGAATGACCACCAGCCCCAGTGTACCCAGTGAAAATAATACCAGCGCTACCCCAATGATGGAGTAGATATAGGACGGTTTGGATTTTTTTGCTGATGATTTCCCGGATTGCGCCATTAATCTTGCAGTTTATCGGCGAAAATAATAAAAATTAGTAGTTATGTGTTTAATTTTGCCAGTCCAACCTGTCACTGGCAGCAATATATGTTAAGAAAACGGCAATATATAAAGATGTTGGGGGATGTCATTGCTGTATTAATATTTTTAACATTATTTTGCCGAAACGGCATCATCCGATTTTAAATTTATAACTGATAACGCGGTAAAGCCCGGATGTATTGTTTATACCCCGGTCGATTATCGTTCATCTACATTGAGATATGGAATACAATTTCAGGGCAATCGAAAAGAAATGGCAACAGCAATGGAAGGAGTCCCACGCTTATAAGGTAAGCAATGACAGCCCCAAGCCCAAATGTTATGTGCTGGACATGTTCCCCTACCCTTCCGGGGCAGGTCTGCATGTTGGCCACCCGCTGGGTTATATTGCAACGGACATCTATTCACGCTATAAAAGGCTAAAAGGCTTTAACGTGCTGCATCCTATGGGATACGACGCCTTCGGCCTGCCAGCGGAGCAATATGCCCTGGAAACCGGTCAGCACCCTGCTGTAACCACCGCCCAGAATATCAAAGCGTTCCGGGAGCAGCTGGACAATATCGGCTTTTGTTATGACTGGGACCGCGAGGTAAACACCAGCGACCCGTCTTACTATAAATGGACCCAATGGATTTTCCTGCAGCTGTTTGAGAGCTGGTACAACCGTATCACCGCGAAAGCAGCGCCCATCAGCACCCTGACAGCCATCTTCGAACAGGAAGGCAACAGCCGTCATGCCTGCCCGGGTGACCGTCAGCGCACCTTCACCGCTGCTGAATGGAAAAACTACTCCGAAAAAGAACAACGGGAAGTGCTGATGCAATACCGCCTCGCCTTCCTCGACTACGCCGAAGTGAACTGGTGCGCTGCCCTGGGCACCGTACTGGCCAACGATGAGGTGATCAACGGCGTGAGTGAACGCGGTGGCTTCCCCGTCGTAAAAAAGAAAATGCGCCAGTGGTTCCTGCGCATCACTGAATATGCCGACCGCCTGCTCACCGGCCTCGAAACGGTTCAATTTAGCGATGCCATGAAGGAAATGCAGCGTAACTGGATCGGTAAGAGCCAGGGTGCCGAAGTGACCTTCTCCGTAAAAGGCTCCGACCATACCATCGAAGTATATACCACCCGCCCGGACACCATCTTCGGTGTGGACTTCGTGGTGATCGCTCCGGAACATGAGCTGATACAACAGATCACGTCCCCGGCACAAAAAGCCGAGGTCGAAAAATACCTCGAATACGTACAAAGCCGTTCCGAAAGGGAACGTATGGCAGACGTGAAACAAATCACCGGCTGCTTTACCGGTGCTTATGCCATCAACCCGCTCAATGGCCGTGAAATACCGGTATGGACCGCGGAATACGTGCTGGCCGGCTATGGCACCGGCGCCGTAATGGCCGTTCCCTGCGGCGACCAGCGCGACTTTAGCTTCGCCCGCCACTTCAACATCCCCATTACCAACATCATCGGGGATGCCTTCAATGGTGAAGAAGCCAATCCCACCAAAGACGCCCAACTGCAAAACAGCGGCTTCCTCGATGGCATGGACATGAAACCTGCCATGGACGCGGTGATCAACAAACTGGAGGAAATGCAGATCGGCAAGCGCCAGATCAACTTTAAAATGCGTGACGCCGGTTTCAGCCGCCAACGTTACTGGGGCGAGCCCTTCCCGATCGTATTCAAAGACGGAGTGGCCTACCCGCTGGACGAAAAAGACCTCCCGCTGGAACTCCCGCACGTAGACCAATACAAACCCGGAGAAGAAGGTGAAGGCCCGCTGGCCAATATCACCGACTGGGTAAACGTAGCGCCAGACGTAAAACGCGAAACCAACACCATGCCTGGCTACGCCGGCAGCAGCTGGTACTTCCTGCGTTATATGGACCCACACAACAACGCCACCTTCGCCGACCGTAAAGCCACCGATTATTGGAATCAGGTGGACGTATACGTAGGCGGCACGGAGCATGCCGTAGGGCACCTGCTCTACTCCCGCATGTGGACCAAAGCGCTCTATGACCTGGGCCACATCGGATTCGACGAGCCATTCAAGTCACTGATCAATCAGGGTATGATTGGCGGTAGCTCCAGACTGGTATATCGCATCCGCGGCACCCAACAGTTCGTTTCCCATGGCCTGAAAGACCAGTACGAAACAGATCCGCTGCACGTAGACGTAAACATCGTAGACGGCCTGGAACTGGACCTGGAAGCCTTCAAAAAATGGAAAGCCGATTACGCTGACGCCACCTTCATCCTGGAAGATGGGAAATACATCTGCGGCGTACTGCTGGAAAAAATGAGTAAACGCCTCTTTAATACTGTCAACCCGAACGATCTGGTAAATAAATTCGGCGCCGATACCTTCCGCATGTACGAGATGTTCCTCGGACCTGTAGAACAGTCCAAACCATGGGACACCAAAGGCATTGAAGGGGTACACCGTTTCCTGAAGAAGCTGTGGCGCCTGTTCGTTGATGAAAACAAAGGCCTCATCGTTACCAACGATGCCGCTACACCGGAAGAACTGAAAATATTGCACAAAACCATCAACAAAATTGATGGTGATACCAACAGTTTCTCTTATAATACCGCTGTCAGCCAGTTTATGATTTGCGTGAACGAACTGGCCACGATGAAATGCAACAAACGCGCGGTACTGGAGCCAGTGCTGATATTGCTCACTCCTTATGCACCACACTTCGCGGAAGAACTGTGGCATATGTTAGGCAATACCACCAGCATTTTGGACGCTGCCTATCCGGTGTATGACGAAAGCTATACCAAAGAAAGCACGTTCAACTACCCGATTGCGGTAAACGGTAAAACCCGTACTGAAATGGGCCTCCCGCTGGACGCAGACAACAGCACCCTCGAAAAAGAAGTGCTGGCCAGCGAAGTGGTACAGAAATGGCTCGATGGTAAACAACCGAAAAAAGTCATCATCGTAAAAGGCAGAATGATCAATGTGGTCATATAATATTTAGGGATTTTCTGATGTACGATTTTTTGATTTTCGTAGATAGATAAAAGCGAAGACCAAAGCGAGTTTTACCACGCGCTTTGGTCTTCGCTCTTTTATTTGCAAAATCAAAAAATCCTACATCCAAAAATCCTCAGATCAATATCCATCCGGTGATAAACGCCACCAGCATAATGATAAACCCTGATAATAACAATGCCAGCCCTTCTTCCCGGTCTTCCGATATGAGCAGCATCACGCCTACAATACCATAAGCCAATACCAGCAAACCCAGCAGTATGCCTGCCGGTTCCAGGTTATCTCCTCTGCCAATACCTAACGCAGTGAGAAAAATCAGCAGTGGTATTATTGTAAGGTAACCGGTTTTCCACCAGAAGTTGCGCATAAGCATCGTTTTTAAACATCGCTAATGAAGCCCTGCCATGATAAGTCCGCAGGTAGACAAACCCACCACCATAATAATACCGGCAGCCAATACCATGGCTTTACCTGCTTCTGCGCCAGCCTTGGAGAATATCGCCAGAATACAGCCTACGACCAGATACGAAGGTACCACCAATAACAGCAGCAAGCCTGCGCCCACAATCCCCTCATCACCCGTAATAGCCATCACTAAAGCAATTGATAGCGGTATACCCAACAACCACAACAGCTTTTGAACAAAAGGTTTCATATATAACGTTTATGACTGAACGGATGCTCTTTCTTCCTGTAATGTTTTCAAATATGCTTCTTTATCATCTCTATAAAACAGGTTCATGGTCTCAAACGGAATGATCCTGCCATCTTTATGTACAATATGCACACAGGATTTTTTGATAGCGCGTACATCAAAGTCATACGCATCAATAAACCGCATGATCACAATCCGGAAAAGATTGTTGTAATCCAGTCCGGGCGCCTGTACCTGTGGCAGGCAACACAATAAAGACTGCATATCACAGGCCGCCGCATCAGTGGAAATACCGGTACTGAAAATTTTCAGTACGTGCTGATGCAGTTTTTCATCCTGTTCATATACGATGGTGTTTTTACTATTGTTCAGCAGCACGGCCGGATCTACAAAACGGGTGAGCGGGAATACTTTCCCGTCTATTTTCAGCGCGTAGGCCATGGCCAGTGCATCCGGATTACAAGGCACCGGAATAATATCATGCGCATTGAAGATGGGTGACTGCTCCAGTATACGCTGACGTACTTCCGTCAGCGTTATACGGTCGGTAGCCGGATCAAAATCATCCGTACGACCCGCCACCTGTACCGGTTGAAAGGTAACCCCTCTCACACACGGTTGCTGCAGGGCATATTCAATGATACTACCCATTTCATCTTCATTGACACCACGTTGTAACGTTACCACCAGCGTAGTGCTGAGATTTACCTCATTCAGGTTTTCCAGCGCCTGTTTCCTGATATCGGTCAGATCTTTTCCCCGCATACGTTCCAGCGCTTCCGGCCGGAAAGAATCGAACTGCAGGTATACTTCGAAATCAGGCATATAGGTAGCCAGGCGGGCAGTAAATTCTTTATCTTTCGCAATCCGTACACCGTTGGTATTGATCATCAGATGGCGGATAGGCTTACGTTTGGCGATATCAAGTATTTCGAAGAACTGCGGATGAATTGTCGGTTCGCCGCCACTGAGCTGGATCACGTCGGGCTGCCCTTCGTTGGCCACCACAATGTCCAGCATCTGTTCTATCTCTTCCAGCGTGCGGTGCCGTCCGTAATGAGGCGAAGACATGGCATAACAGGTAGGACAGGTGAGGTTGCAACGATCGGTCACCTCTATCACGGAAAGGCAGGAATGCTGCTCATGGTCCTGGCAAAGCCCGCAGTCATACGGACAGCCATAATGTGTACGGGTATTGGTTTTGAGCGGTGCTTCCGATGGTTTGTTATAGTTGCGGGTGTTTTTATAATAGTCGATGTCTGTAGCGATGAGCACTTTTTCTCTTCCGTGTGTGGGACAGTTTTTCACCATAAACACCTTGTTATCTTCAAATATAACTTTCGCGTCTACACGTCGCAGACAGGTGCTACAGATACTTACCGTAAAGTCGTAGTACGTATAATTTTTCTCAGGCATATTGTTTCTCAATTAATCGTGATGGGAAAATAATAACGGGCGCGTAATAAATCAGTGCGGCCAGACAGGCCAGTTGTATGGAGCCAAGGCCAAAAGCGAACCGATAGCCTGGCTTGATAAAATCGAGTAAAAACCGAAACAATAAATATCCGATCATGAATAGTTGAAAGCGGGCGCCGCTAACCAGCGTGTAACGCCGGCTGATCATACGCAGGAGCTGCCATAGCAGCAACAGGAACACAATTTCATACAAAGCCACCGGGTGCCGTAGCAGGCCATCTCCCAAATTCATCCCCCAGGGCAAGGTAGTAGGCACACCGTAGGTTTCTTCATACACTCCCATGCTGAAACAGCCAATACGGCCGATGATCATGGCCAATATCAGCGGATAGGTAAACAGGTCGCCGGTCGACTGTCGTTCTCCTACCAGCTTTTTAATGGTTTCCACCCCTATCAATCCGCCTACCAGTCCACCTACAATGGTTTTATTCTGGTAGATATATAGCAACGCGTTATCTGCATGCAACAGCGCGGGCGGGTTCTCCAGTGCCCCCAGCAGACGGCTGCCCAGCAAAGCGCCGAAGGTAGCGCCAATAACAGCCCAGATGCGGTTGTTACTATCTACCCGATCGCCCTGGCGGCGCCGCAGGAAAAGGAAATACCGGAAACCGATGAACATACCCAGCGTTTCCGTTATCACATGCAACGGAAGATGAAGAGAAGCAACAGACACATAGACAGGATACACCACGGGGTAACTGATTATTTTATACACAAATTAATATTTATATTTAGATGTACAGTTTAAGCTGACAAAATATGTTACAGGAGGTATTAAAACAACATCTATCCACCTTCCAACCGGTGATCACGCTGCTTCATCCCGACGAACAGCTGCTGGTCATGGATTTTACGGCCAACAATACTACCCTCACCAAACCTGTCCTGAACAATATAGACCGGTTCTGCCGCTACATTACCCAAACCCTGGCCTCCGGCGGTTGCCGGCTGGGCATCGGTGGTTATAACGAACATCGCACCATCTATGCTGTCAGCCCTCATTTTGATGCCGGAGAAGAGCCACGCAGGCTGCATCTGGGCATCGATATATGGGGCCCTTCCGGCACGCCGGTGTCTGCACCGCTCAACGGCCACGTGCATAGTTTCCGTTTCAATGACCACTTCGGGGACTATGGCGCGACCATCATCCTGCAACATCAACTGGACGGTTATACGTTTCACACGCTATACGGGCACCTTAGTATCTCCAACCTGCAAGGCCTCTACGAAAAGATGCCCATCGCCGCCGGGCAACAGTTTGCCTGGTTCGGTACCCCTTCCGAAAATGGTGGCTGGCCTCCCCATCTGCATTTTCAGATCGTGACAGATATGATGCATTACCGTGGTGACTATCCCGGCGTATGCCGCTACAGTGAGCGCGACAAATACCTGCAAAATTGCCCGGACCCCGATCTTATCCTACAGCTAAACCGTAATACGCACGGATAAAAAAAGGCCGCCGGTAAATACCGGCGACCTGCTTTCGATGGTTGGTTTTAGTTTTTCCTATTTCGAGTTTTGCTGTAAAGACTTGTTGTAAGCCAGCGCTTTCACAGAAAAAGGCATGATCCACATGAGCGACTCCGGCTTGATGGAATAGGTATTCGTCCCCTCCATTTTAGTGATGGTAGCCTTATACTGTGGGTCATTATTGAAGCGGCGATAAGTAAGGTAAGGCAAACCCGTGCCCCGGTATTCACATAACAGGTCACGACGTATCAGGCGGATAGCTTCATCAGCCGTAGCAGCGGTTACATCGCTATAAACAGTCGGCAATATACGTTTGCGGCGAACGGTATTCAGTGCAGTCATCGCTTCGGCCACCTTACCGCCACGTGCCAGGCATTCTGCTTTCACATAATACATCTCCGGCGTCCGGATACCTCCTGCGTTCACATTATCCGTTCTTCTGTAAGCCCAGAGCGTTTCCCCATTAGCACCGGTGCTGCGGGGGGCCAGGTTCACCAACCGACGTACATCACCGTTGTCAAACTGTGCAGAATCTGCATAACGCACAGAAGAAGCATAAAAGCCCTGATTCTGCACAATGCTGCTACCGTAATGGAAAATGTAATTCTCCGGACTGGTAAATTCAAACTTCGGTACGGTAACAGAGGTCACCGGCTTATCAAATATCGCTTTGTTCTCATTGTAATATCCGATATAGTCAAACAGCGCACTGTTTTCAGCAAGGGCCTGATCAGCAAAAGCCGCTGCTTCGCTGTAGTGTTGCATGAACAGATGTACCCGGGAAAGAAAAGCATAACCAGCGCCTTTGCTGGCGTAGTAGCCATTCTCCGCTACTTTAGGCAGGTCCGGCAAGGCAGCATTCACATCTTTCAGGATAAAATCATAAATCTGCTGCACCGACAACTGTTTCGGCTGATCTTCCGTATCACCGCTGATATTAAACGGTACACCCGGATCAGTGGCGGCGGTAGCCGCATCATACATTTTAGCGTAGGAAGTAATCAGGTAGAAATACAACATACTGCGGCCGATACGTGCCTGCGCTACCAGCTGGGCCTTTTCCGCGGTGCTGCCGGTAGTGGCATTGGGCACATTGTTCACCAAAGTATTATAGATAAAAATACCACTGTACGCGCCGTTATATGCGGCATCGTCCACCACCAGCTCCGCACGGCTCTTATCTTCCTGCCAGTTGAAATTGATGGTAGTGAGATTGATCGCCACCTGTTGTTGCAATGGCGTATAAAATTCGTTGGCTACTACTGCCTGATTGGTATAGTCGAAAGTATGAGCAGCTTTGCTTTCCATCAAAGGTTTGTAATCTGCCAGTGTCTGCGGGATTTTCTCTCCCTTAGGCACTATTTCGAGGTATTTTTTACAGCCGGCAGCGCCTATCATCAGGCTTCCTCCCAAAACAAACGGCATGATCTTTTTCATATACATATCTTTTGTGCTGATGATCATTAAAGTGTGATGTTAAACCCTGCGTTATAACCAGGCATGACAGGCAGGTAACGGCCGCCCGTACGCAGGCTCCAGGCTTCGGGGTCTATGCCCTGGCCATTAAACCCAATATAGAAAAGGTTATCTGCCTGAAAACGTACACGAACATCCGCCACCTTCACCTTTTTAATCCACTGTTTGGGCAGGGAATAAGTCAGTGCCAGGTTACGTGCTTTGATGTACGAAGCACTCACCACGTTCTGGTCCCCAAAACGGTAATAAGCGCTGCGGAAATTGGCTTTCCGCGGATCGTATTCCCACGAAATACGTGGTACATTGGTGTACAATTCGTCTCCGGGTTGTTTCCATACTTTGTCGGCCACACCACTGATGACATCTGCACTGTTAGGCAAACCGCCAATAACAGTCGCCTCGCCACGCATCATATTACCCAGGTGGTAAACGAACATAAAGGACAACTGGAAGTTGCGCCAGTTGATATTATTAATCAATGCGCCGCTGAAAACAGGCACCAGCGAACCGCTGTACCGGGCAATATCAGGGTTGGTCACCGCTGCATTAACAGCCACACCATCCAGACCGTATATCATCGGTTCGCCATAATTATTCAGTCCTGCGTAAGGGTAGCTGTACAGGCTTTTATAGGGCTTTCCCAGTAAAAAATTGGAGCCCGCGTCCCCGTCGGAGATAAGCGCGGAAGCTGTACCGGGCTTGAGGTCTACGCGGGTGACTTTATTCTTGTTGAAAGCACCGTTGATCGTTACGTCCCAGCCAAAGTTGCGCTGACGGATGATCTGTCCTTTCAGCATGAGCTCAATGCCCTTGTTCTCCATAGCGCCGTTGTTCAGCGTAGCGGACGTAAAACCCAATGCAGGGTCGATCGTCACGGAGGTCAGCAGGTCGTCGCTTTTCTTTTGATACACATCGATGGCGCCGCTGAGGCGGTCCTTCAGGATGGCAAAGTCAACACCGAAGTTGGTAGTGGTAGTCCGCTCCCAGCGCAAATTGGGATTCGGCGGTGATTTGATAGAGCCTGTCTGGTTGTTGGTCTGTGTATTAAGCCCATAAGTTACCGTCATGAAAGGCCCCGCTTCTTTGGACACGTTACCATTGATACCATAAGATGCCCGCAGTTTCAGGAGATTGAGCCAGGAGATATCCTCCATGAATTTCTCTTTGCTCATGATCCAGCTGCCGCCGGCAGACCACAACGGACGGTACTGATAAGCAGGATTGGTACCGAAAAGATTAGAGAGATCGTACCGGATACTGCCACTCACCATGTATTTATCATTATAAGTATAGCTGGCATTTCCATAGAAGGAGAAATAACGGTTGATCACCTCCCCTTTTGTCAACAGGTCTTTATAGCTATACAACCTTCCCTGATGTCTGTTCAGGCCTGTCATACCCGTCATCAGTTCGGTAACATTGTTGATTGGCACATATTGTAAGGTGAGCGGATCATAGCCCCACATCGCCATAAAATCGCGGTTATTTTTTACCTCCCGGGTTTCTGAACCGGCGATGGCCACTATTTCATGTTTATCGAACGACTTGTTGAAGTTGATCTGATTGCGCAACGTATAGGCGCGCAGGTAATTATTGAAGGTACGGAAACCATTGCCCTGCGGGAACTTATTTGCCACATTACCTTTCGTGTCGAGGTAGGTGAAGCTATTCATTTTATCCCGCATGTAGTAGGATTCAGCGTTCAGGAACTGCTCAGATTTTCCGTTGTTCTTTTCATACTGGAACATGCCTTCATAAGTCAGCCAGGGGCGAATCTTAGCATTCAGCTTGCCGTAGGCCCGTGTTTTAATGTCGAGCTGACGTACCTGATTATAATTTTGTTCGTCCTGTAATACTTTGTCGGCAGAATAGAGATTGTACTTCTTGTAATCCGCTATTTCAGTCTCCTGCAGCCTGTTACGCAGCGGCAAGGGATTACCGTTCGCATCTACGATGGGCTCAAACGGCATTTGATCGTTGATCATTCCTGTGAGGCCTATTGCATCAGCGCCGGGACCTTTGGAATCGCCATAGTTGAGGTATACGCCAGCTTCGGCAGTCAGCCATTTGTTGACCGACAGTACATTGCGGAAATTCAGGCCCAGTGATTTATTGTTATCGTTCCGTTGATAGCCTTGTTCATTCCGGAAGGTGGCAGAAAAGTTGAAAGTGTTGCCGGCAGTACCTTTGGAAAGAGACAGGTTGTATTGCTGATTGGCAGCAGGGCGCAGCAGTTGTAGCAGCTGCTTATTGTAAAGGTTCATGCCACGCAGCTGGTTCATGCCGGCATCCGCTTGCTCGCGGGTAATTTTTCCTTCTGCCAGTTGCAGCATGATATCTACCGCCGGTGTCATGGCGCCTGCATAGTTACGCAGGCGGTTAGCTTCCTGTAGTGGGTTTGCCTTATAGGCAGGATCGTTATCAAAATAATTATAAGTGAGGTCTATCAACTCGCTGGCATCCGCTCTCCGCAAATAGGAAAGATCGTATTTCGGTTTTACGGCAAAATCGCCGGATAAGTTGATACGGGTGGTACCTGCTTTGGCTTTTTTAGTGGTGACCACGATAACGCCGTTGGCAGCGCGGGCGCCGTAGATAGAGGCGGCCGCCGCATCTTTCAGTACCGTAATGTTTTCAATGTCTTCCGGGTTGATGTTAGGAACAGACTCCCGCAACACGCCGGTACTGATATCATAGTAGGTATTTTCCACCGGGAATCCGTCAATTACGTATAGCGGTGCGCTATTGGCCATAAAGGTGCTGGTACCGCGGATGCTGATGCTACCGTTATAACTCACTACACCGGGCAATGTGCCTTCCAGTACCTGCGACAGGCTGGAGATACGGCGTTTTTCGAGATCAGCGGCTTTCACGGTGGAAAAGGCGCCGGTAGCTCTTTCTTTGGAAAGCGTCTGGTAGCCGGTCACCACTACTTCGTCCAGTGTTTTGCTTTGGAGATAGACGTTCATCGAAACCGCCAAACCGAGGGGCACTCTTTTACGTTCCATACCTGCGTAGGTAAAGATCAATGCTTTGGCGCTCATCGGCACAGCGATGATATAATAGCCGCTATTGTCCGTCACCGCCCACTTTTTGCCGCCTTCCAGCTGGATCGTTACACCGGGAAGGGGCGTATCTGACATATCTTTGACCAGGCCGCTGATGGTGCGTATTTCTTCATCAGGCGCAACAGGGCCGTAGACAAGGTTCTCCGCCTTTTTTGTTTTTTGCTGCCGGGACACAATGGTGTAATGGTTTTTATCTACATATAAAAACAATAACTCCGCCGGATACAGAATTCTTTTCAGCACCTCTTCCACCGGACGGGCTCTCAGCGCTTCTACCACTACATTGGTGGTTCTGTTTTTCAGCAGGTCGCCTTCATACATGAAGGTGGTGCCATAGATGGCTGTCACCCGCTCCAACGCATATTTTACCGGTATCGCCGCCGACGTCCGGACAACACGCTCGTCCTGTGCAAAAGCACAGACGCTGGTGAGTAACAGTACACATAGGTACAGGAAGCCACAAAGGCTTTGTCTGGTACAAATCCTCATTGATCTTGGTTTTTTAAAATTGATCTGTTTAATATCCGCGCTGACCGTTATCTTTCAGGTACAGCGTATCATTGTTCTTTTCAATTTTTACATTCAGTATTGCAGACAATTCAAACAATACATTATTTACATTATTCAGGGATAATGTCCCTTCCAGGGTACGGTTGGCAATGGATGTATCCTGCAGTATGATGGTGAAACCATAGGTGTCCTGCAGCGTGTGAATGATATCCCTGACGGTAGTCTGTTTCAGTAACATTTTGTATTCACGCCATGCCAGTGCGGTTTTGGCATCGGCGGTATTCTTCGCCAGCAGCTGTTCCCGGCGGTGATAGGTAGCTTTTTCATTTGGTTGTAATAACAATATTTGCCCGTTGTCCGGCGACGATACTTTTACTTTCCCCTGCCGGAGATATACTTCTGTGATTTCCCTTCGTTGTTTTACGTTAAAGACAGTACCCAGTACTTCCACGTCCACTTTGCCGGCATGCACTGTAAAATGCTGTGCAGCGGGCATCTCCGTGTGCTTTACCTCAAAGAGGGCTTCCCCTTCCAGCCATACTTCGCGTTTGCCATCTTTCCAGTTATGATAGGTGAGCGCCGAATGTGAATTGAGGATCACGACAGAGGCATCCGGCAGCTTCACGCGGACCTGTTGTCCATAGCCGCTTTCCACCCGATGCATGCCGGACGGCCGCATAAAGTACCAGGCAGTGAGGAGCATCAGCGGTAGCAGTACCGCCGCTGCCAGCCAGCGTTTCCGGCGAAAGCGTGTAATAGGCACCACCGGTGTTTCAGCAGCGAGATGTGCTTGTATCTGCGACCACACCTGCGCTTTGGCCGTATCTGCCGGCTTTATCCGTTTAAGGCACAGGATAGCCGTGAGCGTTTCCCGGGCCTCCTCCAACGCCGCGGCGTTAGGAGGCGCACTGTCCCGATAGGCCTCCCAGAAGGCTATCGCTTCCGGTGTGCCATGCTTCACCCATTCCAGAAAGAAGGCATCTTCCAGAAAGTCCGCTTTGGTAAATAAATGGTAGTTCTGCTCCAAATCAGTTCTTCGTTAGCACCACAGTAATCATCACAGGAGAGTCAGTAACAACTGTCCCGTGCTCATACAGAACACAAGGACGGCGCAAAACACCCCACTTTTTTTCAATTTTTTTATAATTTTTTAATTAAAACTTATAGAAGTACTGATTTCATTGATATTATATCGATATATAATTTCAATATTTATTTATGATCATATGAAAGCGTAACAACCTGGTACGGCTATACATTTTTTTGTACTTTTAGCCGATCAACCAGGAGATGGACCTTTTAACAGTATCTGACACTACACTCTGGACAGCCATACAACAAGGCGACGAACAGGCATTTGCACATTTATATGACCGTTATTTTGAACGGTTATATGAATATGGTATGCGCCTGCATCCCAACGAGGATATAGTGAAGGATGTGATACAGGAGCTGTTTATTAAACTATGGACGAACAAAGATAATCTCAGTACCACCGTAGATGCCCGTCCCTACTTGTTTGTAGCGCTGCGGGGCACCCTGTACAACCGGCTTCGTCCCCGGCGCAATGCAGTAATGGTAGCTTTCAATCAGCAGGAGCATGACTTCCATGCGCACTTCTCCACCGAGCACGCCTATATTAAAAAAGAGCAATTGCAGGCACAACAGCAGCAGCTGCTGCAAGCGCTCAATCAGCTCAATGCACGCCAGAAGGAAATATTATATCTCCGTTATTTCGAGGAACTGGATTATGAACAGATTGCTGCTATCATGGGCATCTCTGTAAAGGGCGCGTATAAGCTGGCAGCCCGTGCACTCCGGAATATGCGGGAATTGCTGGGCATCTCCACCGCTATCCTGCTGGCACAACTTGCCACACTGAAAACTGCCATCCATCCATAGGCACTTGACATAAAGCAATGCGATTGATATTTTTACCGGCTAAACAGATATGATATGAGAAACATATGGCTGACAGGCGTATTATGCCTGCTCATGGGCGCAGCGATGGCACAGGCGCCGCTGCAGGTAATGACCTTTAACATCCGGATGAACACCAGCAGCGACAGCCTCAATGCATGGCCTTATCGCAAAGAAAAAGTAGCATCGGAAGTGTTATTCCATCAGGTAAATACGTTGGGAGTACAGGAGGCGCTGTTCGACCAGATGGAGGACCTGCGCCGGTTGCTGCCCGGTTACAAATCCATCGGCGGTGGCCGCGATGACGGAAAGAACAAAGGGGAATTCTCCGCTATCTTTTACGATACCAGCAGACTGCAGTTGCTGAAAACCGCTACGTTCTGGTTGTCAGAAACACCGGACGTTCCCGGCAGCAAAGGATGGGACGCTGCCATCACACGTATTGTCACATGGGGGCAGTTCAGGGACAAACAAACCAAAAAAATATTCTATCATTTTAATACCCACTTTGATCACATGGGTAAGGTGGCAAGAAGAGAAAGTGCCCGTTTTCTGTTACAGCAGGTACATAACATTGCCGGTAGTACGCCAGCCATCATCACCGGTGACTTCAACGCTACGCCCGACGATGAACCAATACAGGTAGTGATGGACACTAAAAACCCGCTACACTTCACTGATAGCAAAAGTATCAGCACCACGCCCCATTACGGCCCTACCGGCACTTTTAACGGATGGCATGCTGCTGAAGTAGATGATCAGCCGATCGATTATATTTTCCTGAAAGGGAAATTTAAGGTATTGCAACACGCCTCCATATCCCAGACATGGGGCGGCCGCTTTGCTTCCGACCACTTCGCTGTACTGTCACGGGTAGTGCTCGCAGAGAGCACAAAGTGAGCAAAGGAGCAAAGAAAATAAGCAAGTAAAAAATAGAGAATAAGCAAGCAAATAAGTGAGCAAGGAACGAAGGTCAAAAAATGATCTTCGTTCCTTTGTTTTTTCTTAGCTCGCTGATATAAACTTTGCGTTCTTTGCTCACTTAGTTCCTTTGCGAGACTCAATTGTGGATATGATCAACGCTCATGCTGTTTTGCAGCGCGTCAACCACTTTGTTATGCAGGTTTCCATTGATGTCTACACTGATTTTAAGTTTTCCGTTGGTGAAAGAACCAGTGAAGTCACCCACCTGCAGTTTGGTCAGGATCAGGTCCATAGAGATTTTGAGAGAGCCTTTCCAGTCGATGTTTTTGTCTGTTACCACTACATCTTTTCCGTGAGCCTGTAATTCGATCACACCGGACAACAGGATTTCCATCGGGATTTTCTTACCATCCCATGTCAGGAATCCTATTAATCTAACAGCAGGATCTTTTTTGTCTCCTTCCACTCTGGCGTACACTTTCACCTGTTGGTAAGTGCCCAGCGGAATTCTGATGGCGCCCAGTTGAGCAGGGATCTGCTTGAGATCAATCTGACGATCTGTTTTTAATTTGAATTCCAGTTCATCTTTTCCGCGTTTGGCATCGAAGCGGATTTCCCGCAAGCGGGCAGTGGCGGTGTCCCACGTAATATCAAAACCACCGGAACTCTTAGCCATAGAAGCGTCGCCGGTAATGGCAGACAAACGGCCCGCAGCATCGGGTGTTAAGGTGTACGTTGGATTAACCGCAGCGATTTCGTAGTTGATAGATGTTGAGTCCTTCACGTTAGCAGTAGGTTGCTGGTCAGGCCCCGACATGTCTTTTGAACATGATGCGAGCATCATGGTCGCGATGCCAAGCGCACCGCAGAATTGTAGGATTCCGGTTTTCATATTGATATGGTTTTAAATGACTACTTGGGGAAATATTGGCCATAAAAATAAACAAGAAATCTGAAAAAAGTACTGATTAAGTATTAATTAAAAATAAAAAATCCGGTTGAGCTCACTCAACCGGATGAATATATGATGGGCCGTCCCTATTGAAAAGCAGCCATTATGCGTGTAGTCGTTGACGTTCTATTAATATATGCAAGAGGCCGTCTTTATTTGGTAACAGGTGTTATACGTGTAGGCGTTGACGTTCCATCCACAATGGTCCCTGAACTAACAGCGATCGCTTTAATAATGTCTGTAATATTTTTAATATCTAAGGTAGACACTTCATCTTTCACGGTATGATAAAACTGGTCTTTATCAATCTGCGTGGTAGATATCGTATGCGCAGGCACCCCTACTTTGGCCAGGTTGGCGTTGTCTGAACGATAGAACAGGTTCTGCTCCGGATAAGGATCGGGATAAAAACGGAATTCAGATCCTGCCAGGTTCTTTTGCAAAATAGGACCAAAATCCGATTTTTCAAATCCAGTGATAAACGCGCTGTTCTTACCAAATTTGGATTCCTTACCGATCATTTCGATGTTAAACATCGCTACCACTTTGGCAGGGTCTATATGTCCGGAAAAATAAGAAGACCCATAACCACCCATCTCTTCTGCGGTGAAAGCCACAAAAATCAACGAGCGGGCAGGATGTTTCTTCTTAAAGTAATTAGCCAGCATGATCACAGCGGTGGTACCGGATGCATCATCATCTGCTCCGTTGGCGATACTGTCGCCGGCTTCTGCGGGTAATATGCCCAGATGGTCGTAGTGACCGGAATAGATCACATATTCATCTGGTTTGGTGGCGCCTTTAATCATACCGGCCACATTGGTGAACTCCTGCGCATGGACACCGCGGGTCTGTTCTACGGACCAGTCATCCTGAGCTGTCAGCGGTTCTTTTTCCAGGACCAGTACCATCTGCCATTTAGCGGTATCTGCCGGCACTTCCTGCTCTTTTGCGTACATACGGCTGGAGATGGAACCTTCCAGATTAGCGATATAACCGCTCAGGGAAGGAGCCAGCCATACGATCATATTTTTTTGCAGGGATTTACGTTTGCCCAGCGCAGCACGCAATTCATCCGGGTTAGCGGCACGCACCTCTGTGCAGTTAGCGGTATCTCTGTGCAACTGTATATGCCGTGAAGGGCCTACTGCCACAACGGGCCAGTCTTTTGCAGCACCGTTCACCGTCATGTTGGTACTGGTGGTATGAAGTCCGTAGTAGCTAAAGCGTTGCAGATAGGATTGTTCACCGGGCAACGGCAGCAATCCTGCTTTTTTAAATTCATCGCTGATAAAGGCAGCGGCTTTATCAGACGCGGGTGTTCCGGACTGCCGGCCCTGCATATCGTCAGCAGCCAGCGTGTTGATGATACGGGCCACTTCTTTTTGTGGTATCTGTTGGCTGTAGCCGGTGGTGAACATACACCCCGCGGCCAATGATAAGATCAGTTTTTTCATGAGCGGTTTTGTCTGTTGTATTTCGTTCTGGTTGTTGTTTGGACAGTTGGATAGCTGTTGCCTTACCAACCTGTAAGATAATATCATCTGGTTTAATTGCCTGCAATGCTACCATTTTTCCGGCGGGATACATTAACATCTTTGTAGGATAGTGGTACAATCATGCCTGTCGATGCCAGGGACTTTTCAATATACGCTGCCGCAGCAACGCCGTATCTGTTGCCGGCAGGGCCGTGTCAAAATGGTACCTGCCCCGGCGCGCCTGTGAACTGTCATCGGCGTACAACAGCGTGCAGGCAAGCAGCGCGCGATGTTTATCAGCATCTAATACGGTAATGTCATACACTCTTTCCGTGTGGGAATATGCAGGCGGGTTGTTACTGGCCACCACACGATAGATCCAGTGGTCATATTTACGAAAAGTATTTTGTCCATGCAATGGCCGGCAACAAAACAATAACAGGCCTATACAGGCCACCAGGAGGGTAAGAGGGGGTTGTTGGCGCATAGTATAAACGGGATTGGTTGAAAATGAGGATAGCATGATGGGTTCACCATCTTCAATATACAGCAATCGGCTGGATATAATTTGGTATTTTTGATGAGTATTATGTCCAATCCGCATTTAAGACCAGAAGAAAATAAGCTCAGCGCCGCTGAGAAAGAGTTTGAGAACAGTATCAGGCCCCGGGAAATCGTGGATTTTTCGGGACAGGACCAGATCATCGAAAACCTGAAGATATTTATCAAAGCCGCTAAAATGCGGGGGGAAGCGCTGGACCATGTGTTGTTCCATGGCCCTCCGGGCCTGGGAAAAACCACCCTGTCACGCATTGTGGCCAATGAGCTGGGCGTAAATATCCGGGAAACTTCCGGGCCGGTCATTGAAAAACCCGGTGACCTGGCGGGGTTGCTGACCAATCTGGAGGATAAGGACGTGCTGTTCATCGACGAGATACACCGGCTGAGTACCGTGGTGGAAGAGTACCTGTATTCCGCCATGGAAGATTATCGTATAGACATCATGATTGATACCGGGCCCAATGCCCGTTCCATACAGCTCAACCTGCATCCTTTCACGCTGATCGGCGCCACTACCCGTTCGGGACTGCTCACCGCGCCCCTGTTGTCCCGTTTCGGCATCAAGTCGAGGATGGAATACTACAATGCCGCCACACTACAGAAAATCATCTGGCGTGCGGCGGGGTTGCTGGGCTCCAAAATTACGTCTGACGCAGCCGGAGAGATTGCCCGTCGCTCCCGCGGCACGCCTCGTATCGCCAACGGCTTACTGCGGCGGGTACGCGATTTTGCCATGGTGATCGGCAACGGCGTCATCGATCTGGAAATTGCGCAACTCAGTCTCAAAGCACTCAACGTAGACGAATACGGCCTAGACGAAATGGACAACCGCATCCTGCAGGTGATCATCGAGAACTTCAAAGGAGGTCCGGTAGGCATCACTACCATTGCCACCGCAGTGGGAGAAGAAGCCGGCACACTGGAAGAGGTATATGAGCCCTTCCTGATCCAGGAAGGTTTTATCAAACGTACCCCCCGCGGCCGTGAGGTAACAGAAAAGGCATATGTGCATTTGGGGAAGACGCCGTTTCGGGGAGGAGCCAACCTGCTATTCTAAAGAAGGATCATTATCCATAAAAAAGCGCACCCATGGAAACTCTCCATGGGTGCGCTTTTTTATAGGATCGTTACTGTTATTCTTTCACTACCAGCCTGAATCCGTTTCCGTGAATGTTCACGATTTCGATGTTCGGATCGTCTTTCAGGTATTTGCGCAGTTTGGCGATATACACGTCCATACTGCGGCCGTTGAAGTAGGTGTCGCTGCCCCATATCTTTTTCAGCGCCAGTTCTCTGGGCAGCAGGTCGTTTTTATGTTCGCAGAGCATGTGCAGCAGTTCGTTCTCTTTAGGGGAGAGCGTGTGGCTGTCGCCATTATGTGCGAGGGTACGTAAGCGGGAGTTGAAGGAGTACGAACCTACCTGGAATTCGTGTTGCTCCTCTTCCTTGCTGTTCAGTTCCTGATTGCGTTTCAGGATAGCCTTGATTTTGAGCAGCAGCAGTTCGCTGTCGAAGGGTTTGGCGATATAATCGTCAGCACCCAGTTTATAGCCCTGGATGATATCCTCCTTCATGGTTTTAGCGGAGAGGAAAAACAGCGGGATATCGGGGTCTACGTCCCGGATTTCTTCCGCCAGTTTAAAGCCGTCCATATTGGGCATCATAATGTCCAGCAGGCAGATATCGAATTTTTCGCGGCGGAAGGCAGCCAGTGCCAGAATACCGTCGCGGCATAATTCCACATCGTAGTCATTCAGTTCGAGGTAGTTTTTAAGTACCATGCCCAGGTTGGTGTCATCTTCCGCCAGTAATATTTTCGGTTTACGTTCTTCCATAATCATAAAGGGTTGATTATAACAAATATAAAGTTTTTCTACGGCACGAAAGGTCGTTAAAATTTGGACGGCGGCACCCCAAAGAATTGTTAAATCTATTCATTTTCAGGGCGGTAAATATTTTATCGTTGTTTTATCAACGATGTGAAGGGGTGCCGGAGGTTGCTGTAGTTCACCATGTCCACGATAATATTCCCTACGGAGATGGGGCTTTCCACCCGCAGGGGCACCTTATTGGCGTCATCGCTTACCCAGACCGTCATTTTCTCTCCACCTTCAAAGATGGTGCCTTTGATCAGCAGTGGTTTGAATTTGATGGCCCTGAATTTGCCGAAGCGGGTATTCACTTCTTCCTTGCCAAGGTACCGGATATAGATATTATACACCTGGTCGTCGAGGAACATGGCGAAGGGGATCTTGTCGCCCTCCTGGTATTTGGAGAAATCGATATTACGGGCGTAGTAGATAGAACTGATCACGTCCTGTACGCAGGGGGGCACGGTAAAGGTGCCGTTGGTGCTGACAGCCTGATGTGCCGCCTGGTTAAACACGACATTGTTATAGATTTTATATCCGCCTTCATTCACATTGCGAAGAAACTTCAGTGGCTGCATGGTAGCGGTATCCAGCCAGGTTTCGTATTTATCGCGTACTTTGAAGATCCAGTCATAAGCGCGGAAGGTGCGGCCGTCGCCGGTAATGTGATATACATCGCGGTTGGCAAAACGTTCCAGGGCAACTGTAAAGACGGCCTCGCCGGCGCCTACATACATTTTACCGAGGTTATACATCACTTTGAGGGTGACACTTTCTCCGACATTGAAACTGGAATTACGGATAGAACAGAAGTCATTTTGCGCGTGAGCGGGGGTTACACAGGCGAAGCATAAGAGAATAAGCAGAAGGTACCTCATTGCTGGAAGCTATTTGTCCTTAAAAATTTTTACACCGAGGAGCAGCACACTTCCTATCACTGCCGGCAAACAAAGGTTGATTAACCAGATACCTCCCGTGGCTGCTATAATAACGGCTGTATTGGTACTGAGCAGTCCGAGGAAATAAATGCTGACTTTCCCACGGATTCCAAGTTCTGCGATAGCGATGGTCGGCACCATGGCCATTACAAGGTAGATAACGCTATTGAGCAGGAAAGCCTGCCACCACAAAAACTCCAGTCCCAGCGCGTCCAACAAAATCAAATACTGTGCCGAGAAGACCACGTACCGGAGGGCTGAAAGCAGCAACAGATAACGCAAATCGCCCGCGGAATAGCGTACTATGATTTGTACAAAGACCTTTGCTTTTCGCAGGAACCTGACTTTTTCGAATACAGCCAGAATAATCTGTAGCCGAAAATATAACAATATCGTCAGCACACAAATTACTACAAGGATACCAAACACAATTTTCTCCCAGAAGTTCGGGGGGAAATAGCTATTTTCCTTTACCAGCGTAAAGTTGTTGAGATAATAGAGCATGCCTATTAACCCAAAAATAACAGTCACGATCAGCTGGCTGAAGCTCCCTACAATAGTGGCTGCTATGGCTTTGAGCTTATTGTGGTTCTTCAGGTACAGGATACGCCCACCGTATTCGCCTATACGATTAGGGGTATTGATAGAGAAGGAGACCCCCGAAAGGATCGCGCTGAAAGCTCTCAGGAAGGAGATCGGCTCCAGGGGGCGGACCAGCTTCTGCCACTTTTTGGCTTCCAGCCCCCAGTTGAAAAACATCAGTATCAGCACCAGCAATAATCCTATCCAGCCCTTCTCCTGCAGCGTTCTGCCCATGTGCGACAATGACTGTTCCAGGTTTTCGCGATGGACCAACTGATGGTAAATAGAGTAGCCCAGCCAGCCAAAAAGCACTGCTCCTAATAAGTAATTGAGAATTATTTTGGTACTTTTGTTCAGATATCAAGATTTTTGCAAAAATATACTGTGGTTGGCAAACAAGGCAAAAATAATTCTCGGCATTGACCCCGGCACCCTGGTTATGGGGTATGGACTGATCCACGTGGAAGGCAAAAAAGCCAGTCTGATACAAATGGATGTCCTGAAATTATCCCGGACGAAGGACCATTACGAACGCTTACAACTGATTCACGCCCGCGTAAATGAATTAATCCAGGAGTTCAAACCAACCAGCTTCGCCATTGAAGCCCCCTTCTTTGGGAAGAACGTACAAAGTATGCTAAAGCTTGGAAGAGCACAGGGCGTGGCCATTGCCACCGCTATGCATGCCGGTTTACCGGTGACAGAGTATTCGCCTAAGAAAGTAAAACAGTCGGTTACCGGTAATGGTAATGCTGATAAAGAGCAGGTGTGGCTGATGCTGCAACGTATCCTCAGTATCGGTGAACGGCCTGATTACTTCGATGCAACCGATGCCCTGGCCGTGGCAGTATGCCACTTCTATCAGGAAAGCAGCCCGCTCGCCGCTGTAAGCAAGGCTAAAGGATGGGAACAGTTTTTGCAAAAACACCCTGAAAGGATTTCGAGATAGCGGAAAAGGTTATTTCATAAATTCGTAAAATGTAGTTACTTTGTTTGAAATTGTTCATCCTGAATAAACGGCTAACCCGGCAAAGACCGGAAAATTAGCATCACTATGAAAAATGACCATCATTTGTTAAGCATGAATTGCGCAACAAGCTTTTTATTAATCAGCATCAGGCAAATATGAAAGCAAGAATCCTATTGGTGGAAGATGATGAATATATTGGTGCAGTTACAAAGAAGCGGTTGGAAGAAGCGGGCTACGATGTTGTGCACAGTATAGACGGCCAGGCCGCGTGGGAACAGTTCCAGTTACGCACTTTCGATATTTGTTTGCTCGACGTGGTAATGCCCAAAAAAGACGGCCTCACGCTGGCGCAACAGATCCGCACAGTCAATGACCACATTCCTATTCTCTTCCTGACTTCCAAAAACGAAAAAGAAGATCGTATCGCCGGCCTCCGGACCGGAGCTGATGACTATATCAGCAAACCATTCAGCATGCAGGAACTTATCCTGCGCATCGAAGTGTTCCTGAAAAGGACCAGAAGCCAGATCGCCAAAAGAAGCACCACCTTTGCGATCGGTAAACTGATGTTTGACTACGAAGACCTCCGCCTGTACAACGAAACCGGAGAGATCTCCATTTCCCTTACCCAGAAAGAAGCCGAACTGCTCAGATATCTGTGCGAAAACCCCAATAAAACACTGAAAAGGGAAGATATCCTTTCGCATGTATGGGGTAAAGACGACTACTTCCTGGGCCGGAGTATGGATGTTTTTGTGACCAAACTAAGAAAACATTTCAAGTCAGATCCACATGTGAAACTGGAAACACTACACGGTGTCGGATTCCGGTTCAATATCCCTGTGAAGTCATAAATACTACAGCTGCGCTACTATCTGTTCCTGGATCGCCTTAAACTCCTCCTCTGACAGTTTCAGCTTGCCGCGCGAAAAATTCATGTCTTGTACAGAATTAATCGGAATCAGGTGCATGTGCGCATGAGGCACTTCCAGTCCCACCACACTCACACCAACCCGGTTACAAGGCACCACCCGCTCAATAGCCTGCGCGATAGGCTTGGCAAATACCAGCCACTCCCTCAATAAATCATCCGATACGTCGAAAAACTTGTCCGTTTCTACTTTAGGAATCACCAACGTATGCCCCTTCATTAGCGGGAAAATGTCCAGAAAAGCGTAAAAATGCTCATTTTCCGCAATTTTGTAGCTAGGTATCTCTCCTTTGATAATTTTAGTGAAGATTGTCATATTTAATTATTTATGTATTTTATTATTTAATAATTTGATTTTGGGATGCTGGGTTTCCTGACGTTGGGATATCGGGTTTCATCCTCCAAAATAACAAAATACCGAAATCAAAAATTCACCCATCAAATAATCGGATAATTAAATAATCAAATAGCCTGCATGAAAAAGGGGCTGCATCGCTGCAACCCCTTCCATATGTTGATTCAGCCTGATGCAAATGATCACACTGAAATGCTGTCAATCTTGAATTTAATTACACCATTAGGCGCCTGTACTTCCGCAACATCACCTACCTGCTTGCCCAGCAGGCCTTTCCCGATTGGGGAAGTAACAGAAATCTTGCCCGCCTTAAGGTCTGCCTCCGTCTCGGAAACGAGTTGATAGGTAACAGTCTTCTTATTGGCCGTGTTGGTAATAGTAACCTTACATAAAATAGATACTTTGGATGTATCGATAGCGTCTGCACTTACAATGCGGGAAGTGGCAATCGCCGATTCCAGCGTCGCAATTTTAGCCTCGTGTATACCCTGCGCTTCTTTGGCGGCATCATATTCGGCATTTTCCTTCAAGTCCCCTTTTTCACGTGCCTCAGAAATAGCACGGGCAATCTCTGCACGGCCCTTCGTTTTAAGAATGGTGAGCTCGTTCATCATTTGATCCAGGGTCTCTTTCGTAACGTAGTTTATGCCAGACATAACCTGCTTGTTTTTATGGTTATAAGAAAAAAAAATCAACGCCTCCATTTGCACAGAAGCGTTGTTTACGGGTGTTATTGCAAATATAATAAATTCCGGATAAAGAAAAAAAAGCGCCCTCCCGAACTAAATTGACTGAAAATCAACAATTTAATTCAGGTACAAGATCCGACGGGCGGGATCTACAGGATATTTAGCTTCTCCAGCACGATGCGCGCCATCTTAATGCTCGCCTCGTGGGAATAACCAGCTATATGTGGTGTCACCACTACATTCCGGGCCTGCAGCAGCCAGTTGAGCTGCTCCTTTTCTTCCGGTGTATAGGTGCTCAGTTTTTCATTTTCCAGTACGTCAAGGCAGGCACCTCCAATAATGCCCTGCTGCAGCGCAGCGATCAGATCGGTATTGTTCACCAGCTTGCCTCTGGCCGTATTCATAAACCATACTGGTTTGTTGAACGACTGAAAGAAGGCCATATTGGCGATATGCAGCGTCTCTTCGGTCAACGGCAGATGCAGGCTTACCACATCGGCATTGGTGAAGATATCGGTGAGACTGGCTTCTTTTACATCGGCCGTCCCGAAACCTTTCTTGTATTTATCATAGGCCAGGATGTTTACATCAAAGCCTTTGAGTTTGCGCGCAAAGCTGCTGCCGGTATGGCCATAACCGATAATGCCCACGGTCCTGCCATTCAGCTCATACCCCCGGTTACCGTCCCGCTCCCAGATTCCCTGCTGCAATTCCAGGTTGCTGCGCAGGATATTGTTGACCAGACAAAGCAACATCCCCACAGCCTGTTCCCCCACAGCGTCCATGTTACCTTCCGGGCTGCTCACGCAATGAATGCCTTTGCTTTCGGCATAGGGCACGTCTATCAGTTCCATTCCGGAACCCAGCCGGCCTATCCATTGCAGCTGCCGGGCGTGGTCAATGATATGCTTATCTACCCGGATACGGGTGGTCACGATCAACCCTACACAATCCTGGATGGCATTATATACGCCATCATAAGAAATAGAAGGCTCATAAACAACTTCAAAGCCCTTGTTCTGCAACTGGTCCGTTAAATATGGATGTACTTTGGCGGTAATTAATACTTTTCTGCTCATATCATCTTATGGGATAATGCTGCAAATTCAGCAACAGTCAATTCTTCTGCCCTTTTGGTAAAAATCGGGTCCTGCAAAGTTTCCTTGTCAAACAAGGGTTTCAGCGGATTACGAAGCTGCTTGCGCCGCTGATTGAAAGCTGTTTTTACCAGCACGGTAAACTTCCGCTCGGAAGCAATATCTGCCGGTTGTTCCAGCCGCGTAAGCCGGATAACGGCCGACTTCACCTTGGGCGGCGGATTAAAACAGTTCTCATGCACCTCAAACAGATACTCCACTTTATAGAAAGCCTGCAACAGCACACTCAGGATACCATACTCCTTGCTCTTATGAGCAGAAGCGATACGAACGGCCACTTCCTTCTGGAACATCCCTACCGCCACATCTACATGCGACCGCCATTCCAGCAGCCGGAACATGATCTGTGTGGAAATATTGTACGGGAAATTACCGATGAGCCGGAACTGGCCTTCAAAAGGCAGGGCGGTGTCGAGAATACTTTCATTTATCAGCTTGCCCTGTATGGCAGGATAGGTCTTCTCCAGATATTGCACCTTCTCCCTGTCCAGCTCCACAGCCTTAAAATGAATGCCTGGCAACTGCAACAGGTATTTGGTGATGGCCCCGCCACCAGGACCCACTTCCAGCACTTGCTGGCCTTCGATTACAGGTAAGGACTCCACAATCTTCCTGCACATGTTCTCATCTGTGAGGAAATGCTGTCCCAGCGATTTTTTTAATGTATACATGCGTGGTGGCAAAGATACGCCCCTTCCCGCAAAGCAGCAAAGTTCACGCAAAGGTGCCAAGTTCACGCAAAGACGCAAAGTGAGCAAAGGAGCAAAGATTTTTTTGATTAAATAAGAAAGCGACGGAGCGGAGAGCAAATTTGCTCTCCGCTCCGTCGCTGGCCCGCTTATATGATCTTTGCGCTCTTAGCTCACTTTTCACCTTTGCGTGCAAAAAGAGCTATATTTGCCTTTCATTGGAGGCAATATCAGTATGAGTACACAGACCAACAAACCGGTTATCGGCATCACCATTGGTGATATCAACAGCATTGGCGCAGAAATCATCATCAAAACCTTTCTCGATGCAAGGATGATGGAGTTCTGCACGCCGGTGATCTTCGCATCTAATAAAACCATCAACTTCTACCGGAAGCTGATGAACGAAAACAACTTCAATTACCAGTCTATAAAGGATTTCACCCGTTTGAACCACAAACAGGTCAACGTTTACAACTGTTGGGAAGAAGAGGTGCAGATCACACCGGGCGTACTCAATGAAGCCGGTGGCAAATACGCTGCCCGCGCCCTCGAAGTAGCCATCCAATGCCTGAAAGACGGTTATGTACAGGGTCTGGTCACTGCCCCCATCCATAAAAACAATATACAAAGCCAGCAATTCAACTATACCGGTCATACACCTTACCTGAAAGCAGCCTTCAATGCAAAAGACGTACTGATGTTTATGACCGCCGACAATATGCGCGTTGGCCTCCTCACCGAGCACGTGCCCATTGCGGAAGTCCCCAAATATGTGACCAAGGAAAATATCCTGGCCAAGCTGCAACTGATGAAAGAAAGCCTGATAAAGGATTTTGGTATTGACAAACCCCGTATTGCGGTGCTGGGGCTCAATCCTCATGCGGGTGACGAAGGACTGATCGGAAGAGAAGAAATTGATCAGATCATCCCGGCTATCCGGCACGCCAAAGGCAATGGTCTCCTTTGCTTCGGCCCTTACAGCGCAGATGCGTTCTTCGCCCGGGAAATGTTTCAGCAATTTGATGGTGTACTGGCCATGTACCACGATCAGGGCCTGATACCCTTCAAATCCCTCGCCAGCGGCGAAGGTATTAACTATACAGCCGGCCTCAATATTGTCCGCACTTCACCGGACCATGGCACCGCCTTCGATATTGCCGGTAAAAACCTGGCGGATCCCAACTCCTTCAGACAAGCCATCTTCACTTGCCTCGATATCATTGAGCAACGGGAACGTTACGCGGAAAACACCCGCAACCCGCTGAAGAAAACAGAACTGGCATCTGAATAACACACCAGCTACTTCGATTTGCCCACTTTCAGGTAAGCCTGAATGGCATGCACATAATTTTCAAATGCTTTCCTGCCCGCAGGCGTGATCTTACATAACGTCTGCGGATAGTTGTCCTTAAACTGCTTGATCACTTCTATATAAGAAGCATCCCTCAATTTATTAATCTGCACACTCAGATTACCGGCAGTCGCATTCGTCTTCTCCTTCAACAGCGTAAACTCCGCTTCCTTTTCACTCAACAGCACATTCATGATCGCCAGCCGCAATTGTGAATGCAGCACCGGGTCCAGGTCCTTAAAGTCCATAGTATTTAGACATTTTAAAATTTAATCATTTAGTTATTGGATTTACGGATTTTGGAATTTTGTGATCTATGGATTTGCATTCGGAGATCATGTGATGTTGGTCATCTCCGCCAAATTCGAAAATCATAAAATTCCAAAATCCGTAAATCCAACAACTAAATTTTTAAATGTACAAATTTCAAAATTTACTGGGCTTTGGAGAGCAGTTCTTTTGCATAAGGCTCGCCCCAGTGAGGCGCAATAGCGCTTTCTGGTTTAAAGGCAGCATATTTCTGCAGCGCTGTTTCCAGCATTACTTTAGCTTTCGATTTGCTACCCCCAAACTGTTCTGGTGTAAACAACAGCGACTGCCCTAACAGCAGGTATACGCGTGGGTTTTCGGCGTTGTATGTTTTAGCCAGTTCAATCTGCTGACCCGCTTCCATGCCGTATTTCATGCCTCTGCTGGCCGGGTCCACCATCAGTCGCGCGGAAGCCACCAGTGAACGGATGCAGGCCACTTCAGAGCTCTTCGGATTTAATGTTTCGGCTTTGTCCAGATTGGCGGCGGCTTTGTCTGCCAGTTCATCAATCTTGCTTTTATCCTGTCCCACAAAGCAAGACATCACCTGACAGTAAGCAGCATAATAGTAGGGCAACCATTGTGTTTTTTCTGCTTCGGCGATGCGTTCAAAAGTATTGATTTTAGCTACAAGCGCATCAGGCTCAAAGCTGCGGCTGCTGTCCAGGTCAGCAACCTGTTTGGACATAGCATCCTGGTATTGCGCAGATTGCGCTACTGCGGCTGTTGCCAGCCCGCCAATCATAAAAAGGGAAAGGAGTAAACGTTTCATATGTGTGTGAATTATAAGTTATTAATAACGTCCTGTCTTCTGTCTATGCCGAAGTTCATAAACATACCCAGGAAAATAAACCGTGGTACACTGGGGGTAATCTCCCCACGGCGTAGCCCATCACTGGAATAACGATACCCGAATACCTGTTTATTGCCCGGGGCATTGCTCACGCTCAACACAAAAATGGTAAAGGCCTTGCGGATAGTCGTCAGGTAACTGGCGCTCACGCCCAGCGCATGATAGTCGATGGTCCTGTCCGACATAAACTGATCTGCCGGCAGATTCGGATTGTAGTAAGGTCGGCCGGTAGCGAAGGTATAGGTAAGCCCGAGATTAGTGCTCAGTTTCGGAAAAAAATGTTTGTACACCAGACTGGCGGTATGCGTAGCGGCAAAGTCAGGCTGCACTTCTTTCGGATAATTCAGGAAATCCCTTTTGGTGTCGAGGTAGGAATAGGAAATCCAGTAGTCCACATTCTTGATGCTCTTCCTGTCACGCCAGAATACTTCGATGCCTTTCGCATATCCTTTCCCGTTATTGTTATAGTCCGGTACTGTTTTTACCAGATCAGCATACTGCTTGTAAAAGAGCTCTGTCCGGAAAGTATAGTCAGATGCCACCCGCTGATAGCTGACAATGTAGTGGGTAGCTTTCATATAGCCGAGACCGTGGTCAAAGCGGATATATTGCGGCTCCGGCTTCTGGTAGTAGTCGCCGTAAGCTACGGAGAACTGGCTGTAATTATCCATTTTGTAGGCCAGCGACACGCGGGGGGCGACATTCATTTTTGCCAGTACGGACGTGTATTCTGCCCGGCCTCCTACTCTGCCGACGAAGCTGGGTGTGAAATAGATATCCCCTTCCGCAAAGGCTGCCGTATAGTTGTCGGCATAGTTGAAAGGTCGCTGGTTAAAGGAAAACTGCTCTGTGGCGTATTGATACTCGCCGCCAAAGCGGATAGCGGAGAACTGGCCGATGTTGCGGGTCAGCATTACGCGCGACTGGCTAAGCGACGAACGTACCCGGATATCCGCCGGCGTCTGGGCTTTACCCAGCGTGTCTGTTGTAATGTTATCGCGGTTATTGCTGAAAGAAGCACCGATATATATCCGCCAGTCTTTCCCGAGACTCTCGCGATAGGTCATGTTCGTATAGATGTTACCGTTGCGAACCTGATAGGACTCCCTGTCTCCCGGATATTCAATGCTGGGTGAACTAAAGCCCATTTTGCTCCAGTTGCCGTAACCGTAGAATTTCAGGAGTCCGGTAGATGACGTTTTCCTTCGGAAATTCAGGGAGGTACCGATGATCTCCGGCCCGAGATTAGGTGTTTGTTTGGGCTTCACCACCTGAAAATAAGGCGCCAGGTTGGTATAATCGCCTTCCACGCCCCAGGAAGATTTTTTATCCCTGGAAAGATTCTCTACGCCTGCGCTGGCACCGATCACCGACAGGCCCACGCTGGAAGAAGAGCGCTGGGGCAGGTCTGTGGACTCCAGCACCAATGCCGAAGAAAGCGCCTGACCATATTGCGCGGAATAACCACCGCTGCTGAAAGTAGTGCCTTTGAAGAGAAACGGCGAAAAGCGGCCCCGTCCCGGCACATCCGGCAGACTGGAAGAAAATGGATTACGTACCAGCATGCCGTCTATCAGGGTTTGTGTTTCATACCCTGTACCGCCGCGTACAAACAACCCTTCCCGGTCGTTGGTCTGTTGCGCTCCCGGCAGTGTTTTGATGGCATTAACGATGTCAGCGCCTGCGCCCGCCGTAGTCACAATGTCCAGCGGTTTGAGCACGGTGCCTTTTTTGTCATCGCTGGCTTCAAAACTGCCGGCGGAGATGGTAACCACCCGCAGCGCATTGGCAGCGTTCTTCAGGATAATAGACAGTTGCTCTCCATTCTCTGTATTGATTTTTATTTCCAGTGGCTGATATCCACTTAAGGTAGCGGCCAGTATGCGTTCTCCTGCTTCTGTTGTGGTAAAGGTAAAACTGCCGTCGGCTTTACTGGTAGCGCCATCGTAAGAGCCTTTGATATACACGTTCACACCCGGTAACGGATGTTTTTTGTTGTCTGTCACCTTCCCGCTGATCTTATGCTGTGCAAACAATATCGCAGGGGAAAAAAGTAAAAAAGATAGATAGAGGTTGATCCTGAACATATTTTTGGAGTTAGGAGAACCGAAGATAAACTAGTTTATCATGTAAACAAAATCATTTTAAAACAATTTTATAACTAACTGGCTAATAATCAATTGTCCACTAATCTTTTCAATAAAAAAACCTGCATAAAACCACACCAGGTAGTATTTATGCAGGCAAATGTGGACAATATATTGGGGTCTTTTGCATTCACATCACCGGAAGGTACGCGGTGGTCTGCCATCGCTACTTCTTCCTTTTCTTTTTAGGTGGATGACCATGTCCTTTTTTTTGCTTAACAGGACGATTCGGTGGTGTCTCTTTAACAACCGGTGTGGGGCAAATAGACTTGGTGATGGGCGTTGTTTCATTCATGTTTTTGGTATCAAACTCCACACTTTCCACATGGTCGGGGTAATGTACCCGGATAACATACTCCGCATCCGGCTCCAATTTAGCCGCTATCTGTCCGGACGGAGGCATCAACATGTAACACCAGCCCATGTCTCTTGTTTTGTTATACAAATAAACACAGGTAGCAGTACGTACGCAGATATCAACGGTGAAGGGTATACGTAACAGCGGTACCGGCAGCGGCTTCAGTTCAGGCAACGCCGGCGGCACGTTGAAACTGTAAATATCATCACCGCCTTTACCACCGGTCCTGTTGGACGAAATAAAGCCATCACGGCTGGTTTGCGGCACATAGTAAAAATCATCTGCACTGGAATTGAAAGGGGGCAGCAGGTTCACCGGTGTGGTCCACGTTGTTTTATTGCCGCTGGCAGCAAATACATCATAACCACCCAAACCGGCTTTGCCTTTACTGGCGTAATACAGCCTGTTGTCGGCACCCGTTACCGGAAAAGCATCATCATCGGCGGTATTGAGCTGTGCCCCGCAGTTTTGTGGTTTTCCCCAGGTATTATCGCTTTGTTTTTCACAGTACCAGATATCGGTGCCACCGCTACCACCGGGCATATCAGAGGCCACATACAGAATATTGCCGGCCTCATTGAGCGCGGCATGTCCTATCGAGTAGTCGTTGCTGTTATAGGGAAAGGCGACCGGTGGTTGCCATCTGTCCTGCTGTCGTACAAACACCAGCAACTTCAGTTGTCGGGTGCCATATACCGGTCTTTCTTTTTTATCGTAGGGCACACGGCGCGCCGGATCGGTTACGGTAACATAGGCCGTATCACCACCCGGCGTAAAACACACAGGCCCCACATGATAGGGGTAGTTATTGATAAAGGAAGAGAAATCTTTTACATAGCCGATACCAGCCTGTCCGTCCTCCGCTTCATACAACTTACCGTACCCGGCATTATTACGGCCGTAGCGACGACGCGTACCTTTGATATACCATACGTCTCTACGCACGCTGTCTGACACAAAAACCACGTGATTGCCATGCCAGGTGGTGCCCCAGTCGTTCTTGCCGGTGTTGACTCCTGTTTCATTTTTCAGATGCACCGCCGCTGGTATTCCCATCCACTTAGCTGCAGAATCACAACCGGCAATACGTGTTGCTACCCTTTGCTGATCAGGAAACTGGCTGTATTGTTGTCTGGCCTCTTCGTAGCGGCCCAGGCTTTTGAGCATGTCTGCATAATGCAGGCGGTCTTCCGGTGTGGCCGTATTATCCTGTATCAGCTGGGCATACCAGTAAGCCGCTTTTTCATATTGGTTATACAGCCGGTACGAAGTGGCCAGTCTCTCTTTTATCTCAGCTGCATGTTTACGCCCCTCCCGGGTACGCAGCAACCGTTCATATAATCCGGCTGCCTGGGCATATTCTTCTCTGCGGAAACGGATATCTGCTGTTTTACTGATAGATGGCTGCTCCTGCGCAACGGCCTGCAGGGTGCTACAAATCAGTACGCCTGTGGTAAAATAATTAATCAGTGTTTTTCTCATGCCTGCGTTATTTTAAAAGTACCTCGGGCTGCGGGTACGGGATTCGTATTTTTTGCTGTTGAAAAGGAAGCCTACGGAGATTTCATGTGATCCCTGCTGATAGCTGGCCATTTTGCTGACGGTAATATCGTAGGCATAACCAATTCGTAATTGAGGGGTGGCATAAAATTCTACCAAGATGCTGGCGGCGTCCAGCTGCTCCAGGTCTTTGGACAGCGCCGGTTTGCTCCACAGTTTTACGCCGGTGCGATAGGAACCTCCCACCCATAAGCGGTCTGCAATCAACAGGAAAGCATTGAGGTCCACATTGGTAGGTCCTTTAAAATCCTCCTTCACCATCAGCGATGGTTTTAGTTTCAGGTTCTCTGAGAGATTGAGCAGATAACCGGCGGTGAGGTACAGATGTTGTGTTTTCTTCAACGTGTTATAATTGTACCCGCCCCAGTAGTAGTTGATATTCGCGGAATAGAGGGAGAACAGGTCCATCACGGAAGCACCGATGTAGAATTTCGGTGTATAATAATACACGCCGAAACGCGCATCGGGTACTATTTTGGAGGTTTTCCCCAATGGTATCGCCTGGTCCAGGTCGTCCACATATTTTAACGCTGTACCATCTACGCTGTATTGGGTAATTCCTCCACCGATGCCGATACACAGGCGGCGGGTGTCTTCCGGGTCCAGCGGAATACGGTAAGAATAGAACCCATAAGCCGACAGGTTTTCCTGTGGCCCCAACTTGTCCAGCATCACCTGTGCGCCTACTCCCACCCTTTCATCTTTGGCGTTGGTCAAACCATCTATGGAGATGCCTGCCGTGGTGGGTGCTCCGGGGAAATCCACCCACTGGTGGCGGTAAATCGCATTCAGATACCAATCCTGCTTGTACCCTGCATAGGCAGGATTTACACTCAGGCCATTGAACACATACTGGCTGAACTGTACGTTTTGCTGTGCAGTGGCTGTCAGTAGCCCGATGCAGCCGCATACGAGTAATAATAATCTCTTTGTCATATGTGTGGACCGGTTTTTTTGTATGATTACCTCATCAATTCTATCCATCCTTTGTATGATCTTTCAGTGCCGTCTGCTGCCCTTAGCTTCAGCACATAGTAATAAGTGCCTTCGCTCAATCCATGGCCATCCCATTCGTTCTGATAGTTTTTGGATTGATATACCTGATTACCCCAACGGTTGTAAATAAAGAGCGATGAATTGGGGTAACGGGAAATACCGATGATAATAAAGCGATCGTTTCTGCCATCACCGTTAGGTGTGATCACATTGGGGATGAAGATATCATCGCCTGATACCGTCACAGGTTGTGTGACAGCGGTGTTATTAGACAGGTCCGGATCTTTTACCCTACTGGTTACGGTAGCTGTATTCACCACGGTGCCTTTGTTGTTGATACGGGCCGTCAGTTGCATGGTGGCCGTTTGTCCTGATGCCAGCGCCGGCACTTCCCATACCACGATTTTTGACACCGCATCATAATGGGTGACACCCGCACTGACGTCAATACCACCAATAAGATCAAGGTTACCGGTAAGTGTATCCCTCACCACGATAGTCTGTGCTGAATCCGGTCCCGCATTGGTGAGTGTTATCCTGAATACTGCCTTACCACCTGTTTGCAACGGCTCATTGTTCAGCAGCACTTTTTTCAACTGGAGGTCTGCCAGTTTCTGAATTTGCCGAAGCTCCACTTTTGTAACAACTGTTCCGCTCGTATTGTTGGCCGGATTGGTATCAATCGCTCCATCGGGGGGTATAATAGTGGCTGTATTGTTCAGCGTACCCGGTTGCGGCACCACGCCGCTGACGCCCAGCCTTACTTCGCTGCCGGCCGGGAATGTGCCGATGGTGGCTGTAACCGTGCGGTTGCTGACATTCACCTTCACATTTGCGGCGCCGCCGTTTACAGTGAGTACTGCCCCGCTGATATTGTCAATACCGGCAGGCAATATGTCGGTCAGCACGGCACCATCACCTGATGCCAGACCATTATTTCTGGCGGTCAGCACATAATGGATGGTATCGCCGGTGCTGGCAGTTGGCGGACCGGATTTATCAATGGTCAGATCGAGGTTTCGTTGTACCGTAGTGGTCGCAGATGCATTGAAGGTATTGCCTTCCGCGGTGGCAGTGGCGTTGTTGGTCAGCACCCCTGCAAAGACAGGGCTTATCTGTCCTTTTACGAGGATGTGCACCGTATTATCGCCGCCGGCAGGTATCGTAGCCGTGACATTGAGCGTATTGCCGGTACCGGTGTTGCCGCTGAGCACCTTCGCGCTACCGGTAACGGTAGTCGTCCAGTATACGCCCGTGATCGTGGCCGGCACAATGTCCTGTACCGTCACCTGACTCAGGTCGCTGACACCCGGATCGGAAAGGATAATGTCGTATTGGATACTGTCGCCCGCGGCAGCCGTCCGTGGGGCGACTTTCACCAGTCCTACGGTATTGGTCCTGATAATGCTGGTCAGTACCGTATCACTGGGTATCTGGCGGCCGTCTGCCGTTGTCAGCAGGGCGCTGTTGGCCACACCGCCGGCTGCCGCGTTGCTGGCTACGCGACCGTTGATGGTCACCTGAATGCTGTTACCCGCTCCGGCATCGATATTACCGGTAACATTTACATTATTGCCGCTGCCGGTAGCGCTGGCGGTCACGGTAGCATGACCGGTGGCCGCCGCCTGCCAGGTGACATTGGTAATGCCCGCCGGTACGATGTCCGTAATACGAATACCCCTGGCATTGGAGGGCCCCAGATTGGTGGCGGTAACTACATAGGTGATTGTTCCACCGGCATTCACGTTCTGTGGGCCTGTTTTGGTAATAGCCAGCATCGCCTGGTTGGTCACCACCGTTTGAACGGACGACGGGTATACCTGCCCGTTATTATCAGTTGTCAGCGCAGTATTGTCAATAGTACCGGTGAAATCCGGCGCAATCACGCCATTGATGATAACCTGGATACTGTTGCCCGCTCCTGCCGGCACATTGCCATTAAAGGAGAGCTGCTGCGTGGTGCCGGACACCGGCGTGCCGGCGGCCAGCGATGCAGTGCCCTGGGTGAGGATCTTCCAGGATACCTGTTCTATCTGCGCCGGGATGACGTCTGTGATGGAAGCGTTTACCAGGTCAGACGGACCGATATTACTGAGATTTAGCGTGTACACAATCGCGCTGCCCGCGGCTGCCTTTGCCGGGCCCGACTTCGTGAATACCACTCCCGGGTGCTGAATGAGCTGCGTTTGGACGCTATCCTGCGCTACTATGCCGGTGCTGTTGGATACCGTAGCGGTATTCTTCACGTCACCGGTCGCATTGGAAGCAATAGTGCCGGTAACGGTGACCAATACACTATGACCGGCGCCTGCCGGGATATCAGCCTTCACGTTGACATTGTTGCCTGTACCGGCGCTGCTACCAGCTATGACAACGCCACTGCCGGTTGCGGTCCACGTTACATTGCTGACAGCTGCCGGCACCACATCAGCGATGGTGATGCCCGTTGCATTGGAAGGCCCGTTGTTGGTGACCTGCAGTGTATAGATAATACCAGCACCCGCTGCCAGTGTATCCGGACCGGATTTGCTGATTTTCAGTGAAGTCTGTGAAGTCACCGTGGTGACTACCGGCGGAGTGGAAACGGTGTTACCGCCAAAGGTGTAGCTGGCCGTATTCGTGATGGTACCTGTCAGCGCCGGGTCTGTATCTCCTTCCACCGTAATAACAACGCGGTTGTCAGCGCCTGCTGGTACTCCGGCCGTGAGTGCCACGTTACCGGACCGGTTAGACACATTACCGCCTTGTATCACCGCTGTACCGAAGGCGGTAGCAGACCACACAGGGTTCACTAATTGTGGCGGCAGGATGTCACTTACCTGTATATTGGCAGCATCACTCGGGCCGCCATTGCTAAGCACCAGATTGTAACTGATATGTCCACCGGCAGCCACTGTAGCGGGACCAGATTTTGTCAGCTGTACCGATGCTTTGTTATACACGATCGTCATCACCCTGTTAGACGGCGTAGTGATATTGTTCAGTGTGGCCGTGGCTGTATTACCAATAGTATCCGTACCCGGGAAGGAAGCCTGCAATACGCCGCTAACGGTGATGTGTATAGCATTACCACTTCCCCGCGGAACATTGACCGTCAGCGTCACATTGCCGGTTTGATTTTGCAGGTTGCCTCCATTGATGGTAGCAGCCCCGGTAGTATTGGCAGACCAAACCGCCTGTTGCAACTGAACCGGCAATACATCTGCGATCTGAATATTTGCGGCGTCAGATGGACCATCGTTATACACATCGATGGTGTAAGCCATCATACTACCGGCGGCAGCAGAATCAGGACCGGCTTTCACCACACGCAGTTTGCTGAACTGTGTGAGTATGGTTTGTGCGGTATCTGTCACCGCCATACCGTTGGCCGGTGTGATGGCGGCCACGTTAGTGATGGTACCCGCAGTAGTTGCCGCATCTGTCTGCGCATTGATCATCACCATGATGGTACCGCCGGCAGGGATGTCTGCTTTAAAGTTCACATTACCGCTGCCATTGGTGATGTTACCGCCTGTAATCGCCGCGCCGTTGGCGGCAGTAGCGGTCCAGGTAGCATTTTGCACCGGCTGCGGCAGCACATCGCTGATAGTAGCGCCAACGGCGGTAGACGGGCCGTTATTGGCCACAGCGATGCTATAGGAAATATTACTACCGGCAGCAAGGGTAGCCGGACCGGATTTGGTAATCACCAGCCCCGGTGTATTGGTAATACGGGTATCTACCGTATTGCTCTGTATTGTTCCCGCAACGGCCCTGTTGCTGATAGTACCGTCGAATGTCGGATCTGTTGTTCCGTTGATGGTAACAGTGACGGTGCCTCCCGCAGGAATATCAGCTGTCAGGTCTACATTGCCGGTACCCGTGCCCGGATTGGTTATGGTAGCATTTGTAGCCACACCGTTCCAGGTCACATTGGTCACAGCAGCAGGCACCGTATCCCGGATAATCACCCCGGTAGCATTGGACGGTCCGTTATTGCGGACCTGCAACGTATAGGCGATAGCGTTACCAGCGACGGTATTAGCCGGACCGGATTTCACAATAGTAATACCGGTAGAAGCAGTTACCACGGTATTAACAGTGGCAATAGCCGGCAGCGGATCAGTCACACCAGCGGGTGGCATAGCGGTAGCAGTGTTGATCAGTGTTCCTGTAAAGGCAGGATCTACAATGCCTTTCACCTGTATAGTCACTTCACCATTGTAAGCAGGAATATTCGCATTCAGTGAGATATTGTTACCGATACCACTGCTGCTGGCTACTGTAGCGCCATTTGTTACGGTAGCGGTCCAGGTCACATCCCTGACAGTAGCGGGCACAACATCTTGTATCGTCGCGCCCATGGCATCAGCCGGACCGTTATTCGTTACAGTGAGCACATAATCAATCGTTTCGCCTGCAAACATGGCTGTTGGTCCTGCCTTGCTGATGCGCAGGTCCGTTGACCGGTTCACGGAAGTCACCACAGAACTGGTTTTAGTACCTCCTGCTTCCACTACTACGGTATTCGTAATCGTGGCAGCGGCAGTGGCTTTCACGGTGCCGTTCACCGTAATCGTGATCATACCGGAGCTGCTGCCACCCAGCGAGCCTGTCAGGTTGATGTTATTACCGGTGCCACTGGTCTGTGATACGCCCGCATTACCGGAAATAGCGGCTGTCCAGTTATTCACGGTAATATCAGCCGGCACTGCATCGGCAATGGTGATGCCTGTTGCATCGGAAAGCCCGGTATTAGTCAGTACAATCGTATACGTGATCGGATCATTCACATTCACCGATGCAGGACCAGATTTAGACAACAGTACACCAATATCTGTGGTGATGACGGTAGAGACACTGCTGCTGTTATTGGTGGGTATGGTTTCTGTGACATCTGCCGGCGGCGTTACCGTAGCGGTATTGCTGATAGTGCCGGTCGCAGAGGGATCTACCGTTCCGTTAATGGTCACCAGAATAGTATTGCCATTACCGGCTGCAATATCACCGACGAGGGTAATGGTATTGCCGATAATCACCGGTGCAGCGGCGGCGGCACTGCCGGTAGTGACGGCGGTAGCATTATTAATGATAATACTGGACGGTATCGCATCTACAATCACCGCACCGTTTACATCAGAAACTCCGCGGTTGGCGATTTGCAGTTGATAAGTGATATCCTGGCCTGCATTGATATTAGCCGGACCGGATTTCACTATTACCAGATCAGCCTGACGGCTTACAGCGGTGATAGCGGTAGCATTCACCGGCTGCGGGTTATCCACACCTGCCGGAGGAGTTACGGTCGCCGTATTGGTGACATTCGTACCGTTGGCGGTAGACGGATCTATTTTGCCTTTTACGGTGATGATAATGCTGCTGGTATCAGCTGCCATGTCTGCGGTGAGATCAATGTTGCCGCTACCGCTGCCGGTGGAAACCACGGTGTTCGGTCCTGTGGATACGGCCGTCCATACCGGCTGCAGAATAGCAGACGGAATCGCGTCATGGATAGCCACGCCCTTCAGATTGGAAGGACCGGCATTCTTCACCGTAATCAGATAAGTGATATTGGACCCGGCAGCCGCACTGCCCGGTGCGCTCTTCACGACACGCAGATTACCGCTACGGCCCACCGTTGTATTAACCGTAGAGGATACCGGTGGCTGTCCGTTGATGGCGGCTGTAGCTGTGTTAGACAGGCTGGTTCCGGTAAAATCAGGATTCAGTATGCCCGTTACCGTTATATCGATGCCATTACCGGTACCAACCGGAATATTGCCGGTAAACGACACATTACCAGTACCGCTGGCGGCGCTGACAGTAGCCGTACCGGTGGCGGTGGCCGTCCACGCCGCCTGCTGGATAGCCGGATCTATCACGTCGTTGATGGCTATATTCACCGCATCAGAAGGCCCATTATTGCCCAGATGGATGGTGTATTTTATCGGATCACCTGCAAATGCTTTGCCCGGGCCGTTCTTCACGAGGTCCAGTTGGGATTCGCTGAAAACAGTTGTCACGGCCGTATCACGGGCGGGTACTGGTTGATCCGGTGAAGATACCTGCGCAACGTTCACCAATGCCGGTCCTGTATAGTTAGCATCTACAATACCCTGCACCACCACCAATGCACTGCTCACCGGCGAGCCGGAAGGCATATCAGCCGTTACGGCAATCTGGTTGCCCGTACCGGTTTGACCGGCAGTAATCACCGTATTGCCCAGCCCTATTACATCCCAGGTAACATTATGGATAGCGGCAGGTACCGTATCACGGAACTCCACGCCGGTAGCGTTGGAAGGACCGTAGTTTCTAAAGCCTACCAGGTAAGCGATATGCGCCCCCGCAGCGATCTGGTCGGGACCGGCTTTTACCACCGCCAACGATACCTGTTTCACCACATGGGTGGTAGTCGTATTGGATGTTACCGGCGGTTGACCGGCAGCAGTAGCCTGCGCCACATTGGGGATATCTCCGGCAGAGGCAGGATCTACTGTACCGTGAATGGTAATAATGATCATATTACCAGCACCCGCCGGAAGTGTACCGTTAACAGGGATATTATTGCTACCTCCGCCGCTGCTGGTTTGCAGCGTAGCTTTACCTCTTGCTTCAGCTGACCAGCTGATGTTCTGTACCGATGCCGGTACAGCGTCGGTCACCGTCACAATGGCCGCATCTGATGGCCCGGGATTAGTAACGGTCACCGTAAAGGTAATATTACCGCCCGCGGCCAGGGTGTCCGGTGCGGTCTTTATTACCTGCAACATAGGCTTGTTCAGTACATTTGTGACCACCGTGTCACTCCACACAGTATCCTTCGCCTGCATGGCAACATATCCATTGTTGTATAACAAACCGATATACCCCGGCGCTACCGTTCCTGTAACATCAACGAATATATGATTACCCGTACCGGCAGGCAGATTGCCGGTCACCAGTATGTTATTGCCACTACCGGTATTGCCAGTCAGTACGGCGCCGTTTGCGGCTACGGAAGCCGTCCAGGTAACATTGCTGATCTGTGGAGGCACTACGTCCTGGATCTTCAGATTACGGGCATCAGACAGGCCGTAGTTGGTGGCCACCAAACGATAGCTGATCTGTTCTCCGGCATTGATCTGCGCAGGCCCCGTTTTGGTGAGCGATATCTGCGGGTTGTTGAGTACCATGGTAGACACCTCACTCTCTACAGACGGCTGCCCTGTTACACCTGCCGTCGCCACATTATTCAATGTCCCCGCTGCAGCCGGATTTACGGTACCCTGTATGGTCACCACCACTTTGCCGGTACCTGCCGGAATATTGGCGGTTACCTGCAACTGATTACTACCACCGGTAGCACCGCTGTTGATGACTGCTCCACCGGATGCTACTGACTGCCACTGTATATGTTGCAGGGTGGTGTCCATCATATCCGTGATATTCACGTTCTGCGCATCGGAAGGACCGGCATTGGTCACTGTGACCACATAGGTGATCTGGCCTCCGGCCGATATACTCGCCGGACCAGACTTACTGATCTGCAACTGTGGTTTATTGATCACCACGGTATTCACGGTATCAGAGTTCACCGGCGGCAGTCCACCTGCGGTACCACTGGCAACGTTGGTCAGCACACCGCTAAATGACGGTGAAACGGTTCCGGTAACTGTAATGGAAATCGTATGTTCGTTACCGGTAGGAATGTCGCCGGTTACCTGTATATTATTGCCGGTACCGGTACCACCGCCGGTAATAGCAGCACGGCCGGCAGCCGTTGCTGTCCAGCTTACATTCGTAAGCCCTGCCGGCACAGCATCTGTTATCACTGCACCCTGCGCGTCAGACAATCCATGATTACCCACCGTTACGGTATAAGTCAGCTGTTGTCCTGCAGCTACTGTATCCGGTGCGCTCTTGCTCAGGATCAGCGCAGGCACGTTCCGTACAGTAGTTACCACTACTTCTGAAACAGCGGTATGTCCACCACCGGCATCAACGGCCGCCTGGTTCCTGAATTGACCGGTAAAGGCAGGGTCTATCTTACCTGCAATCAATATCAACACATAGTTACTGTCTCCCGCAGGGACATCCGCCACTACATGGGCGATACGATTGGTGATATCTTTTGAGTTCACTTTGGCATTGCCAACTCCGGTGGCAGTAATAGAAGGATTCTGCACCGCTGCCGCGATGGTGTCTGCAAAGGCCACGTTGTAGGCATCAGACGGACCGGTATTGGTTAGTTTCAGTACATACAGCAGCGTGCCGCCAGCCGTAGCATTGGCAGGGCCCTGTTTGGTGATAACCAGGCCCGGTTGCTGCCCGATGGTGGTCACAACGTCATTGGAGTTCACCGGTTGTTGGCCGGGCACCCCAACGGTGGCCGTATTGACAATATTGCCGGTAGCACTGCTCAGCACTGTACCGGTAATGGTAATAGTCACTTCATTATTGGCGCCGGCAGGAATATTGGCATTCACACTCACGTTGTTACCCGTACCGGTAGCGCCGCTGTTCACAACGGCTGAACCGGAAGTCGTGGCTGTCCAGCTGATATTGCGGATAGAGTTAGGCCCCACAAGGTCGGTGATAGTGGCATTCATCGCATCAGACGGACCGGTATTGCCTACCGTAATCGTATATACGATCGCCGTACCGGCATTAACAGTAGCAGGACCGGATTTCTGAATCTGCAATCCTGGCTGCGTCAGCACAATTGTTTTGTTGGTAGCCCTCGCCGTATCAATGCCCGCCAGTGTTGCGGTGGCGGTATTCACCAATGTATCGGTGGCGGCGGCTTTCACAACGCCGCTTACCTGCACCTGAACAATGTTGCCTGCACCGGCAGGAACGTTCACGGTTGTCTGTACGGTGTTACCGTTTCCGGATACCGGTGCGCCACTCGCCATGGAAGCGGTACCCAGCGTGGTCACGTTCCAGATGACGTTCTGAATATTGGCTGGCACCAGATCCTGCAACACAATACCGCTGGCGTCAGACGGACCGGCGTTGGTCAGCCTGATCAGATAACTGATACTGTTGCCCGCTACCACGGTACCGGAAGCTGGTCCCGCTTTAGAGAGGGTAAGACCGGTTTGGTTGTTGATAACGGTATTAACGGTGTTAGAAGACACCGGTGTTTTGCCGGATGGGGTAACGGTGGCAGTATTGCTAAAGCTGCCGGTGGTGGCGGAGTTAATCAGTCCTTTGATAGTGACCAGTATGCTGTTACCATTGCCCGCCGGAATGCTGGCGGAGAAGTTCACATTACCGGTACCGGAAGTCTGGCTGGCAGTGGCATTACCTTGCACGGCCACCGTCCAGGAAGCGTTTTGTATGGCAGTTGGTAAAACATCCGCCACGGTAGCATTACTGAGGTCAGAAGGACCGCTGTTAGTGAGCTGCAACTGATAGGTAATACTATCGCCGGCCACTGCCTGCGCCGGGCCTGATTTAGACACCGTAATATTGTACCGCGGGTCGGCGTCGTCTGTATCGGTAGCGGTATTACGCGAAGGATTAATGTTCGTATAACCGGCAGGGATAGTAGCCGTTGCAGTATTCACCAGCGGGCCGGTGAAATTAGCCGGGATATTTAACGTCAACGTATATACGATACTGGATCCTGCCGAGAGATTTAACGGCTGATCTATAGCACCGTTACCAGAAGTGGCCGGTTGCGCGCCGTTAGGAGAAACAGCTGTCCAGGAGGCCACGGTAATGCCTGCCGGCAGCGGGTCCCGGAAGGCAGCCCCTGTCAGATCAGACGGCCCTTTGTTCACCACGGTGATCTTATACTGCGTAGTAGTGCCCGGCACATATAACGGCGTATTGTCTGTTTTGTCTACCGTTACTTCCACACTTCTGCCCACCGGTGTTATAACGGAGGCACTATCAACACCCGGATCAATATCTCCGGCTGGCGGTGTGAGGTACACCACATTACGCAGACTATTGCCACTAAATTTAGATTCTACGCTTCCGGTAACTGTCAGGACAACAGACTTTCCGGGAGGCATGGTAAGCCCGGACCATTGCTGGCTAACGGGATCATACGTTCCTTCAGCAGCGGAGAAAACAGCGCCCAGGAAGCCTGTGGGCAGGGAGTCCGCCACGGTAATGATTTCATTGGGTTGAATGGTAGAGGGACCGTTGTTGGTGATCGTAATCTTATAGGTCAATGGTTGCCCGGCCACCACACTGGATGGAGTGGCTGTTTTGGCCACCACCAGGTCTGTTACGGCTGCTGTTACCTGTATGGTCACCGTAGCAGTAGCGCAGGCGCCCTGATTATCACATACCTGATATACGTAGGTATCGGTGCCCGTAAAACCAGGATTGGGCGTATAGGTAAAAGTACCATCGGCACGTTGCACCACTTGTCCGTGAGCAGGCGGTGTCACCGGTGTAGTCGATACCGTTAGTGGCTGGTTTTCCGGATCGCTGTCGTTGGTCAGCACGTTGCCGCTCACCGGCACGTCCCGCGGCGTGGTATATTGATCGTTCACAGCCACCGGTGGGTTGTTGGGCACGATTCCGGTCACCGTGGAAGTATTATTGCTCTGGTCGGGATCGGGCGTATTCGCCGGGAAGGCCAGCACACCCATATTATCGATGACATCCCCTCCTTTGGCCGTTGCGGCAACGGTACCTTTGATGGTGACCACAATTTTGTTTCCCGCAGCAAAAGGGATGTCCGCTGTTATCTTTATTAAAGGCCCGCTGCCGGAGGTGGCGCTTAAAGCCACGCCCGCCCCGGTGGTTACAGCCGTCCATGACGGGTTACTCATCAACGATGGTAACACATCCTGTATGGAGGCACCGGTAACATCAGAAGGACCCAGGTTTTCTACCGTCAACGTATACACGAGCGGACTACCGGTTTTATAGGTATTACCGGCATCCGACTTAGTGATTTTCAGATCAGCCTGACGTCTGTAGGTAAGTACTACCGTATCCACAGAAGGAGGACAGTTACCATTCGTGATGGTCCAGGTGAGCGTAGCGCTGGTATTGGGCTGCAGCGTTACGTTCGTATTGGGATTATTATTGCTGGTCACGGTAGCAGCACCGCTCACAACTGCCCAGCTGCCGGTACCATTTACGGGCGCATTGGCGCTCATGGTAAAGAGGCCGTTGTTGTATTTGGTCTGATCCGGACCGGCGTTAGCGGTAGTAGGTGACGCGTTTACCGTGATTTGTACGGTATCGGCCGTAGTGGCGCAGGCGCCGTTGCGGATAGTCCACACCAGCTGATAAACGCCCGGTACCATGTTCTGCAATGCCGTATTGTTCTGACCAGGACTGACGATAGTAGCCGTGTTAGGACCAGCGATCTGTTTCCAGGTACCGATGCCCGGTGCCGCAGTATTGCCGGCCAGCGTAGTGGCGGTCACGTTACACAGCTGTTGATCAGGGCCTGCATTAGCTGCGGGGCCCGGTGTATTGATGGTCACCACCATCGTATCAGCCAGCGAAGGACAGGAGCCGCTACGGGTAGTCCACACGAAAACGTAGCTACCGGTTACCAACCCACTGACTGCCGTGTTATTTTTAGTGGTATCCGCAAAGCTGGCGGTATTAGGCCCGCTTAGCTGGCGCCAGCCTCCGGTGCCCACTACCGGTGCAGTAGCTGCCATCGTGGTGGTAGTGGCGCTGCATAGATTTTGGTCGGGCCCTGCCAGCGGAAGGCTGGGCGACGCATCTATGCGGAGCTGCATCGTGTCAGCGGAAGCAGCGCAGCTACCGTTGTTGATGGCCCATTCGAAAGTATACGTGCCCGTTACCAGGTTGCTGACACCCGTACTGCCCATATTAGGATTGGCGATGGTAGCGGTATTGGGGCCGGTCAACTGCCGCCAGGTGCCGGTACCGGTAATCGGATTGTTACCATTCAGCGTCGCGGATGTCACACTACACAATGCCTGATCTGTTCCTGCATTGGAAGGGGTGGGTTTGTTCCGCACAAAAGTGGTGTCACGCAGGATGTTGTTACATCCTCCGCCCGACGGAGCCGCATCGCACTCATGATTGGGATTGGTCGGTACGGCCACGGTGGGATCGGAAGCGTCTACGTCCAGATCTGTGGCCGAACGTAGCAGGCTGGCCTCAAAAATGGCCAGGTCCGCAGGCGCCTGGGTGGTCACCACCACTGAAAAGACGTAGGTAGCGGCGGCGCCGCTGCTAAGCGTTACCGAGTCAATATATCCGATGTTGGGGACGGAGCTGCCCACGCCGAAAGAACCGCCGCCGGCAGTAATGGTGCGGCTCACCAGCGAAATATTATTGATGGCGGTAGGTACGCTGAAACTGAACTTGCCGTTCACCGCAGAGTCGGGACCATTGTTGCGGATGTTGATCTGGATATTATAGGGTGTGTTCAGACATCCTTGTTTGTTCGGTGGCGATACAGACGATACCACCTGCAGGTCAATATTACGGCGGGTATCCACCTTGTCGGTAGCGGTATTATTTGCCGTGTTTGCCTCGAAGGCGTTGGCCACCGTGGCGGTATTGGTAATGCTGTCGGGCGCACTTACAGACACTTTCACCGGAATAGTGATAGACGGATAAGACGCACCGGCCGCCAGCGCATCCTGACGTGTAGCCGTTACCGTAGCACCTGTCATACTAATAGTCCATCCTGTTCCGGTGGGCGTTCCGGTAACTGTCAGGCCTGTGGGGATAACGTCTGTCACCGTTACCTGGCTTACATCCGGCTTGGCGTCGGTCCCGTTGTTGGCTATAGTCAGTACATAATTGCCGTTGAGCCCTTTCCGTAGGTTACCGTTATGTGTTTTGGTAATGGACAGGTCAGGTGCGATGATATTGGTGGAGACACTCGACGTGTCATTCGACGCATCAGGGTCGGTGATGCCCGTAGCGGAAGGCGTCACCCATACCTTATTGCTCAGCACTTTTCCCGGTGGCATAGAAGCCACCGTGCCCGTGACGGTAAAAGTGCTGGTACTGCTGGCCTGCATGTTCAGCGTGGCATTGGAGAAGTTGGTACTCGTATAGCCGGTGGCGGTATTGCCGGCAAAACCATCATTGGAAAAAGTAACGTTGGAAACATTGAATGCGCTGGCTGGTGAAAAGACGTCCTGTAGCGGCAATCCGCTGAGCGCGGAGGTGGTTTCATTGTAGACGGTGACCTTGTAGGTGAGCGCATCACCTACTTTGGCTACCGGTTTGTCTACCAGTTTCTGTATGCGGATGTTGCCTGGTGTGGTGATGATCAGGTTTCTTACTTCATGACGGTTATAAGCACCGCCGGTGGAAGCGGCGAAGCCGAGTTTCATCCGTGCAGGCGGCGGAGAAGTCAGGGTAATGGGCCCGAACAAGGTCTGCAGCGTTCCGCCCTGTACGTTGGTCGATTTTACAGTGAGGGTATATTGTCCGGTACCGGTGGGTAGTATTGTCACCTGTACGCGCCGGTAAAACTGTGCTGACGTTGGTCGTGTACTGGTCACCACGTCATAATCCAGGGAAGTACCAACGGAGCTGCTGCCGAGGTACGAATAGGTGGGTGAAGGACCGCGGGCAGAGATATAATCACGGTAAAGCGTTCCGCAGTTGGCTGATACCCCGCCTGATTTGCCTTCACTACAGTTAGCATAATTGCCATATTCATCGATGCCCACGCCGACGTAACCTCCAGCCAGACCGGTATTGCCGGTGGATGTGGACTGTGCATACCCCAGGCTTCCACCTCTGGAGCCCAGGCTGAAGGTCGAGGAGGTAATGTTGTCATCGAACAGGAATACCGAGAAGCCGTCGCCGCCGCCCAGACTGGGATTGGTGCGTCTCCACGCCACATACTCAAAGTCCATGAGTACGCCGAGCGTAGAGGGGAAACCAGCGTTCACGAAGGCATAGCCTACCTGATTGCCCACGTCTTCCGTGAGCCGCAGCCATCCCTGTCCCACAGGGTCGTCTACACCGGAAGTCAGTTTGGCGGCGCCTCCCAGGGTAACGTTGCCGGTAGAGCTGCTTTTAAAATTTTCTGTGATGGTAAATTGTGCGCGGGCGGTAAGGGAAAATAACAGGCAGGCACATACGAACTGCCAGGCATCCGGGCGGATACGGATTGTTCTTTTTACCACGCACAGGAACAAACGTAGACATACATCCATAGACTATACATTTAGACGGGTATCTCTGGCCGGGACACAAACAGTCATAGCTTCTCACATGCAACCAGTAACACTAACAGTAATAGAAAATCGGAATGAATAAGTCGTCTAAAGGGTGGTAAAGGTTATGAACGGGGTAAAAACGTCAATTCGATCTTGGTCAGTTTAATTGCGATTGTAACCAAATATAAAACGGTCGGATCAATTAATAAAAAAAATCTACGTTAAAAAAATCTCTAACAGACTGAAAATAAATAATATGTAAATATTATTTATATTATATTTTTAGTATACTCAGATCAGATATAACATAAAACAAGAAGCCTCCGCCGTATAACGGGCAGAGGCTTCTTTATAAAAAGGATTAAAGTACCGGACTAGATGAAACGAGGTTTCAGTTCGTTAGCCAGGGTAACCATTTTCTTGATACCGTCTTCTGGCAGGTTACCTTTCTTGAACTCATTCAGTACGTCAGCCAGACGAACCTGCATTTCATTCAGGAAGGCTTCTTCGAACGCGCGTACCTGTTTAACGGGAACGTCACGCAGCAGACCGTTGGTACCCAGGTAGATCATCGCTACTTGTTTTTCTACCGGCAGCGGGCTAAACTGAGCTTGTTTCAGGATTTCCACGTTACGGGCACCTTTGTCGATAACTGCTTTGGTTGCAGCGTCCAGGTCACCACCGAATTTGGAGAAGGCCTCCATTTCGCGGTATTGAGCCTGATCGAGTTTCAGGGTACCAGATACTTTCTTCATGGATTTGATCTGTGCGTTACCACCTACGCGGCTTACAGAGATACCTACGTTGATCGCAGGACGTACACCGGCGTTGAACAGGTTACCTTCCAGGAAGATCTGCCCATCGGTGATGGAGATTACGTTGGTTGGGATGTAAGCAGATACGTCAGATGCCTGTGTTTCGATGATCGGCAATGCTGTCAGGGAACCACCACCTTTTACCAGGTGTTTGATGGAATCAGGCAGGTCGTTCATGTTTTTCGCGATCTCATCGTTGTTGATGATTTTCGCAGCACGCTCGAGCAGACGGCTGTGCAGGTAGAATACGTCACCAGGATAAGCTTCACGGCCGGGAGGACGTTTCAGCAGCAGGGACACCTCACGGTAAGCAACCGCCTGTTTGGACAGATCATCATATACGATCAGGGCAGGACGACCGCTGTCACGGAAGAACTCACCGATAGCAGCACCAGCGAACGGAGCGTAGAACTGCAGCGGAGCAGGCTCAGAAGCAGAAGCAGCAACGATCACCGTGTAAGCCATAGCGCCGGCTTCCTGTAATGTTTTCATTACACCCGCAACGGTAGATGCTTTCTGACCTACTGCTACGTATATGCAATACACAGGTTTACCTGCGTCATAAAATTCTTTCTGGTTGATGATGGTATCGATACAGATAGCTGTTTTACCAGTCTGACGGTCACCGATCACCAGCTCACGCTGGCCACGGCCGATAGGAATCATCGCATCGATCGCTTTGATACCTGTCTGCAGTGGTTCTTTTACCGGCTCACGGAACAATACACCAGGCGCTTTACGTTCCAGTGGCATTTCGTACAGTTCACCAGTGATAGGGCCTTTACCATCGATAGGTTCGCCCAGTGTATTTACCACACGGCCTACCAGACCTTCGCCCACGTTGATGGAAGCGATCTTACTGGTACGACGTACTTTATCACCTTCTTTGATATCCTGAGACTCACCCATCAATACCACACCTACGTTATCTTCTTCCAGGTTCAATGCAATCGCTTTTACACCATTGCCAAATTCAACCAGTTCACCATAACGCACATTTCCCAAACCGTAGATGCGGGCGATACCGTCACCCACCGACAATACTGTACCTACCTCTTCGAGATCGGCAGAAGCATTGAAGTTGCTTAACTGCTGGCGTAATATCGCCGAAATTTCATCAGGTTTAATATCAACCATAATTATGCTTTTAAAAAAAGTCGTTAAAAAAGTTAGTATAACGACAACAGCTTTGCGTGTACGCAGCGGCTGCTGTTTTCATTTAGCGTATCGCGGATACGTAAATATTCTGACTGAATTGTTTTTTAATATCGTGCAGGTCGCGTGCTACGGAAGCATCGAACAGTTTGTCGTTGGCTTCGAGTACAAAACCACCGATCAGGTCTGCATTCACGGCGGTTTCCAGCTGTACCTGTTGTGGTATTTCGCTGGCCACTTTCTGACGGATCGTGTCCAGGGTAGCGTTGTCCAACGCCACCGCTGTCGTGATCTTCACCATGCTGATATTTTTAATAACGTTGTACTGGCGGGTGTATTCCACTGCAATTTCAGGCAGGAAAGATTCACGCGCCTTGTTGATCAGCAGGTTGACAAAAGCCAGCGTAGTAGCGCTTACACGGCCATCCAGAATGGCAGCCATGATTTTCTGCTTTTTATCAGCCTTGATGATCGGGCTTCTCAGCAAACTCACCACATCGCGGTTGGACTTCACCAGTTGCTGCAGGAACAGCATGTCGGTCTGTACCGCTTCCAGCTGGCCCTTTTCCTGAACCAGGTCAATCAATGATTTCGCATACCTTGATGCTAAACGGGGATTCTGCATATATGCTTATAACTTTTAGCCGTCAGCCTCCGGCGATTGCCGAAGGCCAACAGTTAATATCTTAATTCAATTTAATTTCTCCGGCCAGTTGTTTCACGTAAGATTCCTGTGCTGATTTATCAGACAGTTCTCTTCTCAGCACTTTCTCAGCCACTTCAACCACGAGGCTGCCCACCTGGTTTTTCACATCCGTTAACGCAGCCATTTTCTGGTTTTCAATAGCGGTGTAAGCTTCAGAGATGATTTTTTTAGCTTCAGCCTGTGCCTGCGCTTTCGCTTCACTGATGATAGCGTCTTTCGCGTCTTTTGCTTCTTTCAGAATTTTGCTTCTTTCAGCTTTAGCTTCAGCCAGTACATGCTCATGCTCAGCTTTCATTTGTGCCATTTCTTCTTTCACTCTTTCAGCAGAAGCAATAGAGTCTGCGATAGAACCTTCCCTTTCTTTCAAAGTAGCGAGGATCGGAGTCCAGGCAAATTTTTTCAGGATCAGGAATACGATGATGAAGATGACGAATGAAATTGCAAACAAACCTAACGCAGGGAGCAACAGATCCATGTTATTTGAATTTTATTATTTTTTATTTTGATATTTAGACATTTACTGATTTCAGCAATTGAGAGATCAATAAATCCCCAAATAATAAAATGCCGAAATGAAAGATTACTGCATCCATTGCCCTGTGCGCCGGATGCAGTAAAAAGTTTGGCTTACAGAACTACCGCCAGCAGACCAGCGATTACACCGAAGAGGGCAACACCCTCAACCAGCGCAGCAGCCAGGATCATGTTTGCACGGATGTCGTTAGCAGCTTCTGGTTGACGAGCGATAGACTCCAGAGCGCTCTTACCAATGTTACCTACACCGATACCAGCAGCGATAGCAGCGATACCAGCACCAACAGCACCACCAGCTTTAGCTAAACCAGATGCAGCAGCAGCCTGCAATAAAACAGTCAAAAGTGCCATAATGAATATGTATTTGATTTAAAAAATTACGAATTATGGATTACGAATGACGGATTACCGATTACTTCCATTCGTAATTCGTAATCCGTCATTCGTAATTTATTTAGTGGTGGTCGTCATGTCCACCTTCCATGGCCTGGCCAATGAATACAGCTGTCAGGTTGGCAAAAATGAACGCCTGAATAAAGGCTACCAGCAGCTCCAGCATCATCATCACGATGTTGAAGACAATGGTCAATGGCAGGAAGCCATAACCAGCTACTTTATTCAGAGAACCAAATATGAACACCAGGGAAATAATACTCAGGATGATAATGTGACCTGCCAGAATATTGGCGAACAACCTGATCATCAGGGAAACAGGCTTGGTAAATACACCAATCAGCTCTACCGGAGCCAGGATAACCTTTACACCAAAAGGCACAGGAGGATTAAAGATGTGACCCCAGAAATGTTTGTTGGTAGCCAGCATAGTCGCTACAAAGCTGATAATAGCCAGTGCAGCAGTTACCGCGATATTACCGGTTACGTTGGCAGAACCTGGCAACAGGCCCAACAGGTTGTTGATCAGAATAAAGAAGAAGATAGTCAGAATAAACGGAACGTACTTTTCGCCTTTTTTACCAGGAATGTTTGGTTTCACCACCTCGTCACGCATGAAGATGATTACTGGCTCTACCAGGCTCTGTAAGCCTTTAGGCGCTTTCTTGGAACCACGTACACGGTAGGCTTTCGCTACATTCAGCATCAGCACAACCAGTAAAATAGCTGCAATCAGCATGGAAGTAACGTTCTTCGTCATAGAGAAGTCGTAGATCGTTTCACCGGTAGGCATATCGTTCGCATCTACGGCAGTGATTCTGCCTTCCATCACTTTTCCGGGATCTACGCCCATTGCACGGAGTTTATCCGCGTCCAGGCCCTTTTCATGCAGATAGTGCGCATTTACGATACGATAACCCTCATACGCCTCATGACCATGATGGAAATGAGAAGCAGAAAATACAGAAAGTCCACGTGCAGGGCTGTAAACAATAACCGGCAGCGGAATAGTCACATGCGTTTCACCAATGCTGAAAAAGTGCCAGTCATAGGCGTCCTTTACGTGACCGAGAATTACTTCCTTAGCATCAAATTTTTTAGGTTCTGCTGCTTCCCCGTCATGAGCAGGCTGTTCAGCTGCATGCTCTTCTGTTGCATGTTCTGAACCTTCTGCAGGCGCTGCATAGGAAAAATTACCAAAACCGTGAAGGCCTAAAACCATCACAAGTGCTACCACTCTGTGTTTGAACTTATTGAAAGAAATCACCGTTTTCTGAAATTTTGCGCAAAGATAAACGTTTTTATGTCAAAAATTCAGCGACTATGGAAAAAATGATGGAGATAATGTAAATATATTGATACCCAGCACTTTAAATAGCTTCCAAAACATGCCGCTTCTCAAGAAAAGAACATAAAAAATGGCAGATCTTTTAGCGATCTGCCATATATATTTTTTTATTATTTATGCGACATGTCAGCCACTGCGTCAACACCGCAGCAACCGATACCTGCTACACCTTATTCGCATTAAATTGCATACTGTGGAGCTTGTAATAAAAGCCCTCCAGTTTCAGCAACTCCTCATGGGTACCCATCTCCTTGATCTCCCCCTTGTCCAACACGATAATTTTATCCGCTTTACTGATGGTGGACAACCGATGCGCAATGATCACAGCGGTCCGGTCTGCTATCAGCTTGTCGATAGCCTCCTGGATCATCATCTCAGATTCAGTATCTACGGAAGAGGTAGCTTCATCCAGAATGAGAATAGCCGGATTGTACAACAACGCCCGCACAAAGGAAATCAGCTGACGTTGCCCCAGCGACAACGTACTCCCCCGCTCCATCACCTGGTAATCATACCCACCGGGCAACTGCATAATGAAATCGTGTATCCCGATCAGCCTGGAAGCCTCCTCTACCTGCTCCCGGGTAATAGCCTTGTTATGCAGGGTTATGTTATCGTAAATGGAGCCGGAAAACAGGAACACGTCCTGCAACACCACCCCTATCCTGCTGCGCAGCGCCTCCAGCGAATAAGCCGGCAACTCAATATCATCGATCTTAATGCTGCCCTTCTGGATTTCGTACAACCGGTTCAGAATGCTGATGATGGTCGTCTTGCCGGAACCGGTATGCCCCACAATCGCCACCGTATCACCAGGATTAGCATGGAAGGTAACATCCTTCAACACATAACGGTCGTCTACATAAGCAAAAGACACATGATCAAAAGTGATAGCGCCTTTCATCTGCTCTCCCTTTTCATGGCCCCTGTCCGGAATATAATCCTGGTTGTCCAGTATCTTGAACACCCGCTCACTGGCCACCATGCCCATCTGAAGTGTGTTGAACTTATCGGCCAGCATACGCAGCGGACGGAACAGCATATTCAGGTACATAATGAAGGCGATCATCACCCCCTGTGTCACCTCATAATTCAACACTTTATTGGAACCCCACCATACCATCAGGCCCAGCGAAATGGCCAGAATGATTTCCACCACCGGGAAAAACACGGAATACGCAAAAATGGCGTCGATATTCGCCTTGCGGTGTTCTTTGTTGATCTGTTTGAACCGGGCGTGTTCCCGCTTCTCTGAGGTAAAAGCCTGTACCACCACCATACCGGTCAGATGCTCCTGCACAAAGGCATTGAGCGCTGATACGGCATTACGTACCCGGTAAAATGACTTGTTCACACTTTCCTTAAAAACATAAGTGGCAAAAATCAATATCGGGAAGGGTGACAGGCTCACCAACGTCAAACGCCAGTCTTCGATGAACATCACCACCAGGATCGCCAGGATGGTCAGCAGGTCCGAAACGATGGAAATGATCCCCTCTGAGAACACATCATTGATGGCTTCAATGTCGTTCACGGTACGGGTGGTCAGTGTCCCGATCGGGGTTTTGTCAAAAAACGCGAGGTTCAGGTGAACGATCTTCTTGTATACCGCTACCCGCAGGTCTTTTACCACCGACTGTCCCAGCCAGTTGGTCAGATACGAAAAGTAAAACCGCACCACTGTTTCCACCGCCAGCAAAGCGATTTGTACAATGGTGACTGTCACCAGCATCTGCAACAGCTGGTTAGCGATATATTTATCAACGGTAACCTGAATCAGATAGGGCCTTAGCGGGGAAATTACTGCGAAGATCACGGTCATCACCATAGACAGGTATAATGCCCGCTTGTAAGGCGCCGCAAATGTGAAGATGCGTCGTAATAAACTGAAATCAAATACTTTCTTTACGGCCAGATTTTCCAAAGGAATTACGTTTAAGCTAAACTATATAACAAACCTAGCACATTTCTCGCAAAGGCGCAAAGCAGCAAAGCGCGCAAAGAAGATATAAGCAGGCAGAGAAAGCAAAAGAGCGAAGATCAAAAACTGATCTTCGCTCTTTTGCTTTCTATTTAATCTTAAAATCGTTGCGTGCTTTGCCGCTTTGCGTCTTTGCGAGCATTACTTTTTCTCATCTTTCATGATCTGGCGGTAAGCCTTAATGAAGATGGCGCCCAGGTTTTTATGTGGTGGCACATAATCACTGAACAGTTCGCGGTTACGGGCATCCGGTGCAAATTTTTTAGCCAGCTGTGCCCACATTACTACCCAGTCCACATTTTTACCGGCGCGTACCACATCTTCCAGGCTATGGATGATAGGCTCGTTCACAAAACGGGTACCTACCTGTTTGGAGGAAATGATGTGCGCTTCAGGGGATTTCTCCAGTACAGTGGCGAGGTTGTGATATCCGCCGCAGGAGCCCAGTACCACGATCTTGGCAGAACTTTGCAGGTTGTCCAGCGTGGTGTTGATATGGTAACTGTGCCCACGGTGAATAAATACCGTTGGATGGATATCGTTTTCATCGAGGTATTCTGACAGTCGCTGAATGGCTTCTTTATCTCCCGGCTCATCTATCGGCAGATTGGCGTAGATGGTAGTGGGCTTGCCTTTCAGCGATGTGATGGTTACCCAGTATTTGTTCTTCACCGCTCTCCATTCGGAAGACGGGAAGTTGGTCATAAAGCTGGCGTAAGACTCCTGTCCGTCTTTATCACCGTAGAAAAACACCTGCTGGTATACGCGGCCGCTATCGTTCTGCAGGGTATTGAAACCAACGTAGTTAATTGGAGGCAGTGACAGTTCAGCAGCGATATCAGAGGCTTTGGAAGAATCATTTTCCCCTTTGGCAGACTCTGTTTCAAACAGGCTGGTGAGCAGCTGATAGATCACCGTGCCTCTTCTGTCGTTATGTTTTTTTACGTAAGCCAGGTTTTTCTTCACCTCTGCACGGAGGAAGTTGAGCAGTTTCTCATCGCGGATGCTGCCAAAGGAATTGGCCACGTCCACCGCATCTTCCAGGTCTTCGGTTTTCTCCAGGTTCTGCACATATTTCTGCATCAGGTAGTTGGAGTTTTCCGGCGCCATGGATTTCAGGAAGTTGTCCAGGGTGTTGAAACCGGCAGCCATCGCGATGAATTTTTTGAAGCGGTCGAAATTGACCATCATCAGTAAACTATCGCCGCGTGGAGGTTTCATACGTGCCATCATCTGGTCGTACAAACCGGCGTTGTTATGATTGGTATAGCTGGAAGTATACAGCTCTTCCTGACCGTTGATGATCAGGTAGTACAGTTCTTCCGGCGTAAAGTCTTTTACAATGCGGAAACGTACGTTGGCCGGATCTTCGTGCAGGTCGTTCACTTCGCGGATATACAGCAGTGATTTGGCCTGCATATTTTCCATCATGGCTTTCATCCCGAAAGGATTGCGGCCTTCAGCCTTCATTTTCTGCAGCGCCACCATGGATTTCACCATCTGTTTGTAGTACTGGTAGTCGTTGTCTACGATTTTCTCCAGTTTTTCCACGGAGATGGAACCGTCCATCAGCTGATCAATGAAAGGCAGGATTTTAGTGCTTTGAGGCGACTGGCCGATACGGACGATCAGCTGCACCACGGGGTCCTGGTTTCTTTTGATCACATTGGCCATGGGCGTATAGGACGTAGCGTAGGTAAGTACCTGATTGGGATATTTACGGGCTACTGCCGCTATGATGGAGTCTGTTCCCGGAAAGTCCAGATAGCCCTGTAACTTAGGCATCACTGTTTCCAGGTTATTGAATGCGTATTTGGAGAATACTTCACCTCTGGCGTCTTTATAGCCCTGGTTATCGTGAAAGATTTCGATAATACGTTCGGAGCCGCCAAAAGAGAGGTTTTTGATATAGGGCGCGATGCTTTTCCCTTTGATATCAGCCCGCATCATATCGCGGTAAGCGGTAATCATGGCCGGTGCTTCTTCCGGTTCAATGATGCCGCGGGCTCTTTTCTGGTTATAATCTTTCAGGACGGAATAAAGACCAGTGAGGTATTTTACTTTAAGACGATGGTCCAGCGCGGAATCGCGCTCTATGTCCATCTGCATGTTGTCTACATCTTTCATGATGGCGTTGGTGACCTGAAGATTGATCGTCTGATCTTCAGATACCTTCACAAAATCATCTGCCTTACCATCGAATTTGGAGGCTGCAGCTTGTTCTTTATCAATGTTGTCATGGATCCCCTGCCTGTTGATAGGTATCTGTACGTGACCGTTTTGCGCGTGCACCCAGCTGCTTTGAGAAGCAACGAGCATTAACAGAAGTAGAATTTTTCTCATTGTAGATGTACTTTTCACTTCGACCAGATAGCAAATTTACAACCAAATTATGAGAGCGCCACGCTTTTCATTCCTAACCCATCAGAACCAGAAAAATACGGATGATAAAATAACAGCATATCACAGCATAGGGGAATTCTGTGTAACTTGCTGTTTGTCACTCTGAATAAGAGTGGTATTGAATTAACAATTTCATAATGTTAATTTTCCATTAATCACGGAACCGGCTTTATAATTTTGTGCCGTCTTTTAAAAAGCAAATTTTTATGGTAGACCAAGCGGTTGCAGGAAAAATACTGGTAGTAGATGATGAGTTGGACATACTGGAGATTATCAGCTACAATCTCAAGACGGCAGGTTACGAAACCGTAACAGCCAAAGACGGCAGCGAGGCTATACAGAAAGCGAAAATATTCCGGCCGGACCTCATTATGCTCGATATCATGATGCCCAACAAAAACGGTATCGATACCTGTCGCGAACTTAGAAAAATCCCAGACTTCAAAGACACCATGGTGCTGTTCCTCACAGCCCTGAACGATGAAAAATCTGAAATTGACGGTTTAAACATGGGTGCCGACGACTACATCGCCAAGCCTATCAAACCTAAATTACTGGTAAGCCGTATCAATGCGCTGTTCCGTCGTCTGCACAAAGCAGAAGAAACAACCGTGCAACTGGGCGATCTCATTATTGACCGGGAGAAATTCACTGTTACCTATAAAGGCCAGGACATCATTCTTGCTAAAAAGGAATTTGAACTGTTGCAGTTGCTCGCCTCCAAACCAGGCCGTGTATTCCTTCGCAACGAAATTCTGAATCAGGTATGGGGCACGGAAGTAATCGTGGGCGACCGTACTATCGATGTGCATATCCGTAAAATACGGCAGAAAATAGGCATCGACCTGATCACCACTGTGAAAGGAGTAGGATATAAATTTGAAATGTAAGCAAGGAAAATCTCCTTCCCCCTGATTTATTACTGACGGAAACCACATTTCCTGCACCAGAACTATTGTTACCCGTTGATGTTTTTCGTTGACGGCGAATGGCTTTTTTATGGCGAGAAAGAAATTTAAAGTAATTTCCCATTATTATACTAATTACTCACTCTGGAGTATGTTTAAAGCTAAAAACCTGTCCCCGCAAAAACTGGCGGGGTTTACTGCCCTTATCCTGTCGGCCATCATAGCGCTGGGGAGCCTGCTGGTGGATGGTAACTGGCAAGTAATGCTGGGAGCCTTTGTCCTCACCTTCCTGGTGTCTTACTATCTTTATCTGTATACCCTGCAGAACTTCATCTACCGGAAAATCAAACTCATTTATAAGTTTATCTACCAGACAAAAGCTTCTAAAAGAGAAGAATTCTTCCAAAAAAATATCCTTCCCCTGAAAACCATCGAAGAAGTAAGTGAAGATGTGGAAAAATGGGCCAGCCAGAAAAAAGAAGAACTGGACAACCTGCGCCGCAACGAAGCTTTCCGCAAGGAATTCCTGCTTAATCTCTCCCATGAACTAAAAACGCCCATCTTCGCGGTGCAAGGATATATCCACACCCTGCTGGATGGCGCCCTGGAAGATCCTGCGGTGAATAAAATGTTCCTGAAAAACGCGACTAAAAATATTGACCGTCTTTGCCGCCTCATCGATGACCTCGATGAGATATCCAAACTGGAAAGCGGTGAGATGACCATCAACGCGGAAACCTTTGTGATCCAGGACCTGGTGAAAGACGTATTTGACACGCTCTCCCTGAAAGCCAATACCAAAGGCATCAAATTCAACATCAAAAAAGGTTGCGAAGCACCGATGCCGGTGGTAGCCGACAAAGAGAAAATCCGCCAGGTGCTCATCAATCTGGTCGACAACTCCATCAAATACGGCAAACCTGATGGCCATACAGTGGCCAGCATCTACAATATGGATGGCAAACGTGTGCTGGTAGAAATATCAGACGATGGTATCGGTATGGCGGAAGAACACCTGCCCCGTGTGTTTGAACGTTTCTATCGTACCGACCGTGCCCGCAGCCGCGACATCGGCGGTACCGGTCTGGGCCTCGCCATCGTGAAGCACATCGTGGAAGCCCACGATCAGTCCATCACCGTGCGCAGCAAACCGGAAATAGGCAGCACATTCGGCTTCACCATGGAAGCCGGTAAAGAATCAATGCTGTAAGCGGATACTAAAACCGGTATTGCATCCGGCAGGTAAGTACATTGTCTTTAATATCTGTGGTGTAGCCAGACAGACTGGTGCTTTCATTTTCCACCCAGTCATAATACACCATGAATTTCAGGTGTTCGTTGGCGTAGTATAAATATCCCAGTCCCAACGTATTATAGCGGATATCCGCTGCCGTGAGGTTGGAGCCGGGCGCGCCAATCTCTTTCCCACTCACGTCCCTGTTGGGATCATACCAATCATATTTCACAACGGCCTGATGTTTTTCACTGCCGAGGTTCTGAATAAAATACAGGTAAGCACCGTCAAAGTTTCTGATATACAATGGCAGCTTACGTCCCTGCGCGTCCACCGGAATGACACCAGGCGTTTCAGTAGTGCCTGCTGTAGCGGTTTGTGAGCCGCGAATATATTCCGCCCGGAATTGGGTATATCCTCTTTTAGGCCCGTTAGGAATTCTCAGTTGCACATCTGCGCCGTAATAGTGACGGGGCGCAATCCGGCCCACATTCAGGGCATTGGAGTCCAGTACAAATGCCTTCTGCCCGTTTACAGTATTCATCCGGTAAATGGAAGGAGTGAATTGTTGCATGCCACCATACAAGACAGACACACCTCCCGACAATATCCATTTGTTGCCTTTGAAGCGGTAAGGCTTCCAGGCAATGCGGGCGATAAGATCCTTATGACTGTCAAAATCTGAGGTAGCGGTAAGACCCTGTCCATTGAACAAGCCCACGTCCACTTTCAGGTATCGCAGGGGATGATCTTTGCGGCGGGGCTCAAAGGACACCATGGCGCCCAGGTCTCGCTCCGTTTTCATCAGGATCTGCGACATTCTTCCACGCTCCGGCGTTTCACGGTCTGCCGATGAAAGGTTCACTTCATATCCGAAAGGCCGCGCAAACATACCACCGACCAACGAAAAGAGATTGAACTTTGTATCAAATACCCGCCCGTAAAAATCGCGGATAAATACGCCCCGCTCGGACCCGTCAAACTGAAATGCGAACTGCACCACCGGCATATCCTCATGGTTATAACGCTCATAGTCGACCCGAATGCGGCCACGGCGCAGTGAAAACCGGTTATTGACAGCATCGGGGAAGTCGCCGCCGGCATAGCTGCTGATACCTTTGGACTGCGCCAGCTGGAACTGCGGCTGAATATAGCCACTGAAGCGCAATGCGTCGTATTTGTGGTACATGGAGATCATGCCTTTTCCCAGCTCAGTGGTGGTATCGATCATATCCATGAGGAACTGTGCCTTTACGGACGTAAAGGACGTCAACAGCACTGCCATCAGCAGCAAAGATCTGAACAGTCGCATCTGCGCAAAAAATTTGCGCAAAAGTAGGATTTTCAGGGAGATATTTACAGTGAGCCTGTCCGAAACAGGTCTTCCGGTTAGCTCCTGCCCGGTTAATCCCTCGTTAATCCGCTATGCTCCCGATCGTAAACCGGGGCCAAAAAGCTAAATTGATGATGGATTATGTTACTTATGAAAACAACTACCCGGGAACACTGGGAATGGAAAGTCCAACTGGCCATTGCCTACGCCCACAACAATTCCCTCATAGACATCAGTTTAAAAGCGGTGGCGGATATGCTGTCCGTATCCAAAGACATTTTTTCGCATAAATTCGCCTCCCTGAAGGGCGAACCATACGCCAGATATGTGAAACGTACCCGCCTGGAGGCCGGCGTAGGATACCTTCGCCACAGCAACTTTTCCATCCATGAAATCAGTGAAAAATGCCGATACTCCGGCGAATCCTTTGCGAAAGCTATCAGAGGCTGGTTTAACACCAGCCCTACCGGGCTCCGGAACCAGGATTACATGCCGGCGGAAAAGCACACACTGGAACAAACCCGGATTGCCACCGCTTCTCAACAGGACTTCCCGGAATATTTCAACATGGAGAACACGGTTGACTGCAGATTGCCCGGCTGTACGCTTTACTACAACATCCTGCCCAGCGGCAACGACCCGGTAAAAGGCATGGTGGCCTCGATGGCCCGCTATTCCCGGCAGCTTCGTGATCTGACCACCGAACTGGCCATGGAAGATGCCCGCATTATTACCGGAACACTCGATGTAGTCCCTGTTACCACCTACGATCGTATGATGATGTACGTCGGCCTGCTATTGCCTAACACACCTGCCAACACCATGGCACATTATCAGCTGATTACCAAATATCAGGAATCATATCGGCTGGTAGACCGGCAAATCGAGGAAGGACATTATAAAAAACTGAAAGTCCCGCTCAGTTTTGCTGATGCAGGACTTCCCATGTATAAATTCATTAACGCCAATTGTCGGGTAGGACACTTTTATATGCGGACCAACCACTTCTTTATTTCTCTGCCGGAACCAAGCGTGTCGGAGATCTACATCCCCTGGCAGAAAAGCATTTAGTCATTTGAGTATTGGGATATTTGATCATTAAAACAAGCCAAGACTTCCTTTAAAGAATCAAATGACTAAATACTAAAATTGGAAATAAATCGGAATCATTGGTTGCGTGCTCTTCACCTGCACCAGCAACCAGATGAATATAACCATCACGGCTATACTACCTACTAACGGCATACGACCCAGTACTCCGGCCATCCGCAGTTCTGCTTTGGCTGGCATAAAGTGCAGCACAAAACCCAGCAACATCACCCAGAACACCGCTGTATAACCGGTATACAGCTCCATCAGGATACCTGGCTGGAAGTCATACGCAATCTGATGTATGAGTGACCACGCATCGTGGAATGTGGCTGCTTTAAAGAATATCCAGCAGAAACAAACGAAGTGGAAAGTCAGCAGGATACCGCCCACTTTCAGCAGGCTGGCTTTCAGGCCGGTCATTTCTGTTTTCCGTTTTTTCTGACTGTCTATACGCACCTTGTCTATTGCCAGGGCCGCTCCGTGCATACCTCCCCAGAAAATAAAATTCCAGCTCGCGCCATGCCAGAAACCACCGATCAGCATGGTCAGTGCCAGATTGATATACTGACGCACCTTGCCTTTGCGGTTACCGCCCAGCGGGATGTACAGATAGTCACGCAGCCAGCTGGACAGGGAAATGTGCCAGCGGCGCCAGAATTCTGTAATAGAGGAACTCTGGTAAGGCGAATCGAAGTTAGGCGGAATCCTGAATCCGGTCCATCGCGCGATACCGATCGCCATATCTGAATATCCGGAGAAATCGCAGTAGATCACCAACGCATAGCCATACACGCCCAGGAGGCATTCCAGCCCGGTGTGTTTGCTGGGATCATCAAAAATATACTGAACGAAATTCTGATAGATAAAGTCGGAGATTACGATCTTTTTAAACAACCCACCCACAATCAGGGCCATGCCTTTACCGATATCTTCTCCGTTCAACCGGTATGGCTGATGGATTTGCGGGATAAAATCAGCTGCACGTACGATAGGGCCCATCATCAGTTTCGGGAAGAAAGAGAGGAAGAACAGGTAATCCATGAAACGGTTCACCGGCTTGATTTCTCCGCGGTACACGTCAATGGTATAGCTAAGGTTCTCAAAAGTATAAAACGAAATACCGATTGGCAGCAGCAGGTGCAGCGGGGTGATATGCCCGTTGGTCACATCATTGATGATGCCGATAAAGAAGTCGGTGTATTTGAAATAGAACAGCAGCCCGATGTTCAGGATGATACTAAAGACCAGCAGTGATTTTTTGACCTGTTGACTCGTCGTATGGTAAATCCATCGCGACAGGTTAAAGTCCACGATGGCCGACAGGACGACCAGGCCCACATAAAAACCACAGGCTTTGTAAAAGAAGTAAAGGGAGAAGAGGGTGTACACCCATACCCTGCCTTGTTGACTACGGCTTACAGCGAGGTAGCACAACAGAAAGACAGCAAAAAAATAGAAGAAGAAGGCACTGTTAAACAGCACCGGGTCTGATGGATTGTACAGCAGCTGGGCAAGCAGCTTATTAACGTCGATCATCCGAGTTGACTGGGTTTTTCTTTTTTACCTGTAAATATTGATTGTAGGACTGTTGCAGCGCTTCAAACAGCAACTGTCCCTGTAACTGGTATCCTTTTGTACTAAAGTGAATGTGGTCCGGGGCCCACCCACCTGCAAACCGGCTGGCTTGCTCCTTGTTTACCGCGTTGAAATTCCAACAGGCAATACCGTGTTGTCTGGCATATCCTGTAATCTGTTGCGTTGCCATGGCAATGTAAGGATTGGGATAATACGAGGTGGTATAGTAGGTGCGATATTTTTTCTTGCCTATTTTTTTGCGGACGGCTTTTTTTACGGCCCTCATACAGTCGGGCGGCGTAGTCAGCAGGATGCTGGCGGCGGGCGCCTGTTGCTTTATGAGCTGTACTGTTTTGTCTATTTCCTCGCGGAAGGCCAGCGGATCAAAACGGCCATAGGCTTCGTTGGTGCCCAGGGAGATGATCACCAGTCGTGGATGGAATACTGCCATTTGCGCCAGCAGAATGCTGCTGAGGTCATTATACTGCTGATACATGGCCCCGTTGATGCCTACACTGTGATACAATACGCCATTGCGGCCGTTTTGTAACACAGCGCCATAGAAACGGAAGGGCAGGTTATTGGAATTCTCCCAGCGTACCTGGAAGGTTTGGGAAGTCTGCAGGAAATCGAGGGTCGCCATTTTGATGGTCGGCGTACCGGGAAACGGTGTGCCCGTTACCGTTATCTGTGCGGCGTCGGGGCTATAGATAGTATTATCGTCGGTGGCAGCGTCGTAGAACAGTTGCACTTTCCGGAAGTTGTTGTCCATAGTGCCGTCCTGCTTACCAGCGAAAGAGAGCGCCGGGGATTGTACCAGTGTCTGGATGGCGATAGCGCCGGGACCGAGCACTGGTGGCTTGTAGCGGTCTATCACCCTTTCCATGGTCCAGCGGACGGTGCTGTTCCACCGATAGTCTTCCGGGCCATTGGTACCTGCTACGTTGTATGGAAAAACATATCCCCTGCCAGCGTAGCCAAACTGCTGTTGCAGCAGGGCTGCGGTAGCCAGGGGGAAATAGCCGGCCTGTACATGGGAGTCTCCGAGGTGAAGTATAGATACCACATTACTGTCTGTATGGTACAGCGATTCAAACGCGCGATACAGGGCCGTGTCCTGTTGGATCACGTTAGCCTGCGGTTGCGCATAAGTTGTAAATGTGGTGAGCAACAGTATTATTACTGCTGCTATACTTTTTCTACGGTTGTTCTCCCTGCCTGTAATCATTCATAATAGCTTTATACAGCAGCGCCCCCACTTTGGCCGCTCCCTGTCGGTTAAGGTGTGTATAGTCTTTATTGGCCAGCACGGTATCTCCTTCTACCCATTTCACCATGGATCCGGAGCCTCCCATGTTGGCGTAGAGGTTCCAGTAGGCAGTGCCGTAGGTAGTAGCCAGGTCGTGCTGTACTTTCAGCAAGGCTTCTACGCCCGGAGCGGTAATATAGCGGTCTCCTTTTCTGTAGGATTTGTCGGCCGTACCTACGATCAGGAAAGAAGTTCCCGGCAGGTCTTTACGCAGCGAGTCCACTACTTTTTTCATGGGTCTTTCGTACCAGCTGTAGTCCGTCAGTTCGGGGCGGAACAGTACATTGGCGCCGTAATGGAGCACTACGAGATCGTAGGGGCGTTCCTGTTGCATACGACGGACCATATCGGCAGACAGGTGTCCGAGTTCCACGCCGCTGATACCGCGGAAGGAGAAGTTGTCCACATATACGCCGTTGTCTGTTTCAAAGCAAACGCCATAGAACGGGGCAGTAGCGCCGCCGCCGTATTTGATGGTGATGGTGCCCGCACCGGTATCCTGGCGGAAATCCAGTTTATTCACCTGTGCATTGCCGGAGAGGGTGTAAGGTTTTTCATTGATGTTCACCGTAGTAGCTTCGGCCGGGCCATACAGCAGGGATACCTCGTCGAATTTGTCGAGGCGCGGCTTTTTAACCGGCGTATATTTTATCCAGCTGTCGCCGCCCGGGTAAAAGGTGTGTCCGGACAGGCCGAGTACGATATTGGAAGGAGGTGAATTTTTATAGTGGTAATCTTTCCAGTCACGCGAGAAGGTATGCGTGATGGTAGTGCGGTAGCTGGCCACCACCGAGGTGATGGGCACAAATCCTACCCCGGCGCCACCGAAGAAGGTCTGCAGGCTGTCGCGCAGGTCGGAGGTGATAAGATCGCCTTCGATCATGGAGTCTCCGAAATAGGCGATACGTACTTTTTTACGTTTACCGGATTTCAGTTCTTTCAGTGCAGCCATGAAGCGGTCCAATCCGGCGTTGCTGTCACTGGTTTCTACCGAGGCATAGTTGAGGATGCCTTTGTATGACATAAAATCATACACTGCATCCGGGTTGATAACGGTGCCTCCGGGTGTTTTCCCGGCCGCCGCTGCTGTAGAGTCAGCATGAGAACGCTTACTGCCGTCTTTCGCGGCAGTAAGCGTTCCTTTATCTTTTTCCGTTCCGGATGTCCGTAGTTCAGACAACATGTCCAGCCGACGGAATTGAAAATCTTTAAATGAAAAACTAAAGTTGAGCTGGGAGAGTATCACCAGGCACACCAATGATCCTACGATAATAAAAAATGGGTAGGCAGACTTGTTTTCGCCAGACATATTTTCGAGTCGATTAGCACACTCACTGGTCGTCGGTTGCTGGCGGCATGCCTACGGTTAACCAGGAAGAGCTCCGTGCCACGCTATCCATTCCTTCGTCCAGTTTATATAGTTTGTAACGGTTAATAATGGCAGTTACTCTTTTGATCCATTCATGGCCAGCAGAGGAATAGCCGCTGTGATTCATATGTTTGAGCCATACTGCGAATTCGGGGTTACCTTTCAGTTGGCTGAACCATTTCTTTCTGGCAAGCACTTCCACGAAATGTTCGTAGGAGGCTACGGCAGAAGCGTATTGCTTATACCGGGATTTTGTGCCTGGGGCTGTTTTTGACAGATTGTTTTTTCCGACAATACCAAAGTGGTTGTTAAGCAATTTGGCATTTCTGCTGGTACCTGTACCGGATTCCAGCATGGCTACCCCCAGGATAACGCTGGCCGGAACGCCGGTTTCCTGCATGAGTTCCACAGATACCGGTTTAAATTTCTTTAGATAATTACTCGTGGACTGTTGAGCATACCCAACATTGCTGAGCATCAGCAATAAAAGCACCGCACATACCCATACTGACCGTTTGATGTAGGTTGTTACCTTTCTCATAGGAGTAGTCTTTGTTACAGGTGAAAGATTGTTGTTTGTTTTCAGCATCATTACTTACCTCACATATCAACGATGATCACACATCACACCGCAATATTACTTTAAAAAATTAAATAATACGTTCTTTCTCTTCTAACCTTATCTTCGTCGTTAATTTCTTGTTAAAAAAATTGTTCCTCTATTTAGCATCAATCCCCTTTGATGCGGCAAAAACGCCATATCAAAGGGGATTTTTTCGCTTCAAAGCTGCCTATTGAGCAAAGATTGTGCCGGCAATCCTATTTTACCAGACTGATCTTTAATTCATCAAGCTGGGCTTGACTTATCTCGGCCGGAGCGTCCATCATGACATCGCGTCCGTGATTGTTTTTCGGGAAAGCGATGAAGTCGCGGATACTTTCACTACCGCCCAAAAGCGAGCACAAGCGATCAAATCCGAAAGCGATACCACCATGTGGCGGCGCGCCATATTCAAAAGCTCCCAGCAGGAAGCCAAATTTACGTTCTGCTTCTTCAGGTGACATACCCAGCGCTGCGAACATTTTCTGTTGCAGGTCACGCTGGAATATACGGATAGAGCCTCCCCCTACTTCAGTGCCATTCAATACGATATCGTATGCATTTGCCTTGATGTTGGCGTATTGGGACATATCGTCCATGAGGGCAATATGTTCCGGCTTGGGCGCGGTGAACGGATGGTGACGTGCCACCCAGCGATTTTCCTCTTCTGCGTATTCAAACAGCGGGAAATCTATCACCCACAACGGCTTATACTCGTTTTTATTGCGGAAGCCCAGGCGCTCGCCCATTTCCAGACGCAGCTCACTCATGGCTTTACGGGTACGCTCTTCCCTGCCGGCCAGCACCAGGATAAGATCTCCCGGTTTCGCCTGACATTTTTGCGCCCACAGCTGCAGTTGCTGTTCATCAAAAAACTTATCAACCGAGCTCTTCAGCGTACCGTCGGTATTGTATTTAACATAGATGAGACCGCTCATACCGATCTGGGGTCTTTTCACCCATTCTGTCAGTTCATCGAGCTGCTTGCGGGTGTATTCGGAGCAACCGGGCGCTGCAATAGCTACCACGAGTTCTGCTTCGTCGAATACTTTAAAGCCTTTCTGTTTTACGGTATCATTGAGGTTGGCCAGCTTCATCTCGAAGCGGATATCCGGTTTATCATTGCCATAATACTCCATGGCATCATCCCATGTCATACGCGGAAAATCGCCTTCCAGCTCAATGCCTTTTACTTCTTTGAAGATATATTTGGTCATACCTTCAAAAATATTCAGTACATCTTCCTGTTCTACAAAGCTCATTTCACAGTCGATCTGGGTAAACTCCGGCTGGCGGTCAGCCCGGAGGTCTTCATCGCGGAAACATTTTACGATCTGGTAGTATCGATCATAACCACTCACCATCAACAATTGTTTAAATGTTTGCGGTGATTGGGGCAAACCATAGAACTGGTTAGGGTTCATACGGCTGGGCACCACGAAATCGCGGGCGCCTTCCGGTGTGGAGTTGATCAGGAAAGGTGTTTCAATATCGATGAAGTTCCTGGTATGCAGGTAGTTACGCGCAGCGCGGCCTACTGCATAACGCAGTTCCAGATTTTGTTTTACCGCATTACGGCGGAGGTCGAGATAGCGGTATTTCATGCGCAGCTCATCTCCCCCGTCGGTATCGTCAGTAATAGTAAAAGGCGGTGTTTTAGCCGCATTCAGGATTTTATATTCACTCACCGTGATTTCAATATCTCCGGTGGGGATATTTTTATTTTTGCTGGTACGCTCCGTCACTGTGCCAGTTACCTGTACAACGAATTCACGGCCTAACGGCTGTGCATCCAGTTTGTCATTCAGGCTTTCGTTGAATAACAGCTGAGTGATACCATAACGGTCCCGCAGATCAAAAAAGTTGATGCTGCCAAATTTTCTGACTGTCTGTATCCATCCCGCCAGCGTCACCTCCTGGCCTACCTGCTCCATTCTTAACTCCCCGCAAGTGTGCGTCCTGTACATGCGTAAAAAATTGTTTTTTAATGTTTTATGGTTGAATCCCCGGATGTGCTGCCAGCTGTTCCGAGACCACTGTTCAGTTGTTCAGCCATACCTGTAAGGGGGGCAAAGATACGGCATGATATGGGCATTTTACCCCCTGCCCGTGTTAAAATATCTATTTATATCTACTTCCGGCATCAGTAGGGCATTTCCAGCCAATACTTCCGTAAAATGCGCTGCCATAAAGGGTGCCAGCGAACAACCTTTGGTACCCAGTCCGTTAAAGATACCCACAGCGGGCATTTCCGGATGCAGCCCTATCATAGGCCGGCGATCGTTACCGGACGGGCGCACCGCCGCCAGCTGATACTCCACGCTATAAGGCACTTTCAGCAACTGCTGCAGACTCTTCTCCAGTACCTCCCGCTGTTTACCGGTCGGCAGATCATCGGTATAGTCCCATACAAAAGAAGACCCTGCCCAAAACAACTCCGGCCCATATGGCACCAACGTAATACTCTTCTTGATGATATCTTCCGTATGCAGGCCAGGCACCCTCACCCACAACACTTCCCCCTTGTTGGGCAGAAACGTCAGCCGCTCAAACCATGGATTTCGGGCGGTAGCCACCCCGTCACAGAAAATGATCTTCCTGGCAGTAATGTCTCCGTAACGTACGCCCGTCGCCGTTATTTCCAATTCAGGAAGGTTCAGATGAGCTTCCTGTAAAGCACCCATATTGTTCAGAAACTGCCGCCAGGCGGGGAGCAATACCCTCAGATTCACCCTAGCTCCCTTCACGATCGCCGCTCCATAAGGCTGGTCCAATATACCCTCATACTCCATCTTTTCCGGCAGCTGCGTATATGGACCGCCGGCAGCCTTTTTCATAAAGGCATCATACAACTGCTGCGAAGGGAACACATTCCAGAGGCGCCGCTCCGTCAATACCTGTACCTGCAACAGCTCCGACATCCGGTGGTACGCGTCCCGGGCAAACGGATAGATGGTATCATACATCCATGCCGGTTCAAACCGCCGGCCGGACACCGGATTTATAATACCCGCCGCCACCCGCGACGCACTGTTGGATTTTGCATCATCTATCACCAGCACCTTTTTACCTGCCTGCCATAACGACCAGCTCAGCATGGTGCCGGCAATCCCCTGTCCTACTATGATATAATCTACCCTTGTCATACTGTTCATCTGAAGATGTAAAAATAGGGTATAAAAATGGGGCCGGGATATAGAAGGCCGGGAAGCAGGGGAAATCAACCCATAAATCCATATAGCCAGGGCTAAAGTACCGGGCTAAGATGTCAATGCATTTTCGAAGCGGAGGGTTTCAAAAAAAATGGGCTGACCAAAAGGCCAGCCCATTGACAGAAAATATTTCCAGTGGTTATTCCACTACTTTCACATTGATGCCTTCGCTATGAGCGCTGAACTCCGGTGCATACATGCACTGTGCGGTGCTGATGCCGTTGGAGAACTTACCCTGATGCGTTACAAACAAGGCATATTCAAACACATAAGTACCTTTTGGCAGATAACTAAAGAAGAAATCCGTGGAGGCATCTTTAGTGCTTTCATAGTAGCTGAGGCCACCCTGCCATTTGGAACCGCTCAATACATTCTGTGGCTCAAAGCAGGCTGCCCGCATGTCTTTGAGGTGGATGTATTCCATGGTCCTGTCGGCACGCAGCACAATCCGCACTTTTACTTTGTCACCTACTTTCAGCTCGTTGCCATCGGTGATTTTAGTCAGCACGGGACCTTTATCGGAATTGACTTCTTTATACAATTCTTTTTCCAATACCAGCGGCGTTTTAGCGGGAGTGATTTTATCCAGCTCTTCAAAATACTGCCAGTATATGGCGCCCCAGGAAGGCTGTCCCTTGCTGTCTTTCACCGTTACCTGGATATTACCCATGTCCGCTTTTACCGCTTTCGCTTCTATCTGCTGTTTGAAGTAACCGGTACCTGCTTCAGTAGTATGTTGTTTGCTGCTGATGGTTTCCTGCCCCAGCTGAATGTCTACGTCCGGGCTGGCAGTAAGCCAGTTGCTGCCCTGCAGCAGCATCGCGTAACATGCGTCAGCGGTGGATTTGGTAGTGCTCCAGTTGTTGGTCTGTTTGTTTTTCAGCAACCAGGTTTTCATATCTGCCACAGCGGCGTCGTCTTTACCGGCCACCTGGAAGGTTTCTATCAACAGCGCCTGCGTTTCTATAGGCGCCTGATGCCAGCTATAACCGGCTACTACATCTTTCCAGTACATGCCCATTTCCGGATGATTGATCGCATTTTCCTTCAGTGATTTCAGGATAGCGGCCGGTGTGGCTTTATCGCCTTTTTTGAACTGGCTCAGGGCGATCATGCCTTGTGCATAGCGGCCCATTTTAGTCCAGTATTGCTGCTGTTGGGCTGCATAAAAATCAAAGGACGGCTGCATGTCTTTAGGCACCGGACGACCAAAGAAGCTGCGGGCATACAGGTATTGCACCTGCATCTCATCGATCTGTTGTTTTTTCAGATCTGCTTTATTTTTGATCAGTTGGTGGTAATCCTTGTCCAGCTGTTTGTCCAGATACATCATGGCTTTATTAGCGATGCTGGCGGCTACCGGATCGTCAGCACCTGTCAGCTGTTGCAGGTGACCGATACCTGCGAGGATATACTGTGTGATATAACGATCGGCCCACATACCGTTGAACCAGGCGAAGGAGCCATCCGGTTGTTGTCTGGCAGCCAGTTGATTCAAAGCCGTTTTTCTTTCTTTCTGCATGCGTTGCAGATCGAACAGCAGTGCGATATTTTTCTTTTGCTGTGCTTCGTTCTTCGCTTCCAACACCCATGGTGTCTGTTGCAGCAGTACGGATTTCAGCTCTTCATTTTTTTGCAGATTGCTCAACAGGGCCGCGGTATCCGTGGTTTTCCATCTGTCAAAAACCTGCTGAATGCCGGGAACCGTTTTGGCAATATGGGTAGCCAATGCATTGGCATAGTAGCGGTTAAACACCTGCTCTGAACAATCGTACGGATATTCCATCAGGTACGGTAACGCCTGTACGGCATACCATGCCGGATTGCTGGTGTATTCCACTGTAATGCCCTGCTGGCGGAGCGTGGAAGAAGCGCCGGATTGCAGCAGCTTATCAAATTTAAAGGTGTGCTTACCATCTCCGCGTACCGGCAGCGGCAACGCTTCTGTCACCAGCATGGAGTTGGTCAGCACCGGCAGCGCGTTTTCTTCGCCATCGCTGAAGTTGTTTGCTTTGGCAGTCACGCGGTACAGCAACGCGCTGGTGAAGTTGTGTGGCACCTGCAGCTGGAAAGCTACTACGGTACTTTGACCGGCTTTAGCGGTAAAATGCTGTACCGGGAAAACGTTCTGGAACCAGCCATCTACCGGCTGCATCGTAGCAGCGTCCAGCAGTTCCAGCTGCGCCTGCCCGATCATTTGTGTGTCGGTCAGATTGCTCACTTTAGCGGTAAAGTCGATTTTATCGCCCGCTCTTACAAACCGGGGCGCGTTAGGCACCACCATCAGCTGTTTCTGGGTAACGATGCTGGCGCTGATGCTACCCAAAGCAGCTTGTTGAGTATGTGCCAGTCCCTGGAAGTTCCATTTGGTGAGAGCTTCCGGCATGGTGAATTCAAAAGAGAGTCTACCATCTTTGTCGGTGCGCAGTTCCGGCAGGAAGAACGCTGTCTCCTGGAAGTTTTTGCGCACCGGGACATTGCCGGTGTTTTGCGGAGCTTCGGGAATTAATACGTCCCCTACTGCATTACTATCTGCTTCCTTAGCGGCATCATAAGCCTGATCCTTACTCCTCACTCTTCTCTCCAGGGCGGCCGGTGCAGGTGCAGCCATAGCCATCACCACACCAGCATTACCAGCGCGGGCACCATACAGTTTATTGTACACATTACCCATACCCCAACCGAAGAAGTTCAGTACATCGTAACCTTTGTCGTCGACAGCTACCCCTTGTTTATCTGTTTCAAAATAGTATTGAGATGTCACCATTCCGAAGTTGTCGTGCGCACTGTACACCGGACGACCATTTGATGAGATATCAGGATAGATACCCGGTTTTGTCCATTGGTGTGGAGCGAAAGCATCCAGTGATGCATCGTACATCGAAGCGAGCATTTCTGCGGCAGCTTTTTCACCTTTGTAACCGGTTATCTCCACGCTCCATTTTTCTTTTTCTCCCGGCTGCAGTTTATCGCGGTGGGTACCTATTTTGATGCTCAGGTCTTTATTGTCCCAGGGTACCTGAATGGTGTGCTGCGTAGCGAATACACGGTTGTCTTTTACGAAGATGTAGTACAGCGCCACACCACCTCTTTCTTCTTCCGTGATATTATAATTGTATTGTTTAACCCCGTCCAGTGCGATGTTTGACAGCTGTTGGGCCTGGTTCACCCGACCGAGGGTTTGCAGGATGTTCAGGTCTTTCGCAGCAGTTCCCAACACAACGCTGGCTTTTTTGCCTGGTTCGGAACGTTCTTCCGGCTGGTAACTCCACAGGTAAGCCGGAGCGGCCAGTGTTTTGGCGTTTATGTCCACCAGTTCAAACACCGCCTTTTGTACTACAGGCTGTCCGTTTTTATCGTTAGCGCTAACCACCAGTTCATAGTAGCCTGGTATCAGTTTTTTAGCATCTATGGCAACGTCGCCGGCAGCGGTGCTGGTAAACTGCTGTTCCCATACGGCGGATTTACGGGGCCATTTGGCCTGTTCATCTTCATCATGGTAGATATCCAGCGGAAAATCTTTGATATACGCCGCTTCAGTGATCACAAACTGGTCTGCCTGTTCCCAGTAACGGGGGCGTAACAGACGTTTGTTCGGCACCAGTGGCTGCACCGCTACTTTAACGGAGGCCTGTTCGAAAGCGCCGTTCAGGTTGCGGGTGAAGACGTGTACATTTTTCAGGGCAGCCGCTTCTAATCGTTCCGGTATCTGTACACTGATTTCCATTGCCTGATAACCGGCGTTGACAGATTGCGACGCACTGCGGGTTTCGCCATTCAGGTCCGTCACATCAGCAGATACCACATAGGTGAAGATCGGCTTCTGATCGGGAGATACGGTCTTATCCGGCAGAGCAGGGAAGCTCACCTTAAAATGTCCGTTTTCATCCGTGGTGGTTTCACCATGGGCTATTTCGCGGGAAGCGCCGATGGGCAGATACCCTCTAAACATCCATGGATAAGGGAAACGGGTCCTTCTTTCCACCCGGTATTTTACGGTAGCGCCGTTGATGTTATTACCGGCATAGGCTAACGCTTTACCTTCTGTGGTAACGGTTTCCCCTAAACGATAACTGGCTTTGACGGTATCAAATTCCACATAGAATTTCGGGCGTTTATATTCCTCTACCCGGAAAGTTTGTCCACCGTAGTTTTTAACGTCCCGCATGGAGTAAACGCCATTCAGGCGGCCTTCCGGCAGTACGAATTTGCCGGAGAAAGAACCGAATTCATTGGATGTTACCACAATGGAATCTACTTTCTCACTGTTGGCATCATATAAAACGAAGGTGCTTCTCAGGCCTTTCACCACATTGCTGGTATTCTTACCGGCTTCCTGCTCTACAGCGATTCCTTTAAAATAGAGTGTCTGACCGGGGCGGTAGATGCTTCTGTCTGTGAACAGGAAGATCTGTGGTTTGGCCTTCACACTACCTTCCTGTCCATAGTTGTACAGGTATTTGTAGTCGTCCAGGAACAGTACGTCGCCCTGCCGTTCCCATTTGAGTCGTACGGAGCCGTTGTTGGTGTTTTTCAGGTTCACTTCAGCAGCGCCATTGCTACCGGTTACGGTAGACATTAACTGAATCCATTTCTGTTTTCCTTCATTATACTGTTCGCCGAAGACGGTCACTTTGGTGCCAGGCAATGGTTTGCCGGTACTGCGGTCCAGGGCTATAAACTGTGTATTTTTTTCCAGGTAGCTGATATTGGACACCCAGGTAAATTGCAGGGCCATGGGGTTTTCTTTCAGATCGAATCCGGGATTGATGCTGGCGAGAATGATGTATTGGCCCAGTGGCAGTGCATCGATCTTTATTTCTGCAGCATGGCGATTGTAATCTTTCGGGTCTGGCAGTGATTGTTCCCAGGCTTTCACCGGCTTTTTGTCGACCAGCAGTTTCCAGTACTTGTTCTGGCGGTCACTATAATCGTTCTGTGCCTGCCGGAGGGAAGCGGTAAAAGCTTCATCCACCGCTACTACACGCAGGTATATTTTATTTGTGTTTTTATACTTCACCAGTGTGCGGAAAGGCAGAGACGGTATATTTACCTTTTCCGTCACGAGTTCAAGCACCTGTGCGTTGATTTCTCTCAGCAGGTTGGAGCAATCGGCCGCACCGCGTGTGCCGGGGCCTTTTGCGATAGCCTGTTCACATATTTCTTTGGCTTTTTTCAGGTTGGCAGTGCTGTCGGCTTTGCCATACAACGCGTTACCGATGTAAGTGTTTGCCAGGAGGGCCAGTACGCCGGTCACTTCTTTTTCACCGTTATATGCCGATGTCATCTGTTCCAGCGCTTTGCGGTATTGCTGTGCTTTGTCTTCTGACACAGCGATCTGCTCCATATATTGAACTCTTTCGAGGTCCACATCGAGCAGGGCCGGCTTATCATTTTCGTGCAGGCGTACCAGTTGTTGCAGCAGCAGGATGGCCTGATATTGCAGGGAACCTTTGTCGGTCGTTACAAATTCATGCCGGGCGAAAGTAGCAGCCGGTGCGAAGGCGGCCGGGTCATCCAGTTCAAACTGGTTCACCGGTTTGGTGAGGGTATTTTCGCCGGATTTAAAATAATCCAGTGCACGGTGGGCCAGCAGGTCGAACAGTACAGGGCGGAGCCGGCGGGTATCTTTGCCTTTGATCAGGATGGGATCAAATTCTCCGACGGATGTTTTTTCCAGGATGGCTTTGTCGGCCACGGAAGCCTGGTAGGCAGCAGCAATCTGGCTGTGGAGGTAGTCCTGTGTCCAGGAGGTGATGTCTGTGCCGCCTTTCTCTTCTGCAATGGCGGTGCGGTTATAGAACCGGTACCGGTTATTGCGGAGATAGTTCAGCAGCACTTCGCCTTTGATACTTTGCAGGACGGCCTGTTGAGCGCCTTTGGCGGCAGCAATTTTCTGGTTAAGTTTTTCCAGATTTTGCTGGACACTGCTGTCACTCAGCTGGTCCGTGTATTTCATCTGATAGATGAGGGCTTTGATTTGCTGGGCGGGCAGGTTGTCTTTCACAGCCCGGGCATAGATCTGGTCTACTTCTTCCAGTGCGGATTTCGGCAGACCCTTCTCGTCGAGGGCAGTCACTTTCTTCCAGGAATTGTCATAATAGGTCTGAGCCATCACGCAGTTGGTTAAGAATAAAACAATGAATAATGAGAGGCATAAACGCATATATATCGCTATTTACGGGTAAGTTAGACTTTTTGTACAGGATGCAGGTATTGCACGGGTTTCCATAACGGGGGGTCAAAAAAAAGGTGAAAAGTGATGGGAGACCCGCTTCACTTTTCACCTTTTCAAATATATCAGGGTAAGCTGATTAGGCCATTACTGGTTTTTTGCTCAGTACTTCAGCCATCGTTTTACCGATGTTAGCAGGGCTTTCCACTACGGTAACACCGCATTCAGCCATGATTTTCATTTTAGCGGCAGCAGTGTCTTCCGCACCACCGATGATAGCACCGGCGTGGCCCATACGGCGGCCCGGAGGCGCTGTCTGGCCGGCGATAAAGCCTACAACAGGTTTAGTGCCGTATTCTTTGATCCAGCGGGCAGCTTCAGCTTCCATGCTACCACCGATTTCACCGATCATGATGATACCGTCGGTTTCAGGATCGTTCATCAGCAGTTCCACCGCATCTTTAGTGGGGGTACCGATGATGGGGTCGCCACCAATACCAATAGCGGTAGAAACACCCAGACCGGCTTTAACTACCTGATCAGCAGCTTCGTAAGTCAGGGTACCGGATTTGGATACGATACCGATTCTGCCTTTTTTGAAGATGAAGCCGGGCATGATACCCACTTTAGCTTCTTCAGCGGTGATAACACCGGGGCAGTTAGGCCCGATGAGGCGGGTATTGGAACCTTGCAGGAAGTTTTTAGCCTTGATCATGTCCTGAACAGGGATACCTTCCGTAATACATACTACCAGGGCAATACCAGCTTCGGTAGCTTCCATGATTGCGTCTGCAGCAAATGCCGGAGGTACAAAAATGATGGACACATTGGCACCGGTAGCTTTTACCGCGTCAGCCACGGTATTGAACACCGGGCGCTCCAGGTGGGTTGTACCGCCTTTACCGGGCGTAACACCGCCTACAACCTGGGTACCGTATTCGATCATCTGTGTAGCATGGAAAGTACCTTCAGTACCGGTAAATCCCTGCACAATCACTTTGCTATCCTTATTAACTAAAACACTCATCGCGCTTGTTTTATTGGTTTATTATTTTATATGTTTCTTCTATCGGTGCGGCAAAAATAAGCCGATTTCCATAATTCTGCAATTTAGTGCCTTTAAGATAAAGCTACCAAATAGCAGGGAAATTACTTTTGGCTGTCGCGTTTCAGCTGTTCTACCAGCTGGTCCTTCCACTTATTGTCCTTGAACATGTCCAACTGGCGCATTTCTTTGGCTTCCCGGAGGAATTCGGAGGCAAAAATGAAGTCGTTGAGCTTCTGGTCCTTACTGAATACGATCTCTTTGTTACTGCCTTCCCACTGCTTTTGCCCCTGATACATATATACAATGTGGTCACCGCTTTCCATTACGGTGTTCATATCATGGGTATTGATCACGGTGGTAATATTATATTCAGTGGTCAGTTCCTTGATCAGCTGGTCTATCAGCAGGGAGGTTTGTGGATCAAGGCCGGAGTTAGGTTCGTCGCAGAACAGGTATTTGGGATTCAGTACGATGGCACGGGCAATCCCTACCCTTTTTTTCATGCCACCGCTGATTTCGGCGGGGAATTTTTTGGCGGCATCTTTCAGTTGCACTCTTTCCAGGCACTCTTCCACCCGCTTTTTCTTCTCTTTTAAAGTGTCTTTACTGAACATTTCCAGCGGGAACATCACATTTTGTTCTACTGTCATACTGTCAAACAGGGCTGATCCCTGGAACAGCATCCCGATTTGCTGGCGGACTTCCTTCTTGGCATGGTGGTCCATGGCGGTGAAGTCCTGATTATCATACAGGATAGTGCCGGTGTCTACTTCCATCAGGCCAACGATACACTTCATCATGACGGTTTTACCGCTACCGCTGGCGCCAATGATCAGGTTTACCTTACCAGACTCCATAACGGCCGAAACGCCTTTCAGTATCTCCTTATCTCCAAAGCCCTTGGTTATATCTTTCAGTTCAATCATGATTACAGTAATATAGCCGTTAACGCGTAGTCCATAAATAGTATCAGTACGCAGCTCACTACCACTGCGGTGGTACTGGCTTTACCGATCTCCAGGGCGCCGCCCTGTACGTTGTAGCCATAGTAAGCCGACACGCTGGCAATGATAAATCCGAACGTATAGGACTTGGCCATAGCGAAAAATACGTTGTAAGCCTTAAACTCCTGCCGCAGTCCCATCATGAACTGCTCACCGGAGAGCACGCCGGACAATACGCCGGCTTCTTTACCGCCCCAGATACCCAGGAAACCGGCAATGGCCACCAGGACCGGAATCATCAGCGTGGCCGCCAGGATCTTCGGCATGATCAGATAACCTTTGGTATTGATACCCATGATCTCCAGTGCGTCTATCTGTTCAGAAATACGCATATTGCCCAGTTCAGAGGCTATCTTGGAGCCAATCACCCCGGCCAGTACAATACTGGTAAGGGTTGGCGCAAATTCCAGAATGATGGTGTCCCGCACTACCTGTGCGATCGTGCTTCTTGGAATGATAGGGCTCACCAGCTGGTAAGCGGTTTGCAGGGTGGTAACCCCTCCCATGAACAGGGAGATAATAAATACTATCCCGAACGACCCTACGCCAATATCTACGCACTGCTGCATAAACTGCTTCCAGTATAACTTCATGTTTTCCGGACGGGAAAACATGCCTTTCAGCATCAGCAGAAAATTTCCAAAATGATAAAAGAATCTGAATTCCATAGCTGGTCAAAGATATGAAGGATTTTGCCAATCCGACCCGAATTTAAGATTTTATGGTACGGTTAACGCAAACTGCTTACCAGCAAGCGTTTCAAACTGCGCTCGATAATTTCACCCATGGTTTTACAGCGCGAAAAAACAGCATCGTGATAATACTCTGCCAGCTCATCTCCCAGCTGCTGCACCTTCTCCGGAAAAGACACCTTATCCGTCATGATCACATCACGCAGGTCTTTGATCCGGTGACGCTGCACTTTCAGACGACGCGCAATCAATGCCCGCTCTTCCTGCTGGTACTGCTTTACCACTTCCGCATTCAGGTGCTTCATGGCCAGTTCCACAAACACCCGGTTCTCTTTAAAAAACTGCGGCATATACAGGGTACGGCGCCCTTCGTAAAACTGCTGGTCGAAGTCGATGGCACGGATACGGAACTGCACATCATCAAAATCAGGGGTAATATCAATGATAAAATTATAAGACCGCATATCTCCCAGCAACCTCACAAAACAACGCTCGTTAAACTTCACAAACTCTTTGGCGATACGCTTGGGATTAAAATCCATCCTGTCGAGGTAATGCAGGATAAACTGATCTCCCGGCACACCGGCAATATGTTCTTCTACCAACGTATTACCATCTATCAGAAAGTTCATCCAGTAGGGCGACAGGATATGTTCCAGCTCCAGTCCATAGATACGGGAAGCATCAGCCACCTTGATGTAGAAATAATCATACACCTCGTTGTAGTTGTTGACGATTTTAATGCGGAATGGATGGGAATTACCAAAGGTGCAGTAATCAATGCGCTCTATATGCAGGTGTTCTTCCGCCGTCTGGTCGCCGCCCGCTTTCAGGATGGAATAAATCCGTTTCAACCCGGCATGAATAGCCCCCATGGTGCTCTGTGGATAAAACACCGTTTCCCACAGGGTGTCTTTGCCGTCCTTATCATAGACGGAGATGGAGTGCTCATAATAACGCAGTTCCTGATAAGTCAGTGGCAGCTTCACCTCCCGCTCATACAGTTTAAGGTAGTTACGGAAAGCCTCGTTGATCGGAAAAAATATCTTCTTTTTAGAGATTGTCTGCATAAGACAAATTTAATCAAACGGCGCACGCAAAGGCGCAAAGCAGCCAAGAGCGCAAAGATTTTTTTAAGATTAATAAGAAAGCAAAGGAGCGCAGATCAAATTTGATCCCGCTCCTTTGCTTTCCTTATTTTTCCTATTTCTTTGCGCTCTTGGCTGCTTTGCGCCTTTGCGTGACTATTTTTTCTTTTTCTTCTCTGCTTTCTCTTTCTCTTCTCTGCACTCCGCTACTTTGCGGCATTTTTCCTGAGCGTCCACCACAGCGATGTTCACCATGTTCACGATCTGCCTTACAGTGCTGCCCAATTGCAGGATATGTACTGGCTTTTTCATACCCAGCAGTACCGGACCGATAGCATCGAAGCCGGCCACTTCCTGCAGCAGGTTATATGCTACGTTACCGGCAGTGAGGTTCGGGAAGATCAGGGTGTTCACTTCCTCGTTCATCAATTCGGTAAATGGATAGTTGTCTTTCAGGATTTCTTTGTTGAAAGCCATGGCAGCCTGGATCTCACCGTCTACTACCAGCTGGGGATCACGCTGTTTTACGATTTCACGTGCTTTAGCTACCAGCTGGGCTTCCGGCGTTTGGCTGGAACCGAAGTTGGAGTAAGACAGCATCGCAATACGTGGTGTGATGTTGAAGTGTTTCACTTCTTTGGCCACCATCAGGGTGATGTCAGCCAGTTCTTCCGCAGTAGGGTTGAAGTTGACAGTGGTATCTGCCAGGAACAACGGGCCGCGCTTGGTATTGATGATGTACATACCAGCCACACGTTTTACGCCGTCTTCCATGCCGATTACCTGCAGTGCCGGACGAATGGTGTCCGGGTATTTACGGGTAAGACCGGAAATCAGCGCATCTGCTTCGCCGGTTTCCACCATCATGCAACCGAAGTAGTTACGTTCGCGCATGATTTTGCGGGCTTCGTAATGGTTAAAGCCTTTACGTTTGCGCTTTTCGAAGAACAGGTCTCCAAACTGGTGACGTTTTTCCTGCATCTCATCGCTTTTCGGATCGATGATCACCACATCATCTATTTCGATGGAGTTTTCATGCATCAGTTGACGGATGCGCGCTTCGTTACCCAGCAGGATCGGGAAGGCAATGCCTTCGTCATTCACTACCTGGGCCGCTTTCAGGATTTTCACGTTATCAGCTTCCGCAAATACGACTTTGCGTGGGTCGCGGCGTGCTTTGGTACCAATCACCCTGAACAGTTGGTTGTCCAGGCCCAGACGGTTGTTGAGTTCCTGTTTATAAGCTTCCCAGTCGGTGATAGGGCTGTGAGCCACACCACTTTCCATGGCAGCTTTCGCAACAGCCGGCGCCACGGTGCTTAACAGGCGTGGGTCCAGCGGTTTTGGGATGATGTATTTAGGTCCGAAAACGATGTTTCTTTCGTTGTAGGCCAGGTTTACGATATCCGGTACCGGAGACTTGGCCAGTTCGGCGAGTGCCCGTACAGCGGCCAGTTTCATGGCTTCGTTGATCTGTGTGGCCCTTACGTCCAGCGCACCACGGAAAATGTAAGGGAATCCGAGTACGTTGTTTACCTGATTGGGATAATCAGAGCGGCCGGTAGCCATAATGATATCCGGTCTGGAAGCGATAGCTGTGTCATAGGCGATTTCCGGATCAGGATTGGCCATGGCGAACACGATCGGGTTCTTTGCCATGCTTTTCACCATTTCCGGCGTTACCACGTTACCCACAGACAAACCGAGGAAAACGTCGGCACCTTTCATGGCTTCTGCCAGCGCAGTCACTTTGGAGGTAGTGGCAAACTGCATGTGTCTTTCAGTAAGGTCTGTACGGGATTTATTCAGTACGCCGTCCTTATCGAACAGGATGAAGTTTTCCGGTTTGGCGCCCAATGCCACATACAGCTTTACACAAGCCATGGCGGCGGCTCCTGCGCCATTCACCACGATCTTTACTTTGTCTACTTTTTTCTTCACCAGGTCCAGCGCATTGAGCAATGCCGCTGCGGAGATGATAGCCGTACCGTGCTGGTCGTCATGCATCACCGGTATTTTCAGCTCTTTACGGAGCCTGTCTTCGATTTCAAAGCACTCAGGGCTTTTGATATCTTCGAGGTTGATACCACCGAAAGTAGGTTCGAGGGCTTTTACTGCGGCCACGAAGCTATCGGGGTCTTTTGTATTCAGCTCAATATCAAATACATCGATATCGGCAAATATCTTGAACAGCACTGCCTTTCCTTCCATTACGGGTTTACCGGCTTCAGGTCCGATATCACCCAGGCCCAGTACGGCGGTACCATTACTGATAACCCCTACCAGATTGCCTTTGGCAGTATATTTATAAACATTTTCTACATCTTTGTGAATCTCCTTGCAAGGTTCAGCAACGCCTGGAGAGTAGGCCAGGGAGAGGTCCCATTGTGTTTTTGTATCTTTCGTAGGTATTACTTCGATCTTGCCCGGCCTTCCCTTTGCATGATAGTCCAACGCATCCTGCTTATTCAGTTTTCTTGCCATATAAGTATAAAAAGATTGTTATTGGGCGTGCAATATACGAAGTATTACACTATACGGACTATCAAAATCCGCAGTCCGCTATCAGATAATGCGCTTTTCAACCACTAAATTTGCTTACTTTTACGCCGTTAAACATTCACAAATATCATGATACAACGCATTCAGAGCCTTTATCTGCTGTTGGCTGCCGGAGCCGGAGCCGCCACGCTGTCATTTGATCTGTGGAAAGCCAAGCTGAGCAACGGAACAGCCACCGCTGTCAATGCCTCCAGCAACTACCTGTTATTCGTGCTGTACGTGATCATCATCCTGCTGGTAGTAGTTTGCATCTTCCTGTTTAAAAAACGCAAGCTGCAGTTCCGCCTGACGATTTTCAACATCCTGTTTGTATTTGCAGCACTGGGCTACCAGTATTATGTGGTACAACAAACGGCTAATAAGCTGGCTGCCGGTGGTGTTACCATCACGTCCGCATCGTACCAGTTGGCGTCCTTTCTGCCGATATTGCTGATCGTACTGCTGTTTATGGCTGCCAGAGGCATTTATAAAGACGAAAAACTGATCAAATCCCTGGACAGGCTCAGATAATCACGAAGAGCACCGGACAGGACAAATATCTGGACAATAGGTCCACCATGAAAGAGGGCTGATCATCACTGATCAGCCCTCGTTTTATAGATATCTTTTACAGGAACTTCCCCGTATAACTTTCTTTCACTTTCTTCAATCCTTCCGGCACGCCTGTATACAACAAATTACCGCCGCCGGCGCCGCCTTCCGGCCCCAGATCGATCGCCCAGTCAGCACTGCGGATCACGTCCAGATTGTGCTCAATCACCAGTACGGTATGTCCCTGGTCGATCAGCGCATTGAAAGAGTTCAGCAGCTTTTTGATATCATGGAAATGCAAGCCGGTAGTGGGTTCGTCGAAGATAAACAGGATTTTGCCCTGTGCTTTGCCCTTGCCGAGGAAAGACGCCAGTTTCACACGCTGTGCCTCGCCACCACTCAGGGTGTCGCTGCTTTGTCCCAGTTTAACATATCCCAGGCCCACATCACTCAATGGCCTGATCTTATTGCAAACATCCTTTTCATCTTTAAAGAACTCCAACGCTTCATCTACTCCCAGTTCCAGCACTTCATAAATGTTCTTGCCTTTGTAGGTCACCTCCAGCACTTCGTCTTTAAACCTTTTACCACCGCAGCTTTCGCAGGTCAGATGTACGTCTGCCAGGAACTGCATTTCCACAATCACTTCCCCTTCTCCTTTGCAGGCGTCGCAACGGCCGCCATCTACGTTGAAAGAGAAATGTTTGGGCTGGAAACCACGCATTTTACTGAGTGGTTGTTTGGCATAGAGGTCACGGATTTCGTCGTATGCCTTGATATAGGTAACCGGGTTTGAACGGGAAGATTTTCCGATCGGGTTCTGGTCTACCATTTCTATCTGGGTGATATCATCCACCGCACCTTTGAGCGCTTTGTGATAACCCACTTTTTCAGCGAATTCACCTTTCAGCTTCATCAATGCCGGATAAAGGATTTGCTTTACCAGCGTGGTTTTACCGGAGCCGCTTACGCCTGTCACCACGGTGAAAACTTCCAATGGAAAATCAACCGTGATATCTTTCAGGTTATGTTGACGGCAACCTTCGAGGGTAATGGCTTTTTTCCATTTACGCAGTTTCTGCGGCGGGTCTATCCGATAGTTGCCGCTGAGATACTTGCCGGTAAGACTTTTACCATCTTCCAGTATTTCCGGGTAGGTACCAGCGAAGATCACTTCACCACCAAGATGACTAGCCAGTGGCCCCATGTCGATGATATAATCTGCCTCCTCCATCATTTGTTCATCGTGTTCCACGATCACCACGGTATTACCAAGGTCGCGCAGTTCTTTCAGCACATTGATCAGGCGGTGGGTATCGCGGGCATGCAGACCAATACTCGGTTCATCGAGGATGTACATGGAGTTGGTCAGGTTGCTGCCCAGTGTACGGGTAAGCTGTATACGCTGACTTTCGCCGCCACTGAGGGTATTGGCCACCCTGTTGAGTGTCAGGTATCCTAATCCTACGTCCAGCAGCGTTTTCAACCGGTGATTAATTTCAAACAGGATCCGTTTGGCGACCTGCTGATCGTATTCGTTCAGTTCCAGTTTATCGAACCAGTTTTTCAGGTCCGATACCGGCATGTCCACCAGGCGCGCTATGTTGCTGTCGCCCACGCGGATGTAGAGGGCTTCCTTCCGTAAACGGCCGCCGCCACACTCGTGACAGACGGTACGTCCGCGATAGCGTGCCTGCAACACGCGGTATTGTACTTTGTAGAGGTTCTGCTCTACCATTTTGAAGAATTCGTTCAGGCCGTAGAAGTGTTCGTTGCCCGTCCACAGCAGCTGTACCTGTTCATCGGTGAGGTCTGCGATGGGTTTATGTACGGGGAATCCGAATTTACGGGCCACTTTGATCAGCGCTTCCTTGTATTCGCCCATTTTCTCCCCTCTCCAGGGAGCGATGGCGCCTTCAAAAACGCTCAGGCGTTTGTCTGGAATCACGAGGTCAGCATCTATACCAAGCACCTGTCCAAAGCCTTCACAGGTGGGGCAGGCGCCGTAAGGGTTGTTGAAGGAGAAAAGGTTGGGCACCGGTTCTTCAAACTGGATACCGTCCAGTTCAAAGCGGTTAGCGAAGTGGGTGATGCTTTTACCATCCACTTCCACATGGCAGTCGCCTTCGCTTTCATAGAATGCTGTCTGCACGCTGTCGGCTATACGGTGTTTATCATCTTCCTCAAAATCTTTGACAACCAGACGGTCGATGAGCACCCAGGCATCTGCGGGCACAGCCGGTTTCTTTTGTTCCATCAGTTCTTCGATGCGCAACAGACCGTTGCCACCGGTGGAGGGAGCATATAAACGGGAGAAGCCTTTCTGCATCAGGATGTTGAGTTCCTCTTTGGCATCTCTTTTAGCATGCCGGCGGAAAGGCACCAGCAGTAAGACTTTGCTGCCGTGTTCGAGGTTAGCGATAAAGTCCACCACATCGCTCACCTCATGTTTTTTCACGAGCTGACCGGACACAGGAGAATATGTTTTGCCGACACGGCCAAACAACAGCCGCAGGTAGTCATAAATCTCCGTCATAGAGCCGACGGTGGAACGTGGCGTGCGGGTGATCACCTTCTGTTCGATGGCGATAGCCGGGCAGATACCTTTGATGTAGTCTACGTCCGGTTTGTTCATACGCATCAGGAACTGACGGGCGTAGGAACTGAGACTTTCCGCGTAGCGGCGTTGTCCTTCCGCATACAGGGTGTCCATGGTCAGGGACGATTTTCCCGAACCGGAAACGCCGGTCACCACCACCATTTTATTGCGGGGGATGGAGACGCTCACATTCTTGAGATTGTGGACCCTGGCGCCTTTTATGAAGATATTGTCCTGCGGGTTAACCTGCTGAGGATCAATGATGGTTTCTTTTTTCTTAGTTTTCATTGCCATGACAGAACAAATTTACGGGAAAAGATGTTAGTTGAATAGTAAATGATCAGGCAATTCATTCACAGAAAATTAACCTGAAGGAAGTACCCCAAAATGGCTAAAAGCTAATCTCAAAGGGCGGAAAAGCTATTTTTATTATTTGTTTTATTGAAGTATTCTTTTATATTTGCAAAGAACCTTTTCTATACCTTGGAATAGTAACAAAATCTTTAACGCTTAAAACTGCTCATTATCGCCTAAACTTTACTCAATTAAACAACCAACAGGCTGTAAAATCCGTATTTATTTACTAACCCGTTCTAGTTGTAGAAGTTTATGCAAATAATGTACAAATTGTGCGACGAGCAGTTGATTACCCTTTTCAAGAAAGGCCATACTTCAGCATTGGAGGAATTGGTTCACCGTCATAAGGACAAGGTGTTCACTTCCATTTTGTTGCTTGTTAAGGATTCCTTTCTGGCGGAAGATATTTTCCAGGATACTTTCATCAAAATCATCGACACGATCAGGGCTGAACGCTATACAGAGAAGGGGAAATTTTTACCCTGGGCGATGCGTATTGCACACAACCTCTGTGTGGACCACTTTAGAAAGATCAAGCGCACCCCGATGATCAAAACCGGCGACGATAAAGATATCTTCGATGTACTGGGCTTCAGCGACAGCTGTGTGGAAGACAAGATCATCACCCGCCAAAGCCACGACCGCGTCCGGATCATGCTGGACATGCTCCCGGAGGAGCAGCGGGAAGTAATCATCCTACGACATTATGCAGAACTGAGTTTCAAAGAAATTGCCGATCTCACGCAAGTGAGTATCAATACCGCCTTGGGTCGTATGAGATATGGCCTGATCAATCTCCGGAAGATGATGACGGAGAAGCAAATTTGTCTATGAACGACCCTTTTTTTTGCTTGCCAGCAGCGGGCGGCCGGATGTAATGTCCGACCGCTCGTTATTTTTAGGCAGGTCTGTTCCCGCCTTAGCCTCCGCACTTTTCAAAGATCATAGCAGCCCCCTGCCCTACGCCCACACACATGGTAGCGAGGCCATAACGCGCTTCCGGCCGCCGTTTCATCTCATGCAGCAAAGTGGTGGTAATGCGGACACCGCTACATCCCAGCGGATGGCCTATCGCGATAGCGCCGCCATTCACATTGACGATGTCGGGGTCGACGCCCAGATCACGGATACAGGCCAGCACCTGTACGGCAAAAGCTTCATTAAATTCTGCCAGCTGCAGCTGATCTATCGTAAGGCCTGCCCGCTGTAAAGCTTTTTGCGTCGCCGGGATAGGCCCTATACCCATAATGGATGGATCTACCCCGGCCACGGCCATGGAACGTACCATTGCCAGCGGCTTTAAATTAAAACGTTGCAAGGCTTTCTCTGAAACAATCATTACCGCGGCCGCACCATCGTTGATGCCGGAAGAATTACCCGCTGTCACCGAGCCCTCTTTTGCAAATGCCGGACGCAGGCCCGCCAATTTCTCCAGCGTCGTCTCCCGGGGATGTTCATCGCGGGAAACCAGCACCTGTTCTTTGCCGACAGCAGCAGCGATGGGCACCAGCTCATCTTTCCAGCGACCGGCTTTTTCCGCTTCCGCATACCGCTGCTGGCTGCGTAAAGCAAAACGGTCCTGTTCTTCCCGTCCTATCTGCCACTGGCGTGCTACGTTTTCTGCGGTCTCTCCCATGGAATAGGGATGATGCATGGCTGCCAGCTGTGGATTGGTAAAGCGCCAGCCGATGGTGGTATCAAATACTTCCGCTTTGCGGCTGAAGGGGCCGTCGGCTTTGCTCATCACAAAAGGCGCGCGGGTCATGCTTTCCACGCCTCCTGCCAGATATATCTCTCCGTCGCCGCACATGATAGCGCGGGATGCGTCCATAATAGCCTGCAGGCCGGAAGAGCAAAGGCGATTGACCGTATTGCCGCCTACCGTTACCGGTAAACCGGCCAACAGTGCTGCCATCCGGGCCACGTCGCGGTTGTCTTCACCTGCCTGGTTGGCGGCGCCGGCAATCACATCCTCGATGGCGGCAGGGTCTATGGAAGGGTTCCTTTCTATCAGGGCTTTCAGTACATGGGCCAGCATATCGTCCGGGCGGACAGTGCTCAATGCGCCACCGTAGCGACCTATGGGCGTACGTACTGCATCTACAATGTAAGCGACTTGCATGTTGATTTTGTTGATTTTGTTGTTTATCTGCAATATAAAACTCTTTTTCTCGCCGCTGCTTTTTCTGTTCTATACCATAGATGGCAGGCTTTCTTGCCTGTTTTTTTGCCTACCGAAGGCATTATGCTATTAAATTTGCATATTTATAACTCTGATTATCAATTAATAAATTAATAATCTATTTCTTTCACATTGATTATCAACCTAAAAGATGACAAGCGTGGGTCTAACTGCTATTTTACCTATCTTTGCAGATGCTTTCCGACTGCCGTAAGGCAGCCATTTGCTCATATAATGGTCAATAATGAAGTCTGACAAGAAAAATATCCGGCACTTAAGTCTGCCAGCCTTACAAGAATATTTTGGGTCTATTGATGAAAAGGCCTTCCGTGCGAAACAGGTGTATGAATGGCTCTGGTTGCGCCATGCTACCAGCTTTGAAGCGATGACAAACCTGTCTAAAGAGCTGCGTCATAAACTGGAAGAGAACTTTGTGCTGCCTGCCGTAAAGGTAGATGCTACGCAGCATAGCAACGACGGTACCATCAAAAGCCGTTTCCGTTTACACGACAACCATCTGGTTGAAGGCGTTCTCATTCCTACTGACACGCGTCAAACAGCCTGTGTATCCTCACAGGTAGGTTGCAGCCTCAGCTGTAAATTTTGTGCTACAGGTTACATGGACCGCAAGCGTAACCTGGATTTCGACGAAATATACGATGAAGTGGCGCTGATCAATCAGCAGGCCCTCGAGCACAACGGAAAAAAACTGACCAATATCGTATTCATGGGTATGGGAGAGCCGCTGCTCAACTATAAAAACGTACTGCAATCCATCGAGCGGATCACTGCTCCTGATGGCCTGGGTATGTCCCCTAAGCGTGTCACCGTATCCACGGCCGGCGTCGCTAAAATGATCCGCCAGCTGGGAGATGACCAGGTACGTTTTAACCTCGCCTTGTCTTTACACGCCGCCAACGATAAAAAACGCAGCGAAATCATGCCTATCAACGATTCCAACAACCTGAAGGAATTGATTGGGGCACTGAATCATTTCTATAAAGCCACCGGCAACGAAATTTCATTTGAATACATCCTTTTCAGGGACTTCAATGATTCCAAACAAGACGCTGACGAACTGATAAAAATCTATCGTCAGGTACCGGCCGATCTGGTGAACATTATCGAATACAACCCGATTGACAATGCCCGCTTCCAGAAACCTGACGCTGAAACAGCAGAAGACTTTATGGAGTATCTCGCTAAAAACCGTGTGAATGCAAGGTTGCGCCGGAGCCGTGGTAAAGACATCGACGCCGCCTGCGGACAACTGGCCAATAAAGGTTAATCAGCACAATAAAAACATCTATGGGCCATGTACGCATGGCCATCAATTAATAATAATTTATGAAGAAGAAACAACCTGCTAAGAAGGGCCCGGCTCCTTTTAAAGGAAGAAAAACGGACAATACAGACAAACCGGCAGCAGGCAACCGCAACCGCTCCTCCTTTGATGGTGAAAGGCCTGGAAGAGCATCTGCAAAAGATAACGCAGGAGAAGCACCTGTTCAACGTAAACGTACCTACGGCAATGACAGCAATGCTGGCTTCCGTAAACGTACTTCCGACGGCGAACAGCCCATCCGCAAACGCACCTTTGGTGAGAAAGACTTCTCCAAAGATGACAAAACCACTCCCCGCAAACGCACCTTTGGCGATAAAGATTTTTCCAAAGACGACAGAGCTCCCCGTAAGCGTACCTTTGGAGACAAAGACTTCTCCAAAGACGACAGAGCTCCCCGTAAGCGTACCTTTGGAGATAAAGACTTCTCCAAAGACGACAAAGCTCCCCGTAAGCGTACTTTTGGAGACAAAGACTTCTCTAAAGACGATAAAGCTCCCCGCAAGCGCACCTTTGGAGACAAAGACTTCTCCAAAGATGATAACGCCACACCCCGCAAGCGTACCTTCGGTGACGGCAAACAGCCCATGCGCAAAGGATTCTCCGGAGATGATCGTAACAGTGACGAAAAACCGGCTTTCCGCAAACGTACCTATAACGATAAAAAACCTTTCGGTAAAAAAGCCGACAATTATACCCGCAAAGATGAAAGCTCCTTCCACGGAGATTTCAACGAATCACAAGGCGGTTCCAAAAAAGAAACACCCAGCGGCTTTAACCGCAAAAAATTCTTTGACCGTACCAACGACCGGTTTGCCGATAAACAGGAAAGACGCATGGCTGTCAAAGGCGGCAACGCTGGCCACCAGAGCGTTTCCGGCAAAAAGGAAGCCCGGGAAAGCAAAGAAAGCACTTTCGCTCCGGGCGAAATGCCGCTGAACAAATACATCGCTCACTGCGGTCTGTGCTCACGCCGCAAAGCAGTGGACTTCATCAAAGAAGGAAAAGTAACCGTCAACGGTACCGTCGTAACAGAACCTGCTACTAAAGTCACCGGCGCCGACACGGTAACGCTGGCTGATAAAAAAATCAACCTGACCAAAAACCTGCTGTATATCCTGCTCAACAAGCCCAAAGGCTTCATCACTACCACCGATGATCCGGAAGGCCGTAAAACCGTGATGGACCTGATCAAGGATGCCACCGGCGAAGAAAGGGTATATCCGGTGGGTCGCCTCGACCGCAATACCTCCGGATTGTTATTGCTCACCAATGATGGTGAACTGGCGCAGACACTGGCACATCCTAAACACAACATCAAAAAAATATATCAGGTAGAACTCGACAAACCGCTGACCAAAAATGATTTTGAACAGATCGTTGCCGGTCTTACCCTGGAAGATGGCGTAGCCTATGTAGATGCATTGGGCTATGTAGATCCCAAGGACAAAAAGCAGATTGGTATTGAGATCCATAGCGGCAAAAATCGTATCGTACGCCGTATTTTTGAGCACCTCTCCTATAATGTGGAAAAGCTGGACCGCGTGATGTATGCCGGCCTCACCAAAAAAACGCTCAACCGTGGCCAATGGCGTTATCTGAATGAAAAAGAAGTGATCCTGCTGAAACATTTTAAAAAATAACTGGTGCGATTAGAAGAGCATATTTTACTGGAAACACCTGATTTTGTTGTTGTCAACAAGCCATCCGGCATGCTGACGCTGCCAGACCGGCACGACAATGAACTAACGTCCCTGATAGCCATTATGAAAAAGGCGTACGGGGAAATATTCACCGTTCACCGCCTGGACCGCGACACCAGTGGCATTATCCTGTTTGCCCGCAATGAAGCAGCGCATAAGTATTTCTCCCAGCTGTTTGAAAGCCGCGATGTGGAGAAATATTACCTCGGCCTTGTACACGGCGTACCAATGCCGGAAAAAGGTTCCATCAACGAAGGTATTATGGAGCATCCGGTACAGAAAGGCAAGATGGTGACCAATCGCAAGGGCAAGGCTTCCCTCACTGATTACGAAGTGCTGGAATCCTTTGGTCTTTACAGTCTGGTGAGATGGCGAATCCATACCGGCCGCACCCACCAGATCAGGGTACACATGAAACATCTCGGTCATCCTATTGCAGTAGATGAGTTGTATGGCAGTCCTCAGCCTGTATTATTATCTTCCATCAAGAAAAAATTCAAGCTGGGTAAACATACCGAAGAAGAAAGGCCGCTGCTGTCCAGACTGGCGCTGCATGCTGCCATGCTGGTTTTCAAAGACCCTTCCGGTAAGACGTATACCATAGAGGCGCCGCTGCCAAAGGATATCCACGCAGTGGTGAACCAACTCAGAAAACACCGATAGTATTTTGGTATTTTGATATTTAGTTATTGAGGAGGTGCTGGTAACAGGAGATGTTGTTACTAACGAAAAGACACAAATCGTTTTGGTTTAATACTGGCCCGTTGGCATTACGCCGGCGGGCTTTTTTATTTTGAGGCACGCTATTGTGGATTTTTCATTTCTCCAGCGCAGGTCTTCCAGGCAAACGCGTTGCAAGTTGCGTCAGGCAAGCAGCTAAACAAATAACAAAATATCTAAATGCGAAAATTTTTAAATAAAAAAACGGGGAAAAATCCCCGCTTCGTAAAAATCAAAAACCAACCATTAAAAACTCTTATAGTGAAAAGCCGGTACCTGGTGGTGTGATAGTTCGGCTTCCTTGTGTTCGTTTTTTATTTGTTAGGCTGTGGTGTTGTTCTCAGATAAGGCTTGATGATTTTATGGCCTTTCGGAAAACGTTCCGGTATTTCTGCGGTGGGCACTGCCGCCGTAACAATAACATCTTCTCCGTCTTTCCAGTCTGCCGGTGTAGCTACGCTATATTTGGCAGTAAGCTGCAGGGAGTCGATTACGCGTAAAACTTCGTTGAAGTTCCTGCCGGTAGAAGCCGGATAGGTAATTGTCAGTTTTACTTTTTTATCCGGACCAATGATGAACAGTGATCTTACGGTAAATGTCTCTGAAGCGTTCGGGTGGATCATACCGTAGAGGTTGGCCACTGTTTTGTCTTCATCTGCAATAATAGGAAAAGTTACGTCACATTGTTGCGTTTCGTTAATATCTCCTATCCAGCTCATATGTTTATCCAGCGGATCTACGCTGAGTGCCAGCACTTTAACGTTCCTTTTGGCAAATTCGCCATTCAGGAGCGCGGTTTTACCGAGCTCAGTAGTACAAACGGGGGTAAAATCAGCAGGATGAGAGAACAGAACGCCCCAGCTATCGCCGAGATATTCGTAAAAGTCTATTTCTCCTATTGTGGTCTTGGCTTTGAAATTGGGAGCGGTATCGCCCAGTCTTAAACTCATAGTTTCACAATTTACTTGACCAAAAATAGCATTTTCCTACAAAAATTATAGACTTTAAAGGAACTTTTTCTCTTTTTAATCGCTTTTTTTTAAGAACTGGATAAAGTGGGTCTGTTTACAGGGATTTTTTAATACGATTCTGCAGTGACTATCGCCGACCGGGTACCCTCCTGGTATAAAAAAACCAGGAAGGCAGAGAATAGGGACCGGCAGGGTAGTTTTTGGGCAGGCTGCAGGTGCAGCCTGCCACTTCAGGGGAACAACGGATGAATCAGGGTTAAACTCAACAACGATGGCTAGGTCATAAATAGGGTTTTGAGGCTAACAAACGGGGGCAAACAAACAGGATTCAATCAACGGGATTTGTAAAAATGGAACTAACAAACAAGGAACCTCAAGGGTTAAAGGGACAATGGACAAGGGTTACAAACATCCGGATGAAACAATGGGGTCTTCAATCAGGATGGATTTGAAAGATGTAGCTGCCAGGCATAATAGGCGGTGCTGAAACTAAGATCGTCTGTCAGGCCGGCTTTTATCCGGGCGGCTTCCTCTTCCAGGTCTATTTCAATAAATCCAAGGTACAGGTCATACTTGCTGCGTAGCGTTTCCAGGCATTCCTCCATTTTCTCCGTCAACGCAGCACGCGCTGGTGGTATAGGAGGCGTAACCGGCATCGCCACTACTTTCTGAATAAAATAACAGGCATCGTCTGCACAGATCTCCCACTCATGGTGTTCCGGCCTGTTCATATAGAAAATCATGTTATCAAAAACGACTGCGCCACCCATTTCTTCTTCCAGGTCAATCAGTTCAGGCACATGGTGCATCGCTTCCAACTTCTTCACAATGGTCATTTGTACCGCATCATTTTTTTCCTGGCTGTACCTTAACATTGTATTCATTACTTCATAAGTAGTTACAAGATCACAAGGATACCACACGCCGTCCTGCTGCACATGGCCCCATAATGTCAGATAGTTGGAATCGTCCATAATGATCTGGCCCACTGAAATGGCCTGCATTTGCATAGTTGCTGTTGTTGTATGTGCTTTACTCATAACTATCAGCTTTTGATAACAATACAAAGCTACCAGCTCCGCACGCAAGGGATTTGCGTAGTGACAACAACGTGTGAAATTTTTTTTGTCATCTCCCCCTAACGCCCGGAAATGCTTATTTTTAAGCCTAAATTTTACGCTTGTGCCAAAAAACAAGGACGCAGTTTCGCGCTATCGCTGGATAGACGAGCGTTTGCGCAATAAAAGGCTGCCAAAACCCACCCTGGAAAACCTGATTGAATATGTATCAGACAAAATGGATGCGGCTATCTCTACCCGCACCATTCAGAAAGATATTCAGGACATGCGCCAGGACCCGGAGCTCAATTATATGGCGCCTATCGTTTATGACCGCAGCAGCCGCACCTATCGTTATGCGGACGACTCCTTTTCCATCAGCAATATCCCTATTGAGGAAGCTGATTTACAGGGGCTGGAAATCGCTATCGGCATACTCGAACAATTCCGCAGCCTGCCCGTTGTGCAACAGTTTGAAGACGCTATCCTCAAAATAGCCGCGAGCCTCAAAATGAACCGGGAAGCCCTGCAACACAAAGGGCTGATCAAATTCACCCGCACCACACAATACAAGGGGGCGCAGTTTATCCCCGATATTGTGGACGCCATCAAAAACCTGGAAGTGATCCGCATCGCGTACCAGAGCTTTGACCGCAACGAGCCCAAAGAACACTGGGTGGAACCTTACCACCTGCGGGAATACCAGCACCGCTTTTACCTGATTGGCAAAAGTCAGCAAACCAGAGGCGGCGCAGTCATCACCTTCGCCCTCGACAGGGTGGTGAACCTGTGGCCTACCATGAAACATTTTGATGAAAAGAATTTTGATGACGCCAGCTACTTCCAGCATGCAATCGGTATTACCGTACATGATGGAGAGCCGGAAAAAGTAGTGCTGTCCTTCTCCCCCAGACAGGGGAACTATATTAAATCGCAGCCCATCCACTCTTCCCAGCAGGTGCTGACAGACAACAGTAAGGAATGCCGTATAGCCCTGCAGGTGGTCATCAATCCGGAACTGACCATGTTGTTGCTGAGTTACGGCGCGCAGGTGAAAGTGCTGGAGCCGGCACACCTGGCGGATAAACTGGCCACTGAAGCCAAAGAAATGATCAAACTGTACAAATAGCGCAGTGCCGGGGCACAACGCCCCGGCCTTCCACATCGCCCGTTATTTCGTCGCCGGTTTTTCAAACAGGGAATCTGCCATCGGCTGATTCATTTCCACCCTGCTGACACGGATCTTTATATTGTTGTCTGCCGTGGATTGTTCCACCTGCGCAGGATAAGCATATCCATCTACCGTTTTCCGGTAATCAGACAAACGCGTTACCAACTGCGCCTTACGGCCATTGATATTGATCTCATTAGTAGCTTTCACCAGGTAAAACGTATTAGCATCCAGATACGCAAAACCGCTGATACCTTCGGCAGTGGTCACTTTCAACTTATACACCGGTCCTCCGTTCAGCGTGTCTTTACCGGCCAGCTCCACCTGCTTTCCTTTGCCTGCTATATCAAACAATTCCCCGGTAACATCCAGCTGCGGCTGCATCAGCTTACGGACTACCGGATCTATCTCCTCCACATTCATATTGGTAGTAACGGGCATAAACTGCCAGGCAACATCTTTACGCACCACCTGTATGTTTTTGGTGTTCTGGATATCGAATTCCATCCGCATGGCCTCGTCCTGTTTTACCCATTTCCTGATCGGCACTTTCAGGCCCTGCTGTGCATCAAGGGTCATCTCTCCTTCGGTATATTGTGTTTTGATAGACTTCAGCTTGTCGGTCCCGCCCAGGGCCGCGGTGTACTTATCCAATATTTCTGTCAGCGATTGTGCCTGCAGGCTGATGCTGCCTATCATCGCCACTACTGCCAGCGAAAAAATCTTTGCATATCTCATAAGCGCTCGTTGATTTTTTTGAATGGACAAAGGTACCAAAAAACGTACCCTCCTTTGCAGCCCCCGAATGCTATCGCCGAAAATGCCGGCTATTGCTTAGCTTTACGGCATGAATACCTATCAGATCTCAGGCAATCTTGTAGACATCCTGCAACAGGAAATTTACCCGGCCACGCTGCACATTGTGGACGGCCACATCCGGCAGATCGTTCGTAACACCAACGGCTATCCGCATTTTATCCTGCCAGGGTTTACAGATGCCCACGTGCATATAGAAAGCTCCATGCTGGTCCCTTCCGAGTTTGCCCGCCTGGCAGTAGTACATGGTACCGTTTCTACCGTTAGCGATCCTCACGAAATAGCCAACGTAATGGGCATCCCGGGCGTCCAGTTTATGCTGGACAACGGTAAAAAAGTGCCGTTTAAATTTAACTTCGGCGCTCCCTCCTGCGTGCCTGCCACGGTCTTCGAAACAGCCGGCGCCACCGTCGATGTAGCTGATATCGACCAACTGCTGCAACGCGACGATATCAAATACCTCACGGAAATGATGAACTTCCCCGGCGTGCTGCACCAGGACCCCGACGTTATGGCTAAAATAGCCGCCGCAAAAAAATACAACAAGCCTGTAGACGGCCACGCACCGGGACTTCGCGGCGAGGCCGCCAAAACATATATTGCGGCCGGTATCAGCACCGACCACGAATGTTTTACGCTGGAAGAAGGACAGGAAAAAATAGACTACGGCATGCATGTGCTCATCCGCGAAGGCAGCGCTGCCAAAAACTTTGAAGCCCTCATCCCCCTCCTGCACCATCATCCGGACAAAATCATGTTCTGCAGCGATGATAAACATCCTGACAACCTCGTGGAAGGGCACATCAATCAACTGGTAAAACGTGCACTGGGACACGGCATCGACCTGTTTAAAGTGCTGCGCGCGGCCTGCGTAAACCCCGTACTGCATTACCGTCTTGATACCGGGCTGCTGCGGGAAAATGATCCGGCCGATTTTATCATCACCGATAATCTCGAAGATTTTAATATCCTCGCTACCTATATCAATGGTATCAAAGTAGCAGAAAATGGCCAAACGCTTATCCAGCCGGTAGATACACCGGTGGTGAATAATTTCGTCTGCCAGCCCTCCGTTCCCAAAGATTTCCGGGTCCCTGCCCATGGAAACAACGTCACGGTTAAAGTCATGGAAGCCATGGACGGCCAGCTGATCACCAACGCACTACAGGCCACCCTGCCGGTACGAGACGGTCATATCTCCTGCGATACACAACAGGACGTCATCAAACTGGTAGTAGTAAACCGTTACCGGCAGGCGCCACCGGCCATAGCATTTATTCGCGGCTTTGGCCTGCAACGCGGTGCCATCGCCTCTTCTGTGGCCCATGATAGTCACAATATCATTGCCGCCGGTACCGATGATGCCAGCATCTGCGCAGCCATCAATGGCGTGATCGCTCACCGTGGCGGTATCAGCGTAGCGGAGAACGAAGCCGTAGAGGTGCTCCCCCTGCCTGTTGCGGGACTGATGAGCAACCTCGACGGCTATACGATTGCACAGCAGTACAGCCGTTTCGATCAGGCAGCCAAACAGCTGGGCTCCACGCTCGCCTCTCCTTATATGACCCTCTCTTTCATGGCCCTGCTGGTGATCCCTCACCTGAAACTCAGCGACATGGGCTTATTTGACGGCGACAAGTTTGCATTTACGCCGATAGAGGCATAAAAAATAATTCAGGGCTGAAGCCCTGAGAACAACAACGGCTGCCCTGTCAGGGCAGCCGTTGCTATTATATATTACTATTCATTATTGGCTGGTCCAGAGCGCACCATTGATGGAGTCCCGCTCAGCACCTGTTACGGACGAAAGCACGTTCACTTCCTGCCTCCACCGCAAAGCACCTATCAATGCCATCACCAGGGCTTCTTTGAAGCTTACCGTCAGTTCATCGGGCACTTCCACTTCAATACCCAGCGGCGCCAGTTGCTGCCGGAGCGTATCTACGAGGAAAGTGTTGAAGGCGCCACCGCCTGTTACCAGCAATTTAGCAGGACCTTCCGGCATGGCTGTTTTCAGCTGGCCGGCCGCCTGTGCGATCTGCGCAGCAATATGTTCTGTATAAGTACGCAGTTTACCCTGTACGGATATACGCAATGCATTGATCATCGGCAATACTGTTTCGGTACCAAAATCGTTGGCCAGTGATTTAGGCCATGGTTGCTGGTAGTACGGCAGTGCATTCAGCTGGGCCAACAGTCCGTTATCGGTAACGCCGCCGGCGGCCAGCGCGCCACCTTCATCATATGGTTTGTTGAGTTGCAGGGCCAGCTCATTGAGCACCCGGTTGGCCGGGCAGATATCGAATGCCACAAAGCCTTCCGGCAGTTGCGCAGATATATTGGCGATGCCGCCCAGATTGAGCCAGAACTGGTAACCTCCCAGCAGGTATTTCTCCCCGATCGGTACAATCGGCGCTCCCTGTCCGCCTAACGCTACGTCTACCGCGCGGAGGTCGGTGATCACCGGCAGTTTGGTCACCGCCGCCATGGCTGCGCCATCTCCCAGCTGGGCCGTCATTTTCTGGCCCGGCAGATGAAAGGTGGTATGTCCATGAGAAGCAATAAAATGTACTTTATGGTCCAGTTCATTTTTTTCGATGAAAGACAGGATACGCTGTCCGGTGTAGTGGCCGTATGCCGTATGCAGCAGCAGGTATTCCCTGGCAGGCAGCGTGGTGGCGGCAGCCAGCTTTTCCACCCACTCCGGTTCATAAGGCAGGCTTTCCGAAGCCTTGATGACATAAGTCCATTGTCCCCTGATTTCCGTCAGCTCAGCAAAAACGATATCCAGTCCGTCCAACGAGCTGCCGGACATGGTACCTATTACGTTGTATACCATTCAACTAAAATTTTGGCAAAGGTAGGATTTCCCATCGGGTAATTTTTTTTAACCCGGTTATGGAATCTGTTATATCCCCTGCATCATGCCGGCAGAAAACACCCATATTATGCAAAAATACCTCTCCCTACTATTGCTAAGCTGCCTGATCATGATCCAGGCAACCGCGCAGACACGCGTCATTACAGGGCGTGTGCAAAGCCAAAACTCCCAGGCCGCTATTAGCGGCGCCATTGTCAGCCTAATAAAAGGTGGTAAGGCCATCACAAAAAGTGATAAAAAAGGTCGATTTACCCTCACCGTCCCCAATGGTCCGTTAATCCTCCAGGCAATTGCCCCCAACTACGAAACGACAACAGTACAAATTACAGCCGGCCAATCATCCATTGTTATCAACATGCAGCCCATAACTATAGTCACTCCTATTACTACGGATGACAAAGCAATTAGCGAAGTAGTCGTAAAGGGTTATTTGTCGGCGCCCATAGCAGCGGCCCCGATGACACAGGCCCTGGCCGGCAGGGTGTCTGGTGTGGCGGTTGCCCAGGGTAATGTCAAGCGTCGTAGTAATATCACATCCGCCCCGGCAGGGCGTTTCGACACGGAAGATTATAGTCCCATCAACGAAAATATTTTCCATTCGGCGACGGAGCAACCACTGAGCACTTTCAGTATTGATGTGGACAGGGCTTCCTACAGCAATGTGCGCCGTTTCCTGAACCAGGGCATACTACCTCCACAGGATGCTGTACGCGTAGAAGAGATGATCAATTATTTTGACTACAATTATAAAGCGCCTGCAGGTAAAGACCCGGTATCTATTTATACAGATATGGCGGTATGTCCCTGGAATACCAGCCACCAGCTGGTACGTATTGCCCTTAAAGGCAAAGAAGTAGACGCCCGTGATTTGCCGCCCTCCAATCTTGTGTTGCTGGTAGATGTTTCCGGCTCTATGAATGAAGAGAACAAACTGCCCCTGGTAAAGCGCGCCTTCGCTGCACTGGTGCAACAACTGCGCCCGCAGGACCGTGTAGCCGTGGTGGTATATGCCGGTGCTGCCGGTGTGGTATTACCTTCTACCAGCGGTAGTGAAAAAAAGAAAATACTGGAAGCGATGGAATCCCTCCAGGCCGGTGGTTCCACCGCTGGTGGCGAAGGTATCCAGCTGGCTTATAAGATCGCGGCAGAGCACCGCAGCGATAAAAGCAACAACCGCGTGATTTTGGCTACAGACGGCGATTTCAACGTAGGCGCGTCCAGCGACGGTGAACTGCAGCGACTCATAGAAAAAGAAAGACAGCAGGGCATCTTCCTGTCTGTATTGGGCTTTGGTATGGGTAACTATAAAGACAACAAGCTGGAACTGCTGGCCGACAAAGGCAATGGCAACTATGCTTACATCGACAATTTCGAAGAAGCCCGCCGCACGTTCGTGACCGAATTCGGCGGTACGCTGTTCACCATCGCGAAAGACGTGAAGCTGCAAGTGGAATTTAACCCTGCTTTCGTGCAGTCGTACCGGTTAGTAGGCTATGAAAACCGCATGTTGCAGAATGAAGATTTCAACAATGATAAAAAAGATGCCGGAGATATGGGCGTGGGGCATACCGTGACCGCGTTGTATGAAATCATCTCCGCCACGGATAAAGCTGGTAAGGCCGTCAACTGGGTAGATCCGTTGAAGTACCAGCAAAACACTGTTGTTGGTCATCTACCGGAAGTGCTCACTGTCAAGCTGCGTTACAAGCAGCCTGATGAAAACAAAAGCCGGCTGATGCAACAGGTATTGCCTTATAACAGGCAACTGATCAGCGCCGCACCGGAAGATTTCCGGATGGCCACTGCTGCTGCCGCTTTCGGTCAACTGCTGCGCAACTCGGCCTTTAAAGGCGACATCACCTATCATGATGTGTTGCAACTGGCCTCTTCTGCCAAAGGTGAGGACAAAGAGGGCTACCGGGCGGAGTTCATCCAGCTGGTGAAAAAAGCACAGCTGGTCAATAAGGACAAGGACCAGGAATAGGTTACATATATTTTCGGTAATTTGCCGCTTCAAAGCGAAGCAGATATATGATAATCAATTTAAGTGAAACAAATTCGCTGGTAGGTGAATGGCTGAGCGAGATCCGGAATGTGGATATACAGCAGGACCGTATGCGCTTCCGGCGTAATATGGAAAGGCTGGGCGAAGTAGCCGCCTACGAGATCAGCAAAACGTTGGAGTATGTGGAGAAAGAAGTGACGACCCCCATGGGCATCGCTAATTGCCGGGTGCTGAAAACGCAGCCGGTACTGGCTACCATCCTGCGGGCGGGATTGGCACTCCACCAGGGTTTGCTGCATTATTTTGATAAGGCAGACCATGCGTTTATCTCGGCTTACCGCAAACATAATCACGACGGTTCTTTCGATATCAGCCTGGAATATGTGAGCAGTCCTTCCATTGAAGGACAGGTATTAATCCTCTCCGACCCCATGCTGGCCACAGGTTCCTCGCTGGTAAAAACCATCGAACACCTCGAAGAAATTGGAAAACCCAGTCATATTCATCTGGTGGTAGCCATCGCGTGCACCGTGGGAATTGAATATGTGCTGCGCAATACCAAAGCCAATATTACCATCTGGGCAGGAGATATTGATGATGAACTAACGGCCAAAGGCTATATCGTGCCGGGCCTGGGCGATGCAGGAGATCTGGCTTTCGGAAATAAACTACAACAATAATCCGGTTCTGACGTTTAATACTCGGAATTTTCGGAATACAGCTTACGGATTTAGCGATTTACATTATGAGCGTATATCACACGATTTTACACCATAATCTAAATTGTTAAATCCGTAAATTTATTATGGAGATAGGCACTTAGTTCCGTATTAATATTTTTACACATGGATTTAATTTGAAATATAACATATTTGGTGTACCTTCACCCTTACTGCATAAACCCTATGCTTTAAGCTTATCTTATGAAAAGAGCTTTACTATTCTTGACCATATTCTTATGTTTTAATTCTTTGCGGGCACAGGATCCGCATTTTTCGCAGTTTTTTGCTTCTCCGCTCACCCTTAACCCAGCCTTTACCGGTTTATTTTCAGGCGATTACCGTATATCCGGCAACTATCGTTCTCAATGGCGCAGTATCTCTACGCCCTTTGTGACCGGCACCGCTGCGATTGATTTCGGTATCCTGAAAAATGTCATCTCTTATACGGACATCTGGGGAGTAGGTTTGATGGCGATGTACGACAGAAGCGGAGGCGGGGCACTTACCTCCACCTATCTTTCTGCCAGCACAGCCTATCATAAAGGCCTGGACCCGGAGGGCAACCACACCATCGCTATTGGCTTACAGGGAACACTGGTACAAAAGCGGATAGACAATACCAAGCTGCAGTTCGAAAACCAGATGGATAACAACGGTTATAACCCGCTGATACCCAGTAATGAAACGCTGGTCAATCCAAAAATTTCCTACTTCGATCCCAACATCGGTATCTTGTATAATGGGCTGATCGGGGAATCGTCCAATATCTACCTGGGCGCCTCGTATTATCATATTACCCAACCCGTAGAATCTTTTATGGCCGAGACCCAGAACCGCCTCAGCTACCGCTGGACGATACATGGCGGCGGCTCTGTACCGGTGAATGGGAAAGATCGTTTTCATACCAGCATTCTTTATATGAAACAGAGCACTGCTTCTGAGTTCACGTTTGGCGGTGCTTATGGTTTCACCCTCAGCGAGGTGGAAGAGAATAATCCTACCGTGCTGTTCCTCGGCAGCTGGTACCGCCTGAAAGATGCGATCATTCCTTATGTAGGCATGCAGTTCAAAGGGTTTCAGGTAGGCATGACCTACGATACCAACGTGTCCAGCCTGCGCCCGGCGTCCAACGCACGCGGCGGTCTGGAGATATCATTGATCTATATCCACACCCGCAACGAGAACAACAAGTACAAAACTTTGTGCCCTCGTTTCTAGTAACAGCGTCTGTCACCTGATCATATATCCAAACCGTGTAGCTGATGCTTCACGGTTTTTTTTATCATGACCCACACAAAATCAGCGATTTCAGCAAATCCGGGCCGGATTTGAAATATTTTTGCGTTAGTTTCGTTCATCATCAAATTATTCAGATAAAATTTTCTGTCACCAAAAAAATCTCAGGCGTTGTTGTTTTCATTCAGAGAGGTACTGTCGGCCATTCAATCATATGGAAAAGCCCATCAGTTCATTATGCAACACAAGTTGTGGAAGTGGATCCTGATACCCGGCATCATTTATTGTTTACTGTTTTTCACAGGGTTTTATTTTGTCTGGGGCTATTCGGGTGATTTTGTGGAATACCTGACCCGCCTGTTGCATATCACCGAATGGGTACAGGACCTGGAAAGCAGCTGGGTGAGTTTCCTGTTTATTCTGGTGGCCTTTTCCGTCCGGATTGTTTTTGTATTCTGGTATTTTTCCTATTTCAAATATTTGTTCCTTATCGTGGCATCCCCTGTTTTTTCCTATCTCTCGGAGAAAACCGAAGCCATTCTGGAATACCGGGAGTTTCCTTTCAGCTGGGCACAGCTGGGGCAGGACATCTGGCGCGGTGTCCGGATGTCTTTCCGCAATATCGTTTACCAGACAGGCGCCATCCTGATATTGCTGGTGGTGTCTTTTATTCCGATAGTAGGATGGATCACCCCGATGATCGGCTTTTTTATTGAAGCCTATTTCTACGGCTTCTCCATGATGGATTACAGCTGCGAACGTCACCGCCTCACCATGGCGCAGAGCATACAGTTTATCCGTCAGCACCGGGGCATGGCCCTGGGCAATGGCATGGTGTTCTATGTGTTCATGCTGGTACCGGTAGCCGGCTGGATGCTGGCTCCCTCCTACGCCGTGATTGCCGCTACTATCGATTTACAACATAAAAAACTGATATAACCATGAGTGCAACAGGCAAAGTGTACCTGATCCCTACTGTGTTGAGCGCTGACGCCCTGTTCAGCATTCCTGCCTATATTACTGCCATTGCGCAGCAGTTGCGGGTATTTTATGTGGAAAACGAGCGGACTGCCCGCCGTTATCTGAAAGCATTGGACAGAAACATCAACATTGACGAGCTGCAGTTGTTGCCCATGCACGAAAACCAGCCACCAGACACCGCTTTAGCCAGGAAGCTATTACTGGCAGGTACAGACATCGGTGTGCTGAGCGAAGCAGGATGCCCGGCCATCGCTGATCCCGGCCACCTGGTAGTACAGGCGGCACACAGCATCGATGCCCGCGTAATCCCCATGGTAGGGCCCAACTCTATGCTGCTGGCCCTCATGGCCTCCGGCATGAATGGCCAGAACTTCCAGTTCACCGGTTACCTGCCCATCAAAGCGCCGGAGAGAGGCAAGGCATTACGCCAGCTGGAAGAAGAATCTGAACGGAAAAAACAGACGCAGTTGTTCATAGAAACACCTTACCGTAACAATCAACTGCTGAAAGACATACTGGACCATTGTAAAGATCATACCCGGCTATGTATTGCCGCCGATATCACCGGTCCGGAAGAATATATCAAAACAAAAACCGTCAGGGAATGGCGGAAAGCTTTGCCAGACCTGCATAAGCGGCCAGCGATATTTCTACTTTATGCGGTACCGCAATAAATTACGAATTACGAATTGAGGGCTTCCGTATAGAGAGGTTAATAAGTAACCTGGCCATATGGAAGCCCTCAATTCGTAATTCGTAATTCGTAATTTGTAATTGTCTTAAGGAAGATCTCTGCCCGAAGCATCTCTGACGCTGATCACACTGTCCACAATAAACGGACTATAACCGCGCCACGGCAATGCACCGAGGTATTCCTTGTAGTGCAGTTCCACCGTTTTGCCGCTGGCAGTCATCAGCTGCTGCGCGATGCGCTCATCGGCCACGGAGAACTGGAATTCGTTGGACTGAATGGTTCCGGCGGTACGGCCTTTATAGCCGGACTGAATTAGTTTTCCTTCATAGGTTTTGAAGACGTAGCCCTTTTCCACGAAGTAGTTGAGCTCACCTGCCTTTACCCCTCTGCCGAAGACAAAGTAAAATTTATACAGGAAGATGCCGCCCAGTACCAGGACAATGATAGTAACAACGATAAAAATAAACCGGCCCATGTGAATAGTTTAGTAGACGTTATGATCAAAAGTAAAGATCCACCAGATAAATAAAACCGGCCATAGAAAAGGCGCCCAGTTCGAGTTCACGCTTATTCACCGCTTCAAACACATCGTTGACCGCGTGATGAATATCAAAATAACGCTGACTGTCAGGAGAAAGTTCAGCCATGGGCGTACCCAGTGCCTGATGCAATGGCCCTATATCGGTACCGCCGCCTTCCTCGTTAAAGTCATACAGGCCATAGGGCTCCAGCAGAGGTCTCCAGCTCTTCATTTTAGCTTTCTTCTCCGGGTCCATGGTGGATGTAAAGCCTCTTGGTGTAAAGCCACCAGCATCGCTTTCCAGGGCGAGGATATGTTTTTCGTTGCGTTGTTTTGCCAGTTCAGCGTATTTTTTACCACCACGGGTACCGTTTTCTTCATTGGCAAACAGCACCACCCGGATAGTGCGGGTAGGCTTCACGCCCGCTGCTTTGAAAGCACGCAATACTTCGATAGACTGTACGCAGCCGGCGCCATCATCATGCGCCCCTTCCGCTACATCCCATGAATCGAGGTGGCCTCCTACGGTGATGAATTGGTCTGGATATTTGCTGCCGCGTATTTCACCTACTACATTATGGCCAATGGTGTCTGGCAGCATCTCGCAGTTGGTACGGAGGAATATCTTAGCGGAATTATCTTTTTTCAGACGGTTGCTCAGGCGGTCAGCATCCTGCAAACCGATAGCCACAGCGGGGATTTTCGGATATGCCGGGTCATAAGCCATGGCACCGGTATGGGGGAAGTTAAAGGCGCCATGCGACATGGAACGTACAATTACCGCTACAGCGCCATATTTGGCCGCCCTGCTGGCGCCCTGGCCTCTGTATTTCACCGCATCGCCATAGGAGTAAAAAGTCTTAACGAACTCCGGTTTAAAATGGTAATTGTAAAAGATGATCTTACCTTTTACCTGGTCTTTTTTAGCTTCCAGGTCTTCAAAAGAGGCTACTTCCAGCACCGGAGCCGTGATGCCGGGATTGCCGGTACCTACGGAGTTTCCGAGCGCCAGCACATTCAGCGGTGGTACGAAGTCACGCAGCTTTGAAACGATGCGGGCTTCTTCCTTTGCGCCACGCACCCAATGGGGTACCATACATTCCTGCAGATAAACGGTGTCTGCACCCGCAGCTTTCAGGGCGTTTACGCCCCACTGCTCAGCTTTGGGCATCTGAGGAGAGCCAGCCAGCCTGCCGCCGATGGTCTTCGTCAGTACGCGTAGATTTTCATAAGCAGTGCTGTTTCTAAGTACTTCATCGGCCAACTGTCTTAAAACGAGGGAATCTGACTGCTGCGCTCTGGTTACTGCCGGTAAGAGGCAGGTCAGCAGCATTGGCAAAAGGCGTTTTCTCATATAAGCGGCTAAATTTTGCAATAAAACTAATTAATTGGCAGGGTTCTTACAAATAACAAATAAATGGTTTTGGAGTTTCCACTAATTGAAAATTCAGCGTTACCTTCGTTACGCAAAGTAATCTTGTCGCTGGCACACATTTACAGGGCTTTATTACTTGTCGCTTTCCGTTCGTTAAATTAAAGATCATGCGCATAGGAATAGTATGTTATCCGACATACGGGGGTAGTGGCGTATTGGCCACAGAGCTGGGCAAAGCTCTGGCAGACAAAGGCCATATGGTGCATTTCATTACCTACCAACAGCCAGTGAGGCTCAATGCTTTTCACGCTAACATATACTACCACGAGGTACAGGTGCCGACCTATCCTCTTTTCGATTTTCCGCCTTATGAGTCTGCCCTTAGCAGCACGATGGTGGATGTTATCCTTAACCAGAAACTGGACCTGCTCCACGTACACTATGCCATTCCGCACGCCTCTACAGCGTATCTGGCTAAACAGATTGTCAGCAAGCAGGGCCGGGTGGTACCTTTCATCACTACCCTCCACGGTACAGATATTACCCTCGTGGGCAAAGACAAGACCTATGCTCCGGTGGTCACTTTCTCCATCAACGAATCAGATGCTATTACAGCGGTGTCCGAGAATCTGCGGGACGAGACCTACAAGTATTTCCAGATAGAGAAAGATATCTCCGTGATCTACAACTTTGTGGACACACAACGGTTCAGCCGCCGGGAGATGCCTCATTTCCGCAATGCCATTGCGCCCAACGGCGAGAAAATATTGCTGCACGTATCCAACTTCCGTAAAGTAAAAAGGGTACCTGATGTGGTCAATGTATTTGCGAAAGTAAGGCAGGAAGTGCCTGCCAAGCTGCTGCTGGTGGGTGATGGTCCTGACAGGCCTACTATCGAATGCCTGTGCCGCGAGCTGGGCATCTGTGAAGATGTACGGTTTGTGGGTAAACAGGAGCAACTGGAAGACGTGATGTCTATCAGCGATCTTTTCCTGCTGCCATCTGATTACGAAAGCTTTGGTCTGGCTGCCCTGGAAGCCATGGCGGCGCAGGTCCCCGTGATTTCTTCCAATGCAGGAGGTTTACCGGAAATCAATATTCCTGGTCAAACCGGCTATATGAGCGATGTGGGAGATGTGGACGGTATGGCCGCCCATGCCATTAAGTTGCTGCAGGACGACGCTTTGTTGGCCAAACTGCGTAAAGGCGCGCTGGCACAGGCGCAACGTTTCCATATCGATAACATCATTCCGCAATACGAAGCATTATACGAGCAGGTGTTACAACAGCAGGCGCAGTTACTCTAACGCCCGCGTATCCACCTTTCGGGGTTCTGTTGTACCATGTTGCGGTAGATCTGTAATTCTATCTCTCCATTGCTGGCCACCGCGCTGGCAGCAGCTGCACCCAGTACATGCCCGCGTTTTACGGACATGCCTTTTTTGACACGTATATCCACCAATCTCACGTAGTTGGTAAAATATCTTCCATGGCGCAGGGTAACCATATATCCTGCGCCTGGAACACTAAATACCATTATCACTTCTCCATCAAAGATCGCTTTTACGGCAGCGCCTTTGGGCGTAGCGATCACGATACCATTGTGTTCCACTTCTACTTTTCCGACTTTACCAGTACCAAAGCGACCGGTGATCCTGCCGGCGTCGACGGGCCATGGGAGCCGTCCCCGGTTGGCTTCAAAATCGCGGGACAGTGATAAGGCTTCCGGCGTAGCTGCCAGCACATCTTCTTTGGGGGTTGGAGCCGGTTCATCCTCTTCTTCTTCAGCCACCGGCTTCGGTGGCGGCGGTGGTTTCTTTCCGGCTTTTTTAGCCGCGGCGATCGCACGTTTGCGCGCCGCTTCCTGTTCTGCTTTACGCTTCGCTGCTTTGGCGGCAGCGGCACGTTTACGGGCTGCCGCAGCAGCCAGTTCTCTTTTGCGGGCCGCTTCTATCTCACGGCGGATGGCATCCTGAATGGCGCGATCTACCTGCCTGGCTTCAGCCCTGCTTTTCTCAATATTTTGCTGGAGTTGTTTTTCCTGCTCCTGTAGTTGTACGATCGTATTATCGGTTTCTTTTTTATCCGCGATCAGCACGCCCCGTTGTTTTTGCTCCGTGTACAGGGCCCCTGCTTTTTGTGCGCGTTCCTGTTCGAGGTTTTCCAGTTTCTGTGCCAGCAGTACTTTGGTAGACAGCAGGCTTTCTGCCTGCCGGCGCCTGTTTTCCCGATACTGCCGCAGGTACTGATACCGGCGCAGCGCGTCGTTAAAACTGGTGGCAGAAAACAGAAAATTGAGCACATCATATTCCCGTTTGGTCTTGTAGGCATATACCACCAGCTGCGCATAACGGGCACGCAGGGAATCCACTTCCTTTTCGAGCGTTTGTACGTTATCGTTAGTACTGCTGATAGCGCCATCAATCTGGCTGATCTCTATGTTGATGTTTTTGATCTGGGCGTTACGGCTATCGATTTTCTGCTGCAGTTCCCGTTGCAGTCCCAGGTTTTGTTTGGTGGATTTACGGGTATGCTGCAATGTGCGGGTGGCTTCCTGTATTTCCTTCAATAGTTCCTGTTTACGGCTTTCCAGCGCCGCACGCGATGTTTTGTTACCGCGCTGTGCATACAGCACTCCCGGTAACAGCCAGCAGGCTATCAGAAATGGGATCAGCTTTTTCAAAAAGGAACGGTTTTAGGCATTTAGTTCTTTGACCATTTGGTTATTTATCCATTGATGGCTGCCTTCAATGAATAAATAACCAAATGCACAAATGATCAAATTATCTGCGTCTTATCCACTGTTCGGGATTCTGTTTGGTAACACCTTTCCAGATCTGCAGTTCCACCTCACCGGTGTTTTCGAGGTCATTCACGCTGGCGGTACCGATTACCTGACCGGTTTTCACCATATCGCCTTTCTTCACGCGGGTAGTCTGCAAACGAACATAGGTAGTAAAGTATTGTCCATGACGGATAATAATCACATAGCCGGAGCCGGGCATCACCACAACGGATTTCACTTCTCCGTCGAAGATGGATTTCACGGCGCCGCCTTTGGTGGTAGCGATGACGATACCATCGGAAGGTACGGTGATATGTTCCATTACGGCATGTTGGTGTATACCGAAATGTTCAATGATATTGCCGGCATCCACAGGCCATGGCAGTTTGCCCCGGTTGGCCTCAAAGCTTTCAGACAGCGCCAATGCTTCCGGTGTAGCTTCCAGCACGTTCTCGCTGCGTACAGGAGCCGGTTTGGGTGGTTCTGGCGTAGGTTTCGCCGGTTCCGGTGTTGGCGTTGGTGTTGGCTTCGCCGGTGGGTTATTAGCTGCAGGATTGTTATTGGCATTATTGGCAGCAGCGGCGGCGGCATCGGCTTTGGCTTTTTCAGCAGCGGCCAGTGCGGCTTTGCGGGCTTCTTCCTCTCTTCTGCGTTTCTCTTCGGCGGCTTTACGGCGGGCAGCTTCTTCTTCCATGGCCTTACGGCGTGCCTCTTCAATCTCACGACGGATTACCGCACGGATAGCGGCCTGCACTTTCTGGGCATCTTTATTACGCTGGTTGATATCGGCCACCAGCTCTTTCTCACGGCCTTTCAGTTTAGTGAGTACTTCGTCTTTCTCTTTCTTGTCCTGTTCCAGGGTAGACCGCTGTTCCTGTTCCGTTTTCAGGGCATCGGCACGTTTTACGCGCTGGTTTTCGAGGCTCTGGATTTTCCGGTTCAGCTGGTCCTGGGTAGTGACGATATTATCTGCCTGACGGCGGCGGTATTCGCGGTATTGTTTGAGATATTGAAAACGTTTTACGGCATCATTGAAACTCTGGGCGGAGAACACAAAGTTCAGCATGTCGTAGGAAGAGCGGTTCTTGTAAGCGTATACGATCAGTTGGGCGTATTGCGCTTTCAGGGTATCCAGATCTTTCTGCAGGGTTTTTACATCCCGGTAAGCGGTGTTGATGTCACCGTTGATGAAATTGATTTCTTCGTTGATATTATTGATCAGCCGGGTACGAAGGGTGATCTTGTCCCGCAGTGCACGTAGCTGGCCCAGGCTTTCTTTGGTAGACCTTTTGGTATCTTTCAGCTGTGCGTTGGCTTCCTCGATTTCCTTTTGCAGCTCTTTTTTCCTGCGCTCCAGTTCCTCCCGCGTCGGTTGCTGCTGGCCTGTATTCTGAGCCACCAACATAGCCGGTAATAACCATATGATCAATACTAACGGGATAATCTTCTTCAAATACAACATGACTATTTTAAGTAACTGCAATTAAGTACCAAGTATATAAACGATAAATATACAACGTTTATTAGTTTAATGAAGATGACATTTGCCGGGAAATTTATTACATGCGTTTATAGCTGGCCGGTGTGCTGAACGGGAAGGTCAGCGGTACGTCAAAATCATAGCGGGTAAAGTCCAGTGCTACTTTGGTCACACTTTTCTCTTCCACAAAAATACGGCGCACGGTCGGGAATTTCCGGTTGGCCACACGGGCATAGTCGCCATAGGTCAGTTCACAGGAACGTTTGTTGGCAGCGGTACTATCAGCATCCATTACTTTGCTCTGCTGGAGACTGTAATCATCTGAAAATACGTTGAACAGGCTCACAAAGCGGGCATTCTGACAGCTAAAAGAGATGACGGACGGTGTTTTAACGAGACCATAAACAGAGTCTGTCAGGTATACGGGATTACCGATGAGCAGGTCTTGTAAGGTTTTGAAGTCGAACGGCACGCCCAGCAATTCTTCGGCGTCAGCCATCCGTTTGAGGAACAGCTGTTTCTCTATTCTATTGTAAAGTTTGAGACTATCGGGGGTGATCACGGCACGCATCACTTCATCGATGATAGGAGCGCTGACAGATATCCAGATGATGCTGTCTTTTTTCATGCGGATGGTGGCCGTGAGATTGTTATGGCTTTTGCTATCTGTTTCAATAGCCAGTTTCATTCTGCCGGAGAAGGTGTTAAAGTCGATGTTATTACTGCGGATACCTTTCAGCATATTACTAATGAAGGCGTTCCGTTCTTCTGCGGAAGTGGTGTCCCGATGGGCAGCCACCCTGCTGGTGTCTGTGGCCGGAAACGTATTGCGTGACAGTTTTTTCGGGTGACGGCAGGCGGTAAAGGCCAGACCGGCTATTCCTATTAATAACAGTAGTGTTTTTTTCATGCAGCTATAAGCTTTTAGCGGTATCAGCGCTACCAGGGTGGTGTTAACGGGCATTCCCGGCTGAAGGCTATTGAATATATTTTTTTTCAGCGATCTTACGGACAAGGCCTACAGAGGTAGCCCCTTTGTCTTTGGCCTTCTGCCAGTATTCCACCGCTTTTGTGACATCTTTCAGGTTAAACAGTATATCCCCGTAATGCTCGAGCACATTTGGATTCTGCTGTGCTTCGGGAAATTGCAGGGCTTTCTCTATCCAGTGCCTGGCATCCTCAAACTTGTCTTGCCGGAACAGGATCCAGGCGTAGGTGTCCATGTAGGTCGGACTTTCCGGTTCCAGGTCCAGCGACCGTTTAGACATTTCCGCGGCATGCTCCAGGTTTTCACCGCGTAGTGACAGGTAGTAACTGTAATTATTGAGTACCAGCGCGTCGTCGGGCCGCAGCAGGAGCGCCTTTTCATAGCTGCTGTCAGACTGCTGATGCTGTCCGGTAGCATGATAGGCATCTCCAAGCAACGACTGTACGTCGGCCATAAATTTCTTTTCTCCGTTGCCTATTTCCAGTGCTTTGTTGAGTGCACCGATGGCTGCGGGATATTGCTGTAACAGGAAGCTGGCCACTCCTTTGAAGTAGTAGCCCATGAATTCTTTCGGGAATTTGTCTGTTACGGTGTTGCTGAGTGCCAGCAATGCGTTCGGATCTTCCTTGCGGGAATAGATCCACATCAGCTGGTACCATACGGAAAAGCGGCTGGAGTCGAGGCTCAGCGCTTTGGCATAATTCTGTTGGGCGCTGTCCAGCATATCCGCCTGTGAGTACATATCTCCTCTCAGGGCGTATGCCTTGGCTTCCCTGGGATGTGCATTTACAATCAGGGAAGTAAGCTCCAGGCCTTCTTCCTCTTTGGTAGAATCCAACTGCATCATCTGCAGGTAAGGATATACGTACGCTACTTTTTCATCGATGCTGTAAGTGGGATTGGCGAAGGCACGGGTCAGGAAAGCCCAGTAGCCGGCCTTGTCATTACGCTTCTTTGCGTAGGTAGCGAGGCCCAGCAATGCTCTGGCATTGTCCGGGTCTTTACGCAGCACATCGTTATAGATAGCGGTAGCTTCTGCCGTGCGATCGTTGGCATCATACACTTCTGCCAGCAGGAAATAATAGCGCAGTTCCAGCGGATTGGTGTCGATGAGTTTACGGATCTCGGCAGCTGCCGCATCCACCTGGCTCATTTTAAGCAACAACCGTTGTTTTTGGTAGATGACTTCCTCTACTACGCCTGTCTTTTTCTCCAGCTGACTAAATACAGCCAGTGCAGATGCCGGTTTGTTAGCTTTGGCGAGGAACATGGCCTTGTTGTACAAGTAGTCCTCGCTTTCAGGGTAACGGGCTGTCAGTTTCTCAAAAACAGCAGCAGCGCTGTCAAATTGTTCGTTGATGGCAAAAGCGTCCGCCAGGGTGATCTGGAACCAGTGGTTCTCCGGGTCCATGCTGGCAGCGCGGCGGGCAAAGCCCAGCGCGTAGCCCGGGTTCTGCACTTCCATGAACAGGCGGGCCAGTTCATAATAAGCAGTGGGATTATTCTTGTTTAACCGCAGGTAGTCGGAGTACTGGGTGATGGCAGTACGAAAATCACCCAGCATCTTGGATCGCTGGGCTGCAAAGAAAAGGCTGTCGGCCCGCTGTTCCAGCACAGCAGGGTCTTTGATCACGGCCTGATGGCGCAGCGTTTTCTTAGGCCCGCTGCACGCGCCTGTGATCAATATACCAGCAACACCTATAACGGTTAAGAATACACGCATCTATCAGGATTTACCGGTATGACCGAAGCCACCTTCACCGCGAACGGTTTCGTTCAGCACTTCCACAGGCTGCATAACGGCCTGCACATAGGGAGCGATGATCATTTGGGCTACACGATCTCCGGGTTGTATCGTTTGTGGTTCGTTGGACAGGTTGATCATAATTACTTTGATCTCTCCTCTGTAATCCGCGTCAATAGTACCAGGCGAATTAGGTATGGTCAGGCCCTGTTTAAAAGCCAGGCCGCTGCGCGGACGAATCTGCGCTTCGTACCCAACCGGCAGTTCCATAAACAGACCTGTTGGTACTAATACCCTTTCCAATGGCTGGAGCGTCAACGCCGTCTCCAGGTGCGCACGCAGGTCCATACCTGCAGCTTGGTCCGTTGCATAAGACGGCAATTCATTGTCCGACTTATTGATGATTTTCACAATTATATCAGCCATTAAGCAAAGATAAATTATTATTATTTAGCGATTTTCTCCAATAACACAACTGCATGGGCAGTCACTCCTTCCTCCCGTCCCACAAAGCCCAGCTTTTCCGTTGTGGTGGCCTTCACAGACACATCTTCCAGCCCTATACGCAGTATTTCCGCAATAACCGCCTGCATCTCCGGTACATAAGGCTTGATTTTAGGGGCCTGCAGACACAGGGTGCTGTCCACATTCACCACACCGTAGCCTTTTTCACCGATCAACTGCGCGCAACGGGCCAGCAGTATCTTACTGTCAATATTTTTGTAGGTATTGTCCGTATCCGGGAAATGTACGCCGATATCACCCAGCGACAACGCCCCCAGCATGGCATCACAGATGGCATGCAACAGCACATCTGCATCACTGTGCCCCAATGCACCCTTGTGGTGCGGCACTTTCACACCGCCCAGCCAGAAATCCCGGCCTTCTACCAGCTGATGAAAATCTACTCCCAGACCAATACGTATACTACTCATAGCTTATATTTTAAAACATTTATGCCAATCCGCAAGGTAAGGCTTTAAATATAAAAATCCCCCCGCTAAAAAACGGAGGGACAGAATATATTTTGGAATTTTATTATTTAGCTATTTTTCAGATATCAGCCTGTTACCAGCCGGTCCTGCTGTCTTCATTGCGGGCGCCCAGATCGAATGTCAGCGTGAAGCGCAGGGTATTGGACAGCGGGTTACGCTGTATACCGGAACCAGAAGGCACGAGGTAAGAAAAGTTCAACCCGAAAATATCATACTTAATACCGACCCCGGCAGTAACATATTTACGGTTGCCTTTTAATTTGTTTTCGTTGAAATACCCCGCTCTTACGGCAAACATATGGTTGTACCAGTATTCTGCGCCAACAGAATACATCAGTTCCTGTAATTCTTCTTTAAGGCCTCCCGGTGCGTCACCGAAAGAGCTGAACATGCCCTGCAGTACACCCTTTTCTTTGTAAGCGCCGGTGGAATCCGGCGTGGGTACCAGCAATTTGTTGATATCAAGGGCGAAAGTCAGCTGATTGGTTTCGTCCAGCGCCAGCGTATAGGCGGCACCGAGCCCCAGATTGGTGGGCAGAAAGTCTTTGTTCTGCGCGGAACTGGTATACGAAATTTTAGTACCGATATTGGAGATAGACGCGCCCAGGCTTAAGCGGTTGGTCAGGCCATCGTCTTTTTCATACTCTTTGGTATAAAAGGCGGAAAGGTCCGCTGCAAAAGCTTTCGCTGCACGGATGGTCGCGCTGCCGTTGGATTGGCCGCCGGCAAGGTTGGAATAGATATACCGCCCGGTTAATCCCATGGAGAAATTATCAGACAGCTTGCGGGCATAACCTGCGTCCAGCGCAAATTCACGCGGCCGGAAATCACCCAGGTCCTGATTGGTAACATCCCTGAAATTGATAGACCCTAAGGAAAAATAACGGAGCGATGCAGAAATAGCCTGATATTCATCCAGCTTCGTATATCCGCTGACGGTCGCCAGGAATACGTCATTCACCAGTTCCTTCAGCCACGGCGTATACGTCACCGCCACACCGGACTTGGACTCTGCAAATGGCAGTTTGGACAAGTTCCAGTAAATGGAAGATGCATCAGGAGAAATGGCTAAACCTACATCTCCCATGGCACCACTTCTGGCGTCCGGAGTGATGCGGAGAAAAGGCACCGCAGTATTAATAGTATTGGTACGGCCATCAATCTGATCTGTATTAATCTGGGCTGAGGTTTCAAAACTGCTGAAAGTACCGTATATGAACACAAGGCTCAAAGCTACCTTTCGGATCATGCAACGTTCGTATTTTGATAGGGTGTAAAAATAAGCTTAATTATTAATATTAAAATGAAACGGGGGTTGATAAAGGGATCATGTCAAGTCTGCTCTCCCATGCATAGGTCAAAATAATACCATTTTTCCACCCAAAGCCCTGGTTTGACCATTACTGCCTATAATCAGCCGGTAGATATAAATTCCGGCGGGTAACCTTGCTCCTGAATCACCTCTACCGTCCCAGGGGATTCCATCAAAACGACTGGTACCTGAAAATATTGTGTTACGTATTTTCTTTACCAGTTTTCCATCTGTGGTAAACACCTGTAAATCCACTTGTAATTGTTGTCCCTGCTGATTATGCAGAAAAGAGAACCTTGTTACGTCGTGAAAAGGATTTGGATAGTTGACAACTTCTTCTACTGCCACAGACCCCGGCGCTGCCACTTTAAAAGTAATGGTTTTTACAGTGCTGTTGTTATAGGTGTCCCACGCTTTAATGGTAATACGATGTGTCCCTACTGGCAATCCGTTCAACTGAAAACGCACTTGTCCCTCCCGGTAACTGTCCAAAGTTGCTTCAAAATAATCATTTAAAATCAAATATTCTGAACTATCCAGTATTGCTACCAGACTATGTGCCGGATTACTACCCGATACATTCATCCCACTGCTGTCTGCCAGATCGATCATCAACAATGGAGAGGGTCCGGTCATATCTCCGTTGGTAAAAGCCTTGCTGTCGAGCCATACTTTCACATCAGGTCCCGTAACATCTGCCGGTGCGCCGGGCAACAAACCTCCTGCAAAAAATCCATCAAAGTAACCACCACCGTCTGCAGTGGCATTACTGGTGTAATAACTGATCTTCCCTTTCCCTTTACCCTGCAGTAAGTCCGCAGGAACAGTAAAGGCAACGGTAAACTCGCCCCTGCTCACGGTCTGCGTGCCTTTAAACAATATATTTTCCTGTACCTGAAAATCTGCCGGCTGGCTACGCGGATCGTTGCCCCGTGTGCGATGGGTGACCGGTTGATCATAGATCACGGTAGTCAGCGTGCCGTTATAATCCCGCAGCACATTACCCTGCGCATCAGCAATATGTCCTTTTACGATACAATGCTGTAGCCCTTTCAGGGTATCCGTTTCCGTTGTTACCTGATGGCCATTGATACTATCTGTTATCACCTGCCATTGGGGAAAAGCCAGGGTCAGCGAAGGATCTCCCAGCAATTGAAACTTGCGGTTGTTGATCACATCACCGGAAGTGCGGTACGTTTTATTTTTGCCATCCTGTATGGCTGTGCCCAGGCTCCGCATGGCGCCATCTGCCTGCGGTGTGAAAGCGGCTTCCAGGTAATGACTGTTGATGATGCGATTAGCGTTGGCAAAAACAGCCCGTGTAGTGGTCATCAGCGCAATAGCGCCGCTTTGCTGTTGCAACAGTAATTGCGCGCCCAGTGAGTTGATACCCGGATCATCAAATGGCGCAAAATCGCAGGTAGCGGTAATTAACAACGGCAACTGCTGCTCGTTTTTCCATTCCTGCACGCTATTCACATCCATTACCGTTTCTTCTGCAAGGCGGTTATTACTACCATGGCCATTGTAATTTAACACCAGCGTACCGGTATTGACACTGTTGTTGACGGCTTTGGTCACCTCCGGTGAACGCGCACCGGCACTGGTATTTTCCTGCGGATAAGCATCCACATATATTTTACTGATATTAGGTTGATGATTGCTTTTTATGATAGTACTACCCATGATTTCGGCATCTTGCAGATGCAGGTTATCATCTTCATCATCGGCCAGCAGCGTTACCCGGTTGCGCCAGGGCCCAAATGAGCGGGGTTGCTGATAACGGATAATTTTGTCTACCGCCGTTCTGGCTTCAGCAACGCTGCGTGCCGGGAGCCGGCCTATCCCGATATCCAGCAAATTGGATATATCCGTTCTCGTGATATCTTCTGCATCATCCAGGAATCCGAAAAAATCGTCTGACACATGGGAATGTATGGCATCAAGCGAAGCATCACTTTGCCAGGAAGGCACCAGATTAGTATTGTTCTTCACCCGCTGGCGATAATCATAAGAAGCGGTGCCAAATAACAGGAGATATTTCGGATGGGCGCCGCGATCGTAGTGCATCTTCACATAGTCGCGGATGGCAGTAGGATCGGGCGTTCCGGAGGCAAATTCATTGAATACCTGCGGGGTGGTCACCACGGCTACACGCAGTCCGTCGTGGGAACGGCGCCAGGCTGCCAGACGTGCTGCTTCCGCCAGAAAGGCCTCATGGGCCACGATCAGCAGATCTGCTCCTGGTTGACCGTGCAGGTCCTGATTGGGCACTGGTTTGTCAGGCACCGGACGCATGACTGCCGCAGTATTAAAGGCAATGAATTCCCGCAACGGCCCTGCATCTCCCGTAAACATCAGCGTATCTGCCTGTAAAAAGGTGGTCATGGCCAACGGGCGTAGCGGGTCTGTCACCTCCCATACCTGCGTTTGTGCGGTGGCGTTAGCCAGAAAGTATTGTGTACGGCCGGTGCCGGCCGCGTTACGGAAATCCAATATACCGCTGGCGGGTATCCGTAGCGGGCAGAGGGCGGTCAGCTCCAGATAGTCCAGCCATCCTTTGGCGTTCAGATCTCCCGGCTGGAACGCTACGTCTACGGTCAGGGCCTCGCCGGTGATGGTAGCGGTACCGGAGGCATAGGCGGCGGTGGCGTACGACTCAAAAACGCTGCTGCCGACGGGCAACAGATAAGCGCTGGCGGCGGCCGTCTGGTTCAGGCTTACCTTGAAATTACTGCCGGTGGCGCCACGGGCGGCAGCCCGGAAACCGACCGTCACCGGTCCTACCGGTGCTCCGGGCAGCGAAAAGCTGTAAGAACGGTTGTTGCCGATGACCTTACCAAATTCCTGTCCCCACCATTGTTTGCCACTGCTGAGGAAGTTAAGGCTGTCCCGTTCATAAAAAGTATGAAAGTCAAACGAGTAGGTTTTACTACCGGCAGGCTGGTGATTATTATCCTGTACAATACGGGCGCCGTTGTCGCCGATAGTGAGGAAATAGGCAGCCACATCACTATAAAGATGGTATTGATGTACGAACCCGGGTCTCAGCGGGTCCCATTGCCAGCGGTGAGGGCCGGGCGTATAAAAAAGGAGATAGTCGTTGCCATCCAGCTGGCCGTCTCCTCCGTCCTGCACCCGGAGCGACACCTCCGGCAGGTCGTCATAGCGGGGCTGACTGTTGGGTTCCGGCAGCATCTGGCCGCCGGTGCCGAAAAGCCGGACACTGCCCGACGACAGTTGCCGGGTATCTACCCCCAGCTGCTGTAACAACGGGAGATCTATTTTATAAATGCCGGGAGCCGCCACTGACAGTTTATACCAGTGGCCTGATGCCAGAACGCTATGATCTTTATAGGTACGAGGTACGGTCTGTCCTACAGCGCTCCCGCAGTGATATAGAAAAAATAACAGGAGTGCCGGAAAAATATTCGAAGGTTTCATTATCTTGATAGCCCTTTTCCATCCTTCCTGAAGGCCGGTGTAATGTAGAGAAAATATAGGATAAAAATTTGAAATATATCTCTTAATTTTCGCTGCTGTCCTGTTCTTGGTTGTTACCGGGGATTGGTCGGGCAAGGGCAAATTACAAATTAATTTTTTTCGCCATAAAATAAAAAAGATTACATTTGCGTTTACTGTAAATATAATCGACTAAAGCTGTATCGCATGCGTAGATTAACCTCTTTATCATTGCTCGTAGGTACCGGCGTAATGCTATCCATGACTGCCTGTCACAAGGACGGTGGAGGACTTTTCGGCAAAAAGAAAGAAGTTTCCTCTGCTACCGGCTGGAACTATAATGACCAGAAAATGGGTGGTTTCAGTGTAGCCAAGAATAAAAACCAGCAAACCGGACCAGGTCTGGTGTTTGTACAGGGCGGTACTTTTGCCATGGGTGCCACTGAGCAGGATGTAATGGGCGACTGGAACAACATTCCACGTCGTATTACAGTATCCTCTTTCTACATCGATGAATCCGAAGTAGCCAACGTACACTATCGCGAATACCTGTTCTGGCTCGCCCGTGTTTATGGAGAGTCTTTCCCCGACGTATACCGTAACGCATTGCCGGACACCCTGGTATGGCGTAGTGAACTGGCCTATAACGAGCCCCTGGTGGAATACTACTTCCGTCACCCGGCCTATAACGACTATCCGGTGGTGGGTGTTACCTGGAAACAGGCGACCGACTATTGTAAATGGCGTTCCAACCGTGTCAACGAAAAACTGCTGATGGACAAAGGCCTGCTTTCCAAAGCAGATGTCACCAACCAGTCAGACGACAATACATTTGATACCAAAGCCTACAGCGCCGGCCTGTATGAAGGTACTCCGGGCAAAATGTCCAAGTCTACCAAAGACCAGTTCAAAAATGCAGACGGTACGCCACGTACCGCCCAGTTTGAAGATGGTATCATGCTGCCGAACTACCGCCTGCCTACAGAAGCAGAATGGGAATACGCTGCACTGGGTTACATCGGCCAGAACCCTGGTCCTTCCAAAAAAGAAGGCAAACACGGGGAAGAGCTGATCATGAACAAACAGGTGTACTCCTGGGGCACCAACACCAGCGGTCTGCGTGATATCCGCCGCGGTACCATGCAGGGCCAGTTCCTGGCCAACTTCAAGCGTGGTTCCGGTGATAACATGGGTGTGGCCGGTGGTTTGAACGACCGCGCCTCCATCCCTGGCCCTACCCGCTCCTTCTATCCTAACACTTTCGGCATCTACAATATGTCCGGCAACGTGTCTGAATGGGTACTGGACGTGTACAGACCACTCAACCCGATTGATGGTGAAGACTTCAACTACTTCCGTGGTAACAAATTCCAGACTGTTTATCAGAACGAAAACAAAGAGTTCGAAAAAGACAGCCTGGGTCACCTGAAAATGCGTGACGTAACCGACGAAGAAAGTGCCAACCGTCTCAACTATCAGAAAGGTGACGTTATCAATTACCTCGATGGTGACTCCCTCTCTCAGGTGGAATATGGTTACGGTGTAACGACCCTGATCAACGACAAATCACACGTGGTGAAAGGTGGTAGCTGGAACGACCGTGCTTACTGGCTCTCTCCCGGTACACGCCGTTACATGCAGGAAAACATGGCCACCAACACGGTAGGTTTCCGTTGCGCAATGGACCGTGTGGGCAGCCCTGAGGGTAACAAGTTCAAAACAGGTAACCTGTTCAAAAAACAAAGACAGAAACGGTAGTTCACGCAAAGAAGCATAAGTGAGCAAAGACACCAAGTTTTTTTAAATAAGATAGCAAAGGGGCGGAGATCGATGTGATCTCCGCCCCTTTGCTTTTCTTTTGTTTCTTATGTACTATGTCTTTGCGCTCTTGGCTCACTTATGCCTCTTTGCGTGACCAGAGCTCCAGAATTTCTTCCGTATGGTTCTTCGTGTCCGGCTTTTTGATGATGTGATCGATCACGCCCTTATCATTGATGAGGAAAGTCGTTCTGTGGATACCGTCATATTTCCGGCCCATCATCTGTTTTTCTCCCCAAACACCGTACTGGTTCACGATCTTATGATCTTCATCAGCCAACAGGGTAAAGGGCAGTTCATATTTTTCGATGAATTTCTGATGGCTTTGTTCACTATCGGTGCTGACGCCAATCACTTCATATCCTTTTTTGATCAGTGCGCTGTAGTTATCCCGCAGGTTACAGGCCTGAGCCGTGCAGCCGGGCGTCATATCTTTCGGATAAAAGTAAAGCACTACGCGTTTACCTTTAAGATCCGTCAGTGATACGGTTTTTCCGTGCTGATCTTTGCCTTTGAATACCGGCGCTTTATCGCCTTCTTTTAAGTTTACCATATCGCGTTTTTTTATGTTGAATCATTAGCGTTTGAACGACAGGTGATAGCTGCCTTCATTGCCGGCAACGTCTGTCACCTTCATCACGAGTGTGTGGTTGCCCGGCTGACAATGCTCATCGAACGTATAAGTGAGCACGTTGCCTTTGCGGGAAAACAGCAGCCATTTACCGTCCAGTTCACCGCGGAAGTCTTTGATGCCGCTGGCATCGCTCATCACAAAAGACAGTTTCGTGGCCCTGGCGAGGTTAGCTCCCGGCTTTACCCCTACCGGTGTTACTTTCGGCGCTTCGGTGTCTATCTCCAGATGGAAATTACCGAAGTCACGGAAGGTACCTTTATACCAACCGTCTTCTTTGGTGGTGGCCGAAGTGCTGGTGCTGCCCATTCCTTCCCGCACCATCACTATTTTGGGTTGGAGGTATTCCGGAACCGGCTTCGTTGGTTTCAGCCGCACATCGAAGAAATCGTGTACCGGTACCACTGGCGTATGCAGCCGGTAGATATTGGAATAGTATTTAGCTGAAGTAGCGGGAATTTCCTGATAATTGAAGCAGATCTGGTCGTACAGCGCCCGTTCATCGAGGTAGAATTCCACCTGGTTGTTTTCGAAAATATTGCGGGAGTCAGGATACATCGGATTGGCGCAGGTTTTCTCCGGCGTTTCCTCTCCGCTCTGCTGCAGATTGAGTTTCACGGTAGAGGTATTACCATAGGCATCTTTCACCAACAGCTTCACTTCATGTACCTGCCCGTCTGACAGATTGATGGTACCATCTCCTTTCAGATCATGGTAGATGTCCAGTTCATTGCCCGGTACGGAGAACAACAGCTGAAGATAAGGCCCATTGTTCTTTTTCACCTTATAGTCAATGTGTGCGTTCAGATAGCGCGTTTCCTCGTAACCGATGTTATCCAGCTGGAAGTCGATATCCGGCACATCGTTGTTGTACATAAACACCTCATAGATGCCGTAGGTATTGGGCGCCGTGTTCATGCGGTCAATAGCATTGATGCCCAGCCCCGCTTTATGCGCCCGTACTTTCACCACGGGTTGAGCGGTGGTGTAGTGGTCGCCCACTTTTTTCACCGGCAGAATCATCGGTTGTTGTTCATAGACACTCTGGTCTCTATCGTAAATGGCTATACGATAAACATCCGGCGGTCGGGTATCTGCGATGTTAAAGCCGAACAGCAGCGGATTAAGCGGTTTTTCCGTTTGTGAGTTCCTGATTTCAAAGTGCAGGTGCGGGCCGGCAGAACCGCCGGTATTGCCGCTCCAGGCAACAAAATCCCCTTTCTTCACCGGGAACATATTAGCCGGGATAGACAGGTCGCTGGCCCAGCTTTCATTGGTGTATTGTTGCTTTTTAACATACGCCTGCAAAGCCGGGAAAAAGGCGTTGAGGTGGGCGTATACAGTCGTGTATCCGTTGGGGTGGGTAATATACAGCACATTACCAAAGCCGGTATGTGATACCCCGATCCGGCTTACATAGCCATCTGCCGCGGCATGCACGGCCAGGTTCTCACGCTGCTGCGTTTTAATGTCCATGCCGGAATGGAAGTGATTGGGTCGTAATTCACCGAAGTTACCAGCCAGTTCTATGGGGACTTCCAGCGGATTCCTGAAATAGCCTTTTGGGTAATTCTTTTCGGGAACGGATTGTGCCTGTAATAAATGCGGTAGTAAGCAAAATAAGCCAATGACTCTCTTCATAATATGCAATGGTAGAAAAAAAATAGGAATTGACAGACGTAATTTCTTCCGTACATTAGATGCCGCAAAACAAGTATATCCTACATGTCTATCCTGGTATCACAACTGAGTAAGGTCTATGGCGAACAACGGGCAGTGGACGCTATTTCCTTTGAACTGAAGAAAGGGGAAATAACCGGTTTCCTTGGCCCTAACGGGGCGGGGAAGTCCACCACCATGAAAATGATCACCGGTTTTCTGCCTCCTACCAGCGGCCAGGCCAGTGTGTGCGGGTATGATGTCGTAAGCCAGTCGCTCGAAGTACGCAAACGAGTAGGATACCTTCCGGAATCTAATCCGTTGTACTACGACATGTATGTGAAGGAGTTTCTGGAATTCGTTGCCGGCGTGCATCAGCTGGGCAAAGCAGGCACAGAGCGTATCCGTAAAGTGATAGACATGACCGGTTTATTACCGGAGAGCCGCAAGAAGATCGGCGCTTTGTCCAACGGCTACAAACAGCGGGTGGGGCTGGCGCAGGCGCTGCTACACGATCCTGAAGTGCTGATTCTGGATGAACCCACCACCGGGCTGGACCCCAACCAGCTGGCCGATATCCGGCAGCTGATCAAAAATTTGGGGACCGACAAGACCGTGATCCTGTCTACACATATTATGCAGGAAGTAGAAGCGCTCTGCGGGCGGGTGATCATCATCAACAAAGGAAAGATAGTGGCAGATGACCAGCTGGCCAATCTCCAGCAGCAAAATGCTACCGGTGGCTATATCCAGGTGACCTTCGGGGAGGCCGCCACAACCGGCGAGTTGCTTCAGATACCCGGCGTTTCCCGGGTAACAGCCCAGGAAAGTAATACCTGGCAATTGTATACCAACGAGGTAGACACTGTCCGAAAAAACCTGTTACAATTTGCTTTGATTAATAACCGGAACATCCTTTCTTTGCAGAGCAATTCACAAAGCCTGGAATCTATTTTCCGGGAAATTACAAAGCGCGTGGAGCCGACAGGTGAAACGCCCGCTGCTAACCGCTAATAGCTAACAATTATAACTTTTGAATTATGAGTACCATTTCAGCAATCCATGCCAGGCAGATCCTCGATAGCCGCGGTAATCCTACAATTGAGGTAGACGTAACCACCGAAGACGGTCACTTTGGCCGCGCTGCCGTTCCATCCGGCGCATCTACCGGTAAGCATGAAGCCGTAGAACTGCGTGACAACGATAAAAGCGTTTATGGCGGAAAAGGCGTACTGCAAGCTATTAAAAACGTAAATGAGATCATCGCGGAAGAACTGGTTGGCTGGGAAGTAACAGACCAGGCAGGTATTGACAAATTGCTGATTTCCCTGGACGGAACCCCCAATAAAGCCAAACTGGGCGCTAACGCCACCCTGGCGGTGAGCATGGCCGTAGCTAAAGCAGCAGCAGAAGAATGTAACCAACCCCTGTACCGCTACCTGGGTGGTGTAAACGCTTTCACCCTGCCTATTCCCCTGATGAACATCATCAATGGTGGTGCGCACGCCGATAATAAAATTGATTTTCAGGAGTTTATGATCGTTCCGATCGGTGCCTCCACTTTCTCCGAAGGTCTCCGCTGGGGCGTGGAAGTGTTCCACAAACTGAAATCTGTACTGAAAGGCAAAGGCTACAGCACCAACGTAGGTGACGAAGGCGGTTTCGCTCCTGAAATCCAGAGCAACGAAGAAGCCATCGAAACCGTACTGGAAGCTATCAAAGCAGCAGGTTACACTCCCGGCGAGCAGATCGCTATTGCCCTGGATGCCGCCAGCAGCGAGATGTACAACGAAGAAACCAAAAAATACAAGTTCTATAAGAGCTCTCAGAAAGAAATCTCCAGCGATGAAATGGTGGCTTACTGGACCGAATGGTGCAGCAAATACCCCATCGTTTCTATCGAAGACGGAATGGCAGAAGACGACTGGGATGGCTGGAAAAAACTGACCGAGTCTGTAGGCAGCCGCGTACAGCTGGTAGGTGACGACCTGTTCGTAACCAACGTAAAACGCCTGAAAGAAGGTATCGACAAAAACATCGGCAACAGCATCCTGATCAAAGTAAACCAGATCGGTACTGTAACCGAAACCATCGATGCAGTGAACATGGCGCACAAAGCCGGTTACACTTCCATCATGAGCCACCGTTCCGGCGAAACGGAAGATACTACCATCGCTGACCTCGCAGTAGCACTGAACTGCGGCCAGATCAAAACCGGTTCCGCTTCCCGCACCGACCGTATGGCCAAATACAACCAGCTGCTCCGTATTGAGGAAGAACTGGGTGAAGTAGCGATCTATCCTACTAACGCCATCAGCGTGAAAAAATAACACTTCATTTAGGTATTTTTTTATTTAGTCATTTGGGTATTTTACGGAACTCGCTTAGATCTGCGCGTTTTAAATAACCAAATGACTAAATAAAAAAATGCCTAAATTGCATTATGTCTTTTCTCACATCCATAAAACTGCCGCGCTACATAAAGAACAAGTTCTTTATCACCGCCCTCGCTTTCGTGATATGGATCGCCTTTCTGGACAAGACCAACCTGATGTACCAATACCAGTTCCAGTCTGAAGTCAATAAGCTGGAGAACCAGAAAGAGTTTTTTATCAAAGAGATCAAACAAACCCGGGAAGAACAACAGGAGCTGCTGTCCAGCCCCGAAAAACTGGAGAAATTCGCCCGCGAAAAATACTATATGAAGAAAGATAATGAAGACCTGTTCATTATCAGCCCAGCCCCCCAACAGTAATTGGTTCCCGTCTCCCCGCGAATCATAAAAATTTATCTTAAATTAACAATACATTGCACCTTTCTGTCGTTATAAAGTAGGATACGATTCTCTTAACAAATCTATATTGCATGAGTAATTTTACACTATCTACCCTCTCCACCTTGTGTCTTGTTACTGATAGCGATCTCAAACGTTCACAACAGGAAGTATCATTGACCCGGGAAGAGCAGGCTTGCTTCGAGGACACCAAAGCCGTCCTCGACACTGTTCGTTATTCCCCCAGGGCCGCCACACTCCGGTTGATCTTTGACTACGCTGCCAGTAAACCGGAAAAACCATAACCCGGCAAACACGTAGTGACCTTACATCACCTGTCGATTGTACTGCAACTTCCACGTGCGGTTATCAATTCATTTTTCCTATTTTTACGGCATGACCAAAAAAGAGCGTTTTGCATTCGTTATCAGCTATTTCGAACAACATGCACCTAATGCCGAAACGGAACTGATGTACGATAATCCTTACCAGCTGCTGGTAGCCGTTATCCTCTCCGCCCAGTGCACCGACAAACGGGTGAATATGACCACTCCCGCCATATTTGAACGTTATCCGGATGTGGAAGCGCTAAGCACGGCCACTTTTGATGAACTGTTTCCCCTGATCCGAAGCATCAGTTATCCTAACAACAAAACCAAACACCTTATCGGGATGGCTCAGATGGTCATAGATGACTTCCACGGTGACATCCCGTCTACGGTCCCGGAACTGATAAAACTCCCCGGCGTAGGGCGCAAAACAGCGAATGTGATCACTTCTGTAGTACACCACCAACCTAATATGGCTGTAGACACGCACGTATTCAGGGTGTCGGCCCGTATTGGCCTTACCACCAATGCCAAAACACCCCTGCAAACAGAACTGCAGCTACTCAAATATATTCCGAAAGAAAAAGTACATGTGGCCCACCACTGGCTGATCCTGCATGGTCGCTATATCTGTGTGGCCCGTAATCCCAAGTGCGGTGAATGTGGCCTGCGCCCGGCTTGTAAGTACTATCAACAAATCACCAAGGCACAATAACCATTACTAAATCGTTTGTATGCGCCCATTCCTGACTGCCAGCTGGAGAAATCTGCTTATGCTCAACTTTGCCGCAGATGCCAACACCCTCCGGCCATACCTTCCGGCCCATACCGAACCGGATACCTGGAATAATATCCACTATGTAAGCCTGGTCGGGTTTCTGTTCCAGGACACCAAAGTGAAAGGCATCGGCTTTCCCGGCCATCGCACCTTTGAAGAAGTAAACCTCCGCTTTTACGTACGCTATAAAGATCAGGGCCAGTGGAAACGCGGCGTGGTATTCATCCGTGAACTGGTGCCCAAACCACTGATCACACTGGTGGCCAACACCCTCTATAAAGAAAATTATGCTACCCACCGGATGCGCCACCAATGGGACCAGCCGGATGCTGATACCCTGCACGTCCGGTACGAATGGGAGGTGGCTGGCCAGACCAACTTCCTGAAAGCTACCGCCGCTGCTACTCCTCAGCCACTGGAAGAAGGCAGCGAAGCAGCGTTTATCACCGAACATTATTGGGGCTATACCCGACTGGACCACCAGACCACCGGCGAATATGAAGTCAGTCACCCGAAGTGGGACGTCCATCCGGTGATCGATTATGACTACCGGTGTCACGCGACGCGATTATATGGCCCTGCCTTTGGACCTATACTGGAACAGGCACCGTTATCCGCCCTGCTGGCCAAGGGTTCCCCTATTGCTGTTATGCATGGGCGTAAGCTGCGGTCCTGAACTGCAGGAACCCTGTTCGTTTTCTGCTTCCATCATAAATTTCGAAGCGATTTATAATAATTTGCTATCTTAAGCAGTTCATTCAGATGCAATTAAATAAAGCTAAAAAAACGTTATGAAATCAGCCGTAAGAGTACAATTGTCCTTCATGATGTTCCTCGAATTTTTTATCTGGGGCGCATGGTTTGTGACATTAGGTACGTTCGTATTAAAAAATCTGCAGGACACCAACGCCAATCAGGTCAGCGTTGCGTTCCTCACCCAATCGATCGGGGCGGTGATTGCGCCTTTTATTGTGGGTATTATTGCGGACCGTTTTATTTCCGCTCAGGTAATCCTGGGTGCCATTCACCTGATCGGCGCAGCGCTGTTATGGACCTGCTCCGGTATGACCAGCTTTGACAGTTTCTATCCTGTACTGCTGGTGTACATGATTCTGTACATGCCTACACTGGCACTGGTAAACTCTATTTCCTTCCGGCAGATGAGCGATCCCAGCAAAGACTTCTCCACCATTCGTGTATTCGGCACCATTGGCTGGATTATAGCCGGGCTGCTGATCGGCTGGCTCAACTGGGAGAAAAACAACACCCTCGGCCTCACCTTTAAAATGGCGGCCGGTGCATCATTGTTGCTGGGCCTTTTCAGCTTTACGCTGCCTAAAACACCGCCGTTGAAAAAAGGTACGCAGATCTCCGTAAAAGAGATCCTCGGCCTGGATGCCATCCGGATGCTGAAAAACCGCTCCTACCTGCTGTTTTTCATCGCCTCCATCGCTATCTGCATTCCGCTGGCGTTTTACTACAACTTCACCAATCCGTTCCTGAATGAAATCGGTATGACGGCTGCTGCGGGCAAACAATCCCTCGGGCAGATGTCTGAGTTTTTCTTCATGCTGGTAATGCCGCTGTTCTTCGTCCGTCTGGGTGTTAAAAAGATGCTCGCACTGGGTATGCTGGCATGGGTACTGCGTTATGTACTGTTCGCCTATGGTAATGTGGACTCCAATTACTGGATGCTGATTGTCGGTATCGTATTGCACGGTATCTGTTATGACTTCTTCTTCGTGACCGGTCAGATCTACACCGATAAACTGGCTGGAGAAGAATTCAAAAGCTCTGCACAGGGTTTCGTGACGCTGGCCACTTATGGTGTGGGCATGCTGATCGGCTTCCTGATCTCCGGTCCTATCGTAGAGTCTTACAAAACCGCCGGCGGTCACAACTGGCAAGGTGTCTGGCTGATTCCTGCCGGTATTGCTGCCGCTGTACTGGTATTGTTCATGTTGCTCTTCCAGGACAAAACAGAAAAGAATTGATCATTTGGTTATTTGGTTATTTTGATATTGGATTTACGAATGTTGGAATTTCCTGATTTTGAGATTTAAATGCAGCGAAGAACCGTCTCTATTGGATTCCCACCGATAAACCCAATATTAAAATAACCAAATATCAAAATAATCAAATGATTAAATGGTTTTAATGAACAGCGCTTTGCCGAAAGTATGGTTAACCTCTACCTCTGTCAATACACCGTTGGAATACTTATAGATGTTTTTCTTGCCTTCCGGTAGCACCAGTTCGTACTGGCCACTTCCCAGTGGATGCAGGGGCAGGAATTTCCCCAATGCTTCCGAAAAGATACGGGACACCTGTTTAGGTTCTGCAAAATAAAGATCAGCCACACAATGGGCTATCTCCGTATTGTCGATAACCGAACGGGCGCCGTTGAGCATCACCGTATAGTCGTTTCCGTTACGGCGTGTCGTTGTTTCCTTGTCTTCTCCTTTTTTGCCGGCCACGCGGGTGGATTTAGCAAGCGTGAGCACGTTATTATCGTACTCATTAAGGATGTCGCTGTTGATTCTGGCCAATAGTGTCTGGATACGGGTTTTTATCGTGATACTCTTGGCAGATCCACTTACTTTACGTTGTGCTTCGATAGTGCCCACTGCATGGTTGGCGATCCGGACTTCAAAAGTGGTCGTCTGGGCATGTACCGGGTGGTAGAATACAGCTACCGTTACAACGCATAACAATACACGAAAAAGGCATTTCATAAATAGGAGACTTAAACCAAAAAAAAATAACATCAGCGGGGAGGTAGCTGTAATAGTCCCCTTATTGAAAATACAAAAAATCCCTGAAGTTTGATTCCATCCTGCCCTGTTCATACAGCAGGGGCGCAGTGGAGGTAATTTCCGCTGCGCCCCTGGCCTATTTAACGTATTAACGTGTATTTTCTTATAACATTTCCTTAATGCGGGTAATCAGTTCCCCTTTGGTGATGGGTACGCCCATGATTTTATGGTATCCCTGCGCATCGATCAGGTATTGATCGCGGATGATTTTGATCAGTTGACCATTGTTGATTTCCGGTATCAGTACTTTATCGTAGCTGTGGAGGATTTCACCCAGATTTTTAGGGAACGGGCGCATGTGGCGGATATGGGCGTGGGCCACCTGATGGCCTTCCGCCAGCAGGTCCAGCACAGCGCTTTTAATGGCGCCGAAGGTAGAGCCCCAGCCGAGTACCAGTACTTTTCCTTTTTCCGGGCCCACTTCAATTTTCTGTGGGGGAATATGATCGGCGATCTTATCTACTTTCTCCTGACGGATTTTCACCATAAGCTGGTGGTTTTCAGGATCGTAGCTAACGTTGCCCGTGATGTTTTGTTTTTCGAGGCCGCCGATGCGGTGTTCCAGACCGGGCGTACCGGGTACTGCCCAGGGACGCACCAGGTTCTCGTCGCGGTGGTAAGGCAGGAAATGCTCCTCGCCTTCTTCGAGTTGTTTTTTGAATTTCACCTCGATAGCGGGGAGGTCTGCGCTTTTCGGGAAACGCCATGGCTCGGCGCCATTGGCGATATAGCCGTCGCTCAGGAAGATCACCGGTGTCATGTGCTGCACGGAGATCTTGAAAGCTTCAAAGATAGCATCGAAGCAGTCTGCCGGTGTGGAGGCGGAGATGATCGGCATCGGGCATTCGCCGTTACGGCCATAATAAGCCTGTAACAGGTCGGATTGTTCTGTTTTGGTAGGCAGACCGGTAGAAGGCCCTCCGCGCTGGATATCAATGATCAGCAGCGGAATTTCGAGCATTACCGCCAGGCCCATGGCTTCGCCTTTCAGGGCCATGCCCGGACCGGAAGTGGTGGTTACGCCCATGTGGCCGCCGTAGGAGGCGCCGATAGCAGCAGTGATACCGGCAATTTCGTCTTCCGCCTGGAAGGTGCGGATACCGAAGTTTTTGAAGCGGCTCAGTTCATGCAGGATATCAGAAGCCGGCGTAATGGGATAGGTACCCAGGAACATCGGCAGATTGGCTTTTTGAGAAGCTGCCACCAGGCCGTAGGCCAGTGCGGTGTTACCGGTAATGCTCCGGTAGGTCCCCGGCTCCATGCGTGCTTTCTCTACGCGGTAGCGGGTGGTAAAGGCTTCTACCGTATCGGCGAAGTTATAACCGGCCTGCAGTACTTTCAGGTTGCTCTCCAGGATTTCCGGTTTTTTGCCGAATTTCTCTTTGAGGAAAGCCTCGGTATTGTCCATATTACGGTCGTACAGCCAATAGAGGAAGCCCAGCACAAACATGTTTTTGGCGCGGTCTTTCTCTTTCATGCCCAGTGTGGTGTCTTTCAGGGCCTCACGGGTCATTTTGGTGACGTCCATAGTATGAAGCTGGTAGTTGGCCAGAGAGCCGTCTTCCAGCGGATTGATGCCTTCCGGGTAATTGGCGAGGCGGAGGTTTTTGGCGTCGAAGCCGTCGGTATTGGCGATGATGATGCCTCCTTTTTTGAGGCCTTTCAGGTTCGCTTTCAGCGCGGCGGCGTTCATGGCCACCAGTACGTCGCAGGCGTCGCCCGGGGTAAATATCCTGTTGGAAGAAAAATGAAGCTGGAAACCGCTCACACCCGGCAAAGTACCCTGCGGGGCACGTATTTCGGCCGGAAAGTCCGGGAACGTGCTCAGGTCATTCCCGATCAACGCGGTATTATTGGAAAACTGGCTACCTGTCAACTGCATCCCGTCGCCACTGTCGCCCGCAAATTTTATCACTACATCATCCAGTTGTTGAATCGAAGTATTAGACATCTATTATTCTTTTAAGGTATCTTAGTATAAGGTAATCTGTATAAAGGTGTAAATTTAGGCAATCGGCGCATGTTATTGGCCAAACCTGCGCAAAATCATGTTTATCTACCTACAAAAGTACACAAATCCGGTAGACTATTACCGCCAGAAAAGGCCATTCACATTACTTCTTGTTATGGGTGATAACTAGAGGTTATTGATCAATAAATGCTAATTTTAATACAAATTCAGTGGTAACGGGCGCTGAATGTCAAATCAAATCGTATTTTTATTCCGTTAATAATTTTAAACTATATTTTATGGCATTGTTTCAATCGAACAACCCTGTACTCAAAGAAAGTATTTTCAACAAGGCTGCTCATGCTGATGGCGCTACCATGACCATCCGTGGTACTGTTAACAAGATGTCTTTCCTGCTGATCATGCTGATGGCAGCAGCAGTTTTTTCCTACGGTCAATTTGTAAAAGGTAGCTCCAATGTGTTTCCGTTAGTAATCGGCGGCGCTATTGGAGGTTTTATACTGGCACTGGTTATTATCTTTAAGAAAGAGTGGGCCGGTTACCTGGCTCCTGCCTATGCGCTGGCAGAGGGTCTTTTCCTCGGTGGCATCTCTGCCATGTTTAACGCACAGTGGCAAGGCATCGTATTACAGGCCGTGGGCCTCACCTTCGGTGTTTTCATCGCCATGCTGATCCTGTACCGTACGGGTGTTATCCGTGCTACTGAGCGTTTCAAATCTATTGTTATCACCGCTACTGTAGGCATCGGTATCTTTTACCTGATTGCGATGGTACTGCGTTTATTCCATATCGAGATGCCGTTGATCCATAGCAGTGGTACTTTCGGTATTGTGTTCTCGCTGATCGTGGTGGCTATTGCTGCACTGAACCTGATCCTTGACTTTGATATGATTGAACAGGGTGCGGCCATGGGTGCGCCTAAATATTTCGAGTGGTACGCTTCTTTCGGCCTGCTGGTAACGCTGGTATGGTTATACCTCGAAATCCTGCGCCTGCTGAGCAAATTCAACAGAAGGTAAACGATCGTTATTCTTTTATAGCGAAAGTCTTCCGGTGTACCGGAAGACTTTTTTGTTTTGTTAATGTCTTCCAAAAGATTTGTTAAAGCGATTCGGCCCGCGGTTTTATGGCACCGTGTTTGCAAAACTACCATCAAGTTCTTTACATCAAAAAAGCGATAGCAAATATGCTGACCCCTTTACTTTAACCATATCATCTTTATTGTCTAAACTGTTAAATCGTGTGCTATGAAAAAATTGAAAGTAACTATGTTGGCATTGGCTGCAGTGGCGTTTGGAAGCTTTGCTTTCAAGGGAATTGATGGAGGTACCATCACTGGTAAAGTAACACCTGCGGATGCTGCTACTGAAGCACTGGCTATCACTGGAACAGATACGTTAAAATCACCTGTAAATGATGGTGCTTTTAGCTTTCAAAATGCCAAATCAGGAACCTACACTGTGATTGTGGGCGCAAAAGGACCTTTTAAGCCTGCAACTGTTACAGCTGTTAAAGTGGAAGATGGAAAGGCAACTGATTTGGGAGAAATTAAACTAACAAATTAATCAAGAGCAATAGTTGGTTTTCATAGGGGTTAATCAAAAGCCGGTTCCGTACGTCTGTACGGCCGGCTTATTTTTTTTAGGTACCTCATAGGGGTAAGTGTTTCTTCAGCCGTCATTTTTGCATAAGGCCCCTTAAAAAATGATTTTATGAAGAAACAAGCTATCATAACTTACACCAGTCTCAGTGTGAGCTGGTTATTGCTGATGCTGGCGATCTTTACTCTTATCCTGAGCAGTTGTGCCAGGGACCAGATAGCCGGTTCAGGCCATATCGTTGCGGAAACCCGCAATACCTCTCCTTTTTCAGAAGTGGAAATTTCCGGTCCGTTTGAAGTGCATCTCATCCAGGACAGTACGGCTGCTGTAGAGATCAAAGCGGAAGACAACGTCATTGCTGCTATTGAGACCAACACCAATAATAATACGCTGTTTATCCGGTTACGGAACCGTGTCAGGCTATGGCGTCATATGCCCATACAGGTATATGTGCACAGCCGTAGCTATCAGCGTATCAATTTTGCCGGGTCCGGCTTCCTGGATAATAAGGACACCTTACGGAGTGCCATTTTCACGTATCAGATCAATGGCAGCGGTAATGCGGCATTGGCGCTGGCCGTGCAGGAGCTGCATGCCCGCATCAACGGTTCAGGTAGCCTCGATATTAAAGGCACTGCAATTTCCCTCAATAGCGACATTAACGGCAGTGGGCAGATCAAGGCCCTTGACCTCGATACGCAACGGGCCGATATTATGATCAGGGCTTCGGGCGATCACTCCGTACGGGTGCGGGATGCGCTGTCCGTAGGCATTTACGGCAGTGGCGATGTTACCTATGCTGGTAATCCGCAGAAAGTACAAACAGATATTAAAGGGTCAGGTAAAGTAAAGAAGATCTGATTCGTATAGCCTGCACTGTTATACTGTGGTAGTTCACAGTATATACAAAAGGAAGGGTCTCTGCAGCTGTAGCGGGGGCCCTTTTCCATGTAAGGATTTTGATATTTTGTTATTTAGACATTTTGATATTTAAATATTTCGGATGCAGTGGAAGTCTGGCTATGGGACGTCTTTTTTGAAAAGAAAAAGCCATTTGGGGAGGTCCCCAAATGGCTAAATATCTAAATGAATAAATATCTAAATGATTATGCGCCGCCCAGTTTGCATTTCTGCAGTACTTCCCAGGATTTGCCGTTATGACGCAGGAAGTAGAGGTTGTTTACTTTGAAAGTAGCCTCATATTCCTTGTTTTCATATTCAGGCCAGGCTTTGTTGAACTGTTCATCGTCGAGGTCTTTGAAGGCCACGGTCACGTGAGGAGTGAATCCGGTACGTGCCAGCATGGTGCTGAATCCGAATTCCTTACGCAGGAAGTTGATCAGCTGGCGATGCATGGTAGCCATGGTTTCACTTTTTTCCACGTTGATAAACAGGACGCGGTTTTGTTTGTTCGGGAAGGTACCGAAGTTTTTCAGGGACACTTCGAAAGGAGCCTGTGTTTTAGCGAATTCCGTCAGTTCATCGCAGAAGGCTTTTTCCAGTGCCGGATCGGCTGTGAAAGGTACCTGCAGGGTGATATGCGGCAATACTTTCAATGCGTACATTGGTCCGTATTGTTCAGCAAATTCCTGTTTTATTTTGATGATTTCTTTACCTACTTCTGCAGTTGGCAGCAGTGCGATAAAGTATATCTTATTGTCTGGTTTGGGTTCGAAGCGTCTGTTCTGGCCACCGGGACGAGGTCTGCCACCGCCACCGCGGTTGAAGCCTCCGCCGCCACCGCCGCGATTGTAGCCGCCACCGCCGCCACCGCGGTTGTAGCCTCCGCCACCGCCGCCGCGATCGTAACCACCACCGCCACCGCGGTTATAGCCACCACCACCGCCGCCACGGTCGTAACCACCGCCGCCACCGCCGCGATCGTAACCACCACCGCCACCGCGGTTATAGCCACCACCACCGCCGCCGCGATCGTAACCACCGCCGCCACCGCCGCGGTCGTAACCACCACCGCCACCGCGGTTATAGCCACCACCACCGCCGCCGCGATCGTAACCGCCGCCGCCGCCACGGTCATATCCACCGCCGCCGCCGCGATCGTAACCACCGCCGCTGCCACGGTCATATCCGCCGCCGCCGCCGCGATCGTAACCACCACCGCCGCCACGGTCGTAACCGCCGCCACGATTGTAGCCGCCACTGTCACCGCCGCGGTCATATCCACCGCCGCCACGGTCGTAGCCGCCGCCACCTTCACGATTGTAACCACCGCCATCGCGGTTGTAGTCTGTACGGGGGCGATACCCACCCTCGCGATTGTAGTCAGTGCGTGGACGACGTTCTGTGTTGTCGCCACCATTGTAGTCGGGTTTTCCACCCTCCCGCTCATTGTTTAAGTTGGGTCTGTAGTCACCTCTCTCCTTGTTGGGATCATTCTCTTTGTTGGTATCAGAAGAGTAGGGCCTGCGGGGGCGTTCGTTTCTCTCAAAATTCATCTTACTTAATTAAGCGTTTGAAGCAATATTAGCTATGATTTCATAAAAATGAAACACATCCTGATAAGAGTTATACATCGGCGCCGGTGAAACCCTGATGACTCCGGGTTCTCTCCAGTCAACGATTATACCGGCATCCGTCATTTGCTGATGTATCTCTTTTCCTTTTTCCAGGAACAGCAAAGATAGTTGTGCGCCACGTTCATTACAATTTTTAGGTGTAATAATTTCAAAATTAATGCCTTTCAACTGCTGCAGCAAAAACGCCAGATAATTGGTCAGTCCCTGGCTTTTTTCTCTTAAAGCGCCGATACCGGCTGCTTCAAATAGTTCGAGGGATGCTTTCAGGCTTACCATGTTGAAAACCTGTGCGGTACTTTGTTGCCATCCTTCGGCTTCTTTCTTAGGCACAAACCCTTTTTCCATTTTAAAACGTGCACTCTCTTCGTTGCCCCACCAGCCACCCAGGCGGAGAAATCCGCGGTTGCCGGCATATTTCTCATGCACAAAGGCGCCTCCTACCGCGCCGGGACCTCCGTTCAGGTATTTATATGAACACCAAACGGCAAAATCTACGTCCCAATTGTGCAAAGACACCGGAATATTTCCTGCTACATGCGCCAGATCGAAACCGGCATAAGCACCTGCCTGATGAGCAGCAGCCGTAATAGCGGGTATATCAAAATATTGTCCGGTGTAGTAATTAATCCCTCCGAATAAAACTAATGCTAAGCTATCACTTTCCTTGTTAATAATATCTAAAATATCTTCTAATCTTATTAAATGTTCGCCGGCTCTGGGCGAAACCTCGACAATGGCTGTTTCCGGATCAAAACCATGAAATCTGACCTGTGTCTCCACTGCATATTGATCGCTTGGAAAGGCTCCTGCCTCCATTAACACTTTAAACCGCTGTTTGGTTGGCCGATAAAAACTCAACATCATCAGATGGAGGTTAACCGTGAGTGTATTCATCACCGTTAGCTCCTGCTGGCTCGCCCCCATGATTGCTGTGAGCGGCTTGCTGCAATACTGCTGATAATAGAGCCAGGGATTCTTGGCCGCCCAATATCCTTCAACCGCACACTGCTGCCAATCTGCCAATTCCTGTTCTATCGCTGATTTTACATTTTTAGGCTGTAATCCGAGTGAATTGCCACATAAATAAATTGCGTCCTTTCCTTTTCGTTGGGGAAAATAAAACTGCTCCCTGAATTTATTTAATGGATCCTGCCGGTCCTGCTCTTTAGCAAATGCTAAGGTTGCTACGTACTCCATGGTCTTCCAATCTTTAGCCAGTCTTCCTATTTTAATTTTAATGGCTGAGGGTATCTTCCTATTGATACCGGTGTCTTTCCTTCGCTAAAATCTATTATTCTAATCTAGATAAAACAGGCAATCCTGTATAACTGTTTAAAACAGACTGTTTTCTGTCAAAAATTTAACGTCCGATAATCATATGGCATATAAGACTAAGGCTGTATATAGCTAGTAACGTGAACGCTCTTAGGGTCAAATGTAACAATAGCTATCCAATTGCCCACCATCCGGTTTGTTAAAATTTGTTAACAACAATAAAAATATGGTTTCGTCCACAATATACAAAAAAAAATCCGTCCTGAAGAATCAGGACGGAGACTGTTAACCTACAACTGTTACACTGTATTACTAAAAGATGTAATTATCATGTCTTTAGTTCACGGAAACGCCTTCCACTTTGGCGTTTTTCCGGAGAATTTCTTCCTGCTGCTCCTTTTCAGGGGCAGGGAAGAAATTGTAAGGCTTGGCTGACAGATACTTAGGATCATGCAACTTCTTCACCTCTTCTTTCTTCATAAATAATTTTAATATCAGCACCAGGAAAGGCACATACTTCAGCGTCCTGGGCATCTTATAACGGTCCAGCACATCGATGGAACGCTTGTTCATGGCATACATCACCGGTACCAGGATAAGGGTCAGGAAGGTCGCAAAGATCAACCCGTACACCATCGTCCAGGCCAGCGGGCCCCAGAAAGCCACGTTGTCGCCTCCGAAGAAAATATGCGGCTTAAATTCACTGAACAGGGTGGCAAAGTCGATATTAAAGCCCACTGCCAGCGGAATCAGCCCCAGAATAGCGGCAATAGCCGTCAGCAATACCGGCGTCATACGGGTTTTGCCCGCTTCCACCACCGCTTCATACACCGGCATGTTCTGCATCACCAGCAGGTCGGTAAATTCCACCAACACAATACCATTACGCACCACGATACCTGCCAGGGCCATAATACCTACCCCTGTCATCACAATGGAGATGTCCATTTTGAAGATGGAGAAGCCCAGGAACACCCCGATGATACTGAACAGGATCTCCATAAAGATGATCAACGGCCGGCCAATGGAGTTGAACTGGGTTACCATGATCATCAGAATCAGCCCGAATGCGCCCAACATGGCCATCATCAGGAAGTTCATAGTTTCCTGCTGGTCTTCCTGCTCACCGGTCATCTTGATTGTCACAGCGTTAGGATGACTAAAATCATTCAGCGCCGTCTGGATATGCTGCACCACTTCATTGGCATTGAAGCCGGTCAACACGTTGGAATACAAGGTGATCACCCGTTTTTGGTCAATACGCTTGATACCGGCGTAAGTATTGGAGTAATGAATATCCGCTACGGCCGACAGCGGCACCTGGCGTATTACACCTCCCATTTTCATATCCCGGTATACCAGGTTGAGGTTCATCAGGTTATTGATGTTATTACGCTGATTTTCCTGTAACCGCACCATGATCTTGTATTCGTCTTTGGCATCCCTGATCTTGGACGCTTCAAATCCAAACAAAGCGGTACGCAGCGCGCCACCGATCTGGCGGGTGGAAATACCTTCGTTATTGGCTCTTTCCCGGTCAATATTCACTACGATCTCAGGTTTGTTGGCCTCAAAGTCACTTTTCAGCTCTTCCACACCATCCACATGCAGGGAATCGAGATAACGTTTAAGTCTAAACGAAGAACTGGTCAGCTCATCAAAGTTATCACCGGTAATTTCGATGTTAATGGGCTTACCGGTTGGAGGGCCGCCCTGCTCCTGTTCTACGGTGATATTAGTGCCCGGAATACCTTTTACGGCATTACGGATTTTATCAAGGTACTGTACAGTAGACTGCCCGTCACGTGCGCCAAATTCCACGAAAGCCACCGTCACCTTGCCTTTCTGCGGCTGGGTGCTCATGTCCATCTGCGACGGGTCGCCGGCGCCTTTGGCCACGTTGGAAATAATAGACTCCACAATAGGATTGTTAGCACCCACCACTTTCGTGATGCGGTCTTCCACAATGTGAGTAATGGAGTCGGTATATTTCTGATCGGTGCCGTTCGGCAGCTCGATATATGTGTAGATGAAGTTAGGATCTGCCTGCGGGAAGAACACCACCTTGGGATTTCGGATGCCGGTCAGGACAATGCTGAAGATCAGCAGTGCGAAAGTAGCGACCAGAATCCACACCGGACGCCAGCCTACGAGGCACCATTTCAGAATATGTTTGTAGCGCTCCTGTACTTTAGGCCAGAAAGTGTGCTGGAAATGCCGCGCCACGCCGCCCAGCCAGAAGCGCTCCAGCGCAATCATCAGGTAGGCGAAGATCACAAAGTTGCCCACCCCTACGCTACCGTTAGCGTAACCGATGATGGCTATCACGGCAAATACGGCAGTGAGTATCTGGAACTTACGGTTGAATTTCGGTTTGGCATGCTCCTCTCCTTCGTGGCGGTCCATAAAGTCGACCGCAAATACCGGGTTAATGATATAAGCTACCACCAGCGATGCGCCCAATGTGGTGATCAGTGTCACCGGCAGGTAGAACATGAACTTACCGATAACGCCTGGCCAGAATAACAGCGGTACGAATGGCGCCAGTACCGTCAGGGTTCCTGACAACACCGGCAGGAACACTTCTCCCGCCGCTATCTTGGCGGCTCTTACTATACCCAGGTCTTTTCGTTCATTAAAAATACGGTGCACATTTTCAATCACCACAATAGCGTCATCCACCACAATACCCAATGCCAGCAGGAAGGAGAACAGCACCATCATATTGAGGGTGAACCCATACATCGGCATCAGCAGGAAGGCGATGAACATGGAAATGGGCACAGACAGCGCCACGAAGATGGCGTTCACCGCACCCATGAAGAACATGAGGATAACGGTCACCAGAATGAAACCGATGATAATGGTGTTGATCAGGTCATGCAGGGTGACGCGGGTAGATTTGGACTGATCGGCGGTGATGGTCACATGCAGGCCTTTCGGGAAGTAGTTGGCTTCCATATCAGCCTTGATGGCCTGTATCTTATCAGATGCATCGATCAGGTTTTTACCGCTTTGTTTGATCACGTTGAGGGTGATCACGTTTTTGCCGGCGAGACGGGCGTAACTTTCCTGTTCAAGGAAACCGTCCACCACGTTGGCGATATCTTTCAGATAAACGGTAGCGCCGGACTGTCCGCGTACGATGATGTTACCGATCTTAGCCGGGTCTTTATACTCCCCTTTTACGCTGAGCGTACGTTTCTGGCCATCCATGGATACCAGACCGCCGGAGATGGTAATATTCTCCCCCTGGATAGCGCCAATGATATCATCAAAACCAATCTTGGCAGCATCCATTTTATATTTATCGACATTGATCTGTATCTCCCTTTCCAGTTCACCTACCAGGTCTACACGGGTAATTTCATTCAATGCCTCGATCCTGTCCTTCATATCATCTGCATAACGTTTGAGTGTTTGCAGGTCAAAATCACCGGAGAGGTTCACGTTCATGATAGGAATCTGGGAGACGTCAATTTTTACGATCTGCGGCTCCTGTGTGAGGTCTTTCGGCAGGTCTTTTTTAGCGTCGTCCACTTTTTCCCTTACCTGTTGGCGGGCCGCTTCAATATCTTCATTGGCATTGAACTCGATGGTGATAGCGGAGAAGTCCTGCATGGAGGTGCTTTTGATCTTCTTCACGCCGGAGATGCCGTTGAGCTGTTTCTCGATCGGTTTTGTCACCAGTGTTTCCATATCTTCCGGGGAGGTGCCGGCATAGATGGTATTGATATAGAACTGTGGGAACACCACTTCGGGGAACTGTTCCTTCGGCAGGTTGATATAGGAAAGAATACCCGCCAGCGCAATGATAAAGGTGGCCACATAGATGCTCACCTTATTATCAATAGACCAGCTGGTGGGTTTAAATTCTTTATGGAGATTGTCTTGCATAAACTAGTTTTTGGCTGTTAGTGGTCAGCGTTACAGTTTAATCAGGTCATTATCATTGAGGCCCTGGTAACCGGTGGTGATGATTTTATCACCCGCTTTTAAGCCGTCTTTGATTTCAGCCTTATCGTTATAGGTGCGTCCCACTTCCACGGTCCTGCGCAGGGAGGCCAGCTGGCCATTTTTGGATTCTGCCACCATGACGAAGGGTTTACCGGAGGAATACTGGATCAGGTTCACCGGGATTACGACAGCGTTGCTGGCAGCGTAGTCCACAATTTTGATATGGGCGATCATATTAGGACGCAGGCTGTTATCGGGTTTCAGCGGCACTTCAATTTTGATGGTGCGGCTGAGCGGATCGATAGTCCTGGAAGCGAAGCCGATGTTGGTTTTTATTTCGCGGTTGATATCCGGGAAAGCGATGACTACGCGGTCGCCGCCTTTCACAAGACCAGCATAAGCTTCCGCCACGTTGGCGGTCACTTTCAGGTTATTGGCATTCACCACGCGGAAGGTAGGATTTCCGGGGGCTGCGTTATCGCCCACTTTAGCGATCACCGCATCAACCGTACCGCTGATGGGTGCAATGATGCGGGTTTGGGACAGCTGGTCCTGCAGGGTTGCCATTTTTCTTTCCAGTGCTTCTTTCTGGTTTTTAGCGTTGAGGTACTGTACTTCAGAACCTATTTTCTGTGACCAGAGATTTTTCTGCTTTTCGTACAGTGTATTGGCGAGGTCCATCTGCGTGCGCAGTTCCGCCACGCTGGCTTTCAGCACCTGATCATCTACCTGGGCCAGTGTCTGGCCTTTGCTTACCTGTTGACCTTCGTGTACATAGATAGCGGTGATCACGCCCATTGCGCGGGCGGACACGTTCACGTTTTCGCGGGCATCTACACTGCCTTGTACATCAATATAGTGTTCGAATACGGTGTCTCTTACTTCAGACACGGTAACATCTTTCTTTCTGGCTACAGTATCTTTTGTACCAACTTCCTTCTCTAGCGCAGCGATTTTAGAATCGATGGCAGCTCTCTCCTGTTTCAGTTTTTCCAGTTGTTGTGTTTTGTTGCCACCGCCGCCGCAGGCAGCTATTACAACGGCGAGCACCGGGACCGTGAAAAGATATCTTTTATTCATATAGCTAGTAGTGATAGGTGATTGAAAAGGTTTTGCACTATAGTTTACCGTAAGCTTTGAGCAGGTCTATCCTGGCTACGATAGCGTTATACAGTGCGGTGAAATAATTGTTCTGTGCGGTGAGCAGGTCATTTTCGGCTGTCGTCATTTCCAGGCTGGAGCCCACGCCTTCGCGGTATTTGATCTGTGTGGTATTATGTACATCTTCCGCGAGTTGCATGTTTTTTTCCTGCGCCTGCAGACTCAGTACGTTGTTGCGGAAGGTAGAAGCAGATTGTTCTCTTTCGAGATCGATGCCCAGTTTCGCATTTTCGATGGCCACTTCACTTTTCTTTACGTTCAGCAGGGCCTGATCTACCTGTCTTCTGCGTTGTAAGCCGCTGAAGATAGGTACGGAGAGATTCAGCCCGGTGTTGAGGTAACCGTACCACATCTGACTTTTGAGGTAATCGAACTTATCACTGCCGCGGAGCGCGCCGGTAGCGGCGAAGAGTTGCAAGCTGGGCAACCCTTTCATCCGGTATCTTTTCAGGTCGTATTCGTTGGCTTTCTTTTGTGTTTCGAGCAACTGGTATTCTATGCGCTGGCTGTAATCGAATTTGTCCATATCGGGGATGCTTTCAGCGATCCTTTCAGTGGACAGGGTGTCAGTGAGCTGTACCTCTTGTTTCAGCGGCATGCCCATCTGGTATTTGAGCGCAGCCACGCCTAGTTCAACGAGGTTACGGAGTTTGGTTTGTTCGGTCTGCAGGTTGGTGTATTGCACCACTAGGCGGTCTACATCGAGTTTTTCCACCAGGCCGTTTTTATTGATTTCTCTGGTATCGTTGAGGAGTTTTTCCAGGGTAGTGATGTTGTTTGTCAGGATAGACAATGCTTTCCGGGCAGACAGTACATTATAATAGGCTTTGTACACGTTGGCTTTTACGTCGATCTGTGATTTGGCCACGTTTTTTGACACCAGGTCTTCCAGTGTTTTACGGGCCTGGAGGGCCACCAGTACGCTGGGATCGAAGAGGGTCTGTGTGAGCCTTATTTCGCCCATGGCATTGTGTGGCAACTGGAAAGAGACCACAGCAAAGGAATCTTTGGGCGCTGACGGGTTGAAGTTGCCCAGACTGAACATCTGTTTCTGGACGATCGGGTTGTACTGATATTGGCCGGTACCGTTGATGGTTGGCAAAGCCAGTCCGCTGACCTCTTTATTTTTGGCCAGTTGGATCAGTTCATCCAGTTTAGCTGTTTTCACTGCTGACTGGTTAGCCAAGGCATAGTCCACTGCTTCCCGGGCCGACAGGCGGACAGGCTCCTGGGAGATGGTCTGGGCGCCGGCACTGACGGCCGCTGCGAGCAGTCCCACCATGGAAGCCATGCCGGTGAGCCTTCTGATACGTTGCATAGTATTATATGTTTTGCGATAGTTGTTTGTACTTTTCGATAAGCTTATAGCCTTTAGCAGAGGCCACTCCGTACAGAAAATTTTCCAGCAGCACTTTTTGTACCCTGGTCATGTCAGAGTTACCCGGAAACGCTTCGGGCTGAAAGCTGAGCATACATCCGTAAACGCGGTATTGAGTCAGAGTTCTGATGTCGAGGTCCGGCCGGTAGAGTCCTTCATTGATCCCACGTTCCAGGTTTTCGCGGATGGTGTTGGTCAATGAGTTGTTCTGATAATTCAAAAACACCTGATAAGCTTTCGCGTGGAACTTTTGCAGATCGAGCAGGACAACAGGGTTCATATTGCGCATGCGGCGGTCCAGCATGTCCATGACGAGGAACAGTTCTTCGATGGCATCGGCTGATTTTTCACGGTCTGTCAGGCATTCCGCTTCCACGAGGCCGATAAAACGGGTGATCGACTGTGTTACCAGGTCGTCTTTATCCATGAAGTGGGCGTAGAGGGTCTTTTTGGAGATGCCCATTTTCTCAGCGATGTCATCCATGGTGATAGACCTGGTGCCATATTGTCGAAACAGGCCAAAAGCCGTGTCCATGATACGTTCCTGCGGTTCCATAAAAGTGCTTTAACAGGCTTTATGATACGAAGACAAAACTATGGAAACTTTTTAAACTTCCAAAGTTTCCAGTAATTATTTTTTATATGTGGTAACATCTTTTTGTGGAGACCGGTGGTGGGTGGGTATTACGGGAGCGGGATTTGAAAACCTTCACAGACAGGCCATGTAGAGGGCAGGTAATCTTCCGCTTATTTGTCTAATTTTGTGCCTTCATTCCTTTTGCCATGTCGCCAAAACTTAAATTAAAAGTGTTTGCGTCCCGTTTATTGCGGTATTTCTTTCAGGGCCTGTTGATACTGGCCCCTATCGGGATCACTGCACTGACTTTATATTGGGCGTTTGTTACTATTGACAATCTTATTCCGAAGGAGATCATTCCGGAGGACACCTCTTTCAACTTTCTAAAGTACAAGGGCGTAGGTTTCGCGCTGGTATTGATATTGGTAGTAGTGGTGGGATACCTGAGTTCTTCCTTCATTATCGGGCGGATTTTTGATCTGTTTGATCATTTGCTGGAGCGCACTCCTTTCATCAAATACATTTACACTTCCATCAAGGACGTATTTGACGCGTTTGTGGGAGAGAAAAAGAAGTTCGATCATCCGGTGCTGGTACAGATTTACGGACTGGATGTATGGGAGATGGGATTTATCACCCAGACAGATGTGAGCAGTCTGGGCATGGAAGGCTATATGGCCGTATATGTGCCGCATGCTTATGCCATTACCGGTAAAGTGTTTATTGTACCGAAGGAGCGGGTGAAACCGTTGGAAAATATTTCTGCCGGTGAGGCCATGAAATTTGCCGTCAGTGGCGGCGTTACCAACATTTAGTCATTCGGCTGTTTTGAAATTTAGTTATTTAATTCCTGTAAAAGCTTTGGCTGACTTGGATTAAATAGCTAAATTTCAACGTAACCAAATTGCTAAATTGTTTGTTATGTTAACCCGTATCCTGAAACAGCGTTTCGCTGTAAGCTTTACTATTATACTATTGTTGAGTGCCGAATCCGCTGGTGGCTGGGGTTTCTTTGCCCATGAGCGGATCAACAGGCTGGCGGTATTTTGTCTGCCTCCTGAGATGCTGGTGTTATATAAGCCGCATCTGGAATACCTGCGTGTGCACGCTACCGATCCGGACAAACGCCGGTATGTGGTGGCTGCCGAGGCACCGCGGCACTATCTGGATATTGACCTGCTGGACCAGCCGCCGTACCGGCAGATACCGCGTAGCTGGCAGGAAGCCGTGGCGCGGTATGGCGCCGATTCACTGCAGCGCAACGGGATATTGCCCTGGCATCTTGAAAAGATCATGTTTATGCTGACGAAGGCTTTCCGTGAGCGGGACCAGCAGCGGATCCTGCAATTGTCGGCCGAAGCGGGGCATTACGTGGCCGATGCACATGTGCCGTTACATGCCTGTTCCAATCACAACGGACAGTTTACCGGGCAAACGGGCATCCATGGCCTATGGGAGTCGCGCATCCCTGAGCTGCTGGCAGATGCGGAGTTTGATTACTGGGCCGGCAAAGCGCATTATATCGGCGACTGGCGGGCATTTGTCTGGCAGATCGTCACCAGTAGCGGTCTTGCAGCAGACACCGTATTGAAAAAAGAAAAGTGGTTATGTGAACAGACGCCCCCGGCGCAGCGTTATGCATATGAGATCAGGAACGGTGTGTTAACGAGGACTTACGCTGAAGGTTATACGAAAGCATATCATCGGTTGTTGAATGGTATGACAGCGCGGCGAATGAAACAATCCATTGCAGCGGTGGCGGCCTGCTGGTATACCGCCTGGGTAAATGCAGGGCAGCCTTCTTTGCAGGAGCTTCATCACACAAGCCTTACGGAGAGCGAGTTGCAGGAGTTTGAACAGCTGCAACAACGATGGACAGAGGGACGCATGCTGGGCAGAACAGAATAAACGGGCAAAATATTTAGGCTAATACAGAATATTTGGAAAAGAAATTTTATCTTTGTTCCTACCGTCTTTTAACCTATCCTACACCACGCGCCTTACAGGTTTTAAAACACCCGTGCCGTTTTTTTTCCGTTTCCTTAGAAAAACCAAAACAAAGTGGAAAGATCAAAAAATGAATTTAATCTAGATCGTAACATGAAGGTGCATAATTTTAACGCAGGTCCTTCTGTATTGCCCAACGAGGTATTATACAAAGCCAGTAAAGCCCTGATCGACTTTGAGGGATCGGGGATGTCCATACTGGAAATAGGCCACAGAACGGAGCCGTTTATAGCGGTGATGGAAGAGGCGCGTAACCTGGTTAGGGAACTGATGCAGCTTGATGACGACTTCGAGGTGCTGTATTTACATGGCGGGGCCACCACGCAATTTATGCAGGTGCCCATGAATCTGCTGGAAAGCAGTGAGACTGCCGCTTATGTAGATACCGGCGTATGGTCCAACAAAGCCATCAAAGAAGCAAAATTGTTTGGCTTCGTAGATGTAGTAGCCAGCTCCAAAGACAGTAACTACAACCACATCCCCAAACAATTCAACATCCCTCCACAGGCCAGCTACCTGCACATTACCACTAACAATACCATCTATGGTACACAGTGGCATATGACCCCGGTAACAGACGTTCCCCTGATCGCGGATATGAGCAGTGACATTATGAGCCGCACCATGGACTTCAACAAGTACTCGCTGATTTATGCCGGTGTTCAGAAGAACATGGGCGCAGCCGGTGCTACCATGGTGGCCATCCGTAAAAGCATGCTCGGTAAAGTAACCCGTAAAATCCCGGCTATACTGGACTACAAAAACCATATAGAGAACGGGTCCATGCTGAACACCCCTCCCGTATTTGCGGTATATATCTCCATGCTCACCCTTCGCTGGTTGAAAGAGCAGGGCGGTATACCAGCCATCGAAAAAATCAACCAGAAAAAGGCAGCCCTGCTGTATGATGAAATTGACCACAACCCGCTGTTCCGCGGTACAGTGGCCAAAGAAGACCGCAGCCTGATGAACGCCTGCTTCATCATGGACAAGCCTGAGATGGAAGAAGAATTCCTGAAATTCTGTAAGAAAGAAGATATCGTTGGTATTAAGGGCCACCGCCTCTCCGGTGGTTTCCGGGTATCCATGTACAATGCTTTGCCCTACGAAAGCGTAGAAGTAATGGTGGAAGCCATGAAATACTTCTCCCTGAAAAAAGCATAAAACAATTACGAATTACGAACTACGGATTACGAATTAAGGTTTCTGACTGAATCCCCAACTCAGTTAGAAGGGCTTAATTCGCAATCCGTTACTGTATTTGTTCTTTTTCATCATCCGTAATTCGTAATTCGTAATTGTTTTTATTACTTTTACCCTCATCCACATTTTTATCATGGCTATTATCAGACCTTTTAAAGGATTAAGGCCCAAAGAAGAACTGGCGGCACAAGTAGCTGCAAGGCCTTATGACGTACTCAGTTCGGACGAAGCTAAAGCTGCCGCTGCCGGTAATCCTTATTCGTATTATCATGTTTCAAAATCTGAAATAGACCTGCCGGAAGGGATAGATACCCACAGCCAGCAGGTATACGATAAAGCAGCAGCCAACCTGCAACACCTGGTAAAAGAAGGTGTACTGTTTCAGGAAGCACAGCCTGCCTATTACATCTACAAACTGGTGATGAACGGCCGCGCCCAGACCGGCCTGGTATGCGCCTCCTCTGTAGACGACTACAACAAAGGCATTATCAAAAAACATGAGTTTACACGCCCGGACAAAGAACTGGACCGTATCAACCATATTAAAACCACACTGGCACAGACAGGTAACGTTTTTCTCGCCTACAACGACGTGCCGGAAGTGAACGCCCTGATCGACCACTGGCAAAACAATAACAAACCAACATACGACTTCACCGCGGATGACGGTATCCAGCATACCATCTGGGTGATCAATACCCCGGCTGCCGTACAGGAAATCACTACCCTGTTTGCCGAAAAAGTGCCCTGCACCTACATCGCCGACGGCCACCACCGCGCTGCTTCCGCCAGCCTGGTACAGAAAGAATTCCAGGAGAAAGGCACCATCACTTCCGTGGAAAATCCGGTGAACTATTTCCTGACCACTATCTTCCCCGCCAGCCAGCTGGCCATCCTGGACTATAACCGCCTGGTAAAAGACCTCAACGGTCTGAGCAAAGCGGAACTGCTGTCCCGCCTCGACTACGACTTTACCGTGGAAGAAATCGGCCACCAGCCGCAACAGCCGTCCATGCTGCATGAATTCAGTATGTACCTCGAAGGAGCCTGGTACCGCCTGGTTGCCAAAGAAGGTACCTACACCACTGATCCTATCGGTATTCTGGACGTGACTATCCTGTCCAACAACATCCTGGACAAACACCTCGGCATCAAAGACCAACGCACCGACAAACGCATCGACTTCGTAGGTGGTATCCGTGGCTTACAGGAACTGGTAAAACGCGTAGACAGCGGAGAAATGAAAGTAGCTTTCGCCCTGTACCCGGTTACCATTCAGCAACTGTTCGACATTGCCGACAGCGGTAATGTGATGCCTCCGAAAAGCACCTGGTTTGAACCTAAGCTGCGCGACGGCCTTATCACGCATGTGATTTAATCAACATATTTTCAATATCCGGCTCCCCTGACCATTCCGTCAGGGGAGTTTGTTTTCACCCTAGTACCTATGTCTTCCACGTCCTCCCCTGCCACTATTTTTGATGATCCGGTTTTTGAAGAACAGGGGCCAAGGGCCTATCCCAGCCTGAAGCACTTCTGGTTGTTGTTTCCCGCCATACTGGTGCTTTTTCTGATCCTGATAATCAGCCTCGGCATATATGAAGGTATCTCCCGTGGCGCTGTCGATTCAGCCAATTATCTGATCGGCCCTCTGTCCATAGTCGTGTACGTATTAATAACGGCCTATGCCTATTCACAAAAGAAAAAGCGGGAACCAGCCTATGTACCTTCGTTCAGGATGCCGCCAATATCTGTGATGTTGTTGTTGGTTGCCATCATTCCGGCATTGACCGTCAGCTTCATCTGCATTAGTGCCTGGTTTCATGTTGATGTCTGGGACACACTCATGCATAGTCAGAATTCCTATTACCCTGACAATATATTTGTCACAACCATCTGTGTGACCCTCTTTACTTTTTTGGACCATGTGCTCAACCGGGGAATCCTGCTGGATGGCCTGTTAAAGAGATATCGTCCTGCTGTTGCCATTGTTAACAGTGTGCTGTTTACTTCCCTGTTATACATGGTCCCGGTAGCCATATGTTTTTATTTGCTGTTTAATCTGCTATACAGTTGGGTTTACTATTACACACGTTCACTGCTTCCCTGTTTATGGGCCAGTTTTGTGCTTATTATTTTTTCCTACCTTATTGATAACCACCACTGGCAAAAGTTGCTGGACGCGGGAGATATGATAGCCACTTCCATAGCATTGGTTGTGCTGGTTATGGGCGTCCTGCTACTTCAAAAAATATTCAATAAAACAAATAAATAAATTACATAATATAAACTTTCCTCTGCCTATTTATTTCAGCCCGAAGATTGATCAGCGGGACATTACCCCATTTTCCTTACTTTTACAACAAACGACAGACAGGAATGCATATGAGGTCTTCTTTATTGAAAGCAGTATTTGTTGCGGGGGTATTATTTTCACAAGTGGCGGTGGCGCAGGATGCGAATGAACTATACAAGACCGCTACCAACTTCATGCGTAACGGGGATTACTCCAATGCTGTGCTGGTATTAAACCAGGCGTTACAGTTGGACCCGGACAATTTTGAATACAGGAAACAGCTTGGTTTCACCTTTTACCTGAAAGGAGACCTTATCAAAGCGAAAAGTGTGATAGAACCCCTGCTCAACAGAAAAGAAGCAGACGTGCAGGTATTTCAGATTGCCGGCAATATCTACCAGGGACGGGAAGAGTGGAAAACAGCGCAGCGGATGTACGAAAAGGCCATCCGTAAATTCCCTAACAGCGGTGAGCTGTACAACGACAACGGTACGCTGGCGATGAACTTCAAGATGTATGACGGCGCATTGCGTTCCTGGATCAAAGGTATTGAGCAGGACCCTGGTTTTCCGGGCAACTATTACAATGCCACCAAAACCTACTATTACAGCAATAACCCATTGTGGTGTATATTATACGGCGAAACTTTCATGAATATGGAAAGTTTCACCACACGGACCGCTGAAATCAGGAACATCGTACTGGAATCGTACAAAAAACTGTTCAACGATCCCAGCCTGTTCGACAGCATGGTCCCTGAAGAAGAGGGTAAAAAAGGTAAGAAGAGCAGAGGGGACAATGGTTTTTCCCAGGCCTTCAAACAATGCATGGGCAAACAGCTGAGCGTGATCACAGGCGGTGTGGACCCCGATGCGCTGATCATGGCCCGCACCCGCTTCCTGCTGGACTGGTATAATTCCTACGGCAGCAGCTATCCCTACGCGCTTTTCGATTTTCAGCAAAAGATGCTGCAGCAGGGCATGTTTGAATCATACAATCACTGGTTGTTCGGTCCTGCCGCCAATCAGGCTGGTTATAAAGCATGGATAGCCCTGCATAAACAAGAGTATGATGACTTTCTGAAATATCAGCGCAACCATCCGCTGAAACCCAGACCGGATGAATATTACAATGACGGGAAATTCACGCTGATCAACGCGGGATATTAAATTCTGTTCCCAGGGCTGAGGCCCTGGGCGACATGCCATAGCAGCAGCTGCAGGATTGAGCAAGAGAGGCGTTTTTTTTCAAGCTTTTTCCAGCCGGGATGACAACCGTCCCGGCTGTCTGAATAATCTCAAAATCTGAATATGCTCGCCACCAAACACCAAAACACGATTGATGCCGCTGTTAAAGCGAACCACGAAAGAACTTTCTATTCGCACTATCCGGAGCACCCCAAAGCTTACGGGGAAGAAGCCCATGCAAAAGGCGTACAGAGCTATCAGCAGTTGCTGAACAAGCCCTTTAAACAATTACTGCAAACCGGTGAAACCGGCTGGGCAGGAGAAGAAGTGTCACCCTATACACAGGAAGTACTGGGCGTTACCTATCCTTCCTTTGCCGTAGACGACCTGGTAAAACGCGCTGGTGAAGCCACCCATGCCTGGAGCCGCACCTCCGTCGCTGAAAGAGCCGGCGTACTAACGGAAACGCTTGAACGAATTAAAGATTACTTTTTCGATATCGCCAATGCTACCATGCATACTACCGGGCAAAGCTTTATGATGAGCTTCCAGGCTTCCGGTCCGCACGCCAACGACCGCGCCCTCGAAGCCATTGCCACCGGTTATCATGAGCTGCAACGCTATCCGCCCGAGCTGGAATGGGAAAAGCCCATGGGCAAAATCAGCATCCGCCTGAGAAAGTCTTTCCGCGCTATTCCGAAAGGTATTGGCGTAGTGATCGGCTGCTCTACTTTCCCCGTGTGGAACACACTGCCGGGCATGTATGCCAACCTGATCACCGGCAATCCCGTGATCGTAAAACCACATCCGCGCGCTATTCTGCCTATTGCCATTGCTGTAAGTGCCATACAACAGGTGTTACAGGAAAACGGACATGATCCGCACCTGTGTCAGCTTGCACCCGATAGTTCCGAAAATCTGATTGCCAAAAAACTGTCAGAGCACCCGGACGTAAAACTGATTGACTATACCGGCAGCAGCGCTTTCGGCAATTATGTGGAATCTCTCCCGGGGAAGACTGTCTTCACCGAAAAAGCAGGGGTTAACTCCGTACTGCTCGACAGCGTGAAAGACCTGGACCCCGTGATACAGAACCTTGCATTTTCTGTGAGCCTGTATTCCGGTCAGATGTGTACCGCTCCCCAGAACTTCTTCATTCCGGAAACCGGTGTTGCTACCGCTGCAGGACAGGTGAGTTTCAACGAGGTAGTGCAACGGTTCAGAGATGCCATCGTGGCGCTGGCCAACAATCCGAAAATGGGCGCCGGCACGCTGGGCGCACTTCAGAATGAAAACACCCTGTTACGCGCACAGGAAGCCCAACAACTGGGCGGCAAAGTAGTACTGGCAGGCGCACCAGTCAACAACGAAGAATTCAGTAAAGCGAGGGTGTTTGCCCCTACCATCATCGAGGTAAGCAGCGCAGACACCAATATTTACGAGAAAGAGCTGTTTGGTCCTATTGTGCTGATCGTAAAAACAAAAGACACCGCCCATACTATCCAGCTGGCCAAACAGATGGCGCAGAAACACGGCGCTATTACCTGTGCGGCCTATACTACCGATCCTGCCACCAAAGAAAAGATCGCGGATGAAATGAACAGCGTGTTCACGCCTGTTTCTTTCAATCTTACCGGTTTTATCTGGGTGAACCAGCATGCGGCGTTTTCCGATTTCCATGTTAGTGGAGGCAATCCGGCCGGCAATGCCAGTTTCACCAACCAGGAGTTTATCATCAAACGGTTTGTATGGGTGGGCAACCGTGAACTGATAGAATAGATTGATCATACCAGCGTTCCGGGCCATTCCGGAACGCTGGGCATTATAAATGCAGGGAAATATTTATGAAAAGTATTGTATTCTTTCTTTTACTGTCCGGTATTCTGGTAGCCTGTGAGCAGGCCCCCAAGGCCGACAAAGCTGCCGCCAGCAACCCCCAGGCCGTCAAAGTAGGCACTGGCAATGCTTATCTGGCGGACACCTCTGCCTGCCTGATAGAATGGATAGGCACCAAACCGACCGGCAAACACCATGGTACCCTGCGGCTTTCCGGTGGGGCGATCTATGTAAAAGACTCCCTCATCACCGGGGCCCAACTGGTGATCAATATGCACACCCTGCAGAATATAGACCTCGCTGGTGACAGCGCCATGAAAAATAAACTGGAGCGAGAACTGAAAAGCAGTTCTTTTTTCGATGTTGAAAAATTCCCCACCGCCACTTTTGAAATGACCGGTATTAATTCCTACTACCCTGCCGTAGGGGAAGAAGTGGAGCTAAAAGACGCCACCCACGTCATTTCAGGCAATCTGACCCTCAAGAACGTCACCAAAAACATTTCATTCCCCGCCCGTATCAGCATAGACAGTCACCACCTCACCGCGGTCGCCAATTTCAATATCGATCGTACTTTGTGGGGTATTAATTACCGCGCTGACAAATCCTTACAGGACAAACTGATCAATTCACAGGTAAACATCGGGTTTCATATCAGCGCATCGAGGTAGGCCGTATTTTTCGCTTTTCTCAGGGAAAGCCGATAAAATATTTTAAATTGAGTAAAGCCGCTTCACATATAAAACCACTTCAAATGGAAACTACCCAGCAGCGAGATGAACGTCTCTGGCGCATTGCAAAAGCCAGGGCCGGCTTCAAATGTCATCTCATCATTTACCTGGTGATCAATATGGGACTGTGGGCAGTATGGTTACTTTCAGACCGGGATATGCCCGGAAGCGCACCCTGGCCGCTGGGTCCTACGCTGGGATGGGGCATAGCGCTTACACTTCAGTATTTCAATACTTATCACAAAGGCACTTTCGACGATACGCTGAAAAGAATATAAGCACGTATAGCACACTCAAAAAACAGCATAATGGACCAACCGCAGCGACTATTTGACGTCATCCGGTATCAGCTGGAAAACTATCCCAGAGCGGATATGCTTACCGGCAAGGAAAACGGACAATGGAGAAAATACAGCACCCAGGAAGTAGCTGACATCACCCGCAAATTCAGCTCAGGCTTACTGAAGCTGGGTATCCGGGCGGGCATCAAAACCAATGAAGAGAAAGACAAAATTGCCATTATCTCACCCAACCGGCCGGAGTGGCTGCTGACAGACCTTTCCTGTCAACAGATTGGTGCCGTCGTTACCCCGATATATCCGACGATCAGTCAACATGAACTGGAGTATGTGCTCAACGACGCAGCCGCGCGCATCCTGTTTGTCAGCGATCAGGAACTACTGAATAAAGTACTGGCTTCCCGGGATAAATTTCCCACCATCCGTGAAATCTTTACCTTCAATCAGGTGCCCGGCGCCCGCCACTGGACGGAAGTGCTGGCCCTGGCCGACGAAAATGACGATGCGCTGATCGATGAAGTGCAGCAAAATATATCCCCGGAGGAACTGGTCACCATTATCTACACCTCCGGTACCACTGGCACCCCCAAAGGGGTTATGCTTTCCCATCACAACGTGATGAGCAACGTGCTGGCCTGTCAGCCTTACCTGCCCGTCAGCAAAAATGCCCGTGCCCTCAGTTTCCTGCCGCTCAATCACATCTTCGAGCGGATGGTCACCTACCTCTATCTGACCGCCGGCGTGCCCGTTTATTATGCCGAAAGCATGGACACCATCGCCGATAACCTCAGAGAGGTAAAGCCCACCATTTTCACCACCGTACCGCGACTGCTGGAAAAAGTGTATGAAAAAATTATGGCCACCGGGCTGGAGCTCAAAGGGATTAAACGGGCGCTGTTCTTCTGGGCGGTAGATCTGGGCAAACGTTATGAAATTAACCATCAGCAGGGCTTCTGGTACGATCTCCAGCTGAAACTGGCCAATAAACTTGTTTTCAGCAAATGGCGCGCAGCCCTTGGCGGCAACATCCAGTGTATCGTTAACGGGGCCGCTGCCTGCCAGGTAAGGCTGTTGAAAATATTCACTTCCGCGGGTCTCCCCATCCTGGAAGGTTATGGTCTTACCGAAACCTCGCCGGTGATCAGCGTTAACCGCTATAATGTAGAAGACCGTATGTTCGGCACCGTGGGGCCGGTCATCAGCAACGTAGCAGTAAAAATTGCAGAAGACGGAGAAATACTCTGTAAAGGCCCCAGCGTGACCATAGGATACTACAAACGTCCCGATCTCACCGCCGACGCCATTACCGATGGCTGGTTCCACACCGGCGATATCGGTGTGCTGATCGACAATAAGTTTCTGAAAATCACCGACCGTAAAAAGGAACTGTTCAAAACGTCCGGCGGCAAGTTCGTCGCCCCCCAGCCCATAGAAAACAAATTCAAGGAATCTCCCTATATAGAACAGATCATGGTAGTGGGCGAAGACCGCAAATTCACCGCAGCACTGATTGTGCCCGCATTTGATAATCTCCGTGGCTGGGCGCAGAAAAGGGGTATCACCGCCGGCAGCAACGAAGAACTGCTGCAGCGCCGCGAAGTGCAGGACCTCTACAAACAGGCCGTGGATAAGTACAACCAGTTCTTTAACCATATCGAACAGGTCAAAAAATTCCTGCTTTTGCCAGGTGACTGGACCGTAGACGCCGGGGAGCTCACGCCTACCCTGAAGGTGAAACGGAAGGTAATCCTTGAAAAGTACAAAAAGGAAATAGACAGCATGTACGCCCCTTCAAATGGGAAAGTTGATATAGAAAGTCTTTAAATATTAATTTAAAACCCTTACTTTTGCAGCCCGGTACCCCCGAAAGGGAATCAGGATGGTCCCGTAGTTCAATGGATAGAATAGAAGTTTCCTAAACTTTAGATACAGGTTCGATCCCTGTCGGGACTACAAAAACGCTTATTCGCCCAAACTTAGCTTTACTAAGTTTGGGCGTTTTTCATTTATACCCCAAAATCATGCGCTGTCAGCTCCGCTGCAAAGTAATCGGATAAAGTGATTAAACCAGCTGGTGTCAAAGTCATTTTTAACTCGGACCTTTCATCATGAAAAGAAAGGCTTTTACAAAAGTCAGAGACAAACATGCTGTATTGAAAAAGCATGATGCATAGAGACAGGTCATAAAATTTTACCGACAAAAGTTATAATGCCATGGGAAAAGCGGGATGCTGCCGCCGTATATACCATCTTCCTTCATAGTAATATTTGTAATACTGCATTCTTTTCTAGCAATGAAAAGTTGGGAAAAAGGCTTTGAAAAAACTTGCAAAACCATAAATCTATTATTAAATTTAAAATAACATTTTTGCTGACCTAACGATTAAAAATAACCCAGTGAAAATACCGCCACGTTCTCATAACCTGTAATGATACGATGACATTCTCATCAACCTTAGTTTTAATGTAAACACCCTCAATTATAATACTGTCCATAAAGTGGGTTAGTATCATACGTAAAGCACAGTGAGCATACTTGTCTGAGATTTAACCCATGCCATTTACGCTTTACCAACATTTGATTTACGATCAATCCTATAAATCTGTTCTCTATGCTAACCATTCTAGAAAACTTTCTCGAGCCCAAAAGCAATGCTTCCGAAGCAGCTAAGTTACTAACCGATGAGCTAAAGGTTAAAATCACCAGGACTACGCTTAGCAAAGAAATTGAGGAGCATCCGGATTATCCCAGTTTACTCAGTATTAGTGATGTATTGAATAAGTATGCTGTGGAAAATCTGGCAATACAACTAAATCCTGACAAACTGGAGGAAGCGCCTTTACCACTAATCACACTCATCAAAGGGAGAAAAACCGGTCCCGATTTCTTTACAGTTGTAAAAGAAGTCAAAAAGAACACTGTTTTATTTTATGATCCTGAAAGGCGCAGATGGACTACGCAACCCAAAGAAGATTTCCTTAAAAAATATTTGGGTGCGGTACTGCTGGCCGAACCGAGCGAGGAAAAGCCTGCGGGAGAACATGAATATGCTAAAAAGCTGAAAGAAGAAAAAAGAAATTCTTTCTTCCAGCAACTGATCGTGTTTGGTATTCCGGCTATTGTTGCACTGGCGGCAATATTTGCCTTCCTTCACACCGGCATGAGCGCTTTGCTGCCGTTTTTATTTACCACCATTACACTTGCCGGGGCCGTAACCAGCGCCTTGCTCGTATGGCATGAACTAGACCAATCTAACCCGGTAACGCAGCAAATATGTGGCTATGGCGAAAAATCAGGATGTGGAGCCGTATTGCGTTCTAAAGCATCAAAGATAGCTGGTATCAGCTGGAGTGCCATTGGCTTCACCTATTTTATGGGGCAGATCCTGCTATTATTGTTTTCCGGTATTGTAAATCCGAGGTCCCTGTTAATTGTAAGCTGGCTAAATATCCTGACACTACCCTTTCTTTTCTTCTCCATTTACTACCAGTGGCAGGTAATAAAGCGGTGGTGTACACTATGTCTTTTTATACAGGGCCTGCTGATATTGCAGTTTGCAACTGCACTGGCAGGCAGCTGGCATAGTTTGATTTTGGCAGACAATATTAACCATGAACTTATTTTAATGCTGTTAACCATGTTTGCAGTTCCTTTTATAACGTTGATGCTGTTAACACCAGCATTGGAAAACGCGAAGGAAAACAGAAATAACAAGCGGGAGTTACGGCGCTTAAAGCATAATCCCGAAATATTTAACGCATTACTTACAAAACAGAAAGCGGTAACTGAGCCCACAGAAGGATTAGGCATAACACTCGGAAATCCTGACGCAAAACATAAATTGATAAAGGTATGTAATCCATATTGCGGCCCCTGTGCTAAAGCACATACCCCGATGGATGAACTATTAAATAATAATCCCGATGTGCAGGTCCAGCTCATATTCCTAGCAACCAATAACGAGGCGGATTCCAGATCATTGCCTGTAAAACATTTACTCGCCATAACAGAAAAAAACAGTGAACAACTAACCAGACAAGCATTGGACGATTGGTACCTGTCTGGCCAAAAAAATTATGAAATATTTGCAGGAAAATATCCACTAAATGGAGAACTGCATAGGCAAAGCGCCAAAGTGGAAGCGATGGCAGATTGGTGCCGTAAAACTGGTATAGCATTTACGCCTACTTTTTTCATCAACGGCCATCAGCTTCCCACCCCGTATAATTTGAATGATTTGAAATTCTTTTTAACACCACAAGACTAGGCTATGACTATCATGAAATATATTAATCGACTGAAGTACATCGACTATATGATAAAGAGGAAGGCTACCGGTAATCTGGACCACTTTGCAAAGAGGAATAATATAAGCAGAAGTACCCTGTCAGAAATTCTGAATGACATGAAAAAAATGGGTTGCCCCATAAAATACGATAGAGGCCGGGAAACTTACTATTACGAAGAGGCTGGGGAAATGATAAGCTGCCTGTTTTTAAAATATGGAGAGGTACTGCCAAGAGAAGAGATAAAGAAGATAGGAGGGACAGACAAATTGTGCTTTTCTCCTACAGCGGTGTTTGAGTTGTGCAAGTGACTTTGAAAAAATTATTTCATTCCGGATATACCGGAATGAAGGATGGTAGATTTGCCCTAACAACGTATTGTTAGCGGTAACACGTTTGTTAAATCATTATTTCATCACTAAATTCTTTCGAAATGAAAAAACTAAAATTACGCGCTACTGAACTTGGCGCTAAAGAAGTGCTCACCAATGAGCAGTTGAAGCACATTGTGGGCGGTGTTGCTAATGCAAGAGCCTATTGTAAGACAGATGAAGATTGTCCGCCCGCAGAATATTGCTGCCCGTGGGAAATTTGCGTGCCGAAATCATTCATCTGCGAATAGCGCATACCACCCTACATAAGTAACACAAAGCCCATGGAGAATATTATTCTTCCATGGGCTTTTTGATTATTAAGAGCGGGCAACGACACCGAAAAACCAACCACCACCCTAAAAAACCTATCCAAATGAACAAATCCGCTGTTCAACTGTATCTATAGGTATAGCTCATTGACCCCAAATACCCATGCTTTATGAACAGCCCCGAAAAACCTTTATACCAGACTAACCCTGAACTATTTAAAACCTATCTGTTGGACCACACCGCCCCGGACGAGATTTTAGTAGTCAAAGGCGTTACTATGGACGATCATCTCCTTAAATCCGAGTTACACATCAAAGTAATTCTCCAGTTTCAAATCGAAGCCTGTATTAAGTTTAAAGAGATCACCGCCGTACAGGTGCTGGCACGCCTGAGAAAGCGCCTCCGGAGTTTTATGCATTCGCCGCGCATGCCTGCGGCCATCCAAAAGATAGAGCGAAGCTTCTCCCGGGCCATTCCGGCGCTGTACGAGCAGGACCCGGTGATGTTTGAGCATTTTGTTATGGAGGACTTCCTCTCCCGCCCTGCTGTCGGAAATATCCCGGGTATCACCCAAAGAGACCGAATGCTGCGGATCGAAATTGTGCTCTATATTCTGGATGATGAAATTATCCGGCTGAGCGCCTTTGTGAAGCAGCGGAGTGTGCGGGCAGTACGGGCGGAGCATCGGCGGAAAGTAAACCGCGTACTGGCTGCTTATGGCAGGTTACTGCCGGCAGCGCAGGGCAACTGAATACAGCTGCCAATTCCCCTTGAAACACACAGGAACGGTAATATTTTTTTTGTTAGCCATCCATACTTTTATTAACTTTAATGACTATCTGCTATCCCATTATTTCACCCATTTATTGTCATGTAAATACGCTTCGTTATGCAGAAGAGGGTGAACTATGCACAGCTGTCATTATTTAGCTTTTATGAGTACTTTCTGCTCCTTTCTCCCGGACAACGCATCGTGCACAAAGTAGCAGCCATGAAAAGCAGGCTGGCAGCCATGATTCCGGTACCGTCTTACAACCTGCGTTCGATCGCTCATATTTCGCTGATGAAATTTTTACGTACGGAAGATGACCAGGCAATCATCCGACAGGTGACGCATGCGATAGAAGGTTTTTCGGAATTTACAGTGCAGCTCCATGACGCCGGCATTTTCTATCATGGACGCACGGCCACTTTGATGTTGCAACCGGTCAACAGTCATCCTATCAGCAGCCTGCATGGCGCTATAAGCGCCACTTTCCACCACCACCGAAGCATCCGGCCACATATTACCATTGCCCGGAATGTAGCCCGCGAAGAGCTCATAAAGATTGACCTGCACGACTTCGGGTGTCGCGACAGCTTTTGCTGCGATAAGGTAACGATATTGAAGAAAGCCGTAGAGGCAGCCCATTATGAGATACTACAGGAGGTGCCTATTCCCGGAAAAATTTATTGATGCTACCGTCCGGATAAAAACTGATGGCATATCGTTCGCGGCTGCCACTGATAGAGGCCGGATACCATAAAAGACGTTTTTCCTGAACGATGCCGTAGATATGCTTAGGTATCTTTGCCCCTTCGATGGTAGCAGATTTCTCTGCTATGTTTTTATATACCCTCGCCATGCTGCTAAAATCAACGTCATCCAGCGGCACCACCTTATTCTCTATTTTATCGCGGACAGAAAGCTGTACCGGCTCCGGCCCACTCCATTTACCGTTGGCGAAGTGCCAGGCATCCACATATTCCGGGTTCTCCGGATGCCGGAGCTGCAGGTTGATCCTGCCATCATCATATGCGTGAATATCATCGTAGAGGTACATCTTTTTCCCCGCGTAGGCAGGTAAAGCCCGCAGGCTTTTTTGCGCCGCTTTTAACCCCGCTTCGTCTGTCAGGAAATCCAATTTCCGGGTGGTGCTATGGGAAGAATAGGTAGTCCGTACGGTATCGCCGGAAGCGCTGCGGGAAGAATAGGTAACGCGTACAGTATCTTTGGAAATACGGGATTCAATAGTAACCGATGATGTCACCGGGCTGCTTTGACCGGTAGTAGCCGGAGTTTCTTCTTTTTGTTCGGCTGATTTTTCTTTGAAAGTATCCCGGAAAGTATCTGTCAACTGCTGGCAGGAAAAGCATCCCAGTGTCAGCAAGATACCTGAAAATCTGTATAGGTTTTTCAACATAAAATTAGTTTAGGTCAGCAAGGTCCTCGGCGAATGCCACCTCTGATGGTTTATCTTTCAGGTAAAATATGGAAACAGCTTCCTGACGGACCATCCCCAGATCAATAAGGGACACGATTTTTTTAAGTGTAGCCGTATACGTTTTACCATATCCGTCCTGGTAGCGTAGTTCAAACTTCACCTGCGGCTGTTCGTTGATATAGGTGCCTGTCTGCGTCGCAGATACTACCTCCGCCATCGTCTGAACACCAAAGTATTTGATATGTAACAAGGTGTCCGGATCGCCGCCACTGAACAGACTCAACAACAGGCCCAGCCCATAACCGCCGGAAAAAAGAATCAGCGGGCATAGCACCAGCGGATGATAAATCTTCATGAAGCGCCAGCCATACCCATCACTTTCCAGGCTGTAGGAAAAATAGTAATATCCTACAATGGCACCTGCAAGGCCCAGCCACAGCAGCAGCATTAACAGCATCCGGCCCGCTTTCACATCTGCCTGGGTGGTATCCACAATCAGGTAAGGCCGCAATTTCAGGGTTTTATCAATCAGCAGGTGAATGATCCTTCCTTTTTCATAGCGCATTTCTCCCGGCCGGGAATCAACAAGCTCCATTTTTTCGGTAATCTCCGTCCCCACAAAATTGCGCAGGCTGAGCGTCATCTGTTTGCTCACCATATCTGTCTTCACCTGTTTACCGTCCTTACTATCTACCACACGGGCTTCCCGCTTTTCGCCTTCGCGTAACAGGTAATCGATATTCCGTTTCATTTTAAACGGCAGCAATATCCAGTTCCGGAACCAGCGCAGTACCAGTATGGCCCAAAGCACCACTGACAGCGACAGCCAGGTAATTGCCAGATATGGGTTAGTATCTGACAGGCCTTCCCGTGTGTTATAATAGATAAGCATGGGGAACGGGATAGCAAAAAAGAGCATGTATACTATCCAGAAATATGACCAAAATCCTTTCATGATACTAATTTAAACTAAAACCGTCAATATTAACTTTTCCTTTAAGAAAGCGTTTATATCTTGCCGTTATGCGGGCACTGATGTATATCCTTCTGCTGTTACCACTCCTGTTGGCATTGTCTTTGGCACATGCCCAGAGCGCCCTGCAGGGAACCATATTCAGGGACGACAGCATGCCGGCCACCGGAGTAACCGTACTGAATAAACGTACACAATCCGCCGCTATCAGCGACGAGCAGGGCCACTATCAACTGTCTGTACGAAAGGGAGATACCTTACTATTGAAAGCAATGGGCTTTGTACCACTGCTGTACATCGTCAGTAAAGACAGGACAACGGTCACGCACCAACTACAATCGCAGCCACTGGAACTAAAAGCCATTAACATCATCCATTACAACTACCTCCGTGACTCTCTAAGGCTACGGCAGGAGTTCAGGAGAGAGTTTGATTTCCGCCGCCCGCGCTGGAACGAAGTGATTGTTTCTGCCGGGCCGGTCATTGCGATTAATATTAACCAGCTGTACAAAGCGGTGTCTTTCAACAAGAATAAAAAGAAAGATAAATTCAGAAAGATTTTGCTGGATAAAGAAAAAGAAAATCTGGTAGAACAAAAGTTCAATCCATCCCTGGTGCAACACCTCACCGGATTAGACGGCGACAGCCTCTCACAGTTTATGCTGCGGTATCAGCCATCCTACGACTTCGTGAGAGACATCAGTGATTACGATTTGTATGTGTATATCAGGCAACAGTATGATAAATTCCGCCAGCCACCCCTAAAATAACCCGTCATGAAACTATACCTGATGATTGTTGCGTTGTTGCCCATTGCTGCTTTGGGGCAACGATTTTCCACTGATCTGCAGCAGATAAAAGAGGTCTGCAATAGTGATGTCTCAGAGATCGAATTCACCAGGCTAGGCTGGAGCTGTCAATCTGCATTTAGTAACACTACTACTTTCTACAGAAAACACCTCTCTTTCACCACAGACACGTCCACCGGAAACCTGTTATCTCCGGAAAAGGCCGGCAAGCCGGCGCGGACAATTTCAGGATTAGATATTATCATTTTTACGCACGCGCTACCCAATATACTGAAACAACCGATGACTGTAGAGCATATGGAATTCACGCAGCAACATTACGAACAATGTAAACGAGAGATCGATACCATGCGTTCCTCCCTTGCAGGTCATTTACAATTAAAACTGCAATATGGTTTCTTTCGTAAGAAAGGGATAGACTATCAGCGATTATCCACCATCCTTGACAGCCTGCCTCAGATTCCCTCGGCTACGCTGGAACGGATATTACATACAAACGGATATTCTTCCACCACATCTTACGCATGGAATATGTTATTGAAAAACACTAACGGCACCTACATCAACATCTGCCATTTCAGCAACTCCTTTCGCCCCTTGCTTACTCACTGGATGGTAACTGTGAATGGTCAGGTCAGCTTTAGCAATAACATGGAGATCACACGGTTTTTTGAAAAAAACTTTCCCGGATTTCGCCAAAATGATAAGATGGAGTTACTACGCTGGCTCGTCATGCAACTATACCACAATCCTCCCGTCAATCCTTCTCCAGCAGCCGTTTCTCAATTGTAAACGAGAATACGTTGGAATACACGGTGTCCTTCCGGCTTTTGAACTTCAGCCGACAAGAGGTATGATAATCACCGTCTATCAGGAAGAGTTTAGCCACCGCTACTTCTCCTCCCTTCAGTACCTGATCACTGGCCCCTGTACCACAACGGTACCTCCGTGGCCCTACAATATCCTGCCAGTCACCTTTTTCATTTTTGGCCTGCAGGATGATGCGGCTCAACTCACCGAAAATGCCAATGTTGAATACGCCATTCCCTTTGTTATACAGAAAAACAGGAATGGCTTTGTAATACACCACTGAATCCAATACCTCAGTATAAGTCCCGGTTTTCGCGGACCAGTAGGCATGGCTGTACCGCGAAGCATTGGACAACCGGTAAGCAGTGTCCACCACTATTTGCAGGTGTGTGGAGTCGGCAGGTGTCCAGGGTGCATGCTCTCCAAATTCTTCATCTCCGGATTTCCGGTGAGACCGCAAAGGGCTGGACGGTAACACAATCGTATCGGCAACAGGCCCCATATAATAAACAGGAAACGCCGTACTATAGTCATCACCGTTATACAGCTTCGCTTTATCCGCCGGCAGGGAGGAATCTATCAGGACCAGCTTCCCTTCTACCGTATTGACCGGTTGGAAGCGGCAACCACCGATAATCAGCAGGTACACAAACAGTAACAGGACCAGGCGTAAAGGCATAGGTATATTTTATTCATCAGATTCAGGAAACGCAAGAATCCATATAGTTCGCCAGGAAATTAATTACACAATTTCTTAATTTAACAGCAAATTATCTGTCACGGTATGCACCACTCCTTGCTCCTTGTTCTTACTTTGTTATTTGTTGTATTTATGCTGGTAATGCTGGGCCAGCGATTAAAGATCTCTTATCCTATTTTTCTGGTGCTGGCCGGGCTGGGGATTGGCTTTATCCCCGGCTTGCCGAAGATTGAGATTGACCCTGATCTGGTTTTTACGATTTTTCTGCCGCCGCTGTTGTATGAAGCCGCCTGGTATACTTCCTGGAACGAATTCTGGAAGTGGAAGCGGCCTATTATCATGCTGGCTTTCGGTGCTGTTATTTTCACGTCCTGTATTATCGCGTATGTATCGCATTCGATGATACCCGGTTTTACGCTGGCGCTGGGGTTTCTGCTGGGCGGCATTATCTCTCCGCCTGATGCGGTGGCGGCAACGAGCGTATTGAAACACCTGAAAGTCCCCAAAAGGGCCATGACGGTCCTGGAAGGCGAAAGCCTGATCAACGATGCCTCCAGTCTGATCGTGTTCCGGTTTGCTGCGGCGGCGGTCATTTCCGGGCAGTTTGTGATGCATGAGGCAGTCGGCTCCTTCTTTTTGTCTGCCGGTATGGGCATCCTGATAGGACTGGCAGTAGCCAACATCATGTACGCCATTCACCGCTGGCTGCCTACCACGCCGAGTATCGACTCTGCCCTCACCCTGATGACGCCCTACTTCATATACCTGGCGGCGGAGCAGTTCCATTTCTCTGGTGTATTGGCTGTGGTGAGTGGCGGATTATTTCTTTCTTACCGTTCACATGCCATTTTCCCTGATGGGGCCACCCGTATGCAGATGCTGGGGGTATGGAGCACGCTGATCTTTGTGCTCAACGGCATCGTTTTTATGCTCATAGGGCTGGAACTGCCAACGATTGTGCATGCGCTGGGCGACTACTCCATTGGCGACGCTATCCGTTATGGGCTGGTCATTGCTTTCCTCACTATTCTGGTGCGGCTGTTATGGGTATATCCCGGCGCTTTTATTCCACGGATGCTGAGCAAAAAGATCCGGACGCAGGAATCCAGTCCGGGTTGGAAAGGGCCGCTGGTAGTAGGCTGGGCCGGTATGCGCGGCGTGGTGTCACTGGCCTCTGCCCTGTCTGTGCCGCTACTGTTCCCGCACCGCAACCTGATCGTTTTCATCACTTTCATTGTGATCCTGGTGACGTTGGTGTTTCAGGGGCTCACCCTTCCCTGGCTGATAAAACTCATTAAAGTGGGCGAGATAGACGACATTACCCCTTTAGCGGAACAGGAAGCAGGCATGCGGCTGGCTATGATGAAAGTGGCCCTTCAGCGGCTGGAACAAAAGTATTCCGCTGAAGTAAAAGACAATGAACTGATAGGCTTTCTTAAAAAAGACCTGGAACATAATATCAACAGTACTTCCGCCCGATTGGAATCAATGGAATGTGACGACACGGAAAAAACCGAGGTGGAACTGTATCACGCTGTGCTGACGGACATTTACGCGCAGCAAAGGCAGGAACTGTTCAGGTTGCGACAGCATAACACCTTTAGTGATGAGGTGATCCGCAGTCAGGAAATGCAGCTGGACCTTGATGAAATGAAGATCAGACATCCCGGTCACGAATAAACGTTGCTCTCCGATAACTGATGCGCACCGCTATGCGGCTGGTAACCCGCCTTTTAAATACAGGGACAGGGTTACCAGCCGAACAGGGTGTTGTTATTTTCCCGTTCCTGCCGGATGAACCGGGCTCTTTTAAGCAAGAGCCGGAAACCCGAATTATTTATTGATAACCCGGTCCAGCGCGTAACCATTGTATTGGATAAATACCAGCAAGCCTGCAAAAAAAGCGACGTGTATCAACTGTGAAGGCAGGGAGCCCCAGTCTTCTATCAGGGTGGTGCCCAGTATCAGCATGATCATGATAGCAGCGCCGGCAATAAGGGACAGGCGGGTAAACAGCCCCAGTATCAGCAGGAGACCTACTACAAACTCCGCGATGGGAAGAATATAGCTAAAGGGTAGTACCATGGCGCCGGGCAGCATAGATTTTTCGAAAGAAGTGGTCATCCAGTGGCTGAATCCATTCAGTTTGGGAAGTCTTACCAAACCGTGGCCAAACATGCTGGCAGCTACCGCCAGCCTTAACAGTACATAGGCAATTGTGTTGTTTTCCATTACAGTAATTTTATATATCAAAGGTCAGCTTCTCCCGGTAAAATTCTTTGTACAAATTCTGGATCATTCAGTAATTTTATAAGATGATACAGGAGAATTTATACCAACCCTTTGAGATCGAATACCGCGAATGCACGGAATGCCCGATAGACGCGCACAAGCACAATTTTTTTGAGCTGGTGTACATCGTGGAAGGCAGTGGGGTCCAGTGTGTTAACAAGAATCAGTTGCCCTACAGTGCAGACAAGCTGTTTCTCGTAATGCCGCAGGACTGCCATTCCTTTGAGGTAAAAGACAGTACTAAGTTCTTCTTTATCCGCTTTAATGATGTCTACCTGAAAAATCAGCCTAAAGAGTGGATACAACAGCTGGAATTTATCTTCCAGAACAACAATCACCTGCCGGGCTGTATCCTGAAAAATAAAATAGACAAGCCGCTGGTAAAATCATTGATAGAAGCGCTTATCCGGGAGCAGGTAAATCAACAGCCTTATCACAAAGCCTTATCACAGCAGATGGTGAACACCATCCTGTTGGTGGTGGCGCGCAATATCTCCAGCCAGTTGCCCGAACCATCGCGGCAGCCGGGCAAAAGCGACGCTTCGCTGAATATTCTCCACTATATCCACGAAAATATCTATTCCCCTGAAAAATTGAGGGCCGAACAGATAGCCTCCCACTTTAATATATCGCCCACCTACCTGAGCGAATATTTCAAGCGGAATAACGGGGACAGTTTACAGCAATATATTATGCAGTACAAGCTGAAGCTGGTGGAAACGAGGCTGCAATACAGCAGCATGCGGGTGGGAGAAATAGCGTATGAGCTGGGCTTTACCGATGAAAGCCATCTGAACAGGATGTTCAAAAAATATAAAGGGGTCAATCCGTCCGCATTCAGAAAGGAACTGCAGTTACAATTGCAGCCTGGCTGATCATGCAACAAAAAAGCGCCCGCAGTAGCGGACGCTTTTCAATTTCTTACAGTTACTATTCTTCTTCGTCTTCTTCATCTTCGCTACCGTCGTCTTCGAGCCATTCCATGTAAGAGTAGTACCAGTCTTCCAGTTGTTCAAGCAGTTCCTGTTTCTTTTCCGGAGAATCTTTGTAGAACGCTTCCACGTCGTCAATCTCTTCGACGATATCGATGTACGCAGTTTCTTCGTCCTCCTCTACACGTTTGGCAAAGAAGCGGGGTTTCTCGGTATGAAAAATATATTCATTCTCCGGATCCGTAACAGGATCATCTGCGATCAGAAATTTAGGTAACTGTGCCATAGTGGTATATTTTCGTTTAAATGATGCTGGTTACAAAAGTAGGTATTTCTTTCACGCGTCCGCAACATGAACCTCTTTTATTTATGGCGGAATTTTTACATCTTTATAGTCGGTTAAACCCATACCATATGCAAGAATACTGGACACGATGGGAAAATTGGATGAGACAGCATGCCCCCAGGCTGCTCAATGTACTAAACCCCGGGGTACCTTACGGCGCACTGGAATCTTTGGAAAAACTCACAGAAACGGCTATACCGGCCGATTTCAAGGATTTCTACGCTATACATGACGGACAGCATAAAGCCAGGCCTGGCCTGGTAGATGGCGATCAGCTGCTGCCGCTGGAAGAGATCACCAATAAATGGCATTACTGGCACGATCTCATCGCCTCCGGCACCTATACCTACAATGATGAGCCCATTGCCTCAGAGCCCGACACCGGTATCAGGGCCGACTGGTGGAACCCCCACTGGCTACCCTTTACAGCCGATGGCTTCGGCAACTTCCTCTGCATAGACCTTGACCCCGCCCCTGAGGGCAACTATGGCCAGATCATTACCCTGTGGCATGATGACGGGCACCGGGAAATCGTGGCACGTTCCTTCCGGGAGTGGATCCATAACTACCTCGATGCCCTCGAAAAAGGGGATTATATTTTCGTTAAGAAGTGGGGCATTGTGCACAAAAACACCACTTTCAACTACAACGACTGATATTGTAGCGGACTGCTGCCTGTCCACCGCCGGAAAGCGCGGGTAAAAGCACTCAGTTCATTATACCCCAGCATATAAGAAATATCTTTCAGCGGATAACTACCGGAAGAGATATAATACAGCGCCAGGGACTTCCTCACGGCATCGGCTATTTCCTGGTACTTCACCCCTTCGTCTTTCAGTTTACGTTGCAGGCTTCGTGGGCTCAGGTTAAAATTGGCCGCCATCTCCTCCAGCGATATAATGCCCAGATAGGAATTGGCCACCAGATAGTTATATACCCTCGTTTGCAGGTTATTTACCGTCTTCGATGGCTGCTGCTGTGTAATAGCGGCCACTTTCTTCAGCAGCATGTTTTGCAGTTCGTAGTTGGCCGTTAGTATCGGCTCGTCCCAGTAACGTGCATCGAATACCAGGGCATATTCACCGGCACGTTTGGTTGGCCGGCAACGAAATATCTGTTCATAAGCCGCCATGTCCCGTACATGATAGGGTAGTCTTACCGTTAACGGCACAATTTTCTCCAGCATCAGTCCCGACACTTCATGAATGGTAATGACCATCAACAGCTCCACCAGGTTGCGGAAGGATGCCGTAGGTTCGTTGACGTTACCCCTTGCCGGGATAAACCGAACGGTAAAGTTTTTACTGTTCCGGGCAATCTCCAGCCGGCATTGGTCTGTTACATGATGCGTCAGTGCGGCCGCATGTGTCAGCGCTTCACCCACTGTGGCGCTGGTCTGAATAATCTGTCCCACTACGCCCAACGCTGCCGGCTGTACGGAAGCGGCGAAATGCAACCCGAACAGCGGGTCGCCCGACAGCTGTGTCGCATGCAGCCACAGCGCATCCAGCTGCTGCTGTGTAACCGGCGGCGCATTATTTTTCTTTAAGGCAGTCAGGTTGATGCCCGCCAGCTGACAGAGCTTTGCCGCGTCTATATCACGTTGTACCGCATAAGCGATAATAGATAATACTATTTGATTCATATCCTAAAGTTATTTATCCCTCGCCGGATAAAAAACAGGCTGTCGTGAAATGACAATCGTTTGTCGTGAAATGATAAACAAATGGGATGCCGGTGATAGTAGCTTTGTATCATCAAACAAACAATAAACCATCACTCAAAAACAATCATCATGGAAAATCAAACTTTATCCGTAGTAAAAGCATTCGTAGCAGCAGTACAGCAGGTAGATCTCGAAAAACTGGGCGCTCTGCTCCACCCTGAAATCACCTGGCAGCAACCGGGCAACAATCGCTTTTCCGGCACTAAAAGCTCAGCCGGTGAAGTATTTCAGATGGTGGGCGGTATGTTTGAAGTGTCTGCCAATACCATGACACTGGCGGATGTGAAATCTATTACCGTTCATGGTGATCAGGCGGCCGTCCTGTTAAACTGGAAAGCAAGCAGACCTGGCGCTACACTGGACACAGACAACGTAGACGTATATACGGTAAAAGACGGTCAGATTGTGGCGGCTAAAATATATGCGGCAGATCTGGCACATGAAGATCAATTCTGGGGAAACTAACGGGCTATGCCCCTAATAACACAACCCTTCGGGAAACGGGCTTCCCGAAGGGTTGTGTTATTATTGTAATGGAATACAGGAATAATTAAGACAAGTGTAGCAATGCAATCACCAATTGTTAAAACCAACGTTTTTTCTTTTTACCCTGACGACGTTCCTGGTCAGCAGTACGGATAGGTTCAATCATCTTTGGGGGCCTTACAGTCACCTCACCAGGTTTCCCACAGCGACGATTCGCGTCGTCTCCCCATATAGTTGCTTCCGTCAGCGCTACTTTCCCCTTTGTGAACCCCGTCGCCATCACTTGCACCTCCGACAGCGTGTATCCTTTGTTGGATTTCGTTACTGTGTCTTCCTGTACTAACGGAACCGGTGGCGACTGCGGTGATATTGCCATTTCCACCTGTTCTAGGTCCCTCGCTTCCGCATAACTGTGATTGGCAATTCCGGTGATCAGACCGGCGGTCAACAGTAGCGCAGGTAAAAAATTTTTGCGGGGAGGAGCCGGTGGGTTAATGAGTCTGTCCAGCTGGTGGTCCTGAAAACGGCCACAAACGTTCCCCCTGCTGTTACTGATAACAGCAAAAATTTCAGCATCCGTCATCAAGGAGAAGTCTATTACGGTTTTAGCACAACTATCGCAGTGTTTACCCGCAGCAGTATTGGTCATTTTATCCCAATTCTCCCCGCATGGTGTAGGAACAGACAGGTACAGACCATTCGTGTATCTCATAGACAAAGGTTATCGTTAATCAATATACGAAAAAGTCTTGATATCCCCACGGGGAAAATCCCCGTAATCATCTCCCAGCATAAAAAAGAGACATCTGTAACCTCCTATTTCTCAAATGACAAAATTCTGCGCAAAGGAATGGCATCAAAATTGGATTAACCCTCATTACAATCATGTTATTAACAACAAAAAGATAACAATCATGAGAGCTCCAAAAACAATCTCCGCCGCGCTGTTCGCCCTCGCTTTTGGCGCAGTGGCAACCTTACCTGCACAGGCTGTATTTGCACAGAACAAACTCGACAGCACCGCCAAAAAAGTAGGTAATAAAACAGCCTCCATCGCTGTAAAAGGTGCGATGGCTATTACAGATAAAATCTATAAAGGCAAAGAAGGACCTAACGGAGAAACGGTATACATCAACAAAAAAGACAAGAAATACATTGTAGATGAGAAAGGAAAGAAAGTATACCTGAAACCTTCTCAGATCCATAATAAGAAAGAGTAGTTTGTAAGTTAAATTGTGTTCCAAAACCGTCGGGAAATATCCTGACGGTTTTTTTATCTTTTTAACTGAAAAAGGGAATTTTTAAAATTATCAAGCCGCTATTCATAACGCAGCGCCTCTATCGGATCCAGGCGGGAAGCCGCCTGCGCCGGGTAATAGCCGAAGAAAACACCGGTGAGCGCACACACCATGAAAGAGAGCACGATAGACGATTCCGATACGATCGTGGGCCATCCCAACGCGAGCGTAATGACCTTCGCAGCTGTAACACCCAGTACCACCCCGATAATACCGCCGGTAACGCTAATGATAATGGCCTCTACCAGAAACTGCAGCAGGATATCCACGCCCCGCGCGCCAATGGACATTCTCAGGCCTATTTCGCGCGTACGTTCTGTTACAGACACATACATGATGTTCATGATCCCGATACCGCCAATAACCAGCGAAATACCTGCTATGGCCGTCAGCAGTACGGTCAGCAGACTGCTGGTAGAACTCAGTGTTTTGATCAGCTCTTCCATGGTACGCACCTGAAAATTATTTTCGTCAGTGGGACGAAGCCGGTGTGTTTCCCGCAGTATCTCCGTGATCTCATCGGTAGCCTGTGCAGAGGCGCCTTCACTAACGGCAGAGGCATAGATACTCTGAAAATAGATGGTGGCCAGGATACGCTTCTGTACAGTGGTATAGGGTGTCAGAATGATATCGTCCTGATCTTGTCCGAAAGAGCTCTGGCCTTTGGGCACCAGGGTACCTATCACCTGCAACGGAATAGCGTTGAGCCGGATCACTTTTCCCACCGGGCTTTCGCCACTGGGGAACAGGTTGTTGATCACCGTTTGTCCGAGGACGCACACCTTTGCGGCGGTGGCCACATCGGCGTCGGTGAAACTAACGCCATCGGCTATCTCGAGTTTACGGATATCAAAATACGAAGGCGCCACGCCTTGCAGGCTGGTAGGCCAGTTCAGCGCTCCGTAGATAGCCTGCCCCTTGGTGGAAGAAACGGGTGATACTGCGCTCACATGCTCCGCGTTTCTCTGTATCGCTTTCACATCTACGATGGTGAGCGTCTGAAAGCTGGCCCCTTCTATGCGCACACCGCCAGACACGTTACTGGACGGCAGTATCGTGATCATGTTAGACCCCATGGCGCTCAGCTGCGACTGGATACTTTCTTTGGAGCCTTCGCCAATGGCCACCATGGCAATCACCGCCGCCACGCCGATAATGATACCGAGCATGGTGAGGAAGGCCCGCAGTTTATTGCGCTGCAGGGCCCTGAAGGCGATCCGTATGAGGTTGATGGCGCTCATGCTGTTGATTTAGTAATCATCCGCCGGCGGCAGCGATTCCAGCGCTTCCCTGGCCGAGCGTACATTTTCGTTAACCGTATCTTTTACCACCTTGCCGTCGCGCAGCATGACGGTGCGGCTGCTGAACGCAGCGATGTCCGGTTCATGCGTCACAAAAACGATGGTTTTTCCTTCTTTGTTAAGGTCCTGCATCAGCGACATGATTTCGTAGGAGGTGCGGGTGTCGAGGTTACCCGTTGCCTCATCTGCGAGGATCATCACCGGCTGGTTGACTAATGCGCGGGCAATCGCCACACGCTGCTGCTGTCCGCCGGAAAGCTGGCTGGGCGTATGGTCCAGCCGGTCGGCCAGTTTCACGGCTTCGAGCGCCTTCACTGCTTTGTCTTTTCTCTCCGAGGCTGTCAGGGATGGGTTATAGAACAGCGGCAGCTCCACATTTTCCAGCGCGGAAGTGCGGGGTAGCAGGTTATAAGCCTGAAACACAAATCCGATTTTTCGGTTGCGCAATCTGGCCAGCTCATTGCGTGAGAGGTTGCCGACATCTACACCATCCAGCAGATAGTTGCCGGCCGTGGGCTTGTCGAGGCAGCCGAGCAGATTAAGTAGCGTGGTTTTACCAGAGCCGCTGCTACCCATAATGGTCACAAACTCTCCGGCATGCACATCGAAAGAAACGCCTTTCAATGCGCGGACGGTTTCCGTGCCCATCACAAATTCACGCTTTATCTGCTGAAGCTCGAGGATTTTGTTGTTCATCGCCTGCGCCCTCCTCCCATCCTGGGCAAGAACGGGCTTTTGTTGCCTGCCGCCGCCGTGGGGCCGGTGCTGCCGTTGACGGCCGTCACCACTACGTCCTGTGGCGTTAGTCCATGTATGACTTCAATCTGCGTATTGTCATTCAGGCCGGTACGGATATGCTTCTGCAACAGGGTATCTCCCCGCAGCACCCATACATAATTGGAAGACCCCACCCGCTGCACGCTTTTGAATTTACCGCTGGTATCTGTGGGCATTGCATGTCGCTGCTGCCGACTGATAGCACTGACGATAACGTAGTCTTTCAACAGTGCCGAATCGGGACGGAACTTGAGCGCTTTTACCGGCAGGAGCAGCACACTGTCCTTCTCCGCTGTATAGATCGTTACATTGGCCGTCATGCCCGGCTTCAGCTTCATTGATTCGTTGGAAGCGTTGATGATAGTGTTATACGTTACCACGTTGGAGGATACGGAAGGCTGCAACCGTATCTCCTGCACTTTTCCGGCGAACACATCTTCCAGATAAGCATCTACGGTAAAGGTTACACGCTGCGAGTCTTTTACATTGCCGATGTCTGCTTCGTCTACACTGGCTTCCACCTGCATCTTGGTAATATCTTTCGCGATCACAAACAAGGTAGGCGTGTTAAAACTGGCCGCCACTGTTTGTCCCACGCTGACGCTCCTGTTGAGTACCACGCCATTGATCGGGGAGATGATATCTGTAAACGATAAATTTTTCAGTGCCGATGCCAGTTGCGCATTCACGCTGGCGACCTGCGCTTTTGCCTGTCCCAGCTGGTTATATGCCACATCGTAATCTGCTTTGGCGATGGCGCCTGTTTTAAAGAGCAGTTCCTGCCTATGGAAATTGTTGTTTTGATAATCCAGATTGGACTGCGACACTTGCAGGTTGGCCCGGAATTGGTCCACCTGCGCCTGAAACAGCACTTTGTCCAGTTCCCCGAGTTTCTCTCCTTTTTTCACCTTCGAGTTAAAATCCACATACAGGTATTTCAGCGTACCGGATACCTGGGCGCCTACGGCCACAGTATCCACCGGCTGTATGGTACCGGTGGCAGTAACGGTGGTGGCTATATGACCATAGGCAGGTTTTACCGTATCAAATGTTATCTGCTGACGCTTTTTCCTGATAAAGACAAACCAGATGGCCAGCGCCACCAGCAGGATAACCGCCACGATGATAACCTTTTTATATTTTCTCATACGTCAATTGCATTTATAGTTTTACAGCTACGCCCCTGTAAAAATCATATATCCTGATTGTCAATGCCGCGTTGTATTTAGCCTGTATATAAGCCTGGAATGCCTGCACATACAGGTTTTTCTGCTGGAGAAAATCCACCATATTGGCCACTCCTACTTTCAGCTGTTCAGTTGCGATACGGTAGCTTTCTGTCGCATAACGCAGCTGCTCCACCGAAGCATCATACTGGCCTTGCGCATTCTGTACATTGATGTACGCCTGCTCCACTGTCTGTGACAGGTTAGTACGTGTATCCTTCAGCGTTAGCTTCGACTGATCTACTTCCAGTCTGGATTTCTCCACATTGGTTTTATTGAGTCTGCGGGTAAATATGGGCACAGACAGCGTGAGCCCTATCTGCTGATAGAAGTTATTGTCCAGCTGTTTGAAAAAGTTATTCCCGGGATCTCTGAGGTAAGAGCTGCCGAGTGCGCCACCGGCGCTGAGCGTGGGCAGGAAGCCTGCGCGGGCTTTGGCCAGGTCCAGCGACGATACGTCGACGCCCAGTTCAGCGCTTTTTACTTCCGGCCGGTTGGCCAGCGCCGTATCCTGTGCCTCCTGCAGCGGTACTACCAGATGACTGGACACCAACGTGTCGGGGGAAAAGATATCAAAATCGTAGGGGCTGGGCAGTTGTAATAGTTGTTTGAGCGTCAGTTTATTCAGGCGGTGCTGGTTTTCTGCCGTCACGAGGTTATAGCGGTCGGCCGCCAGCTGGGATTGCAAAGAAGCCAGATCTTTGAGCGCGATGCTCCCTACATCGTAGCGCTGTTGTGCCTGTTGCACCTGCGCTTCGGAAGTGGTGACAAGGTCTTTCACATAGACGATATTTTCCCTGGCCAGCAGGATATTGAGGTAAGCCTGTGTTATCTGGATGGTCATATCGTTGACCTGTTGCGCCATGTTCAGATCGGCCACCTGTGTCAGCAATCCTTTTTGTTTGATATCATAGTTGAGATAACCACCCTGATAAAGGGTTACATTGGAATTGACGGAGTAATTGCCCGAGAAGGCGCCTTCGTAGGGCATGCTACCGCTGGCGGTGAGTGTTTTACGGCCGGTCAGGGTTTGGGAAGCCGAACCGGTAAGATTAGGCAACCGGGCCGCTTTTGACAGCAAGAGGTCCTGTTCGCTGCTCATCCGGCTCAGCCGCAGGCTGTTCAGCCGGATATTGTTTTGCATGGCGTAATTCAGACAATCCTGTAAACTCCAGATAGCCGGCAGCGGCGTTTGGGTGCTGTCCTGGGCTATCAGCGGATTGTTGCCATACGTCCAGAGGGACAGACATAACAAAGTAACAAACCGCCGGAAAAATTTCATCGTGTAATCATTGCTGTTAGTAATAGCTAATGACAGATACGGGGTTAAATAGTTATCCTAATATACCAAAAAAAACGAAGACCCGGGTAAAAAATACCCGGGCCGTCACCATCGTCTTTTCATTCGTTATACTCAATCCTACTATCCTTCGTTAAATGGCATTTTTAAAAGTGGTATTTACCCTGCCACTGCCCTGCGGAGGACCTTGTTGCCAGTCTTCATCATACCTCACGAAAAAGGCCATCCAGATGGTCCTGGACCAGCGCATCAGCACAGGTTGGAGACTCAGCAGCAACAGGCCGTTGAACCCAAGCCACCAGTAAATACTGTTGTCATATATGGAAAACCCGATAAACAGCCACCAGGCGATAAGGCTGGCCACGCATATCGCTACAGACAGCGCATAGCTCACATAACCGGTACCGTAGTAAAAGCCTACTTCCACTTCCACCTGTTGACCACATACCGGGCATTTTTCCGGCATCTTCATACAGTTTTTAAGGTCATAGGGATTTTTGCTGAGGAAGATAGCACCTCTTCTGCAGCGTGCGCATTTGTTGGTGAATACGCTTTTGAAAATATTCGGTTTCTCATGATTTTTATCTGCACACATATATTGAAGCTTTTATTGTCAGGAAATATTCTTCCGGAATTCCTCCGGTGTTACGCCTTCATATTTTTTGAAGAATTTCGTGAAGTAGGAATTATCACCAAAGCTCAGCTGGTAGGCGATCGTAGAGATGCTGGTATCTACATTGATCAACAACCTCTTAGCCTCCAGCAGCACCCGGTCGCGGATAATTTCGCCGGCCGATTTGCCCAGCATATGCCGGCAGAAAGCATTAAGATAATTGGGTGTCACATACAACAACGCCGCATAATCTTTCGGCAGCCTCAGCTGCATGTAATGCTGTTCCACCAGTTTACGGAAATTGCGCAGCAGCACGTAGTTATGCGGCGGTTCCTGCGGGGCGTCGCCATGGCGTGTTACCCGGCTTACTTTCACGAACATCTCCAGCATAAGCAGTCGTAACATATCATGACTGTAGGCTTCCGTACCGTCCATTTCCAGCAGCATTTTTTCAAACAATGCCACCACGCGTGGCCGGGCCTCTTCCGGCAGCATCACCACCCCTTCCGCACTGACACCGCTGAAAAACGGGAAACGCTCCACGTAGCCGGCATCCTGCAAAAAGGCGTTAAAGAAGCCAGCGGCCACATTCACCACATATCCTTCAATGCGTCCTTCAAAAAACCAGCTGTGCACCTGCCCGGGAACCATGAAATACAATTGGCCGGGTTTTACCGGAAAGCGCTCAAAATCGATCGTATGGGCCCCTTTCCCACCGGTAAAAAATGCCAGATGGTAAAAAGAGTGCCGGTGCGGGAATTTGATGTCCGGATGTGCAGCCAGGTAATCGGTAAATCTTGCTACCAGAATGTCCTCTGAAGCGGGTTTACCCATTCCCAGCGAGCAGATGTCATATGTATGGATATGTGCCTTTGACATGATAACACAAAGGTACAGGGCGTGCAGGGAAATTGATTGTGTTATATGGGGCTTCAATGGTACTTTTTACCTATTCTGGATATTTGCGGGTTTTTTATCATATAATCCCGGGGCTAAAGCCCCGGGCTACGATGTGTTTTCAGGGATGTTCAAATGGATGGGGTAATATGGACGCACGAACATCTAATAAGCAGCAGGAGCTGTATAACATCATAGTACGATTATGATGTTATACAGCTCCTGCTGTGGGCGTGGTTTAATATTGAAATGCTGAACTATCAGTAACGAAACACCAGTGATAAACACGCCTGAAACACATCGTAGCCCAGGGCTTCAGCCCTGGGGACCAAAATGCGGGTTATTTCACGTATTTCATCAGCCAGTTGTCCATTTCCCACAGCATGTGCAGAATGCTTTCTTTGGCGGCATAGCCATGGCTTTCCTGTGGCAGGAATACCAGGCGGGCGGTGCCACCGTTGCCTTTGAGGGCATTGTACAGTCTTTCGCTCTGGATGGGGAATGTGCCGGAGTTATTGTCTGCTTCCCCGTGGATCATGAGGATGGGTGCTTTCAGCTTATCGGCGTAGGAGAACGGTGACATTTTATAGTACACGTCGGGCGCCTGCCAGTAGGTACGTTGTTCGTTCTGGAAACCAAAAGGCGTCAGCGTACGGTTGTAGGCACCGCTACGGGCGATACCGGCTTTAAACAGGTTGGTGTGCGCCAGCAGGTTAGCGGTCATGAATGCACCGTAGGAGTGGCCACCTACAGCGATGCGGTCTTTATCGCCCACACCCATGCTGGTGATTTTGTCTACCGCTGCTTCGGCGTTCATCGCCAGCTGGTCTATGAAGTTATCGTTGGGTTCTTTATCCCCTTCGCCTACGATGGGCATTTCGGCGGCGTCCATAACGGCGAAGCCGCGTGTTACCCAGAAAATAGGGGAACCGTACGTCACCCGGGTGAATTTATAGGCAGAACCTCTTACCTGTGCCGCATCGGAGGCCGACTTGTATTCACGGGGATAAGCCCACATCAGTACCGGTAAGCGGCCATCTTTGGCGGCATCGTAGCCTTTAGGCAGGTACAGCATGGCGGTAAGGTCTACACCGTCTTTCCGTTTGTATTTTAGCAGCTGCTTCTGTACCCCTTCCAGTAAGGGTTGTGGATGCGGGAAATTGGTTAGCGCTACAGCAGCTGATTTCTTTTTCAGGTGCTGCAGGTAATAGTTCACGGGGGTTGATGCAGACTCACGGGCTACCACAATCACTTGTTTAGCCGGGTCCACCACTTCCGCCACTGTTTCATAATAAGGAGCCTGGGAACGCCACAGGATGTGCTGCTTGCCGTCTTTCAGGCTGAAGCTGGAGAGGAACGGGCGGTCACCTTCCGGAGAGGCACCGGGCGCAATCATCAGCAGTTCGTTAGCCGGAGACACGTACAGCACGGACCTGTTGTATTCGTTTTTCACGGTAACCGGATCTCCGGGGTCGTTATAACGGTCATTAACGGAGCGGTTGATAACGGCCACCGGCTCTTGTCCGGGATGGGACGGAGCGATGCGGCTTACTTTCACGGTCTGTTTGCTGACATTGCTTTCTGTTACGAGGGCCAGCTGGCTGTTGCCCCAGAGAACAGCATCAAAGCGGTCTTTCGTTTTCACCAGTTCCACCGGCGCGGCGGTGAACGGAGCGTCGAGGGTATTGACCACGTCGCGGAAAGGCACTTCTTTTTTAGGATCACCGCCATCGAGGGCCTGTACCCAGCAAATGGTGGCCGGAGCATCGTTGCGCCATTGATAGTCGCGGGGGTAGTTGCTGGCAGCGTCGAAGCCTTTGGGCCTTACTTCATCCAGCGGATTTTTAGCGAGTTGTTTCACCACGGAGCCTTGCAGGTCCCAGATGCTGATCTCTGTAGGGAAACGTCCTGCTCCCACGAGATAAGAATACGGGCGGCTCAACTGGTGTACGAGTAAATATTGTTTATCGGGAGACGGAGTGATACCTGTATATATAGCGGCTTTACCGATGGCTTTTTCCCCGGCAGCGCTGATGATCAATGGTTCTGACTGGAAATAGTAGTCGAACAGCTTTTCATCGTAGGGATTTTTCAGCATATCCTGATAAGTGGCAGCAGGAGCCGCTTTGCCGGATGTTTGCTGTACTGTGGGGCCTTCCGGCGCCAGTGGTTTCTCCGGTGCAACGCCGATGCCGGCGGGTACAGACAGCACCAGGATGCGGTCTTCGTCAATCCAGCGGAAAGCGCCGCCGAACGTGTCGTTCAGGCGACGGGAACTGATTTGTTTAGCTTCCCCGGTGGCCACATCTGTTTTCCACAGGGTGATGCCGTTGTTGGTGGTTACGGTAAAAGCGAAGCTTTTTTTCAGCGGAGACCAGGTAACATTACCGATGCGGGCACCGGCAGGTACGCCTGTCACGGCATATTCCCGTTTACCGGTCACTTCTTTGATACGGATACCGGTGATATAGCTGGCGCGGCTCGGGCCAAAATTGGCCGGATTGATACGATAGCCGGCTAACCGGTATTCCGGCTGCGACAGTTCTTCGATGGTAGGGAATCCGGTGCGGTCCATGATCAGCATCAGATCTCCCCTGCTAAAGTTGACAGCGGGAGAAGGAGCGGCCATGGCCAGCTCCATAATGCTCTGTGCAGGCGTCTGATATTTCAGCGCATCCTGTGCATAGGCACGGAAAGTGATGAACACCGACAGTGTTAATACTAATTTTCTCATACAGCAGTTTGATTCTGAAAAAATGAATCTGGCCAAAATAGTACATTATTCCGGTTATCTGAAGGGTGTTATTTAAGCGGTAAGCCATCTATCGCTTCAGGGTACCGAAGAGTCGGTCCCAAATGCTGGTATAGAAACCGTAGTTGTAATGCTCCTGCCGGTGATGATCGTGGTGAAAAGTGGAGGTGCCGAGGTATTTTAACACCGGCCATCGCCGCATATTTTCAGGAAGCGGTTCTATACCGAGGTGGCCGGTCATACCGAAAACCACGTTGATGATGAGATAGATCAAAATGCCATACAGGTTCATGTTGAACGGCAGCAGTACCAGCAACCATAACGTCCCGAAGCTGAGTGTTTCCAGGGGATGCAGGACAAACAGATCGATCGGCACCGGATCTATTGCCTCATGATGCAGGCGATGCAACAGCCGGTATAAAAACGTTTGATGGATCAGGTAATGGAAAACATACATGAGCAGGTCCATGACGAGGAACAATACCAGCGCATCTGTCAGCACACGCCACGACAGCGTTTCATGAATGCGGATGTATGCATGTTTCCACAGCCAGTATCCCGCAAAAGTGACCAGGGTGTTGAGCAATGTGGTGACGATACAGATGCGCCATTGATAGCGGGTATAGTCGAACATCCGGCGTGCAGGCCGGTGTAGCAGGTAGTTGCCCCAGGCCAGCACCCCCAGCACGATCAGTACATTTTCTGTCAAAAAGAAAAACCACGGTATGTTATTTAGATATTTTATCATTTAGATATTTTATCATTGGATTTAGGGATTTAGGAATTTTCTGATTTTGGAGTGTTGTCGGTTCCATAAATACTATTTAACAACATCATAAAATGTATTGCCATCTATTCTCTAAATTCCAAAATCTCAAAATCTGTAAATCCAATAACCAAATATTAAAATTACCAAATAACCAAATGATTTCTTATCTTTGCAAACATCTGATGATATGATGAATACAGGATCAGCGCCATTAAAGCGTCAAAATCTCGCGGAAGAGGTGGCCGACAGGCTGCAGGAATTGATATTCAGTGGTAAATACACCACCGGGCAGCGGTTGCCGACGGAGCCGGAACTCATGCAACAATTTGGCGTGGGCCGCTCTAGTATACGCGAGGCCGTGAAGATATTGGCCAATAAAGGACTGGTGAAGGTACAGCAGGGGCTTGGTACTTTTGTGATATCACAGATCGGTAGCGGGGAACCGCTAAGCCAGCGGCTGCAGCGGGCAGACTTTGAGGAGTTGAACGAAGTGAGGCTGCTGCTGGAAGTAAAAATTGCCGAGAGGGCTGCTATCCACCGTAACAACAAGGATATAGAGAAGATGAAAGGTTTCCTGAAAAAACGTTTCACCACTGCTACGGCCAATGAGCTGGAGCCTTGTATCCAGGCGGATATCAACTTCCACACGGCGATTGCGGAAGCATCCAAAAATGAGATCATGCTGGACCTCTACAGGACGGTGGCTACGCACCTGAAAGCGTCGTTTGTAGCACGGTACAGCAATACCGACTCATTTGTGGAATCACAGTCACTACACGATGCACTGCTGCAAAGTATCGTTGACAAAGACTCGAAAAAGGCATTGCTCTGGGCCACCAAAATCAGTACCCAAAGCAAGTAGTATTCCGGTCACAACGCCCGTATCAGCGCTCATAATTTTTTTATCCTTAAACATCAGATGATCTGACCTTCAAACAAGAAACCATGACCACTATTACACAGGAAGCTCCTAAATCGGCTTCCCAACAAGTAGCCCAGCAGACGGTTTTTCCCATACTGATTGCGCTTAGCTTCACGCATCTGCTGAACGACACATTACAATCACTCATACCGGCCATTTATCCATTGGTTAGAAACACCATGAAGCTGAATTTCACCCAGATAGGCCTGATCACGCTGACCTTCCAGCTCTCAGCTTCTATTCTGCAGCCACTGGTAGGCCTGTTTACCGACAAAAGGCCGCAGCCTTTCTCCCTGGCCATCGGCATGGCTTTTACGCTGATAGGGCTGGTGAGCCTTTCCATGGCCGGCTCCCTGCCGATGCTGCTGGTGTCTGTTGCCCTGGTAGGCATTGGTTCTTCCGTATTCCACCCGGAAGCATCCCGCCTGGCGCATATGGCGTCTGGTGGTAAACACGGCATGGCACAGTCTTTATTCCAGGTAGGCGGTAACGCCGGTAGCTCACTGGGCCCGTTGATGGCCGCTGCGATCATTGTGCCGTTCGGGCAGTTTCATGTGATCTGGTTTTCTGTGCTGGCACTGCTGGCCATTTTTGTCATGATCTATATCGGTAATTGGTTCAAAGGCAATACCCACCGGATAAAACCGAAGAAAGCGGTGCAGCACCTGCAACAGCAAAGCTTACCGCCGGTACGCGTGGTCATCTCCCTGGGCATCCTGCTGATCCTGATTTTCTCCAAATATTTCTACATGGCCAGTATGACCAACTACTATACCTTCTACCTGATAGATCGTTTTGGCGTATCTATCCAGAGTTCACAGGTATACCTGTTCATCTTCCTGTTCTCCGTTGCCGCCGGTACTTTCTTTGGAGGCCCGGTGGGCGACCGCATCGGGCGGAAGTACGTTATCTGGATATCCATTCTGGGTGCAGCACCGTTTGCCTTGCTGCTGCCCTATGCCAATCTGTTCTGGACCGCCGTATTGAGTGTATTCATTGGCGTTATCCTCTCCTCCGCCTTCTCAGCCATTCTGGTGTATGCACAGGAACTGGTACCCGGCAAAGTGGGCATGATTGCCGGCCTCTTTTTCGGCCTCGCCTTTGGTATGGCCGGCGTGGCGTCAGCACTGCTGGGTAAACTGGCCGATGCCACCAGTATCGGGTATGTGTACCAGGTATGTTCCTATCTCCCATTGATAGGGCTCCTGACAGGCTTCCTGCCTAATCTGGAGAAAAAAGAAAAACAATAACTTTGATTTTCGATTTCTTGATTTTCGATTTTGGAATTTAGATTGACTTTCCCTCATTTAAAATCAAAAAATCGAAAATCAGGAAATCGAAAATTTATTTAGCATGTGGAAAGGTATTCTGTTGGTGCTGTTGGGCGCCTGCAGCTTTGGAATTTTATCGACGATCGTTAAACTGGGCTACCAGGAGGGTTTTACCCTTGGAGAGCTATGCAGTGTGCAAGCCGGCTTTGGGATGCTGGCATTATGGGCGCTTCACTTTCTATCGGGCCGCACTACCCTGGGGCTCCGGAACAAAGAAGCACGCACCTGTTTCATACTGGGCAGCTCCACCGGCCTTGTCAGCATCACCTATTATCAAAGTGTACAATATATCCCGGCCAGTATGGCCATTATACTGCTGATGCAGTTTACCTGGATGAGTATGCTGGCCGAATGGCTGATTTATAAAAAGCGGCCCACCGCTATTCAGTGGGTAGCGGTTATCTTTATCCTCGGCGGCACACTGTTAGCCGGGGGACTGTTTAACAGCAACGGTGTTCACCTCGACTGGCGGGGCATCGGGTTTGGCATGCTGGCGGCGCTTTTTTATACCACCTTCATTGTGGTGAGCGGTCGTGTGGGACACTCTCTTACGCCGGTGCTGAAGAGCGCCTGGATCGTTACCGGAGCTTTTCTGATCATCACGTTGCTGTTCCCGCCGGTTTACCTGTGGAACGGCCGGATGGCCACCACCACCTTGTGGATGTGGGGCGTACCGCTGGCCCTTTTCGGGACAGTACTGCCACCCTTCCTGTTTTCCAAAGGGATGCCGCAGACAGGCGTGGCGCTGGGCGCCATCCTGAGTGCAGCGGAGCTGCCGGTAGCCACCATTGCCGCCACGCTGTTCCTGCACGAAAGGATTACCCCGGTACAGATAACCGGCGTTTTCATCATCCTGGCGGCCATTGTGGCGGCCAACCTGAAAAAACCCAAAGTGGCCCCTGCTAAAAGCGAACTATTAAACCCATGAGGTGTTTTTTTTATTTATCTTTGCCCCCGCTATTAGAAACAAGTGACTTACGAACAGTTTTTTCATGAAAGCATTTAACTTTTTTATTCTATATCGTTTCCCGATCGGGATCGTGTTATTGGTAGCCGGTATCGCCCTCGGGTTGTCGGTAGGATGGTGGGAAGCGACCGTTGTGCTGCTGATCGCCGTGATCTGTATTGTAACGCACCTCCTGTTTGGCCCTATGCGGATGGTACAGGAAGCGGTGGAAGCCGGTGATATAGACCGCGCCACTGCGCTCATGAATAAAGTGAAGTTCCCTAAACTGCTGTATAAACCTATCCGTTCTGTATACTACTTCATGCAAAGCAACATGGCGATGTACAGCAACGACCTGGACAAAGCCGAGGCCACTATCCGCCAGAGCATCCAGTCCGGTAGCCCCATGAAGGAATATGAAGGCATGCAGTACTTCCAGCTGGGCACCATCGCTTACCAGAAAAACGACCTGAAAACGGCCGACCAGAACCTGAAGAAAGCAGTGCGTATGGGCTTACCTGATAAAGAAAATACCGCTGCCGCCCTGCTCACGCTGGCATCCATCGCGATGAGCCGCCGCGACTTCAAATCTGCTAAAGAATACTTCCGCAGAGCCAAAGCGCAAAAGCCTACTACTGCCCAGATCGTAAACCAGATCAAGGAAATGGACAAGTACATCTCCAGAATGCCTGGTTGATCAGACAATCATATTTTGAAAGCAAGGCCGGATGATAGTCATCCGGCCTTCTTTTTTTATCTTGTGCATAGTGCCGAATTCGTAATTTCGCCCACTATGAACTTGAAACTTTACACGCTCCCCCTCCTCTTCTCTTTACCCTTTTCCGCTACAGCACAAGATTCCGTGCCGCGGATCAGCCAGTTGAACGAGGTCTCTGTCACAGCCACCAAAGGGCCGCAAAAGGCCAGCGAAACCGGCAAGGTAGTCACCATCCTTACGCATGAATATCTGGAAAAAAACAGCGGCAAAACCATCGCCGCAATTCTCAGTCAACAGGCTGGCATTACCATCAACGGTGCTCAAAACAACCGGGGCACGGTACCGGAAGTATATATGCGGGGCGCCTCCAACGGCAACGCCCTGATACTGATAGATGGCCTGCCGGTGAGCGATGCCTCCCAGATAGCCAATTCCTTTGATCTCAACTTCATCTCCCCCGACCTGGTTGAACGCATTGAAATCCTCCGCGGCAGCCAGTCCACACTCTACGGCTCCAATGCCGTAGCTGGCGTGATCAATATCATCACCCGGAAAAAAACCGATAAAAAATTCGGCGTCACCGCCAATACCAGCTACGGCAGCTACAACAGCTTCCTGGGTAACGTCAGCGCCTATGGCAATGCCGGCAAATTCTCCTACCTGCTGGGCTACAAATACGAAACATCCAACGGCCTCTCTGACGCCTACGACTCTACCGGCAAAGCCGGTTTCGATAAGGACGGCTTCCAGCAGCACAGCGTATTCGCCAAACTGGGCCTACAGGCCACTTCCCGCTGGCGGCTTCAGTACCTGTTCGACTACAGCAACTACCGTCACGACCTGGACGAAGGAGCGTTTATCGATGACCGGGACTATACCGGTAAAGCCAATAATATGCTCCATGGGTTCAGCAGCGAATACCAGTTCAAAAACGGCAGCTGGCACGTGCTGTACAGCTACCAGCGTACCAAACGCCATATCCTGAACGACTCCGGATACGTTGCCCCGACAGGCTTCAGCAAATATGATCTGTCCGACTTCACCTCCAATATCCATCAGGTAGAGAGTTATGTCAACTGGAATGCCTCCCGTGTGATACGGCTGGTAGCCGGTGGCGCCTTCTCCTCGGCCAATATGGACCAGTTCAATCAGCGCCTGGGCCAGCCCGCTCCGTGGGACCCCAATCCGCAGATGGAGTTCACCCGCCTGTCTTATGATAGCGCCCATGCCCGCCAAACCAGCGTGTATGCTTCGCTGTTACTGCACAACCTGGGTGGATTTAATCTGGAAGCAGGTGGTCGTTTCAATCACCATAACATCTATGGCAACAACCAGACCTTCACCTTCAACCCATCTTACCTGATTCATCAAAATCATAAAGTATTTATTAATATATCATCTGCGTATAAGATCCCTTCCCTGTATCAGCTGTATACATCGATATATGGTAACAAGGACCTGAAGCCGGAGTCCACCGTTAGCTACGAAGGTGGTTACCAGGCTACTGTGGCCCACCAGGCGCTGGATTTTAGGGTGACGGGCTTTGGTCGTCGTACCAGTGACCTGATCCTTTTTACCAGTAACTATGTGAATGCTGATAAACAGTGGGCTTATGGTGCAGAGGTGGAGGCCGACTGGCACATTACCCGTCAGCTGGACCTGAACGTAAACTATGCTTATACCGACGGTCGCCTGCATACCACCCAGAACGGAAAAGATACCTCCTGGTATAATCTGTACAGAATCCCCAAACACGCGGTGAACGCCACCTTGGGTTACCAGGTTACCCGCGCCCTGTATGCCAGCGCTTCTTACCGGTATACCGGCGAGCGCTATCAGGGAGCAAAGCCTATGGGAGATTATTACACGCTGGACCTCTATGGTGAGTATAAATTTGGTAACTTGCTGAAAATTTATGCCGGGTTCCGAAATATTACCGATAATCAGTATTTTGATATCCTTGGCTATAATTCCCGCCGGTTTAACTGTAATGCCGGTGTTGTGTTGAATTTGTAAACATTAAAACCAACATAATGTCTTTAAAAAATCTTAATCCCCGGTTTGGTATACTGCTGCTGTTTATGCTGGTGGCAGGTATTATACGAGTAGTGTTGGGAGCTGATCAGTCTACTCTCCAACCGATTGCCATGTTTACACCGGTAGGTGCTATGGCGCTGTTTGGCGGAGCTGCGTTCTCCGAAAAATGGAAGTCCTATGCGTTTCCGCTATTGACCTTATTCCTCAGTGATATTATCCTGATGCAGGTATTTCACCGGGAATATGCGCAGGGTCTGTTGTACAAAGGCTGGGCAGCCAACTACATCAGCTTTGTGTTCATTGTGCTGATTGGTCAGCTGGTGATCCGTAAGATGAGCGTAGGCCGCATCGCTGTTGCAGCAGTAGCAGGCGCGCTGACACATTTCCTGATTTCCAACTTCGGCGTATGGATCAGTGGCTCCACTGATATCACTACTGGTTTACCGTTTACCAGAGACATGGCAGGCCTGACCAAATGTTACATCCTGGCTATTCCTTTCATGAAGTATTTCCTGGTAGGCACCCTGGTGTACAGCACTATTTTCTTCGGCAGCTATGCCATCGTAGACCGCAAACTGCGTCTGGCTCACTAAAATATTTCCTCACTTTTTGATTTAGAGATTTAATTATTGTTATAGCGCACTGGTTGTTTTTACAGAGATAAAAATGACCTGCTCTATAACAGTAGCTAAATCTCTAAATATTTAGACCCAACAAACAATCGTACCATGCGTAGATTTACATGCCATTTGCAACAGCTCTTTCTCCTGGCTGCAGCTGCATTGCTGACTTTTTCCGCCTGTCAGAAAGATAATATCGCAGAAGTGGTCATCCCTGTTATCAGCAACCCCGGACTTAAAGATGGTAAAGACACCATAGCCGTTGGTGACACCCGCGTATTACGTCCGCAGCTTACTAATGCCAAAGATCCCTCCTTTCTCTGGCTGGTAAACGGCGTAACCGCAGGCACCGATTCTGTTTATACCTTTAAACCTACCGCTTCCGGCGATTATACCATCACCTTCAAGGTAAGCGCAGGCAACAGCCTCAACTCCTATTTTTACCGTATCAAGGTAACAGATAAGTATGACAACGGGTTCTTCATCGTCAATGAAGGCTGGTTTGGCAACGAAAAAGGAGATGTGAATTTCTACCGTTATGGAGAAGATACCCTGCATAAGAACGTCTTCCAGCTGGAGAACCCCGGCAAAACACTGGGCACCACCGCAGAATACGGCGTTGTTTTCAATAACCGGATTTACCTGGTCTCCAAAGATGCACCGATGGTAGCTGCCGATGTGCATTCCATGAAAGAGCTGGGCCGCACGCCACAGCCCCCCGCCACCGCAAACGCTTTCTGCCCTGTTAACAATAGCAAGGGCCTGCTGTCCACCACCGATGGGGTTTATCCGGTAGATCTCGGCTCTCTCGCCATTGGCGCCAAAATCCCCGGTATCACCGGCCAGGCAGGTAGCATGCTGAAAGCTGGCAACTACGTATTTGTCATGTCAGAATCAGCAGGTATCGTAGTACTCAATGCCAATGATTTCAGCATCGCGACCACCCTGGTGAAAGCAGACATTGGACTGGCCATCACGCCGGACGGAACTGTCTGGGCAGGCCAGGGCCAGAACCTGTATGCCATCAATTCCACCACACTGGCTGTTAATACCATCGCCCTGCCCTTCCCGGTATATGGCGCATGGGGAGCCTGGAATGCCACGATGATCACCGCATCCAGCGTTGAAAATGCTGTATTCATTGCTAAGACCAACGACTGGGGCATCAATGGCAAAGAAATTTATAAATACCAACCCGGTAATGCAGCTTCCCTGCAGACGCCTTTCATCACCTTGCCGACAGACAGAGAGCTGTATGGTGCAGGTTTCCGGTATAACCCGGCTAATAACACCCTGGTGGCTACCGGCGTAGAACCCGGTTATGGCACCCACTTCAAACAAAATACCCTCTTTATCTATAACGCCACCACCGGTGCTGTAGTGAAGAACATTCCATATACCGGGTACTTCTTCCCGGCTATTCCCGTATTCAATTAGAAAATTACAAATGACGAATGGAGGGCTCCCTTACAGAGGGGTTATTTATAACCTTTCCAAAAGGGAGCCCTCCATTCGTCATTCGTCATTGGTAATTCGTAATTTATCGATATGATCACACTCGTTACAGGTGGCGCCCGTTCCGGTAAGAGCCGGTATGCACAAGATCAGGCGCTGGCTTCCGGCCAGCCGCCGGTGTATGTGGCCACCGCCAAAATATGGGACGAGGACTTTGCCGAACGTATCCGGCGTCACCAGTCAGAGCGCGGCCCTTCCTGGACCAACTACGAGGAAGAGCTGTACGTAAGCCGTTTGCCGCTGGCAGGACGGACCGTGGTGATCGATTGTGTCACCTTATGGCTCACGAACTTTTTTTCGCTCCACGATTATGACATTGACAAAGCACTGGCAGCGCTGCAGGCGGAGATCGACGCGTTGCGGGAGCTGCCCGGGCATTTCCTCATTGTAACCAATGAAATAGGCATGGGTCTACATGCCGAGACTGCCGTTGGCCGTAAATTTACAGACCTTCAGGGTTGGGCCAACCAATACATTGCACGCATAGCCGACACCGTCGTACTAATGGTTTCCGGTATCCCGGTTGTAATTAAGAAAAGAGACCTCTAAAAAATAACATGATGCAGATTGCTGTCTCCCCTTTGTCTGAAGCGCTGAAATCAGCCTTACAAGACAAGATCGATCAGAAAACAAAACCGCCCGGTTCTCTGGGCAGGCTGGAACAACTGGCATTACAGGCCGGGTTGATCCAAAACAGCCTTACACCTGAATTACGTCACCCTCATCTTATTGTTTTTGCAGGCGACCATGGCATTGCCGCTGAAGGATTGGTGAATCCCTTTCCACAGGCTGTTACCGCACAGATGGTCTATAATTTCCTGCAAGGCGGTGCCGCCATCAATGTGTTCTGCCGGCAGCATCAATTGCAGCTGACGGTAGTTGATGCCGGCGTAAATCATGAATTCCCGGCGCATCCCCTGCTGCATGACCGTAAGATCGCGTGCGGTACGCAGAACTACCTGCATGGCCCGGCCATGTCGCCCGACCAATGCCGGCTGGCGATGGCTGCCGGTGCGGAGGAAGTGAAACTGGCGCACGACGCCGGTTGTAACATCATTGGCTTCGGCGAGATGGGTATCGGTAACACCTCTTCCGCCGCGCTGCTGATGAGCCATTTTACCGGCATGTCCATCGCCGACTGTGTAGGTACCGGTACCGGCAGTAATGCCCAGCAACTGGCCCAGAAAAAAGCCGTGCTGCAACAGGTGCTGGCCCATCATCTGAAACCACCCACCCCAGCGCTGGCGCTGGCCACTTATGGCGGTTTTGAAATTGCCATGCTCACCGGCGCCATCCTGCAGGCAGCCGCCTTAAAAATGATGGTGGTGATCGACGGATTCATTGTTTCTTCCGCACTGTTGGCCGCCGTAGCCATGCAACCGGCCGTAAAAGACTATTGTGTGTTTGCGCATTGCTCAGAAGAAAAAGGTCATAAGGCCATGTTGCAGTTCCTCGACGTAAAACCGCTGCTGCAGCTGGATATGCGCCTCGGTGAAGGCACCGGCGCCGCCATGGCTATTCCTGTCATCCAAAGCGCTGTACTCTTCCTCCGGGACATGGCCAGCTTTAACAGCGCCCAGGTATCAAACCGTACAATATGAAGAAACAGTGGCAGCTCCTGCTAACCGCCATCATGTTTTACACACGTATACCCGTTACCGTTAGCGCGCCATATAGCCCTGAAATGCTCAACAAAGCCACCCGGTATCTGCCGCTGATAGGCTGGATCACCGGTAGCTTTATGCTGGCCGTACTATATGCTTTCGGCGATATCGCACCCCGGCTGGTAGCAGTATTGTTGTCTATCGTCATCAGCATCTGGGTAACCGGCGCTTTTCATGAAGATGGTTTTGCCGATATGTGTGACGGTTTTGGCGGCGGCTGGACCAAAGAAAAGATACTGGAAATCATGAAAGACAGCCGCATCGGCACCTATGGCATGCTGGGACTGTTGCTGCTGATGACCATGAAATATATCTGCCTGATACCACTCACGCTCAACAAGGTGATGCTGGCGGTGATCATCGCCCAGCCGTTGAGCCGCTTTGTGGCTGTCAGCATTATCTATACCCATCAATATGTCAGGGAAAATGAAGACAGCAAAGCCAAACCGGTATCCAAAGGCATTCTGTTGCCCGATCTGATACTGGCTGGCGTTTTCGGGTTGCTGCCCCTGCTGGCGGTGATTACCCTTACCGGCAATTACGCCCTGTTACTTATACTACCTGCGCTGTTCCTGGTACGCTGGTATATGGCACGCCTGATGAGCAAATGGATTGGTGGTTATACCGGCGACTGTCTTGGGGCGGTACAACAGGTTTCTGAAACAGTCATATATTTGTGCTTTTGCATTCTCGCATGGAAATATACCTCATAAGACATACCACGCCCGCTATTGAGAGCGGCATCTGTTACGGTTTTTCAGACATCGACGTAGCAGATACTTTTGAAACGGAAGCTGCTGCTGTAAAGGCAAAGTTGCCGGAAGGCACTTTCGACGTGTATAGCAGCCCCTTACAACGCTGCCATAAGCTGGCCACTACGCTCTTTGGCAATAATGTGGTTACCGACGAACGACTGAAAGAAATGAATTTCGGCGCCTGGGAAATGCTGGCCTGGGAAGCCATTGGCAAAGAAGAGCTGCAAGTCTGGGCCGACGATTTTGTGCAGGCGAAAGTGCCTCAGGGCGAAAGTTATGAAGAGCTTTATATCCGCACCATGGCGGTTGTAGAAGAAATTATCGAAAAAGGTAACAATGCGGTGCTGGTCACACATGGCGGTGTCATCCGCTCAATCCTCGCCCACGCCACCAATACGCCTCTGGTCGATTCCTTCGACCTGAAGGTCCAATATGGGAGAATTTCACAACTACAAGTAGAGAATGGAGATATAAAAGTTATTTTTTATAATTCGTAATTTATTGTGTTTATGGTGATTATATTAAAATTCTCAAATATCTGGGCAAAAGTCGAAAAAACTCTGATTTCGTGCTAACTTTATGTCTGGAATCGCCGTATATTAAAAGCACACCATAAAAAACAGTTTATAATGGCAACATCACTTTTGAATATTCCGTTTTTGTTTCTGCAGGAAATCGGTATCAAAGAATTACTGCTGATCGCACTGGTAGTTCTCCTCTTGTTTGGTGGTAAAAAGATACCTGAGTTAATGCGTGGTTTGGGTAGTGGCATACGCGAGTTCAAAGATGCCAAAGATGAACCCAAAAAAGACTCTAAAGAAGCGCCGAAAGCATAAAATATTTAGGGATTTTTTGATTTACGATTTTTTGATTTCGTAGATTGATAAAAGCGAAGACCCATGTGAATACAATCGCATTGGTCTTCGTTTTTTTTATTCCCAAAATCAAAAAATCGTAAATCCCAGATTCATTGGTCTTCGTTTTTTTTATCCCCAAAATCAAAAAATCGCAAATCAAAAAATCGTAAATCCTAATTTAAGGCTGTCGCCATTATACTTCTTTTTGAAATACCAGGAAGATACCACCATCATTACAATCCCCGTGACACAGACGCCCAACACAGCATCTCCAAAAAACTGGCTCCACGACGAAGGCATATGGCTGGCATTCTTGAACAACATCACTCCAACGCTGCCCAGATAACCAAAAGAATCGGCCACATACATGATAAAACCTACGTTGCTGGCGTATTTAAATACGGCTATCAGTCGTTCAAAGAAAATACAGTTGAAAGGGATATAACCCATGTATAATCCCAGTCCCGTTAACGTCATCCACCATACCGGGTCCAGGCGGTGTTGCCGGAAAGCCAGCGTGCTAATCAACGCTATCAGGAAACCGGAAATCACGATCACATGGTTCAGCATAAATGCCTGGTAATTATTCTTCACAAAAACCAGCATTCCCATAATCACGATAATGGCAATAGACACGGGTATTTCAGTGCGGGTAAAGATACCGGTATCTCCACCATAACCCAGGTCTTTCCAGATGTCGGCGGCAAAGTTGTCCCGCATATCACGCAGCACGGTCAGGAGCACATAACTGCCAATCAGCAGCACCAGGCCCGGCAGGAACGTCTGTAAAAAACGTTTACGCTCCTGTTTGTTCATCGGCACCCTTTTCGTACGCATCTGCACATCTTCTGCACCCGGCGGCGGTATTTGCTCCAGCAGCAGGATAAAAATGAGGATAGGCACCAGAAACAACAGCCCCGTTACAAAAGGCATCCAGTATTCCGACACATGCCACGACAGGATGGTCATCTTACCGGCGGATTTTACAAAACCAGAAGAGAAAATAAAGCTGATAGATAACACGGCTCCCATAAACTCCGTGCTCCGCCTACCTTCGAGGTAACTGAATACCAGCCCCCAGATCATGCCCAGCGGAAACCCGTTAATAAAGAGAAAGAAGATATTAAATGGCGTCGGCACCAGGGCAAAACCCAGTAAGGCCGCCCACGAAATCAGGATCAGCATAATGATATACTGCGCACGGTTGCTCCCTTTCATTTCCGCGATAAAACGGATGCCATAGAACTTACTGCAGGCATAACCGATCGTCTGGCTGATCACGAGCCATATCTTGTAATCCACGCCCCAAAAGGAAAGCCCTTCAAATATGCCGGCGGTAAATGGTTTCCGGAAAGCATACATGCAGGAATAAGTTCCAAAGGCCACCAGTGCGGCATACAAAGACAAAACAACGTTCGGCGCACGCTCCAGCCGCTTCTGTATCCAGGGAATAGTCAGCATTTCCATTCAATATTTGGGTCAAAGGTGCCTATCCAATGTAAACTAATTGTTAAGCAATACTGAACTAATTGTTAAGTATTACTAAAACAATTACGAATTACAGATTACGAATTACGAAAGGAGGGCTTCCCTACAGAAAGGTTATTTAAGTAACCTGCCCATAAAGAAGCCCTCCTTTCGTAATTCGTAATCTGTAATTCGTAATTTCTATTGCACGAGCCACATGGCGGCGTTGATATCATCGGTGCTACCACCGAACTGGCTCTTCAGTGAAGCGGTCCAGTTAACGGTATTGGCAGATCTTTCTGTATCCGGATATTTGAAACGTTTCGGGAGCACACCGCTGTTGCCCGTCCCAGCACCAGTCAGGAAGGTAGGCACTCCTGTACGGCGCCAGTTGAAATACGCCTCCCAGCCGGAGTTTTCAAAGAAGGCGAGGTATTTCTGCGTCAGGATCTGTGCCAGGCCCTGTGCATTGTTGCCCTGATACTTCACCGTTGCCTGCTGATAATAACCATTCTCAAAGTCAAAAGGGATATCATAACGTGTACCCTTATACGTTTTGTTGACAGTACCTGCTACTTCTGTAGGGATACCATAAAAACTCAGGGAAGCTTTGATACCTTTTTTATACCAGGTCTCCGCATCACCGGTGACCCATCCGCGATTAATAGCTTCTGCCATATTAAAACACAGCTCAGGATAACCGATGATCACACCCGGCTCGGCAGCATAATTGCTATAGTAACGGCTTCTGCTGCGCAGGGAATAAGCGGCAGTATCAACGTTCGACATTTTGGAGGACATATCTTCCTGGCTTTCACCGGAAGAAGCACCCACATACGCCGTGATGTCAGAAGGCAGCTTGTGCAGCTCGTTGATCTGTTTGGTGGCTGGTTCAGCGGTCACATAAGCCCTTGGATCGTTGAGTCCTACCAGTGTATTGAGGTAGGTAGCCGACATATTGTAGCGGGTGGCATCAAAACCGAGGTTATCGGGGTTAGACGGATACTTGTTGATGTTATTGTAGATGAACTGCATGTTGTGGTCCATCGATTCCATCAGTGGATATTTAGCAGGATTACTAACGATATTCTTAAACTGCTGCGCCACGCTAATGTCTGCATCTCCTGATTTTTTACTCAATGCAATCAACACGCGCAAATGGAAGGTGTTTACAGCGCGCTGCCATTTGGCAAGATCATTACCATAGTAAAAATCACCTTTCAGCACCTGTCCTTCTGCTGTATTGGATTTATCAGGGTTCGCTATCTGTGCGCCCAGCTGTGTGTTGGCATCTTCCAGCCATTGCAATATCTGTACGAACACCGCTTTCTGCGCATCGTAAGTTGGCGCGATGTTATCCTTACCCAGCAGGGCAGTTTTCATCGGCACATCGCCTACGAGGCTGGACAGCCGGTAGTAGAAGAAAGCACGGGCAAACTTACCCAGTGCGGTATAAGGATTCACGTCCTTTCCTCCCAGCCGGGCTGCTTCTGCTTCCATCTGCTGTACGTTCGTGAGGGAGAAATAGCTGGCGAAATCAGCACCATTCCAGTCGTAACGCTGATCCCCATAATAGTTATAGTTACAGCAGTCAAACTGGTTCCAGCGCATGACCACGCTCCAGGGTTTATCTGCATTCATATCTCCCAAAACACCTCCCAACACAAGGCTGGGTGGTACTTTAGCGGGTTTATTGGTATTAATGGAATAGTCTTCAAACTTTTTATTGCAACTGCTGAAGGTGATACCAGCCAACGCAGCGAAGGCAACTATTTTCAGTGATTTCATACAATTCATGTTTAAGCGGATCAGAAAGTGAGATTAACGTTAAAACCAAACCGGCGTGTGGTAGGTGTCTGCAGTGTGGAGGAACCCTGATCTGCACTGGGGTATTGGTCCAGGTCCACATCTTTGTTTTTGGCAAAATACAGGAGGTTTCTACCTACAAAAGAAACATTGGCCGTGCGGATAAATGTTCCTTTCAACAGGCGCTCCGGCAGGGTATAACCCAGTGTTACCTCGCGCAGTTTGGCAAAAGTTTTACTGATCAGGTTAGCTTCGTTGGTTTTATAGTATACGCTGATATAATCTTGCAGGAAGGTTTTGGTGGTGTTAGGCGCAAACTGCAATTTATCTGCATTGGTAACATTGCCGTTGTTATCATACTGGATAGGTACGTTGTTGGCGATCACCACACCCTGTCCCTGCCATGATTTCACGCCTTTATAATCCTGGTAACGGGCATCTCCCATAGCGCCTTCTGTCGTCAGAATATTACGGCCGCCACGGAAAGTCTGTTGCTGGATATAGTCGATCATTTCACCACCTACGCGGCCATCGAACTGGAAGCTGAGGTTAAAGCCTTTATAGCTGAAGCTGTTGTTGATACCCCAAACCCAGTCGGCGCTGGCATTACCAAGGTACTGTTGTGTTGGATTAACGATGGGGCGGCCATCAGGACCGTTGATGATCTGACCGTCGGGTGTTCTTACGAATTTGGTACCGAAGAATTTATCAACGCGGTCGCCTACACCGATATAGGCGTTAAGCTTTTGATAGTCGCCGTAGATACTTACGTATTTCTCCTGGAAGGTAGACCAGTTGGCGGTTACCGTCCATGTAAGACCAGACGGGTTTTTAATGGGGGTAGCATTGATGGATACTTCATATCCTGTTTTACGGGTATTGACACCATTCACCAGGTAAGCGGAGTCGCCGGTGCTGGGCGCCAGCAGCAGGCTATAAATGCGGGGACCGTTGAGGTTGGAGAAGTAGGTAGCGTCTACGCCTATACGATTTTTAAGGAACCGTATATCCATGCCCACCTCTGTTACCTTACTGGTAAAAGGCTGCAGGTCAGGGTTGGCGATCACGCGGGTATAATAAGCTGCGGCCTGGTTGCCATACACCGGTGATACGCTGTATACCGGCATATTATAACGGGGACCATCATACGAAGACTGATATTCTGTACCATAACCCAGCGGATAGTTGGCCTCCGGCGTAGCACCGATAGTAGGTACGGTGAAACCGCCTTTTACGTTGGCATAAGAGCCCCGGAATTTCAGGAAGGAGATCACCTCCGGCAGGTGCACGTAATCAGATACCACGGTGCTGAGTGAAACAGACGGGTAGGAATAGGTGTTATGTGTCACAGGCAGATTGGAAGCTTTGTCCAGCCTGTCGGTCAGGGACACCGTGGCGTATTTGCCCAGGTCGATGTCCACATAACCGTAAGCACTGAGCACCAGCATCGGTGCGCTGTAACTGGTAGCATACAATGGATCGCGGGAGTTTCCGAAGCCATACCATCCCGGAGCGTTCAGGTAGTTGGTGGAAACGAAGCTGGAATTATATTTATACGAGCGGGCATTTCCACCTATGGATGCTCTCACACCAATTTTGTGAGGGAACAGGTTGGAATAGGACACCATCACGTCTGTATTGTTTTCGTACAGGGAACGTTTGTCTTCGCGGTAGTCGCCTTTTCCTTCTTCACGACCGTAAGGGTGTGCAGAATATGGCATTTTTTCTGTGCGGATCAGGTCGTAGCTGGTCACCTGTGTACGGGCCATCAGCTCCAGTTTATCAGACAGTTTGTAAGTCAGTTTAGCATAACCGTTGAGGTCTGTTTTGTGGTGCCCGCGTAACCATTCGTACGCCATGAACCAGGGGTTATGATAACGTTGGTATTCGGCGTAGATGGACTGGATACCTTCTTTTCCGGGCTGCCAGTAGTTGCGCATATCGTCCATGCTCCAGTCGGCGCCAGCCCAGATAACGGTATTATAGATAAGGCTGTTAGGGCCATAGGTCACATCCGGGAAGTTATCGCTGGACTGACGGTTATAGTTCAGATAACCTTCCAGGCGCAGTTTGGGTGAAAAGCTATATCCTGCGGAGATATTAAAGTTCACGATATCCAGTGCTGTGTTAGGCACAATCCCTTTCTGGTAGGAATTGGACAGGGAGAAGCGCAGGTCGGCTTTATCAGTATGGGCAGAAACAGCGAGGTTGTTGGTGCTGAGCATGCCGGTGCGCAGGAAGCGTTGCAGGTTATTTTTACCGCGTGCAGTCCAGGGTGTGCCGGTGCGTTTGCCGGTAGCGGGATCAATAGGACTATCGTATTGTGGAATGAGCTGGCCTTCGAATTTGGGTCCCCATACATCGTAGTCAGCGTCGTTTACACCAGCGCCTTTACCGTCTACGAACGCGTATTTGCCGTGGTCGCCGGGACCGTAGAGGTCCTGCACCTTTGGAATAGCATTGAAGCCTCTTTCAAACATGGTGCTGGAGTTGAATTCGATGGAGTACCCTCTTTTATCTTTTGAGCCTTTTTTAGTGGTGATCATGATCGCGCCGTTGAGGCCACGGGAGCCGTAGAGCGCAGAGGCAGTAGCTCCTTTCAGGACGGTATAGCTTTCGATATCATCCGGGGAGATGTTCCAGGTATCGGAATTGATAGGCACACCATCCACCACGTAGAGGTTGATGTTATTGCCACGGAGCTGTACCAGCGGAGCAGCCAGCAGTTCAGCAGAAGCGCCTACGGTGAGGCCAGCTACCTTCCCTACGAGACCGTTTACAGGGTTGGGTTCCCGGGCTTTTACGAGGTCGGCTCCTTTTACTTCCTGTACGGCGTAGCCTACTCTTTTTACTTCTTTACGTATGCCCAGTGCCGTTACCACTACTTCATCGAGTGCTTTTTTATCCAACTGCAGCAGCACGGATACGAAGTTGTGATTGTTGACCGGGTATTTACCGGTGAGAAAGCCGATAGAGCTTACTTCCAGGATATCGGTACCGTTGGCGGAGATACTGAAGTTACCGTTGGCATCGGTAACAGCGCCTCTGTGGGCGCCGACTACTTTCACCGTAGCGCCTATGACCGGTTGGTTATCTCCGGCGGAAAGGACTTTTCCGGTGATCGCTTGTTGAGCTGTTGCTGTTGTTACGGTCAGCAAAAGCAGTAGCAGGGCACATAACTGCGTAAGTGCCTGTCGTAGGTTTGATTGCATGGCAATTTAGATTAAGGGGGGTAATGTTTATTACCATGCAAAGGTTAAGTTCGAATATGACGGGAATGTTAAGTTATACTAAATTTAACGTTAAGTATTTGTATATGATTCGTCAAAAAAGTTTACTATTACTTTTCACTTTCGAGGAAGAAATAAACGACAAGAATCTGTGCGGTGTCTTCACCGATATTAGCGGGTTTGTGGCCCAGGCGGCCGTCGAAGAAGAGGGAGTCGCCTTCTTCAAGGATGTATTTTTCGTTATCGATCAGGTATTCCACCTTGCCTTTGATGATATATTTATATTCATAGGCATCGGTCTTCACGATCTGAGAGCGGCGGGCGCCTTTTTTTAATTCCAGCATCACGATATCCACCGGGAAATGTTTTACATTTTTGGTGAGGATCCTTTTATACTGGAATCCTTTAGCCGGCTCTTTTTCGAACTCCTGATAGGAGGATTTCTGTTTGATGATGACCTTGGATTGTTGTGACTGCTGGTCTATTTCATTGAAGAATTCGTTGAGGTCGAGGTTCAGTGCACGGATAATATTAATGAGTACCAGCAGGGAGGGCACGGTGCGGTTGTTCTCAATCTGAGAGATAAGGCCTTTGCTGACTTCCGCTTTGTCAGCCAGTTCCTGTATGGTAATGCCTTTGGCTTTCCGCTTTTCCTTGATCCTGTTACTGATCTGAATGATAATATCCTCGGTCATATAGGTCGGTCTTGGGACAAATATAGGGAGAGAAAGCTAATGCATTACGTTATATATTTGTCGCATGTTCAGTATCGACCAAATTCTAGCCATCGCGTTCACGTTATTTGCCGTAATAGACATCGTTGGCTCTATCCCTGTGCTGGTATCCCTGAAGGAAAAACTGGGGCATATAGATGCCGGCAAAGCCACCCTGGCGTCAGGCTTCCTGATGGTACTGTTTCTGCTGGTGGGCGAGCAGTTTCTTCGCCTGTTCAGCGTAGACGTACATTCATTCGCGGTAGCCGGCTCCATCGTTATCTTCGTGATAGGCCTGGAGATGATCCTCGGGCTGGAACTTTTCAAGAGTGGCCAGGATGTCAAATCCGGTAGTATTGTGCCCATCGCTTTCCCCATGATAGCAGGTTCCGGGACACTGACCACCATTATGTCGCTCAAAGCCAACTTCGGGGAATATAATATTCTCGCCGGCATCGTACTGAACCTGCTCATTGTTTTTCTGGTCCTGAAGAGTCTGAATTACATAGAACGCTTGCTGGGAAAGGCCGGACTGATGGTGCTGCGTAAGTTTTTCGGGGTTATCCTGCTGGCCATCGCGGTAAAAATTTTTAAAAGTAATATCAATCTTTAACGTAATTTGGGATTATTCCGGAGAAAATGTAACTTCGCGTTCCCTTTTGGCCTCGTAGTACAATGGATAGTATAAGAGTTTCCGAAGCTCCAGATTCAAGTTCGATTCTTGACGAGGCTACTAAAAACTTAATTCGCCCAAACTTAGCTTTACTAAGTTTGGGCGTTTTTCATTTATGGACGTGGGTTTCAGAGGAAAGAACGGTAAAAGGGAGTAAAGAGAAATTAAGCAAAAATATCCCCAAAACCTTCCCCACTTTCCCCAAGACTTTCCCCAAAAGTTGTAGCCCTACAGGGCTATTTTGCCGGGAAACGCCCTTTATACTTCCCCATGTACAGGTAAATATTCGTTAACCCTAAACCCTATCGAATGGAAGTAAAGTATTACCTGAAAAGGCCTAAGGCCGCAGAAAGCACCATTTTCGCCAATATCTGTTATGAGGGCATGACCCTTCGTTATTACCTGTCAGAAAAACTACCTACAGACTGTTGGGATAAAACATTACAGCGGGCGCAAAAGGCCAGTAAGATATTTCCCGAATACCCTGAGTTTAACGCCCGGCTTGACTTTTTAGATCATACCATAAAAAGCACCTACCGCAAATACAGGAACGACCATCAACACAAAATACCAGCACCTGAAGAATTGAAAGAGCTGCTGGATTTGGTTACCGGTAAAAAGGAGATAGAGCGGGTTACCTTTTTCTCCTACTTCGAGGACTTCAATGCCCGGTCGGAGAAAGGGGAACGTATCAGCCCTAAAACGAAGCAGAAGACCTCCCCCAATACCAACAAAGGGTATTTGACCACGCTAAACCACCTCAAAGCATTTCAGCAGCAGTACAGCCGGAAAGTGGATTTTTCCACCATAGATATACGCTTTCACAGTGACTACATCAGTTATCTAACCTCCACGGTTAAACTGAGCATTAATACCATCGGTGATCACATCAAACGGATTATCACCGTTATGGGGGAAGCAAAAAGCCGGGGTATCGAGGTTTGCAACGACTTTGAGAGTGCCTATTTTTTCAAACCGCATGAAGAAACGGACAGTATATACCTGAGCGACACAGAATTAAAGCTAATCGAGGGTCTTGATCTGTCCGGCAATTCCAAGTTAGCACGCGTCCGGGACATGTTTTTGATTGGTTGTAATACCGGCCTGCGGTTTTCCGATTATACCGTCCTGCGACAGGAACATATCAAAGATGACCTGATAGAAATCAGGCAGGCTAAAACACTAAACAAGGTCGTTATACCTATTCATCCGGTAGTCAAAACCATACTAGAAAAGTATGACTATTGCCTCCCCCGGAAAATCAGTAATCAGAAAATGAATGATTATTTGAAGGAAATAGGCAAACTAGTACCGGAACTGAAGACCCAGGTAACAATGACCTATACTAAAGGCGGGAACAAGATTATCCAGTCTTATCCAAAATCGGCATTGATCAGCACCCACACTGCCCGCCGGAGCTTTGCCACAAATGAGTATTTGGCCGGAACACCGGTTGTTACTATCATGGCCATTACTGGCCATAGAACAGAAAAGGCGTTTTTACGGTATATCAAACTGACTTCTACGGAACATGCGAAGCTGTTAAAAATGCATTGGGAGAAAAGGAACCTATTAAGGGTGGTGTAAAATGCAGATAGAATGCGTAGAGGGGTTTTAATATAGATAGAGAATGCAACCCCTCAAAATGGAAGATATAGAATTGATTTTTCACCGGGCCGGTATACTCCTGAGAGACCTGACAGCTGTAGCGAAATCATTGCAGGACATGTCAAAACAAGTGTATACCGGCTCTTATACTCTGGATACCTTAACAGCAGACCTCCACGGCCGCCAACCGGAAGCCTATCAAAAAATGTTTACTGTTGAGAAAGCAGGTATACTCCATGATTTGAAAAAGCACATCCGGCAACACCTGTTGATTGAGACGGATGATAACCGGATTCACAACTATCTGTTTCTGCTTTTAAAGCTCTATACAGAACTTAGGTACAGCCTGCAAGCCGTCAAGATTCTACAGCAGAGGAACGCCGCTATCTTTGATGAACACGTTTCCACCAACTACAAATCACAGCTGGAAACGATGCAGGTAATTCCTGACTGCTTACCGCTTACTGATTTGGGCCAGCTGGTCACGTTAACCGGGTTTTATCTGATGGTGGCGGTCGATCTTCCCAAAGCCATGCTACGAACTGTTCGCCTCGAATTTTGCCTAAAGGCAGAGGATATAAAAGCCATGTTTGACAGGGACACGACCGGCACCATCCCAGTGGCCCTGCACCGGCTTAAAAGGATACTTTCCCAACCTTCTGAACCAGCCCAGGCCATCCCTAATGGCTTTCTAAAAATACCATGGGCCGGTAACCTGAAGCAGTTTGCAGAACTGGTAACAGAACTGGAAAGAAAAGGATGGATAAAGCCGATAGCACACGGAGAACTACAGTCGACGGTGACTACCCTGCTTCACTGCTTTGACTTGTCTGCTACTCAGCGAAAGGAAGACAGCAACACGGCAAACTGTCTGCTACAATACCTAAAGCCTTCGGAGCGGGAGTTGAAAATCTATACCAAACGTTATACCCGCAAGTTTTCCGATATATTGTGGAACTTAATCGTAAAGTAGTTACAAACTAGTTACGGTAATTGCTGCGCCTTTACCGCTGTTGTTCCTTTGCACTGAAACAAAGATTAGTGCAAATGACACATGTGGTATTATCATCTATTCCGGTAGATGAGTTAAAGGAAATGATTGCAGCAGTTGTTAACCAGGAACTAACCAAACATCTCCCTCCTGCCAACCAATCACCCATCAGTAATGACCTACTAACGCGCAAAGAAGCCGCCCGGCTATTGGGCATCTCCTTGCCTACCCTCCTGGACTATACGAAACTAGGAAAGATTACCGGCTACCGGCTCGGGACAAGGGTACGTTACAAACGTTCAGAGCTTGAACAGGCCCTAACACAAATCAAGGCTGCTAAATTAAATGGGGGGTATCATGGCAAAAAGTAAAACTACGACTCCCCTACCCAGCCCCACTTTTCCGGAAATCATTGAACCGTTGACAGTAGCCGACATACTGGAACACAGCCGGGAACTACTGGCCCAGGGAAAACCGGTAGCTCACGAACTGATTTTAAACCGGCTATTGGAAAAGATAGAGCCGGTAGATTTTATGGGGATGGCTTTTTCCCATGCTGAAGAGTTGCGGGGAGATTTGAAGGTACTGGAACTAATGTTGGTCAACGAAGACGGAACCGTCAAAGACGATGAGGGCATCAGGGAAAAAGCCAATAACCTCCGTGAGCTGATAGCCAAATGTAGGCTTAAACAGGCCCATTACCTGATTATCTGTATTGAGGAAATATTGAGGGTGGCCACCGTCAACCGTTGGGGAATATGCCAGCACCAGGGCTTCATCTACCTATACAATGGTGCCTACTGGTCACAGTTTGATACCAATGAACTAAAAGCGTTCCTTGGGAAATGCGGTGAAAAAATGGGGATAGACAAGTTTAAAAGCCGGTTCTATATGTTCCGTGATCATCTGCTGAAACAGTTCTATGATACGGCCCATCTACCCAGCCCACTAATGCCGGACAATGTTGTTTCTATCAACCTGCAAAACGGCACGTTTGAGATAACACCGGACGGCACCCGGTTGCGCGGCTTCAGGCATGAGGATTTTATAACCTACCAGTTGCCATTCTCTTTTGACGAGGCTGCAACAGCACCACTTTTCACACAGTACCTAAATACGGTATTGCCGGATATACAACGTCAAAGGGTATTAGCAGAATACATCGGGTATTTGTTCATCCATCCCGGCACCCTCAAACTGGAAAAATCACTCCTGCTATATGGTTCAGGAGCTAACGGCAAGTCTGTGTTCTTTGAGGTCATAAACGCTCTTTTAGGCACTGAAAACGTCTGTAACTATAGTCTGCAAAGCCTCACCGACACTACAGGCTATTTCCGGGCTAAATTGGCCAATAAACTGGTAAACTATGCCAGCGAAATCAACGGAAATCTGGAAGCGTCCATCTTTAAGCAACTGGCCAGCGGGGAGCCGGTAGAAGCCCGGCAGCCATACGGACAGGCTTTCAACCTTACCCATTATGCCAAGCTCATATTTAACTGCAATGAACTGCCAAAAGCCGTAGAACACACACACGCCTTCTTCCGGCGTTTCCTAATCATTCCGTTTGACGTAACTATTCCGCCGGAGGCCCAAGATAAGGAACTATCAAAAAAGATCATTCAACAGGAGCTTTCCGGGGTTTTTAATTGGGTGTTGGCCGGGCTCCACCGCCTACTGAAGCAAAAAAATTTTTCCGACTGCGATGCGGCGAAACAGCAGTTACAGCAGTATCAACGGCAATCTGACAGCGTGTTGATGTTCCTTGAAGAGGAAGGCTACAAACCGTCTCAAATCGGTTTCCTTCCACTGCAACAGCTATACACCCTCTACAAAATATTCTGTGCCGACAACGGCTACCGCCTCTGCTCTAATAAAACCGTTAGCGAAAGGCTACGTAGCCATGGCTATGAAATGGAGCGAAAAACACCGGGTATGGTGGTCTACTTAGAAAAATAATCTTTTCCCCTGCTACATATGCTACATATCCTACATGATGCTGGACGCTTTATGTAGCATATGTAGGATATGTAGGGCATAAAAACCTTTTTTATGAATGCTTACCGGTATACGCTGGAAAGAGGCAACAAAAAACATGTCTGCCCTGGCTGTGGAAGGAAACGGTTTGTAAGGTTCATTGATACCGAAACCGGAGAGTATCTACCGACTGAATATGGCCGGTGTGACCGGGAGGTGAATTGTGGCTATTTCCACAAACCGGATTATGGCACAATGGCACAGATAGAAACAGGCGAAAACCGTTGGGAGCGGCCTGTTAGCTATGGTCACCACTACAAAAGGCAGGAGTACAGGAAACAAGAAATCAGAAAGCCGCCTGTTTACATTCCCCATAGTGTACTGAACCAAAGCCAACAGGGATACGAAACCAATCAGTTTGTAATCTACTTGCATTCTCTTTTCGGTGCTTACATCACCCATGAACTGATTCACCGATACCGTATAGGCACCTCCGGTAGCCGTTGGCCCGGAGCCACTGCATTTTGGTGGATTGACGTATCCGGCAACGTAAGGGCCGGACAGGTAAAACAGTTTGACCATGCTGGCCATACTGCCAAATCAATAGATGGTGGCTCCCGGACAACCTGGATACACAGCATTTTGAAGTATAATCATGAATCCAGGCAAGAAAGCCTGCCCCTCTGGTTGTCCGCTTATTTGGAGCAGGGCGGGAGCTTTGTGAGCTGCCTGTATGGGGAGCATCTTTTAACGGAGAACACAGGTAAGCCTGTTGCTATTGTGGAAGCGCCGGCAACGGCCATCGTTGCCAGTATATACCTTCCGGCTTTCGTATGGCTGGCGGTTGGTAGCCTGTCTTACCTTACTACTGAACGGTGTCAGGCGCTAGCCGGTAGACAGGTGTTTCTTTTCCCTGATCTTTCAGCAGACGGCCGGGCGTTTACCTTATGGAACAACAAAGCCCAAGAGCTGGCCAGTATTGCCAGCGTTGTAGTATCTGACCTGTTGGAACGCTGTGCTACGACAACAGAGCGCGCGCAAGGGCTGGATTTGCGGGATTATCTGACCCGGTTCGATTACCAACAATTTCAGCCAGCGCCACCGGCAGAGAACAAACACACGCTTACTATTGATGGCGAGGAGCAAGACATCAATGCTATTGCAGTTATAACGGAAATTGACGGTTATAAACTTGTGACCTACATGTTAAGAAATGCTAAGGTTTGCGACGTTTTATACACCGCTGCCGGCGAACTAGTCCCTCAGTCAGATGATTTTTCCCAAGTCATATTCGCGCTTATAGGAAAAGTGTTCAAACCGGGGAAGTTAAACGGCGTTGGCTGCCTCTTACTACCATTCAAAAACTGTTAGAAGATGTAACATAATATGACACCATTTGAGGCTATTCAATATTTAATAGCCTCAAAAAACATATGATTTATGCCCTTTACTACTACGTTTATTAGCCTGTCATAAATAGATTATCAAAAAGCAATCATACTTCATCATAACCCACCAATCAAGGGTTTGCAATGGTCTTTTTATTTAATTAAAGCGTTAAAAGGAATACCAATTTTGAATTTTGCGCTAAAACTTTCCCAAACATTAGTATTAAATTGACTATTCACAATGCCACATTGAATACCGACAGTACCTTTACTGATTGACTCATCAGTTATTAGTCGAAAAATAGGACCAATGAGTGCGGTAAAACTAGATGGATAAATCTGGTAGGTTACTTCTTTAGGGAGACTTGGTGCTAAATTTGCGCTAAAAGTTACATCAAGCCCTACTTGCTTTCTGGCCGCAAATAACCAACTAATGTAGACGTTAGGTTCAAAACTCCAAATATTGGCCTTTAAAGCACTATACTTCCCGATAGTAGAAATATTTTCATCTGCAATATATATATCCTTATCACTTGGATTATATACTGCTTTGGGCTTCGCGTATATACTGTTATCTAAATAGCTACCTTTTGAGAAATTCAAAACCGCCCTAGCGTACCATAAAGTCCTTTTTGTTGACCTTATCCAATTTCCATTCACCCCAACTAGTAGTTTCAATTGATTCTTTTTACCATAAAGAGATTTAAACTCCTTTGGCACAGAATCAATTAAATTGATTGAATTATTGCTTATTGAGAAGTTAGGGCCAATCCAAAAGAATTGATACCCTGTTCGAACATTTTGAAGAACTTCCCAATTAGCAAGGTCATTTCCAAGTTTTCGATAAAAAAAACTGGTATCATTTATCCGCTGGGGAATTATAAGACTGTCATTCAATAAAAATTGCTCGAACCTTGTTTTAGTACTGTCTATTCTGGAAATGACATAATTTGACGAATCTAAAGACAATTTCAAGGAATCTTCCAATAAGTTAATTTTCGCCTTTAACGTATCCCGAGGTGGGTTTTGCTTGATTATGTTCTTATAGGACTCAATTATTTTTCTTAGTTGACTTATCCTTCTGATACGAATTTTATCACAAGAATCTGCGTCATAAAAAATGGTTTTTTTAAATGCCCAAGAGTAGCCAATGTTCAAGCCAGTTTCGCTTGCCCAACTACCATTCGAATAAATACCTAAAATACCATTACTGCCTTTAGAAAAGACGCCTCCGCTGTAAAAATGCGAAAAAGCATTATTAGGTCGCCATATGTAGTTAATGTTTATTGAACTTTTATTTGCATCAGTTATAAAAGAAGCAGAAGTTGAGTTCTGTGGCAGATTACTACTACCGACAAACACATTACTTAAAATTGGTTTATAAAGTGAGTCAAATGCGGGACTAGTCACGATACTTGTCGGTTTATCAGAACGTGTGTTGGCAGAAGTATAATCTTTCTTACACACTATACTATTGTTTATTTTCTTTGCTACATAAAAATAGGTACTCCATAATTTTCCAGTATCGCTTGATACTTGAGTAAAGGCAACAGTAGGAGCTACGGCGAATAGGGAACAAATTAATAGTTTCTTCATTTGAGGTAATAATTAAGTTAGGGATTAGTGCAATTAGATAACAGACAGGTAAACAAATTAGTATTTTATTTAATCAAATCAAAAAAGTACTTTCTAGTGGTTATTAAAATGTCTCTGAGGGCTTTATCACCGATCTATACAGTGGTTGAATCGCTAAGGGCATACGATCACTATCAAACAATATCAACAATAAAATAGCACAGAAAATACGGCAATGAGGAAGATTAAATCTTCACATTCCCTAATGATTTAGGTTTCTACAAAAACGAATTATGGCAAGAATTGGAACATACCCAACAACATTTGAGGACAGGAAATCGATATCCATATCAGACCTCCGTAAGTGGGAGTATTTACAGCCTGATAGCTGGCGTAGTGGCACCCTGAGTTGGAGCCGTGGCGGCACGGTACACAGTCAGATAAGCATCTGTGTAGATATGGTCACAACCGGGCCGTATTTAGAGCTGTCCTACAACTGGCAGGGGCAGTCTATCCGCTACAAGGTCAACCTAACGGCCCTCACCAGCAACTTAGGAGCCGGTAACGTCTGGTACTTCATCTGCCCGGTTACAGGTAACCGCTGCCGGAAGCTATATTTTAAAAACGGCTATTTCCAATATAGAGGGGAAGGGTATTACGAAAAGCAGATTCAGTCGAAGTATTCCCGACATTTAGAAAAGACCTACGGCGTTGTATTTAAAGCTGATAAATTACGTGAGCAGGTATATAGCAGACATTTCAGAAAATTCTATAGTGGCAGGGTAACAAAACGATATGCTCAAATACTTAAACAGCTGAAGGCTGCCGAAAATGTAAGCGAAAAACATTTGATAAGTCTCCTTGTTAAATAGCATTGGACATTGTTCTTGAGGTTCACACTCTTTCTCCTATTTCTTTTTTATCTTCAATTTGCGATAAAGCAATTTGTTAAGCCCAGTTACTGAAAAAATGGTTTTTTCAAATGCGAAGAAAAAACTAAACATATAAACATATCTAATTACATATTCTCCCAGCCAACGTTGAAATGGTTTTGAATTATCAATGTGGATATGAATATACTTTAGACCGGAGGCTGTAATAAATATAAGGGCAGCATGAAAGGCAAGCGCCCCGAAACGCACGATATCATCGTGCAACTGTGATTCGGTTTGACGATCAAGCCTTCCAGCCCAGGAAAACGACAATGATGAGATTCCAGCCAATACAGCAAATCCAATATTTGTGACATTTGTTGTGTCTTTGACTGGATTGTAAAAGTCCTCTAGTAAAAAGAAACATCCTATAATCAGCATAAAGATAAGAGGTATCCAAATTATCAGAAGCCCATCAAACGTGATTGTATCAGCTGATTTATTTAATAGATTCTCCCATCTTCTAAAAACAACAAATACACGTTTTTCCTTAAAATACATGTTTCTATTCATACGTAACCTCAGTTACTTTGTAGTTATCACTGAGTATTCGGTTTGTGATTTTTCAATGCCAACTCGATCAACACTTGTACTTTACAGCCAATAAGCTTAGATAACTTAATCAATTCATGTAGATTAAACAGGCTATGGTCTTTCATTCTCTTTTGGAGACTGTAGTAATTCAAGTTGATATCCGTTGCCACCACAGATGGAGGAACAATATCAAATATCTCATTGAAATTGTTGATTCCTTTCGCCTCCAGCAGCTTATTTATAGTAGCATATCGTTTATCCTTCATGGTCATACAACATATGACCTAAAGTAATATTATATATCGTTTTTGTCTTTAAATTGTTATATTAATAACCAATATACTACGTTTTAAATTAAAATATTTCGTTTTGTAGTTTTTATTATTGTCGCTATATTTAGGCAGTATTCAGTTTCAGTCAATGAAATAACGGATTATGATATAAATACTTGATAAAAAATATAGCTTTGCGACAATCAAATTATTGACGCATTGCCATCACTCTTTTCTCTTTGCGCTTTGGCGAGGCAAGAGAAACAGGAGGCGATGCTCGCACCTTATGGCGCGGGTATTCGCTTGTTAATGGCCTGGCCTCGCCAAAGCGCACAGGTACATGACAAGTAGAGCCCGCGCCCTTTTTATACCTACTCCCGGCGCGTTCCACCTCACCAAACCTCACTTACACCATGGACGCTCAAACCGCCGCTAAAACCCTTAGACCCAAAATCTCCACTGAGATGATCATCGGTTTTCAATTTGGACTGTTCCTGTGCACGGCCGTGGCACTGGCTTTCAGCATCTGGATTATCAATGAACAGGACATCTTTATCCACAATCTCTTACTAGACCTATCCCAAAAAATAGTCTCAAACAGATAATCAATTCAGTTATGAAAATAGATATACTCCTAATTGACAGCGCGACAGCCTGCGCCTGTAGCAGCTGTTTTACTCCACATTTGATAGAGAAGGGCTATATAGTAGACAGACGGCAGGAACCGTATTCTAGTATGGAATCTCTTAAAGACCCGGAGCGGGAATATAGTATGGTCATTGTCCATGAAACTGTTTTAACGCATTCCTTGCGGCTCGTCAGGAAGATACGGGAACAAAACAGCACTATTCCGATCATCGTAATAACCTACATCAATAGAGGCCCGACGGATATAGATGCTATCTATAGAGCCGGGGCAAATGACTTCGTAGTTAAACCAGCATGCGGCCCCGCTTTGCTGGAAACGACTATTCGGCGTTACATATGCCCTATAGGCAGTTAATATCTAACCTGAAACTTCAATCCAAAATCAAACACACCCAGATATGAGAAAGAAGCGTCAAGACGAAGCTAACGCGCTGAAACAGCTACATGAGGAAATCACATCCTTTCCCAGTCTATACCGGCAGGCTATCTGCCAGGAATGCAATTGGTCATTGCCCACGTATTATCGCAAAATAAGGAATACCGGCACGCCGGAGCTTAGTAATATGGAAATAAAGACCGCCATTAATATAGCCTTATCCATCACACTGGCCATGGAAATGAAGATCAAAGAGATTGCTAAGGAGTTCAATAAACCAACTCATTGACGTTTGAAAACGGCTATCTTCATACGGGCTAAAGGCTAAGAAATGATAAGTTTTTGGGGGATGTTTGCGGCTAAAAAACGTCATTCCCCAAAACCTTACCCCAAGCGAAAATAATAATTCATAAAACAATAAATATCAATACATTATGAAGCATTTCAATAACCTTGACGAGGCTACCAAAAGATTAATCCGCCCAAACTTAGCTTTGCCAGGTTTGGGCGTTTTTCATTTATGGACGTGGGTTTCACCGAAAGAACGGTAAAAGGGAGTAAAGGGGAATTAAGCAAAAATGTCCCCAAAACCTTCCCCACTTTCCCCAAAAGTTGCAGCCCTACAGGGCTATTTCGTCGGGAAATGCCTTTCACACTTCCCCATGGCCGGCAAAAAAGACCTCCACGCCGTTACCTTCCTTTCTTATGTTGAGGACTTCAACAAGTGACACCATTTATCACTGAAATAGAGCAATGAGGAAGATTACATCTTTCCTATTCCCTAGTAATTCAGGTTTCTAAAACTACCTCGTATTAAAGATGAAAGGACCGATTTATTAATAACTCCGATTTTCCGATAAATTTCACCTCCAAGCTCAAACAGAATTAAAGTCGGTACTTGGCGAACCCGATATTCTTCTACCACCCTTGGAGACTTCTCGATATTTAATCTATATACTATTATTTTCTTATCAAATTCATCTGCAATCGTATCAATAACAGGGGATAGTTGACTACAAGGCTGACTCCACGGAGCCCAAAATTGAACCAATATATTGGGGCCACTCAGAACTTCCTGATCAAAGTTCTCATCACTGAGGGTTATGATTTTTTCATTAGGCATGATATTATGGTTTTAGGAGTTAGTGATATAGCAACAAAGATTATGCGAAATTGTTCTTATAAAAGATGCAGCCTGGGTTGGAGCTGTGGTGCTATTCTGATATGGAGAGGACAGTGGTTCATTAGCACGACCAATCGGGCGGCTCGTCCACACCTATAAGAGCTTTAATTAGGTTTTTATTCGAAACACGTGTTCCCAATAAGCAATATTTATTCACTCACAGAATGCAGCAGTACGATTTCATATATTTAGGCATATCATCAAATCCCTAAAATCATGAAGAGAGTTAACCTATTATCTCTGTCTGTTGCCATGGCCTTACTGATAGGAGCTTTTAGTTGTAAAAAATCAAATGTTGACCAGACCAGCCCATCTGTTGAGCAGTCAAAGAGTATAATTGATCAAAAAATAAATATTGAGAATGTACCGATTACCCAAACTGATAGTGCTGCAAGTTTTTATCAACCAGGAGAGGCATATTTCCTATTCAATGGAATGACAAGGTTACCAAACATTTTAAAGATATGGTTTAGCGTGGGTAATCATCTAACTATTCACACTTCAAGCCTGTCTAAACTGGGTTCAGTTGATTGGGTTTATACGCAAACTAGTTGCAGCTCCTCGACTCCAAACCGTGCGGTCGTTGAAGGACAACTAACAGAATCATACTTGGGCAGCAATTATAAAATATATTACACAGTTAGAATTATAATAACTATGTATCCTGCTTACCAGCAGGCAAGGGCTGAGTTAACGATATCAAAAAAAATGACTTAATAAAGTTCACGCCAGCAATTTAGGAGCCGGTAAGGTCTGGTACTTACACCGCAGACGTAACAGACCTCTTTTGCTGTCTCTGGTATTGAAACCGCTCCTTTAATTTATTTAATGGCTGCTCAAGGTATTTCCAGGAACATTGCGCTACGACCAGCGTTATCGTTACTTTAATTGCAAAAATCAGGTATACGGTTACCGGGGTCACTGCAATTAAATTCAATTTTCTGTTGGCACTATCAAAAAGATAAAATATCACCCAGTGATAGATGTATAGTCCATAGCTAATCTTACCAATACTATCTAATACAGGATTTTCAAGTATACTACACAGTTTGCGGGAAAGATGCGATGTCCCGAATGCCAGTTTTGTAAGAACAGCACCAGACAATAAAGCCAACAAGGTAAACTTCAAATGACCATATGGAAGATGTAATGAGTCATTTCCAAATCTGTGGTACCCACTTGCCATTCTGTCAATAAAAGCACCGTCTTCCCCCATGTAGTAGGTCAGCATTATCAAAGCGCCGATAGAGAATACACCTACTATATTACTCACTTTATTAAGAGATGCGATGGTGATATTATTGAAAGATTTTATATACAGAATTATAATAGCACCGATAAGCAAACTATCCATTCTTGTCGGCAGCAATGTACTTTGATAAAAAATACTGTAATCATGTGTGGCAAAATACTGCCGGATAAGTATGGATAGCAGTATTAATCCTGAGGTTAAATAAAAAGCTCTTTTTGTCGGGAACATATAAATAAAAAGCGGCCAGATCAGATAAAACTGCTCCTCTACACATAAAGACCATGTATGGCCTAACAATACAATATATTTTTCGGTAGTGGCCGCCTTAAAATTCTGCAAATAGAGATAATAATAAGGCAGATCAGCGACTTCATTAGATCTGGAAACAAATAGTATGACACTGACACCAATGACAACAAGGTAGTAAAGCGGAAAAATCCGTATACTTCTGCGGGAGTAAAAGTTAATAAAGAAGTTATCAGTTCCTTTCTGATTTATCAAAATATTGGTGATCAGAAAACCGGAGATAACAAAGAAAAGATCTACCCCTATCCAACCATTCGCAGTCACAGAGGTTAATATTTCGCCGTGGAATAGCAATACCAGTATAACTGCGATTGCCCTTAACCCGTTAAAACCACTAAAATAGCTTGGTATTTGCATGAGAGGTCCTATTATTTAAAAAAGTAAATTTATGTAATAAATTACGTATCAACAATACCAGCTACTTTTAGCCCGAGCTATGGTTAATATCATCCCATAAAAAATGCCCATTCAGAAAACTGAACAGGCGTTTTTGTTTTTGGGGTCACGTTACTAGTCCTTGATGATCATGCAACCTGGCGTTATTACGCAGTATTGTGTATTCACCTTAATGAGACTTTCGATCAAATAACTTCTGGGGTATCGCTTTCATTGGATGTATCCGGTGATTACGTTCCGGATAATGATGTAAAACTACACCGTTGTAGCTAACCTTATGTACCGCATTAACATCCGCCGGCAGCGCTTCAATATTTGCAGCGCTCTCTGAAATTTTCGCAGGATGTACCCCACTGCGCTGAAGCGTATCTTCTGTAAACTTTTCTATAACACCAACGTGCTATGTTGAATAGCAGGGTTTTAGCTATATTTGGGAACATGCGGACTAGATAACCAAAATCTGAATTAAATCCTTATTGCCCATAATATTTGCTGAATTGTTTGGAACCAAATCCATTCTGGTATTAGCGAAATAATCATAAGTCTAAAAAAATTGTGCTGTTGCACCCTTGGCGGGAAAGAGAACTTTTTCAACCTAAAAAATCTAAATAACCTATGATCAAAGTATCATCCAAAGCATCGTAGACACACTTGTTTTTCATTTTTCAGAAGATGTAATTTTTAACGTCCATACTGTCATTTTTCAGGCTGCATACAGCCTGCATGATTGTTTTTGCCATTTACAAACATACTCGTGAGTGACCCACAGTAATCAAAAGAATTTACCCTGATTCTTTACTGAGCTCGGAGCCATGTACTGTAAGTGGCAGGGGAATTCCTGTCCGTAAATGTTATCTCAGAAAATCAAAATCTAAATTGCTCATGAAAAATTTGCTACTCTTATGGCTGTTCGTGGCCAGCAGTATTGTGCATAGTTATGCTCAGACACGGACAATCAATGGTAAAGTCTCAGATGCAAAAGACGGATCGCCCATACCCGGCGTTACGGTGAGTATCAGCGGCTCCAGAACAGGGACTATGACTGGTCCTGACGGAAGTTACAAGATCGCAGTGGGAGACAATGCCTCGCTTGTTTTTTCCTATGTGGGCTTTCTTAGCCAAACAATCTCTACCAGCGGTAAAAGCCGGGTAGATGTTGCGATGCACGTAGATACCAAAGGTTTACAGGAGATCATCGTCACTGGTGTGGGCGCGGCTACCGACAGAAGGAAAGTCGCCATCTCGGTAGAGTCGCTGTCAGGAAAAGATCTGCCTAAAGTACCGGCAGCTTCTATTGACCAGGCACTGGTTGGCAAAATCGCCGGTGCTCAGATATCATCTGTTTCCGGCCAGCCAGGACAACAGGCACAAATCATCCTGCGTGGCATCAACTCACTGGGTGGTACCCAACCGATGATCCTCCTCGATGGGGTGCAGGTCAACTCCGGCAATAGCGAAAACGGTTCTTCCGGTAACCTCTCTTCCAGGCTTGCTGATCTCGACCTTTCCAATATTGAGAGAGTGGAAGTGGTACAGGGCGCCGCCGCCGCCACTATCTATGGTGCACAAGGGGCTAACGGTGTTATTCAGCTCTTCTCCAAAAAAGGCTCCCGTACAGGTAAAATAAACGTCAATTTCAGTTCCAGGGCCAGCTTCGACGATGTGCTGAAAGGTAACTTCAAATACCTGAACAAACACTATTATCCCACCGATGCAGAAGGATACATCATCGATCCTTCCGGAAAGCGCATCAAGCCGGATGCCAGAGGCATCTGGACACAGCCGAACCGCGATATCACGCCTAACACGGTAACAGATAAAAGCTTTAAGGAACCTACCTACGACCACGTTGATCAGCTGTTTAAAAACAGTTCTCCTACTTATAACAATTCCATCAACATTTCAGGTGGCCGGGAAGGATATGATTTTGCGCTCAACCTGTCTAATCTCAAACAACAGAGTATCATCAACGGAGATTATAGCAGAACGAACCTGTCCCTGAACGTAGGAGCAGATATCCTGAAAAACCTCAAATTCAGGTCCACCACACAGCTCATTACTTCTAAAAACACTACCGGCGCCATCACTGGTCAGAATAACATCTTCAGCGGCCTGGGCACTGCTATGTCCTCCTATCCATATGAAGATTTGCGGTTCAAAGATTCCATCGGCAATTATCCCTTCAATACCAGTCTGACAGACAACTCCGTATATCCTTACTATTCATTCCAAAACAGGACATACGAAGCTAAAACAAGCCGCATAGTACAGGGCATCAACCTTAACTATCAGCCTATCAAATACCTGGAAATAGACTACAAATACGGTATTGACTATTATCGTTATGATTTCTCTGACTTCATTCATAATCAGGAAAAAACACTGACGCCTGGTAAGGGTATCGATCCATTTAATGGAAAGCTCCGTTATGACAGGGATAATGAAACCACGCAGAACTCGCTGTTGACATTGTTTGTGAAGACAGACTTTGAACGCGACTTTAACATGAAAGTTCCCATTACCACCAGCACCCAGTTTGCATACGACTGGCGTAAACGTGTGTACGGCAACGTTATTATGGAAGGTGTTGGTTTCGCTCCCTTCCCTCCTTATACACTGGCCAATGCCGCCTCTAAAAGCAACGATGAAACCCGCGAAGAATTCGTTACCTATGGTTACCTCGTCAACCAACGTATTGATTATGGCAACCTGTTTGGTATCTCCGGTGGTGTAAGGGTAGACTATTCATCTGCCTTCGGCCGTGGTACCAAACCGTTTACTTTTGGTCGCGGTGATGCCTATTTCAGACTGGGCGAATTATTAAAAGTCCCCAGCATTTATGAGCTGAAGATCAGAGGCGCGTATGGCGCTGCCGGTATACAGCCGGGCGTTTATGACCGTCAGATCACCCTCGAAAAAGGTGCTATCGGCAATTCAAACTACCTTATCCTCAAGGGGACTTTAAATAACTCCGACCTCACCGTGGAAACATCCAAGGAAACGGAAGTGGGCATCGATTTTGGTCTTGAGTTAAATAAAGGCAGATGGTTCAGAAAAATCTTCATCAACCCTACCTACTGGACCAGAAAATCCAGCAACGTTATCCGTGCTATCGACCTGTCTCCTTCCACCGGAGCAAGCGGCATCCTGACCAATGCCCTGGGCCTCAAATCCGATGGTTTCCAGTTCTCCTTCGACCTGGATGTATTGGAAAGCAAAAAACTGTACTGGAATTTTGGTGTGAAATTCGGCAAACAACGCTCCATTGTTGACTATATCTCCAATCACAAACCCATTACCATTGGTGGTTCCGGCGAAGGTCAATTCGTGCTGAAAGAAGGGGAAAGCGTTGGTGCTTTCTTTGGTGTTACGCCGCTCACCAGCCTGGATGAACTTCCTGGTACAGCCGTAAAAGGCAACTATGAAGTAGGCCCGAACGGATACGTGGTAAATAAAAATACCAAAGCTGTGATGTTCGGCACCGAGAACAAAAAAATCGGCGACCCCACCCCTAAATTCAACATGAGCTTTAACAATACCCTTACCTTCAATGGCCAGCTTACACTGTCCTTCCAGCTGGATTGGGTATACGGCGGCCAGGTATACAACCAGACACGTCAATGGCTATACGCTGATAAAATCAGCAGCGACCTGGAAAAACCTGTTACCATCAATGGTCAGACCGGCGCCTTCGTTGCCTATTACAACAGCCTTTACAACACCAACACCACCAACTCCGTCTTCGTAGAAGATGGCTCCTTCCTGAGACTGCGTGACCTGACCCTGAACTACAGACTGGATAAATACCTGACCAACAAATTCATCAACAACGCACAAATCAGCCTCACCGGAAGAAACCTTTTCACTATCAGCAACTATTCAGGCCTGGACCCTGAAGCCAGTGCACGTGTGAACAACCCGATCAGAAGAGGCATAGACGTATATTCCTTCCCCAACTTCAGGTCCATACAAATTGGTGTAACGTTCGGTTTCTAAAAACAAAAAATCACGATCATGAAGAAAATATTCCTTACAATACTATCAGCATCCCTTCTTTTTAGTTGCAGTAAGAGCAGCCTGGACCTGTTGAACCCGAATGAACCAACTCCGGCCGTATTGAAGACAGAAGAAGGACTCATCAGAGGCACCCTTGGCATCTACAATAAATTTGGCCTCGAATTTTGGTGGATAGCCCTTGCCAATCATGATGTCATGGGCGACAGCTATACTATCAGTGCAGGTAACTTTTCATGGAGATGGGTGAACCAGGTTTCTAAAATCACTTTGTCCAACGGTACCGTGCTGACACCGCCCCAGGGAGGCTCGCAAGGTACAGAGCTCAAAAACCGCAACGACCGCTCCTTTGGCAATGACAATGCCTTCTACAACGAATGGGCAGCCCTTTACTTTGTGAACAACCAGGCGAATCTCATCCTTGATATCACATCGAAAGACGATCTGACACTGACCGGTGGCGCTGATGAAGCAGCCACCAAAAAAGCACTGATCCGTGCTTTTGCTTATTGGTGGAAAGGATTTGCCTACTCCCGCATCGGCTCCATCTATATCGCCGGCGTACAGGCCGATAAATTTGTGGACGGTACCCTGATGAACAATGAGTTTGTTACACATGATGCTATCGTAAAACTAGGCAACGATAACTTCGACGCCTGTGTTGCGGAACTGAACAAAGTGAAAAGCATCAGTGCCTACAATGCATTGTTCCCTCGTCTCATCCCTGATTTCACGACCACCGGCAAAGGCGGCGTGATAAGCCCGGATGCATGGAAAAGGCATATCGCTACCTACAAAGCCAGAAACCTGCTGGCAAACAAAAAGGTGGCGCAAATGACCAATGCAGATTGGACCAACGTGTTAACACTGGCCACTGCCGGTCTTACCAAAGACGACAAAATCTTCACCATGCGCAGTGCAGATGTGAACGACCTGGTTTCCATCACCGCATGGTCCCCTTACCGCTTACAGATAGGCTGGGAGAATATCAGCGAACGTCTTATCCAGGATTTTAAAGCTGGTGACAAGCGTTATGAGCGCAATATAGACGGTCCATATGCTCCATATGGCAACGAAAGAAACAGGGGCGCCCAATATGCTACCAGATGGTACCTCTTTGAAATCGGCGATGGCGGCGACTGGGCTTCCACCACTACCGGTCTTGCTGAGCTCCCGGTAGGTTGCACCTATGAAGAAAACGAACTGATGATCGCAGAGGCCAACATCCGCCTCGGCAATATTGATGAAGGGCTGAAACACATTGATAATGTTCGCGACTACCAGAAATCTGAACTGCCACATGTGGCCGGCACTGGTCTTTCTCAAACCGATGCGCTGGAAGAACTGCGCAGCGAAAGAAGAATAGGCCTCTTCCTGAAAAATGTGGCTTTCTATGATGCCAGAAGATGGGGCGTTACAGCACCCGCCGGACAGGGCGGTGGCCGCAAGCATGCATGGGTAATAAAATCAGACAATACGCTGGATAACGATGCCACTATCGAGTATAACTACCTCGACTACTGGGACGTACCGCAGAACGAACTGGATTTTAATACTCCCAGCGGAACTTCTGCACCGGTAAGATCCAACTAATCCTCTTTTCTCTTGAAATACAAACGGGGGCGGCGTATAGCCGTCCCCGTTTCATTTATTTCAGACAGATGATGGTTAACGACGCCATAATCGTTGCCATCTGTATTTGAGCCGTTGCCAGGGTGTAGCCCTCTTCACACATGGCCCGCCGGCTATCACTACCTCATCGGCCAGTCGACTTTCATCCGGTTTCAGTACCACGTCTACAGTTTGTTGTGCAGCCAGTGTCACTTCTTTCTCCAAACATCCAATGTAGGAAAAGACCAGTACCACCTGTTGACCAGACGGTGCTGAAGGTATATTTAACCGGTAGTGACCATTAGGATCTGTTATGGTACCCGTTTTCGTGCCTTTGACACGTATAGATGTGCCTGGGATGAGAGCGCCGTCTTCCATCGTCACTTTTCCGGTAATGGTCCGTGACACGGTGGTGTCCGTAGGTAGATGCTGTGAGTGATTGTCTGCCGCTGCAGCGGGCACACTGGCAGCCAGCATTACACTCAGTACGGCAGCGGGCAATAGCGATGCCGCCTGCTGCTCCGGTAAGATCAGCCTGTCGAGCTGCGATTTCTTAAACCGCCCGCAATACTTTTGGGAGGTATCAGATAACAGCGCTACGATCTGGCTGTCGGAAAGGATGGAGAAATCAATGACTGACTTCTGGCAGCTTCCACAGAAACGGCCGCGGGCATCTGGTGTCATATCTTCCCAGGGCTGCTGGCATGGCTGTGGCATAGAGACGACTAGGGGTATCTTTCGCATAACTCAACAATATACTTCAAGTTACGCCTTTTGACAGAAAACGTACAGCCGGCACCGTCATAACAGCACCGGCCGTATTGTTTGGGGAATTATTTTTCCAGCACCAGTTTATCCAGTTCCGCGGAGATGAAACTGATTTCTTCTCTGGTGAGTTGAATATTAGCCGCTTTAGCATTCTGTACGGCCTGTTCGGCGTTACGGGCGCCTACCAGCGCAATAGTAATACCGGGTTGTTCGATCGTCCAGCGAATCACCAACTGCGAAAGGGTCGCATTTTTGGCCACCGCCAGCGGATACAGTTTTTCCAGGAAGGCGTTGGTCCTTTTCAGGTTTTCTTCTCTATAGAAATAGATACCTGCGCGGTGATCACCGGGAGCAAACTGGTGGCCGGGTTTCATTTTACCAGTCAGCAGACCACGCTCCAGCGGGCTATAAGCCAATATAGACAGGCCGTTTTCAATGCAATAAGGCACATCGGTTTCTTCGATGCCACGCTTTACCATGCTGTAGGGCACCTGATCGGCCACCAGCGGCACATATTTGCGGGCTTCTTCCAGTTGTGCGGCATTGTAGTTGCACACCCCGGCATAACGCACTTTCCCCTGTTTAATGAGTTCTGCTACCGTGTCCATCGATTCCGCGATAGGCGTGGTGGAATCGGGCCAATGGATCTGGTACAGGTCAATATAGTCGGTTCCCAGGCGGCGCAGGGTGTCTTCACATTCTTTGATAATACTGGCCTTTCCGGCGTATTTGTAGATCTCAATATCCCTTCCCTGGTTATCCTGGCTGCTAAAGGCAAAATCACCCTTTGTAAGGTCCCAGCGCATTCCGAACTTCGTCAGGATCTGTACTTTATCACGAGGGATGCCTTTGATCGCCTCGCCGACGATTTCTTCACTGGTGCCTTGACCGTATATCGGGGCGGTGTCAATGGAAGTAACGCCTTCATCGTAGGAGGCCCTGATGGCCTTTACAGCGTCTTTACGTTCTGTTCCGCCCCACATCCAGCCGCCGGCGGCCCAGGCGCCGAAAGTCACCACAGATGCTTTTAAATCAGATTCCCCTAATTGTCTGTATTCCATAATAGCCTTTTGTTTTATGTCAAAAATAAAAAGAGTCCGGAGGTATATCCCCGGACTCCCTGATATATAACTGTTATATTATCCATTCAGTTCACTTAACTCCAGCCATCGCATGCCCTTTTCATCCAACAGCTGTATCACCTCTCCTATCCGGTGGGTGAGCGGTTCCATTTCTTCGTAGGGCAGTGTACCGCCGGCCAGTTTGGCCTCAATGGCTTTTTTCTCTTCTTCGAGGGATTCCATCTCTTTTTCGAGATTTTCAAACTCCCGTTTTTCCTTGAAGGTCATTTTGCGGGCGCCTGCACCTTCCGTTGGGGTGGCAGCAGGTGCCTGAATAGCTTCTGCTTTGGCCTCCTTTTTCTCTTCCGTTTTGCGTTTGTCCTCTTCCTTCTGCCATTCTCTGTACTGGGTGTAGTTGCCGGGATAGTCGCGTACTACGCCGTCGCCTTCAAATACAAAGAGGTGTTCCACCAGTTTATCCATGAAGTAACGATCGTGGCTGACGATGATCACGCAGCCCTGGTACTCCAGCAGGAAATTCTCCAGAATACTGAGCGTAGGCAGGTCCAGGTCGTTGGTAGGCTCATCGAGTACCAGGAAGTTGGGATTACGGAAGAGGATTGACAGCAGGTGCAGTCTCCTTTTCTCACCTCCACTGAGTTTGGAGATATAGGTGTATTGTTTTTCCGCGGGGAACAGGAAGAGTTCCAGGAATTGGGCGGCGCTCACTTTGGTGCCGTCGGCCAGCGGGAAGTTTTCAGCGATGTTTTTCACAAACTCGATCACCCGCATATCTTCTTTCACTACCAGTCCCGTTTGGGAATAGTTACCAAACACGATGGTCTCTCCGACGTTGATTTTACCGGAATCCGGTTGTTCCGTGCCGAGCAGCATGTTCAGGAAAGTGGATTTCCCCACGCCATTTTTACCGACTACGCCTATACGATCTCCTTTTTTAAAAGTATAGTCAAACCCTTTGAGGATTTTCAGGTCGCCATATGCTTTGTAAACCTTTTTCAGCTCGAGGATTTTGCCACCGAGGCGGGTCATTTTCACATTCAGCTCCAGTTGCTGGTCCGCTATTCTGGTGGAGGCCTTTTCTTTCACTTCATAAAAAGCGTCCTGGCGGGCCTTGGATTTGGTGGTACGGGCCTTGGGTTGCTTACGCATCCATTCCAGTTCTTTCCGGTAGGTATTGCGGGCTTTTTCCACACTGGACCGGTCCATTTCCTCCCGGGAGGCTTTCCGTTCGAGGTAGTTTTCGTAGTCACCCTTGTATACAAAGAGCTGTTCCTGGTCCAGTTCCATGATTTCATTGCAGACACTATCGAGGAAGTAGCGGTCGTGCGTTACCAGCAGGAGGGTTACCCGTTCCTGATCGAGGTAGTTTTCCAGCCATTCGATCATGCCCACATCGAGGTGGTTGGTGGGTTCGTCCATGATGAGCAGCACGTGTTTATGTTCGAAGCCGATGTCTATCAGAACTTTAGCCAGGGCCACACGTTTTTGTTGTCCGCCGGAAAGGGAGCCTACCGGTTGATCGAGGTGGTGTATATTGAGTTTACCGAGGATCTGTTTCACTTTGGCATCAAAGTGCCAGGCGTTCAGCTCATCCATGCGGGCAAACGCGGCGGTGAGTTTTTCCACGTCCGGCTCGTGGCCTTCTTCGGTCAGCAGCTCATATTCCTTGATAGCGTTCAGTGTGGGATTATCATGATCGAAGATATTCTCGATCACGGATTTGGCGGGGTCGAAGTTGGACTGCTGTTCCAGCATTACAACGGTCACATCCTTGTGTATCCATACTTTTCCTTCATCGGGAGCTTCTTTGCCCAGGATAATCTTGAGCAGGGTGGATTTACCAGTTCCATTGAGCGCCACCAGCGCTATTTTATCGCCTTCTTCGATGTGAAAAGAGATATTCCGGAATAAAGGCTTAACGCCGTATGATTTAGTGAGCCCTTCTACTGTAACGTAATGCATAACTGCGAAGTTATACATATTCAGGAAAACTCCCCCAAATCCGGAATTATGTATTTGATATTATGATTTTTTTCGTATATTCAGTATAGGAATGGATAGCCGGACGGATAATCCTACACCTAATGATAACGATTTTTGTTGTTCGTTTTATTTCGGCCTTTGTCCATTATCCTTGCCCCTCTTTTGCGAAAAATAAAAAGCCCTTGCGCGTGAAGCGGAAGGGCTTGCGTGTTTTTAGCACTTACTTATTTTAAAAATCGTAATAGAACTGTCTGAAGGAGCTACGGAGGCCAAAGTTGAAGATCAGGTCGGTTTTGGAACCGGTGATGTCATTTTTGAGCCGGCGTGCTGCCAGGGAAGCTTCCACCCGTAAGTTGTATTTCGGGTTCAGGATGAAGGCTACAGTTCCCTGAGCATAGAGCATATTCGTTTTAATACCCTGCCCTATCCAGTTACCGTATTCGTTAGGGTGAGTGGTGTAGGGCTTGGAGATATCGTGGCCGAAGTTGGTTTTTTCATCCGGATCGTCGCCGTATTTGGCGTACATGAGCTCTCCGCGGCCATACCAGCGTTTATAGCGGTAGGTAGCAATACCCAACACTTCCTGGAAGTTGGCGCCCAATGGGTGTGCCAGTGATTGGTTATAATGCTCATAGTTGATGAGTGTGCTCCGGTAGCTGTAAGTGTAAGGTCTCACCGCATTATATTCTCCCTGCAGGTCCAGGTTTTTCACCTTAAACAGGTCGAAGGAGCGGAAGCCCAGCTGCCAGCTCTGTTTGTTGGCCCACCAGCCTTTTCCGCCAAATACCTCTTTCAGTTTGAATTCATCCAGTACCAGCTGGCCGTAGACGGTTGTTTTAGGAAGCAGTTTGTATTTGAAATTGGCGCCTACCAGGGCGTTATCGGAGGAGCCTTCGGAGAACTCGGCGGAACGGAGGAAAATGATCGGGTTCATATAGCTCCAGTCGAAGCCACGTTTACGGCCGGAAGAATCGGCATCAGGCCAGATCACTGCATCAAAGAGGCCGATAGTCAGCCGTTTGTTGACATTCCAGTCGAGGAAATGGAAAACGCCCCATTTTTTATAGTAGCCGAGGTCGTTATAAGCGGACGCAAAGTCTTTGCTATGCTTATCCATAAACTGGGCCCACATGGCAGTATATTGTACACTGCCCAGGTTGCCGGTTAACCGGAGATAGGGATAGCTGAACTGGATATCAGAAAGAATCAGAGAGCGGTAACCATCTCCGATGAAATTTTGCCCATACCCCGCAGTGACATTCAGGTATTTGTTGGGCGTGTAGGATAATAAGGCATTGGCGTAGTTATAGTCAAAAGCCTTGCCTTCGCTGTAATCCTTGATACCTCCCTGACCGGGAACAATATCATTTTTACGGATATACTGGTCGAGATAATAGGGAAATTTACCCTGGTTCTCATAAAAGGAGGATTCAAAATAAAACTTGGTCCCGATGTTGGCCTGAATGATAGCTCCGCGGGTATTCAGCCAGTTTGTTCTGCTGCCTTCCCGGCTTTTACCGATCTGGAAGTCGGGCAGGAAGTCTATAAAGACGTTGTATTCTTTATTTCTGAATTCCAGTAAGTGCTCCTGGAACAGCTTACGGTAAAGCAGGCTACGCTTTACAGGGTCCTCTTGTGTGTACATCGCGCTGGTATCCACATGCAGGATGGGTTTAAAGGCCGTGTGGTGATTGGCGGAGTCAAGGTAGAGTTCCCGTATATTCATATGGTTATACGGAAGAATAACCGGTAATTTTTCCTGTGCATTGGCTGCACGGGCAAGCAATAGAATTGCCGCTACCCAAACGAGATGCTTCATTAATTTTTGTTTGGTTCTAAAATTTATTAATTCACGGAATCAGGTATTCACAAACATCTTCACAATGACCTGACAAAGTATGATGGCAGGTTTCCACGAAACGCAAAGATACTATTTTCAATAAATTGTGGCGACAGCGGCGGGATCAATCGAAAGAAAAGGGTGATTGCCCGCGGAATAACGCCGACGGGCAATCGAAAATACTACAAATAATGTGTTTGAGAAGCGGATTTTAGTTTCTCAGTAACATTTTTTAATGTCTTGTTTATCTTTTTGGGGATATCAGTATCTTAAAGTGTGTGTTTCACTTCTTCATAGACACTGCGGATACCTTCTTCCAGGTTGATGGTGGCCTTCCAGCCATAGCTATGTAACTTGGCCACATCCATCAGTTTTCGTGGTGTACCGTCTGGTTTGCTGGTATCAAAAGTTAACTGGCCTTCATAACCAACAATCCGTTGTATCAGTTCCGCCAGTTCCCTGATGCTGATGTCTTCTCCCACCCCTATATTTACGAGGCCTTTTTCACTATAATTTTGCATCAGGTAGAAACAGGCGTCAGCCATATCATCTGCGTGCAGAAACTCCCGTTTAGGCGTGCCGGTGCCCCACAAAACGACTTCCGGCTGGTTGTTTTTCTTCGCCTCATGCATTTTACGCAACATCGCCGGCAATACATGGGAGTTGTTCAAATCATAGTTATCATTAGGGCCATACAGGTTAGTAGGCATTACGGAGATGAAGTTACTGCCGTATTGTGCGCGGTAAGCATCACACATCTCTATCCCTGCAATTTTAGCAATGGCGTATGGTTCATTGGTAGGCTCCAGTAGTCCGGTAAGCAGATATTCCTCCTTTAATGGCTGAGGCGCCATTTTGGGATAAATACAGGAGGAGCCCAGGAACATCAGTTTCTTCGCTCCGTTCAGATGAGCATGATGGATCACATTGTTCTGGATCATCAGGTTCTCATAAATGAACTGTCCGCGGTAGGTATTGTTGGCCATGATACCCCCCACTTTGGCTGCGGCCAGAAAGACGTAATCGGGCTTTTCATTTTTGAAAAACGCCGCTACCGCCGGCTGATCACGCAAATCCAGTTCACCGGATGTACGGGTCACAATATTGGTCAATCCGGCTTTCTGCAATCGCCTTACGATGGCGGAACCGACCATTCCGCGGTGCCCTGCCACATATATCTTGTCCTGGTGGTTCATACTACTCAAATTGGTTTAATACTTTGTAGCCCGCATCCTTCAGCAGCTTCTCTCTCTGGAAAAGCTCCACGTCTGCAGCTACCATTTCTTTTACCAGTGCAGGCAGGTCATATTTTGGTTTCCAGCTAAGCTTGGATTGAGCTTTGGTAGGATCCCCAATGAGCAGGTCTACCTCAGTCGGACGGAAATAACGAGGATCGATGGCCACCACTTCCTGGCCAGGCTTTAATGGGCACTCGGCGTTACTATTGGTTTTCACATATCCCCGCTCGTTTATACCTTCTCCCTTAAATTCGAGTTCAACACCCACCTCTGCAAAAGCCATCCTGATAAAGTCTCTTACTGTCGTAGTAATGCCCGTAGCAATAACAAAATCCTCTGGTTTCTCCTGTTGCAGAATCAGCCACATGGCCTCCACATAATCTTTTGCATGTCCCCAATCCCTTTTAGCATCCAGATTCCCCATATAGAGTTTGTCCTGTAATCCCAAAGAGAGTTTAGCAACCGCTCTGGTAATTTTTCTCGTCACAAAAGTTTCACCTCTTAATGGACTTTCGTGATTGAACAAAATTCCGTTACAGGCAAACATATTATATGCTTCTCTGTAGTTGACCGTGATCCAGAAGGCATACATTTTTGCCACTGCATAGGGTGAGCGCGGGTAGAACGGTGTTTTTTCCGATTGCGGCACCTCCTGTACAAGACCATATAACTCAGACGTAGAAGCCTGGTATATTCTTGTTTTCTGCGTCAATCCCAGCAATCGCACTGCTTCCAGGATACGTAATGTTCCTACACCGTCCACATCGGCAGTGTATTCGGGAGCTTCAAAACTCACTTGTACGTGGCTCATCGCACCCAGGTTGTAGATCTCGTCGGGTTGTACTTCCTGGATAATGCGGATAAGATTTGTACTATCAGTCAGGTCGCCATAGTGAAGTTTCAGTTGAACATGCTTCTCATGCGGGTCCTGGTATAGATGATCAATTCTGTCAGTATTAAACAAAGATGAGCGGCGTTTTAGCCCATGCACCTGATACCCCTTCTTGAGGAGTAAATCTGCCAGGTAAGCACCGTCCTGACCGGTAATGCCTGTAATTAGCGCAACTTTCATATTGTGTTTTTTATAGGATATATATTAGGCATTTACATTGATAGCTAAATTGAGCTCAGTCCTTACCTTTTTAAGCGCATGTGCAATCACATGATGCATATCATAATATTTATATTCAGCCAACCGTCCGCCAAAAATAACGTTCTTTTCCGAAGCAGCCAGCTCTTTATATTGCTGATACACCTCCGTGTTCCGGGTATCATTTATCGGATAATATGGTTCTTCCTTATCCGTCCATTCGTTGGGATATTCCCTCGTAATAACAGTTTCCGGTTGGGACCCAAATTCAAAGTGCTTGTGCTCAATAATCCGCGTAAAGGGTGTCTCTGCGTCAGTGTAGTTCACCACTGCGTTTCCCTGATAATTTGAAACGGGCAGATGTTCATGTTCAAAACGAAGGCTTCTGTATTCCAGCTTTCCGAATCTGTATTGGTAAAATTGATCAATCATACCGGTATAGACTATTTTGGTCGCCAGTCCATCAAAATAATCTTTCTGGCCAAAGTAATCCGTATTCAATCTCACTTCGATACCATCCAGCATTTTGTCGATGATCTTATTATAACCACCAACCGGTATGCCCTGATATTTATCATCGAAATAATTGTTATCAAACGTAAAACGCAAAGGCAGTCTTTTAATGATAAATGCCGGCAATTCTTTTGCAGGCCGGCCCCATTGTTTTTCCGTATATCCTTTGATCAGTTTATGATAGATATCTTCACCTACCAGCGATAATGCCTGCTCTTCCAGGTTGGTCGGCTCCGTAATTCCCAGCTTATCTACCTGTGTCTTTATTTTAGCCTGAGCCTCTGCCGGTGTTTTTACGCCCCATAGCTGGTAAAACGTATTCATGTTAAATGGCAGATTATACAGCTCTCCATGGTAATTGGCGACCGGTGAGTTAGTATACCTGTTGAATTCAGCAAACTGATTGACATAATCCCAGATATCCTTATTGCTGGTGTGGAAAATATGTGCTCCATATTTGTGCACATTGATGTCATTTACATTTTCACAGTAAATATTTCCACCTGCATGTGCTCTTTTATCAATAACCAGGCATTTTTTACCGGCTTTGTTGGCTTCGTATGCAAAAACAGACCCGAAAAGACCGGCTCCAACTATGAGGTAATCGTATTCCATTTAATTTACTTTATACTTTTTATATCCATTAAATGCCCAATGGCTCAGATAATACAGACTTTTGATCAGGCCCAGTTTTTCCACCTTGTAATACACCAGGAATTGTGGTTTGATCATCTTCTTTTTATTAGCCGTTACTGAACTGCCCAATATTCTGAGGCTGGCGATCAGTTCCTTGTTTCCATAAGCAACGCCCACTTTCTTAATAATTTCCAACCAATACACATAATCGTCTCTCAGGCTGCCCAGCTCTTCCCGCAAATACACCTTCCCGTATGGTTCAGCATCATACAGACCGGTGCAACAGCTGATAGAGCAAGTTTTCAGCAAACTGTTGTAATCCACTTTTTCCGGCACCAGAAAATCAGGCATGCAGGGTTCTGATTGTTCATTGATCCGTTTATGGGAAGAATATACCAGATGTGCATTTTTTTCTTTCATCAGTTTAATCTGACTTTCCAGGAAGTTGGGTAGCCAGATATCGTCCGCGTCAAGCAGTGCTATGTATTGTCCGTTGGCCCTGCGTAATCCGTTATTTCTTGCAGCGGCTGAGCCTCCATTCGGCTGAGAAATATATTTAATCCGTTTGTCCTTTTCCTGATATCGTAAAATTATCTCCTCACTATTATCCCTGGACCCATCATTGACAATAATCATTTCCCAGTTGGGATAAGTTTGGGCCATGACCGATTCAATGGTTTCATGCACAAATCTGGCCGCATTATACACCGGAGTAATTATTGAGACTAACCCTTTTTCCATAGCTTATAATTAAGTTGAAATTTTATGATTGTTGACAACATAACCACTCTGCTCCATACTTTTACGACGAAGCTGCGTTGGCTTTTCTGATTCATACCGGCCAGCGTAAAAGTGCTATTATGCCGTCTGTAAAGGATTAATGGCTCGTCATGGAATAATACCTTGCCCACCACTTCTGCCACAAGTCCAATCCACACATCGTGTCCGATTTCCCTGGAAGCCGGGAAAGGCAGGGAAAGCTGCAGCACCCTTTTGGTGAATGCCATACAGGAACCATAGTAACTATTCTTGATAGCATTTTTTACGATGCCTTTTCCGGAGCCCAGAAAATCAAAGAAAGATGGATGAATGGGTTGCAGATTTTCGTCCACCACAATCGAATTGCTCACCACCAGATCATATTGCTGTAATAATGCTATCATTTTCCGGCATTTCCCCGGTAACCATACATCGTCCTGGTCTGCGAGAAAAATGAAATCCCCTTTGGCATTTTTTAATGCATGCTGAAAATTTTCCGTTGGTCTTCCCGAACTGTTCTGATGATGCAATACCCTGATCCTGGGATCATGAAATGCTTCAATAATACTGATGGTACTGTCAGTGGATCCATCATCGGAGATCACCAGTTCATCATCCGGCCCCAACTCATCAAGAATCGATTTAATCTGTTCATGAATATGATCTTCTCCATTATAAGAAGCCAAACATACTGAGATCATTAAAAATGTTTTATCTGATTTATATCCAGGCTATACCAATAATAGCTTACTGACTTCTTTTTCAAATGCTGCTTCCAGATTGAGCGCTTTCAGCTTTTGATACCCTCTTTTGGCAATATTATCACGAAACACCTGTTGAATCAACATTTCTTCCATTGCTCTTAATAACTCGTCCGGTTGGGCAGGGTCAATAAACACAGTATCTTCCCGATGGGTCAATATCTCCGTCAGGGAAGTATTACTCGTTATAATAGTTGGTATTTCAATACTCATTGCTTCCATAGCCACCAGCCCCCATGACTCGAAATCTGATGGCAGCACAAAAATATCAATTCCGGCAAAAAAATCATCTACATCCCTGGAATGAGGGAGAACCGACACTTGCCCATCGAGTCCAAGGGCCTGTATTGTCCGCATAATTTCCCCTTTCTGCTCTCCTCCTCCCATGATATGCAGCCGGGCAGGTATTTCCGGGTACTTGTGCTGCAGCGTCCCGAAACAATTTATCAATGGCAGTATATTTTTGGGTCGTGTAAAGCTGCCAAGAAACCCAAAGACAACTGCCTGGCGGACCGGAACTTCCTGCTTCCGCAAGAATCTTGCAGGAGTATATATCACCACGCTACGCGGGATAGTGATACCAAATTCCTTCTCCCATAATTCCTTTTGCTGGTGGGAAATAAACACCACCAGGTTTTGCCTCCGTTTTAGCAGTTTACGGTACAGCGGATACAAAAAAGCAGGAATCCATCGGAAACTCCCTCCTGTTGGCTGTTCATGGAAGTGCCATATATGCTCAATATTAAGTATCCATGCCAGTAACGGTCCTATAATATTGATGCAGGTATTTGAATAAATAACATTTATCCGTTTACGCCGACATACCACCCATAACTGCAACAAGGCCATGTTATTCCACAGCATAATCAGCAAAGACAACAATGCCCGGGGATTCACGAGCCGGAATGGTGAACGTATCACCGAAACATTCTCCGTTTCACGTAAAGCCTCCCTGAAACCATTGCTGCGACCATAGGGCAACACAACAGAGACCTCTGCCGCCTTGTTGCCAAGCGCGTGAGATATGATCCGGAACAGTACAGATTCCGCACCAAAAAACATGTCCCTATGCCCTATGAATAATATCTTTTTCATTCTGACTGTCGATCGTTTATATATGCTTCATCACTTTTATCCAAACGCTCCTGGCCTGTGCTCCGTTTTTCAAACACACTGTATATAATATAATTTTGATATGGATTATAGGCAGCTGCGCCTGGCATTTCAAGAAAAACCATGCGGCCATACAAAAACGAAAAAACAACAATTCCTGCGTATGCCACCAGCTTTTGTAGCGGTTCGCGATACACCTCAATAATATATGGCAACAGTACCAGGTTACAAACAGTAAAATAAAAACGATACCTATTACTCAGCTCAATCAACTCATAACACACGAAATATATGAATATATTCAGCATAAACAGGTTAAAGAAACAGTAAAAATACTTTTTCTCCTCCAGCTTGCTCTTATTGTTGATATACAGTATAAACAACAGGATATTGATCCAGGTACCCACGGAAAGGTTACGGGCCACTCCATAAACCGAATTGGTGATATAGGCCTCCAGGATCAATCCGTTTACCCCACCGATGGCGGCTGCCAGCAGCTTCAACAACGGAGCCATCCAGGAAATGTGCAGGACAAAGACTGCCAGGCTAAGGATAAAGCATACGATGTATCCTTTGGTGCTCATCTTCCTGTGCAGGAAAAAGTAAAGCGGTAACACCAACACAACAGAACGATGGAATAGAAACGCAATCACCACTATCAGCAGAAATGGCAGGAACCGACGTTCATAAATATACCGGACCGAACCAAAAAAGAGCACCACCGCGATCCCCTGACGTATCGCAATCATATCCAGGGAGAGGAACATGGTGGTATAGTATATCATCACCCCCACAATTGGGTTTTTGAGATAACGTTTGAGGTACACGAATAATAGTATCCCGCTAAGGGAGGCAATAATAAAGAACATCGCCTGGGCGTTCCCTCCCATAGACTTTACAACCGCGTTGATGATCTTATATCCCCATTCCATATAGCTCTCCTGAAATACGGGAGCATTTCCGAAAAGTACCTGGGGCAGTGGCTCTACTTCATTAAAAAATATTGTATATCCCGGCCAGTCTCCTCCTGTTTCAAAACGCAAACCAGCCAGAAAAACCAGTATGAGGGAGGAGATGACAAAAAAGATCATTTTACTGCTTCTGTTGATATCAGTGATATCCAGAAAGCTAAAAACAATCAGTATGCAAAATATAAAGAGATATACCATATTCCCACTATATATTTGAATTACCCTATGGGGTATTTTTTAAGATAATTCATACAGTCATATATCGTATCCATTTTTTCAACTACCGTGATCTGTCGGTCTAACCGCCAACTGTTTCGGAGCGCTGCATACCATTTTCCTCCCATTTTTTTTACGTAGTGGGCACCTACCCGCCACATGCACAGCGGGTCTTTCTTCCGGTAAGCTGCCATTGCCTTAAAAGTATGCGTATTCACTTCCGGAATGTATGTCAGCAGGTAAGCGTACAATTCGTTGTAATTGAGGCTTAACCCTGTTTTCCCGAACTGTTGCAGCGCCTCCAGCGCCGATTGCGCATAGATAGTGGGGCCTGTCCAAATTCTTGGAACAAAAATATTCCAGTTTGCCAGTGTAGCGGGCGGCAGGAATTTCTGATCTTCCAGCTTTCCGACATGGGCATTGCGTATTCCCATTCCTGCGGCGCTCTTTTTAGATACACCGGTGACCGTTACAGGATAGTTTGCATAATAGTAGTTTTTCTCTGCTACACAAGCCAATGCTATACTACTGGCCATATCCGGTGATGCACCAGGAAAATACGACCCGGTGTGCCGCATGATCCGGTCCATCAACTCTTTTTTCACCATCCCGTGATATATGCGGGGCAGGTTCCCGATATACAATGTCCCCCGGCCAAGCGTATGCTGTAGCTGCTCTTCCGGCACCAGTGGTTGCAGTTGCATGGAAACCTGTTGCGGGATCTGCATCACTCCGGGGCGGAAATAGTAGTTCTCATTGCTGACATGCACATCACTCCAATAATAGTTACCCGGCTTATAGATCAGTGCTTCAATGTCCTGTTTGTCCAATAAGTGCGCGATCTCGCATACATAAGGCGACACGATATCATCATCCCCGATAAATACGAGGTATTTGCCCCGCGCATTTGCAACAGCACGGGCAGAATTATCTGACACCGACAAGTGGCCTGCGTGGTATTCATATTTGATACGCGTATCCTTTTTTCTATCTACGTACGCAGCCAGGATACTACCATCGGTTGAATTATCCTGTACCACAATCTCATAGTCAGTTGTCGGAATAAGTTCCAAAATCGCATCTACCACTACTACCAGACACTCAGGTCTGTCTTTTGTAGGTATAACGATAGATAATATCGGTGCAGCTGACTGTGACATTTCCATATTTGATTTCACTTAATAAAATTATTCCTGTTCCTGAACTTCTGCTTCCTTCATCAGGGAGCTACCGGCAGTTTTTCTACGCGCCCCCGGCAGAAATTGCCGAAGATTGATGACATCATCCGGGGCCAGCTTATTATGTACCCATACATTTAGCAGTAAAACCAGACAGCCCGTGACAGCTCCATATAACAGCACATAATAACCATGTGCAAAAGGCAATGTGAGGTAGTATACCACGTATCCAACAACAATAGCGACCAAACAAGGAACAATCGTGTGTTTCAACAACCAGGTACCAAACTCGCCCCCCAAAAACTTATTGATCAATACATATCCCAATACCAAAGTAGCCAATACATTGATGATCAACCAGGGAATAGCAGCCCCCAGCAACCCGAATGCCTTAATGAGCACAATGAAGGAAGGGATGATACAAATAATGCAAATAACCCCCAGCTTAATATTCGCTTTATTATAGCCATTTCCGATGGACAAATAATATGGCATCAACTGAAAAGCCAGGAAGGTACTGCCAACTAAAAGGATCTTTGCGGTTACATTTACGGTATTTGCAATCAGCGGGTCATGTGTCCAGATAAACAGCATTTCTTTGGTATACAGAAACAGCACAATACTGACGGCCGCTGCTACACTGGCAATAAAAAAAGAAAAACGCTGGAACAGTTTCACCAGCTCTTCCCGTTTATGCTCTGCAATCAACCGCGTTAGTTGAGGCACCACTGCTACCGCAACGGGAGTGGTGATGATCACCGGAGATTGTGCAAAAACAGCTGCCAGTGAATAATATCCAAAATCAGATAATGACAGCATCTTACTGATTAATAACTTGTCCAGCTGCGTGTTCAGCGCGGCGATCATTCCCATCACCATCATGCCAAGTGCAAACTTCCAAATGTTACGGATCAGCCCTAAATTAAAAGCGTATGTCATCTGTGTGCGGACCAGCTCCCAGAGTTTAAAGCGGGTTATCAACAGAAAAATACCATTCACAAGTATCTGCCATACAAAAAAAGTAGTAAGAGAAGGGAGAAAATACAATGGTAGTAATACCACACCGGAACGAAAAAAGCTCCAAAGTATCTGCAGACCGTTGGCCAATACCTGCTTTTGAAGCCCCATCAACCCGCCATTGTAAAGCGTTGAAAAAAACTGAAAAGAGATACCGATTCCCATCAGGCCAATGTAAAGGGCGAGAGAGGATTGTGGGATAACCGTTGATTTCAGCCAGTTGGTAGCAATGATGTTGGAAAACAGAAAAATGCCAATAATAATAAGCAGGCAAATAATCATATAGATCCGTTCCATCGTAAACAGGAGATTGCCCAGATACTTTTTATCTGTACTTCGCGCCAGCTCCCTGTTCAGCGTTGCAGTCAACCCAGCGTCCGCAAAAAAAAGCAGGGCCAGAATAACTGCATAAAAATTAATGACGGCATAAGATTCAATGCCCAATAATTTTATATAAAGTGGCACAAAAATGTATACTGAAACAAAGCTCCAAACCTTTCCAATATAATTGGCAATAATATTTTTGGTCAGTGTATTATTCATTGGAGGTATTAATCGGAAGGAATCTCGCCTTGTTATTGTATATATATTTATAAAACTTTCGTTCCAGCTGGCTTAAGGATTTGGTGTAGTTTTTTGTTGCCAGAGAAAAATAACTTTGGCCTGCAGACAGCTCCGGAAGCGTATCAGCACAACCAATTATAACCACCTCTCCCAATGTATTGGTAAGCCGCAGTATTCCATCTTCTTCTTCCAATCGGATGTCCGGATTTAACCCTACAAATTCATGGCTCCATTTTTTCATCATTCCCAATTTCTCGGCCATCGTTGGTTTATACCACAACTTCAATTTTTCCTGTTTCTTAGCAGGATTACCGGAGTAGGTGCTATGAGCGTCCGTATTCTTTTGAATGAATGACGTTGTCATACAAATAGTACGCTCCCGGATAGTAACACCGGAGGCCACAATACAGGAGCCAACAAGCCATACGTCATTCTCAATTACTGTATGGCCGGTACTGTGCAAAAGACAACCCTCCAGCTGTTCTCCACTGGCCACATGCGACCAAACCTGAGAATACATCCCGATTCTGACGCCATGACCGATGGTCAATCCGCCGCTACCATCCAGGATGCTGTTCTGCCCAAACCAACAGTTATGTCCGATAGTAGTTGGTATATCTCCGATCGCGGTCACCAGAATGCTGTTGTGAAACACATTCCAGTCGCCGACGCTGATACCGGACGGGCCTATAAGAACTTTCACATTCTCATTAAAAACATTACAGTCACCAATATGAAACTGTCCTGCACCAGCGAGGACCTCAAACCTTACCCCTTTCCGGATCACGTTATAGTTCCCCAGCGTCACATTGGCAGGTATTTCCACCCCCTCTTCAATAATATTTCCAACTCCTTGTTTTACCTGTGTTAACATCATTAAACAAAATTTAAAACACAACCACCCCAGGAGTATCCTACACCAAAACCAGCCAATATCACTTTCTGCTGTTCTCCTGCCAGTCTTTTTTCATTTACCGCTTCCTTCAGCGCAATCGGAATAGTGGAGGAAACTGTGTTACCTACCGCTTTCAGGAACAAGTAAAACTTGTCTTCACTGATACCGATTTTCTTACGCAGAAAATTCAACATATATTGATTCGCCTGATGAAATACAAACAGCGAAATGTCGTCCATAGCCAGATTATTCTTGGCCAATGTAGCTTTCACCAATTTAGGCACGGCATCCAGGGTAAAATTAAAAATCTCCGATCCGTTCATATATAAACAATCGGGAGAAACAATGTCCCCGTCAGTTATTGACACAACCTTTTCGGGATTATAGGGATGTCTGGCACCACCATTTCTGACGATCAGATTTTCGGCTCCGCTACCGTCCGTTCCCAGTTCAAAATCCATGATTTCAGCGAATCCTTCCGTAGAGATGAGGGTAGCCGCAGCTGCATCCCCGAAAATGGTCCTGTTGCCTTTGTCTTTCGGATGTATATATTTTGAATAAGTTTCCGCTGTAATCAGCAGAATATTTTTTGCGATTCCCCCCGCAATAAGCCCTTTTGCAAAAGCCAGCCCATATACAAACCCAGAGCAACCAAGATTGAAGTCAATTGCTCCGGCATTGGTCGGGATGCCCAGCTTATCCTGTACGATACAAGCGGTGGTAGGCAAAACATAATCCGGGCTTTGCGTACACAACAACACAAAATCTATTTGCCCCGGATCTATATTATATTCAACCATCAAAGCCTGACCAGCCTTTACAGCCATGTCAGACACAAACTCATCTTTCCCTGCAATACGCCTTTCTTCTATACCAACCTTTGTGGCTACTTTTTCAACAGACCACTCGGGAAAATCGCTGACCAACAATTCGTTGGTCATACGTAATTCGGGCAGATAATAGCTTATCGCTTTGATATATGCTTTCATTATTTTAAAGTATATCCTCCGTCTAAAATCATAATATTACCAGTGGCCCATCTACTTGCATCGGAAAGATAGAATATGGCCGTATTGGCCACATCTTCCGGCGCTCCATAGCCCAGGGGGTACTCTTTTTCCGCTTCGTTGAATTTGTCCTCCTCCATTACATCTTTTGCCGCGTCTATAAGGGGAGTCCTTACTATTCCCGGACAAACGGCATTGACCCTGATCTTCTGAGGGGCCAGCTCAGCTGCCAACACCTTCACGGCTGCATTCAGCGCAGCTTTGGACGAGGCGTACAACAAGGTGGCAGGAATTCCCAACTGAGAAGACAGAGAAGAAATGAAAAACAAGGATGCTTTTTTATTCAGCTTCTTCTTTTTCATTAATTGCTGAACCAATATTATCTGACTATTGAAATTGACATTAAAGATATCAGCAATTTTAGCCTGCGTAGTAAACTGTGCAGGCAGGTAAGTGATCACGCCGGCACAAAAAACCACACCATCAAGGGAATCCAGCGATAACACCATTTGCTGTAATGCAGCATCATCCGTCAGATCACAAGGTTGAGCCGTATGGCCCTCGCCTGGCATTACCGACAACGTTTGTTTCAACCGGTCTTCGTTTCTCCCGGAAATGACCAATACAGCTCCCTGGTCAGCCAACGAAATACAAATCTGCCGGCCAATTCCGGAAGAAGCTCCTGTAACCAATATTTTTTTCCCCTTTAAAGAAAACAGATCACTCATTTTTCGGCTGCTTTCTTTTTCACCAGGTTAAACAGGTCAGTGATCGTACCACTTTCCCGGATCTCGTCTCCGGAAATCCGTACACCGTAGTTTTCATCTACCATAGCAATCGTGGCAAGTCCCAATAACGAGCTCCACTCTTCTATTTGCTTAAAGTCTGTTCCCTCGCCAATTTCGCTTTTTGGTGTTTCATCAAAAAGATCGGCAAAGCTTGCAACAAAAGTAGTGATTTCCATAATATATTATTTTATTACTAATCAATTCATCCACCATCCACAAGGCAATGCGAGGTGCTTTTCCATAAAGGAATTCACCCCTTTCAATGCAGGTTGTTCTCCGAAAGCGGAATAAACATTATTGTTAAGATGGACACCTGAAGCATAATATCCCTCGCTCCTGAAATGACTAAGCATTCCGGCCTTGTCATTAGTTAACACACTAAACACCCAATAGTTGGGATTAACGCCGGGCCGATCACCTAAAAAGGACGTATCCGGAAAATGTTCCCTGAAATAATTTTTCCAGTTTTCTCCGTTTTGGCGTTGTTTGGCCAACAGCCCCGGCAGGTCGTCCATCTGCAACGTTCCAATGTAGGCGTTTACATCGCTCATCAGTGCGCCATAACCCTCCATGGAAATATCGCAGGCGGCACTGATTTCGTTAAACTGATCTCTGAATATTCTCCGGTCGATACCATAGTCCCGAACAAGTTTTGCCTTTTCAAACAACGCTTTATCCCTGAATACAATCCCGCCACCGTCTATCGTATTAGGCAACCTTACCGGTTGAAAGGAAAATATGGAAATATCTGTTTGACCACCTCCCATTACCTGGCCCTGGTACTCAGTGCCGAATGCTTCGATACAATCGTCAATCACAATAATACCATGTTCTTTTCCGATCGCATTGATTTCATCTATGTAGCCAGGATAACCACAGAAATGGTTATGCATGATCACTTTAGTTTTGGAAGAGATCTTTTTCCTGACGTCATCGGGCGACAACGTACCCGTTGCGGGATCTACGTCTGCCCACACAATGTGCAACCCTTTGGTCAGGAAAGGCTGATTAGAAGCCAGGCAGCTCACCGGGGAAGCGATTACCTCATCTCCCGGCTTTAAGTCCAGAACAGACTGAATTACCAATACGGCAATATTATAGGAGTTAACAGCCAGTACCTGTTCCTTTCCCAGGAACCTGGCCAGTTTACTTTCAAATTCCTTTCCCCATTTGCCATAACTCAGCGCACCTGAATGCAATATTTCATTCAGATAAGAAAGGTCATTGGGCATATACGGCTTAAACAAGGGGACCATCGGTACTTATGGTTTATAATTTAAAAATCGTACAGACTGTGGTAGTTTACCAGCCTTTTTTGATAACCGTGGCAATTCTTTCCCGGTCTTCTTCTGTTAACCACCATCCGCAGGGTATGTGAACCATCTTTTTATAGAACTCATCAAACACTGGCAATTCAGTTTTCGACTCATTAAAAACGGAATGCCGGTCATTGCGAAGATGTAATTCGGAAGCTGCCACGCCATTTTCAGCCATCATCCGGATGAAGTCTTCACGACGGTCTACCTTCATGGTATAAAGCCAATAGGAAGGCTCTGTACCAGGATAGTACTGTAGTAACTCCACACCAGCTGTTTGCTGCAACGCCTGATCAAAGAACTTTCCATTCTCTATGTATTTGCCAACAATTTCGCGGACGTATCCCATCTGGACCAGGCCGATAGTAGCATTTACATTGTTCATATGATACTTGTATCCTGGCGTCGTAATGTCATTTTCCAGCCTTGGCTTTGTTTTATCCAGTCCAAACCAGCGAAGCAGCCTCGCGCGGTCGGCCTGTTCCTTGTTTTTAACACAGAGAAATCCGCCATCAACCGTTGTCATGTGCTTGATAGCCTGCAACGAAAAAATAGTGTAGTCAGAAATACCACCCAGTGGCTGTCCATTATATTTGGCGCCCAATGCATGGGCTGCATCCTCGATAATGGGAATATTGAATTCAGCTGAAAGCTGTTGAAACGCTGTTAGATCAGCTACCATGCCGGCATAATGTACCAGCATGATTGCTTTTGTTTTTTCTGTGATTTTTTTCCTAACATCAGCAGGGTCCAGCAATCCGGTAGAGGCATCTACATCTGCCCACACCACTTTGGCTCCCATCAATTTGATAGCCACATTCGTCGGCTCTGCTGTGAGCACCGTGCTGATGATCTCATCTCCTTCACCCACTCCGGCCAGCATCAATGCGATGTGCAGCGCCGCTGTGCCGGAATTCAGCGATAATGAAAATGGATTTGCGACGTAGTCTGCAAAAGTCCGCTCAAACTCATATACTTTTTCACCTTCCGCGATATAGCCACTATAAAGAATATTTTCCAAAGCAGGCAATAAGTCCTCACGCGGAGGCAAGTATGGTTTTACTATGGGAATCATACTTTAGATTTTAGAGAATTCACCCTTTTCCACATGCACTTCAGCTGCTTTTTCATCAGCCACCCGGATAAGGTCTTTGATCAGGTCCAGGTCATCAATGATTTCACTGTCAGAGCTGTATTCCACTCCCAGGTCATTCATATTCTTGTTGGCCCACCAAGGGTGTACTGTAAAATAGTCTCCATGATCTTCTGTACGTTGCAGTTCCTCTTCAGTAATCAATATCTCATGCAGTTTTTCGCCTGGATACTTTCCAATCACTTTAAAGCTGAACGGACGCTCAAACTCATCACATAATACTTTTGCAATATTGGTGATACGTGCACTGGGGGCTTTCTTCACAAAAGTTTCACCTCCATTGGCGTTTTCTGTAGCATACATTACCAGGTCTATCGCGTCGCTCAGTGTAAGCAGGAAGCGGGTCATTTCCTCATCGGTAATGGTAATTTCCTGATCTTCCTGAAGCTGTTTTCTGAAAAAAGGAATAACAGAGCCTCTGGACAGCAATACGTTTCCGTAGCGTACCACGCAGAAAATAGTTCCTTTGTTTTCAGGGGAGTGATTGGCACTCAACACCAGTCTTTCCTGGGTAGCTTTGGTCATACCCATTACATTTACTGGTTTCACTGCTTTATCTGTGCTTACACAAATGAACTTACCTACTTTATGCTTAAGCGCAGCAGTGATCACATTCTGCACACCTATAATGTTGGTCTTTACAGCTTCAAACGGAGAGTTTTCACAAACAGGTACATGTTTCAGCGCAGCAGCCTGATAAACAATATCAACTCCTTCCATTACTTCATCTACCCGGACAAAATCACGTATATCACCGATGAAAAACTTCAATTTGGGATGATTCTTATAATGAATCCTCATGTCATACTGCTTTTTTTCATCCCTGCTCAGGATACGGATTTCCTTTACGTCTTTCTGTAATAAGCGGTGAACAATGTAATTACCAAATGAGCCCGTACCACCTGTTACAAGTATGGTTTTATTTTCATAGTGCATAATACTGCTTGGTTTTATTGAAGTTTATTTTTCTTTTAAAATATCTGCCAAAAAATAACGGATGGAAAACCATACCAATATTAACAGTCCCGCTAATATTCCGCCAACAACGGTAGCAGCTGCTTTTCCTACTTTCACCTTTTTCAGAGGCCATATAGGTTCATCCACCCGCTGAATAATAGGCGTTTCCTGAGACAACTGGATCTTAGCCATTTCCAGGTTCTTCACCACTTCTCCATACATCGTGCCTAACATCACTTTATCCCTTGATTCTATCTCCGTTCTTACAGTCGCCATCCTTCTGACCGGATTCACATTGATATCCTGTGTTTCTGCTACTGTATAAGTTTTACGATTTAACAACCCAAGAATAGAATCCGCCCGGGCTTCCAGTTTTTCCACATTTTTCCGGGAACGTTGTGTCTTTACCGTTACAAAAAAATCTATTGCCTTATTCACCAATCTTTCAGTAAAAAGCTTAGAGAAAACTTCGCTGGTTGTGCTCGTTCCTATATAGATAAAACCGGATTTCTTATCCGGTTTAAGTACACTCAGGTTTTTCTTTAAAATATCTTTATGCAGCAATATCATTATGCTATCCTGCAACCGGGTTAAACCACGTTCATTGGCTTTTAGCGGAAAGGCGAAACCCTGAAGATTCTTTTTATCCTTCCATCCATCTTTCCAGTTATTGGCATCAATATAAAGATCGGCCAGCGTAATGGCCTTTCCATTCCAGACTGTATCCGTTAATAATGTCTGACTTACAATTAACCGGGATTTCAGGAACTCCAGTATATTGTCTCCAGAAAAAATCCCACTTCCGCTATTTCCCGGCAGATCGATACCAAACTGTGCAGCCAGACCGGCATAAGATCCGAGGGAACTGGATTTGGTATCTTCTACGATAAAGGTCAGCTCTCCAATGTACTGCGGCTTTTTCAATAACGCATAAGTCAGACCCAGCCCTCCTCCAATCAAACCAAATAACACGACAATGAGTTTTTTCCTCCATAAGTAATTTATCCAGTCTTTAACTTTCAGGATAAACTCTTTCAGCGAAATTCCATCTTCCTGTTGCCTGTTTGCAGCCTCATTCGTTGATTGATGGTATGCCATTTAACTAATTATAAACTTAACGATTATTTTATTGTATTCAATATGGTTACAATTACAAGCGCCACCGAAGCAAGGCCGCTTGCGATAGCAATTCCTTCCTGCCCGCTCAACCCTTTTTTCTCTCTGCGCGACGGCACATATATTTCTGCACCCGGTTTTACCCTGGGGTATGAATTAAAGAAAAATACTTTTTTGGTATTCTTCACCTCTCCATTTGCGTATACGATATAACTTCTCCGTTTCATGGCCTGCGCCGTAAATCCTCCGGCACCATGGATATAGTCCTTGAAGTTATATTTACCATCAAACCGTACCTTTTTCGGAAAATATACTTCTCCAAACAACTGTACAGTCTGTAATTTCTTGGGAACTTTAATCACATCTCCTTCCTCCAGTAATAAGTCATACTTAGAGCCAGGATGTTTCATGATATGGTCCAGGTTGATACCCAACAATTGTTCTTTCCGGTCCACTGCCGCCTGTACCCGTGCGATGTCCGTACTATCCTGCAGTTTGTTGTAGAATACCTGCAGCTTGTTGGCCAGCAACATACTATCGCTTTCATTGATGAACGTTTTGCGCATCATCACCGCGCCTTCCGGATACGCCTCGGGGCGAAGTCCGCCTGATCTTTTAATCAGATCAGAAATACGTTCAGAACGGTTGTTGATCGTGTAATCACCAGGGTATACCACTTCTCCGCTGATCATCACATTGGCCTGTGAGGCATATGCAGGAGAACGGCGCACCACCACCTCATCGAAAGGTTGTAATACGAAAGCCTTCGCTTCCGGATTGTTACTGAGGTCAGCGTTAATATTGAACCGTTCTACAATGGCTTTGGTACTGTCTTTAGGATCGTACATCCCACCGCGTTTCCTGCGGGAAATTTCTACCTCCTGAAGCGATGCCGCGTCTGTAAGACCGCCGGCCATCAGGATCAGGTCTTCCAGGCGCATACTGTCTCCATAGTTAAAGTAGCCTGGCTTGTTCACCTCACCATCAATCCTTACTTCATATTCTTCCCGGAGATCGAATTTAGAGTAGATCATCACACTGTCTTCCTTCTGTAACCGCAAGGCTGACTTCCCGGTCAGCGCATCCTGCACATTGAAGTTGATAAAAGAAGGAGTATAGTCTGACTGTAAACGACGGATCAGGCCTCTGGAGAGGGCGGCATTTTCTTTCACGCCATCCGCTCTTTTGATCAGGTCACTGATAGTCATATTATCTTCGAGGGCATAGTTTCCCGGATGGAAAACAGCGCCAGCAATGGTTACCCGGTTGCTAAAGCGGTTCAGAATTGAGTCAATAAAAAACTGGTCACCAGACTTTAATTTAAAGGAAGCAATATCGCTGGCTTTAACGTTCACTACCTCCCGCTCTCTGTTGTTTACACGGTAAACCCGTATCACATCCTGGAAAGATTTGTCCGTATAGCCACCCGCGTAATCCAGAATTTGCTGGAGCGACTCATTATCCTTCGCTTCAAAAATTGCCTGACGTTTCACTTCTCCGATCAACTCCACCCGTGTTTTATAAGGATTTACCTTCACAATATCCTGGTCCTGTAATACAATATTGTTGCTGAGGTCGCCGTGTGCCAGAAAATCATACAAATCAAAGGTCGCCGCTGTTGAACCATTACGGATCACCTGTATATTACGAAAAGAGCCATTTTCTGTAGGACCACCGGAAACGTATAAAGCGTTGGCCACCGTAGCCAGCGATGGAATGGTGTAAGAACCCGGATTCACCACTTCACCGATCAACAATACCCGGATACTCCGGATATTGCCCAGGGAAATCTGCACAGAGGTGTTACCAGACTTAATACCGCTGTAAATAGTAGCTAACTGTTTGGTAATCCTGTTCTTAGCTTCCTCCATGGTTAACCCGTTCACATATACCGGCCCCAGATTAGGGATACGGATATAACCATCCGGTGTTACTTTCAGGCGATGCTGTACTTCAGAATACCCATATACGTCTATCAGAATCTCATCATTGGCTGCCAGACGGTAATTAGGAGGCGTCGGCATTTTAAGATTGGGCTCAAACGTCAGGTTCTTATTGTTGAAAAGTTCCGATCCAAAAATTTTCTTTCTTCTTTTTTCCCGCTCCCGTTCCTCACGGGTTTGTGGCTTCTCCTTTTTTCCCGTCCCTGCGTCTTCCGTCATGTCTTCCTCGTCCACCTTACGGCTACCCGTCTCATCTTCGTTTTCTCTTTTGTTTTTTTCCCTGCTCTTCTGACTCTGGTCCAGTTCCCTGTCCAATCCCATTTGCTGAATCCGGTTCTTCAGTTTACTCACCTCAATGTCCGGAATTCCTTTCTGCTGTGCATAGGCGTCTATATCTGAAAAAGCCATATTGTTCTTTTTCATCTCAGCCACCAGCTGACGGATCTGATCATCACTCAGATTGTCAACCTTCATCTGCCGGATTTGTTCTTTGGATAATGCTGGATTCTGCGCGGTCACACAATAGCCAATAAACAGGAAAAGCTGTAGCAGCAATAATTTTCTGAACATGTATTAATAGGATAAAAAACTTCTCGAATACCTTTCTGGAAAACACTTGTAAGGTGTCATACCCCTAAGGGGTAGCCAAACAAGCTGCAAATCTATTAAAAATAACATATAAATGTGACAGGAATCGGTTTAGCTAACCGTTTTGTTTTGAAATCGTTAGATAATTTCCGATAAGCGTTGAAACATCTACCCGCTTTCCCCGATAAGATTAACAAAAATAAACGTGCTGCGGTAAGTTTCCTATTAACTTTAAGTATATTATAATATAAAAAAATTATTAATCCATCATCCTCAATATAACTGAAACATTTTCAATCCATTTTCCCCTTTTTCTCGTTAATACTATCAGAGAGTCATGCTGATCAGACCTGTTGTTTTTTTAAGACCACCTGAATCAATTTTTTTACCACACCGGACCACTCAAAAGACCATATTTTAACTAAAAACATATCCTTAAACCATTGTAAACCAATTTCTTATTAATATTCTGTGAAAGCTTGACGCTGTGCGGTTCCGTTTCATTCAGTTAAGCCAAAACCTGAAACATGATGTCATCTGTTGAATTTAACACCTTGCTTATCGGAAACGCTGATTTCCTGAAACCCTTTGCATTTACCCTTACCAAAGATGCCGAACAGGCTAAAGACCTATACCAGGAAACCCTGTTCCGCGCCCTTTCCAATCAGGAAAAATACCTGGAAGGCACCAACATCCGCGCCTGGCTGTTTACCATTATGCGTAATATCTTCATCAACCACTACCGGAAAAAAGCCAAAAACAGGATGATAGCCGAACCCAGTGTCAGTGATTTTTTCCTTAACTACCAGCAAAGCCCCACCAGCAACAAAGCAGACACCAACCTCCGGATGAAAGATATACACGTCGCCGTCTATCACCTCCCTCAAATCTTTAAACAACCGTTCCTCCTCTATTATGAAGGATATAAATACTTCGAAATAGCAGACATTCTCCAGGAACCGCTCGGGACCATCAAAAGCCGGATTCACTTTGCCCGTAAAATACTCAAGACACAGGTGCTGCGGCACTAAATCCCTGTTGCGTTCCTTCACTATAATAGTTATCTTGGCGAATTACCAAACAACCAAATAATCCTATAGTGACTGCATCGCAACGTTTTTTATCACTCGACGTCTTCCGCGGCCTCACGGTAGCCGCCATGATCCTCGTCAACAATCCGGGTAGCTGGGAGTACGTGTACGCGCCGCTGGAACATGCTAAATGGCACGGCTGTACGCCTACTGACCTCGTTTTCCCGTTCTTCCTCTTTGCTGTCGGCAACGCCATGAGCTTTGCCATGAAAAAATACGCCGACGCCGGCAACGCAGCGGTCATCCGGAAAATACTCACCCGCACCCTGCTGATATTCGGTATCGGCCTGCTGCTCAACTGGTTCCCGTTCGTGAAATGGGCCGATGGCCAGCTGGTCATGAAACCGCTCAGCAACCTGCGCATCCTGGGTGTATTCCCGCGTATTGCCCTCTGCTACGGCGCTGCAGCACTCATTGTCCACTACCTGAAAGATAAAGGCGCCTTTGTCATGGCCTGCATTATCCTGCTCGCCTACTGGTTCGTTCTCATAGCCTTCGGTACCGGCGACCCGTACAGCCTGGAAGGCTATGCCGGTCTGCCGCTCGACAAGTTAATACTGGGAGAAAATCATATGTATAAAGGGGAAGGAGTACCTTTTGATCCGGAAGGCATCCTCAGCACTTTCCCGGCCACCTGCAACGTGATCTTCGGATACCTCGCCGGTAAATTCATTCAGGAGAAAGGGAAAACCTACGAAATGCTCGCCCGCCTGATGATCATGGGCTGCATCCTCATCTTTGCCGCGCTCTGCTGGGACATGGTGTTTCCGATCAACAAAAAAATATGGACCAGCTCCTACGTGCTCTACACAGTAGGCATCGCACTGCTGCTGCTCTCCATCCTGATGTATATCGTGGAATTCCGCGGGCTTACCCGGTGGACCACCTTCTTCACCGTATTCGGTAAAAACCCGCTCTTCATCTATGTACTGTCGGGCGTGGTAGTGAAGCTATACCTGCTGATACGCCCGGTACCTGGCCAGAACATGTACACCTGGTTGTACCAAAACGTATTCCAGCCTATCGGCGGCAATATGGTGGGCTCTTTCCTGTTTGCCCTGTTCCACGTGTGCGCGTTCGCAGCAGTAGGTTACTGGATGGACAAAAAGAAAATCTACGTACGGGTATAACCATATACCAACCGGTAATACCGCTCCTTTAGCCGCGACTGGAAGTAGACGGCTGTCGTTAATATCAGCGCCGCCAGTGTGAGCAACGAAGGATGTGGCCAGTAGTAGTACAATGCAAAACACAAAACGCTGTAACGGGCATACTCCAGGTAAAACACCCAGCGTTTCTGCTCCAGGATAGCGCCGCAGTTCATCAGCGTAAGCAGGATCAGCAGCGTAACACACCCTTGTACAAATACCGGCACATAATGCTCCAGCAATAAAAAAACAAACAATAATGTGAGTGTGGCAGCCATCTGCCACACCACATAATTATTTAGTTTAGGCGTTTCCGTTAGTGTACGGTTTCGCAACAGAAACGTTTCTTCCAATATCTCCCTCGCCGCAGGATCTACATAATCAGGCTTCCCGAAAACCACCCGCAGCTTGTTGCGCCATCCGTTCGCTCTCCTGACGGAATACAGCATCTCCAGTATGAAATGAAAATGTTGCCACAGAAAACTGTTGCTTTCCAGTGGCTTGGTAAGACCGTATACCGGCTCCTCTTCTTCTTTCTGAAAAGTGCCAAATAACTTGTCCCATATAATGAACACGTCGCCGTAGTTCTTATCCAGGTATTTCGGATTGCTGGCATGGTGCACCCGATGATGCGATGGCGTGACCAGAATATATTCCAGGATGCCCAGCTTGCCGATAGTACGGGTATGAATGAAAAAGGGATACAGCCCGTGCACCAGCAACATACTGGTGATCATCGCCGGCGGAAATCCGATGACAGGCAATATTGCCCAGAAACCCGTACGGATGAAAGCCTGGAAAACAGTGATACGCGCAGATACCGTATAGTTAAATTCCTCACTCTGATGATGCACCACATGCGCACACCAGAACAGCGTTACCTCATGTGCCAGGCGGTGGTACCAATACCAGATAAAGTCGGTACAAACCAGCAACGCCACCCACAGCAACACGCCGGATTTAATATCAAACAAGGCATAGTGCCTATGCAGATAATCATACACGAAATAAAAAAGCCCTACCGTAAAGGTGTCAAGCAACCTTTCGGCAATACCCACGCTGATGTTCGCAATGGAATCATTGAACTTAAAATAACGTTTCCCTTTTTTGTGTGCCACCAGATACTCCAAACCCATGAATGCCAGAAAAAAAGGAACCGCCAATGCCAGAAAATTCAAATGCACTTGATAAAAATTTTAGCTGCTAAAAATGAAAACACAGGTCTCCCTCCATGGTGCCAGCCCATGTACAGGGTATTGTTGAATCTTGTTATTGGTGGTAACTGATAACAATATTAGAAAATATATTTCTAATATCCTACTAAATTTGTAGACTATAAAAAACAAAGGGCGGAAAACAGCGATGAGCCGTCTCCCGCCTTCGCGACATTGCATATATCTGGTCAGTTCTTCAACTAATCTTCTGCCGGTCCCCCATCGGCCATCCGCACCATTTTAGGTTGGAAACGGCCTACCACTTCCACCAGATCGGCTTGTGCAGCCATCACGGTATGGATATCCTTGTAAGCGCCGGGCGCCTCATCCAATCCGCCACCGATCAGGGTTACGCCATTATCCTGTAGCATTTTTCGCATTTCATCAGGGGTGATGGAAGCGATGGCCTTCGTACGGGACATCTGCCGGCCTGCGCCATGCGAAGCGGAATGCAGGCTGGTAGTTTCACCTTTACCCCGCACAATAAAGCCGGGCGCCGTCATGGAGCCGGGAATAATACCCAGTACACCTTTCCCGGCAGGGGTAGCGCCTTTACGGTGCACGATCAGCTCTTTGCCATGATGTATTTCCTTCCAGGCGAAGTTATGATGGTTCTCCACTCTCGCCAGCATGGTAGCGCCCATTTCAGCGATCAGCCGCTTATGGATCAGGTGGTGACATGCAGACGCGTAGTCACCGGCGAGGTTCATCGCCAGCCAGTACTCCTGCCCCGCCTCCGTGTTCAGGTCCAGCCACGCCAGGTGCTGCGCATCTTTTGGCAACACGCACAACTCCTTGGCCAGCCGGGTATAATGCCCGGCCACCTGCGCGCCCAGGCCACGGGAACCGGAGTGAGACAGCACCGCCACATAATCTCCGGGAGCCAGGTCCCATTCATTGGTGGCATCGGTGATGGTCACCACGCCCCATTCCACGAAGTGGTTGCCGGAACCGGATGTTCCCAGCTGACCGGCAGCTTTCGCCTGCAGGTTACGCAGTAGCTGAATTTCTTTAAACTCGGTCCTTTCCAGCACGGCATCGTCGTCATTCTTTTTCCATTCTGCGCCTGCGCCGAACTTGGTTTTGTATTTCAGCGCCTTTTCATACTCGCCGGCTTTCGTAGTCAGACTATCTACCGGCAGGTCCAGTATGCTCAGACACATACGGCATCCGATGTCCACGCCAACGCCATAAGGTATCACGGCATTCTCTGTGGCCAACACACCGCCTATCGGCAGGCCGTAGCCCTGATGGGCGTCCGGCATCAGCGCGCCGGCAACGGCAACGGGCAAACGTACTGCGTTGTTCAGCTGCCGGATAGCACCTTCCTCAATAGCATCACCACCGAAGATGGCGTAATCTACCGGCTTCTCCCGCAATGCTATGATGTCGGGGCCTTCTTCTGGTATCAAAGCGGTGGCTACCTCCGCCCATACCGCATCTTCGGTATAAGCGGCCGGACTAGCCAGTACCTTGGTCAGTATGGCTTCAATTTCCTCCGCTGTAGCCGTTGCGTAATGTTGGGTAATAACGTCAATGGCTGTACTAATTACCCGGCCCTGCGGATACCCTAAGGCGCGTAATTGTTTTCCGGTCATTTTCAATTCAGACATAATGGGGGTCTATTCAATCAATATTATCATAATATTCCTCCTGTACCATTTGATACAGAGGCTTCTTTTTATACTTCTCTTTGTCTTTCACAGCAGGATTCCAGCGCCTCCAGCTGTTGTGCCGGCTTTGTGTAAGCCAGCGCATACGATGCTCCAATTGACGGCCTGTAAGATAGTTGTCTACTTCCTGTATTTGCGATTCCAACACGGGGTCCACGATACGTTGATGTGTTAACATATGCGGCCGTATCCGCAATACGAAACGCCAGGGCTCTTTAAACACCATAACAGGCACTTCTTTCTTACCGTACCGTGGCATTTCCAGACGTTCTTCAAAGAAGATAACTTCCTCCCGCGTAAACCTGAGCTTTTCAAACTCCGAAAGAGAAAGAGTACGCAGATGCTGCACTTTGTCTACCCATACCTTTTTACCACGCACCCGCTTCTTCTTTTTAAAGTCTTTCCGATGAAAGTATTCCATCGTATTGATTTTAGCAAGAATACCCTCAAAAAATGATGCCTGTTTTCCACGCGCCACATCATCTCTCAACACAAAGAAACGCACATAGCCTTTCTGAATAGGCGGTTTCAGTGGTACGTAGAGCGGCTCGCGGCTTTTACGCCAAAGCTCCCGGCGGTATTTGTCTAACCGCAGTAACGCTTTATCTCTTGCGGTAATTACTGCACGGCGTTTTTGTCTTGCTGTTTTGAGCCGTGCAGACTGAATATAATATTGTAATTCGTCTGAAAATAACTTGTCCATAACACATGGTCTGGTGAATTTTTAATCTCGTTCACCGATCGGTGAAAACGATGTACCATCGGGTTGTATACAGACAAGTAATTTTTTTTCATGACTGATAATATTTTTAATGAGATGAATAATGTTTGTTACACTCTTTCTTCCAGCAGCGTTCTTCTGAAACCGATCACATTTTTTGGCGTTTCAAAAGAAGGCTCATGCTGATTGGCTATTTCTGCGATACTCATGGATTTGTTGATCACAGTATCATAGCCCAGGTGCGTCGACAATCGCTGTGCTTTTGCGGTGGAGAGTTTCTTAAACTCATACTTGGCGATCAACCTGCCTTTGCGCAACAGCGCGCTGTCAATGGCAGACAGATCACTGTTGAAAGAACATACCAGCTGTATGTTCAGGCAATCCGCCAGCAGCCCGTCAGACAGGTTCAGCAGATTGGACACAGATGAATTACCGCTGAACTTCCTGTCCATGATCACGTTTTCTGCATCTTCAATAATCACCACACAATTAGGATTATCAATCAGCAGCTCCATGAATTCCGGATTCATGATGTTGTGCGCCAGGTCAGGTGATACAAACAAGATACGTTTTTTTATTTTGCCGATGAGATAACGCAGATACGTTGTCTTACCGGTTCCGGGGATACCGTGCAGCAGCACGATACCTTTATCTTTGTCTTTACGCAGGCGTTGTTGTATTACCTTATCTACCTCGCGAAAATCATCTTCATAAAACAGTCCGATGTCCAGCTTTGTACGCTTGATCTCCATGCTCTTCAGCTCGAGTCCTTTTCGCCCGCTGACGATGAGATTGATCTCATGTGGTTCTCTGCGTTGTTTCTCTTTATAGCGTGTAGCCATTTCGGTTACCTTCGCTACAAATGCAACATCTGTACCATCGTGCAATATTTCCACCCAGGAGTGCCAGAAGGCTACCACGCTGGCGTTATTGAGCACGAGTACGGTTTGTGCGTGTTTGTATTTTTTCTTTTTCGTATCGTAATCGGTATAGCGGTAGGTATGCAGTATCATGCCTTCAAAGGCTTTCACAAATGCGGCTTCTGCTTTCTCTCCGTCTATATCGTAGATATTGTTGATATTGGGTATACTGTTAAAATGGACCGTATACACTCCTTTGGGCGCAAAATATTCTCCATCGGTTATATCTATCTGGTTATTGACCATCGCTTTCATTTACTGTTGCACTTTTAAAATTAGTCTTCCCTGATAGTGATTTACCGGAGCCCCTGTGGGCTCCAGGCAAATCAGGCTTATCATTTCCGGTACGTATAGGTACCTCTTTTGGGGGGAAGTTACAAGTTATCCTCTTGATAACCTGAAGATGGGGGTTAATTCAAACAGAGACGAAAAAAAATATCTTTAGGGGAGATGAGTCAGCGGAGCAGGATTACTCCGCTACCTGTTTATAAAATGTACCTCCTCAAATAATCTTTTTACGATGAACACAAAAAAACCCGGTCTGTTTACACGGACCGGGCTACTAACGTTAACGCATATACTACGTTAAGGCATGCCGGGTCCGTTTAGCGTCAATTTGATTGATGCTATCGTTAAACCCTTTACTGCTGCGCATTTCAGCGGTCAGTAGCCAGTTCTTTATGGTGTTCCGTGCTAATTTCATTATCAAAACCATCATAAAAAAAGCCCGGACCAATTGATCCGGGCTTCAGTTATATGATACAAATATTTTTATACTACCTGTAACCATGAAACGCCCGGAACCCGCTCCAATCTTGCGTGCCGCAAGGGATTGCTGATTCCATATTTAAGTTAAAGCGTACCATTTTTTACGAGTGTTTACCTATTATCAATTTTTAACGATGCAAAGATAATGTGATAAATAGTGATAATGCAAATTTTTAACAGACTTTTTTCAAATTTTTTTTCTATGTAGATAAAAATAGTGTCGGCTCCTTACTGCATAAAAAAACCGGAAGTGCGCATACTTCCGGTTGCTGTAATCGAATAAGGATAACAAAAACAGATGTTGTTGGTCGACCAAAAAAAATCAGATCAGAACGGCGCTTTCTTCATATTCTTTCTCCAGTCTTTTCATCTGGCGGATATGACGTTCTATGTGTTTAGTCAGGAAATAGATGTACTGATAGATATCCAGTTTGCCCAGATGGTTAACAGACATGTTGGTAAATACCAACACCCCTTCGCCATTTTTAAGCAAAGACAGATTGTACATGCACTGTGCGTACTGTTGTTTCAGCAACGCTTTTACTTCCTGCATATCTTTAAGTCCTGTAGGTTCCATGTGTTCCGGTCTTACCCATCCGAAAGACTTGCTGCTGATCACATCGATCTGGCCGAATTTCTCCTGGTAATCTGCCGGCACCACCACGGTATGGCCGTTTCGTTTACGGTCAAGCGCCCTGCGGGTACTTTTGTTGATGATCAGTAACAGGAAGTAATTAGTGAGGGTAATATGCTCCAGCACTTCCCGTATGCTCCATTGATCGCGGTCTGGTTTGAAGTCCAGCAAACCTGGTTCTTTGTCAAACCAATTGTCCAATTCTCTGAAATTGGTGAGTAAAGCCTCTCTTACAACTTGAATAACGTTCCTCATATACTAACGTTTTTTGGGGTTATGCACTGTACCTGTCTGTACGAGATCAAATGGGCTTAGCACATAACATTCTTAAAATAATTGTTTGCCATTTCTGTGCCGGATTTTCCCGTGAAATAAAAAACCCGGCCGTATTTACGGACCGGGCAATCATGTAATGGGTTAGCTTACATTACTGCATACCATGTCCGTATGGCTTTTTTAAGGCAAAGCCATTCCCTTTACACCAAATGGTGTATTGAATATTTTGACCAGTTATCGTCTGAAGTTCTTTCACTGTCGTCATTTCAGTACTGCTTCAAAAGCAAAAGGTCCCGCCTCTTTGAGTGCGGGACCTTTGTTTATATCGTTTGATAACTATCGTTAACAATCGGTGCAACGTGCCCGCAATCCGTCCTTGACCTGCTTTTGCTTGCAGGCCATCGCTGTAATCTTATATGTTGACAGAAGTTGCACTAAGAAATTTGTTGTTTGCTACAAAGGTAGATTTTATTTTTTTTATTACACAATAATATAGCCTACTTTTTTTATAGAGTTAACAATTAGTTTATATTTTCTTTTTTTTCATTTTTTATTTGCTGCATCTGTTGCGGCATCTGCGACCCTTTGCTGCGGTAATATTTCTTTCTTCCTGCTACCGGACCAGGCCCCATATCAGCTCCGCTTTTTTACGGCCGGGCAGCATGTCTCCCGGGGTCAAAACCAATACCGTCTGCCGGCCAATACTTTAAAATAAACTCAGCTGGCTGGTAGGCCGGCGGAAAGAATCCGTATTAAACTCAAACCGCTCCTGATTTAACCCGTTCTTTTTTACGTGTAGCCGGAACTGTTGGCGGATCAAATCCGCTATATTACCCTCTCCGCGCATCCGGCGGCCAAACTCACTGTCATTGACATTGCCCCCGTGCATGCTCTCGATCTGGTGCCATACCTTGTCGGCACGGTCGGGGAAGTTCTTATAAAGCCAGTCATTGAAGATGATCTTCACCGCGTCGTTCAGCCGTACAACGGTATAGCCGGCATACTTAGCGCCATTGGCAGCGGCCATCTCCAGCAGGCGGGGTATCTCGTGATCATTCAGCCCCGGAATCATAGGGGCCGTCATCACGCCAACGGGTACACCGAATTCACTCAGCTCCTTTACAATTTTGAATCGCTGCGCCGCCGTGGTGGTCCGGGGCTCCATCTTCTGCCGCAGGTCTTCCTGTAAGGTAGTAATGGAAACATACACGCAGACCAGTTTCTCCTGCGCCAGCTGTTGCAACAGGTAACGGTCTCTCAGTACCAGCGAGTTTTTGGTGATGATGCCCACCGGCTGCTTGTATTCCAGCGCCACTTCCAGCAGCTGCCGCGTAAGCCACATCTTACGTTCCACCGGCTGATAACAGTCTGTGTTCCCCGAAAGGGAAATGGGCTTTGGTACCCAGTTTTTATTGTCCAGGAACTTGCGCAGCAGCTCCGGCGCATTATGTTTGACAATGATCTTCCGCTCAAAATCCAGTCCCGCACTCAGTCCCCAGAATTGATGGGCGTTGCGGGCATAACAATAGATACAGCCATGCTCACAGCCCTGATAGGGATTCATGGAATACCACATTCCTACATCCGGGCTATCGACCTTGTTGACCAGGGTTTTAGCATGCTCCTCAAATACCTGGGTAGGCACATCCGCCTGCCACCACTCGTCAATCCCCTCCACATGCTCCTGCACATACTCTCCCTTCAGGTATTTGTTCCGCGGATTTACCTGCGCACCACGTCCTTTGTAATAGGGGGTTTCAGCTCCACCTTCCTGGAATGGCAATGTCATACACTAAATATTTTAGTAAAAATACTAAATATTTTGTCATTTCAATATTTAGGTATTTTATTATTTGATAGAGCCCGGGCTACTAATCGCCTCTGTCAAATAACTAAATAACACAATGTCTAAATATCAAAATCTAAATGATCTCCATCTGCTTCATCAGGAAAGTGGCATTTTTATTACGGGCAATACCAGGCCGGATGCGATAATCAAAGAAAAGATGGTCATCCTGGATAGTGCTTTCAAAGCAATAGTTCCGGATTTTATTGGGATAATTATCTTCCAGGTGCCCCAGCTCCAGGTCATGCGTGGCAATCATCCCCAGGCAGTTATAGGCAAGGAAATGTTCTATCAGGCTGCGGGACCCCGAAAGCTTGTCTTCTGAATTGGTGCCCTTCAGGATCTCATCCAGCAGAATAAACACCCGCTCTCCTGTTTTCAGCTGAATAATAATATGTTGCAACCGCAACAGCTCGGCCTGAAAATAGGAAGTATGGCTGGCGATAGAATCTTTGATACGCATGGAAGTCATGATACGCATCGGCGTAAATACCAGCCTGCCGGCGCATACCGGTGCACCGCACATCGCCAGCAACAGATTGGCTCCCACACTACGCAGGAACGTGCTTTTGCCCGACATATTGGACCCCGTGATAATCAGGAAACTGGCGTCCCGGCCAATATGCCCGTCATTTTTAACGGACTCCGTTTCAGGGATCAGCGGATGCCCCAGCCCTTCGGCCTCCAGTAACATCGGTTCGGCCTGAGGCTGCGGATAAGCATACCCCGGGTGATTAAAAGCAAAAGTGGCCAAGCTGTTCCAGACCTCCATTTGCGCAATCACTTCAAACCATTTATCCACCGCTGTTTTATACTGCTCTTTCCAGCGTTCCAGCCGCAGGATGCAATGCAGGTCGTACAGAAAGAGGGAATTGAGGGCAATACCCACCAGCAGGTTCAGACGCTGATCAAAAGCAGAACTGATGCGGGACAACTGATGCAGCGCCACATCTGCTTCACGGGCTGTTTCCTGCTGCTGCCGCAGCAATACCGACTGCTCAAAGGAACCTTTGCGGACCAGTCCCAGTAACAGCGCAAACTTTTCCAGTATCCGCTCTTTCTGGGAAATCAGCTTATACTGCTCCTGCAGCTTCGGTTGAATGCTGAGCAACACCAGCCAGTTGACCATGATCATGCCGATAAAAAGATAATAATGGCCCATATAAGAGCCTGCCACCACTGCTGCGATCGTCAACAACGGCAATAACCATCTGGCTGTTCCAATAAACTTATTATGTATAAACGCAAATGGCATATCCAGCCAAAGCGCCAGTTCACGGCGATCGCTGGCCTCCTCTTTGGCCAGCATGGCATTGGCAGTAAGATGTTGGCGGAAATCTATTTCCGGCGTCAGTACTTTCAGCGCTTCCTGTGTGGCCTGAATCAGCGCGATGTCCAGCATGGGCGCTCCCAGTGAAGCTGCCAGCCGTTGTTTACCCGATAAAGTACCGGTACGGTTAACAGACTGGAAAATGGACGCAGGGCCAAACACGTCCAGGTCGCCGGAGTAGTCATGTTGATCGTTGATAAATTCGTGGCCATCCTCAAAGGAAGACTTCCAGGTAGTGGCCTGCTGTTGTTCTTTCTGGTTCAGCCCGAGCAGCGTTTTCAGTAGCGCCAGCTGTTGCAGCGAGCGGTTGTGCCGTTTAAGAAAAAAGCCAAAGGCCACTACCCCCACCGCAGTGGCTAATAACCATACTCCTTCCCTACCCTGGCGGAAATACATCACCACCCCGGCAATGATCACCAGGAAGCTCAGCAGCCGTGACCAGGACAGCAGCGATGTCCGCTTCTTCTCCTTGTCGATAGCCTGTTGAAATTCGTTGATCCGTTGCTGGTATAGATGAGGGCGTTCCATTACACACATTTTTAAAAGTGAAATGCAGCTGAAGACAATTGTCTCCGCTGCATTCCAAATATCAACATAAAAAAATAATAAAATAAAAAAATGATCAGGCGTACTGTCTTTTCAGCAAATCCGGGTACTCCTGGCTTACTTTCAGGATAAGCTCACCAAACAGCGTACAGGCCCAGGCAAACCACTTACGGGTAAACTTCGTAGGGTCGTCCTTGTGATAGGACTCATGTATGAAACCGGTGTTACCATCTGTATTGCGCAGTGTTTTGATACACTCGGCAATTTCCTCCTTACTCTGACTGGTTAAAGCTCTCATGATGATACTCATAGGCCAGATATAGTTTTCTCCGGTATGCGGGCTCCCTACGCCATCGCCATACTTGCCCTTATAGAACCACGGATGAAAACCGCTCCATACAAAATGGCGGGAAGCCTGGTACAGCGGGTCATCTGCAGTGGTATAGCCAAGATACGGGATAGACAGCAGGCTGGGAACGTTGGTATCGTCAATGAATAAACGATTACCAAAACCATCTACTTCAAAGCCGTACATATTGCCCAGTTTCGGATGCTCTACGATCGCATAGGCTTTGATAGCGCGATCCACTTCATCGGCCAGATCAGCGCACTCTTTTGCAAAGGCCGCATCTTTATAGATCTCCGTGCTGATTTCCGACAGCTGCCGCAGGGATACCACCGCAAACATGTTGGAAGGGATCAGGAAAGGGAATACGGTAGCATCGTCCGAAGGACGGAAAATAGAAACAATCAGGCCTACCGGCAACATCGGTGAACCGTAACCTGAATTGGGCACGGTATCAGACTGCCAGGCGGTCACACGCTGGAACTTATATGGCCCTTTGCCTTCTTTGCGCTGCTGTTCCTTAAAGGTTTTAACGATCAGCTGGGCCGACTGTTTGTATTTCGCGTCAAACACGCTGGTATCGCCACCGTGTTTCCAGTAGTGGTAGGCCAGGCGTACAGGATAACAGAGCGAGTCTATTTCCCATTTACGTTCATGCAGTTCCGGCTTCATGTCTGTCAGGTCTTTCTCCCATTCGCTGCCGGTAGGGCCATCGTTGAAGGCATTGGCATACGGGTCTATCAGGATACATTTCGCCTGACGGTTAATCACACCGGCTACCATCTGCTCCAGCTTCTTGTCTTCCTTAATAAGCGGAATATAAGGCCATACCTGCGCGGAGGAGTCGCGCAGCCACATCGCGTTGATATCACCGGTGATCACGAAAGTGTCGGGCCGGCCATCCATCGTCTTGAAATTAACAGTCGTATCAAGGGTGTTCGGGAAACAGTTCTCAAACATCCAGGCCAGTTTGTTGTCGGCAATCTGTTTTTTCACATTGGTGATTGTCTTTTCCACCGCGTCGCTGGTGAACTTACGTTTCGCCAGTGGCGGACGTTGGGACGAATAACCATCCCAACCCAAAACGGTTTTGGGCATTCCCAGTCCAACAGCACCTGCCAGCAGCGCGCTGTTCCTGATAAAATCTCTCCTTGCTACCATACTGTTTATTACGTTTAAGTAGGGCTAAAATAGAAAAGTTTCCCGGATTTGCTTAAACGATTTATCAATCGTCATCATCTTCCTTCTCCTGAAGCTTCACAAAGGCGCTCCGACGAGGGGCCGGCATCACCGATTTTTCGCCACGGACGGCCTTCCACACCACTTCGTTCAACTCCAGGTCTGGTACCCGGTCTTCATGTGCCAGGTCAAAAGCAGCTGAACGGCGGGCACTCTCATTCCAGGCGGTATTCCGCTCACGGATATCCACATTGGCTTCCAGCGCCACATAAGGCGTCAGATCAGGCGTAGCGGTAAACAGCTCCCACATAGGCGTAGCAGCAGCATCATACTGGCTCATTGGCGGCAGGCCAAGAATCAGCTCCATCGTGCGCAACATGCCGGACGTAGAGTACATATTATGGTTGACGGTGTTCCGCTTCACATAAGGACTGATCACGTAAGCGGTGGAACGGTGCGCATCGATATGGTCAGGGCCATTCTGCGCATCGTCTTCCAGAATGAAAATGGCGCTCTCCTTCCAGATACGGCTATGGGAGATGTATGCTATCAGTTTGCCTACAGCCAGATCATTGTCGGCCACAGATGCGTAGGGAGAATAAGCCCCTTTGCGCATGCCGCTGGTATGGTCGTTGCCCAGACGGACGGTATTAAAACGGGGCACTGCATCGGCAGCCAGCAACGAATCAAAATCACGCTGCCAGATCTGCTGGCGGTCCACATCAAGAATACTCAGGTCAAAAGACGGATAATCTTTGCAGTAATGGCCTTCCAGCGTTTTCAGCGTAGCGGAGCCTTTGCCGGCAAACTCACCATAGCTGCGGAAGCTCACACCGGCACGGGCGCAATAGTCCCAGATAAATCCTTTTTTTGGATAAGCAATCTTACGGCTGCCCTCATAGTCGTAGGTGCCTCCCCTGCCACCATAACTGGTAGGCCAGGTTTTTTCCGTATAGTCGGTAGCGTAAGCGGCAGTACTCCAGTTATGGCCATCGGCACTCACTTCAGCATCTACATAAAAATTGTCCAGCAGTACATAGTCTTTTACCAGTTTGTGCTGGTTGGGCGTGATACGCTCAGGGAAAATACAGAGGCTACTGTCGCCATTTCCTTCTTTGATGTCGCCCAGCACCTGGTCATAAGTGCGGTTTTCCTTGATGACATAAAATACGTATTTGATGGGGGATGTTTGTCCGGCTTCCTGTGGAACAGGATTACCTTTTTCACCGGGCGCGCGCAGCTCCTTGTTCTTCGTATAGGGGGTATTGTCATATACCAGCTTAGACCACTGTCCCAGCACTTTCTCTCCCGGCTCACGGAAAATAGACAGCGTGCCTTTGAACAGTCCGGCGATGTACTGCACAGGATGGTCTTTACGTGTATTGGCCTGATGCGAACCACTGGCATCCTTACGGCTGATAGGGTTAGGTCCTTCAGGATTTGCCATGGAAGTAAAACCTTTACCGTTTGCTACCAGTACTTTTTTACCGGTAACGCGTACACAGGTGGGATACCAGCCTACCGGAATAAATCCTTCTGCATGGCTTTTGCCCGGGGTGGCCACATCGAATACCGCCAGGCAGTTATTATCTGCATTAGCGATATACAGGGTTTTGTTGTCTTCAGACAGCGCCAGCCCATTGGTAGTAGAACCTGTTGGCGCATCCGGATACAATGCAGCATGCAGGTTCTCAATTACTTTGCCATCTGCAGTAGTGACAACAGATACGGAGTTATCATTTGCGTTGGCCACATACAGGTACTTACCGTTTTTAGATAAAATAATTTCGTTAGGATGACTACCTGTTTTTATTTCATTGACTATTTTATCGGTAGCGATATCATATACTGCGATAGCATCGCCGCCCCATAAGGAGATGTACAGTGTCTTGTTGTCTTTAGACAGCAGGCAGGTAAAAGCTTCCGCTGCCAATGGTACACGCCTGATCACCTTTTTCGTTGCCAGGTCCAGCAGATAAAGGCTATTGTCTTCTTTGGTGACGACGTATAGCCTGTTACGTGAGTGGTCTATCGCCATGCCGGTAGGGCATATTTTTTCTTTAGGCCAGGACAGGCCGAGGCGGATGCTGTCTGTAGCCACCAACTTGTTCTCCCGAAGCTGATATTCCCTGATCACGTTGTCATTGGCGCCGGAAGCGTAGAGTGTTTTCTCGTCCTTGCTAAATGCCAGCCCATACCATGATTTGGGGATGACTACCTCATCCAGCAGTGTTTCCTGCCGTGCATCTATCAGTTGCAGGGTGTGTTTGCTCTGCCCGTTGTTGTTCACCGCGAGATATTTTCCGGAGCCGGAAAGTACCATATTCAGGGGCAAATCTCCCAAAGGCAGGGAATGTCCGGCGGGCGTCAGGGACCACCCATTGGGTAACAGTATTCGTGCGGCCACGGTGTCTGGCGTTTGTGCTGCAACCTGCAATGAGGCCAGCAACAACGCGCTGAAAACCATTTTTTTCATAAACATATTCTATAATCGCAGATAAATAAATCAAGAAGACTGGTAAAAATAGAACAGGCGCCCAGAGCGAAGCAATAGCCACACGATTGATAATACTAATATAACATTTCCCAGGGCTAATACCTTGCAGGAAGATGTTTTTCCCGTGCTCAAAATGAGCGGGCCTGACGCGCAAAAAAATAGGCCGACCTAAAAGGTCAGCCTATATAATACATCAATGATTGTCTTCTTTTCTTTTCCGCCTATCAGATCAGCATATCGTCGTTACATATTACGACGGTACTGCCCTCCAACTTCATATAACGCATGCGTGATCTGTCCGAGGGAACAGTGTTTCACGGTTTCCATCAGTTCTGCGAAGAGGTTTCCGTTGTTGACGGCTACCTGCTGCAGCTGCTTCAGGGCAGCAGCATTTTTCTGTTGATGACGATGCTGGAAGGCTTCCAGTGTTTTTATCTGGAAATCTTTTTCTTCTGTGGTAGAGCGGATCACCTCTGCCGGAATAATGGTAGGAGAACCATTTTTATTCAGGAACGTGTTCACTCCTACGATGGGGTATTCACCGGTATGTTTCAGTGATTCGTAGTAAAGGCTTTCTTCCTGGATTTTATTACGCTGGTACATCCTTTCCATGGCGCCGAGTACGCCGCCACGTTCGGTGATGCGTTCAAATTCGGCCAGTACGGCTTCTTCTACGAGATCAGTCAACTCTTCGATGAAGAAAGATCCTTGTACCGGGTTTTCGTTTTTAGCTGTTCCCAGTTCTCGGTTGATGATCAACTGTATTGCCATGGCCCTTCTCACGCTTTCTTCTGTGGGCGTGGTGATCGCTTCATCGTAAGCGTTGGTATGGAGCGAGTTACAGTTATCGTATATGGCGTACAGGGCCTGCAGCGTTGTGCGGATATCGTTGAAGTCGATCTCCTGCGCATGGAGGCTCCTGCCGGAAGTCTGAATGTGGTATTTCAGCTTCTGGGAGCGGTCATTGCCTTTATATTTGTATTTGATGGCCTTGGCCCAGATACGGCGTGCCACACGGCCTATTACCGCGTATTCAGGGTCCATGCCGTTGCTAAAGAAGAACGACAGGTTAGGCGCAAAATCATCGATGTGCATGCCGCGGCTCAGGTAGTATTCTACGTACGTGAAGCCGTTGGCCAGCGTAAAGGCCAGCTGCGTGATAGGATTGGCGCCGGCTTCAGCGATGTGATATCCTGAAATGCTGACAGAGTAGAAGTTGCGGACTTTCTGTGTAATGAAATATTCCTGCACGTCGCCCATCAGTTTCAGGGCAAATTCGGTAGAGAAGATACAGGTGTTTTGTGCCTGGTCTTCCTTCAGAATATCTGCCTGTACGGTACCCCGAACGGTGCTGAGGGCGTGGGCGCGGATCTTCTGATATACCTCGCGGGGCAGCACTTCTTCACCGGATATGCCGAGCAGCGACAGGCCAAGGCCGTCGTTGCCGGCCGGCAGGTCGCCATTATAATGTGGCAACGGATGATCTTTAAATTTCTCGCGGATAGTGGCTTGTACCTGTTCGGTCAGGCCGTTTTCGAGAATATATTTTTCACACTGCTGATCGATGGCAGCGTTCATGAAGAAAGCCAGCAGGATGGGCGCCGGACCGTTGATGGTCATAGACACCGATGTCTTCGGGTCACAGAGGTCGAAGCCACTGTATAGTTTTTTAGCATCATCCACGGTAGCAATGCTAACGCCGGAGTTGCCGATTTTACCGTAGATATCCGGGCGTATAGCCGGGTCTTCACCATAAAGCGTCACGCTGTCGAACGCAGTGGACAGTCGCTTCGCCGGCTGATCGAGAGACACGTAGTGAAAACGCTTATTCGTTCTTTCCGGGCCACCTTCACCGGCAAACATACGGGTAGGATCTTCGCCTTCACGTTTGAGCGGGAATACACCGGCAGCATAAGGGAATTCTCCGGGCAGGTTTTCAGTGAGCTGCCACCGCAGGATATCACCCCAGTCGTTGTACTTAGGCAGACTTACCTTCGGAATACGGCTATGGCTAAGGCTTTCGGTAAACAGTGGTAATTTGATCACCTTTTCCCTTACCTGGAATTCGTAGTTATCGGCTGCATATTTTTTCAGGAGCGCCGGCCATTCGTCTACCAGCTTTTTGCATTCCGGATGGAGCGCTTCCGTCAGTTTTGTCTGTATATCCGCCAGCAACGGCGCTTTAGAAGCGTCGATCGTTATTACGCCATTTATCTGATAAAGTTGCGTGGCGATTTTACATTGCTCATCTACCCATTTGCTATAGTCAGCGATCGCTTCGCCTATTTCCGCCAGGTAACGCACTCTCGCCGGCGGGATGATCTGGGACTTGGTAGTAGTGGATTTCAGGCTTTCATGCGCCATCGGGCCAAAGGGGGCGCCGGTTTTCTCCACTACTTTTTCCATTACCCTTTCAAAGAGCAGGTTGATGCCGGCATCGTTGAACTGGGAGGCGATAGAGCCTACCACCGGCAGTTCCTCATCTTTCGCTGTCCACAGGGTGTGGTTACGTTTATATTGTTTGCGCACATCATGGAGGGCATCGAGTGCGCCGGCTTTATCGAATTTATTGATGGCGATCACATCGGCGTAGTCCAGCATGTTAATTTTTTCCAGCTGGGAAGCGGCGCCATATTCAGGTGTCATCACATAGAGCGATACATCGCAGTAGTCGGTGATGGCGGTATCACTTTGACCAATACCGGATGTTTCGAGGATGATAAAATCGAAGCCTGCCAGTTTACAGATATCAATCGCTTCCTGGATATGTTCGCTGATGGCTTTATCACTTTCGCGGGTGGCGAGGGAGCGCATGTAAGCCCGGGGATGATGGATGGCATTCATCCGGATACGGTCGCCCAGCAGGGCGCCGCCTGTTTTTTTCTTGGAAGGATCTACCGAGATAACTGCCACCGTCTTATCAGAGAAATGGGTCAGGTAGCGGCGTACCAGCTCGTCGGTCACGCTGCTTTTACCAGCACCGCCGGTGCCGGTGATACCCAGTACCGGAGAGGTTTTGTCGGCCGGAGCGCTGGTGATATGCGTACCTTCCTCTGCATCTACGGTAACTGCTTTGCGGGCTTTGGCGCCGCTTAACAGTGCCACCGGCATATCGTTTTCCGCGAGACTGATCGCGCGGGCTATAATTTTCGGGTTCTTGCTTTTCTTCAGCAGTGAGATGTCTTCTACGCCGCTGCCGCTGGTCAGCGGTGTAACGGCAGTATCGCACTGGCGGATCAGGTCTTCGATCATGCCTTCAAGGCCCATCTGGCGACCGTCGTCCGGAGAGTACAGGCGGGCTATGCCGTAGGCATGCAGTTCTTCGATTTCTGAAGGCAGGATGGTGCCGCCGCCGCCACCGAAGATTTTAATATGGCCACAGCCTTTTTCCTGCAACAGGTCATACATGTATTTAAAAAATTCCACGTGGCCGCCCTGGTAAGAGGTGACGGCTATTCCCTGTGCGTCTTCCTGTACCGCACAGTCTACTATTTCCGCAGCGGAACGGTTATGCCCCAGGTGGATCACTTCGGCGCCTTTAGCCTGCATGATACGCCGCATGATGTTAATAGCGGCGTCATGCCCGTCGAACAATGCTGCTGCGGTTACGATACGGACCTTATGTTGTGGTGTATATGACATATGAGATTCTTTTTTTTCACGCAAAGGCGCTAAGCAGCAAAGGCGCAAAGACAAAACAGATAAAAAAATAACATATAATACTCCTTTGCGCCTTTGCTGCTTAGCGCCTCTGCGTGAGCTATGCAAGTTACGGAAAAACTGCCTGAAATACAGGAGTAACAGGGGTTTAGAAGAGATCAAACGGAAAAAGATTCCTGTTGCAAATTATTTAAGCATATCCGGGATGGGTTAGTTTTTCCCTAAAACAACTTTCCCCTGTACAAATCACTGTACAAGGGAAAGCGTAGAAAATAAGACACTTGTAAAAAGTGCTCAGCGGCCTTCTTGTTTCATAACGTGGAACTATAAAATCAAACTATTGATAAATACTTTATTGATTTCTTTCTGGCATACTTGATAAATGGAAAATTTCTAACTCCGACTAAATGGCAAAACGTGCAAAAACGCGATCTAAATTCTGGTTTTCATCCACCCGTTTTTCAGGGTGTGTATATTTTACACAATCTTACTTAAATTTTTGTTAAAAACAAACTTTTTTTTCCATTTCACGGAGAAATAAGTTCAAACGTCCCCACCACAGGGCGTAGGGCGCTTAATCCTTCGTGGCAAAGGATTTCATCGACATATATATTAACAGGAATTCGGGTGGACATCCACCGGAGGGCTAAAAAAATATCATCTTAAAATACAGGGCAATAGCATGCACTCACAGACTGCCAACAGGTAACGTCAGCAGATTAAAATCCGATACCCAGATAGCGTTTTTTGCGCTGGTCATATTTATCAAAGTTAAACTTGTAGAGTTTAGCAGGACGGTGTGGCACATCTTCCTCTTCTTCATTGAGGTCCATCAGCAGGTCCATAGACAGGAACTTCTTCCGGAAGTTACGGCGATCCAGTTCTACATCCAATATCGCTTCATAGAGGTTCTGTAGTTCACGCAGGGAGAATTTCTTTGGCAGCAGATTAAACCCGATAGGCTGTACCATCACCTGCTGTTTCAGGCGCTCATGACAGGTGTCCAGTATTTGTTTGTGGTCAAAAGCCATGTTCTGCAAGTCTTTCACTGAATGCCAGTGCAGGTCGTTATTATGGCTTTTCAGTTCCACATGTTCGATATTCACCAGTGAATAGTATGCTACTGTGATCACACGGCCGGCTGGGTGACGATTGATAGCGCCAAATGTCTGCACCTGCTCCATATACAAATTATCCAGTCCCGTACGCGCTTTCAACACCCGGTAGGCCGCCTCGTCCAGCTCCTCGTCCGGCCGCACAATATCTCCCAGTAACGACCATTTCCCTTTATATTCCTTCAGGTCGGACTCGATCAGCAGCACCTTCAGCTCATTTCCGTTAAATCCGAAAATGACACAATCTACTGATATGGCTACTTTGAAATAGTTCTTAATCTCAACAAGGTGAGTATTGATGTTTTTGGTGTACATAGACATCATAAAAATACGTGGAATTACAGTTATCGTCTTAAACCTTGCATAAGGTATTCATCATCCAAATGAAAGAAAAAATCGGGACATTAAAAGCAAAAAGACCGAATTTTTTGCTTTGTTTTAGTGAAGCGGAAAGATAAGTTTATTTTTACAGCTCAGTATCAAGCATTATGTACACAAAGGAAATAGAAATAACCCTGGCACAGCTGGCCAAAGACCTGCTGAAGCACCAGCAGCAACAAACATTGCTGCATTCCATTGACGAAACCCTGGAGGCATTACGCCGGGTCATCAGCTACAACGACTGGCGCTATTATGTACAGAGTGATCCCGTGCTCAGCGACTATGAGTACGATCAACTCTTTGCCTGGCTGAAGAAACTGGAAACAGCACATCCTGATCTCATCAGCCCGGACTCGCCTACCCAACGTGTGGCCAAAGGCCTTACCAAAGAATTTGTAACCGTACAGCACCTCGTGCCCATGCTCAGTCTGGAGAACTCCTATAATGCGGACGATCTTATTGACTGGGACCGTAAAGCCCGGGAGGCAGCAGGACTACAGGAGATAGAATACTGCATAGAGCCTAAGTTCGATGGCGCCAGCATCTCCCTCATTTATGAGAACGACCGGCTGACCAGAGGCGCCACCCGTGGTGATGGTATTGCCGGTGAAGACATCACCACCAATATTCGCCAGATCCGCTCCATCCCGCTGTCTGCCAGCTTCTCCAAATATGGCATCCATCAGATAGAAATACGGGGAGAAGTGCTGATCAACAAAAATACATTCAAGGCATTCAATGATAAACGTATCGCTGAAAACCTGCCACCACTGGCCAATCCACGCAACGCGGCCTCCGGCTCATTGCGCATGGTAGATCCCAATGAAGTGGCCAAACGCGGGCTGGAAGCGTTTCTCTATCACATGAGCTATCATACCATGGAAGCAGGCCAACAGGAACCCGATGCCATCAAAACACACAGCGGCACCCTCGACCTGTTGTCCACCCTCGGTTTCCGCAGCCCTGCCAAAGAGAAAAAAGTAGTGAAAGGCGTTCAGGCTGTCATCGATTATTGCCTTCAGTTTGAAGCAGAACGCGACAACCTGCCTTACGAAATCGACGGCATGGTGATCAAAGTAAATGACTATGCCCTGCAGGACAAGCTGGGCATGACGACCCACCACCCCCGCTGGGCCATCGCCTATAAATTCAAAGCCCGTCAGGCTACCAGCCGCCTCCGTGCCGTAGAATTCCAGGTAGGCCGTACCGGCTCCATCACGCCGGTAGCCAAGATAGACCCTGTTCATATCGGCGGGGTGACCGTATCTTCCATCTCTCTTTTTAATGAAGATGTTATCCGGGAGAAAGACCTGAAGCTGGGCGATATGGTGCTGGTGGAAAGAGCCGGCGATGTAATCCCTTACATCGTTAAATCCGTGGCCGACCTCCGCACCGGAGAAGAGACAGATATCCTGTTCCCCTCCCAGTGCCCCGTTTGCGGCGATCAACTCGTAAAACCGGAAGGAGAAAGCGTTTTACGCTGCACCAATATCAACTGTGAAGCCCAGGTAGTGGAACGGATGATCCACTTCGTCAGCAAAGACGCCATGGACATCAAAAGCTTCGGCGAAAGCAATGTCCGTAAGTTCTATGCACAGGGCCTTATGAAAGACATCCCCGGCATCTATGAGCTGGACTTTGAAAAGATCGGTACCATGGAAGGCTTCGGCAAGAAGTCGCTGAGCAACCTGCAAACAGCGATTGAACAATCCAAGTCGCAGCCACTGCACCGGCTTATCTTTGGCCTCGGTATCCGCTATGTGGGCGAAACAACCGCCAAAACACTGGCCAATGCTGTCACCAACATCATGGACCTGCGCAACTGGACAGAAGAACAGATCCTTGCCCTGGAAGATATCGGCCCTAAAGTTGCGGGTTCCATCCGGGTGTTCTTCACCAACGATGACAACATTCATATGCTGGAGAAACTGGCTTCGCTGGGCATCAATATGACCAATACCAAAAGCGAACGCCATACCGGCGGTAATCTCGCTGACCAAACCTTCCTCTTCACCGGCACCCTGCATAAGCTGAAACGCAGCGAAGCAGAGGAAATGGTGGAACAACAGGGCGGTAAAATAGTGAGCGGTGTGAGCAGTAAACTCAACTACCTCGTGGTAGGCGAAGAGGCCGGCAGCAAACTGGAAAAAGCCAAGAAGATCAATACCATCAGGATTATCACGGAAGATGAGTTCCTGGAGATGATTAAATAGGATTATGATTGACGATACTTATTACATGAAACAGGCGCTGAAAGAGGCGCACAAAGCTTTTGAAGACGGAGAAGTGCCCATCGGCGCCGTGGTAGTACTTAACAACCAGGTAATTGGCCGGGGGCACAACCAGGTAGAGCGGCTGAATGATTGTACCGCCCACGCAGAAATGATTGCGCTTACCGCAGCGTTCAATACGCTGGGCAGCAAATACCTGATGGAGGCCACCCTGTACGTCACCGTGGAACCATGCCTGATGTGTGCCGGGGCCTTGTACTGGAGCAAAATCGGCCGCATCGTATATGCGGCAGCGGATGATAAAAACAGTTACCGGCGTGCCACCGGAGAACGGTCGCCCTTCCATCCCAAAACAAAGCTGGAAGCCGGTCCGTGTAAGGAAGAAAGCCTCCAACTGATGAAAACCTTTTTTGAGCAAAAACGATAACCATATTGCTGAACCAAACCTTTATTGAAAGACCGGAACTTATGCACACAAAAAACATCGTTGTCATTGGCGCTTCCGGCCATGGCAAGGTCGTGGCAGACATCCTTGCACATATGCCCGGTTACCGGGTGATGGGATTTATCGATGCCTACCTAAAAAAAGGGACCGTTTGTTTCGGTGACCTGACCGTGCTGGGAGCAGAACAGGACCTTCCTGCGCTGATGGCCACGCAACAGATAACAGGCGGTATTGTAGGTATTGGCGACAACTGGATACGTAGCCAGGTAGTGGCCAAAATACAGGCCCTTGTGCCTTCTTTTGAATTCATCAACGCCATCCATCCCGCTGCGGTGATATCCGATACCGCCAGCATCGGCCACGGCAATGTGATCGCAGCCAACGCGGTGATCAATACCAACACCGGCATTGGCCATCACTGCATTATCAATACCGCCGCCTGTATAGAACACGATAACCGCATGGATGATTATGCCAGCGTAGCGCCACGGGTAGTCACCGGCGGCAATGTATCTATCGGTGCCTATACAGCGGTGAGCATTGGCGCAGTGGTGAAACACGGCATCAGCATTGGCGAGCAAAGCATCATCGGCGCCGGCGCCGTAGTGCTTAAACCAGTGGAGCCTTTCAGTATCTGGTATGGCGTACCGGCCCGTAAAATGGGAGAACGCCAGGCAGGCGACAGATATCTCTGATCAATTACGAATGACGAACGAATTACGAATGACGAATTGAGGGCTGTCTATTGGAGTCGGTTACTTAATAACTTTCCCAATAAACAGCCCTCAATTCGTCATTCGTAACTTGTAATTCCTAATTATTTCTGGTTCTGGTTCTGCATCAGTTTATTCATCGCCATCATCTGTTTCATGGTTTGGTCCATGCCTTCAGAGGAGCCATCGAGGAAAATAACGTTGCCTTTGGAGTTCTCTGCAAAGTTTTTGATCGCTTCTGTCCACATGGAGAAGAGGATCACCGATGTATCGAGATTGGCTTGTTGCATCTCTTTGGCGGCGGTGGTCATACCTTTGGCCACCTCTTCGCGGAACAGGGCCACGCCCATACCACGCAATTGAGCTGCCTGACGTTCCGCTTCCGCAGCAATTTTGATGGCGTTACCATCCGCTTCGGCAGCTTTGGTTTTAGTGATCAACAACGCCTGGCCTTCGTTTTCTGCAGCGGCTTTCAGGTTGTTGGAAGCCACCACCTGCGCCATGGATTTCATGATCACCTCATCAAAAGTGATATCATTCATCTGAAGGTCCAGCAGGTGAAAGCCCCACTCTTCCAGGGTTTTATCTATTTGTTCTTTTACGTGTTCGGTAATGTCTTTACGCAGTCCCAGCACTTCTGCCTGCCTTTTAGTGGCCACAAAACCACGGATAGATCCTTCGATGGTGCGTACCAGCGCCTGCATGAAGCTTCTTTCGTCCATGAACTTAAAAGCTACGTTTTTCAGGGTTTCTTCTTCCTGGTTCCAAACGGAATACAGCAGCATCGCTTTAAAATAAACATTGGCCTGATCTATCGTGATGGCCTGAAATTCCAGCTCCACAGATCTGTTCTGGATAGAAATTTTCTTAAAGACTTTTTCAATCAGGGGTATTTTCCAGTTCAGTCCGGGAAACAATATCCGGTTGTACTTACCGAAAATAGTGGTGATAGCCACATTGCCCTGCTGTACGGTCACAAAAGAAGATAAGATGACTATCAGTGCCAGAAATCCCAGGATCAACAGAAATACATTCATAATGCGTGTTTTTGGTTAGGTAGGGTTTGATGGCCTAAATATAATCAAATAAAAACGCAATGCACAGGAAGGGCAAGGGAATACCGGCAAGCTGAAAGCAGGTTAATTTTGAGGGTGTTTGTATGAAGACAAACAATGGATGAAAAACTGAGCTTAAAAAGACAATGAATGAAAATTATAAAAAGCTGAGTTAATTAGATCCGTTGTTTTCTTCTGAAGAATATGAACACGTCGTCCAGTTCTATTTGTTTCAGCTGGTAGGCCAGCCGGGTCCTCAGATCTTCCGTCTCGTCCTTGATCTTTCTGTACTGGTCCTTCAGATTTTCATAACGCTCTACTATCTCTTCTGCGGTGGCAGTTTGGTCCAGTTGTAAGATATAAAATGCTCTTTCCTCGGTTATCATAGTGATAGGGGTATTTCAGCCAATAATCATGTCCGGATGTTTAAAAAACATACTTCTTTTTGATTCACTAAATTAGTGGAGATACAAAAGCAAGCAAATACCCAACCTTGGGTATTTTTATGAAAATTTAGCAAGATTTAGCAAAAACTTTTTTGCACTTTTTGCATTCGCAGGGGCTGACAATCAATAAAATACAATTTAATAATATATTTTTCATTCCTAAGGTGGTATAATGAGGGTAAGGGAAAACCGATGCTAAAAAAGGAAAAACCGATACTATTTTAACATAAAGACTGGTTATTGAAAACCTATCTTGCGGGCGATGGCCACCAGTTCAGTGGTATTACGCACCTTCAGTTTCAATCGGATATTTTTGCGATGTGTTTCAACAGTGTAACGACTGAGGTTCAGAGAGTTAGCAATCTCTTTGTTGTTGAGCCCCTGCACAGCCAGTCCCAACACGTCTTTTTCACGCGGGGTCAGCTTGTTCAACAGATTTTCGTTCTGCCGGCGCAGTATTTCATTGAGTGCTACCGTGAGCTGCGCATTGGTATCAATGGCATTGGTGAGGTCCAGGAAAGCGCAGATGATCTCTTTCACTTTCCCATGGCTGTCCCACGTAAAGGGTACTTCCATCCCGAGGAGCCAGCGGTATTCTGTCTCCCCTTTTTTGCGGATACGGGCCACGCCGCCAAAATGGCTCTTATTGTCTATGAAAGATTGCTGAGCCACGCTCGCCATCTTAAAATCATCCGGATGCATGATATGCCGGAAGAAATCCATTCCCAGACCAGTCATCTCCGAAGGAATATAACCAAAGGCTGCCGCCAGATAATGGTTGCACCAGGTAATGGTTTTGTTATTGTTATCATAACAATAAAGCATGGCAGGTACACTGTTTACAATGCTCTCCAACCATTGATGACGATCTTTTAGCTGCTCAATTTCCTTTTGCAAGGCGGTGAGGGAAAGGTTTTGCCCTAAGTCCGAGCCTGTATGCATACTATACGTTTTAAACAAACAATAGGTAAACAACTGTCAGGCACATACGAAAAAACATGTCTGATGTTACGTCCTGTTAAACCGAGTATATGTAAATATAAAATAATTTTCCATATGACACAGCATTAGACGGGGCCTAATTTAGTAATTGAAAATTGAAATTGATTTTTAACGGATTGGCAGTAAATTTGGCGACTATCAGTAAATAATATTTTCAAACCCAATAAAAATAAGAGTTATGGCATTTACACTCCCGAGCTTACCCTACGCTACCGACGCGTTAGAGCCGCATATTGATAAATTGACAATGGAAATTCACCATGGTAAGCACCATCAGGCATATGTTGACAATCTGAACAAAGCGATTGCCGGCACTGAGAACGAGAATAAATCACTGGAAGAACTGGTGGCAAATGCTGGAAAAATCAGCCCTGCTGTAAGAAACAACGGCGGTGGGCACTGGAACCACAGCTTCTTCTGGACCAGCCTCGCTCCTAATGCTGGTGGCCAACCTACCGGTAAACTGGCAGATGCCATCAACAGCACTTTTGGCTCTTTTGATGCCTTCAAAGAGAAATTCAACGCTGCCGGCGCTACCCGCTTCGGTTCCGGCTGGGCATGGCTGATCGTAAAAGACGGTAAACTGGAAGTTACCTCTACCCCTAACCAGGACAACCCGCTGATGGACGTTGCTGAAGTAAAAGGCACGCCTGTCCTGGGTGTTGACGTATGGGAACACGCTTATTACCTGAAATATCAAAACCGTCGTCCGGAATACCTGAGTGCATTCTGGAACGTAGTTGACTGGAACGCTATCAACAAAAGATACGAAGCAGCACTGTAAACATTTAGGGATTTCTTGATTTACGGATTTTTTGATTTCGTGGATCAGGAGAGCGAATAAAAAAACAGACCGAAGCAATCACTCGCTTCGGTCTGTTTTTTTATCAGTCTACGAAATCAAAAAATCCGTAAATCAAAAAATCTCTAAATCTCCTTGATCTTGATGTTCTTAAACCAGATCTCGCTACCGTGGTCCTGCAACGTAATGTGGCCTTTTTTAGACATTCCGTAGCCTTTGGCGTCTTTCCACTTGCCTTCTGCTTTGTGTTTCTTCCACTCGTCTGTCCACAGCTCGTATTCGGCAGTTTTCTGCCCATTCAGCCAGTGCTCCACATGTCCTTTGTTGACAATGATCTTAGTGGTATTCCACTGTCCGATAGGATTGGAAGCAGCCACCAGCGGAGGGTTCATGGCATAGTTAGCACCGGTTTTCTGCCAGTCTTCCAGCTTCTCCGGGAAGTTGTTGTCATCAATGATCTGATATTCCGGGCCGCTGAGGTACGGTGCATCAAATTCTTCCGTTACCATATACAGGATGCCGCTGTTGCCTTTAGGCGCCAGCTTCCAGTCGGCCGTCAGCTCAAAGTTTTCGTATTCCTTATCGGTGATCAGATCACCCCGTTTATCGCTTTTATCGGTAGTGCTGCCCAGGCAGTGCAGCACGCCATTTTCTACTACCCATGGTTCAGTGGGTTTGTTTTTGAAACCGCGCCAGCCGTCTTTGCTGGTACCGTTGAACAACAGCTGCCAGCCCGCTGCCTTATCAGCATCGCTGAGGGAGGTAATGGCAGTGGAATCTACCGGCGTTGAAGACGGTGCGCCGGTGGTCACCGAATCCTTTACGACGGTTGAATCTTTTACTTCTTTGATAGCCCCTCCACCGCAAGACATGACAGTAGCAGCCATTACGGACAAGGCAGGTACTAAAAACTTCTTCATATGGTTCACGTTTTTATGATTATATAACTTTCAGGTTCTGTGGGTCCCACTGAATGATCTTATTGTTGAAATAACTTTCGTTACACAGTAATGCCGGAGCAGCTGCACGGAAACCGAACAACGGATCTTCCGCTACTTTACCACCGGTACGCATGGCATTGAACAGGTTGTAGAAGTGATCAAAATGCGCGCCTTTATAACCTTTGTCAGCTTCGTACACCATTTTATCGGGAGGCAACATTTCCGCACGGTGATAGGTATACGATTTAGCCGCATCTGCAGCGGCATTCGCAGCAGCCAGCGGATCATTCTCGTCTACCGCTATCCTGTTACGATACAACGTTACACGGTCCCATTCTACGGTCATAGAGCCTTCGCTGCCTACCATGCGCAGGTAGTTGGTACCACCGGTACCATCTACGAAGTTTACGCGGAGTGACAGGTTAAACGCAGGGTGGATGGCTGTTTCCGGATAGTCGAACATACCGAGCATGATATCCGGTACTTCACGGCCGTCTTTCCAGTAACGCAGACCTCCGGTGGCCATTACTTTATTAGGACCGATGGAGCCGGTCACGAGGTGAAGACTGGAAAACAGGTGTACGAACAGGTCACCGGAAACGCCGGTACCATAGTCTTTATAGTTACGCCAGCGGAAGAAACGCAGCGGGTCAAAAGCACGTTTGGGCGCGTTTTTAAGGTAGGCGTCCCAATCTACTGTTTTGGGAGACGCGTCGGCCGGAATAGGGTACTGCCAGGCACCGGTAGGCGACATACGTGCCCAGAAGCCTTCTGCATAGTTCAGTTTACCGATAGCACCGTCTTTCAGCAGCTGACGGGCTTTTTCGTTGCCCAGTGAGCTCATGCCCTGGCTGCCTACCTGATACACTACCTTGCTGTTTCTTTTCTGTGCATCCACTACGGCCGGACCTTCGGTAACGTCGTGTACCATAGGTTTTTCGCAATAAACAGATTTGCCTTTGTTCATCGCTGCCACAGAAATCTCCTTATGCCAGAAGTCCGGAACTGCAATGATCACCGCGTCAATATCTTTACGGTCAAGGATCTCATTGTAGTTACGGGTGGTGAAAATGTCATTGCCCCATTTCTTTTTGGCGTCCGCAAGGCGACCGTCATACAGGTCACAGGCGGCTACCAGTTTCACACCGGGTACGGTGATCGCGGTGTTGGCATCTGCTGTGCCCATACCACCGGCGCCAATCAGCGCCACCTGGATCTGGTCATTGGCACTGTATTTTTCGTTTAGTCGTGAGAGTGATTCAACGTTCCGTTTTCTGTCAGCTGCTGTAAGGATGTTAGGCAATAAAGAAGCCCCCACCACACCTTTGGCAAATTTGCTGATAAAATGCCGGCGTGAGCTTTCGTTGGAATTTACTGGCATGTATATCTTTTTACTTTAATGGAAGAAATTGATGAATGCGTTTGTTAAAATAAAAACAATAAATGGGAAATCATAATTTTAAACACACGAAAGCCTGCTCCGGGCAAGGGAAGCAGGCTTTACGGTAAGTATTGTATGTAATGGAATTTACTTGCGGCTGGTGCTGAGCGCCTGTTTATACAACGCTGGATCGCGCAACATGGCTGCTGCCGTGGTTACTTCGCGGTCCCATACCAGCGACTTGGCGATGCGCCCATGCTGCGAATAATACCGGTTGGCAATTTCCTCTTCCAGCAAGCGTTTGATCTCGATTTTATTTTTCAGCAGGTCTTGCTTCTTATCATGTTTCATCTTCTGCTCCAGTTGTTCCAGCTCTTTAGACACTGCATCATAGTACTTTTCACGCCTGGCCGTGTTCTTGAAATTCTCCAAAGCATCTTCACTACGGGTTTTATAGCTATAGTCCTTGTTGTCCAGATAACGCTCAAAATCAGCAAACTCCTCATCTGTCAGTGCGAAGTCCGCTGCGGGCGCTACTTTAGGATGACTGTAATAGTAGCTGGTAGCGTAGTCGAATATAAACTGTTTACGCAGCAGGGTGGCAGATACCTGGCTGATGTAGGTGGGAGGTACCAGCGTGTCCGGTTCAATACCACCGCCATCTTTTACCGTACGGCCGTTGACGGTATGAAATGTTTTTTTCAGGGAATCGGGCACATAGTCTACACTGCCATCATCATTACGATGGGAGTAGTCGATGGCCTGTATACAACGACCGCTGGGAGTATAATATTTAGCGGTGGTCACTTTCAGTTTGGTATTATAAGGCAGCTGGCGGGTTGTTTGCACCAGCCCCTTGCCGTAGGAGCGCTGACCTATCACCAGGCCTCTGTCGAGGTCCTGAACGGCCCCTGCCACGATTTCTGCGGCGGAGGCAGAAGAATGGTTGGTCAGTACCGCTAACGGAATGTGGGTATCCAGCGGCGCCTCTGTTGTCTCGTAGTTACGGTCCCAGTTTTTTACTTTGCCTTTGGTGCTTACAATCAGCTTGCTCTTGTCTACGAAGATATTGGACACTACCACCGCTTCATCGAGCAGGCCGCCGGGATTGCCGCGCAGGTCGAGTATCACGCCTTTCAGACCGGGGTTGGCCTGTTTCAGTTGCTGGAAAGCACTGCGTACCATGGCACCGCTGTTTTCGGTGAACTGTGTCATGCGGATATAGGCCACATCTTTGCCTACCAGGCCGGAGTAGCTGACTGGTTTTACGTTGATTTCCTCCCGGATGATTTTTTTGGGTGATTCCTTCCCTGATACCGGATTTCTGAAGAGGATATCGAGAGCGGTACCCGGAGCGCCTTTCAGCAATTTGCTGATTTCTTCCTGCGGGGTGTCTTTCACCGATTTACCATCCATGGTAACGATGATGTCCCCGGGTTTTACACCGGCTTTGTCCATCGGGCTGCCTTCGTATACATCGGTGATGGTGGTCCATTCCCCGTTTTTATTGATAGAAGCCCCTACGCCGCCATATTTACCGGTAGCCATGAACTTCAGGTCGTCCAGGTTTTCTTCGGTCACAAAGTCGGTGAAAGGGTCGGTTTCTTCGAGGATGGCCTCAATACCGCGGTGCATTACTTTTTCCGGAGGCAGGTCATCTACGTAGTAGGTGTTCAGTTCCCGGTAAAAGGCGGCGAAGATGTCCAGGTTCTTGGCGATCTGGAAGTAGCGGTCGCTTTCGTTATAGGCGAAGAGGCCACCGGCGGTGATCAGCAACAGCAGGGCTGCCAGTATTTTTTTTCTTTTATTCAGAAATGCACGCATGCAAAGAGGGTATAAGATGAATAATTGATGATCGTTGGCGGGTGGATACGGAACGGTGTCAGGGAACCGGATCATAACCGTGCCCTCCCCAGGGATGGCACGACAAAATACGTTTTATCGTGAGATAGCCTCCTTTAAAAACACCATATTTTCGGAACGCTTCCAGTCCATATTGGGAGCAGGAGGGCGTATAGCGGCATTTGGCGCCGAGCAGCGGAGAGATCAGCCACTGATATACTTTAATCAGGAAGATAAACGGGTAACTTAACCAGCGCTTCATAGTAGCATCACTTTTAGGCCAATAACCGGCAGGGGTGTCGGCTTTTAGTAAAACAACTTTCCCAGCATTCCCTAAAAGCTAACAGCAACAGGCTAGTAGCTATTCTTCAATTTCTCTAAAATTACCGAAATTTTGTGGTGCAGGGTAGAAAAATCCGCGATTTTTTTGTCGGTATAGACGAGGAAAATGGCTAGTTGGCGGGATTCAGCGCGCAGATGATCATACAATCCCTGCTTTTGGAGGCGCCAGGCTTCACGGGACAGACGTTTGATGCGGTTGCGGTCTACCGCATGGGGAAAACGTCGGGAGGAGGCGCTAAAGCCTACCTGCACCGGATACTTATCTACCGGCAATTCCTTAACGGGCAGGTAAATGATACGGAACGGGAAAACAGAAAACGCTTTTCCTTCACGAAAAAGCGTTTCAATAAGTTTTCTGCTCTTTAACCTCTCTTCTTTTGTAAAAGAATAAGTTTTTATGGCAAATAGTATTTAGCTACTGGATTATTTCAGCTTACGCTCGTCAGAAACAGTCAGCTTCTTACGACCTTTTGCTCTACGGGAAGCCAGCACCTTACGGCCATTGGCAGTTTCCATTCTCTTTCTGAAGCCGTGAACGCTCTTTCTGCGTCTGTTATGCGGTTGAAAAGTACGTTTCATTTCTTTTTTATGTTTTTACCTGTACTATACTAAAAGATTCCCCTTGCGGAGACACTATTTTTAAAACGGAAGGCAAAGGTAGCAGAAATAATTCAAAAAGTAAAATAAATCCCAAAATACCTGCTTCCGAAATAAAAAATGGAATACAGCACCAGCCGTATCCCATTTAAATATTTAAATATTTTAATATTTAAATTATTTAATGCCCAATTTGGTTTTTACCGCAGGCAGCAGGTCGTCAGCAGACGGAGACACCAGCAGCAGACCAGCAGAGCTGTCGATTACATAACCGTAACCTTTCTCTTTGGCAACATCTTCGATCGCTTTACGGGCTTTATCGTAGATAGGTTTCAGCAGCTCCTGTTGTTTCTGCTGTACCTGCGTTTCAGCTCTTTCGCGGTAATCCTGGATACGTTTCTGAGCGTCCTGGATTTCACGGCCTTTGATTTCTTTCATATTTTCAGTCATGCTGGCCGCTTTGTCGTCGAATTCTTTTACTTTTTTAGTGTACTCGTCCACCATTGTTTTGCCCTCAGCTTCCAGGCTTTGTGCATAAGTCTGGAGATCAGTCTCTGCTTTTTTGGCTTCCGGCATGCTACCTACGAGCGCTTGCGCATTGATATGTGCTACTTTGGACTGGGCCATTGCATTCACGCTGAACAAACCGGTAACTGCTACGAAAGCAATAATTACGAACTTCTTCATGATGTTGTCTGTGTTTAAAAAAATTTTAATACTTATTAGTTAAAAAATAGGTACAAGATAATTATTTCTTTACGCCCAGCGATTTCAATATTTCCTCGCTTTTATCCAGTTTAGGATCTGAGAAAATCACGGTGGTGCCGCCTGCCTTGTCCAGCACAAAGTCATACATCCTGCTGGCAGAAAGCTTCTGAACAGCATTGTAGATCTTGTCCTGAATCGGCTTTACCAGCTCCTCCCGTTTTTTAAACAGGTCCCCTTCATATCCGAAACGTTTTTTCTGCAGGTCCTTTGCCTCTTTCTCCTTTACCACTATCTCGTCTTCCCGCTTGCGTTTCAGCTCTTCTGTGAGCATCACCTGCTCCGCCTGGTAAGACTTATACATTTTATCCACTTCCTGGAACTTGACATCAATTTCTTTCTGCCATTGTTCCGCCACTGCATCCAGCTTCTTCTGGGAGTCCTTATATTCAGGAATGCTCTCCAGGATATATTTGGTATCTATCACACAATAGCGCTGTGCACTCGCTGCACCTGCCATGGCCAACACTAAGGCCGCTGTAATAAATAATTTCTTCATGCTACTATAGATTTTTGGCTTCCGGGAAAACCGGTTAATCTTTGCAATATATAAATTTATTTCACAATTATTCGGGTTCAAAGCCGAGCATGAAGGTAAACTTAGCCGCATCCTTCAGGCCACCGCCAGACTTGATACGGTCAAATCCTATACCATAATCAAATCCAAGCAGCCCAAACATCGGCAGATAGAAGCGCATACCGATACCAGCAGAGCGACGCAGCCTGAAAGGATTGTAATCCTGCATATCACGGTAACCGTTAGCAGCCTCGATAAACGCCAGACCAAAAATAGTGGAACTGGGGTTCAGGCTAAACGGATAACGCAGCTCCATCACATATTTGTTGAACACGGTGAAACCACGGTAATCGGCCGGCTGACCAGATTCAGGGTTCAGGCTCGGATCGGAAGTATAATACACCGGATAGCCTCTCTGGGAGATGATATCACGGTCATAGATCGCAAAGTTGCTCAAACCATCACCACCCAGCTCAAAGCGGCCGAACGGAGACAACGTGGTACGGTTGTTATACCGGGAGATGTAACCGAATTTGGCAGCCACTTTCAATACGAAAGTTTTGTTGTCGCTACCCATCGGACGGCTCAAGGGTACATACCATTCCGCATTGAAACGATATTTCTGGTACTCGATAAAGTTGAACTGCTTGGAGATCGGATCTTTCGTATAGTCCTTGCTTGGGTCAAACAGTGAGTACGGAGGCGTATACTGGGCAGACAGCATGAAGTTGGAACCACTACGCGGGAAGATCTGCTGGTCCACAGAAGAACGCGCCAGGGTAAACTTCAGGTTAAGGTTATTGGAAGTACCGTTGTCAAAGCCCGGGATACCGAAGTAGTTATAGTTCTTCAGCTTGTACTGCTGATAGTTGACAGAATAGATCAGCGTGAAGAAGTCGTCCGGCCATTTCAGCTGCTTACCGAGTGACACGGAAGCACCCAACACTTTAAAGTGACCGTCGGTGGTAGTATTGTTCTGATTATAAATGTTAGCGTAGTAGTTGCTGTAAGCGTATGGGTTCTGATAGCTGCTGTAGAAGCTAACGGAGAACTGGTTACGTTTTTTACCGCCCAGCCATGGCTCTGTAAAGGAGAAGTTGTAAGAGCGGTATGCTTTACCGTTGGAAGACACGCGGACAGACAGTTTCTGACCATCGCCGCTTGGCAACGGGTCCCATGTTTCTTTACGGAAGATGTTACGCAGGGAGAAGTTGTTGAACGTTACACCCAGGGTACCGGTCAAACCGATATAACCACCCCAACCGGCAGACAGTTCCAGCTGGTCATTGGCTTTTTCTTCTACGGTATAGTCAATATCCACGGTACCATCGGCTACGTTAGGCACGGGGTTCATCCCGATTTTCTCCGGGTTGAAGAAGCCGAGGTTGGCAATCTCACGGTTGGAACGGATCAGGTCAGCGCGGCTGAATTTTTCACCGGGGATGGTGCGGAGCTCACGGCGAATAACGTGTTCATTGGTTTTTTCGTTGCCCGCGATGCGTACTTCTTTGATGGTGGCCTGCGGACCTTCGCGCAAACGGATCTCATAGTCGATGGTATCGCCACGGATGCCGATTTCCACCGGATCGATCTGGAAGAAGAGATAACCATAGTCCATGTAGTAGCCGGTGATGTCACCGCCTTCCTGAGACATTTGTTTACCCAGTCTTTTTTCCAGCAGTTCGAGATTGTACACATCTCCTTTCTTGATACCCAGGATGCGGGTCAGTACGGAGTCACTGTAACGGGTATTGCCTTTCCAGGTAATATCACCGAAATAGTATTTTTTACCTTCAGAGACAGCCAGGTCGATATTCAGGTTGCTGGCGCTGGACTTATAGGTGGTGTCTTTGAGAATGAGCGCGTCTCTATAACCTTTGGAGTTATAGTAGCTCACTACTTTGCCTTTATCCTCGATGTATTTGGACTCGTTGAATTTAGCAGAGCTGAAGAGTTTGAAGCGGAAGTAGGGGTCCAGCTTATCCAGTGCACGGGTTGGCTGCAGGAAACCGTAAGTTTTCCAGAAATCGTCCGGTTGGGCCAGAGAGTCCACATATACCTGTTTGGTATCAGGGTAGAGGGTGAAGCGGGTCCGCTCCTTTGTTCCCTTCATTCTCTTTTTCAGCTTGGAATCGGCAATGTTGTAGTTACCAACAAAGTTGATATTGTCGATACGTACCTTGTTGCCTTTATTCACGTAGAAAATGAGGCCCATGGAGTTTACCTGGCCACTGTCTTTTCTTTCTTCCGTTCTAACGGTAGCGTTGCCGAAACCTTTGTCGGCATAAAATTTATGAACTACGCCAATGACGTTCTGTTTAAGGGCGGGGGTTACCACGGTACCTTTACGGAGGCCGGCTTTGGTGGCGATATCATCAGCTTCGCTTTTTTTGATGCCTCTGAACTGAAAGCTGTTCATGCGGGGCATTTCGATCAGGCCGATTTCCAGCCAGATTTTATTCCCTTCTATTTTGGTAACGTAGATGGTTACGTCAGCGAAGAGGCGCTGAGACCAGAGGCTTTGGATAGCTTTGGTAAACTGGTCTCCCCCGGGGTATACCACCTTATCGCCTACACTGAGGCCGGAGAGTGACAGCAGTAATGCTTTATCCAGGTATTGGGTACCGGCAACGGTGATATCTGCAATCTCGTACTGTTGCGGATTAGCCATGCTCGGGGAAATTGCCGGCGGATTAGCGGGTGGCTGTACGGGTGGCACGGTATCTTTCTGCTGAGCGGATACACGTATGCCTGCACTGCAACATAATGCTATAGCCAGAAGGCCCTTAGGAAATAATTTCTTCATTCTGCTGAATTTGTTCGCTTGTTTTGCCAAAGCGCCGTTCTCTGGTTTGATAATTTAAGATGGCTTGGTAAAGATGTTCATTGCGGAAGTCCGGCCAACGGGTGTCTGTAAAGTACAGTTCCGCGTAAGCCAGCTGATATAGCAGGAAATTGCTGATCCGGCATTCTCCACTGGTACGGATCATTAATTCCGGGTCGGGTAATCCTGCAGTACAGAGATATTTTTCCCATACCTCCGGCGTTACGGAAGCCGGGTCGAGGGTCCCTTTCTTCACATCCAGAGCGATTTTCTGGGCAGCATTCACGATTTCCCATCGGGCACTGTAGCTGAGGGCCATGATAAGATTAAGGCCGGTATTGTGGCTGGTCAGCGCAATCGCCTCTTCCATTTCCTGTTGGGCCTGGGGGGGCAGCATGCTCATGTCTCCGATGACACTCAGCCTGATATTATTTTTGGATAAGGTCCCTACCTCCTTCCGGATAGTATTTACGAGCAATTCCATAATACCGTTCACTTCGTAAACGGGGCGATCCCAGTTTTCAGTAGAGAAAGCATACAGGGTCAGGTAGCCTATTCCAAGTTCTGCACAGGTTTCTACGATATTGCGCACACTTTCCACGCCTTCGTGATGCCCATACAGCCTGTCTTGTCCACGCTCCTTAGCCCAACGGCCGTTACCGTCCATGATAATGGCGATGTGGCGGGGTAACCGTTGTAAGTCTAATTTATCCTTCAAGCTCATTTTGTGTCAGGCGTATTATATCAGTTTATACAGATTTACTAAAAGTGTGCAAAGATACAAAAATAGAGTAATGACTTTTTTAGCAAAGCTTGACCCCCTGTTTTAACGTAGTTTTAACAGCGAAATCAATACCAGCGGGGATTTTCGGGAATTTCGGCGGTAGAACCGGGCTATCTGGAGGCAAGAAATGCCGGCCCGTAGAAAGTATTTTAACGGTAAATTAAAATTTACAGTTGTAGGAGGTGAACAGGATACTAATCGTGAGCTCTATGGTAACAAATTGGTCTTTGTCGCGGCTGTTACCCCGCTGCCGGCCAGTTACGCCAATAGGCTCGCCGGTTACGTACGACCGGTCCTGCAGCCGGTAGGCTACACTGGACTGCCCGTTGGGCAATGTCGGAAATGCCCCCGGTCCGGCATAAGTTGTACTGACGTCGTCCAGATAATCTGTCTGCGTGAAACGATACAACGCTTCCAGACCAACATTCACTTTTTTTGAAATATTATACTTGAAGCCGCCTCCGATCAGGAAGGCATAAGAAACGAGGCTGTAGGGCTTACGGTCGGGATAAAGGGCCGTTCCCTGCCCTTCTGTACGCATGGGCTGAAGATAGTACTTCACCCCGTCCATATAGGCGTAAGGGTTAAAATGGAAGATACTGGCGCCGCCAGACAAATACGGCGAAAAACGATGGTCCAGTGTTCCCGGTTCAAACTTGAAAAAATTAAAATCACCCTGCAACGCCAGCTCAAATACGTTCGTATTAAAACTCAGGTTCCTGCGGTGTTCAAATTCATTTTTATTATATACGTCTGAATAACCCAGTTGCATAAAACGACCATGGGCGCGCACACCCACGTATTCGTTCAGGTATTTACGGTAGTACACGCCTACCGCCGGCTTGATGGTATTCAAAGCCCCTCTGGTATTCAAATCCCCGAAATATTGCGCCCCGCCGATCGATATTCCCAACTCCCCTACATATTCCAGTTCATTTTGTGCTTTCGCTTCACCGGCCAACAGGCAAATGATCGCCAACAGGAACGATAGCACGAAGTTTTTAGGATATAAAAAAGGTTTCAGCATAAATCAGTTCTACTTAAACGCAATAATGCCGGATTTATTTAATGTGTGACCGATCATTTATGCTAACAGCTTACCTATCAAACCACTTCACAGGCACAATTGAATTTACAATCAGCAGGCAATACATTTGTAAATGTAGGAATATATTTAACAAATATTATATCCGGCACTCATATTTTGATACGATTACGGGCATCGATACCCCAGAGCAGTTTATTGCGTAACGTATGGAGGAAATTACTTTCGTCGAGCCGTAACAGGCTGATTTTGAACCGCTCTTTTTTTATCGCCAGCTGCACGGAGCTGTCAATGGTTTCCATACGGCTGTCCAGCGTACACAGAAACTGATCGCTCCGGCCTTCCACTTCAAAAGAAATAACGCTTTCATTCGGAACAATGATAGGGCGCACATTGAGGTTGTGCGGCGCTACCGGGGTGATCACAAAATTACCGGCATCCGGAAAAACGATAGGGCCACCGCAACTCAGGGAGTACCCGGTAGACCCGGTAGGGGTAGACACGATGAGCCCATCTGCCCAATAGGTGTTCAGAAACTCGCCGTTCAGGTACGTATGGATCTTCACCATGGCGGAGGTATCTTTCTTGTGGATGGTGAACTCATTTAAGGCGTAGGGTATTTCCCCAAACAGGGGGATATTGGCGTCGAGGTGTATCAGCGACCGCTGATCGACGATGTACGTACGGTCCAGCAGCGCCTGTACCAACGCATGGATCTCATCCCTACCGATACTGGCCAGAAATCCCAGGCGCCCGAAATTAATCCCGATCACAGGGATATTGGTATCCCGTACATAACACACGGTGTCCAACAGAGTACCATCGCCACCAAGGCTCATCAGAAAGTCGATTTTTCCCGGCAGGTCTTCTGCACAGGAAAACAGGGCAGGTTCCTTTTCAAAAGGAATATACTGTACCAGAATACGGTAAAACGGTTCGTAAAAAGTAGCGGTGATCTCCGCCCGCTGTAATTCATCCAGCAACAGCCGGATGTTGGCTATATCTTCCGAAATAAATCCCCTGCTATAAAGAGCAACCTGCATAATAAATTACGAATTACGAATGACGAATGACAACCCACCAGCTATCAATTACAGACTACGGATTAATTAAGAACTTTTCATTCGTAATTTGTAATTCGTAATTCGTAATTGATTTACATATCTACACTGGTGTGTAAAAATAGTCCTTTTTGCCCTAACTGATTAACGCTGTACTCTATACGTAAACAGGTATCATAGAAAGAAACAATATCGATACCTATACCGCCGGTATACAAAAAGCGGTTATTGAGGAACCCATTGCCCGGAAACTTGCTGTAGGCATAGCCTGCATCGCCAAAGGTTTTGGCGAGGATCCGGACAGGCACGGTATTGAACTTCTTAGGCACAATGGGAAGCTTGATTTTGAAAGACACCAGTTCCTGACGCAGCGTGGATTTCAGGATGGCAAAGCTGGTACCGTCCACCACATAGTACTCGAGTCCCCGCAGGTAGTCATCACCATATCCCAGCGCCTGCTGGTTAATGTAAGGCTGGTCGGCCGAGAACTTCACCTGGCTGCGCATGCCCAGCGACAGGAACGTCTTGCGGTGCACCTGCCAGTACCGGGTGAAGTTGAGCCGGAAACGGACATCGTCGATATCACTGAGCGGACCGATGCCTCTTTTACCGGCTTCTCCCGAAATACTAATGCCTTTAAGCGGGTATATCCAGCTGTCAGCCTTGATGTAGGTGAAGCGGTAGGTCAGGTCCAGAAAACGAACGCTGGTGCGGCCTTTCCCGAGGTAATCGGGATTGAGGATGGCCACCGAGTCCGCCACTTTTTCATAGTTGTAGTTGAGAAACACCTGATGACGGGCATTAATCGCTTTCCGATAGCTGTAACGCAGACCGATAACATAGGCCTGACGCAGGTATTCATCATCTTTTTTGAAAAATTGTTGTTTGTTATTGCTGGTGAGATTGTTCACCTCACGGTTACGACTATATGAAAACAAGATACCCAGCCCGTGACGGAAACCTTTGTCAATATAGGGCAGGTTATAAGCGAGCGATATTTTTTGGGTATAGCCGAACTGGAGCGTTGCATCCAGGCCATCATTACGGCCGGTGAGGTTTTCCTGCATGCCTTTTACACCAAGGTTGAGGCGGTTGAACTTATGCCCTTTCTCCACCCACCACTGGTTGAAATTACGGTCGGCCAGTTTAAAAATGGGGAAAGCGAAGGTGTACCACCGCTCCCATACTTCAAACACCAGGTCGGCGCTGTTGCCATCCCAGTTTTTGACGTTGGCGGTGACATTCAGGAAGAGGGAAGTATTAAGTAACTGTTTGCGGCGTTCTTCCAGCGTTTCAGCCAGATCTTTCAGGTAGATGGTATCTCCCGGCACAGTACTGATTTCCCTGAGTATGATGGAGGTACGGGTTTTCTTGTTACCGATAATAATGATATTTCGGACAACCAGGTAGCCGGAATCCTGCACCAGTGCTGTAGCACCCTCTCCTTCTCCTCCTGACCGGCCTGCGGCCGTGCCGGATAATCCGATGCCGAGCAGGCATATGATTCCCAGCAAGTAATAACAGCATCTCAGCATTGTAGGCGTCTCTGATTTAGAAAATTCTAAAGTTTATTTAAATGTGTGTCCTTATCATGGAAGATAACGAACCCCATCAAAATAATCAAATAACCGGAAAATTAATGCGACGGCTCTTACATGCTGATGTAATTCATCAACAGGTCGTAGTTCTTTTTGAGCAGGTCTTCTTCCTGTTCTTCGGAATAGATGTATTTGATTGTGTAGTTAAACCGTTCATAGGTAGCTACGAGGGAATGCAGTTCCTGACGGTTGGTTTTCAGCAGTACTTCCAGTTTACCGGACGGATCGGTTAACGTATTCACGCTGAGCAGGGTTACATCGTTGGATTCAGCGATACGGGCAATTTCGCTGAGGCTGTAGTCTCTCGGGTCCATTTCCAGGGCCAGGATACCACCCGCCTCCTTGGCGCCATTGTATTGGGCCAGGGCAGCCAACAGGTTATCTTTGGTGATAATGCCCAGGTAGTCATTTTCTTTGGTAATGACGGGTAGTACAGATAATTTGAATTCGTAAAACAACTTCAGTGCCTCGAAGAGGTGGGCGCCTTCCTGAATAGCAGGGCGGTTGGCGCCGTTATATTGTATGGACTCCAGCTGTAATTCCGGTTCTTCCATATCCATAATCTGGTCTTCCTCTATCAGCGCCATGTACTTATTTTCCACCACCATGGGCAATTGCGTAAGATGATATTCATTCATCAGGCGCAATGCCTTGGCACCTGCATCCGAAGGCTGCAGAATTGGCACGGTGGATATGAGTTCTCTGGCGGTCATTTTCGTGTATTCTTACACAATAATAGCAAAGAATCTTCCAACAGAAAAAGAAATTACGCGTACGGGCTGCCGGCCGCACCTGTAGAGGGCGGTGTATAGGCGTTTACAGCGCTGTTTCAGGCAGTTGGCTGTGTCTTCAGTCTTTCCAGGAAAGCGTGCAGAATTTTGTTGAATTCATCAGGGACTTCCATCATAGGGGCATGACCGCATTTATCGATGAATGCCAGTTCAGAATTAGGTATAAGCTTTTGGAATTCTTCGCCTACCATCGGTGGCGTAACGGTGTCATTGCGGCCCCAGATCAACAGTGTAGGTTGTTGAATATCCTTCAGTTCATCGCCCAGGTTATGCCGGATAGCAGACTTCGCGAGGGTGATGATCTTGATCACTTTCAGGCGGTTGTTCACAATTTCAAACATCTCATCTACCAGTTCCTTGGTAGCGATCTTAGGATCATAGAAAGTAAGCTCCGCTTTTTTACGGATGTATTCATAGTCTCCTCTCTTAGGATAGGTTTCGCCCATTCCGTTCTCAAACAGGCCGGAGCTGCCGGTGAGTATCAGCGACTTAACGGGTGCTTCCGGGTGTTTCAGCAGATATACCAGTGCCACATGGCCACCGAGGGAGTTACCCAGCAGGTGTATGTTCTGATAGCCTCTGGCCTCAATAAACTTATGCACAAACTTCGCCAGTCCGCCAACAGACGTTTCCAGGATGTTTAAATCATACAGGGGTAACATGGGTATCACGACCTTGTTATACTGCCGGAAATACTCGATCATGTGCGAGAAATTGCTCAAAGCACCAAAAAGTCCATGCAATAATACCAGCGGTTCTCCTTCTCCTTCTTCTATATAATTAAACTTACCCTGTGTTTTGATTTCGTAATCCATTGCCAAATCTTGAAAGTCAATTTTACGCTAAAATAATTCTTTTTATTAATCTAAATACTGTCAGGCCGGTTGTAACTGCCGGGCAGCCTTGTCAAAAAAGGCCTGCAACTGGGAGAAAACGTCTTTAAAAACAGGTATCCAGGCGCCCATGTGGTCCAATACCCACGGGCCAATAGGTTCGATATAAGGATATACTACCGACTGGAGTTTGGTTTCCGGGCTCAACAGATAAATCTGATTGGCGATCCACAGTACCACACTGTAAATAATCGTAAATATCAGGGCATACAACAGGATACCGCCCAGCCGGTTCAGCCACCCCATCATGACCATTTCCACCAGCTTCTGCAGGGCTCCGGCGCCCAACCGTACCAGTAAAACCACCCCCACAAAAAGGCAAACGAAACAAAGTACAGGGACCCACCGGGAATGCACATCCCACCGTTGCTGGACTTGCAGGGCCGTCACCGCGGAAAGTTTGAGGGCTACCGCCATCCCGAGGGTTACGGCGATCAGCGAAAATACCGCCACTATCAATCCCCGAGTATACCCCTTATAAAGGGCAAATACCATGATAATGGCAAAAACGATATCAATCGACAAACTAATACATTTGATTATTTTGGTATTTGATTATTTAACCATTTCAATGGCCGGAAGCCCGGTATTCAAATAATTAAATAACCAAATATCAAAATTATTTAAGGAGTTCTTTCACCATAGCGGAAATGGCCTTGCCATCAGCTTTACCGGCCAGTTGTTTGGTGGCCACGCCCATCACCTTGCCCATATCGGCAGGGGAAGCGGCGCCTACAGACGCAATGATGTCTGCCAGGGCAACTCTTAATTCATCTTCGGTCATTTGTTTGGGCAGGAAACGCTCAATTACTTCCAGTTCCTCTTCTTCTTTCTTTGCCAGGTCTTCACGGTTCTGCTGACGGAAAATTTCGAGGGAATCTTTCCGTTGTTTGGCCAGTTTCTGTAACAGTTTGCTCTCATCAGCTTCTGTCAGCTCACCATTGCTGCCTTCTGCGGTTTTAGCCAGCAGAATGGCCGCTTTGATGGCACGCAGTGCACGCAGGTCTGCTTCTTTTTTGCCCAGCATCGCCGTTTTAATCTCGGCATTGATGTTTGTTTCTAAAGACATATGTGGTCACGTTTAATGGATAATCGGATAGATTATTTGGTTTCTTCTGCCTGTTGTTTCTCCTGGAATTTCTTGAAGAAGTCCCGTGCGAAGGCTTTAAATTCTTCTCCCTGGTCACGGTAATTGGTCGCACGAACATAGGTATCGGCCATGGTCATCATTGTCTGAAAGAAGAAATCAGCCATTTCATCCACCATCATGTCTTTTGTCCACAGGTCGATACGCAGGGCGGCTTTTTCTGCCGGGTCCCAGAAAGACACCATCATGGCTTTCGCCTTCATCATGCGGTCTTCCTTATTATCTGTAGCGCTCCACTCAATCGTTTCCGGCACTTTATTTTCGTCCAGACCCACCTGGATCTGTATGTTTTTCTTACTCATGTTTTTTTATTAAAGCGCAAAAATAACTAATCATCAGGGATTTTGACATCCGGCTTTATTTTAACAGGTTGGCCAGCGTGGTCCCCGCGGCTTCCCAACTACTGCCCGGCCTCAACGGTGGCTCCATGGCCAGTAAGCGGTTACGCAGCTGCTCGTCTTTGTACAGCAGGCTCATTTTCTCGGCCAGGTCATCTACGCTGGCAGGATCGGTATATAATACGGTTTCTCCGCCAGCTTCACGGGCGGCCATGCTCTCCATCGCTATGACAGGCACGCCACACTGGCGGGCCATATACAAAGGCAGGGGCAGGCCATCGAAGCGGGTAGGATATATCAGGGCATAAGCCCCTCCTACGGCAGATGCCAGTTCCTCCATGGTCAAATCTTCCTTCCATACCACGTCATGGCGGAACTTAAAACTCTCCAGGGCTTTGACGATCTCCGCTCCTGCAGCCGCCAGATTACCAGCCAGCACCAGTTTCAGGTTGGTGCGCTGTCGCTTCTTCAAAGCGGAAAAAGCTTTGAAGACCGGCATCATATTATTGCGCGGATGAATACTTCCTGTCACCAGAAAATATTCCACCCCGCCAGACCATGTTTTTTTGGCGGCCTCGCGGTCGTCCCACTCCAGTGGCCGGAAAAGGCTGCTAACGGCAGGTTCCAGCAGTACCACTTTATTAGCCGCGCCGGGTGCATAACGCAGCAGCTCTTCTTTGGCAGTGGCCGACAACACGGCGATCTGCTTCGCCCGGTCCAGGTAACGGGTGAGGTATTTCTTCAGGGAGTCCTGCTCACGGGCGGATTGCAGACCTGCATCCTTCAGGAACGACAGGTCCCTCAACAGGATGAGCGCCGGTACCTTGCTGCGTAGGGGCAGTGTACCGTCAAGCCCGATATACCACCGGGCGCCACCGGCTTTCATGGCACGAGGCAGCTGCCATTCGCGCCACCAATAGCGATGCCACCGCTTACCACCTTTCAATGGCAGTGCCACCGGGGTAACGTTCGCCGGGAAAGTCAGGTGCGGGGGTATCTCCCCATCAAAATAAAAAGTAAAGCGGTACTCCGGCTGTTGCCGGCAGAGTGCGAATATGATTTCAGTTGCCACCTGTCCGGTATCTGCAGGCAGGTCCCTTCTCAGGCAGGCGGCATTAACAGCAATTTGCATAGTCGTTTCACTTGATGTGACAGCCTGCAAACCTACATTATTTTGCCTTGCCGCAAGGGGGATAATTTATGAGCCGGATTTGTTGGTGATGAGGAACTCCATCGGAGTGGCTATATTGGCCGTATTCCCCAACGATGACAGGGAAACCGTTACCTTGTAGGTTTTCACTTCCTTCAGATGCTTCAGCGTAACATTGATCGTATTCCCGGTAGCATTCGGCACATCGTCCTGCGCCAATGGAATACCTCCCGGGTCTGTTACTACGTTGAGCATTATTTTCACGCCTTTGTCCGGTACTTTGGAAGTGATTTTCACCTGGAAGGTAAAGGTACTGTCCATGGCCACATTGGCCTTACCGGCCACTACGCCGGCCAGTTCCACTTTAAGGGCCTCCTCCTGTGTAGCAGGTGCAGGCTCTTCATTCGTTTTCTTCTTTTTGCAGGCAACCAGTGCTATCAGAGCACCTATCAGCAGTATGGTTAAATAATTTCTAAGTGACATGCAACAGGGTATGTAAGACTAAAATTATATTTTTTTCATATGTAAATCAAATTTTACTTCTTACATCCAGCGCATCGCGCAAACCATTGCCCAACAGATTGAAAGCCAATACCAGTAACATAATGGCAATTCCCGGGGCCAGTGCCAGCAAAGGATTATGCGTAATAATGAAGTTGTAGTTTTCCTTGATCATCAGTCCCCACGAAGGCTGCGGCGGTTGTACCCCCACTCCGAGAAAACTCAGCCCCGCTTCTACCACAATGGCGGTCGCGAAATTCCCTGCCGCCACTACCATCACCGGTCCGAGGATATTAGGCAGGATATGCCTGACAATAATACGGGTATGTCCGTATCCCAATGCGCGGGCAGCTTCTACAAATTCCAGCTCCCGCAGGGCCAGTATCTGCCCGCGGATAATACGGGCCACGCCCACCCACAAGGTAAGCCCCACAGCAATAAACACCTGCCAGAAACCCTTTCCCATAGCGAGTGTCAGGGCAAATACCAGCAACAGCGACGGCATGGACCAGACAACATTGACCAGCCACATCACCATATCATCGGCGGTACCTTTGAAATACCCGGCGATGGCCCCCATCAACACCCCAATGGTCAGGGAGATGATCACGGCGATACAGCCCACCCCCAGGCTTACACGGGTGCCAACCAGCAAGCGGCTCAGGATGTCGCGGCCAAACTTATCAGTGCCCAGCCAGTAGGTGACAGGAAAAATTCTTTCCCCGGCAATCTTCTGTTGCAGTTCCGACAACGGAAGATCGCCTGCCTGCCGGCTGCCATACCATATTTCACGGAGATCATATTTTTCTTCGCGGGACAGGCTTTCATCGACATAACGCTGTACGATCAGCGTACTGTCCTTAAACTGCCAGGAGTGTACCGGTGTCCAGGTCACATCCGACTCCTGCCCATACAGCAACTTCCCGAAAAAAGACACCCGGGCCACCGGCTGTGCTTTTTTAACGGCCAGCATCTGCACCCGGAACCCGGGATGCTGCCCTCCTACCTCCAGCACCATCCTGTTGGCATCAGGCGTATTATCCGGTGCAATCAGGTAGGCCAGCAGGCTGACCACCACGGCCAGCGCAATCACGGTCAGACCAGCCAGTGCGCCTTTGTTTTTTTTAAGCCTCTTCCAGGCAGACCGCATATAAATTTTTTATTTGTTTATTTATTCATTCCTCCATTTGGCTAAAGCAGGAACTCTTCCAATGAAAAATAATAAAATGAATAAATGAAAAATTAGTTAACCTGTCGGCCTTTCCACTGATAACTACCAAACTTGCCCAACCAACCGGCGAGAACAATATAAGGAATATGAAATATCTGCCCTGGTATAAACCATACCAGTAAAGCTGTCTTGTGGAAAAATCCTGCTACCGGCACCAGAAAATACAGTTCAAGCGTCACCTTGAACAACATCAGGATAAGGAAGGCAGGCCACCAATGCGGGATGAACAGCGCAATAGCGCCCATGGCCAACAAAGCCACATTGAAGAAATATACCAGCAACAGCATCCAGGTGAGGCGCCGGTCTTCATATTTATCGGCTTTGGACGACCAGCGGATGCGCTGATTCATAAATCCGCGCAGTGTTTCTACCGGCAACGTACGAACAATCGCATCGTCATTTTTCAGGTACATCACCCCATCGGGGTAAGCGTTGTAGATTTTGTACATCAGCAACATATCATCACCGGAGGCGATATTATCAATCCCTGCAAAACCGCCCACTGAATGGAAAACACTCTTTTCATAAGCCAGATTGGCGCCATTGCACATGGTACCTGACTTCAGCCGCGCTACAGCCCCTGTAATGCCCTGCATCGTCATAAAATCGAGCGACTGCAGCTTCATGAAGAAATTACGCTCCCTGAAAAAGCTCACCGGCGCCGCAATAAATTTCGGCCGATTGGTTTCATAAAAACGGACAATGGTTTCTATCCACCTGGGCCCCATTACACAATCGGCATCGGTGGTCACGATAAGATCTCCCCGGGCCCTTTCGATGGCCATAGAAATGGCCTTTTTCTTATAGGCATTGAGGCGTTCATTTTTAGTGAGCATGTCCTCCATTTTCAGCAGGCGGACATTGGTTGCCGGAAAACGGGTCACAATGCCCGCAGTATCATCTGTCGAAAAATCATCTACAACGATCACTTCCAGCAATTCAGCCGGATAAGTTTGTTGTTGCAGTGCCTTTAACAGCACAGGCAGATTGTCTGCCTCGTCCCGTGCGGGAATAATAATCGTGACACTGGTAGTACCTTCTATGGGCTGTACCGGCACAAATTCCGGCAGCTTCCTCCAGCCGCGGCTATACCATAGCATTAACAATCCATATCCAAGTGCCAGTAAGGCTACGACGATCAAGAAAAAATACATTCAGCTCAGGTTTGTTTTAATAACGGAGGCCAACTCCTTTGAAATCAGCTGGTGTCCTTTATCAAGGACCAGCATTTTACCGGGAAATGAACCGTCCATAAACCGGGTGCCCAGAACAGGCGGTATTACCCGGTCATATTTTCCAAATATCAGGAGTGTAAAAATGTGGTGATCCCCCAATAATTGTTTGCACTTTTTTTTATCCGGCATCATCCGGCGCATCAGGGTCCAGATATTATATACCTGTTCTCTTTTGACCTGTTGGTTCATCCGGTGTAAAGCAAATTTATACACACTCTGGTTCAGTAATCCCAGCTTACGCCATAGTTCCAGCAGGGTAAAGAACAGCCGGGGATTGTCTGTATTGTATTTAAAAATACGGTTACCGACGCTGGTTTGTGTCACAAACATATGCCAGGGGTTGTTCCGGAGGCCGTCCGCCGCCAGCATGATCAGGCCGTCGATGCTGTCTGCCATGGTTTCTACCAGGCAGAGGGCCAGCCGGCCTCCCATGCTGTATCCCAGCAGGGTAAAACGTTCCTTTTCCTGTTGTTGCAAAACCATTTGCACGACTGCCTTCAGATCTGACTTTTCGAAGGGGCGGTCTTCCTCCCAGATGGTTTCCCCGTGTAGCGGCATATCCAGCGCCACGAGGGTGAACTGATCTCCCAGACCTTCCGCCAGTGGCGTAAAGTGCGCCGCACTTTCACCGAATCCGTGCAGGCAGATCAGCAACTGCGGACCTGTTCCGCTACTGATTCCATGAAACCGGCTTTTAGCATATGGCAGATAAAAATCCATAAGGGGGAACAATGATAGGGAAAAAACCCCAGCCATTAGAGATTTAGATATTTTTTCATTTTTCTATTTAGCAACATCGTGGCTTCATTAAATGAGAAAATGACAAAATAATAAAATGGTCAACTGTTTCGGTTTTGTTAAAAATTTTTCCGCTGAAACGATTACTCCGCGGGCAAATGGCCGGTCAACCGGCGTCCGGGAGCAGTGGATAAATCAGGGTACCGGCCGGCATGGTTATATTTCAGGTTAATTCGGTAAATTACGGAAGTACCAAAAAATCAGAAAACATGGACGCAACAGTTGACAATAAGCAAGCGCTGAAAGGCGCAGAGTTCCTGATCAGGGAAAGTGTACCGGAGGATGTGTTTACCCCCGAAGATTTTTCGGAAGAGCAGTTGATGATTAAAGACATGGCCGATCAGTTCATCAGTAAGGAGATCACGCCAATCGTTGACCGTATCGATAAGCTGGAAGAAGGCCTGATGCCCTCCCTGTTGGAAAAAGCAGGCGAGCAGGGACTGTTGGGCGCCTCCTTCCCGGAAGAATACGGTGGGCTGGGCAAAGATTTCGTAACGGCCACTATCATCAATGAAGGACTGGGCGCCGGTCACTCGTTTTCTGTAGCCATGGCTGCCCATACAGGCATTGGCTCGCTCCCTATCCTGTATTTTGGTACAGAAGCCCAGAAGCAAAAATATATTCCCAAACTGGCCACTGGCGAAATGAAAGGCGCTTATGCCCTCACCGAGCCGGATTCCGGCTCCGACGCTCTCGGTGCCAGGACCACTGCCAAACTCACGGAAGATGGCCAACACTATGTGCTCAACGGCCAGAAAAGCTGGATCACCAACTCCGGCTTCGCCGATGTATTCACCGTATTTGCGAAAATTGACGGCGACAAATTCACCGCTTTCATCGTAGAAAAAGGCACCCCGGGCTTCACTTTGGGAGCAGAAGAACATAAAATGGGCATCAAAGGATCTTCCACCCGCCAGATTTATTTCCAGGATGCTAAAATCCCCGTGGAAAACGTACTGGGCGTAATTGGCAAAGGACACCTGATCGCCTTCAATATCCTTAACATCGGCAGGCTGAAACTGTGTGCCGCCGCCCTGGGCGCCGCCAAGAAGTGCATCACCACTACCGTGCAGTATGCCAATACCCGTCAACAGTTCAAACAACCGATCGCCAATTTCGGCGCCATCAAACATAAACTGGCAGAAATGGCCATCCGTACCTGGACTGCTGAATCTGCCCTGTTCCGTACCGCACAGCTGATCGATGAAAAGGAAAAAGAACTGCTCACCTCCGGCAAGCCCTTCAACGAAGCCCTGCTGGGCGCCGCGGAGGAATACGCCGTAGAATGTGCCATCCTGAAAGTAAACGGCTCTGAAGTACTGGACTATGTAGTAGATGAAGGTGTGCAGATTCATGGGGGCAACGGCTTCAGCGATGAATACATCATCTCCAAAGCTTACCGCGACTCCCGTATCAATCGCATCTTTGAAGGCACCAACGAAATCAATCGCCTGCTGACGCTCGACATGACGCTGAAACGCGCCATGAAAGGAAAGCTGGACCTCATGAACCCGGCGATGAACGTCATGAAGGAACTGATGAGCATCCCCGACTTCGGCAACGATGATGAAAGTGCGTTCAGCAAGGAAAGAAAACTGCTCTCCAATTTCAAGAAAGCCATCCTCATGACTGCCGGCGCCGCCGCCCAGAAACTCATGATGAAGCTGGAAACCGAACAGGAAGTACTGATGAACATCGCCGATATGGCCATCGAAACCTTTGTGGCTGAAAGCGCCCTGCTGCGTCTCATGAAGCTGGTACAACACAAAGGCGAAGCTGCCGCTGCGCTGCAAACAGACATCGTTCGCACTTACCTCTACGATGCAGCAGACCGCATCAATAAGTCCGGTAAGGACGCCATCAACGCTTTCGCAGAAGGCGACGAACAACGCATGATGCTGCTCGGCCTCAAACGCTTCACCAAAGCAGAACCTTTCAATGCAAAAGAAGCCCGCAGAAAAATAGCGGACCAACTCATTGCAGAAAACAAATACATCTTCTAAATTTTGTTATTTTTTTTATTTGGTTATTTGGCTATTTGTTAAGGCAAAAGGTCTTTATCAAACAGCCAAATAATCAAATAGCCAAAATAGCTAAATGATTAAATATCAATTGCTTTCTCCTATTTCCCTCTTATCTTTACATGATTACGCAGGGATATGAAGCACGTATCGAGATTATTACTCCAGACATTAATAGCCATTGTAGTTCCCCTGTGGGCCAGCAGCCAGGCATTTATCCGGCTCAGCCAACCTTCCCGGGAACAAAATAATGTGAGCACCGCCCGGCAATTTATCGCCGGCAGGACCTGCACAGGTTGTAAGGTCACCATCAATAATGAAAAGGTATACGTGTACAGCACCGGCACCTTTGCGGTAAAAAAAGAACTGACAGAAGGAAGAAATGCATTTACCATCGTCGCAGAAGACGATAACGGTAAAACCTACACGAAAAATATCACCTGGTATTATGCACCGGTGCCACCGCCCCGTGTAACCAGTTCCTTTCGCATAGACTTCATGGAGATTTCTCCCAAAGGCAATCTGGAAATGTCTGTGGGAGATACCCTGCATGTGAAAATGAAAGGATACCCCGGCGCCAGGGCCACCTGGTTTAACAATGTGCCACTGCGCGAATTACCTGCCTCCCAAAGTGGTGGCGTCGCAGGTTATTATACCGGCATGTACGTCCTCCAACCTTCGGACTCGCTGCTAAACGGGAAAATACAGGTGCGCCTGCATAGCGGCAGCGAAACCGCCGTCCTCAACAGCACCTACCGCTACAGCATGATGCCGCATGGCATACCGCTGATGGGACGTACCATCGATAACATGACTTACCTCACTTCTGCTGCAGAAGGAGACCGTCTCGGGCCCGACAAAATAGGCTATCTCGATAAAGATGTACTCCTGCATATTACCGGCCATCAGGGCGATTACTACAAAGTACGCCTGTCGTCTCACCGGACCGCCTTTATTCCCGAACCGCTGGTGGATACCGAAATACCACAGGAATCCCCCGCAGTAAGCATCGTATCGGACGCTAAAGTATGGGGCGATGAAAAAGCCGATTACGTGTCGGTGGAACTGTCGGATAAATTACCCTACACCTCTACGCAGATGGTGTCTCCGGGCAAAATCATTGTAGATGTGCATGGCGCCTACGCAGAGCAGGGTATCAGCACGCTGCTACAGGGAACACGGGAAATTACCGGTGTACAATGGCAGCAGCCGGCGCACGACGTGTTCCGGATGGCCATCTCCCTGAAACATGCACCATGGGGTTATCAGATTTATTATGAAGGCAACCGTATAACGGTGAAGGTTAAACGTGTTCCGGAAAACCTTTCCCTGCGTGGTCTGATCATCGGCGTAGATGCAGGACACGGCGGCGGCAATATGGGCTCCGTGGGCCTTACCGGCGTTTATGAAAAAACACTGACCCTCAACCTGGCGCTGCAACTGCAGAGCGCACTGGAAAGAGAGGGCGCCAGCGTTATCATGACCCGTACCACCGAAAAGTTTGTGGCCAACGAAGATCGTCTCTCCCTCTTCCGCCGCGCTAATCCGGACCTTCTCCTGAGCATACACCTCAACTCCTCGGGGAACCCGGTAGATGTATCCGGTACTGCCACCTACTACAAACACCCTTTCTGCGAACCGCTGAATGCCGCTATCCACCGACGCTTGCTGGAAACAGGCCTCAATGATTTCAAAAATAACGGCGACTTCAACTTCATCCTGAACAACCCCACGGAGTTTCCGGACGCACTCATAGAAACACTGTTCATCAGTAACCCGGGCGATGAGGAAGAAATGCTAAACCCACAATTCCAGCAGGAGCTGATCAATAAAATTATCCTGGGCCTGAAAGATTATCTGAAGAATCTGGGAGAAGGCAGATAGCTGCTCAATATATTCAAATGAAAAGGGCTGATCGATTGATCAGCCCTTTTCGTTAGTTGCTGGTTAATGTCTGTAGATATTGGGTGAGCCTGTTGATAGCTGCTGCGGCAGCATCTATCTGCTCTCTGGCTTCTTTCCACCGGCGCTGTTCCAGCGCTTCCCTTACGCCGGGAATGGTTTTCACACCATAACCGGTATAGAATCCGGGTGCATACAGCGTATGTTTGTACCATGGACGGGAAGGCAACCCTTTATCATTGAGCAGTTGTTGTTCCGCCTGATAGAGGCGCTTGTTGACCTGCGTTTTGCCTGTCGCCAGTTTACCGGAAAAGCCCTGCGTTACGGTATCCAGCGCAGCGAGTGCGTTTTGCAGCGGGCTGAAATCAATGTAGGGCACGGCTGCACGGGAAGCGGGCGGCAACAAATGTTTAGCCGTGTCAGCTGCCAGTTGGTATTTGTTTTCCCGTATCAGCTGGTTCTCCAGCGCGGTGGCCTCCCGTAGGTCTGTGGCCAGCTCGGTGAGCTCGTTCACATATCCGTTCACCGTTTCATACAGTTTGCGGAAGTCGAAAGGCAATGTAACGGCATTGGCTATACGCAAAGCTGTATGACCTGCGGTCTGTGACAGCGTCACGCCATAGCTGAAAGTAGGGTCTTTAAACCGTACGTAGTTATCATAAGAGTCGTAGATGGAATGGTATTCGCCGCCGGCATCTTCCCCGCCGAAGCCGAGGTCCAGCGAAGGCACACCAAGGTGTTGCAGGAAGGAGGAGTAGTCAGAACCGGAGCCCATGGCGTTGATGGCAATTCCCTGACGGGACAGCTTTTCCTTCTTTTGTTTGACAGTGGCGGCCTTCAGCACATCAGCAGCCTGCCGGCGGGCCAGTATGCTGACTTTAGTCTGTGGATCGATGATGTCCCGGCCTACCTGGTTAATCAGGGTTTCCAATGCATGAGAACCGCTGGCACTGAGGAATCCACGGCCGTTGCTGTCGGAATTGATGTATACCACGGCTTTTTCCTGTAGCTCAGCGGCATGATCTTCCACCCATTCGGTAGAGCCGATGAGGCCCGGCTCTTCTCCGTCCCAGGCGCAGTACACCAGCGTGCGGCGGGGTTTGAAGCCTTCTTTGCTCAGCTCACCAATCGCTTTGGCCTCTTCGAGCAGGGCAGCCATGCCACTGATAGGGTCTGACGCTCCGTTGACCCAGGCATCGTGGTGGTTACCGCGCACTACCCATTGGTCCGGCTCTTCAGCGCCTTTCAATTTAGCAATTACGTTGTGGCAGGGACGAATCTGCCAGTCGAACGACAGTTTCAGATGCACTTTCGTTTTTCCGGGTCCTATGTGATAGGTGAAAGGTAGTGCGCCACGCCATGCATCCGGGGCCACCGGACCCTCCAGTGCTTTGAGCAGCGGAGCGGCATCATGGTAACTGATAGGCAATACCGGTATTTTCAGGAGGTTAGGCGCCTGAAGGCGGTCCAGCCGTTTAGCATTGGCGGTAGCGCCTATATTGGGCGTGAGCGGGTCTCCGGGGTAGATCACCATGTCCATGATAGAACCACGTTGCACGCCGTATTCATTTTTGAAAGCGCCCTGTGGGTAAACATCACCCGCAAAGTAGCCATCGTCTTTAGGATCGGAGTAGATGATACAGCCGATAGCGCCGTGTTCCTGGGCTACTTTGGGCTTGGTGCCGCGCCAGGAGCGGCCGTATTTAGCGATGACAATTTTACCCCGTACATCCACCCCGGCACGTTCCAGGTATTCATAGTCTTCCGGGAGGCCGTAGTTCACAAAAACCAGCGGGGCAGTTACGTCTCCATCAGCGCTCCAGCAGTTATAGGTGGGCAGCTGGCCTTCCTGCCCGGAGGTGCCGTCTTCTTTGAGGGCGGGTTCTTTTAGCACTGCCTTATAGGAGGTGGGGCCGGTCATTTCCAGCAGGCGTTCTTTGGGTGTGGGAAACAATACCTGATAGGTAACGATTTCAGCGTCCCAGCCATAGCTTTTAAAGCGCTGGAGGATATCTTCCGCCACGGCTTTCCCTCTGGCAGAACCGATGTGATGCGGCTGTGAAGAGAGGGCTTTAATGGCCTCTCCAATATGGCTGCTGCTGAGATGCTGGTCAAAACGGGTTTCCAATTGTTGCTGGCGGGCAGCTTCGGCATCAGTGTAGCCCAGCATTTTTTTGTCCTGCGCCAGCAGGGTGCCGCTGGTACATACACATAGGGCCAGCAGGCGGTAAAAAAGCGATGTTTTCGTAATCGGAGGTTCAGATCTGTTGGTTGACGAAAAGAAGTTGGTATATCAGACAATATACAAATAGTCCACCATATCGATGGACCTTTTTGATGAAGAAATTATCAACATAACTTTTTGTTATTGTCCATAATCACAGGTTATAGGGCAAACAGTCCACTTAATCAGTAGATTAGTCTATATTTGTAAACACTTTCATAGCTTTATCCCTGTGAAACCATCCGTTAAACTTTTATAAAGAGGATTTATATGTCAAACACGATTCAGGAGTTCAACGACTACCGCGCTAAGATGAACGAAGTGATTCTGGGAAAGCAGAACAAGGTGATTAACAGGCTGTTCAACCTCGATACCAATACCTATGCCGAGGGGGCGCTGAGCACTAAAACGAAAGAAATGCTGGGATTGGTAGCCTCGATGGTGCTGCGTTGCGACGATTGCATCAAATACCATCTGGGCAAATGCCATGAACAGGGCATCAGTACCGAAGAGATGTATGAGATCTTTGCGGTGGCCAATATCGTGGGAGGGACCATTGTGATTCCGCATACCCGCCGGGCAGCTGAATATTGGGAAGAGCTGAATAATCAGTAACTTTACAGGATACATATATACATACTCATATATACTTAACTCATACAAATGTCAACAGCAACTATAGCTCCGCAGGCCTTAACAGCCAAAGATTTTGCAACGGACCAGGAAGTACGCTGGTGCCCTGGCTGCGGCGACTACTCTATACTTAAACAGGTACAAACCATTATGCCTTCGCTGGGCATTCCCCGCGAAAATATTGTGATCGTTTCTGGTATCGGTTGCTCTTCGCGCTTTCCATACTATATGAACACCTACGGTATGCACTCGATCCATGGCCGTGCTACCGCCATCGCTTCTGGTCTCAAGGCTACCCGCCCGGAGCTGAGCGTATGGATCGTTACCGGTGATGGCGACGGCCTGTCTATCGGTGGTAACCACACCATCCACCTGCTCCGCCGTAACTTCGACGTGAACGTGATGCTGTTCAATAACCAGATTTATGGTCTGACGAAAGGACAATACTCGCCTACTTCCGAAGAGAATAAAGTGACCAAGTCCACTCCTTTCGGCAGTATCGACCATCCGTTCAACCCGCTGGCACTGGCACTGGGCGCTGACGCCACTTTCATTGCCCGCAGTATGGACCGCGACCCGAAACACCTGCAGGAATTGCTGAAACGCAGCCACGCCCACAAAGGCGCGTCCTTCCTGGAGATATACCAGAACTGCAACATCTTCAATGATGGCGCATTTGAAATATTCACTGAAAAATCCAGCAAAGCAGAAGAGACCCTGTTCGTAGAACAAGGACAACCGATGATCTTCGGCGCCCAGAAAAATAAAGGTCTCCGCCTCGACGGCCTCAAACCCGTGGTAGTGGAACTGGGCAGCGAATACAGCGCCGCTGATCTCTGGATACACGACGAAAACGACTTCTACAAAGCACAGCTGCTGACCCGTCTGTTCGACGATCCACGCATCGAAGGCCACATGCCACGTCCTTTCGGCGTCTTCTATCAGACAGAGCGTCCTACCTACGAAGCAGTCATGGCTGCCCAACTGGAAGATGCCCTCTCCAGAAAAGGAGCCGGCGATCTGGATAAGTTACTGGCAGGAAATGAAACCTGGACAATTACCGCATAATCATCTTACTAAATAAAAAGCAGGAAGCCCGTTGATGTACGATCAACGGGCTTCCTGCTTTTTATTTTAATCTCGTTTATATCCTCCTAATGGCCTAATGTCCCCAGCTCAAACATCACTTTATACAACAACACCACGCCGAAGATGATCATACTCACGCCAGCGATACGGTTAAGCCATTCCACATTGGTGAGGGTCAGTTTATGCCGGATTTTGTCGGAGATAAACACTTTGAGGATATCAGCGGAGAGTACCAGCGCCAGACATACGCCATACATGACAAACCGGTGGCCTACAGAAGTAGCGGCGTTAGCCACACATACCCCCAGCCAGAAAATAATAACGCCGGGATTGAGTGTATTCATCAGGAAACCGGCCAGCCATATCTTCAGATAGTCGTGCGTGCGGAACATCTCCGGTTTTTCATCACCGGTGCTGATCCTCACCTTTTTGAAGAACAGTCCGTAAACGCCCATCCCAATCAGGAGGAAACCGCCGACCACTCCGATAGAACGCTTGTATTCTTCCAGTCCGTTAATAAAGGAGGTAGCCAGGTTGCCGGTCACCACAAAAAAGATATCGCTCATAGACACGCCCAGCGCAAAGCTGATACCTGCCTTGAAACCATTATTGATACTGTACTTGATGATGGCGAATATTACAGGCCCCACCGATAACGACAGAAATAATCCCAGTCCTAATCCAGCTACAATTGATGTTATCATGCGTATATATTCGGGGTCACGGATTATGCCTGATGCTTCACTGTTTTACCAGCCAGGAATTTCTCCCAGTCTTTCAGCTTGTCTCCTTTCATTACCCTTGGGAATTTGTTCATCGCGCCTTCTTTGCCTTTGCAACGCAGGTAATCGATAAATACTTCGTTAGGCAGTACTTCCACGAACACTTCTTTCAGTGCGGAAGTTCTTTCCACGGCATAATCGTCGTTTACTTCAGCCAGGGTCTGGTCGATGATTTCCCGGATTTTAGCCACATCACTCACCGGTTGGTCAGTACCAATGTACCAACGGTGCGCGAACAGGTTCTCATAAGGGAAACCAGCCACGGTAAACTCACGGATGGTAATGCCCATCTTTTTCTGCACCGTGTCAATCGCCTTGTTCATATTGTCGACGCTCATATGCTCGCCGGCAAGACTGAGGAACTGTTTAGTACGGCCTACGATCACGATTTCATGCTCCTTCACGGAAGTGAATTTCACCACGTCCCCGATCAGGTAACGCCATGCACCCGCGCAGGTAGACAGCATCACCGCGTATTCCACATCTTCCACCACCTCATTGATCATGTAAGATTTAGGATTAGGCTTCACTTCACCGTCAGCGTCAAAGTTTTCCTCATTGAAAGGAATGAATTCATAGAAAATACCGGCGTTCAGCACCAGTTTGATGCCTCTTACATTTGGGCGTGCCTGGAAGCCGAAAGAGCCTTCAGAGGCCATGTAGGTCTCAATGAAGTTGATCGGTTTGCCGAGTAATTTCTGGAAACTTTCACGATAAGGCTCGAAAGATACCCCACCATGGATATAGATGGCTAGGTTAGGCCAAATCTCATGAATATTTTTTACCCCGTGGTATTTGATGATCTCTTCAAATACGATCTGTACCCAGGCCGGCACACCACAAACGGTGCCCACGTCCCAGGTAGGCGCCTTACGGACGATCAGCTTGATACGCTGCTCCCAGTTGGGCTTGCGTGAAATGCTGCCGCCGGGCTTATAAAAGCGACGGAACCACCTTGGGATATTCTTGGCCTGAATGCCGCTCATATCCCCTTCATAGTAGTCGCCTTTTTCAAACAGGGAGGTAGTGCCTCCCAGCATCAGGATACCTTTTGTAAAAGACTTCGGCGGGATGTTGAAGTTCACCATGGAATACAGCTGCTTCACCCCTACCTTCTTCACCGTCTTCAACATGGCTTTGGTAACAGGAATATGCTTACTGGCCGATTCAGATGTACCGGAGCTCAGTGCAAAATATTTGATCTTCTCGGGCCAGCTTACGTTAGCTTCCCCTTCCAGGCAGCGGTACCACCACTCCTTGTGCATCTTACTATAGTTATGCACAGGTATTTTCTCCCGGTACTGACCGATAAAATTCGGACTGTCCAAAATGTCCTGGAAATCGTAGTGCCGGCCAAACTCAGTATCCTTGGCCTTCTCCAGCAGACGGTGCAGCACCTGCAGCTGGTATTGGCGAGGTGTACCTAACTTAAACGTGAACTTCTTCCTGATACGTAGTGACCTGGAAATCAGATTACCTATGATGGCCATTAACTTTCCCTCTCTTTAATTGAACTGCAAAAATAAGTTGAATAATGAATATAAACGCGAATTACCAGTTATAGGTTGCAAGTTAACGAATAACACATGTATATTTTACTAATAAAGCTGTAAAATTGGCAACCGGCAATTGATAATTCGTTTTTACCTTTGCGGCATGCTAAAATCTACTTTACTCAAAGCTACTGAAGCCGGCGGAAAAATACTCCAACAATATTTTAACGGGGCTTTTGAAGTGAGCAGCAAAAGCACTGTCAATGACCTCGTAACGGAAGCGGATAAAAAGTCTGAAGCCGTAATTATCGAGGTCATACGCCAAACTTACCCTGACCATTTCATTCTCAGTGAGGAAGTAGGCGCCATCAAAACAGATTCTGCTTTTAAATGGATCATAGACCCGATAGACGGCACGGTTAACTTTGCCAATGGCATCCCTATCTGTTGTGTCTCCATAGGCGTGGAAAAAGAGGGTGAAATGGTGCTGGGAGCGGTATACAACCCTTTTATGAACGAGTTGTTTGTTGCTGAAAAAGGCAAAGGCGCCACCCTGAACGATAAACCTATCCGGGTATCTGCCAAAACCAACGTGGCAACCTCCTGCCTGGTCACCGGTTTCCCCTACAAATGGGAAGAAAGCGACAACAACCCGTTACAGGTGCTCACCAGCGTTATTAAACAGGGCATTCCCGTGCGCCGCCTGGGCTCCGCGGCCATAGACCTCTGCTGGGTAGCCTGTGGCCGGTTCGACGGCTTCTGGGAACACCACCTGCAGGCGTGGGACAGCGCTGCCGGATACCTCATGGTGGAAGAAGCTGGCGGGAAAGTGACCCACTTCTCCGGTGACAAATTTTCCCCCTATCAAAAAGATATATTGGCCACCAACGGCCATATCCATAGTGAATTGCAGCACCTCATTAACGGTAAATAAGTATTGGAAAACATGGAAGAAAGAACAGAAATAAAAGACCTGGGCGAATTTGGCCTGATCGACTATCTCACCAGGAATATCGAAATACAAAACGCCAGCACCGTACTCGGTGTAGGCGACGATGCCGCCGTCATCGACCATTTCGGCAAACAAACCGTTATCAGCACGGATATGCTGGTGGAAGGCATCCATTTCGACCTGATGTATACCCCGCTGAAACACCTCGGCTATAAATCAGTAGTGGTAAACATCTCCGATATCTATGCCATGAACGCCACCCCCACTCAAATTACCATGAGCGTGGCCTTCTCCAACAAAGTATCACTGGAAGCCCTGAACGAATTTTATGAAGGCGTATATGCCGCCTGCGAAAAATACGGCGTAGACCTCATCGGTGGTGATACCAGCAACTCTCAGAAAGGATTTATCATCAGCGTAACAGCCATCGGGGAAGTAACACCTGACCAGTTCGTGAAAAGATCTACCGCCCAGAAAGGTGACCTGCTCTGCGTTACCGGCGACCTCGGCGCTGCATACCTTGGCCTTACCCTACTGGAAAGAGAAAAGAAAATCTTCCTGGAAAATCCGGACGTTAAACCCGACCTGGAAGACCAGACTTATATCATCGGCCGGCAACTGAAGCCGGAAGCCCGTAAAGACATCATCGAATTTCTGCAGGAACAGGAAATCATCCCTACCGCTATGATGGACGTGAGCGACGGCCTCAGCTCTGAAATACTCCACATCGCCAAACAAAGCAACCTCGGCGTGGTAGTCTATGAAGACAAAATTCCCATCGCACAAGAAAGCAAGGAAATGGCCCTGAAATTCAGTCTCGATCCTACTGCCTGCGCACTCAGCGGCGGAGAAGACTACGAACTGCTTTTCACCATGAAACAGCAGGATTATGATAAAATTGTTCTCAACGAACAAATCAGCGTGATCGGCTACATGGCGGACATCTCCGAAGGCGCCCATATCCACACCAAAGGAGGCAACAAATTCAAGCTGGTAGCACAAGGCTGGAACGCCTTCCAACAATAGTGCACGCAAAGGCGCAAAGCAGCAAAGCACGCAAAGATTTTTTAAAGATTAAATAAGAAAGCAAAGGAGCGTAGATCACATGTGATCTACGCTCCTTTGCTTTCTTTTATTCGCTTATAGCGCTTTGCGCGCTTTGCTGCTTTGCGCCTTTGCGTGATTATTTTTCAACGGTCACTTTAATCCCCTGGCTGTTATGTGTAGGCGGCAGATCGCCTGCAAACACACAGAACTTCAGCAGGTATTCACCCGGTTTGTCTGGCATCGTCACCGGCATTGTTACCACCCTGCGCAACATAGCACGTTCGAGCGTCAACTCCGATTTCACTACCGGCAAAGCCCCATCTTTGGTAGAGAAGCCATAACCCAGCATAGGCGGATGGTCACGATCTATGGGCAAAGGCATTTTGTATCCATTATTTGGTTGCAACAGCACATTGACCTGTTCACGCGGGCGGGCTTTAATACGCTGTAATCCGGCTTTCATCTGTACCAGCGAGTAAGAATAATAAGCCGGCTGTATATTAATATCCCACGTGCCGCGGATAGTTTTGATACTGTCCGTTACCGGCATATCCATTCCCGGCTCAAATACTACCATGGCCGGTTTGCCCCACAGCTGCGTTTCTGTGTCCCAGAAATTATACTGACTACGCCGGGAATAACGGCTGTTAAGGCTGTAAGACAAATGCCCGGTGTAAAACATGTACTTGGAAGGCAGCTGATAACTATTCAAAAATACCACCGGACGGCCTTCTGCACGGGTGGCAAGGGCAGATGTCCACTCTTTGTTGTGGTGTATCTCCGGCCTTACTTCCACGCCCGGCATAAAATCCCAGACCATGTAAATTCTCGTTACCAGCACCAGCAGCAGGGAAACAGGCAGCGTATATAACAACGGCTTGCGGGACCAGCCTCTCCGTATGATAGCCTGATGGGCCAGAATGACCACCGGCGTAAACACCATTACGGTCCAGTTAGCCTCTACCCTTCCTTTGAAAGTGCTGATGCCGAAAAACACCAATACTCCGATCAAACAGAACTTCAGCGCACGCTCAAAAGTGTTCTGGATAGGACACCGGAAAGCATAATACAGCAGCAGCCAACCCAACAAAGGCCCAAATAACAGCAGCTGCCCGCCCAGATAATCGAGTGTATACGTGATATCATAAGACGAAGCGTTGCGTTCTACCAGATGGTATTGCAGGGAAGGGAAACCATGCGTATACTGCCAGTAGATGTGCGGGAAAAACAGTATGGTGGTGATGATACAGGCAGCCCAGAACTTACCCACCCGCAGCAAATTCATGTTGGACAATACCGTAAAGAACACCAGCAACACGCCATGGTATTTGCTATAGAACATCAAAGCCATGGCAACGCCCAGCAGCAGCGTATTACGCCAGTTCTGGCTGGCGAGAAAATAACGGTAGGCCCAGAAATAAACGGCGGCAAAGAATATCAGCGGCAGGTCCGGCACGGCGAGCATGCCCCCTATCTGCATGGCTCCCATGGAGCCCATGATCAGGTAAAAGAGGATATTGTCCTTGGAAGCAATCAACCGGGAAGTGATCCACAACGTAGCGGTATTGATCAGCACAATAAACAGCCGAACACCCAGCTCATTATGAAAAATGCCGTAACCCATTTTTATCAGGAGGGCAATCATCGGGGGATGATCAAAATATCCCCAGTCCATATGGCGGGAATATACCCAGTAATAGGCTTCATCGTCCCAAAGATCAGAAAAACAGGCTTGTAAGAGGCCCAGGACCAACCAGGTCAACAGGAACAGGTTCTTGTACTGGCGTCTCGTAAAAAAACGGATTATGGCATCCATGCGTTAGTTAAATGGTGATTTATCCTGCGAAGATAGTAGTATTAACAGTAAACTGTCATATCCCAGTGATCGCGCAGTACGATAAATGCTGCCTCATAGCCGGTTTCGATGCGTCCTAAGCGTGTGTGAAGGCGCAAAGCCCGCGCCGGATAAAGGGATGCCATCTGAAGCGCCGTATGCAGGGGTATGCCAGCTTTCTCCACGCAGTTGTGTACTGCCTGCAGCATAGTCAGCCGGGAGCCTGCCAGCACGCCGGCTGCATTGACATAGCGGTCTTTTTCCGGTATGTAGATATAATCCCCGTCAGGACTTTCCGCCGCCGCATCGGAGATCAGAAAAAGGCGGCCGTCCATAATCTTATGGCTGATGCTGATCGTGGCAAAGTCCACATGCACGCCGTCAGCCACAATACTGGCAAATATTTTAGGGTGATTATACACCGCTCCTACCAGTCCGGGTGCGCGGCTTTCGAGCGGCGACATGGCATTGAACAGATGCGTCACATGATGAATACCATTTTCAAAGGCGGCCATCGCTTCCGTATAGGTAGCATTGCTGTGACCTGCAAAGACAGTGATGCCAGCGTCCTGCAATTCCTTTACCAGTAGTGGGTTACAGCATTCCGGCGCCAGGGTGATCATCTTCACCACACCACTACCGTTTTGCAGGATCCAGTCTACATCTTCCCGGGTAAGCGGGTGGATATACTTTTCAAGATGGGCGCCTTTTTTCACAGGATTGATAAACGGCCCTTCGAGATGCAGGCCCAGTACGCCTCTGCCACCTTCCCGCCAGTAATCCCTGACAGCCTGTATCGCCAGCAATATTTTCTCGGGCGCAATGGTGGCCAGGGTGGGCATGATATGAGCTGCGCCGCCGGCCTTACTGGCTTCATAAGTAGCCCGGAGGCTTTCTACAGAAGGGTGTAGAAAGAATACGCTGCCGTTACCGCCGTATACCTGCAAATCCACAAAAGCCGGGGCCATGAACCCGCCTTCCAGGTCTATCACATCAGGATGGTCTTTGTATTCAGAAGCCGGTACAATGCCTGTAATCACATGATGGTCCGTCACAACTGCATGGTCACTGAGAATCCGGTCGCCGGTGAATATCAGGGCGTTTGTATAAATAGCAGACATGGCGAAGCGTATTAGGGTTGTTCGTACAACTCTAAAGGTAGGCCATCAGGGTCAGTAAAAAAAGTGAAGTGCTTACCCGTATAGGGGTCTATACGAATGATTTCGGTGGGTACGCCTTTCCGGTGCAGTTCCTGCACTGCCGCAGTGATATCATTCACCGCAAAGGCAAGGTGCCGGAGGCCACAGGCTTCAGGGCGACTAGCACGTGGTGGTGGGTCCGGAAAGGAAAAAAGTTCTATCACATACTGCTCGCCCAGCGCCAGGTCCAGCTTCCAGGAGTCCCGTTCTTCACGGTATACCTCCCGGATGACCTGCAGACCCAGCACATCGGTATAAAAGGCTTTACTACGATGGTAATCAGCACAAATAATAGCGATATGGTGTACGGCCTGCAGGAACATCTATGATAAAGGTTAAACGAGTTCGTTACTGAGAATAGTGAAGCTATCAGCGTCTTTCAGGAAAGGAATATTTTTCCTGACTTCATCCAGCCTGTCACGTTGAAGGGTATACGTAAAGATATCCTCGTCGTGTGACTTACGGTAGATGATTTCACCCATAGGATCTATCAGGCTGGTTTCGCCGCTGTGGTAGATTTTATTGCCATCATCCCCTACTCTGTTAACACCAATGGCGTAACATTGGTTCTCGATGGCGCGGGCCTGCAGCAGGGTGGTCCATGCGGTACTGCGGCGTTCCGGCCAGTTGGCTACATATACCAGCACATCGTAGGCGGGGGTGCCGTCCGGCTGGATCGTATTGCGCGCCCATACCGGGAAACGCATATCGTAACAGATATTCAGATTGATTTTCCAGCCTTTTACCTGTGCAATCAGGCGTTTGTTGCCGGGTTGGTAATGCTCATGTTCGCCGGCATACCCAAACAGGTGGCGTTTATCGTAGGTGCCAAAGGTGCCGTTGGGCAGCATCCAGATGAGGCGGTTTAAATAATGACCATTTTCTTCGATGATCAGGCTGCCGGTGAGAATGATATTTTTCTCAGCAGCCTTTTTCTTCATCCACTGCACAGCGCTTCCGTCCATGGTTTCCGCCAGTTTCTCCGGCTGCATGCTGAAGCCGGTGCTGAACATCTCTGGTAAAAACACCACTTCTGTCCGCTCTCCTATGCTGTCGATTTTTTCATCAAACATCTGCAGGTTTGCCGCAATATCTTCCCAGTAAAGCCGGGATTGTATCAGTGTAACTTTTAAATCTGCCATTATTGGGTATTATAGCTACAAATGTACTGCCTGATGGATTAGAAACTTTTCAAATTATTCTGTTTTCAGGCATCATTATTTGCAATTTCTTCAAGCGCATCATTAATCAGCGAGCTTTCAAACCCACGCTGCAAAAGGTGTTGCACAGTTTTGTACCGCCGTTTGAGCGCAGTTTCACGGTTGAGCGACTGCCATTTCTTCTCTGTCAGCCTGAGCAACGTGGCGTAGTAGTCGTCTCCATCGATCTCCGCCAGCCCTTTCCGGATGCAGTAGTCAGACACCTGCTTTTGTTTCAGCTCTGCTTTTATCTTATTGCGGCCCCATTGTTTTATCCTGAACTTACCGCCTGCAAAGGCTTTGGCATATCTTTCCTCATTCAGGAAATTGTCTGCTATCAGTTCCGCGATGGCTTCTTCTACTGCATCACCACGTAGTCCCAGTTCCAGGGATTTATATTTCACTTCCTGATGGCACCGCTCCTGATAAGCGCAGTAGCGGCGCAGCATCTCCAGTTCTTTCTCCATGCAGGTTATCTTACGATCCTCAGCTTGGCGTAGTTAAGCATAATTTTCTTCTCACCGCCACCTTTAGGGAATACGACGGTGGCGATCCTGTTGTTGGGAGCGCCTTCCATGCCCATGATGGTGCCGAAGCCGAATTTCTGGTGTTCTACCTGCATACCGGGTTCCATTCCGGCCGGGTCGTCGGGAGCGAAGCCGGGCGTAGGCACGTGGGTAGTGGCTGGCGAAGTAGGTCTTGGTGCCGGTTTGGGTGAGGAAGGCTGGGAAGCTGGTTGCCCGGGCGTCTTTTTCTGCATCCGGTCAAACATATTGCCCATGTTACTGCCGCCGCCCCATCCGGAAGTATTGCCACCGCCGAAAGCATTGCGAACGCTTCCGCCACCGGCATAACTCCGGTCAATGAATTTTTCCGGCATCTCTTCGAGGAAGCGACTGGGTTCATTCTGTACCAGGTTACCGAAGCGATAGCGGCTGTTAGCGTGCGTCAGCCACAGTCTTGCTTTGGCGCGGGTAATCGCTACGTAGAACAACCGTCTTTCTTCTTCCAGCTCTTCACGGGTATTGATAGACATGCCACTGGGGAATAGGGTTTCTTCGAGGCCCACGGTAAATACCACGGGGAACTCCAGTCCTTTGGCGGCGTGAATGGTCATCAGTTTCACCACATTGCTATCTTCGTCATTGCCCTGGTCTGCATCTGTGAGCAGGGTGATCTGCTGCAGGTAGGAGCCCATGCTTTTGTCCAGCAGCTCGCCTTCTTCATCCGGTGTTTCGGTGAACTCTTTGATGGAGTTCAGCAATTCCTGTACGTTTTCGTAACGGGCGAGGCCTTCCGTGGTTTTATCGTTGAACAGTTCTTTTACGATATTGGTGGATTTACCTACCACTACGGCCACATCATAGGCGTTGTGGGTAGTAAGCAGTGCCTGGAAGCTTTTGATCATGACCACAAAAGCTTCGATCGCTTCAAGGGTACCGCCCTTGAAACCGAACTCCCTGGCTCTTTCCAGCACTTCCCACATTGTGATATTGTGTTCGTTGCTGAACACGATGGTTTTTTCCATGGTGGTTTTACCGATGCCGCGTACCGGGTAGTTGATGATACGCTTCAGTGCTTCTTCATCACGGGTGTTCATGGTAACGCGGAGGTAGGCCACGAAATCCTTGATTTCCTTACGCTGGTAGAACGACAGGCCGCCGAAGATGCGGTAGGGAATAGCTTTCCGACGCAGGCTTTCCTCGAAGGAACGGCTCTGGGCGTTGGTACGGTAGAGGATAACGAAATCCCGGTTTTCGTAGTGGTTGCGCAGTTTTTGCTCTGCGATGGTATCCGCTACAAATTTCCCTTCTTCGTTATCGGTCATGGTACGTACCAGTTTGATGGTATCGCCTTCGTTGTTATCGGTCCACAGGTTCTTTTCGATCTGTCCTTTATTGTGGGCAATCACTTCATTGGCCACGCTCAGGATAGATTTGGTACTGCGGTAGTTTTGTTCCAGTTTCACCACTTTCACATCATCATAGTCTTTTTCAAACTGGAGGATGTTCTGGATGGTGGCGCCGCGGAAGGAGTAGATACTCTGGGCATCATCACCTACCACGCATATATTTTCGTTGACAGCGCCCAGCAGTTTAATGATCTCGTACTGGGCCGGGTTGGTATCCTGATACTCATCGATCATGATGTATTTAAACTTATGCTGGTATTTATGCAATACTTCGGGGAAGCTTTTGAGCAGCACGTACATTTTGAAGAGGAGATCATCGAAGTCCATGGCGCCGTTTTTAAAGCAGCGTTTGGCGTACATATCGTAGATCTTGCCGATCAGGGGTCTGTTGGCCCGCATGTCTTCCTGTTGTACGAGATGGTCGAGCTGATATTCTTCCGGTCCCATCAGACTGTTTTTGGCAGCGGATATCCGGTTGTATACGAAGTTCGGTTTATAGTGTTTATCGTCGAGGTTAAGCTCGTTGACGATGGTTTTCACCACGCTTTTGGCGTCATCTGCGTCATAGATGGTAAAATCGTTGGGGTAACCCAGCCGATGTGCTTCAGCACGGAGAAGGCGGGCAAATACGGAGTGGAAGGTACCGATATAGAGGTTGCGGGCTTCGCTGCCTCCCAGGATTTTTTCCACACGTTCTTTCATTTCACGTGCTGCTTTATTGGTAAATGTCAGCGACAGAATATTAAACGCGTCGACCCCGTTCCGCATCAGGTGTGCGATACGCGTGGTCAGTACTTTTGTTTTTCCCGAACCGGCGCCTGCAACGATCATCAGGGGGCCATTGATATGTACTACCGCTTCCCGCTGCCTTTCGTTAAGCTCGTCTAAATAATTTGCCTTCATCACGACTTTTTTGAGACTTTTTTGAGGGTGTAAAAGTACGAAATGAAACTGTGATTCTTCTGATTTTGCGGAGGCAGTTGGGTACACACCTGACTTTTACCCGCGGGATATGGCCAGCAGGCTGACAGGGACGGTCACGGGATATTTTTCGAATGACGAAAACTGGATAGGAAAGTATGTTCACTTTCGGGGGGCTACGGCCTGAACCGAAGCCCGCAAACTTAGCACAACAGATACTGGTCATCTGTGCTGCAGTAGGGTGCTGCAGCGCGGGTTACAAGCGTATCTTAACACATCTCAGCCCACTATCGGGTATTCATAGAACAGCGGCTTCCGGGTATTTTGTCCTGTTTGCCGGGCTTCCGGTTTCCAAAAGCCTCACAACGGGTAAATATTCTACGTCATATTTAGTGCCTGGTTATCCTGGTTTTCAACATTTTCCGCGCAAAATGGATGCGGCTTTTCACTGTACCCAATGGTTCATTGAGTATAGCAGCGATTTCATAGTATTTATACCCTTCAAAATAAAGCAGAAAGGGCTGTTTAAAGATAACCGGCAGATTATAAACGGCCATCTGTACATCTTTCACCCGCAGGTCTGATTCAGCAAAGTTGCCGATAGCAGAGGGCTGGTGGCTCAACAGGTAATCGCCGACAGCATTGTCCAGCAATTTATACTGACGGTTTCCTCTCCGGTAGTTATTGATAAAAATATTCCGCATGATGGTATATAACCATGCCCGGATATTGGTGCCGGCGAGGTATTTGTCACGATTGGACAAAGCCCTGAACAAGGTTTCCTGATAGAGGTCCTTGGCGGATTCAGAGTCTTTCGTTAGCGTAACGGCATACGGCCGCAGGAAATCAGCATTTCCCAGTAACAAATTGTTGAATTCGGTGGATGACATAACGGTTAACTTTAAATTTTCAAAATAGGCTACAGCATGCTAACCCTTTTGAGGGCCAGGGAGCGTGCGGAAAAGTGGGGCAGCAATGGTGGCCACCGGTACTCCGGACCGGTGTACTGCCGGCACCTGTAGGCGTCGGGGGCCGCGGTGGTATCAACACCGGCGGGACAGACGCGAAAACAGGCGCCTCTAACCAGGTGTCTTGATCATCATCGTGTAAGCGTTTTAGTTAGAAAATAAGCTTGCATATGGGGATAATTTAGTTGAACAACAAAAGGGTCTTCCGTTTCTTATTATTTTCTCCGTAACCGGAACGATAACGATATCAACATGACTCCCGATATTGCTGCATAAAAGCCAAACAACCATGTCAGCGTAATAGCAGCCGCTTCGGGGTTAGACAACAGCAGAATGCCAAAGAGTATAGATAGCAGTCCGCCCGCGATATACCAACCTTCACCGGTTATCAAAGCTCTTAGTCTGATCGCAATAATGATTTCAAATATGCCGGCCAGCATCGCCCCAAAGCCTACCAGGAAAATCAAAGCCGCACCCGTCGCAAAAGGATTGTACAATGTCAGGACACCTAATATAACACCGATTAAACCAGACAACAAAAACATCCCCCAGTTTTCAGCCGTTCTGCGGGCGGCGATAGCGCCTACTACCGCAAAAACACCGGCGATAAAAAGGTAAGCCCCTAAAAAGACGATCAAAGTGGTGAAAGTACCTCCCGGCCATATAATAGCCAGCACTCCCAGCATCAAAGCAAATATTCCTCTGAGCAAAAAAATCCACCAATAGGCACTATAAAAATTACGCATGCATCTCGTTTTATAATTTCACCATGAGCACTCCGGCTAAATGAATAGGGTACAAAATCGCGTATAAACAACCAGGTATATTTTGAGTTTTCATGTAGGATAATTATAAAACGATCATGTCGACCTCCCTATGGAATTCCATGACAACATCGACGCGGGACTGATGCATACATCCTGCGGGCACAATGGGTCATCAAAGGAAAGATGGCAGGCGCTTTCATGATGGTAAATTTATATGGTTACCAAATAGCGGGGTCTAAGTTTTCGGTTCACTAAAATGACAAGCTTATACACCGCCTGATACTATAAATACCGATTTGAACAACAACAGGTTTGTCGAAAATGTTTTAAGGGTTTCTTCCTGACTCTCGAAAAAATCGTCCGATCTTACTCAAATGACAATACTTACATTCAATCACAAATTCACATAAAATATATGATATATATATCTATTGTTTTAAGCTAGGACTCTATACACAATTTATAAAATTTTGTTAAAAAAAACAAAAAAAACTGAAACTGAAGAACAACTTCATTCGGAGAGATAGACAGGACTGCTAAATACTGTTATCACAACGTACCTGCTGCTGGCTCAACTTCCGGAAATGTTGATCAATTATGAGACCAACCCGCATCTATTTGGTTTAATCTCTGGTAGATTTCTTTAGGCTGCCCAATATCCCCAAAACAGCAAGCCCCGGCTGATGGTGCAAATACAGACCATCAACCGGGGCCGGACGCCACGTAGATTACATGCTATAGTTTGGTATCTGTCATCGCAATCTGCCAGGCAGTGTAAAATACCAGCTGTGTTCTTCTCGACAGCAAATCGTAGTTGATCTTTTCCACCGTATCAGAAGGCTGGTGATAGTCGGCATGTGTACCATTGAAATAGAAAATCACCGGCACACCATGACGGGCGAAGTTGTAGTGATCTGAACGATAATAGAACTGATGCGGGTCGTTCGGGTCGTTAAACTTATAATCCAGTTTAAAACGTGTAAAGGTATTATTCACGTTCTCGCTAAGAGGACGCAACGCGCTACTGATTTTATCATCCCCGATGATGTAAATATAATTCGGATCGTGCTCATGCTCCGGATCAATGCGGCCAATCATATCAATATTCAGGTCCACCACGGTTTTGGCCAGTGGGTATATTGGATTTGATGTATAATAGTCAGATCCCAGCAAACCTTTCTCTTCACCGGAAACGGTCATAAACACGATGCTTTTGCGGGGCCGATGACCTTCACGGGCTGCTTTTCCGAAAGCTTTTGCCATTTCTACGACGGCCGTAGTCCCTGAGCCATCATCATCTGCGCCATAATTAATTTTACCGTCTATGATACCCAGGTGATCATAGTGTGCGGTAATAAATACCAGCTCCTCTTTTTTGTCTGTGCCTTCGAGATAGCCCAGCACATTGGAAGGCCGAAGGGTAAGGTCCTTTTTCTCAAACCGGAGCTGCAGCGTTTGTGGTGCTTCTACAGGCAACAGTCCTTTCTCCGCCTGTACACTGTCACGCCCCATAATAGCGGCTGCCATTACCGGCGTGATATAATAAACGCCCGGTCTGCCGCTGGTGTCACGCGTTTTGTAGATGTCTGTTTTACGGAGATATTGCTGGTCCAGCAACCGGAACCTGTTGGCGCTTTTACTCACCACCAACAGGGCGGTAGCCCCGCGGAATGCCGCCACCGCGGCCTTTTCCGTGGGATTGGCTTTCTCCCGCGGCACACCGGTGGGCACGCCTTCACGCACCATCACAATTTTACCTTTTACATCGAGGCCTTTGTAATCGTTGCGCTCAGGCGTCACGATGCCGTAACCGGCAAATATCACCCCGGCTTCCGTATTGATATTGGGTGTTTCCTGCACATTGGCGTAGAAGTCATTACCGAAATGGAAAGTTTGGCCTCCGGCAGTAATGACGCCTGTTTCCAGACTATCGCGGTACAGTGGGTAATGTTGCTCCCATTGCCCGTTAGCGCCCGGTTGCAGTCCTGCTGCTTTAAACTGCGACACAATATAGGCCGCAGCTCTCTCCTGCCCGCGCGTACCTGTTTCCCGCCCTTCCATCTCTTCTCCGGCAATCACAGCCAGTTGCGCTTTAGTTGATGCCGGCGTAATAGTAGCGCCATACCGCAAGGCGGTGGCTTTTTCAAAAACTAACGGGGACTTCCCCTGTGCGAATACGGTGGACAGCGAAAAAAAACATACTGCCGTAGCTAACAATCTCATGAACTGTTTTTTGGTGAAACCGGATACCGGTCTATAAAAAAAGAGCCGGATTTTCATCCGGCTCTTTAAGTTACAAATATTATGAAAAGGTATTGGCCATCCTTAGTGGGGAATGGTCAAAAACCATTACAGACAGGCCATTTTACTGACACGGTTCTGGTGACGGCCGCCTTCAAATGGTGTATCGATGAATACGTCCACCATCTGATTAGCCACGGCTACATCCACAAAGCGGGCAGGGATGCACAGTACATTCGCATTGTTGTGGGAACGTGCCAGCCTGGACAACTCTTCGCCCCAGCAGATGGCGGCGCGGATGCCCTGGTGTTTATTGGCCGTAATGGCCACTCCGTTGGCACTGCCGCAGATCAGGACCCCAAAGGCAGCCTGGCCTCTTTCAACAGCTGTAGATACCGGATGTGCGTAATCCGGGTAGTCTACTGAATCTTTGGTGTGTGTGCCAAAATCTTTTACGGTCAGGCCTCTCGCTTCCAGATAGGAGATCACTTCCTCCTTGTATTCAAATCCGGCGTGGTCTGACCCGATGGCTACAGGCAAAGTAGTGTCAAAGGTAGTATGTTGTTGCATAGCGTTACTGTTTACGGTTAATAGTATCCACTTTTAAGACCATTCCTGCACTTCCTGTTTCCGCTCTACTGCTTCTCTGTCACGGAGCGCTTTTTTGGATATAAAGATACTGATTTCGTAAAGACAGTATAATGGCGTGAATACAATGAGCTGATCAACCAGGTCCGGTGGTGTAATGATGGCCGCAAGGATCAGGATAACCACAATAGCGTGCCTTCTGTAGGCCCGGAGGAAGTCAGGTGTCAGAATGCCCAGCTTGGTGAGGAAAAACACCAATATCGGCAATTCAAACAGCAGCCCCATACCTAATACGATCTGGGTCATCAGATCGAAATAGTCATCAATGAAGAATTGATTGACCGCCTTATCGGTAACAGTGTAAGAAGCGAGGAAGTTGATAGTAAAAGGCGCCATCAGGAAATAGGCGAAACAGATACCGAGGAAGAACTGGAAAGACACCCAGAAAATAGCGCCTCTGGCTCCTTTCAGCTCCTTCTCCTTCAACGCGGGTTTTACAAAACGCCAGAACTCCCAAAAGATATAAGGGAAAGCGCAAACAAAGCCAATGATAAAAGCCAGCTTGAATTGTAACATGATCTGGCCGACCATCTTATAGTTCAGGAAAGTCACCTTCACCGGCGTAATACAAAGGTTATTACCCAGGCCTATCAGGTGGCCCAGCTTACATAAAGCGATGTAGGAAGGGAAGTTGGCGTTGGTAGGGCCGAATATCACATTATCCAGAATCTCCTGGGTATACACAAACCCAAATATACTGAACGCTACTAGTGCCAATGCTGATCTTACGAGGTGCCAGCGGAGATCTTCCAGGTGATCAAAAAACGACATCTCTGCCTTGTCCTCATTATTGGAAAAAAATTTCTTTAACATGGTGCGATCGATCGAAGTTGAATGTTTCTTCTACAGGAGCACAAATATAGCGGATGAAGACTAGAATTTACAGCGCATGCGCGATAAAGTATGCTGTTTTTAATCGTCTTTTAAGAAGAAGGAGAGGTACAACAGTATGACGTTGTGTAAGATAGCAGGCTATGAGTAGGTACAAAAAAAAGAGCCAGCCCGAGAAGAATCAAGAGCCGGCCTTTCATCCATTGTTTGTTAACCCCAAAAAAGTTGAATTCGAGAATGTCTTTTGCTTCCAGTTCAGCTACTTACCTAATTGATGGCAAGCGTTCAGAATAAGTAAGAATCACTGGTCGCTTTTATTTTGTAATACAAAAATAACAAGAATTATTTTATTATCAATGTTGGAACACTTTTTTTACAACCTTTTAACAAAAATCAAATCATTGTGTTACATCATCTACAGCAAATGTATACAATCCGTGTTAAATTCCTACTACTTTTTTTGAAAACGTTTTAGCAAAATTGTTATTATACCGTTAATACAGATATTACGAAAAAATTTATATCATATAAACATCGTATAACACCCGCTGAAAAACGGCTTTTTATCCCAGAATTTTCATCTTCACCATCTCGATCCGTGTATCCGTAACATTCAGTATATCAAACTCATAGTCTCCGATAATGATACGTTCTTTGATCTTCGGAATCGTTTCGTGGTGGTTGATGATGTATCCGGACAATGTTTCGCTTTCATCTTCCGGAAAATCGAGACTATATTTTTCGTTTAAGTAATCTAGTTCCAATCTGCCTGAAAAAATGTATTCCTTTTCGGCGATTTGTTTTTCCACAAACTCTTCTTCATCGTGTTCATCTTTGATCTCTCCGAAGATTTCTTCGAGTACATCTTCGATGGTCACGATACCTGCGGTACCACCAAACTCATCCACCACCCAGGCAATGCTTTTACGTTCTTTATTGAACTTGCTCAGCAGATCAATGGCGCTCATTGTCTCAGGTACGGCCAGTATCGGATGTATGATGCTTTCAATGTTCTGTGGGTTTTTGAACATGTCCAGCTGATGAATGTATCCGAGAATATTATCGATGGTGGTATCATAGATAATGATCTTGGATAGTTTGGTTTCCATGAATTTTTTCCGGGCATCGATGATCGGGTTTTTGATATCGAGTGCTTCGATTTCTTTACGCGGTATCAGACAGCCACGGATTTTTACATGCGCCAGTGAGAGTGCATTTTCAAACAGTTCGGTATTCAGTTCCTGGTTTTCGCCCACATGCTGTTGCGACTGCCGGATGAAATGCTCTACGTCCACACGGGTAAAGGATTCCCGTGATTCGAGGATCCGGACGTTGAAAAGATATTTCAGCATCCATTCAGAGATGGACACCAGCAGATTGCCGATGATATACAGTGGTTTGGCCACGATAGAAATAGGCAATGCAAAAAAGCTCAGCAGTGCTTCGGGGCGTGAGCGGAAAATAGCTCTTGGAATGAAGAACCCGAGAAACAACATGGCGAGCGATGCCAGTAATATCTCCAGGAAAATCACCAGGGGCATGGGCACGTTGTCCGGCGTTGCATTGCTTGCCTGCCATACAGGCTGAAAGAAACCCGCCAGCAGGATGCTGTAGATCACCACGGTGATGGTAAGTCCTACGAGGCTGGTAGCCAGAAAACGGCTGGGGTGCTCGGTAAAACCGGCCAGTATTTTGCCGGTAGCTCTCCCCTGCTTTCTTTTGAGCTCAATGCTGAGTTTATTCACATTGGCAAAGGCAGCTTCGATGCCCGCAAAGAAGCCTGCCAGCAGTAAGAGAGAAACTAGAATTATAATTGTGTATCCGTCCATCCTAACAAAAATAATGAATTAGGTACACCAACGATCACCCTGCTATTTTATATTTAAAAAATCCTCTACCAGGTTTTTTACTTCTTCGTATGCGCGTTCCAGTTCGTCGTTGACAACAATTTTGTCAAACTCATGCGCGAACGACAGTTCATACTGTGCTTTAGCCAGCCGCTCGTCGATCGAGGCCTGTGTTTCCGTGCCTCTGTCGCTGAGACGGGCGCGCAGCGCATCGATAGATGGCGGTTGAATAAAGATCGTCAGGGCTTTATCGTGGTAATGTTCTTTAATAGAGAGTGCGCCTTTTACATCGATGTCTACCATGGGTATCTGGTCATTGGTCCAGATGCGTTCCAGCTCGCTTTTGAGGGTGCCGTAGTATTTGCCGGCATACACCATTTCATATTCCGCGAAAGCATTATCGTCTATTTTGGTGTGGAACTCCTCGGTGGTCATGAAATAATAATCCCTTCCGTTCACTTCGCCGGCACGGGCCGTGCGGGTGGCCGCAGATATAGAGAAGGCCAGTACAGGCATGCTGGCCAGCAATTTCTTTACGATGGTGGTTTTACCCGCTCCGGAGGGGGCGGTGATGATGATGATCTTTTTTTCCATTATGCTAATAAAAAATCGAAAAGTGGCGGTGTCATTCAAATGCAAAACCCAAAATCCGGCAAAAGGTTGCCCGGAATTTGGGTTTTGAGGTAATATTAACCGTTTGTTTTTATACGCGCTTGATATCGGCTCCCAGGTTTCTCAACCGTTCGTCGATGTACTGGTAACCGCGGTCAATCTGGTCGATGTTCTGGATAGTGCTCTTTCCTTCTGCGCTGAGGGCAGCTATCAGGAGCGATACACCGGCACGGATGTCCGGGGAAGACATGGTGATACCACGCAGCGGGTGCTGGCGGCCCAGGCCTATTACCACGGCACGGTGCGGATCACACAGTACGATCTGTGCGCCCATGTCAATGAGCTTATCCACAAAGAACAGGCGGCTCTCGAACATTTTCTGATGGATCATCACGCTGCCTTTGGCCTGTGTAGCCACTACCAGCACAATACTGAGCAGGTCGGGCGTAAAACCGGGCCATGGATGGTCTGCGATGGTCAATATGGAACCATCCAGGAACGTCTGTATTTCATACGTTTCCTGGGAAGGAATATAGATGTCGTTGCCTCTGATTTCCAGCTGAATGCCGAGGGAGCGGAATTTCTCAGGGATGATGCCCAGGCTTTCCACGCCGGCATTTTTGATGGTCAGTTCACTCTGCGTCATGGCAGCGAGGCCGATGAATGATCCGATTTCGATCATGTCCGGCAGCATGGTATGCTGACAGCCGCCGAGGCTGGTCACCCCTTCGATCGTCAGCAGGTTGGAGCCTACACCGGTGATGCGGGCGCCCATGCTGTTGAGCATTTTACAAAGCTGCTGCAGATACGGTTCGCAGGCAGCATTGTAGATGGTGGTGGTGCCCTGCGCCAGTACCGCGGCCATCACGATGTTGGCAGTACCGGTTACACTGGGCTCATCCAGCAGCATATAAGTACCTTTCAGGCCACCGGGGGCTTCAAGGCGGAAATAGTTATCGTCAGATTCGTAGTTAAATCGGGCGCCCAGTTTCTCAAAACCGATGATGTGCGTGTCCAGACGGCGGCGGCCAATTTTGTCGCCTCCCGGTTTAGGGATCAGTGCTTTGCCAAACCTTGCCAGTAGCGGACCGGCAATCATCACGGAGCCACGCAGCCTGCCGGATTTCTTTTTAAAATCAGCACCTTGCAGATAGGCCAGGTCGATATCGTCTGCCTGAAACTCACATTTGTCGCGGCTGATACGGTTTACTTTTACACCGGCATCACCCAGCAGCTCTATCAACAGGTTGACATCTACTATATCGGGAATATTGTGAATGGTGACCTTCTCTGAAGTCAGCATCACGGCACTGATGATCTGTAAAGCCTCGTTTTTGGCACCCTGCGGTATAATTTCACCTTTGAGACGGTTGCCACCTCTTACTTCAAAAGCACTGCTCACTTGTTCCTGTTTTTGTTGTATTTGTTATTGTGCTTGTTATTATTTTTTCCTCCGCCGCTGTTGCTTTTGAACTGTTTGTTCTGCTGGAAGTTTTTACGTTTGTTGGAACGGAAATGATCATTGCCGCCGCCGGTGTTGCCACCCAGGTTGAAGCTGGTGGTCGGTGCAGATGAGGTAGACGTGCTGCCACCGGTCTGGAATTCCAGGCCGCCATTGGTGATAGCTGCCAGTTCCGCCTTGATGGCGTCGTCGTGCACGCTTTCTTTATGCCAGTTGGAATAGGCCAGTTTCATATAGTTGCCGATGCACTGGGTAAACCCTTCTTTCTTCTCGGTATTATCTTCGTGCAGGGCTTTATCGATCACCATCTCCAGGTTTTTACCGAAGTGACGGTTACGCGGATATTTTTTGGGATAAGGCAAACGGTCCGGTTTTGCCCGCAAAGCTTCCTGTGTAGGCACCGGATAAGGTGATTCCACTTTCAGGGTGAAGCCGGATATATTGAATATATGGTCCCATAATTTGTGTCTGAAGTCTTCCACATTCCTCAGATGCGGATTCAGCGTACCCATTAATTCTATCACCGCCATTGCATTGCGCTGGCGCTCCTCGTCGTCTTCTATGGTCCCCAGGAATTCCACCATTTTCTGGATATTCCGCCCATATTCCTTCATAATCAGGTAATTACGCGTGGTATTATATTCCATTATATGTATTTAAAAGTATTATTGATGTAGGAACATCTTAAAGTGAAGATAGTAAAGTGACAACATCCCTGCAAAAATAACAAAAAAATACGAGGAACATTTAACACGGCAGCATTGTTAAGTGAGCTAAAACGATGTTATGGAACTTCTGAAAGACAAGGTGGCATTGGTAACGGGAGGTGGTTCGGGTATTGGTCGCAGTGTGGCGGAACTATATGCCCGCCACGGGGCCAGCGTGGTAGTCAGCGATATTGACGACAAAGGCGGACAGGCGGTGGTGGAGGAAATAAAGCGCGCCGGCGGCAAGGCATTTTTCGTCAAAGCCGATGTGAGCAAAGCGGGCGACAACGAGCAGCTGGTAGCAGCCACCATCAGGGAATACGGTAAACTGGACATCGCCTGCAACAATGCGGGCATCGGCGGGGCCGCCGCTCCCACAGGGGATTATCAGCTCACGGAGTGGGAAAAAGTAATCGGTATCAACCTCAACGGCGTGTTTTACGGTATGCGATATCAGTTGCCCGTCATGGAAAAAGCAGGCAGCGGCGTCATCGTGAACATGGCCTCTATCCTTGGCGCCGTGGGTTTCGCAGGCTCCTGCGCCTACGTGGCGGCCAAACATGCGGTGGTAGGCCTTACTCAAACAGCCGCTATTGAATATGCTGCCAAAGGCATCCGTGTTAATGCCGTAGGCCCCGGATTTATTGAAACACCACTATTAACCAAACATCTGAGCCAGCAGGAGATGCAGGCATTGGTAGGTCTGCATCCCATAGGCCGGTTAGGCAAGCCGGAGGAAGTGGCGGAACTTGTATTGTGGTTAAGTGCTCCCCTCTCTTCCTTCGTAACCGGCGGTTATTACCCGGTAGATGGGGCATACCTGGCTCGATGATTGGATTTTCAAATTTTGATATTTAGTTATTTGACCGGCAATTGTTTTAAAGCGTTTGTTTTTAAAGAGATTTTCCTTTAAATAGCAACCTGTTATAACGAGACCTCCGACAAATAACTAAATATCAAAATTTCAAAATGTACAAATCCCCTCTCCTGCTGCTGCATGGCGCCCTCGGCGCGGCGACACAGTTCAAAACGCTGGCAGACCAACTGGAACCCTACTACGATATTCATACGCTCAACTTCAGTGGCCACGGCAACGTGCCATTTTCCTCCAATGGCTTTAATATACAGGTGTTTGCAGCAGAGGTACTGGAATATCTCGAACAGCATCAGCTTGACTTTGTACATATATTCGGATACAGCATGGGCGGTTATGTGGCCATGTACCTGGCCCGGCACTATCCGGAAAAAATAGGGAGGGTGATAACGCTCGCCACCAAATACAACTGGAACGAGGCCACGGCAGGTAAAGAAGTGAAGCAGTTGAATCCTGCACTGATAGCGGAAAAAGTACCCGGCTTTGCGAAGCTGCTGGAGGAAAGGCATACCCCCAACGACTGGAGAGAACTGGTAACGCGTACGGCCCAGCTGATCGAAGATCTGGGCCATCAGTCATTATTGAAGGCCAACGACTATGCACAGGTGGCTTCTCCCTGTATGCTGATGATGGGAGACCGCGACAACATGGTGTCTTTCACAGAAACCATAGAAGTGTACCGGTCATTACCGGAAGCGCAAATGACTGTTTTACCAGACACGGCACATCCGCTGGAAAAAGCAGATGTACCGTTGTTGGCATATTACATCAAAAGATTTACTACACAGAAAATAGACTGAGTGGGTTATTCGCCCATCGCCAGTTTGCCCCAGTTATTCAGTTCCTCTTCTGTCCACAGCTCCGGGAAGAATATAATGCGCTTGTTTTTCGGAGGCAGGAACTGTTGCCAGTTGGTACCACCTGTAGCGGCAATATCTTCCGGCTTTTTGTGCAGGTACCTGACGGCTGACTTATAATGCATCAGGGGCCATCTCACGTTGATGTTCAGGTCATATTCCTTCAACAGGGGGATAACGATCGCTTTATCGGCTTCTGACAGTTGCTGATAGGCAGCCTGAATATTAGATGGCTCGTACCGGGTAGCCAGTTGCAGGAAGGGTCCCATATATTTCTTCTCAAACTGCTGCAGCGTAAGGGTTTTCTTGCCGGTCGCCAGTTCGGTGGCGCCGCTTCTCCAGTAGATATTGTCCAATACCGTTTTCAGGTCACAATTTTCCATGGCCGGGCGCTGAGGTTCGTATACCAGGTTAGTCAGCCGGGTGGAACAGATCTCGATCATCCTGAACTGTCCGCTCTGGAAGCCGCTGGCCGGCAGCAGTGCCATTCTAAACTGCAGGAACTGATCTTTATCCATCCCGTCCACCATGATCTCAAATGAGTGGACCAGGTTGCGGAAATAGTTATTGATCCGTTTTAACTGTGTGGTGAACACGGTCGCGTTCCGCTCCGGTGCAAAGCTGATCTGTTCGATCGCCTGCAGCGTCAGTTTAAAATACAATTCCGTTATCTGGTGATAAATGATGAAGATGTTTTCATCCGGAATCGGCGTGCGCGGATGTTGCAGATTCAGCAACACATCCAGTTGGATATAATCCCAGTATGTCAGATAGTCCGCGTATAGGAGCCCGTCGAGATAAGAAGACAGGTTCTGCCCCATAGCGGCATATTTTTCCTCCAGCCGTTTTATTTTGTCGGCAATTTCTGTTGTAACCATTGGCGGAAATTAATCATTCCGGACGAAAAAGCAACTGCAGCCATTTCCGGGTCCGGTCTGCTTAATTATTCCACCACGTTGATAGTACGGTAAAAGCTTTCTTCGAGAGAGATGAGGGTTTCAGTTCTTTCAATTCCTTTTATTTTCTGCAATTCATCATGAAGGATGCGGCGTAACTGGGTAATGTCTTTACAGATAATTTCGGCGAACATGCTATAGCTGCCAGTGGTGTAGTTGAGGCGTACCATTTCCGGTATTTTACGCAATTCTTTGGCGACAGTATCATACATGGAGCTTTTTTCCAGGTAAATGCCGATAAAAGCAATTACATCATAGCCAATCATTTTCAAATCTACGTGTAATTTAGTACCTTTAACTATACCCAGTTCTTGCAATTTCTTCATTCTCACATGAATAGTGCCGCCGGAAACGAACAGTTTCTTCCCCAGATCGGCGTAGGAGATCTCAGCATTGTTCATCATCTCGCTGATAATCTGCAAATCGAGTTTGTCAATATTCAAATTGTGGCTCATTTTTACAATTTGTTTTTGAATGTTTTAAAGTTATATGCAAATATTTAAAAAATATCGAAAATTCAAAAATTTTTCTTAAAAAATTTGCAAAGAATCGCCCGCGTCTTTAGATTTGCATTATAATCATTACGAAATAAGCCACCGGAAAGAACGTGACAGTAATGATAATAAAAATTGTGGGATGATGAAACTGGCAGACATGCCCCCTTGTCTCGGGGGTGGGGAATCCGGGATAAACGTAGCATAAATGGGTTGACCACTAATCTTAATTGTGCTATGGCTAACTGCCCCGTGGAGGTTCGACTCCTCCTCCTACAGCCAAATTGGTTTAAAGAGCTCGTGAGCCTATGGCCCATGGGCTTTTTTCATTTAGGGATTTGGCTATTGTGAAATTTGGCTATTGAGCGAGTCCCTGAAGGGCCCTATAGCTAAATAACCAACAAAGCCTCCCAATAGCCAAATGACCAAATACCCAAATAAAAAAATATCGTGGTATTTTTGCGCCAAATGGGACAGAAAAAACTACAACGCTTTGCTGAAATTGAGACCTTCTCCAACGTATTGATATACCCGGAAGGCATGCAGGGAAAATGGAACGAGTACTTTAAGAACAATCATCCGGTCACCCTGGAACTGGCCTGTGGCAAAGGGGATTACACCCTCGGAATGGGCCGCCTGTTCAAAGACCAGAACTTTATCGGGGTAGACCTGAAAGGCAACCGCATCTGGAGAGGCGCTAAAACAGCCCTCGATGAATCGCTCAATAACGTGGCATTCCTCCGTACGCAGATCGAAAAACTGGACGATTATTTCGCGCCCGGAGAAATCAAAGACATCTGGATCACTTTCCCGGACCCGTTTCTCCGTAAATCCAAAGCCCGCAAAAGACTGACCCACCCGCGGTTTCTGCAGCTGTATCAGCCTTTGCTGGCAACAGGCGCGACCATCAACCTGAAAACGGACTCACCCGAATTATATGCCTTCACACAGGAAGTGATCGCTGCCGCCGGCCTCACCCTTATCGAAGATATCCCGGATGTATATGCCCTGCCGGAAGTACCGGCCCTGCTGAAAATACAGACCTATTATGAAGGCATGCACCTCGCAGACGGTCGTACCATCCGCTACCTGAAATTCCGGCTGCCAGACACACCACTGAACTGGCGCAGCATAAAACTGCCTTCCGATGAAGCAACCGTTGGTGGAGAAGATTGATTTTTATTATAACGCGGAGGGCTATATGGTATTTACCGAAAAATATCACCTGGACCGGGGCTACTGCTGTGGCAACGGCTGTAAACATTGTCCATTTTCATATGAAAAAGTACCCGAACCCAAAAAGTCCATCCTTCTCGAAAAACGCCGCAACGAAGAAAAAGACGGACGACCCTAAGCCCGTCTCTTTCTTCGAGGTAGTGTATAAAATAGCCCGTAAAATACCGAAGGGCCGTGTAACAACCTACGGCGCCATCGCCGAAGCCGCTGACATCAAACTTACCCCCCGCATGGTGGGATGGGCCATGAACGGCGCCGGTAATGCCAAACCGGCCGTACCCGCCCACCGTGTGGTGAACCGCAACGGAGAACTCAGCGGCCGCCAGTTCTTTGCGACGCCTACCCTCATGCAGGAGCTGCTGGAACAGGAAGGCGTTACCATCAAAAATGATAAAGTGAGCGACTTTAAAACCGTATTTTGGAATCCGGGCAAACCCAAAGCTGCCTCCGCTACAAAAGCCGTCAAAAAAGTCGTCAAAAAGAAAGCCTGAGCACTAATTCCCCCGAATCACCTTATTTTTATATTATGTCGATACTTAAATTAAAACTGGACCAGGAACAGTTGGTAGAGGATTTCTTTGAAAACACCCACCTGATCGGTATCGCCTCCAGCGCCCGTGACTACCAGCTCTGCTGGCAGATCAACCGGCAACTGCATACCAATTTCCGGGTCAACAATCTGCTGGAGATCACCCTCTCCAAGAAAAACAGGTCTTTCCACTTTACGGTAATGGAATTCCATGAGCCCACCAACTCAGTATCCCATTATTTCTACAATAACCACTGCCAGGCCGAGTTCCTGCTGCCAGAGCTCAAACATATCCACTTCCTCTGGATGATCAAGGGCGACTATTATCAGGCTGATGATATCAAAAAATTATTGGAACAATTACGCCTCGTTCCCCTTGTACAATTAGTATCTTTACTAGACACAAAGGAGATCAAAAATAAAATGAACCTCATTTTTTAAGACAGGAAGACGACCAACAGCTGCTACACACATCATATTTTGACCAGTAAACCTAGTGAATTGCCGCATTTTCACCTTTAAACACTCGCTGTATGTGGGAAGAAAAAGACAATCAACTGCACCGGGCTTTTACCTTTAAAGACTTCCGGGAAGCGTTCGGGTTTATGACCCGGGTGGCACTGGTCGCAGAAAAAATGGACCACCATCCCTACTGGACCAATGTCTACAACAAAGTAGATATCTACCTCAGTACACACGACGCAGGCAATGTGGTGACTGAAAAAGATCGCACGCTGGCAAAGGCTATCGATCAATTATTATAATTAAATCCATACACCATTTGTGAAGCGCATTATCATTTTAATGCTGTTGTTGTACTGTTACACCGCAGGCGCCCTTGCCCTTAACCCCACTCCGGATACCCTGATAGCAAAAGACGGTTTTGCTACCTCGGCCCTGGATTTGCGCCCCTACATAAACAGCCTCTCCGATCAGGAGGGCCATCTGACCATCCAGCAGGTGGTACACCTGCCTTTTACCGCTGCCCCGCAACTTTTTCACAACTACAAAAAAAATAACGGTCAGGTTAATAACTGCTGGTTCCGGCTACAGGTGAAAAACGAAGGTTCCGACAGCCTCTCGGCCATTCTCTTTGCCGGCTGGCATGACTTCATGGACTGGTATGAAAAACCACCCGGCGATACGCCTGCCCTGCTGATGCAGACAGGCCTCATGTATGACAAAGGCGGCGTGGAAAGATGGGACCACTACGGCTTCAATGTCAACGTTCCCCCCCACCAGGCCCGTACTTTCTATCTGCACATCATCAACAAGTCGTACAACGAAAACCCGCTCATGCCCAGCCTTTTCAGCGAACAGGCTTTCGCCCGGTTCCATAACCGGGAACAGGACAGCTACCGCAAAGAGGCCGTTATCATACAGGTGCTGCTGGGCATGCTCCTCGTTTTCTTCAGCATCTCCATTATCAATTACATCCAGTTGCCCGACCGGTCCTATATCTACTTTGCCATTTATATTCTTGGACTGATCCTGTTTTTCGCACTGCGGCTGGAGAGCAAGCCCTATCAGCTTTCTTTCTTCCACCGCTGGCCTATGCTGAAGTACTACTGGGACATCCCGGGACTGCTGTTCTGTTTTTATCTCATGTACCTGATGTTCGGCAACACCTTTCTGAACCTGAAAGAGCGGTATCCTTTCATGGAACAGGTGTTTACCTGGGTGGCCACTGTGGTGGGAGGTCTGATCATTGTTTGTATCTATTGTATCCTGATGGAACAATATCATCTTCCTGTAATCATCTACAGTTACGTATATTTCTGTACACTGCTGCCATTGTTGGTGGTATTTGTAGCACTGGCCCGGCGTGCCCGGCACCATCCGCTGCTGCGCTTTTTCCTGTATGGGTCGGTGTGCCTCTACCTGGCCTGTCTCGGCTCTTTCCTGATGCATATCAAGCCACTGGGGCTTTTGAGCGCATTGGGCGAGTTGGCGGCGCCCAGCATGCTGCTGATTGGCGGCGTACTGTTACAGGCTATGTTTTTCCTGGCCGGCCTCAGTTACCGGAATAAGCTGGTGCATCTGGAAAGGACCCGTACCCAGGAGCTGCTGATCAAACAGCTCAACAAAAACAAAGAGCTGCAACGCAAACTCAATGAGCAACTGGAAGAACTGGTGAAAGAGCAGACCACAGAAATATTGCGCAAGAAGCAGGAGCTGGAAGAACAAAGAAAGATCCAGCTTGAAACAGAATACGATAAAAAGCTTACTGAGATTGAGCTTAAAGCCATCCGGGCACAGATCAATCCGCACTTTATCTTCAACTGCCTGAATTCCATCCAGCTGTTTGTAATGCAGCGTGATTATGAGTATGCCCAGAAATACCTGTCAGACTTTTCCTACCTGATCCGGAAAACGCTGGATTTCTCGCGGCGCAATTTTATCTCGCTGGCTGATGAAATCACTTATCTCAATACTTATCTCGGTCTTGAAAAAATGCGGTTTGAAAACAGGATGGAGTACGAAATTGTAGTAGATCCGGAGATTGCCACCGCCGAACTGGAGATCCCTGCCATGCTGCTGCAGCCTTATGTGGAAAATGCCGTGAAACATGGTATGACCAATCCGCAGCAGCCTATTGGCCAGTTGTCTATCCACTTCACGCAGATTGCGGCAGACATGCTGGAATGTGTGATCGCCGATAATGGTATTGGCATTGCCCGTTCCCGTTCCCTGCGCACCCTGCCCAAACACCACCAGTCGTCCGGTATGGAGATCAGCCAGAACAGGGCGGAGCTGCTGAATAAAATGTACAATACTGAGATTCATATCGAGATCATAGACCTGTCGGCACGGAACGAAGCAGATAGTGGTACAGTGGTGAAGATCCTGATACCTCAATTATAATATATACATAAACGTTAGTTAGCAACAACTGTTATGATAAAAGCAGTGATCATTGATGATGAACGCAACAGCCGGGACATCATCGCCCTGATGCTGGAGAAATATTGCCCTGAAGTAACGGTCGCGGCTACAGCTTCCGATTGTGCAGAAGGCATTGCACGTATCAGGGAGCATCAGCCGGAACTGGTATTCCTGGATCTTGAAATGCCTGATGGCACAGGCTTTGACGTGTTGCTGGGCACACGGGAAGAAGTACCTTTCGAGGCGGTATTTGTGACGGCGTTTGAGAAAAAGTTCTTACACGTGATCCGTTGTGCGGAAGTAGAGCTGATCCTCAAACCGATTGACAAAGAAAGCCTGTTGCAGGCAGTAACGCTGGTGCATGAACGAATTGCCGGCAACAGCAGCAAACAACGTTATCAGGTGTTGCTGGAGAATTTCCATAATCTGCAGCATGCCTCGTGGAAGCTGTTGGTACAGGACACTAACGGCGACACCCAAACGATATTTCTTCCTTCCGTGGAATGCCTGGAATCGCGGCAGGACAACTGCCTGTTCCGGATGGATTCCGGGGCCGAGATGGTGGCAGAGCGCCCTTTCCGGTATTATGCCGACTTGTTTTCCTCGCTACAGTTTTATCAGGTGAACAATATGCAGATGATACAGTTGTCCAATATCAGCCAGATAGATGCCAGTCATGGCAGAGTGATGCTGAAAAGCGGTATGGTGGTGGAGATTACAGAGCGTCGCCGGAAGGACTTACTGTCCCGTTTGCAGCGGTAGCGGGGCTTGGCGGGAAAAATGCTATATGTAAACGCTGATTTTTGTGGCGTTTACCCCTGCTCTATTACGCAATTTCAATATTTTGTGGACCCTCTTTCAATTTCCTTCAAACAAATTGGTCCTTTTTTGACGGGCTGAACAACCCATACCCTGTTTTTTTCCTTTTTGATGTATTTGCGCGGAGAATACGTAACAATTATTTAACAAAAAAATTTGGTGGAATAGGTTTTGGTCGTACTTTTGACTCGTCAAACAAAATAGTCAGACAGTCAGACTAGAGAAATTTGGCAAACACTCTATGGCAGAATTAGACCAGAAGCGAACACTTATCCTTGAGGCCGCTTTGAAGCGGTTCAAAAGGTTCGGACTGTCTAAAACCACCATGGAAGAGATCGCCAGAGATCTGGATATCTCAAAAGGGTCTTTGTATTATTATTTTTCAGATAAGGAATCCATTTATGTAGCAGTAGTGGAGCGTATGATAGCAGACTGTTTTCTGGACATGTCTGACTTTGTGGAAACAGCTGCCTCTACCGATGCGATTATTAACCGGTATCTGGAATTGAAGGAAACCATGTTGAAAGAGTATCATTTTCTGTTTGGTATTAACCAATGGATAAAAGATATGCCATCTACCCTGATGCGGCAAACGATCGAGTTGCTGCAGACAGTGGAAATTTCCTTCCTTTCCGCCACTATCAAAAAGGGGATTTGCCTTGGAGAACTGAATGAAGACACTGACGCTGATGCAACAGCGCAGTTGTTGATCAACGTATTATTCGGACTATGGGTAATATGGTGTAAATGGCAGGTAACAGGCTTTAACCCGCAGGACCGTGAAGCGCTGCATTGTTTCATGGACCGGGAGAAAAAAGTATTGGACATTTTCTTTAATGGATTAAGATATAGACCAGCAATCAACCAGGCTAGGCTTTAATGTATGTAGAAGAATCAAAGGCACACGAGAACAGTTTTAATGTATATTTAAATTTTACGAAAGATGAAAAAGTTGATTGTAATGGCCGCAGTAGCACTGTTCGGCACACAAGTAGCTAAGGCACAGTTATCAAAAGGCGATGTTATCCTGGGCGGCAATGTTAATGTAAAAACCACTTCCGCGAAAGTAAAAGACGGTGACGACAAAACCACCAATACCTCTTTCGGTATTAGCCCTAAAGTTGGTTACGCGCTGAACTCTAACTGGGTAATCGGTGTTTTCGCTGAAACTCAGTTCGGCAATAAGAAAGTTTCCACCAAAACTGGTGATGTTAAAACCAAAACCCTGGATATCACTCCTGGTATCTTCGTTCGCAACTACCACATGATTGGCCAGAGCAAATTTGCATTCTTCGCTGAAGCAAATGCTGGTTATGGTTTTGGTAACACCAAAGTAGAAGGCAACAAAACTGAAAGCTACAATGGCTTCGCAGTGAACGTACTGCCTGGTATCACTTACTTCGTGACTAAACATTTCATGATTGAAGGTGCATTCGGTGGTCTGGGTTACACTTATGCTCAGAACAAAAATGAAGCAACCGGTGTAAAAACCAACGTTAGCGACTTCGACTTCAACTTCACTAAACAGTTGAACCTGGGTGTTAACTTCATTTTCTAGTCTGAATTGATTGATGTTTTACATAAGAAAGTCAAAAGGTTAGATAGATTGGATAATCCCGCTGCAGTATTACTGTAGCGGGATTTTTGTTTTAAGTGCATTTGTTTTGCCTGATACATATTGACGTACAAAAAAGCCCCGCCATACCGGCGGGGCTTTTCTATTATAAGTTGGATTCCTGATTATCCGTTCATAGAGATCAGGAACTCTTCGTTGTTTTTAGTACCACGCATATGCTGCAGCATGAAGTGCATGGATTCATCGGTATTCATATCTGCCAGGTGATTGCGCAGGATGTGGATACGTTTGAGTGCATCTTTATCTAGCAGCAGATCGTCGCGGCGGGTAGAAGACGCAGATACGTCGATAGCCGGGAAGATACGTTTGTTAGCCAGTTTACGGTCGAGTGCCAGCTCCATGTTACCGGTACCTTTAAACTCTTCGAAGATCACCTCGTCCATTTTGGAACCTGTATCAATCAGGGCAGTGGCCAGAATGGTGAGGGAACCGCCGTGTTCTATTTTACGGGCAGCACCGAAGAATTGTTTAGGTTTCTGCATGGCGTTAGCTTCCACACCACCGCTCAGCACCTTACCAGAGGCGGGGGCAACGGTATTGTGTGCTCTTGCCAGACGGGTGATGGAGTCGAGCAGGATCACTACATCGTGGCCGCATTCTACCAGGCGTTTGGCTTTCTGCAAAGCGATAGCAGACACTTTCACGTGTTTTTCAGCCGGTTCATCGAAAGTAGAGGCAATTACTTCTGCTTTTACGCTGCGCTCCATATCGGTCACCTCTTCCGGACGTTCATCGATCAGCACCACCATCAGATAAATTTCGGGGTGGTTGGTAGCGATGGCGTTGGCTACTTCTTTCAGCAGCATGGTTTTACCCACCTTCGGTTGCGCCACGATCAGGCCGCGCTGTCCTTTACCGATCGGGGTAAACATATCCATGATACGGGTGGAGTAGTTATTGGAAGTAGTTGTCAGCCTCAGTTTCTCGAAGGGGAACAGCGGTGTCAGATAATCGAAAGGTACGCGGTCACGTACTTCTTCCGGTGATTTACCGTTGATCGTTTCTACTTTCAGCAGCGCAAAATATTTCTCTCCTTCTTTCGGCGGACGAACGGAACCGTTCACCGTGTCACCGGTTTTCAGGCCAAACAGTTTGATCTGGGAAGGAGATACATAAATATCATCGGGGGAGCTCAGGTAGTTATAATCTGAGGAGCGGAGGAAACCGTAGCCGTCGGGCATCATTTCCAGTACGCCTTCGCTCAGGATCACACCGTCGAACTCAATATTAAAAGCTACGTCCTTTTTAGGATAGCGCTGTTTCTGCGCAGCAGGAACAACCGGGTCTAAACCTTCCGGCATCACAAAATCATCATCCTCTTCTTCTTCCTCTTCCAGTGCCGGAACAGGTGCTGTTTCCTCTTCTTCTTCCGCTTCATCTTCTGTGAAAGCAGGAATGATGATATCGTCATCATCATCAAAAGTCAGAGAAGGAATGCTGTCCAGGTCTATATCGAAATCTTTTATTTTAGATTTAGCTGCCGGAGCCGGTGCTGGTTCTGCTTCTACTTCTTTGCTTTTGCTTCCGGAAACTTTTTTGGTAGATTTTTTTGCGGCTGGTTTTTCTTCCGCGGAGGAGGGTTCTTCAGTCTCGTGATGCGCTTCTTCTTTCTTTACAGGTTTGCGTTTGCGTGCTTTTTTCTCTTCTCCGTTGGACTGGTTATCTTCTGAGGCCATCACTGCTTGTTTGTCCAGAATTTTGTAGATCAGGTCCTGTTTGTTCAGTTTTTTCGCGTTGGGAACATCAAGCTTCTCTGCAATGTCAAGCAGCTCAGGAACGAGCATGTCGTTCAATTGTAAGATGTCGTACATCATCTGTGTTGTCAAATTTTAGAAGTGTTGTGAGGCGGGTACCACTGCATACCAACATACACCAATTACAAATAATTGTTTTGTGTCAAGAAATTTAATAGATTATTAAATTTGATAGGGAATGATTGAGTTTAGGAACTGCTGATGAAGATGTGAATTTGAACTTAATCAGTCAGATTATACCGCAAGATTAAAACAAGTTTTATTATTATCCAAAAAAATTTCAGCCCAAATGCCCCGCAGTCACCGCTGTGACGCTATTCCGGCCTCCTGCTCCCGGCTATAAATGCGGAAGGGCGCGGCCCTTAAAACCCGCTCTGATCATATATCCTTTTTTATATTATATCCATTTTTAACATTTCTTTTGCATCCCGGCGGGAGTAATTATCTTGTAGGGACCGGCATAAGACACTATGGACTATGCCCGGGAAAACTTATTTTTGCAATCCAAAATTTAATTTTTTATGAGCCAGAGACTGAAAGTCAAACAAATCTTGTCCGACGACAAGTCGCATTATGAAGCAACAGTAAAAGGTTGGGTACGGTCTTTCCGTAACAATCAGTTTATAGCTTTAAACGACGGCTCTACCAATAATAATTTACAGATCGTTATCGACGCTGAAAATATGGACGCAGCGCTGTTGAAAAGAATCACCACCGGTGCGGCCATCAGCGCTACCGGCGAGATCATCCCTTCCATGGGAAAAGGTCAACGTGTGGAACTGAAAGCAACAACGCTGGAAATACTGGGCGACTGCGATCCGGAGAAATTTCCGCTGCAGCTGAAAAACAAGCCCAGCCTGGAATACCTGCGTGAGATTGCACACCTGCGTTTCCGCACCAACACCTTCGGTGCTATTTTCAGGATCCGCCATTCACTGGCATTCGCGGTGCACAAGTTCTTCAACGAACACGGTTTTGTATACCTGCATACCCCTATCGTTACTGCATCAGACGCGGAAGGCGCCGGTGAAATGTTCCGGGTAACAACGCTCGACATGCAAAACCCGCCCCGTACCGAAGCCGGCGATATCGATTATAAAGAAGACTTCTTCGGCAGGTCTACTAACCTTACCGTGTCCGGCCAGCTGGAAGGGGAACTGGGCGCCATGGCCCTGGGTGAAATCTACACCTTCGGCCCTACTTTCCGTGCAGAAAACTCCAACACTGCCCGCCACCTCGCTGAGTTCTGGATGATAGAACCAGAAATGGCTTTCTATGCGCTGGAAGATAACATGGACCTCGCTGAAGCTTTCATCAAATCACTCATCAGCTACGTGCTGGAGCATAACCGCGAAGACCTCGACTTCCTCGCTACCCGCCTGGCAGAAGAGGAAAAACAAAAGCCGCAGCAGGAACGCAGCGAAATGGGCCTGATCGAAAAACTGGAATTTGTGCTGCACAACGAATTCGTGCGCATCACGTATACGGAAGCCATCAGCATCCTGAAAGACAGCAAACCCAATAAGAACAAGAAGTTCCAGTATCTCATCGAAGGATGGGGCGCTGACCTGCAGAGCGAACATGAACGTTATCTGGTAGAAAAACATTTCAAAAAACCGGTTATCCTCACCGACTACCCGAAAGAAATCAAGTCTTTCTACATGAAGCTCAACGACGACAACAAAACCGTTCGTGCGATGGACATCCTGTTCCCCGGTATCGGTGAAATAGTAGGTGGCTCCCAACGGGAAGAGAACTACGACAAACTGGTCCAACGCATGCAGGAAATGCACGTACCGGTGGAAGAGCTGTCCTGGTACCTCGACACACGCCGCTTTGGCACTGCACCGCACTCCGGTTTCGGTCTTGGCTTCGAACGCATGATGCTGTTCGTAACCGGTATGACCAACATCAGAGACGTAATACCGTTCCCGAGAACACCGAAGAATGCTGAATTTTAGTTCCCGGGACTGAAGCCCGGGGCTACGATGTTTGATAAGTCCATACCGTATATGGCGCACTTATGAAATTAACGACATCGAATGACAACGTACATTGTTTGACAAGACCGTGATTCGTTTGTAATTACTTTTACATACCTTCGGGCATTCTCTTTTTAGATATTAAAACCCGTACAGGCACTGGCTTGTACGGGTTTTTACTTTTTGTAGCGGTTACCTTTTTTATCCGGTGAAACATTATCGCATATGGAAAATAAATGCTACTGCATCTTTTATGCAGAAAGCGCTTTCAACCAACTTCGTACATCCCAAACCGTTACTTATGGCTGAAATGAACAACGACGCGCCCAAGGGCCGTCATGGCAATAAAAATGCCCGCTGCAGTAAAAAATCAACCCGTGTGGATATGACGCCGATGGTGGACCTTGGCTTCCTGCTGATTACTTTTTTTATGCTGACCACCACGCTGGCACAACCTAAGACCATGCAGCTGCTCATGCCGCGCAGTGATGGTGATCCGATGTCGCTGCCCGCCAAAAAAGCATTGACGGTTATTCTGGGACCGCAGGGCCGTGTCGCCTGGTATGAAGGTATCGGTGACGATCCCACCGCACCGCCGCAGATCAGCTATACCAGCTTCGCCAATCATAACGGCATCCGGGATGTGATTATCCGGAAGAAAGAAGCCGTATACCAGGCCACCCAAAAGAATGACCTGATGGTACTGATCAAAGCCGTTAAACAGGCCCGTTATGAAAATGTGGTGGATATTATGGACGAGATGCTGATTAATCAGGTAGACCGCTACGCCATTGTCGATATCAGTCAACAGGAAGAAGGCTACTTCAAATAATTACGAATGACGGATTACGGATTCAATGGCAAAATACACATTGCAAAAAACCACAATTCGTAATCCGTAATCCATAATTCGTAATTGGATTCCGTACCTTTACCGCTCCAAAACAATATACGATATGGCAATAACCCATTCTATCCCCTCTGTAGATCTGGCGGACTTTACCTCTGGTGACGCCGGCCGGAAAGCCGCCTTTGTGCAGCAACTGGGAAAAGCTTACGAAGAAGTTGGTTTTGTAGCAGTAAAGAATCATGGCATTCCTGATGAGCTGATTGCTGACCTCTACAAGTATGTTCAGCAGTTCTTCCAGCTGCCCTTTGACACGAAACATAATTACGAGATCCCTGAACTGGCGGGCCAACGCGGCTACACCTCCTTCGGGAAGGAACATGCCAAAGGCTACGAAGCCCCTGACCTGAAAGAGTTTTTCCAGTTTGGACAAACGGTGGAAGATAATGATCCTATTGGAGCGGAGTACCCTCCGAATGTACAGGTGGATGAAGTTCCGGCGTTCACGCCTACTTTCTTTAAAGCTTACCGTGGCTTCGAAACTTCCGGCAAGTACCTGTTACAGGCCATTGCCCTGTTCCTGGGACTGGATGAAAACTACTTCGACGATAAAATCCACAATGGTAACTCCATCCTGAGAGCGATCCACTACCCTCCTATCAAAGAAGAACCTAAGTCCGCCATCAGGGCAGAACAACATGAAGATATCAATCTGATTACCCTGCTGGTGGGAGCATCTGCCGACGGGTTGCAGATCCTCGATAAACAAAACAACTGGGTACCGGTAACGTCCCTCCCGGAACAGATTGTGGTAAACGTAGGCGATATGCTGCAGCGTCTTACCAACAACCGGTTAAAATCCACTACCCATCGTGTGGTAAATCCTCCCCGCGAGATGTGGCATACCTCCCGTTATTCCATTCCTTTCTTCCTGCATCCTAAGTCCGCCATGAGACTGGATTGCCTGGAAAGCTGTGTTACTGCAGCGAATCCGCTGGCATACGAACCGATTAGCGCCGGTGAATACCTGGATGAAAGGCTGCGCGAAATCGGCTTAAAAAAATAAATTTCCTATAACGTTCAAAGTCCCGGCAGGGCTACCTACCGGGACTTTTCGTTTTTATCCTGCGCAAGGGCAAGTCTGGTTATTTCCCGCTTTTCAGCATGGTTATTTGATGCAAGGTTTTTCTGATATGGTCACTTTTTTGGTCCGGGGACTGTTTCTTGCCGATGGGTTATAAGCTTCACAGTACAAACTAGTTACAACGGATAAAAGGCCATATTCGATTACGATAGCCACCCTTATTACAAGTATTGTGCCCTTATTATATTACAGATTAGTATTATTAGCAACACTGTTGTATTTTGTCGGATTATTTTTACTAACTTATTGAATCCTTCGAGCGGAATTCACTTTATCAATAACTGTGTTTCTACGTCATATACCTTTTTTAAAAGCGGTGCTATTACATAGCATAACTGCCTACGGTGGCCCGCAGGGGCACCTGGCAATGATGATGAAAACATTCGTATACCAACGAAAAGATGTTACCGAGCAGGAACTGATGGAATATAATGCCTTCTGCCAGCTTCTCCCGGGCGCATCCTCTTCCCAAACCCTTACTCTTATTGGTTATAAACGTGGCGGCGTGATGCTCGCCATCGTCACCCTGCTGATCTGGATTACGCCTGCCTGTCTGCTGATGGGATCGCTTAGCTTTCTGCTGCAGTATTTCGACAAACGGGCGCTACAGACTGATATTTTCAAATACGTACAGCCGATGGCGGTAGGCTTCCTGGCTTTTGGCAGCATCAAAGCTTTCCGTATCAGCATCAACAACCTGGCGACCTTCGTGATTATGATCGTGGCCATGTTTGCAGCTTTTTACCTGAAATCGCCCTGGACTTTCCCGGCACTGATCATATTGGGGGGCATTGTGTCCAACTTCAGTAACAAACGTATCCCGGATATCCCGGACAAACCTAAAAAAATACAATGGGGAAACATCTGGTTGTTTGTGCTCATCTTTGTGCTGGCCGGTTTCCTGTCTGAATATGCGCGTTCCCACGAATGGATAACCCGTCGTCCCTTCAACCTCTTTGAGAACTTCTACCGTTTCGGCAGCCTGGTCTTTGGTGGTGGCGATATCCTCATCGCGATGATGCTGGAACAGTATGTTACCCGCGCCAAATCGAACTATATGAGTGCGGAAGAGCTGCTGACAGGCGCCGGTATTATGCGTGCCCTGCCCGGGCCCACCTTCTCCATCTCCGCTTATGTAGGTGGCATGGCCATGCGCAACCTGGGCATGGGCTATCAGTTCCTTGGCTGCATCCTCGCCCCCATCGCCATCTTCCTGCCAAGCCTGTTGCTGGTGCTCTTCTTTTTCCCGATCTGGCATAACCTGAAAAAATATGTGGTCATCTATCGGGCACTGGAAGGGATCAACTCCGTAGTGGTGGGTATCATGTGGGCAGCCACCCTTATCCTGTTCTTCGCTATTCCGATCAACTGGTATAACCTGTTGATCATGTTTACCACACTGGCATTGCTGCTGTTTACCAGACTGCCTTCGCCGTTTATTGTAATTGCCTGTCTGGTGATGGGCTGGCTGTTATAACTCAGATATTATATTCCCTGATTTTATTGTAAAGAGTGGTGAGGCCGATATCCAAAAGCTCCGCCGCCTTTGTTTTATTGCCTTTTACGTGGGCCAGCACCCGGATGATATGGCTTCGCTCCATATCGGCCAGCCGCAGGGAAGAAGACGCGCTATCCACTCCCTGCTGAAAATCGAACGGCAGGGAAGACACATCCAGTGTATCCGTGTCCGTAAGGATGGCAGCCCGCTCTATTACATTCCGCAACTCGCGGATATTACCTTTCCAGCTATGCTGCTGCAATGCCTGCAGAAAAGCCGGGCTCATACCGGCCAGGCGTTTATTCAGTTTGGGAGAAAACTGCTGTATAAACCAGGTAGCCAGCAGCGGAATATCTTTTTTTCGTTCATTGAGCGAAGGCAATGATATCTGAAATACAGAGAGCCGGTAAAACAGGTCTTCCCGAAAATGCCCTGCTGCGATTTCCTGCTCCAGGTTCCGATTGGTAGCGGCAATTACCCGTACGTCGGTTTTCACCGGTTTGGCTTCGCCTACTTTATAAAATTCCTGTGCTTCCAGTACCCGCAGCAGTTTGGCCTGCAATTCCACCGGCATCTCCCCCATTTCATCCAGGAAGATGGTACCTCCCCGCGCTTCCTCAAAAAAGCCTTTCTTATCTTTTACCGCGCCGGTAAAGGCGCCGGCCACATGCCCAAATAATTCGCTTTCCAGGATATCTTTGCCAATAGCGCTGCAGTTGACCGCCACAAAAGGTTGCTGGCGCCGGTTGCTGCCTTCATGAATAGCATGGGCAAACACCTCTTTGCCGGAGCCGGTTTCTCCCAGCAGCAGCACGGTCATATCAGTGGGAGCCACCTTTCGGGCCAGCTCCTTGGCACCTTCGATTTCAGGGGAACTGCCCAGGATGTTATCGAAATTATATTTACCAGCTATTTTCTTTTCCAGATCACGGATGCGGAACTGTAACCGGGCTTTGTCCATCGCTTTGCTGACCAGTGGCAGGATGCGGTTGTTATCATCTCCTTTGGTGATATAATCAAAGGCTCCGTTTTTAATGGCCTGTACACCGTCGGCAATATTGCCGTAAGCCGTCAGCACAATGGTTTCTACCTGTGGGAAGCGGCTGCGGATCGTTTGTACCAGCTCTACGCCGTTGCCATCCGGCAACTTTACGTCAGACAGCACTACGCTGATTTCCTCTTTTTCCAGGATCTTCATGGCAGAACGGATATTGCCCGCTTCATGCATGGTATACCCTTCCAATGCTAACAGCCGGCTCAGGAGCTTCCGCAGCTGGTCTTCATCGTCGATAATAAGTATATGGCCCTTCAAGGTATTTCGTTATTTAGTCAATTGGATATTTGGCTATTTACCCATGGGTAAACACAGCAAAGTAACTAAATAACCTCATATCCTTCATCAAATACCCCAATAACTAAATACCCAAATGATTATACGTTTTCCTCAGATTGATTTCGGGTCGTTTTCTGATTGGCTTTAAAAACAAGTGCCGCCAGCATGGCGGCGAGCACCCCCATGGCGATATTGGCAAACAGTACATTGCCCAGAAACATGATCCAGAAAGCCTGTCGATCGGTGTTTGCATTGCTGATAACGTTGGCATCGCCTACAAACGGGTCCTGATCTATATAATTTTTGCCACTGTTGACTACGAGAAAATGAAACACCAGTGAAAATACCGCTACCAGGAAGGTTGCCAGCAACGTCGTCCGGAAACCCATCGCAAAAGATGACATCATGGAAGTATGATGATGATGCCTGCTGTTATAGTGTACAATCGCGAACATCACCCCCAGAAAAAATACCAGACTTGTGCAAAAGCCTGTCCATAGCGTACCATACTGATTGGTTACATAAAAAATAACTGTCAGTGTTATACAGATGACTGCGATAATAATCCCGTAAACTGGTGGCAGTTTTACGGGAACCTGCGACGACTGTTGCATAACATTACATTTAGATGTACAAAATCAGGTACCTGCAGCCCGTTCCACATCATGGATGAACCTACGCAGATCATTTTTTGTACTTTGAATATCGTGCCAGATGTCGCCCATTTCGTTTATCCGTTCCAGTGAGTTAAACATATCAAAATCACTGATTTTTAGTTTTTCATTCACTTCTTTCCATTGCAGCGGCATTGACACGGTGGCACCGGGTTTGGGCCTGACAGAATAAGGCGCGGCTACTGTCTGGCCCCGGCTGTTTTGCAGAAAATCAAGGTATACTCTTTTATTGCGGGCCGATTTTGCACGGGTCACACTGGTGCTCTTCGGCAACTGTTTGTTTACATGACGGGCAATATATTCCGCAAACAAGCGTCCGGTATCATAACTGTGTTTACCACCGGTTGGAATATAGATATGCAGGCCGGTAGAGCCGGAAGTTTTGCAGAAGGTCGTTATTTTATAAGGGTCCAGGAAAGCTTTGATATGCAGGGCCGCTTCCACCACATATTTAAAATCAATATTTTCCGGATCAAGGTCCATCACCACATAATCCGGGTTATCCAGCTTACTCGTGCGCGACAGCCACGGATTGATCTCTATACAGCCCAGATTGACCATATACGCCAGGGTAGCTTCGTTGTTGCATATCAGGTAGTCCACATCTTTTCCGGTAGAAGCAGCGTGCAGCGCCACACTCTTAATCCATGCCGGCGTCTGTTCCAGATCAAGGTCTTTCTGATAAAACGAAGGTTTGTCGATGCCGTTCGGGAAACGGTGCAACGACATCGGCCTGTCTTTCAAATGTGGCAGTATATATTGCGCCACAGACAGATAATAGTCCACCAGCTGACCTTTGGTGATCTTCTCTTTGGGCCAGTATATTTTCTGTTGATTGGTAAGATTTACCTTTTTGCTGTTGAGCGTAATAACGCGGTCTTTTTCTACAGTAGCGGTAGCAGTGGCCATAGTCTGAACTGTTTTAGGTGTTTCCGGATGTACGTCTGCGGGTGGCTTGTCTTCTCTGAGTCCCAGAAATATCGGCATCCGGAGGATGCCGTCGCCGGTCCACTCCGAAAATTTCACCTGGCATACCAATTTGGGCTTCACCCAGGTGATGGGCATGTCTGTCTTGATTTTACGGCCAAAGGGCGAAGTTTGTTGCACCAATGGTTGCAGCTTTTTAGACAGCATGTCCAGCGTAGCCTCATTGAGACCGCCGCCACAGTTGCCGATGTATTTCAGCTGCTTATCATCATACAAGCCGAGTACCAGAGCGCCCAGTTTTTTACGGCTGCCTCTGGGTGCCGTGAATCCGCAAATGATGGCCTCCTGTTCATTCGTGACCTTTATTTTCAGCCAGGAAGCTGACCTGCGGCCTTCTTCATACGAACTGTCTGTTTTTTTGGCGATCATCCCTTCCCATTGCTGGTGCCGGGCTTTCTCAAAAAATTCTTTCCCTTTTTTGAGGACGTGCACGGAATACTGCACCCGCTTGTCTTTGAGCTGCGCAACCACCTCTTTCAGCAGGCTTTTGCGCTCCAGCAGCGTTAACTGCCGGAGTTCAACACCATTGAGATGCAACAGGTCAAACACCATATACACGAGATTGCCTTTGCCGGTGGTCTTATAATTCTGTAACGATTGAAAATGTGAATTCTTTTTACTGTCGAGTACGATAATCTCTCCGTCCAGTACCACATTGTGCGCAATATTCTCCACGGCCGCCACCACAGCGGGATAGTCTTTCCCGAAGTCTTTTTCATTACGGGAATACAACTGTACTTTATGGTTCTGTACCGCAGCAATGGCGCGGTATCCGTCCCATTTGGTTTCAAACAGCCAGTCGGCGTCATCAAAGGGAGCGTCTACAAGTGTGGCCAGCATAGGCTTGTAGACCTTTTTGACAGGCTCTTTCTTACGGGAGGACGTCGATTGTTTTACCGGCTCCGGTGCGGGTGTTCGGACGGGGCTTTTTTTTTACGTCCGGATTCTTTTTCACGGAGGCCTTGTGCTTTCACACGCTCCGGCGTATAGTCTTCACTGTCATATTTCTCCTTCACGTATTTATCGCGGTGTTTGATCAGCAGCCATGCGTTGTCGTCGGAAGCTTTCATCTTCACCAGCGCGAATTCTCCTTTTAGTTTTTTCCCTTTCAGCACTACTTTGAGATCGCCGGCCTGTATTTCTTTCAGGGCTTCTTTATCGAAGCTTTTACCTTCATCACGCAGCAGCTCAAAGGTGCCTTTGTCCCAGATATAAACCGTTCCGGCGCCGTAGTTTCCTTTGGGGATGGTGCCTTCAAAATCTTTATAGTCGTAAGGGTGGTCTTCTACCTGCATGGCCAGGCGCTTATCGGCGGGGTCCAGCGAAGGCCCTTTGGGCACTGCCCAGCTTTTCAGTACGCCATCTACTTCGAGGCGGAAGTCGTAATGCAGCCGGGTAGCATGGTGCCGTTGCACCACAAAAACGTGTTTCCCTTTTTCCGGTTTCCCGGCGGTAGGCTCTGTGGTCTCTCCGAAGTTCCGTTTCTTTTTATATTTGGTCAGGCTCATGAGGCACGTTTTTTAGAAGTGGTAGGTTTGCTGCCCAGACTGGCTTTCAGCTGGTCAAACAGGTCATCACTCTTGGTATGTACTACTTTCAGTTTCTTCACGACCGGTTTCTTGCCACCCGCTTTTGCTTTAATGATTTTCAGCAATTCCGCCTTGTATTCATCTTTATACTGACTGATATCAAATTCGGTAGAGTATTGTTTGATTAGTTCCATGGCCATGTCCAGCTCTCTTTTAGCTATTTTAATGCTATTGGGGAGACTGAGGTCTTCCGAGGAGCGTATCTCCTCTTCGTAGCGCAGCTGTTGCAGCAACAGGTAGTTTTCCCGGGGCCTGATGACTGACAAGTGTTCCTGCGTACGCAGCACAAAACGGCTGAGCCCAGCTTTCCCTGTTTTCTGCAGGGCTTCCAGCAACAGTTCATACGCTTTTTCGCCTCCTTTGGCAGGTTCTAAAAAGTAGGGATTTTCGAAATAGATATCATCTATAGAAACCTCATCCACAAAGGATTCTATTTCGATAATTTTACTTTTTTTAGGACTGGCAGCTTCAAAATCTTCATCTTCCAGTATCACATATTCATCATTGTAGAGATATCCTTTCACAATCTGTTCCCAGGGCACCTCTTTTCCGGTATTTTCATTCACTCTTTTAAACCGGATATGGGCCAGTCCGTGGCTGTCCAGCATATCGAGGTCCAGCCTGCTGTCCTGTGTGGCACTGTATAATTTGACGGGTATATTCACCAACCCGAAGCCTATTGATCCTGACCAAATTGCACGCATGGTGTGAAGGTTTTGGTTATACGTTAATGTTAACACAAATGGTACCAGTGTACGCTATAATGGTAAACAGCGCGGCACAACTTTTGGTTTTTCCGTTGGTAACCAAAAACCCTTATTTTATGGAAAAGCCTGGAGAAATGACAACACTTACACGCGTTTTAGAGCGGTTACATGAAAAAGGATATGATCATGAGCTGAAGATGAGTGACCACGGCAGAATGCAATCGCCGGACACGCAGAAAATCTACAATCCGGAAGATCTCACCATCATTAAAACCTATCGTTTTGAAGGGGAATCAGACCCGTCAGATTCTTCCATACTGTATGTGATGGAGGATGCTGAGGGCAACAAAGGGTACGTATTGGACGCCTATGGCGCTTATACTTCACACGATGAGCCCTGGTTCGACGAGTTTATCAAAAAAATCAAAGTGGAAGACAGAGAAGAACAGATACTATTTGGCTAACTGCTTCAGATAATGCAGCAAAACTTTTTCATCAGCATGCAACCCGTCACCGTTGACGGGTTGTTTGCGTTGAAGGCGGATTTTCTTCATCCATGGTTCGAGGGAGCCGCTTTCATAATCTTCCAGCAGCCGGGGATGGACGTAATACTTCCTGCAAACGGCGCGGGTATTCCCCAGTTTGGCAGCTACTGTGTCTATAATCCCCACCACATTGCGTTTACAGGCCGTTTGTGAAGTAAAGGCCTCCTGTTCCGCCAGGAGGTTTAGCGCATGTACCGTACCTGCCCAGGTGCGGAAGTCTTTGCAGGTAAAGTCCTCACCGGTACATTGTTTCAGGTAATCATTGATTTCTCCCGAATCCAGCGCATGTGTCTCTCCGTTTTCGTCATAGTACTGAAAAAGCTCCTGTCCGGGGATATCCCGCACTTTTTTGAGCAGGCGTGTCAGCGCGGCGTGGCGCAGCTGGATTTTATGTGTCACCCCCTTTTTACCGCTGAACTGAAAAAAGGCCGCAGCGCCGTTGATGGTGACATGTTTATTGCGCAGGGTGGTCAGTCCGTGAGAACCATATAGTTTTTCATAAGCGTTGTTACCCACCCTGATCAGCGTTTCTTCCATGACAGCCAGTGCAATAGCGATGACCTTTTCCTTGTCCAGCTGGCTGCGACGCAGGTCCTGCCTGATCTGTTCCCGTATAGCCGGCAATAGTGCCCCGAAGTAACGCAGCCGGTCATATTTCGTTTCGTTGCGTACCTGCGACCACGTTGCATGATAGCGATATTGTTTCCGTCCTTTAGCATCCACGCCGGTGGCCTGCAGGTGGCCATTGGGCCATTTGGAGATCCACACGTCTTCCCAGGCCGGCGGCAGCACCAGTTGATGGATACGTTCCAGGATGGTTTCATCGGTGATGGTGGCGCCGTGCTCATCTTTATACATAAATTCACCGCCTTGCGTGCATTCACGGGAATAGCCCGGGGCGCCTGCTTTCACATAGCGCAATTTGACCGCTTTGGCCGCTGCCTCCGGGTCTGTTATAATAGTAATATTATCCATTGACAATTTCCCCTCCGTTAGGATGCAGGATTTGACCGGTGAGATAGGATGATTCATCAGAAGCAAGGAATACGTAGCAGGGGGCCACTTCCACTGGTTGACCAGCCCTTTTCAGTGGCACGTCTGATCCGAATTTGGACACTTCTTCCGGTGTAAAAGTCGCTGGTATCAGGGGCGTCCAGATAGGCCCCGGGGCCACGCCATTTACGCGAATGCCTTTTTCCGTCAGCGATGCAGACAGCGAGCGAACGAAGGAAACGATAGCGCCCTTGGTAGCGGCATAGTCGATCAGGTGGCTGCTGCCACGATAGGCGGTGACCGACGTCGTACAGATAATGCAACTGCCTTTTTTCAGGTGCGGCAATGCCGCCTGCGTCAGGTAAAAATGCGGATAGATATTCGTCTCAAAGGTTTTATGCAGCTGGTCAGCAGAGATATCTTCCAACTCTTTTTGCGGGTATTGTACGGCGGCGTTGTTCACCACAATGTCCAGTTTTTTAAACTGTTTGACCACTTTTTTGATGATATCCCCACAATGTTTTTCCTGGCGGATGTCTCCGGCGATCGTCAGGCATCGGCGGCCATAACGCTCCACTTCCTTTGCGGTGATGGCAGCATCTTCCTCTTCATCATAAAAGGCGATAGCCACATCTGCGCCTTCCTGCGCGAAGGCCACTGCCACTGCCCTGCCGATGCCGCTGTCTCCGCCGGTGATGACTGCCACTTTTCCCTGCAGGCGACCTGCAGGCGTTTGTTCTTTGTCAAATACGGGCTTAGGTTTCATGGCTGTTTCAAGTCCCGGTTGACGGGGCTGTTGCTGTGCCGGCCGTACTGATTTCTTGGGATGGGATTTCTGCATAGTATGTCAGTTAAAAAAGAAGTCCCTGCACGCTGACAGGGACTCTTGCAGTTTCGATTCAACAATTAACAATCTTTCAAACAAGCATGATTTATTCGGCAGCCGCTTCTTCATTAATGGTAGATTCAGCTATCTCTGTGAGCAGGCTGTCGGCGTGTTTTTCTTCTTCGAGTGTTTGTTCCAGCAATTCGGCGGCATCGGCGTGGCCCATCACATTGGCCAGGGTGCGAAGGCTGCCATAAGCTGATATCTCGTAGTGTTCTACTTTTTGAGCGGAGATGATGATACCGGCATCGCGTACCATGGAATCTTCTTCCGTATCCTCGACCCCACGCTGGGCTTCCATGATGAGCCCTTCCATGGCTTCACATTTTTTAGCCTGGGCCTTTTTACCCATCATTTCAAAAATATCTTCCAGCCGGGACACATGGATTTTCGTTTCTTCCAAATGGTGGCCGATGGCATCTTTCAGGTCCTCGGAGGTAGCCGCTTTCTGCATTTTAGGTAATGCTTTTACCAGGTTTTTCTCTGCCCAGTAAATATCTTTCAGTTCCTCCATGAACAGTTCATGGAATTTGGAATTACTCATTTGTTCCGCTGTATTGGATTTGCGGGCGGGTTTTCTGGTAGTGGAAGCTGTTTTGGTAGTTGTTCTGGACGTAGGCATAAACGTAAGTTTAGTTGTGTGATGAAATGTTAGTTATCTGGTTTGTGTCTCTGAAATGCTTTTTCAGCCTGTGGGTCTGCCGGTTGGCGGGGAACTTCCCTTTCAGGCAGTTCTTCCGGAATTGGCTCAGGCTTGTCAGGAGGTGGCTGCACGGGTGTCGGATTTTCCTTTCCCGGTTGTTCTTTATCGGGCTTAGGTTCCTCGTCTGGCTGCTGTTTTCTTTCCGGGTTCATAGCTTACTGTTTTATGGGTTAAATTACTACTGAAAAAAAATCAAAGTTCATTCCAAGGCCGGAATATTCGTTATCCACATCTACCTGCATTCGCCACAAACATCGTGCGGTAAAGGGTTTCAGGTATCATTTACCAACACCAACGGCGCCAGCCGCACGCTGCATTTTTGATTCCCCATGAGTCGTAGAAATAAGTAGCATACTGTGGAAATAGTTGCGCAGAAAGGACTCCGGAAAAATACGCTGTCCGGTCATCTGTTTTTAACTCATAAAATAGTATCTTGAATTGCTTACACAGTAACCACCTATCGAAGAGATCAAATGCATTTTCCAGTATATAAAAAAATACGCATCGGATTTTTCATTGCCTTTACGGTTATTATTGCTGCATCCATCTTTTCCTATCTGGTGGCTAAAAACCTGCTGGACAACGCCGGCAGGCTGAATCACGCCATTGAGGTGTCCAAACGGCTGGAGGTGATCACCCGTCAGTTGAAGGAAGCAGAGGCCGCCATCCGTGGCTATAACCTCACGAAAGACAGTGCTTTCCTGGACCCCAGTATGGAGGAAAGAAGCAAACGTATAGAAAAGGAATATCTGCTGCTACGTAAAATCACCGCGGAAAGCCCGCGACAGCAAAAGCACCTGGACACCCTCCGGCAGCTACTGACCATCAAATACCAGCAGCTGATGACCGGCAGCCAGACGGTGACCGTGGCCCGGCAGGAAAGCTCGGTGAAAGAAGGAGAAAAGGCCGCTGACCGGCTGGACCGAAAAGTCCAGGACATGATACGCATCGAAGAGAACCAGGTACATGAAAAATCGAAGCTGTTTCATTTCTTCTCCGTATTATGGGTGCCCGTGATCTTCATCTCCTCGATCGTGGCCATTCTGATAGGCATCTATTCCTATGTGACGCTCACCCGCGAATTCAGGCTGCAGCTGCATATTGAGAGCAAAATGAAGTCCTACCAGCGCGATCTCCAGCAAAATATCTCCCTGCTCAATAAAACCAATCAGGAACTGGAACAGTTTGCTTACGTGGCCTCTCACGACCTCCAGGAGCCGTTGCGTAAGATATCTACCTTCAGCGACCGGCTGCAGATGAAATACAAAGACCAGCTGCCCCCCGATGCCACTCAGTTGATAGACCGCATGGTGTCTGCCGTGTCCCGCATGCGGGTGCTGATCAACGACCTGCTGGTGTTCTCCCGGGCCGGGCGCATCACCCCGGAAAGCATTACCCGGGTGGATATGAATGTGCTTTTACAGGAAGTGCTCACCGACCTTGAGGTTACCCTCGAAGAGAAAAATGTAACTGTTACCTATGATAAACTGCCCGAGATAGAAGGCAGTGATACTTCTTTTCACCAGCTGTTTCAGAACATTCTTGCCAATGCGATCAAATTTGCCAGCCCTGACCGGCCGCTGGTGATCAGTATACACCAACAGGTATTGACCGGCAAAGCGCTGGGATTGGTGAAAGAAAACCGATGGGACACGCTTTTCTGTCGTATCAGTATTGCAGACAACGGTATTGGCTTCGACCCTGCCTTTGCCGAACGTATCTTCCTGATCTTCCAGCGCCTGCATGGTATCAGTGAATACACCGGCACCGGTATCGGCCTGGCCATCTGTAAAAAAATTGTTGACAGCCACAACGGTTTCATCTTCGCCGAAGGCGAGCCCGGACAGGGAGCTAACTTTATTGTTGTTTTACCCATGTTACAAAGCAATAAAAACGAGGGTTGACGATTTAAAAGATTAGCATCTTTCTTGCGGAGCAAAAGTTCAGACAACTTTTGCCACACTTTAACTTATCCAGATGAGCGAACGCCCGATACAGATACTGATGATCGATGATGATGAAGATGATTTTTTCCTGGTAACGGAACTATTGCGTGATATATCCCCCGGTCAATATGCGCTGGAATGGGCCCCTACCTATCAGAAAGGCGTTGAAGCTATTGAACGGAAAGCCCACGACATATTCCTGGTGGATTACCGGCTGGGACCACACACAGGCCTGGACATCCTCCATCATTTTCAGGAAATGCAATATAGCATGCCCGTTATCATGCTTACCGGTAAGGGCGATTATGCCATAGACCAGGAAGCCATGAAAGCCGGCGCCTACGATTACCTGGTAAAAGGTGAAATCACTGCCGATCTCCTGGAGCGCTCCATCCGCTATGCGCTGGACGAATACAAACACCTGCGCACCATCGAGGAAAGTGAAAAAAAATACTTCGGCATCTTTGAAAAAGCACATGACCTGATCATCCTGGCGGATTGCGACAAAAACATCATCGACGCCAATCCGGCAGCCCTTCGGAGATTACAATACCAGAAAGACGAAATTCTGCAGCTGCACCTGCGCGATCTTTTTACCATACCAGAACAGGGTGAGCAATTCCTGGACGACATCTGTAGCGATGGTGTTGCCGGCATACAGGAATATGAGTTCAAAACACGCGACGGCAAAAAATTATTTGTGCTCATCAATGCTGTGATGCTGGATGAAGCAGAACAGATCTTCCTATGTGTAATACAGGATATCACCGAGAAAAAAAGAGAAGAACAGGAAAAACAACACCAGGAAAAATTTGTGATCACCGGACGTATCGCCCGGGTGATTGCGCATGAAGTCAGAAACCCGCTCACCAATATATTGTTGGCCGTTAGCCAGTTTAAGGAAGAAGAAGATGTAGCCGCCAACGATGATTCCGGCTTGTATACGGATATCATTGAACGCAACTGCACCCGCATTAATCAGCTGATCACCGAGCTGCTGGACAGCACGCGTATGATAGAGCTGCACACCGCCGAACATGGCATCAACCAACTGATAGAAAATGCGCTTAAACTGTCGCAGGACCGTATGCAGCTGCATGAAATGCGGCTCAACAAACAGCTGGCGGCCCCTGATATTAAAGTAAATGCAGACGATGAAAAGGTGGTGATCGCGTTTCTCAATATCATTATCAACGCGATCGAGGCCATGGCCCCCGGCAAAGGCATTCTCACCGTAACCACCCGACGCAATCAGGACAAAGCACAGGTGCAGATTTCCGACAACGGCATCGGCATTCCGGAAGACAAGCTCGCTCGCCTGTTTGACCCGTTTTATACCAACAAGGCCAAAGGAACAGGGCTGGGTCTTACCAGCACGCAAAACATCTTGCTAAATCATAAGGGGACCATCCATGTAGACAGTGAACAGGGCAAAGGAACCACTTTTACCATCACTTTACCGGCGGTGTAGTTTCTCCCGGACCGCCGCCTTCGGGATATTTCTTGCGTCTGCGCAGTTGCTCTTCATGTTTGATGAGTGCACCGTCAATCGCTTCTTCCACAGAATGTGATTCATTCATCCTGATCCTCTTTTTGGTTTCTTCTGCCAATACATGATAGTACTTATGCAGAATATCCAGCTCTTCTTCTGAAAGATTTTCCACATCAATCAACCGGTTGCTGGCCAGTTTGTGCGCAGCGATCAGTTCATTCAGCTTCAGCTGAATGGATTTGGAGTCTTTGTTTTGTGATTTCTGAATGATGAATACCATCAGGAAAGTGATGATGGTAGTACCGGTATTGATGACCAGCTGCCAGGTATCGGAGTAATGAAAGACGGGGCCGGTTATTCCCCAGATAATAATGATGCCCAGTGCGACAAAAAAAGCCCAGGCGCTGCCGGTAGTGGCAATTACTTTGGCGGCCATGGCTTCAAAAAATCTAATGCCGGACTTTTTCTCGGATAGTGGTTTCATAGCTGCCTCGTTTGTTGTAAGAAGATGCAGGCAAAAAGTCTGCCTGCATCTCATTTATTTAGTAGTTGATATTCAACAAGCGTAATTTATTGTACAGTGTTTTGCGGTCGATATTTAGCAGCTGTGCTGCTTTGGTTTTATTATACTTTACTTCTTTGAGTACGTTGATGATCTTGTTGTATTCGGCTTGCAGCGCAACGGTTTTCAGGTCGTTGTCATTGGCCATCATGACCAATTCGCCGCTTACCATCACTTCTTCCTGTGGCTGGGCAAATGATTCTTTCATTTCCAGCGGCAGGGCCGACATGGTGATTTCCTGCATTTCCGGTGTCAGCAGGCAGGCGCGGCGAATGATGTTTTTCAGTTCGCGGATATTTCCCGGCCAGCTGTACTGTTGAAAGCATTTCCACACTTCCGGCGATATTTTACCACAGGATTTCTCCAGTTCTTTTTCCACCTGTTCCACGAAGGCGGCCACAAACAGCGGCAGGTCTTCTCTACGTTCGCGCAGCGGCGGAATGTAGATGGTAAATTCATTGAACCGATGGAAGAGGTCTTCCCGGAATTTTCCGCGTTGCACTGATTCCGACAGTTTTTCGTTGGACGCTACAATGATGCGGACATCTACCGGTATCTCTTTCAGGCTGCCTACGCGGCGGATCACTTTTTCCTGTAATACGCGAAGCATGGCTACCTGAATATCGTAGGAAAGGTTGGAAATTTCATCGAGGAAAAGTGTGCCTCCCTGTGCCTGTTCAAAAGCGCCGATTTTAGTGCCGATGGCGCCGGTGAAGGAGCCTTTCTCGTGGCCAAACAATTCACTGGCAGCCAGTTCTTTAGAGAGGCTTCCGCAGTCCAGTGCCACAAACGGCTGTGATGAGCGTTTACTGTGATGGTGGATCAGGTGTGCCACAGATTCTTTACCAGTACCGGTTTCCCCGAAGATGATCACACTATAGTCAGTGGGCGCCACCAGTTTTATCTGGCGAATCAATTCGCGGGCACCTTCACTTTCACCGTAAACATATTTATCATTTTTTTCGCTCTGGTTGCGGGACAGGAGCGTTTCGCGGGCTTCAGGCGCACTGCCGGTATCCACCGGCTGCACTGCCAGGCGTTCCTGTTCGGACTCCTTATGTGCAAAAGCTTTATGCACCAGGTTTAGTATTTCATCCGGATACAGCGGTTTGGACAAATAATCATACGCGCCGTTTTTCACCATTTCCACCGCCACACGCACATCGGTGTAGCCGGTGATAATAATGACGATCGTTTGCGGATTGATTTGATGGATGTCCTGCAGCAACTGTGCACCATCTGTATCTTTCAGCCTGTAATCGCACAATACGAGGTCGAATGTTTTTTCCTTCATCATTTTGAGCGCAGCAGCGCCCGTCATGGTGGTGTCTACATTGAACCCATGTTTGCTCAGAAATTTACTGAGGAGCGTACAGATATTGATCTCGTCATCTATAATCAGAATATTTTTCATACTTCTCTAATATGTGGTATTTGTCAACAGCTTACTAAAATTACTAAATAAATCCCGGCTCATAGCCGCTAGTGCCTGATATTGCCTATCAGCTCGTCAACATGTTTTACGCTGAAAGGCTTAGGCAGGAAGAAGGTGGCTCCTGCACTCAGCGCTTTTTGTTTCTCCATACCGTTATCATAGGCACTAATGGTAATAACCGGCAAAGTCGGGCACTCTCTTCTGATCTCCGGTAACGCGTCCAGTCCCGACCCGTCCGGCAGATGAATATCCAGGAACAGCAGATCCGGCTGCTGGTTGCGCAGATATGATAATCCTTCGTTCAGTGCGTGGACGTATTGAACCTGGTAACCATGCCTAACGAGGGTTAACTGCAGTAATCGACAAATATCCGGTTCATCATCGATAATCAGGATATAAGGTCCGTTCTGTATTTCATCCGTTGAACCCAATCCGGACTGGTTCGCGGTTCTCTTTCTTGGTTGTAACATATTTATGTTTGTTCCATTGTTCCATCAAAAGACGGGCTATCAGATAACACACCGTAGACTCGGCACCCTGGTTCTGGTTAACATTATTACGTTCCAGACCATCATAGCATCCATAGGTAAGCGGGTTGTAGACCAACTGCTTGAGATGATTATTTCCCAGGTACCAGCTGAAGGCGACGCGCATCTTTTCGAGGTATAAATGGTTTTTAGTAATGTTGTAAAAAGTGTCCAAAGCCAACATGGTATAGGCTACTTCGATAGATTGCTCACCACCCGCATCGCTGGCAGGGGGTGTGTTTTTATGGTACCATGTTTTATTGCTGATGACTTTCATATAGCTATCAGTAAAGGTCTTGCTACAAAGGAACGCCAGGCTTTCTTCTGCGGTCTTACGATAGGTGGCGATGCCCGTTACCTGATAAGCCATCATCATGGCTTCCGGGATAACAGCATTGCCGTAGGTAAGGCTGGATTCAAACCATTTCCAGTTATCATCTGCCTCCACCGTATAATGTCCCTGCAATCCGGAGGCCAATTTATTGAGGAGGTCTGCCACCTGGTCCGTTTTCCGGTATTGCATCGAATAAAACAGTCCCTTCATGGCGAAAGCAATGGCCCTTGGCGACGAGAGGCTGTCAATCCAGCGCAGGCAGGGCCTGAAAAGAGACAGCAACTCCTGTATCATGTCGAAAGATAAGACCCTGTGGCAGGACAGGGCGTATCCCAGCGCCCAAACCGTGCGGCCATTGGCATCTTCCAGATTTACTTCTTCGTTCTGGCTGGTGAAATTTCCGTCTTTGTCCACATAGTTGAGGAAGCGTCCGGAAGGTTTACGACAGCCTGCTATAAAGCGAATGTATTTGCGGATCAGGGAATCCGCGAAAGTACTGGGTTTGATGGTAGTGATATACATGCAGAGCGCGATGAGTGCCCGGGCGTTGTCATCCAGGGTATACCCGTGAGATGGGTCCGGCACATCATGACGGGCAAACTGCAGCATGCCCAGTTCATCTGTAAGGCGGTCTATATGGTCCAGATAAGGTGCCGGCAGGTTGGGCATGGTCACCTTATTATCATCCAGCACTTCGCTGAACATCGCCATATGTGCGATGGCCACGTTGTCCCAGATAGAGTTGCGTGTTTTCTCAATAGCGTTGCGGCTCATGCGCTGGCGCAGTTCGGGGTTACCGAGCAGGTTCATCGCGGCATCTGTCAGTTGTTCCGCGTTGTTGAAATCGATCAGGCAGCCGCAGCTATCGTCCAGCATCTCTTTCGCCTGCACAAAGGCCGTGGAAATAACGGCGCAACCGGCGCTCATGGCGTACACGAAGGTACCGCTTACAGCCTGATGCGGGTCTTTCGATGTGAAAAGGTAAATATCCGTTAGTGACAAATAATCCAGTAAAGTATTGAGCGACAGATAAGTATTGACAAACCGTACGTTGTTTTCCAGGTGATATTCCTTCACCATTTCTTCTAATCGCTCGCGGTAGCGTTCTCCTTCTCGCGTCAGGATGACGGGGTGAGTTTTACCTAAAATAAGATAGAGGGCATTGGGATATGTTTTGACAATCTCTTTCATGGCCCTGATGCCGGTTTCCAGCCCTTTATTTTCGCTTAAAAGACCGAAGGTGCTAAGCACCATTTTATCTTCAAGATCATATTGTTTTTTGAGGGCATTCACATCGTCGATGATGTGAGCATGGGTACCATGGGGGATATGAACTATTTTACCTGCCGGCACCTGATAAACATCGCGGAGCAGGTTTACCGAGGAGCGGGTCATGGCCGTCACTTTCGTTGCCAGTGCGCCGATCAGGCTTACCACCTTCAGGCATTTCTGGTCCGGGAAAGGGAGCACGGTATGAAAACGGACGATAAAGGGTTTGTCCAGCAATGACAGCATGGCCAGCAGATTATGTCCATATTCGCCACCATACAGGCCAAACTCGTGTTCAAAGCAGAGCAGGTCTATTTTAGGATTATCATTGACCTGCTGCGCAAAAGCGATGCAGCTGTCGATGTCGAAAGGATTTACGGTATACGTGACCGGTGACTGTTTATCTGCCCATGGTTTTCCTGACTCTTCCAGTGCACAGATTTCGATATTCAGTTTTCCGGCGAAGCTTTTGTCCAGCGCGTTGATCAGATCTTGCGCAAATGTAGCGATGCCGCACTCACGGGGCGGAAATGATGATACAAAAAGCAAGTTTTTAGTCATTGGTCAAAAATTTTAAGGCTTTCATCCACAACGGACCATTGGGTGTCCGGGATGTAAGCTTTTCAAATATCAATCCAACGCCCACCTACTGCTTTTTAGCGAATTCATCGAACTAAAACTGTGGAAAATTCTCCCCATATGTTCATCCCGTTTTTTCCCGATGTGGAAACATTTTTTAGTGTCAATCGTACACGTTTAGATTTCATTAACAGTTTGTATACTTATTTATGATTATAATTGTAAATGATTTGTTATGGCAAGCGAAATAGCGAAGGCAGGCCGTAACCTTCCAATTCAGTTAATTTACGGCTAAATCAAATGATGGTAACAGTAAAAAGACCGGGAATTATCATCAATTAAAATATTTACAAAAAACTAAAAAATGTATACAATTTTGTTAATTGTCCAAACTTGCTTATTTTTAAATTCATAACCATATCTGACCAAATTAACCAGAGATTAACACACTCCTTTTGACACGTTTTAGTTTTTAAGTATCGGCGATTTGAAACAGGATCAAAATCTATCTATTCATTATAAAACCTTACCGCGCTTATGCGACATATTGCATGTACCCTCAACGTGGATGGAGTCCCCACTAAAATCAACATCCGGAAAGTAGCCAAAGAAAGAAGATTCCTGGCGATTGTAGATCAGACAGTAACAGAATACATCATTTCTGACGAGACCAATGAAGTGGAATATTATGAAGGACCGAAATTAGATAACTATCTCTTTGAGAAAATAGCTGCTCTTATCAAACAGTATTTTCCCAAAGTAAAAGCGATTGTTAAAGTAGGGGAAGATAATTATGAGGACTATGACGACTACTAGTCGTCAGTCCTCGTATCAGATAAAACCTTTTTCAAGAGAGAGGAAGGCTTCAGAAGGATGCACCTGCTGCCATAATACTGCGTATACAGCCTGCGCGACGGGCATTACTGCTCCTATTTCCTTATTCATCTCAAACATACATTTGCTCGCATAATACCCCTCTGCAATCATATTCAGCTCCAATTGCGCAGCTTTTACAGAATATCCTTTGCCGATCATATTACCGAAAGTCCTGTTCCTGCTATGCAGGGAATAACAGGTCACCAGCAGATCACCGAGATAGGCGCTGGCGCTGTAATTATGCACTACCGGTTCACTCCCGCGCTGCTCCGCCTTCTGCGCTTCATACTGCTCCAGGAAAGCCTGCATCTCCCGGAAGCAGTTGGTGATATACACGCTCAGAAAATTATCGCCATACTCCAGCCCATGTGCAATGCCCGCTCCCAGCGCATAGATATTTTTCATCACTGCTGCCAGCTGTACGCCAATCATATCCGTATTGACGATGGTTTGCAAATAACTGCCGGTAAATTTATCGGCAATCGCCTGTGCCGCTTCCTGATGAACACCGGAAAAGGTAAGATAGGAAAGCTTTTCATTGGCCACTTCTTCCGCATGGCATGGCCCGGTGATGGTAAAATAATGCGCCGGCGGAAGCTGGAAGCGCTCTTCCAGGTATTCATTGATCAACTGGTTATTGCCGGGCACCAACCCTTTAATGGCCGAAACTACTTTTTTTCCTTCCAGCGCTGACGATGACAGCTGGTCCAACACATCTATCAGGAAAGCAGAAGGAACAGCCAGTACGATCTCGTCGCACGCCGCTACCACAGCATTTACATCGCTGCTGAGCGACAGCAGGCTGGTGTCAAAATATACAGAAGTCAGGTAATGTTTGTTATGATGGCGCTGTTGCATATGCCGGATGGTGTCTTCATTGCGGATCCACCAGTGGATATGCTGTCCATTGTCTGTCAGTATTTTGGCCAATGCAGTGGCCCAACTGCCACTACCGATAATACCAATGCGATTCTCCTTGCTCACAATGCTAATTTTACGCAAGATAGGAAATCTGTCACGCAAAGACGCAAAGCAGCAAAGACACAAAGTTTTTTGAGGCTAATAAGAAAACAAAGAAGGGAAGATCAAATTTGATCTTCCCTTCTTTGTTTTCTTTATTTTCTTTGTTGCTTTGCTGCTTTGCGTCTTTGCGTGACTACTTCGCCTGCCCTTCAAAAAGTTTGTCTTTCGGCACCACTTTCACTTTTTTACCGTCGTTCAGGGTGCGGGAAACCGCGCTGTACGGGGCACTGATCACCTGATCACCGTCCTGCAAACCTGCCAGGATCTGGATATAGGAATCATCCTGCACACCTGTTTTTACGGGGATCATTTTCACGGAGTTGTCTTTCTGCAGAATGAACACCACTTCATTCATCTCCGACTTATTTTTGGCGTCATCTTTTTTCTTATCTCCGCCGGTCTTGGTAGAATCCGCATCGCGGGTAGTAACGGCGTTGATGGGTATTGCCAGCACATTATTCTCATGGCGGGTCTGAATATCCACGCTGGCGCTCATGCCCGGGCGGAAAGGAAATGCTTTATGGTGAGCGCTTTTCAGCAGATCAGCATATGATTCCGGAAGGATGCGGATGTGTACAATGTAGCTGGTCACCTGTTCAGCAGAAGAAGCCGTGGTGGCCGTAGCAGTGGCGGCGCCTTTGCTGGAGCTGGCAATTTGTGTCACGATCCCTTTGAAGCGACGGCCATTATAGGCATCTACCTCGATGAGGGCAGTATCTCCGTATTTCACTTTCGGAATATCATTTTCTCCAACGTCCACCTGTACTTCCATGCGGCTAAGATCTGCGATGCGCAACATTTCCGTACCAGTCATCTGGGCGGTACCTACTACGCGTTCGCCCTTCTTTACATTGAGCAGGGAAACGATACCATTCATGGGAGCGGTAATAGTAGTACGGCCAAGGTTTTTATTGGCCTCTTTCAGGTTAGCCTGTGCGCTTTGCACGCCATATTTACTACTATTGATTTGCTGCGCCGCTGCGTTATAATCGGCCTGGGAAGCGAGGTAAGTGGCTTCGCTGGTTTCAAATTCTGAGCGGGAAATTACTTTCTGGGAAAGCAATTCTTTATTACGAAGATAAGCGGCCTTGTTCTGGTCGAGGCGGGCTTTGTAGGAATTGAGCGCAGCAGCGGTGTTGGCCAGCTGTGCCTGTGACTGGCTTACAGAGGCCATCGCCTTGTCCACCATAGAGCCATAAATATCACCGTAAATACGGGCCAGTACCTGGCCTTTGGCAACAGTGTCACCTTCGAGCACGGTCAGCTCTGTTATCTCACCGGATACGTCGGAGCTTACTTTTACTTCTATTTCGGGATAAATTTTTCCGCTGGCAGTCACTACCTCGATGATATTCTTCTTCTCTGCTTTGTCTACAGCTACGTTCTGCAATTCTTCCTTACCAATAACACCCGAAGCCTTTAAAACAATGAGCAAAATAACAAGTAAACCTAAGCCCGTGAGCCAAAAAAGGGTCTTTTTCTTCTTCATAAAGCAGTTTATTACCTGGCGTTTTACAGGGATATTCTCTGGTCCCGGTAAAATTCCAGCAATTTCATTTTGAAAATATAGTCGTACTGTGCCGAGACTTTATCAATCTGGGCTTTGAACAATCTGGTTTGCGTTGTGATATAATCAATGGTGTTCATTAATCCAATGTTAAAGCGTTTGGTGGCAAAGTCATACGCTTTTTGGGCAGCCATTACGCCGGTAGCAGAAGCGTTGTATTTCTGCAGTGCGGCCACTGCATTGGCATGGGCGGTATAGATGTCCTGGCGTAGTTTCTGATTGTCCAGGTCGCGGGTCAGCTCCATGTTGTACACGTTTACCTTTGCTTTGGAAACGGCTGTCCGTTGCTGGTAGCCGTTAAACAGCGGGATTTTTAGACTTAGCCCTATATTTTTACCGAAGGTATTATCCAGTTGTTTGTTAAATGGTATCAGCTTCCCGTCCATGCCATAGAAGTTATTCGCATAACTGGTGGAAAGCCCTCCCGTTAATGAAAGCGAAGGGAACAACTGCCCTACGGCGGACCGGTAAGACCGGTAGGCACCTTTAATCCTGAGTTCATCTGACTTCACCAGCGGATAGGTAGTCAGCGCCGCGCTATACACCATTTCAGGGGCCATTTCGGCCAGTGGTGTCATTGGCAGGGAGGATATATTTTCCGGAATTTCCGGTACAAAAGGTATCTCAAAACTCAGGTTCAGATAGGCCTTCATTTGCAAGATAGCCAAAATTACGTCATTCTTGGCGGTCACCAGACTGGTACTGTCCGTTGCCAGCTGGGCTTCCAGATCTGCCTGGTTGCTTTCAGGAACAGAACCGGCGATCACCAGTTTTTTGGTATTGTCGAGGTTAGACAGCGTCTGCTTTACCTGTACCTCGTTTACTTTTACCTGTTCATTTTTCAGCAGGATCTGCAGAAAAGCTGTTGCAACATTAAAAGCGAGGTCGTTACGGGCTTTTTGCAGCAGAAAACCATTGGATGCCACATCGTACCTGTTGGCCGCAATCAGGTTTTGTTTGGAGAACCAGTTAAACAAATCACCGCTCATATTAAGCTGTCCGCTTGCGTTGAAAACGGACTGGTTAATATAGGCGTTATCCTGAATGCTGGCAATACGACCATCAGAGTACCAGGCACTCACATTACTGTTAAAACTTGGAATCATACTGAGACGGCTTTGCTGTAGGGTCAGTTCAGCCAGTCGCTTTTGCACCTCCTGTTGTTTTACAGTGATGCTGTGTTCCATAGCATAATCCACACAACGTTTCAAACTCCACGTATCCTGCGCCACAGCCGGGGTTATGTTAGCAAAGATGCTGAAGAGCAGGAAAAACCCTGCGATTTGGGATATTCTCATAACAGGCCAAAAATATAATAAATGTAAGGATAGTTTTCCTCGCTTCTTGATAGAAGGCAAAATTTTGTTAGGTATGGTGTCATACCTTACGCCATGCGTATACAACATAGTCTTTTTTTTGGAGATTAATACTGATTAAGAACACCATCTGTCATTATCCCTGTATATGTCCATCCCGGATCTGGATAATCCGGTTTCCATAGGTGGCATTCAGGTCAGAGTGGGTTACCTGTATAATGGTTATTTTATCCTGTTCATTGAGCTGTTTAAACAGTTCCATGATCACTTTCGCCTGATCAGAATGGAGGTTGCCCGTAGGCTCATCTGCCAGTATCACACGGGGCTCTGCAACAATGGCGCGGGCAATCCCTACGAGCTGCTGCTGGCCACCGGAAAGCTGATTAGGGAAAAGGTCTTTTTTAGCGACCATATTAAACCGGTCCAGCACATCCGCTACTTTGCTCTTCCTTTCGGAACCGGAAAGGCTTTTATATAAAAGCGGGGTTTCAATATTTTCATAAACGGTCAGTTCATCAATCAGGTGATAAGCCTGAAAGACAAAACCGATGGCACCGCGGTGCAACTGCGTCCGTTTTTTCTCGTTCATTTTATCCACCCGTTCTCCCTGAAAGAGATATTGTCCGGCAGAAGGTTCTTCCAACAATCCCAGAATATGCAGCAAGGTGGACTTACCAGATCCGGAAGGTCCCATAATGGACACAAACTCGCCCTCTTCAATTGTCAGGTCAACATCTTTCAGGATCTCGTTTTTACCAAATCCTACCGGGTAATGCTTGGATATTTTCTGCAGTTGTATCATGATAATTTTTTTTGAATTTTGGACTTGCTTACGATTTTCCGGTAAAGCAATATAAGTTCATTTCACCGGATCTTTTTATTCAGTTTTTAAAGTGTTGACCGGATTACTGAGGGCTGCCCGCACTGTCTTCACGCTCATCGCAGTCAGCGCCATGATGGCCATGATCACCCCTCCCGCTGCAAACACCCACCAGGTAAGGCCGGTACGGTAAGCGAAAGACTGCAACCATTGATTCATCACCCACCATGAGCAGGGTATTGCCAGCAGAAATGCTACCAGTACAGGTTTCATAAAGTCAGTGGTCAGCATACGGACCACCTGCCAGACAGTAGCCCCCAGCACCTTACGGATACCTATTTCTCTGGTACGCTGGTCTGTTGTAAAAATAACCAGCCCCAATAGCCCGATGACACTGATGAAAATAGCCAGGCCGGAGCACCAGTTCAGCAGATTGCCCATCCGCCGCTCCTGCCCGTACAGGTTCTCCACCGTTTTATCCAGGAATTCATAACTGAATTCATCCCTGGGATATATTTCCTTCCATGCTTTTTCCATGCCGGCGAAAGCTTTTTGCCAGACTACGCCCCCTTCCCCGGCACTACGCAACCGTACATGCAAGGTCCGGTGGCTCCTCAGGGCGTCGCTGCCGATAGCCAGCGCAGGAATCTCACGGCGCATACTCCCAACATTGAAGTTGCCCACTACGCCCACTACCGGATGCCCTTCTACCATCTGGCCAATAGCATCCTGCGGGCGCCTGAATCCAAAAGCCCTGACAGCGTTTTCATTCAGCAGCCACTCCCGCACAGAATCTGTGGTCGTAATATTCCTGCCGGCCAACAAACGAAGGTGATATACCGGCAGATAAGCACTGTCTGCATAACGCACTTCCACGGATTTCTCTATATCCTGCCGACCATTATTATATTTCATCGTGATGCTCATCCAGCCGCTCATAATAGGAGTGCGTCCGGAAAGACTTACTTTGTCCACTTCAGGCAAGGCAGCAATCCGGCCTTCCAGCAGCCGGCGCCTCGACGGATCAGGATCAAGCCACGGCGTTGTAATGGTAAGAATAGCGTCTTTTCTGAATCCCAGATCTTTATTTAATGAAAAGTGAATTTGTTTGCTGACCACCAGGGTGGCGATAACAAAAAACTGCGCTATGGTAAATTGTACGGCCGTCAGTGTCTGACGCACCCAGACTTTTCCGCCACGGTGGCCGGTATTCGACTTTAACACTACTACCGGTTGGAACCGCGCCAGCACATAAGCCGGATAGATACCGGCCACTAACGCCACTACTATCGCCAGCGCGAAGAGAAACGTCAACACCGGCGTGGAATACAACTGTGTGACTGGCAAGTCCTGCGGCAAAAAGGCATGGAAGCTGACAATCAGCAACGGCGCTACCAATAAAGAAAGGATAGCTGCCAGCAACGTGAGCACCAGCGTTTCTCCCAGGAATTGTTTGATCAGCTGAGCGGTAGTGCCCCCGATCGCCTTCCGGATACCTGTTTCTTTCGCCCTGCGGGAGGCCTGTGCCGTTGTCAGGTTTACAAAATTGATCACTGCCAGCCCTAACAATGCCACCGCTACCAGAGACAGGATGTTCAGCTGCTTTCTGTCCGCAGTACGGCGGTAGGCCTGAAAATCAGTATCAAAATGCAAATCATTCAGAGGTTGCAGCGACAATGCCGTTTTAGAATCTTTTGTGTTATGCTCCTTTATGTATTTCTCCAGCATGGCCGTCGCCTCCTGAGGCCTGGCAGAAGACCGGAGCTTCAGCAGCAGCTGCGTGGAAGAGCTGACGCTCCCCCAATTATCATCAAGGTAAATTCGTTTAAAGCTGGCGTTGGTCTGCAGGGTAGGCATTGAAATCATCTCTGCAAACCAGAAGTCGGTGGTGTGAGACAGGTCTTTCACTACCCCTGTCACCGTGGCCCGAATACTATCATCATACAGGACCTGTTTTCCCAGTACCTGATCTACCGACAGACCGGGGAAATACAACCGGGCACGCTCCTTTGTCAGCACCACCGAAAGCGGCTGTGATAACGCTGTGGCAGCGTTGCCACCCAACCACTCATACCCCAGCATATCCGTGTAATTCCTGTCAGCAAAAATCACATCTTCATTATTCGGAAAATCCTTTCCATCAACCGTTATACGGGCGGTAGTATTGTTAACAAAAAAATGAACGGCCTTCTCAACCTGTGGTATGTTCCCTTCTGCTACCGCTATAACGGGAACGGGCACACCGCTGTTTTTCACACTGTCGCCCGAGAAGCTGATCGTGGAAACAACCCTGTAGATATCATTCCTTTCCGGTACGGACTTATTGAACCCCGACTCATAATACACCACCAGGTATACTACCAGTGCCGCACTGATACCGGTTACAAGTCCCATGATGTTGAGCAGGGAGAAAACTTTATTACGCCATATATTTCTGATCGCTACAAGGAAATAGTTTCTAAACATACCCATCTTTTTATTCCGATCTAAGACTCTTTACAGGGTTCATGGTAGCTGTTTTTAATGATTGCAGGCTGACTGTCAGCAGCGCCACCAGAATCGCCAGCGTACCTGCCAGCAGGAATAGCCAGACACTCAGGGAGGCATGGTAGGCAAAAGCATCCAACCAGTTGCGGCCAACAAACCAGGCCACCGGTATCGCTACCACCAGCGCCATCAGCACCAGTTTGATAAAATCTTTTGACAACATGGTCACCACATTCGTCACAGAGGCGCCCAATACCTTACGGATGCCAATTTCCCGGGTGCGCTGTTGCGTGGTGAGCGCCGCCAGGCCTAATAAGCCCAGACAGGACACTACCATTACCAGTGTGGCAAAAGTGCCTAACACTGCGCCTACCCGGTACTCCGACTTATACATCTGGTTGAAATCATCATCCAGGAAATGATAGTCAAACGGCACCACGGGCTGCACCTCCTTCCAGAGCGCTCCTATTGCAGCAATCACCTGCTGTTTGTTGCTACCGCCTGTTTTAACATATATCTGTTGAAACCAGTCGTATTCCGGGAATACCACAATAGGCTCTATCTTGCTTTTCATGGAAGCAAAGTGAAAATCTTTCATGACGCCTTTTATCGTTCCTGCACGGCCATTGAGCATCATTCGTTTTCCTACCGCCACTTCCGGTGTCCAGCCCAATTTTTTAACCGCTGTTTCATTCAGGAAGAAGTGATAAGCGCGTTCTTCCGATTTTTCTTTCAGGATGTCAGCAATATCAGCATGGGTAAGGTCTTCTCCCGATAGCAGGGAAATACCCAATGTCTTCAGGTAATCCTTTTCTATCGGTAAAGCGTTGATGTTCATTGTATAGTTCTGTTGCCGTCCTTCAATATGATCCATGCTATATCCTCCCTGAACCAATACCGGAGACTCCGACGCAGCAGTAACATGCGTCACGCCAGAGAGCTGCAACAGTCGTCCTTTAAAAGATTCCAGCTGCTGCACATTGCCTTTAAATCCATTCATCACCAGCACCTCCGAACGGTCCAGCCCTAGTTTCTTATGCTGAATATATTGCATCTGGCGCTGCACAATGAGGGTACAGATGATGAAGAATATAGACGCCGCAAACTGGAACACCACCAGCGACTGACGGATACGGCTGCCTTTGGGCGTTGCGGCCTGTGATCCTTTCAGCACCTGCACCGGCCGGAACCCGGAAAGGAACAATGCAGGATAGATACCGGTAACAAATGACACGAGGAAGAAAACGCCAACGAGGATGAGATAAATCCGGTAACCACCGGCGCCGCCGATCTGCAACTGTACATCGGCCAGTTGATTGAAAGCCGGCAGCAGCACCCTCGCCAACAGCAGCCCGATGCCCATCGCGATGCCGGTAAGCAGGGCCGACTCCATCATAAACTGCCAGAAGAGCTGTCCCCGCTGTGCTCCCAAGGCTTTCCGTACGCCCACTTCCCGGCTTCTTTCGGTAGACCTGGCAGTGGCCAGGTTCATAAAGTTCACACAGGCGATCACTAACAGCATCCCGCCTATCAGCGCAAAAATATAATTGTAGCGGATATCGCCTCTTTCTTCTGCAGAGTCAGCGGCCACGGAATGCAGGTGAATATCTGAAACCTGTTCTGGTATAAAATTCAGGACCGTGCCGTTGTTGCGTTCCTCATCGCTAAGCTGCTGCCGGCCGATTGCGGTGAGGCTTGCCTGCAGACTGCTCAACTGGGCAGGATGCTGCACCTGTACATAGGTGTAGTAATTAGCAGATCCCCAGTATTCCTTCAGCTGTAGCGTACTATAACTCGCTACAAAATCAAACTTTAGATGGGTATTGGCTGGTACGTCAGCTGCAACACCGGTCACCTGAAGAGAACGGGTGCCATTGATCAGCAGCGTTTTTCCGATGGGATCAGTATCACGGAAATACTTTTTTGCCATCGAAGCTGAAATCACCACCATGTTGGGGCCGCCCAGCACAGTAGCAGCGTTGCCGGTTTGCAGCGGGAAAGAAAACAGCTGAAAAAACGGTGCGTCCGCATAGATGAAACGGCCTTCGTTCCAGCTTTTGTTATCATATTGTATGTTCACATCCCGGTGATACACGCGAACAACCTTTTGAATTTCCGGCAGGTCTTTAATCGTAGTAGCCAGAATATTGGGTGTCATGGCCGTTTGCACCAGCTTCTCTCCTTTCTCCCCATAATCCATCCGCACGCGGTATAGCTCAGACACATTCTTGTACCACCTGTCGTAGGTCCATTCGTTTTCAAGATACAGGGATAATAGCACGAAACAGGCGATGGCCGTTGCCAGTCCAAAAACATTGATGCCTGCGTATAACTTGCGTTTCAGGAGATTTTTAACAGCTATCTTAAAATAGTTCTTCCACATTGGGTACTTATTTATAATCGGATAAATCGCTAATCAATTTTTAAACTGTCTGCCGGGTTAGACAATGCAGCCCGTACCGTTTGCAGGCTGGTAGTAGCCAATGCGATGACGACCGCCAGAAGACAAACGCTTGCAAACAACCACCAATGGATTTCCACATGAAAAGCAAACCCGTTCAGCCATCGCTGCATCAGGTACCATGATATGGGCGTTGCCACCAGCACCGCTATCAGCACCAGTTTCAGGAAATCGCGCGACAACAGCATTACAATGCTGCCTACTGAAGCCCCCAGCACTTTACGGATACCGATCTCCTTGCGTCGTTGTGCCATCACCAGTACTGCTATCGCAAACAGCCCCATACAGGAAATAACAATGGCGAGGACCGCGCCACTCATGAATATTTTAGAGAAACGGGACTCCTGACGATACATCCTGTCCGTGTTTTCATCCAGAAAACCAGGATCATTCTTAGCCAGCGGATTAACCTCTTTCCATATAGCCGTGATGCGCTCCATAGCCGCAGCAGGATGGTTGGTATTGACTTTCACAAACAAATAATTCATGCGGGACTGCGGGTCCATCGTTATCATCAGCGGCTCGATCTTTTTGTGGAGCGATTCAAAATGATAATCCTTCACCACGCCGATAACATGATAAGGCTGTCCACCGGGATTTAGGATCACCCCTAACGGCTCTTTTTCGTTTAGCTGTCGCGCCAGTTGTTCATTGATCACCACACCAGCGGAATCTGTTCCGTACTGACGGGAGAAATCCCTGCCCGCCACCAATTTAAGGTCCAGCGTCTTCGCGTAATCATAGTCCACCACGATACATTGCGTATTGAGATGGCCACCTTTATAGTCAAACCCACGGGTCCAGTTACCGGAAGAACCATCTTTTCCTATTCCAAGGTTCAGGATACTGCCGGTAACACTTTCTACGGAAGGTTCTGAAGCCACTTTATTACGAAAAGCAATACGGGATTGTGGCGACGCATTATCCGCCGGAATACTGATCACCTGCGCGGTATTGTAACCTAACGGTGTAGCACGTATGAAATTCATTTGCTGCCAGACAACAGCAGTACAGCTGATCAACAGGGCTGCCACCATGAACTGGAAAACAATCAGGCCATTACGCACTCCACTGCCCCTGTTCAGGCTTAGCTTTCCTTTCAATACCTGTATAATATTGACCCGGGCTATTTTCCAGGCGGGATAACCACCTGCCAGCAGTGTTACGAGGAAGAAGCCGAGTGCTGTCCCCAATACTATCCAGCCATTGTGGAAAAGCTGAAAGCTCAGCTGGTGCTGAAAAGTAGCGTTATAATAAGGCAGCAACACCACCGCGAGCAACAGGCTTACGATCAGGGAAACGAAACAAAGGAGAAAGGCCTCACTCCAAAACTGTAACATCAACTGTCTGTCCATGGCGCCCAATGCCTTCCTCAGCCCGATCTCACTGCCACGGGTAAACGATCTGGCAATCGACAGGTTAATAAAATTAATACAGGCAATACCGATGATCAGGCCTGCCAGCATCAGCATCATCCAGGGATAGAAAGAACGCAGTCCGCTCCCAAACGTGCTATAGGGAGAAAGATGAACGTCTTTCAGCGCGATGGAGTTGATACGCAGCAGCTCACCGTCCTTATCGGGTATGCCACCTGTGCTTTTCAGGCTGCTGATGAGGTCTGCCAGATACTTATGCGCAACGGGGAGCAGGCTTTTATTAAAGGCAGCAGCATCCAAGGCAGGTTCTACCTGTACCATCAACGGATAGCTGGAAACATTCCAGTTGTCACGGATGTTGCTATAATCTTCTACATTCTCAAAGCGGGCCAGCGCTTCAAAAGTGATGCTGGAGTTATCCGGTATATTATCCGTTACCGCTGAAACAACGAAGGGTTTCCAATTATCCCCGATCTTGACTTCCACCGCTTTTCCGACCGGGTTTTCCTGATGGAACAGCACTTCTGCCGTTTTCTGTGTCAGCACCAGCTGGTCCAGGCTCCCCAGAGCGGTTTGCTGGTTGCCCTTCTGTAAGGGAAAAGAAAACATCTGCAGAAAAGCAGCATCTACCATCTCCACATCCAGATAAATATTTTTATCCTTATAACGAACAGGCATATCTCCGCCAGCGATGCGGGAAACGCGTTTTACACCTGGCACTTCTTTCTGCAACACACCGGCCATGGGTTCGGAGAAACTTTTGTTGACCCGCACACCTTTACTGGTATTATCCTGCCGGTACAACTGATACACGTGGTCCCTGTTTTCCTGGAAGTTGTCATAAGACCACTCATGATATGCGGTGAGAGATAGCAGCAATGCTGCGCAGATAGCGATACTCATGCCAGTCATATTTACTGCCGCAAACATTTTCTGCTTCCATAAATTTCTCCAGGCAATCTTTAGATAGCTTGTAAACATGAGATATCATTTATTTAAAAAGTTATAAAATAAACAGGGCGCGTAGAAACACACTCCGATTTGCTGTTCACTTGTTATTCTCTTTATAATATTTTTAGTCATTCCTCAATACATCCACCGGGTTAGACGACGCGGCGCGCCATGTTTGGGATATGATCGCCAGCAGGGCAATACACAATAGCGCCGCAAAGCTGCCTGCCAGTGTAAAGAACCCTATGCTGATGCGGTTGGCAAATATTCTCAGAAACAGCTGACTGGCCAGATACCCCAGTGGTAAAGCAATCAATCCTGCCAGCGCTATCAGCCGGAGATAATTGCGGGACAGCAGCAATACCAGTCCGGATACGCCGGCTCCCATCACCTTCCGTACGCCAATCTCCCGGCGACGGGTAAACGTAGTATAAGACACCACACCCAACAGGCCCAGTGCTGCAATAACGGTAATCATTAACACCAGTATGGCCACTCCCGATACGGGCTCTTTTCCGCTGGTTTTCTCGTATAACAGGTCACTCATCCATTCCCCTGTAAACGTCTGGCCCGGATGCATTTCCAGCCAGGCCGCTTTAATCCCCGCCATGAGCGCGTCTTTGTCCTTAGTGTTTATCAGTATCTGTAACTGCCTGAACTGATCCGGCACAAACCGGATGGCCATCGGGAATATCGGTACTTCTATAGGTTGATAATTAAAGTCTTTTATAACACCAATGATGCTCACCATCGAAGAATCTGAGAGCCATATAGCCTTGCCAATGGCGTCTGACGGCGATTTGAGGTTGAGGGATTTTACCATCTGCTCATTGACGATAATGTATTGTTCCTGGTTCCGTGACATCGTGCGCGGAAAGTCAGTACCCGCCAGCAATTTCAGCTGCATCACTTTCAGGAAATCAGCATCACCTGCATAGTAGCCAATCTGCATGCGATTACCATTTGTTGCCGTTTTTACCTGCAAAAAACCACTGTGTCGCGGAATGCCCAGGGTACCGGAGCTGGCAGTAATGGCCTCTACTCCCTTCACCTGCATCATGCGGTCTTTCATTAGCTGAAAGTCACCATCCGCCAGGGGTACATTCAGGATGTTGTCACGGGAGAATCCCATGTTAAAGGCCTCTTTATAAGCAAACTGACGGTATACGGTCACAAAAAAGATGATCGCTGTCAGCGACAAAGTAAACTGTATCACGATGAGCGTCTTGCGCAGACCCAGTCCGCCAAACAGTTTGATGTCTACCATATTGCGCAGCACTTTAGCCGGCTGGAAAGAAGACAATGCCCAGGCGGGGATAATACCCGCCAGCACGCCGGTTGCCACGCTGAAAACCAGGAACCATCCAAACAGCATGAAATCCACCGGCTCACCAGACATAAAACCGATCCCTATAGATGTATAGTTTTCCGCCAGTATCAACATCAGAATGGCCAGTACCAGGGAGAGCACACACATCACCACCGATTCAGTAATAAACTGCAGAAATACCTGCCAGCGAAGCGCCCCGTTTACTTTGCGGACGCCCACTTCCCGTGCCCGTTGCAGGGACCGTACGATAGACAGGTTGGTATAGTTAAAGCAGGCGCATATCAGCAACCCCAAAGCAACGGCTATTGCCGCCAGCACTTTGCCCCATGGCGACGCATTGCCAATATCATTATATAATTCCTGTGAAGGAGAAATACTGCCAAGAGATTGCTGTTCCAGCGTAATGCTGCCTATCCCTTTGGCCGCCGGTTGATAAAACCGCTGTGAAATAAATGCCAGGGCCGTGGCCAACGACGATTTGCTGACATCGGGTTTAAGTTTCACGTAGGTATATCCGTCCTGTACCTGATTCCAATCCTGTGACCGGTTAGGCAACATACCCTGCTGTTCCAGCGCAGGAACAGATGACAACGAAGCGTATGCCTCATAGTCAATATGGCTCAAACCCGGTGGTGGCGCCAGAATACCGGTAACAATATAATCGCCCATTTTCTCGAAATGCACGACTTTCCCCATAACCGCCGTATTGCCGAAGATCTTGCCGGCTGCGGCTTCGCTCAAAACAATGCTGTTAGGGGCAGACAAGGCGGTAGCGGGGTCCCCGCTTTTCAGGCTGAAACCAAATACCCGAAAGAAAGACGGTTCTGTAAACGCACCATTGACCGGCAATTTCTTTTTCCCCTCGATCACATTTCCGGACAACACACCATATAAGCTCACCACATCTTCTGCAATGGCATAATCCTGCCGTAATACATTCGCCAGTGGCAGCGGAGAACTAGCCATATGATAGTGTTTTCCTTCCTGCGTAGTGGCCTGGGAGGTAATCCGCCAGGTGCGGGAAGCAGCAGGATGGAACTTGTCGTAACTAAATTCTTTTTTGGTTGATTTCAATACCATTAAACATACGGTCATGCTTAATGCCAGTCCCGCAATATTGATAAAGGCAAACAATCTTTGCCGACGCAGGTTTCTAAATGCGATGAGTATGTAACGGAGCAGCATATACGTTAAGATTATTCAGTCCTCAATGATTTTACCGGATTCATGAGCGCAGCCTTTATGGACTGGATACTCACGGTAAACAAGGCGATCAGGATAACAATAAGGGCGGTGAGGGCAAACATCCACCAGTACAGATGCACCCTGAAAGCAAAATGATGTAGCCATTGCTCCATGCAGAACCAGGCCACCGGTATGCCAATGGCAATACCTGCCAGCACCTGTTTCAGGAAATCGCCCGACAGCAAAGCGGATACATGTACCACCGATGCCCCCAGTACTTTACGGATACCAATTTCTTTGGTGCGTTGCCGGGCTATCAGCATAGACAAGCCCAGTAAGCCGATGCAAGCAATAAAAACAGCAAGGCTGGCGAAGATGCCGAAAATCTGTCCCATGACCCGCTCACTGGCGTATTGCAGTTGCAGGTCTTGCTGTACAAAAGAATAGTTGAGAGGATTATCAGGGGCCACCTTATTCCATACCTTCTCAATGCTTGCCAGCTGAGCAAGATGATTCCCCCGCGCGAGCCTGACGGTCAGCACTTGTGCATCCTGCGGCCTTACCTGATATATCACGGGGTCAATCTGGTGATGAAGGGAGCGGAAATTAAAATCTTCTGTGACACCGATAATTGTTCCCTGTTTAACCAATTGGCCTGGCCGCCATTCAATACGTTTGCCAATAGGATCTGTCAAACCCAGTCTTTTGGCGGCGGCCCTGTTGACAATAAAAGCGTCCGTGGAGTCCGTGGCCATCGCAGGGTCAAAGTCCCTGCCGGCGATCAGCCTGATGCCTGTAGTCTTCAGCAGGTCATAATCTCCGTTGATGACATTGGCCACAAAAGCTTCTTTGTCCGAGCCACCCACCATACCTATCGGGCAGTCCATCAGAATACCTTTGCCCACCAGGAAGTTACTCAGTGATGCCTGTTGCACACCGGGCAGCTCCTTCAATGCCCCTTTCAGCAGTTGCGCCCGGGACACCGTATCAAGGCCATCGACGTATATATTGACCAGATGTTCTTTATCAAAACCAAGATTTTTTTGTTGCCAGAAACGTAGTTGTGTATACACTACCGTGGTGGCAATGATCAATATCACCGCTATCGCAAATTGTGATACCACAAGCGCCCGGCGGACAAACGACCTGGTAGCCGCCGCCATAAACCGCCCTTTTAATACCCTGACAGGCATCAATCCAGACAGGTACAAGGCCGGGTAACTGCCTGCCAGCAAGCCTACTATAGCTGCCAGCCCCAGCAATCCGCCATAAATAAAACTGTCTGTGGAGGTAAATAACCGCAGGGACTTTCCGGTAATACTGTTGAATAACGGCAGGAAAACCAGTACTAGTATCAACGCTGCTACGAGCGACAAAAAGCTGATCAGGACTGATTCTGCCAAAAACTGAAACGCAATGTTCTGCCTTTCTGCTCCCAGCACTTTGCGCAATCCCACTTCCTTTGCCCTTTCATGGCCCCGCGCCGTCGTCAGGTTCATGAAATTGATGCAGGCTATCAATACAATGAATGCAGCGATGGCGATGTAGAGACGGATCGCCAGCATATTGTTGGTCCCCCCCTTGTCACCATCAGGACGTAAATGAACGTGCTGTAATGGCTGCAGCTCCAGGGAAAAATGGATGTCGTACTGTTCAATGATGCGGCCAATGTGCAGTTTGACAAAGTCTTTCAGCAACGGCTCCATTTTTTTAGGGTCGGTGCCGTCGGCCAGTTGTACATAGGTCACGTTACTGCTGAACATGTACCACAGCTTTTCCCATGCTTTATGCCGGCTCATGAGAGTGGAAAAAGACTGAATGATGTCCATCCGGAGATCTGTATTGGCGGGCATATCCTGCGCTACGCCGGTAACAGTACAGGTGAAGTCATTGTCTACCTTAAGCGTTTTGCCGATAGGTGACTGCTGACCGAAATATCTTTTGGCAGCGCTGGCGGTGAGCACTACCGTATAGGGGTCTTTCAGCGCGGTAGCAGGATCTCCTTCCAGCAGGGGAAAATCAAACATCTGAAAAAAAGAGGCATCAGCATAACCGGAATGTTCTTCCAGTATCCTCTTGTCTCCCAGGGTAAACAAGGTAGAGCCGGGGGAGAATATCCTGACGGCATCCCTGATACCGCTGATCTCCTTTTTAAGCGCCGGCCCAACGGGGAACTGGATCGACGCGTTGTAATTCATCGTGCCGTTGGCCGTATTACTTTCGATCGTGGTAAGCCGGTAAATATTGTCTGCCTTGTGATGGAACCGGTCAAAGCTCAGCTCATCCCGTACATACAATACAATCACTATACAACAGGCCATTCCCACTGCCAATCCGCAAATGTTGATGGCAGTGAGAAATTTATGCCGTTGTAAATGACGGATGGCGATCTTGAAATAGTTCCGGAACATAATGCAGTAATTTTAAAATGGCGGAAGGATAAAATCACACATGAAACTGTTCCTTGATATTCTCAGTCACCACCCGCCCGTCAAATAAGTTGATGATACGGTGTGCAAATCCGGCGTCATAAGGAGAGTGAGTCACCATGATCAGTGTAGTACCGGCGTTGTTCAGTTCCTGCAACAGCTTCATCACTTCTTCACCGTTGGAAGAATCGAGGTTACCGGTCGGTTCATCCGCAAGGATCAGGTTAGGTTTGGCCACCACGGCACGGGCAATGGCCACACGCTGCTGCTGCCCACCAGACAACTGTTGCGGGAAGTGGTTGCGACGATGCATGATGTTCATGCGCTCCAGTACTTCTTCAACTTTTTGTTTTCTTTCTGCAGGCGCCACCTTCAGGTATAATAACGGCAGCTCCACATTTTCGTATACTGTCAGTTCGTCGATCAGATTGAAACTCTGGAACACAAAACCGATAGAGCCTTTCCGCAGCTGCGCGCGTTGACGCTCGCTCATTCTCGCTACCTCTTTGCCCCAGAAATGATACTCACCATCACTGGGATTATCCAGCAAGCCAAGTATGTTCAGTAAGGTTGATTTACCACAACCAGACGGCCCCATAATAGCGACAAACTCTCCATCCTGCACTTCCATGTTGATGCCGTTGAGCGCAGTTGTTTCCACTTCTTCTGTTGTGAACAGCTTTTGTAAGTTAACGGTACGTATCATATCGTTTGATTGTCTTTAATGAATGATAGTTTTTACAATACTTGTTTATATAAAAATGGATGATCGCTTAGAACGCCAATACATCTTTGTTACCAAAGTTCTCGTAGGAAGAAGTGATCACCTGGTCACCCGGCTGCAGTCCTTCCAATACTTCAAAATACAAAGGATTTTTCCTTCCGAGGGAGATATTACGCTTAACAGCCTTTTTCCCGCTACGGTCCACTACATACACCCAGTTGCCCCCGGTGTCGGAAAAGAAGCCGCCCAGCGGTAAAAGCATCGCTTCCTGCGATTTGCCCAATACCAGGCGGATCGGAGTAGACTGTCCACGGCGGATGCCTTCAGGTGTTTGTTTTTCAAAATTCATATCCGCCTGAAAACGACCACTTTTTACTTCAGGATATACTTTAGTCACTACCATATCGTACGATTTCCCATCAAACTCAAAAGTAGCTTTGAGACCGGCAAAAACCTGTGATACATAATGTTCATCAATATCTGCACGCAGTTTAAAACCGTTCAGGTCGTCAATCTGGCCGATATTCTGGCCGGCGGTGATGCTGGACCCCACCTCCACATCAATAGAGGATAACTGGCCAGACACCGGAGCCCGTACGATCAGGCTGTTGAGGTTCTGCTTCATCAGCTCCAGGTTGCGCTGCGTACGGGACAGCGTTCCTTCCAGCTGCGAAATCTGCTGGCGGGCATTTTCGCGTTGATAAGCCTGTGATTGCAGCTGAATATCGCGCTGGCGCTTGAAACCTTCCAGCTCGATCTTGTTTTTATTGAATTCCTGACGGGCAACGATCTTCTCCTCTACCAGCTGCTTATTGCGATCATAGAGGTCCTGCGCGGCATCGATCTTGGCGTTGATGTCAGAAATGGTCTGTTGCATCACGAAGTCCTGCTGACGGATATTCAGACGGGTATTCTGCAACTCGTTCCGTAAACGGTAGATCTCCGTTTCATGGTTCACAAATTCCATCATCATATGCTGGTTGTCCAGTTTCAGGATGGAATCCCCTTCTTTTACCATGCTGCCGCCTTCCAGATATTTACGGCTTACATAACCGCCTTCAATGGCGTCGAGACGGATGGTCTTCAATGGCATCACCACAGCGGTGACAGCGATATATACATCGAAAGTCCCTTTCTTAACCGTGGAGATCGTGATCTTGTCCTTCTCCACATTCAGCGTAGCCCTGTGATCCGCAAAGATCAGCGTATATAGTAACAACATGACTACCAGGCCGCCACCACTGATCATCAGGATGCGCTTTTTATTCCAGAACTTCTTTTCTATTTTTCTATCCATGATAATTATCAAAAAGTTTGTGATCAGGGAATTCCAATCCATATGCCAAAGCGCAAAACGCCCTACCAACAAGCCTCATAGCGGATAACCGCAATCCGGAAATGTCCTGTGGCGGACAACCGGTGTTCATAAACGGACACTTTTGTAAAAGCCGTAAATAAAGCGCTTTTGTAAAAAAATCTTTCTGTAATATTGTTGCATTCACCTTTTACCCATGACCACCATGCAACCCGGAAAAATTCTGATCGTTGACGACGACGTTGATGTATTGCGCGCAGCCCGCCTGCTGTTGAAACGGCACTTTGAACAGGTGGATTTTGAAAAAAATCCGCAAAGGATACCTTATCTGGTCACCAACTTTGACTACGATGTGATCCTGCTGGATATGAACTTCACCCGTGACCTCAGCAGCGGCAAAGAAGGGTTTGAATGGCTGGACCGTATCCTCGATATCAAGCCGGATACCGCAGTGGTGCTGTTTACCGCCTATGGCGATGTGGAAATGGCGGTAAGGGCCATCAAGTCCGGCGCAGTGGACTTCGTACTCAAACCATGGGAAAATGAAAAACTGCTGGCCACCATACAATCGGCCTATAACAAACGGGCATCCAAACTGGACAAACCTGCGGTGGTGCACAATACCGGTAACCTGATCGTTGGCAACAGTCCCGCTATGCAGGCCGTATTCGACACCGTTTCCCGTGTAGCCGCTACCGATGCCAATGTGCTCATCCTCGGTGAAAACGGCACCGGGAAAGACATGCTGGCCAGACATATCCACCAGCAATCACACCGCAGCGGCAAACCGATCGTCAGCGTCGACCTCGGCGCCATCAGCGAAACACTCTTTGAAAGCGAACTTTTCGGCCACGTGAAAGGCGCCTTCACCGACGCCCGCGAAGACAGGGCCGGACGCTTTGAAGAAGCCACCGGCGGCACCATCTTCCTCGATGAAATCGGCAATATCTCCATCCCCTTTCAGGCCAAACTCCTCACCGTACTCCAAAACAGATCGGTGACCAAAGTAGGGTCCAATAAGAGTATACCCATCGACGTTAGACTGATCTGCGCTACCAATCGCAACATCCAGCAACAAGCCGCCCAGCACCTTTTCAGGCAGGACCTGCTGTACCGTATCAACACCATCGAAATACACCTGCCTCCCCTGCGCGAACGCCGGGAAGACATCATACCACTGGCCGAACACTTCCTGCAACTGTACCGCGAGAAATACAAACGTCAGGTCAACAGTCTGCATGAATCCCTCATCCAACAGCTGGAAAAATACGAATGGCCCGGTAACATCCGCGAGCTGCAACACGCCATGGAAAGAGCCGTGATCCTTTCTCAGGGAAAAACGCTGCAGCCTAAAGACGTGTTCGTGAAAAGCAACAACGCCCAGGACCCGCAGATAGATACAGGCTACAACCTGGAAGAAATGGAACGTACCATCATCACCCAGGCCATGAAGAAATGCAACGGAAATATCACCGAAGCCGCTAAAGAACTGGGCCTCAGCAGGGCAGCACTTTACAGAAGGCTCGAGAAATATAATATTTAGCGCCCGTTTGCCGGGGCACGCTCCGGCAAACCTTTCCATCATGAACCGTTTCAGCGTCAATATCATCCTCCGCATACTGCTGCTCACCCTTTCACTGGCCGCTGCAGTATGGCTGTACCTCCACGGTATGACACCGCTGGCAGTCCTTACCATGCCCCTGATAGCGCTGCAGATATACGGCATCTACTATTACCTCAACCGCATCAACCGCAAGCTTACCCTGTTCCTGGAATCTATCCGGTACGAAGATTTTTCTATCCGCTTCAGCGGAGATAATCAACTCGGTAAAAGCTTCCGGATGCTCAACCACCAGTTCAACGAAGTACTGGAAGCCTTCCGGCAAACCCGCGCTGAAAAAGAAGCTAATCTCAAATACATCGACACGCTCATCCAGCATATCAGCATCGGCGTATTCTCTTTTGACACAGAAGGACGCATAGAACTGATCAACCCCGCAGCTTTCCGCCTGCTGGGCATCTATCGCCTGCGTAATATTTCAGAACTGAGACCGGTACATCCCGGCCTTTCAGAACTATTGACCGACCTGTCTTCCGGCAACAAAACCCTATATGCTACCCGTCAGGAACAACAGCTGTCCATCCATGCTGCCACAGTGCGTTTACAGGGACGCCTGATCAAACTCATCTCTATCCAGAACATCCACTCCGAACTACAGAAAAAAGAGCTGGAAGCCTGGCAGAACCTGACTAAAATATTGCGGCATGAGATCATGAACTCCGTAACGCCTATCGTGTCACTCATTGGCACCATGAAAGAAATCGTCGATCTCGATATCGCTCCAAGCGCCGGCAACCGGGAAGGGATTGAAGACCTCCGGGAAGCCCTGCTGACGGTTGAAAGCCGCAGCAAAGGCATCATGAACTTCGTAAACGCCTATCGTGACTACACCACGCTTCCGCAGCCACAGTTCACACAGGTCAATATCAAATCGCTCGTATCTACGGTGAGCAGCCTTTTCCAGGCGGATATGAAACAAGCCAACATCCACTTCCAACTCGAAGTGGACGCTGAAAACGTAGAAATACATGCAGACATATCGCAGCTGCAGATGGTGCTGATCAATCTGGTGAAAAACGCCATGGACGCCCTGGAACACACTGACAATGCCGCTATCCACATGAAAGTGTATCTCAACAACGTACAGCAGGTTTGCATTGAAATCACCGATAATGGCCCCGGTATTGATACCGAAGCCATGAACAAAATTTTTATCCCTTTCTTCACTACCAAAAAAACCGGTTCCGGTATCGGCCTCAGTTTATCGCAACAAATTATTCAAATGCATGGCGGACAACTGAAAGTGTTAAGTCCCGGTAATAACGGAAACGGTTCTACGTTTCTCATCCTCCTGAATACCTGATGTTTATGCCAAAAGTTTGTTATCTTGTAATAACAACTACAACCTGCATAACTCATGAACAAATCCGGATGGTTAGTGCTGTATTTCCTGACCCTGTTTGCAGATCTCGTATTGATCAGCCTGAACATGGACAGTCTTCGTTTTGCTACCAAACCATTGCTGGTGCCGCTGCTGGCTGTCTACTTTTTGTCTGCCGGTGAAGCGATGCCGGCCAAACAGAAGGCATGGATGTATGGGGCCTTGTTATCCTGTTTACTGGGAGATGTATTGTTGATGTTCGACCACCTGTTTTTATCCGGATTGGGCTGTTTTCTTGTCGGCCATATTTTCTACATTATCTTTTTTCTCACCATCCGGTATTCCAACCCACCGGTACCGTATTGCAAATATCACTGGGTATTTCTGAATGCAGGGGCAGTCATCGGCTATATCCTCTTTCTCATGCCCTACCTTGGTAACATGGTCGTTCCGGTGATCATCTATTCGCTGGTCATCTCCATCATGCTGCAAAGCGTGATACATGCCTTCCATTTCCGCTACCAGCGGATGGCCTGGTATTGTGCAGGCGGAGCATTGCTTTTTGTACTGTCTGACTCGCTCATTGCGCTGAACCGGTTTTACCACCCACTACCGGCCGGCGGAGTACAGGTGATGCTTACCTACGGACTGGCTCAGGCCGGACTGGTTTATGGCGCCGTACAGTATTACCGCCGCTGATAAAAATCACCGGTTTGGGTAGCAAAAAAGCGGTAATTTCGTACCCTATGCAGCAAACAGATTTTCTTGTCATCGGTTCGGGGATTGCAGGCTTGACCTATGCCCTCAAAGTATCTCAGCAGTGCCCTGATAAAACAATTACCATTATCACTAAAAGCCGTGAAGATGAGACCAATACCAAGTACGCACAGGGCGGCGTGGCAGTGGTCAATGATCTGGAAAACGACAGCTTTGAAAAACATATAGAAGATACCCTGATCGCAGGCGACGGACTTTGCAACGAACGCGTGGTGGAAATCGTTGTCACAGAAGGTCCGGAAAGAGTGAATGAAATCATCGAATGGGGAGCCAATTTCGACAAAAACCCCGATGGTGATTTTTCGCTCGGCCGCGAGGGCGGACACTCCGTTTTCAGAGTAATCCATCATAAAGATATTACCGGTAAAGAGATTGAACGTGCGCTGCTGGAAGCCATCCACCGCCGCCCCAATATCAAACTCGTCACCCACTGCTTTGTGGTAGACCTGATCACCCAGCATCACCTGGGTTATCTGGTTACCAAATCTACTCCGGATATTGAGTGTTATGGGGTATATGTGCTCAATCTCAACAGCAGAAAAATAGAAACGATACTGGCAAAAGTAACCCTGCTGGCCACCGGGGGTAACGGACAGGTGTACCGCAGCACCACCAACCCCACCATCGCTACCGGCGACGGCGTGGCCATGGTATACCGCGCCAAAGGCCGTATCGAGAACATGGAGTTTATCCAGTTCCATCCTACAGCCCTCTATCAGCCCGGTGTTAATCCTTCCTTTCTGATTACCGAAGCGGTACGGGGTGACGGCGGTATTCTCCGTAATATCCACGGTGAAGATTTCATGCACAAATACGATCCCCGTCTGTCGCTGGCGCCTCGTGATATTGTGGCCCGCGCTATCGACAGTGAAATGAAGATCACCGGTACGGAGCATGTGTTTCTCGACTGCCGCCATATGGACATCGAAAAATTCATTCACCATTTCCCTAATATTTACGAGACCTGTAAGGCCATCGGCATCGATGTACAAAAACAGATGATCCCGGTAGAGCCGGCAGCACACTACAGCTGTGGCGGCATCAAAACCAACGAATGGGGCCAGACCTCCATCCGTAATCTGTATGCCTGCGGCGAATGCGCCAGCACAGGCCTGCACGGCGCCAACCGCCTCGCTTCCAACTCCCTGCTGGAAGCGATGGTGTTTGCCCATCGCTGCTTCATGGATGCTACCAGCAAAATAGATACCCTGGAATTCAAAGAGAGCGTGCCCGACTGGGATGCACGTGGCACCACCGCCCCACGGGAAATGATCCTCATTACCCAGAGCCTCAAAGAACTGAAACAGATCATGAGCGACTACGTGGGTATCGTACGCACCAACGAACGTCTGGCCCGCGCCTTGCGCCGGCTGGATATGCTGCATGAGGAAACGGAAGCCCTTTACGAAAAAACAGAAGTATCTCCTCAACTGTGCGAACTGCGTAACCTGATCACGGCCGCCTACCTGATCGTGAAAGGTGCGTCCTTCCGCAAAGAAAGCAGGGGCCTGCATTACAACACAGATTACCCGTACAAATGTGAGCTGGTGCAGAATATTGTCTTGTAAGCCAACCCGCTGGTTTTCATTACCTTTGCGGAGCATTCAAGTTTAGACTAGAGAGGAATATGTACTATATACTACTTGTTTTTTGTTACGGTATTTCCTTCTTGCCTTTCCCGGTACTCTACTTCATCAGTGATATCCTGTATGCGCTGGTGTATTACGTGTTTGGCTACCGGAAGCAAGTGGTACTGGCCAATATGAAACAGGCATTTCCGGAAAAGTCACCGGAAGAAATCAAACTGCTGGCTAAAAAATACTACCGCAACCTGACGGATATGATGGTGGAAACCATCAAACTGCTCACTATGAGCAAAGAGCAGCTGCAGAAGCGCTTTATTTGCGATCTGACCGTACTCCATGAGCTACATGCCAAAGGCAAAAGCTGTCAGCTGCACCTGGGCCACAACTTCAACTGGGAATGGGCCAATCTCTTCTGCATGCAGGGCGTGGCTTACCCCTTCCTGGTGGTGTATATGCCGCTTAGCAGCAAGCCGGCGGATCGCATGTTCCGCCATTTCCGGGAGAAATTCGGGTCTATCCTGATCCCCGCCAATGATATGGCCAACAGCATGAAACCATGGCTCGACAAGCAATACCTGATCGCACTGGTAGCTGACCAGAACCCTGGCAATCCGAAGAGCTGCCTTTGGTATCCTTTCCTGAACAAGATGACACCTTTCTATAAAGGCCCTGAAATGGCGGCCCGCAGAAATGATATCCCGGTAGTGTTTGTAGATATCCGCAAAACAAAACGCGGGTATTATCACGCCACGCTGAAGCTGATGTTTGAAGCGCCACAACAGGAGCCGGTAGGGAAGATCACCGAGACCTTTGTTCGGTTCCTGGAGAAAAATATACATGAGCAACCGGAAGTATGGGTATGGAGCCACAGAAGATGGAAACACCAATATCCCGGCACACCGGAAACAAAATAAAAAGCGAAGACCTGAGCCACTGCTCAGGTCTTCGCTTTTATACGTTCACCGGTTGTTATCATCCGGGTATTTTCAGTTTCTGTCCGGGATAGATCAGATTGGGGTCTTTGATCTGGTCTTTATTGGCCTCAAAGATGTCTTTCCAGGAAACGCCGGGATAGTTCTTCGCAATCTTGCTCAGACTGTCGCCGGATTTTACTTCGTAGGTCTGTTCTCCGCCGCCACCATCGGCAACAGCGATATTCATCACTACATCAGCAGAACGCATTTCAGGGTCCAGTTTTTCGTAGGTGCTCCACAGTTGGTCTTTCACCTCAGCGGTAGCTTCCCCGTCTATATACAGCACATTGTCCTGTTCCCTTACCTGTAAATTGGTAACGCCGGCGCTGTTGGCCTGGCTGATCAGTTCCTGGTATTTATCCTGTAAGCTCATGACAGTAATTTTTTAAAGGGTTATTTCAATTTAAGATTGTTGTTGACTTTCTTAGGTTTTGATTCCTGTGCTGTCTGAATGATTTTACGCAGATCGCTTTTTTTAGCTTCGCCGGTCAGGGTTACTTCACCATTGGCAACGGTAACGGTTACTGTTGAAAATCCACCTGCCGCATAAGCAGAATCAAGGGTTTTCTTCAGCACATCGTCGGGGTTGATGGTAACCGGTGCCTGCACTGGTTCCGGTGCTTTCACGGTGATATTGTTGGTAACAGATTTCACACCGGAAACACCTTTTAAGGCTTCTTCCGCTGCTGCTTTGGCGGCATCGTCTGTTACTTCGCCGTTCAGCGTTACCACACCGCTTTTCACTTCGGCTGTGATGCCCGGAATAGTACTCAGTTTTTCATTAACAGCCTGTTGGATTTTGCTGTCCGACGGCTTACAGGCGAAGAAGAAAACGCCCATCACCATCAAAAGGGCGAGTGCTAAGGATTTTCTATTCATGGTTAGAAAGTTTTAGTCCCAGAAGATAACAAATAACGTGCTAACAGAAAATTTTTTCTTGTTTAACTTATTGTTAATCAATTGAAAATCGACACAACTAAAATATCTGCCCGAAAGAAAGCCCACTGCAATAAAGGATTTGAGGGAAATGGAACTGCAGTAGTATACATTAAATTATTTAACCATATCAAAAACAAACAGGCCGCAAAGGAATCCCTTGCGGTCTGATGATATGCTAAGCTATAATTGGAAAATACTTAGTTGAGCACATTCTTTTCCTGTACTACTTCCAGTCCTTTTTCATCTTTCATTTTGGCGAAACCACCCTCTACGTTACGCAGGTTGTGGATGCCCTCTCTCTTCAGGATAGAGCAGGCAATAATGCTGCGATAACCGCCCTGGCAGTGAACATACAGGTTCAGCTGTTCTTCCAGGCTGGCGAGGTTGGCAGGGTCCATCATATCGCCCAGCGGCAGGCTGAGCGCATCTTTAATATGTCCGTTAGCGTATTCACCCGGCTTGCGCACATCTACGATCACGAGGTTGTCGTCGTGTGGAATATCCATCGCCAGCTCATCCGCTTCCACGGTGATGATCATATCTCTTTCCTCGCCGGCTGCTTCCCAGGCAGGGAAACCACCTTCGAGGTAGCCATTGACATTTTCGAAACCTACACGCGCCATTCTTACGACTGTTTCTTCTTCTTTGCCCGGTGTAGCGACCAGTATAATTTCCTGATCGAAAGGCAACAGGCTGCCGGCCCACTCAGCGAAACGGCCTTCCAGACCGATGCTGATAGACTCAGGCACAAAACCATCGCCAAATTCCGTAGCCGGACGAGTATCGAGGATCAAAGCGCCTGCTTTGCTTTTTTCTTTAAATGCAGCCACAGAAAGCGGTTGCAACGCTTTGTTCATCACCGCCTGCAGCGCATCATAACCTTCTTTGTTGATCTTTGCGTTGATCGGGAAATAAGAAGGGGGTGTAGACAAGCCACTGGTCACTTCCTGGATGAACTGTGCCTTATCAGTGGCCAACAGTGCATAGTTGTTGCTTTTTTCTTCTCCGATGGTGCTGTAAGTATTCGGACCGAGGTTCTTGCCACAGGCAGATCCCGGGCCATGCGCCGGATATACGATCACGTTATCAGGCAGTGTTTTAATGCGGTTGTTCAGCGACTCGAACAGATGCGCAGCCAGTTCTTCTTTTGTGAGGTTACCACTGAAGAGGTCCGGACGACCTACATCTCCCACAAACAGGGTGTCGCCGGTAAACACAGCGTGTGGCGCTTTATTGGCATCCAGCAGCAGGTAACAGGTAGACTCCAGTGTATGTCCCGGTGTATGCAACACTTTAATAGTGACATCACCGATGGCAAATTCTTCGTTATCTTTTGCCACATAAGCATCGAAGCCGGTTTCAGCATCCGGGCCAAACACAATCTGTGCTCCGGTAGCTTTGGCCAGTTCCAGATGGCCCGACACAAAGTCGGCGTGGAAATGTGTTTCAAAAATGTATTTAATAGTAGCATTCCGTTCCCTGGCAAGGTCCAGGTATACATCGATATCCCTCAGCGGGTCTATCACCACGGCCACTCCTCCTGATTCAATGAAGTATGCCGCCTCTGACAGACAATTGGTGTATAATTGTTTTACGTACATGGATTGGCTTTTTGATTTGATTGGTTTTTGTAATCCTACAAATTTACAAATAAATCACCCCCCACACGTATGGATAAAATCTATACTAAAATAAAAAAGTAGCCTTTCGGCTACTTTTTCAATAATTCAATTCCGTATTTAAAAATGGTTAATATGGATTAACCAACCAGTTCTTCCACAAATTTTGCCACTTCAGCAATACGCTGCTTGTTGATAGTGTAGTGAATGAACTTACCATCTCTTTCTGTAATTACAATACCAGCCCGTCTTAATATGGCCAGATGCTGCGATGCTACCGATTGTTCCAAACGCAATTTTACATATATCTCTGTCACAGTCATTTTCTTATGGTCCTCCAACAGCTTTATCATCTGCTGGCGCAACTTATGGTTGATAGCACGCAAAACCATAGCAGCCTTTTTAACGGCAATGTAATCCAATTTGATCTGGTCTTTTTCATTGTTACCTCTAGAAATAATAAGAGTATTAGAAGAGGTAGTTAATAATGTTTTTTCCATCGCATAATAGTTTTTAAAAAATGATGAAATGAAAGGGATCAACGGACAGTAATCGCAAAACAGTTAGACAACAAATGCGGTTATCGATTTATACAAAAATATAATATCTGTCACAATAAAAAAAATTTCTATACCTTATTTTATCATATATAACCCGACGATATGTGCAAATTAGATGTAATTTGACAATATCATGACAAATAAAACGAACGTGTTAGGGTTTTTGGGGGAAATAGAAGCCTTTCAGATAAAAAGGGCTGAAATAAGCGAGGTCAACAAATGATTTTTGACCGAATAACTGTTCTGCCAGCGGGGCCATATGCGCGGCACTCATCTCATGGGAAACAAAAACGGCATTATCGATGGAAGGCAGCATGGCGGCCCATTTCGGGCTACCATTGCCGAAAAAATATATCTTTTGCTGCGACAACCAGGCATCCAGCGAGGCTGGCTCCAGTATCAGCGCCTGTGGCTCCATGACCGGCTGCAGCGAGGCATCATAAATAGCGGTGAATACCTCCTGCCGGCGCGCGTCCAGCATGGGACAATACCAGGCGTTATCATCCTGCACTACCGCTTTGGCGCCCTGCGCCATCATCTGCAGCGTGGGAACGGCCAGCAACGGCTTATTCCAGGCATAACACAGGCCTTTGGCGGTAGCCACGCCTACACGTAAACCCGTGTAAGACCCCGGCCCTGCGCTCACAGCCACGGCATCCAGATCAGCGGCGGTAACGCCCTGCTCACGCAATACCTGCTGCACATACAACACCATCGCCGCGGCATGGTCCTGCTGCTGCTCGTTGACAAGCGTCTGTAATGCTTTACCATCACGCGCCAGGCTCACCGAACCGGCGGTAGTGGCTGTATCTATGCTCAGTATTAATGCCATGGTTATATCGCCTCGTATTCTGTTTGTAATAATGCAGCTACCTCGTAACGGTCATCACCGGTAGCATCGTGTACTGCTTTCAGTACTTCATACACGTGTTTCACGCCTATACGTTCACACCACTCAAAAGGCCCAAACGGATAATTGGTGCCTAACTTCATGGAGGTGTCTATATCCGCACGGGAGGCGGTCCCCTCCTGTGCTGTCAGATAGGCCTCATTGATAATCATGCATACCACCCTCGGTGTTACCATCCCCGTAGCATCCGCTACCAGGGTGTATTCCCAGCTGAGCTGATGCATGATGTCTGCCAACACTTCCTGCTGCCCGTCGTCCATCAGCGTTACTTCCAGCAACGGCAGACTGATAAAACCCGGCAGGAAATTACATCCCATAATATTGAACCCCTGCTCAAAGGCATAATCACTCATTACCTGAGACAAGGACGTTTTCACGATCCCTGCCAACACGGGCACACCCGGATTACGGGCATATACCGCTGCATGGTCCGGCCGGTCATCGAATATAAGATCTATCACCAGGTCAAACGCCTTCACAGACAGCACTTCTTCCAGACTGGTTCTCCATTGTACCTGATGCCGGGAAAAATCTCTTTGCTGTAATTCATCATACCGCTGCGCATCTGCTATTACGAGGATATTCATGCATTAAATTTCGGCAAACCTAAGAAAAAAATCCCTTTATCTTCGGGTTAAACCCACCTCCTGCCGGCCAACAGCCGATGCCGGCACCACTTATTTTTTTATTTTCGTTATATGGAAAAGCAAATCATCAACACCAATCAGGCGCCCGCTCCTATCGGGCCATACAACCAGGCTGTAAAAGCTGGTAATATCCTCTATGTGTCTGGTCAGATTCCTTTAGATCCCGCCACCGGTGAGGTGGTGAAGTCAGGCATCACGGATGAAGCCCATATGGCCATGAAAAACCTGCAGGCAGTATTGAAAGAAGCCGGTCTTACTTTCGATGCCGTGGTAAAAACCACCATCTTCCTGACAGACATGAACGATTTCCCTAAGGTAAATGAAGTATACGGCAGCTACTTCAGTGGCAACTACCCCGCACGCGAAACCGTACAGGTAGCCGGTTTGCCCAAGGGAGTGAATGTGGAAATATCAGTGATCGCACATAGCTAAACTGTGATCCCTGAGGGGACATCACAAAAAAAAGACATGCCCGCGGACATGTCTTTTTTTATTTAATATTTTTCCTGGCTACCGGATGAATCCACCCTCGCCGGCTTCGGCTCGTTGCTACCAAATAAAGTAGCGGCCAGTCGCGTATCGTGACCGTACACGTCATCGCGGAAGTTCAGCTTTCCTTTACTGTCCACGAAAGCAGTAAAGTAAACGATGAACACCGGCACTTTTTCTTTCACGGTAACAAACTTTTCTTTATTGGCATTCAGGGCATCGTCTATCTTCTGCTCTGTCCAGCTGGAATCCTTACGCAGCAACCATTCTGCCAGATGTTTAGGCTCTGCCACCCGTATGCAGCCGTGGCTGAAAGAACGTTTATTTTCCCCAAAAAGATAACGGGCAGGCGTATCATGCAGGTAGATGTTGTATTCGTTCGGGAACAGGAATTTCACCTTGCCCAGTGAGTTTCGGCCACCCGGACGTTGTCTTACGATGTAAGGGAAATTACCACCGGAATATTTGCTGAAATTGATGGAACCGGGCGGTATCACTTTCCCGCTGGCACCTACGATCTCCATATTCTGCCGCGCCAGATATCCGCTGCCGCTCCGTTTAAGGCCCGGCAACACCTCTTTGGCCAGAATGCCCGGAGGTACGTTCCAGTACGGGCTAAACACTACATAACGCAGGTCTTTGGAGAATACCACCGTATTGGCGCCGGGTTTGCCGACCACCACGTTGCAGCTCCAGTCTAGTTTTCCTTTATCATATACATACATGGTAAATGCCGGGATATTCACCAGAATATAGTCTGTAGTGGGTTCCAGCGGCACCCAGCGGGAACGCTCCATATTCACCAGTATCTGACGGATCCGTTGTTGTAAGGGCACATTCAACGCATCTACCGTGGTTTGTTTGATGATACCGTCCACTTTTTGTCCCATACGGGCCTGATAGGAACGTACGGCGCTGTCCAGCTCCGGTGTAAAGCGACTGCTGCTGTCGTTCACGGCCAGGTCGCCCAGTGCTTTCAGTCTGTTTTTTACGGTGATGATCACCTGGGAAGAATCTCCCTTTTTGAAGGTGGCTTTCTGTGCTATCTGAACAGCATCCCATTTCGTAGAGGCTTCCAGGTTAGCCAGTTTTTTCAGCTCGTTCCGCAGCAGTTTATATTGACGGTTCACCGGTTCATCTTCTTCAAAAGCGTTGGATTTCTTGCGCACCACGGAATCCAACAGGCTTTCCATATCAATTTTTTTCCGGGGGATGAACCATTCCAGGTCTTTCGCTGAATCAGCCGTAAGGCCGCCCCATACCTTATTACCATAGGCGAAGAACTGCGCGGTTAGCAGTACTTCCAGCTGTGGACGGGCGGTGTCAGCGATACGCAATCCCGCTTCGCTTTGCAGCAGGCTATCCGTCAGCTGTTGCAGTTGGGGGTTGATCAGGCTACTGTCTTTAATGCCATAAGAGGCATCATTTTTCATCATATTGATGAAGTTGGCCGCCTGTTCCGTCAGTGAGTCTTTGTTGATCCATGCGTAGTGATACCCCCGTTTCTGATAGAAATTCCGGATGTATTCATCATACTGATCATAGTTGGTGTTCACTGCCAGGAATTGATTAAGCAGGTTACTGTCCAGCGTCTCTTCAATATACGCTTCTTTAGTATAATGTGTAGTGTCTCTGATTTTCAGCTTCTTTCTAAAGCCTCCATTTTGCTGGCAGGCAACAAAGACAATCAGGGCCAATAAAGAGAGGGTTGTGTAAAAACGTACGGTCATAAGTGTAATGGATGTGATTAAGAAACAAGAACAAACATGACAAACAAACAGTAGGGGATTAATACTGTTTTATCGCATAAATGTATGAAATATATACAGTTTGAAGGAGGGGTTAGATGTTGAAATTTCGAAATTTAATTATTTAGAAATTTGGAGTATGAAAGTAACCTTGCATGCTAAAATTTCTAAATAATTAAATTCCAAAATAGCTAAATTACAATTTGATCTCTTCATCATTAGCGTCGAAGAAGCGATATTCTGTAAGGTGATAGTTGGTGTCTGCTTTCAGCTTGATCCACTTTTTATATTGGAAATACCATCTCCATTGTTTGGAGGTGAGGAAGCCTTTGGTCAGGTAAGCGTGCAGGATCGGGTGTACCCGGATGGTCAGGCCTTTATGTTGGTGGTTCAGGAGGTATTGCAGGTTTTTCTCGATATCTTCCAGTATCAGCATAGAAGCGCCGATTTTGCCGGTACCGCGGCAGGTGGGGCAATCTTCTGCCACGGAAATGGTGATTTCCGGTTTTACACGCTGACGGGTGATTTGCATCAGCCCGAATTTGGAGATAGGCAGAATCGTATGTTTGGCCCTGTCCTGAGCCATGAATTTCTCCATGGCTTCAAAAACGGTCTTTTTGTTTTCCGGCAGTTTCATATCGATAAAATCGATGATGATAATGCCGCCGAGGTCGCGCAGCCGGAGCTGGCGGGCAATTTCCGCCGCAGCTTCCAGGTTGGAGGCAAGGGCGTTTTGTTCCTGGTTGTTGCTCGAGCTTTTATAGCCGCTGTTGACGTCTATAACATGCAGGGCTTCCGTTGCTTCGATGATAAGGTACACACCGCTGTCGAGGTTAACGGTTTTCCCGAAGGAAGCCTTTACCTGACGGGTGATACCGAAGTTGTCGAAGATCGGTGAGCCGTTATTATAATAGTTAACGATATCCTGTTTTTCCGGAGCGATCTTCTGGATATAGGTTTTGGTATCCGTATAGATATTTTTATCGTTGATCACGATCCGGTTAAAGCTCTCATTGAGCAGGTCACGAAGGATACTGGTGGTTTTGGTTTGCTCGCTCAGAATTTTCTGGGGAGCCTGAGCGCTGTTCAGGTTGGACTGGATATTTTTCCAGGTTTGAACGAGCGTGGTCAGATCTTCGTGCAGTTCAGCTGTTTTCTTTCCTTCCGCGGCAGTCCGTACAATCACCCCGAAATTGGGTGGTTTGATGGCTTCCACGATTTTCTGCAATCTTTTTCTTTCTTCGGAAGAGTGGATTTTTTTAGAAACCGCTACAATATCATTAAAGGGAGTTAACACGATGAATCTTCCGGGAAGAGAAATTTCGCAGCTCAGGCGGGGGCCTTTGGAAGAAATGGGTTCTTTCAGGATCTGTACGAGGATATTGGGTTTACCGCCGAGTACGTCAGTGATTTTACCTGTTTTAACTATTTCCGGTTCATTTTTAAACTTAGTGAAATCAAATCCTTCAGGGGTTTTATCGCTGATGGCAGTTGCAGTAAATTTAAGAATGGAACGGATATAGGGGCTGAGATCCGTATAATGTAAAAAGGCATCCTTCTCGAAGCCTACGTCCACAAATGCAGCATTCAAGCCGGGTATCAGCTTTTTCACTTTGCCCAGGTATAAATCGCCTACTGCAAAGTTAGGGTTGCCACTTTCGTGATGCAGTTCCACTAACTTTTTATCTTCCAGTAACGCAATTTCCACACCTGTGGGAGCCGCATTTATAATAAGTTCCTTGTTCAAGCGTCCAAAATTTTAACCTTTAAAACTTCACCTTTTATGCTATGCACACAGCTATGTAAGAACAGCTTACTGCATACCAAACAATAGCTCACTATAAAGTTAGCATATTCTTCACCGATGTGATGATGGATTGCTTAAGGGTTCAGCGATCACTGCAGGCAACGTCCGGGGATCTGGTTGCGGGATCTATGGAAACAACCTGCATGACTCAGGCAATTTAAGATTAAATGCCAGAATCATGCAGGGTATATGAAAATTTTTTATCCGACCACCGCGCCGGGAAATACCTAGTTAGTATAAATGGCGGGAAACTGGAGTAATTATTTCTTTTTACTTTTATGCCGGTTCTTTCTCAGTCTTTTTTTACGCTTGTGAGTGGCAATTTTATGTCTTTTTCTTTTCTTACCGCAAGGCATACGCTTATACGTTTTTAAATGATGGAAAAAATAAAATATTATTGAATGCTCTTAATGTAGCTATCTACTTCTTTTTTCAACTCCGGATCGGTCATGGCCTGTTTGCTTTTCTCAAACAGCTCAATCGCTTTCTGTTTGTCGCCTTTGCTTCTGTAGGATTCTGCCAGTACAAACAGTACTTTGGCATTGTCCGGGTGCTGCTGCATCACGCCTTCCAGTCTTTCGATAGCTTTATCATACTGGCCTGATGTAATGGCCAGGTTCGCTAAAGTGACCTGTGCGTCGATATTATCAGGATTTTTGGCTACGACTTCCTTCAATTTGGCAACCCCTTTCATCGGCTCGCCGGTGTTCATATACACCATCGCCTGTGATATCTTCAGGGTGTCGTTGGCCGGGTTCAGCTGAATCGCCTGTTCAAACAGCGCGCTAGCCTGATCGGCTTCCCATTTTGCAATTCGCGGATCCTGAGCGTGTTGCAGGTGAGCCAGAAACAAATTGGCTGCAAAGGTGAGGCTTTTTTCGGAATTTTCCAACTTAGCGGCTTCGCCAAGATAATGAGCCGCCACGGGCAGCTGGTTGAGGCTGTCCCAGGTATTATACAACTGTCTGTACGCAGCTATTTGCTGGGTTTTCACGTCCCCGCGTACAACGTTCGTCTCAATCGTGTTGATTAATAATAATTTTTCAGCAGGAATCTTCCCTTTAGCCGTTTCCAGTAGTTCGGAAAAGGCAATAGGCTCTACACCCTGACCGCCCTTCATAGGAGCAGCAGTTGACATAGCTTGCTTATCTGACCGGGGTACAGTACGGCCAAAAGCATATAAAACCACCAATAGTGCTACAGCTGCACCAACCAGGAGAACTTGTGACTTTCGCATCGCCTAAAGATTAGGCTGCAAAACTAAGAACTTTTAAGCTTCTTTACTTCAGCAACAAATTCTTTCGATGGCTTGAATGCCGGAATAAAGTGCTCCGGAATCTCCACCGCTACGTTCTTCTTGATGTTGCGGCCAATCTTGGCGGCCCTTTTCTTTGTGATAAAACTGCCAAACCCACGGATGTAGATGTGTTCACCGTTGGCAAGGGCTTCTTTCACCTCTTTAAACATAGCCTCCAGTGTGACTAAAACATCTACTTTGGGGATGCCGGTTTTTTCAGCAATGTTGTTTATTAAATCAGCTTTTCTCATATGAAAGCGAGAGGATTACTTTACTCTCAAAGTTAATTTAAAAATTTTAATTGCTGAATTTTAAGCAAATAAATTTTATCATTTTTTCTTATAACTGTATTGATGATAATTTATATTTATTTGCAGGCCCGGAAACGGTATCTGGTGTACCTCCATAGGGTTTTAGGACAGCTTTTACCATATCAATTTACTAAATAATTTTATTAAAATAATATATAAATGGCCGATTCCCGACTTTTTTTTACAGAAAAATTATTGGAGTGGAACCAGCTCAGCAACACCCGTACCATGCCCTGGAAAGGTGAAAAAGACCCCTACCGGATATGGCTATCCGAAATTATTCTCCAGCAAACCCGTGTGGAACAAGGATTACCTTACTATCAGAAGTTCATTGAGCACTATCCTACGGCCACCAAACTGGCACAGGCCCCGGAAGAAGAAGTTTTCCGCCTCTGGCAGGGCCTCGGATACTACGCCCGCTGTAAAAACATGCTGGCTGCCGCCCGCGAAATAGCCACCACCTATAAAGGGAAATTCCCCGGCAACTACGATCAGATCAAAGCCCTGAAAGGAATAGGCGCCTACACCGCCGCCGCCATCGCCTCTTTCGGCTTCCACCTCCCCTACGCGGTACTGGACGGCAACGTTTACCGCGTCCTTTCCCGCTACTTCGCCATCGATACCCCCATCGACAGTACCGCCGGCAAAAAACAATTCGGCGATCTGGCACAGGAACTGCTGCCGGTTGACCAGCCCGCCGCTTATAATCAAAGCATTATGGATTTTGGGGCGGTGGTCTGCAAACCACAACAACCTCATTGCACGGACTGCCCGCTCAACCGGAAATGCCTGGCCCGTCAACAACAACTCATAGACGTGCTCCCGGTGAAATCCAAAAAACTCCAGATCAAAAAACGGTATTTCAACCACTTCCTCGTGGAATTCAACGATAATATCTATATCCGCAAAAGGACCGGAAAAGATATCTGGCAAAATCTGCACGAATTTATCCTGATCGAAACTCCGGAGGCGGAAGAGCTCGATGAACTGCAGAAAAATGAATCCTTTAAGCAGCTCTTTGGCCAAACACCCTTTACCGTCATCAACGTTTCAGCACCACAAAAACAACAACTTACCCATCAAACGATCCACAGTCGCTTCTTCACCCTCGAAATAAAGCAGGCGCTGCCACCAAACGACTACCAGCTCGTTTCCCGTAAAACACTTGATAAATACGCGTTTCCAAAAACGATGACCGATTTTTTACAAAGCAAAAAACTTCAATTGTTCTGACACGAAACACATATAACAAATTCAAAATGTATTATCCGGTTAGATTACAGGAAGTTATAATACATGTGTCCATTCGTGCTTAACACGCTGCCAGCAAGAAATTTTTCACTGTCGATTGGAAAAAAATATTAACTTTAAGAAGGTTGTTTATTTATAAAAGAAGAACCTTTTAACAATAGACTAAAAAAACCTACAACTATGAGAGGTGTTAATAAAGTAATTCTGATAGGCAATTTAGGCAGAGACCCGGACGTGCAGTTTCTCGAAGGTAACATCGCAGTAGCGAAGTTTTCCCTGGCTACCACCGAAACCTTTAAAGACAGGGCAGGAAAACTTATTTCTCAAACAGAATGGCATACAGTAGTGCTATGGCGCGGACTGGCAGAGCTGGCCCAGAAATACCTGCACAAAGGCAGCCTGGTCTATATTGAAGGACGTTTGCGTACCCGCAGCTGGGAAGACAAGGAAGGCAACAAAAAATTCGCAACTGAAGTTGTAGGAGACAACCTGGTTATGCTGGATAAACGCATGGACCTCAACAGCTCAGATCACCCCATACCTCACCACAGCAGTTCAGGAACTTCAACCGGAGACAATTTCGCAAACAATATGGAAATTCCCCCTTCGCTGAACGAGCCCGCAGACGATCTGCCTTTTTAGTAACCTGTTAAAATATTAAGTTTCCGAAAGTACGTAATCCCATATAGGGACATTACTTATATTTGCGTGCAAGGAAATGTAGTCGTGTGATTTACCTTTCCTGTTTTTTTGATTGATTACATCAAAGCTAAATATCTTGGAGATCCTCTCGGCAAGCAACATGTCCTGTTTGTTACAAGTAAATACACCTATCGCTACGCCAAACATGGTGGTATTCCTACTTGTTATTTTTGTAATACTGCTGCTTACCTTTATCGTTTCCGGTGCAGAAGTAGCGTTCTTTTCCCTGAACTACAAGGACCTGAACGTACTCAAAACAAGACAAAACACCTCCGGCAAACTGATTACCAAACTGCTGGAGAAACCAAAATCACTCCTGGCATCCCTGCAGATTGCCGGCATCATCCTCATGATTGCCTTTATCATGATCACCAATTACCTGGTGACACAAATGGAAGACCTGCAAACCCTGCCGGTAGTGTCCTTCGTGGTAAGGATTTCCATGATCTGCCTCATCCTCCTGTTTTTCGGGCAGATACTCCCCCGCGTATGGGCCGCCCAGAACAATATTCGCTTCGCTACCTACTTTGCCTGGTTCGTCAGCCTCATTCATGCCACCCTGGAACCTGTCAGCGACTTTTTCGTTGGCATCAGCGGCAGCATCGAAGCCCGCCTGTTCCATCGCGGCGCCGGCCCCGTCAACTACCACGAAATTGACGAAGCCATCGAAATGAGCGTAGACCCTACCGCCTCCCAGGAGGAAAAAAATATCCTCAAAGGCATCCTCAAATTCGGCAACATCACCGTTAAACAAATCATGCGCGGCCGCCTTGACGTTAACGGCATTGAATATGACAGCACTTTTGAAGAAGTGATCAAACAGGTGGCCGACCTGCATTATTCCCGCCTCCCGGTGTACAAGGGCAACCTCGACAGCATCGTGGGCGTGATCCATACCAAAGACCTGCTCCCCCACCTCGATAAAGGGAATAAATTCGACTGGCACGAAGTAATGCGCCAGCCCTTCTTTGTACATGGCCACAAACTGATCGAAGACCTCCTCTCTGAATTCCAGAGCAGACGCATGCACTTCGCCGTAGTAGTCGACGAATTTGGCGGTACCTCCGGTATCGTTACCCTCGAAGACATTATGGAAGAAGTGATCGGCGATATCAAAGATGAATTCGATGAAGAAGAATTCAACTACAGCAAATTGGACAACTTTACCTACGTTTTTGAAGGTAAAACCATGCTCAATGATGTTTGCCGCATCATGAACATCCCACCGGAAACGTTTGAATCCGTAAAAGGCGAAAGCGATTCCCTCGGAGGCCTCATCCTCGAACTGGCCGGAAAATTTCCGGAGGAAAACAGCGTTATCAATTATAACAATTACGATTTCACTGTACTGGAAGTCACCAAAATGCGCATCCAGAAAGTACAGGTCACCATACGGCCGGACGCCGCCGAAGAAGCGTAATCCAGCCCTGTTAAACGATTTCAGAAAAAATGCCATACTTCAAAGGAAAGGGCCTCGCCCTCCTGTCCCTGCTGATCACTATCCTGGCCGTTGCCTGCAACACGCCGCCCACACCCAAGCCCAGGGGCTTCTTCCTGATGAAATTCCCGGAAAAAAAATACCGGACTTTCGATATGCCCGGCTACCCGTATACCTTCGAATATCCGGTCTATGCCAATATCGTCAAAGACACCTCTTTTTTCGGGGAAAAACCGGAAAACCCTTACTGGATCAATATCGACTTCCCCACCCTGAACGGTAAAATATACCTCAGCTATAAAATCATCGGCAAAGGCAATAACTTCCAGCAACTGGTGGACGATGCCTATAAAATGACCTACAAACACACCTACAAGGCGGAATATATCGACGAAAATAAAATCCATACGCCCAACCATGTGGCCGGCACCTTCTACCAGGTAGGCGGCAACGCGGCATCTGCCAAACAATTCTTTGCCACCGATTCAGTACAACATTTCCTCCGGGGCGCCCTCTACTTTTACGCTCCCCCACAGGCCGACTCCCTCGCTCCCGTGAACGCATTCCTGGAAAAAGATATGTGGCATCTCGTGGAAACCCTCCGCTGGAGATAAGCCGGCAATCACGTAACTTTGTGGTCTTTAAATGCTTGTTCGTCCCCACCAGGACAGACAAAAGACCATAACCCGATGATTATCATAGACGATAAATATATTAGTGACGAGGTAGTTGAAGAGCAGTTCGTATGCAATCTGTCGGCCTGTAAAGGCGCCTGCTGTGTGGCGGGCGACTGCGGCGCTCCCCTTGACAAAGACGAAACTAAAACCCTGAAGAAAATCTACCCGAAGATCAAATCCTACCTCCGGCAGGAAGGTATCGACGAAATAGAACGTACCGGTACCAATACCACTGATAAGGAATATGGATACGTGACGCCTATCGTAAACAACGGCATCTGCGCCTATGCTTCTATAGATGAACATGGCATTGTAGGCTGCGGCATTGAAAAGGCATACAACGACGGCGTGGTGGATTTCAAAAAACCCATCTCCTGCCACCTCTATCCCATCCGGATAAAAAAATATGAGTCATTTGAAGCGGTGAACTATGACCGCTGGGACATCTGCAAACCCGCCTGCAAAAACGGCCGGTCCCTGAAAGTTCCGGTGTATCGATTCCTTAAAGATGCCATCATCAGAAAATACGGCACGGAATTTTATGAAGTGCTGGATAAAATCGCCACCAAGAAATACTAAATCAGATCATTAGGTCATTGTGTTATTTAATCATTTAGCCATCAAATGGTTAAATGATTAAATAACACAATGACTAAATGATTATATTTATCAAGGAATTATCGTTTGCTTATGCATCAAACAGCCTCCACTTTCCTCGAAGCAAGTGAAAAAAAAGCATTGGATCTTGGTCACCGCCAGACGATCAACTTCAACATAGGAAAATATAATGCCGCTGTAAAAGTCGGTAAACAGCAGTTTGCAGACCTCCCGGTGGCGCGTGAAAGAGCCAAGAATATTAAGTGGAGAGCTATTGAGCACCTGGACAATCATCTTGAGGAATTTGAGATGAACTTCACCAAACGCGGTGGCAAAGTTATCTGGGCAGAAACAGCCGAACAGGTACAACAGGAAATCCTTGCCATCTGCCAGGCCAAACAATGCAAAAGCATTGTCAAAAGCAAATCAATGGCCACCGAGGAAGTGCACCTGAACGATTTCCTCGCGCAGCATAACATTGAATGTGTGGAAACCGATCTGGGAGAGTATATCCAGCAACTGGACGGCGAACCGCCTTATCATATTGTAACCCCGGCGATGCACAAAAGCAAGGAAGACGTAGCCCGTCTCTTTGCCGAAAAACTGGGCACACCACCGGACCTCACTCCCGAACAGCTAACACTCGTAGCCCGGGAAAAACTCAGACAAAAATACCTGGAAGCGGAAATAGGCATTACCGGCGCCAATTTCATTCTTGCCGATACCGGCTCTGTAGCCGTAACGGAAAATGAAGGCAATGCCCGCCTGAGCACCGCCTTTCCCAAAACACATATTGTGCTGGTAGGCATCGAGAAAGTACTGCCTTCTGTAGCAGACCTGGCGCTGTTCTGGCCACTGCTGGCCACCTACGGCACCGGCCAGAAAGTAACCGCCTACAACAGTATCTTCAGCGGGCCTCGCCAGGAAGGCGAAACAGACGGTCCGGAAGAAATGTATGTGATCCTGATGGACAATGGCCGAACCAACATCCTCCAGGATACAGCCGCCCGCGAAAGCCTTTACTGCATCCGTTGTGGCTCCTGCCTCAATGCATGCCCTGTTTATAAAAACATTGGTGGCCATAGCTACGCCACCACCTACAGCGGCCCTATCGGCGCTGTTATCACACCTCATCTCAAAGGGATAGACAATTACATGCATCTCAGCTTTGCCTCTTCCCTCTGCGGCAATTGCACTGAAGTATGCCCTGTCCGTATCAATCTGCATGAACTGTTACTCCACAATCGTCAAAAGGCGGTAGAGGAAAATCATACCACAGGCGGGGAAAAATTTGCCTGGTTCGTATGGAAACAGGGATGCACCAGCCGTAAAATGATGAATATGGCCAGTGGTAAAATGAAAAATTTCTTCTTCCGTAAATTCTTCGCAAAAAGTTGGGGAGAAAACCGTGAATTACCGGTGTTTGCAGCCAAATCCTTTAACCAGCAATGGAAAGACAGGAAAGGTTGATATAAAACTTATTGGGCTGTTTTTTCTTTGAATATCACATCCAACGTTACGTTGGCAGGCTTTCCGTCTGCGGCAGGTTTCCATACAGGTCCCTCTTTCACTACCCTGATCGCTTCGGCTTCACACGCTGCATTTACATTCACGCTCCGGATCACTTTAATATCCTTCAGTGTACTGTCAGGCATAACGGTAAATCCTATACGCACTACGCCATTGAAACCACCGGGATTAGCGGTATGCTCCAGCAGGTATTGCTGAAACGCCTCTTTGCCGTCAACAGGTGTGGGTTGTGTTTCGTTCCGTACGGAAGCCACTCTTTTGGCACTCTTCTCCGCAGTGACAACAGCAACGCCGGCAACCTTTCCTTCTAAGGCATTACCAACATAGCCATTATTTAATGGGGGGCGTACCGTTAATGAGTCCATACGTTTGGGCCCTTCTCCTTTACGTTTTCGGGCGGTACCATATCCCATTACCGTCACGTCTTCCAGGTCCGCGTGTTTAATATTGCCACGGGCCATCGCAGCGGAGTCAGGATGCATGATGGTCACTTCACTCAATTGTTTGTCGGCAGTAGGAGGCGGAGCCAGTGCCGGTGCTGCCTGCGCTACCGAAGGTGGTGCTGATACCGGCGCAGAGAAAGTGGCAGTGGGCGGTACCTGTTTTAATACCCTTCGTTCCAGTGGTTTTTCAGCCAGCCTGTCATCAGCTGTACTGACGTCCGCTGCCGGTTCCATGGCTTTCGCCAGAGCTGGGGCGCTACGGTGCTGAACGGGAGCTGACTGCCTGCCACTGCTTTTCGCGTCAGCAGCTTTCTCTATAGCCATTTCGGGCGCAGCGGCCGGAGCAGGTACAGAAGCTGGTGTGTCCAGTATAGCAGGTTGTGGGGCGATATCTGCCTGCGCGATAGGTGCGGGAGTACGTTCCCGCTCACGGAACAGGAACCAGCCACCGGTAAAGAGTAACAACAGAATAGCTGCAGCCGCGGCTATACGAGGGTATAACGGACGCACCACCGCTTTACGCGGCGCTACCCTCTCGGTCAACCGGGCCATCAGGTCTTCCTGATGGACTTGCTGATCGGGGGCATGCAGGGCATAACCTTCCAGCGCGTCGGCCAGGAACGGGTCATCCAGCGCCTGACGTTCCAGGGCGTGCATGGCCTTATCATCCAGCTCTCCGGCCAGATACTGGCGGATCAGCTCGGCGCTAACGGCAGGTTTGTTATGTGCGTGCTTATCAGGCATGTTGTTGTTGCTCCATACAAATTTTAAGATTTCTTTTCCCGTTCTGGATATAGCTTTTCACCTTATTCATTTCATAACCGGTGAGAGCAGACACCTCCCGGTAGCTTTTTTCTTCCAGATAAAACAGGTTCACGCTGCGTTTTTGCTCTTCCGGCAAAGTCTCCAGGCATTTTTCCATAGACTGGAGATTGTCTTCCAGCGTGACTTCGTGGTCATGATGCGCTAATTCCCCGTTTTCCATAAGCGGGGAATCATCTTCGATGGTGACCTGAAGAGATTCTTTGTTTTTCATGGACCGGAGCTTCATCAGGCAGTGGTTCCTTGACAAAACATGTAGCCAGCTTTTAAAGTTCTGTACTTCATGTCGCTTCAGTTTATCAATCAGCTCCTCAAAGATCTGCATGACGGCGTCCTTGCTGCCTTCTTCATCAAAGTATTGCAGGCATACACCATATACCAGGTTCATATAACGCTGGTAGAGGGCAGCCAGCAGCTCCAGATTGCCGGAAGTCTGGTACTCCCGGACAAGGTCCGCATCTGCTGTATCCTGCATGATATTTTGCTTGATAAAGGCCATGAATAACAATAGTAGCTATTTTCAGGCAATGGCGCCAATTTTTCTTAAAAAAAAGCGAAGGTCATTTCCATGAAATGATCTCCGCTTTTATCTTTTTTATTTAAACGGGATTAGTGGCGGAAATGACGCATACCGGTCATTACCATGGCCATACCGTGTTGTTTGCAGAATTCAACAGAATCGTTGTCACGAACGGAACCACCTGGCTGGATAACTGCTTCGATACCCTGCTCGTGCGCAATGCGTACACAGTCATCGAATGGGAAGAAGGCATCAGAAGCCATCACAGACCCTTTCAGCTCGAAGCTAAACTGGCCGGCTTTTTCAATAGCGTGACGCAGTGCATCGATGCGGGAAGTCTGGCCGCAACCTTTACCAATCAGTTGTTTATCTTTCACCAGCGCGATAGCATTGGATTTCAGGTGTTTGCACACGATATTGGCAAACTCCAGGTCAGCTCGCTGCGCAGCAGTAGTTGGCTGAGCGCCCACATCATTCCATTCTTTATAGTTACCGTTGTCACCGTCTTGCAGCAATACGCCGTTCAGCACATTTTTGAACATGTGCTTGCTCTTCACCGGTTGTTTTTGCTCGAGGAGAATACGGTTTTTCTTCGCTTGCAGTACTGTCAGGGCTTCTGCATCAAAACCAGGCGCGATCAGGATTTCAAAGAAGATCTCGTTGATAGCTTCCGCAGTGGTTTTATCAATAGGTTGGTTGCACACCAGTACGCCACCAAAAGCACTTTCCTTGTCACCGGCCAATGCAGCGTCCCAGGCTTCTTTCAGGGTAGCACGGGAAGCGATGCCACATACGTTGGTATGTTTGATCACAGCAAAGGTAGTTTCGGTGAACTCCTGAATCAGCTGGCAGGCAGCGTCTACGTCTACCAGATTGTTGAAGGAAAGTTCCTTGCCATGCAGTTTGTTGAAGATATCGTTCAGGTTACCATAGTAAACACCACGCTGGTGCGGGTTTTCACCGTAACGGTTCACCTGGCCCTGCGGAACAGACACCTGGAAATAATCGCCAGGTTCGTTGTTCAGGAAATATTGGGAGATGGCCACATCGTAGTTAGCACATACTTCAAATGCTTTAGCAGCAAAGTTTCTGCGGTCCTGCAGGGAAGTGGCGCCGTTGTTTTCTGTCAGCACTTTTTCCAGATCAGCGTACTGGTCTTTGGATGCTACGATCACCACGTCTTTGAAGTTTTTACCGGCAGCACGGATCAGGGATACGCCACCGATGTCGATCTTTTCAATGATAGCCTGTTCTTCTGTCGTGTTTTTCACGGTTTCTTCAAACGGATACAGGTCAACGATCACCAGGTCAATCTCCGGGATCTCGTATTGTTTCAGCTGTTCCAGGTCCTGCGGATTTTCGCGACGGGCCAGGATACCACCAAATACTTTAGGGTGCAGTGTTTTCACACGACCGCCGAGGATAGACGGATAAGCGGTCAGATCTTCTACTGCCACACATTTTACGCCTTGTTCCTCAATGAATTTTTGCGTACCACCGGTAGAATAGATGGTCACACCTTGTTCACCTAATTTTTTAACAATGTTCTCCAGGTTATCTTTATAGAAAACGGAGATCAGCGCTGATTTAATTTGCTTTTGCATGAAGGAAAACATTAGAAATTTTAATAACATTGGCCCCTGGTCCGGAACCGAAAAGCTGCGCAAAGTTAACACGTAACGATCACTTTTCCATTTCCTGCCGGAGGGTAATAGTGAGGAAAAGCCCGGAATGTGGGGCTGGGCAACAAAAAAATATTATCTGATCAGAACGGAATCACGAGCGCGCCGGTCTCCGGGACACTGTAAAAGGGTGTTCCGGAGGAGGCACATTCCGCTGCCCAGCGCCGGATACGGTAAGGCGGGCAGGCGCCACCGAAAATGACTGTATCGGCGTTATACCATGCCAGCACCCGCTCCATCTTCATGTTAAGATTCCCGTTCAGCAGCAGATAATTGACCTTCGGGCGATGAACCGGCACCGGCACGGGCAACAGACTATCTACCACCACCAGTTGTTTCCGTCCTACGCACAGATAGCGGCCGCTCTGTTGTAAACCTGCCACTGTGCCGGGTTTTACGCCCATGGCTGCCCGCGCCGCCTGTAGCTGCCTGGCTGCCGGCATTTTCCAGACGCTGTCATGGCCTATGAACTGCACCTTCCCTTCTCCGATACCATCCATCGCCGTATAGGCGGGCACGTTATAGATGATCAGCTGGCGCCGCTGCCGGTCGATAATATGCCGGACGGCCTGATCCGCTATCATTAGCCAGCAGGCCGTCAGGGCGAGCCAGTAGCCACGGCGGTAGTAATCCAACAGCCACCATGCCATCCCTGCTATCAACAGGTAACAGCAGGCCGTTTGCCACCAACTCCATTGCAGGTCGCGTATCAGGGCAAAAGGTAGTTGTCCCAACCATGCCACACCGGTATTCATCACGTATATCAACCAACGTAGTGCGGTCCCCGCCCATCCGGCCAGGGTATCAAAGGGTGATAGCAACAGCAGCAGTATTTCTCCATAGATCACCACCGTAGACAGCGGCACCGCCACCAGATTGGCTGGCAGGAAGTATACAGGAAACTGATGAAAATAGTAGACAGACACCGGCAGCGTGAGTATCTGTGCTGCGAGCGAGAGCGCCGCCAGCTGCCAGACAGCCTTAGCCCACCACTTTTGTAGCGGCCATAACTGGTATATCGCTTCATAAAACAACAGGATACTGAGCACCGCCAGGTATGATAACTGAAAACCCGCGTCAATAACCAGCCACGGATGGTAACACAGCAGCACAAACGCGGAGGCGGCCAACATGTTGTAGGTGCTGGCTTTTCGGCCTAATAGCAAATTACCGATGGTAATCCCGGAGAACATCACCGCAGCCCGTAGCACCGAAGCGGAAGCGCCTGTCAGCAAGGCAAAGCCCCATAACACCGTCAGCAATAACAACGCCCGTATCGTATTCGCCGTTTTGCGAGCCGGCAACCAACGCAGGAGCCATAGCAGGGAAGCATACAACAAGGCCAGATGCATGCCGGAAATAGCAATGACATGCACAATGCCCGTATTGCTATAAGCGTTGACCACGTCCGGGTCCAGGTCTTGCCGGTAGCCGATCAGGAGGGCTTCTGCCATGCCGGCCTCCGGCCCCTTCCCAATGTAGGTTTTCAGCTGGCGCAGGCAAAAATCACGCGCGTGCAGCAGGCTGGACGTGATGTTACGCACGCCCGGACGGGGCAATTGCCGGTAGTCTGCTGCTTTCAGGAACACCTGATGATACAATTGCTGCGTCGCACAGTACTGCCGATAATCGAATGCCCCGGGATTGCCGCTGTTTGTGATTTTAACAGGCTTTTTTGCCACCAATACCACCGAACCATACGTTAATCCCGCCGACGAGCTATCCTTGCTGAAATAGGCTAATAAACGTCCTTCGGACGCGCTCCATCTGCCCTGCGCATACACAGCAGTAACGGTCAACAGCGTTTTACGGGAACGTGGCTTTTCCTGCAAAGGCTCTTCTACCTTTGTCAACCAATATTGGGCACCATCAGGCCATGCGGAATCGTCCCGGTCGCCCGGCCCGATACCGGCAGAAACCAGCAACATCGCTCCACTACAATACAGCATGATAAAAATAGGAATGCCATTTGCCCACGCATAATGATAACGATATGCAACCGGTAGCAAACGTATCACCAACAACGCTGCAAATGCAGACAGGATAAGGGTGTATAGCCATACCACCGGAAGGGGCACATATATCTGCATACTGATACCGGTCAGCAAAGGAGCTGTTAAACGTAGAAAGGGCGCACGTTTCCAACATGCCGCAACAAACATGGATGATTCAAATTGCATAAAAAAGGGGTCAACTTTAATATCTTTAAATGTAGGAATTAAACCGTCGCAAAAACGCAAAAACAGCAGATGCGAAAAAGATATGATAACTAGGTAATTTTTGGTTCAGGAGGTGTTAACAGAATTTGGCTATCATTTTTTCATACTATATACTGTATTAAATATCAATATATTAAATATATCAACTTTGCAAATCTGTTATTGATTAGTTAACATCTTCTTTAAATATAATATTATTTGTAAAATGCATTACCGGTCACGCTATTTGTGTCGTATCAAGATTCAATAGTCGTGTCTTTAATGGTTATTTTGAGGGAAAAGAAGGAGCCTGATCTTTATCAGGCTCTGTTTTTTTATAACTGTCACATATTAAAAAGATAAAACAAAAAGCCCGTCAGCATTACACTGACGGGCTTTTGTTTTTATGGTGCGACCTGTTTTATTTAGACAGGTACATGCTCTTCTCTTTATATAACTGACGGAAGTAAGGATCCCTCAGGTCTTTGATAAAGCGGATAGCTTCACCAGTGGACTTCATTTCAGGGCCCAGTTCTTTGTTAACGCCCGGGAACTTATTGAAGGAGAATACTGGTTCTTTGATAGCAAAGCCAGTCAGTTTCTTTTCAATTTTGAAGTCTTTCAGTTTCTTATCGCCGATCATCACTTTGGTAGCGATGTTCAGGTAAGGCACCTGGTAAGCTTTAGCGATGAACGGTGTGGTACGGGAAGCACGTGGGTTGGCTTCAATTACATATACCTGGCCGCCTTTAATCGCAAACTGGATATTGATCAAACCACGGATATTCAGTGCACGGGCTATCTTCTCCGCGTAGTATTCCATGGTTGTCACTTCAATCGGTGTAAGATTGAAGGCTGGCAGCAGCGCATGGCTGTCACCACTATGGATACCCGCTGGCTCAATATGTTCCATCACACCCATTACGTGGAAGTCTGTACCATCGAAGATACCGTCAATTTCAGCCTCCTGGCAACGGTCCAGGAAGTGGTCAATCAGGATTTTGTTGCCCGGCAGGTGACGCAGCAGGCTCAATACTGACTGTTCCAGTTCTTCTTCGTTGATCACGATACGCATACGCTGACCGCCCAATACATAAGACGGACGTACCAGTACCGGATAACCTACTTCTTTCGCTACTTCAATCGCGTCATCAGTATTGTAGGCAGTGCCATATTTCGGATAAGGGATACCCAGGTCTTTCAGCATGTCGGAGAAACGACCACGGTCTTCCGCGATGTCCATGTTGTCGAAAGAAGTACCGATGATTTTGATACCTTTTTCTTCCAGGCGTTTTGCCAGTTTCAGCGCTGTCTGGCCACCCAGCTGAACAATCACTCCTTCTGGTTTTTCCAGCTCGATGATTTCCCACAGGTGTTCCCAGAATACCGGCTCGAAGTACAGCTTATCCGCCATGTCAAAGTCGGTAGATACGGTTTCAGGGTTACAGTTTACCATGATCGCTTCGTAGCCGCAATCCTGGATAGCCTGCAGACCGTGCGTACAGCAGTAGTCAAACTCGATACCCTGACCAATTCTGTTCGGACCGGAGCCCAGTACGATGATTTTTTTACGGTCGGTTACCTTGCTTTCATTTTCAGTATCGAAAGTAGAATAGAAGTAAGGTGTTTTCGCTTCAAACTCAGCGGCGCAGGTATCTACCATTTTGTAGGTACGTACAATGCTGTTGGCTTTTCTCTTCTCGTATACTTCTTCTTCTTCACAGTTACCGAAGATCACGGCCAGCTGAGCATCGGAGAAGCCCATCTTTTTAGCCTCTCTCAGCATATCCACCGGAACGCTTTCCAGATCATGCTCTCCCAGTTGTTTTTCCAGATTCACGATGTCCTGTATCTGGTGCAGGAACCAGCGGTCAATGTAAGTCTGCTGGTGGATATGTTTTACAGAAGCGCCAGCCATCAGGGCATCTTTAATACGGAAGATGCGGTCCCAGGTTGGACGTTTCAGTTTTTCGATCAGTTGTTCGGATTTCATCAGCGACTTGCCATAGTAGCCAAGGCCGAGCGCATCGTTTTCGAGGCTCTGGCAGGCTTTCTGCAAGGCTTCAGGGAAAGTACGGCCGATAGACATTACCTCGCCTACTGACTTCATCTGGAGGCCCAGTGTGTCGTCTGCGCCTTTGAATTTATCGAAGTTCCAGCGTGGCATTTTTACGATCACGTAGTCCAACGTTGGCTCAAAGAAAGCAGAAGTCGTTTTGGTGATCTGGTTTTCCAGCTCGTCGAGGCTGTACCCGATAGCCAGTTTGGCAGCGATTTTCGCGATCGGATAACCGGTAGCTTTGGATGCGAGCGCAGAAGAGCGGCTCACACGCGGGTTGATTTCAATCGCGATCAGTTCTTCGGTTTCCGGATTGAGGGAGAACTGTACGTTACATCCGCCGGCGAAATTGCCCAGGTCACGCATCATCATCATGGCTTTGTTACGCATGTCCTGGAAAGCGGTGTCGCTCAGGGTCATGGCAGGAGCCACGGTGATGGAGTCGCCTGTATGGATACCCATAGGGTCCAGGTTTTCCACGGTACAGATGATCACCACGTTGTCGTTTTTATCACGCAGCAGTTCCAGTTCGTATTCCTTCCAGCCCAATACGGCTTTTTCCACCAGTACTTCATGGATGGGAGAAGCTTTCAGGCCACGGTCCAGCGCTTCGTCCAGCTCATCTTTGCTGTGTACGAAACCGCCACCGGTACCACCAAGGGTGAAAGAAGGACGGATTACCAGCGGGAATCCGATTTCCTGTGCAAACTCTTTACCTTCCAGGAAGGAGTTCGCTGTTTTCGCAGGAGCTACCGGAATACCGATTTGAATCATCCACTGGCGGAACTGTTCACGGTCTTCTGCCTTGTCGATCGCTTTAATGTCTACCCCTATCAGGCGAACATTATACTTTTCCCAAACTCCCAGCTCATCTACCTCTTTACAAAGGTTCAGTGCTGTTTGACCACCCATGGTAGGTAATACGGCATCAATCTGGTTTTCTTCCAGAATCTGCTCAATGCTTTCCACGGTTAATGGGAGCAAATAAACCTTATCGGCCATCATAGGGTCCGTCATGATGGTAGCCGGGTTGGAATTAATCAAAATCACTTTAATTCCTTCTTCCCGCAACGAACGTGCTGCCTGGGAACCAGAATAGTCAAATTCGCAAGCCTGACCAATAATAATGGGACCAGATCCGATAATGAGGACAGATTTGATAGATGAGTCTTTTGGCATTTTTGTAATCTATTGAAAATGAAAAACCACATTGATTTTAATGCCGTACGAGGGACCAAAAAAATCGTGCAAAGTTACGTCATTTGAAATTTAATAATGGAATTAAATTTCTTTTTTTACGAAAGAATTTTCTGAGCCGGATGATAGAAAGCTTTTTTTACATACAATAATTATTTTATAGAACCCTACGGCAGAGGCGGATTTCGGGAGAAACACGGCCCATGTTTTTCCGTACAAATACGTTGCCCTGTCATCACGGAATATCCTACCTTTAGGTCCTGTTAAAACATATCAACCCCAATTGACCGGCAATCGATCGAGCAGCTTTTCTTTCTGTTTTATATCTGTCATTGTATATCTATCATTTATCACCCCCAAAAACCACATGTCATGCGTACAGCAGAAGTTCACTATGGAACTGATGGCCAGGTAAACCTTACCGTGCCTAAAGGCACCAAAATGGCCGATATCGCCAAATTACAGGAAATGGTGATTTCAAAAATTAACCCCCGTGGCTGTCAGGCTTGCCTGTCAGGCGTCCACTTCAACATCCGGGAAGAACTGGAGCATGTGATGAAAGTAGACCTCGACAAAATGGCTGCCATCAAAGGTACCACCATCGGCCACTAACGTATCACCGCCCCGCTCTCCGCAGCGGGGCCTTTTAAAACACTGCTTACCATGTGCCCTGCAACACTTGCCGGCTATACCAGCCGGCTATACGAAAAAACCATTCCCCGGCTGGGCGTGGGTTTGTTGTATAATCCTTCCCTGGAGCTTTATCTCGACAGCCAACCTTCCTGCTGTGATTATGTGGAAATCATCCCGGACATGTTCTGGTCAGACCTTGGCAACGGCCATCCTGACCGCTTTGAAGAAATAGACAGCTGGATGGCCGTGCTGCATAAACTGGCAGACCGATATCCGCTCACCGCTCACAATATCTCTTATTCACTGGGCAGCGCCGGTATCTTTGATATGGCCTACCTCCGCAAAATGGAAGAATGGCACCAGCGCTATTCCTTTGTTTGGCACAGCGACCACCTCTCCTTTGTGAAAGTACACGATGACCACGGACAGGAACGCAATGCCGGGATGGCCGTACCCGTGCCATACGACTACGAAGTGCTGGACATGATCGATGGCCGTATCAATGCCATCAGCCGCAGCATCAGAGCGCCTTTCCTCATGGAGAACAACGTCTACTTCATTGACCTGCCCGACCAGGAACTGTCTGAAACAGCCTTCCTCAACGAGTTGTCAAAAGACACCTCCTGCGGGTTGCTGCTCGATATCCACAACGTATATACGAACGCGGTGAACCATGGGTTTGATGCCCGCCACTTCATTACGGCACTGGACCTCGATAAAGTGGTGGAAATACACATCGCCGGCGGTAATGAAATGGCGGGCATGTATACCGATTCCCATGCCGGGCCCTGCCCCGAGGCCGTTTGGGAGCTACTCGAGTATACGTTACCGTTAGTGCCAAACCTTTGTGGCATCACCTTTGAATTTCACGAATCCTATTTCCACCTGCTACAGTTCGAGGGCGTCAACCGCGAACTCAACAGAGCGAAGGCAGTGTGGAATCAATATCATACCTGAACCACCATGTCTCTCCTCTCATTTCAGCAAGCATTGGCCGCACTCATCGCCTCTCCGGAATTATGCCTGGAAGCGAGGCAATGGCCGGACAAAGTCTTCTCTCTCTATGATCTCACCGATCGCGAAAGAAAAAGATTAGAAACCGTGGTATTCCAACGCGGCATGTCCGTGAATTGTACGCTGTACCGCGTTAATCGTATCACGCCTGTTTATACACTGCTGCCTTATACCTGTTTGTTGTTGGGCGATCGGTTAATGCCGCTGGCCACGGCCTTCTGGGAGGACTACCGGCAATCTGATCTCCAGTTCAAACGGGAAATCGAACTCTTTGCGGACTATGTGGGAAAACAAATAAACGAAGGACATCTGCAGATACTTTATCTGCCGGAAATATTGCGGATGGAAGCCGCCATCAATGCTTTGAAATTTTTACCGAGGCAACAGGACGCTGCTTCCTACGTGAGATATATTCCATTTGAACATGAACCCGGTCCACTGCTGGAAGCATTAGCAGCCCTGCGGATACCGGAAGCAATACCAGCCACCGGCAACTGGGCGCTGATCATCGATTACAGCGGAGAAGAGATGATATTCAGTACTGCTACGATGGAGTTAACATAGCCCGGAGAAAGAATTCCCCTTCCCCGGGCTATAATATTATACTTTAATACGGGTAGACATCACAGCTATTACTGCGCCCATTACAGCAATCAGGGAGAAAGACACGGCCAGGCTGGTAGCCTGCGCCACAAAACCAATCAATGGCGGACCAAAGAGGAAGCCCAGATAACCAATGGTGGAAACCGCTGCCAGCGCCATTCCCGGCGACAGCACCTTCGATTTTCCGGCCGCGCTGTATACCAGCGGCACTACCGCCGAAACACCCGCCCCCACCAGCATGAAGCCCAGCATGGCGCTCACCAGATAAGGGAAAGCTACCGCTATCAATAGTCCTCCCGCCGTAAGCGTTCCACTGATGACCAGCATTTTTCGTGTACCCAATCGCGTTATCATCCAGTCGGCTACAAAACGGCCCGATGCCATCGTGCCCATAAACGCCGCATAGCCGGCGCCACCCAGCCCTTCTTCTACCTTCACTACCCGGCGGAAATACACGCCGCTCCAATCAAACATCGTACCCTCGCATATCATGGAACACATGGCGATAATGCCCAGCGTCAACAGGAAAAGATCGGGTTTAACAAACAGTGGCTGATTAGCTTGTACATTGGTGTCTTGTTGTACGATATGCCGCATGGTGAGCAGCACCAGCGTCCATGCGATACCGGTGATCAGCAGGAAATGATATACCGGAAGGATATGCAATCCGCTCATGGTGGCGCCAATGGCGGCGCCGGTGAAACCCGCCACGCTCCATAGTCCATGGAACGAAGCCATAATAGAACGGCCATACATCGCCTCTACCGCCACGGCCTGTGTATTGACTGCGATATTGGCCAGGTTGCCACAGAAACCGAACAATACGAGGAAAGAGATCAGCTCCCACGGAGCTTTCGCCAGGCCCAGCACAGGCAAAATGGCCGCATAGGCCACCGCAGCGATGACCAACACCTGTTTGCTGCCGAAACGCGACACCAGTATGCCGGCCACCGGCAACGAAATCAGCGAGCCTACCGGCAGCGCCAGCAAAACACTACCCAGTCCCGCATCATTGAGATGCATGGTCTGCTGTATATCCGGAATACGTGATGCCCAACTGGCAAAACACAAACCGGTCAGAAAAAACAATGCGCTCACCGCGATGCGGGCGCCCCTTTTATGTATCACCGGTATTGACAAGTCCTGTAACATCGTTGTGTAATTCAGAGAATGATTTCCGTTTAACGTTATATGACCTGGATACCCAGGTCCTGATAAGGTTTAAATAAAGGCAGTTCGGGCCTGTCGGTCACGATCACATCGATACCGGTGATCTCACATACCTTGAATGGTTCTGCTGTGTCCATTTTATCGCTGGTGGCCAGCGCCACAATTTTATTGGCTGCTTCTATCATCACGCTTTTTACATCTGCTTCCTCAAGGTCCAGGCCAGTTACGCCTGCTTCAGGGTGCAGACTACAGATACCTACGAAAGCCAGGTCTGCCCGTATTTTCTGTAAAGTGCGGATAGTATCCATGCCGGTGGCGGTTTGGGAGTTTTTACCAATGCGGCCGCCGGTGAAAATCACCTCAATAGTAGGATGCTCTATCAGTTGCGTTACGATGGGAACGCTGTTGGTGATGATCGTCAGCCGCAAATTGGGGGGCAGCAGCTTTACCAGTGCCAGGGTGGAAGTACCGCCGTCCATGAGCACTGTTTGACCGTCGTGCAATAGTGACAGCGCTTTGATGGCCATATGCTGTTTATCTGCCGCGTGGCGTTCACTTCTTTCTTTAAAGGAATAGGGGTTGGGAGAGTGTGGGATGGCGCCTCCCCTCACTTTGATCAGCTGCCCGCTTTGCGCCAGTGATTCCAGATCGCGCCGCACGGTATCTTCCGATACCTGCAGGTCGGTACTCAGTTCTGTCTGTAGTACTTTTTGATCGGCCTGGAGCTTCTTTAATATATAATCGAGTCTTTCCTCTTTCAGCATGCTTGCTATTTTATGCAATATTATGAAACATTTTGCAATAATTTGCTACAATTTGCATATATTTGCAATAAATCGCAAAATATGGCAAGAATAGCAATAGACATGGATAATGTAATGGCAGATATCTACAGCCATTATCTCACCTATTACGAAGCAGCAAATGGTATTAAACTGGACCCGCAGGGGCTGTTGGGTGTTCCGGAAGGGGAAATACTGCCGGATGGCGCCGTGCGCAGATTTTTACTCACACCGGGGTTCTTCCGGACGGCGCCGGTAATGCCGGGTAGTCAGGAAGTGATCAAAGCGCTGATGGAGAAGTACGAGGTTTTCATTGTATCAGCAGCGATGGAATTTCCACAATCGCTTAGAGAAAAGCTGGAATGGCTGCATGAACATTTTCCATTCATCAGCTGGCACAATATTGTGCTCTGCGGCTCCAAAACCATTGTGAATGCCGATATCATGATAGATGACTACGACAAGAACCTGCGTCATTTTAAAGGAAGGCAGTTGTTGTTTACTTCTCCGCATAATATTCATCTGAAAGATTACGAGCGGGTACACAACTGGGAAGAAGTAGCAGCAGCCCTGGAAGTAGAGGTACCGGCTGCCCGGGTATAATCGCAATGGGGGATAACAATACCGGCTGGTTACAGAAGATCACCCCTTCTTCGCTTTCCCTTTACGAAGGGTGGCCAGCTCTTTCTTCATTTTGAGCACATCATCTTTCAGGGCGGTATAGCTTTTCAGCAGCTGGGTGTGTTCCTCCAGGATTTTATAATATTTCTCCCGCAGCATCATCATTTCTTCGCTGTCTGTTTGCCTTGTTTCCTGTGCTGTGCCGGGATTCAGGAAGGCTTCCGGTGTAATGTCCAATCCACGGGCCACCCGGTCCAGTTCATCCGGCGAGAACGTTTCTTTCTCGAAGACGTTGTACATGGTCCTCCTGCTCATATTCAGGCGTTCCGCAAGTTTGCTTTTATTGAGTCCTTTCTCCGCAATGAGGTGCTGGAGGCGGTTACCATGGTGTATATTTTTACCGTTGGCCAGTTGCATGGTCCCGTTCCACCGGATAAATTCATCTGGTGTAATACCGATGATCTCACAGAAACGTTCCAGGTTGACCCGCTTCATATCACTGTTCCGCAGGTGGTAGTGGGCTATTTGATTGGTGAAGCCGGCCATTTTTGCAAAATCGATGATTTTGATTTTTTTCTGCTTCAGTATCTGCTTTAATCGCTGGCCCATATGTATCAAACTCGACTGCATCGTTTATCCATTTTTATAAATAATGGTATAATATAACAATTAATCTTTCATTTCGTAAATAAAATTATCAAATCAAGTTAAAAAATAATAAAATGATCACAGGGAGTAGCAGAATGATCGGAGAGGCTAACTTTTATGCATATACGTAGGTGAAAAAAATTATTTTTCGATCATTTTGACTGAAATCATGATAAAATGACCGGAAAAATCAAGAAACAAATCATCGATTATCAGGATGATAAATAGCGACTGAAATTGATCGAAAATCTGTCCAAAAGTCGACTCAAAATCAATACCACACAGGGTTAACATGATTTATAACAACAAATAGTGTATTTTTATGTTGATAAATTTCACAGTTATAACTGTATTCGCTGATAGTTACAATTAATATCATTTTGCGACCGGCAATACAGGGTAATTGGGAGCTACTGTTCATCATAAAAGTCTGTTGTTATGAGTAAGGAGACACCCAACCTTTTATTTTCCATTCATGAGAAATTTTCGGGCATGGCTGCCCTCTTCCGGGAAAGAGTATGCCAGGACTGCAACTGGAGCACTCCCACCTTTTACCGGAAAATGCGTGCTAAAGAAGGACGTGGTGTTGCCGACAAAACCAAACAAAGCTCCTTTCTGAGCAGCGCGGAGAAAAAACGTATTGTGGAAATCATGGATGAAGTGTACAACATCTTCTGGAAGTCAGCGATCAAGTTCCGCAACCCGAAATAAAAGGCCACTTCCGGCCATGCCTGCGTATAACCTCACCAACCGTCCTTCTTTTCCAACACCTTTAGTGGCTTGCGATTACCTGTCCAAAACAGACAGCAAATTGCTGTGCCCTAAAGGTGCTTCACCATGGCCTATCTTCTTATCCGTTTTGAAAAATAATCTGGTTTTAACATGTTTTTTTAGATTTTTTCTAGCATACCGCCGGCTTTTTCTTAAATTTAATGCCCGTTAGGAAAAAGTTGTACTTAACCAATAAACATTCATGGTGCTATGTCGTACCCATACCAGATCAAGACTTTAGAAGATTATCAACAGGCTTATCAGCAGAGCGTAATTGACCCGGAAGGATTCTGGGCCAACGTGGCAGACCACTTCATGTGGCGCCGTAAGTGGGACAAGGTATTGGACTGGAACTTCAAGGACCCCGAAATCAAATGGTTCTCCGGTGCTAAAATGAATATCACCGAAAACTGTCTGGACCGCCACCTCGGCACCCTCGGCAATTCCCCCGCCATTATCTGGGAACCCAATGACCCCGAAGAACGTCATCGCATTATTACCTATCGTGACTTATTTAACAAGGTATGCCAGTTCGCCAATGTGCTGAAAAACAATGGCGTTAAGAAAGGCGACCGTGTATGTATTTATATGGGTATGATCCCCGAACTGGCTATCGCAGTACTGGCCTGCGCCCGTATCGGCGCTATCCACTCTGTGGTATTCGGTGGCTTCAGTGCCCAGTCCATCGCAGACAGGATCCAGGATGCGGAAGCCAGCCTGGTAATTACCTGCGACGGCGCTTACCGCGGCAACAAGGACATTCCCCTGAAATCCGTGATCGACGACGCCCTCATGGCCTGCCCTACCGTGAAGAAAGTAATCGTATGCACCCGTACCCGCACACCGGTAAGCATGCTCAAAGGAAGAGACGTATGGTGGGAAGATGAAATCAAACAGGTGGAAACCATGGGCAATCCCCCCTGCCCCGCGGAAGAAATGGATGCGGAAGACATGCTCTTCATCCTCTATACTTCCGGCTCCACGGGCAAACCCAAAGGTGTGGTACATACCTGCGGCGGCTACATGGTGTATGCCAACTACAGCTTCGTTAATACCTTTCAACACAAGCCCGGTGAAGTATTCTTCTGTACCGCCGACATCGGCTGGATCACCGGTCATAGCTACATCGTATACGGCCCGCTTAGCGCAGGCGCCACCACCCTCATGTTTGAAGGGGTGCCTACCTATCCCGATGCCGGCAGGCTCTGGGAAATCGTGGACAAGTTCCGTGTAGATACCCTGTATACCGCTCCTACTGCTATCCGCAGCCTGATGGGATATGGCCTCGGCCCTGTCAACCACAAAGACCTCAGCTCCCTCAAAAAGCTGGGCAGCGTGGGCGAACCCATCAACGAAGAAGCATGGCATTGGTTTAAGGATAACATCGGTAAAGGCCGTTGCCCGATCGTAGACACCTGGTGGCAAACAGAAACCGGTGGTATTATGATCACACCAATAGCCGGCATCACCAAAGAGAAACCAGGCTTTGCCACTTTGCCGCTACCCGGTGTACAACCCATCCTGGTAGATGAAAACGGTCAGGAAGTAAAAGGCAATGGCGTTAACGGCAACCTCTGTATCAAGTTCCCATGGCCAGGTATGCTCCGTACTACCTACGGCGATCATGAACGTTTCCGTAAAACATATTTCTCTACCTACGAGAACCTCTACTTCACCGGCGACGGCTGTACCCGTGATGAAGACGGCTTCTATCGTATCACCGGCCGCGTAGATGATGTGCTCAACGTGAGCGGTCACCGCATTGGCACTGCCGAAGTGGAAAACGCCATCAATATGCACGCCGGCGTTATCGAAAGCGCCGTGGTAGGTTACCCCCATGATATCAAAGGGCAGGGCATCTACGCTTATGTGATCATGGAAAGAATGACACATGAACCGGAACTGTCTAAAAAAGATATCGCACAAACGGTATCCCGCATCATCGGCCCTATCGCCAAACCAGATAAGATCCAGTTTGTAAGCGGCCTGCCTAAAACACGCTCTGGTAAAATCATGCGCCGTATTCTGCGCAAAATCGCGGAAAACGACCTCGATAATCTCGGAGATACTTCTACCCTCCTCGATCCGGCGGTGGTAGATGAAATCAAAAAAGGTAAACTCTAATCATATAGGAATTTTCTGATTTTGATATTTTTGATATTTAAAATGCAGCGGAGATCACATTATATTGTAGGATCTTCGCTGCATTTAAATTTATAAATCAAAAAATCGCAAATCCGTAAATCCATGCGGCGTTTCTTCAAAAAAGCCCTCTATACCCTCCTGTTTCTCGTGCTGCTTTTCAATTGCATCACAGCTTTTCATGCCTATAAGTTCACCCATTTCTCTGAAAATAATCGCCATCGCAACAAGCGGCCGGAAGAAATGAGCGTCGGGGAAAAACTAAACATGATCTTCTTCGGTGTTAAGCTCTCCAAATCCATCACCAGCGCGCGTCCCAATATACCGTATGATACCGTTCAATTGCTGACGGCCAACGGATTACACCTCGAAGGATGGTGGATGCCGGTACCACAAGCCAAAGGCACGGTGATTCTTTTTCACGGATACGGCGGCAACAAAGGCTCACACCTACCAGAAGCCTATTGGTTCCGTCAACTGGGCTACAGCACTTTTTTAATAGACTTCCGCGGCCATGGCAACAGTGAGGGCACTGCCTGTACCATCGGATACAATGAAGCTGAAGATGTGAAGCTGGCATGGGACTACGTCCGGTCCCGGTCCAACCAGCCTGTCACCCTCTGGGGAATGAGCATGGGCGCGGCAGCCATTATGAAGGCGGTGCCGGAATATCACCTCACGCCGCAGAAAATTATCCTCGAATCACCCTTTGCCACCCTCCTCGACGCGGTTAAAAGCCGCATGCGGGCTGTACATCTGCCAGCTACGCCATTCTCCCAGCTGCTCACGTTCTGGGGCGGCCTGGAGTTGGGCTTCTGGGGTTTCGGCCATAATCCCGAAGATTATGCCCGCCATATACAAGTGCCGGTGCTCTACTGCTGGGGCCAACAGGATATCAGGGTTACGCCTGATGAAACCAGACGGGTATTCGGTCAACTGGCGACCCAACAAAAACAACTGCATATCTTTAAAGATGCCGGGCATCAGTCCTTCTGTCAGAAAGACGGTACCGTTTGGAAGCAGCTGGTAAAAGATTTTATGGCACAATAAAAAAGCGCGCACCATCCGAGTGGAGCGCGCTCTTCACAGGATCTGACCCGCCGTATATATTGGAGTCATGGTACAGTATAATGTACCACTAGATGCCGTTCACAATAATTGCAGTATAAAGTTACTTCTTCACGCTGCCATTGGAAAACACCTCTACCCTCCACAAAAACCTTTCCTTTTTAAGGCCGTATCACCACGGGAGTGCCTACTTTAACAATTTCATATAATTCGTTTACGTCCCCGTTCTTCATACTCACGCAGCCTAACGTCCAGTTAATGCGGCTATCCACGTAATTATCCCGGATACCGGCGCCATATTCCACGCCATGTATACCGATGCCTCCGCCCATACTGGCTCCCTGCGACAAGCTGCCATCGTTCTGGCGTTGAAAAAATTTCTGTTTGGAATCTTCATTGGGGTAATCCAGCAACATAAACCGGCTCCATCGGTTGTCCACTCTTTTGGCCTGGATATGGAACGTTCCTTCCGGTGTTTTGCGGTCGCCTTCCACCAGCTTGTCTCCCTGGTCTTTGTTGCCAAAAACCACTTTGTAAATTTTTCTCAGTGTTACATCTTCATACAGATACATCCGGTAATCACTTTTGTCTACCAGCAGGAAGATCTTGTCCGGATTAATATTGCCGGTAGTCAACCGTACATTGTACAGATCAACGCTACTCCCAACAAATCCTGACAACGGCAGCAGCAGCAATAGTATTACTGCGTATCCGTAAAATCGGTACATTTTCATAGGGTGATTAAATAATGCTGATAACGCAGCGGGATATTTATTTATTGCAGTATAATAAAAAAAAGCGCAGCATACAAACAAGCTGTATGCTGCGCTGACATTGCTTCTAAATGATATTAATAACCAAAGATATCTTCCAGGGAGAGTGTTTTCACCTCACCGATTTTTTTCAGATCGTCCATATTGACTTTCTTTCCGGAAGCCACCACACAGTATGTGTAAGGTTTGTGTGCGATGTTGGTATCATGGAATTTCTTCACATCATCGAAATTCATTTTATCAATAGACTCGTATACCTGTTTGCGGATATCTGTGCTGAGGCCCAGTTTCTGCGCAGCCAGGTAGCTAAAGACAATACCATCATTGGTGATACGTTCAGTTTCAATATCCTGCTTCATAGATTCCTTGGCGGTTTCCAGCAGTTTATCGGAACGTGGAATATCATTCAGCAGGTCGTTCATCCCTTTAATCGCGTCGTTCATTTTATCCGCCTGGCTGCCTACATAAGCAATCTGGGAATAACGTTCTCCTTTTTTATCCGGAGATACGAACATAGCGTAAGTAGAATATGCCAGTGCTTTTGATTCACGAATGGTTTGAAACACGATAGAGCCCATACCACCACCGAAATAGTTATTAAACAGAGAAATGATACCGGTATTGGCAGGATCATACACTGATTCGTTGCCTACCCAGTTCACTTCTGTTTGTACCATATCATAATCTGCAAACAGCACCTGATTGGCTGACTGTGAAGTTTTGTTGAATTTCACTGCAGCAGGCACTTCCTTAAAGCTGGCTGGCAATGTATGCAGCTTTTGTATATCTGCGGCGGCAGCAGCCAGTGGCTGAGGACCGTAGTAGATAACAGCATGTTTGTAAGATGGCAGGTCATGCAGCAGGTTTGTCAGCTCCGTAGCAGTAACAGCATCCAGATCTGCCTGGCTCAGCTGATTGTTGAACGGATTGCTGGCACCGTACATCGCATAGTTAACCACACCTTTCATGATGGCAGACTTATTCAGTTTGGCATCGGAGCGGGATTTCTGTAACCGTCCTTTCAGTGCGGCCAGCGCCTGTTCGTTGGGTTTACAGTTGGTCAATATGTGCTCAAACAACGCAACGGCTTTGTCGAAATTCTCCTGTAAACCACTGATACTGATAGTGGTGTTTTCAGTAGAAGTGCTCACATTGAAGTTGCACGCAATATTGTAAAACTCTTTGCTGATTTGCTCTGCAGTGTATTTGTCGGTAGCGAGGAATTGCAGGTATTGTGCTGCCAGGGCCAGTTTTTTGTTGTTCCAGGAGCCCATGTCGAAACGATAGTACAAACGGAACAAGCCATTGTCCTTGTTCTGAACGTACATCAGATTGGTATTGCCAATCGGCGCAGTCTGAATATCTTTTTCATAATCCAGCCATTGCGGTTTCACCGGTGTAGCCGGGATAGCGGACACTTTCTGCAGGAAAGCGGATTGTGCTTCACGATTCACTTCTACCGGAGTGATCGCAGGTTTTTCCACTTTCTGGATGTTTTTATCTTCGCCTTTACGTTTGTAAACCGCTACGTAGTTGTCAGCGAGGTATTTATTCGCATAGTCTACGATCTGTTTTTTGGTGATCTTACCCATGTCGTCTACATAAGACACATCATGTGACCAGTTGGTACCGCGGCTTTTGATGAAAGCATCCATGATGGAAGTAGCGCGATTGTTGTTGCTTTCCAGACCTTGCAGTTCCGCCAGTTTAGAGTTGTTCACGATCGCTTTTACCAGTGATTCGTCGAACGTTCCTTTTTTCAGGATATCCAACTGTCCGAGCAGCAGGCTCTTAACATCATCCAGTGTTTGGCCTTGTTTGGCTTTACCGGACAGTATCAGTATGGAATAATCTTTCAGCCCCATTACCTGAGCGCCCGCGCTCAGTGCTTTCTGTTGTTTGTTGAGGTTCAGGTCCAGCAGGCCGGCTTTGCCATTCTGCAGAATGCTGGAGAGCACGCCCAGCACCAGGCTGGACTGGGTATCGAGCGCACCGGGCAGGCGGAAAGCGATATCGATGCTTTCAGCGTCCGGGCCAAATACTTCTTTCACAACGGGGGCTTTGAAAGGTGTTTCCGGAGCTGGCTTGTATTCTGCTACCGGTTTAGCTTTCATGTAGCCAAACTGTTTGTCGATGGTTTTGATCACGTAATCAGGGTCGAAGTCTCCTGCCATTACGATGGCCATATTATTAGGCACGTAGTAGGTATTGTAGAAATTTCTGATAGCCTTCAGGTTAGGGTTTTTCAGGTGTTCTACCGTACCGATGGTGGATTGCTGACCATAGTTGTGAGTAGGGAACAGTGCTGCCAGCAGGGTTTCGTATACCTTACGGCCGTCGTTGTCCAGTCCGCGGTTTTTTTCCTCATATACTGCTTCCAATTCAGTGTGGAAGAGGCGGAATACGGGGTCGCGGAATCTTTCAGCCTGTACGGTCAGGTATTTATCGATCGCATTGGAAGGGATATCTTCCTCATAGATGGTTTCTTCCACCCAGGTGTGTGCGTTGGTACCTTGTGCGCCCATACCGGTCATCATTTTATCGTATTCGTTGGCAATTGCATACTTGGCAGCAATACCGGACACGCTGTCGATTTGATGATACACCACTTTGCGGGCGTCGGGGGCAGTGGTTTTATTGTATTTGTCGTACAGGTTCTCGATCTGGTCGATATAGGGCTTTTCCTTTGCCCAGTCGAGGGAGCCATACTGTTGGGTACCTTTAAAGAGCAGGTGTTCCAGGTAGTGGGCCAGGCCTGTATGATCTTTCGGGTCGTTGTTACTGCCGGCGCGGGTGCCAATCAGTGTCTGGATACGGGGTTCCTTTTTGTTGACACTCAGGATAACGGTGAGACCATTTTTCAGGGTATAAAAACGGGCTTTCATGGGGTCGTCCGTTACGTACCGGTAGGGATACCCGCCGGAGGTAGCTTCTTTCCATTGAAATTTTCCCTGAGCCATGGCCGTTGGCAGACTTCCTGCAAACAACAACAGCGATACAGCTATTTTACGCAGCTTCATAGAAATTTGTTAGGTTGGTTTGAAAATAGTTACCAAATATAACGGAAGCAAAAAAAATTACAGCGGGCTCATAGAAGATAATTCTATGAGCGGTAACACATGATAAGGTACAACCGATTGAAAACCGGAAGGGGCATCAGGGCAACAAAGTTAATTAGGAGATTAATTATCAGGGAGTTAGACTATTCATCAGAAACGCAGCCCGCTTTCCCAGCACCAGGCTATTCCAGAGAGAATCCGCCTGAACAATGGCCGCATGGTGTTTTCTGGTCACTGCCGGCCGTACAGGCGCTTTATGAACGGCAGACACCTGCCGGATGGTGGTGGTAACTACTTTTTGTGGTACTGCAACAGGAATGCTGCCAAAGGAAGGCAAGTCAACCGGAAGCTGGCCTTCACCGGAAACAACCGGTACCGTCACACCAAGCAGGCGTTTATCACAGGAATGCACCCACGCAATACAGCCAATGCATGCGAGCAGGGCGACAAAAGAACGCATAGATAGAATTTTGGTCAGGTCAAAAAATTTAAAAACCATTCAACCGCAACCCGATAGAGAACGGATATTGTTGTAATCCGTAATCATGCAAAGGCGTAAGGGCGAAATTGCCATACAGCTTTACAGGGCCATAACCCAGTTCGCTGGTCAGTCCGAAACGCCATTTGTTGAGGTTGAAATCATCGGTTTTCCTCACTTTCCCTCTCTCCTCACTGATCTGTTTGGTTCTGGATTTGATCAGATATCCGCCAGAGACACCAAAGCTCACCTGAAACGCGCGATTAGGGCGAGCCGGGTTAGAATTAAAGTTTAGCATTACCGGGATCGATATGTATTCGGCAAACAACTTATTTTTTGAAAATTCTACTGTATCCCTGATTATCCTTGTGATATAGCCAGGTTGGTAAGTAATGTTCCGGGCATATCTGAAATTGTTCATTTCCAATCCCAAAGCATATAACAAGTTAAGTTTGTGTTTTGTTATATTAAGCCTTTGTTCAAACAACCAGATATTAAAATTGATCGATTTTCCGGTGATAAGTTTAAATTCAGCGGGTGTTAATGGTTCACTTCCTTCTCTTGGCGCAAAAGTGGCCAAGCCTACAGCGGAGTAATCATAAGCTTTACCGGCGGGCATTGCGCCATTGTAAAAGTTGGTGTTATTGGGGTAATAAGAAATATAACTGGCGCCACCATATTCGCTTCTGTCGATATAATTATTGAAACCGATATCGAAGACAAACCATCTGGTATGCAGGTTTTTCTTCAGCCTGGCACGGGCGTAAGCGGTATCACTATATACTTTGTAGGTATTGCGCCCTTTTTCGTTCTTCCCTTTGATCAGGATCAGTCCCTTGATCCAGAAGGTATCCGGGACGGGAGCGGCGGCGGGTGCCGCGGCAATATTGCCCTGACGGCTGGTGTCAACGTTTTGCCCCTGCGCCCATCCTACACACAATACCAATATTAAACAGAGTAAAACTTTATGCTTCATAATTTTATTTATTCCTTTTACGGGAGAAAAATTTAGCAACGTTCGTCACCTTGTCCAGAATACGGCTATCGCTTCCGCTAACGGACAGGATCAGTTCCCCTTTTACAGCGGCAGGAGCGGCGGAAGCCGCCACCGGGCTGGTTACCTTGGCGGGCGTAGCCGGCATATTGGCCGCGATAACAGTTTCCTTTGCATGCCCGGCAACAGGTGTGTTATCCACCGGAGATGCAGCAGCCAGCGTGTTTTGTTGCAGGTGTTTTTCCACCACTTCCTCTGACGTATTGCGTGGTGATGGCAGGGTGGAAATAACCGGTATATCGACTGGTACAGGGACCGAGGCTACAGCATTGTTGTTATTTTGTAACTGTTGGGGATTCTGGGTTGCGTTAACCACCGCTTCTTTCTTTTTGGCAGCGGTACGGTTAACCGGTGCATGGGCCACTTCCGGACGAGCGGGAGCCGTATAGACTTCCACCGGTGTTGTCGTTTTTTCCGGAGCAGGTACAGGTACAGGTACAGGTACAGGTACAGGTGTAGGCTGGCTCACGGAGGGTTTCGCTGCCTCATGCGTTACAGCACCTGCAATAGGCTGACTGTCATGGTGATGACCGGCAGGCAACAACCAGATAAGCAGGCCTGTTAATACAGCAGCAGCGGTAGCGCCCCACCAGTAGGGCGCCATTCTGATGGTTTTACGGGTACTGCGGTACAGGCTGGCTTTGTTTTCAAAGACAATCGTCTTATCAGCTTCCAGCTTCACCACCTGCAGCAGTGCCATTTCCTGATGCGCTTCCGGATGTTCCTTCAGCCAGGATTTTAACCGGGCGGTTTCTTCGGCAGACAGTTCTCCGTCCACATAACTCAACATCATCGATTCATAATCATCAACGGTTGCTGCCGGGGAGTGACGGTACAAGGCTGACTTCTGATCAAATACCACCTGCTCGTCGGGCTCCACACGGACGCCTTTCAGCAGTTCCAACTCCGCTCTCAGATGGGGATGTTTTTGCAAAAACTGTTCGAGCGCAGCTTGTTCTGCGTCATTCAGTTCGTTATCCACATAACTGAGCAGGTAGGACTCGTAATTCGATATGTTGATCTCTACAGCCAAAAAGTTATTTATTATTAATCAATTAACAATTATAAAAATTTATATGACGTTTTCCATCTTTACAAGATAATTTTTTAAATGTATCCTGGCCCGATGGAGATAAACCTTTACCTGGGAAGGATTGAGCTGCATAATTTCACCTATTTCCTCATAGCTGTAACCTTCATAATCCTTTAGCAGCACCAATGACCGTTGCACCTCACTTAGGTTAGCCAATGCTTTGGCAATCACTTCTTTAGCGTTATTGATCTTGTGGTCCGCCACTTTCATCTCGTCCTTAAACTGGTCCACCAACGTCACCCGCTTTGTCTTACGTACATGGTCGATCATATTATGGTACGCCACTGTAAACAGGTACGATTTTGCCTTTTCAAAAGGCACGTCCTGGCAGTGCTTCCACAATATTTCGAATGCGTTCTGTACTACGTCCCTGGCGTCTTCCGCATGATCCAGATTTTTGATGATAAAGCGGAATATATTGTCCGAATACAGATCCACACATTTATTGTACTCCTTTTCCGTCATTCCGGTGGTGCGGGATTTTAGTGCTAAGTTCCGACTTTTACTTTAATACCTATCATGGTCACTATCCGGCTTACCCACACCTAATTGTCAGCAATATCCTCTCTTTTCGATTTGCACAGCAGGAACAGCTTCTTTCAAACTGATCATCAACCCATTACCAAACATATTATATTTATATATCTTTCAATCAGGTTAAATCTTCAGTTTTCCATTACATGGCATCTTCAAGCATGATAGTATTATGACGGAATGCAGTCAGTAAATGTTACACCTTAGTCAAACTTTTTACCCTCGACGCCGTTAACTGTGGATGCGACACAGATTCGTAATACTTTTATCATCTATAACTTTGCAAAAGCGTTATTATCAAACATCGTACTTACTATGAATAAGAAGTTTACATCCCGCTTACGGGAAGAACTGGAGGAAATCAACAAAGCCGGCCTGTATAAGAGAGAGCGTATCATTACATCTGAGCAGGGAGCTGAAATACAGGTGGGCGGTAAGACTGTCATAAATTTTTGCGCCAATAACTATCTGGGATTATCTTCTCATCCGGCTGTGGTGAAAGCGGCGAAAGACGCGATCGACACACACGGTTACGGCATGAGCAGCGTCCGCTTTATCTGCGGCACCCAGGACATTCACCGGGAACTGGAAGAAAAAATCTCCAAATTCCTGGGAACTGAAGACACCATCCTGTACGTGGCGGCTTTCGATGCCAATGGTGGCGTATTTGAGCCGCTGTTCGGTGAAGACGATGCCATTATCTCCGATGCCCTGAACCACGCTTCCATCATCGACGGCGTACGTTTGTGCAAAGCCAAACGTTTCCGTTATGAACATAATAATATGGCTGATCTGGAAGCCAAACTGAAAGAAGCCCAGGACTGCCGCAGCCGCATCATCGTTACCGACGGCTCTTTCAGCATGGACGGCACCATCGCCCAGCTGGACAAAATCTGCGACCTGGCCGATCAATACGATGCCATCGTAATGTCTGACGAAAGCCACTCTTCCGGCTTCCTCGGCAAAACCGGTCGCGGCACCCACGAATACCGCAATGTAATGGGCCGTGTAGACATCATCACCGGCACGCTCGGCAAAGCACTGGGCGGCGCTTCCGGCGGTTTCACCAGCGGTCCGAAAGAAGTGATCGATATCCTGCGTCAGCGCAGCCGTCCTTATCTGTTCTCCAATTCCGTGGCTCCCAGCATCGTAGGCGCTTCTATCGCCGTACTCGATATGCTGAGTGAAACCACTGAGCTGCGTGACAAACTGGAGTACAATACCCAGTATTTCCGCACCAAAATGACCGAGGCTGGCTTCGACATCAAACCCGGCGATCACCCGATTGTACCGGTAATGCTGTACGACGCCGTACTGAGCCAACAAATGGCAGAGAAACTGCTGGCAGAAGGGATCTACGTAATCGGTTTCTTCTTCCCGGTAGTGCCTAAAGGTCAGGCCCGTATCCGTGTACAGCTGAGCGCTGCCCACGAACAGGCACATCTGGACAAAGCCATCGCCGCCTTCACCAAAGTAGGTAAGGAACTGGGCGTTATCAAATAATTACGAATTACGGACTACGAATTAGGGGTTCTATAATAGAATAGCCTTTTTACGATATTTTAAAGTATTGTAAAATAGCCTGTTATATTATAGAACCCCTAATTCGTAATTCGTAATCCGTAATTCGTAATTTCGCACCTGATTATTTACTAAATCATGATATCAATGAAACGATTTGGCTGGATGTTGTTAGCACTGTGCCTTTTCATGGCCGCCTGCGCACCGAATAATGTTAAGGAAGAAAAAGGCTGGGAAAAATATTTCGCCCAATACAAGGTGGAAGGCACCTTTATGTTATTCAACAATGCACAGGGAACATTCAAAGTGTATAACCTGGACCGCGCCAAAGAACGTTTCCTGCCAGCTTCCACCTTTAAAATCTTCAACTCACTGGTAGGCCTGCAAACCGGCGTGATCAAAGATACCGGTATGGTCATTCCGTGGGACGGCGTTACCCGCAAATATCCCGCATGGAACCAGGACCTGAGCATGCAGCAGGCTTTCAAAGTATCTGCTGTACCCTACTTTCAGGAAGTGGCCCGTCGTATCGGCAAAACCAACATGCAGGCATGGCTCGATTCCGTTAAATACGGCAACATGAAAATCAGCCGTATCGACACTTTCTGGTTAGATAACTCCCTGCAGATCTCACCTGATGAAGAGCTGGGCTTTGTCAAAAAACTGTATTTCGACCAGCTGCCCTTCGCCAAAACCAATATGCAGACAGTACGCGACGTGATGCTGATGGAAAAAACACCGAAGTACCAGCTGTCGTACAAAACCGGCTGGGGCACCGCCGGCGCCAAACAGATAGGCTGGATAGTAGGCTGGGTGGAAGAAAACAGACATCCCTCCTTCTTTGTCCTGAACATAGAAACTGAAGATCCCAACTTTGACATGGTCAAAAGCCGGATGGACATTCTTCGTAATATCCTCACCGAAGCAGGCTATTTTAAAGGAGAAATGTAATCATTTGATTATTAGGTTATTTAGATCATTTTATGATTTGATTTGCGGATTTTGGAATTTTTTGATTTTGGAATTTAAACAAGGGAAGATGACGCCCGTATTTTAAATCTCAAAATCAAAAAATCCGTAAATCAATGGCTAAATGATCCAATACTAAAATGCTAAAAAAAATATAAACCCCTCTTCCCGCTCTTGTAATACGTAACAAAAAAATTATTTTTGAGATCTTGCCAACTGCAAGTGATTTTAAAACTGCATATGTTACGTTTTCAGCATAGTGAATATTTATGGGCACTGACGCTGTTACTGGTGTTACAGCTGGCTTTCCTGGGTATATCCTGGTGGAAACGCCGCTCCATACGCCGTATCGGTGACCCGGCCCTGGTAGAAAAACTGTTTGCCGGTTATTCCCGTAAACTGTTCGTATTCAAGTTCCTCCTGATTTTCCTCGCCTTTTTCTTTGGCGTGCTGGGGCTGGCCAATCTGCAAAAGGGCAGCCGCATGGAAAAAATCACCCGGAAGGGCGTAGATGTGGTGATAGCCCTGGACGTGAGCAAGAGTATGCTGGCCAACGACATCCAACCCGACAGGCTTACCCGCGCTAAACAGTTGATCAGCAAACTGATGGACAAACTTGACAACGACCGCGTAGGCCTCGTTGTATTTGCCGGCAATGCTTACCTCCAAATGCCACTCACCATCGACTACTCGGCCGCCAAAATGTATCTGAGCACCGTATCCCCGGATATGATCCCCACTCAGGGCACAGCTATCGGACAGGCTATTCAGGTATCCGATGAAGCCTTCAACAAAAAAGAACGTAAACATAAAGCGCTGGTAGTCATCTCCGATGGAGAAGACCATGACGAAACAGCCCTGCAAAAAACCCGTACCGCCTTTGATAACGGCGTGGTTACCAATACCATCGGTATCGGCTCCGTAGCTGGTTCCCCGCTTCCCGACCCGGAAACAGGTAGCTACAAAAAAGACCGTGAAGGCAATACCGTGATCTCCAAACTCAATGAAAATGAGCTGAAAGGAATCGCCGCTGCGGGAAAAGGCATCTATCAACACCTGGACAATAATACAGACGACGTAGTGAATACACTGGTTAACAAGATCGACAGCATGGAGCAGAAAGAATTCGGCGAAAATGTATTCACAGACTATAACAGCTATTTTCAATATTTTCTGGGCATATGCCTGGCGTTACTGTTGATTGAATTTTTCATTCCGGAAGTGCGCCACCCGCGTGAGCCCCGGGAAACTACAGTAGCTTAATTTTCAACAGATCATGAACATTACTTTTATAAAACAGGGTTGCTTTATGGCAGCATTGCTGCTTACCGGCGTTACTGCGCTGGCGCAGAACGGCGCCAATAAGCTTATCCGCAAAGGCAATGAACTGTATCAGAAACAGCTGTTCAGCGACGCTGAAGCCAACTACAAAAAAGCGCTCGAACAAAACGGCCAATCAGCCGTAGGCAGCTATAACCTGGGCAACTCCCTCTATCAGCAGAAGAGATATGACGACGCCCGCACCCAATACGCCAACAGCCTCAAAACAGCAGACAACAGCCGCATTAAATCAGATGCTGACTACAACATCGGCAATACCTTTATGGAGGCCAGGAAGTGGGAAGAAAGCATCAAATCCTACAAGCAGGCCCTGAAAGTAAATCCTGCCGATGAAGATGCCCGCTATAACCTTGCCTATGCGCAGGCCATGCTGAAAAAACAACAGCAGGACAACAAAGACAATAAAGACAAAAAGGATAAAAACAAAGACAAAAACAAGGACAAGAAAGACCAGAACAAGGATCAAAATAAAGACCAGAACAAAGACAAACAGGATAAAGACAAAAAAGACCAAAACAAGGACCAGCAGGACAAAAACAAAGATCAGAATAAAGATAAAGACCAGCAGGAACAACAGAAACCGGAGCCACAACCCAGTAAGCTGAACAAACAGGAAGCGGAGCGGCTGTTACAGGCGCTGTCTCAGGAAGAAAAGAAACTTCAGGACAAAGCCAAGAAAGTGAAAGGCCAAACGGTACCGGTGGAAAAAGACTGGTAATCTTCTTATATACTCAACAGATGTTAAAAATCCGGCAGTACAGTTGATACTGCCGGATTTTTTTATATAAAAAAACCGGAACAGGATTATTCCGGCCATTTTACCTAAACCTACAACAGTTACGCATGGTAACAGTACTCTTTAGCGATAAGGTAAGGGGAAGATGCCTGCCACCTGACTGGTTACTCTTTACCTAATTTCCAGCCTAGCGGTCGTTGTATTCATCTTACGTTGCCGGCAAGCATCACCCCTAACTTTAAAACACACTTATTTTTAAGCAGCACACCATAGCAGCTGCCTGATTTTCTTATTTATCGCTGGCATTGACCAGAGGGCTTCCCGCCCATCCGGTCCCCTGAATTGTTGGGGAGACTGGAAGACTTACAGCACAGTTAACACAATTTGGCATCCTAGCATGATTTCCTGTTTAACGTCAGCGGGTAGAACAATTCAATTCAATACACAAAACTAAGAGTGGGCGGGCCAATCTACTAGGACAATTCAGCTATTGACTTGTACTATTTGAACATAATGTCCCGGAAGTCCTGGGGAGAGATGCCGGCGTTGTTTTTAAAAAACCTGCTGAAGTAGGCAGGGTCCTCAAAACCAAGCTCATAACAGATCTCTTTCACGCTTTTATGGCTGAAGGCCAGATTTCGTTTTGCCTCCAGGACGATACGGTCGTGCAGCAGCTCCGTCACCGTGCGGCCAGTGGTCTCTTTGGTGATTTCATTCAGCCTTTTGGGGGTCAGGGCAAACGCATTGGCATAAAAGGCCACCTGATGTTCACGTGTATAATGCTTTTCCAGCAGGCGGCGGAGCTGCACCACCCTGGAGTCGTGATGGAGCGGCCGCATGGTATCGGTCGCATTGCGTTTTTTCTCCCTTTCCGCCAGCAGCAGGAAGGCGTTGAGGTAATGTTTGATGATACTCCGGCTGTTGTTTCCCGGGGAGCGGTGCTCCCGGTTCATCAGTTCCACCAGGCCCAGTAGCGACGGGACCGTGTTCTCTCCAATATAGATGGGACCGTAGCCATGCCAGTTGTCGAAGAGATTGGAGAAATCGTACAGGGTCTCTTTGTCGTGTTTATTGGCGAAGTAAAAGCGTTCGGTAAAGAAAATCACATGGCCCTCGCGCTCACAGTCGAGCTGATGCACCTGTCCGGGCCTTAGGAGGAACAACATATTATCCTCCATTTCATACCACACAAAATCGACCATATGGCGACCTTTGGCTTTGGTAAACCATAAAATCTGAAAATGGTGATGCCGGTGTGGCTGGTGGGTGAAATCCATCACAGCCATCCCCAGTGGGGCAATGTTGAAATGTGATTTCATTGGCCATTCCTGATAGGGGATGTCCAGGCTTTTATCATTCGACATAAGTGCTTCAAATTTAAACGAATGGCCTCCTTTTGACAGCACCGTTCGTGGAATTTAATGTAGCTTTAAGGTGTGGGGTAATTGCCCCGCAGGTTTATTAACTTTGCACCTGCAGAAAACAAAAACGTATGCAGCTTTATTGCAACTCACTAACAGAATATAAGCGACTGGCCACACTGGAAGTAAAGGTAGGTGATCTTCTCATTGGCAATTTCCATCCTATCCGTATCCAGACCATGACCACCACCGATACCATGGACACCGCCGGCACTGTAGCCCAGGCCATCCGGTGTATCGAAGCGGGGGCCGAGCTGGTGCGCATTACCGCTCCCAGCAAAAAGGAAGCGGAGAACCTGTTGAACATCAAAAACGAACTTCGCCGCCAGGGTTACCATACACCGCTGGTAGCAGATATACACTTTACCCCTAACGCCGCTGAAATAGCCGCCCGCATTGTGGAAAAGGTGAGGATTAACCCTGGTAACTATATCGATAAAAAGAAGTTCGAAACACTCGAATATACTGATGCCGAGTATCTGGAGGAAATAGACCGTATCCGGGAGCGTTTCACCCCCTTGGTGAATATCTGCAGGGAACACGGCACCGCCATGCGTATTGGTACCAACCACGGCTCGCTGAGCGACCGTATCATGAGCCGCTATGGGGACACCCCCATGGGCATGGTGGAAAGTGCGATGGAGTTTCTGCGTATCGCGGAAGACCTTCAGTTCCGCAATATCGTACTGAGTATGAAAGCCAGCAATCCACAGGTGATGGTACAGGCTTACCGCCTGCTGGTGCAAACCATGCAACAGGAGCTGGGCCACGCTTACCCGCTGCACCTCGGCGTTACAGAAGCCGGCGATGGCGAAGACGGCCGTATCAAATCGGCCATCGGTATCGGTACCCTGCTGGAAGACGGCGTAGGTGATACCATCCGGGTATCTTTGACCGAAGATCCGGAATTTGAGCTGCCTGTATGCCGCGACATCGTAAAACGCTACAGCGGCCACCGCACGGAAAAACCAGCCACCGACCGGCCACTGGGCGCCCTCCCCTATTCTCCGTTCTCCTACAAACGCCGCGAAAGCATTGTAGTAGACAATACCGGCGACAAGCAGGTGCCCGTAGTAGTGGCAGACTATCGCCATTCGGCCACCATACAACCTTCAGACCTTAACGCGATCGGCTATACGTACAATGAACCGTCCGATAAATGGAACATCGCCGATGCTGCCGCAGACTATATTTACACCGGCACAGCGGCCCCCTCTTTCGCCCTGCCCGGCACCTTACAGGTAGTGGTCGATGCCGATAAATGGCAGACACTGGCCGACAAGGCCGCGTACGTGCCTTACTTTGGCACCCGCGCCTATCTTAACGCTATTGCAGCAGGACAAACCGGTAAAAAGAATTTTGTGGCCGTTAACTGCGACGATCTCGATACCACCGATATCAATGACCTGCTGAAGCAGTTGGAACAACCCGCCATCGCCGGCGCCACCATTCTGGCCGCCCATGCCACCGGCAGCAACGCCATGGCCAGCATCAGAAGGTTTTTCATCCAGCTGACAGCGCAACAGCTCACCGTACCGGTGATTATCCACAGCGTCAGTCCACAGCCTACTGCGGACGAGCACCTGATCCATCACGCCACAGAAGCCGGCGCCCTCCTGCTGGACGGCTTCGGCGACGGTCTCTGGTTGACTAATCAGGATCAGACACCAGCACAGGCCGCACTGCTGAACAACATTGCTTTCGGCATCCTGCAGGCTACCAGAACACGTATTTCCAAAACGGAATATATTTCCTGCCCCTCCTGTGGCCGGACACTGTTTGACCTCCAGGAAACGACCGCCCGCATCAGAGCGGTCACCCACCATCTGAAAGGCGTGAAAATCGCTATCATGGGCTGTATCGTAAATGGTCCGGGGGAAATGGCAGACGCCGATTTTGGCTATGTAGGCAGCGGTGTTGGTAAAATCACGCTTTACAGAGGCAAAGAGATCGTGAAACGTGGCCTGAACAGCGACGTAGCTGTAGACGAGCTCATCAGCCTGATCCGTGAAAACGGTATGTGGGTGGACAAAAACTAATATTAAATATTGCTTAAAAATACAGGGAGGAAGGTGTTATCATCAATAAAAAAGCTTAATTTTTGGTAAAACATTTCTTATGAAAAAGTTGCTTACAGGCGTTCTGGCAATGTTCATGGGCTTAACTGTTGCCATGGCCCAGACCCCTGCCACCACCACCCAAAAAGAAGCTAAAAGCAAAGCTAAAACTGAGCAAAAGGCTGTCAAGAAAGAAGCCGAAAAGAAAGAAGCAGCCGTTAAAAAAGAAGCAGGACAACCAGCTCCTCAGGCTTCACCAGTAGCAAAAACAGAGCACGTTACCAAGAGTGGTGCTCCTGACAAACGCTTCAAAGAAAACAAAGGCACTACCACAGCGCCGGCAACAGCAGGACCGAAAAAGAAAGACGGTACTCCTGACATGCGCTACAAATCAAACAATCCAAACGCAGGAAAGAAAAAATCCTGATTCATAACATCATCTTCTGATAAGGATTAAGCCACCTCCCGGTGGTTTAATCCTTATTTTTTTACCTTTAGCCCCAACAACCCATAACTGCTCTCCAAAAACCTTACTTTTATTGCATGTTCGATTTCAGACTCAGAGTATTTCATACCGTTGCGAAGCGGCTCAGTTTCACCAAAGCCGCAGAAGAATTATATATCTCCCAACCTGCTGTCACCAAACATATCCATGAGCTGGAGCAGCAACTGGGCATGGCGCTGTTTGAAAGGATCGGCAATCGTATCAAACTTACCCGTGCGGGCCAGCTGGTCATGCATCACGCCGAAATTATCTTCACTGATTACCGCAACCTGGAGTATGAAATCAATCAGCTGAAACACACACAGGGCGGCCTGTTGGCCATCGGCGCCAGCACCACCATTGCGCAATATCTGATTCCTCCATTGCTGGCCAAATTCAACCAACGTTACCCCGACGTAAAAACATCGCTGACGAATGGTAACACGGAACAGATAGAACAGGCCCTTTTTGAAAAGAGCATTCTGCTGGGCATCATAGAAGGCAGTTCCAAAAATCCGCTGCTGAAGTACGTGGAGTTCGCCCGGGATGAAATTGTGCTCATCGGGAATCCCAAACATACCTATGGCAACGGAGAGCCACTTACCGCCAGTGAGTTACGGAACATCCCCCTGCTCATGCGTGAACACGGTTCCGGCACCCTGGAAGTGATCACCGATGAGCTGAAGCGCCTGAAGCTGAAAATCACCGACCTCAATGTGGCCATGTATATGGGCAGCACGGAGAGCATTAAATCTTACCTGCATCATTCTTCCTGCGCGGCATTTATATCCTTACAGGCAGTGCAAAGGGAGGTGGAAGCCGGTGAGTTTGTAGTGGTTCCCATAAAAAATTTCAGGCTGATCAGAAAACTGCATTTCACTTACTTACAAGGTCTTCAGGATAAGCTCGCACAGCTCTTCATCAAGTTTGCGCGGCAGCACATGACAGAATAATTTATTGCAGGAAGTCTTTTTCCAGCAGATGCCAACGGAGCATGTTGTCCTGCATGCCGGTTTGCCGCATGCCCAGTCGTTGTAATACTTTTCCGGAGGCGATATTGTCCACTTCGCATTCTGCCTCGATACTTTTTACGAAAGGTTGTTGAAAGGCCCATGTTATCAGTGCGGCGGCGGCTTCCCGCATATAGCCCTGATTGCGATGGGCAGGTAGCAGCGAGTAGCCTATTTCCACCATCCCGTTTTCATCGGGGCGGCCTTTAAAGCCAATGTCTCCCATCACAGTGTTATCTGCGGCAGATACAATAGCCCATAATAACCAGGGGAATGATTTCGGGTCGTGCTGTAATAATTCAATCAGGTGTGGCAGTAGTTCTTTCAGCTCTGCCTGCGGCCATTCGGGCGGAATGGAAGCATTCAGCAGGGTGACAGCCTGCGGGTCCTGCAGATAGATCGCTGTAATCAGCGGCAGGCGGCAGGGGCATACCAATAAACGGGATGTAATCAGGGGTAACATATACGGATGATTAAAGAAAAAATAACAAGGAACGGTTATGGTTTGTGCAGTTGCAACCGGGCCATATCCAGCTCTTCACCGGCCTTCAGCGCATGAATTTCCAGCCGTGCCTGATCTTGTGTAAGCTCTTTCAGTCGTTGAGGCGTGCCCGTGAGTGAAGGCATCGTACCATAATGACAGGGAATTACATGTTTCACTTTCAGCAGGCGGATGGCAAAAGCAGCTTCCAGAGGGCCCATCGTGAAGCGGTCGCCGATGGGCAGGATCGCGATATCGGGTTCATAGATTTCTCCCAGCAGGGCCATATCACCAAAAACAGACGTATCTCCGGAGTAGTAAACAGAAACATCGTCGCTCATCCAGATAATGAATCCATTAGCGGCATGTGTATATCCGATTTTACCATCCGGCATCCATACCTGTGCAAAATGGAAGGCGTTGGTCATGGTAATCTTTGTTTGCAGGTAGGATATGGTGCCTCCGGCGTTCATCTGTTCAAAGACATGTTCCGGTACGCCCTGTTCCTGCAGGAATAGCCGTACGATAGGATTGGCGATCACTTTGGGGGAATGGGAACGGATCAGGTCAATGATTTTACTGTCGAGGTGGTCCCTGTGGCCGTGGGTGATCAGGATCAGGTCAATTTGTTCCGGGATAGTATAATCGGCTGGCAGGGCCGGATTGCCGGTAAACCAGGGGTCTACGAGAATGATATGTCCTTCCGGGGTGGTTAGCTGAAAACTGGCGTGTCCCAGGAACTTGATTTTCGAATGCTGCGTGCTCATAGTCATCTGGTTTTTTTACCTATCTAAATATACTATTATCTATGAACACCAATAAATGAAAAATCCTGCCTGGCGATTGACCAGGCAGGATGTATTTAGTATAAAACGGTAAAACTATTTCCGTTGTAAAGAGTAAATGATGGCGGCTGTTTTGCCTTCGAAGTTCACATTAGCTCTCCAGGTCATGGAGCTACCGGCTTCTGTACATTCCATCAGGTAGCCGTCTGCCACATTTTTGGCTTTCACGCCGGAATACAGTTTTTTGAAACCGAACATGGTCACATTGCCCTGTTTGCTGATTGTCCAGACAATTTTCTGGGTAGCGGGGCTGCAACCGTCCGCAGTGGAGGATAATGTATAGGAACCATTTGCATTATTGTCCGGCAGTACCCACTGGCTGCCGATGAAGCATTTAGCATTGGCCTCGTCAAAAACGGTTACTTTGGCATTGTCGGGGATACCTTCATACCGGATATCGGTAAGTACCCAGTTGCCTTTTACAGCGCCTTTGTTAATGTTGGTGGTTACACCCTGTTTAGGAGAACAGGAAGTACCCAGGATTGCGACCAGAGCCAGAAACAATGCTGCGAATGATAAATTTTTCATGGGAATAATAATTTGTATGTTTTAATGCCTTTCTCTGCATTCAACAGCTGTGCTACAATAAGGTTTAAACAGCCTGAATACAGCGGCAAGTTCAGCATTTGCAAGAAACGTACCAAATGAATATGCAAACGGTCAGCGGCCTACCGGCAGAAGGGCTTCTGCCGGGGTTTTGAGCCTGATCAGCACTTCTTCCAGCTGATTGGTCCGTTTGTAGAGGTACCATGTGCTGGCAGCCAGCGACATCGTTAATACACAAAGGGCGAGAAACGCACAACGCCACCAGATGCTCACGCTTATTTTACGGTTCCATCCTGGCCTGATATCGATGTAAACGGGTTCGTGTGGAGGCTGTTGCCCGCCTCCGTCGTTGGAATGCCTGAAGTAATATTCCTGATGTTTATACCGCCGGGCATCCTCCATGACCTTATCTTTCAGCTGAACTGGCGGAGGTACGGCTTCGGCCATGATATTATTTTCAATACGAAGTTCAGCAGCGGCTATTTCCTGCTCGAGGATGGGATGTAGCCTTCTCATGTACGTCAATTCCCTCTCCTGCTCAGGTGTGGCAAGGCCGAGTAAATAACGTTCAATTACTCCACTATCAATATAGTTTTTTAAGTCCAAAGCAATGATTTAAAAAACCGCATACCCATCAAACATGATTGATAAACAAAATATCTACGAACCGGCCCTGCCGGTTGGATTGTAAAATTGAGAAAATAATTTAAATAAAGGATTGCAGCAGGTTATATTATATATAAAAAATATTTGCTTTTCGCGCATGTATAAGAACTGTAGCGGCAGCGCGTTCCTGTTGTTTTTCTTTTTCCTGACGGTATTTCAGGTAATAAAGGATGGCAAAAAAGAGAAAGATTTTGGACAGGATAAAAATAATGATGAAGAATATTTTCCACCAGCGATGTACGGAGATATGGCTGCCGTCTTTGGGCTGGATATTGATAAACGTATAATTGGATTGGGCATCCGCCTGCGCCCCGGCATATTCCCAGCGCACTTTCTGGAGTACCCGTTCCCGTATTTCCACAGGAGGTAACACCGCCTCATCAAAGCAGGCCTTTTCCAGCCGGCGCTCTGCCAGTTCCACCTCTGTGTCCAGTTCAGGGAACAGTTTTCTCATATGCTCCAGCTCTTCCACTTCCGTTTCAGAAGCGAGGCCCAGCACATAAGACTCGATGATGCCGCTTTCGATATAAAATTTTAGTTCCAATGTTCTTTTAAGAATTTTCTGAAGGCTTTCATCGCTTCCCCCAGTATTTCATTTACCTGCCCTTCTGGTGTACCCAGCATACGGGCTATAGTTGTGATCGATAATCCTTTAAAATAACTCAGCCTGAACACCTGCTGTTCTGAAACCGGCAGAATGGTATAAAATTGCTGCAGGATACCTTCTTCTTTCTTCATCAGTTCTGTCCCCGTGAGCGCTGTTTCCGGGATGGCTTCTTTGATGGCCAGTTCCCTCGTTTTGCGTAATAACCAGGCAAATAAAGTGCGGAAGCCTGAGGAGTGAAACGCATGGATATGTTGGAATGCCCACGCAAAAACCTTTACTATGATATCATTGGCCCGCTCTTTTATAGGAACCAGTTGCAACACAACTCCATACAGTGCACCGGCGTAACGATCGTATAACAGCTCTTTTGCTGCAGGATCACCTAACGCCAGTCGTTCTATAAGCATTTGCTCACTTATATGTGTCAGATCTCTCCGCAAACAGTTGTGCTTACATTTATAAGTTCGCTAATTTATGAAAATAAGTGAATTAATCCCGCTGCGAGTTATTCACATCGGGAGCTGAAATGGACAACTTTCTACAGGACCATCTTATATAGCCAGTAAGGTTGTCCGAATATCGGCGGCAGCTCTTTTATCAGGGAAAAGCCCAGCTCATCATACATTTTACGGGCTGCCGGCATCATGGTACTGGTATGAAGCCCCAGTATCTTTTCACCGGATTGACGGGCCTCTTCGATAGCCAGCTCCATTAACCGGCGACCGATGCCCATCCGGCGGAAAGCAGGGTCTACTCCCAGGCGGCGGATATAAGCCCATTCTGCCGGATAGATAGCAGTAGCCTGACCGGAAGGCACCAGAAACACTACGCCCACCAAACGATCACCAGAGCGGCAAACAAACGTGTCTGCCTGTTTCATCAACGCAGCCAACTTATCTATGTCCGACTGGTTTTGGTGCATGGTATGCCAATGTTCCGGCTCCAGCACGGCGGCAAATTCGCCATAACTTAACAACGAGAGGTCCCTTAAGGCAATTACATCTGCCGGGATAGCCATTTCATAAACAAGGGTGTCCATTTGTTTTCTTTTCCAGTGTTTGCTTTATCCAACAAATAAGCAGGGCTGGTTGTTGGATAAACAACACCATATAAAAATACAACATGATATTACTCATAAATAATCTATAAAACGCTCGATAAATTTGCTCAAACAACACCCACGAGAATGTCTTATACCACTATCCAGGATGCCATACAGCTGATCCAGTCAGGCCATACCGTTTTTATCCACACCGCAGCCGCCACTCCGCGAGAGCTGGTCAATGCCATGTCCAACCGCAGCAGTGAACTGAAAAATATCCGGCTGGTGAGCATTCACACTGAATGGGACGCTCCCTATGCTTCTCCTGAACATGCCCATGCCTTTGAAATTGATACTTTCTTCGTCGGTAAAAATATCCGGCAGGCTGTCAATGAAGGGAGGGCCAACTATATCCCCATGTTTCTCAGTGAAGTGCCCCGGTATTTCCGTACCCATGAACCGGGTATTGATGTAGCGCTGATCACCGTGTCTCCTCCCGATAAAAACGGCTACTGCACCCTCGGTGTATCCTGCGATGTGTCCAAGGCCGCTATTGATACGGCCCGTATTATCATCGCGGAAGTGAACAGCAATATGCCCCGTGTACTCGGTGATGGGGTGATCCATATCTCCCGCATCACCGCAGCCGTGGCAACAGATTATCCCATTTATGCACAGGCCGTACGTCCGCCCAGCGCCGCAGAGCTGGCCATTGGCGAGCATGTGGCCTCTCTGATAGAAGACAGGGCCACGCTGCAAATGGGCATCGGCGGTATCCCCAATGCAGTGCTGCAATGCCTGCATAACCATAAGGACCTCGGCATCCATACGGAAATGTTTTCCGACGGTATTATCGATCTGGTGGAAAAAGGTATTATCACCAACCGGTACAAGGCCATCCATCCGGGCCTGATGGTATCCAGCTTTGCCATGGGAAGCCGCCGGCTGTATGACTTTATGGACAACAATCTTATCATTCGCCTGATGGACGTGGAATACGTCAATAACCCCACGACTATACGTAAAAATCCAAAGGTCACTGCCATTAACAGTGCTATAGAAATCGATATCTTTGGGCAAGTATGTGCCGATTCCATCGGATTCCGGCAATACAGCGGTGTAGGCGGCCAGATGGATTTCATGCGGGGTGCGGCCTTGTCTGCAGGCGGCAAACCTATCATCGCCATTCCGTCAGTAACCGCTAAAGGCATTTCCCGTATCGTGTCCAGGCTACAGCCCGGCGCCAGTGTGGTGACCACACGCGCCCACGTGCATTATGTAGTAACGGAATACGGCATCGCACACCTGTTGGGGAAAAACCTGAAACAACGCGCGCAGGCGCTGATCAATATCGCACATCCGGATCACCGGGAACAACTGCAGAAAGATGCCTTTGATATATTCAAGGTATTCTGATACAGATAACTGTCAGACTAAAAGAAGGGCCTATGAAAATTTTGTTATGGGGAATATTCATTTGTCTCAGCACGCTGACTATCGCACAGGCACAGATCACCCAGAATGCCACCAGACAGCTACGTATACACGAAGATGACGACTTCTTCAATGTATGGGGAAGAGGTACAGACCGCGGTTACAGCAATGGCACCGGTATCGGTTACGTATATATGAAGAAGAAAAAATCCACCTTCATAGACAAATGGATTTTCCCCAAGGCCGGCCCTTACGCTACGAATGTCTTTGAGTGGGAAGTCATGCAGATCATGATAACACCCGATCAGATCTCAGACACCACCTTCAATCCCGGTGACTTCTACTACGCAGGCGCGCTCTTTGCCACGCATGGTCTCACATCCTATAATCCGGCCAAAAAATACCTTTTCCACTCCGAATTGGTATTCGGCGTGCTGGGCCCATGGGCGGGAGCTGAACAGACACAACGCCTCGTTCACCGGCTCATTCATTACCAGGAACCGGAAGGATGGGGCAATCAGGTGCCCAACGCTCCATTGCTGAACTACAATGCCTACTTCGAAAAAATGTTGTGGAATCCCGTCAAAAGCGTGGAAGCGCTTGGCGGCATACAAGCCCAGGCCGGCACCATGATGACCTCGCTGGGGGCATGGGCCTATGCACGCTATGGACTGATCAATCCTTACTTCGGCGCGCTGGACCTGGGTGCTGCCACACGCCGCAAGTTTCAACTATACCTGTTTGCCCGGCCCCGCTTTTCGATGAACCTGTTCAACGCACTGCTGCAGGGCGGTATCTTCAAATCTACCGACACCAACTTCGAGGAGCTTACCAATCAACAGACGTCACATATGCGCCGGTTCACCATCGGTATGGATTATGGCATTGGTATCGGTATCGGTCGCACCAGCATCCGCTACACCCAACAAACGGCCACCGCGTGGATGAGCGGTACCGGCAAACACTCTGTTGGTAATATTACCTTGTTAATTCCCCTTTCCAAGGCAACCTATTTCCCGCAATGATGTTATCTTACTAAAAAAGAAAAACACATGAACAGCCGTCTGTCTTTTTCCGCAGCCATCCTCCTGTTGCTGACTGCCTGTGGAGGCGCCACCCGCAACAATGCCGCCGATAGTGTTGCCGTTAATGATACCGCACTGAATGTACATGCCGACAATGGCAGCAGCCTTGATGTACAGCCGCTGAATGGCTACTTCGTCAAAAACACGATTCAGGTAAACGACAGCCTTACTTTCTGGCTGATTGACAATCCTGCTACCTTCGACAGTCTCTTTGGTGTTGCGAAAACCATGAATAACAAAATTGACCGTCCGGACTTTGGCACCCAGGTAGTAGTGGCTGCCACCATGCCGGCTACTTTCTATGGTACACAGATACAGCTGGCGTCCGCCACCACAGACGATCTGACCAACAATGCGGAGATGCATTTCGTAGCGGCCGGGCAGGCAGAGAAAAATTCGTACAGCAGTACGCCGTTATGGGTGGGCAGCATTCCCAAAACAGGTCGGACCAATATTAAAGTGTATACCGGCGATCAGCTTTCCGCCACCCTGACCACCAAAGAATAATCTTTATCCGAAGAGTTCCTGTACCACGCGGTACCGGTAAGCAAAAATGTTTTCGAGCTGACGCCGTACAAACAAGGTATGCGCCAGACGGCCCAGCCATCCCAGCGGTAAGCGGTAATGTACAGTATCCGTCATCTCCACTCCTCCCGGCACTTCCCTGAAGTGGTGCTGATGGTGCCATAGGCGATAGGGGCCTACCCGTTGTTCATCCACAAAATAATCCCCTTCCCGCACGTGGATAATTTCAGTCATCCATTCCAATGGGATACCCATCAATGGGGAGATAGTATAGGTGATGACCTGGCCCGGGTATACTTTTCTTTCATCCGGCGGTGAAGTAACCCGGAACCGTATATCCGGCGGTGTGATCTTCGCAAGACCGTTGGGATTGGAGAAGAAGTCCCACACCTGCTGTAATGGGGCTGGTATAAACTGGGTGCGTTGCAGCAAATAGACACTGGCCATGGGATAAAGGTACGCCATTGATGCCCATCCCCCCAAGCCATCAAAAGAAAAGCGAAGCTTTCCGCCGTTTTCGTAAGTTTGCAACATATTTTTAATCCGACCGGAAATATGTATCAATATATCAGGAGCTGGGCATTCTGGCTGATATCCATCATGATTGCTGTTTCGATGACCCGCTGTGCCAACATAGTGCCACCTGGCGGAGGCCCGCGTGACAGTCTCCCTCCCAGCCTCGCGGCCGTGAATCCACCGGATTCCTCCCTGCATTTCAAAAACAAGAAGGTATATTTTGTGTTTGACGAGTTTGTGGAGCTGGACAACGTGAATGACAAACTCATTGTGTCTCCCACGCTGAAACGCACGCCCATCGTTACCGCCAAGCTGCGGACGGTGACCATGGAACTGAAGGACACCCTTCAGGAAAACACCACTTACACGTTCAACTTCGCAGATGCCATCCGGGACATCAATGAGCGCAATGCCATTCCGGACTTTCAATATGTAGTGTCTACCGGTAATTATCTGGACAGCCTCCAGATGATGGGGCATCTGATAAACGCCGAAAACGGCGTGCCCGATAGTAACGTGGCTGTAATGTTGTACCGCAATCTGGAAGACTCCATTGTGTCCAAGGAGAAACCTGTGTATTACGCCAAAACCCGTCCAGACGGCTCTTTCCGGTTTAAAAACATGGCCCCCGGCACTTATAAGCTTTTTGCGCTGAAAGAAGAAGACCGTGACCTTCAATACAACCAGCCTTCCGAATTGATTGCTTTCGTTGAAAAGCCCATTGTTATAAAAGAAAAAAATATTGAAGGGGTGAACCTGCTGCTTTTCATGGAGCGTGACAGCACCATCAAAGAGCCGCTGGCAGCACAGGATTCCCTGGACCTTGCCCAGGAACAGGAAGACAAGGAAAGGGAGAAAGAAAAAGAGAAGGAGAAAAAGAAGAAAACGCCCAAACTGCAGATCACGCCTACATTGGACGGAGGAATGCAAGAGCTGCCGGCGCCTTTACAGCTGACCTTCAACCTTCCGCTGAGAACGCTGGATAGTGCCCGTGTTATACTGGGAGAAGACAGTACTTTTACCCCTGTCACCTTCCATACCCACATGGACAGCACCCACACCAAACTTTCGGTATTATATCCCTGGAAAGAAGGAACGCCTTACCGGATGATTTTTCCGGCAGATGCCGCCACTGATACCACCGGGCAACAGCTGCCCAAAGCCGATACTATCAGCTTTAAGTCCAAGAAATCAAGCGATTACGCCATTTTTGGGGTAACACTGAAGATCAGTGACAGTACACGGCAGGCTATCAATGACGACTCCATGCATTATGTCATACAGCTTGTACAGGACAAAACTGTTAAATACTCCGGTACAACTGTCAATGGTACCTGGCTGCAGAAGTTCATTACTCCCGGCGAATATGAAGTGCGGGTATTACTGGATGCCAATGGTAACGGCAAATGGGACCGCGGTCAGTATTACAAAGAGCCTAAACGGCAGCCTGAGCGGGTAATCCTCGTGCCTGGCAAACAGAACCTGAAAGCTTACTGGACCGTCCGGCCAACGATAGAAATATAATTATTGCCGTTGTACCGGCTCCTGTAGCCTGTACAGCGGCAATATTCCTAACTTTGCATTATGGTATTCTCTTCCGCTCTGATAGAAAACGCTGTCAATGAATTTGCCAAGCTGCCGGGCATCGGAAAAAAAACGGCCCTTCGGCTGGTGCTGCATCTGCTGAAACAGGAAACTGCGCAGGTACAGCAGTTCGGCGAAGCGATAGCCCGTATGCGGCAGCAGATCCGCTTCTGCAAGGTATGTCATAATGTTTCCGATGAAGAAGTATGTGCTATCTGCAGCAATCATTCCCGTCACAGGCAGGTTGTTTGTTTGGTGGAAAGCATCCGTGACGTGATGGCTATTGAAAACACCCAACAGTTCAACGGCCTGTATCATGTGCTGGGCGGCATTATCTCCCCTATTGATGGTATTGGTCCGGAGCAACTGAATATCCAGTCGCTCGTAGAGCGGGTGCAACATCAGGGTGTAGAAGAAGTGATCATGGCTTTAAGTCCTACCATTGAAGGCGACACCACCATTTATTTCCTGTCCAAGAAACTGAAAGATTATCCTGTGAAGATCACGACTATTGCGCGGGGTATTGCTTTTGGCGGTGAGCTGGAGTATGCTGATGAGATGACGCTGGCCCGGTCTATCTCCAACAGGCTGCCGTTGGACAGCTATGTCAAACCGTGATCATTTTATCATTTAATCATTTTATCATTTTGATAGTGGATTAAAGCGATTTAAAATCGGCCAATAATTAAATAACAAAATACCAAAATAAAATACGGGCGTTCAATAACGCCCGTCTTCGTTTAACCTGTAATTCCACGTTATGAAAAAGGTCAGTGTACGTCTTTTTCAGGCGTACCCTGAAATATGGTATGATTGGTTTCTGATTCTTTTTCGCGCAGCTCTTTCCAGCGCTGCATTTCATATTTATTAAGAAAACATACCTTAAACACTGCTGGCTCACTTCCATCATTCATTTCAGGGATCGGTTGCAGGCCCAGACCTGCCAGGTGTTCCCTGAGCGCATGGATATGTTCTGCTATCGTCATGACAAAAAAACTTTTATTGTAATAAAAACCGGGAAGAACTTAAGAGAAAACGTGTGCTGTTAACAGCAACAGCGCCCCGAAGGACAACAGGCATAGGGCTGGTGGGGGGCCACGGCCGGGTTCAACAGTATGTTCAGCTTTTGTTGTTGCATGATGTTTTTCTATTACCCTACAAATATAGTAGACTTTATAGACTTCTACCAAATAAAAATTTCAATATAGACAAAATCTATACAAAGAGCTGTCAATATCAAGGGAGAAAGAAAGGCCGTCCCATACAGGACCTGACAGGCAAATAACCTGTTTTTACATATTAAAATAGCGTATCTTTACATGATATACGGGGTGGATTTGTTTATTGTTCGACCCTGTTAGATTTTAACGGTAACTAATAAACACCAAAGAACATCATGAAATCTTTACAAGACTGCGCTAATGAGCGAGTGCTCATCATTGACGGTGCCATGGGCACCATGATCCAGCGATACAAACTCCAGGAAGCAGATTACAGAGGTACCCGTTTTGCCGATTATCATATGGACCTCAAAGGCAACAATGACCTGCTCAATCTCACTCAGCCACAGATTATCGAAGCCATTCATAAGGAATACCTGGAAGCAGGCGCCGATATTATTGAAACCAATACCTTCAGCAGCACCTCCATTGCCATGGCCGACTATGATATGCAGGCACTGGCTTATGAGCTGAACGTAGCGGCCGCGCGGCTGGCGAAAAAAGCGGCTACGGAATACACCGCTAAAAACCCGGACAGGCCTCGTTTTGTGGCAGGCGCTATCGGGCCGCTGAATAAAACGTTGTCGCTCTCTCCGGATGTAAACAATCCTGGTTTTCGTTCCGTTTCCTTCGATGAAGTGGCCACAGCTTATGAAGAGCAGATAAAAGGCCTTTCAGACGGCGGTGTGGACATCCTGCTGATTGAAACGATTTTCGATACGCTTAACTGTAAGGCTGCCATCTACGCCATTAAAAAGTATTTCCGGGAGTCCGGCAAACCGGAACTGCCGGTGATGATTTCCGGTACCATTACGGATGCATCCGGCCGGACACTGAGCGGCCAGACACTGGAAGCGTTCTATATCTCCGTGATGCATGCCAACCCATTCTCTGTAGGCCTTAACTGCGCACTCGGCGGCCAGCAGATGCGCCCTTATGTGGAAGAGCTGTCCAACATAGCCAGCTGCTATGTTAGCTGCTACCCTAACGCCGGTCTGCCTAACGCATTCGGAGAATATGACGAAGAACCGGAAGATACCGCCTGTATCATTGAAGATTTTGCCAGTTCAGGCTTTGTGAACATTGTGGGAGGCTGCTGCGGTACCACGCCAGACCATATCCGCCATATTGCACAGCATGTAAAAAACATCGCACCGCGCCGGAAACCGGAGCTGGTGGACACCCTGGCATAACCCTCTAAACAGCGAAATCAATCATGAGCGCAAGCACACATTCCAATACGATCAACGAAACGATAGTCATAGAACCGGAAAATATCCAACAACGGGTCATCCGGCCATATATGCGGCTTAGCGGCCTTGAACCACTGGTGGTAAGGCCTGAAACCAACTTCATCAACGTCGGTGAACGTACCAACGTAACCGGCTCCAAAAAATTTGCCCGCCTGATACGGGAAGGCCTTTATGAAGAAGCCTTGTCCGTTGCCCGCCAACAGGTGGAAAACGGCGCCCAGATCCTCGACGTAAACATGGACGACGCCCTGCTCGACGGGGAACAGGCCATGGCTACCTTCCTGAAACTGCTGGCCGCTGAACCGGACATCTCCCGCATTCCCATCATGATCGACTCCAGTAAATTCAGCGTTATTGAAGCCGGTCTGAAATGCGTACAGGGCAAATGTGTGGTGAACTCCATCAGCCTGAAAGAAGGCGAAGCCAAATTCATTGAACAGGCCCACATCTGCAAGAGCTACGGCGCTGCCGTGGTAGTGATGGCATTCGATGAATATGGACAGGCAGACACGGAAGAGAAACGTGTTTCCTTCAGCCACCGCGCCTATAAAATATTGACGGAAGTAGTGGGCTATGATCCGCAGGACATCATCTTCGACCCGAATATCTTCGCTATCGCTACCGGTATTGAAGAACACAACAACTACGCGGTGGAATTCATCAATGCCACCCGCCGGATCAAGGAACTGATGCCGCTGACCAAAGTAAGCGGTGGTGTCAGCAACGTGTCCTTCTCTTTCCGCGGTAATGAAACCGTGCGTGAAGCCATGCACTCCGTATTCCTTTACCACGCCATCAAGGCAGGCATGGATATGGGCATCGTGAACGCCGGTATGCTACAGATATATGACGATATTGAACCGCAGCTCCGCGACCTCTGTGAGGACGCCATACTAAACCGCCGTGACGACGCTACCGAACGTCTGATACAATTTGCCGATACGGTGAAAGCCAAAGGCAAAGTGATTGAGAAAGATGAAACCTGGCGTCTGGGCTCCGTGGAAGAAAGGCTCAGCCACGCACTGGTAAACGGTATCACTGAATATATCGATGCTGACACAGAAGAAGCCCGCGTCAAATATCCCCGCCCGCTCGATGTGATTGAAGGTCCGCTGATGGACGGCATGAACATCGTCGGCGACCTGTTTGGCAGCGGTAAAATGTTCCTCCCGCAGGTAGTAAAAAGTGCCCGCGTGATGAAAAAATCGGTAGCCATCCTTACTCCTTATATAGAAGAAGAAAAACTGCGTAACCAGGCTATCAACGGCGGAGAAATCAAATCTGCCGGAAAGATACTGCTGGCCACCGTGAAAGGCGACGTGCACGATATCGGTAAAAACATCGTAGGCGTGGTATTGGCGTGTAACGGTTATGAGATCATTGACCTGGGCGTGATGGTACCCGCAGAGAAGATATTACAGGCTGCCCGCCAGGAAAATGTGGATATCATCGGTCTCAGCGGACTGATCACCCCGAGCCTGGACGAAATGGTGCACGTAGCCCGCGAGCTGCGCCGCCAGGACTTCGACATCCCCCTGATCATCGGTGGCGCCACCACCTCCCGTACCCATACAGCGGTGAAGATCGCACAGGAATATGCCCATGGCGTGGTACACGTGCTGGATGCTTCCCGCAGCGTGACAGTTACCGGCAGCCTGCTCAACAAGGCCCTGAAAAAGGATTTCCTGGCCTCTGTGAAAACAGAGTACGAAAAACTGAATGAGTCGTTCCGGAATAAAAAACCGGTGAAACAATACCTTCCCTTTGCTGATGCGCAGCGAAACAAAGCGGCTATCAACTGGGAGACCTTCCATCCCGTGAAACCGAAGTTTACCGGCGTGAAGGTTTTTGAAGATTACGATCTGGCAGAAATCGCCCAATATATCGACTGGCAGCCATTCTTCATTGCCTGGGAACTGCATGGTAAATTCCCGCAGATCCTGACAGATGAAGTAGTAGGAACAGAAGCCAGTCGCCTCTATAAAGACGCACAGGAGCTCCTCGCGAAAGTGGTCAGCGAAAAATGGCTCGGCGCTAAAGCTGTAATAGGCCTTTTCCCGGCCAACGCTACCGCTCCGGACACCATCCAGGTAACACCTGAGCAGGCCGACATTGCCCCTGCAACACTGGAATTCCTGCGCCAGCAGATCAAAAAAGCACCCGGACAGCCTAACCAGTCCCTCGCTGACTATATCGCCCCCGCTTCTACCGGTAAAACGGATTATATCGGCGGGTTCGCTGTAACGGCCGGTATCGGCATCGAGAAATGGCTGGAGAAATTCAAAGCAGAGCACGACGACTATAACAGCATCATGCTGAAAGCGCTGGCCGACAGGCTGGCGGAAGCTTTCACAGAGCTGTTGCACGAACGCGTGCGTAAAGAATTCTGGGGCTATGCCAGTGATGAACACCTGAGCAATGAAGCCCTTATCCAGGAAGAATACATGGGTATCCGGCCGGCCCCGGGTTATCCCGCGTGCCCTGAGCATACCGAGAAATACAAGCTGTTTGACCTGCTGAATGCCACAGAAAACACCGGTATCACGCTGACTGAATCATTGGCCATGTACCCTGCCGCCAGCGTAAGCGGATGGTATTTTGCCAACCCGGAAGCCCGGTATTTTGGTCTCGGCAAAATCGAAAAAGACCAGGTAACAGACTATGCCGCCCGTAAAGGCTGGACCGTGGAAGAAGCTGAAAAATGGCTCCGTCCCAATCTGGAATACGACATTTAATCCAACACATGAGAATCATATCGTACAATGTGAACGGCCTCCGTTCCGCTATGACCAAGGGTTTCACCGAATGGCTTCAAACTAATCCTGCAGACGTGATCTGTCTGCAGGAGATCAAAGCCCACCAGGATAATGTGGACTTCAAACAATTTGAAGCACTGGGTTACGAGCATTACTGGTATCCCGCCCAAAAGAAAGGGTACAGCGGCGTTGCCGTGCTGACGCGTATTACACCTGACAAGGTGCATTACGGCAGCGGGCACACGCAAAGTGACGAAGAAGGACGCTTTATCCGCCTGGATTTTGGCGATCTGACGCTGATCAATACCTACTTCCCATCCGGCACCAGTGGAGACATCCGTCAGACCTACAAATACCAATGGCTGAATGAGCTTTTCACCCACCTCGATGAACTGAAAAAAACCCGGCCCAATCTGGTCCTGTGTGGTGACTACAACATCTGCCATAAGCCTATTGACATCCACGATCCTGTCAGCAATAAGAATTCCACCGGTTTTCTGCCGGAGGAAAGGGCCTGGATGGACCGGTTCTTTGAAAGCGGTTTTGTGGACAGTTTCCGGCATTTTAATCCCGACCCTCACCAGTACAGCTGGTGGAGCTTCCGCGCCAATGCCAGGAACAATAACAAGGGCTGGCGTATTGACTATATCAATGTGACCACACCCCTGAAAGAGAAGCTGAAACACGCGACTATTTACCAGGAAGTAAAACATTCAGACCACTGTCCGGTGTTCCTGGAACTGTCGTTATAGGCGGTTTAGCAATGGCCGAACAGGTGGATCTCATACCCTCCATTACATTATGATCATATACAACGTAACGGCCAAAGTGGCCACAGATATACATTCCACCTGGTTACAGTGGATGCGTGAAGAGCATATTCCTGCCATAATAAGCACCGGTCTTTTTAGTGATTACCGTATGTGTCGGCTGCTGGAGCAGGATGACGCAGACGGGCCTACGTACGTGATACAATTCTTTTCCTCCAGCCGGGAGCACTATGAGACCTATCAGGCAGTACAGGCAAAGGCGCTCCGGCAAAGGGGTTACGACCTGTTTGGCGACCGTTTTGTGGCCTTTCATACCGTGATGGAAGTCCTCTGAACCATGCTTAACAATTAAACTTATCCACAGGAAATTCACTATTTTCAAGGCCTCCGGACTTTGGTACAATACTTGGAAAAGTCCCTCTTTTGCAGCCTAAAAGCCCGGAAATCAGCTATGGCACAACGTTTTACGAGAGCTTGCTAAAGTTCACCTCTTTAGCAGACATCCTCTCAATCAGCTGTAACCGTTACCAGTAGCGTTTTTCAGCCGATAAAAATTTCTATAAAAAAATTGTAAAAAATTTGGTAATCTGATAAAACGCGCTATATTTGCTCACATCAAACATTTTTTCACTAGTTAAATCTTACTAACTATGAACAAAGCCGAATTAATCGACAAACTTGCTAAAGACGCAGGAATCACTAAAACCCAAGCTAACGAAGCTCTGGACTCTTTCACTAAAGCTGTTGCTGATACCCTGAAAAAAGGTGGTAAAGTAACTCTGGTAGGTTTCGGTACTTTCTCTGTTTCTAAACGTGCAGCACGTAACGGTAGAAACCCACAGACTGGCCAGATCATCAAGATCAAAGCTAAGAAAGTTGCTAAGTTCAAAGCTGGTAAAGCTTTATCCGACAAGCTCTAATCAGTTAGCACAACTTATTCAAGCAAGGAACAGTCATGTTTCTTGCTTTTTTTTTATAGAGAAGTCCGGCTGTATGCTATTTCCGCGATTTAGCGTATTTTGCAGCCTGATAACATCCTTTTAATAAAACAACAAACTTCAAATTATTCGTTATGGGTAGAGGAGATGTAAAAACCAAAAGAGGTAAAATCTTCAACAAATCTTTCGGTAAAACAAGAACAGCAAGAACAAGGAAAGCCGCTGCTGCAGCTGCTCCTAAAGCTGAGAAAAAAGCATAAATATTTAGGGATTTTGTCATTTTATTATTTGATTATTTAGATAAGCTCAGGCTACCTTTAAATAGTCAAATAATAAAATGACAACATCCCTAAATGAATCAGGGTGCCAGCCTTTCTATCTTCCAGCTGCCACCAGTAGTTTGGGTGTACAGAATACGGTCATGCAGGCGGCTGCTTCTTCCCTGCCAAAACTCCACTGCTACCGGTTTCACGATATAACCGCCCCAGTACTCCGGCCGTTCAGGCATTTCCTTATCATATTTTGCGGCTACTTCATTCACTTTTTCCTCCAGAAAATGGCGGTCAGGAATCACCTGGCTCTGCGGCGATGCAATAGCCCCTATCCTGCTGCCCAGCGGACGGCTGTTGTAGTATTCATTGCTCACCTGCTCCCCAGCCCTTGATACGATCCCTTCTATCCTTACCTGACGTTCCAGTTCACGCCAGAAGAACAGCAGCGTCACATATGGATTCTGCGCCAGCTCCTGCCCTTTACGGCTTTCATAGTTGGTAAAAAACATAAATCCGTCCTCATTGAAACTCTTCAGCAATACAATTCTGGCGGAGGGACGCCCATCCGGGGTGCTGGTGGCCAGTGTCATGGCATTAGGCTCATCAATTTCGCTGGAAGTGGCGTCATTCCACCATTTACCGAACTGCTGCAAAGGAGACGGGGCCACATCCTGTTCGTCGAGGGAAGCCAGTTTATAGTCTTTCCGAAGGTCTGCTACTTTCTGGTTTAACATGGTCGTAAATATTTAATTGGTTTAAACCTGTCAACAAAGGTATGGAAGGATAATAGTAATTTTGGGAGACCTGATATAAATCATAGTATGAAAAGAGCGCTCCTATTACTATTATTGGCTGGCGGACTGTTGCCTGCCTGCCACAACAGTACCCAGGAAAAGGACCAACATGACACAGCCAGCGCGGTAGTTCCCCTGTTGAGTACACCTTATTATTATACGCAGTTAAAAGGCGCTGTGGGCGGCCGTCAGATCACCATGGAGTTGTTAAAGACAGCTCCTAATCTGTTTCGTGGCTACTATTATTACGACAGTACCGGTCTGCCCATCAGTATATGGGGCAGCCAGGATGCTGATCAGGTGAAGATTTACGAGGACAACGGCAACCGGGAAGAAGAACGTTTCTTCGGTGGCACCCTGAGCGATGAGGGCGTGTTTAAAGGCGTATGGCATGGCGACAGCACCTCTCATCATTTTGAGCTGCATACCGACCTCCGGAAAGCCCAGCGGCTGCAGGTATACTATGATGCCGATTCTGTGAAGCTGCTGCCTTCTTTTCCCAATTCACCGCTGGGGATAGCCTCCAACAGCATCCTCTGGCCGGACGCCGCCACAGATTCCACCTTGGCCGCTTTTCTCCGGAAAGCGATCACCGGTGATATTAAGATGAATAATCCGCAGCAATTCGTTAAAAGGGCTATCGACTCTTTTGTGACCAGTTATCGTATAGCCGCCAAAGATGCCGACAGCAGTGATATTGTGGATGGCCAGTCTGCTTCGTGGAACTGGACTACCGAAAGCGATATGAAGGTAGTGTACAACAACTGGCCTTTGCTGGTGATAGAGAAATATGCCTATGACTTTACCGGCGGCGCCCATGGCAATTCCGGGGCTTTTTACCAAACCCTGGACCTGGCCAAACGTAAGGTAATTACGCCGGAAGAGTTTTTCAAGCCGGGTTATAAAGAGGTATTGTCACCCTTGCTGGACAAGGCTTTCCGTAAAAAATTCCACATCGATGAGGATGAGTCGCTTGATCAGAACCTGTTGGTGAAGACGATAGCACCCAATAATAACTTCATAGTAACGGGCAAGGGCATCGCCTTCAGTTATGTGCCTTATGAGATCGGACCATATGCATTGGGGCAGGTAACATTATTTATTCCGTTTACAGCGCTAAAGAGCATCCTGAAATGATTTAGGGATTTTTTGATTGACGATTTTTTGATTTTGCGAATAGAAAAGCGAAGACCAAAACAAGTGTTGAACCTGTTTTGGTCTTCGCTTTTATCGATCTACGACATCAAAAAATCGTCAATCAAAAAATCCCTAAATCTCAGTTTAGTCCTTTACCAGGGTACCAACGTTTTTGCCCATGATAACGTTCAGGAGGTTTCCTGGTTTGTTCATGTCAAATACGATGATAGGCAGTTTATTTTCCTGACAGAGGGTAAAGGCTGTCATATCCATGACGTTGAGAGATTTCTGATATACTTCAGAGAAGGTGATGGTTTCAAACCGGGTAGCGGTGGCATCTTTCTCCGGATCTGCGGTATAGATACCGTCTACGCGGGTTCCTTTGAGGATGACATCTGCCTGGATTTCGATAGCACGGAGGGAGGCTGCGGTATCAGTAGTAAAGTACGGGTTACCGGTGCCGGCTCCGAATATAACCACGCGACCTTTTTCCACGTGGCGGATAGCGCGGCGGCGGATATAAGGTTCTGCGATCTGTTCCATTTTGATAGCTGACTGGAGGCGGGTATAGAGGCCTATTTTTTCCAATCCGCTTTGCAGGGCCATCCCATTGATCACGGTGGCCAGCATGCCCATATAGTCACCCTGGGCTCTTTCGATGCCGGTTTCGGCTTCATTCATTCCACGGTAGATATTACCGCCGCCGATCACGATGGCTACCTGTACTCCAAGGTCGGTAACTGCTTTGATATCGTAGGCATACTGGGTAATTACCTTATGATCAATACCATAATTTGCATCCCCCATAAGGGCCTCACCGCTCAATTTGAGCAAAATACGCTTATACTTTGGCAACATGACGCTATAAAATATTGTAAGATTGTGATTTGCTAATGTAATTACGGTATCCTAAGATACAATTTAAAAGCAAAAACCTGCTAGTGAAAGCAAAATGCCGGGTGATTTTGTTGTCAGCAGGAGATTGCGGGCGCCTGATTTTGCAGTGCGCAAAAAAAAGGAGAGAACCAAGATTCTCTCCTTTTTTTCAATATGCTTGTATTAACCTAAAGCGATTCGTTTAAAGCTGAATACTTTCAGGTCAGCATCTACAGACTTCAGGTAATCCGCTACGGATTTGTTGTTATCCTTAACGAAGGCCTGTTGCAGCAGGGTGCTTTCTTTGAAGAATTTATTCACTTTACCGGCAGCGATTTTTTCAGCCATTTCAGCAGGTTTGCCTTCAGCTTTCACCTGTTCAACAGCGATTTCTTTTTCGCGGGCGATAACGTCAGCAGGAACGCTGTCAGCGTCTACTGCGATCGGGTTCATAGCAGCGATCTGCATAGCTACGTCTTTACCTGTTTCTTCAGATACAGGTTTAGAGAAGGCAACGAGAACGCCCATACGGTAGTTACCGTGGATGTAGGCAGTTACACCACCAGCTTCCACGAACTCGAATTTATTCAGGGTGATTTTTTCACCGATTTTAGCTACCTGGTCGTTTACTTTATCAGCAACGGTAGCGCCGTCCAGCTCAGCAGCGTTCAGGTCTTCCAGGGTTTTGATGCCTTTAGACAGGGCCAGTTCAACGATAGACTGTGCAAATTTCACGAAGTCTTCGTTTTTAGCTACGAAGTCGGTTTCGCAACCCAGACCTACGATAACACCGGATTTACCATCAGCAGCAACTTTAGCGATGATAACGCCTTCTTTTGTTTCGCGGTCGGAACGCAGTGCAGCTACTTTCTGACCTTTCTTACGCAGGTAGTCTACTGCCTTTTCAAAGTCGCCATCACTTTCCACGAGTGCTTTTCTGCAATCCATCATACCCGCACCAGTTTGCTGACGCAGTTTGTTTACATCAGCTGCTGTAATTGTTGCCATGAGCTATATTGATTTATGAGTATTAATAATTGATTAAATCTTTGTTGGGTTATCGGGTTATTTAAAATGCAGCGAAGTAATCTTCGCTGCATTTTAAATAACCTAATAATTCAATATCAAAATCAGAGAATGATATTATTTACCGGCTGGTTTTCTTGGACCACCGCCGCCAGCGTTGGAAGGACGACGTTGTCCGCCACCCTGGCCACCACCGCCACGGTTACCACCGCCACGGTTAGCGCCACCGCCCTGGCCGCCGCGGTTACCACCCTGGCCACCGCCACGGTTACCACCAGCACCCTGGCCGCGACCACCGCCGCCCTGGCCTTGTGGTTTACGACCTCTTTCGCGGTCTTCGCCACCTTCTACGTCAAATCTGCGAGCTTTGTCATCTGCTTCTTCTTCCTCTTCTACTTCTTCAGATTTTTCAGTAGCTCTTTCAGACAGCCCTTCTGCGATAGCTGCGCAGATGTAGCTGGTGATGATAGCGATAGATTTAGTAGCATCGTCGTTCGCAGGGATAGCGAAGTCAACTTTGCTTGGATCGGAGTTAGTATCCACCATACCGAAAGTCACGATGCCCAGGCGTTTTGCTTCTGCCAGTGCAATGTGTTCGTGGCTGATATCTACCATGAACAGAGCGGCTGGAACACGTGCCAGTTGGGCGATACCACCCAGCACTTTTTCCATTTTCTCTTTATCACGGCTTAAAGTCAGACGTTCTTTTTTGGTGATGTTGTCGAAAGTTCCGTCCTGCAGCATTTTTTCAATGCTCTGCATTTTCTTTACGCTCTTACGGATAGTAGAGAAGTTGGTGAGCATACCACCTAACCACCTTTCAGTAACGTAAGGCATGTTGATGTTACGCGCAGCATCTGCTACGATTTCTTTCGCTTGCTTTTTAGTAGCAACGAACATGATCTTTTTACCGCTTTTAGCGATGGATTTCAGGGCAGCTGCCGCTTCCTGTAAACCTTCTACGGTTTTGTTCAGATCGATGATATGAATACCTTTCTTTTCTGCGAAAATATAAGGCAGCATTTTAGGATTCCATTTCTTCTTCAGGTGACCGAAGTGAACACCTGCCTCCAGTAACTGCTGCTGCAATGAGGTATTATTTTCCATGTTTATATTGCTCAATTAAAAGGATCAAATAATGTTTAGCGATAATGGCTAAGTACTCAAAATTAGCGTTTAGAGAACTGGAAGCTTCTTCTTGCTTTCGCTTTACCTGGTTTCTTACGTTCTACGCTTCTCGGATCACGTTTCAGCAGACCGGCTGCTTTCAGTGCGGGACGGAACTCGATGTTCACTTCGCACAGTGCACGTGCAATACCCAGTTTAATCGCTTCTGCCTGTCCTTTGATACCACCGCCCTGTGCATTGATCTTCACGTCAAATTTATCTAACGCGTCGATAGTTTTGAAAGGCAGTTCAACCTGGTTCTGCAGGTAGATCAGAGAAAAGTAGTTTTTATAATCCTTGTCGTTCACTGTAATGGCACCAGTACCCTTTGCGATATACACACGGGCAACAGCTTCCTTACGACGACCTATTGTATTTTTTTGCTTTTCCATGTATCAGAGAAAAATTAGAAAGTTAATGGTTTTGGTTTCTGCGCTGCATGAGGATGTTCTGCACCTGCGTATACAAACAGTTTTTTGTACATTTTACGACCGAGACGGTTTTTAGGCAGCATACCTTTGATAGCCTTCTCAATCATAACCTCAGGACGGCGACGGATCAGGTCCTTTGCCAGTTCAACTCTCTGACCACCTGGGTAACCAGTGTAGTGCATGTATTCTTTTTCCGCCATTTTATTGCCGGTCAAAGCGATTTTTTCCGCATTGATTACGATGATAAAATCACCACAATCAGTATGAGGCGTATAGTAAGGCTTGTTCTTACCTCTCAGGATAGCTGCCATTTTCGCACATACTCTTCCCAGAGTCAGGTTGGTAGCGTCTACTATATGCCACTCACGCTTTACGTAAGCGTCGTTAGCCGATTTAGTTTTAAAGCTTAATGTGTTCATTGTTGTATACGATAAAAATTACGTCTTGTAAACAATTCCCCCTGTAACGGGGAGTGCAAAGGTACATTCACTATTCTGAATAACCATACATTTTAGGTTATTTTTTGTAAGACACCCTTGCAATTGATTGATTTTCAATAAAAAATTTGAATAAAAGTTATTAACACCGAGTCGGGTGTTCACGCAGAGCATGCAAAGGTTTTTGTTTTTTATAAAGAACGCAAAGGAGCGAAGACCAGCATTTGATGACCAATTTTTATAAGCTAAAGCGAGAAGCAACATTTTTTTTATTTGATTTAGCGCGTATTATGTATTTATATCAATAAACATATTAACACAATCGCATACAAAATCTATAAAATATAGCCTCGCCAGCTTAAAATTAGTCATCAAATGCCGGTCTTCGCTCCTTTGCGTTCTTAATCAAGAATCTTTGGCGCGCTTCGCTTGAAATTTTATCGCCGGTCCCGCGCGCCCATATATATTAGAATATACTGAAACAAGGTGGCCAGAGAAGCCAACGCCGCTACCACATAGGTCATGGCCGCCCACCAAAGGGCATTCTTAGCCTTATCATGCTCCTGCGGCCGCATTACCTGACTGCGGTCCAGCCATGCCAGCGCACGACGGGAAGCGTCAAATTCCACCGGGAGTGTAATCAGTGAAAACACCGTGGTGACGGCAAAAAGCGCAATGCCCGCCAACAACAGCTGCGGAAATACATTTATCAGCAGGATACCGCCCAACAGCAGCCATTGCACCAGGGAGGCGCTGAACTGAACGGCTGGTACCAGCCGGGAACGAAGGCCCAGCCACGGATAAGCCGCCGCATGCTGCACAGCATGCCCGCATTCGTGCGCAGCCACCGCCGCAGCTGCCACATTAGCGCCGGCATAGACGTCGGGGCTCAGGTTGACCGTCTTATTCGCCGGATTATAGTGATCTGATAAAAAACCGTCTACTGACAGGACCTGAACATCATAGATATTGTTGTCCCTCAACATCTTCTCTGCGATCTGCTTGCCTGTAAGTCCGGATGAGGTCGGCACCTCGCTGTAGGCCCGGAACTTACTCTTTAATACATAACTAACAAGAAAGCTGATCCCCACAAAAATCAGCGAAACAAACATGATTCCTGGTGTCATACACATACTTTTGATGCTTCTCAACGCACAAATTTCTATCCAGATACCCCGTTTTAAGGTTTATTTAAGAGTTTTCCTGCCAACCCCGCCTTTTACCTTTCATACAGAAATTTAACACTGTCATTTTGTCTTTTTTGAAGAAATTTGCCTGAAAATACGGCCGGTTTGGCAGAAGTTGTTGATGAACTTATATTAATTTTTTCATATGCAAAAATCATCAACATCAATCCTATTTATCAACATTTTACGAGTTGCCAATGAAAGTAATATTGGACAATTTATGGCCTGAAACAGGCATTGGCAGCCACTTTCTTACATTACGAAAATCAATCAAAAGTTATTCACATCAATCAAATAAACTTTTTTATTCTGAAGCCATTTTGTAATTTAGACCTGAATTTAATGGGTTAGTAAGTAGAAAGAGTCAACGGAATCTTCCGTTTGGCTCTTTTCTCTTTTAAAGACATGATTACCCCCTTTTTTAACCCTTCTCTTTAACATTTCACCCCTGTTTTTTTTCAAAACCACTTACTTTGTAACATCCTGTTTCAAAAAATTTATGAGTAAAATAAGAACCGCTTTTTTTTGCCAGCAATGTGGATACGAATCTGCAAAATGGAATGGTAAATGTCCCAGTTGCGGACAATGGAACACCTTTGTGGAAGAAAGAGTACAGAAAGATATTCCCGGCAAACAACACGACTGGAAAAATAACGATACCGGTAATGTCCGCCATCAGAAAATCATTAACCTGGCGGAAGTAGTCACCAACGAAGAAAAACGTTTGCTGACACCAGACAATGAACTGAATCGTGTGCTCGGAGGCGGTATAGTGGCCGGTTCGCTGGTACTGGTAGGCGGTGAACCCGGCATTGGTAAATCCACGCTCTTCCTGCAAAATGCACTGCAACTAAAGCAGATAAAAACACTTTATATCAGCGGAGAGGAAAGTGAACAACAGATAAAAATGCGGGCCGACCGTATCAAAAATACCAATGATCAGTTTTACCTCCTCACGGAAACATCTACACAGACCATCTTCTCTGAAATAAAAAAACTACAGCCACAACTGGTGATCGTAGACTCTATCCAGACACTACATACGCCATTGATAGAATCTGCACCAGGCAGCGTATCACAAATCAGAGAAACAACTGCGGAATTACAGCGCTTTGCCAAAGAAAGCAATACGCCTGTTTTCCTGATCGGCCATATCACCAAAGACGGCTCCATCGCCGGCCCAAAAGTATTAGAGCACATGGTGGACACCGTACTTCAGTTTGAGGGGGACCAACATTATGCCTACCGCATATTGCGTACGATTAAAAACAGGTTTGGCTCCACTGCTGAACTGGGCATCTACGAGATGACCGGCACCGGTCTCCGGCAGGTCACCAACCCCTCTGAGATACTGATCTCCCAACGGGATGATCTGTTGAGCGGCGTGGCCATCAGTGCTACCATGGAAGGTCTCCGTCCACTGCTGGTGGAAGTACAGGCACTCGTTACCCAGTCTGTATATGGTACCCCGCAACGTACCGCTACCGGCTTCGACCTGCGCAGGCTGCAACTGCTGCTGGCCGTACTGGAGAAACGCGGCGGCTTCCACTTCGGCGTAAAAGATGTTTTCCTCAATATCGCCGGTGGTATCCGGGTGGAAGACCCGGCCATCGATCTGGCTGTACTTTGCGCGTTGCTTTCTTCTTATGAAGACAATGCGATCGCCAACAAAATATGTTTCGCCGGAGAAGTAGGACTGAGTGGGGAAATCAGGGCTGTCAACCGGATCGAACAGCGTATCGCGGAAGCTGAAAAACTGGGTTTTCATAAAATATTCATCTCCCGTTATAATAAAAAAGGAATAGACCTCTCTAAATTCAATATAGAAGTTGTGCCGGTAGGAAGAGTGGAAGAAGTATATCAACAATTATTCTGACACCTTTTATCATCACCCGATGTTTACCCGTTTGTTATCCCCATTGATCAACCTGTTTTATCCGCACTGCTGTGAAATTTGCGGACAGGAACTGCCTTCGGCGAATGACCTGTTGTGCCTGCACTGTCTGGACAGCCTGCCGGCGACAGGTTTTCACCATTACGCTGAAAATCCTGTGGCCCATATCTTTCGCGGTCGTATGCCCGTGAGGTATGCAACGGCTGCTTATTATTATAGTCAGGCTTCCGGGCTGCAGCGGCTGATACATCAGTTTAAATACCATCAGCGACAGGATATTGCCAGCTGGTTGGGGAAGCAGGCAGGTTATATGTTACGGTCTGGCGAATGGGCAGCTGCGGTGGACTGTCTGGTACCGGTGCCTTTATTTCCCCGCAAGGAAAAGGAACGCGGATACAACCAGGCGGCGCTGCTGGCAACAGCTATCGGCGCGGTAATGTGTAAGCCCGTGCTTCCACAGGCGTTGCAACGGATACAACATACCGGCACCCAAACCCGGAAAAGCCGTATAGGCCGCTGGGAGAATGTAAAAACTGTCTTTAAAGCAAACCCTGCATTACTAACGGGCAGGCATGTACTCCTGATAGATGATGTGGTTACTACCGGCGCCACCACAGAGGCTGCCGGACAGGCATTACTGGAGGCGGGGGCCAGCGTGAGTATTTGTTGCCTCGCCTGGGCCACGGGCTAACAAAAAGTTAATTCTTTTTCTTCCGGGCGGATGTGTATCTTTACACCGTATAGCCCGCCTGCAGGCAGGCTTATTAACCACCGATCCATCCCTCTAAAAATATTTTTTATGTTGAGACTGGCCATACTTTCGGTCCTTCTTTTATTTGCAGGTCCGCGCATCTATGATTTCAAAGTAGATGCAGTAGACGGGGGTAAAATTGAATTCTCCCGTTTCAAGGGTAAAAAAATAATGATTGTCAACACTGCTTCTCTCTGTGGTAATACCCCACAATATGCAGGTTTGGAGAAAATATATAAGAAGTACCAGGATAAACTTGTAATTGTAGGTTTCCCGGCGAATAATTTCGGCTCACAGGAGCCTGGCACTAATGCAGAAATTAAATCCTTCTGCACCAAACAGTATGCTGTTACCTTTCCCATGGCAGCCAAAATATCAGTAAAGGGGGATGACATCCACCCACTGTATAAATGGCTGTTGGAAGAAAGTAAAGCCAAGCACCTGGAACCGGCAGACGTTAAGTGGAATTTCCAGAAGTATTTACTGGATGAAAAAGGGAATCTCATTGCTGTGTTTTCACCCAAAACACAACCGGATGCGCCAGAAGTAATTGCTGCTATTGAAAAGTAGTATTGCTTCACTCCTTTTGCCAACTTAGTGTAATAAAATGTTGCACGTTTGCGTATATACCTATACGTTAGCGTGCCTGAACACATTACAACAAGTGGATACATAATAAACGATGAAACACCATCATTCCGAACACCGTAGAAAAACCGTCATCCCGGTTTTAACGGCGATCGTGTTATGCATGGCAGCCTGCCAACACAACATAGATACGCCAATTTTATCATGCCCCGAAATGGCGATGACAGGCACCGTTCAGAGCACCACCCGTTCCCTGAATCTCTCCACCAGCACTTTGTTCCGGCAACAACTGGACAGTGGGGGTGTTAAGTTTCTGAGCATGGAGGCCGTAAGCGATAGCTTCAAACTCGTGCTTAATCTGATGGACGGCCCTTATTCGGATCCGGCCATCAGCAACGACAGCCTCAAATTAAAAACATATGTATACTCCAAAGCCCGCCGGTTGCAGGGAGGACTTGTCGTAGCTGCTATTAACAATACGGTAGATTACCAGTACCTGACCACCGATACTTCCAGCATCACGATCACGTTCATCAATACCAAACTGAAAAAAGTAAGCGGCACCTACTATTTTGAGGCAGATGGCCACAAGGTTACCGGTTCCGGCACGTTCCGGAATGCTTGTTATGTGACATTACCCTAAGTGAGGATTAACCCCTTTTCAGTATCTTGCGGCCATGCTTTTTTCGGAGATCATAGGACAAGCGGCAGCACAACAGCAGCTGATACAATCGATACAACAAAACCGCCTCAGTCATGCGATGATATTACTGGCTCCTGAAGGGGCTGGTGGATTGCCGCTGGGCCTGGCTTTCACCCAATACCTGGTATGTGAAAACAAACAGGCACATGATGCCTGTGGCCAGTGTCCATCCTGCCTGAAGGCGGCGCAGCATATCCATCCTGATATTCACTACTCCTATCCGGTGATTCCCCGAAAACCAGGCGACAAGCCGGTGAGCACGGACTACATCTCCGAATGGCGGGAGTTTGTGACCACCAATCCGTATGGCAACGCGTACGACTGGCTGCAGTTTATCGGGGCTGAAAATAAGCAGGGCAATATCACCGCCAACGAGTGCTCGGATATTATCCGCAAACTAAACCTGAAAAGTTTTGAAAGCGGCTATAAGATCCTGCTGATGTGGATGCCGGAATACCTGGGCAACGAAGGTAACCGGTTGCTGAAGCTGATTGAGGAACCTCCGGCCAATACCCTGTTTATTCTGATTGCAGAAAATCAGGAGCAGATCCTGGCCACCATCTTGTCACGTACCCATCTGGTGAAAATCAATCCCCTCTCCCGGGAAGACATGGAAAAAGCCCTGACCGGGAGAGCCAAAATACCGGCTGCCAAAGCCCGGCAGGTTGCTACCATCGCGGCCGGCAACTACCGGGAGGCTATCTTTTTGCTGCAGCATTCCGATGACGACTATCATGAACTGCTGCGCAACTGGCTCAATTACCTGTTCACCGGCAACCGGATAGCCCTCCAGGAATGGATAGAAGGTATTTCCAGCGCTAAAACAGGCCGTGAAAACCAGAAGCAGTTTCTGCGGTATTTCATCAACCTGCTGGAACATACGGTCCGCCTTCAGTATATCGACAAAGCCCAGCTGGCTTTCTCAGACGAGGAAGTGGATTTTGCCACCAAACTGGCGAAGCTGGCCAACCTGGAACAAACTCGTCAGATTGCCGATGTACTGGACAACGCGTATTATCACATTGAGCGCAACGCCAATGCAAAAATGTTATTTCATGCATTGTCTATCAAGCTACAATATATATTTAAAAAGAAACCTTTACCTGTTCTGTAATAACCGGAAAGCCGCTCCCCTCTTGTCATAGCATTTCCTTACCTTTGTCATCTCCCGTCCTTTTTGTTTTTCTGAAGGGAAAAGCGTATTTTAAAGGATTGGAGTAACCTGAAATGCTTATTTATAAAATTTAAACTATTTACTAATATGGCTTGTGCCGGATGTGGTACGGGTGTGGAAGGGAAGCCGTCAGGATGTAAGAGTAATGGAGGATGCAGTACGGGAGGTTGTAACCGACTGAATGTATTTGACTGGCTGTCCAATATTCCGCTTGGCGATAGCTTAGCACCATTCGATATTATAGAAGTTAGTTTCAACAATGGGAGCCGTAAGGACTTCTTCCGCAATGTTACCAGACAGCACCTTGATAAAGGTGAAATGGTGACCGTGGAAGGTGTCAGCGGATTCGATGTTGGCACGGTGAGCCTCACAGGCGAACTGGTAAAACTTCAGATGAAGAAAAGACGTGCTGAAGACACCCCCGAGATCAAAAAAGTATTACGTCGTTCCAGTAACGACGACCTGCAAAGGATGGCCGATAACAAGGCACGCGAAAAAGACGCCCTGATAAAATCCAGGGCCATTGCCCGCAATCTGGGCCTCGAAATGAAACTGGCAGAAGTAGAAATACAGGCCGATGGCCGTAAAGCCACTTTCTTCTACACAGCAGACGACCGTGTCGATTTCCGGGAACTGATCAAGGTATATGCCTCTGAATTCCGCGCCAAAGTGGAAATGCGCCAGATAGGCGCCCGCCAGGAAGCCGGAAAAGTAGGCGGTATCGGCAGTTGCGGCCGCGAACTCTGCTGCTCCACCTGGTTATCTGACTTCAAAAGCGTTAACACTACCGCTGCCCGATATCAGAACCTGTCTATCAATCAGGCGAAACTGTCCGGACAATGCGGCCGCCTGAAATGCTGTCTCAACTACGAGCTCGACACCTACCTCGATGCCCTGAAAGAATTCCCTGAAGATGCTGATACCATCGAAACTGCCGGCGGCGTAGCCAATCTGCAGAAAAGGGACATCTTCAAAAGCCTCATGTGGTACTCTTATGAAGGCAGCAATAAACAATACCCGCTCACCATTACCAGGGTAAAGGAAATCCGTCAGCTCAACCGTCAGGGCGTTAAACCTGAAGAACTGAAAGCGGTGGAAGTTGTGACTGCCAAGCCGAAAGAAACAGACCTCGGTTTCGCTGATGTGGTAGGCCAGATCAGCCTCAAATCGCTGGAAAAAACGGTGCAGAAACGCAAACAAAAGGACAAAGACCGTCAAAAACAGCAGAAAGCCGGTGACCAACAGCAGAAGCAGGGCGGACAACCTAAAAACGAACCGAAACAGGAACAAAAGTCGGCCCAGCAGCGTCATGAACGCCACGAACGCCATCATCCTGATCGTAAAAACAAACAGGAAGCCCGCGGCGGCGGTGGAGGCAATCAACCACGCCAGGGACAAGGCCAGCAGGGCGGACAACCCAGACAAGGCCGGGAACAACCACCACGGCAGGAACAGGGACAAAAGCCCCCGCAAAACCAGGGAAACCAGCAGGGACAAGGCGGACAACCCAAACAGGACCGTCGCCCCCCCAGGCATAAACCCAGGCCCAAACCTGATAATAACAACAAAGGATAAAAAGAAAAAGACAACCGTAATGGTTGTCTTTTTTGCTTAATTAAGTAGATATATAAAACTAAAAGGCCGCCCAGATGAGGCAGCCTTTGTTAACAATTGGTTTTTGCTTATGAGAAAAACTTAAAAAATACGTTGATCATTCTCTCTCACCAATTCAACAACACGGCTACCTGTGGCCTACTTCGCTTACGACTCGTTTTCAAACATCAGCTTATAGTAGTGCAGGTTTGTAGCTTCATCATATCCGCGCTCAATCATCTCGCGGTTACCATGAATATACACATGGAAATTGCGGTCCAGTTTCAGTATGCTCTTAAAAACCTTTTGTTGTTTTTTTACTGCCGGGGCCGAAATATCAAATTCGTCAGGGATCTCCTGTTGATAAGCTTGCTGGTACTCATTTCTGAATTCCTTAAAAGATGCAATCGCGTCCGGATGGCCTAATACTTCCTGTGCAAAATCTTCCAGCTGAAACTGTTCCTTCTCTTTAAAATAGGCAGCTGATTTATTCAATAAATCTACCTGGTCTACACGGTCCATTTCATATTCGGTTGGCAGCTTGTTGTGAATAAACTGTTTACACATATTCACTGCAGTTTCTGTCTGATGGTAGCTGTCTTCACGGCGCTGCACCTGTAAAAACGCGTCTTTCCAATAAACTGCTTCTGTTTGTTTGCTTATACTGTCAACTACGCTGACCTTAAAACCGTTTTCTTCTTCTGTATTAAAAATCAGACAACCTTTGTCAAGTTTATTTATGTTAATACCATCTTCATAGTCTACCTGATAATTCTCATCAGATAAAAACACTTTCAGATAAGTATCCCGGTTTTCCGATTTAAAGATGCCTATGGCCGCTACTTCTTCACCATCCACCTGACATTTGCTAAAGTACGCTATATAAAGCTCTCCGCCTTTCACTTTGGGATGGGTGGAATGTTTATATAGATGTTTGGCTATATTAACAGATTGCTCCTGAAACTCATTCTCGTCAGTAAATATACGGCGACAATATTGAAAAATTTCATTCAATTGTAAATCTGCCTCATGATAAAAGCGGAAAAATTCCGCTGAATTCGCAAACGGCTGTATAAAATAGGTGACCAGCAGCTGGGCAATCGTCTCCTCTTCCAGCTTCAACGGCGCCTTTGAAAAAAGAAGCGGCTCATCATTGGCTGAATTGCCCACCTTATGAATCGTAAGCTGAGCAAGGTCTTTGAATTCCGAAACATGAATCATGGGCGCAAAATTAAGAAATAAGTTGACAGTCCCGTTCGCCGATCACCCTACCCCCCAATTCCCCACCCCTTCCCCTGTACGGATCTTCGTTAAAAAATCGGTAATTCTTGAGTAACTTAAGCCTTCAAATATTCTAGCTCATGAAAAGACACCTCTCTCTGATGGCGCTGATGGCCTGCCATGGCCTCTCCGCGTTAGCCCAACATACCGACCGCCCACTCTACCAGGCCCGTGACCTTACCGCCGAAAATATGTTCTCTGTTAACATCGAAGGTCCCAACTTCGATAAAGCCGGTAACTTCTATGTGGTCAACTTCCAAAAAGACGGCACCGTGGGCAAGATCAACACCCAAACAGGCGCAGGGGAAATATTTGTAACGCTCCCCGACAGCAGTATAGGTAACAGTGTCAATTTCAACAGCAAAGGAGATATGTTTCTCCCCGACTTCAAAGGGCATAATGTGCTACGGGTAGACATGAAAACCCGTAAAATCAACGTGTACGTACATTCCGGCCAGTTCAACCAACCCAATGACCTCTGCATCAATAAAAAAGACCAGATCTTCGCTTCAGACCCCGCCTGGGCCACCAATGGCGGCCAGATATGGCGCATAGACCCCAACCGCAAAGCAGTACTGCTCGAAACAGGCATGGGCACCACCAACGGGATAGAGTTGAGCCCGGACGAAAAAACACTGTACGTCAACGAAAGTGTCCAACGCAAAGTCTGGAAATATGATGTAGACAAAAACGGGAATGTCTCTAACAAAACCCTCTTCACCTCTTTCCCCGACTTCGGCCTCGATGGCATGAAATGCGACAAAGCCGGCAACCTGTACATTGCCCGCTGGGGTAAAGGCGTGATCGCCATATTCTCTCCCAAAGGAGAACTGATCCGCGAAGTTCCCCTCAAAGGAAAAAACTGCAGCAACCTTATTTTCGGTGACAAAGACGGCAAGACCGTGTATGTTACCCTTCAGGACCGGAAATGCGTGGAAACATTCCGCAACGATATCCCCGGGAAACGCTACTAATCATTTAGGCATTTTTTCATTTTTTTATTTGATTATTTAGAGGAGCCCAGGTTGTCACCAATAATCAAATAAAAAAATGAAAAAATGCCTAAATGATTATCGAATGATAAGTATCCAGCCTTTATTTTTAGCAACCGGTATCTGCGCATCTTTCGTAAACGTACGGCCTTCCTGGAAATTACGTACAGCCGGCGCAGTGATCACCGCCTTCGCAGGGTCTATGCCCAATGCTTTCCAGTCGATTTTCAACTGTACCGTTGTATCTTCTTTAGCCCAGCTGGCGAGTGATATCAACACCGCACCGTCTTTTCTGTAAATCGTTGCCGGCACCTGCGGGTTATTGGTTTTAACCGGACTATTATCTACCCAATAGCCAATCATTTTAGTGCCCTGCATACCGAAATCGTCCCATACTTTCCAGATAGGCCGCGGGTCGGCGTTATCAGACCATGGCATGCGGTTAGTCATGCCATATACCATTCCTCTCCACGGATTGCCGCCATCCTGCAGCATTTCACCCATAAGGCCAAAAGGAATGCCACTCACTTCTGTCAGGAAAAAATCAGGATTGTTGTTTTCATAATCGAAATATTCACCAAACCAAAGCCTGTTCAGGTAAGGGAAATGTTCCATGTAGAGCATGCCGCTGTTGATGAACCCATCCGATTTATTGTACTGATTGGCAGAATGCAGGTCAATGATACCCGGATGCCCGTCCTTGGTGAGCACTCGTTTAATACGTTTCATGGTCACCCGGTCGAAGGCCACATCATCGAGGTAGATACCGTCTACGCCGACGTTTTGCACCAGCCAGTTCATGCCTTCCACATAGTAGTTGTGCCAGCGGTTCATCCCACTGTTGATGATCGCAGCATCCTTGAATTCCGGTACAAACCACGCCGCGATATAATCACTGTCGACGTGTTCCTGCAACCAGGAGAACCCGCCGCCTTTACCGGCACTGTACACTTCATGGCCCAGGCTGCGCAGTGGGAAAGTCTCCCAGGCATGGTTCGACAGCTCCCGTACGGTATTATATATTTTTACCTTCAACCCTTTCTGATGCGCTTCATCAATATAATCCTTCATCTTCTTCCATTCAATGAACGGATAGTTGATCCATGGATTGATGTCAGTACCATGGTGGATATTGACCACTGTAGCGCCGGTAGCTTTGATGCTGTCCAGGTTGTTGTACTTATGATAAAAACGGGTGCTCCACTGGAAGTCTGTATTGATAGGATGGAACGGCGTGATGATCAGATGGAAATTAAAATACAGGGTATCGCCCTTATGCAGCGTGCGTTCACCGCTATAGGCATTTACCAGAATAGCTTTCCCTTTCTCTCCGATAGTGATCCCGCCTTTATCACCATTGCCCCATGAAACGGGCAGCAGTAAAGGCTTCTGGAGATAGAAGTTGGTATTGAGCGGACGTACGTAATGTTCATCACGGAGCGTAAACTGCAGGCCGGCGTTGACATCGCCGAGCCAGGCGCCATCCTGGTTTTTATGTTGCACGTCCCACTTCCAGTCGATTTTTTCCGGGCGGAGACCACCCTTCTGATTGAGGCCCATCATGTATTTGGCCGCTTCTTTCTCGAAAGGCAGGTGAAGGGTAATATCTTTCAGGGCAACATCTTCCAGCGCAGTCACTTTCACGGTATAGTCCATATAGCCGTCGAATTCAAGCGCCGCCTGCACTTCCATTTGCAGGCCGGTGGTGGTATTAATGGCTTTCCAGCTGATTTTGCCGGCTTCCCTGCCGGTGATCTGCCATCCGTTGTTTTTCCATTTCAGGTCTTTGCCGTCTGCCGCAGCGATGAAATGGAAGTGTACCGGCTCTGTGAAGATGTTCTTCGCCTGATTGGACAGGGAGGTCATCTCCGGAGTGAAGAAGGTCTGTATCTGTGCGGGGAAACCATCTTTATGAATACCCACCTTACGGCCCAGCAGGCTGATGACACTGTCTTTCATGTCCAGCGGCGTATAGGGCGCGATAACGGAATTATCCTGTGCCAGCGTGGAATTCAGCCACTTCAGGCGCGTCTGTTTCCATGGCTCGTTAAACCCGCTGTTGACAGCTGTTTTGCCGGTCACGGTCAGTGTTAGTCTTACCGGCATGGCGGGCATACCTTCCGGATGGACCGTGACCACGCCTTTATACACACCGGGGGTGGCATCGGCCGGCACGTCGATACCGCACCACATGGCCTGTACCGTGCCTTCCGGAACATTGACGGTAGCCGTAAAAGGTTGTGCGTCATAAGTCGTTCCGTGTGTATTGATACAATGCAGCTGTGATGCCGGAATAGTTTTTCCGTCTGCTGTTTTAAGATCGTTGAAGTTGATTTGTACCTGCTTCAGTGCATGAAGGGCGTAGATGCCCAGCTGGAAAGAATAGTACTCTCCTTTGTCGGCCTGGCCGGCAAAGGATTGCGCAGGTCCTTGTTGTATCCAGCGCTGCGGCAGGTCGCGGGTCATGCGGACGGGGAAAGCACGGTCTTCCGGGAACACGAGGTAGCCGGCGCCGGGATGCTTCAGCAGCAGCTGTTTCATTTCAGCGGCCGTGGCAATCACTTCCATCGGATAAAACGTATTGAACGTATCGATGGCCTCCAGCTCTTTTACCGTGGTATTAGGCCTGGGCGGAACAGCGACTGTTTTCGCCCAGTTATTGCTGCCAGCGGGTTCCGCAGGCAGGTATACGCCTTTCGGGTAGTTGGCCCTTCCTTCGTTTTTATAGGGGAGATAATAAATGTAATAGGTTCCTTTACCAGACACCGGATCAAATACGATATCGCCCTGTTCGCGGTTGACAGACACGGGAAATACATTGCTGACCGGCTGTTTGGTCTGCGCGTCCTGCACGATGATACGTTTTAATTCGGGGTGCTGATCGTGCCGGCGCCACGGAATAATGACACGGGCGGGGCCGGCTGTGCCGTTGAAAGTTACTACGGCGCGGTGATTACCGAGAGAATCGGCATCCCAGTTATTGTTGCCGGCGGTATATTTCACCTGCTGGGCGCTGGCGGCGCCGAGGAAGGCAAAGGTAAAACCAGCCAGCATCATGCCTTTCCGCACGAGGCGGTCATGGTGTTTAGATGGATACATCAATGATTATTTTTACTTTTTTCATGTGGTCACTGCGGGGTTGAATTTACGCAGGATGGCGGTTATTTTCACGGATAATTATATAAATGGGAAAGCCCCGTGGTACGGGGCTTTCCTGTTATCGGTTATTGTATCGGGTTCTGTATCAGATTGGGGTCCAGCAGGATCTCTGATTCAGGGATGAAGTGCACCACTCTTGCATCGGTGTATTTGATGGTTTGTGGATGCTCTGGCTGTACGCCGGGATAATCACGGAAGACATTCCTGTTATTACGGAAGAGGTCAAACACACGATGTGTTTCAAAGGCCAGTTCCAGGCGACGTTCGTCCAGTACCACGTCCAATGCGGAGGCGTAACCCTGCATGTTGGCGGAAGAGAACAGCGCGTTGCCGCTCAGGCCTGCACGGGTACGGATGATGTTCACATCATTCAGTGCTTCCTGGTCTTTTCCCATTTTGGCGTTCGCTTCTGCACGGATCAGGTACATCTCCGCCAAACGCAGTACTACCGGGGAGCTCAGGGTCGGTACGTTGTCCTGGTTAGAGTACTTCAGGATGTACCATTTGGGAACATTGTTGCGGGTAGCCATTACCTTGTTTCCACCAGCATCAACAGAATCCTGACCAGACTGGGCTTTCAGGTATACCGGTTGCACAAAGGCATGACGTACGTCCTGTGGAAATTTATCCAACAGGGTGCGGTAGGACTGAGAAGCATAGATTTCACCGTAACCCATACCACCGGGCGACATGTAATACATAGAGCCGATGGAGCTCCAGGTACGGTCATCCTGTAAAGTATGGTGAATGGCGAAGATGGTTTCGTTATTGTTTTCGTTGCTTTTGGTAAAGTAACGGGGAAGTTCAGCGGTGCTGGCCAAGGTATACTTGCGACCGATGATCACAGAATCTGCGTAAATAGCGGCAGAGTCGTTACGCCCCATATAGAGATACGTTCTCGCCAACAAAGCCATGGCAGCGCTTTTGGAGGCATAACTGTTGCTGTTGTCATCATTCATCAGCGCCTTTGCACGGGAAAGATCCGCCACAATCTGCGCATATACCTCTTTCACTGTATTACGTTTAGGCATAGCCGTTATATCGTATTTGGTGACAACGGGAACGCCTAAATTGGTTTCCGGGCTTTGGCTGTATGGGCGGCCGAAAGAACGTACCAGTGCAAAATGAACAAATGCACGGATGAACAGATTTTCGCCGATCAGCTCATTAACCGCGGGGGACTTGCCTTCCGGCATTACTTCCAGCAGTCTGTTACAACCGGTAACGGCTTTATATCCCATACGCCACATCTGGCCGGTATTACCCTGATTGGTAAGGTGGCCGTAGGTATAAGAGTAAAACAGCGGGTCGGTGGTGGCGCCGCTTAGTGCCACGTCATCGCTGGGGAACTCACCCATCTGGAAATAGTTACGGGTAAAGTTTTCTTCTTTGAGTAATGCATAGTTACCCGCGGTGGCAGCGGGCCATTTGGTTTCATCTTTCAGCACGCCATCGTCTGGTATGCCGCTGTATGGTTCCTTATCGAGCGAACAGGAGGCGGTAAAAGCCACCAGTGAGAGCCCTGCAATATATTTAGTTATCTGCTTCATGAGAATATCTTTTTTGCACCCTGTTAAAAATTGATTTCAAGTCCGGCAAACCATTTGGTACTGAAAGGGTATTTGGTGCCGTTGATACCGCGGTCGTCTACTTCCGGATCGATACCGGAGAACCGGGTAACGGTCCACAGGTTGTCGCCTCCTACGGATACACGCACATTGCTCACCTTCACTCTGTCCAGCCATTGTTTAGGCAGAGAATAGCTCAGGTTCACATTCCTCAGGCGCAGGTAGCTGCCATCTTCCAGGAAACGGGAAGAGGGTTTATGCGCATTTTTATTTCCGCCGATCACATATTTCGGATGGGTGGCGTTGTCTCCGGGATTCTGCCAGCGGTTCCAGCCTTTATCCAGCTGCATCAGGTTATAAGTGTAGTAAGCACCGTCGTTGTCCATCAGCTCACGGGTGCTGTTGTATACATCATTACCGGAAACGAAGGCCAGGAAGGCAGAAAGCTGGAAGTTTTTATAAGACCATACGTTGCGCATACCGCCGAAGAATTTAGGCGTTGCAGAGCCTACGATCTGGAGGGTGGCATCATTGTAGTTGCTGGTAGTGGTAACGGTCTTTTTCCCATCAGCATCGGTGGTAACTTTTTCCCATGTGGGGTTGCCATTGTTCGGATCTACACCGGCCCATTTACGCATATAGAAGCTACGCATGTCCTGGCCTTTCTGCAAGATAAAAGAACTGCTCAACGGATCGATGATATAGTTTTTGCCACCATAGAGGTCCCTTACGGTGTTTTTGTTGAAGCCGATATTGAAATCAGTACTCCATTTAAACTCGCCTACCAGGTTATCTGTGCTCAGGTTGATTTCAATACCCTTGTTACGCACACCGCCTACGTTCTGTGAAATGTAGCTGTAGCCGGCGGTCCCGGGCAACGGTACATTAAACAACAGGTCTTTGTTGTCTTTCTGGTACACGTCAACGCTGAGGTTGATCCGGTTGAACAATCCGAGGTCAAAACCGATGTTGGTGTTGTACGCTTTCTCCCAGGAGAGGTTAGGCACGTTGTAAACGCTCGGATAAGCGCCCGGGAAGCCGTTGTACTGGGTATTGATCGCATAGGCGCCGATAGCGGCATAATCACCGATTTCAGCGTTACCGGTAGTACCGTAGCTGGCCCTTACTTTCAGGTTGGTAATCGCTTTGATGGATTTAATGAAATTCTCTTCTGAGGCAGCCCAGGACACACCAAAAGCATAGAAGTTACCATACTGCTGGTTAGCGCCAAACTTGGAAGAACCATCTCTTCTGAAGGAAGAGGTAAAGTAGTATTTGTAGTTGTAATTATAGTTAGCCTGAATAAAATAGGAATTAAACACGCGGTCTATTTTGGTACCACCGATAGACATAGGAGAGGAAGTGGCGCCCAGCACGTCTTTACCGGCCAGGATACCTTTTCCTTTGGCATTGATGTTACCCCAGTTGATCTGTTGGAATTCCGCGCCTACCAGTCCGTCGATGTTATGTACTTTGTTGACAGTGTAACGGGCTTTCAGCAAATTGGAACTGATGTACACGGTGGTATCCAGATAATAGTTGTACAGGTTACCACGATCGTCAGCACCAGCGGCGGTTCTCACGTCACCATTGCTTTCGTTGCGGTCGTGGTAGTACTGCGCACGGTTGGTGGTGCTGAATGACAGCCATTTGGTGATGTCATATTCCAGTTTCAGCAACCCTTCGAGGGATTGTCTGGTATGTTTATCGTAGTTATACTGCTGATCATAGAGGAAGTTGGTCATATCACGGCCGTACCAAACGTCTGTATTCACCGGGTTGATTGGGTTACCTTTTGCATCATAGGGTTTGTCCCATGGCAGGTTGGTATAGTATTGATATAACGATCCGCCGGAGTTGTCCCGGTCCCGCTGCTGTACGGCTGCGAAGTTGGCGCTCACGCGGAGTTTTTCGGTGATGTTGTGGTCGAGGTTGAGGCGGGCACTGAAGCGTTCTACGCCGGTACCTTTAAGGATACCATCTTCTTTGTAGTAGTTACCGCCCAGATAGAACTTGGTTTTTTCGTTACCACCGCGGGCAGACAGTTCATAGTTCTGATTGGAGGCATTTTGGAACGCCAGCTTCTGCCAGTTGGTATTGATGTCTCTGATGGAAGGGTCCAGTTTTCTGCCGGCAGCTGTTTGCAGGTCATAGAGCTGCGTTCCGTTCATCAGGTGGAAATGTCCGGTATTGAGTTGTGCGGAACCAACGTTGGTACGGAAGTTCACCTGTGTTTTACCGGCCTTACCGCGTTTGGTGGTGATTACCATTACCCCGTTAGCGGCGCGGGCACCATACAGCGTGGTGGCAGCAGCGTCTTTAAGGACGGTTACTGTTTCGATATCGCTGGGGTTGGGCAGGCCACCGATGATACCGTCTACCACTACCAGCGGGGCGTTGCCGGCAGTGAGCGTACCGTTACCTCTGATGCGGATGGTAGGCGTAGCGGCGGGGTCACCGGAACTGTTACCGACGAATACACCGCTGACTTTACCTTGCAGCATTTTATCCACGCTGGTGGCCTGTACATCTTTCAGCTTAGCGCCACCAACGGATTGTGCCGCACCGGTGAGGTTTTTCACGGTGGTGGTGGTATAACCCATCACTACTACTTCTTCCAGCTTTTTGGTGTCAGCATCCAGTTTTATGTTGATCTCTGTGCGGTTGTTTACCGGTATTTTCTGTTGCACATACCCTACAAAGGAGCACACCAGTGTGGCATTACCAGAGGGCACCTGTACGGAAAAGTGGCCACTGGCATCGGTTACGGCGCCTCCTGAGGTACCTTCCACCGCGATGGTAACACCGGGCAGCGGCTCATGTGTGCCGGCATCGGTTACACGACCAGTGATTTTCATCTGCTGGTTATTCACCGGGGTGATCACCACCAGGTTGTTTTCCAATACACGATAAGTGACATTGGCGCTGGAAAACAGCTGGCCAAGTACATCGTTGAGCTTCTTGTTCCTGACGTCAATGGACACTGCCTTGTCCAGATCGGCGAAGTTCTCATTGTAAAAAAAGCGGTAGTTACTGGTGTTTTCAATCATTTTGAAAACCTCGCGGACGCTTTTGTTTTCTGCGTGTAGTTCGCTAATTCGGTCCTGTGCGGAAATGGTGGCAGATACTTGTAAAATGCTTCCGAAAATTAGCAATCCCGTCATTCTCATCATTAGGAATAATTTTCGCCTGGGGCAAAGAAATGCCGCCAAGTTTAGAGTGGATTTCATAAACTTGTATAGATTTTAGTTAAACGATGAATTACGGCAGAACGCCCGTCGCAAAGGCTACTGCACACTAAGTGATTTTCGTTGGATTGGGGTAAGTCGCATTACCCCAATTTTTTTCAGTTGTTCTTACTGTTCATGCAGTGGTTTTTACAGGTTTGAATAATCGTTGTTCTGTTGACCTGCTTCATGGTTATTTACCGTTCCGCAGTGCGTTGGCATATTTTTCTTTCAATACTTTATCCACGCTGATGGTTACTGTTCCCTCCTCTATCCTGTAGTCCAGAGGGGCTGTCAGCTTAAGGATGTTGAGCACCTGTTCCAGGGTTTCCTGGCGGAAAGTCCCGTTGAACCGGTAGTTTTTCAGTTCTTCTTCTTTGAAGACAACGTTTACATTAAATCTGCGCTCCATGGTGATGGCCAGTTCTTCCAGTGTCTGACCGGTTACGATCCAGTTACCGTCTTTCCAGGCCGTGTATATATCCGTGTTGCTCACTTCTTTTGTTTCCACCGGGGCCGGGGTGATAGCGGAATTACTGCTGCTTTTGCCGGCAGGCCGTTGATCCGCGGTATGTTTATACACCACATGTTGATGTGGTTTTAGCATTATTTTGAATGGGTTGGCCGTACTGCTGCCATCTATCCTGACCGCTCCGTCTACCAGGGTGGTCACCACGCCTTTGTCTTCCGGATAGGCCCTTACGTTAAACGATGTGCCCAGCGCCAGTATCTTCAGATCGGAAGCGTTGACCGTAAACGGTTTCGCAGGATCTGTATGGACCTTAAAAAACGCTTCTCCTTCCAGCTTCACTTCTCTGCCGGCGGTATTAAAAGAAGAGGCGTACTCCAGCCTGCTGCCGGCATTGAGCCATACTTCTGTTCCGTCTGACAGTTCTATTTTGGTCGTCGCTCCCTTCGGGCTGGTAACGGTCACCCTTCCCTGGTCGCCCTGTCCCTTTTTGAGTGTGAGCCAGGAAAACACCACTCCCCCACCCAAAACAAATGGCAATGTATAGGAGGCGGCAACCTTCAGCACCTGTTTCCATCTCTTTACAGACACCGGCGCATTGATCTGCCGCATTTCCTCCCAGGCCGCTTCCGGATCATAAGGACCTGTTGCCGCGGTTGCCATCCAGGCATCCCGCAGCTGTATAAAGTATTCCCGGTTCTCCGGGCTGGCGTCTATCCATTTTTCCAGCTCCTGCTGGTCTTCCGGCGTAATATTACCAGACATGAATCGCGCGATCAGATCATCCATCTGCCCAGGTGAATAGTTAGGCTGCATATTTTTAAACAAGTAGTAAGACAATTTTTTAGTCCCCATAGGGTGACAGACAAGAAAAAAAATTTTCCTGATTTATTTCAGCAACGGCAACAGCTCGTCCCGCAAGCGTTGTAGCGCACGGGTCATTTGCGTTTTTACCGTATTCACGGAAATACCCAGTTGACGGGAAATTTCGGGATAACTCAACTGTTCAAAGCGGCTTAGCCGGAATACATCCTGGCATTGTGGTGGCAGTTTACGGATAGCTTTTTCGGCCATATGTTCCAGCTCCGCGTTCTCCAGCCTTTCTGCCGGAGTAGGCGCGGCTGGCATGTTCATTAAGGTAATACGGGATTCGAGCTGTTGTAAGAGCTCATGGCCATAGCGGGCCCTGATGCGGTCCTGCTTAATGTAGTTAAGACAATTATTCTGGACAGCCCTGTACAGGTATGCTTTTACCGATACCTGTATGTCGAGGTCATCATAACGTTCCCAGACTTTGAGGAAGGTGTCCTGTACAATTTCTTCTGCCAGCTCATGACGGTTTACAAAATCAAAAGCAAAAGTGCAGAGCGCAGCGTAGTACGTTTTGAAGAGTCCTTCAAAAGCCGGTAACTGTTGTTTATGTTGATTGATATGTAAACTCGCTTCCAAAGTATTCAGATCCTGACACGCTATTATGCTGGCTGTAGTGCTACTGTAAGGTTCTAGCCATTGTTCACTTCATTGCTCATTTGCCGTAAACAAATATATGTTATACGCTTATGAAAAGATACGACAAGTCTTGTCGTATTTGACAAATTGTTGGAAATAACACAGAGATGTGTAAAAAAAATAACAATGTCTCCTGCTGCCTTACCTGTAATCGTCATCAAAATTTCACCATGCACACGGTTAAATTTATATGAAGATGATAGTCAACAACTTAACGGTTTTGTAAACATTTATTAATATGCCCATAACAGTGGTGCTATTGTTTTGCAGTTTAAAATTTTTTTTAAACCAGTCAAAGCATGAAGAAAAAATTTACAAAGTATCTGAAGCGACCACTGGGCCTTGCTACTGTACTGTTGCTCTCGGGCCACCTGTATGCCCAACAACCCGTCCATGTGAAAGGACGTGTGGAGTCTTTCGACAAAGGTGAGCCTATTCCCGGCGCCGCCATCATGGCCGGCGGCAAGCTCGTAGCCATCACCGACGTAAACGGCGCCTTCGACATTAAAGCCCTTACTCCCGGCGCACCACTTTTCATCACCATGATGGGTTATGAAAAGCAACAGCTGGTATTCAATGACGACGCCTCCAATCTGCATGTGCGCCTGAAAACGACCACCGGCAAGCTCAACGAGGTGGTGGTAACCGCCCTCGGCATCAAAAGAGCAGAGAAAGCACTGGGCTATGCACAACAAACCCTTAACGACGAATCCATGACGGACGCCAGACCCAACAACTGGTCTGACGCGCTGCGTGGTAAAGTAGCCGGATTAAATATCGCCTCTCTCGGCGGCCCGCTTAACTCTCAGGAGATACGACTCCGTGGCACCAACTCCCTTACCTCCAACGGAAACGCTGCCCTCGTAGTGGTAGACGGCGTACCGGTAAATGGTGGCCTCACCACTTCCGGCGCATCCAATGGTTACATGGGCGGTGAAGCCTCTATCGACGTTCCGGTCGATTTCGGCAACGGCATCTCCGATATCAATCCCGACGATATCGAAAGTGTGAGCATCCTGAAAGGCCCCGGCGCTACCGCCTTGTATGGTAGCCGCGCTGCCAACGGCGCCGTACTGATCACCACCAAATCCGGAGCTAAAGCCAAAAGAGGACTGGGCATCTCTTTCAACAACAACACCAGCTTTGACGTGATCACGCGCTGGCCCGACTGGCAATATGAATACGGCCAGGGCGACGGTAAAACCAACTACAACGCCAAAGGAGAACTGTATTATTCCTACGGCGCTACAGAAGACGGTCGCAGCACCGGCGGCAGCAGCAGCGCCTTCGGTCCTAAATTCGACGGACAATACTACTTCCAGTACGATCCCGTTAAAATGGGTACCGGCGCAGAAAGAACACTGTGGCAACCTTATAAAGACAACCGTAAATCTTTCTGGCAGACAGGTCGTACCGTTACCAATACCCTGTCGCTCGAAAACTCCGGTCAGGACGGCTCTATCCGTGCCTCCGTTACGCATTCTTCCAACAAATGGATCATGCCTACTACCGGATTTGAGCGTATAACCGCTGCCGTTAACGCAGGATATAAGGTGTCTAACGCCATCAGACTGTCTACTGCGGTAAACTATACCAATAAATCCAGCGACAATCTGCCAGGCCTGGGGTACAACAACCACTCCATTGCCTACTTCATGATTTTCCAGAATCCCAACGTAGACCTCGACTGGTACAGGGCTAAATGGAAACCAGGAGCAGAAGGCGTTAGTATGATCCGCCCGTACAGCTCTTTCATCGATAACCCATTCGTGATTGCGGAAGAAATTACCAACGGCCTGCGTGGCAACGCCATCACCGGCAACCTGAAAGCCGACGTTCAACTGGCGCCCAAGCTCACCCTCATGCTGCGCGGTGGCATCAACACCAACCATCAGAACAGGGACCAGCGCCGTCCTTATGACACCAACCGCTACGGACAAGGTTTCTATACTAAACAAACCGTGTATACGCAGGAAATCAATACCGACTTCCTCCTGTCTTACAAAAATGCCTGGATGCAGGACAAGTTCACCCTGACCGCATCCGCCGGTGGTAACGCCATGAGCAGCCGCTACGACCGTACAGACAACACCCTGATCGGACTCGTGGTACCCGGCGTCTACAAAATGACCAATGGCATCAGCAATCCTCTCGTAGCCACCTACGACTCCAGGAAAAAAGTAAACAGCCTGTATGGCTTTGTCAACCTGGGTTACAAGGATATGATCTTCCTGGACCTGACAGGCAGAAACGACTGGTCCAGCACCCTGCCGGAAGCTAACTGGTCTTTCTTCTACCCATCTGCCAACCTGAGCATGATCATCAGCGAAATGGTGCAGCTGCCTAAATCCATCAGCTACCTCAAATACCGCCTGTCACTCGCTCAGGTAGGTAACGACACCGAGCCGGGCAGAACAGCCAAATACTACGGCCGCAGCAGCTTCCCCAGCTCCGCGGAAGCACCTTCGGAATTATATAACCTGGAGTTCAAACCGGAGATATCCACCAGCGTGGAAACCGGCATCGAAGTGGCTTTCCTCAAGAATCGCCTGAAACTCGATGCATCCGTGTACCGCACCCGTACCAAAAACCAAATCCTCTCCGTTCCGCTGGAAAGGGCCACCGGCTTTGCCTCTGCACTGCTGAACTCCGGAGAAGTACGCAACCAGGGCCTGGAGCTGATCCTGAGCGCCACGCCGATAAGCAATAAAAACTTCAGCTGGAACACCACGATCACCTGGGCGGCTACACGCAGCAAAGTGCTGAGCCTCGATCCTCGCCTTGGCGGCAAACTGTCTATCATGAGCTCCTCCAGCGCTACACTGACCGCCGTAGAAGGCCAAACAGCGTCTGCACTCTATGGTCTTAAATTCCAGCGTGCCCCGGACGGCCAGATCATTTACGTTAACGGTATTCCCAGCGTAACGCAGGTAACAGAATACGTAGGCGACACCAACCCTGAATGGAGAGCCGGCTGGACCAACAGCGTGACCTATAAAGGATTCAGATTAAGCACCACCATCGACGGACAACTGGGCGGTACGCTGTATTCCCACTCCCATCACAAAATGACAGAACAGGGTAAGCTGAGACACACCCTGAAAGGCAGAGAAGAAGGATGGATCACCGGCGAAGGCGTAGTGCAGAATGCAGATGGTTCTTTCAGCCCTAACACGGTAAAAGTAAGACCGGCTGACTATTACGCGCAGTACTATCGTCTGAACAATACCGAAGCCAACTCCTTTGACGCTTCTTTCATCAAACTGCGTGAAGTATCACTGGAATACAACTTCCCGAAAACATGGTTTAACCGCACCAAAATACAGAACCTGAGCCTCGCCATATACGGACGTAACCTGGCAACCATCTCCGATTTCCCGATCTATGATCCGGAAGTGGCCACACAAGCCAGCGGAACAGGTATACTCACCGGTGTGGAAGTAGGCCAGATGCCGACACCGTCTACCTTTGGCTTCAACCTGAAAGTAAAATTATAATCGATCTCTGTTACTGAAATCAGCATAACCATGATATCTCTGAACTTAAGCAACCGCTTTAAAACCATATATGCCGCTGTACTGGCCACTGCGTTACTGGGCAGTTGTACCAAGGACTTTGTGGAGACCAATAAAGATCCGAACCGCCTGGAAAGCATCACACCAGGCACTTTGCTGAATCCCACCATTTACAATGGCGCCTCCTACGGTATGAGCCGCAGCCGTTCATTTACTTTTGAACTGATGCAGATCGCCGGCGGATATCCCAATGAATCTGTAGAAGATCAAACCTATCTGTACGATTTCCGTGAAGATGTCGGCAACGGTATCTGGGCCACTTATTACCAGTGCCTCGCCAATACACGCGAAATGGAATTGTCAGCCATCAGGCTGAATAACAACAACTACCTCGCGATATCCCTTACCCTGAAAGCCTGGTTTTATTCCATGCTGACAGATTGTTTCGGCGATGTCCCGATGAGCACCGCCCTGAGCGGCGAACAGGGAACATTCTTTCCCACTTTCGACAAGCAGGAAGACGTTTACAAAACCATTCTGGCAGATCTGGAAAGGGCCAACACGCTGTACAATACCGGCGCTACCACCCTGTACGCTGCTGATATCCTTTTCAACAACGACCTGACTAAATGGAGAAAGTTCACCAACTCTCTTCGTCTCCGCCTGTTGCTGCGCACCATGAAAAAACTGCCCGGCAATGCAGACATCATGGCCGCCATGTTACAGGACGCAACGAAGTACCCGATATTCCAGAGCAACGCCGAAGCTGCTGTGCTCAGCATCACCGGCACCACGCCCAATATCTCTCCCTGGAGCAGACCGCAGGACTTCAGCACGGGCCGTGTATATTTCGACTTCTTTATTAACAATCTGAACAACTTTAAAGATCCGCGCTTAGCGTTGTTTGCTGGTCAGGCAAAAGACAAGAACAACAAAAACATAGGGTTTAAAGGTCTTCCGGTGAATTATATGGAATCGCCTGCCAGCGTTAACTACAGCCCTTCCGGGTTATTGCAGCGACTGGTGATTGCGCCCATGATTGCACCGATACTCAGTTACGCAGAGGTGGAATTGATCCAGGCGGAGCTGGCGCAGCGGAACATTATCTCCGCAGCCACTGCGGAAGATCACTATAAAAAAGGTGTAAAAGCGGCTATTGAAATGTGGGGCGGGGTGATGCCAGACAACTATTTCACGCTGGAGACCACCAGGTATGATGGTACACTGGACCGTATTATGCTGCAGAAGTATTATGCGCTTTTCTTCACAGACTACCAGCAATGGTTTGAACATCGCCGTACCGGCCTGCCTGTATTGCCCACCACTACTTTCATGTATAATGATCAGAAGATGCCTAACAGGCTATATTATCCGATCTCTGTGAAGGTGAACAACACCGACAACTATCTGAAAGTAGTAGAGCAGATGGGGGGTGATAAGATCAACACCAAAGTATGGTGGGAAAAATAGAAATTACGAATTAGGAATTACGAATTACGAATGGAGGGCTCCCTTGTAGAGAGGTTACTTAATAACCTTTCCATAAAGGAGCCCTCCATTCGTAATTCCTAATTCCTAATTCCTAATTGGATTACATGCATAAGCCGCCGCAGGCGCTGATCGTCTGACCAGTAACGTAGCTGCTCATATCAGAAGCCAGGAAGAGGCATACATTGGCAATATCTTCTGGTGTACCGAAACGGGCCAGCGGAATTTGTTGAATATAGCTGGTAGCCTGTTCACCATCTTTCAGGTAGCTGGTCATATCTGTTTCGATAAAGCCCGGAGCTACCGCGTTGCAGCGGATATTACGGCTGCCCAGTTCCTGTGCGATGGATTTGGAGAACCCGATGATACCGGCTTTGGAAGCAGCATAGCTGCTTTGGCCGGCGTTACCCATAATACCAATCACAGAGCTCATGTTGATGATGCTGCCGGATTTGGCTTTCATCATCGGACGAATCACCTGTTTGGTCATGTTGTACACGCTTTTCAGGTTGATGTTCATCACATCATCCCATTGGTCCGGGCTCATACGCAACAGGAGGTTATCTTTGGAGATACCGGCGTTGTTCACGCAGATATCAATTTTTCCGAATTCTTTCAGCACTTCTGTTACCAACACTTCTGTCTCTTCGTAAATACCGGCGTTTGATTTATACGCTTTCGCCTGTACTCCCAGCGCGCGGAGTTTTTCTTCCAGGATTTTCGCTTTCTCGTCAGAACTTACATAAGTAAAAGCCACGTTGGCTCCCTGTTCTGCAAATTTCAAAGCTATCGCTTCTCCAATACCACGGCTGGCGCCAGTTACAATCGCTACTTTGTTCTCCAGTAATTTCATGTTATAGTTGATAGGTTTTAAGTGTTCATGGTTGCCGCAAACTTCAGGATTTCTTCGAGATAGTTACGGTCGTTGTTCAGGCGGGGCACTTTGTGCTGGCCTCCCAGTTTGCCTTTGCTTTTCAGGAACTCGCAGAAAGTGCCTCTGGGCAGTACGTGTACTACCGGCGGGCGCAGGGCGATATCCTTATGTCTTTTGGCTTCGTAATCCGAGTTAATGGATTTCAGTGTATTGTCCAGTACAGATACAAAGGTGTTGACATCTGAAGGTGACACTTCAAACTCGATGAGCCATTCGTGTCCGCCATTGCCCTGGTCACTGAAATATACAGGTGCTGCGGTATAATCATTCACAACGGCGCCGGTAGCTTCGCTGGCTTTAGCGATAGCCATATCGGCGTTTTCCACGATCACTTCTTCACCGAAAGCATTGATGAAAGATTTGGTACGTCCGCTCACTTTGATGCGATAAGGCAGCAGAGAAGTGAACTGTATGGTGTCACCTACCAGGTAACGCCATAATCCGCCATTGGTACTAATAACAAGGGCGTAATTTTTTCCGGTTTCCACTTCCTGCAGTTGCAGGGTACGTGGATTTTCTTTGCCCAGTTCCTCCATCGGCATAAACTCGTAGAAGATGCCATGGTTCAGGAACAGCAGCAGTCCTTCCTCACCGATCACGTCCTGGGCGGCAAAAAAGCCTTCCGAAGCGTTATAGGTTTCCTGATAGTGCATCAGCGGATTGCGGATCAGCTTCGCAAACTGATCGCGGTAAGGTGTAAAGCTTACGCCGCCATGCATATACAGTTCAAGGTTAGGCCATACGTCTGCCAGATTATCTTTACCGGTGAGCTCAAATATTCTTTTGATGAGTACGATGGTCCAGGTAGGTACGCCGGCAATGGAGGTCACATTTTCGTGAATCACAGCATTGGCCATGCGTTCTATCTTTTCTTCCCACTCGTCCATCAGGGCGATTTCCAGATCGGGCGTGCGGATCATGTTACCATAAAAAGGCATGTTCTGCAACATTACCGCGCTGAGGTCTCCGCAGTAGGAGTCACTGTCTTCCGACAGTTTGTTGACCTGATGGCTACCACCGATGATCAGCGATTTTCCGGTAAATACGTCTGAGTCGGGGAAGTTATTGTAATAAAGGGAGATAACGTCGCGGCCGGAGCGGTAGTGACACTCGTCCAGGCTTTCCACTGTTACGGGGATAAACTTGCTTTTATCGGCGGTGGTGCCGCTGGATTTAGCGAACCATTTGATAGGCGTATTCCACAGTACGTTCTGCTGGCCTTCCATGGTGCGCTGGATATAGGGTTTGATGGTATCGTACGTGTGTACCGGTACCCTTTCTTTATATTCCTCTATCTTGTAAATCTTCGAAAAGCCGTGTTGTTTGCCGAACTCCGTGTATTGAGCGGCACTAATAAGGTTTTGGAATACCTGCTGTTGTACTTGCACGGGATATTGCATAAAATAGGCGATGCGCCCCATGCGCAAACGTGCGAGTTGTGATATGGCAGGACTTAAAATCTTCATATATAGGATGCTGTAGCGTGTTTTATTGTTTAGCTGCTTCGTCCAGGTAATTCTTCCTCCGAAGAACGAAATTCTGGCCAAGATACACTTTTCTCACCTGTTCATCTTCAGCCAGTTCTTCTGCCGACCCAGATTTCAGGATTTTTCCTTCAAACAATAAATAAGCCCTGTCAGTAATGGATAATGTTTCCTGTACGTTGTGGTCCGTAATCAGGATACCGATATTCTTGTATTTCAGCTTCGCTACGATAGACTGGATATCTTCCACGGCTATAGGGTCGATACCGGCAAAAGGTTCATCCAGCAGGATGAATTTGGGGTCTACGGCCAGTGCACGGGCAATTTCAGTACGGCGGCGTTCTCCCCCGCTCAGTACATCTCCCGGGCTTTTGCGGACGTGCGTCAGGCGGAATTCGCTCAGGAGCGCTTCCAGTTTTTCTTTCTGCTCGGCCTTTTTCAGGTTGGTCATCTCCAACACAGCAGCGATATTGTCTTCCACACTGAGTTTGCGGAACACAGACGCTTCCTGTGGCAGATAACCAATGCCCATTTTAGCCCTTTTGTACATGGGTAATTTGGTGATATTCACCTCATCGAGGTAAACATTCCCTTCATCCGGCTTAATAAGCCCTACAACCATGTAAAAGGAGGTGGTTTTACCCGCTCCGTTAGGGCCCAGCAGCCCTACAATCTCCCCTTGGGACACCTCAACAGACACGTGGTTTACCACTGTCCGGGCGCCATAGCGCTTTACCAGCTGGTCCGTATGTATTCTTAATGCCATATGATCAAACTTAGCAAAATTAAACAATTCATTCACTTGGCCTAGTCATAGTTCGCCCAAGATGAAAAATCATATAAGATTGATGAGGGGATATGTTATTTTTGCCCCCGTAAATTTTCAGTCGGAATAAGGTTTACCCAAACAGCCATTATTCCACAAATTCCATAACACATGAAAGTAACAGAACATATTGCCCAGGCGAAGGATACACTGATATCTTTCGAAATCCTTCCCCCGCTGAAAGGAAAGAGCATTGACTCCATCTACGACCACCTGGACCCGTTGATGGACTTCAAGCCGGCCTATATCAATGTAACCTACCACCGCAGTGAGCATATGTTCAAAAAGAAGGCCGATGGTGCTTTCGAAAAGGTGGAAATCCGTAAACGTCCCGGTACGGTAGGTATCTGCGCCGCTATTATGAACCACTATAACGTGGACGCCGTTCCTCACCTGATCTGCGGCGGTTTTAGCCGGGAAGAAACGGAAAACGCATTGATCGACCTGGCGTTTCTGGGCATCGATAACGTATTGGTACTCAGAGGCGATGCTCCAAAAAACGAAACGTTTTTTGAACCAGACCCTCACGGTCACAGCTATGCCAGCGAACTGCTGGACCAGGTGGTGCATATGAATAATGGCGTGTATCTGGAAGACGATCTCCAGGGCGGTGTAAAAACCAATTTCTGCATCGGGGTGGCCGGCTATCCGGAAAAACACTTCGAAGCGCCTAATATGCAGACCGACATGGGCTATCTCAAACGGAAAGTGGAAATGGGCGCGGATTATATCGTTACCCAGATGTTCTTCGACAACCAGAAATTTTTCGATTTTGTAGCGAAATGCCGTGAGATGGGTATTACGGTACCGATTATCCCGGGATTGAAACCCCTTACTTCCAAAAAGCAAATGAATATCCTGCCACGGATTTTCCATGTGGACCTGCCTACGGAACTGTCCAGCGAAATCATGCGCTGCAAAACAGACAAGGAAGTGGAACAGGTAGGCACTGAATGGCTCATCCAACAGTCCAAAGAGTTAAAAGCCTTTGGCGTACCCGTCCTCCATTACTACACCCTCGGCAAACCGCAGGTGGTGCGCAAAGCCGTGGAAGCCATCGTATAGGATTAACCGTTTTGATATAAAAAGAAAAGGGAATGACGAAAGTCTTTCCCTTTTTTGCTTTTCTTTCATATTATAATGCCATCACGTAGAGACGTAGTGGCATATCCCTATAACTGTCACACATTTAAATTAACTGTCCAATGATCATCGCAACCCCGGAGGGAAGCAACTTTCTGTAAAAAAGACGCACGCCATTAACTTCACCCCTACTCCCCTGACAAAAAAAAAGAGACCGCCTGTACGGCGGCCTCTCTGGTCCTATTAATGATTAACTGATAAGTATGTACGAAAGTAGCGGGACGAACATCTCCACATCCTGGCTGGAAACCCAGCTCCATGGCCATTTACCCGTTATTCAGGCAAGACCGCTCTTTTCCGTAGCAGTGCTTTTTATACCACCCTGGCCCGGAAAATAATATCCATCAGGCAACAAATATAAAACAAAATAATATATAAATATTCTTAATATCGATGCTTACCAGTCTTCTCTGTTGAACAGGATACCCAGGTTGATTCCAAAGTATCTGTTTTTAAGGCTTCCGCCAGATCGGTCGATGTCTACCAGTCCATAGCTGTAATTAACGCCCAGCGTGACATAGCAATTAAACTCGATGGTGGCAACGGCATTTAGTCCGGCATCCCAGCGGTGAAGGTTATATTCGGTAGTGAGAACGTTCGGGTTTTTGCTGAAGTCTACCTGCTGGCTGCTGGACTGCAGCAGTTTTCCTTCTTTGTAGATACTCAGCGTATAGTCGCCCCTGGTACTGTAAGCGGCATAACCTCCGCCACCCAGCGCCAGTTTTCCGATGCCGATAGGTATTTTATAAACCAGGTTCACCGGAAGTTCCAGATACTGCAGCCGGATCCTGGTGGCTCCGGGCAAGGCCACATTAACGCCTTCCTGGCCTTTAAATGACCGGTTAGCGCCTTTCACAATATAACTCAGTCCCGGTTGCAGGGCACCATTCGGAAATACAGGGATATTGAGATAAAAACCAGCCTGCCAGCTGTGCAGTGGCTTTGAATCCGGCTGCATCGCTTCAAAGCCGCCGGAGGAGGCATCCATTCTGGCATTTACATAACCACCCTGCAAGCCTAAGCTTACCTGGGCGTTAACAATTGTGGTACAGGCCATACAGGCCAACACGCACAGGAATTTTAAACACTTCATTGTAGAACTGTACTACGGGATTAATGATACTTGCTCAATAATTATCGTTATGAAATAGATCTAGGTTTTTCAAACTCACTCGATGGTTACTAACGGCGAAGCTAAACAAAAGGTTTTGATTTATATAAAAAAGGCTGCCTGGAACCTACCAGGCAGCCTATTAATTAATTGTGATGTGGTGTTTTTGCTGATTTGTTCAGCGATTAACGACCGCTGAATTTATACCCTATGGACACGCCAAAAGAGGTGTTTTTGAATTTGCGGTCATTGTTGGTGTTGTCGAATGCATTCACCATACCCAGGTCTGCATTCAGGCCAAAGTAAAGTCCGGCTGGTATTTCATAACCAATCTGGATATTACCGCCCGCATCAAAACGTTTCAGTTTAAGATCACCGGCTTCGTCATCGAAAGCTTTTCTTTCTCCTACTATCGGCATATCCTTGTATTTACCGCCAACGCCATACGCAATGTATGGACCTACGGCCAATACCAGATTACCGCTACCTACTTCAGGCTTGAACATGAAGTTGATTGGAAGTTGCAGGTAACCCAAAGACACTTTCATGTCCGTGTTTTTGAACTTACCGCCTTTGCCGGAATACAATAAGCCGGTTCCTACATAGAAGTCATCTCCTAACGGAATATCAACGGTTACGCCAGCTCTCAATCCTGTCAGGAGCTTGCTGGTTTCCTTGGAGGTAGTACCGAAGGCGGATGCTTTGGTAGTTACACTGGAAAACTGAGGGCCTGCTACAATGCCCCACTTTGTCTGACCAAATGTAACGCCTGCGATTAATAAGGCGATCGCAGCTAAGAGTACCTTTTTCATTTTTATGTGTATTTGGATGAGGGTTAAAAAGTGATGCCAACAGGCTGGTAACATCACTTTTTGTCTTTTTGATTGCTAATTGATTATGAATCAGCCTGTACTTTTTGCTTGCTAGCTGTAATTACAATACGAGTTAGAAATTGTTCAGGAAAAGCTGTTATCTGCCACCAAAGAGATAACCGACGGAAACACTGAATACGCGGTTCTTGTCTTTATTATCAGTACTGTTATCCTCGCCGGAGTATACTTTGGCGAAACCTATACCATACTGAGCACTGATCAGGAAATTGCTGACTTCGGCGCCCACCTGAATATTACCGCCCCAGTCGAACCGTTTCCACTTGTCACGACCACGGTTGGGGTCATTCGTAAATGGGGTATCATCATCCCATTTGATGCTGGAAGAACCACTGGTAGTACCGGCAACGGTAGTTAACTCATATTTGTTCTTACCTGCTACCCCGAATGCAAAATACGGGCCTACACCGGCAAACAGACTGGCGTGCTCACCCACCGGCAGTTTGGCCACGAAGTTTAAAGGCACTTCTATGTAAGAAGGATTCTGGGTGTACTTAGCGTAAGGATTGGCAATCGTAACATTGTTCTTGTCTCCTATTTCGGATTTTGTACCCTTAGTGGTGTAAAACACACCGGGCTGGAAGGACAAAATACGGGGCACCAGCGGCAAATCCGCTATGACACCGACATTGAAGCCGGACAAACTCTTTGCATCTTTCGTACTACCGTCATTGCTGGTAGTAATATTGGAAAGGTTCCATCCACCTTTAACGCCTACACGGGCTTGCGACATTGCGGCAAAAGACAAGGTCATCGCTGCAAAGGACAGGAAAATCGTCTTCTTGGTCATAACCTAAAATTTTGATCCGGGTGGCAAAATTCAAAAGGTATGCCAAAAGAATGTTAAACTATTTCAACATATTGATTATCAATGTAAAACGAGGTACATATTCTACATTCTACACCCTGTTTTCTACAACTTCGCCGCGGTGTTTTTTTGCCCCGAACGTTCCAGGAAGTCGTTCAGTTGCTCTACAGCAAGCCGTTTCGCCACAATTTTTTTGTTTTCATCCAACAGGTATACTACCGGGGTACTATATACGTCGTATAGCCGTCGGTAGTTGGTGGAATTATCAGCATCGAGGGCATGTACCCATCCGGAAAGGCGATGATCTTTAATAAAAGACAACCATTCCTCACGGGTGCCTTCAGTCTTAATACCGATCATAGCCACTCCCTTGTTTTTCCAGCTGGCATTAAAAGCTGAATCCAGCCGGGGAATCTCTGTTTTACAATGCCCGCAGGTAGGGTCCCAGAATACCAGCACCGTATATTTTGCCTTTGTTTTATACAGGGAGACAGGTTTGGAAGCCGTATCTTTCAATTCCAGGGGCGCCGCCCGCTGACCGATAAGATTAGGCGCCAGCGTATAAGCGCGGTTGACGATTTTATTGAGCTGCTCGTCATTCAGCCAGGTAGCTTCTCCCGGCACATAATATTTCTCTACCAGGTGCACAAATACCGCATCCATGCCCATGTAAGGGGAACTTTCATAGTTGTAGGTCAGCCACCACAGCGCATACTTAAACGCCTCCTTGCTTTTCCGTGTACGCGCCAGCAGGGCGTCGCAATCTGCGATAATGGAGTCCGGCACATTCATCACCAGCTGGGAAAAATATTTCTTCAGCTTGGCTTCCAATATTGGCGTCCTCACCAGCCGGTCGGTCGACAATTCCACCTCGTCCCAGTAATGGCCTTTGAAATAACGATAGGCAAAGGTAGAGTCTTCATTTTCCGGCTTCTGTGGAATTTCCGGCTCTTTCATGGCTTTAAAAATAGCCGACAGTATTACATCCGGGTGCTGGGTGATGAATTCATGCCGGTATTCCTGCAATTTTTTCCCCAGTTCCTGCTGTAGTGGCAACACCTTAGCGGAGTCAGCAGCGGTGCGGGCCGCTTTCAGCTGATCCGTAATATTGTGGGTGAGCGATTCCTGCTGGGACAGAAACCGGTTATAAGCCAGAAACAGTTCATTATCGGGAGAGCCTTTATAGACTGTTTTTCCAATCAGGTCAGCCGTATCGATCGTTACGCTGAAGAACTGCTGCTTGTCGATCAGCGTTTCCACATACCGCTGTTTACCGGGCAGTACCAGGAGGTAAATGCCGGGATACAGCGGTGTTTTCCCTTTCAGGACCACTTCCCCCGCCGGGTTCACCTCCGCCGAATCAGTCAGGTAGGTGGTTCGCCCCATATAATTGGCCAGAAACAGTTTTCCGCTGGTATAATTCTTCAGCCGGATAGAAAGCTGATAGCCCTGCGCGTGCAGGTGCAGCTGGATAGAGAGTGCTGTCAGAAGCAGGAAAAATATCTTACGCATAGGAATTGGTAACAATATGTAAAAATACAAGTAAAAAAGGTAACTGCGATATCCTTTTACGACCAACGATTCATGATTTCCTTTTACCTTTGCAGCCGTGAGGAAAAAAAACGTAGTAATAGAAAAAGTACCTGTATCCGGCTATGCCGCGGAAGGTAAGGCCCTGGCAAGGCAAGACGGTAAAGTTATCTTTATTGAAGGCGGCGTTATGCCCGGCGATATCGTGGACGTACGACTGTCCAAAAATAAAAAAGACTGGGCGGAAGGCAAAGCCATTCATATACATAGTTACTCCGACAAGCGTATCACACCGTTCTGCCAGCATTTTGGCACCTGCGGCGGCTGCAAATGGCAGATGATGCCTTACAGCCTGCAGCTGGAGTATAAACAGCAACAGGTGGCAGACCACCTGCAGCGTATTGGTAAACTGGCACTGCCGCCCATGAGCCCGATCCTCGGTTCAGCCCATACGGAACACTACCGCAACAAGCTGGAGTTTACCTTCAGCAACAAGGCTTACCTCACCAACGAGGAGATACGTGCCCTCAACGGCGAAGAGAAACCTGTCAGGCCGGCGCTGGGCTTCCATGTGCCCAAGTTGTTTGATAAGGTGCTCGACATCAACACCTGCTACCTGATGCAGGAGCCGGTAAATCTTATCCGGAACACGGTCCGGGAATATGCGATACAACACGAACTGTCTTTCTATGATATCCGCGTACAGGAAGGCTGGTTGCGGAACCTGGTCGTACGTTTGTGTACTACCGGGGAGATCATGGTCAACCTGGTGATTCATCATGAAGACAAGGAAAACAGGGTTGCCTTGCTGGACCATCTGCTGAAAACAGTGCCGGCCATTACCACCCTGTTGTATACCATCAACCCGAAGAAAAATGATTCTATCTTCGATCTGGACCCCAAAGTGTATTTCGGGAAAGGTTATGCAGAAGAGAAGCTGGAAGATTTTGTTTTCAAAATCGGCCCAAAATCTTTCTTCCAGACAAACACCTACCAGGGAGAAGTGTTATATAAAGTTACCCGCGACTTTGCGGGGTTGACCGGTTCGGAAATTGTGTACGATCTGTATTGTGGTACTGGCAGTATCGGTATTTTTGTATCCAGGCAGGCCCGGAAAGTGGTGGGCATCGAACTGATCAAAGAGGCGATTGATGATGCCCGTGAAAATGCCGCGATGAACCAGGTCAACAATGCCGAATTTTTTGCCGGCGACGTGGTGGATATCTGTGATGACGCCTTTTTCGCGCATCACGGACAACCCGATGTGATCATCACCGATCCACCACGGGCAGGTATGCACGAAAAGCTGGTCAACAAACTGCTGGAAATTGCGGCCCCCAAAATCGTATATGTAAGCTGTAACCCGGCTACACAAGCCAGAGATCTGGCATTGCTGGATGCACTGTACACGGTGGAAAAGGTACAACCCGTAGATATGTTTCCGCATACACATCACATAGAAAATGTGGTGTTACTGAAGAAAAGAGTAAATAATCAGCAATAAATGAACGAGTACAGGCCCGGAAAATTTCAGTTTTTACCCCTTGTGATCAAGAATCTGATGATCATTAACGGGTTGGTATGGTTGGTTCAGGTTACCCTGCTCAAACGATATGGGTATGACATGAACGACCTTTTTGCCCTTCATTACTGGGGGTCACCGGGATTCCGGCCTCATCAGTTCATTACTCACCTGTTCATGCACTCTACCAATGACCCGTGGCATTTGCTGATGAACATGTTTACCCTCTGGATGTTTGGGTCCACGCTGGAAAACCGGTGGGGTTCCAAACGTTTCCTCATTTTCTACATTATCTGCGGTATTGGCGCATCGTTGTGTTACATGGGCGTGCTCACCTATGAAAACATGACGCTGGCCAAATATGCCAATGCCTTCCTGGACAATCCTACCTTCAACAACTTCGTGGCGCTGGACCGCAAATTCCATCTGGACAATGCCAATGTGAGCATGCAGGATATGAAGGAGGCCATTGCACAGGGCAATCAGTTTGCCATCGATTTGGCAAAGATCTACGTGAAACAATACATGCTCGCCTATAGCAACAGCATCGTGGTTGGCGCTTCCGGCGCGGTATACGGTATCCTGTTTGCCTTTGGTTACCTGTTCCCAAATGCTACCATCTTCCTGTATTTCTTCCCGGTAAGAGCCAAATATTTTGTGGCTTTTATGATACTGACAGAAGTATGGGCCGGTATACAAAACGCACCGGACGATAATGTGGCACACTTTGCCCACCTGGGCGGCGCACTTTTTGCGTACCTGCTGCTCAGAGGCTGGAATAAAAGGCACCGATCGGATTTTTATTGACGCAAGACTTTATTAAGCCGTAATTTTGTATTGTAAATACTTGTACCATGCATGCGTTGGAAAAAGAGAAAATGCCTCGTCTCTCCCTGGGGGAAGAACGGAATATGGTCACCCAGTTAGTGGTTGTTAATCTTACCATTTTTATCTTCCTGCTTTTTGCCAAGGTGATTTATACCATGGAAATAGGCAAGGAAGGTGACGCCCTTTTCTATAAAAATATTCTGAGCTGGCTGCGACTGCCTGCTGATCCGGCCAGGCTGCTGGCGCGTCCGTGGACATTACTCACGTCTCTTTTCACTCATATTGAAGTCTGGCAGATATTCACCAACATGGTGTGGCTGTGGTGCTTCGGCACTTTCCTGCAGCATATCGCCGGTTATCAGCGGGTACTTCCCATGTACCTGTTTGGAGGCCTGACAGGCAACATCTTTTATATTCTTGGCGTTCAGGCCATTCCCGGCCTGCACACCCTGCTGCCTGATGCATCCGTGATGGGGTCTTCCCCGGGCATCATGGCCATGGCAGCCGGCGCCACGCTGATATCTCCGCGTTACCGCATCTTCCCGTTGCTGGGTGGCGGTATCCCGCTGTGGATCATCACCATTGTATACGTAGGCCTCACTGTTGGCACCAGCGTGTCCAGCCCGGGCGGAGTCGCTTATCTGGTACAATTGACCGGTGGCGGTTTGGCAGGACTGATGTTTATGTACAGCTGGAAAAAAGGGCATGACTGGGGCGCTGGCTTTAACCACCTCCTGTTTAAACTGACGCACGTTTTCCATCCCGCATCACAACAGATAGATCCGAACCATCCGAAAAGTGCTGCAAAGATCATCGCCAAACTGGAAAGCCAGCCGTTCCGCAAGATTGGCCAGGTACCCGAACAACGGCTCAATGAGATTCTTGATAAGATCAATGAGATGGGACTCGACTCTTTATCTCCGGAAGAGCGGGAAACCCTGTTGCGCGCAAGTGACAACTAAGCATTTAAAGATTTTGAAATTTTGTTATTTTGTTATTTAGATATTTAAGGGCTTGTTAACAGGCAAATTGCCGATTAATACGATAACTTACCCTACCCAAATACCTAAATAACAAAATATCTAAATAACAAAATCCCTTCATGAAGTTTGTTTGCTCGCTGTTGATAATAACTGTACTGACCAGCGCCTATTTACCCCTGCTCAGCCCCGGAAGCTTTTGGATTTCCGGATTTGCAGCCCTCGCCTTCCCCGTCATTTTCCTGGTTTGCCTGTTCACATGGCCCTGCTGGTGGCTGTGGCGCCGTGATAAAAAGTATTTTATTTATATCGGGATAGCGATGCTGCTTTGCATCCGGCCTGCCTTACGCACCTGGGCGCTTCATTTTTCTCCGAAGGAAAATCTTACCAAAGAAGCCGGCAGCAAGGACTTCACGCTCATGACCTACAATAGCAGCAGCATGGGTTTACAGGCATATAAAGTTAACCAGGAGCTCCGTTCCGCCATTTTTCAGCAGGTGGCAGCCGCCTCACCGGACATTCTCTGCCTGCAGGAATTTTACACCAACGACAAGCCGGAGATGTCGCATAATATTGATACGCTGAAACTGATCGGGCAATATCCTTATCATTATTTCACGCACGATCAGCTGTTGTGGAACACCTGGCATTTTGGTATCGCCCTTTTCTCCCGTTATCCGGTGGCAGCCGCCATGACCATTCCCTGCGACAGCCTCGCCCAGGGCAGCGGCCGCAGCTTTCTGCAGGCCGATGTGGTGATTCATCAGGACACCGTGAGGATTTTCAGTGTACAGTTTACTTCGTATATGCTTTCCCGTGAAGAACTGCAAGGCAGGCAGTTTTTCAGTATGGGCGGAAAAATGAAGGCCACCTTCCGGCGTCGGGCATCGCAGGTGAAGCAGCTGGCTTCACTGGTAGCGGCCAGTCCCTACCCCGTGATTGTGGCGGGCGATTTTAATGATACCCCTGCCTCTTATAGCTACCGTCATGCCGCCGCAGGGTTACAGGACGCCTTTCTTGCAACGGGCTTTGGATGGGGCCGGACGCTCTCCTATCTGTCGCCTACCCTGCGGATCGATTATATTCTGCCCGATGGGCATTTCAGCATTAAAGGATGTCAGGTACTGAAAATGCCGCAGTCGGAGCATTTCCCGGTTATATCCCGTCTGTCGTTGAAAAAGCATTAACTTTATTCATTCAACAAACGTGGAAACGCGGTGCGATTCTTAAGACTATTTACGAAAGGCTTTTTTGTATTCATCAACGTTGGAGTGGTGTTGCTTTTTCTTGCCGCCTGCCTTGCACCGTATATTTCCCCGGCCTGGTTCTGGCCTATCAGTTTCATTACGCTGGCCTTTCCGTTTTTACTGGGCTTGCTGGTGATATTTATGGTGGGGTGGCTGTTTTTCAACTACCGCTATGCTTTTTTATCGCTCACGGCGCTATTTCTTGGCTGGAAGTCCATCAGTGCCTTTCTGGCGTTTAACCTGCCTTCCGGGAATAAGCCGGCGCCGGCCAACCAGAGCCTGACCGTGATGAGTTACAACGTGAGCCAGTTTGGCCTGTACCGTGAAAAAGACAGTAAATATAACCGTCAGGCTATGTTTGCGCTGATCAAAAAACAGGAGCCGGACATCGCCTGCTTCCAGGACTTTTACACCTCCGAGCGCAAGAATGATTTTAACAACCGGGAAGATATTTCCCGGGAGATGAAAATGCCCTATCGTTTCTTTTCGAGCGATTTTAACCGGAACGGAATGCAGCACTGGGGTTCCATCATCTTTTCAAAATATCCTATTATTGCATCGGACAAAGTGAAAATGAGCATGGGCCCTCTGAGTGAAAGCCTGATTTATGCAGATATTGTAAAAGATGACGATACCATCCGCATTGTGAATATGCACCTGGAATCGTACCGTTTCAACGAAAAGGACTATACCGATATCCGCAAGATCAAAAACCAGGAAGATACTGGTCTGGTGGCCACCAAAAACATCATTCAGAAGATGCGTGAAGCGTATATACGCCGCAGTCAGCAGGCCGATATTGTAGGTAATTTTATCCGGCAGAGCCCTTATCCGGTGATTGTATGCGGAGATTTTAACGATACCCCGGCATCGTACACCTATTTCACGATTAAAGGCGACCTCCAGGACGCTTTCCTGAACAAAGGATGGGGCGTGGGCCGCACATTCAACGGGATCGCTCCCACCCTGCGTATTGACTATGTGTTTGCCAGTACCGATTTTAAGGTCAACAGTTTCCGGAGAATCATGTCCGACCTGTCTGACCACTATCCGGTCATCGCCAATCTCAGCCTCATTGGCAGTGGTATGCAGGAAGTAGAAGTAAACAAATAAGTATAATTATGAAAATGTTTAATATTTTGAGATCTGACCGATGTTGTTCCCGGACTTTTTACATACATCTGGAACAATATTTATCTTTGCCATCCACCACCGGAAAAAAGGCCTGTTGCCTGTAACAGGTCCCCGGAAATTCTTAATTACAGCATATGTCAGAACTCAAAATATACAATTCAATACATCGTCAGAAAGAAGTCTTCACCCCACTGCATCCCGGCCACGCGGGCATGTACGTATGCGGACCCACCGTATCCGGAGAATCACATCTCGGCCATGCCCGTCCGTATATCACCTTTGATGTGGTATACCGCTACCTGCAGTTCCTGGGTTATAAAGTACGTTACGTACGTAATATCACCGATGCCGGCCACTTTGAAGAAGAAGGCCGCGCTGCGGAAGACAAAGTTTCCAAATCCGCCGTACTGGAAAAGCTGGAGCCGATGGAGCTGGTACAGAAATACACCAATCTGTTCCACTGGGCCATGCTGCAGTTTGGCAACCTGGAACCCAGCATAGAGCCCACCGCTACCGGTCACATCATAGAACAGATTGAAATGATCAAAAAGATCATGGAGAAGGGTTATGCCTATGAAGTAGATGGCAGCGTGTATTTCGACGTAAAAAAATACGCCGCCGGCTACGATTACGGTATTCTCAGTGGCCGCGTACTGGAAGACATGCTCGAAACCACCCGTGAGCTGGAAGGCCAGGATGAAAAACGCAACAAAGCGGATTTCGCCCTGTGGAAAAAAGCTCCGACAGAACATATCATGCGCTGGCCAAGTCCCTGGGGCGAAGGTTTCCCCGGATGGCATATTGAGTGCTCCGCGATGAGCGCCAAATACCTGGGCCACCAGTTCGATATCCACGGCGGTGGTATGGACCTCCAGTTCCCGCACCACGAATGTGAAATAGCACAAAGTGAGATCGCCCATGGTGAGATGATGGCGCGCTACTGGATGCACAATAATATGATCACCATCAACGGTCGTAAAATGGGCAAAGCTTATGGCAACACCATCAAGCTCACGGAAATGTTTACCGGCGAAAATGCACAGCTGGAAAAGGCCTACAGCCCGATGACCATCCGTTTCTTTGTATTGCAGACACACTACCGCAGTACGCTCGACTTCTCCAACGAAGCGCTGCAGGCCGCAGAAAAGGGACTGCAACGCCTGTGGGCAGCATATGAAACACTGCAGAAACTGAGCTATACTTCCGATGGAGTGGCCATCAATGAAGAGCTGGACAAACAGGTGCGCACCTGGTGCCAGGAATGCCCTGAGTTCATGAATGATGATTTCAGCACCGCCAAAGTGCTGGCCAATCTGTTTGAGCTGACACCGGTTATCAACTCACTGAAAGGTGGCCAGATCAAAATGCATGAAATCAGCGAGGATACCTTTAACCTGCTGCAACAAACCTGGAAGACTTACCTCGTGGACATCCTGGGCATACAGCAACCACCTGCCAGCAGCGACGATCAGTTGCTCGACGGTGTCTTGCAGATGCTCATCTCCATGCGCAAGGAGGCCAAAGGCCGTAAGGACTACGCCACCTCCGATCGTATCCGCAATGAGCTGCTGGGCATCGGCATACAGCTCAAGGATGAAAAAGATGGTAACGTCACGTATAGCGTTCAATAAGCAAATACCTACAGATAATAATGCGTAAAGTTTTTAGCATGTTGACAACGCTGGCACTTCTGGCCGGCGCTTGTCAACAGCCATCCACAAAAACAGACAATACTACCGACAGCACCGGCGCCAGCAAAGTGGCCAAACTGAGTGTGCCGGTACCGGCTTTCAGTGCAGATTCTGCCTATGCCTATACCTCCAAACAGGTAAGTTTTGGGCCAAGAATACCCAATACGCCCGCACAGCAGCATTGTGCCGACTGGATGATCAGTTCTCTGAAAAAATGGGCCGATACCGTATATGTACAACGTACCACCGTAGAGGGTCCGCATAAAGAGAAACTGCCTTGTATCAATATCATCGCCAGCTTCAATCCTGCCGCCAAACAGCGGGTGCTGCTACTGGCACACTGGGATACCCGTCCATGGGCCGATGAAGATGCCTTCGACAAAAAAGGCAAACTGGACGGCGCCGATGATGGCGCCAGCGGCGTGGGCGTGCTGATGGAAGCTGCCCGTCAGTTCAAAACACAACGGCCCGAAGCCGGCGTGGATATCCTGCTCGTAGATGTGGAAGATTACGGGGTAAAAGACAACGAAAACTCCTTCTGCCTCGGTACCCAGTACTGGGCTAAAAACCCGCACGTAAAGGGCTATAAAGCCAATTACGGCATCCTGCTGGACATGGTAGGTGGCCGGGGCTCCCAGTTTTACATGGAAGGCTCTTCCCAGCAGTATGCTTACGGCCCTATGAAAATGTTCTGGGACGTGGCCAATCAACTGGGCTACTCCGACTATTTCCGGTATGAGAAAAACGGGTCCTATATCACAGATGACCACATTTATGTGAATACCATGGCTAACATCCCGACTTTTGATATCATCGCCTGGCAGGCCACCGGCAATTTTGCCCCGCACTGGCATACGCAGAATGATAACATGAGCGTGATTGACACCAAAACATTAAAAGCAGTAGGACAAACTATCCTGCAGGTGATCTACAATCAGCCGTTCACCTACTAATGCCCTTGCCGGAGTGCAGGATAGCGGATATAATCATTCAATCAGACGTTTATGCCCAGACCATCAGGCACTCCGGTAACGGAGCATGCTTATATCTCCCATCTCAGCAAAGACAAAAAGCTGCAGAAGATCATCAAAGGTCCGCTGGAAGTGCGGACAAAGCGCAAGAATTTCCCGCTACGCCTCATCGGAGCTATTATGAGCCAGCAGCTTTCCACTAAGGTCGCGGATGTGATCTATGCCCGTTTTCTTGCCCTTTACGATAATAAAGAACCCACTCCACAACAGGTAGCTGCTACTGACCCTTCCCGCCTCCGCGCCATTGGATTGTCCAATGCCAAGGTCTCCTATGTGCAGAACGTGGCCAACTTTGTGATTGCCCAAAAGCTTACCGATGCCAGGCTCCATAAGATGGATGATGAAGCGGTGATCTTATGCCTCACGCAAATCAAAGGCGTAGGCCGGTGGACGGTAGAAATGCTGCTCATGTTCCACCTTCACCGTGAGGATGTTTTCTCCGTAGACGACCTGGGCATCCAACAGGCCATGGCCAGACTTTATAAGCTGGATATCGGCGATAAAAAAGCTTTTCGCGAACAGCTGAAGACCATCTCTGCTAAGTGGTCGCCCTACCGGACCCATGCCTGCCGTTATCTCTGGCAATGGAAAGACCAATAAGCATGTAAATACATTGCGTACTGCCGTTGTAAATTTGTATCATGAGTTTGCAGGGAAGCCTTTTTGAAGAGTCCAATCCCGGGAATGCCATCCACCTGAAGAACGGAGAACTGGCTTATTATCCGCGCTTTTTTAAGCCGGCGGAGAGCGATGTCTATTATCAGACGTTGCAGGACACGATCGATTGGAAACAGGAATCGATGAATATGTATGGCAAACAGGTTTTATTTCCGCGGTTGATGGCCTGGTATGGAGATGCTGCCACTTCCTATAGTTTTTCCGGCAATACCTTTGAGCCCAGCCCATGGACACCGGCATTGACAGCAATACGGGACCGTATCACGCCAACCGCCGGCGCCAGCTTCAACAGCGTATTGCTTAACCTTTATCGCAGCGGCAGCGACTCTATGGGCTGGCACGCAGATGACGAACCGGAACTGGGGCCCCATCCGGTGATCGCCTCTGTCAACTTCGGCGCCTCCCGTCGTTTTTTATTACGCTATAAAAATGATCATCACCTGAAACATGAAATATTGCTGGAACATGGCTCCCTCCTGGTCATGAAAGGGACGCTGCAGCAATACTGGGAACATCAGGTACCCAAAACAAGCCGGCAGATCTCCGGAAGGATTAACCTCACCTTCCGCTTTATCCACTCATAAAACCATATACACCTGCTATGAACAACCTTATTTTGCTAATCGGAAATGATATCAACAACATTTCCAGCGGACAAAGCTGGAAAGACCTGTTGCAGGATATCATCACCTTCTGTCATACGGGAGACTGCGTAGAACTGGACGACAAAAAACCATTCCCGCTGCTGTATGAAGAGGTTTTTTTAACCGCCATCAAAAGAGAAAAACTCCGTGAAAGGGAACTGAAAGCATTTATCGCCATCAAAGCTGCCGAAATCAAAGCCAATGGCATCCATGCCGCCATCCGTGCACTGAAGCCGGCACACATCCTGACCACCAACTATGAGTTTACCCTTGAAGGACGGACTCCTTATGAAAATACCAGCCTTATCAATGAAAAATTCTATAGCATCTTCCGGAAATATACCATGGATGATATCCACTACTGGCACATCCACGGCGACTGTCTCAACCCCATGAGTATCAACCTCGGGTTTGAGCACTATGGTGGCCAACTCCAGCTGATGCGTAACTATGTGGTGAGCGGCACCTTCTACTCCAGCAAGGAAGTTCCCAAAGAATCCTTACTGAGACGTATACACGCCAAACAAGTGTACTATCACTCATGGATAGACTTTTTCTTTACGCATGATATTCACATCTTCGGGTTGTCGCTCGATTTTGTGGAGACAGACCTCTGGTGGTTACTTACCTACAGAGCACGCCAGAAATTTCATCATAAAAATGTACCCGTGCCTAACACCCTCTATTATTACATTCCGGAAGAGTTGGTCCCTGCCTGTAAATTCAAGCTGGACCTGCTTACCGCCAATGATGTAAAGGTGATCAGCCTGCCGGGAAAAGATAAACCCGCCTATTATACCAGCATTATTCAGCGGATAGGAAAACGGAAATCATCCTAACAGTTGTAACATTCTACAGGCTGGCAGCGTTTTTGCAAACAGAAGGTATTCTGACAAAAGTAAACCGTCAGGTGCCTTTTGTTGTTAAAGATTAAATTCACAATTATGTTTTTAGAAATCGCATTGACGCTGGCTACGACACTGATGACGCCCGTGAAGCCTGTACAGAAGCAGCAAACCTCAAAAAATCAGACTATTTATGTGAAAGAATCCAAGGAGCCATGCACCGGCGTAGCACCAATGGAATGCCTGCAGATCAAAGGCGTGAAAGATACTGAATGGTCTAACCTCTACACTAATATCGAAGGGTTCAAATATACGCCTGGCTATCGTTACAAACTGCTGGTGAGAATTACTCCTGTGAAGAATCCTCCCGCCGATGGTTCTTCTGTAAAATATACCCTGCGAAAAGTATTGGAGAAGAAAAAAGTAAACACTGCTCCTGAAAAAGGCACTCCCTGGGCATTTATCGCCAGTAAAAGATGGAACCTTATCAAACTGGGAGACAGCACGCTGACGCAATCCGGTATCTGGGTAGAGTTTGATCCTGCCACCAAACGTTTCCATGGTAAAGGAGGTTGCAATAGTATTTCCGGAGGGTATCATTCTAACGGAGAAAACATTACCTTTACAATGGCTATTAGCACCAGAATGGCTTGCATGGATGAAAATGTGATGCGCCGCGAAGCTGAATTTCTGAAGATGATCGGCGAACATACCTACCGCTATGATGTGGCTGATCAGACACTGAACTTCTACGAAAACAACCAACTGGTCATGATCTTCGGCATGCAGCCTAAAGACCTTAAATAGACTACTTAGTAACCCATTATAACCAAAAAAGGTTGTTACAAATTGTAACAACCTTTTTTCTTTTCTACGTCACTTAATAAAGCTATGGTATAACAATTAAACGCTGCGTTATTAATATGCCACGCTGGCAATGTCCTGTACGGATGCTACCAGCTTCCGTGTAGGGTTGTACTCAAACAACATAGCGTTGGAGGTCTTATCTCCTACTGCTACTACCACTTGTACAGTGTCTGCCTTCTGCTCCGGTACCTGTACCAGCAGATAGTCGGCATTTGCACGCAATACGTGCGCTGCCACATCTCCAAAGATCACTTTGTTAGCTGCTTTCTCTTTACTAAATCCATGACCTCTGATGATCAGAAAATTACCGGCATTACCGGTCACTGTAGTTGTCTCATTTTTTTTCTGGTTTGGGGAACAAGCCGTCATAGCCGCTACCAGCAGCATAAGGGCCACCACAAACATGTTGTAATGTTTCATCTTTTTAATTCTTCATTTTGGGGTAGGGTAACAAACCCTGTTACAAATAAAATCCGGGGTAACACTATTGCATGTAGCAACTCTTATTCGCAACAGTATATCGTCGGTGATTAAAGCGGATGCAAATCTACGAATTTTCCGGCAAACAACATTCATTTTTGCCAACAAAATTTTCAAAATACGTATTACTACGTATACGCCAAAACGCAATACTGCGCTATTTTTTCAGCAGTTGCGCCTTGTTGTATTCCCAGTTCATTCTGGCGATATGCAACACTGAAATTTGCTGCGGGCACTCTGCCTCGCAGGCTTCTGTATTACTGCAATGACCGAACCCTTCTGCGTCCATCTGATCTACCATATGCCGCACTCTCTCCTGCGCTTCCACAGCACCCTGCGGCAACAATACCAGATGCGTGATCTTGGCACTGGTAAACAAGGCGGCACTGGAATTTTTACATACCGCCACACAGGCACCACAACCAATACAAGCCGCTGCATCGAACGCTGCCTCCGCAATGGGATGGCCTACCGGAATACTGTTGGCCTCCGGCGCCTGGCCGGTATTCACCGAAATATACCCACCGGCTTGTATCACCCTGTCAAATGCCGTGCGGTCTATTTTAAGGTCGCATTTCACCGGAAAAGCGGTGGCACGGAATGGCTCTATGTAAATCGTGTCCCCATCCCTGAAACTGCGCATATGCAGCTGACAGGTGGTCGTATTTTTTAATGGCCCGTGCGCACGACCGTTGATCATCACGCCACATTGCCCACAAATTCCCTCGCGGCAATCATGATCAAACTCAATGGCCCGCTGTCCCTGCCCCAGCAACTGCTCATTCAACATGTCCAGCATCTCCAGAAAAGACATGTCGGGATTTACATCCGCCAGCGCATAATCCTGCATTTTGCCGGTGTCCTGGCTGTTTTCCTGCCTCCATATTTTCAATCGTATATGCATACACGTTATTTATAGCTTCTCACGGTAGGTGTAACAAATTCAAACGTCAATGGTTCCTTATTCCACACCGGCGACAGATTTTCACCGGCCCATCCCCAGGCGGATATAAAAGCAAAATCCTTATCGTTACGCATCGCCTCTCCTTCGGGTGTCTGATATTCTACCCGGAAATGCGCCCCACAGGACTCTTCCCGTGTCAATGCATCATGACACATTAGCTCTCCCAGCTCCAGATAATCAGCCACCCGGCCCGCTTTTTCCAATTCGCTGTTGATGGCTAAACCACCCGGAATAAACAGATCGGCATAAAACTGTTGCCGTAATGCTTTTATCTCCCGGATAGCCTGTTCCAGCCCTTCTGCAGCGCGCGACAGGCCACATTTATCATACAGTATTTTACCCAGTGTTTTATGAAAATAATCTGCCGATAACCTGCCTCCGATACTCTTCAGCAAATGCAGCTGATCTTCTACCTGCTTAGCGGCGGCATCAAAGGCCGGATGATGAATATCCGTTGCCGGTGTCCTGATTTCATCCGCCAGATAGTTGGCCAGCGTATACGGCGCAATAAAATACCCATCCACACAAGCTTGCAACAGGGAATTAGCCCCCAGCCTGTTTGCTCCGTGGTCTGCGAAATTCGCTTCCCCCAGCGCAAATAATCCGGGTATGGTCGTCATCAATTCATAGTCCACCCACAGCCCACCCATAGAGAAGTGTGCCGCCGGTGAAATTTTCATCGGCTCTTTATAAGCATCTACCCCGGTGATCTTTTCGTACATGCGGAACAGGTTACCATACTTCTCCCTGATCTTGTCCACCCCCTGGTCATTAATAGCCCTGGAGAAATCGAGATATACGGCATTTTTCAGCGGCCCTACGCCATACCCCGCATCAATACGTTCTTTCGCAGCCCGTGAGGCGATATCCCGCGGCGAGAGGTTACCAAAGGCCGGATAACGGCGCTCCAGATAATAATCCCTGTCTTCCTCCGGCACCTGATTGGGCAACCGGTCCTCCTGCTCCTTTTTAGGGACCCAGATGCGGCCATCGTTACGTAGCGATTCCGACATTAACGTCAGCTTGGACTGATATTCTCCCGACTGTGGCAAACTGGTAGGATGGATCTGTGTCCAGCTGGGATTAGCCATCAGCGCGCCCTTTTTATGCGCCCGCCAGATAGCGGAACCATTACAGCCCATCGCCAGCGTAGACAAGTAATAGATCTTCCCAAACCCGCCAGTGGCCAGTATCACGGCATGTGCACCGTGACGTTCTATTTCGCCGGTATCAAGATTACGAACAATAACGCCTTTGGCTTTGCCGTCGATCGTTATCAGGTCGAGCATTTCATGCCGGGCAAACAACTGCACTGATCCCAGATGGACCTGCCGCATCAGCGCCTGATAGGCGCCGAGTAATAATTGTTGACCGGTCTGGCCACGGGCATAAAAAGTACGCGACACCTGTACGCCGCCAAAAGAGCGGTTATTGAGATATCCGCCATATTCCCGGCCAAAGGGCACCCCCTGCGCCACCGCCTGATCTATCAGGCTGGCGCTGCATTCTGCCAGGCGGTATACATTGGCTTCCCGTGCCCGGAAATCACCTCCTTTGATGGTATCATAAAACATGCGGAAAACATTGTCTCCGTCGTTTTTATAGTTCTTACAGGCATTAACGCCTCCCTGTGCGGCCACGGAATGCGCCCGTCGCGGCGTATCCTGAAAACAGAAGGTCTTCACCCGATAGCCCATTTCACCCAGCGAAGCCGCAATAGAACTGCCTGCCAGCCCAGTACCCACCACAATCACCTCCAGCTTCTTCCGGTTAGCCGGGTTTACCAGCTTTGCATGTTCCTTGTAATGACGCCACTTATCTTCCAGTGGCCCTTCCGGTATTTTTGCGTCCAGCATGACCCATTATTTTAAGAAGTGAACATAAATCGGTATCAGCGCAAACCCGGCACAAATACCCACACTATATATCCAGCCAATTACCCTGATCCATTGTACATAACGCGGATGATAAACCCCCAGCGTTCGTGCTGCGCTGAAGAAACCATGCAACAGGTGATAACAAAGCGCCACCATACACAACACATATAGCAACACATACCATGTTTCACTGTATACCGCCACCACCAGCGTATACAGGTCTTTGTTTCCCTGCGCGTCCAGCGGCAGCGAGCCAAACTTGTACACATACCAGAAATCACGGAAATGGATGACGAGAAAAATAAAAATGATCGTGCCTAACAGTCCCATGTTACGGGTATACCATTTGCTTACCTCGCCACGCCTGTCGTAATGATATTTAACATCCCCGGCACGTTTATTCGTCAACGTTATTATCACTGCATATACCACATGTGCGATGATACTCGCATACAGCACCCAGGAAATTATTTTGATGAGGATATTACCGGACAACAGGTGGGAATACGCGTTAAACTGCAGATGCGCCCGCTCATCCGGCAATAACAACTGCAGGTTTCCCAATAAATGGATAACAAGAAAAAAACACAGGAACAATCCTGTAAACGCCATCCAGTTTTTCCTGGTTAATGTTTTTTGTGTCCATTGACCCATAGCTTGATATTTTGATATTACCAGATGCCCAATACTTTCCACCATCCTGCGCCAATGCCCATCCAGAGAATGATATACACGATACTCAACAGAAATCCGCATTTCCACCAGTCTTTCAGTTCCACATAAGTGCTGCCGAAAAATACCGGTGCCGGTCCGTGGCCGTAATGTGTCAGTGTCCCGAAAATACCGCCGCAGAAACCCAGTACCAGCGCCAGCAGCGTGCCCGGCACGCCCACAGAAATACCCACCGCCAGAAACGCCGAATACATGGCCGCCACATGCGCAGTAGCACTGGCGAAAATGTAGTGGCTATAGAAATAAACCAGTACGATGATGGGGAAAGCCACCAGCCATTGCATACCTCCTACCTGCTTTTTAATGAGCTCACTGAACCACGGAATGAAGCCCAGCGAATTCAGGAAACTGGCCATCATCACCAGCGCAGAAAACCACACGATCGTATCCCAGGCGCCTTTTTCAGACTTTACATCTTCCCAGTCCAATACCTGCGACAATAACAAAAACACCAATCCAATCAGGGCGGTAGTGGTAGCATCAATCCCAAACAAATCACCGGTGATCCACAGTATCAGCAGTATCACAAAAGCCAGCAGCATCAACCATTCGTTTTTATGCACCGGCCCCATTTCCTTTAGTTTTTCGGCAGCCATAGCCGGCGCATCACCAGTGGATTTCAGTTCCGGCGGATATATTTTATACAGCACATACGGCACCACTAAGATGGACAACGCTGCGGGCACCAATGCGGCAGCAAACCAGGACATCCAGGTGATATCGATGCCCAGATTTTTAGCGAACTTCTGACACATGGGATTGCTGGCCGTTCCTGTAAGGAACAACGAAGAGGTGATAAGGTTCATATTATAACTGCTCAGCGTGAGATAACCGCCCAGCTTGCGGTGTGTGGCGGGATCTTCCGGCATGGACCCGAAGTTCATGGCCATGGATTTCATAATAGGATAGATTATCCCTCCTCCTCTTGCGGTATTGCTGGGCACCGCAGGCGCCAGCACCAGATCTGCCAGGCCCAGGCCGTAAGCCAGTCCCAGCGAGCTTTTCCCGAATATGCGGATAAAAATATAGGCAATCCGTTTACCCAGACCCGTTTTAATAAACCCCCGGGCAATAAAAAATGAAATACCGATCAGCCAAATTACCTTGTCGCCGAAGCTGCTGAGTGCCAGCGTAATTGACTTACCCGGATTGCCCGGCGCCAGTACGCCGCTCAGCGCCACCAGCGTAATGGCCAGCATCGACATAGTACCCATCGAGGCCGCTTTCAGGATAATACCCAGGATGGTGGACAGGAAAATGGACAGCAGGTGCCATGCCTCCGGCGTTACGCCTGCCGGAGGCGGAATAAACCAGATAACAACACCGAAAATGACCGTGATCAGCAGCTGTGGATACTTGATTTCTTTCATAACAATTGGCATTTTATATTCTGCACTGCACCTGTACGATCATCAGGTTACTGTTGTGCGTTTTAGTACCCGGAATATCCCGGTCGTAATTGTCGATCTGCATACCCAGCTGAATACGCCCGCCATAGTCTTTCAGGAAAGCCAGGCTGACCATGGGAATGTAGGTCCGCCGGGCATTGCCGCTATGCCGGAAATCGTCGTTAAAGTATTCGTAGCGCATGGATACCTCTATGGAGGTGAGCTTATGATAGTTGATTTTGTACCGGAAATTAGGCAGCAGATACGCGCCGTGCATCAGGTAATCGCTCAACGGGCCTTTGCGGAGACTGTCTGCCAGCCCGTAAAACAGCCGATGGTTGGTGCCCTGCTTAAACTCTGACTGCAGCTGCAGGTCGAATTTTTCTGCCAGTGGTATGACGCCGCTGAAGTCTATCCCCAACGCATATACGCTGTATCGTTTTACAGCGCCTACGCCGCCATTGAGGCCAAGCGACAGTTTGTTCATATCTCCGAATTCCAGCCGGGCGGAGCCTAGTTTGCCATTGTCATCATCTGACACCTGATTGCGGTTATTGCCATTCACAACAGAGACCGCATATTTGATGGGGAGCTGCGTATTTTTCCGGAAAGAGCCGAACATGGACACGCCTACCTGAAAACTTTGCCAGCCGTTGTTGCCGAAAGCAGCGTATTGATTGGAGAAGTCCATGGACTGGATGATGTCTACGGGATAGAGGTCTTCCAGCCCGAAGGAAGGCCGGAACTGGCCGACGGTAAAGTTAACGGCGTCATTCCAGCGATAGGTGATGAAGGCATTTTCCAGCACTTTCCCTTTAGGATCGCTGGCGAAGTCGGCGAAGTTGACCAGCACGCCTGCCTGAAAACGATCACTCACCTGTGCTTTCACCTGGAGCCTGGCCCTTTTGATGCTGAAGCTGTTGCGTACCACTTCTTTCTCTGCGTCAGCCTGATGGGTTCCGTTAACATCCACACCTTTGGTAAGGGAGACGGTATATCGTGCCTGAAACACACCACTCAGTGTTATTTTTTTCAGAAAGCCGGGTTTGATGGAAGAGGTGTCTTTGGCAGTGGTATCGCTGACAGGCCCGTCCCCTGCATATGTCAGGGAAATGCCCGTAAAAAAACACAGAAAGATGGCAGCTAGTCGGATACTTCGTTTATGCATGCACGGTTGTTGAGTTTTCAGAATAGGCGGCTATTTAATGGGGATAACAACGTGCGGCGGGGAAATGTTTTGTGACGGGAGATAAAAAAAATCCCGTTCCGGCAATGCCAGAACGGGACGTATCTGTTGAGCAGGGTAATGTTTATTTTACCAGCTTCAGTTCATTGATGATGTTTTTAGCGCCACCCAGTTTTTCGATGCACCACAGCACATAGCGTACATCTACGCAGATAGTGCGGTTGTAGTCAGCGTCGAACTGAATTTTGTGGCTCAGCGCTTCGTAGTTACCGTCGAACGCGAGGCCGATCAGTTCACCGTTAGCGTTGATCACCGGAGAACCGGAGTTACCGCCGGTGATATCGTTGGTAGTGATAAAACCTACTACGATGTCGTTGCGTTTAGCATCTTTATATTGACCGAAATCTTTTTTGTTGTACAGGTCTACATAGTTGGCCGGCAGGTCAAATTCATAGTCGCCCGGAACATATTTCTCGATCACGCCTTTCATGGTGGTTACGTAATCGTAGTGTACAGCATCGCGCGGAGAGTAAGGTTTCACCTGGCCATAAGAGAGGCGCATCGTGAAATTAGCATCCGGGTATCTGTTGCCGTTAGGCTGCATTTGCATGATGCCTTTCAGGTATTCGCGGCCCAGGTCATTGTTTTTCAACATGAACTGTGTATACAGCGGTTGATATTTACCGCCATAGTTTTTGATGAAGGTGCTGGCGTAGTTAAACACCGGGTCGTTTTGCAGGGTTACTGCATCCGGGTTAGCAATGAAAGCTTTCCATTTGGCGTCATCGAAGATGATGGTGTTGTTCATCAGGGAAGCGGCCCAGAGTTTCCAGGTGTTATCTTCATCGAGGCTGCCGAATTTGCCTTTCACGCTTTCGAAGTAGCCGGTAGGCTGTTGATCTTTCGGCACGTCGTTGTAGAACATACGGGCAGTGGCAGCCAGGATTTTCTGGTCGCTGGGTTTATTTTCGCCTTCCAGGAAGGAGGTGCGGGCTTTATCAGCAGCAGCGGCAGCCTGTTGTACAGCATCTTTCGGTGCGCCTGGTGTCACGAGGGCTTTTTCGAGGGCCATCAGGGAGGCCGCATAAGCAGCTACCGGAGAGCCGAGTACGCCTTCGGTGAGGTATACGCGGTGTTTCGCGTAGGGAGACCATGCTTTGTAAGCTGCTGCGTAATCGTTCATGATACTGGCGAATTCAGGTTTATCCTGTGCCCACTTAACGAAAGCAGCTTCATTTTTTTCTTTCTCTTCCATCACGTGGTGCTGTTTCAGCTGTTTGGTTTCGCCGTCAAAGAATTTCCAGTAGTTGGCAATACCGGCGTAGGAAGAAGCCAGTTGCAGTTTTACTGCCGGGTCTTTCACCATCTGCTCCATCATCGCTTTGAGCCTAACGTCGCGCAGGTTTACGAGAGACGGGTTTTCCACTTCGTTTTTCAGTTTGATACCGTAAGATGTTTCATAACGGTTGGTACCGCCGGGATAACCGAAGATCATGGCGTAATCGTTCTCTTTAACACCTTTGATAGATACCGGCAGGAAGTGTTTAGGCTTCAGGGGCACGTTTTCATTGGAATAAGGTGCTGGTTTACCATCTTTAGAAGCATATACACGGAAAACGGAGAAGTCGCCGGTGTGGCGGGGCCATTCCCAGTTGTCGGTGTCGCCGCCGAATTTACCCACGCTTTCAGGCGGAGTACCTACCAGGCGGACGTCTTTAAAGCGCTCGTATACAAACAGCAGGTATTGGTTGCCTTTGAACATAGGCACTACTTTCGCTTCGTAGCCGTTACCGGTGGTAGCTTTGGTGATGATACCGGCATAAGCGTCCTGTTCTTTTTTAGTTCTGTCGGCACCGCTGAGTCCTTTCAGCTGAGCTTCCACATCTTTGGTAACGTCTTCCACTTTTACGAGAAACTGGACAGACAGCATAGGGGAAGAGATTTCTTCCTGTTTATTTTTTGCGTAGAAACCGTTTTTGAGATAGTTGTGTTCTACGGAGCTGGCAGCAGCGATAGCGCCATAGCCGCAGTGGTGGTTGGTGAAGATCAGGCCTTCATTACTCACGATTTCACCGGTGCAGCCTCCGCCAAAGATCACGATGGCATCTTTCAGGGATGCTTTGTTGATGCTATACAGCTGTTCCTTGGTGAGCTTAAGGCCTTTTTTGACCATGTCATTGTAGGTCTGCTGGCCCAATAAATAAGGAAGCCACATGCCCTCGTCTGCTTTCGCCCATTTAATACTAACGCTAAGCAGCAAGAGCAAAACCAGTAGTTTTTTTCTCATATCAGTTTGGTTTTGTTATAATTGGTTTGTTATAAAAGGACCTCAAACCTAGCTATTTTTTTGTTAACGGACGCATGGATGGGGCATAATGAGTAGGATCTTCCCCGATAGCTGGTCTTTTTAAATTATATTAATAATTTATACGTGTTTTTTCTCTGTAAATAATATCTACCGGAGGGTGAACAAAAAAACTGGAATATGTTTTGATAAAAGGGAGCAGCGCAATAGTGCGTGCCAAAAATTTCAGAGCCTATATTTTCTAAATTGTTTAAATCTCTTGATCATGAAAAAAATAATGTTAATACTGGGGGTAGCAGCATTTTTGGCGTGCAACGAGAATAAAAAGCAGCAGGAGAAACGGGAAGAAGTGCAGGAAGGCGCTGCCAAAGTAAAAGAGGACGTTAAGAATACCGCCAACAGTGCCGGGGATTATCTTAATGAACAGAAAAAGCAGGCGGAAGACGCGATCCGGGAGCGGATCAGGCAAATAGACCAAACCAGCGAGGAATTAAAAAAAGAGGGTACCGACAAGAGTAAAGAGGCGCGGAAGAAGCTGGAGAGCCTGAAGGCGGAAATGAACAGGAAGATGAAAGATATTCAGAGCAGCAGCGCCAATGCGTGGGACAGCACCCGCAAAGCCGCTGATGAGCTGATGAAAAAGTCTGATAAAGAATGGACAGATTTCAAACAGGATTTTAAAGACCTGTTTAAACGCGATTCCGAGTAAGCCGTGTAAAATTCCTTATTCCTTGTTCCTTGAACATTAATCTTGTAATTTTACCCGTCTTAAACAGTACCGGATTTGCTACTATCTCATTATCAGGACGAATTATTGGAGGCTGGCTGCGACGAAGCCGGCAGAGGGTGCCTTGCGGGCCCTGTGTTTGCAGCAGCGGTAATATTACCGCCCAGGTTCCGCCATCCGTTGCTCAATGATTCCAAACAACTGACAGCAGCAGACCGGGACAAGTTGCGTAAAGTCATAGAGAAAAAGGCGTTGTATTATGCTGTTGCCAGTGTAGACAACCTGGAGATAGACAAGATAAACATATTAAAGGCCTCATTCCGGGCGATGCACCTGGCACTGGAGCAGTTGAGCCGGCAACCGGAATTTATCATCATCGATGGTAACCGGTTTTATGCTTACGGCCAGATACCCTTTGCCTGTATCGTACAGGGAGATGGCAAATACGCATCCATTGCTGCGGCCTCTATTCTTGCCAAAACCTACCGTGACGAGTACATGCAACGGTTGCACCAGGAATATCCACATTTTGGCTGGAATGAGAACAAAGGCTATCCGACCAGGCATCATCGCGAAGCGCTGCGGGAACACGGAGAAACACCGTATCACCGCAAATCTTTCCGGTTGCTGCCCGACGAACAGCTGGAACTGGACCTATAGCCCCCGGCACTTAGCTGCCACTGTTAGCCGGTAATTACTGCTAACTGTGTTGACTGCTAAAGGCGGTAAGGCTATCGTTAACCTTATACTTATTAATTTTGCCCTGTAGGGAACGATTATTATGCTAAAGCAGACACAACAGCAGAAGTTATTACAGAAGCTTTCACCACAGCAGATTCAGCTCATGAAGTTGCTGCAGGTACCTACTGTCAACCTGGAAGAGAGAATTAAAGAAGAACTGGAAGAAAACCCTGCCCTCGAATACGGTGAAGACACACATGAAGATGAATTCAAAGAGCAGGAAGATTTTGATGCCAAGACAGACAGTGAAGGCGATGAGGAGGATGATTTTGAACCAGATGGCAGCGAAAGCGAGTATGACAACATTGATATTTCCGAATATGTAAGTGATGGAGATGATGATGTGGCGGATTATAAACTGCGGGACGACAACTATCCCGATCCGGATGAGAGCAACAAAACCATTCCTATCCGGGTGGAAACATCTTTCCATGAACATCTTCTGAGCCAGCTCGGCATGCTGGAACTGGACGATCACCAGAACGCCATTGCCGAACATATCATCGGCAGTATTGACGACGATGGTTATCTGCGCCGCGAAGTGAGCGCCATGGTGGATGATCTCTCTTTCTCCCAGAATATTGATACTACTGAAGAAGAAATCCGGGAGCTGATCAAAAAAATCCAGGAATTCGACCCTGCCGGCGTATGCGCCACAGATCTGAAAGAATGCCTGCTGCTGCAACTGAAGCGGAAACCGCAGGATGACGAAGGTGTACATACCGCCTATCAGATCCTCGAAAATTACTTCGACGAGTTTACCAAGAAACACTACGAAAAGATACAGAAAGCGTTGAGTCTGAGCGACGAGGGCCTGAAAGCCTCCATCAATCAGATTATCAAGCTGAACCCCAAGCCGGGCGGTAATTACGCTACGCTCAACAAAGCGGAGAGTTATGTATTGCCGGACTTTTTCATTATGAACAATGCCGGCAAACTGGAACTGACGCTGAATTCGCGCAACGCGCCTGATCTGCGTATTTCCGGTGGCTATAGAGACATGCTGCGGGAGTATGACCGCGGGGATAAAAAAGACAAGCGCCAGAAAGAGGCGGTGTTGTTTATCAAGCAGAAAATTGATGCCGCCAAATGGTTTATCGATGCCATCAAACAGCGGCAGCACACGCTGTTGTCTACCATGGAGTCTATCATGGACTATCAGCGGGAGTTTTTCCTGACCGGTGATGAAACCACGATGAAGCCAATGATCCTGAAGGATATTGCCGATCGTACCCAGCTGGATATCTCCACAGTGAGCCGTGTGGCCAACAGTAAATATGTACAAACAGAGTTCGGCACCTTCAAGCTGAAATTCTTTTTCTCCGAGTCGCTGTCTACCGACAGTGGCGAGGAAGTGTCCACCCGCGAAGTGAAGAAGATCTTGTCTGACCTGATAGAGGCAGAGAACAAACGGAAGCCGCTGAGTGATGAGAACCTGACCAAGATGCTGCAGGACAAAGGATATAATATTGCCCGCCGTACGGTGGCCAAATACAGGGAGCAGCTGAATATACCCGTTGCCCGTTTACGTAAAGAATTATAAGAACAAAATGATGCACGAACAAGCGTTACCGGAAAGTAACATGCGTACCGGGGAAGGTCCGGTATTTCCTCCCGCGGCCAGATCACTGGCGCAGGTTATCTCCTATATCACCCATCCGCTGTTTCTCCCCACCCTGGTAACCTTTTTAATACTGCAGTCCATTCCGGAATACATGGTGGCCTTTAAGCCGCTGAGCAAAAAGTTTGCTTTTGACGTATTGTATTTCCGGGTAGTGGCGATCACCATATTTTTTCCGTTGCTGACAGTGCTGCTGGCCAGACAGCTGGGGTTTGTGTCGTCTATTTATATGAAGACGCAGCGGGAGCGGATCATTCCTTACGTGGCCATTATTATTTATTATTTCTGGGCTTTTTACACCTTTTTACAGGAGGGTGCCGCACCGCGGTTTTACACCGCTTTTTTCCTGGGGTCCTTCCTGGCGGTGTCTATTTCCTTCATTACCAATAGTTTTATGAAGACCAGCCTGCATGGTATAGGCTGGGGCGGCGTAATCGGTTTTCTGCTGGCGCTGATGTGGGGCATGCATATGAATGTGTCGTTACCGTTGGTGATCACCTTTTTTGTAACTGGCATTGTAGCCACGGCGAGGATGGTGCTGAACGCCCATAATCCTGTAGAGATTTATACCGGTTTATTTATTGGGATTATTACACAACTGGCCGCCTGCTGGTTTCTGGTGATCTGATTTTTCCCGCGGTAGCATACTCCCTGCTGGTTTTCTCTTTTCAGGAGAAAACCCAACAAGGAATATGCTATGTTTTGGATGGGGAAAAAACTTTTTGGGGTTTACCTTAACAGCCGGACTGCTTTATTCCGGTAACATGGATGCAAGGCCGCAAGGCAGGTTAACAAACAATCTAACAAACATCTGGGGTTACAATCATCAACAACTAAACTTGACAATGCAAAAGTCCGATATTCTGCATTTAACCTCAAGCGTATAACTACGCTTTTTAAAAATGCAGTATTTCCCCCGGACCTTCCCCATAAATATTTTTTTCCCGAAAGATGATTACGCACATTCAATGCGTAATGGCTTCGGATCTTTGTTATGTCGTTAGGGGCGAAGCAAAAAAGTGAGACCGAATACGATATGAATACTACTTTTTTTAGCATTAAAAATAAAATGCTAAAAAATTTAGGAAAATCAAAAATTAGGTTATAATTTAGCATTCCAGTTGGAGATATGCTTTTCGATTAAATTTGTAAAAAACAACTACAGATATGTCTACAGCCAATACAGAAAAACTGAAGGCGTTACGCCTTACAATGGATAAGATTGAGAAAGATTTCGGTAAGGGATCTGTGATGATGATGGGCGAAAAAGCAGAAGCTCCAATGGAAGTAATTTCTTCCGGTTCACTGGGGCTTGATATCGCACTGGGCATTGGCGGTTTTCCGAAAGGAAGGATCATTGAGATCTATGGTCCTGAATCTTCCGGTAAAACTACCGTAGCGATCCACACGATTGCTGAAGCACAGAAAAAAGGTGGTATTTGCGCCATTGTGGATGCGGAGCACGCTTTCGACAGCAGCTATGCCCGCAGACTGGGTGTGGATGTGGATTCTCTCCTGATTTCACAGCCAGACCATGGTGAGCAGGCGCTGGAAATCGCGGACCGTCTGATTTTATCCGGAGCGGTAGACGTAGTAGTAGTGGACTCTGTAGCCGCACTGGTACCGAAAAGCGAGCTGGAAGGTGAAATGGGTGACAGCAAAATGGGTCTGCAGGCACGTTTGATGTCCCAGGCACTGCGTAAACTGACCGCCACTATCGCCAAAACAAACTGCTGCTGCATATTCATTAACCAGCTGCGTGAAAAAATCGGTGTTATGTTTGGTAACCCGGAAACCACTACCGGTGGTAACGCGCTGAAGTTCTATGCTTCTGTAAGGCTGGATATCCGCCGTATGAGCCAGATTAAAGATGGTGACGAAGCGGTAGGTAACCGTGTGAAAGTGAAAGTGGTGAAAAACAAAGTAGCACCTCCTTTCCGTCAGGCCGAATTTGATATCATCTATGGTCTGGGTATCTCCAAAATGGGTGAGATCATCGACATGGGCGTAGAATACGGTATCATTCAGAAAAGCGGTAGCTGGTTCAGCTATGACTCCAATAAACTGGGTCAGGGCCGTGATGCGGTGAAACAATTACTGGGCGACAATCCGGAACTGTCCGCAGAAATCGAAGCAAAGATCAAACAGAAAATTGCGGAGAAACAAGAAGAAGCTTAATGATATAAGCTGCCAAAAATTGAATTTACTCTTTACTATACATACATAGAAGTTAGTTTTAGTTTTAGTAAGCATTGGGTTAGTATGCACTCCCCGCCTTATCCTGGGCGGGGATTTTTTTGTCCCAGGGCTAAAGCCCTGGGCGATGATGTTATTCAATTTCTAACCTGGAGCGATGAGCTATTTATACTGTGAGCGATGGTTTGCTGAACGATGAGTAATGAACGCTAAGTGATGAATGACAGGCGTGAGGCAATAGATGATGAGACATAAGACTTGAGAATGGGGATTGAAGATTGAAGACTTGAGACTGAGACTGAGGCTGAGACTTGAGATTGAGGCTGAGACTTGAGATTGAGACTTAAGACTTAAGACTTAAGACTTAAGACTTGACGTTTCGAAAAACAAAAGAGGCCGACCAATCGGTCAGCCTCCTTATCTCAAACATTTTTCAAACTTAGTGCTATCATTATATGAACCAGCTTTATCAGCGGGCCTTCTAATCGACTAGGCTTCAGCTTTCATGCTTTTTGCACTTCTCTTACGCTCTTCTTCGTCCAGGATGGTTTTACGCATACGGATGAAGTTAGGGGTAACTTCGATGCACTCATCATGCTGGATGTATTCCATGCATTCTTCCAGTGTCATCAGAATTTTAGGTGCGATATTAGCAGCGCCATCGCTACCGCTGGCGCGCATGTTGGTCAGTTTCTTACCTTCGTTCGGGTTTACCACCAGATCACCAGGTTTGTTATTTTCACCGATGATCATGCCTTTGTACACTTCTTCTCCCGGGTCCACGAAGAATGAACCTCTGTCCTGTAATTTATCGAGGGAGTAAGCGGTAGTGGAACCAGCTTCTTTAGCGATCAACACACCGTTGTTACGGCCGGGGATGGCGCCTTTCCAGGCTTTATAATCGTTGAAGCGGTGAGCCATTACAGCTTCGCCGGCAGTGGCAGTCAGCATTTGTGTACGCAGACCGATCAGACCACGGGAAGGAATCTCAAATTCCAGGTGTTGCATTTCACCTTTTGTTTCCATGATCAGCATTTCACCTTTACGACGGGTTACCAGGTCAATTACCTTGCTGGCGAATTCCTGCGGAACGTCTACCACCAGGGTTTCATATGGTTCACATTTTTTACCGTCGATGTTTTTCACGATAACCTGTGGTTGACCTACAGTCAGCTCATAACCTTCACGACGCATGGTTTCGATCAGTACGCCCAGGTGAAGGATACCACGACCATACACCAGGAAGCTATCCGCACTGTCTGTATCTACTACACGCAGTGCCAGGTTCTTTTCGGTTTCTTTCACCAGACGGTCACGCAGGTGACGGGAAGTAACGAACTTACCATCTTTACCAAAGAAAGGTGAGTTGTTGATACCGAACAGCATGTTCATGGTTGGTTCGTCCACGCTGATTACTGCCAGTGCTTCCGGAGCTTCACCATCAGCGATGGTGTCACCGATATTAAAATCTTCGATACCTACAACAGCGCAAATGTCGCCGGCCAGTACCTTATTTACTTTTCTTTTACCTAAAGCTTCAAAGATGTACAGCTCACGTACCTTCTGTCTTTTAGCGGTACCGTCTGCCTGCATCAGCGTAATCCACTGACCTTCTTCGATAGAACCACGGGTTACTTTACCTACTGCGATACGACCGAGGAAGGAAGAGTAATCCAGGGAAGTGATCTGCAGCTGCAGGTTACCTTCAGGGATTTTAGGAGCAGGAACATGTTCGATGATACCATCCATCAGCGGAGTGATATCAGCGCATTGCTCGAGGGAAGAGTTGAACCAGCCATTTTTACCGGAGCCGTAGAAGGTCGGGAAGTTCAGCTGCTCTTCTGTTGCATCCAGGTTGAAGAACAATTCAAATACAGCATCGTGTACTTCATCAGGACGGCAGTTAGCCTTGTCCACTTTGTTGATCACGACGATAGGTTTCAGGTTCAGCTGTAAAGCTTTCTGCAACACAAAGCGAGTCTGTGGCATCGGGCCTTCAAAAGCGTCAACCAGCAGGATTACACCATCTGCCATTTTCAATACGCGCTCTACCTCACCTCCAAAGTCGGCGTGGCCCGGGGTATCGATCACATTAATTTTGGTGCCTTTGTATTCAACAGAAGCATTTTTACTGAAAATGGTAATACCACGCTCTCTCTCAAGATCGTTGCTGTCCATGATCAGTTCACCGGATTCCTGATTAGCCCGGAAAACGTTCGTCTGATGAAGAATTTTGTCAACCAGGGTAGTTTTACCATGGTCTACGTGTGCGATAATTGCAATATTACGAATGTTCATATACTTAATTCTTTAGCTATAAGCAGCTTGTAAGATTATAGCTCATAGCTGCAAAAATGAGGCGCAAAGGTACGAAAACCTGACGAGAATGAAGGATTCGTGCTTTAAATAAATGTAACCATTTAGTCACTTGTACAAATACCCTCACAACTAACTCAATATCAACATATTACAACCGGTCATATTTTATCATGACGGAAACAATCCCTGGCAGGCACATCCCGCCATCTTTATGGCGGGAGATTTGATTTCCCTCCTGATAAAACATACCCGCATGAAACGTACCCTTTTCATTTTATTACTGTCCTGTTACTGCCTTCTCCCCTCCCTACTGCATGCACAAACCATTCCTACACAAGACATTATGTTGTCTTCCTACCAATATCCCTACCCTGTTCATTATTTTAAATTCCAGGCGCAGGGCCAACCACTCACCATGGCTTACATGGACATACAGCCTTCCCGGCCCAATGGCCAGACCGTAGTGCTCCTCCATGGTAAAAACTTCTGCGGCGCCTACTGGGACAGCACCGCCGCCAGCCTCACCAACAACGGTTTTCGGGTCATCATCCCCGACCAGATAGGCTTTGGCAAGTCCGCTAAACCAGCACACGTGCAATACAGCTTTCAGTTCTTAGCCCAAAACACCAAAGCCCTGCTGGACACCCTCGATATCCACAAGGCCGCCATCCTTGGGCATTCCATGGGCGGAATGCTCGCTGCCCGCTTCGCCCTCATGTACCCCGACGTTACTACCAAACTTATTCTGGAAAACCCCATCGGACTGGAAGACTGGAAAGTGGTCGTTCCGTACCAATCTGTGGATAAATGGTACCACTCTGAGCTGAAACAGACCTACGATAAAATCAAACAATATCAGCTGGATAACTATTACGCGGGACAATGGAAACCGGACTATGATAAATGGGCCCGCCTGCAAGCCAGTTGGATTCAAAATCCGGACTATGCACAGGTGGCCTGGAACGCCGCCCTCACCTACGACATGATTTTCACACAACCGGTATATTATGAGTTCCCCAATATTCAGGCACCCACCCTGCTGATCATCGGTCAGCGTGACCGCACGGCACTGGGAAAAGCCAATGTACCGCCAGACATCCGTAAAACACTGGGTAATTACCCCGAGCTGGGAAAAGATGCGGCCAAACGTATCCCCCATGCCACACTGGTGCCAATTGAAGGCGTTGGCCATCTACCTCACATAGAAGCCTATACGAAATTCATTACGCCGTTGCTGGAATTTCTATTGCATTAAAAAGGGAATGAGGAAAAGGTAAACAATTTATTCTTCCATCAGTTTAACGACAAAATCCAACGCACTTTGATTCGCCGGATTATCAAGTGCGTGCGCTATGTCCAGCTTCTCACGGGACGTGAGGTGCCAGGATAGTGCAGCTCCTTTGTCCTGTTTCTGTGGCACATACTGGAAGATGATACGATGAAATTTATCCGGGAAATACCCCTCCATGAAATTAACCAGATCATCCTGATCAAAATCCTGCATGGCACTCCAATGCTGTTGCATGGTAAACAATGGTTCAAACAGCAGATCACTAAGATCTTTGGTTTTCTTGATCGGAGTAATATCATTCTTGCGGGTATCCCTGATCTGGATATACACCACCCCGCTGGTGTTTTCATTGATCCATTTACTGAAAGTATAGAGATAACGCAATGTGGTCTGTTGGCCGAAATTATCCCGGATACCGGCATCCATCACATCTACAATGGGGTTGCTGGGTAAAAAAGTATTGGGTAATACATAAGGAAAAGTAGCACACATCCGGATGGCACTGGTAACCCGCAGCTCCATGGCATGCTGGTTAGCGTAGTATTGTGCAAAGTCCACCCCGTCGATATCCCGTACCTGCCTCGTAGGATACAGATACTGCGGGCTACACAGGTAACTGACCGGCTGCGGCGAAATCATCAGCCGGCGCCCATCTGCATTGATGGTGGCATTCCAGATCAGCATCGGAATTTCTGCGTTCTGCTCTGGCGCTTTGTAATCTCTCAGTATCTTATTCAGGGCATTATCAGTGTTCTGGTTCAGCTGCATCTCGAAGGCATACCCGCGGTCTTTTGCATACCGTTTATTATCCATCGTAAAAGTGCGCCAGGGGGTAATAAAGTCATTCACGGCCATAGCGCTGAACACGGAATTCAGCAGATCTCTGGAAACGCGCTCGGTGTAGATGCTGTCTGTCAGCCGGATGGGCTTCCCCATCAGTTGCTGATAATACAGTTCCCGGAAATAGCTGGCGCCCAACATACCGCCGGACGCACCCGTCATCAGTACCGTGTGTTTCATCAGCTGCCCCTGTAAGAGACTGTCCAGCCGCTGCAGCACATGCAGCGACCAGGTGGCGGAACGGCTGCCACCACCACTGAAATTCAGGACGATCAGCTGCGGCTTTTTATTTGCCGGAAACTTGCTACGCCACTTCTTTAAAATTTCGAGGGACTGCCTTCTGTCAGCTTCATACCGCTCACGGGTAAAGAAACGCTGTAAGGCTTCTACACTGTATTCCGGCCGGGCCTTTTTCTGTTGGTAATCAAGTCCGTACGCTTTGTTACGGTTGTCAACCCAGTTATGTTCCACCATCCAGTTGAGCCCAAACAATAACACCAGCACTACCGGAATGGACCATGTTTGCAGTAGATAAGAATAGGCGCCGGCCACGCCAATCAGGAAGGCAAAGAAGATCAGTACACTGGCGCCGGCAGGAATCCTGAACACTTCATAATCCATCATATAAGCCAGTATCATCAGAAAAATAAGCGCGCACCCCACCGTGATCATCGCTGCAAAGTGATGTTGTTTGAGGATACTGTCGAGGTAGTGTTTATTGTAGTGGTCTACATTCCGGGCGCGGCGGATTTTCCAGGGCGTAGAGAAATAGTTGTGCACCGGCAGCGCATTCTCATCGGGCTCCTGTGTTGGCTTGAGGATCACCCGCAGAAAATTACGCGGGTTGCCAAAACGTTTCTCCAGCCTCCGCCCGATGTTTTTATCGGCATTAAAAAAATAAAAGAACCCGAAAAACACGATAAACAGGGCTCCACAGACAAACCCTTCTCCCAACAGGAGGATGTCAGGAATAGAGCTCAGTTGCTCATACCGCTGGTATTGCCAGCCACGATAAATCAGGCAGATAAAAAATGCCAGAGGAATGAGCGAATTATTGAGGCAATAACGAAAAAAAGGCTGGGAGGTGGTGGCCAGGAATTTAAACCGGCCGGTATGCAGGATGAAGGTAGTGATCTGCCAGCTCATGATAAACATGCCTGTGGCCAGTCCAAGAATCGCTGTACTGTAAAAATTCACTTTCCCCAGATATTCCGGCGCCAAAAAGAGGGCATCGCCGCCAAATACCTTGGCAAATCCGCCATTGATCGTGCTAAAGAGAATTACCCAGAAGATGAGCAACACCTGATATTTCCTGAAATGCAGCAGGAGCAATTGAACAGGGAATGAATAGTACGTTTTTATTAGGAATAGCTTCACCTTCATCAGACCGATAATTACTAATAAACCTACGTAAAAAATTACGAATTACGGATTACGAATTACGAATTAGGGGCCTGATACGCAGCAATAGTTTCTAACTAAGCCTTGTATTAAACCCCTAATTCGTAATTCGTAATCCGTAAATCGTAATTAATCTTGTGGTGCGCTGCTCAGGTATAGCGTCCATACCAGCGAAAGCAACAGCAGCATGCCTACGCATTGGTGCAGAATCCCGTAGGTGATCGGTATTTTCACCTGACTGTTGAGCAGCGTGAGTACACCCAGCAGCACCTGCAGCAATACCAACAACAGCGGCAGGTAACGAATAGCGTGTAACAGGCTGTTGGTAGGCGTTTGTGCTGATTTCCACCACCATACGGCAATCAGGATAGTGATGAGATAGGCCAGTCCACGATGTATAAACTGAATGGTGATAGTGTTATGGACAATATCCGTCAGGAAGCCGCCCTGGGAAAACATGCCGGCAGGTATCCAGGCGCCGTTGATGTCCGGCCAGGTATTGGCTACCAGGGCAGCATGCAGACCAGCCATAAAAGCACCGTATATCAGTTGCACGGTCACGAGTACCAGTAACCAGAAATTTAACCGCTTCAGGGAAGGGACTTTGAGGATTTCTTTCCCGGGAACACTGATTTTCAGGGCAAACCAGAACAGATAACACAGCAGCACCAGCGCCGATATAAAGTGTACGGCCAGCCGGATATGGCTTACATAAAGGTTTTCATCGTTCAGGCCGCTCGACACCATGATCCAGCCGATAAGTCCCTGCAGGCCACCGAGCACAAACAGCACAATCATCGGGTTGATCATCTCTTTCCTGATCTTGTTCTTCGCAATGAAATAAATGAACGGTATAATAAATACAACGCCGATCAAACGCGCCCAGTCGCGGTGCAGCCATTCCCAGAAATAGATGAATTTAAAATCTGATAAGGTGAAATGGTTGTTGACATATTTATACTGCGCAATCTGCTTATATCCATCGAAGGCTTTTTGCCAGGCTGCTTCATTCATGGGCGGAAAAGCGCCCAACAACGGCTGCCACTCTGTAATCGACAGGCCGGAACCGGTTAAGCGGGTCAGCCCTCCCAATAGTACCTGGATCACCAGCATGCCCACTCCTATATATAGCCAGATGGCCACCGGGCGGTTATTCTTCATATCAACTGTTTCCATAAACGCTGCAAAAATAGTGAATTACGGCTCCCGAAATACTCACATTCTTTTAACAATCGCGTAATGTTCTGTTAACGCTGGGGTCGGAGCTTTGCATTGAAAATTAAACGGCATTAATTGTATTAGCTAATACTGCCCAAACAAGTAAAAAAGACAACACATTAAAAAAATAATGTCATGAAACAGTTTTGTTTTGTTTTAGTACCCAAAGTAACAATGATCGTATTAGCCACTATCCTCATTCCCTTTGTAACCATGCATGCACAGGAAAGATCCTTTGCTTACAACAACAACCGGTTCGTTGCTGAGCAGCCTTCATCAGGCATCAAAAAGGATTTGGAAGTGGAAATCAGCCAGCCAGAAAAAGAGACGTTGAACTTCACACTGGCAGTGATCAATCCGGAAAACGAAAAGTTGACACTTTACATCAAAGATAGCAACAACAACACCCTTCACCGGGAAGTATTACCTGCAACTGTTAAATTTGAAGCCCGCTACAATCTGCAATCCCTCGAAGATGGCCAGTACATCTTCGAAATCAGAAGCGGCAAAAACAAAGTAGCAGAAAAATCCATTGGCATCAAAACACAGACCATGGTTAGCAGGCTCGTTTCCGTAGAAAAATAATACTGCATACTACTTCTGATTTGGTTAATTGGTTATTTAAAATGCGAAGGAGATTATCGTCTGATAATCTCCTTCGCATTTTAAATATATCAAAACCGGGAATGGTTATGGTTTCATGGCTTCATATACTACGTCCATCATCTTGCCTCTTGTATTGAGGGTAGACAGTTTGCTGTTAGAACCGCCATTGGGATATACCCTGTTACTCAGGAAGATGAACACCATTTTGCTGCCGGGATCTGCCCAGATACAGGTACCGGTGAAGCCGGTATGGCCAAAGGTGGCGCCGGAAGTGAGTTTGGACGGATAACTTTCCCTACGGGTGTTATTGTCTTTTTCCGGTTTGTCGAAGCCCAGGCCGCGGCGGCTGATGCTGCTATTGTAAGCGGTAAACAGCCTTACGGTTTCCGGCTTGATATATTGCACTCCTCCAAATGAACCATTGTTAAGCAGCATCTGCATAATCACGCCCAGATCATGCGCATTGGAATACAGCCCTGCATGGCCGGCAACGCCACCCAGCATGGCTGCTCCGGGATCGTGCACAAAACCACGCAGTAACTGCATCCGGAAGAAGTTCTCCCGCTCCGTGGGCACCAGCAAAGACAGCGGGAACCGCTCTCTGGGCAGAAAGCCGGTTGTGGCCAGCCCCAACGGTTTATAAAAAGTTTCCCGTACGTATTGGTCCAACCTTTTGCCTGTCACAGCTTCCACCACTTTGCCGAGGAATAAAAAATCCAGGTCGCTGTAAACATAGCCCTGATGAGGGGTCACTTTGCTGTCGAGGATTTTTTTCCAGATAGAATCTACATAGCGATGGTCCATGAACATATTGTCGGCCACCTGTACGGAATATAATTCATCTGCGGTGCTGTGATACAGGATAGTATCAGGGCGACCGTCGGGGTATAAAGTTTCCTTGTAGAACGGAATGAAAGCAACGAGCCCTGCCTGATGCAGCAGTACGTCCCGTATCTTCAGTCCTGCCTTGTCAGTGCCCTTTACAAGGGGCAGATACTCCCCCAGCGTACCATCGAGGCTCACTTTTCCTTCATCATACAACCGCATGATGGAGATAGTGGTAGCGCACACTTTGGTGACAGAGGCCAGATCATAAATAGAACCAGGGGAAACCGGCTCCTGGCTATTGTATTCATAGTGGCCGAAAGTGCGGTTATACACGATCTTTCCATCTTTCAGGGCCAGCACTTCGCAGCCGGGAGCTGCGCCGCGGGAGATCATGTCGTTGGCAAGCGCATCGATGCCTGCCAGGCGGGTTTCATTCATGCCAACTTCGGCCGGTGCGGCAGTGGGCAGGTCTGTAAACAGATTAACATCATAAGAGATGCCGGTCCCTTCCGGCAGACCGGGACATACTGTCACCGGCAGTTTGCCTTTGGGCCCCAGCTTGCCGAACAGCAAGTCGGCCGCTACCTTCTGGGTGATACTGTCATCTTCGTAGGCAGCCACAATAGTGGGGGCATCACACCAGTGTTGAATGGCGTAAGGGTTGCCAAATACCACGGTGGCCGCAGGCATTTCAGACTGCAGTTGTTTTACGATCAGGCGTTGCGCCAGTGACAGGCCGAAATTATTAGCCGGACGGCGGCTGAAATTATGTACGCTGATGATCACTGCTTTATAATCACGCTGAATGCGGGAAATGATCGGAGCGATCTGTTGCACCGTCTGACGGGAGGTGAAGATAAAGGCATCTGTGCCTGGTTTGTATGCTCTGACGGCATCCAGGAAGGCGTTGTTTCCGTCGGCGCCGACGGCGATCACCGCCAGTTTCTGCTGCGTCATAGCCGGAGAGAAAGGAATCAGTTTCTGATCGTTTCTCACGAGCGTGATCGCTTTTTCTGCAATGCGGCGGGTCAGCGTGTCCGTCATCGAATTGAGATCGGTGGTCAAATTATTTGTCTCAATGCGTTGTGGTTTCCAGAGACCTAAGTCATATTTGGCATGCAGCACTTTTTTAACGCGGGCGTCTACTTCCTGTTGGCTGATCTGTCCTTTTTTGATGGCCTTCATGATAGCGGATACGCTACCAGCGGCGGTAGAAGGCAGGATCATGAGGTCGTTGCCTGCCAGCAGGGACTGTAAGGATTCCTGTCCCTTGGAGTAGAACTTGGCGATGCCTTTCATTTCGAGTGCATCGGTAACGATGAGGCCTTTATAGCCCAGTTCATTCTTCAGCAGTTTGGTAACGGCTTTATAGGAAATGGAAGTGGGCGTATTGGGTTTGTTATCGATGGCGGGAATAAAGAGGTGTCCTACCATGACGGAGCCTACACCTGCCGCGATGGCTTCCCGGAAGGGATACAGTTCGAGGGAGTCCAGCGCCTGCCGGCTTTTATTGATAGAAGGCAGGTCGAAGTGGGAGTCCACATTGGTATCGCCGTGGCCGGGGAAGTGCTTGGCACAGGCCATTACCCCGGTGGACTGCATACCTCTGATAGCGGCCACACCCAGACGGGCCACCTGGTATTTATTTTCGCCGAAGGAGCGGTCATTAATAACCGGGTTGTTCGGGTTATTATTGATGTCCATATCGGGGGCGAAGTCGAGATGGATGCCAATGCGTTTACATTGTTCACCCATGACGCGACCGGCTTCAAACGCCAGGGCGGTGTCGCGGGTGGCGCCGAGCATCATGTTGCGGGGCAGAGAGGTAACACTGTCCAGCCGCATGCCCAGTCCCCATTCGCCATCTACCGATATCAGCAGGGGCACTTTGGAGATCGACTGGTAATAATTAGTCAGGTTAGCTTCCCGTAGCGGGCCCCCCTGAAAGAAGATCAGGCCGCCGACTTTATTGTCGCGGATATCCTGCACTACGGCATTGATATGATCTTGTCCCAGATTGGAATGCGCTCTGATGACGATGAGTTGCGCAATGCGTTCTTCTGGTGTAAGTGATTGAAATACGCTGTCTACCCACTGAGAAGCCTTATCTTGTGGCTGTTGGGAGGTGGTGTTGATCTTCCTGTTCTTCTTTTTGTTCATAACGCCGGGGGGCATAGGGATAGCGCTCCCAGTCATCAGCAAGCCCGTAAGTCCTGCAACCAGTAATTGTTTCCTCATGTCATAAACTTACAAATAATCGGGCAAGATTTCATTACCAGTGCCTGACTATCAAATAATTATTAAAAATCGGTATATGTTTTTGTCAAATCGCCAGATATTCGTTAAATTAGAATATTCTATTGAAGATATTTTACAGTTCCGCTATAAATATTAAAATATCTTTACTATTTTGTCCAAATCTTTTACATTTTTTAACCAATCGCAATTTTAATTACCAATACATTCAATTGTTTGTTATATTTGCATCCTTGCGAGTAAAGTAGATTTTAATAAAACATGGTCAATCTCATTTTATTTGGCCCTCCCGGTAGTGGTAAGGGTACACAAAGTGCTAAGATAATAGATAAGTACGGGCTTATACATCTGTCCACCGGCGATTTGCTGCGTTCAGAGATAGCCAGTAAAACTCCTTTGGGTATGGAAGCCACCAAGTTTATGGACCAGGGTTTACTGGTACCGGACGAAGTGGTGATCGGTATGATCAGCTCTAAGCTGGATTCCAATCCGGATGCCCGTGGTTTCATTTTTGACGGTTTCCCGCGTACTACTGCCCAGGCGGAAGCACTGGACAAATTACTGGCGCTGAAGAAAACGGCCATCTCTGTGGTATTATCCCTCGAAGTACCTGAAGATGAATTGATTAAACGACTGCTGAACCGTGGCAAGACCTCCGGCCGCAGTGATGACTCTTCCGAAGACGTGGTGAAAGCCCGTATTGTGGAATATCATAACAAAACCGCGCCTGTAGCTGACCACTACGCTAAATTCGGTAAGTTTAAGAAAGTGAAGGGAGATGGCTCTGAAGCAGAAGTATTTGACCTGCTCTGCAAAGAACTGAATGAACTGGTAGCAGAAAAAGTATAATGGGCTTATCCCGCCATTAGAAAGACACACATACCTGATTATAGACGCAAAGATTGTAAGTTAGGAGCTTATGGTACCAAAAGTGTATCAAATTCGCTCAAACTTAACGATCTTTGCGTTTTATTTTCTGGCAGTAGCCATATTTGGTTTAAAATATCGATCAGTGGAAAAAGCGAACTTCGTAGATTATATCCGTGTATTTTGTAAGTCTGGTAAAGGCGGCGCAGGCAGTATGCATTTCATGCGTACTAAATTTAATGCCCAGGCCGGTCCGGATGGTGGCGATGGTGGCAGAGGCGGACACGTGATCCTGAGGGGGAACGCTCAGTTATGGACCCTGCTGCACCTGCGCTGGCACAAAAACCTGCTGGCGGAAGATGGTGAAAACGGCAGCGGCGACAACTGCACAGGTCGCTTTGGAAAGGATATTATCATTGAAGTACCGCTGGGCACTACTGCCAAAGATGAAGAAACAGGCCGCGTGGAAGCAGAAATTCTCCACGACGGTCAGGAAGTGATCTGGATCCCCGGTGGCCAGGGCGGCCGCGGTAACGCCTACTTTAAATCGGCGACCAACCAGACGCCGGAATATGCCCAACCCGGTATGCCAGGACAGGAAGGCTGGAAAGTGGTGGAACTGAAAGTACTCGCCGATGTAGGACTTGTAGGTTTCCCCAATGCCGGTAAATCCACTCTCCTTTCTGCTATTACAGCTGCCAAACCCAAAGTGGCGGACTATGCTTTTACCACCCTGACCCCTCAACTGGGGATGGTAGCTTACCGTGACAACAAGTCCTTCTGCATGGCAGACCTTCCCGGTATCATTGAAGGTGCCCATGAAGGTAAAGGACTGGGACACAGATTTTTACGACACATTGAAAGAAACGCCGTATTATTATTCCTGATTCCAGCCGACAGCGCCGATCATCGTAAAGAATTTGAAGTGCTCGTCAATGAACTGGAACAGTATAATCCCGAGCTCCTGGATAAACAGTTTTTGCTGGCCATCAGTAAAAGCGATATGCTGGATGACGAACTGAAAGCCGCCATCGCAGCAGAATTGCCGGAAGATGTGCCGCATGTATTTATCTCCTCTGTCACCCAACAGGGAATCTCTGAGCTGAAAGATGTGTTGTGGCAGGCCCTGACAGACAAAGACAATCAGATAAGTACAGCCGATACCGTTAGTGTCGAATAACTGACAGGGCCAGGGACATGTAATAAACGTCAATGTTCGTTACACGATCCCACATACTATGAAAACATTGTTAAAGCTTGTTCTGCCGGCATCCCTGCTGATGACGGCCTGCCAACAATCAAAAACACCTGTTAAGGAAAGACCTGTCCAAATTGATACCATGCAGCTGATAGCCCTCCCGGCACCATCAGCGGAGAAAGTTGCGTCCAATGAAGTTTCTGTGGTGGCACGCGACAGTACTACGTATGTGCGTTTCGGTGACAGCTATTTTTCTCTCGACTGGATTTCGGCAGACCAGCAGCGTAACGACTTTGAAAAACATCCTGACACCCTCTATTTCTTACTCGCCCCCAAACGTACCATCGAAGGTCAGATGCTGGCCATCACTACCGGTGAAGCGGAAAAAATAAAAGTATGGCAACGTTTTGAAACCAGTGCCCGCGTGGGCCGGCAGCTGCTCCGCCAATGGAAACATCACCGGAGCGATTGGCAACAGCTGCATCCGGAAGCCAATAACTTTTTCATCTGCCGGAAGTATACCTCCGCGCAAACGAATCAGCTTCCAGACGACGCCACCCTCCAGGGCCTGCAGCAGCACGTCAGGAAATACTGCGGCCAGGCACTTTTTAACCAGGTAGCCCATCTGGAAAAACTACCCGAAGCGGTCATCAGCACTTATTACCTGAAATTTAACGGCACCCTGCGCAATTCCCCCACGAAAATCAATAAACTATTGGTTATTCAGGTAACGCCATAAAAAAGAACCGGCAATGCAGACGCATCACCGGTTCATATCAATCGGCTGTACTTAACAGAACAGGGTTTTTCAGTTCCGGCGGGTAAAATAACATAGCGGTGCACAGGCAATTCGCGAATTGATGACCCACCAGCACAGGATAGTTAATGCAGCTCTTACACCCTTCCCAGAAATGGGTGTCAGTAGTAATTTCGGAATAGGTAACCGGCTTGAATCCCAGCCGGCTGTTTAATTTCATCACCGGTAAACCGGTAGTGATACTGAAAATTTTTGCGGATGGATATAAAAAACGACTTAACTCGAATATCTTCTTTTTGATGGCCGCCGCCACTTTCAGTCCCCTGAACTCGGGCGCCACAATCAGCCCACTGTTAGATACAAAGCCATCATGCTGCCAGGCTTGTATGTAAGAGAATCCCGCCCAGAAACCACTTTTCGTAAATGCAATGACTGCATTGCCCTGCAGGATCTTCTTCTTGATATCCATTGGGTCCCGTTTGGCAATACCGGTACCCCTGGCCTTGGCGGAGGATTCCATTTCGGCCACAATGGGCAGCGCAAAGTCCACGTCTTCCGGGGTCGCTACCCTGACAATTATCTCCTCATCTGTTTCCATTGTGAATGAGTTGTTGCTGTATGTAAAGACCATAAATCGCATCCGGTATCAGGCCATAAATCCTGATCCGGTTGACGGCATCGCCCAGTGGCACTTTACTGAGTGCCGGCACAAATACCCGGGTGATAGCCCCTTTTACCACTTCGTTACCGCGTTCATATAGTTTTCCGGCCAGCTGCAGGCATTTACCGGCGATCGGGAAATTCTGCTCCCGAAGCTGTCTGTCGGTGTATTCACTGAAACACCCCACGGTGTCGTATATGTGAAATATCGCCGGAAACTGATGAAGGGCTTTTTTAAGTGCCGGTATATGATCTTCTATATAAGCCGGCACTTCATATTGGTTTATCATGGCTGATCGTTGTTACTATATAGGGTATGCCAAACGGTGTTCCACAAACAGCATTAAAACGTTAAAATGCAGCGGGGCAAGGGGTTTTAACAATTATGATGATGATGCCAAAGCAAAAAAGCCTTCCGTTTCTGCATGGTGTTTTCCAAAAATGCAAAGCCGGCAACAGCCATAAACAAAAAGCCTGGCGCCGTAAGTGGCTCCAGGCTTCTCTTTCATTATCTTTTATGGTAAATCAGGCAGCAGCCAGCGGTGTGGTGACGCTGCGTTTGTTTTTAGCCGCTTTCTTTTTCTTCATCGTCCTGTTGATCCACAGGATAGTACCGGTAGTGGGGAAGGTAGCGCCCAGCAAAGCCAGCAGCAGGGCGAAAATCTTAGAGGGCAATCCAAAGACAGAACCGGTGTGTAAAGGTTTGATAAGGCCACGTACTTTCTGGCCGAGATTTCTTTCACTGAACGTCTGGGATTTCAACACCTGACCACTGAACTGGTCGAGGTAGTAACTGGTGGTAGCCGCTTCATTCAGGGCCCCGGCAGGCAACAGGGTAACCTGTATCGACGCTTCCTTGTCTTTAGGCATCGCTACCGCATAATATTGTGCATCGGGAACCTGCTGTTTCACCTGTGCCAAAGCCGCCTCGTAAGAAACGTTGTTGACGGTTGCCGGCGCAGCCACAGATGCCGGCGCCTCCATGGGCTTGGGAGAAGCACCCAGTGCTGCAAACAGTCCTTTATTGAACCATTCAAACGACCAGGTAAGGCCGGTAAAGACGGATATAAAAAGGAAGATGCTGACATAAAATCCCAGTACGATGTGCATATCATGGTTCAGCCGTTTCCAGCCGCCATCCCATTTCACTTTTAGACGTTGTTGCAGGATTTTACGGGTTTTGGGCCACCATAATATAATCCCGGTGATGAGAATGAAACCGAACATCAGGGTACTGATGCCGGTGATTATTTTGCCGGTATCACCAGCCAGCAGCCAGCGGTGCAGAGAAAATATCTGATAGTAGAAGGTTTGTTGGTAGCTGTACAGCTCAATCACTTTACCGGTATAGGGGTTGACAAAAGCAGTGCGGCCCTTTCCCTTTTTAGGTTCTTTGCCACCCTTTGCATCTTTACCTGCCGGCTTCATTTCTTTTTCTTTGCCCGCCTCTTTCTTTCCTTCCGCACGGGCTTCTTTATCGGCACCTTTGTTTTTATCTCCTTTCTTACCCTCATCCAGCTGAATAGCCAGCGAGCGGGCAGGATCTGCATATACCTGTATACGGGATATGCCCGCCCCCGGCACCTGCTGTTTCACCATTTCGGCGATTTGGTCCAGCGGTAACCGTTCCTTTTCAGGCTGTACATAATAGCGGCTGTGATTAAATGCTTCCGTCAGTTCCTTTTCAAATACCAGCAAAGCACCGGTCAGGCAACTGATGGTAATAACCAGGCCTGCCGCCAGCCCGAGGTATAAGTGAATACGGCGAAAAAAAACTTTCATATCAGATTTGTCCAACCACAAAAAAACGATCCTTCGCGCGAAATATACCCGCGGAAAGGGAAAATGATTTACGCAATCCGGAATTTTTTTCACGCAAAGGCGCAAAGCAGCAAAGGAGCAAAGGAAATAAGTAAAGAAAACAAAGAAAGCAAAGGAGCGGACATCAAATTGGTCTCCATTCCTTTGCTTTCTTATTAATCTTAAAATCTTTGCGCCTTTGCTGCTTTGCGCGCTTTGCGTGAACTAGAGCAAGTTGCCCAGCACGCCGGCTGCGCTCTTCATCTCTGCTTCCCATGTATTTTCCGCATCTTTCAATGCGCGGTTCAGCGCAGTAAGCAGCAGATCTTCCATTTCTTCTTTATGCTCAGGCGCCATCAGACGCTCCGCTATTTCAATACTTTTTACCTGACGGTTACCATCTACAGCCACTTTTATCGCACCGTCGCCAGCCTCACCTTCCAGTGTAATTTTTGCCAGACGCTCTTTTGCTTCCTTCATTTTCTGTTGGATCTGCGTCACTTTGCCGAATAAATCACCAAACATATTTGTGTATTTTTTTAGGGCCGTAAAGATAAGTTTTTACCACAGCGTTTTAATATTCAATATTTTAAATATACGATATCAGGAGCTAACAATTATGTATCTTACCATCACGTATAAGTTATCAGCTTAAAAAAATGGAAACTAAAGTTTGTATTATAGGTGCCGGGCCAGGCGGGGCTTGCGCAGCCCTTCAACTGGCACAGCTGGGCATCGAATGTATCGTTGTTGACAAAGCCGTTTTCCCCAGGGATAAAGTATGCGGTGATGGCCTCAGCGGAAAAGTTTTAACCATCCTTGAAAGAATCGACAAAGGTATCGGTGAGCGGTTACAACAGGCTGTTTTTAAAATGGACAGCTGGGGCGTGACGTTCGTAGCACCCAACCGCATCGGTATGGACATCCCTTATAGATCAGATTATCAGCACGATAAAAGCGACCCTCGCGGTTTCGTCTGCAAACGCATCGACTTTGACAACTTCCTGGTGGATGAACTGAAACGCCGCCCGGAAATTCGTTTGTTCGAAGGGGTTAGCATCGATAAATATGAACTGCAGGCAGATGGTTATCATCTGTCAGACAAAGACGGAAAATTTAAGGTAAAAGCCGATCTCATACTGGTGGCCAATGGCGCCCATTCTGCTTTCACCAAAGAAGTGGCAGGCATCAAAATGGAGCCGGACCATTATATCGCCGGTTTACGCGCCTATTATAAAGGTGTGGCCGACATGCATCCCGATGCTTTTATAGAACTGCACTTCCTGAAAAGCATGTTGCCCGGTTATTTCTGGATATTCCCGCTCCCCAATGGCGAAGCCAATGTGGGCGTGGGCATGCTCAGCACCACCGTCCGCAATAAAAAGGTGAACCTGAAAAAGCTGATGCTGGACACCCTCGCTACTGACCCCATCATGAAAGAGCGTTTTAAAAACGCCACCCTGGAAGGCTCTATCGATGGTTACGGTCTCCCGCTGGGCAGCAAAAAAAGAAAACTGCATGGCGAACGGTATATGCTGATCGGTGATGCAGGTTTTCTCATCGACCCCTTCACCGGCGAAGGCATCGGCAACGCGCTGTATTCCGGCCAGATAGCCGCCAAACAGGCCGCAGCGGCCATCACGGCCCAGGACTACTCCGACAGTTTCCTCAACAGCTACGACCAGGAAATCTATCGTATCCTTGGCCCAGAAATGGAAGTCAGCACCAAACTGCAAAAGCTGATCAAATACCCGTGGCTGTTTAACCTGCTGATGAAAATGGGGTCCCGCAACAAACAGCTGAAAGAACTGATGACCTGCATGTTCCATGAGGTAGACCTCCGTAAAAGGCTGGGCAATCCCCTGTTTTATGTGAAATTATTATTTAACCGATAATCCGATAATTTCTGTGAGATATATCACCCTGCTTGCCGCTATCTGCTTTTCTACAGCAACCGCTACTGCTCAAATACAGCCCATGACACCAGCACAACTGCCTAAGATGACGGTTAAAACGGCCAATCAGCTGGCAGCGCTGCCGCTGAAATGCCTGGACCTCCCTTTTCCTTATAAAACAGGGGTGGTATTTCCTGACAGCACCCTGCTGGGCGCTCCGTCTACCTATCATCCGGCATTCTACGGCTGTTTCGACTGGCACAGTAGCGTACATGGCCACTGGATGCTGGTACGCCTGCTGAAGATGTTTCCCGATATGGAAAAAGCAACGGTGATACGCACTAAACTGGCGCAACACCTCACCGCTGAAAATATCCAGACAGAGCTGCGACTGTTCAAAGGCAAAGAAAACAAAAGCTTTGAACGCATCTATGGCTGGAGCTGGCTGCTGCAGCTGCAACGGGAGCTGCTGACCTGGAACGACCCACTGGGCAAGGAACTTAGCCGGAATGTACAACCACTGGCCAGCCACTTCGCTACAGCATATGTCGATTTCCTCGGTAAACTGATGTATCCCATCCGTGTAGGCGAACATACCAACCTGGCTTTCGGCCTGTGCCTGGCCTGGGATTATGCCCAGACTACCGGCGACAAAGCCCTGCAAACGGCCATTCATGATGCTGCCATGCGCTTTTATGCGAAAGACAAAAATGCTCCGGTAGCATGGGAACCCGGCGGATACGACTTCCTCTCTCCCAGCCTCGAAGAAGCCGATCTGATGCGTCGTATTATGCCCGAAAAGGAATACCGGACATGGCTATACGCTTTCCTGCCGGGCCTCTTCCAGAACCCGATCACCATCCTGCAACCCGGTCAGGTAAAAGACCGTACCGATGGCAAACTCGTTCACCTCGACGGCCTCAATCTCAGTCGTACCTGGTGCCTGGAAGCGATTGCCCGTCACGGTGGCAAAAATCAGCAGGCCATTCAGGCTCTCGCCGACAAACACCTGCTGACATCTTTCCCGCAGGTAGCCAGTGGCGACTACGCCGGTGAACACTGGCTGGCCTCCTTTGCTGTATACCTGCTCACAGCAGAACAGCAATAGAGCTGCCATCAACGTTTAAACCCCCTGTCATGACCCGTACCTTGAAACAAATATTGTTGTTACTGCTGGCACTCGTGCCGGCAGTAACACAAGCCCGTCAAAAACCGGTCAATACCGGCCCTACCCCTTCCTGGCTGGCCCCCTGGCAACCCAATCTGCTGCAAAAACCCAATGCCAAACATGTCAGCGACGGCTATTACCTCCTCGTGGCTGAAACCCAATATCAGGCAGAACTGAAAAGCGGCTACCATCATTATATCCGGCAAATCGTTTCAGAAGCGGGCATACAGAACGGCTCCCAAATATCGGTGGACTATGATCCGCAATACGAGAAACTGACTTTCCATCATATCACCATCAAACGAGACGGCCAGGAAATCAACCGCCTCGCCGGCGCCTCCTTTAAAGTGCTGCAGCAGGAAGAAGACCTCTCCCGCTTTATCTATAGCGGTACCTATACCGCCTACCTCATTCTGGAAGACGTACGCAAAGGAGATCAGATAGAATACAGCTACTCACTTACCGGCACCAATCCCATCTTCGATAACAAAATAGATGAGGAATATTATCAGGTTGCCTCAGAACCGGTGGTTAACTTTTACCGCAACATTATTACCCGTCCCGACCGACAGCTGCATTTCAAAGCGTTCAACCAGGCAGCGCTGCCCCAGCAACGCAGCTGGAATGGACTCACCGTATACGAATGGCATAGCATCAACCTACAGGATGGTGACAACTTCAGCAACCTGCCTTCCTGGTACAACCCCTTCGCACGGGTACAGGTCTGCGAATACAACAATTGGCAGGAAATAGCACAATGGGCACAGCGGATAAATACCATCTCCCCGCCGGGGAATGCTGTTAAAAACAAAATTGCAGCCCTGAAACAACAGGCCGGCACCAGCCAGGAAGCCTATTTGCAGGCAGCGCTCCGCTTTGTGCAGGATGATATCCGCTACATGGGCATCGAAATGGGAGAATACTCCCATCGGCCCAATACGCCCGACAAAGTGCTGACACAACGTTTCGGAGACTGCAAAGACAAATCACTCCTGTTCTGCACCCTGCTCAATGCTGATGGCATCAACGCCCATATGGCCTACGTGAATACCGACCTGAAAGACGGTGTTAGCCAGCGACTCCCCTCCCCAACGGCCTTTAACCATGCGATCGTTTACGCTACGCTCAAAGGCAAAACTTACTGGCTGGACGCTACCCTGTCTTATCAACGTGGCCCGCTCACAGACTTCTGTGAACCGGAATATCTGCTGGCACTGGTCATTACAGATACCACTACCCAGCTGACGCCCATCCGCAAAATCAACAGCGGCCGTATCGTTATCCGGGAAACCATCACCCTGCCGGGAGAAGAAGGACAAGACGGTACACTCACCGCCAACACCGCCTGGTACCGCGAAGATGCCGACGGTCAAAGAGCCGCCATGGCGGCTGCCAGCCTTAAAGACAAAGAGTCTACCTTCCTCACTTTCTACCGGAAGTTCTATGGCGATATGGCCCTGAAAGATTCTCTCTCACTCCGTGATAGCCCGGACAGCAATATCTTACGTACCCACGAGAGCTATGTAATACACCGCCTCTGGAAAAAAGACAGCACTACCAACAAACTGCTGTTCTCCGTCATTGCCCAGTCTCCATCTGACATACTGCCTTATGTTACCGATGTAAACCGGAAAGTGCCACTCGCCATTAAATACCCGTATGATCAGGATTATCAGATCATTATCAACACGCCGATAGAATGGTCGCTGGAGGAAACACCGTTGCACATTAAAAATGATTACTATCAGTTTGACTTTACGGCTACGCAGGCCGGTAAACAGATTGTGCTCTCCTATTCCCTGAAAACCTTCCGGGACCATATACCCGCGGCTTATATGCCACAGTATGCCCGGGAAATAAAGGAAATACAAAAGACCACCTCGCTGGACCTCTCCTTAAAACCTGCGTTGATGCAGCCTGCCAATGGCCCCGCAGTCAGGGGCAACTGGCTCGCAATTGTGTTGGCCTGCTGTGCAGCAGCGGTATTTGCCCACCTCGCCACGCGATATTACCGACATTCTGTGCTGCCGGTACAGTACCCGTTAGAACCGCTTCCCATCGGTGGCTGGCTGTCGCTGCTCGCCATTGGGCTCGTGTTCTCCCCGATGTATGAACTGATGTTCCTCTGTAAAGCCGATGTATTTAACTATGAGATATGGTCGACAGTGTCTGCACGCCGTGATATGGGAAACATCTCACTGGTACAGCTCTACCTGGTGGGAGAAATGATTATCCGGGTTTTCCTGTTGTGTTATTCGGTATTATTAGCAGTACTGTTCTTCAACAGAAGGGATACTTTTCCTTTTGCGCTGGCGACTTATTACTTCGCCACCACCCTGTATCTGTTTGTCTTTAACAAGATTAACAGTCATTATTTTGGAGAAAGCACGCAGGGAAATTTACTGGACACCAACTCCATCCTGTGGCCACTGCTCCGCATGGCCCTTTGGGTGCCTTATCTGCTGGTTTCCCCTCGTGCGAAAGCTACTTTTATTATGCCGCATCCGGCATTGCAGGAAGACTGATCAAATGGTTTCGGAATCGAAGGCCACTACTTTTTCCCAGTATTGGTTGCATTGCTCAATAAACTGGAGATGCACCGGATGTACCTGATAACGGTCGTGGGCTTCGATATTTTCAAAAATACACAGCAGACAATAGTCATAGTTTTTATCGATCGTAGGCCCGTCATCCACCGGAGCCGGTTTACCCACATTGAAAATGGCAATCTCATCTATGGTATGCAAGCTGCTTACCCCTGCTTCAAAACGCCGTCTGTCTTCAGCAGACAGTCCGGGCTTCAGGGTAAAGTTTACAACATGCACCAGTTTTTTATCTAATGCTTTCATATGGATGGATTTTAGGATTCCTTATTGACATACCGATTGACGGTCAGCAGGTTAACGAAGTACACGAGGCCCAGTACCAGCACCGTTCCTGCGAATACGCCGGGGCCGGGCCAGACGCTCACCACCATATCGTGTTTGGCCAGCACCGTGGCCGTCACATATTGTAACCCTGCCAGCAGCAATACACACACCACACCAATAATAATGTATAGTGGCACAAATTGTTTCAGCAGATAACGTTTCAGTTGACGGGGAGCCGTGCCCAGCATGACCAATAGTTGTATCTCCCGCTTGCAGGAGGCAATGATCAGCTGGATGAACATACTGAATACGAGCATCGCAAAAAGCAGCAATATCAATCCGAAGAAGCCGATCACCGATACGATTGTCTGTACAATCAGGCGGGTTTTGCTGAACTTCAGCTTGTCCAGGTTCGTCGTATAGCCGTTATCGTCCAGAAACTTTACCAGAGATGGGCTGGAAGGGTCCGGTGTTTTAATGATCACCCGTGACGTAGGGGCTTCCCGGGTGGTGCCATATTTTTCATTGGCCCAGGACATAAAAGAAGCGGGTACCAGAAAAGAAGAGATTCTGTCGGAGAAACCCACCACATGTCCTATGTACTGTTCTGAGGTGATATTATTGGAAATGACCACCTGGAGCGGTAATGCCTTCACCGTTTCCTGCGAAATCTGCGGCAGGTCCTGGCTGAGCGAGAACCCAAAGTTGTACAGGTTCAGAAAGTCGCTGGGCAGGATAATGGGAATGGTACGATCGCCCACATTCCATTTCCAGTCTTCGTTCTTTACATCCAGAAAACTGTCGGGCACCGATTCAAAGAACATGTCCGTGGCAAAATGCAGGTCACCGGGCGCCTGCACCACCACTTTAAACCGGCTGGAGGTAATTAACCCAAACGCCTGTACGAAGGGCTGAGTTCTGATCTTATCTATTTCTTCCGGAGAAAAAGCGCTCTTGCCGCTTTGTCCCATAATGGCGTTGGTGATTTTTTTATTGATCACCAGGAAGTCGGCGGTTTCGTTCTGGTTTTTGGCGCTGTACAGCAACTGGTTAAAGTTGGAATGTACCTGTATGGCCACCAGTATCAGCAGCATGGCGATGCCGAGGCCAACGGAGGCCATCAGAAAGCGGCTTTTGCCAATGCCGGTATGTATAATTTTCTTTAGCAGTTCAAAAAACGGGCGCATGGAATAACATTAAAGCTGATAATGAACATCATATGAAAAATGCTGATCATCATCCAGATCGGTTAGAATAAACCCGGCGTTGCGGGCCTTACATTCAGCTGCGATGAGGGTTGCCGCACGGCGGGTATTTTCCTCATCGAGGTGGCTGAATGGCTCGTCCATCAACAGCCATTGGAATGGCTGCGACAGCGCCCGGATAATGGCAATACGCTGGCGCTCGCCGTAGGACAGTGTTTTACTGCTTTGTTGCAGCACATGTGTCACATTGAGCTGTGCGGCCATTTCCCTGATTTTTTCCGGGGTGCAGTATGGATTGGGCTGCATCACCCTTTTCAGTTCGATGTTTTCCACCGCGGTGAGTTGTTCAAACAGCCGCAGGTCCTGAAAGATGATGCTGAGCTGTTGCTGTCGCAGAGCAGCCACTTCATTTTTATTGTAGGCTGGCCATGGCCGGTTATCCACCAGCACCGTGCCTGTATAGTCGTAACGGATATGATAGAGGTAGTGTACCAGGGTTGTTTTCCCGGTACCGGAGGGGGCTTTTATTTTGACAAAGCTGCCGGGGCTGAAGGTCACATCCTGATTCCATATTCCTGAAGTACGCTGTAGCAGCTTATCTTTCAGGGGGATGGGCATCAGTTGTTGTATCTGAATTTGCATATGCCGAGCTGATTAACAGTTCCCAATATAAATAAAAAGGGCCGGAGCAGCTTATTTGCTCCGGCCCGTATCAATATTTTAAAGCTACTATTGCTGATTAGTGAGCAACAGCGGCGCTGTCAACAGCAACAGGGGTGTCTACCGGTGTGGCAAACAGGCTGTCTTCCAGTGCTTTCTCTTTGGCTTTTTTAGCTTCGATGGCTTTAGCTGCTTCCGTGCCGAAGTTGATCAGCTGTACCAGGCTGTTTTCATCCTTATTTTTGAAGTTGAGGATGATTTCAGATTTGGAGACGTCTCCGCCGGTAGCTTTAGTCACCACGGTCATGTCTTTCAGGAGACCTTTCAGTCTTACCAGGATACCTTTTTCTTCTTCGCTGTTGGCTTTATCTTCCGGAATTACGCTGATTGCTTTTTCCAGGTCTACATAACCGCCCATCATGCTGCCTTTTACTTTGGCTTCGATGCCTTCAGGCAGTTTCAGGCTGCCTTTACCGGCCAGGTAGTCTTGCAGCAGTACGCTGTCGGAACCTACCGTGATGAATTTCTCGGTGATGGATACAGCGGGCATACCAGCAGCTGCCATGGCAGGGTTGGCGTATACATAACGGTCACCTTCTTTGGTGAACATTTCTTTCAGCATCGGGGAAGTCATTACTTTATTGAAAGCTTCCTTGTTACCTACTTTCAGGTTGAAGATCCATTTGGAAGTAGGCTCTTCATAGAATTCACCGGGGGAGTATTTGGATTCTTTCTTCTCGATAGCGAAGTCGGACACCACATAGGTGAACTGACCTTCAAAGGCGTTCAGGATATCGTCCATAGACAGGCCGGATTTAGCCAGGAACATGTTCACGATACCGTCCATGCCGGTAGATTTAACGATTTCTCCTACCATGTGGAAGTCAAAAGCGTAAGACATGAAACCGGTGAGGTTCTGGGAAGGATATTTCTTCAGCAGGTCCAGGTCGATTTCCTTGTTACCGTATTTTTTGAAGATGCTGGCAATTTCTTTACCCATATAGTAGTTGCCGTTAGCCACGATTCTTCCTTTCTCAAAGTTGGAAGTACCGGTATAATAGGTACCTTCCATCAGTTTTTTGAAGTTGGCCGGGATCATGGTCAGCATACCGCTGTTGTAGATCGCTTCCGGATTTACGAAGATGCTCATATCAGCATTTTCTTTCAGCAGTTTAGCAAACGGCTCGATGGCGCCGGCTGTTTCGTCGTTTTTCAGGTGGAAGAGGTGATCTACCTCCGCTACCATGGTTTTGGTAGCAGCGTCATCATCAGCAGCGACCAGTGCGGCCGGCGTAGCAGTGGCTTCTGCGGCGGCGGTATCAGCCTGAACATCGCTGTCCGGGGCTGGCAGACCGGGAGTACCGGCCGGAGCGTATTTATTGATACCGTTCGGATCAATGTTGGTCAGGAAGATAACGGTGGATTTGTTCCAGGCAACGACCCCTTTGCTTTCTTCTTCAATGATGTATTTGAAGTCCTTACCGGATTTCAGGGAGAAGTTTTTCTCGCTTTTTTTCAGGAAGCCTTCGAACTTGTCGGCGTCTGCGAGGCTGGCAGTAGCGGTGATATAAGATTTGTTGTCACCTGCCTGGCCCTGGAATACAAAAGACACGAAGAAGTGGCCTTTCAGATCGATACCGGAGTTTTCCGCATCTTTCCAGGCTTTCATGGCTTCGCTGGAAGTGTCTTTGGACTGAACGGCAGAGAAGAGCTTGTCCATCGTCAGCCCGTTAGTAGCCAGTTTCTGGGTAATTTCTTTGGCGTTCAGGTCAATTACTACGCCGGCTGTTTTGGGGATGTGTTTACTTACTTCCGGTACCTTGGAGCAGGACGACAGCACTACCGCTGCGGTTACAGCGGTTAACAAAACTTTGGAAATTGTTCTTTTCATAAAAGATATAAGAGTTAATAAATTGACTATGGTAGGGATACCGACCATCTGTCGGCACATTCCCACAATCGTGGTATTTCGGTGGTGCGAAAGTACGCATATTTTTGTAGCTTATATGTCCTATTTTTGGGGGACAACTATGCCACAATACAATAATTTAGGTTCTATATAGTTTAATACCTTTGTTGCTTACTATGAAACAAACATCTAAAACCATCGAAAAACCTTTATGTTCCTGATCCTTCTGCAATACATCCGCCCGGTAGCGGCGGTGGAGCACTTTATGGAAGCGCATACGGCGTTCCTGCAAAAATATTATGACAACGGCAAGTTTATTCTGTCCGGAAGGCGGAAACCCAAGTCGGGCGCGCTTATCCTCTGTCAGGCATCGAGCCGTAAGGAAGTGGAGCAAATCATGAGCGAAGATCCGCTGGAGAGAAACCAGCTGGCCATGTACGAGATCATAGAATTTGAACCTACCGCCTACGCAACTGCTTCTGCCAGATAGTCTTTTTATTTTTGCCGGCTTTTTCGTTTATCTCTTTCCGTTGGTGCTAATACTCACTGCATAAAGTAAATGACTTTAGTCAGCCATTTGCTACTATCCTTTTCTTTGCCCGGATCTGTCACATACATCTCCATGGTGGGTGGGATCACCTTTTTACCCTTTTTCTCTATGAACTGCTGGATGGCCACGTGGGCATTGGCGATTTTATCGTAGGGCCCGTAGTAATCCACATAGGCTGCTTTTGCTGCCGGTAGTTTGATGATTTCGAAGCCAGGCCCCAGCGTACTGCCTTCCGGCACCGGTATGGCAGCCGCCATGTCTGTTTCCCGTTTTCTTTCGTCCCAGGTATAAAAAAGCCCACAGGGCACGCCCGGCTGTAGTTTTGCGGTAGTGGCCGCTTTGTAAATCTGTTCCAGATTGGCGCGGTAGTAATTAGAGATCCCTTTAAAGGGCACTGTTTTACGGACAGCAGCGTAAGTAGTGGCAGGGAAATCCATTTCACGAACGGAGACATTGATACCGTTAGGCGTACCCGGACCGTTCTTGTCGGCCTCGGCCATGCTTTTAAGGTTGTTGAGCCCCTTGGCAAAATCTTCTTCCACGGCCCCTTTCATGAAAAGGGCCATCACATTTCGCGGGCGGTCATAATGTGCGTCGAACCCCCATATCACCTTGGTTTTACCCGCAGCCTCAGAGAGTTGAAAGGACACATCCGATTCGGAGCGGAACGGCGTTATAAAGGTCAGTTTCTGTTGAATGGACTTATAGGGGTCCAGCGAAAGATGCTGGAGCTTGCCCTCTCCTATCTTTTTCCCTTTCCAGGCATCTACAGCGCCTACAGTACCGTCATCTCCGGAAATCGTGTATTCAGCGGTAGAGTCCATTAATTTCCAGGTATTCCATTGATTGAACTTCTCGAAGCGGACAATATCATTCCATACGATAGATGCCGGTGCATTGATTTCCACCGTACGTTCCACGTGCATTTGGGTTGGGGCAGCAAAAATGAGTATAATCAATACAAGCAAGAGAAGACCTACAATCCAGGCAAGTGCTTTTAAGACTTTCATAACTCCGGGGAATTGATTACAATAAAAATACGCTTTTTTATTGTGCATCCGCCGGAGCTGTTGGCATCAATGATAAACGGTTCGGGTTACTCTTTTTCCTTTCCTTCTTTTTCTGAATATTGCTTGTCGGCTTCTTTCGCCTGTTCAAAATCCAGGATCACCGAGTTGATGCAGTAGCGGAGCCCTGTTGGCGGCGGCCCGTCATCAAAAACGTGTCCCAGGTGTGACCTGCAGCGGCCGCAGAGTACTTCGGTACGGTGCATGCCGTGGCTGTTGTCGGGAGCATAGATAACGCTGGATTTGGCTAACGGCTCAAAAAAGCTGGGCCAGCCACAGCTACTCTCAAATTTGGCATCGGATACAAAAAGCGGATGGCCACAGGCAGCGCAGTAATAGGTCCCTTGTTCTTTACTGTTCCAGTACTTGCCGGTAAATGCCCATTCTGTTCCTTTCTCTCTGGCGATATTATAAACTTCCGGCGGTAAGATCTTTTTCCATTCGTCATCCGTCAAGTTAACTTTACTTGTATCCGAATGGGAGTATACAGCTCCCTTCTTTTTTCCTTCTTCCATTGAATTCTTTTTTTCGCTTTTGGCGAGGGTCTGTTCAGTTGGTGACTAATATAAGATGCTCAAAATTATCAGATTCTGCAGGTTCATGCATAGCGTTTTGTTTCCGTTAACGGGTTATTAACACTATCATTGTATTTTTCTCTGTTGGCCTGATGAATATTTTTTCTCTTAATAAATTACGTATGAACCGCCTTAATGGATTGTTATTTCCTGCAAATCAACCAGGTATTTAGCAAATCCTGTGCTTAAATGTTTCAAACAGTCTGATAATCACCCGCGAGCAACTGCGTATAAATTATTAACTTTACGCCAAAAGGCTAGTTAAGTGGCGGACATCATCAATTTATTACCAGACAATATAGCGAACCAGATAGCTGCAGGCGAAGTGATACAAAGACCGGCATCAGCGGTGAAAGAATTACTGGAAAATGCAGTGGACGCAGGTGCGACCGAGATTCAGCTGATCATAAAAGACGCAGGCAAAGAACTGGTGCAGGTAATCGATAACGGTGGCGGTATGAGCGAAACAGATGCCCGTATGTGCTTTGAACGCCATGCCACCTCCAAGATACAATCCATAGATGACCTCTTCCAGATCCGGACCATGGGTTTCAGAGGTGAAGCCCTCGCTTCGATCGCAGCCGTATCCCAGGTAGAACTCAAAACCCGGAAAAAAGGGACCGATGTTGGCTCCTACGTTGAAATAGACAACAGCGTTGTCAAAAAGCAGGAACCCTGCCAGACAGCCGAAGGTACCAGCATCGCCATGAAGAACCTCTTCTTCAACGTGCCCGCCCGCCGCAACTTCCTTAAAAGTAACGCGGCAGAAATGCGGCATATTGTGGACGAGTTTATCCGCGTGGCCATGGCCTTCCCTCAATTGCAGTTCTCGCTCACCAGCAATAACCAGCAACTCTTCCATCTCGATAAAGGCTCCCTGAAACAACGGATCATCGCTATCCTCGGGCAACATTACAATGCCCGCCTGGTAAACGTGAAGGAAAGCACCGACTATATGAATGTGTACGGTTTTGTTGGTAAACCGGAAACGGCCAAAAAAACCAGAGGCGACCAGTTCTTTTTTGTCAACAACCGGTACATCAAAAGCCCCTACCTGCACCATGCAGTGATGAGCGCTTTCGCAGATATCATCCCGGCCGACAGCTACCCGCTGTACGTCCTGTTTATCGATGTGAACCCCGAACATGTGGACATCAACGTACATCCGACCAAACAGGAAATTAAGTTCGATGATGAAAAAGTGATGTACGCCTTCGTTCAGGCGACGGTAAAACACGCACTGGCCCAGTTCAACGTGACCGCCACGCTGGATTTCGACCTCGATCCCAGCATACAGGCCCTCGACGCGGTGAGCAAACCATTCACCAAACAACAGCAGGAGGAATATACCCATTCCCCCCTCTATAAATCCTTTACACAGGCCAACCAGGCCCATATGATTGACAAAAGCAGCAACAGCAGCAATCTGAAACACTGGAAAGACCTGTATGAAAGTAACCAAAACACCCCCGAAAGCGACGGATATACCATCAGCTCCTACACCGTGGAGCCGGAAACCCGCCCTGCCGTGACCTATGAAAGCCAGCCACACGCCACGGCTTCCGTGATCGACGAACGCTGGCAGGACACGGCCAACGACCAGAAAGTGCCGGTACAGGTACATCAGCAGTTCATCCTGTCACAGATTAAATCAGGCTTCATCCTGATCGACCAGCAGGCGGCCCACGAACGTATCCTGTTTGAACGCTATCAACGCGCCCTCACAGAAGCGCCGATGGCCACCCAGCAAAGCCTCTTCCCGCAGACATTACAGCTGCCCCCCGCAGATGCAGTGCTGATCGCGGAGATGCTCCCTGAACTGCAGGCACTGGGCTACGAACTGGAGCCTTTCGGCAACCATACTTTCATTGTAAGAGGCACGCCCGCCGATATGCAGTCCGGCAACGACCAGGCTACCATTGAAGGCCTCCTCGAACAGTTCAAGAACTTCAGCGAACTTAAAGTAGACCGCCGCGAACAGCTGCTGCGCTCCATGGCACGTAACAACGCCATCCCCGCCGGCAAAATCCTGTCTGCCCGTGAAATGCAGAACATGATCGATGAGCTTTTCGCCTGCAGCATGCCTAATGTTGCCCCCAGCGGGAAATTCACTTTCATTTCGTTCAAGCTCACCGACCTGGCCCGGATGTTTGAAAGAGGCAACTAATCATTTTAATATTTAGTGATTTTGATATTTGGTTATTGAGGAAGCCTTTGACGTAAAGGCCCCCTCAATAACCAAATATCAAAAGAAGAAGATGGCTACATCTCCTTTACTGCTTCATACAGCCGCAGGAAGCGTTCATGCTTCTTTTGATATCCCTCATATTTTTTCCTGTCAGGGTGGAAAATCGTTGCTGACGAGCTTTCGCCATTCCTCACCGGCAACTGCAATACATTGGCCGCCAACAGAATGGCGCCCAGCGCAGAAGCGTCATTTTGTTGGTGAAGGGCCATCTCCTGCCCGAAAATATCCGCCAACAATTGTATCCATCCCGGAGTGGCGGTAAAACCACCACTCACGGATATACGATGAACCGGACCTGCGGTCTCTGTCAGCGCCCGGCGGATACTCAGCAACGTAAAACAGATCCCTTCCAGCATGGCCCGCATAAAATGCGCAGCGGTATGTCCGGGCTGTATCCCCACAAAAGCCGCTGTGGCATGGCTGTTCCAGATAGGCGCCCGCTCTCCGAGCAGATAAGGAAGGCACAACAAGGAACCGGTATCTGTTTGCAACGCTTCTTCCACCAAAGGCTGCAGCGCCGTCAGCGGCATCCGCAGGAAATCGCGTACCAGCCAGTGCAGCAGCGCACCGCCATTATTGGTGGCGCCGCCGGTGATATATACATCGTCTGTGAGCAGGTAGGTAAACAGGCGGCCATGGGCGTCTGTCTGTGGCCGGGAGGAGGCCATCCGCACCGCGCCGCTGGTGCCAATGGTAATAGTGGCATGTCCCGTATCCAGTGCACGGCTGCCCAGTTGGGCCAGGCAGCCGTCGCTCCCTCCGATGATAAAAGGCGTATCTGCCGGGACACCCAGTTGCGCAGCCACCGCGGGCAATAGTGGCGGTAGCCGGAAGGTGGCCGGTACCGGCTCCGGCAGTTGCGCAGCTGTGATACCGGCATAGTCCAGGGCTTCGGGGCTCCATTGCCGTGCGGCAATGTCAAACAGCCCGGTAGCAGAAGCAATCGAATGATCGCTGATATATCTCCCGAAAAAATGATGTAAAATATATTCTTTGATACCCGGAAAGACGGCCGCACGGGCAAAAAGTTCAGGTTGCTCCTCCCGCATCCAGCGCAGCTTGCAGAGGGGCGACATGGCGTGGACCGGTGTACCAGTCTGCCGGTACAGCCTTTTCCCTGCTTCCGTATCCCGCAGGGCCAGCGCCTGTGGCTCGCTGCGGTTGTCGGCCCAGAGGATCAGCGGCGTAAGTGCATGACCGGCCTTGTCGACCGCCATCACGCTGTGCATGGCGCTACTAAAAGAAATAGCTGCCGGCGGGCGTCCTGCCCGGGACACCACTTCCCGGATACCTTTTTTGACTGCGTTCAGCAACAGCAGCGGATCTTGTTCTGCATATCCCGGCTGCGGGTACCGGGTGGCATATGCCTGCTGAAATACCCCCACCACCACCTCGTCGGGAAGCGAAAGCCCAATCGTTTTAGCACTGCTGGTACCAATATCTACGCCGATAATGTAGGGTGTCTGCTCACTCATAAAAAAAAGACAACTTTTTACGCATTTAATTTATAGATTTAAAACCGGTGTTCTTTAAATAAAGTCTAAAAATTTCCACGCAAATGGCTTTTGAAATTAAAAAACAGGCTAAGCTTTATGATGTTTGTATTGTTGGTTCGGGTGCCGGTGGCGGCATGGCAGCCAAAATATTATCAGAAGCCGGGCTTAAAGTAGCGCTCCTGGAAGCGGGGCCGAAATATGATCCGGCAGACCCGGAGCAGGCGACTCAACTGAAATGGCCCTATGAATCTCCCAGAAGAGGCGCCAGCACAACACGCGCCTTCGGCGATTTTGATGCCGCCTACGGCGGATGGCAGATTGACGGTGAACCATATACGAAAAAGAACGGGACTGAATTCGACTGGTTCCGCTCCCGCATGCTGGGAGGACGCACCAACCACTGGGGACGTATTTCCCTTCGTTTTGGAGAACGTGATTTCAAACATAAAAGTTATGACGGACTGGGAGATGACTGGCCTATCAGTTATCAGGATGTAGCACCCTATTATGACAGGGTAGATAAATTGATCGGAGTATTTGGCTCCAAAGAAAACCTGCCCAACGAACCGGACGGCTTCTTCCTCCCTCCTCCCAAACCAAGAATGCACGAGCTGATGGTAAAACGCGCCGGCGAAAAAATGGGCCTTCCCGTTATTCCCGCCCGCCTGTCTATCCTCACCCGCTCTGTCAATAAAGACCGCAGCCCATGTTTCTACTGCAGCCAGTGTAACCGTGGCTGTACCGTATATGGCGACTTCTCCTCTTCCTCCGTGCTGGTAAAACCCGCTATGAAAAGCGGGCATGTAGACCTCTATACCAACGCCATGGTACGGGAAGTACTCACCGACGACAGCGGCAAAGCTACCGGTGTGGCCTATATCGATAAAGCAGACATGCAGGAATATTCCGTCAACGCCCGCGTGGTGGTACTCGCCGCCAGCGCCTGCGAATCGGCCCGCCTGCTGCTCAATTCCAAATCGGCCAAACATCCCAACGGCCTCGCCAATTCCAGCGGCGTCGTTGGTAAATACCTGCATGACTCCACCGGCGCGTCCCGCGGCGGCTTCATTCCCGCCCTGATGGACCGGAAACGCTACAACGAAGACGGCGTGGGAGGAATGCACCTCTATATTCCATGGTGGGGCGACAATAAAAAACTGGACTTCGCCCGTGGCTACCATATCGAAATGGGCGGCGGCATGCACATGCCGTCCTATGGCTACGGCTTCGGCATGGAAAACATGAACGGCAAATACCCCGGCCGCGACGGTAAGCCCAAAGCTGCCGGCGGTTACGGCGCCTCCCTTAAAGACGATTACCGCCGCTACTTCGGCGCCCATATCGGCTTTGCCGGCAGAGGCGAATGCATCGCGCGGGAAGACAACTACTGCGAGATAGATCCGAATGTGGTAGATAAATACGGTATCCCCGTACTGCGTTTCCACTACACCTGGAGCGATCATGAAGTCAAACAGGCCAAACACATGCAGGATACCTTCGAACAACTGATTGTGGAGATGGGCGGCGTTCCCTCCGGTACCAAACCCGGCGAAGACACCAAATACGGACTGGAAAACCCCGGCCGTATCATCCACGAAGTGGGCACCACCCGCATGGGCGACAATCCCGCTACTTCCGTGCTGAACAAATTCAACCAGGCACACGAAGTAAAAAACCTGTTCGTGGTAGATGGTGGCGCGTTCGTGTCGCAGGCCGATAAAAATCCGACCTGGACCATCCTCGCCCTCTCCATGCGCGCATCGGAGTATATCGTGGACCAGCTGAAAAAACAAAACATTTAATCATTTAGCCATTTAATCATTTGATTATTTATTGACCGGAGCGAATTGTCCTGGCACAGAAAGAGTCGAAATAAATAACTAAATGAAAAAATAAAAAAATACCCAAATGGATAGAAGAGAATCCCTTAAAGCCCTTGCGCTGGGAACTTTATCTGTAGGCACCATCTTATCTGCCACCGGTTGTGAAGACAAAAAAACCACCGGGGAGAAAAAAGCAGGCAACGCACAGGGCTACGGACGTACGCCGGATGAAGCGGAGCGGGACAAAGCGCTGACGGAAGAGAAATTCTTCACACCGGAAGAAATGAAGACCATCACCATTCTGGCGGATATCATCATTCCGGCGGACGAACATTCCGGCAGTGCTTCTGATGCCAAAGTGCCTGAATTCATTGAGTTCATCGTAAAAGACATCCCGGAACATAAATTACCGATGCGGGGCGGCCTGCGCTGGCTGGATGTTCAATGTGCCAAACGGTACAATAAGTCCTTTGCCGAGTGCAGCCCCGAACAACGTATAGCCGTGGTAGACCTGATTGCCTATCCGGAAAAGGCAGCTCCTGAAAACAGCCAGGGCGTAGCCTTCTTCAACCGTATGCGCAACCTGACCGCCACCGGCTTCTTCACCAGCAAAATCGGCATCAAAGACCTCGGTTATATAGGCAACACCCCCAACGAATGGGACGGCGTACCGGCAGATGTGCTGAAACAATATGGTTATGCTTACGACGAAAAAACCCTGGCCACCTGCCTCAAGATAGAAGACAGAGGTAAGATCATGACCTGGGATTAAATAAACGTTATGAATGATGAATCCGGAGCGTCGATTGATAATCGGGCATAGAAAAACAGGCTTTGCCTTTTATCTTCGCCCTGCGATCCGCGATAGATCATTAACAGCGATTAATAAGTACCTAAAAAAGAATATCACTCATGGTTCCAGAAAAAAAGAGCGGGAACAACCAGGTGTCCCGCAGATCATTCCTGAGGAACGGCGCGTTGGCAGCCGCAGGGTTCATGATCGTTCCACGTCATGTACTGGGTAGAGGTTTTACCGCACCAAGCGACCGTCTTCGTGTTGCTGGTATTGGCGTTGGTGGTAAAGGCTACAGCGATCTTACCGGATTTGCCGCAGGCCCTGCCGATATTGCTTACCTCTGCGACGTAGACACGCGTCGTGCAGCCGAAGCCGTTAAAAAATTCCCAAAAGCGAAGTTCTATGCCGACTTCCGGGAGATGTTCGATAAAGAGCACAAAAATTTCGATGCGGTTTCTGTGTCCACACCAGACCATCAGCACGCTGTAGCCGCCATGGGCGCTATGCAGCTGAAGAAACACGTATATGTGCAGAAACCACTGACACATGATATCTATGAAGCGCGTATGCTTACGCAAGGCGCTCAGAAACACAAAGTGGTAAGCCAGATGGGTAACCAGGGTGCCTCCGGCGATGGCGTACGTCAACTGATGGAATGGTATAACGCCGGCCTGATCGGAGATGTACACACCGTGTACTGCTGGACAGACCGCCCTGTTTGGCCACAAGGCGTTGCATGGCCTACCGGCAAAGCAGAAGTGCCCAAAGAACTGAACTGGGACCTGTGGCTGGGCACCGCACCTAAAAAAGATTACGTAGACAACCTCGTACCGTTCAACTGGCGCGGCTGGTGGGACTACGGTACCGGCGCTATCGGCGACATGGGTTGTCATATCATTGAACCGCCTTTCCGTGTACTGGGCCTTGGCTACCCTACTTCCGTAGAGTGTAGCGTAGGCAGCGTTTACGTAGGTGAATTCACCCGCGGCTACTTCCCGGAAAGCTGCCCTCCTTCTTCTCATGTGATCATGAAGTTCCCCGGCAAAAACGGTAAGGAAGTCACTCTTCACTGGATGGACGGTGGTATCCAACCGGAGCGCCCTGAAGAACTGGGTCCCAACGAAGTGATGGGCGACGGTGGCAACGGTGCCATTTTCATCGGTGATAAAGGTAAAATGATGTGCGGTACCTACGGTATGTACCCTAAACTGCTACCTACTTCCCGCAGCACCGAAGTAAATGTGCCGCAGACAATTGCCCGTGTGCCGGAAGGACACTACGTGCAATGGGTGAACGCAGCTATTGCCGGCTACAACAGCAAACAAGCTAAAACACTCAGCTCACCGTTCGAGATCGCCGGTCCGCTAACCGAAACAGTACTGATGGCCAACCTGGCAATCCGCAGCTTCGACCTCCGCAAGCCTAAAGCTTCCGGAAAGGGATACGACTACCCCGGACGCTATATCAAACTGCTCTGGGATGGCGCCAATATGAAGATCACCAACTTCGACGAAGCGAACCAGTTCGTGAAACGCACCTACCGCGACGGCTGGTCACTTGGTGTTTAACCGGGAGATATTTGATTTATATAAAAGAGGGTGCCTACTTCATAGAGGCACCCTTTTATATTCCCGGTTGTCGTTAACGCCTAGTGGTGATGATGGTGACTGTGGCTGGTTGCACTTTCCGCAGTATTGCTGTTTTTTACATGCATGGTAAAACCGGTTGTATGTAGTACCCCTTCTGTTTTAAATTGTATCCACATACGGTAAATGTCTGCCTTGGGAAAGATGGTATGACCGATGATTGGAAACTGACTGTCGGACATGGGATGGATATGCAGAAAATCTTTGTCCTCCCGGCCGATCAGAATAATATGCGCCACCGCTCCCAGATATGGCGCTATATCTGCTGCATTCAGTGCCGCTCCGTTTTTTGTGATGGTAACCGGAATATGGCTTTCTGCTCCGGCTACAAAAGGCGCGGTGGCAGCAATAGCAAGGTGCAAGCCGTCGGTAACCGCTGTAAGCTTTTCGTGCGTTTCATCAGCCACCTGTTGTTCCTGGCCTTTTACCTGCAAAGTAAGTCTGTCGGTTTGCGGGGCATATCCTTCGGCCTGATAATCGGCATAAATAAGGTATGTACCTCCGTGATGAAAAGTAACATCTATAAAATAGCTGCCGTCGGCATTCCGTTGCGGATGCAGGTGCTCAAAAGAAGTCAATTGGTTATTGACGATTATCAGGTGAAATTCCGCTTCGTGTTGTATACTTAAGGGAACGGAGCCCTCAGGGTGATTGTTATTCACCGGCCTGAATATCAACCTTATATTTTCACCTGCTACAATTGCGTCGGTATCAGATATCAGTTTCATTTCCACCGGTGACGGTTGTCCGTGATGTCCGTGGTGATTATTATTATTCATTTCCATAACTTTTATGCTGCTTAATTGATGATGTAAAGTTCGTGGCATACGGCAGCATAGCTGTTATATTATTGGGGCATTGTTTTATATGATTTACAGGTAACGTAAGAAACGGAAGAGGGTGTCCCGAAATAATGGAGACACCCTCTTCTCTTTATATAATCCAAATATCTCCTTTATTTATACGGCACCTGTTGTTCCAGATTACCGTTTTTCCTGATTTCAGCAGCAGGAATCGGCAACAGATAGTCCTTTTCTTTAAAACTACGGCTCTGTATACTGATAGGCCGGTATACAAAGGGATGGTTGGCGATCTGTGAACCCAGCACCTCAATACCCAGGGCATTACCGTTGAAATAAGTCATTGCGTCTGTCACCCAGCGGCGGGCATCAAAGAAACGATGCTCTTCATAAGCCAGCTCATATCTTCTTTCATACTTCAGCACCGCTTTGAGCGCGTCGCCGGTAGCAGCGGTGGCAGGCATCCCCGCTCTGGTACGCACCGCATTCAGCGCAGGCAGCGCATCCGCTTCCTCACCCAGCCAGATGCTGGCCTCTGCATAGTTCAACAGTACTTCCGCATAACGGATGAAAATCCAGTTCTGATCACCACGGAAGAACTGCGCATCCAGATTTTTGTCCATGAACTTACGCAGGTAATAACCGGAGAAAGTACCGTTCCAGTTTTCGATGGTGCTGTTACGGGTATCCAGTCCCCATACGCTGTCGCGGCCTCCATTTTTAGGCTCATATTTACCCGTCTGAATAATACCGATAGGATCTACCTCCGCTCCATCTTTAGGACGGGGTTTCCATTTAGCGCCGTCATACAGGATAGTAGCATAAAAACGCGGATCACGGCCTACATAAGGCGCTTTAGCCTGGTCAGCATTAGCCCAGGAGAATGTGGAGCCATCCTTCATCTGATAGCCGGTCACAAAGTTCTCAATCGGCACATTACCGCCCCAGTTGTGATAACCATTGGGACCATTGTAAAGATCGTGTGAAGTGCCCAACAACGCTTTATCGTATTGTTTAATAAAAATCAGCTCTTTGTGATCTTTATCCAGGAAAATACGGCTGTAGTTTTCTGCCGCGGAATCCGTGGGATGGTACAGTTCATAGATGCCAAGGTCCATCACTGCTTTAGCGGCATTTTTCGCCGCCCGTAAACGGTCTGTCTGACTACCGCTGGTATAGCCCATCAGCGGGCTTTTTACATTGACATTAAAGTAGTCGCTGGCGGCATAGAGCAGTACCCTTGATTTCAACGCCATGGCGGCGCCTTTGGTAACGCGGCCTTTGTCTTTCGGCAACTCGTACACTACCGGCAACAGTTTGGACGCACTGTCACATTCATCGGAGATAAATTTCACACAGTCTTCATAAGTAGCCCGCTTGATATTCAGGATCTCCTGTTCATCTCCCTTTACGCTAAACGTTCTCGTGATCAGCGGTACACCGCCATAATATTTCACCAGCATGTGATAATACCAGGCACGCATAAAATGCACCTCTCCTTTCATGGCGTTGCGGGTAACATCATCGATAGGAGACTGGTCAATCTTTTCGAAGAACATGTTACAGTTACGGATTTCCTTATAGTGATTATCCCAGCGGGCGAAATCACTGAGCCTTCCGATATCATCCGGCGATACGTTGCCCTGCACCACACGGGAGGTGTTATAATCGTGGATAAACCGGGCTTCGTCTGTCATGGAGGCCAGCATTACTTCCAGATAACCCGGACGCATCTGTACATAGAGGTCATTCACAAATGCCTGCACCAGGCCTTTGTCTTTCCATACATCAGATTCCTCATATTCTGTCAGGGGCTTCTTTTCCAGGAAGTCCTTTTTACACGCTGCAGTGGCGAACAGTAATCCCGCCACCACCAGATATTGTATGATGTTTGATTTTTTCATGGCTTGTTGTTTAGAAAGTGACATTTAATCCCACATTGTAAATCTTCGACTGCGGATAAAACTGGCCGCTACCCATGGGCGCTTCCGGATCAAATATTTTTACATTGTCTATCGTCACCAGGTTTTGACCACTCACATATACCCGCAACTTTTGCAGGCCTATGCTTTTGATGGCGGTGCCGGGAAGGGTATAGCCCAGTTCTACCGTTTTAAGACGGGCATAGTCTGTTTTCCAGAACCAGAAAGTGTTCTGGCGGTTTACCCAATATTCGCGGTCGCGGTCATTTACTCTGGGCCATGATGCGTTGGTGTTGTCTGCTGTCCAGCGGTCTTTGATATAGGCTTCCGGGAAGTTGCCGATCAGACCGGATTCTGTGTGCAGGTATTGGCTGGCGCCGGTGGCACCCTGCCATAACATGGTAAAGTCGAAGTTGTTGTATTTGGCGCTCAGGGTAAGACCGAATATCCAGGTCGGATTTTCAGTACGGTTCACCCGGATACGGTCCAGGTCATCGATGATACCGTTACCGTCTATGTCGGCAAAGATGACATCACCGGCGCGGGCGCCACTGATGTGGGGGGACTTGTCTACTTCTTCCTGTGTTTTGTAGATGCCGATCGCTTTGTAATACAGCGGAGCATCAATCATTTTACCGGTTGATTTCTGCCATTCAGGAACATTGGGCACTTCGTCCCAGAACAGGATTTTGTTTTGGGCATGGGTGATCGTACCCACTACTTCATAATGGAATTTGTTGATATCGTTTTTATGTTTCAGGACAACTTCAAAACCTTTATTCTCCACTTTACCGATGTTTTCCTGCGGCAGTGTCATACCCGTATAAGCAGGCATTGACTGGCTGCGGCTCACCAGGATGTTAGCGCGGCGGGTATAGAAATAGTCTGCTTCCAGCGACAGTTTTTCGCCCAGCAGTGAGGCCTCGATACCTACGTCGTAGTTATTGGCCATTTCCCAGGTGATGGCTTCGTTAGGAGAACGCATCTGATAAATTCCTTTGTTCAGGTCTCCTCCGAACATCACGCCACCATCGCTGAACCCGTAGGTGCTGAGGTATTGGAAAGACGGGATCTGGTCGTTGCCCATCTGGCCCCAGGAAGCACGGATTTTGAAATAGTCTACAGCGCGTACACCTTGTTTCCAGAAGTTTTCATTAGAGAGTACCCAACCCACGGATGCACCGGGGAAGAAACCGAAGCGGCTGTTGCTGGGAAAGTTTTGGGTACCATCATAACGGGCATTGAAGTCGAACAGGTATGTTTCTTTATAGTTGTAAGAAACACGGCCGAAATAGTTTCTGCGTGCAAAGGAGAAGCCGGTACCGCCGTTGTTTTTCTCTTTATCGCCGCCGGCAAACAGCTGATCGAGTTTATCACTGATAAAGTAGCGACGATTAGCCAACATGGTATCGCCATCGAAGGTAGCCTGTTCAAAAGCGATGAAAGTGCTCAGGTTATGTTTTCCGAAAGACCGTGCATAATTCAGTTTCACGTTTATCGTTGTCATGCGGTTGCTATTGAAACTTTCATTCAGTTCCGGCGCGCTTACCCCTCTGGAAGCCGGATTCAGCTTGTGGTCCGGGCTGTTGGGGTCGAGTGTATAAAGCGTCCAGGGTTTGACCCATGTTTTGATGAAAGCGAAGTTCTGATCATAGGCGAAGTTTCCGTCGACAGACAATCCTTGTACCCAGGGGATCTTTACTGTGGCGCCAAGGGTACCGTTGACAACATAGTTTTTATCATTGGTGTATCCGATCGCATCGGTGCTGGTCACCACCGGGTTGTCACCGTATTCGATGTCTGGTCCGGGGAGGCCATTGGGCCAGATGGCGTTTTCAGTGGGCCGTCCACGCATCAGGGAGCGGAAGATAGAGCCGGCAGAGCGGGGCGGGAAGTGTCTGTTTTCCAGTCTTCCGGCCAGATCAAAGCGCAGATGTACATTTTCGTTCACGTTCGCATCGAGGTTGGCCCTGATGTTTTGCTGTTTATAATAGGTGGCGCTGGACTTATAGATACCATCCTGAAAGATGCTTCCCAGCGAAACGTAGTAGGTCATTTTTTCTGTACCGCCACTGAGCGACAGGTCGTGCCTGTTTTGCAGGGAAGTATTTTTGATCACGGCATCGTACCAGTTGGTGTTAGGATATAACCAGGGGTCAGAGCCGTCACCAAATTTTTTGATTTGATCTTCCGAAAAGCGGGGCGCATCGCCGCCATACTGCAGGATTTCGTTGACCAGTCTGGCGTAGGTGGGCGCATCCGCCATTTTAGGCAGACGGGTAGGCGATACAAAAGACTGGTTGAAGCCGTAATTAACAGTAGGCTTACCTATTTTTCCGCGTTTGGTAGTGACAAGGATAACGCCGTTGGCTGCACGGGAGCCGTAGATAGCGGCAGCGGCGTCTTTCAGTACAGACACGCTTTCGATATCTCCGGGAGCCAGGCGGGCAAAGCCTTCACGGGGAATACCGTCAATTACGTACAGTGGTGTGCTGACACCGAGTGTGCTGCGGCCGCGGATAAAAATACGGGAGTTGTCGTTGCCCGGCTCGCCGCTGTTGTTAACGGCGATGATACCCGGGATACGTCCTACCAGTGAGTTGGAGATGTTTACGTTGGGCGACTGTTGCAGTTCGGCACCTTTCACGGTGGCCACGGCGCCGGTCTTGGTCACCTTTTTCTGGGTACCGTACCCTACCACTACGTATTCGTCCAGTGTCTTCTGATTTTCCTTCAGTACAACGTTGACGGATGTACGGCCTTCCACTTTTATTTCCTGTGGATCATAGCCTACAAACTGAAACACCAGGACAGCGTCCCTTTTTACGTCTTTCAGGGTGAAGCTTCCTTTTACGTCGGTAACGGCACCGCGCTGGCTGTCTTTCAACAGTACCGTTACCCCTGGCAGGGGATTCCCGTTGACGTCTTTGACTTTACCTTCTACTGTTGGATTGGCCTGCTGCCACACCGCAGGCACTAAAGCCCGGGCAGCGACCGGCCCTGAGGAGGCGGCGGAAAGGCATAGCAATAGCATTGCCTTCGCATAACGTGGATTCATAAATGAGATTTTTGGGTGATAAAAAATGCTACGTTTTACTGTTTTTCAATAAACTTATTTTAATAACGTGATTTAGATTTTACAACAAGACCAGATTTAACAACAAGTGTATCCAATACACCGGGTAAGATATTCAGAAAAAGATTGATTATTTTCTAAAAATAAGCGTGGTTTTGACGCCTTTTTTTAAAAGCCTATATGCATAAAAGGAATATTTTATATTTGCATCTCCTTAGCGAATTATTTATCAGCTATTTTCCATCCCTATGACAAGAAGATTTTTATGGCTGTTAACCTGCTGTGCCCTGTTGCTCTCAGCCTGCGACAAAAGAATGGTGACAGTAGACAATCCCCCGGAAACAACGAATCCCACTACAGGCACCCCTCCTATTTCTGATAAAAAGGTGCAGGCAGGCGTACAGGGTATTGTTACAGACGCCGGCAACAACCCCATCGCTGGTGCGCGGGTACTGTGCGGCGACCAGAATGCTATCACTGATCAATTCGGTTCGTTCCGTTTTCCTGAAGTAAGCGTTACAGAAGCTGCGGCCGTCGTGACGGTGCAGAAAGCAGGGTTCTTTAATGGCATCCGAACTTTTCGTGTAACCGCCACCGGGAGAGAGCAGTTTGTACAGATACAACTGCTGCCCAAAGCAACTGCAGGTACATTTGATGCTGCCGCCGGCGGTGTCATCGGTACCACCAACGCGCAGTTCATCTTTGTTCCCAATCAGGTGCTGGACGCGTCCAACAAACCTTACAAAGGCAAAGCCACACTGATGTATGCTTTCATCAATCCTGAAAGCAATGATTTCGCGGATATCATGCCCGGCGACCTGCGGGCTGTCAATGATAAAAATGAGCTGGTAGCATTACAGTCCTTTGGCATGATGGCACTGGAATTACAGGGAGACAACGGGGAGAAACTGCATCTCGACGGCACCAACAATGTCACCTTCCGGATGGAAATCCCGGCTACTCTGCGGCAGACAGCACCGTCTGTCATTCCGTTGTGGCACTTCAATGAAAGCACAGGCCTGTGGCAGCAGGAAGGCAGCGCCGAAAAAATGGGCAACAGCTACGTAGGCACTGTTAAACACTTCTCCTTCTGGAATTGTGATGCGCAGTTCCCGGTTGTTAATTTCAAAGCCACTTTCAAAGACGATAAGAACAACCCGCTGGCCAACACGACAATACAGATTACCCGCAGCAATAACAGCAGTACCTATGGTTATACAGATGCTGCCGGAGAAGTAAGCGGATTGGTCCCTTCCAATGAGCAGGTAACCATCACGGTAAAAGACAAATGCGGCAAAGTTATCTTCTCCAAAAAAGCAGGTCCATGGACAACAGACGCCAATGCTGGTACCTTCAATGTCACCATCGATCCACTGTCTAAATTATCTTTCAGCGGAAAAGTAACCACCTGCGATGGCGCCGCTGTTACCAAAGGAGTTGTCAACATCCAGATAAATGGCGTGCACTATTCGGCGCCCATACAAAATGGTAACTATACTGCTTCCATTCTGCGTTGCGAAACTACCACGGCCACGGTAACACTAAATCCGGTTGATGAGACTGCCAATAAGATGTCTACCACTACCTTCCAGGCCACGCCGGGCGATTATACCCGCGACCTGCTGGCATGTGATGTTATACAAGCCAGCACTGTTTCTTTTGTGTTGGAAGGTCAAACGACCACCTTTACCAGCCCTTCAGATTCAATCCTCTATAAAAACTATAGCTCGGATACCAGTAGCTTCGTCCTTTATTCCATTTCAGCTGCCACCAAAACATTGCCACGCAGCGAGGTCAATATGGATTTGTCCAATATCAAAGTGGGCACCGGTGTTTTTGAATACCTCTCCGTCAATATGAACGGTTCAAATTACTCCGGAAAATCAGTAGGTGTTACCATTACCCGGACCGGTGTGGTTGGTGAATATCTCGAAGGCACTTTCTCCGGTAACGTTCAAAAATTTCAGAGCAATAATACAATCCCCATCAGTGGCTCATTTAAAGTAAGAATAGAATAACATAAAATCGTTATGCATGAAAAAGGCCAATAGTTCCAAAAACTATTGGCCTTTTTTGCATAAATTCATAGTAGTGAACGTTATAGAGTAACCAGATCTAATGTTTATGAAGCACCTCCACGCACTCTTTTTGTTTCTGGCAGGCTGCACATTGCTGATCGCCTGTAGTAAAGAAATGAGCCATGATGGAACAGGATTTCCCACCTGCGACTATGCCCCCTATACGACCAACTCTTCTTTCTCCTATATTGATGTTAACAAAACACAAGACACCATTTCGTATACGCTGACCGTTTCAGGAGATACCACCGTCAACGGCACTACCTACAAAATAGTGGGCGATGACAGCGTATTCTTCTGCTCCAGCTGCAAAGATGGTAATTACACACAAATAGCCAGTATACTTACTTTCCAGGGTTATAAGGCAGACAGCCTGCAACTGACCTATCTGAAAGAAACCGCCCCCATGGGCAGCAGTTGGTCCGACACCGTTACTGTCAGCAATGGGCAGCTTACTACCAAAGCCATCCTGCAACATACCATCACTCAGAAAGGCGCTACTAAAACCGTTAACGGCAAAAACTACCTCGATGTCATTGCCGTGAAGCTGGACGCCTCTGCCATTGTGCTCAACAACCCGGTGGCCATCGGTACTATCTCCACCAGTTATTACGCCAAAGGGATCGGGCTTATAGAGGCAGACCAGGAAGATGATACCATCAAGCTGGTATCTTATACGCTCAGGCCCTGAACAGGTTAATAGTCTTTCCAGATCATTGTCAACAGCCGCTCTACCGCTCTTCGTACGTTCGTGGGCGTATCCTGATGATTATTCACCATTACGCTGAATATCAGTGTTTTGTTCTTCTTCGTTACCAGATATCCGCTGAGTGCCACTACCCCATTTAATGTTCCGGTTTTAGCATGTACAAATTGTTGCTGATAATAATTTCGTAAGGTGCCTTTTCCACCGGTGGGGAAAATATCCCATAACCTTTGCTGCGGATATTGCGCATACATCTTATCAAGGATGCTGACAAAATCACGGGGCGTGATCAGGTTATAACGGGAAAGGCCGGAACCATCTACCCATTGCGGCGGATGCGGCAGGTCTTTCAGATCACCATCCTGCAGCCAGGCGATCATCTTTTTGGTGCTGATCGTATCCCAGAGACTGGCAGATGCCATCATCAGCGTTTGTTCGGCAAAGAAATTATCGCTGCGGTGCATCATGGGGGTAAACAGGGAATCGGCCGGGATACTTTTCAGTAATCGGAACGACGCCTGTTGCGGTGCAACGGAAAGGCCTATACGCTTATGAAGCGTGTCCTGTAGTCTTTCCCGAAGCTGCTGCGCTGCCCCTGTGATAAAGGGCACTTCTGTGGACGAAACCTCCTTGTATGCCGGATTATACTTCAGGAAGAAAAGATTATTTCTTTCATCCCGGTCGGTGCTGGTATTGCTGATCGTGCGGTCTTCTGTTGTTTCCAGATCATAAAGTGCCGGCACCATTTTACTGGTATCGCCATGGTGATAGATCCGGACCACATTGCCGTACATGGGCCACTCGGTTAGTTCCGGCTGGTAATCATCGGCAAAGTCTGCCCAGGACCATCCGGGGCCGTAACGTTTGTTGAGATTGACAGCGGGCACGAGGTATATCTGTTTACCGGTTTGTTGCAACAGCTGCAACAACGGCTGAAAAGTATAGTCGGGATGCAGGAAAGAAGGATCGGCCATTCCTTTTACAAAAATGGCGGTATCGTTTTCATAGTAACGGGCTGCCGGCAGCGAATCTCCCAGCAGCTTCAGGCCGGCGTACAGGGAGAATATTTTGGTATTGGAGGCGGGCGTAAAAAACTTATCGTCCTGATATTGATACCAATATTTTTGGGTGGCCGGCTCATAAATAGAGATACCCACATGCGCCTGTTCCAGCGGCTTCTGGTGTAACAGGGACTGGTTGGCCCACCTGGTGATAGCGGCCGTTTGGGCCGAAGCCTGTAAAGACAGGCCGATGGCGGAAAGCAGTAAAATTAATCTCATTACAGTAAGTTATAAATAAAATGGGAAGATGGCGTTGGCATCTTCCCATTGTTTGATAATCGTGTGCAGAAAAATATCAGGAAAAATATTTGGTAATACCTGGTTTTGCATACGCATAATTTCCGGAAGCATCCGGCATAACCGGTGGTGGCGCATCGAAGGCATAAGTCTTCGGTTGCAGGTCCAGCCCCGAGTTCAGCGCTGTGTCCCAGTTGATCACCTGACCGGAATAAGTGGCCAGACGGCCGATGATGGCAGAGAGGGTCGCTTCTGCACCACGCTGGGCATCCGCAAATTTGTATTCCCCTTTAGCGATGGCCGCAAACAGTTCATCGTGCTCGGTCTGGTAAGGATTGTTTTCCTTTTTCTTATCAAACTGATAGAGCACTTTTCCCTTGTGGTCCACGATCTGTGCTTTGTCGCAGTAGATACGGCCTTTTGTTCCCACAATCTCTTCATCTACCTTGCTGGGAGCGTCTTTCCAGTGACGGCACTGGGCGTTCATCACCACCCCGTCAGCATAGCGGTACTCCACAAAGTGGTGGTCGAAAATTTCACCGTATTCTTTACCGGTACGTACGGCGCGGCCACCCATACCACCGGCGGTAACCGGGGTTGCATTTTTAAACCAGTTGCCTACATCGATATTGTGGATATGTTGTTCTACGATATGATCACCACAGAGCCAGTTGAAATAATACCAGTTACGCATCTGGTATTCCATTTCGGTATACTCCGGTTTGCGGGGTTTTACCCACAGCGCGCCCTGGTTCCACCATACCTGCATGGAGAGGACATCGCCGATCATTCCGTCCTGTGCACGTTTGTAGAGCTCCCGATAGGAATTCTGGTAACGGCGCTGCAGGCCTACCACCACGTTCAGTTTTTTGGACTTAGCCAGTGCTGCTGCCTCCAGTACTTTTTTGATACCGGCAGGATCTGTTGCTACCGGCTTTTCCATGAACACGTGTTTATGCTGTCTGATGGCTTCTTCAAAGTGGATAGGCCGGAAACCCGGAGGTGTGGTAAGGATCACCACATCTGCCAGTGCAATGGCCTGTTTGTAAGCATCAAAACCGGTGAATTTATTTTTTTCCGGAACGTTCACGCGGCTGGCTTTATCGCCTAAAGCTTCCCTGATATTGTTATAGCTGTCATTCAGCCTGTCGGGGAAGGCATCGGCCATCGCTACCAGCTGTACATTTTCTTTAGTGCTCAGCGCCTGTGTGGCAGCGCCGGTACCACGACCGCCGCAACCGATGAGGGCAATTTTGATCACATCAGAAGAACCGGAGAAGTAATTAGCTTTAGATAAGATGGGCATGGCCAGCAATCCGCCAGCAAGCATGGAAGTTTGCTTAACGAAATCGCGGCGGCTTTTGTCGTGGAATTTTTGTTGTTCGCTTTCCATAAAATGCGTTGTGATTTATTGATTTTTTAGATGATGATTAGCGTGCGCCTTTGTATTTATCGATCACTTCTTCAAAAAATTTCTGTGCTTCTTCTGGTGTTGGTTGTTTGGCCGGCCTTACAATACGGAAGCCGATGAACGGTGCGTCGGCGTTCCACCAGGAGCTTTTCGGGATCTGTGGGTCCCGGCGGTTCCATACCGGGTCAGATTTCAGCCGGGCAGCGCTGCGTAATGCCGGGGCGGCATCTTTATAGTTGCCGCCTTTGATCACACGGGACATTTTAGCCGTAGGGGCTGTCCATGGATCTGTGGCGGAGGCAGTCGCGATGCCGTTTTCATCATACTGGTCCAGCGTCCATTCGGCCACGTTGCCCAGCATATCATAGAGGCCCCATGCATTGGGTTGCAGTTGTGCTACCTTATGGTATTTGTCTTCGCTGTTAGCCTCGTACCAGGCGTACTTTTTCAGCTGAGCGGCATCGGTGCCATACGGATAAGGCGTAGATGAACCGGCACGGCAGGCGTATTCCCATTCGGCAGCGGTGGGCAGGCGATAGAAGACGCCTGTTTTGGCATACAGCCATTTACAGTACATCAGCGCTCCATACTGGCTCATGCTGTTGGCAGGAAAACCGCCGGCTTTACCCATGCCCAGCGTCAGATCAATATAAGGTGGGCTGGGGCGTGTCATACCATCCGGAATAGGCGTCTTGTCCTTTTCCGCATCGGCATACACATCATACTCATCGAAAGTCACTTCTGTGGCTCCCATCCAGAAATCACCCACTGTAGCTTTTTTCGCAGGGCCTTCGTCTTTACTTCTTCCTTTTTCATTGTCCGGGCTTCCTAACGTGAAAGTGCCTCCTTTGATCGGCACCATTTTAAAACTAACCGTGGTTCCGGGGATCTGTTGTTCATACGGTGTGAAGGCCTGTTGTGCCTGTGTAGTCATAACCTTGCCGAGCAACCCGCCCAGCAGAAAGGTCACATAAAATCTAGTCATCCAAACGATTTAAAAAAATACAAGTGGGTGAATTTAAAAAATTACAAAGTGGAATGCAATATTTTTTTATGAATGCGAAAACGGGAGGATGAATTGAATTTTTTTCAGCTTTATTAGCATTTCCTTATAAAAGCGATTAAATTTAGCCAATGTCCTTTTTCTATGTCATTTTAAAATAACCTAACGTTATGGAAAGAAGAAAATTCCTGCAGCAGGGCGCTCTGGCCGGTATTTCCGCGCTCGCCCTGGGCGGTATCACCAGCAAAAGCCAGGCTGCTACTGCCGGCATCTCCGCTGCCAAGGAAAAACCCTTTAAGATGAACTTCGCCCCACACGACGGCATGTTTAAAAACAGTGCCGGCGCTGATTTCCTGGACCAGATCAAATATATGTATGACCAGGGTTTCCGGTCTATAGAAGATAATGGTATGATGCACCGTCCTGTTGCTGAACAGGAAAAAATTGGCAGCCTGCTGGCCAAACTGGGCATGACCATGGGTGTGTTTGTGGTAGATACCGGTAACAACTGGAAAACTTCACTGGCTTCCGGCAAGCAGGAATTTATCGACGCTTTTGTGAAAACCTGTAAAGAGAGTGTAGACGTGGCTAAACGTTGTAACGCCAAATGGGCAACTGTCGTGCCCGGCTTCTTCGACCGCAGCCTGCCCATGGGCATTCAAACTGCCAATGTGATCACAGCCCTGCGTCTGGGCGCCGCCATCTTTGAGCCGCACAAACTTGTCATGGTGCTCGAACCGCTCAGCGATACCCCCGATTTATTCCTTCGTACCGCTGAACAATCATTTGAGATTTGCAAGGCTGTGAACAGTCCCTCCTGCAAAATCCTCTATGATATCTACCATATGCAGCGCAACACCGGCAACCTCATCCCCACTATCGATCAGTGCTGGGATGAAATTGCGTATATCCAGATCGGTGATAACCCCGGCCGCAGAGAACCTGGTACCGGTGAAATCAACTATAAAAATGTTTTCGCGCATCTGAACAAGAAAGGTTACAAAGGCGTGCTGGGCATGGAACACGGCATCTCCGGCCAGGGTAAAGACGGCGAAGCTGCGCTGATAAAAGCTTATCGTAACTGCGATCTGCAGGACTAAAATATTGTATGGTTAAATGATCAAAAGCCTTGTCAATTGCGGTTGACAGGGCTTTTTGATTTGATGACGCCGCTGTTACTGCAATTATACATCGGTATACGCTGAGCATAGTTTTTTTCGTTACCTTAATGTAGTTTCTGATACACTAAACACAATCATATGGGTTTTCTGGTCCGTATATTAATCAGTGCACTGGCGGCTATGTTAACAACCTACCTGCTGAAGCCGGCAGTTAAAATCGATAGTTTTGTTACCGCTCTGATCCTGGCGCTGGTGCTGGCATTACTCAATGCCCTGGTAAAACCGCTGCTGGTATTGCTTACCTTCCCTGTCACCCTGGTGACGCTGGGTTTGTTTTTGTTTGTGATCAACGCCATCATTATACTGCTGGCCGCAAAGATCGTCCCTGGTTTTAAGGTGGACGGTTTCTGGTGGGCGATGTTATTCAGTATTGTGATGACGATTATCAACAGTCTCCTGATCAATCTCGCCGGTGGCAGCAACGACTGACCGCCAGCCCTGTTCACGCCGTAAATAGCCTATACATGTATTTCGACCGGTCTAATCTCGCCGACACGGAGCTGTTGTCTTTTTACAGGGCACTGCTGTACCCACGGCTAATAGAAGAAAAGATGTTGCTCCTGCTGCGACAGGGAAAAATCAGCAAATGGTTTTCCGGCATTGGCCAGGAGGCTATTGCGGTAGGCGCCACCCTGGCACTGGAAGCAGATGAATGGATCATGCCCCTGCACCGTAACCTCGGTGTATTCACCACACGAAACATGCCCCTGCACAAACTGCTGTTACAATGGCAGGGCAGTGATGAGGGCTACAGCAAAGGCCGGGAGCGCTCGTTCCATTTCGGCAGCAGAGCCTATCATATCTGTGGGATGATCTCCCACCTGGGCCCGCAGCTTTCCATCGCAGATGGTATTGCGCTGGCACATCAGTTGAAAAAAGAGCATAAAGTATCCCTCGCCTTTTCCGGCGAAGGCGGTACCAGCGAAGGCGAATTCCATGAAGCCCTGAACGTGGCCGCCGTATGGGGCCTGCCGGTTATCTTCCTCGTGGAAAACAACGGCTATGGCCTCAGCACGCCTGTCAGTGAGCAGTATCACTGCAAAAGCCTCGTTGATAAGGCCATCGGTTATGGCATGGAAGGGGTACAGGTAGACGGGAACAACCTCCTCGAGGTATATCAGACCATCCGTACCGCCCGGGCCTATGCCATCAAAGAGCAGAAACCCGTGCTGATAGAAGCCATGACCTTCCGGATGAGAGGCCATGAAGAAGCCAGCGGGGTGAAATATGTGCCCCCCGAACTATTTGAAGAATGGGGCAAAAAAGACCCTGTCGCCCAATATGAAACGTTCCTGCGGGAAGCCCACCTGCTGGATAATGCCGGCATAGAAGCGCTTCGGCAGGAGCTGAAACACCGCATCGATGAAGAGGTGTCTAAAGGCCTGGAGCCCCTTCCTTTCGCGGTGAGCACCCACACCGAACTGGAAGACATCTATGCACCAGCGCCTCCGGCGTTACTCCCTTCCGGCACCGCTTCCGAAAAACGATTCATCGACGCCATTTCCGAAGCGCTGCGGCAGTCGATGGAGCAATATCCGGAACTGGTACTCATGGGGCAGGACATTGCTGCCTATGGTGGTGCTTTCAAAATCACCGACGGCCTGCTGGGCCGTTTTGGAAAAGAAAGGGTCCGTAACACGCCGCTTTGTGAGAGCGCTATCGTTGGCACCGCCCTGGGCCTGTCTATCGCAGGTTTCAAGAGTATGGTGGAAATGCAGTTTGCTGATTTTGTCAGCTGCGGCTTTAACCAGATCGTGAACAACCTCGCTAAAATACACTACCGCTGGGGACAAACAGCCGACGTGGTGATCAGGATGCCTACCGGCGGCGGCGTAGGGGCAGGACCGTTTCACTCGCAAAGTAATGAGGCCTGGTTTACCCATGTACCCGGCCTGAAGGTGGTCTACCCTTCTTCCCCTGAAGATGCCAAAGGCCTGCTTACCGCCGCTATCGCCGACCCTAACCCGGTGATGTACTTTGAGCATAAAGCGCTTTACCGCAGTATCAGCGGACTGGTGCCCGACGGCTACTACACCGTGGAAATAGGAAAAGCACGGCTCATTCAGGCCGGCGAAGATATCAGCATTATCACCTATGGCAGCGGTGTACACTGGGCCATGGAATATGCTGCCGCCCATCCGGAGCTCTCCATCGCCATCCTGGACCTCCGCACCCTGCTGCCGTTGGACTATGACGCCATCCGGGATACCGTAGCCCTCACCGGTAAAGTGCTGGTACTGCATGAAGATACCCTCACGGGCGGACTGGGAGGGGAAATAAGCGCCTGGATAGCCGAACACTGTTTTCACCTGCTGGATGCGCCCGTTATACGCTGCGCCAGCCTGGACACTCCGGTGCCTTTTGCCATTCCGCTGGAAAAAAATTTCCTCGCCAAAGCCCGGCTGGATCAGTGTATCCAACAATTAACCTCCTGGTAACAACAGACAGGATTGGGAATTTGCCATGAATGTTCTAATTTGCACCCTGGAAATAAATAAATCATTATACAATGTTGACGAATCTCTTAACAGTAGTACAGACCACCAACTTTTACAAGGTGGGTGATAGCATTGGTCATTTTCTGGCTCCTTGTGCCATCGTTCTTTTTGCCCTGATGTTCATTTATGCCTGGGCGAAATACGCAAAACTCTAATTTTTTTCACATCGCATTATAGTAGAAAAGGCTTCCTTCCGGAAGCCTTTTTCTTTTTTCACTGTTTTAACGGCTATCAGCCTTTGCCAAGTGTCTTTTCTATCAACGCTTTCAGCTCCGGTGTGGAAGGGCGCGGCGCATCGATGGTCACGATTTTGCCTTGCTGATCAAACACCATAAAACGGGGAATCCCCTTGATATCATAAAATTTGGTGATCTCACTCCAGCCGGCGCCAAAGAGTTGTACTCCCTTCATATCTTTTTCCTTTACAAAAGCCGACCACTTTTCTTTATCCTTGGTTTCGTCCACGGAATACCCCACGAATGTGACGTTGCGGCCACGCAGCTCTTCTTCCAGTTTTTGCAGGTGAGGCAGCTCCGCTTTACAAGGGCCACACCAGGTAGCCCACACGTCCACCACCACTACTTTTCCTTTTAACTCATTGAAGGTCACCTTTTTACCGTTGGTATCCTCTCCGGCAAAATTGAAGCCCTGCTCTCCTGCGGCAAATTTACGCAATGCTTTCTCGGCCGCCAGGTAACGCTGTTGCTGGTTTTCTGTGATGAGGTACTGTTTAACCGGTGTTACCGCATCGGTGAGTTTATCGAACGTCCGGAACCCGGGCAGGCTCTCGGTGATAAACAGTCCTTTGATGGTGTCATTGCAGAACAGACGGGCGTTTTCCTCCAGGGAAGCAGGCCCCTGCCTCTTTTCGGTACTCATGATGTAAGTAAAGGTCTCGTATAAACGGACGATACTACCCGCATCACCATTGGCCAACAATTTACTGTCGCAGTATTTTTTGTCCTGTATGATCTGTTTGTAGAAAGCCGGATACTGGCTCTTTTCGGGATGTTTGGGATGAGGCATCAGCAGAAACGCCATAGCGGCATGTTCTACATCCACATCCATGGTGTATTTCAGCAGTTCATTGAACTTTTTGTTGGGAGTATTCACGGCCTTTTTCAATCCGGTTACTTTAGGAACTAATACTTCCAGCTTGGGAAAGAAAGTCATGTAGGTGGCCGTGTCTGCCAGGATGATATGCCGGGAGATAGTGCCCAGCTGCTCTTGCCATTGCCAGAGCTGTTTGTTTTCTACCGATCCCGCCTGTACGCTATAGGCCCCTCTTTCCATCTTCAGCTTCAGTTGATCGCCCGGCTTGATGTAAATACGGGTGTCTGCGCTACGGTCACCAACAGAAAGGTAATAGAACCCTTCTTTGGGCGATGGAATGGCGAATGCAAAAGCATGTTGTTCGTCCACCATGGCATTGGCGATTTCGGCTTTACGGCCTTCTTCTACGGCGAACAAGGTTATTTTTTTGACTTTTTCAGGAGCTTGTCCCTGAATAACAGCGAGTGTGGGAACGGGCGCCGGACCGGCAACTGCACGGGCATTCCATGCCAGACAGGCTACCAGCGGCAGCAGTCTGCTTACTTTGGTTGGTTTCATTTCTTAATGGTGGTTTGGTTTTCGATTCATTAATCGTTGTGGTTTCAAATATAGACAAACTGGCTTTATCTGTACCCCCAAACCATCCCTATTTATTCTTCGGGTCTTATATACTGATTGAAGTAATGTTGTGCCAGCCCATAATTTTCCTCATCAAAGCAGACCAGCACCACTTCCTGTACCACATCGTCCTGCTCCAGGAAGTTAACGATGGTTTCCATCGCTATGCTGGCGGCCAGATCTTTGGGGAAATGATAAATACCAGTGCTGATATTGGGGAAAGCCACAGAAGTAAGTTGGTGGCGGGATGCCAGCTGCAGCGAGTGCAGGTAACAGTTGGCCAGTAATGCGGCTTCGTTATGGTGGCCGCCGTTCCATACCGGCCCTACGGTATGTATTACATGTTTGGCCGGTAAGCGGCCGCCGGTGGTAATCACGGCCTCTCCTGTTTTACAGCCTCCCTGTCGCGCCACTATCGCGCGGCAGTCTTCCAGGATGGCCGGTCCTCCGGCTCTGTGGATAGCGCCATCTACGCCACCACCACCCATCAGGGAGGAATTGGCAGCATTCACGATGGCGTCGGTATCCGATTTGGTAATATCTCCTTTGATGATCTTTATTTTCCTATATGCCATAACGTTATACTGTTCTCACATATACGAGTTTACCGGTCTTCTTACCACTTTCCCGGATGTCGATTTCAAAGTTGGGGAAGTTTTTGATCAGTTGTACCAGTTTGTTGAACCCATAGTTACGGGCGTCAAAGTCGGGCTGCTTCTTCAGCAACAGGTTACCCAGTTCCCCGAGATAGGCCCATCCGTCTTCATCAGCGATGTCATTGATACTGGTAGAGAGGAGGTCTATCAGTTCTTTATCTGCTTTACTAATGCCTTTAGGTTTTTCTTTGGCTGATTTGGGTTTGTTGCCGGTCTCTGTTTTCTTTTCCCTGATTTGTAATATCTCGAGGTAGATAAATTTATCACAGGCTGCGCGGAAGGCACTGGGTGTCTTCTTCTCTCCCATGCCAATTACCCGCATGCCGGCCTCCCGTAGCCTGGTGGCCAATCTGGTGAAGTCGCTATCGCTGGACACGAGGCAAAAACCGTCTACTCTGCCGGTATACAGGATGTCCATCGCATCGATGATCATGGCCGAGTCGGTAGCATTTTTTCCGGAAGTATAGCTGTATTGCTGTATCGGGGTGATGGCATTTTCCAGTAATACGCCTTTCCATCCTACGACGGTAGGTTTGGTCCAGTCTCCATAAATTCTTTTGAAAGTAGGGTTGCCGTATTTGGCTACTTCTTCCAGCATCCCTTTAATATTGTGGTAGGGTATATTGTCGGCATCTATCAATACAGCGAGACGGAGATCGTTTGAATTATCCATGTGGAACACATTACATTGGTTATTCGGTTATTTAGAAATTTAATCATTTTAAGAGTTCCTAAATGATTAAATTTCTAAATAATCCAATAACTCAATCGTTTATTATTTGAGGTAAGAACGGATCATCCATGCCAGTGACAGGTGTTTCTGCAGCAGTTGCGTTGCAAAATCAGCCGCGCCTTTGTCTTTGTATTTTTCATCGAATTCATCGATCAGTCTGCGCAGGTTGCGGATAATGGTTTCATGATCATTCAGCAGCTCCTGCAGCTGTTTTTTCTGGTCGTTGGAATATTCAGATTCCAGCAGGTTGGTCAGTTTCAGTACGTCGGCGTAACGGCCTTCTGCATAGTGTCCTATTTTACGGATATACTCTGCTACTTCATCGGCAATTTCTTCCAGCTCTTCGTATTGTCCTTCGTAGAACTTGTGCATTTCCATGAAATTGGGACCTTCAATGTTCCAATGGCTGTTACGCGTTTTCGCGTACACCAGTAATTCATCAGCCAGTACTTTGTTCAACTCTAATGCTATTTTCTTCGCGTGTTCCGCAGAGATGCCAATTTCGATTTTCATATGATTGAATTTTTTGGTTTTAAATAAATTTACGAATTCTTCGGGAGGGCTATCCTAATGTTTATCATAAATTAACAATCGGTATAATAAACAGGGCCATAGCCGCTTTTGTTTAGGTTTTCATTACCTGGCCAACATATTTCCCAAAATTGTACCATAGTTGCTAATTTTGCGACATGGACCAGTCTTCCGGAAAAATCTACAGTCTGCATTTCATTCTCTTATGCCTGAGTAATGCTTTATTTTCTGCCAGCTTCAATATGATGATCCCTGAGCTACCGGCCTATCTGAGTAATATGGGCGGGGCTGACTACAAGGGATATATCATCGGATTATTTACACTGATGGCCGGATTGTCCAGGCCATTTAGTGGCAAACTGACAGACACCATTGGACGTGTGCCCGTGATGATTTTCGGGTCGCTGGTATGTGTGGTATGTAGCCTGTTGTACCCACTGGTTAGCTCCGTTGGGGCGTTTCTGCTACTTCGCTTTTTCCATGGCTTCTCCACAGGATTCAAGCCTACCGGTACTTCCGCCTATGTTTCCGATATTATTCCGTACAACCGGCGGGGTGAGGCCATGGGCATGGTTGGACTGGCCAGCACTATTGGGATGGCGCTCGGACCGGCTATTGGCGGCTATATGGCGGTAAGATGGAATATCAACGTGATGTTTCAGGTGTCGGCCGTATTTGCGCTGTTGTCTGTCGTAATCCTGATTGGTATGAAAGAGACGCTGGCCAACAAACAACCTTTCCGGTTTGCCCTGCTTAAAATCAAAGGAGATGAAATATTTGAGCCGCTGGTATGGTCACCCGTCATCATTTGTTTCCTGACCTACTTCAGTTACGGTGCAATGCTTACGATCATTCCTGATTTCGGTGCTTTCCTGGGGGTGGCCAACAAGGGTATGTTCTTTACTTACTTTACCGCCAGCTCTATCGGTATCCGTTTGCTGGCCGGCAAGGTGTCTGACCGTTACGGGCGGGTACCTGTGCTGAAAGTTTCCGCCGTGCTGATGGCGGCCTCCATGCTGATGATGGGCCTTGCCGGCTCTTCTGCCTTGCTGATGGCTTCCGCCGTGGTATATGGCATCTCCGTAGGCCTGAATGCACCAGCTATTACAGCCTGGACCATCGACCTGGGGCATCCTGAGCACCGTGGCCGCGCATTGGCCAGCATGTATATCGCCATGGAAGCCGGTATTGGACTAGGCGCCTATTTCTCCGCCTTTGTCTACAACAACCAGTCATCCAACTTCCCGGTGACGTTTTACCTGTTTGCCGGTATCACCTTACTGGCGACTATCTACCTTACTTTTTTCTACAAAAAACCGGTGATGGTAGCCAGACAATGAAAACCTGTCAATAAGTCCGGATATCACCGTCACGATGACGCCTGACCATAAGTTGATACGTTATTGGGCCTGCCCATTCCCTATCGTTTCATCAGGAGGAGCCGGGTGTTGCACGGTGATACCCGGCGCCGGTATCTGCTCCGTTCCGGATACCGGGGCTTCTGTTTCCTCCTCAGGCGCCATCTCCGCCTCTACTGTCAACTGACGGGGTAGATTTTTCTTGTTCTCCAGTCCCAGCTTCCGCATACGCTCCGCCCTGCCCACGAGGTTACCATGACCGCTGTTAAGTTTGTTCATGGCGCTGTCATAGACACCCTGGCTACGTTTCAGGTGCTCCCCGATCTGCCCCAGGTCTTCTGCAAAGCCTACGAACTTATCATACAACGCACTGCCCTGCCGCACAATTTCTTCTGCGTTCTTGTTTTGATTCTCCAATCGCCACATCGCATCAATGATACGCAGCGTGGCCAGTAAGGAGGGTACGCTGACCAGAATGACCTTGCGGCGGAAGGCATAATCGTAGAGATCTTCCTCCTGCTGCATCACCGCCAGGGCATATGCCGGTTCAATCGGTATAAACAACATCACAAAATCGGTGGTATTCTTATACAGTGTGTGATAGGCTTTCCTGCTCAGTTCATTCACATGATTCTTCACAGACTGCACATGCAGTTTCAGTGCCTGTTGCCGCTCCGGCTCTTCTGTGGCGCTGCAATACTGCTCATACGCTTTAAGCGATACTTTGGAGTCAATCACCAGCTGTCTGCTTTCCGGCAGTTGCAGTACCATATCCGGTAACCGCAGCTGTCCGGTCTCGTCACGTTGCGCATCCTGCGTAACATAATGAATTCCTTTCTCCAGCCCGGATGCCTCCAGTACCTTTTCCAGGATCATCTCGCCCCAGTTGCCCTGCTTCTTGGTGTCCGCCTTCAGCGCTTTGGTCAGGTTGTTGGCTTCTTTGGAAAGCGTCTGGTTCAACTGCAACAAACGCTGCAACTCAGACTTCAACTCAGCCCGCTGCGATGTTTCCGCCACCAGCGACTGTTGCACGCTGCTCCGGAAACTATCGATTTTTTCAGCCAGCGGTTTCAACAGGTCATCCATTTTCACCTGGTTCTGCTGCATGAAATTACCGGAGATCCGTTGCAGCACCTGCTGCGCTGTATTCTCAAACTGTGTTTTAAAGTCCTGATGCATCTCATGCAGGCGCTCTTTTTCGCTCTGCAATTGTTGCTGCAGGTATTTATTCTGCTCCATCAACCGGCCCTGTTCGGCCATCAGCGAAGCAAACTCTTCGTTGAGCCGTTCCAGTTGCTCCTGCTTTTCGCGGGCCAGCTGCTGCTTGTCGTCCAACAGCTGCTGCAGATAACCCTGCTTTGCTTCCAGCTGGACATAACGTTCCTGATGTGCCGACATTTCCGTCTGAAATGTCCGCTGCCGGCCCATTGCCATGAAGTACAAATACCCCAGCACAAGGGCCGCAATTCCCGTGACAATCAATAATATCAACATGATTAGTTCATTAAAGGCAATATCGTTTGTGACTACGCATTGGATTTGCGTAAAAAAAAATACGAATTGCAAACTACGCTGCAATTCGTATTTCCTTTTATGGTTTCCCGGAAGATTATAATCTTTCGTACAGCTTACGCAGCCGCTCGCGGGTCATGATCTCTTTCCAGTCTTTACCCAGCGCATTTTCCCACAGCGGCGCCATACCCAGCGATACATTGATCATCGTATCAAACTGTTCATCGGTCAGCCCCTTGGTGATGCCCTGCGGAATATCAATGTTGTGCTTTTTCACCATTTCCTTGAACTTCTTCACGCCATCCGGATAAAACTCCTCCAGTTTATCAAACACGATACAGTTACCGATACCATGTTTGGTGCCCAGCAGGTAAGCCAGTCCATAACTTACGGCATGCGCCACCCCTACCTGGGAATAAGCAATGCTCATACCACCGGCATAGGAAGCCATCATCAGTTTCTCGTCGGAATCATCATCCCAGATATCTTTCTGCAGGAATATCTCTTCGCACAGCTCCTGTGCTTTCTCACCATAAGATTTGCTGAAAGCATTGAGGTAAGTGCCGGTCAGCGATTCCACACAGTGGATAAAGCAGTCCATAGCGGTATAAAAACGCTGGTTGACTTCTACGGTCTTTGTCAGCGCAGGGTCCAGCACGATCTGGTCAAACGGCGTATAGTCTGAGTTCATACCCAGCTTGCGGGTAGGGCCCGTGAGCACGCAGGTGCGGCTCACCTCTGCACCGGTACCGGAAATAGTAGGGATGCCTACTTTATACACGGCCGGGTTCTTTACCAGGTCCCAGCCCTGATAATCTGCGGAAGAACCGGGGTTGGTCATCATCAGCGCTACGGCTTTGGCCATATCCATCACGGAACCGCCACCGATACCAATAATACCGGACACTTCACCGAATTCGGCTTTGAGCTCATCACGGATTTTATCTACTGTAACGGTCTTCGGTTCGTACGTCACATCGATCACCACCACCTTATCCCTGCCCTGCAGCGGAATGCGGGACAGAAATGCCTGTTTGTCCTGGAAATACTCATCCACGAAAAAAATCATGGGAGCATCGCCTTTACGACGGGGAGCCAGTATTTCGCCCAGCTGATCAAAACATCCGCTGCCGTAAACTACGTAGTCCACCATTTTGAAATTCCTGAATTTCATATATCCGTTTTAGTTAGCTATTATAAATATTTTGCGGCCTTTTCCAGGTCTTCCGGCGTATCGATCTCCACCCCCATATAGGAGGTAACGACCATCTTCATCGGAATACCGTTCTCAAGGTAACGCAGGCACTCGATCTTCTCTGCCAGTTCCAGCGGTGTAGGCGCCAGCTGCGTAAAATCCAGCAGGGTCTGTTTGCGGAACGCATAGATACCGATATGCTCGTAATAAATGCTTTTGATGTCCTTGTTGCGGGGATACGGGATCACGGAACGGGAAAAGAACAGCGCATTAAATTGCTTGTCGACCGCTACTTTCACGTAGTTGGGATCGGCGATGGACGCTTCATCATGCAGCTCCTGCATTAAAGAGGCCACCTGTACCTTACGGCCCTCTTCTCCTTCAAAAACCCGGAGCAACTTCTCCAGTGGTTCCTTCTGGGTAAAAGGTTCATCTCCCTGTACATTCACGACAATGTCAACATCCATGTCCACCACGGCTTCGGCTATACGGTCCGTGCCACACTCATGTTCTTTTTTGCTCATTACAGCCTTACCGCCGTGACTTACAATCTCATTGTATATCACATCACTGTCGGTCACCACCATCACATCGTCAAACACGCCCGTTTTTACGGTCGACTCGTACGTGCGGAGGATTACGGACTTTCCTCCCAGCTGGGCCATCATCTTCCCCGGGAAACGGGTAGCGCCATAACGGGCAGGTATCAAAGCTACTTTCTTCATGTTTGTTCTTTGTCACGCAAAGGCGCTAAGCAGCAAAGGAGCAAAGATCTTAGCATCTTTGCTGCTTAGCGCCTTTGCGTGAAAATTATAATGCGCTTTTTACAGCTTTCACCAGCTTTTCAGCCCGCTCCTGAACTTCGGCATCGCTCCAGGCCAGGTTGATCGGGGTAGAAATGTTCCTGCTGATAATTGCATCAGATGCAGGGAACGCTTTGGTTTTATAAATTTCCATCGCCTGTTTCAGGCCGGGAGCAAATGGTGTTAATACGTCACCGTTTTTGAAGTGGTCCCACTGACGGATATAGTGCCAGTTGTTATCATAGTAGTAGAATGCAGGCAAACCGGCAGCTTTCATGGCAGCGGCAGCATTTCTGGCCTGTGTTGCTTCCGGCAGGAAGAACGACAGGAAGGTAGCGCTATCGCCGGCTTCATCCGGCAGACGGCGGAAAGTCACGCCCGGTACGGTAGCCAGTGCATCTTTGAAGATCTTTTTAGTCTTCCGCTGGATGGCCAGGAAGTTGTCCAGTTTGCGGACCTGGGCCAAACCTACGGCTGCATGCAGCTCGGAGATACGGTAGTTGTACCCGATAAACGGATGCAGGTCTGCGCCACGGTCCACACCGAGGTGATCATGGCCATGATCGGTGTAACCGTCACATTTGACATAAACGTCTTTGTTATTGGTGATGATAGCACCGCCTTCCGCACAGGTAATGGTTTTTACGAAGTCGAAGGAGAAAGTGCCGGCATCGCCGATTGAACCCAGCGCTTTGCCTTTATAGGTAGCACCGAAAGACTGGCAGGCGTCTTCCAGCAGCAACAGGTTGTGTTTTTTGCAGATGGCCTGCAGGGCGTCCAGATCAGCCATAGCGCCACACATATGTACCGGCATCACTGCTTTGGTACGGGGAGTGATGGCAGCTTCCACCGCTTTGGGGTCCAGTGTCAGGGTATCATCAACATCTACCAGCACCGGCGTGGCACCAACGGAGAATACAGATTCAAAGCTGGCAACAAAGGTAAAGGTGGGCATGATGATTTCATCGCCGGCACCCAGTCCCAGGGCAGCCATGGCGGTGGTCAATGCGGCAGTACCGCTGGAGGCGAGCTGTGTGTACTGTACGTTCAGTTTGTCGCAAATGGCCTGTTCCAGTTCCTTTGCTTTCCAGATCCCTTTACGCGGACCGTCAAATCCGTAACGCATCATGATCCCTGTTTCCAGTACGTCATTTACTTCTTTCCGTTCTTCGGCGCCAAATAGTTCATATCCGGGCATAAGCTGTTGATTTTTAGAATATAATTGAAAGAGATGTCAAAATAGTGCTGCAAAGTTACTATAATCAGTGTTGCGTTACATCGCAAATTCTGTTTATCTTTTGCTAAAAATTCACCATGCGTTTTATACTGTTCCTGATCATAATAGCCAGCTTCTCCGGGTTACCAGCCCAACATGCCGATGCGCAACAGAACGATCGCCGGCAGATTGAAGGCCTGATGGCCGCCCAAACCAGTGCCTGGAACCGCGGCGATATCGATGCCTTTATGCAGACTTACTGGCACTCCGACTCCCTGCTGTTTATTGGTAAAAACGGCGTCACCTATGGCTGGCAGGCTACACTGGACCGTTATAAAAAGAACTATCCGGATACGACTGCCATGGGCAAGCTGGATTTCCAGTTGCTGGAATTCAAACCGCTGGCCCGGGATGTGTATTTCGTGGTTGGCAAATGGCACCTGCAACGCAGCATCGGCGACCTGCAGGGACATTTCAGCCTGACCCTCCGCCGCATCAGGGGCGCCTGGAAAATCATTGCCGACCATAGCAGTTAACACATAAAAAAAACCATCCTAAGAGTAGGATGGCCGCTATACACCACAACATTAAAGAAGAAACTAAAAAGTAAGCTGTTATCTTCTTTTAATAAAAAACGTTCGGGTTTTCTCCGGATATGGTAATTATTTATTTTCCTTATTGGATTTTTTAGTGCTTTTTTCGTCGTCCCGTACCACCTTGTTTTCTTCTTCCGGAGACGCTGATAAGTCCCCGTGAAGAGGATTTCGCGTTACGGTCCCTTTATCAGTGGTCAGCACTTCGGCTGGCCTTTTTTTATTTTGCGAAAAACCTGTCGACTTCTCTTTACCAAGATTCCTTTTCTTCATAACACCGGTTTTAAACAAATGAAGTAGAGATCAACTTCCTGACTTCTATATAAGTCCGACAAACACTATTCCAGACGAAAAACCACGGTTTTAGCACCAATAGCGAACTGGAGACGGGGCAAACAATCCCCATCTGCCGGCCTCCAGTGTGCAAAGTTCCCTACAACACTGAGTAGCAAAAGGTTGCGGTCATTAACATTCAGTTTGCAAAAACGCCGATTTTTTTTCGGATCTATCCCCTATTTTCGTGACCGCAAGAAAACGTTTCATACTGCTTCTTCATCCTAACCCATAACCTCTGAAACTACCGCTGAGTAGTTTTAATCCTATCCCCTGGAATCACCTATAGTTTTAATCCTTGTCCTGTTTAGAGCCTATATCTATTCATTTATTCATTTTTTAATTTTTAACTGGTTATGACAGGGAAATTTATTCGTGCGATTTTAGGTGTATGTGTAGCAGTAGCAGTATTTTCAGCTTGCTCTAAAGACGCTGGCTTACTAAATCCAAGTCCAAAAGATACGGTGACGACCACACCAGGAAAACCTGCAGGAGACACGTCCAAACCGGGCACTGGTACCAAGCCGGGTACAGACACGACCAAACCAGGCACCGGTACTAATCCGGGAACAACCAACCCTGGCACTACCAACCCCGGCACCAATCCGGGTACCACCAATCCTGGAACCGGCGTAGCTGGCAATACTATTGACCGTGCCGTTTTACTTAGTCTGGTGAATGATGTCCGCAGCAAAGGCTGTAACTGCGGAGGCGTGCAGATGCCGCCTGTGGGCCCTGTTGTGTGGAATGACTTACTGGAAAAAGCGGCGTACAACTTCAGCGTAGACATGAAGACCAATAACTTCTTCAGCCACACTTCTCCCAGTGGTTCCACACCGGGCAACCGCCTCGATGCAGTGGGATACAAATGGAATACCTATGGAGAGAACATTGCCCAGGGTTATTCAACCGAGCAGGCTGTTATCCAGGCATGGATCGCCAGTCCGGGGCACTGTAAAAATATCATGAATGGCAGCTACAAGGATATGGGAGTAGGCCGGGCCGGCACTTACTGGACCATGGACCTGGGTGCCAGAAGCGGCAACTAATCAGGGTTGTCCATCTTTTTGCGCCAGAAACGCCACACCATATATAGGTAACCCGCAAGGGACAATACAAACCAGGAGTAAAAGAAAATCATCCGGCCGGGGGTTGACTCCTCCGGCACGGCAAATCCGAGATATAGGCCGAGGAACACATTGAAGAACATCCAGAAGAAACCGACAAAGATGGTACGCATGATCTTGATCAGAAACCAGAAAAGGTCTCTGTCCAGCTTGTCTATCTTCCTCGGCTCTCTCTCCGGGTTTTCTGTTTCTTCTGCCATATGATTAGTTTCAATGCTCTGGTAGGCACAGCTTCGCGAGGTCCGCGCTGTCGCCTCTGAATACGTTAAAGTCCACTGTCGTTCTGATGCCGTTTACCCTGCCGATGTCACTGTGTTGCCAGAAAAGCCACGTTCTTTTGGAAGCCGGCCGTTCTTTCTGATAATAATGTGCGATCCATAAAGGGTAATCATCAAACTCACTGCCAAGATACGTTTCATAGAAATGGATATTGGTATAGATGATCGGCTTCACCTTATAAGCTTTCTCCATCTCTTCCAGCCATATTTTGGCCGTGCTGCGGATCACCGCGGCCGGCTGATTATTGCTGGTTTCAATATCCAGCACCGGTGGCAGGTCTCCCGGCTGCAGGTCTACCACATTCCGGAAATTGATTGCCTGCTTCAGCGGGTCCCGTGTACTGTAAAAAAAGTGGTATGCGCCCCTCACCAGCCCGGCTTTGCCTGCCCGTTCCCAGTTTTGTTTAAAGGTAGCATCCTGCCGGGTAATCCCCTCGGTTGCCTTTATAAAGGCAAAGGATATACGAATTTTATCGACCTGCATCTGTTTGACAGCATGCCAGTTAATATCTTTTTGAAATTTGGAGACATCGATTCCATGGATCCTATAATTAACCGGTATATCGATACCGAACTCGTCATACCGCACAAAAGAGATGTGCTCCCGCCGGAAATACCACCATTTCCAGGCAACATGCGCCAGCAGGATTGTCAATACAGTCAATAAAATGATGCGCGTCCAGTTACGTTTCACGTTGTTTCAGTTAGTTGCAGGGATCGGGTAATATGCTGCTGTTTAATGCCGGCAGACGTTTTTTTACGGCAAGTATAGGCTATAATTTGTTTAAAGACGCTACTTTTACATAGGTCAAGTGAATTTTATATGCCTGATTTTAACCTGAATGACACCCTGAACCTCGCTTCCAAATTCACTTTCCGTCGCGCCTTAAACGCCGGAAAAGTGCTGGGAAGCTACTTTATAAGCAAGTGGACCAATAAGCCGGTACAATGGGGGTATCCCATTTCCATGTCTTTTGAGCCCACCACTTCCTGCAACCTCCGCTGCCCGGAATGTCCGAGCGGCCTGCGGGCTTTTACCCGTCCTACCGGTATGCTGGAACAGGATTTTTTCCGGAAAACCATCGACGAAATCTCGAAAGAGCTGTTATACCTTATCTTCTATTTCCAGGGAGAACCTTACCTCAACCCCGGATTCCTGGATATGGTCAAATATGCGGCCGACAAAGGGATCTATACCGCTACCTCCACCAATGCGCATTATCTGACAGACGCTAATGCCAAAAAAACAGTGGAAAGTGGGCTGGACCGCCTTATCATCTCCATAGACGGCACTACCCAGGACGTATATACGCAGTACCGGGTAGGCGGTAAACTGGACAAAGTGATAGAAGGCGCTAAAAACATCGTGAAGTGGAAAAAAGAACTGAAGTCCACCAAACCCTTTGTTTTCTTTCAGTTTCTGGTGGTAAAGCCCAACGAACATCAGATTGAAGACATCAAAAGGCTTGCGAAGGAAATCGGGGTAGATCAGGTACGGTTCAAGACGGCACAGGTATATGACTACGAAGAAGGCAACCGCCTCATTCCTACTATTGATAAATATTCCCGTTACCACCGCAATGAAGACGGCACCTACGCCATCAAAAATAAACTGGGCAACCATTGCTGGCGCCTGTGGCATTCTCCGGTAGTTACCTGGGATGGCCTGGTAGTGCCCTGCTGCTTTGATAAAGACGCACAGCACCGGTTGGGCAACCTCAAAAAAGAATCATTCAAAGCGTTGTGGCACAATAAAGAGTATATACGTTTCCGTAGCCAGATCCTGGAAACCCGGAAAAACATCGATATATGCGCCAATTGCAGTGAGGGAACAAAAGTATGGGGGTAACTATTCCTCGTCCGTGTTGGCCTGAGCCGCTTTTTTCTTTTTGCGGCGGTTCGTCACTTTGTTGAAGATATTGATGCCCAGCTGCACACCGATAAACTCCAGTGCCGTCATCAGGGCGCCGGTTGCAAAGTTTTTGAATTTCCCGCTGCCCCAGGCCATTTTGGCCACATTGGCTGCTACGTTCAGCATACCACTATGTCTGGCGCTGCCGGGTATAACGGCATTGAGCGCCATCTTTTTGTAGTTGTCTCTGAAGTAGTCAACCTGCTTTCCCAGATCATTTTCCAGTTGCCGGGAGCGCATTTTCAAACGGGCTATTTCCAGGTCAAGGGTTTCCTGATTGGTTACTTTTACCTTACGCATGTGTAAACATTTTTCATGTTATCCTTTTGAAGTGTTTTCTGTTGCCTCTTCATTGGGCACATGTCCATATGCATCCTTATCATATCCGGGCTGGTTATGAATATGACCGGATTGTTCATCCCTTTCCGCGATCTCTTCTACCAATTCAGTCAACAGCAGCCTGGTAAGAGGACGCTGGATTAACTGACGGCGGAACACCAGGATCACCACAAATAACAATACAAACAGGCCTGCTGCGCACGAAAAACCAATCGTGAAACTGCCGGTCATTTCACCGATCCAGAATCCTACTACCATTCCGAGAAAAACGATCACGAAAAAGAACAACAGGAAAGCCATCGTCAGGGAAAAAAACAATCCCAATGCCTTCGACAGCTTTCCTGCTGCCTGGAGCTTTAGCAGGTCCAGCCGGGTTTCCAGATATTCTCTGGCCACCTTGCCCGTTTGATTAAAATAGTTGCCGAAATTTTCTTCCATGCAATGTTTTTTAAACAGCTTAGGGGTTATGCCAACTCATTTTCCAATTCATCCTGGAACTGGTCCTTTCTTTTTCTCCATTTGTCTTTCAGCCTGTCTGTCTGGTCTTTCAGTTTTCCTACCAGTTCATCTTTTTTGTCAGAGTTGAGGAAATACCCTACTGCTACGCCTACGGCCGCACCAACAATAAAAGAAACAACAGCTTTGGAACTTGTACTCATAAAATAGGTTTTTAAGATGAGAGAATAAAGTTTTCATTTTTGGTACCTAAAGGTTCACAAACACCATTCCATAAATGGATAATGTATAAAACTTTCCACTAAAATTCCGCATTAAGAACAAGCTTTGCGGTTTTTTGTTTAGCTATCATGGCCGAAAGCGCTGGTTCGTTTTTTGCCTGTACCGTTAAATTATCCGATATTATTGTACTATGAGCTACCTGGACAACGACCGACTCAAACAAATTGGCTTCCTGTTACTGATCCTTTTCCTGGCCATCCTGCTGTTTAAGGAAACATATCTATTTTTCCCCGGCTTCCTCGGGGCCGTCACGCTGTATGTTATCTGCCGCAGGTGGATGTTCCGACTGATAGAAGTCCGGAAATGGAAGAAAAACCTGGCCGCCGCCATCCTGATGACCGCCTCCTTTCTGGTCATCCTGCTACCTATCGGCGCGCTGGTGAACATGCTCTCTTCCCGCGTAGCTTATGCTGCGGCCCATTCCGGAGAGCTGATCAACAAAGCCAGGGAACTGAATGAAAAACTGCATCAGGAAATCGGGGTGAACCTGCTTTCCACACAGCAACTGCAAAAACTACAGGAAGGGATCACCGCCTTCCTCCCGGGCTTCCTCGGCGCTACCTTCAATACACTCACGGCTATCGCCCTTATGTATTTTATGCTGTACTTCATGCTGGTCAACGGCCGGAAGATGGAAGAAACCCTGTACGAGTATATTCCCCTGCGGGATGAGAATGTGGATAGGCTGGGCCGGGAGTTTAACACCCTGGTATTTGCCAATGCGCTGGGAATACCGTTGATTGCGGTGATACAAGGCGTGGTATCGCTGATCGGATACCTGGTTTTTGGTGTCCCACAGCCGTTTTTCTGGTTTGTGGTCACCTGCTTCACCGCCATGCTGCCGGTTATTGGAGCGGCGGCGGTATATGTGCCGATGGGCGTATATCTGTTGGCCGTAGGTAACACCTGGCAGGGTATTGCAGTGCTGGTATATGGTTTTGGGGTGGTGGGTATTTCAGATAATGTCTCCCGGCTTCTCCTGGCTAAAAAAATAGCGGATGTTCATCCCCTGATCACCATCTTCGGCGTGATCATCGGTGTTAATCTCTTTGGTTTTATTGGCCTGATATTCGGGCCACTGTTGATCTCCATGTTTATCCTCTTATTGGAGATCTATTCCAACGAATATCTGGTAAAAAGAAGGGACCGCCGGCAACGGCACCAGCAGGAGGCGCCGGCACAAAGCAATCACCCGCCTGCCGGTTAACGGAAATAGTTATTCTCCTGAATATAGTTGATCACATTATCCGGTACCATATACCGTACCGACTTCCCCTGTTTGATCCACTGCCGGATATCGGTAGCGGAAATGTCCAGCATCGGGGCATCCAGTATTTCCACACGGGCGCCGTAGGTATCGGTGATATCGTGTCCCGGACGGCGGTATACATAGATCGGATAGTGTTGTACAATGTGCATATAATTCTTCCAGCGCGGCAGGTTTTGAAAACTGTCGCTCCCCATGATAATCGCAAATTCCTGTGTAGGGAATTTCTCACCCATATATGCCAGCGTATCTACCGTAAAGGAAGGGCGTGGCAGGGAGAACTCAATATTGCTGGCGCGCAGCCGCGGCTCATCTTTGATGGCCAGTTCCACCAGATGAAAACGGTCATGCTCGTTCAGCAATGTAGAAGAGGTCTTTAGTGGGTTCTGCGGGGAAACCACAAACCATACTTTATCCAGGTCAGTATTGTATGCTACATAATTGGCAATGATCAAATGCCCTGTGTGTATAGGATTAAAAGACCCGAAATACAAACCTATTCTCATGTTTCATCTTTTTACAATTACGAATTACAAATTACGAATTACGAATTCAGGGCTTTCTTACAGCAAGGGTATTTAAATAACCTTTCCGATAGTAAACCCCGAATTCGTCATTCGTAATTTGTAATTCGTAATTGTAAAAGTAGGCTTTTCCTGCGATAGCCATTATGGAAACATAGAAACAACGCTTATTCCAGCGGCTTAAACTGTTCAAATACCTGACCACAGGATTTACAGTAATGAATAGCGCGGCACAACGTGGACCCAAACGGTGAACGGAGATAGGTATGTTCACTACCACAATGCGGACAAGGGGTATTCAGCATGATTTCGGGCCGCACGTCTCCTTCTACTACGGGTGGCGGCGCAATGCCGAAATTTTTCAGTTTCTCTTTAGCCGCCGCCGTCATCCGGTTGCTTTCCCAATGCACCTGTTTGTCTATTTCTACGGTAACGGCTACCCCAAGCGCTTTTTCTACTACTGTCCGGATATTGTCTTTGATATAACTAACTGCCGGACATGCTGCAAAAGTGGGTATCATACGAATCAACACCGGCTCCCCTTCCGTGATCTCTACCCCGGTGATCATACCAAGGTCTATCACGCTGAGCACCGGTATTTCAGGGTCCATCACCTGTTCCAGTGCATGATATATGTCTTCCCGTGTAATGGTGGCTGACGTCATATTACCAGCTGGCCTCCGTGTCCAGGTTAAATACTTCTCCCATCTCTTTCAGCAACGGGGCAAGGTGGGTAGTGTGGAAACCCTGCCTGCCACCATATACCGGAGCGACGGTCTTCATATCGGGGAGATTCAGGGAGGCTTTTACCAGCACGGGATAGATACGGTCCAGCCAGCGATTGTACAATGCTTTCTCTCCGGGATATACTTTTTCTGTTATCAGCGTTTCCTCATGCGCCGCAGAGGGTTCAAAGATCCCGGCCGCCAGCGCAATGGTGTCGTTCAGCGCTGTCTGCATCCGGGCGTAGCCTTCTTCACTGGCGTTGCTGAGTTGCAGGATGAATGCGTTGGCATGCAGTGTATGGTATTTCAATTCTCCCTTTAATTTTTTACTGAGTTGCTGAAAGGGCTCATAGCTGCTTTCCTGCAGACTTTCATACCGTACTGTTTCTGCATGGTCAAACAGAAAATGCCGCATCAGGCTGAAGTCATACCCTCCGTTAGGCATCTCCACAAGATGGGAACATTTAAAGGCGCTCTCCGGGCGCATGAAAGCAAAGCGGTCGGGATCTTCGCCGCCCAGGTTTTCGTGCAGGATACGATATAATGCCCAGGCATGGCCAATCTTGTCCTGTGCCATGGAAGAGAAAGCAATGTCTTCTTCCATAACAGGGCCGAGGCCTGTCCACTCGGAATTGCGGTGGCCCTGAATCAGTTCATCATCGGCCATCTTTATAATAAGGTCTGTTAATGCTGCGTTGCTGATCATTTGGATTGTTTGAATTTGTTGATCTTCTCCATTACTTTGAAACCACTGGCATCACGGTAGTTCTTCTCCAGATTGTTGGCGAACATATCTTCATCTTCCACATCAAAAGCCAGAATATCGGCACTTCTGACCACCCACAGGTTCACGCATTTTTTTCGGCGGGCAAATTGTTCTTTGGCAAATACCAATGCCAGTTGCGGGTCTGGTGCATGTACACAGCCCACATGCTCATGATGGGCCCCTCTTTTCTCCTGATGGAACACTTCATAGACATTCCAGTTCTCCCCTTCCTCCACTTTAATGACCGCGTTGGCATCACCCAGTTTCAGCCTGTTGACACGCGGATCTAAAGAATCGTTAGACATGAATTTGTTGATTGCTTTTATTAAACGAAAATCTGCCTGTCGACCACTCATCGCAGGCTATAACGTGCAGGTATATACGATTTATGCCACCGGCAGTGAGCGCCGTTCAGTCGGGTTCATTAACGCCTTGCGTACCCATCGGCCTTCTTCTTCCGCCCATTTCCTCACCTGCAGGCGCTCTGCATTGCAGGGACCGCCGCCATTGATCACCCGGAAAAACTCGTTCCAGTCAGGGTCGGTATACTCCCAGCGACCGGTATCCGGGTTCTTGCGAAGCGCCGGGTCCGGCAGGGTAAGTCCCAACTCCCATATCTTAGGTACATAACTGTCCAGAAACTGATTGCGCATTTCATCATTGCTCGCCATTTTCACTTTCCATTGCATCAGCTTTTCGCTGTGCTGGGAGGTTTTGTCGGGAGGACCGAAGAAATGCATGATCGGTTGCCACCAGCGGTTCAGCGCATCCTGCAACATCGCTTTCTGTTCCGGTGTGCCGGTAGCCAGCTCAATAAATGCATCGTGCCCCTGTTTCAGGTGGAAGCTCTCTTCATAACAAATCCGCTCCAGTGCCCGGCAATAAGGGCCATAGGACCCTTTTGCATTGGCCACCTGGTTAACGATAGCGGCCGCATCGATCAGAAAACCGATCACCGTCACATCCGCCCATGTTTTAGCGGGATAATTAAATACATTGGAATATTTGGATTTACCGCTGAGCAGGTCGTTGATCATGGCTTCCCTGGATTTTCCAAGCGTTTCTGCTGCATTGTACAACAGTTGACCATGACCGATCTCATCCTGCACTTTGGCAATCAGCGCCAGTTTGCGTTTGAAGCCAGGTGCGCGGGTAATCCACGTGCCTTCCGGCAATGCACCGATTATTTCGGAGTGTGCATGCTGCTCAATCAAACGGATGAGTTGTCTGCGATATTCTGCCGGCATCCAGTCGCCCGGCTCAATTTTTTCCCCTCTGGCTATTCTTTCTTCAAAAGCCACGAGCTTTTCAGGATCATCGTGCAGTTGTTCTTCCCGCAGCTGTTTTCCGTTTGGTTCGTCGAAAATATATCCGCCGCCGTACATAGTGCGATTGTTTTGGTTGGAAGTAAATTACGGAAAAAAGCCCGTTTAAGGCAGAAAATGATTGTTAAAACACCCGGGGCAAATGTTATAGAATTTACAAATTTTGATACCCGGGAACAGGCAGTCAGGCATTTTCCTAATTTTAGTGCTGTTGTCCACAGGTATGCCATCCTTATTACATATATTTTGTATGTTTTTTTTGCCCTTCGGGCAGACAAAAACGCATATCCCGCCTGCTCCTCCGCATAAAATCATCAACATCCAGCTGGTATTTGAGGACCGGGAAGATGCCGACAACCCACACTCAGACACGCTTTTTTATTCCTCTGCACGCAAACTGCGGTGGAACGATTTCAGGGGCAAGCCATCCCCGGCCGGACCCAGCGCCGCCGTATCCTATACCAGCTTTTCCTACGAAGGGGCCAGCTCGGTTACCCACGATACGTTGAAAATCAAGCTCATCATGCAGGTATTTTTTATCAAAAGCGCCTCCTGGGTAAGGGACGATGCGCGCGACAACTACGCGCTGATGCATGAACAGCTTCATTTCGACATTACCCGGCTGGTAGTGGAGCGGTTTAAACAAAAACTTCGGCAAACAGCATTGAACCGGGACGATTATGATAGTGTTATACAATATCAGTATCTCCAATCCTTTCAGGAAATGAACCGCATGCAGTACGCCTTCGACCGCGATACCCATCACGGCACCAATATGGCCGCGCAGTTACGTTGGCGGGATAAAATTAATCTGGGCCTAAAGAACAAAGGAGTCATGCCGGAAGAACTAGGATACGATCTCTTTGGTAACTTTGGTCCACAATAGTATACAACTCTTGTTCGTTTAATCATTCGGGTTATCCTAAAATTGCTGTTATGCAACCAAATCGACGCCGCTGGCTGACCGCCGGCCTCCTATTTATCGCCCTTCTTTCCGCCTGTAAGAAAAAGGACCAGGCCGGCCCGCAACGGCCACAAGCCAATATCAACGATAGCATCTTCTCCGTATTTAAAGACATTTATCTCTGGACAGACGTTATTCCCGATTCGGCGACCTTTAAACCTGAAAGTTATGGCTCCGTTCAAAATATGTTCAGCTCATTGATCACCCTGAAAAAGAACAATACGAATGGCCAGCCCCTCGACAGGTACAGCTTCATCGATGATGGCACCACTTCCCGGGCCTTACAGGGCGACATTTTAGGGGATATGGGCTTTGAAGTAGGCTATCAGACAGATAATACCCTCTACGTAATCTATGTATACCCCGGCTCACCGGCGGATAAAGCCGGCATCAGGAGAGGATGGCAGCTCATCAGCGTGAACGGCATCAGCAGTTTTCAGGTAGGCCAGGCCACCAACAACATGCTTAATGCCGCCTTCGCCAGCAAAAGCGCCACCTGGGTATTCCGGAAGCCGGACAATAGTAACCAAACCAATACCCTTTCTCCGGCTGCCTATAAGCTCAATCCTATTCTCTACGCCAATACCTACAACTTTAACGGCACCAAAGTGGGTTACTTTGTGTTCAACAACTTCGTCACCCTCAATGACGTGAAACCTACTTTCGACTCGCTGTTCAACGTCTGGTCGCAAGCCGGCGTTACGCGGGTGATAGCCGATCTGCGCTACAACGGCGGCGGCCTCCTCGAAACCGCGGAGTACCTGGCCAACAACCTCGCACCGGCCAGCGCCAACAATACCGTGATGTATACCCAGTCGTTCAACAACAACGTGAATACCAACAACTACAGCTATATATTCCGGAACATGAAAGCAGTGCCCTATAATCCCAACATGTACTGGACAGACATTTTCCGGCAGGAAGCTACCACCTACAGAAGCACCAGTTTTCAAAAGCAAGGCTCGCTGGCGCTCACCAACCTCAGCTTCCTCGTTACCAATGGTACCGTATCCGCCAGCGAACTGCTGTACAATGTGCTGAAACCATCGATGAACCCTCATTTGATTGGCAGCACCACCTATGGCAAACCGGTGGGTTTCATCAATATTACCTTCGGTCAGTATGATATGTACGCCGTTTGTTTTCAGACATTCAATTCAGCCGGCGAAGGCGGTTACTTCAGTGGTATTGCTCCCACGATTGCTGTAACAGACGACTATACCAACAACTGGGGCAGCTTCTCCGATCCGCTGCTGCGCACCGCCCTTACTGACATGGGCATTCCCGCATCACAGCTGGGCAGAATAGCCGCCCCGGAGCTTAATACAGGCAGAATCGGGGTGCGGCACCCGAACAATCGCTTTCAGGGCATGGTACAAACACCCAGAAACTAAATCATTTAGGGATTTTTTGATTTACGCTTTTTTAGTTTCGTGAATTAATAAAACAAATAAACAAGTAGACCGAAGCGATGTTATTATTCGCTTCGGTCTACTTGTTTATTGATCCCGGAGATCCAAAAATCGTAAATCAAAAAATCGTAAATCAAGAAATTCCTACATCCCTATATCATCTATCTGCCTGGTCATCTCCAGAATCGTCTTCACCACCTGATAATAAAAGCGATGATTGATGCGATCATATTCATCGGTTAGCTGATGATAATCTGGATGATCTTCTACCCCAAAATACAGGAAGGGTATCTTTTGTGCATGAAAAGCTCCCTGATCGCTCTGGTTGGTCCAGTTGTCACTGCCGCTACCCGGAACATCATGCCCCGCCAGCACTTTGATGCTGCTTTTGGCTGCTGCGGAATCGATGAACTTTTTCAGTTGCGGATAAGGTGTGGAGCCGGCTACATACAGTTCATTCTTATCATTATGCGACACCATGTCCATGTTAATATTGAGCCGGATTGTGTTCAGGGGCACCGGTGGTTGCTGTACAAATGCCCGGGAACCCTGCAATCCTTCTTCTTCTCCGTCGAAAGCAACAAATAACAACGTGTATTTAGGCGGGTTCTTTTTAAAATAGGCCGCCAGCGCCAGGATAGTGCCCACGCCGGATGCGTTGTCATCTGCACCATTGTAAATACTGTCTTTTGCTGCATTGGGCTTGCCGATACCGAGGTGGTCGTAGTGCGCGGAAATAACAATTACGTCGCTGCTCTTTCCGGGAATATAGCCGAAGAGGTTAGTCCCCATGACTTTCTTGTTCCCTTCCTGAAAATAAAACGGATACTCGTAGGTGTTATGATAGGGAGTGATGCCGATCTGCTTAAACCGGTCGATAATATAAAACTGGGCCAGGCGGCTGCCACGGGTCCCGGTTTTTCGGCCTTCAAACTTATCGGCGGAAAGGGTACGCACGTCTTTCAGCAGCTGGGCAGAGTCAACAGAAGACTGCGCCAACAACGGACCTGCAAAAAGCAGGCATAAGCTGTAACAAAGCACTTTCATAGTAATGCAATTTCGTGAGCATTACTGCAATGTACAAGATATTATTTGAAGATATTAAAGATAACCAGGCTGCACACGTAAGCCAGTGATGTCATATAGACCAGCTGGATAAAAGGAATTTTCCACGATTTCGTTTCCCTTTTTACGATGGCCATGGTACTCATACACTGCATGGCAAATGCATAAAACAGCATGAGAGAAAGCCCGGCAGCCAGTGTATATACCGGCCGGCCATCCGGCCATTTGGCAGAAGCCATTTTTTCGCGGAGGGTAGCATTATTATCGTCAGGGTTTTCGCCAACGCTGTAAAGGGTGGCCATGGTGCCCACAAATACTTCACGGGCGGCAAAAGAAGTGATCAGCGCAATCCCTATTTTCCAGTCAAAACCCAGCGGGCGGATAGCCGGTTCGATGGCATGTCCGAGAATACCGGCGTAGGAATGTGACAGTTTTTCAGAACGGAATTCACGGTCCAGCGCTTCTGCTTCCGGAGAGCCTTCCGGCGCGGCAGCGATCATTTTCTCGTATTTGGCGTGCAACGGCTCCATTCTGCTGGCAGGCCCATAAGAAGCCAGGAACCAAAGTATCACAGAAATCACCACAATCACTTTACCGGCGTCGGTAACAAAAATCTTTGCTTTTTCCACCATGGTGGTACCTACGTTCTTCCAGCGTGGCGCACGGTATACGGGCAGCTCCATAATGAAGTAGCTCTTTTCCCTGATGCGCACAAACAGCTTCATTACGGCGGCTATCAGGATCGCCATAAAGAAACCAAGCAGGTAAAGGCCCATCATCACCAGGCCTTGCAAACCAAGAAAGCCCAGCACCCTTCTGTCGGGGATCACCAGGGCGATCATCATGGTGTAGATCGGCAGCCGCGCAGAGCAGCTCATGAGCGGTGTAACCAGTATGGTAATGAGGCGTTCTTTTTTGTTTTCGATGGTCCGGGTGGCCATAATGGCGGGAACCGCACAAGCTACACCGCTGATCAGTGGCATCACAGACTTCCCGTTGAGCCCTACCTGCCGCATGAGACGGTCGGTGAGGAAGCTGATACGCGCCATGTAACCGGTATCTTCCAATACCGTGATCAGCCCGAACAGGATCATGATCTGCGGGATAAACACCGCAAATCCACTGATACCAGCCAGAATACCATTTACAAATACATCAGTGATTTTATTGTTGGGCAATACAGCCGTCAGCCAGCCGCTTAGTTTTCCGAAACCGGCTTCTATCGCGTCCATGGGATAAGATGCCAACCAGAAGATACTCTGGAACAGGAGGAACATCACCACCAGCAGGATAACGTATCCCCAAAAGCGGTGTAGCAGCAGATCATCGATCTTTTCAGAGCGCAGTTGCTTTTGCAGTGGATCTGCTTCTACTACGGAAGCTTTCATGATATGTTTGATGCGGTTGTACCGCTGCATGATTTCTTCCGCCTGTACTTTGGTTTTATTGAATTGATTGTGCTGAAGCGATTCGCGAATCGCTTTTTTCTGACCAGCATCCAGGAAAGTCAGTTCATCTGTATTAACGGCAACGTGCAGGGCGCCGTAGTCGCTACAGGCAGGTACTACTTTTTTCACATCGTCGATCACTGCTTCGGCCAGGGCAGCGTTGCCGATGAAGTCGCGGGGTGCAGCGCTATAATTGCCGCGGGCAGCCAGTTCAATGATCTTTTTCAGCTCAGTGACCCCTTTGTTTTTGCGGGGATTGATGGCCACTACCGGCACACCCAGTTCCCTTTCCAGCCCATCGATATCTATTTCCACGCCTTTTTTGCGGGCGATGTCCATCATGGTGAGGGCGATGATCACCGGAAATTTGAGGTCGATGATCTGGGAGCAGAAGAGGAGGTTACGTTTCAGGTTGGAGGCATCGGCAACAATGATCACCAGGTCGGGTGTGTCTTCATTCGCCGGATTGATCAATACATCGTAGGTCACATATTCATCCGCACTTTTGGGATACAGGCTGTAAGTGCCCGGAAGGTCTATCACGTTGGCCGTAAGTCCCGAAACGATGTTGGCCGTTCCGGTTTTCTTGTCTACCGTTACTCCGGGAAAGTTGCTGACTTTCTGATTTAACCCGGTGAGTGCGTTAAAAAGGGAGCTTTTTCCACTATTAGGATTTCCTACCAGCGCGATGTTTATTGGTGCCTGCATTCCTTGTCTTATCCTCTTTTTTAATGTTAGATGCCGAATACACAAAGTTAAACATTAATCTTCCTGGGTAATGATCGGATCGGGAAAAAAGAAGCGGGGCAGACCAGAAAGGCCTGCCCCGCTCCCATTAAAATGGCGGAAAATATGTAACTATCTGTGCGTAGTGTCGTTACCTTTATAGTGATAGGTGTTTTCTACAGAATCCCGTTCGATTTTTGCAGGGGCACCTTCTTCGGTAATACCATCGGGTGTCATTTTCAGACGGGTATGGCCGCTGTTGTCATCGTCATCATCAGAATGGATACCGATGTACCAGTCATTCTCGTCATTATAGCGACGGCCATATTTATCGAAAGAGAAGTGGCGGTAGATATCGTCAGCGACCTCCAGGTTTTTACCCACCGGTACTTTCACGACCATCAGCAGACGCTGTCCACGGAAAGTGGAGTGAGGTGGCAGGGAGAAGCCCTGAGGCACGTACAGCACGGAGTCTGTCTGTTTGATATTGAACTGGATATCACCCGCCAGCTTGTTGGCCTGTTGCAGGGTACGGCCCTGTGAGTAGCGGTACACTTCTACGCGGAAGCTATCCGTATTGCTTTTTTCCACTCTCAGCTTCACGAGGTTGATCATGGTGGTATCGTCGGCCACGATCAGGTTGTCGTCGAACCAGCTAAAATCGTCGCCGTTGAAGATACCGGGAGCCATGCGGAGCACCAGTTTATGCTGAGTGGGCTGTTGTATGGCCACTACTTCTGCGGGCAGGTTACTGCGTCTTCTGAAGTCTTTTGCCAGTGAGGTACCAACAACTCCGGCGAATACGAGACCCAGCAGCCAGAGGAACACCAGGGAGTAGCTGGCGTAGCGGTTACCCTGTTTAACACCTGTCAGCTTACGAACGATGAAGATCAGCAAGGCTACCACAGGGATGCCCAGGAGCAGCACGACGGCCGGCCAGAAGAAGTAGCTTTGCGCGGAATTGGCAGCGAGCAGCAGATTTTTCAGGGGGAACAGGGCCGCAGAAGAAATCGCGATCGCTATACCGGTGACGATCAGGCAGATCAGTATGACTACTGCCAGGAAGTAAAAGAATCCTTTGGTTACGAAAACCAATACTTTTCCCAACCCTTGCGCAAGGTTTACAAAAAAGCGTTCCAGATCATTACCTACCTGCTTTCCGCGGCCCTGCGAAAAATTTTGGAAATCTTTTCCTACGTTTTTCATCTGGTCCTTCATATTGCTCAATTCTTCCTGGATGGTAGCTTTGATATTGTTCAGGTCTACCTTTTCACCGCGCATTTCCAGTTTTTCTGCTGCAGTATCAGCAGAAGGCGTGGCCACCCACAGGATGAAATATACCAGTACACCGGTACCGAAGCCGCCGATGGCCAGCAGTACGAAGATGATACGGAAGATCACCGGATCTACGTTGAAGTAAGCGCCCAGGCCACCGCAGACACCACTCAGCACCTTGTTCTCCGGATCGCGGTAAAGGCGCTTGCGGGGACGGGGGATAAATTGTTCAGCGCTGTCCTGTGAGGCCGCACCGCTGCCGGCAGGGGCATCATCAAACTGCTCCGGTGTACCCATGGAAACTTTTACAGCAGCCACGTCTTCATCGGTAATGCAATGAGCACCTTTTTTCAGTTTGTCCTGGAACAGCTCGGCAATGCGGCTTTCGATGTCGGCCACAATTTCGTCGCCTCCTTCTTCTTTGGAGAAGTAGCTCTTCAGGCTGTCCAGATACTGGCGCAAAGCCTCATAGGCGCTATCCTCGATGGGAATCAGCCGACTCGACAGGTTTATATTGATAATCTTTTTCATTTTGTTGGTTCTTTTAGATTTTAGGTTTAGGTATATGCACTACAGCGGTGCGCTGTTTTGTTGTGTTAACTGATGGACTGCATTGGCCAGTTCGTTCCAGGTGCTTTCCAGTTCGCGGTAAAAGGTCTCCCCTTTGTCGGTCATGGAAAAATATTTTCGTGGGGGTCCGGAGCTACTTTCTACCCATCTGTAAGTGAGCAACTCTGCATTTTTCAGCCGTGTCAGTAAGGGATATAAGGTGCCCTCCAGGATGTCCAGCTTTGCCTCTTTCATCTTTTCAATGATGTCTGACGGATAAGCTTCTCCTTGCTTGATGACAGATAGAATGCAAAACTCAAGCACTCCCTTCCGCATCTGTGACTGTGTGTTATCGATGTTCATGGCAAGTGAGCTTTTAATTTGTATGACTTAAATGGTGGTTTTTGATTTGTATTAGCCGAAGGCCTGTATACCTTCCTTCAACTTTACGATACAAAAATAGGAATTATTTACTACTATGCAATACACAATACCATAGAAAGCAAAATAACTTGTTTTGGATATTACTGGCAAATACCTTCAAACCAGCACCTGTTGGGCATCTTCCGAAAAAAATAAAAAGAGGGCCAGGAAAACAATGTGATAAACGGAAAATAATAAGGATAAACGGAAATCGAGATTTAAAAGGACGAAAACCCGCCACCGGTCATCACTAAATTGCTTTAACATTTTTTTAATTACCGTAACTTAGCATATATGCTTTTGCTCATTTACTTTTGTATCAGCAGTTAATACACATGAAGAAAATTATCGGCATATTCCTTTTGGGACTTATGATCTCCCAGTTACTTCCCATCAAGGAGGTAGGAAAGCTGCTGTTTAATAATCAGATTGTGGAAGAACATCCTGTTGATGCAGGACATGATCATTTAAAGATTGCCAAGGAATTAAAATTCTGTAAGCAATTTGACGCACTGCAGTTTAATCCGATATTACTCATTGGCGTTTTGCATCCTCTTTTAATGGAGGATATCCCCAGCAATCCTGCCCAGGAAATCCACGCTCCTCCTCCCAATATTTTCAGAGCGTAATTTTATCCAGCTGCTGTAGTCACAGTCGGCATGTGTTTTCTATTTATTTATTGTAAGCATTTATTTCAGGCATTCCAGGGACGTCGTGTATCCACTAACGTGATACCCGCGATGGCACCCCAAAGGATGCGTCATCTGTATCTGTAATTACTTCCGCGACGGTAGCGATAGCTGCTGTCCGGCATCGCAATCCTTTAACGGAAAAATGCATTTTTTATGAACAAGCAAACATCGTTATTCTCCAATATCAAGGGGGACTTCTCTTCTGGTCTTGTTGTTTTCCTCATCGCTGTGCCGTTGTGCCTGGGTATTGCTCTGGCCTCCGGCGCTCCGCTCTTCTCCGGTATGATTGCCGGTATCATAGGCGGATTGGTAATCGGATTTTTCAGCGGCTCCCAGCTGAGCGTGAGTGGTCCGGCAGCAGGTCTTACTGCCATTGTGCTTTCGGCTATCACCAAACTGGGCGCGTTCGACATCTTCCTGCTGGCCGTAGTGATCGGAGGAGGGCTGCAGCTGATACTCGGACTTATCAAAGCGGGAACAGTGGCCAACTATTTCCCTTCCAATGTGATTACCGGTATGCTGGCAGCTATTGGTATTATTATCATCCTGAAACAACTTCCCCATGCTTTCGGCTATGATGCTGAAAATGAAGGCAGCATTGCTTTCTTCCAGGCAGACGGGGAAAATACTTTCAGTGCGCTGTTATCTACGCTCAATCACATCAGCATAGGAGCAACTATTATCACCGCCATATCCATTCTTATCATTCTGTATTGGAGCAAAATCCCAAAAGTAAGCCTGGTACCAGCACCACTCGTTGCCGTAATAGCCGGTATTCTGCTGAACCGTGCCTTTGCAGGCAACGAAGTGCTGGCCCTGGGTACCAAACATCTGGTAAGCCTGCCCGTACCACAGTCATTCTCCGACTTCCTCGGACAGTTCACCTTCCCGCGCTTCAGCGCCATCACCAGCAAGGAAGTGTGGATCACCGGTCTTACCATCGCTATCATTGCTTCTGTGGAAACATTGCTCAACGTGGAAGCGACCGACAAGCTGGACCCGCTGAAACGCCACACCTCCCCTAACCGGGAACTGAAGGCACAGGGTATCGGTAACATCGTGAGCGGTCTTATCGGCGGCCTGCCTATTACTTCTGTAATTGTGCGGTCCAGCGCCAACATCAATGCCGGCGGCCGTACTAAAATGGCCACCATGGTACACGGCGCGCTCCTGCTGATCTGCGCCGGACTTATTCCCATGGTGCTCAATATGATCCCGCTGGCCACGTTGGCCGCGGTGCTGCTGGTGACCGGCTATAAACTCTGTAAACTGCAGGTCTTCAAAGAAATGTTTAAAAACGGTAAATACCAGTGGGTACCGTTTGTGGCTACCGTTGTGGCCATCGTATTCACCGACCTGCTGATCGGTATTGGTATCGGTATGGCCGTGAGCGTGCTGGCAATCCTCCGGGGTAATATGAAAAGCTCCTATTACTTCCGTAAGGAAAAATACCAGACCGGCGACAGTATCCGCCTGGAACTGGCCCAGGAAGTATCCTTCCTCAACAAGGCCAGCATCCTGCTCACCCTGGACCATCTGCCTGCAGATACGACCGTCGTGATAGACGCCCAGAAAACGGCTTATATCGACTTCGACGTGCTGCAAACCATCCGGGAATTTAAAGATATCAAGGCGCCACAGAAAAATATTACTGTCATCCTCACCGGGTTTAAGGACGTATACAAAATCCCTAATACCCCCGGGAGCCTGGTAGAAGAACATGCCCGGAAAGCTAACGGGCACGTACACACTATTGCAGCCGGCAATCACAAGGAATTATTAAAAGAATTACAGTTGAACTAAACGGCTTATAGCGTAAATAAGAGGCAAGAGAAACCGGAAACCATGCTCTCTTCCTCCTTCATTCACCCATCAAAAAGAACAATCATGAAAACATTGAATAAAGTATCACAGAGTGGCATTACACCAAGACAAGCTTTGGAATTATTGAAATCCGGCAACCTCCGTTTTGTGGATAACCTCCGCATCAACCGTAACCTGTTGCAGATGGTAAACGACACCCGCGACGGTCAATGGCCGATGGCTGCTATTGTGAGCTGTATGGACTCCCGTACTTCTGCAGAGCTGATCTTCGATCAGGGATTGGGCGACGTGTTCAGCATCCGCCTGGCGGGCGCTGTGATATCTGACAACGTACTGGGCAGCCTGGAATACGCCTGTAAAGCGGCCGGCTCCAAGTTCATCGTAGTACTGGGGCACACCAAATGCGGTGCTATCTGCGGCGCCTGCGACGCGGTGGAAATGGGTAACCTTACCGGTCTGCTAAATAAAATCACGCCGTCAGTATTTGCGGAAAAAACGGTCACCGACAACCGGACTTCCAAGAACCCGGAGTTTGTACAAGCTGTGACCAACATCCACATTGAACGCTCTGTACAGGCTATCATGGAGCAAAGTCATATTCTGCGTGACATGATCCTGAAAGGAGATGTAGGTATCATCGGCGCCATGTACGACGTGGAGACCGGCGTTGTCAACTTCATGGAGCATACGCTGATCCTGAATAACGACAAAGAAACGGTACCGGCCATGGCCGTTTAATAAAAAGTCTCCTCAGGAGGAGACGTATGTTTGCTTGTAATATTAATGGGGCCGAGATAGCCAAGCCTGGCCGGTTTTTATAGGGGTACCTGTCCGGCGGTTATCGAAGCCCCATTATATCTTGTCATTTTGGTATTTTTTTATTTTGATATTTAGCGGGCATTTCTGGAATTCATCTTCCTAAACCCAGTGACTAAATTTCTGAATAATCAAATGACTAAATATTTCTCAGGCGCGCTGCCGCCTGTTCCAGCGTGGTTTCTTTTTTAGCAAAACAGAAACGCACGACATGATCATCTTTGCCATCATGATAGAATGCTGAAACCGGGATAGCCGCCACTCCAAATTCTTTGGTAAGCCGGGTAGCGAATGCTTTATCCCCTTCTGAAGATATCTGATCGTAACGCATCAGCTGAAAATAACTCCCCTTACTGGCCAGTGGCGTAAAGCGCGAGCCATTCATCAATTCCAGAAAATAATCCCTTTTCTGCTGATAAAATGCCGGCAGTTCCAGGTAATGTGCGGGTGTTTCCAGAAACTCTGCCAGTCCGTACTGCATCGGTGTATTCACAGAAAAACAGAGGTACTGATGTACTTTCCGATATTCTTTCATCAGATGCTCAGGCGCTACACAGTAGCCCATCTTCCAGCCGGTATTGTGAAACACCTTCCCGAAAGAAAACACCACAAAACTGTTTTTATAGATCGCAGGATAACGCAGCACACTGAGATGGCGGGCGCCGTCGAATACCAGGTGCTCATATACTTCGTCGGATAATACCAGCAGATTATGTTCTGCTACCAGCTTTTCCAGTTCGGCCATGTCCTCTTCCTGCAGGATGCTGCCGGTAGGGTTGTGTGGCGTGTTGACCATGATCATGCGGGTGCGGGGCGTTATTTTGCTACGCACCTCCTGCCAGTCAATCCGGTATTCAGGGAAAGAGAGGGATATCAATACCGGTTTGCCGCCGTTGACCAGCACATTAGGGATATAGCTGTCATAAGCCGGCTCAAAGATGATCACTTCATCTCCCGGATGGATATACGTGGCGATGGCCGTATAAATGGCATAGGTGCCGCCGGGGGTGATGGTGATGTCTGTGTCAGGATTGATGTTTTGCTGATAGAGAGACCTGATCTTGGCCGCGATAGCTGTGCGGAGCTGCAGAAGGCCGGGCATGGGCGCATATTGGTTATGTCCCTGCTGCATGGCCTGGTTGACCATTTCCTTCAGTTCATCGCTGCAATCGTAGTCGGGGAAGCCCTGTGAGAGATTGATCGCTTTATGTTCCGCTGCCAGGGCCGACATAACGGAAAAAATGGTGGTTCCTGTGTGTGGTAATTTGGACATAAAAAATTACGGATTACGCGTTACAAATTACGGAGTTTACCCCTGTAATTGTAATTCGTGACCCGTAATTCATGATTATGTTACTTACAAATATTTTTCGCCTTTATTACGCTTGATTTCCGCTACATATTCCTTGATCTGCTGTTCATTATCTTTCCGGCAGATCAGGAGCACATCGTTCGTGTCTATCACGATAAATTCATCGAGGCCCTGGAGCAGTACCAGCTTTTCATTAGGCACTTTCACCATGCACTTGGTAGCGTCTATCACCACCACGTTCTTGCCCTGTACCGCGTTGCCGAGGTAATCTTTTTCCAGGTTTTCGTAAGCGGAAGCCCAGGTGCCCAGGTCGCTCCAGCCGAAGTTGGAAGGGATTACATACACATTGTCTGCTTTCTCCATGATACCGTAATCGATGGAGATATTAGTGCACTGTGGATATACTTTTTCGATGGCATCTTTTTCTTCCGGGGTGTTCAGTGCTGCCGTGCTTTGTTCAAACAGCTCGTCTATTTCAGGCAGGTATTCCCGGAAAGCGGCGAGGATGGTTTTTACATTCCATACAAAGATGCCGGCATTCCAGAGGAAGTCGCCGCTTTGCAGGAAAGTTTTCGCCAGTTCCAGGTTAGGCTTTTCGGTAAATGTTTTGACTTTATAGACGTTGTCAGCCACCTGTTGCGGTTCATACTGGATGTAGCCGTATCCGGTATCAGGACGGGTAGGCTTGATGCCAAGCGTCAACAGCGCGCTATGTTTCTGTACAAACAGCAGTGCATTCAGGCAGGCGGAGGTAAATGCCGGTCCGTCCATGATGAGGTGGTCCGCCGGAGCGCAGATGATATTGGCCAGCGGGTCCTGTTTGTGTATTTTATGAGAAATATAGGCTACACAGGGGGCCGTGTTTTTGCGGGAAGGTTCGCTGACAATATTGGCTTCCGCCACATCCGGCAGTTGTTCCGCAACTTTACCGGTATACTGCTGGTGCGTTACCACGAAGATATTTTCCTTTGGAATGAAGCTGGCGAACCGCTCATATGTCCATTGGAGCAATGTTTTCCCCGTGTTCAGGATGTCCAGGAACTGTTTAGGGTTGTCTGTGCGGCTGTGAGGCCAAAAACGGCTGCCAATGCCTCCGGCCATGATGGCCACATAAAAATGGCTGTTCAGTTGTGTCATTATATAATTCCTTCTCTGATTAAATCATGTAAGTGGATCACACCGCAATATCGCTCTCCATCCATCGCCAGCAGCTGTGTGATATCGTGTTGACGCATCATTTCCAATGCGTTGATAGCCAGTTCACTTTGTTGGATATTTTTCGGGTTGACCGACATAATATCTTTGGCGGTGACGCCGGCGGTAGCCACATTCTTTTCAAGCATGCGTCGCAGGTCACCATCAGTGATGATGCCCTGGAGGGCGCCTTTTTCATCCAGAACGGCGGTAACACCCAGCATTTTAGAGGATATTTCCACAATTACTTCCCTTAATGTGCTGGTTAACAATACGCTGGGGGCCTGATGCAATTTGCAGAGGTCCGCCACCTTCAGGTATAGTTTTTTGCCCAATGCGCCACCGGGATGGAACTTGGCAAAATCAGCTGCCGTAAATCCGTGCCATTCAATGAGGCAGACAGCCAGGGCATCGCCCATGGCCAGCTGGGCAGTCGTACTGGTAGTGGGTGCCAGGTTATTGGGACATGCTTCCTGGCTCACCGTGGTATTGAGCACATAGTCTGCTTCCTGCGCCAGGAATGAGCTGGTATTCCCCACCATGGCCACTAAAGTGTTGCCAAAATTCTTCACCAGCGGCACCAGTACCTTCACTTCCGCAGATGTGCCACTTTTAGAGATACACATCACGATGTCTTCCGGTGTTATCATGCCCAGGTCACCATGGATGGCGTCTGCTGCGTGCATAAACAACGCCGGGGTGCCCGTCGAGTTTAAAGTGGCCACAATTTTTTGGGCAATAATGGCGCTTTTACCGATGCCTGTCACCACCAGTCTCCCTGTACACTGGGCGACCCGTTCCACCACTTTCTCAAAATCTGCATCTATAAAATGCTGCAAATCATTAATAGCCGCTGCTTCCAAAGCAATTGTGCGTTTGGCTACTGTTCCGATGTTAATGGTTCCATTCCTTTTCATGACGAATTACAAATTTATCATTTTTTAGTCAGCAGCAGTGCGATCCTGGAATTTATATTGATACTACGCGCTTTTTTAAGTAACTTCGTGTCCCCTAAAAAACATATAGAACTATTTCATCATTTGTTGATTCTTTAGAGTTTGAGTTTACCATTCTTTTTAAATTTTGAATGCAATGGCTGTTGTAAAGGTAAGTTTGATGGATGCATTACGCGAACATTTCGGGTTCGATTCCTTTAAAGGAAATCAGGAAATCATAATAAAAAGCATCCTATCGGGAAAAGATACCTTCGTTATCATGCCAACAGGCGGAGGCAAATCCTTGTGCTACCAATTACCGGCACTGATGAGTCCGGGTTGTGCACTGATTGTATCTCCCCTCATAGCACTGATGAAAAACCAGGTAGACCTGGTACGGGGTTATAGTAGCAAAGACAATGTGGCGCATTTTCTGAACTCCACCCTTTCCAAGGCGCAGATCAAAAAAGTCCGCACCGACCTGCAAACCGGCAAAACAAAACTGCTGTATGTAGCGCCGGAAACACTGACGAAACAGGAGAACCTGGATTTCTTCCGGGAACTGGAAATATCCTTCATCGCGGTAGATGAAGCACACTGTATCTCCGAATGGGGACACGACTTCCGTCCGGAATACCGCCGGCTGAAAGAGATGATCGACCAGATTAACGACAAACTGCCGATCATCGCGCTTACTGCCACCGCTACCCCTAAAGTACAAAGCGATATCGTTAAGAACCTGGGATTAAACACCCCCAATATCTTTATCTCTTCTTTCAACCGTTCCAACCTGTACTATGAGATCAGGCCAAAACGTAAGAAAGACCTGACTATCAAGGATATCGTCAAATATATCCATCAACACAAAGGCAAAAGCGGTATTATCTACACGCTCAACCGGAAAACCACCGAGGAGCTGGCCGATATGCTGTCTGCCAACAATATCAAGGCCGTAGCTTATCATGCCGGCCTGGACCCGGCCACCCGTGCGCAACGTCAGGATATGTTCCTGCACGAAGACGTGGAGGTGATTGTGGCCACTATCGCCTTCGGTATGGGCATCGACAAACCAGATGTACGGTTTGTGATCCACTACAACATTCCCAAAAGCCTTGAAAACTACTATCAGGAAACCGGCCGCGCCGGTCGTGATGGACTGGAAGGCAACTGTATCTGCTACTATTCCCATAAGGATGTGCAGAAACTGGAACACCTGATGCGTGATAAACCGCTCAGTGAAAGGGAAATGGGCGCCCAGCTGATCAATGAAACCGTGGCTTACGCGGAAAGCGCTGTATGCCGCCGGAAAGTAATCCTGCATTACTTCGGAGAAAAATATGAAACTGAAGACTGTGGCCAGTGTGATAACTGCCGCAATCCGAAAGAAAAGATAGAAGTAAAAAACAGGGTGGTGATCGTCCTCAAAGCTATCAAGGCCCTGGAAGAACGGTTCGGCAGTGAGTACGTGGTCAACGTTATCACCGGCAAAACCAGTCCGCAGATCTCCACTTATCGCCACGACCAGCTGGACATCTTCGGCGAAGGCAAAGAATTTGATGCCCACTTCTGGAACTCCCTCATCCGCCAAATGATGCTGGAAGGCCTTATCGAGAAAGACATCGAAGAATATGGCCTGCTGAAAGTGACCGACAAAGGCAGGAAATTCCTCAAAAAGCCCTACTCCATCATGGTGGCCCTCAACCACCAGTTTGATGAAGACGGCGTGGAAGAGGAAGAAGAAGCGAATGCAGAAGCCACGGCGTCTGCCGATCCTGCACTGTTTGAAATGCTGAAAGAGTTGCGTAAAAAAGTGGCCAAAGAAAAAAATCTGCCTCCTTTCGTGATCTTCCTGGAAACATCCCTCGAAGACATGGCCACCCAATACCCCACTACCGTACAGGAACTGGAAAAAATACAGGGTGTCAGCAAAGGCAAGGCTGTCCGCTATGGTAAACAGTTTATCGACGTTATCGCCAAATACGTGGAGGAAAACAACATCACCAAGCCGGATGATTTTGTGATGAAAAGCGTTGTCAACAAAAGCGGTATGAAGGTGTTCATCATTCAGAACATCGATAAAAAAATCCCGCTGGAAACCATCGCCAAAAACAAGGAGTTGACAATCTCCCAGCTGCTGGATGAAATGGAAACTATCGTTGCCAGCGGCACCAAACTCAACCTTGATTACTGCATCAACGAAGAACTGGACGACTACGCACAGGATGAAATCATGGAGTACTTCAAGGGCTGCGAAACATCCAGTCTGGCCCTGGCCCGGGAAGAGCTGATTGAAAACGATTATACACTGGAACAACTTAAACTGGTCCGCATTAAGTTCCTGGTTGAATACGGCAACTAGAGAAGACAACAGTCATGTGATACCAGTGAACAAACAGTCATAGAATGAACATCGAGAAAATACAGGAAACCATTTCCGCTAACAGGGGAAAAGTTATTTCCCATCCCTTATATGCTTCCCTCGAAACCCTCGACGATATCCGTCTTTTCATGGAATACCATGTGTATGCCGTGTGGGATTTTATGTCGTTGCTGAAAGGCCTGCAACAGCAGCTTACCTGCGTACAGGTGCCCTGGGTGCCAGTAGGGAGTGCCGCCACACGCTACCTCATCAACGAAATCGTTACCGGTGAGGAAAGCGATATTGACATGGACGGCAACCGCTGCAGCCATTTTGAGCTGTATGAAAGAGCAATGGAGCAAGCAGGTGCCGATACCGGCAAAATAAAGGCCCTTATTGCGGCTATCACTGCCGGCACGCCTATACGTACTATTTTGGAAACATCTTCGCTTCCTGAGGCTGTAAAGGGCTTCCTTGGCTTTACTTTCGATGTGATCGCGACCAATAAACCTCATGTGATGGCTGCCGTCTTCACTTTTGGCCGCGAAGACCTCATCCCCGATATGTTCCACGCGTTGGTAAAAGACCTGGACCGTAAGTTCCCCGGAAAGCTGGGCACATTCATCTACTACCTCGAAAGGCATATCGAAGTAGATGGGGACCATCATAGTCAACTGGCCATGCAGATGGTACAGGAACTCTGTGGCAACGATTCCCGTAAATGGGAAGAAGCCGCTGAATACGCCGCCCAGTCACTGTTCTGGCGCGCTCAACTATGGAGTGGCATCATTCAGGAAAAAGTTTTTTAAAAATTTCTGAAGAAAAATTTTGCAATTATAAATTTTGTCTTACTTTTGCAATCCCTTCACGAGAGGGACACACAAAAAAAGACATGGTGCGGTAGCTCAGTCGGTAGAGCAAAGGACTGAAAATCCTTGTGTCGGCGGTTCGATCCCGCCCCACACCACAGAAAAAAAGGTCATCGGAAGATGGCCTTTTTTTATTCCCCTGCTTCACTTTCCTGATTCCTTCAACGCTTCTTCAACACGGTATATCGCTTAACTGCGTATGTTCCTCATTTTCCCTTCCCGCGGTATTATCTTATCGTTGCTCCTGCACCGGCAGCTTCTGCACCACGTCATACGAATGCAGTATATCATATCCGAAAAATCCTCTGCTATAATCTATCACCACATACTCCGCCTGTATCACCTGCGGATAACGGGCGAAATCAAATACCAGCTCCTTGTCTACCCCCTGATGATGAATAATCACAGATGGTTTTTCCAGCGCCGTAATACGACCCGTACTGTCTATCGCCAGATGCTTGCGTTTTACCGGCAGCACCAGCCCCTCGTCTACACTGCTGGCCCCGTAGTAGTTGATCAGCAAAAACAGGAACGATACCATTCCGCCATAGGCCAATAAACTGTTCGACAAAGCATAAAAGAATCCCCTGATGCCATACACCCGGTTATAATGCTTACGGACGGCCATAAAGGCTATTAAGCCGGTGAGGAAGACAATACCTATGGGTATCAGCAAGGGTATAAAAGTGTGACGATAAATCAGATAGGCTAATACCATCAGCACAATTCCCGTTACTAACAGGAATATATATACGTTCTGATAGAAACTCTTGCCGGAAAAACGTTTTGTCATGCAAAATGATATTTCATAATGGATAGGTACTCTAATTTACAACTCCCCGCGATTATTTCCCGCATCTACTGCAAACCTGTTACAGTAGCGGATTTACCGGTATTTATTACGCATATCCAGTACGCAGCCCCCTCCTACTTTTGAATTGTTATCCCGAAACGTCTTTTTTAACTCATTTATCTCTTTCGTTATGAATGAAGCCAACTTCTGGCAGTTGATAGAAACTGCCTGGTCCGTTTCTCCCGAACTCAATGCAGCCCGCCGGCTTGCTTTAAGGACCAACGACCCCTCCCTGCTCGAATCTCTTAGTTACGAACTGACCGATGTTATCGGCGAAAACCTCCGCCAGCTATTGCAGACGCTGGACAAAGCCGCGCTGACAGCTTTTCTCCACCACATGGAGGAAAAACTCTATCACATTGACAGACAGGAGGTTCAACAGTACACCGATGGTTCAGACGATGGTTTTCTCTACTGCCGCTGCTTTATTGTAGGCATGGGCGAAGCCTACTACAACGGCATAGACAGCAACCCTGCATTGGCCACCATAGACGCAGAAGCGGAAAGCATCGGCTTTATCGGATATGAGGTCTATCTCGAAAAGTTCAACGAGTCTTTCCCGCGAAACACCGTTTACTGCATTGAAAGCGGTTCCAACCGAAAAGGCTGGTAACTTATTATTCCTCGTATATGATCCGGATCATATTGTTCCGTTTCATGTCCGTGCTCAGATCTACCCGGCGACTGATCTTATCGAACAGGATACGCAGTGCAGCTGTATTGGGCGGAATTCGTCCAAGATTGTCCGCCATGAACTGCAATCTGTTTTCACCCGGTTGCAGTGTGATTTTCAGTTCCTGTATCTGTTTTTTTACGGGGAAACCGCTCACGATCCATTTCTCATTAAGGCGAAGGGAAATACTGTCGCCGTCTTCTGTCTGGGCATCCCATAGCTCCAGGGTGATTTCCCGTTGCTTTACCCTGATCGTTGTCACCCATTGGTCTTTCCGGCTGATGATGGTGCGGGTGAGTGCAGCGGTATCTCCGCCGGCAGGCAGCGGCGCCATGGGCTGCTGCGTGACCGTTGTCTGTGATGGTTTCTGCGGTACCAGGCGCCGGTACAACTGTGCTACCAGGAAAGTGGCATAAGCATTCGGTCGGTCGCTGAAGTCGAAGCTGTATTTTTTGCCGTCTATGGCCACCCGCATATCACCGGTATTGGGTGGCAGGCGACCGTAGTTGTCTGCAAAGAAAGCCAACAGGTTCATGCCGGTATCCAGTCGTAGCCGCTGTGACTGCGTCTGTTCGTTGATTTCCTGCGACCGCAGCAATGTCCGGCCGTTGTGGACCAGCGTTACCGTGTCTTTATCCAGCTGGTCCTCATCCACAATAGTGAGTTGGCCCGTACTATCGTTAACGTCTATACGATCATATAGTCCCAGATAGATAGAATCCCTTTCGGGGTATACAATTCTTTGCGCCTCCGCTCCTGTCCATGGCTGGTTACCGGTCTTCTTCAGCTGTATGGGATTGCGGTACAGCATGTCGCGCAACGTCACCTTGGTGCTGACATAAATTTCATCATCGTCATAGAGGCCCTTCATAAAAATGCCGAAGTCCTTTATCCACATCCGCTGTATGTCCATTACAGGAGGCTCGTTGCCTTTCTGCGAATAGTTGAATGTTCCATTGAGGTACATCATCCAGATGCCTAGTTTGAACGGGGTCTCTTTAACAGGATATTTTCCCCTTCCGATGCCTAGTTGCTGCTCATTTTTCCGGACCAGCAACAAGTAGTACGAACCGTGAAACTCCCCATAGTCAAGCGATAGCAATGCCGGATACAGCATGTTTTGCCTTGGCTGCCCAATCTGCAACTGCATGGTCACGGCTGGAATATGTGGCCAGGGCTTGTAATCCACTTTCCAGGTGCCTGCCCACTGATCATTTGAAGCTAGTGCGGAAGTGGTACGGGCTACCGTAGTACCGTTACCGTTAGCTATGGTTCCGGTACGCCCTGCGGCATTGTTTCTGTTGACCGGGGAAACACCAGATCGCTGTGCCGGTTTACGCGTCTGCTGGCTGGTCTGCGACCAGGCGTGCTGTACAGTCAGGCAAAAAAGGAATATAACAAGGCTTCTCATATATGGCTCATTCGTTAACAACAACTTAGTGCAACATACTCGATCTGTTCCGAATCATCCGCGTTTTTTTTTAATTTTCCGGGTGATATTTCCGCGATTTTCGACACTACTCTGTAAACGAAGATTGTATGACCATGCATAACGATCCCATTTTTGAGTCTGTATACCGGGACACCCTTCCGAAAGTGGCGCGGATGGTACACCGTATGGGTGGCGATCTGAATACCGCCAAAGATATCTTTCATGATGCGGTGATCATCTACCTGGAAAAAAAACAACAAAACGCTGTCGACATAGTCTCTGATCAGGCTTATATTCTCGGCATAGCCCGGATACTCAGCCTGCGCAGGCTGAAAGACGACCGTCAATATGTGTCCTTTCCTGCTCAGGAAGATTATTATGGTATTCCTGCCGACTTCTATGACCCTCCACCTGTTGCCCAACCGGTGATCAGCTTCCTCAAAAATGCCGGCAAAAAATGTCTGCAGCTGCTACAGGCGTTTTATTATGACAAGCTGTCTATGGGTGAGATAGCCCATCATCTGCAATACAAAACGCAACACGTGGCTACCGTGCAGAAATACAAATGTCTCGAAAAAATCAGGGAACAGGTAAAACAATCACACCATGAGGAAGCAACTTTGTGAAATCCGCGACATAGAACAATACCTTGAACAGCAACAGGACACTGTAGACCAGCGGGTATTCGAGGCCGGCATGCTTACCTCTCCTGAACTGGCCCAAAAGGTGAGTTATCAACAGAAGATAATACAGCTGGTACGCTGGCTCGCCCGCCGGAACAAGCGGCAGCAACTGGATAACCTGTATCATCAGCTGATGACAGACGAAACATACCGTCAAAAAATTACTTCCATCTTCCAATAAACTTTTCTACATATGGCTTTTCTTATTCCTACCGTCATCGACGGCGATGGCCGCAATGCCTTTGACATATACAGCCTGCTGCTGAAAGAGCGCATCATTTTCCTGGGCACCTCCATCGATGATCAGGTGGCCAACCTGATCGTGGCGCAGCTGCTTTACCTCGACAGTATGGGGCACCAACCGATCAGCATGTACATCAACAGCCCCGGTGGCGTGGTGTACTCCGGCCTTGCCATTTACGACACCATGAAAATGTTGAAATCCCCTGTTTCCACCATGTCAATGGGCTTCACCGGCAGCATGGCCACCGTCATCCTCACCGCTGGCGCTAAAGGGCAACGGTACGCGCTTCCGCACGCCACTGTACATATGCATCCTACAGGCGGCGGCGCCAAAGGTTACACAGAAGACGTACGCATCGCCTATCGCGAACAGGAACGCCTGCAAAGCCAGATCTTCTACCTGATCGCCCAACACTCGGGTAGACAAACAGAAGAGATAGAGGCTGCCTTTGAAAACGACCACTTCATGAATGCTGTGGAAGCACAATCCTTCGGCCTCATAGACCAGGTACTGGGCAGCACGGAAGATCTCATTGCATTGGAACACTCCCCATTCCGGGTGGCGCTCATGCAACAACAACTTAGCCCGGGGAAAATACTCACCGGCGGCCCCCGGCCAGCACTTCCCTGATCACCGCCACCACCTCCTCCGTACGCTGTGCAAAACGCAGCGGAGAACGGGTTACCAGCCGGTCAAAATAATGGATACGCCCATGCCTGATCTTTGCCCGTAAGGGTTCCAACGCTTCTTCCGGGACCATGCGCTTGTCTTCCCAGCTCCCCGCCAGCACCAGATAGTGTACCAGAAACCCGGAAGCTTCCAGGTATTGTACCACACTCCTGGCATCATGCCTCCCTCCGTCCAGAATGAGGCTCAGCATCAGCATAAAAGCCGCAGAAGACAACGCATGCCGGCGCATTACCTGACTGACATGTGTACAAAGAATTTCCGGCACATAATCATGATTGGTTTTGTTGATCACCACAAACTTCTTCTCCGGAAATACCGCCGGCGTAAAAGGATCTTTAAGCGGGAAAAAGTTTTTACGGGCAAAGATCTCCTGCAATAACTTACGCTTGCCTGAGTTAGGATAACCAACAATAACAAATAGAGGTTGAGGGTTAAAAAACATGTTTCAAAAGAAAGTATTTTTTTTCATTGAAATGTTAATTAGTTCTTAACGTTCAAAGAAAAAAAACTTATACATATGCTGCTATCCACGCAATCAGCGAAGCCCCGGGCAAGAGCAACAGTTGCGCCAGCAAAGTGCCCGCCACACGGGCAATGACCATATAGGTGATATACTGCCGGAAATAACTGACGCTCACCTTTCCCAGTACCACATCATCGGTCAGCACAGAAGAATGCGGGTCTATAAAAAGCACCATCAGCAAAGTTGCTGCGCCGTTAATGACACCAGACAAATTACTGGCAGTGGTCCTGTAAGATGGATTAAGATACGCTGCATACACACAACACAGCACGCTGATCGTCATAATAGCAGAAGCTATCAGATTAGCCAGAAATATTCTCTTGGGAAAACCTTTCGTGGGATGTAATCCGGTAATACTTTCCATGGAAGGCATCTTCAGATTTTCTCTGATAAACTGCCTCCCTGAACCGGAAAAGCCAAGGTACAATAACCGCGGAACAGAACGATGCACACTAAAATGCTCTACTGCCTTCGATAACAGCCGTTGAAAAGACGGAATCAATACAGCACCGATAATAGAGCCTATGGTACAGGACAAAATGATCAGCCTGAAAACACCTTCGTTACCCGTCACCTCATGTTTTAACTGGTCCTCCACCGTCTTCGCCAGCAACGGCGCCTGAAAGGTGTTGGCGGTGCGGGACACCAGCACCAGTATATTAAAAAGAGAAAATGTAATGGCTATCCTCCCGGTTTTAACCCCAACAATCCTTACGGCAAACGACAGGGTAACAATCAGGTTGATAACAGCTGTCAGTATCAGTACAATAATAATCTGCGGCGTCATAGGCTTCACTTTAAAATTCGGTTCCCCCAAGCTACGGATTATTCCGATTGACCGAAACGCCCCGATGCACAAAAACAACTGTTTTCCGGTAAATTATCATCAGCATCTTTAGTCAATATTTGTATTTTGTACGCTTATTCGTCCGCGTTAAAAAACAGAACATGAAAAGATTACTCTGCATAGGCCTGCTGTTGCTCTCTCAGTATACATGGGCACAGCGCCAGCAAATCAGGCTCTCCACCCGGAATATCAGCCTGGTTTACCGTGTCACCGACCAGGGAAGACTGGTACAGCAGTATTTTGGACGGGCCTTACAGTCGGCCGACGCTGACTCCGCAGCCAAAGGCGGGCAGGAAGCCTATGTCACCGCCGGCATGGAAAGCCTCCTGGATCCTGCCATACGGATAGTGCACAACGATGGTAATCCTTCCCTGGAACTGAAATACGTTTCCTCCCGGTCGGACAAAAAAGACAACAACGTAGCCACCACCGAGATTACACTCAAAGATCCCGTATATCCGGTAAACGTTACCCTGCATTTTGAAACATATTTTCAGGAAGATATTATCAAGGCCTGGACGGAAATCAAACACACCGAAAAACAACCGGTGCAGATGACCGCCTACGCCTCTTCCATGCTGCACTTTAACGCCCCGCGCTACTGGCTGACGCAGTTCCATGGCGACTGGGCCAAGGAAGCCACCATGGTCGGGGAAAAGCTCTCCAAAGGCAGTAAAATACTGGACAGTAAACTGGGGGTACGCGCCAATATGTACCAGTCGCCCATGTTTCTCCTCTCCCTCAACGGAGCACCCGAAGAGAACTCCGGTGAGGTACTGGCCGGCACACTGGCCTGGACCGGCAACTTCCGCTTTGGCTTTGAAGTGGACGAAAAAAATGCGTTGCACGTAAGCGCCGGCATCAACCCTTACGCCAGCGAATACACGCTACAGCCCAATGAAGTGTTTACCACCCCGGCGTTCCTCTTCACCTGGTCCGATCATGGTAAAGGTCAAACCAGCCGCAACTTCCAGCATTGGGCGGTAAACTATGGCATCCTCGACGGCCATACTCCCCGGCTGACGCTGCTCAATAACTGGGAAGCCACCGGCATGCACTTCGACGAAACAAAACTCACCAGCCTTTTTGGCGGTGCTGCCAAACTCGGAGTAGATCTCTTCCTGCTCGACGACGGATGGTTTGCCAATAAATATCCCCGCGATGGAGACAATGCCGGTCTTGGTGACTGGGACACCAACAAAGACAAGCTGCCACACGGTCTCGGTTACCTGGTAAAAGAAGCGGCCAAACAAGGAGTGAAATTCGGTATCTGGCTGGAACCCGAAATGGTGAACCCTAAAAGTGAACTGTACACCAAACATCCCGACTGGATACTACGCCTCCCCAACCGCGCAGAAAACTATTACCGCAATCAACTGGTACTCGATCTGATCAATCCCGCTGTACAGGATTTTGTTTTTGATATTGTGGATAAAACAATGACGGAAAACCCGGGCATTGCCTACATTAAATGGGACTGCAACCGGATGCTCACCAATACCTACTCCCCTTATCTGAAAGGAAAACAATCCCACCTTTTTATTGACTATACCCGCGGCCTCTATAAAGTCCTGGAAAGAGTACGCGCCAAATACCCGCACCTTCCCATTATGCTGTGCTCCGGTGGCGGCGGCCGCACAGACTATGGCGCCATGAAGTACTTCACAGAATTCTGGCCCAGCGATAATACAGATCCACTCGACAGAATCTACATTCAATACGGCTATTCTCACTTCTTCCCTGCCAATACCATGGCTGCTCACATCACGAACATGGGCAAGCAGTCCCTGAAATTCCGCACAGATGTGGCCATGATGGGCAAGTTAGGATATGACATTAAAGTAGATGATTTTACACCACAGGAACTGCAGTTCAGCCACGATGCGGTAGCTACGTATAACCGTTTACGTGATATTGTTTGGTATGGGGACCTTTATCGTCTTGTTTCTCCTTACGAGCAACCTCGCGCCGTGTTTCAATATACCAGCACCGACAAACAAAAAGCGGTGGTATTCCACTATCTCATGAACACCCGGCGGGTAGACGTTTTCCCGCTGGTGAAGCTACAGGGACTGGACCCGAAAAAGAACTACCGTGTGAGTGAAATCAACCTGTTTCCCGGAACGAAATCAGCCTTTAGCAATCAGGTATACAATGGAGACTTTCTCATGACTGTGGGCATTAGCCTTACGCCCGGAAAAGTAAAACCACTCACCAGCAATGTGCTGGAAGTGGTAGCAGAATAATAACAGCAAAACGGCCGGAAATTTCCGGCCGTTTTTTATTTCAATATGATGGGTAATGTTGTTCCTTCTTTTATCGTATATGCTGCACCGTTAGCCACCACCAGCAATCTTCCCTTATCTTTTCTTTTTACTTCGAGATCAAAGATTTTACCGAAGGCGTGAATATTCCGCAAGGCCATATGGCTCCAACCTTCCGGCAGACGCGGCGTACAATCGAAACTGTTAAATCCTGTTGGCCTCATTCCAAACATTCCTTCTGTAAAAATGCGGCAATACAGTCCGCTTTCGGCAGACAGATGCCGCTGGTTACCTTCCGGGTAGGCTTCTACCGGATACGGCACATGTTCTCCCAACAGGCGGCGTCGGGAATAGTATTCCAGTTTGTCCATCGCTTTCGCTGTTTCTCCGGCGGCAAATACGCCCCGTAGCGCGTACAGCGTGGAGCGGTCCCAGAAGGTCCGGTCACCAGACTGTGATGCCAGGCCGTCTTCCGTCCACAGCTTCGGAGAAAACAGGGCGGCAATGGTACCTTCTTTTCTGTCGAACAAACCGGTTGTCAGCGGTGTGGCAATCCATGCACGCAGCACTTTATTTTCCTCATAGTAACGATAAGTATCGAAACCTTCTACCGTGGCGCCGAAAAACCGGTCTATGTTTTTCCGGAGCGCATCCGCTCTTTGGGCATAGTCGCGGGCCGGAACGTTTAACTGTTTGGCGAGTAGTACCGCAGAACGCAGCGCATCATAGTACAGTGCGCTGGTATTGAGATTTGCTTTCCCTGCAGGGAAACGTCCTTCCAGCTCATCACTGTCGGAATGCACCACGCCATTTTCATTGACCTGCCGGCGCAAGTATTCCAGGCTCCATTCTATCAAAGGCCATAATACGCGGGCAGAATCGGCATTGCCGGCAGCAAGGGCGTAGCGGCTGGCGCCATAAGCGATCATCGCCATGTCGCCGCGGTCTTTGGCGCCATGCCAGATACCATCGCCTTCCGCCACAATGGAGCTGGGAATAGGCTTGTAATCCTCATTCATATATTTAGCAAACCAGCGATACGCATTCATAGCGGAATTAAGCGCGATACTGTCGCCCAGGAAACCGAAGAAGGGGTTTACATATTCCGCCTGGTCATTGGCCCAGATGGCAGCGTAATAACGCAATCCGCCGGGGCCGTGCAGGTACCCTCCTTTGGTAAGGTAGATGCTCTCCGTGGCCCTGATTTTGGCAAAAGCAAAGGCGGTATTCAGCAAGGTATCCGGTGTTTCAAGCCGTAACAGTGACAAAATACCGGCCACACGGTCTTTACGGCCGGCCAATTCCGCCTCCACATTGATCTGTGGCCGAGCCTCTGTACCACGGGTGGCACTGTATCCCACCACAAAGCGGACAGAATCACCGGCGCCCACCTGTTGCCTTCCGGCGCCCGCTGTTTGCACCGCAAAATGAAGCGGGCCATTGGCACTGCGACTGTCTGCCGGGCTCCGTTCCAGCTGCATGGATTCCATTTCAATCCAGGCCGGCTGCTGACCATGATTGATAAATACAAACTGCTCCAGCACCAGCGGCAGGTTATCCGATGGAAAGAAAGTCCGCTTCAGTTCTATCTGACTGTCATTTCCCAGCACACTGTTAATGGTGGTGATGCCCATATGACGGATGCTGCGTACCTTCTCGGGCAACGCTTTTACCGGGCCGCCATTGTAGACATCCTGCTTCCACAACTTGTTATTGATAAAGAAACGGGGAAGCATATCGTCCTTGATGCTATACATCATCGCCGTTTCCGTCTTGTTCGGCATCAGGCGATAAGTGGGAAATACGATGGTACGGGTAATGGTGCTGGCGCCGCTGCTGTCTACCCCGTATTGCAGCCAGAGCGCTACCTTTTTACCGGCCATCTCGATATGGTCGGTATGTGGAAGGTTACCGGAAACGGTCCAGATAATACTGCCGTCCGGCGCTATCTGCCAGCGGTCTGACGTTTGGGCGTAAACGCTGTACGGGCATATGAGCGCCACAGCCAGTAGCCCTTTGAGTATCGTTTTCATGATGTCGTGGATATCTTACAAACAAATTAGGCAACCGTTTACGTAATTCATAGTGCCCTGTTCATTCCGGGCAGTATCCGGTTAGCATTGGATAAAATAATATAAATAGCGGTTTTGTTATCTTCATGTTATAAACCTGTTTAACTTTTTAACAGGCCCGGCGTTTAATATTTAAACTTTTTTAAGAGAGTGCATTGGCTCATCAATTATCTGACAGGATCTGACTGGCATCTGTATATTAAAATAAGCAGCACAGTGCTGGTTATTTTATCGTTTATCGGCGTGGTGTTTACCATCCTGCTGGAAAACAGGAATCCTGTGAAAGCAATGGCTTACATCCTGCTGTTGTTATTTATTCCTATCGTTGGCCTGATCGTTTATTATTACCTGGGGCGGGACCTGCGCAAAAAAAGGCGGTTTACGCTGAAAGGCAGTAAAGACGAAGTGTTGTTTGCCAAATACTGGCAATCCCAACGATCAGAGATAGAACAAATGCAATTGGAGCTACGGCACGCTGTAGGCAACAAACAGGAACTATCTGCCATGCTGCTGAATACCCGGCAATCTATTCTCACCAAAAACAACCGGGTAAAACTGTTGATCAACGGGGAAGAAAAATTCCCGGAAGTAATGGCCGCCCTGCGCGCCGCGAAACACCATATCCATATTGAATATTACATGGTTGCCGCAGATGACGTCGGCAACGAAGTAACGCAGATCCTGGTGGAAAAACTTAATCAGGGCGTACAGGTACGCTTTGTTTATGATGATATGGGCAGTGACAGGATTAAAAACATCCCTGCAATACTGAAAGAAAACGGCGCCAGTGTATATTCTTTCTCCCCGGTGCTGGTAGGCCTGTATCGCAACGCTAACTATCGCAATCACCGGAAAATCATTGTGGTAGATGGATCTGTAGGGTTCGTGGGAGGCATCAACCTCGATGATCGTTATATCAATAACGGCAAACACGATTTATTCTGGCGCGATACACATCTTAAAATAGAAGGAGATGCCGTAAACCTGCTGCAGCTACAGTTTCTGATGAGCTACCGCTATTGCAGCAAGGAAGTATTTCCTTTTGAAGCGCCTTTTTTTGGTCGTGCCTCTACGCTCACGGGTACCTGTTTTACAGACATCGTTGCCAGCGGGCCGGACTCTGAATGGCCGATGACCATGAGTTCTATCCTCATGGCTATTAACGTGGCTAAAAGAAGGATCAGAATTACCAACCCTTATTTTGTACCTACAGAAGAACTGCTGACAGCCTTACAGATAGCCGCTTTGGCCGGAAAGGACGTACAATTGATGCTACCGCTCAAAGGTGATTCTTTCATTGTACAACATGCTGCGCTGTCTTATATGAAACCTTTACTGGCCGCCGGCGTGAAGGTATTTTTTTACACAAGGGGTTTCATTCACGCCAAAACCATGATAATTGATGATAACCTGGCCTGGGTGAGCTCCGTTAATTTTGACAACCGCAGTTTCTTTCTGAATTGTGAAATTGGCGTGTTGGTGTATGATAAGGAAGTGGCTGGTAAACTGGACCGCGTATTCGACGAAGATCTGCTGTATGCCTTGCCTGTACAGGAAACCCGCTGGAATAAGAGAAATATATTCAAGCGGTTTATGGATTCTGTATGCAGGCTGCTGACTCCTTTACTGTAGCCGCTTAGTATTTGTCGTCCTCATCCTCTTCTTCCAGGAATTCCCCGTTGTCTTCTTCCAGATCGCGGTGACGGTCGCCGCCGAGGCTGTACAGGTTGTTTTCTTCATCCTCTTCGCCGATGGCTTCTTCCTCGTCATCCAGCTCTGCTCCGGGTACATCCAGGTCGTCGCCGGTTTTATCCTGACGCCATGTTTCTTCCTGTTCATCACTGCGTTTCGGACTTTTACGCTTTTCCTCGGGCAACTCACTATTATGCCGGAAAGAGCGTGTCAGATCATCCATATTCAGGTCCACTTCATTGCCGCGGTTTTCGCGGTTCATGATATCCTCACTGGCAGGATATTCCGGATACCCCGGAAATTCCTGGTCTTCCTCCCCTGTTTTCTTCTTCTTTTTATCATCTTGTTTGTTTGCCATAAAAAGATTTTTTGGTACGATAACATGCAGAAAATGACGTGCCATCTACCATGATAACAAATGGAAGAAACTGATTGTTTTAGGCTGCTATAGCGGGCTGGAGTTGTTTTACCGCGATCAGGGCTTTTTGCCGGTGAAGGTCAGGTGAATCGTCATACCGGCGGAATACAACTTCACCTGTCCATATCCCACCCCATTCAGCGGAATTTTGACATAGGGCTGTACCCCCAGCAACAGGCCACGGCTGACGGGTCGTTGATAGAGAATACCAGCATTGATAATGGAGAGATAAAGCTGATTTTCGTTCTTTACGGTCCTTTCTTTAGCCGGACCATATTCATACAGGTACTCGTATTTTTCTTTCAGCATAAAGTAGTTGGAAAACCCAAGCGTAGCACTGATTTTATTCTTTTTTACCGACAGGAAAGTGTAGTTCATATTAATCGGCACATCCAATACGTCACAATCGGCATTCACCTTTTCCAGCGTGCCCCAGGGCGTATTGGCGGCGCCTGTACGATAGTCTTCAGGGGTAGCCCCGTATACCTTTTTACTGTACACGACCCCGGTGTTAGCGAAGAGGTTTTTGTTAAAGTAATAGTGCACCAGCACCCCTGCATTAAAGCCGATGTTGCCGTATTTAAAGGAAGGCGCCACTGTCAGGTCTGGTCCCACTACCAGACCGATATACCAGTTTTTGGTCTTCCGTTTTACCATTGTCCGGGTGCTGTCTTTATAAGCCACTGACACTGTTTTGTAATCATCTTTTATAACAGTAGTGTCCGTTTTCGTATAGTCGTTATTGTTATCCTTATCTAACTTCGTGTATCCGTTATAGTTAGTATCTTTTTTCTCTCCCGTCATCATGGCTGATGGGAGTGTGGTGGCCATTGAAGACGTACCGGTATCCGGTAATGCCGAATGTTGTTGCGTTCCGCTGAAACCAGCTATGGTATTTGGCTGAGTAATATCTTTAGTATCTTTTTTAACATCGTCTTTGTGTTGAATAACAGGATGTTTCATCATTACTTCCGCCGGCTGTTGAGGGGCAGATGTCTGGCTGTTATTCTTTTCTTTTTTCGGGAGATGATCAACGCTTTTTCCAACGGGATTTTTGCCGGGGAGAGGGTCCACGCGGGTGATGGGTTGGGGTTGTCCCGGCCTGTCTGTATCCTGCATAAACCACCATACGCCCAGTGTCAGCAACAATACGGCAGCTGCTGCCCACCACCAGATGAATACAGGTTTGCGGTCCCTGTCTCCATCGAGCAGCGCTTCCATTTTTTCCCAGGCTTGCGGGTCAAACGGATGGTCAGCTTCATTTAGCTTGTTGCGGATACTATTTTCAAAATCTTCACTCATTTTTATGCACAACAAAGTTAACGGTGGTATTGGCGGTAGTGCCTTTACCAGCGGCAGTAATAATTTTTTCCTGTAGTATTTTTTTGGCTTTGAATAAATTGGATTTAGAAGTGCCTTGCGAAATCCCCAGTAGCAAAGCAATTTCATGATGTTGATAACCTTCCATGACATAGAGATTAAATACAGTCCGATAGGCGGGCGACAGGGATTGCACATGCATCAGCAATTCATCGTACGACAGTTTTTCCACTACATTATCCTCCTTTCCCAACTCATGATAGTGTTCTGCCTGATCTGTAAATACCAGTTTCTTTTTACTACGTAAAAAGTCAATGGCGGTGTTAACCATGATTTTACTCAACCACGCTTTAAAAGGGCGTGCATTATCAAAAGTGGAGATCCGCTGAAAAATTTTCAGAAACCCATCATTCATGATTTCAATCGCCTCTTCCCGGTTGGGAGCATAACGCATACAAATACTCAAAGCGTACCCAAAAAATTTACGGTACAGCAATTCCTGACTGCTACGATTTTTATCACAGCAACCCGATATGATTGTATGAATTTGGTTCAGGTCTTCCACAAATGATCGTTACCTGTTCTTTAGCTAAAAAACCTCACTTTGGTCGTTCCATGATTTTTTAAGGGGTGTTCCGTAAAAAATTACTGGTTGACGTCCCTATGCATACGAAACAGCGATAAAATTGGTTGCTTTTGATGAAAAAAAAGCTGAATCCTTTTATTGTGCTTTTTTAAGCCCATTTTCAGGCCTATCTCTTTTTTGAATAACTGGTATTGACCGTTGGGCGTTTTGCCAAATTTACCCTGTTTCTGAAGGTCAATTTTTCGGATTTTTCTCAAAAAAAGTCATTTTTCAGGGCAAAATCCGTCGGGATGATTCCGCTATTTTAAAATGACCTTTTTTAAGCAATGTTGACATCCGATGTTTTTAAAAAGAATATTTCGAAGGGAAAAATATTTTGCTGATTTTCTTTGAGGGAGAAATTTGTTACAAAGATACAACTTCGCTCTTCTTTCAAATTTTCTATCGATACTCCTTTTCCTTTTTTGGTAAGCGTCACATTTTCACAAAATGAAAAAGGGAGTATCGTTCAGACACTCCCTTGCAATATTTTAATATCCGGGTACTATTACCTTCCCATGTAAACCATCAGGATTTGTACATCGCTTGGATTAACGCCGCTAATCCTACTTGCTTGTCCTAAAGTATGTGGACGGATTTTAGTGAACTTTTGTTTCGCCTCAGTGGAGAGAGACACCAGTTTACTGTAATCAAAATTCTCCGGAATGATCAGGTCTTCGAGTTGGCTCATTTTTTTCACCAGTTCATTTTCCTTCTCAATATATACGTCGTATTTGATCTGGATTTCTGCCTGTTCCAGTACTTCTCTTCCGAAGCCGGCCAGGACCTGTTCTATTTTCGGAACGGATGTTTTCATGGAGAAAATATCCAGGTTAGGACGAAGCAGTATCTGGTGTGCCCGTTGTTTTTGTGTAAGGCCGGCAGACGATTTCGATTCCAGCAGTGCGCTGATCTCTTCCGGTTCAATAGAAAGTTCTTTCAGGATAGTTTTAACCTGTTCTACCTGTTCTCTCTTTTGCTGCACTTTAGCCATTCTGTCATCCTTCGCGAGGCCCAGTTTATAGCTTCTTTCTGTGAGGCGCAGATCGGCATTGTCCTGACGGAGCAGGGTCCGGAATTCTGCCCGGGAGGTAAACATCCGGTATGGTTCTTCCGTTCCTTTGTTGATCAGATCGTCTATCAGTACCCCGATGTAAGCTTCGCTTCTTTTCAGGATGAAAGGATCTTGTTCGGTCGCTTTCAGGTGCGCGTTGATACCGGCCATCAAACCCTGGCAGGCTGCTTCCTCATATCCGGTGGTACCGTTGATCTGACCAGCGAAGAAAAGATTTTGCACCTGTTTTGTTTCCAGAGAAAACTGCAGTTGTGTTGGTGGGAAGAAGTCATATTCAATGGCATATCCCGGACGGAACATGCGGCAATTTTCGAAGCCGGGTACCAGGCGCAGTGCTTTCATTTGCACATCTTCCGGCAGGGAGGTAGAGAACCCGTTCACATATATTTCTACGGTGTCCCACCCTTCCGGTTCCACGAACAGCTGATGTCTTTCTCTTTCCGCAAAGCGATTGATTTTATCTTCGATGCTGGGACAATAGCGGGGGCCGGTACCCTGAATACGTCCCTGGAACATGGGAGATCTGTCGAAGCCGGTGCGCAGCATTTCATGTACCGCATCGCTGGTATAAGTAATCCAGCAACTTCTCTGTTTTGCTGGTTGTATTTTTTCAATGTCCAGATAGGAGAAACCTACAATTTCTTCGTCGCCCAGTTGTTCTTCCATTTTGGAATAATCCAGGCTTCTGCCATCGATACGGGGAGGCGTTCCTGTTTTCAGGCGGTCGCTTTCAAAGCCGAGCGATACCAGTTGTTCCGTGATGCCGGTGGCTGCTTTTTCAGCAACGCGGCCGCCGCCAAACTGTTTATCGCCGATATGGATAACGCCGTTGAGGAAGGTACCGTTTGTCAGTACTACCGCTTTAGCTTTGATCTCATGTCCCAGTCCGGTTACCACACCATAGCAACGGCCGTCTTTTACGAGCAGGCCTTTTACCATATCCTGGTAGAAATCCACATTAGGAGTTTTCTCCAGTGCTTCCCGCCATTTTGCCGCGAAAAGCATGCGGTCGCTCTGAGCACGGGGGCTCCACATGGCCGGGCCTTTAGAGCGGTTGAGCATCCTGAACTGGATCAGGGATTGGTCCGTTACAATGCCGGAATACCCACCGAGTGCATCTATCTCTCTTACAATCTGTCCTTTGGCAATTCCCCCCATAGCAGGGTTGCAACTCATCTGTGCGATGGTTTGCATATTCATGGTCACCAATAAAACTTTGGAGCCCATATTGGCAGCAGCAGCGGCAGCTTCACACCCCGCATGGCCGGCGCCTACCACAATGATATCGTATGATGGAAACATAATAAATTAAAGAAAGTGCAAAATTACGGAGAAGAAGGCACATTGCAGAGATAAAGTCCGATGTTCCACGTGGAACATTGGGAGTGATTACGCTCCATTGACAAACCATCATCATCTATTCCGGAATCCCCGATATTGACGTCAGGTCCTCCCCTGTTAATACACCGGTGTACCAGAAGTAATGCCGGTACTCCCCGGAAGATTCGTAAAAAGATGGGACCGTAACAGCCCTCTAAAGTCTTTGAAGAAAACGATAGTGTAGGAAAATTAAGGTTTGAGCATGTAAAGAGTCAGGCCGCTCTGGTTCATTTTAGAGAATAACCAGGCAAGTAAACAGAAAGTTCTGATCTCCATAACAGAAGAAAAGGAACAAGGAACCGCCAGACAAGTAGGCGTTGAAAGGGTCAAAATGCTTTCGTCCTCGTTAATATTTTCAGCCACTTAAATCCAGTCCATCTCTCGGAACAAAAGATGCCTGGTCCGGAATAAATCAGTCATTGCTTTAACAGGTAGATTCCGTTTTGAGGCAGGCATTAGAACAGGCACAAAAGGGAACATTCGGGATACTTCGAAAAGAAAAGTGTTCGAGGGTTATGGATCCTGGGTAATTTTAACCATTCCAGGTGGATTGACATCCAAAGGAATGGATTCCATTTTTCCGGCGCAACCGGAGACACCGAAGGAACACTTTAGGGAGATGAGCAGGGCTTCGTAATTTTCAAATACTCCGGGCGGCGGAGTAAGACAAAAAAGATTGGATTCCATCTCCCGGTACAATCGGATCACATCGGAAACAAACGCTTTCGGAAGGTGAGGCCGGCGATTTTTAAATATTCCCGGTAGCGGAGCCTCGTAAAAAGAAGTGACACAAAAGGGATAGATTCTATTTTCCCGGCACACGGAGAGGTCATCGGAAAGGAACGCTTTATGGCAATGAGGTGGGCTTCTTAATTTTCAAATATTCCGGGCGGCGGAGTAAGACAAAAAAGATTGGATTCCATCTCCCGGTACAATCGGATCATATCGGAAACAAACGCTTTCGGAAGGTGAGGCCGGCAATTTTTAAATATTCCCGGTAGCGGAGCCTCGTAAAAAGAAGTGACACAAAAGGGATAGATTCTATTTTCCCGGCACACGGAGAGGTCATCGGAAAGGAACGCTTTATGGCAATGAGGTGGGCTTCTTAATTTTCAAATATTCCGGGCGGCGGAGTAAGACAAAAAAGATTGGATTCCATCTCCCGGTACAATCGGATCACATCGGAAACAAACGCTTTCGGAAGGTGAGGCCGGCAATTTTTAAATATTCCCGATGGCGGAGCCTCGTAAAAAGAAGTGGCACAAAAGGAATAGGTTCCATTTCCCGGCACAATCGGAGGTCATCGGAAAGGAACGCTTTATAGCAACGAGGTGGGCGTCGTAATTTCCAAATGTTCCGGGTAATGGAGTAAGGTAAAAAAGAATTGGATTCCATTTCCCCGGCACAACCCGGGAACATAAAATGAAAATACCGGCGGAATGTCGATAAACGAAACCTTTCCATAAGAAATGCTGATTCACACAAGCAAAAAATCTTTTCCTCATGAATTCAGTATTGAGGGGGCACAGTTAAAGAAAGAAACGGTGACGAAAACAATCACACCACTTTTGGAAGGAACAAATCAAATCCATAATAGAAGAAAGGCCTTCCCTTAAAAAAGTCCCGAAAGTAAATGCTCAGGAGCGTCAGCATCGAAAGTCGGAAAAATCGGCTCCTCCCTTTCTCCCGGTTGAATATTTATGAATAATCCAACCATTAAAATCGTGGGCCATAAAGTTCCATGTTAGCAAAAAAGCAAGCATTACTTCTGCAGACGAAATTCCGTTCCATTTTCCGGTGAACAAGCCCATCTCCTGCCCATCGAAAAACGGGGTGCTGGTTCCCACTTCCCTCCTTTCATCGCGGACTAACATCGGGAAATGTTTAGACCGTCAGGAATAACCTGAAAGCACCAGAGAACGAGAATTTTAAACACGGAACGGACCTGCTGATATGAAATTCCATCGAGGCAAATTTCTATCCTTCCCTTCCTTCCCGACGAATAATAGCTTTTCTGCAAGCGCCTTCTCTCAAAGGGCAATAGCAGCCTCATTTAGGCTTAAACGAGATCTTGACACCCAAAGACACCTCAAGCCGGTTTAAAAGGCCCCAAACAGCCTATAATGGCCTTTATTTAGGCCTATTCCGGCGTAGGACCATCACAGTTCTGATCAGTATTAAAATTTTAAAAAGGCGGCATGCGGCGACCTTTCTCTGTAGCGAAGAATGTATCCTCTGATTTACGACACTTACCGTTTCTCGGAGACAAGGATATTACGGTCTCTATATGTTCTGTGCCTCTTAGTCATCACGATTATGTTTCGTTTTCAAAAAACACGTTTTAGGGTAAATGGATTGGGGTTTACTTCCTGTGTTTGCTTCTTTTCCCAGGCTCAAAAAAAACAGGGATAACCTCCTCGTTCAAAAGAATGTTTAAGTTGATTCAGTGAATGCTCCCTCAAATTCGTTGGATCAGGTTCAGCAGATGTTTTGTCGGGCAAGGTCTGGTTCAACCTCTGAGAAAACTGTTTTACGTCAGAACCCGGATACTGTCTTTTTCAAAATGAATATCCTCACCTCTCCTTTCAATAAAAGGAAAATATTCTCGCTCCGATAATTGATACCCTTCTCAGGAGGCGCTCGATGATGTCGGCCAACCAGCACAGCAAAAAATGGCTAGAACGCAGAAATAGTTCCCCGGATACCTATTCAGTCCGGGAGGATCCATAAGCCCATTCCTTTCAAGCACAAAATAAACCAAGATGCTGTGTTTGCTTCGACCGGTTCAACTTAGATGGTTAGCCCACAGGGATAAGAACATCTCCGTTACAGGAGCATCATTGTTCTCAAAATCCCAGGAAGGGTATGCTGTTCGGTTGCGGCAGGAAAGAAAGCTGAGGACGGTTGTAGTATCAGAACGCCAAAAGAGGTTTTATAAGGCTCCCATACAATAACGGCTCTATATACCAGCAAGGAACGCCAAAGGTACCTCTACCAGGCCAACCACGCATCCAGGTAGGCGGCTACCCGTAAGTATCCCATCGTTATTGAACAGAGTCTCTAAAAAGCGTATAGGGCATCTGGTCCCCAAAGGTGTCAAGTGAAATAAGATCGAATAATTCCCGCTGGTTATGATTCCTAACCGGGGCATACAGTGAAGCTAAGGATAACAAATCAGTTAAAGATAATCCGAATGTTTCACGTGGAACATTCCTTTAAGTTCCGACTTAAACAAAATGTTCCACGTGAAACATTTCATTTATTCTAAAGACCCAAAATATTTAATGAGATATTCATCTTCCTTTTCACGCATGAGCGCACTCTCTGTTTTACTTTTATCTCTGAATCCACACAAATGTAAAGCTCCATGAAAAATCACCCTATGCAATTCCTGATTTACAGAAACCTGAAATTTCTGTGCATTTTCCTTTACCCTGTCTACGCTGATATAAATTTCACCTTCTGTAATCTCAGGATCTTCCCCCATTTCAAAAGTAACAATGTCGGTATAAGTGTCGTGCTTTAAAAACTGTTTGTTGATTTCAAGTAAATAAGCGTCTGAACAAAAAACGTAGTGCAGATCTTTTAATCCCTGCCCCTCACCGGCAAATAGATCCTTCAAAAAGGTTTTTAATTTTCTTTTCTCCTTCAGGTCCACTTTAACCTCGTGCGCTGTAAACTGAATTGCCATTGATGTATTGAATTGTAAAGTGGTGTAAAAGTAAAGTGAAATTTTGGATTGGATAGCGGATTCTTTTTGCATATTCGGTGCCCAGGGGTACCTTTGCCCTGTCATTCATTGTGGAATATCCCCGTTGCCAAACTTAGTTTAAACAGATTAATACGTAGGTATGAAAAAAGGCATTATGAAATTATCTTCCCTGGCAACAGGTAAAAGCGCAGTAATAATAGAATTTGAGAAAGACGATCTACATATTAAGTTGATGGAGATGGGCTGCGTACCAGGTGAAACCGTTAAAATTGAAAAAATTGCTCCCCTCGGTGATCCCATTTCAATTATGGTAGCAGGCTATAACCTGTCGCTCAGAAAAACGGAAGCTGATCATATTTGGGTAGAGGAAATATAATTTCCTCTACTTCCCCTTCTATCCCCCAAATTTTCTCTACTCTCTCTTCCTCCTACGGATACAAAAAAAATTTTTAGAAAATCACCTTCTCATGTAAAAAACTCATTTGGGTTTATGATTTCCTGCGAAAATTGAAAATCCCTGTGTAAGTATCCAGAAAATCACCTTCTTTTCCACAGATTTGGTTTTAAAAAAGAAAATTTTTCCAAAAAGCTGCTATTATTAACATTTTTATCCCCTTTTTCGGCAAAGTATTCCCAGGAAATACCATTTTCCACAGATTTATCCTCCAGAAACAAAAAAAAATTTTTAGAAATCGGGGACTTTTCCACAAAGCGGCGCTGAAAAAATGATTTTCAGGGAAAAATTCCAGGTTTCCCACACTTCTGAAAAATAAAAACAGAAAAAATTCATTTTTAGGAAAAAGTTTGAATTTTTCCACATACTAAATCAGAAAAAGCGAAAATTTCAGCCGAAAATCCGCTCTTCCCCACAAAAACCGTTGATAAGGCTCCTTTTTTAACTGAAAAACAAAAAAAATTTTCAGAAAACAAGTCTCTTATCCACATTAATCTCCTTTTCTCCCTTAAAAAATTTTTAAAATCTCATTTTTCCACATTTTTACCGCTGTTTTTAAAGAAAACAGAAAAATTTTTCAAATTTCAGCTCATTTAGGGCTCCAGCATGTACACATCGAAATGATAAACCTTTTTGCGAGTAGCCGGAGAATTGTTTTTTGACCAAATTCCCGACATAACCCCGAAAAAAAAATTTTCATCGCTTTCTCACGCCATACGCAAGCCTTTCAGAATTATCCACCTTATCATCTGATCACCTCCCCAAAAAATATCGAATTCTCAGCGCTCTTCCAATCCACTGAGAATTGAATAGTTTATGCTAAGCCAACTTCCCATCGAAAACAAAAAAATATTTAATTCTCAGCGCACTCCTCAGGCGTTGAGAATGGCGCCTCCATCAGCATTTCCTCCCTCCATTCATTTTCATAAAAAATACGTGATTCTCACGGCTTAGGTTACACGCTGAGAATCCCATGTAAACACCTCCATCCTCTATCACCCATTCATCACCTAAATATTAAATTCTCAGCGCCTTGCCAGCGCCCTGAGAATTCAACCAATTTTCGCTATCTACTTAAAGCTATGCGACTTAAAAAATATGCGATTCTCAGCGCACTCTTAATCGTCTGAGAATCGCACGCATTTTTTATCTCCGGGGTTACCCCAATACCCGGCTCATTCTCAGCGGATAGGTAATGCGCTGACGTTTTAACAAAAATGAAAACCCCGGGGTAACCCTTGATATTCAACAAATATTCGATTCTCAGAGCACTCATAAAAACGGCTTGTGTGTATGCTCATAGTGCCAGCTAAGCCTGAAAAAATGATTTTCATATGTGGGTATGCACTGCTATTATGGGGTTTCTATTGCGTTCTAATGCAGAAAATGCAGATATGCCCAAAAAATAAAGGCGCTGAGAATTGCATGAAAAAACGAATCACGGGGTTTTACCGTCATTAAATTTTTCATGCAATTCTCAGCGCCTTTAAAAAATAACTCGCCAGGCCTTTGATAAGAGAAAATTACGGGGTCGGTCAGTACAACAATTCAAATAAAAGACTCTCAGGATACTTATAAGGCTTTGAGAATCTCATAAAAAAAAATTCTTCGGGATTACCCAAGGCGTCAAAAAAAATTAAAACCTCAGCGCTTTCAAAATGAAAATTTAACCGGTTATCCACATCAATGCAAGAGAAACTAAGAGGTGAGACGTTAATAATCGGGGAAATGGTGTGAACAACAATAAATATCGTATTCTCAAAGCCTTCATAACCCTCTGAGAATTAAACGATTCTGCTTAAAACAGGAAAGCCCCGGGGTTATGTAAACCTCGGGGCTTTAGTATGATTCAATCTAATTGCTTAATTAAAAAATTAAATTTGAATTTTATTGAAAATCAGCAAGTTAAATTAAAGTCCAGCACGTGCACTAATTTCCAGCATGCGCTCTATTGGCTTTTTAGCGGCGATTCTCAGACTTTCTTCCATGGTGATTTCCGGCTGTTCGTATTCCATGCACAGATACAGCTTTTCGAGTGTATTCAATTTCATGTGTGGACAGTCGTTACAAGCACATGCATTATTGGGTGGTGCGGGAATAAAAGTTTTACCAGGATTTTCTTTTTGCATCTGGTGCAGGATACCGGTTTCAGTTACAACGATATATTCCTGCGCATCATCTTTTTTGCTATAGTTCAACAATCCGGTAGTGGAACCAATGTAATCAGCCACCGCCAGTACAGCTGGTTCACATTCCGGGTGCGCGATAATTTTCGCTTTAGGGTGTTGTGTTTTCAGTTTGGTGATTTTTTCCAGCGAAAAAATTTCGTGCACCATGCAGGCTCCGTTCCACAGCACCATGTCGCGACCCGTTTTCTTGATCAGGTAGGAACCCAGGTTACGGTCAGGTGCAAAAATGATCGGTTGATCTTTTGGAACGCTTTCGATAATTTTTTCCGCATTGGAAGAAGTACAGATAATATCGCTGAGTGCCTTGATACCTGCCGAGCAGTTGATGTAGGAGATCACGATATGATCGGGGTACTTGTCGCGGAATTTTTTGAACAGTTCCGGAGGGGCACTGTCGGCCAGGGAACATCCTGCTTTCAGATCCGGTAGCAGTACTTTTTTCTGAGGGCTCAGAATTTTTGCCGTTTCCGCCATAAAGTGCACACCGGCAAAAACGATGATGTCTGCATCTGTTTTGGCGGCCTGTTGGCTGAGGCCCAAACTGTCTCCGATATAATCGGCCACGTCCTGAATATCTGGTTCCTGGTAATAGTGCGCCAGTACGATCGCATTTTTTTCCTTTTTCAGATTTTCGATCGCTGCAAACAAATCCAGGGCAGGGTCAACTGGTATATCCAAAAATCCGTTATGCTGCAAATTTTTTTTCGCGACAGCGATTTCAGTAATCATAACTATATACTTATTTATTTATTTAAAAAGAAAAGCCCACTACTATTAGGGCTGTGAATATGTGGAAATTAATTTTCCAGCTCCTGTACAAATGTAGTTGTTATTCCTTTTTTATACGCTTTCCACATCTAATTAACACCCTCTTTCCGCGTCATTGCTGGATTTTACCTATTTCATCCACATAGGTGGATATCGTTGTTGGTGAAAATCTTTTTCGACCTGAGGGTATTGGAAAAATGTTAAAAGAACGCTTTTACTATCCACAATTCACATCCTCCTTTTCTGAGGTAAACTTTTGGGAGAAAAACAAAATTAGTTTTACCGCAGTATAAAGGCACCTTTTCCCACCTTATTTTCAGTTTTACAGGTGGTTTTACACAGCAATTGTGGAAAAAAACCGAGCGGACGACAAAAACCGCCGAAAAGTGTGTGTATTGAAAATAACCCTGTTTTATTCACATTTTCCTGTGGATTGTGAAAAGTGGCTTTTTCACATTTGTGTATAAACGCCCGGACGGTTAGCTGGCATTGTTTTACGAAAATAGCAGTTCCTGCGGGCATTTTGAAACACTAAAGCATTGAAAAAAAGCACATTGAAAAAAGGGGATATCTGTGGAAAACCTGTGAATGATAACCAGTCCACAAAAGTGTTAGAATGGCCTCAAATCCTTTGCTGTATTGGGTTTGAATGGAAAAAATACTCTTTTGCAGTTACAGTTTATTTATTCTATTTTTGCTTTCCTTAAAAATGTAGACTATATAATATATGTCAGTAATTCAGAAAATCAGGGACAAATACGCCGTCGTGATCGTAGTAGTGATTTGCCTGGCTATTGTTAGTTTCCTGTTGCAGGATGCCTTTTTTGGCAAAAGTTCTCTCGCCCGCCGTTCTACTACTGTGGGTAAAGTAAACGGTGAAGAGCTGGATCTCGGAGAATACCAGCGCCGTATTCAGGATGCCGAAGCAGGCGCACGCCAGCAGATGCCCAATGGTAATATTGATGAACAGACCCGTCAATATATCCGTGAGCAGGTTTGGAACCAGTTTCTGAATGAACAGATTATGCAGGCCCAATATGCGAAACTGGGTATTGCGGTGACTGAAGCGGAAGTGGTTGACCAGATTAAAGGTAAAAACCCGAATCCGATCGTTGTGCAGCAATTTACCCGCGACGGCCAGTTTGACCGTGTGGCATTGCAGCAGACTATTGCCCAGGCTCCCCAGAACCCGCAAATCCGCGCGGCCCTGGCTCAGCTGGAAACCTACATCGCCAAATCTCAGGAACAGCTGAAATATATCACCCTGATCAAACAAGGAGTATATTATCCTAAATGGATGGCTGCCCAACAGCAGGAAGATAACAGCAAAACAGCTACTATCTCTTATGTAAGCGTGCCTTATGCTTCTATCGCTGACTCCACTATTAAAGTAACTGATGCTGAACTGAACCGGTTCATTCAGGACCATAAACAACTCTTTAAAGTAGAAGAATCCCGCAAAGTGGAATATGTATCTTTCGATGCTGTTCCTTCTGCCCAGGACTCCGCTGCTGCTATCCAACAGATTCTCGCCCTGAAAGCAGAACTGGATACCACTCACGACGTTGCCGGTTTCATCAACCGTAACTCTGAGATCAAATACTATGATGGCTACGTTTCTAAAAATGCAGCACAGGTTCCTCAGAAAGATTCTATCGTAAATCTTCCTGTAGGTTCAGTATTTGGACCTTACTTCGATAACAACCTGATCGTGTTCGCCAAAATGGTAGACCGCAAAAACATGCCTGATAGCGTGAAAGTGCGTCACATTCTGATCGCTTCCGGTCCTCAGGGCGGCTTGCCGGATTCTATCGCTAAAAAACGTGCTGACAGCATCGAAGTAGCGGTGAAAGGTGGTGCCGACTTCAAAGCGCTGGTGACCCAGTATTCTGACGATCCGGGCAGCAAACAAAATGGTGGTGAGTATGACATTACGCCTGCTACTCAGTTTGTACCTGAATTTAAAGATTTCGCATTTGAAGGTTCTAAAGGTCAGATCAAAGTGGTAAAAACCCAGTTTGGTTACCACGTGATTGAAATCATGGACCAGAAAAATGTTGGCCCGGCCATTAAAGTGGCTTACCTCGGTAAATCTGTTGATGCCAGCAAAGAAACCAACAACAACGCTTACGGCGCCGCCAGCGATTTCGCAGGTAAAAGCCGTACCGCTGCTAATTTCGAGAAGAACGTTCAACAAGGTAAACTGAATAAAAGAATTGCTGACAACCTCCGCCCGATGGATTTCGTGATCCCCGGTATCGGACAGTCCCGCGAACTGGTTCGTTGGGCTTACGAAGCGAAGAAAGGCGATGTGAGCACTGTGTTTACTTTTGATGATAAATATGTGGTAGCTGTACTGACCAGTGTTCGTGCAGAAGGTACTGCTCCGCTGGATGATGTAAGACCTCAGGTAGAAGCTGAAGTGAAAAAACACAAGAAAGCTGAACAGATCATCGCTAAACTGCAAACTCCGGCCAGCCTGGATGCAGCAGCTAAATCTACCAACCAGCCGGTGCTGAAAGCGGAAGGTGTAAGCTTCGCTTCTCCGTTCATCGCTTCCCTCGGCTTCGAGCCTCGCGTTGCCGGTGCTTCTTTCAACAAAGGCTGGGGTACTGCCAAAGTATCTGCTCCTATTGAAGGTAACGCTGCAGTATACGTGATCAAAGCTGACAGCTACGAGCCTGTTGCTCAACCAGCACAGGACCTGGCTACTCAGCAGGCCGCTTACGAACAAGGAATCAAATCCCTGCTCGATCAGCAGCTGTTTGAAGTACTGAAGAAGAAAAGCGACATCAAAGATACCCGCGGTAAATTCTTCTAGTAGACAGCATACATTTTTAACTGACATAAGGAAAAGGGAGGCAGCAATGCCTCCCTTTTTACATGCCTATATCTTCGTAAATTTGTTTGGTTAAAAACAGACAGATATGGATGAAATCGTTAATAAAGTAGCACAGAGTGGCTTGGAAACCATTGACCTGGAACAATTCTACCCCAAAGGGGAGACTGTCATTTTTGATATGAAGGATTATCTTTTTATGGGAATGATCCTGAAAGAGAAAGACTTTCGTACCGCTATGCAGTCGCACGACTGGGAACAATACCGTGGAAAAAATGTGGGTTTGGTATGCACCGCCGATGCGGTGGTACCCTTGTGGGCCTATATGCTGGTAATGACAAATCTGGAACCGATAGCGGCTTATGCTGCTTTCGGAGATGCGGAATTTATATATAAAACACTGTACCTGAAGAACTTATCAACTATTGATGTGGCTGCTTTCGAAGATAAACGCATCGTGATCAAAGGCTGTGGCGACAAACGGGTGGGTGAAGTGGCTTATGCAGAAGTAACCCGACTGCTGCGTCCGGTAGCTAAAAGTATTATGTACGGCGAACCTTGCTCTTCTGTGCCGGTTTACAAGAAGAAAGCCTAAAACCAGCCGCGCTTCCTGAAAATCAGGATCATCAGCACGAGGAGCAGTCCCATGCCTCCCAGCGTGTAGAAGTAGCCATTGTGGCTTTCCAGCTCCGGCATGTTGTGGAAATTCATACCATAAATACCGGCGATCAGTGTTAATGGAGTCAATAAAGTGGTTACTACCGCCAGTACTTTCATGATCTCATTCATTTTGAGATTGAGCTGGGTATGATACATCTCCTGTACGTTGAGGATCATGTCGCGGTAGTTATCTGCCAGATCATTACACTGAATGATGTGGTCATACACGTCTTTGTAATATTTAGTGACATTGTCTTCCAGCAGGTCACTTTCGCTTTTGAGGAAGCCGTTCACCAGTTCACGAACGGGCGCTATTCCCCTTTTGAAGAGAAATACCTGGCGGCGGAGGAAGTTAATCCGCGCGAGTGTCCGGGTGTTGGGGTCATGTTGTACCACATCTTCCATGAGCTCTATTCTTTCGCCCAGTTTATCCAGCACCGTAAAGTAGCTGTCTACAATCACGTCCAGCAGTGAATAACAGAGGAAATCCATGGTACCGTTGCGAATCCGCGAGCCGGGAATTTTCAGTTTCTCCCGTACCGGATCAAATACATCTCTGGTCGGATCTTCCTGAAAAGAGATCACGAAGTTTTTACCCATGACGATACTCACCTGTTCCTGGTCGATGGTAGATGCTTCACTATTGAAGTACATCATAGGCAGGATGCAGAACAGCCGTTCGCCGATATCATCCATTTTGGCTCGTTGTCCTATGCTGAGCACGTCTTCTTCTATCAATGGGTGGATCATGTAATGCTGACAAATGGCATGTACATCATCTTTCCGGATGCCATCCACATTGATCCAGGTAAAAGTAGGTTTATCCCGATAAGCAAACACCTGTTCCAGCGACACCAGTGTTTCCTCCGTACAGGCGTTACCGCTATAGTCGAACACAGTGATCTTGCTGGTTTCGGCCGGCTTACGCGAAGCTACGCTTGTAGCCGGATTGAAGTTCATGATGCGCTGCCGCTTTACTTTGAAAGGGTTGAGTTCATCCAACACGTCCAGCACACCGGGAATAGGCAGTCTCTTTTTCACTGATTTAAGCATAAATACGGTATCTGCAAAAGATCATTTTTCCAACCGAATTTAAATCAAAATCCGGTAAGGAGTGGGGAAAGTAAATTCGTCCCTTAAGTCCTATAGGGTATATAGGAAATAAGCAGACAAAAAAGGCCGCAAATTTTTGCGGCCTTTTGAAAAATAACGATGGCGGATATACGGGAATGCTAAAAACGCGGCAGCGTTATTTCCGGGTGTTTACCGGTGGCGGCGCGTTCAAAGAAATCGCCGTATTTGGCGTTGGCGGGTTTGAAGCCGCTGGTCCACAGATAGAACCAACCATTTTCGGAGCCACCGCCGAAATCCAGCCGGTCTTTGGCTTTAGCAGTGGCATCATTGGTAAATTTCGCTTTGGTGAGCTCTATCCATTCACCGGTATCCGTTTTTACCCAGTGATTGCCGTAGTAACCTTTTCTGCCGAGGTGACCGTTTTCAAAGGAGAAATTTTCGAGGAAGGAGTACAGATGCCCCATGTACTTACCGTCTTTCGGAGCGCGGAAACTGGCGATCAGCTTCCACTCCTGGTGTTCCGGCACATAGAAGTAGGCAGTGTAGGTGGTCGTATTGCCAACGGGAACGCTGTGCATTAAAAAACGATAGGTTTCGCCGGCCTTCCAATTGTATTCCCAGTGGCTATGGCCGCCGGTACCCTCTCCGCCAAAACCGCTGGCATACACGCTGTCGCCTTTTGCGAGCATGACTACCTGGTCTTCATATTTTACATTGTCACGTTTGTCGGGCTCACTGCCAGCATCCCATACGGAGAAAATAATTCTTCTTTCCACCGCAGAATTGACCTGCATACCGAAATAACCACGATGAAAACCACAGGACATAAAATAGGTGCCGATCTTGTCCTCTCCTGCCGGCACTTTTATTTCACCGTAAAACCACTCTACATTTTTTCCTTCGGGAACAGGATAGTTAAGATGCACGGAAGCAGAACGTCTCCATGATTTGGGATTGAACTGGATATCCTTGGTGGCAGCGCCTTCCAGGCTGATTCCTTTCACATCAGCGTAGATCTTACCGGATTTTTCCAGCCCTTTCAGGGTGATATTGTAGAAGCCGGGTTGTTTGATATTGGTTTCCAGTGCGGGAATGGTCACAAAATCATTGTTATTAGGTATGCTAACTATTTTAGAGATACCGTTTACCGTTATCTGTACTTTGCTGCCTGCATCGGAGCGTGCCTGCAAAGCGACTTTCAGTTTTCCGGTGGTGGCGGCATGAAAATAGAAATTGACGGTATTTTCATTGCCGGTCCAGTTTGTCACACCTTTGTTTTCATTGATATCCACATTTTTCTCCTCCGGATCTGCGTAGGCAGTGAACCCGGGAAGCATCACGGGGGATGATTGCGCTGAAATCTGTTGTGTAGCCAGCAGGCCGGTGAACAGAGCGCAGAAAAGCATCATTTTTTTCATTGTTCAGGAATTAGTGTCAACAAATAAAACAGTCGGATTCGCCAAATGCAACAGCTGACATCAAAATATTACACTGGAATGAGATTCCTTTCTTTCTACGGTATGGGAAAAAATATATACAACGGGTATACGACCACGGGCGCGGGAAGCAGGCCACTGGCAAGGTGTATTGGCAAGGGAACCTTTTTTGTGCTGTTGGCAGGAGGAACAACATCAGGAATTTAGCTGTGCCTGTCAGGCGCAGCGTGTAGAATCATCCGGTTTTATTCACGAAAAAATTATGATTTATGGGAACTCAATTGCAGGACAAAAAAGTGGCGATACTGGTGGCCAACGGATTTGAAGAAGTGGAGCTGACAGCGCCGCTGAAAGCGTTAAAAGACGCCGGAGCAAAGGTGGATATCATTTCTCCCGAAAAAGAAAAAGTAAGGGCGTGGGCAGAAAAGGAATGGGGGAAAGATTACCCGGTAGATAAGAACCTGGCTGATGCCAACGCGCAGGACTATGACGCACTGGTATTGCCCGGTGGCGTATTAAATCCTGACCAGCTGCGTATCAATCAGCAGGCGGTTACTTTTGTCGGTGGTTTCTTTGAAGATGGGAAGCCTATTGCAGCGATTTGCCACGGTCCGTGGACGCTGATAGAAACAGGAGAACTGAATGGTCGCAGGGTCACGTCCTATCCTTCCCTGAAAACAGATCTGGAAAATGCCGGTGCTATCTGGACGGATGAGGAAGTGGTCACAGATCACGGGTTGGTGACCAGCAGGACACCCAAAGATCTGCCTGCATTTTGCAAAAAGATGGTAGAAGAAATTGCAGAGGGTGAGCATGTTGTTTAACAACAACTGTGTTTGGCGTTTGTGGAAGGAGAAATGCGGTGCGTTTCTCCTTCCCTATTTTTTAGGCTTTTTATATTTGATTTCCACATTGGCCACGCCGGTATTGAGCATGCCCAGTTTGGATGCTGCTTTTTTAGACAGATCGATGATCCTGCCGGGAGCAAATGGACCTCTGTCGTTGATACGCACTTTCACGGAGCGGCCGTTGGCGATATTGACAACTTTTACGCGGGTGCCAAAGGGAAGGGATTTATGGGCTGCCGTCAGGTGTCGCTGGCGGAATGTTTCGCCGCTGGCAGTGCGTTTTCCATCAAAGGAGTCGGCATAATAAGAAGCTTTCCCGTTCTGGGTAACCTTACGGCTACACGCAGTTGTACTGATCATCAGTGTAGCACAGGCGAGCAACAGGCACGGATGTAATGATAGTCTCATAAATAGGCCGCGGTTTAGTCGTATAAATATAATGATATTTTCTGATGGGTGACAGGCCCGTTTATTGAAGCATGTTGGCTTAAACAAAGTATCAATGCTGTTGTTTTTTTAAAACACATCCTGAAAAAAATAAAAACATATTTATGGGAAAATCAGTTGCCGACCAATTAGTGGAGATGCTGGCGGATGCCGGTATTCAGCGTATATATGCTGTTACGGGAGATAGTTTAAACCACATTAACGATGCTGTGCGCAGAGATGGCCGTATCCAGTGGATACATGTACGGCATGAAGAAGTGGGCGCTTATGCGGCGGGAGCGGAAGCACAGCTCAACGGGCTTGCCTGTTGCGCCGGCAGCAGCGGACCGGGACATGTACACCTGATTAACGGATTGTACGATGCACATCGGTCGGGCGCTCCGGTGATAGCCATCGCTTCTACTTGCGCCACCAATGAATTTGGCAGTGATTATTTCCAGGAAACCAATACGATCAAATTATTCGCGGATTGCAGTCATTATAATCAGGTGGCCAATACGCCGGCGCAGGCCCCGCGTATGTTGCAGGCAGCCCTGCAGCATGCCGTGCACAAAAAAGGCGTGGCGGTGCTGGGGTTACCGGGAGATGTTGCATCGGCTGATGCGGAAAGTATCACTACCGCACTGAAAGTGTACCGACCAGCCGCGGTATTGCGACCGGCAGAAACAGCACTCCAACAGCTGGCGGCTTTACTGCAATCGGCCGAAAAGGTGGCGATCTACTGCGGACTGGGCGCCACTGCGGCCCATGATGAAGTAGTGACACTGGCTACGCTGCTAAAGGCGCCGGTGGGGTATTCTTTCCGCGCAAAAATGGGCATAGAATACGATAACCCTCATGAAGTGGGGATGACAGGGCTGCTGGGGTTGGCATCGGCCTATAAAAGCATGCATGAAGCAGATGTGGTGCTCCTGCTGGGAACAGACTTTCCGTATACGCCGTTTATACCGGAAAATGCGAAGATCGTGCAGATCGACAATCAGCCTGAAAGACTGGGCCGTCGCGCCGCCCTGGAAATGGGGCTTTGCGGCGATATCGGTCCTACCCTGCAGGCTTTACTACCCATGATACTTGATAAAAAAGACAGGAAGTTTCTGGACACCATGCTGGAGTTCCACGAAGAGGTGAAGCGGAAACTGAATACCTATGTGGAAGACCGGGGTAAAGAAGAGGCGATCAGTCCGGAGTATGTAGCAACCGTTATCAGCCAGCTGGCCGCACGGGATGCTATTTTCACGGTAGATACCGGCATGACCAACGTATGGACGGCGCGGTATATAGAGGCAACCGGTAAGCGCACTTTGTTGGGATCATTCAACCATGGTTCCATGGCCAATGCTATGCCGCAGGCCATCGGCGCCGCTTTGTGCCAGCCGGGACGGGAGGTGTATGCTCTTTGTGGCGATGGAGGGCTTACCATGTTGCTGGGCGATCTGATGACCATCCGGCAATATAATCTTCCTGTAAAAGTGATTGTGTTTAATAACAGGGCGTTGGGCATGGTGAAACTGGAAATGGAGGTCGCCGGTCTGCCGGACTGGCAAACCGATATGGTTAATCCGGACTTTGCGGGAGTGGCCACAGCCATGGGCTTTACTGCCTTTACCATCCGTACACCGGAGGAAGTAGAGCCGGTACTCACCAAGGTACGGGATGCTTCGGGACCTGTGCTGGTAAATATTTTCACCAACCCTTCTTCGCTGGCCATGCCGCCCAGGATAGAATTCGAACAGATGAAAGGATATGCTTTGTGGATGGGGAAACTGATACTGGGAGGACGGTTTGATGATGTGCTGGAGGCCGTGAAATCAAACTACAAGCATATCAAAGACGTATTATAAATGACGAATTACCAATTACGAATGACGAATGGAGGGCTTTTTTATGGAAGGGTCATTTAAGTGACCTGTCTGTAAGAGAGCCCTCCATTCGTCATTCGTCATTGTTAGAAGGGGTATCCGATGGCGATGTTGAGTATCAGATTTTTCTTTCGCCAGTCGGGATCTCCGAAATTAATTTTGTCAAAGACCCACCTTTCTTTGGGAGGAAGATAAGGTATGCGGAACGGCGTGGCGAGGTCGAAGCGCACCACGACGATAGAAGCGTCTATACGCAGACCGATACCTCCGCCTACGGCTATTTGCCGGTAGAAGGAATCCAGTTTGAACTGACTACCGGGTTTATCCGGCACCTGTTTTTGTAACCAGATATTACCTGCATCGATAAAGGCCGCAAAGTTGAATACGCTGGCGATGTGTATGCGTACTTCCGAGTTAAATTCCAGTTTGATATCACCGGCTTCATTGGCTAACAATGCGGCCGTGTCCTGTGCTTTGTTGTAGTACGACCCCGGTCCGAGCGTGCGTGCCCTGAACGCGCGGATACTACTGCTACCGCCGGTAAAGAATTGTTTTACGAAAGGTAGTGTCTGAGAGTTGCCATAAGGCAGGCCATAGCCGATAAAGAGGCGGTTCACCCACTGTTTCCCTCTACCGATCTGCCAGTAGTGGCGGCCTTCCAATGAAAAACGTTCGTATTGGGCGAACGGGTTTTTCAGGATGTTTTTGGTGCCGGAATCACTTTTAGGCACAATCAGGCCGGCGATATTACCGGATACATCAACGTTGCCGCTGAGGAAGAAGGTATGGATATGATTGGCCGTTTGGTTATTGAACGTAATCGTATAGTTGCCCCCGAGGATAAATTGTTTTTCGATAGAAGCCCGCTGGCTGGGATCATTTTTGAGAATACTGTCATATGCCGCGGTGGTTTTGGTGGGCAATACGTAGGTAACCGCTATCGGCGCAAAAGCATGGTTCAGATAAGCGGTTTTTTGCCAGAGGTATTGCAACTGCAGCGTATAGGCGTTCAGGTTGTACAGGCTTGAGCGGCTGTACAGCTCGTAGCTGGCGCTCATGCGGGTACGTGGTACATAAGGCGTACGGATATTGAGCCGGAAAGGTGTGAGGAAGCGCGGGAATGTTACCGCCACTTCGGCACCGGCACTGTATGAATTGCCACCACCGGCAGAATTGTTACCGGTTTGCCATTCCATACCGCCATGCAGACCTATTTCCAGCGCCGTGGCTGAATGCAGCCAGTTACGGTTTTTAGCAGTGATACGGGCTTCCGAGCCGATAAAACCGTTGGACTTGGAGGTGCCGCGTAACTCTGTTTGCAGTGACCGCCGTTTGTAGGGGGTAAGATAGAATTTGGCATCGAGCCATCCGCTGTCGAGCGACACTTTGTTGTTCACCATGGCACGATAGGTACTGGCCAGCGTTGTATCGCGGCGATAGTTGCTATCCGCAACGGCGCCGCGTTGCACAAAGCGTGGTGTGGCGGTATCACGTACCGGCGTGGGCGTATTAGGACTGCCGCCGGTGATATTGTGCCGGGAAGTATCTCTGACCGGCCGGAAAGTGCCCTTCACGAACTTAAAGACCCCCAGATTGATCAGGCGTTGCAGCGTGATATTGTGGGAACTTAAGCGGTAGAGGCTATCGGGCCGCAGGAACACGGACCGCTCAAATACGATGGGTTTAAAGCGTTTGGAAGAGTCGATGATATACATGCCCTTGTAATACACCGGCGTACCCTGGGTGGACTGCGCTTCATTGTCCAGCGAGTAATCTGGGAAGAGGCTGATATCATGCATCCGGTAAGGCCGAAGCGCTACCAGTGGCGTGTTGTCCTTTATCTTCAGGAAAAGATCTACCGTACCGTTATTGGTGGTATCGGCCTGTACCAGCAGATAGTCGGGGGTGAAATAATAATAGCCCTGTTCTTTCAATGAAGCGTGTATCCGTTCCCGTTCGGCCTTGATAGAATCAAGGGAATAAGGTTTTCCTACTATCAGGGAGCTTTTATGATATGTTTTAGTGACCGTACGTCCGATGGCGCTACTGTCTGTCAGATAGGTCACGCTTTTGATCGTGTAGCGGCGATTGGGCACGGCTTCATAACGGATAGACGCTTTTTTGCTGCCGGAATTTTTCACGGAAGAGGATACCTCCGCCTGGAAGTAGCCATGATCTACGAGGTAGCCTTCGAGGACCTTACCCGTGTAATCGGGCTTGGCCTGGCTCAGCAGTACCGGTGGCTCTCCCCATTTTTTACGCAGGAGGTAATTGAGTCCTTTGCCTTTGGGTTCGTGGCCCATATTGTATAACCAAAGTTTAATGGGCATACCAAGGAATTTCCGGTTGGTATTAGGCCGTATTCTTTTTTTCAGTCCGTCGCTGATGGTACTGTAATCTTTGGGCTGTTTACCTTTCCATGCCACTGTACTGCCGGTATAAAGGCGATCGCCTTCGGGCACGGTCCGGGTAGTGCTGCAGGAGCTGATAGCCAGGAATCCCAGGCATAAAATAATACAACAGATGATATAGCTATTTCCCTTCTGCATTACTTATTCTTATTTGATTCATTTTGCGTGGCCTGCTTCTTTGCTTTTTTATCGCGCAGGCGTTGTGCTTTGGACTCTTTTTTAGACCGCTGAAGTATCTCTCTGAATTCGTCGTAATCCATGACCAGCATGAAGGCCACCCCTGTTTCTGTGAATTGCCCCTGAATAACGGTCTGGTTGTCATTACGCTGGTATACCCTGAGGCGGTATCTGCCATCGCGGCTTAGTTTATATTCAACGGAGATATCTCCCACCAGGGAGCTGGCGTTTTGCGTGCTGCCGGTCAGCATGATGTTGGAACCAACGGAAACGGTTAAACGATCATTAAACAGTTTTTTGGAAGCGCCAATATTGAGATTGGTCGTTTCCTGGGCGGAACCGGTGGAATAGTCTTCTCTGCTTTGCAGATCGAAGTTGAGGTCCACCCCTTTGATGAGATTACCGGCGAGGTTGTTCAGCTGTTGGGAAAGGATCTTACTCACACTATTGCGGGCTGCCTGTCCCACGGCGTTACCGCCGGCATCCAGTGTGGACATGGGATCGTCGGGGATGAAGGTATTCAGTACCAGGAGGCCCATCACCTGCTTGTTCAGCTCAGAAGGTACCTGATTGATTTGTTTGATGCGGTTGTAGGGCATGCCGTTGAAAGCATTTCTTTCCCTTTCCGGCATGTCCAGCTGGAAGCTGATGTCTGGCTTCAGCAGACTACCTTTTATCTTAAGGTACACTTCAAACGGAATACGTTGTTTGTAGGTATTTCGCTGATCTGCGCTCATACCGCCCAGCTGGTCCTGCAACAGGTCGATAGCGGGCGCGTTAACGGTATATTTTGCGGTGATATCGAGATCGGCGGCCATGGCATCGCCATTGAAGGAAATGAAGCTGCCTTTCTGAATATCGAAAGAACGTTTGATCAGCTGATTGAGCGACATCTCATATTTACCTTCCGATATTTCATAGCGGCCGGTAATGCTCATTTTGCTGCTGGGGTCCACTGTGGCGTTCAGGTTGGCGGTGCCTTTGGCCTGTACGTAGTCACCATTGGATTTATCAATAATGATTTTCAGTATCGATTCCGGTGTGATTTCAATGTTACCGGAGAAGAACAGGCCTTTGAGCCGCGGGTTGCTGTATTTAGCGCTGTCCTGTTTGGCCAGCAAAGCGCTATCGATCGGATGGTCACGGTCAATGAATTCCACCACGCCCTCTCTGTCGGCCAGTCCCGGCTCTTCCTGTGGCAGCATCACGGTAACGCTGGATTTATCGCGGAGTTTCACGTTAGCGTCTACACGGGGCAGATCGAGCGAGCCGCGAACGGTGACTTTGCTGTCAATAAAGGCAGGCCCATAGATCCATTGATCCTGATTTTGTTGTTTGCCGAGCGCCATGAAGTTGTCGGCATTGATGGTCAGGTTGAAGCCATATTTGGTGAAGTCTGTGGTATTGATTCGTCCGTTCACCACCATTTCATTGTTAAGGCTGTCGGCTACCACGAGGTTGTTGATCAGGATGCCTTTTTCATCGATCACGATATCTTCATCAGGCAGGTGGAGGTTGCTGCCGATGAAGCTGATCACGCCGCCGGCATTATTGAAATGCATATTGCCTCTCACTTCGGGTTTGCTGGTGGTACCGGAGATATCGAATTTACCGGTAGCGTTGCCATACATATGTGTGACGTTGCCCATGGTGAAAGGTTCCAGCGAAGCCATCTGCAGATTGGCGATATCCACCTGTGCGTTGATGGTGCTGTCGTAGGTACCTGTTACCGTAACGTCGTTGTTATCGCCTTTCAGCGTGGCGTCCAGCTTGTAGGCGTTCGGGGAGATGTTATCTACCGTGGCATTGAGGGTACCGAGCGGCGCTGTTTTTACGGTGAGGCTGTCCACTTTCAGCTTCGCATGCACCAGCGGCTGTGTGTTCCAGTTACGCACCATGGCGTCCGCGTTAAGGAGGCCGTTGGCGAGTAAGGTATCTGTGGCGAGCATACCGGTGATAGTGGCCAGCTGGAAGTTGCTGACTTTCGCCTGAAGGGCCGGTATGCCGGAGGTATCCGCCAGCGTATTGACCTGTATGGACTGTTCGCCATACGACAGTTTGATATTCGCGGTATCGGGTGCGCCGTTTTTAATGCGGAAAATATTGTTTTCTGCGACGGTCCATGCCTGTTTATTCAGCAGCAGGTCTGGTTTAAGGACCAGCTGCATCACATTGTCCGGCAGGAAAGTAAAGATGCCGCCAAGGCGATATTTAGGCTTTCTTTTCGGGTCGTCCATCAACAGGCCGAAATCGACTACGCCGGTGTTGGCGTGGGCAGATAATACCGTATGGTAGAGCGGGAAAGAAGGATGTCTCATAGCCGCGATAGAGGCGTATGTCTGTAGTGATGTGTCTACAATACGGGCATATAAACGGAGGCTGTCTATCTGAATGGAGTCATAGTTGACTTTCGGCAGATTGGCTTTTACGAACAGCAGACTGCTGTCGCTATTGAGGCGGCCGGCGATGTCCACCGGCACTTCCATCCGGATGCCGGGCATGAGAGGCTCAAGCGTATGTGGCACCTGCAGGCTGGCAGCGAATTCGAGGTATTGTCCGGGAGGCACTACCACAATACGGCCGGAATCGGCAGGCAGCAGCGGTTTCATGATGATCTGGCTGAAGGCGTTGCCGATTTTGGTGTAGTCCATGCGGCCCTGTGCGGTAACAGGACCAAAAGGACTTTTCAGGATAAGGTATTGCTGATCTGTATAGTGGGCAGTGAGGGCAAGGGTGTCCAGCGGGATAACCTGGTCCTGCATCTGCACCTGCCAGCCGGTGAGCAAAGCAGTACCTTCCAGCCGCTGCGGTTCCAGGCTACTGAAGTCTGCCTCTACATTGCCTTTGAGGGTCATTGGTTCATTGCGCCAGTGTGTGGCGAACAAATCGGCCCGTGCAATTTCGATGTTGGCCTTCAGGCTTTGCAGTGCTGTATCGCTGAGTGATCCGCTGATAGCGAAGCGGGTATCGAGGCTGGTGTCGGCACTTTCGCCATTGGCCTCAAAAGCACCTTTGCGGATATTGGCGTTCACGTTCACATCGTGATACGTGTAGCGGTTGTAAGTGGCTTCGTTGAGGGTGATAGCTGCCTGGGCAACCATCTGTTTCAGCGTGTAGCCTTGGCCGGTAGCGGTCAGGCGGCCGCTCATCCAGCCATAGGTAGTGTCATAGAGCATGATACCCGGATGCACGCGGAAATAGGGAATATTCACGTCATATGTACCACGGATGCTGTCGGTGATATTGGCCAGCTTTGCGTTAACGGTAGCATTGGCATAGTCGCTTTTCAGTTGCAGCTGTGCCAGCATATTTTTCATACCACCTTTAAACAGGCCGGTGATCAGCATATTCTCCGGTAATCTCGGTGTGTCGGGAAGTGTGCCGGCGGGCAGCCAGGAGCGCATGGCTTTATTGCCGGATTGGATATAAAGCTCTGGCAGGTTGGCGTTGAGCCGGTCCACATCGGTAGCGTGTTCTATCTGGCCATTGGCGGTCCTGATCAGATTACCCTGATGATCATTTACATACAACTGCTTAATATTTAACAGGGCAAGATTTCCTTTTAATATAGCCGACAGCGTTAGTTCTTTATTCCACAGCGGCGCAAAAGATTTGTTTTTGCGGGCATCGGGCACGAAGGGCAGCCATTCTGCGAGGGCTACCTGCACAGAGTCCAGGTTGGCGTCGATTCCCATCTGGTCCATATGGTCAGCAATACCGGACCAGGAAGGAACGGTAATGGCTATATGTTTTCGGAAAATGCTTTTGTTGGTTTGTACGAAGAAGTTCTGCAACTCCAGGCTTTTAGGTGTGAAGATCACGTCCATATTGGCTTTACGGAGGGTGAACCCTGACCAGTCACGGGTAGTGAGACTTTTCAGGCTGGCCTGAATGCTATCCGGCGTATAGCGGATATTGCTGATTTTGGCGTTGATGTTGGACAGGAAGAGATGGTTGTAGTCCGGATCAGGGCCTGCGGCTTTAGGGGCCGGACCACCGTTGTCATACCGCATGGCCAGTTTGTCGAGGTTGACCTGTGTGGCAAATACCTGCCAGGTATTGGGTGCCGCGTCCGGAGGTGCCGGCGTGGTATCTTTTCCTGGCACCATGCCCAATATACCAGTGGTACGGTGAATGGAAAGGTCACCAGCCTGTATGCGGGTAGAATCCTGGTCCAGGCTACTGTTGCGCAGCACGAGGTCGCCGATTTTCCAACCGGTGGTAATACCGATGCCATCGCTGCTATAGAGGAAATTGCTTTCTTTGATGCGCAGCTGTTTGAGGAGGAGGTGAAGGCCCGGGCTGTTGGTATCTGCAGGTGGCGGCGGTGGAGCAGCGCCGTTACTGGTTGTCGGAATATATTGTTGACGGAAAAACCCTTTCAGCCCGATCAGTTCTATCCCTCTGAAAGCATAGATGCCATCATCGGGGATCAGGTCGTCAGGATCGGCATGCAGCGTGTCCCAGGTGGCAACAGCGTGCATGCCACCGATCTGGTCATTAAAATTCAGTTTCACATGCCGGAGCGAAACATCTTTTATAAGGAACTGTATGGTGGTACCGGTAGCAGGTGCAATAGTATCTGTTTTGGGGCCCGGAGAGACGAAAGCATCTACCGCGAACTGAAAGTTGAAAGCACTATCTCCTTTATGCCGGTAAACATTTATCAGCAGGGTGTCCCACTCCAGTTTATCGATCTGTAGTTCATTGTTGATAAAAGCCAGCAGGTTATAGCGAACCTTCAGGGAGCCTGAATACAGAAGGGCCTGACGGGAAGTATCGGCCACAAACACATTTCTCAGTTCGAGATATCTCCATCCTCTGGCCCGGAGGTAACCGATCTGTACTTTGGTTTTGAGTTTTTTCTGGAGATAGATTTCCCCCTGTTGACGCAGATAGTTCTGTACTCCGTCCAGCTGCAATAATAACACCGCCATCACGGGCAAAAGGAGCACCGCAACAATAATCCATAAAAGCCACCGCCACCAGGGGCGTCTGTGTTTAATTTCTGTTTCTGCTGGTTCTGTCACTATAATAGGTTGCTAGTAGTAATTTACTGAATAAAAACGCATAAGCGTTCCAATGGTTTACTTTCGGCCAAAGACCCGGTGTTCCGCCCGCTTGCCCGGCGAAAAGCACAAAATCCATACCGCGGGTAATGGGGATAAACAGTACTGCAAGGATACACTAAAATACGGGAACGGACATACTGAAAATTGTCGGGAATGCTGAAAACAGGCCTTTCCGGGCGGAATTCACGGGGGATATTTTGCCGGAAAATGTACCGGCGGTCCGGGTAGATTATTGCCCGCTTTGAGGTGGTTTGTTGCGCTCATTAAAGCGGGAAATATAATAGTCCAACTTATCTCTTTTGGATTTGTCGGTCCGGAATTCCTCCAGCAGCGCGGGATCTTGCGGCAGGATATATTTTTTGAGGTTGTAGAGTGACAGTTCGAGTATTTCGCCGGTGACGATGTTAATAACTTTTTTAAGCCTGACAGGCGTATTCATGGCATTCACGGTCATATCGGCCGGATTATAGGCGCTGCGGGAAGGTTGCACGCCCTGTAGTTCGTAGGTGCAATAATAGCCGGTGGCCTGTATCCGGTTAAGCCCGTTGTCTTTGATGTAGAGGGATGTGCCGTCACAAAACCCCCAATAATTTTTCACTTTGTGCTCCTGCCCTGCCGCATCGCGAAGCACCAGCTCGTTCCTGCTGGCGAGGAGATAGATCTGTGCCGCGGTGCTCCTGCTTTTGATCACCAGATCGCCGGATTCGGAGGGGCTGTTTTGTTGAAATTCCCGGAAAGATTTGTACAGGCCCTTGTTGAGCGTGGTAGCCTGCAGGATCAACGCGGAACCAGGATTGTCCTGTGCCGTGGCCATCAGGCAAAAGCAGATAAGTCCCCAGAGGCAGCACCATTGTTTCATAGGACACAAATGTATCCGGAATCAGGGGCCTGTTGCCGGGAAATAGCTGAATGGGGGAATTGCTTCTGCTGATCTGTGATTTCTGTCTGTAAAGTTATCAGGAGGCCAGGGGAACGATAATACCTTTTTCCTTCCAGGATTTCAGCATGTCAGCAGCAATCCGCCGGAAAATCTTTTCTGCGGCCAGATTGGTGCGACTTTGCAGGCGTGCTTCCCATATTTTGCTGTTTTGCGGATCGTTGTCATAGAAGCGTATTTCCATTACCTGGTCCGTCCATTCCGTAATAGGCACCTTTTTTACGTAAGAACCGGTATGGCCGGTTTTAGGATCAATATAATATACCTCTCTTTCAGGCGTGGTGGTCATGTTTTGTAAGGCTACCGGCTGAATGACAAGGTAACAATCCGGCTGATGTGTTTTTACGGCGGCATTAACTTTATCCGTTAACCGGGCGTCGTCGTCTCCTGCGTATTCCAACAGGCAGTTCACACCTTTCCTGTCCAGGTCTTTTTTCAGTTCATATTGCAGGTCCTGGATGTATTTGCGGGTGGACATCGGGCCGCAAACGATCAGCAGCAGACTTTTGCGGGATTTGGCCTGAATATTTTCAACCGGTGTTTCGGTAAGCCGGTAATAGGCTTTTTGGGCGGCAACATGGAGCGATGACAATACAATACAGAGGATAACGAAGAATAATCTTTTCATGGGTATAAGTTGGTGCTGTGAATATAGCTATAATACCCAAAATAAAAGGCCGGGTAAAAACCCGGCCCGGCTGAAGGTTACAACAAAATCTAAACCTGCTTATGAGAAAAGCGTTAATAAATAGCTGCCAGCTTTTAGCCTTTAGCTGTTATCATATTTTTATGAACGTTGCCTTCAGCCTGTTTATGATAAACGACAGGCTAAAAGTGTACGCTATTATTACAGTGCCATTGCCTGTAGTGAATGGTCTTTGCTTTCCAGTTGGGAACTGCCCATCAGGAACTCATCTACTTTCCTCGCACACTCGCGACCTTCGCTAATGGCCCATACCACCAGTGACTGACCGCGGCGCATATCGCCGGCAGTAAACACTTTAGGGATGGATGTCAGGTAATCTTTTTCGGTAGCTTTTACATTGCCTCTTTCATCTTTTTCCACTTCGAGCTGTTCCAGCATGCCGGTGTGCTGCGGATGAACGAAGCCCATGGCCAGCAGTGCCAGTTCACAGGGGATGTCTCTTTCAGAGCCGGGTACTTCCGTGAATTTAGCGGGTCTGCCGTCTGCACTCAGTGTCCACTGGATATCCACGATACGGAGGGCTTTCAGGTGCCCGTTATCATCGCCGATGAATGCTTTGGTAGCAATGGCCCACTGACGGTCGGCGCCTTCTTCGTGGGAAGAAGATGTTTTCAGCACCATGGGATAAGTAGGCCATGGCATGAAATCGTTACGCTCGCCCGGCGGTTTGGGCAGCAGTTCCAGCTGGGTAACGCTTACCGCACCGTGGCGGTTGCTGGTACCTACGCAGTCGGAACCGGTATCGCCCCCTCCTATCACTACCACGTTTTTACCGGTGGCCAGGATATCGTGTCCGTCAACAGGAAGGTTGTCTACTCTTTTATTCTGTTGTTTGAGGAAGTCCATGGCGTAGTGTACCCCTTTTAGTTCGCGGCCGGTGATGCCGAGGTCGCGCGGAATGGTAGACCCGCCTGCCAGCACGATGGCATTGAATTCCCTTAACAGATCATTGGTACTTACGTTAACGCCTACGTTGGCATTGCACTGGAAGGTAACACCTTCTTCTTCCATCAGTTTTATTCTGCGGTCGATGGTCCATTTTTCCAGTTTGAAGTCGGGGATGCCATAACGGAGCAGGCCTCCCGGCTTGGCGTCGCGCTCAAATACCGTAACACTGTGACCGGCGTAGTTGAGCTGTGCCGCTGCGGCCAGTCCGGCAGGACCGGAACCGATGACGGCTACTTTTTTGCCGGTACGTACGCGGGGTATCTTCGCCTGAACGAGGCCTTTGTCGAAAGCGATTTCTATGATATGCCGTTCAATTTCCTCGATGGCTACCGGCGGTTGGTTGATACCCAGCACGCAGGCGCTTTCACAAGGGGCCGGACAAATGCGGCCGGTGAATTCAGGGAAATTGTTGGTGGAAGTCAGGATATCATAAGCATCCTGCCAGTCCTGACGGTATACAGCATGATTGAATTCGGGTATTACGTTGCCGAGCGGGCATCCGCTGTGGCAGAAAGGCACGCCGCAGCTCATACAGCGGGCGGCCTGCTGGTTCAGTTTATTTTCAGGGAAGCGTTCTACAAATTCGTTGTAGTGGCCAACCCTTTCCCGGGGATCTGTTTTTCCGGGCAGCTCTCGTGTAAATTCCAGGAATCCTGTAGGTTTACCCATAACTATTTTCTCATTTTATCATTTGGTCATTTGGTTATTTACTTTGAGTTGCTTACTCGCTTAGTTCATTCACTCACTCAATAATTAAATAACCAAATAACCAATAGCCAAATATTAACGGTTTATCTTCTGTCCCTGTGCTACGCCTGCTTTCAGCACAGCCTTGTATTCTTTCGGGAATACTTTCACGAAGTGGCGCAGCTGATTTTCCCAGTCTTTCAGGATAAATTTCGCCACGGTGCTATTCGTGTAGGCGTGATGTTTAGTGATCAGGTCTTGCAGCACTGCAACATCGTCCTGGTCCAGCGGGTCGAGGTCGATCATATCGCGGTTGCAGTGGTTGGCAAAGGAGCCTTTTACATCGTATACATAAGCGATGCCACCGCTCATCCCTGCGCCGAAGTTGCGGCCGGTTTCACCAAGGATGACAGCGCGGCCACCGGTCATATATTCGCAGCCGTGGTCACCCACGCCTTCTGACACGATGGTGGCGCCGGAGTTACGAACGCAGAAACGTTCGCCTGCCTTACCGCGGATATAGGCTTCACCGGAGGTGGCGCCATAGAAGCACACGTTACCTGCGATGATGTTCTCTTCGGCCTTGAAGCCAGCTTCCCCGTGGGGATAGAGGATCAGTTTGGAGCCGGAAAGGCCTTTACCGAAGTAGTCGTTGGCTTCACCTTCCAGTTCAAGGGTAAGTCCTTTGGTAGAGAAGGCGCCGAAGCTTTGACCGGCAGAACCGGTGAATTTGAAGTGGATGGTATCTTCCGGGAGACCTTCGCTCTTGTAACGTTTGGATACTTCGTTAGAGAGGATGGTGCCGATAGTACGATCGGTATTTTTAACGGGATACTGTTGGTAAACCCTTGTCTTTTTGTCCAGCGCAGGCTGTGCTGCTTTGAGCAGCTGCCAGTCGAGTACTTCGGCGATACCGTGGTCCTGTTCTTCCTGTTTGTACAGGCCGGTTTCAGGAGCAGCGGGTTCTTTGTACAGGATGGGTGACAGGTCCAGCTTCTGTGTTTTCCAGTGGCTGATGCCTTCACGCATCTGGAGGTTATCCACCTGGCCTACCATTTCATTAATGGTACGGAAGCCAAGGTCGGCCATGATTTCACGGAGTTCTTCCACGAGGAAGGTGAACAGGTTCACCACATGCTGCGGGTCGCCGGTGAAGCGTTTGCGCAGGTCCGGGTCTTGGGTGGCCACTCCTACCGGGCAGGTGTTGACATGACATTTACGCATCATGATACAACCTTCCACGATCAGTGCGGCGGTAGCTACGCCCCATTCTTCTGCACCAAGCAGTGTAGCGATCGCGATGTCGCGGCCTGTTTTCAGCTGGCCATCGGTTTGCAGTACTACCCTGCTGCGCAGTTTGTTTTTCACCAGTGTCTGGTGGGACTCTGCGAGACCCAGTTCCCAGGGCAGGCCGGCATGTTTAACGGAGCTTATCGGAGAAGCGCCTGTACCACCATCGTGACCGGCGATCAGTACCACATCGGCGTGTGCTTTGGCCACACCTGCTGCGATAGTACCTACCCCGGCTTTAGACACCAGTTTCACGCTGATGCGGGCGGCGCGGTTGGCATTTTTCAGATCATAGATGAGCTGTGCCAGGTCTTCAATGGAATAAATATCATGGTGTGGAGGCGGAGAGATAAGACCTACACCCGGAGTGGAGTGTCTTACTTTGGCGATCCAGTCGTCCACTTTATGGCCTGGCAGTTGTCCGCCTTCACCGGGCTTAGCGCCCTGGGCCATTTTAATTTGTAATTCGTCGGCATTGGTCAGGTAGTAGCTGGTAACGCCGAAACGGGCGCTGGCTACCTGTTTGATGGCAGAACGCATAGAGTCGCCGTTAGGCAGCTGCTCATAGCGGATTTCATCTTCACCCCCTTCGCCGGTATTACTTTTAGCACCAATGCGGTTCATGGCAATGGCGAGGGTGGAGTGTGCCTCATGAGAGATGGAACCGAAGCTCATAGCACCTGTAGCAAAACGTTTGAAGATGCTGGAAGCTGGTTCCACCTCATCGATAGAGATGGAAGCACGGGTACGTTTAAACGAAAAGAGGCTACGCAGGGTGCAGGCTTTTTCGCTCTGGTCGTTAACGGCTTTAGAGTATTTCTTAAAGATGCTGTAGTCGCCCATGCGGGTGGAATACTGCAGCAAGTGGATGGTGGTAGGATTGAAAAGGTGGAATTCCCCTTTGCGTTTCCATTGGTATACGCCGCCTTCAGTGAGACGCTGAACCGGCTTTTCCTTACGGCCGTAGCCCATCCAGTGTTTTGCCAGTGTTTCACGGGCAATTTCATCCAGGCCGAGGCCCTGAATGCGGGACACAGCGCCGGCGAAGTATTTATCCACCACCTGTTGGTTGATACCCAGTATCTCGAATATCTGAGCACCCTGATAAGATTGCAGGGTAGAGATGCCCATTTTGGAGAATACTTTGAGCAGGCCGTCGCAGATGGCTTTGATATAGTTTTTCTTCAGCTTGTCTACATCCTGATCGGTGTCCAGTTTGTTGGACAGCTTCAGGTCGCGGATAGTGCTGAGTGCCAGGTACGGGTTTACGGCGGTAGCGCCGAAGCCCAGCAGGCAGGCGAAATGGTGTACTTCCCAAACGTCGCCGGCTTCCACGATCAGTCCTACGGAGCCGCGTTTCCCTTTGCGGATCAGGTGGTGATGGACGGCGGAAGCAGCCAGCAGAGACGGGATGGCGGCGTGCTCGGAGTCGATGGCGCGGTCAGAGAGGATGATGACTTCAAATCCATCTTCCACGGCATCTACTGCATAACGGCAAAGGCGGGCGAGCCCTTTCTCGAGGGAGCCTGGTTTGCCATCGGCCTTGAAGTAGGTATGCAGTGTCTTAGCCTGAAACAGGCCGGTGTCGATACTGCGTATTTTTTCCAGTTCGTAGTTGTTGAGGATCGGATGGCGCAGTGCCAGGCTGTGGCAGTGCAGCGGATCTTCATCCAGCAGGTTGCCGTTGCCGCCTACGAAAGTAGCGAGCGACATCACCAGTCTCTCCCTGATAGGATCGATAGGCGGATTGGTTACCTGTGCGAACAGCTGTTTGAAGTAGTTGGCCAGATGTTGCGGCTGGTTGCTGAGTGCGGCCAGCGGCGTATCGGTGCCCATGGAGCCAACGGGTTCTTTCCCGTCGAGGGCCATCGGTGAGATGATATGCTCAAGGTCTTCGGTGCTGTAACCGAAAGCCCGTTGATATTTGAAGATCTGGTCGTGCTCGAGGTGGGTGAAGGTAACCCGTGGCTCAGGCAGTTCTTCCAAGCGGATCTTATATTTATTGAGCCACTCGCCATAAGGTTGTTGGGAGCAGATCTGTTGTTTCAGTTCTTCATCGCCGATGATGCGGCCCTGGTCCATGTCCACGATGAACATTTTTCCGGGTTGCAGGCGTCCTTTTTCTTTTATGTTTTTAGGATCGATGGGTAATACGCCGGCTTCGGAAGCCATGATCACGCGATCGTCTTTGGTTACGACAAAGCGGCTGGGACGTAATCCGTTACGGTCCAGGGTGGCGCCGATGATTTTACCATCGGTGAAGGAGATGGAAGCCGGTCCGTCCCACGGTTCCATCAGGGAAGCGTGGTATTCGTAGAAGGCTTTTTTCTCTGCAGCCATATCGTCGTTGCCGTCCCACGCTTCGGGGATCAGCATCATCATTACATGTGGCAGGGAGCGGCCGGTCATGGTCAGCAGCTCGATCACGTTGTCGAGGCTGGCGGAGTCAGACTGCCCTTCTTCCACGATAGCCAGCAGCATGTCCATTTCTTCCGCAGTAAAATATTTGGACATAAAGTCGCGCTCACCGGCACGGAGCCAGTTGAGGTTGCCTTTCAGCGTATTGATTTCACCATTGTGGGCGATATAGCGATAAGGGTGTGCCAACCGCCAGCTGGGGAAAGTGTTGGTCGCAAAACGGGAGTGGATGAGGGCGAAGGCCGACACCATCTTCTCATCGCTCAGATCAGTATAATAATGGCGTACCTGATAGGTGGTCAGCTGACCTTTATATACAATTGTTTTATAGGAAAGGGAAGCAATGTAAAACAGTGCTTTCTCTTTTGGAATGCTGTTACGAACGGTTTTGGACACGTAGTTGCGGAGAACAAACAGTTTGCGCTCAAAAACTTCCGGGTCACTGATATGATAAGGACAGGCGATAAATACCTGTTCAATTTCCGGTTCTACAGAGAGGGCGGATTCACCGATGCCATCAGGGCGAACGGGTACTTTACGATATCCGAGGATCTCGAGGCCCAGTTTTTCAGCGCTGCGTTCCAGGATTTCCCGGCACTCTTCGCGCCAGCGTGGTTCTTTCGGAAAAAAGACCATGCCTACGCCATACTTACCAAATTCAGGTAAGCTGATGCCTATTCGCAGGCATTCATCATACAAAAATTCATGAGGGACCTGAAACAGGATTCCTGCACCATCACCCGTGTTCTGCTCACAGCCGCAGGCGCCGCGGTGTTCCATGTTTTCCAGCATGGTGAGGGCATCACGGATAATATGGTGGGATTTACGCCCCTTGATATGGGCCGTAAAACCTGTTCCGCAGGCATCATGTTCGAATTCAGGACGGTATAAACCTTGCGTTTGCTTCACTTCATCCATTTGGTTTAGATTTTTTTCTTTGATACACTCCTCCCTTCTGACTTTCGTCGATGGGTGGTGTACGATATAATTCGGGAACGGTTTAAAGATACTAAAGGAATGCTGTATTTTTTATATAAATTTTTGATAGAAGCAAAAAATTTAGAAAAAAATAAAAATATATCCCTTATTGTTAGAATTTATAGAAAAATGACCGCGGTGGGGCCTGGATTCCGGGCAAGCGACTGCGGAGGGATTGTCAACCAGGGGGACTAATATATTCCTGTACCGGGGTAATCTGTGATAGTACCTGATTTTGAGTAATTTCGTCCGGTAATATCATATACAATAACCTATATCTATCATTCATATATAATATATGATGTCCACAAAACAAGCGCTGCTGCTTTCTGCATGGTTAACCGGTTTTACCATGACTGCCACGGCCCAATACCCGACTGATGAGGCGGGCCCCGCGAAATCACAAAAACAGATCGATCTGAATAAAGGCAAGATCACCCTGGAAAGGGAACCGCTGCTGACCGCCGACAAACTGCCGCTAAAAATCAGTGGTATTGAAGTGATAAACGCCACCTGGGACACTACACACCTGGGCTTCGTTTCACTAGGTTCCCGTTGGATGCCTGCCACGCCAGATAAAGAAATGACGGTATACTTGTCTGAATTTGTGAAAAATGCCTTTTCGCACCTGTACTCAACAGATGGTATAAAGCTGTTATGGGTAGTAGACGACCTGCGGATCGGTGAACAACCCGGCGGCGTAGGTGAAAAAGCGTTTATCCGCCTGAAGGCCACAGCCTACGGTTCTTCAGACGGACAGACCTACCAGCGGCTTTATGCGATGGATGAGGCGAAACTGAACAGAGGCCTGGGGCTGACAAAGAAACACCATCAGTTTATCGCCAATGCTTTTATGGAACTGCTGCAGAAAGCACCGGAAAAATCCGGGGTGGCGCTTACTAAGTCTGACATCATTCAACATCACCTGCAAAAAAGGCAAGTGCCGGCGTTAACCGCACCGCAAATGAAAGATGGTGTATATCAAAATTTTGAGGAGTTCCGGAATAACGCTCCTGGCCTCACACAGTTTGAAATAAAAAAGGGTGAATACGAATATGAATGGGCTGATATCATCGGTACAACAGCGGATGGCCGGAAAGGTAAGGTCAGGTCCTGCTGGGGAATTGTAAAAGACGGAAACGTGTTTCGTTATCAGGATGGAAAGCTGATTCAGCTGGAGCGATGGAATTATGGATATGTGCTTTCCCGTTATCTTAAAGATAGCCGTGACCGTAGTCGGTCGGCGGTAGTCGGTGCGGTATTGGGTGGCGTGCTGGGGGCTATGGTGGCATCCGGCAGCGGACATATGGTGAGCGCCGATGCATTCCCCGCCCTGAAAGTAAGTCCCGATGCCACCGCGATCGATATGGAAACAGGCGCATTCATTTTTTAATTCATGCGCCTGTTCCCGCGCTCAGGGTTCAAAGATAAAGGTCGTTTTACCGTTTTTGATTTCCATCCGTAATGGTTCACTGAGCAGGCTCTCGTTTTGAAGCCGGTCCAGCGCGGTGACTACATAGGTGTAGGTTTTGCCTTTTACATAAGTCCGGTCCTTGTATTCCGGATCGGCTGCCTGCGGCAGGATGGCCAGAATTTTCGTAGGGTCGGTAGCGTTAATCGGCTCGTTGGCCTCGAAACGGTACAGCACATATTGTTTGGTACGGCCGCTGGTATCGTCATCGGTCCAGTGAATTTCCAGTCCGCCGGGTCTTTCGAAAGCATCGATGAAATATGGTGGATCGGGTGTGGTGTTAGGCAGCCATGACATCACCGGGCGCAATGCCGGGTATTTGTAGTAGTGGTTGCGCAGGGAGTCTTCGATGCCCAGCGGGTTACCACGGAAAGATTTGGCACTGTAGAAGATGCTGCCTTGTATGGTATTGAGTGTCCTGGATTCTTCAATCTGCATAGGCAGTTCCCGGGGATTTTTCCAGGCAGGGTTGCTGCCGAGACGGTACACACCATGCCCGATGTATATCTGCCGGCCATAACCATGCTGGCTCCACCAGTTGAGCAATACCTGATAGTCCGCCAGACGATGACCGCGTTCCCAATACAGTTGCGGTGCAGCGTAATCTATCCAGCCCTTTTTCAACCACTTTAAGATATCGGCATACAGATCGTCATAGTTGGTCATGCCGCCATGCGTGTAAGATCCTTCCGGGTCTTTGCTACGGTCGCGCCATACGCCGAACGGACTGATACCGAATTTCACCCAGGGTTTTTCTGCTTTGATTGCCACGCTGAGCATTTCAATGATGGCGTCCACATTGGCCCGGCGCCAATCGTCCTTCATCATCCCATTGCCATACAGGCGGTAAGAAACGTTGTCCGGGAACTCTTTACCGGGCACACGGTAAGGATAAAAATAGTCGTCGAAGTGTACGGCGTCGATATCATATCTCTTCACCACGTCGCGCACCACCATGGTCACGTAGTTCCGTACTTCCGGGACACCCGGATCGAAATATTTTTTGTTGTCGTAAGTGAGGAACCACTGTGGTTTCAAACGGGTGATATGATTAGCGGCCACGCTGCTGCGGCTTACGTTAAATACGGCCCTGTAAGGATTAAACCAGGCATGAAACTCCATGCCCCGTTTATGGGTTTCTTCAATCATGAATTGAAGGGGGTCGTAGTATGGGTTAGGCGCCTGTCCCTGTACGCCGGTCAGGTATTCGGACCAGGGCTCGTATGGGGAAGCATAAAACGCATCGGTGGCAGGACGTACCTGAGCCACGACAGTGTTCATGCCATTGCGCTGCATCTGATTGAGCAAATCGATAAACTCCTGTTTTTGTTGTTCCGTAGGTAAACCGCGTCTGGAAGGCCAGTCAATATTTTCTACCGTGGCGATCCACACTCCGCGCATTTCCCTTTTGGGCGGCAACTGCGCCCATGCCTGCTGTGTGAGGCCCACGCAAAGGGCCACACCGGCTAATAACTGCTTCAACATCTGCCTTACTTTAAACCGTAAGATGCGAAAATAACAAAAAGGAAGCCTGTTTTCTTGCCTAATTATATGATTCTTATGGCTTATGGTCCACTTTTACTTTAAAGGCCGGAGGCTCGTAATTTCCCGGCATGTAAGAAGGAGGAATGGTAGAAGCGTTTCCGTCGCGGTGGGCGTGGTATTGCGGCGACATGATCTCTACTCCGCCTTCATTGAAGTGGTCCTGTATCTGCTGGTTCAGCCGGGAATAGATTTCATTCATCCGATGCGACTCCTCCGTATAGGCATTGATTTCATAGGCAACGGAGAAGTCATTAAGCGCAGTCTGTAATACAAACGGCTCGCGGTCTTTCTGAATGCCTTCCGTGGCCAACGCTGCACGGATAAGTAGCTCATGCACCTGTTTCCACGGCACATCATATCCAATGGTGACCGTGGTGTGCAGAATTAGCCCCAGGTCTTTACTGGAAGAGGTGAAATTGACCGTATGTCCGTTGAGGATGCTGGCATTGGGCACGGTGATCTCTTCGTTTTTAGTGGTGCGTAAGCGGGTCACCAGCAGGTTCTTTTCTATTACATCGCCGGTGATTTCTCCCAACCGGATACGGTCCCCTATTTTAAAGGGCCGCATGTACGTAATCACGAAACCCGCCACTACATTGGAAATCGCGGAGGAAGATCCCAGAGAAAAGAGAATGCCGAGGAATACAGACACACCCTGAAATACTTTGGAGTCCGATCCGGGGAGATAAGGGAAGATCACGACAAACATAAAAGCGTACAACAGGAACTTGATACCGCTGGCAGTGGGCAATGCCCAGTCGGTATAAAAACCGTTGATCTTCAGATTGCCACAGGCGATTTCACTGGCGAGATAGTTCACAAGTTTGACAAGCAGCCGTGTGACCACATATATAACGAGGATGGTGAGCAGCTTGGGCAGATAATGAAGAATGCCCGACAATATGGATTTAACAGGCGATAAAGTCCAGTCAATCAGTTTATCTGCAATACCCTTTGTCCAGGGGAAGATGCCGAAAATCAGCGGCAGCGTGAGGTACAGGACCAGGAGGACCAGTATAATGCGTACAATATTGAGCGCGCTGTAAATGATGCCGAGTTGTTTCTGTGGATTGAGCAGGGCATAGTTCTTCAGTTTTACGCCTTTGATGTAGCGGTCTTTCTCCCGCACCAGTCGTTTACGAAGGGACCTGAACAACCGATTGATGCCAAATATGATAAGGCCCAGCACGACCAATATCAATGCCAGCCAGCCAAGGCGTATGAGGATATACTGAACGCTGTGTTGTGCTTTTTCCTGTTGGATGGCTTTGCGGATAGTGGCTGCGTAGGCCGTGGCCACCTGCGTTTTGTCCTGGTCCAGCCAGAGGGCATCGTCATCCGTGATGGTCTGGATGATCAGGTCGTTGTACACTACGTCGACATTGTTTTCGTTGGGTACTACGGTGATGGAGTCCGGTGAAAAGAAAGGATCTTTTTCTATCAGTTGCAGTTTACGGGAAATATTGGCTGCACGGTCGCTGGGCTTGAAAGGCCCTAGTTTATTATACACACGAAACAGGGTATCGCCGAAGGGGGCTACCGGTATTCCCTGGGAGATGGCTTTCATTTGGAGGATGCGTTCGCGTTGCCGGGCTTTCTTCAGGGAATCGGCCTGCTCAATATTAAGAAGCTGCTGTTCCAGTTCCTTTTTCCGCTGATTGTTGCTGCTGAGTTGTTGGATTTGTTCTTCCAGGGCCGCTTTGGCGGCGGCATCTGCCTTGATCAGGGAGTCGCTTTCCCGGAGCAGCCGGGTGGTGGCAATAAGCTGAGCGTTGGCGGTGGAGTCGTGGGATACATGGCTGCTGTCCTGTGCCTGGCTCTGGAGGTGGATGGTCAGGATGGTTAATAAAATGGGAAAAAAGGATCTCATTCCGAAGCTTTTCATTAAAGTACGGAAATTTCCCGGCGCAGCATAGCTGCAGGGCATAAAAAACGGGGAATTTAAAGGTGGGACTAGACTTTTCGTTGCAGGTACTGGGTATAGTCTGGCAGGATCACTTCATAGTCCTGATGCATCAGTGGAGAAGTCAGCAGGAAGTCGGCCGAGGCGCGGTTACAGGCCACCGGAATGTTCCAGACAACGCCGAGTCGCAGCAGGGCTTTAATATCCGGATCATGCGGGAGGGCTTCCATGGGGTCCCAGAAGAAGATGATCACGTCCAGCGCGCCTTCCGCAACGAGTGCGCCAATCTGCTGGTCACCACCCAGCGGGCCGCTCAGCAATTTTCTGACGGAAACGTCCAGCGCTTCTTCGATCAGTTTGCCGGTGGTGCCGGTAGCGTAAAGTTCATGGCGGCTCAGTACTGTTTTGTTGTAGGTCGCCCATTCTATCAGCTCGGCCTTTTTGTGGTCGTGTGCGATCAGCGCGATCCTTTTGCGTGCTTTCAGCGTTTTGATGGTCTGCATATGCTGCAAAAGTACTAAGCCGCCTGAGAAAAATAAATGTAAAATTTAATAATATTAGTGTTTGTCGGCCGTATCCAGCGTTGCCAGGTCGCGATCGAAGATATAAAGACCGCCCTTGTCTTCTCCGATGAGTTTCAGTTTGTCAAGGATATGCCGGGCCATCCGTTCTTCTTCAATCTGTTCGGTGACATACCATTGCATGAAATTGTGCGTGGCATAGTCTTTTTCAAGCAAACAGAGGTCTACCAGATTATTGATTTCTTTGGATACTGCCAGCTCATGTTTGAACACCAGGTCAAAAACGGCCTGTATATTTTTAAACTGGTGGTCGGGCTGTTTCAGTGCCGGCACCAGGCCATGGGCGCCTCTCTCGTTGATGTATTTCAGCAATTTCAGCATGTGTATCCGTTCTTCGTCGGAGTGACGGTAGAGGAACAGTGCGGTACCGTTATAGCCCTGTACTTCGGCCCAGGAAGCCATAGCGAGGTAATACTGGGAGGAGGCCGCTTCCATTTCCACCTGTTGGTTGAGCGCAGCCAGAATTTTGGGAGAAAGTTCTTTCAATAACATGACCTTAAATTTTAATTTGATGTAGGGGACGGCGTTAGGGAGGATATTGTTGCCGCTTATAACGTTATTGTAAAATTCGATGAGGTTTCCCCTTTTCCGGTCTAAAATTCTGCCCGGAAAGTGCTACCTTTGTCAGGTAAATTAGGATAAAATGATTAAAACAGGAAATCCGATCATCAGCATATATACGGAAATGACGCCCAATCCGGAAACAATGAAGTTTGTTGCCAACAAACTGTTGTATCCTGGTAAGAGCATCGACTTTCCGGATGAGGCCAGCGCTAAACCATCCCCATTGGCAATTGAACTGTTTAGCTTCCCTTTCATCAGGGGCGTGTTCATCATGGCCAATTTCATTACGCTTACCAAAACCAGTGAAACAGACTGGAACGATATAATCCCCACCGTAAAAGCCTTCCTGAAGGAATACCTGGAGGATAACCGCCCTGTTATCAACGAAGACGAAGTGGTAGTCACCAAAGACACTGCCAGCAACACCGTTAGCGCAGATGACAGCGATGTGGTGAAAAGAATCAAGGAACTGCTCGAAAACTACGTGAAACCAGCGGTAGAAATGGATGGCGGCGCCATTCAGTTCAAAAACTACGAAGCCGGTACGGTTACACTGATGTTACAGGGTTCCTGTTCAGGCTGCCCCTCTTCCATGATTACGCTGAAAGCCGGCATCGAAGGCATGATGAAGCGTATGATACCGGAAGTGAAGGAAGTTGTGGCAGAAGCCGAATAAGCCATAGTTGAGTGAATGATAGTGTTAAATGAAAGCACAGTCTTAGTGGCTGTGCTTTTTTATTTTTTAAGATAGATATAGCGACAATGAAAGGATTACTGGTTTTGTTGACCGGCATGGCCATTGCAGCCCAGCCGGTACTGGCACAGAAGAAAAAAAACATCGACAGCGCCGCCGCCGTGATTACCTACGGGATGCGCAGCAATGGAAAAGAGGTCGGCAACGGCCTACAGCTGTTCATTGACCACAACAGGGCCCACATCGTTCCGGGTGGCCCCGCTGCGAAAGAACAACAGTATCTGGAACTGGGCGAAAAAGCGACCCTTCAGGTACTTGGCACTCCTAACGGAAATACCTATACGCTGAAGAAACCGTTCACGGAATATATACAACCGGAATTGCTGCCAGGCACAGACACCATCCTTGGACTGGTCTGTAAGAAAGCCAAACTCTTTGTCCGCTCCAACACCATTGAAGTATGGTATACTAACCAACTGGCCCTCAAAGGCACGCCTAACCTGACAATAGCGCCGGGGCTCGGACTCGTGCTCAAGGTTGTTCGCAACGGCAACAGCGAAACCATCGCTAAAAAAATCGATTACCGCAAAATTACCCCGGCAGAACTGGCATGGCCTGCACAACCGGGCCAACAGGTGGACGATGCCGCCTATATGCGGGAGGTGATAGAAAGCCGCTACACTACCCTGCCGGTGTTTGATCAGGAACAAATCAGCTGGGGCAACAATATCACTAACCCGGCAGACGATCAGTCAGGCGTGACTTATCGCTACGCTGGCGGTACTGTCATCCTGAAAAAAGTAAAACTGCCCGCACCCAAAAAGGGGGAAACCATGTTCGCTGAACTGGTACAGTATTCTAACGGTGACGCCTATGACCGTACCGGCTCTGTATTCATGATCCCTACCGATAAAGCCGCCTCCTTCCTGGATGGCCTTCGCAAAGGTGCTGCCGCCCTGCCGGTATTTACCGCCAAAAACGGAAAACAATATCAGGGCATGGTGGCTACCGACAACTATCTGCCTTCCCTGGAAATACTGCGCTTCTTCACGCCTTTCGGGGTACACCACTTCAACGATCAGGTGAAGATCAAAGGATACCACTGGGCCGATTCTGTGATGTACAAGCAGGATATCACGGAACTGCAAAACCGCCTGCAAGGCGAGGTATGGCTGGGCGTTTACATCGGCAACTACGATAAAGGCGGGCACAAAGTAAGCCTGCGTTTCAAATACTATCCCGGTGATGACGAAGATGACAACAGCAACAGGCCGGATTGGATCTACCCGATTTTTAATACGACCAACCTGATGGAGATGGCCGGACAGGAATACCCTACCCTTTTCGATAAGGACTCCCTGACTGTGACAGTAAACATTCCGGAAGGCATTCACCATCTTCAGCTGCGTTATATCACTACCGGCCATGGTGGCTGGGGCGGCGGCGATGAATTCAATCCGAAACAGAATGAGATATTCGTGGATGGAAAAAGGGTGTATCATTTCATCCCCTGGCGTACAGACTGTGGCACTTACCGTTTGTCTAACCCGGCTTCCGGTAACTTCGGTAACGGACTGTCTTCCTCAGACCTGAGCCGCTCCAACTGGTGCCCCGGCACCCTCACCTCTCCGGTGTTCATTTCCCTGCCGGACCTTGGCCCGGGACAGCATACCATTAAAGTAGCGATCCCGCAGGGCGCTCCTGCCGGTACCAGCCAGAGCTTCTGGGATGTATCCGGCACGTTGACGGGTACACGGAAAAAATAATCCATCAACTGCAATACTTACATTTGTTGTATGAATGAATTTATAACGGGACTGCAAAACGGCTTACATGGCATGACATGGCTCGAAGCGATTGCAGTACTGTTTGCTGTATTGTCGGTCATCTTCCAGAAGAAAAATAATATACTGGTATATCCCACCGGTATTATCAGTACCGGCATCTATACCTACCTTCTTTCGAGGGAACATTTTAAACTCTATGCAGACGCCACGCTCAACGCCTATTACCTGGTGATGAGCGTTTACGGATGGTTATACTGGGCCCGGCAGGGCCCGGCCAAACCGGAGGTGAAGATCAGCCGTAGCAGCCCAGGGGAACTGGCTACGGCGATCTTCATCGCCCTGGCAGGATGGGCCATCTTCTATGTGCTGCTGGTGAATTTCTCCGACTCCAACGTACCCGTGATGGACGCTTTCATTTCCGCCACCGCCTGTGGCGGCATGTGGCTGCTAGCCAAACGGAAAGTGGAAAACTGGATACTGTTGAATATCTCCAATTTTGTGGCGGTGCCGTTGCTGTTCTATAAGCACCTGTACCTGACCGCGCTGTTGACCATCTTTTTGTTTATCATTGCTATCTTCGGATATTTCAGCTGGCGTAAGGCCGTGCTGCAACAGGAAACCTCCCATTCATGAAAAAAGTAGTAGTCATAGGGCCTGAGTCTACAGGCAAAAGCACGCTCAGCGCCAAGCTGGCGGCGCATTTTAATACTGCCTGGACGCCGGAATATGCCCGGCAGTATCTGGACGGCCTCGGACGGCCCTATGAACAGGAAGACCTGTTGAACATCACCTATGGACAGATGATATTGGAAGATAAAACGGCCACTAAAGCCAAAGACCTGTTGATATGTGATACCGATCTGTATGTGATAAAAGTATGGAGCGAGCATAAATACCAGGACTGTGATCCCCGTATCCTTAGTGCTATTGCGAATCAACGGTGTGATCATTACCTGCTTACCTATGTAGACCTGCCCTGGGAAGAAGATCCCCAGCGCGAATACCCTGACCCTGAGATGCGCGAGTATTTCTATCAGGTGTACCGGGATATCGTGATGCAGTCAGGAGTAACCTGGACGGATATACGGGGTAGTTATGAACAGCGTGAGGTGCTGGCTATTGAGGCTTTGAATCGTTTGCTGGCGGAGTAGTGTTCTTCACCCCTGAAACGAGTTCCATAATATCCGGATCGGGCGCCAGATTGCGCATTTGTATCAGAATTTTCCGTTGTCGCCAGGCGGTGATCCTGGCTGGCGGGTTGACAGTATATTTAACCGGATTAGGGAGACAGGCCGCTATCATGGCCGCTTCTTCCCTGTTCAGACTGGCGGCATTTTTATGATAGTAAGCCTGTGAGGCTGCTTCCACGCCAAAGATGCCGTCGCCTGTCTGGGCCACATTCAGGTACACTTCCAGTATCCGCTGTTTGCCCCAGATTTTTTCAATCATAAAAGTGAAGTATACTTCCAGCCCCTTGCGTATCCAGCTACGGCCCTGCCAGAGGAACACGTTTTTAGCTACCTGCTGGCTGATGGTACTGGCCCCTCTTATCTTTTTGCTGGCTTCGTTGTGTTTCATTGCCTTTTCGATCGACTTATAGTCGAAGCCGTCGTGGTCGGGAAACAGTTGGTCTTCGCTCGCGATCACGGCCAGTTTGGCGTGTTGGGATATTTCATCGTAGCTGACCCATGATTTTTGCAGGTGTTTATCGGTGCCCCAGAGGCTGAACCAGCTGGAGATCATAGTGATGGTGATAGGTGGATTGACCCATCGTAACAGGATGATATATACAAATTGTGCGACAAACAGGACCAGCAATATCCGCTTCAATCTCCTCCACGTTCTGGGGACAATGCCTTTTAACTTCATTCCGCGTAGGTTTGGAAAAATCGGGCTGAAAGATAGGAACTAATTGTGGAATTATGAATTACGAATTGCATATTAACTTACAGTAAGGATTTAATTTGGTAATTTTACACTAGCAGCACGGTTGTTGTGCATGTTGTCATCGTTGTTACTTTCACTTAATCTATGATACTATGCTGTTAAATGTGCACCCGGAGAATCCGAATCCCCGCCATATAAAAACGATCATCGAATGCCTGAAGGATGGAGGGATTATTATCTATCCTACCGATACCGTTTACGGGTTGGGGTGCGATATTACGCAGCATAAGGCGATAGAGCGTATTGCCCGGATTAAACAGATTGATCCCAGGAAAGCGCAGTTTTCATTTATCTGCTATGACCTGAGCCACCTGTCGGACTACGCTAAAAGCGTGGATACGCCGGTGTTCAGGATGCTGAAGAAGGCGCTGCCCGGCCCATATACCTTTATTTTGCCCGCCAGTAAGATGGTGCCTAAGCTGTTAAAAACAAAAAAAGATACAGTCGGTATCAGGGTGCCGGACAACAATATCTGCCGGACGATTGTCCATGAACTGGGCAACCCGCTGATGAGTACCACCTTGCCGGTCGATCACTACGTGGAAGAATATACGGACCCGGAAATCATCTATGAGAAATTCGGTAAGGTAGTGGATATCGTGGTAGATGGCGGCCCCGGTGGAATAGGCTTTTCCACAGTGGTGGATTGTACCGGTCCGGAACCGGAGCTGGTGCGTGAAGGTATTGGTAGTTATGAAGCCATTAGCTGATGATATTTTATGAAGATGCAATGGTGGATCATAGGTTGTCTGATGATGGCGCCTGTAACGTTACAGGCGCAAGTGACGGCTCAAAAAACGCTGTCGCCGGTATCCTTTGCCCATCGTCATCTTTTAACCGATACGGTAAAAAATTCCCGGTACGTGCCTTTCGGCACTTTTGCGAAAGCAGGTAACCAGCCCGCATTACCCCTTCCCTCTTTTAATGGTCCCACCCCTTCCGGCCCCGTTTATCCGGTATACATGATGACCAATCATGCCTATTATGACCAGCATTTTGGTTTCTTCTGCAAAAAGGAATGGTCCTGGCAGAAACAGACCGGCATCCCGGTGAAATTAAGGCTGGGAAGTTACGAGTTGACCCAACATCAGGAAGGAAAACATTAACCAAGCTATTATAAAACAGTGTTTTATAAATAAATGTTTGACATAATCAAATAAATTTACTTGACGATGTCAAATAAATTCAGGCATTGATAAAAACGTGGATTGAAGGGGGAACGTTACCCCTTTGGGCTGCTTTTAGGAATAGGGAGATGCTCCCGGATTCCGGATATAAAAAAGACCGCCTCACTTTTCGGTGAGGCGGTCTCTTATTTTATTATCGGCGGGCAATTATTGCTCCGGGTCCGATTAGAGTTTTAATTTTTTCGCGATATCGGCCGGCAGTGCTTTTTTGTTCACCATGAAGCTGGTGGTTTTATAAGCGAAGTACGGCATAGAAGCGTAGAAATAACCCTGGCCGAAATTCTCAGTGCCCCAGGAGTTTTTCACACGGAAGTATTTGTTACCGTTCTGGTCTTTCACGATACCAACGATGTGCATGCCGTGGTCGTCCTGTGTTTCGTAGTTATCGAAGGCAAGCTGGCGTACTTCGGGGGTGATGGTTTTTTCCTTTACTGGTTCGAGGAACATGTTTTTCCTTTCTTCAGCAGACATATCAGCCCAGTCTTTGTCTGGTACAATGGCGAGGCCTTCTTTGAAGTTGAATCCTTTTTCGCTCACGTCAGCGGCCCATGCGAGGGTGTAACCGTTGGTAACGGCAGTTTCCGCGATGCGGGTGAAGTCTTCCAGGCTTACGTTGTACACATTTTCCCAGTTCCAGTTGTCCGGTACTTCCAGTACGAACTGGCTGTTGTATGGATGGTGGGTGAAGGAAGAGATCAGCACATAGTCGTCGGCGTTCAGGCCCAGTTCTTTAGCAAAAGACTGCGGCGTATAGGATTTACCGTTATACTCGAATTTTTCCGGAGCATCGCCCATATAGGCGTTCAGTACACCGTTAAATGCTTTTTGCCAGTCAGGGTTGATGGTACCATTGGCGTTGCCGACGGTTTTTACCAAACCTTCCGCCAGGTTTTCCATTTCGGCGTGGTTGTACATTTTACCCTTGTTGCCATCGTAAACGGACTGTGGAACCAGGCCATATTGGCGGAGGCACAGCAGGTCATCAGGGAAACCGCCACCTTCGCCGAAGTTGGCTTTACCATGCATTCTTACATAGTTGGCTGCTTTCAGCGGGTACATTTTACGTACCACGAACATTTCGCTCAGGTTCAGGCCTTTGCCTTTACCGTTGCGGAGCAGTTCAGATTCAAAAAAGGAAAGGCCGGAGAAAGACCAGCAGGTACCGGTACGGCCCTGATTTTGCACATCTCCTGCGTCCATATTTTTAATAACGGAAAACTGGTAGCGGCTACCTTCTACATTAGTGCTTGTTTGCGCGAATACAGCGGTGCTGCACAGCATGGCAGCGCTGATCATCCATTTCTTCATGTTGTTAAGACAGGTTTTAGACAAGGGCCAAAAATAAGGGAATCGGGGTATTCGTCCCTGAAAAAGATGGATGAACGGAGCAGTGCTACGGTTTTTGTACAGTTTTTTGTTGTTCCAGGTATTGTGCTCTCGTGATCTCCCATTCCCAGAGATCTTCATTTTCTCTGTTTTTAACGGCGCCCACAAATCGCATTCCTGATTTTTGTAATATCTTAACAGAGGCGTTATATTCTTCTTCGGTATGGGCGATTACTTTTTGTACGTACGAATGTCCGAAGGCGAAGCGAACGAGCGCCTGCGCCATTTCAGAGCCGAGGCCCTGCTCGCGGTAATCTGCCGTGATTTCATAGCCCATTTCAACGAGCCCCTGGTGATTGGGTTTCCCTTTGAATCCGCCGGCACCGATCAGGCGTTTGTCTTCCCGGTGAATAACGAGGTAAAAAAACCATCCCAGCATGGAAGGGTCGTTGCGTAATTTATCATATGCTACCAGCACCATTTCGGGATATTCTGTCCACCCTTCCGGAACCGCAATTCCGAGAAGTTCGGCCAGGGTATCATTGCCCTGTAATAGCGACTCAAAATGCTGCAATGTGCAAGGCAACAATTGTAGTCGAGGAGTTTGAATCATGTTTTGAAACTAGTAAACTGTTTTGGGAAATACAACCATTTGATATTTTTTCATTTTGATATTTAATTATCGGGAATGCCGGGGGTAAACGGCTTCTTCCGAGACCAATAATTAAATATCAAAATGAAAAAATGTGCAAATTAAATTAGTGCGCCTGCAGCCAGTTTTCACCGATTCCCATTTCTGCTTCGACGGGAACGTCCAATGGCAGCGCATTACGCATACAATCCAATATCAGGGGTTTAATAATGTCTAATTCTGAACGATGGGCGTCAAAAACCAATTCGTCATGCACCTGGAGGATCATCCTGGATTTCAGGTTTCTTTCCTTAAACGCCTTGTGTATTGCGATCATGGCCAGTTTGATCATATCTGCGGCCGTGCCCTGAATAGGCATATTGATCGCGTTCCTTTCGGCATAACCACGTACTACTGCATTGGAAGAATTGATGTCTTTCAGCCATCTCTTACGCCCAAGTTTCGTTTGTACGTAGCCGTTAGTTTGCGCAAATTTTACCTGATCATCCATGTATTTTTTGATGGACGTATACTGCGCAAAATAGTTATCGATCAGGGTTTTGGCTTCGCTTCTGGCAATGCCCAGGTTTTCGGACAAGCCGAAAGCGCTCACACCGTAAATGATACCGAAGTTGACGCTTTTGGCGTTGCGGCGCATATCTGCGGTCACGGCCTCCAGCGGAACGTTGTACACCTTCGCGGCAGTAGCGGCGTGAATGTCTATTTTCTGACGGAAAGCATCCATCATCTGCTCATCCTGGGCAATCGCTGCAATGATGCGCAGCTCGATCTGGGAATAGTCGGCAGACAGCAGTACAAATTCCTCATTGCGGGGTACAAAGGCTTTTCTCACTTCCCGTCCCCTGTCAGTCCGGATAGGAATATTCTGCAGGTTGGGGTTGTTGGAGCTCAGGCGGCCGGTGACAGCCACCGCCTGATTGTAGGAGGTATGCACACGGCTGGTCCGTTTGTTGATCATTAACGGCAACGCATCTACGTAAGTGGATTTCAACTTGCTCAGTTCGCGGAAAATCAGGATGTCGTCCACGATCTTGTGTTTGTTGGCCAGCTTCTGCAGCACATCTTCGCCGGTAGCATACTGGCCTGTTCTGGTCTTCTTGGCCTTAGGGTCCAGCTGTAGTTTTTCAAACAACACTTCGCCCAGTTGTTTGGGAGAAGCCAGTTTAAACCTTACGCCGGCTTGTTCGTATACGCTTTCTTCTGCGCGTTTTATTTCAGTTTCCAGTTCACGGGAATAATCGGCCAGTGCCAGCGTATCGATGCGCACGCCTTCAAACTCCATGTCGGTCAGCACTTTCACCAGTGGGTTTTCCACATCGTAAAATACTTTCTCCACTGCTTTTTCCGGCAGCATAGGCTGGAAGGTGTGTTTCAGTTGCAGGGTGATGTCTGCATCTTCTGCGGCGTATTCCTTGATTTTTTCCACTTCCACGTCCCGCATACTGCCTTGTCCTTTTCCCTTTTTGCCGATCAGTGTTTCGATGGCTACCGGCTCGTATTGCAGGTATTGGGCGCTTAATGCGTCCATGCTTCTGCGGCCTTCCGGCTCAATGAGGTAATGGGCCAGCATCGTATCGAACAGCGGAGTCGTTACTTCCAGTCCGTACCATTTCAGCACCAGCATATCATATTTGATATTCTGTCCTACCAGCGTGATAGACGGATGTTCAAATAATGATTTGAACTCATGGAGGATCGCCCGTGCTGCGTCATAATCGGCCGGCATGGGGATGTAATAGGCTTCAGCGTTTTTATAGGCGAAGCTCATGCCCACGATATCGGCTTCATTGGCGTCCGTACCGGTTGTTTCGGTATCGAAAGCGATTTCTTTTTGTTGCAGCAGGTCTGCCAGCAACGCTGCCCGTTTTTCCGGCGTATCTATCAGCACATAGTTGTGCGGCGTATTGTGAATGTTTTTGTCTGGTGCGAGGAAGCTGGCTGCTTCGGCAGGTTCTTCAGCCACGGCTGTTTCCACGGCCTGCCCAAAGAGATCGGTCTGTACCACTTTGGCTTTACCGGGTTCAGGGCTACCACCGGTCATCGCAAAGCCATCTCCCAGTACTCTTTTACCGAGACTTTTAAATTCCAGTTCGGTAAAGATCTCGGTTAACTTTTCTTTGTGGATATCGGTCAGCGAAAAATCTTCTTCGTGGAAAGTAACCGGCACATCGGTGATAATAGTGGCTAGTTCTTTCGACAGCAGTGCGTTGTCATGGCCTGCTTTGATCTTCTCTCCCATCTTGCCGCCGATCGCGTCAGCATTGGCCAGCACGTTTTCCAGTGTTTCATACTGGGCCAGCAGTTTCATGGCTGTTTTTTCACCGACGCCGGCAATACCGGGGATGTTATCCACGGCATCGCCCATCAGGCCGAGGATATCGATTACCTGATGTACGTCTTTGATCTGCCATTTTTCGCACACTTCTTTCGGGCCGAGAATTTCTTCTTTGCTGCCCATGTATGGCGGTTTGTAGATGAATACGTTATCTTTCACCAACTGCCCGTAGTCTTTATCGGGCGTTACCATATACACGGTATAACCCGCATCAGCGGCCTGCCAGGCGAGTGTGCCGATCACGTCATCTGCTTCATAACCGTCAATTTCCACGACCGGGATATTAAACCCTTCGATGATCCGTTTTATATCAGGGAGGGCCTCCAGCAGATCTTCCGGAGCATCTTCACGATTGGCTTTATAGTCGGTGAAAGTGGTATGACGTTCGGTAGGCGCATGCGTGTCAAACGCGACGGCCAGATGGGTAGGTTTTTCCTTATTGATAAGGTCCAGCAATGTGGTGGTAAAACCAAATTGGGCATTGGTATTGCGACCGGTGCTGGTAAGCCTGGGATTTCTGATCAACGCGTAATAAGCCCTGTAAATCAGGGCCATAGCGTCTAATAAAAATAATTTCTTTTGCATCACTAAACCTACAAGAATTAATTTGAATGCACAAAATTAAGATAGTACCACAATATACGTTCAGATTGTATTTTTAAACCCGGAAATATAGTAGCATATGAATAAGATATATCATTTGTCGACCTGCAGTACCTGCAAAAAAATTCTGGAGGAAATAAAGGCAAAAGACAGAGGGATTGATCTGCAGGATATCAAAACGGAAAAAATAACACCCGAACAGCTGGACGAGATGCATGCGCTGTCGGGCAGTTATGAGGCCCTTTTTAGCCGCCGGTCACAGAAATACAGGCCCATGGGACTTCATGAGAAAGACCTGACGGAAAAGGATTACCGCGACCTGATATTGGAGGAATATTCTTTCCTGAAAAGACCGGTGGGTATTGCCGGCGACAGGATTTATATCGGCGCTGAAGTAAAGAACATGTAATCCCGTGATATACAGGGTTCTCATCGCTTCGCCCGCCGGACGAAGCTGATTTTTTAGCGGGCAGCTGAACGGGAAAAATTGCAGGTATCTGTTTTTCCCGTTCAGTTGCTATCGTTGTTGAAGTTTTTGGACAAACTGTTTGACTACTTCTTTGTAAAGCGACATGTCCTGCTCATGTTGGAAAGACCGGAACGGGAAGCTGGAAGCTTTGTCCAGCACTGTTTTCAGATTAAATTCTTCCTGTGTAACGGAGTAGAAATAACCTTTTTCCATGAGATACTCTCCCAGATATACCTGTTCGGACTGGCCGGGGGTCGGTATCAGGATCGCTTTTTTGTTGAGTTTTACAAGGTCCATCAGGGTGGTGTAGCCGGAGCGGCTCAGCACCATGTCGGAAGCAAGCATGGCTTCGTTTAACGCTTTGGCGTCCAGATGGTTAACATGCGTTACGCCGGGAGCCACCTCTTCATGATAGTGAGTGCCCGGTTTACCGCTGACGATCAGGGCTTTCAGGGAGAGGTCCTTTACCTGGTCGAGCACCAGCTTTTCCAGGTTGGTACGCTGCGGTTCCGGCCCTGAGATGAGCACCAGGAGGTCGTATTTTTTCACGACGTCCGTTTGTGGCTCAAAACGGCTGAGACAGCCGATGTACGTGGTGTTGGGCGGGAGTTTTGCCGGATGTGCCAGTTCACCGGAGAGGTTATTATCGCCGGCGAAGTCCGGGATCCAGCAGGCGCTGTATTTACGAATGAAATTATAGTTGATTTTCTGGAGGGTCCGTTCTATCCAGCCGCCAAAGGGTGTTTTGATCAGGAGCTGGTGAGTAATGAATACGGTGGGAATGTCTTTCTGGTACAGACCGAAGCGGTTGTCCGAAATAACAGCATTGATCTGGTATTCCTTTACGATCTTTTTGAGCCACCGCTGCTCGTATTTTACCGCATTATATATTTTGGGAATTTGTTGTATGATCTTCATTCCGAAGAACTTACCTTTTTGCGCATATTGGATGCGATATCCCGGCAGTGGTAAAATGGTAATTTCCGGGAATTCCTGTTTCAACAGTGCGGCGTGTTTTCCTTCGGCAGCAATAAAAACCTGAGCCCCTGCGTTTAGCATTTCATGGATGAGAGGAATGTCGCGGGTGGCGTGTCCCAGGCCCCAGTCCAGAGGCACTGTTAAAATTTTTACGGGAGGCTGGATTGTGGACAAATAAATTAAATTTTTTTGCGAATTTAGCTTAAATTACAAAGGGTGATTGTTAAGAAAAGGTAAACTAATTAGGGAAGGACTTGTATTTAACCGGAAGAATATTAAATAGCACTATGAAAAGGCTTAAATGGATGGTGATCTTTTTTCTTTGTGGAAGTTTAACGATGACAGGTTGCAAAGTGTTTAAGAAGAACGATTGCGGTTGTCCCACTATGAACAAAAAACGAATGCACTAAAAGGCACATCTGACACAACATTAAAACGATTTTTACCTTATCTTTTTTGGATTATCCCATGAAAACCTGGCCAAACAATTATTTCGGGGAACAGTCAAAATTTTTTTCATGAAACCGGTAGATAGAGATTTATTGATCCTGCTACATGAAGATAGGTACACAGAGCAGCAGATACAATCTGCTGTAAGGCAAATCAGTGAGATGTTGTCTTTAATTGAAACCATGGATTATCTGTGCGCAGTAATGGAAGTAGTAGATTGCAACAAAAGCAGAATTACCAGCAAACGATCGGTGCTGGAGAAGGCAATTTCACGTAAAGCACATAAGCCTTTTGAATTTATCATTCACCGCAACTAAAAGTCGTACTTAGGCATTTCCGGTACAGTAGCATAACCCGCTGCTTATCTGCTTCATTGATGTATTTTTTTTAAATTCTTGTTGTACGTTTGCCGTCAAACAAACCCAACTAAGTGATGGCAGATTTTTCGCACCTGCAGGATTTTTTGCAGCCTGTTTCCAAAGCTTTTCTGAACGATGATCAGGAGTATGACGCTTTCCAGATTGGAGGTGTGATAGACGCTTATGAAGAAGAACATCATCCGGACCTGGATGCTGCCGATATTGTATTGCTGGGTGTTGGAGAAGAAAGGGGCAGTGCCAGTGGAAAAACCGGCACCAGCGGCCCTGATGCGATCCGGCGGGAGTTCTTTAAACTTTACAACTGGCACCGTGATATCAAAGTGGCGGACGTGGGCAACCTGCGATCAGGCGCTTTCCTCGCAGATGCTTATGCTGCCATGAAAACAGTGGTAGGAGAATTGGTGCAGGCGAATAAAACAGTGCTGATACTGGGCGGCTCTCATGATCTTACTTATCCGCAATACAAAGCATATGCAGCCCATCAGCTGATCATAGAAGCTACAGTGGCTGATGCGCTGATTGATCTGCAGGAAGAATCTTCCCTTCGCAGTGAAAGGTTCCTGATGGACATCCTCACTGAACAACCCAATTACCTTCGTCATTACAACCATCTGGGCTTCCAGAGTTATTTCGTACATCCGCGCATGTTAGAGACGCTGGACAAACTGCGTTTTGATTGTTTTCGTTTAGGCCGTATCCGTGAAAATATGGAAGAAGCGGAACCGGTACTGCGCCATTCTGATTTGTTCAGTCTCGATATTAATATTATCCGGCACACCGATGCGCCGGCCAACAACCTCTCCCCTAACGGGTTTAGCGGGGAAGAGGCCTGCTCTCTGGCCCGTTATGCAGGTATGAGCAGCCGCCTGTCTTCTTTCGGTATTTATGGCTACCGGCCAGAAAAAGACAAAGAACAACTCACCGCCCGCCAGATCGCTCAGATGATGTGGTATTTTATGGATGGCCGTTCCGTTAAAAACAAAGAGGCGCTGCTGGACGACCGCGACGCCTTCTGGGAATTTCATATAGCCTTCTCCGATATAGAAACTGTTTTCCTGAAAAGCAAACGTACCGGCCGCTGGTGGATGCAACTTCCTGATCAGGAATTCGTGCCCTGTGCCTATAACGACTACCTGCTGGCCAGCAACAATGAAATGCCGGAACGCTGGTTGCGTCACCAGGAACGATTGTAATATTTTGTCATTTAGGAATTTTGTTATTGAATGAGTTCCCTAAATGATCAAATTTCCCAATAACTAAATTTCTAAATCCAAAAGAGCGGTGACACGGTCTTTCACATAGGCAGCCTTATTGTCTGTGGAGATCATGTCGTCGTCCAGCCCGTTCATGGTGCTTTTATGCATCTTCTCCACCCGCTCGTCTATCTTACGGAAATACGCGTCTTTTTTCTCTTCCCAGGCACCTTGTTCTGTCTGAAGGCTGTGAAGTTTGTTGGGCTCAATCTGGGTGTAAAGGCGCTGTAATGTGCTGTACAGGAGGCTGTCGAGTTGCTTGTAATATACGAGGGCGCAGCCATAGCTGTTGCTGCCGGTAGAAAGGCAGCGTTGATAACGATTTTCCAGTGTGTCCAGTGCCGCCTGGCGGGACTGTGAATAGGCATTACCACACAGGAATACCGCCAGAATCAGGATAGGGAGTCTCATAGGCGTTGTGGTTACGCCAAATATACAAAAAATAATATGTAATATATATTATATAAATGTTAGCTATTCTTCCGTTACCCTTCCAATGGAGCCGGTGCACAATTCGCCAGGCAGGCCGTTGAGCCATACCCGGATGGCTTCCGTGCGTTGAGTGGTCAGTTCAGTTAGATATTGGGATTCGCACATGGGAAGTATGGAGCCATAACTTTGTACAGGTCCGGGATACATCGCTTCCAGCTGTGCATCACGGAATTGTATCCATAGTTTTTGTGCTGCTTTGAATTTGTTGATAAACGGTTTGTTGGCCGCGTATTTTTTCAGGATCTCCTGGTATATGGTATTCAGTTTCTTATCTGCTGCCTTGTATTCTTTACCTGCTTTTTGGTTTAACTCCTGCTGGGTTTGGGCCATGCCGGTAATACTACCTGCGATGAACAATAGCGTAATGAGCACTGCTTTCATATGTTAAGGTTTAAGGAACTCGAATGCATATACCATCGGTAGTTTTCCTTCCATGCCTTTGATCTGAAAATGCCCGTTTTCACCGGTGGTATTCTGGAAACAATTGTACGGAGAATAATCAAATTCCTGAAATACTTTTAGTTGTAATCCCTTTGTCAGCAGGGATTCGAGCACTTCGCTCAGCGGATGGTTCCAGGAGTAGGCGACGCCTGTTACATCGGCACTGTCTGCCGCGTCTGTATACGTGTCATTGTTGTTTTCCACGATCGTTTCAGTATTGAAATAGTCGTATTGTACGCGTGTGAACTGGTCATCGAACATCCATACCACCGGATGGAATTCGGCCATGATAAAAGCTCCGCCGGGCTTCAGAAAATGCTGCACCACCCCGGCCCATTTGTCCAGGTCCGGCAGCCAGCCGATTGTGCCGTAGGAGGTGAATACTATATCGAAGCTATCCTGCAGGTGTTCAGGAAGACTATAAACATCGCAGCAAATGAACCGGGCCTGGTCCTGAATGCCCAATTGTGCCGTTAGGGTATGTGCCTGAGCAATAGCTGCATCAGAGAGGTCTACGCCGGTTACTTCGGCGCCCATGCGCGCCAGGGAAAGTGTATCCTGCCCGAAATGGCATTGCAGGTGCAGGATGCGCTTTCCCCGGACATCACCCAGCAAAGCCAGTTCAATACTATTCAGCGAACTACGCCCTTCCAGAAAAGCCGGCACGTCATAAAAAGAAGAGGTAACGTGCACGGCAGTACGTTTATTCCAGAGCGCTTTATTAGCTGCCAGGTAATGTTGTTCGTCTTGCATGATTGTCATCAGATCACCACCAGTTCATAGAAATCGCCGGGAGTAAGATATTGTTTGGCGAGTTGCTGTAACTCCTCTGCGGTGATATTCTTAATTGTCTGAATGTTGTTGTAGAAATAGCTTTCGTCCAGATCGTTGAGGATCAGGTTTTTCCAGCGTTGTATCAGCTGGAAGGCGCCGTCCAGATCGCCGAGAATGGAACCGATCATGTAGTTGCGCACGAGGTCCAGCTCTTCCTGCGGCACCGGCTCGTTCTGCAGGCGGCGCAGTTCATTGTACACTTCTTCGATGGTAGCTTCGCACACATCCCTGCCGGCTTCGGTCTGGATATTGAGGGCGCTCACCTGCCGGAAGTTGTACAGTTGGGAATAGATGCCATACGTGTACCCTTTTTCTTCCCGGATATTGCTCATCAGCCTGGAGCCGAAATAGCCGCCCAGGATGGTATTGAGCACCAGCATCTTCGGAAAGTCCGGATGATAGCGGTTCGGGAAAGGACGGGCGATACGGATAGCGCCCTGTACACCATTCTCATCATTGAAAATGCGGAATTTCTTTTCCTCCGCCGGTTGTACGGGCAGCTCTGGCCTGAGAAGATTGGTCTCACCATTCCAGCGGGTACTGCCGAAGTGTTGGTTCAGCAGTGCCAGCATATTGGCAGGCATGTTACCCGCCACAAATATGCGGCAGTTGTTGTACGTATAATGCTTTTGATAGAAAGCACGGAGCGTTTCTGTCTGTAACGCATCATACGCCATCATGCTGCTTACGCGGCCGTATGGGTGGAATTCACCAAACAGGTATTTATCGATAAAGCGGTTGGCCACAAAATCGCATTTCTGGAGATTGACGGCCAGCTTCTGTTTCTGGTTTTGTTTGTAGAGCTGTAATTCTTCTTCCGGAAAAACAGGATCGAGGATAACATCCTGTAATACCGGCAGCAGCACTTCTGTATGTTTGGTGAGGCAGTGCAACGTGAAGGTGGCATTTTCATGATACGCGTTCCGGTTAAGGTAAGCGCCATGATAATCGATGGCCTCGTTGATCTCGAGGGCTGTTCGTTTGCTGGTACCGTTTTTCATGAGGAAATTGGTAGCCAGGGCTTCCAGGCTTTCGCTTTCATACCATGAACCGGCGGGGAACACCAGTTCCAGCTGCAGGGTATCCTGTTCTTCCGATTTAATCACATAAACGGGGATACCGTTGTCCAACGTGAATTTCTCGTAGGGCTTCAGCTTTATATCAAACTCCACAGCGTCTTTAATGGGAGGAGGAATCGTTCTATTCATATAGATCTCATTTATACCGTGTGACTGAGATGAGGTTTATCCCTGATTTTCGGCGTAATAGTAAATGGTATTGGCATTTTTCTCATCGAAGAGCAGCTTTGCTTCCCGGTGAATATCTTCGGCTGTCACCACTTCGTAGTTTTCAAACTCTTTGTTCATCAGACCGGCATCACCCAGGAGCTCGTAAAAGGCCAGGTTGTTGGCACGGTTGAGCAGGCTCATGTCTTCAAATGCGAGCAGGCTCTCCACGCGGTTTTTCACCTTTTGCAATTCACGGTCTGCGATGACTTCGGCTTGTAATTTTTCCAGTTCTATCTGTATGGCTTTTTCCGCATCTTTCATCTTCACGCCTTTCACCAGTTTTCCTTCAATGGTCAGCAAACCAGCGTCGAGGCTGCCGAAATGATAACAGTCGATGTTACTGAAGAGTTTTTTCTCTTTTACCAGCACCTGATGTAAACGGGAAGAGCTGCCACCACCGAGGATATCGGAGACAAGATCGGCCGCATAGTAACGTTTGTCTGAACGGGCGTGCATATGGTAACATTTGTACAGCGCGTCCAGCGGTACGTTGGCTTTTACTTCCAGCTTATGCGCAGCTGTTTGCGGTGGTTCAACCGGCAGGCTGCGATGATATTTTTCTCCGGAAGGGATGTCGCCAAACCATTTTTCAGCCAGTGTTTTCACCTGTTCTGTGGTGACATTGCCTGCCACGGAAAGGATCGCATTGACCGGCCGGTAAAACTTAAAGAAGAAGGCTTTTACATCTTCCAGCTGAGCGTTTTCTATATGCGACAGTTCTTTACCGATGGTCATCCAGCGGTAAGGGTGCGAGGTGTATGCCAGCTCCCGCATTTTGTGCCATACATCACCGTAAGGCTTGTTGATGTAATGTTCCTTAAACTCTTCGGATACTACTTTCCGTTGCACATCGAGGCTTTTTTCACTGAAGGCCAGCGAAAGCATGCGGTCACTCTCCAGCCAGAAAGCCGTTTCAATGTTTTCTGCCGGCAGCTGTATGTAGTAGTTGGTGAGATCGCTGGTCGTATAGGCGTTGTTCTCCCCTCCTGCCATCTGCAGTGGTTCGTCGTATTCAGGAATATTGATCGACCCGCCAAACATCAGGTGTTCAAATAAGTGCGCAAAACCGGTTTGTTCGGGGTTCTCATCCCTGGCGCCTACGTCGTACAGTACGTTTAATACAGCCATGGGCGTAGTATGGTCTTCATGTACCACCACGCGCAACCCATTAGCTAATGTAAATTTATTATAATGAATCATAATGTAATATTCGTATAGAAGTAAAAATAGGGTAAAAGGACTAATTACGTATTAGGAATTAAGAATTAGGGTTTGGGTTTTCCATTATCAGGACGGATTTGAGGGACGCATATGGGCTATAACACCATGTCAGTGGTCATTCCAGGTAGAGTTCCTTCTTTCCATAGTTGATCGTGATCGTGAATTGTTTCCAGACATCATAACCGATAGAGCCGGCAATTTCAGTAAACACGCCCACATCATTGATGTCTTTACAATAGCTGACAGGCACATTGGCCAGCGTTTTCCCGCCCAGTTGCAACGATGGAATGTTGCTGTTGATGTAATACAACACCCTGACCATATCCTGCACCCTGTCTGTGTTGAGTGTAGGGAGACTGTTGATACGGTTGGAATCCACGTAAGGCCAGTTGAACAGGATGCCGTAGTCGCCGCCGGTGGTGATATGATAATGACCGGGCAGGTGACGTCCGTCGGGCATGGTGATCGCTGCATCTATCACCGGAGTGGAATAGTTGAGCTGAAAATGTAGCTGCCGTCCGGTATTGCCGACAGGGGTTTTACCGTTGCGGTACAGCACCAGTTGCTGTTGCCGGTAATCGATTTTCACGATATACATTTTTAGCAGGGCTATGCCAATCACACCGTCAATGTCGCCGAGGTTATCGAGATTTTCAAGATAGGCGTCCACGTAAGGAAGGCGCAAATCCCTCAGATACAGCGCATTGAGCGTTACTACATTGGTCCTCACCATGGCATTGTTAGTACCGCTCATAAAAGCCTGATGTCCGCTGTTGATACGCATCTTTTCGGATACCCGTTTATGTAGCACCGTAACTTCCGCGCCGCTGTCAAAAACAAACCGCAGCGTATCCGTACTGCCGGAAAGCAAGACAGGTATTACCACATGTTTGTCGATCATGCGGAAAGGAATTACAGCTACAGGTTTGCTGTTGTCTGCCGCTGCGGGGGCAGCATTTTTTCGTTGTGCGAAGGCAGGCAGGAATAAATTACAGCATAAGCATATTACTATCACCAGAGTACGCCACATGCTGCAAATAACGTTAAAGAATACTTTTTATTGGCAACTTTTTAATTAACAAGTCATTATCTCTGGCAATCAACAAGGTGACCTTGGTACCTACATTTTTAAGCAGATCACGGAACAGCTGCAGGTTGGAGCCGAGGTTATTATTGACCGCCATGATAATATCCCCTTTCCGGATACCGGCTTTTTCAGCCGGAGATCCTTTGATGATGTCAGTTACTTCCACCCGGCCATCGATCAGGTAGATGATAAGGCCGGTATAGGAGTAATCGAACATATCTTTGAAGTGGGTATTGGGCATCAGGTATATCTCTTTTCTGCCGTAATTGAGCGTAATATTGAACCGGCGTAGCAGATCGTTACCGATCATGCCGCCGAGGAAAGGATATGCCGTGATATTGGTCCTGTCGTCGAAGATATAGGTGGGCACGTTCCGGAAGGAATAGTTGCCGACCCGGAACTCCTGGACGGTCGTGAGTGACATCTGCATTTTACCACCGAGGCCCTGGGCTTCTGTCTGTATGATTTTCCTGCTTTTGCGGCGGTTGGTGATCAGGGCACTGTCGCTGACAAACTGGGAAGATAACAACAGGCACATACCGGCGCCGGTATCGAAATAATACCGGTTGGTGACTGTTTTGCGCTCATGGCGCAGCGGCGCGGTGATCAGCGGTATCTGCGTGAGGGATGGGCGCAGCAGTTGACCGCCTTTAGGATAGTTATAGCGGCCTTTGCTGTTGACGATAATTTCTTCCGTATCGTAGTCTACCGTCACAATAAAGCGGCTGAGGAAACTATAGCCGATGATACCATCTACCTGAATACCATATACCTGGCTGATCAGCTCATAGTCATTGACGTGAAAATCGAGGCTGTCGATGGTAAGCCCTGGTAGTTTCAGGGTGTGGTCCATGGCGAAAGAGACGGTCTTGGCGGCTCCCAGGCCTTTTACTATCCTGTCTGTGGGCGTGAGTTTGATGCCCAGCCTTACACAGGTGGCCGTGTCGAGGGAAATACCCGCGCTACCGGTGTCAAGGATAAACTGCAGGGTGTCCGGAAGATTGTCGAGTGTCGCCGAAATGACGACTACCCCACCGTAATATTGTTTGAATTTAAAACGGGTAATCAACACAGATTGCTGTGTAGTATCGTTCTCCAGGGTGGCATTTCCTGCAGATGCTGGTTGATAAAGACCGGTTATGGCTGCCAAAGCAAGCAGCAAGGCGAGTAACAGATTTGGTTTAGGCATACAGATGATGCAAGGGGATCATTTTCCTAAATTTAATGTTTAATACGCTACATATAAAATATTTTTATTACCCGCTGTTATTGCGCGATATACTACCTTTGTCGGGTTATTCAGCGATTAGAAAATAGCATATGGTACTTCAGGATTTATATCAAAAGGCGCAGCAGTTTGAGTTTCTGACAGCAGAAGAAGGGGTGTACATGTTTGAAAATGCACCGCTGGCAGAACTGATGCACATTGCCAACGAGTTACGTAAGCAGCAGGTGCCGCATGGAAAGGTGACCTGGCAGATAGACAGAAATGTGAACACGACCAACGTGTGCACGGCCAACTGTAAGTTTTGCAACTTTTACCGCATTCCCGGCCACGCCGAAGCCTATATTACCGATATTGAGGAATATAAACGTAAGATAGAGGAGACCCTGAAATATGGCGGCGACCAGCTGTTGTTACAGGGCGGGCATCACCCGGAACTGGGGTTGAGTTTTTATACCAACCTGTTCAGGGAGCTGAAGCAGCTGTACCCTACTCTCCGTCTGCACACGTTAGGCCCCCCGGAAGTGGCACATATCACCAAACTGGAAAAAAGCACGCACATCGAAGTGCTGCGCGCATTGAAAGAAGCAGGCATGGACAGCCTTCCCGGCGCCGGCGCCGAAATTCTGAACGACCGTGTACGCAGACTGATCTCCAAAGGAAAATGCGGTGCACAGGAATGGCTGGACGTGATGCGGGCTGCGCATAAACTGAATATCGCCTCTTCCGCTACCATGATGTTTGGCCACGTGGAAACAGTGATGGAGCGCTTTGAGCACCTGGTGGACATCCGTCAGGTACAGAGTGAAAAGCCGGAAGGGCACTACGGTTTCACCGCTTTCATCCCCTGGACGTTCCAGGATGTGGATACCTTGCTGGCGAAAATCCGTGGTGTACATAACATGACTACCGCCGAAGAATATATCCGTATGATCGCGATGAGCCGTATCATGCTGCCGAATATCAAGAATATTCAGGCCTCCTGGCTTACGGTCGGCAAACAGGTAGCACAACTGTGCCTGCACGCCGGCGCCAACGATTTCGGGTCTATTATGATCGAAGAAAACGTGGTGAGCGCTGCCGGCGCACCGCATCGCTTCACCTACCGCACCATGCAGGATGCTATCCGTGAAGCCGGTTTTGAACCGCAGCTGCGCACGCAGTTGTATGAATTCCGTGAATTGCCTGCGGCTATCGAAGAACAGGTGATTAACTATTAATCAGCGTCCCCGGGGCTGAAGCCCTGGGCTACAATATGCGCCCCCCGGGGCTTTTAAAAAAAATGACCAAAAAGGCTCGTCCTTTTTGGTCATTTTTTTTAAAAGCTGTTTTTAATCTCCAATTTGGCAGATGAGCGGTCATCATAACCGTCACAGTTATAGGAATGTTAAAACTATCGAGTGGCTGTTACATTTTCCTTCTTGTCACGTCTAACAGGTATAACACAAAAACAAGGAGGGAACCATGAAAAAGCTGGGTTTAATATTGTCAGGATTAGTGATAATGGCTTTGGCTGCGTGCAGTACGAAAGTTACTTCTTCCTGGCGTGCCAATAACGCGCAACAGATACAGAAAGATCAGAAAATAATGGTGATGGCGCTGGTTCCTCAAAAGGACCGTGCTCTCAGAAGCCAGATGGAAAATTTCACCGCAACAGAACTCAAACGTAAAGGGTACAACGCCGTTTCTTCCTTGCAGGAATTCGGTCCCGATGAGTTTATCAAAATGGGTGAAAAACAGGCTATCAGGAAGCTGCAGGGCAGTGATGTAAATCAGGTCCTGACCATTGTAATGGTGGATAAGGGCAGAGAAAGAAGTTATACGCCGGGATATGCCTATGCTCCTTATGGTTGGGGCTTCTGGCCATATTATTCCCGTTGGTACAACACTTATTACTCACCAGGTTATGTGACCTATAGTACCCGGTATCAGTGGGAAGGTAATCTGTACGACCTGAAAAGCGGTCAGTTACTGTACTCTGTACAATCACAATCTTTTGACCCGCCTTCCACAGCAAGAATGGCGGTATTGTATGCACAGCAGGTGGTGAAAGATATGACGAAGAGAAACCTGTTGGCTAAAAACTAACGATATTGGATAATGACAATTTTAAGTGTGATAGGTGAACGGCAGATCATTATTGATCTGCCTTTTTGTTTTATGAATGGTTCATAATCAATAAATTCGTAATTCATAATTTTATTCGTAGGTTTATCCCCCACTTTAATTCCGGTTATGTTAGATATACCTGTCAATCAAGATATTTACCTGCGGCAACTCACCATGCAGGATGCCCCTCTGGTATATAAACAGCTGGATGCTTCCAGGAAAAACCTGCGTAAGTTTCTGCCCTGGGTGGATTACAATACCAATGAAGAGCACAGTGCCCGGTTTATCCAGATGATGCAGCGGAAAGCGGAAGAACAGGAGGCTATTGCGTTGGGGATTTGGTACCAGCATCATTTATGCGGGGTGATGGACCTGCACGGATGGGACCATCAGGTACAGAAAGCGGAGATCGGCTATTGGATTGGAGAGTCTTTTCAGGGCAAAGGCATTGCCACTGCGGCCTGCAGGGCATTAATCACGTATGCATTTAAAAAACTGCGCCTGAATAAAATTGAGATCCGTTTTGTGTTACAGAATGAGCGGAGCGGGCAAATCCCTATTAAGCTGGGATTCACCCGCGAAGGTATTCTGCGGCACAACGCCAAGCTGCATGGCCAGTTTGTGGACATGGTAGTCATGGGCGTGTTGCGTCAGGACTGGAAACACTATTGACCGGTGTTCAGCTCCCGTCTTACTTTGCTATGTTTTCTACCGTAGAAATAATAAATCACCATACCTATTGCCATCCAGATAATGAGCCTTAACCAGGTGTCCAGTGGCAGGAATACCATCATGCCCACACAGGTGAGGATACCCATGATCGGTACAAATGGCACCCAGGGCGTTTTGAAAGGTCGTGGTGCATCCGGCATGGTATACCGCAGTATCCATACGCCGGCACAAACGATTACAAAGGCCAGCAGCGTACCGATGCTGGTCATCTCCCCTACTACCTTGATAGGCACCAGTGCTGCAAACAAGCTGATAAAAACACAGAAGAGGATATTTGATTTCCACGGTGTGCGGAAGCGGGGGTGTATGTCTGAGAAAACTTTAGGCAGCAAGCCATCCTTGGACATCGCGTAAAATACGCGTGACTGTCCCCAGAGGTCTACCATGATCACGGATGTATAACCGATGATGATAGCCAGTACCACCAGTTGCCCCAGCCATTTGAAAGGGGTGTGGGCGATGGCGATGGCTACCGGCGCGCCACTGTTTTTAAATTCGGTATAAGGTGCCAGGCCGGTCATCACGTGTGAAAACAGCATAAACAATACTGTGCAGATGGCCAGTGAGCCGAGGATACCGATCGGCATGTTGCGTTTCGGGTTTTTTGTTTCCTGCGCGGCGGTGCTGACAATGTCGAAGCCAAGGAAGACAAAGAAGACCACACCGGCTCCCCGCAGGATGCCTGACCATCCAAAATGACCGAATTCGCCGGTGTTTTTCGGGATATAAGGCACGAGGTTGGCCGGTTGTATATATTTCCACCCAAGGGCAATAAAAACCAGTACAACGCCTACTTTAAGAGACACCACCACCGCATTCCAGATAGCAGAGCCCTTGGTGCCGCGCATCAGAATGTAGGACATCAGTATCACCACCAGCGCAGCGGGCAGGTTAAACAATCCATGCACCACCTCTCCGCCGGAAAGCGTGATCGTTTCAAAGGGGGAATGCACCAATCGGGGTGGCAGGTAGATACCGTAGCCGGAAAGGAATTCCACCAGGTAGTTGGACCAGCTGATAGATACCGTCGCCGCCCCTACCGAGAATTCCAGTACAAGGTCCCAGCCAATGATCCAGGCAAACAGCTCTCCCATGGTGGTATAGGCGTAAGTATAGGCGCTGCCCGCAATGGGGATCATGGCGGCAAACTCCGCATAACATAAGCCTGCAAAAGCACAGCCGACGGCGGCTACCACGAAAGATAATGTGACTGCCGGACCGGCGTTGTTACCTGCTGCCAGGCCTGTTAAAGAAAACAGGCCGGCACCGATGATGACGCCGAGGCCCAGCATGACCAGCTGAAACCCGCTCAGGGTGCGTTTCAGGCCCTGATTACCGTCTTCTCCGGACTCGCGCAGCAGCCAGTTGAGCGGCTTTTTGTAGTATTGTTTCATTAATACCCTACTTGTTTGGTGGACTAATTGGGCGCAAAAATAGAGGACTTTATTGAGATTTACGGATTTTGGAATTTTTTGATTTTGGAATTTCCGGGATATTGATAATCGGAACAACCCGAAACAATTATAATTCAATGGCTTTCGATTGGTCTTCGCACTATTTCCAGAAATTCCAAAATCAAAAAATTCCAAAATCCGTAAATCACTTACGCGATGTCGCAGATATGAATGGCGTTATTTAAGGAGGCCAGTTTGTTCGGGCGGGAAGGAATGAACTCCTGGGCCACATGTCCTTTGAAGCCGGTTTCGTAGATGGCTTTCATGATGGCCGGGTAGTACAGTTCCTGCGTTTCGTCGATCTCGTGACGTCCCGGAACGCCGCCGGTATGATAGTGGGCGATGTATTGATGATGATCGCGGATGTTGCGGATTACATCGCCTTCCATGATTTGCATGTGGTAGATGTCGTACAGCAGCTTGAAATTTTCGGAACCTACTGATTTGCAGAGTGCTACGCCCCAGGCGGTATGGTCGCACTGATAATCATGGTGATCTACTTTGCTGTTCAGCAGCTCCATCACCAGGGTTACTTTTTTCTTTTCCGCATAACCGATGATGCGTTGCAGCCCTTTGGTGCAGTTTTCTATTCCCTGTTCATCGCTGAGGCCATTGCGGTTACCGGAGAAGCAGATGAGGTTGGAGAAACCGGCTTTGGCTGTTTCATCGATATAATGCCGGAAATAAGTTTCCAGTTTATCGTGATGCGCCGGGTTGTTGAAACCCCGTGTGATACCCCATTCTGGTCCGTTGCTGGCCACCATGGCGGTGATCATGTCATGCTTTTTCAGGATGGCGAAGTCTTTCGGGTCTACCAGATCGATCGATGGAATACCAATTTTTTTGGCAGCCACGCAAAGGTCGGCCAGCGGAATGTCGTAACACCACGCACATACGGAGTGGTTGATTTTTCCTTTGAGCGGTTCTCCAACGGCTTTGTCGTGAGCCGCCACCCTTTCAGAAAGGGAAGATAATGCGGTAGATGCCAGTGCCATAGTCGCTACTTTTTTGATCATGTCGCGGCGGGAATTTTCCTCGTGCATAATTTTCAGTGTGCTTTAAGTGGCATCAATTTAAATGAAAATAAGCGTATTTGCAACACTTGCTGCAATCCCGCGTCAGGAGCGGCCCCGACAGGTTGTCACCCGGATTTTTTGAGCATAAACGGCCTGAAAATCTTACCTTTATATTAGCGAGCTATTTTGGTAAGCATTTTGTTTATGTATTGAAAAGCGGAGGTTGAAATGGAAAAAAAATATACCCCAAGTTTATGGCTCTGTATCCTGATGGACCTGATCGGTTGTGCCAGTTATGCTGTACCGGTTTTAGGCGATGTCAGTGATCTGATCTGGGCCCCGATTTCTGCCATTATTTTTTACCGCATGTTTGGCGGCCCCATTGGTACTTTTGGTAGTGCCTTTAACTTTCTGGAAGAGCTGTTCCCCGGAACCGACTTTATCCCCACATTCACCGTGGCATGGGTTGTAAAACGCATATGGGCGGGCAGAAGAACCGTTTCCATTTGATTATTTAGTTATTTAATTATTTATTCATTGCGTTGTCCGTGAAGGTAACCCCATGAATAAATAATTAAATAACTAAATTTCTGAATTAAAACTGCTGCGTCCTGAAGCCGCCCTGTCCACCGCGGGGGCCCATCATCATCCGCATACCTCTCTCCCCGTTGTTCCCTTTGTTATTACCGCCAAACTTGTTCAGGAAGTAGGTAAAGCTGATCATAAAGTATTGTTGCAGCACATTAGAACGAACGTCTTCAATATAGTTATCACTGACATCGCGGGAAACGCTCACGTACTGCCTTAACAGGTCGAAGCCCTGTATCTTGATCATGCCTTGTTTTTTCGGAAACACATACTTGGACACGTTGGCGTTCCACATGGTGGAGGTCAGGTTATAGCCAGCGGTACGACCTCTGCTGAGCGTGCAGGTGACATCGGAGCCAATCATGAAACCCAGTGGCAGATTGAAGTTCACGTCTGCATTGAAGTTATAATCAAAGTACTGGGTGTTAGGGGTGGATGGCAACGTATAGGAGGTGGCGTTATAGTTCACACTGGCTCCCAGCGCAGCATCGAACAGTTCCTTATACATATAGCTCACATTCACGGACTGTGACAGTTGCAGGGTGTTTTTATAGTTCATAACACCCTGTGTAATGTTCACATCGCGGCTGTAGCCGATGGAAGTACCGGTGTTCAGGTTCTGTCCGGGTGTTTTCGACAGCGGAATGGAGTTGTGCAACATACCATTGAGGCTGTAGTAGCCGTTCACGTTTACCGGTTTGCTGAAAGTCTTTCCGGTAGCAGTGTCCAGTCTCGTAGAGTTGATGATCTTATTGGAACCGAAAGAGCCTCTCAACGAAGCAAACATACCCCGGAACGTGATGTTGTTGAACTGGTTGTAGTTAATACGCAGGGTATTGTTGAAAGCAGGTTTCAGGTCAGGATTACCTTGCTGTACATACAGCGCATTACTGTTGTCCGGTACGGGTTGTAACTGTTGCACCGTAGGCTGTGTGGTGTTACCATTATAGTTTATGCGTAACCGTTTGTTCTTAGCGAAGGTATAGTTGAAACTGGCGTTAGGCGCAAAGTTAATGGTACTTTGATGTATCAGGCTGTCTCTTTTGGTACGGAAAGAATAGGTGGTGTTATCGAGATTATTGAACAGTACGTTCAGGCCTATGGAGTAATCATACTTCAGTTTGGACGTGCGGAAAGCAAGTCCAGCCTGCTGATTGACGGTATTGTTGGTGAAAGCGTTGCTCAGCGAATCGTTGAGCTGATCATATACACCTTTACTATCGTTGTAATCGTAAGTATATTTTTTACTATCGCTTTTGTAGTTGGTGATGCCATAGTTGGCCTCGAGGTATTTATCGCGGCCTAAAGGCTCGGTATACGTGAGGTTGGCGCCGGCATTTTTACTGGTGGTGTTAATCTGATTGCTCTGATTGAACGTAGACAGGCTGTCGTTGGCAAAATAATACACGCTGGACTTGTTGTAGTTCTGCTGATCATTAATGCTGTTGTTGTACGACAGGTTCAGGCTGAGTGTGCGGCCCGGTGTTTTAAACCGTTTTCTGAACAGGATAGACCCGCCGATATTCTGATTGTTGCCTTGTCCGTCGTTGGTCGTTGTTCCTTTATTGACCGTATCCTTGTTGTTGTTCAGCGTCTGATAATCGCGGGAGCTGAAGCTGTTGCCATTGGTGAGGGAATAAGAAGGAGAAAAGACGATGGAATGCATGGAGTCTATCTCGTATTCCACGCGGGCATCGAGGCGGTTGTTGCTGTTGTCTGTCTGTGACGAAGAGTTTTCGTTATAGAAAGTGGTGCTGTTGCCGGCGAAAGTTTGTCTGGACGTTTGTTGCGTCAGATTGGTTTTGGTATCGTTAAAGAAGTAGCTACCGCTGAACCGCACTTTTTTATTGAAGTCTTCGCTGAAGTTAAGGCCGGCATTCCAGTTGCGGGTGATGCCCGGGTTGCTGTTGCCGCCGCCGCCACCGCCCTGTGTTACCGCCATGCCACCGCCGCCGCCACCGCGTCCTCCCCTTCCCCTGCCGCCGCCACCGCCGCCGCCGGCAGGACTGAAGCTCATCTGATCGCGGATCGTATAGCCGGTACTGTTAACGTTGTTGCCGCCACCAATGAGGCTCATTTGCTGATTATCGCGGAAACGGTTGATGTTAAAAGCAGTGGAGAAGCGGTCATCTGTACCATAACCTGCGGAGGCACGGCCAAACAGCCCTTTCTTTTTATCTTTTTTGATGGTGATATTGATGGCTTTTTCGGTTTGCCCGTCATCGATTTTAGTGAATTCTGCCTGATCTGATTTTTTATCGATGATCTGTACTTTGTCGATGATATTAGCGGGCAGATTTTTGGTGGCCATCTTCGGATCGGTGCCGAAGAAGGGCTTGCCGTCTACATACACTTTGGTAACGGTTTCGCCTTGTGCCGTGATGGCGCCGTCTTTATCCACGGTAACGCCTGGCAGTTTTTTGAGCAGGTCTTCCACCACCGCGTTGTCGCGGGTTTTGAAGGCATCTGCATTAAATTCGAGGGTATCTTTTTTGACAACGATCGGGGGCTTTTCGTCTTTTATCTCTACAGCATTGAGGTTAACGCCTTTCAGTTCCATGCCCAGTGTGCCGAGCGTGAGTGAGGATGTTTCGTCCGTGATCTTCACGGGTTTATTGATGGCCTTATATCCCAGGAAGCTGATATAGAGCCGGTAGTCGCCATTGGCGATATTGGTGATCTCAAAATTTCCCTTGTTGTCGGTGATGGCAGTGTTGGCCACCGTAGAGTCTTTAGCGTGCAGTAATACCACAGTTGCCGCGGGCATGGCTTCTTTGGTGCTCTGGTCTGTCAACTGCCCTTTAATCTTTCCTTGCTGTGCCTGGGCCTGGGAGCAGAGTACTCCCAAACCCAGTACCAGCAAGAGCTGTATAATTTTCTTCATAATGGAGGTTCGCGCGAAAAGGTAAGATAGGATGAATTTTTACATTTGGGGTTGCCGCTTACGTAATTTCTCCATCTCCTGTTGTCTGATATCCCGCATTTGTTCCTGACTGATTTTTTCCGCTCCTGCCGGGATGGTAAGATCGGTGTCTGTTACGGGTTGCAGGGTCACGCTGGTGGCATTAAAGGCCCGTCTGCCGCCTTCGGCCACCAGTACCACTGCGTTGGCTTCCGGCAATAATCCGTTAATGGGAGAAAAGCTGAACGGCAGTTCCGTGGTGTACCATACGGTATAGGTATCGTCTTTTAGCTTGATAGTGGCTTTTTTACAGGTATAACCTGCTATTTTCTTTGTCTTGTCGCTGGCTTTGGTATCAGCGGCAACGATAAAGTCTTCTTCAGCATAATATGTTTTGCGGTCATCGCCGAAGGTGCTGAAAACATGAAGGATCTTTTTATTGGCGAGATCGAAGTATTGTGCATTGCCACGGCCCATCATGCCCATGCCTGGTCCCATTCTGCGTTGTCCGGGCCCCTGGCCCTGCCCTTGCGCGGGAGCATTGGCGGTATCTCTGCGGGCTCTGCCACCCCAGCCACCACGGCCGCCGCCATTGCCGAAATCGGGTCGTTCGGTAGCCAGTTTAGCATGACCGTTATTAAAAGTAAGGGTTTGTTTAAAAGTGATCACATCAGGGATCTGGGGCGCCTCATCACCGTCACCACCACCGCGTTGGAACCCGCGCATCCGCTCCGGGTCTGTTTTAGCAGTCACCTCGTAAACAATAGTGCCTGACTGCTGCGCCAGCAGCGGCTGTGTGAAAGGCAGCACAAGGGCTGCACTCATAATGATTCGGGATATACCTTTCATGGTTGCTGATTTTATCAACAAAAATCCCGCTTCCCGGCCTCTTTTTGCGTTAAAAACCTTTATTTACTGTTATTTACTGTTAAAGATTATCTACCAGCGTTAAATAGGCTTATCTACTGTTAATTATTGTTAAGGATTTCGCCCCTTTAGCGCCGGAATGGATAGTTTTGTAACGATATAAATATGATTGATGCGGCAAAGAATCCGAAACATCCTTATCCTCATGTGCAGCTGTATTCTGGGAATCTTCCTTTTCCAGGGATATTGGGTGTACAATTCCTATCGCATCCGGCAGGAACAGTTCAGCAAGGAAATCAATGATGCCTTGCGGACAGCGGTATTTAATAAACAGTTCTCCGATGTGCACCGGCAGTTCCCGGACATGCGCAGCTATCGTTATTACAACAGGACAAAAGACAGCGGCCGTATGGTGATGGTGCGGGTAGACCGGCACCGGTGGCATCCGGGCGACAAGCCGCCAGGGCCTCCTCCACCGGATAGCCTCAAAGGAGACGTAAACGTTCGCTACTATGTTGATACGCTCGCCCGCCAGATCTCCGAAATCCTGATCGCCAATAATAACCATAACGACAGCGCCAATCTCAAAAAACTGGACTCCATCTTCCGTGCTGAATTACATAACCGCCAGATAGCCACCCCGTACAAACTGGATACCTTCCACCTGAGCTACAGTGGTTTTGAAAGAGAGAGCTTCCGCGACAGCATCCGCAAAAGAGAGCCGCGACAAACCTCCAAGATACCTTTTAATCCTGCCAGCAATCTGTTTGTGCAGGCCAGCTTCGAGTCTCCGCTGCAGTTTATTCTGCAGAAGATGCTCTGGACACTGGTCAGCTCCCTGGCACTATTGGTGCTGACGGTATTGTGTTTTGTGTATATGCTCCGTACCATCCTCAAACAAAAAAAGCTGTCAGAGGTGAAGAACGACTTTATCAACAACATGACCCATGAACTGAAAACACCGATAGCAACCGTGTCTGCGGCAGTAGAGGCATTACAGAACTTCAATGCACTGAACGACCAGCGTAAAACGCAGACTTACCTGGATATATCCAAAAATGAGCTGCAACGCCTGTCAGACCTCGTGGAAAAAGTACTGCATATCGCTGCGGAAGAGAAAGAAGACTTCGACTTGTTCAGAGAGGAAACAGACCTGAACGAAGTGATTGATAACATCCTGACGAACCATCAGCTGAAAGCCACTAAGATGCTGCAGGTGCGGTACGACAACAAGTTGACCCGTCCTACTGTTTATGTGGACAAGACCCACCTGTCTAACGCCATCAATAACCTCGTGGACAATGCCATCAAGTATTCCGGGGAGCAGGTACAGCTGTATATCCGCTGCAGCGAAGAAAACGGGATGCTGAAGATAAAGGTGAGGGACAACGGCATCGGTATCCCACGGGCTTATCAGGAGAATATCTTTGATAAGTTTTTCCGGGTACCTACCGGCGATCTGCATAATGTGAAAGGGTTTGGGCTGGGGCTGAGTTATGTGAAGAAGATCGTGGAAATGCATGGTGGCACCATCCGGGTGCATAGCGAACCTGACAAGGGGACAGAATTTACCATCAATATCCCGTTGTCCCAGGGCTGAAGCCCTGGGTTGCAATGAGAGGAAGTTGCTTTGTCAGGAGTGTTTCGTTATTGATAGGCTGAAGGCATCCCTGGTGCGCTGTTCCTGATAAACATACATACAACGTAGCCCGGGGCTTTAGCTCTGGGAACAAAAAAAATGATATGGCAAAAGTATTATTAATAGAAGACGAATGGCAGCTAGGCCAGATTGTTAAAGACAGCCTGGAAACCCGTGGATTTGAGATGTTGTATGCAGAAGACGGTAAGGAAGGACTGCGCCTGTATCAGCAGGAGCGGCCCGATGTGGTGGTATTGGACATCATGATGCCGAATATGGACGGCTTTACGGTTACGGCAGAGATCAGAAAGCAGGATAAATTCACCCCCATCATCTTCCTGACGGCTAAATCGCAGACAGCAGACGTGGTCAAAGGGTTTGAGCTGGGGGGCAACGATTACCTCAAAAAGCCGTTCAGCATGGACGAGTTGATCGTACGGATCAAAGCGTTGCTGAAGCGCTTCAGCGACCATCCGGCCGTGAAGGAGATGGAAGAAGGTTCTGTGGTGATTGGCCAGTATGTTTTCAACTATGCCAAGCAGACCCTGAGCCGTAACAATGCCACCGAGTTCCTCTCCCACCGGGAAGCCGAGATCCTGCGCCGGCTGTATGACAACAAAAATGAGGTGATGGAGCGGAAGGCCGTGCTGATGGACCTCTGGGGCGATGATAACTTCTTCAATGCCCGCAGTATGGACGTTTTTATCACCAAGTTACGGCGCTATCTGAAGGACGACACCCGCGTCCAGATCGTTAATATTCGTGGGGTTGGTTATAAGCTGATATTTTAGCATTATCGCTTATCTTTGTTGTTTATGGAACAGTTAGTACAGCAAATAGCAGCCTATAAACAGGAAATAGCGGCTTTTACGCCTGCCAATGCGGCCGATCTGGAGCAGTACCGGATAAAATTTCTGGGTACCAAAGGTCTTGTGAAGGCCCTCTTCGGAGAAATGAAACAGGTCCCCAACGATCGCAAGAAAGAGTTTGGACAGATCCTGAACGAATTTAAGCAGCTGGCAGAAGCCCGCTATGAAGAGTTTACAGCGCTGAAAGAAGCTGCTGGCGACAATCATCAGGATGTTGACTATACGATGCCACAGGCCCCTCACCGGCTGGGTACCCGCCATCCTATCAGCCTGGTGCGGAACAAAATCATCCGCATCTTCGAACGGCTGGGCTTCACGATCGCAGAAGGCCCGGAAATCGAAGATGACTGGCATAACTTCACCGCGCTGAATCTCCCGGAAAATCACCCTGCACGTGATATGCAGGATACTTTCTTTATCAGCAAAAATCCTGACTGGCTGCTGCGTACCCAAACATCCTCTGCTCAGGTAAGGGTGATGGAAGAAGGCAAACTGCCTATCCGCATCATCAGCCCGGGAAGGGTATACCGTAACGAAACAATTTCTGCCCGTGCGCACTGCTTCTTCCATCAGGTAGAAGGACTGTATATCGACGAAAACGTTTCTTTTGCCGATCTCAAACAGACGCTCTATCACTTTGTGAAAGAGTTCTTCGGCGAAAATACCGGTATCCGTTTCCGTCCCTCCTACTTCCCGTTCACAGAGCCCAGCGCTGAGATGGACATCTCCTGCTTTATCTGTGGCGGCACCGGCTGTTCTGTATGTAAACACACCGGTTGGGTAGAAATCCTCGGTTGCGGCATGGTACATCCCAAAGTACTGGCCAACTGCGGTATTGATCCGGAGAAATACACCGGTTTCGCTTTCGGTATGGGTATCGAACGTATTACCATGCTGAAATACCAGATCAAAGACCTGCGCCTGTTTTCTGAAAACGATACCCGTTTCCTCGGACAATTTGAAGGAACGGTTTAGAATATTGGCTTATTTAGCTATTTTTTTATTTAAAATGCAGCGGAGATCACCGAAACAAAGTATGATCATCGCTGCATTTTAAATGATGGAATGATTAGATAACTATATGAAAAAAATTCCCTGATGAAACACTCTATTGCTGTATGCGGCGCTGGTACCATGGGTGCCGGTATAGCCCAGGTAGCGGCTTCCAGTGGTTACAAGACGGTCCTGTTTGATATCCGCCCAGAAGGGCTGGAAAGAGCGCAGGCACAGATCACCAAAAGCCTTGCCACTGCGGTGGAAAAAGGGCGGCTTAAAGCAGAAGAGAAGGATGCCATCCTTGAACGGCTTACTTTTATCAGCGATATAAACCTTTGTGTGGCGGATGTGATCATCGAAGCGATTGTGGAGGATATGGCGGCTAAAACATCCCTGTTCAGCCAACTGGCTCCCATTAACGGAGAAGATACCATCTTTGCGTCGAACACCTCTTCCCTGTCTGTTTCCACGCTCGCAGCCACGCTTCCTCATCCTCAACGGGTGGCCGGCATGCACTTCTTTAATCCCGCTCATCTGATGAAGCTGGTGGAGGTAGTGAGCGGTGAACAAACATCTCCTGAAACAGCCAATCGTGTTTATGAGCTGGCGAAGTCGATGGGTAAAGTGCCGGTAAGCGTAAAAGATTCTCCCGGGTTTATTGTGAACCGGGTAGCCCGGCATTACTATCTGGAGGCGATGTTGCTGGCCGAACAGCGGGTAGCTGATTTCAGCACCATTGATCAGCTGCTGGAAAATGCTGGTTTTCGGATGGGGCCTTTTGCACTGATGGACCTCATCGGTAATGATATTAATCTGGCCGTGACCCGGTCGCTGTACGATGCCTTTCAGCAAGCGCCCCGCTTCAGGCCCAATGCCCTGCAGGAACAGCGTGTAGAGGATGGAAGGCTGGGCCGTAAAACGGGCCTCGGCTTCTACCGGTATGAGCAGTAAACTTTAACAGTTATAAAATCCGGAGAATCGCTCAAATCACGGAAATCATTAGTTAATTTTGGGCCTCTATAAGTAAACGAATTAGTCTTCATGATTTTAGTCACCGGCGGAACAGGTTTTTTAGGCAGTTATTTGATTCGGTCATTGGTCGCAGCAGGTAAACCTGTGAGAGCCCTTTACCGCAAAGCCCCTTCTCCCCGGTTGCAGGACCTTTCCGGAAAGATCGAATGGGTACAGGGTGATATCCTGGACGTAGGAGCACTGGAAGACGCCATGCAGGGCGTTACCCAGGTGTATCACTGTGCCGCTGTGGTGTCTTTTCAGCCAGGCCATGCTGCCAATCTCATGAAGATCAATGTAGAAGGTACGGCCAACGTGGTGAATATGGCGTTGGATGCCGGGGTGGAAAAGCTGTTGTATGTAAGCTCGGTAGCTGCCATTGGCAGAGCGAGGGAACAGGCGGCCATTGATGAAGATTGTGAATGGGAAGAGAGCCCCAATAATTCCCGTTACAGCATCAGTAAGTTCCAGGGTGAGATGGAAGTGTGGAGAGGCATCGCTGAAGGGCTGGATGCCGTGATTGTAAACCCATCGATCATACTGGGCGCCGGCTTCTGGGACGAAGGTTCCGGTACTTTACTGAAGAATGCCTGGAAAGAATTTCCTTATTATACCGAAGGCGTGAACGGGTTTGTTGATGTGCTGGATGTGGTAAAAGCCATGATCCTGCTGATGGACAGCTCCGTGAGCGGCGAACGTTTCATCCTGTCGGCCGACAACTGGGGATACCGGCAGTTATTTACCACGATGGCCGATGCATTGGGTAAAAAGCCACCACATATCGCCGCCAAACCCTGGATGGCGGAAGTCGTGTGGCGGCTCGAAAAAATTAAGGGGTTGCTGACCGGCAAACATCCGGTAGTGACCAAAGAAACGGCGCGTACGGCACAGCTGAAGGTGTACTACGACAACCAGAAAATACGGACCGCGCTGCCGGCATTCAACTTCCGTCCGCTGGAAGAAACCATCCGGGAAATAGCTACCGCTTTCCTGGCATCCCGCAACTGATATTTTATCTCAATAACAACGCGCCAATAGCTGCTGCCAGCGTTTTGGCCGTTTCTGCCGGAGCTTCTTTGCTGACCCATACACGAGGCTTTTCACCGGGGATAACTGCTGCTACCGGCTGCCCGCGATACTGAAATTCAAAACACACTTTTTCGTACGAATTGACCTTGCCGTAACGGTTATGTGCCGTAATGCGGATATCTGTGTCTGCACATCGGAGAATACCGGCTGGTTTATTGTTGTTCAGCTCCAGATAACCGGGTGATTTTAATATCATTTCCCAGCGTTTCAGCGGCTCATTTTTGGTCCCGTTGATCAGGGTGTACGAAAGGGTCGTACTACCATCAAGGTCTTTTAAAACGGCCGGTAAATCGCGATTGCTGAAGGCGATCCGGGTGGTGTTCATCGTTTGTACCAGGATGTGTTCATCATTACCGTTGACGTAGAAGTTAAAAGGGGTCTTGGGATCTTTGATGAAGCTGCCCATGGTTTCGGCCACGCCATTTTTACGGGAGGAGGTAGTATACAGCCCGAAGGAAATGGTTTTGGCGGAAAGCCAGCCATCGTTCACCTTTACCGGCCATTCCTGTGCCTGGCTGTACAGGTTGTTCGCCGGAGCAGAGGTAGTGGGTTGTTTGGCAGTAGTACAGGACAGGAGAAAGAGAAAGGGAAACAGTAGCTTTTTCATGAATGACGAATTACGGATTACGAATGACGAATTGACGGTTACGAAGAGGAAAACCCCCATTCGCCATCCGTAATTCATCATTCGTAATTAATTAAAGGGATTTTACTTTGTCCCAGATTTCAGGGATACGTTTTACCCAGCCGAGCTCTCTTCTTTTTTCACTCGCTACTTCTGCCGGGTAACCGAAATATACTTTACCGCCTTCGAGGCTGCTGGGTACACCGCTTTGCGCCAATACCACTGCACCTTTACCGATGGTGAGGTCTTTGTTGACGCCTACCTGTCCCCACAGAATGACGTTGTCTTCGATATGTGCTTTACCGGCAATACCAACCTGGGCAGCAATGAGACAGTTTTTGTCTATTACGGTACCGTGACCGATGTGGATCATGTTGTCCAGTTTAGTGCCCCGGCCGATGATGGTATCACCACTTACACCTTTGTCGATAGTGCAGCCGGCGCCTATTTCCACATCATCTTCGATGATCACCCGGCCACAGCTTACCAGCTTGTCGTATATCACCTCTCTGTCGGCTCTTTTCTTAAAGTAAAACGCGTCTGCACCGAGTACCGTGCCGGCATGAATGATCACATTGTCACCGATAACAGCGTGGTCATAAATCGTTACGTTAGGATGTATCAGACAGTTGCGACCGATGCGCACATGATTGCCAATGAATACGTTAGGTTGTATGATGGTACCTTCACCGATCACGGCTGAATCACTGATTGCTTTGGTTGCTGGTTCAAATGGACGGAAGCGGTTCACCAGTTTTACATATGCACTGAATGGATCTTCCAGTACTAACAGCGCCTTGCCTTCAGGGCATTCCACTTTTTTGTTGATGATGATGATGGTCGCGGCAGATTGCAGACTGGCGTTATAGTATTTTTCAAAGTCTACAAAAGATATATCCCCTGGTGTTACCTTATGTATTTCATTGAGGCCGGTAGCCATCAGCTGGCTGTTGCCTACCAGCTCTGCGCCTATGAATGCAGCGATTTCCGTTACTGCAACGGGTGCTTCAAACTTCATATGATCTGAGTTATTGAATAATGTTTAAGTGCAACAAAGGTAGTAAATCGGGGAAAGCAATAAACAAAATATGGAGGGGGTAATAACGATAACCGGAAAGTTTCAGACTGCTGTTATCCACAATTATTTTAGTAGTGTGAATAAAATTTTTTGTAAATTTTTTCTTTTGTCATGAAATTCTTTTTAATATTGTGTAGGGAATTTTGTTTCCCTGTACTTACTAACCCATTCACATAATAAGAAAGTCTGATTGTTCCAACGGTCAGACTTTTTTTATTGCCGCTGAAACCCTTTGTCAGCAAGTGTTACAGCCGACGACTATTTTTTTCCTCTTTACTTGTTCTTCTTCACATCATCCTTTTACGGGTCATTTTATCTCCTGCTCCCCCATCTCCGGAAAAAGACAAAAGGGAGCAAAAACACGATTAAGTATCCTTTGCTCCCCATTTTTTCCCGATGAAGTTATATGGCTTTGCTGAACAACTGGCTTTCGGGCAGTTTTCTCCACAACCTGGCATCAAATGCCATACAGATATTGCGGATAAAAGGGCGTCCTTTTGCAGTCACCACTACACTGTTCTTCACTACTTCCACCAGTCCGTCTCTCTCCAGCTCCTGCAGGCGCTGAAGCCCTTCTGTCACTGCATCACATTGTGTGTCCGCCTTACGCCAGCTCGTTTCAAAAGTGCACATCAGATCACGGATATGTCCTTTCAGCAACTGGTCTTCCTCATTGAGGATATGTCCGCGGACGATGGGGAATTCCCCGGTAGCTACCCGCTGTTGATAAGCGGCTACCTGCTTCTCATTTTGTACATAGCCATCGCCGTTATCTCCGATGGAAGAAGCGCCTAATCCCACCAGCAATGCTGTATGGGAAACCGTGTATCCCATGAAGTTACGATGCAGTTCTCCTTTCTCTGCGGAAACAAACAGCTCATCTCCCGGCAGCGCAAAATGGTCCATACCGATCTCCGTATAACCACGTTTTGCAAAAAGCATTTTGCCGAGTTCATACAACCGTCTTTTCTCTTCGTCTTTCGGCAAATCGGCTTCCGTGTAACGGCGTTGTCCCACTCCTTTTATCCAGGGAACATGGGCGTAGCTATAAAAAGAGATCCTGTCGGGCCTTAACAACATCACCTTGTCGATAGTGTCCTGCATACCGCAGGTGGTCTGCAACGGGAGGCCATATATCAGGTCGAAATTGATCGCCGTGAAGCCGGTTTTTCTGGCGTGTTCCACCACTTGGGCCACCATCTCGAAAGGTTGTAGCCGGTTGATGATTTCCTGTACCCTTGGATCAAAGTCCTGTATGCCAAGGCTGACACGACGGAAGCCGAGATCGTATAACGTCTGCAAATGGGCAGGCGTGGTATTGCCCGGATGTCCTTCGAAGCCAAGGGAAGCATCCGGCAGTAATTCCGCATGCTGATAGATACCCTGCAGCAGCATGGTGAGGTTTTCCGGACTAAAAAAGGTAGGGGTGCCACCACCGAGGTGTATCTCCCGGATGCGGGGCTTGCCTTCAAAAGCGGCCACGTACATCTCCCATTCTTGCAGCACTGCCTGTATGTAGGGCACCTCTACGGCATGATTGACCGTAATGTGTTTGTTGCAGCCACAATAGGTGCAAAGTTTTTCACAGAACGGCAGGTGGATGTAAATACTAATACCGTCTTTGTTGTTGGTAGCCTGGAATGCTTTTTTCAGCAACGTCTTCCATGCCTGCAGGTTAAATGTGTTCTCATCCCAGTAAGGCACTGTTGGATAACTGGTGTACCGGGGAGCTGCGATATTGTATTTGCGGATAAGGTCCATGATCATTAAGGTTTATGACAACAACGTTCTACCACTTTTTCACTGTGGGCAGACATCACAGGGCTGATATAGGGTATGCCGAGGTTGAGGCCCCGCAGAATAAGCAGGATGCCCATTATACCTACAGCAAAAGGGATGAGTGAACGTATGCGGTTGCGTACTCCGATGCTCACCAGGTGGCTGAACCAGGTGACGGTCATCATCGCCGGCAGGGTACCTGCACCAAAAGCGGCCATAAAAAGACTGCCTTTCCAGGTGGCGCCGGTAGCCACCGCACCCGCGATAGCCAGGTATACCAGACCGCAGGGAAGCAGACCGTTCAGCACACCAATGCCGTAGAGGGTACTAAACCGCTGCTGACGCAATAATGCACCCAGCGCTGATTTTATTTTAGAGAGATAGATCCCCGGGAGATGACCACCTTTTGACCGGTATATGCCGGTATATTGCAGCAGTACGATCAACAACAGGAGGATACCGATACCGATAGACAGCCATTGCTGTAATCCGCCGAGGTACAATTGCCGGCCCACCCAGCCAAAGATCATTCCCAGCAAGGCATAAGTGGTGATACGGCCGGCATTGTACAGCAGGACGCCTGCCAGCTTCTTCGCTCCTTCGAGGTGTTGCACCGGTAGCGTAAGCGCTATCGGGCCACACATACCGATGCAGTGAAAGCTGCCCAGGAAACCGAGAATAAGTGCGCCTATCATGACTGGTTAGTTAATGTGAAAGCTCTCTTCCTGATAAAATGGTTTGCCGCCATTTTCCCACTGCACCTTTACGAGGTAATTGCCTTTGCGGAACAGCTGGCGATTGATCACCAGCATACCGTCGCTGTTGAGCTGCAAGGGCATTTCCACATCCATGCCGGCATCAGAAGGACGGTAAAATTTTATCTTACCGGTGATACCGGTACCGTGCAGTTCCTGTGGAAAGCTAACGGCAATACCTTCTGACTGCTGAGATATCATTACCGGAGATGAGAGCGTGCCGGCATTCTTTTTCCCGTCCAGTACCTGCTGATATTTCAGTTCCTCTGCGTAATAATCCTTGGTGACCATGTCTATTTTAGTGCGCATGCTTTTGGTGACCAGCGTCAGGATGCCGATCGCAAAAAGAACAAACACGATGATGATTTTATGTCCCCAGTTCATGATGGTATGATTTAAATGATATAAAGTTTATTGTACAGGCCCCAGGAAGGTGGTGCGCATGCGGATAATCCGTTTATCGCCTTCATAAAGACCGATATAAAGGGTGGATTTCCGGTTATGCAGCGCCTTTTTCGGTACGATGATAAAGAACGTGCCTTCTCCCTGTCCTTCTGCTTTTACGGTGATGGTACTTTTACCCACTACTTCCACATGTCCCGGTTCATCTTCCAGCTTCAGCTGTAGGGGTATTTCAGCAGTGGTTTTATTGATCAGTTTAATACGGTAGAGGTTTGAGATACTGTCGGTGCCCCGTTCCTGGTATAGCATGCCAGCGGTGCGCATAATGGTACCACTGACAGGTTTGCGGCTGGCGAGCATAAACACAATAGCGCTGAGCAGCAGGGTGAGGATACCGGTGTAGATACGCAGCCTTGGTGTAAAACGGAGCGGCGCTTTCTGCGCAATGCCGTTTTCGGAAGCATAACGTATCAGTCCGCGGGGGCGACCGGTTTTGTCCATCATATGATCGCAGGCATCGATGCAGGCGGTGCAGTTCACACATTCCAGCTGGGTGCCGTTGCGGATGTCGATGCCGGTGGGACAAACTTTCACACACTGGGCGCAATCGATACAATCACCGATGGCCCGGGAATCATCTTTGCGGAATTTTCCGCGGGGTTCTCCCCTTTCGTAGTCGTAGGCTACGAGGATGGAGTTTTTATCCAGTAATACGCCCTGTAAGCGGCCATAAGGACAAACAATGGTGCATATCTGTTCACGCATGAAGGCGAACACGCCATAGAACACACCGGAGAACACCAGGATGGCGATAAAGCCGCCGGTATGTTCAGACAAAGGTGCTGTAATGATCTTGCCGAGTGTTTTGGCGCTGATGATATAAGCCAGGAATATATTGGCGATCAGAAAAGACAGCGCATAGAAAACGAGGTGTTTGGCGGTTTTACGAACGATTTTATTGGTGTTCCATGGTTGTTTGGCCAGCATACGCTGCGCAGCGGCATCTCCTTCAATCCAGTATTCTATCCGGCGGAAGAGCATCTCCATGAAGATGGTCTGCGGGCACATCCATCCGCAGAAAAGCCGGCCAAAGGCCATGGTGAATAATACAATAAAGAGGATGAAGGCCAGCATGGCCAGACCAAAGATAAAGAAGTCCTGAGGCCAGAAAATAGCACCGAACAGGATGAATTTGCCTTCTACTACATTGAGAAGGAATAAAGGCCTGCCATTTATGGATATAAACGGCAGGCTGAAAAAAACACTAAAATAAAAGATGCTGAGGAAGCTCCGGATATTATAGTAGCGTCCTTTCGGCTGCTGCGCGAATATCCAGTTGCGCTTTCCCTGCTTATCAACTGTGGCTAAACTATCTCTGAACGTATTGCTATCGGCCATGACTTTATTCTTTTGCTCCTTGTGGTTCTTTTGGATTGGGCGGGTTGCTGCCGTGGATGGATTTCACGAAGCTGGCCAGCTGGGCCAGTTGTTTCGGTGAGAAATCTTCCTGCCATGCTTTCATCCCTTTGTCGGGCACACCGTACTTGATGGTTTTAAATACTTCGTTGATTTTACCGCCATGCAGCCAGTAGTCGTCGGTGAGGTTGGGGCCTACCACGCCTTGTCCCTGAGGACCGTGGCACGGCGCGCAACTGGCGACGAAAATCTTTCCGCCTGCCGCGAGATCATCCGCGTTGTCCATCATTTTCACGTTGTTTTCATCAATATTGTTGGCGGCATTTTTCAGGTATTCCGCTTTGGCGATGGCGGCTTTCTCTTCCGACATGGCCAGCTCCTGGAGCTGATTAGGGGCTGAGTGGGATATTTCCGTGCGCCAGAAATATACTACGCCGAAACAGATGCTGAAGATAAAGCCCCACTTCCACCAGGGCGGTGTGGGATTGTTCAGCTCATGGATTCCATCGAAATCATGGCCCATGTCTTCTTCTGTTTCGGTCGCAGCATCCAGGGTCCTGGTGTTGTTAATTCTCTCCAGCCAGGAGATCCGTGGTTTGGCCGGATCTGCTGCGTGCGCTGCTGCCCTGCGTTTGCTTTTACTTTTGATGCCGGCCAGAAAGCGCAGCACAAAAAGCAGGGAGATGATCACCGCGATTTCCAGCACAACAATGGAAACTAACAGGTATAGGGAGGACTGTGATAATGGCGTGTAATAAGCGGATGGCTCCGGCGCCACGCTGGTAGCGTTTGCCGGCAGACTGGCTGCCAGGGTAAGCGTTACCAGGATGAGGATGGCCGGAAGTTTGGCCGCTTCCCTTTTCATTCTTTCACGATACAGGTCCATCGCGCCTACCACCGCATTGCCCAGGATGGCGATCACCAGTACCAGCCCGATGATAACCGTCAGCAGCACCAGCGCTACCGGATCTTTCAGTTCGGACGGTGGCTTTGGACCGTTGGCCAGCGCGGACAGACTGCATAACAAGCTGCCGCTGAGTGTATATAATAGCTTCCTTTTCATATATATCGTTTATAGGCTTTGGGTTTCATCATTATCTAAAGGGATGCGGCTGATCTGGTCCACCATGTTACGGTCTGCCCGGAACGCCCAGAAGGCGGCAAAAACAAAGAAGATGGAGAAGATCAGCAGAGAAGCCATCGGGTAGATGCTGACACCGGCAATTGATTCCAGATAATTAATGAACTTCATGATCCTGTGTTTTTATGTTGACTAAAAATCGTTTTTGGTAGTGCTTCCGGTGCTGGCATCCGCGGTAGCGGGCTTTTCTGCCGGCGCCATTTTAATGTCTTTACCCATCCGTTGCAGATAAGCGATCAACGCTACAATTTCACGGTCTGCTTTTACAGGCAGTTTGTCTTTCTCCAGGGCGGCAGCAATGCTGTTGGCCTGTTTATCCAGATCTGCGAGGGCCTGTTTTTCATAACCATCTGCATAAGGCACACCCAGTTTGCGCATCACGTTGATCATCGCGGGTGTTTTGCTTCTGTCGATGCGTTCTTCAAACAGCCAGGGATACGGCGGCATGATAGAGCCGGGAGACATAGACGTTGGGTCCAGCATGTGGTTATAGTGCCAGCTGTCAGGATATTTACCTCCTATTCTGGCCAGGTCCGGACCGGTGCGTTTGGACCCCCACTGGAACGGGTGATCGTAGATAAATTCGCCTGCTTTGGAGTATTCACCATAACGGGCCACCTCATCACGGAAAGGACGGATCATCTGGGAGTGACAGGTATAACAGCCCTCACGGATATAGATATCACGGCCGTGCAGTTCCAGCGGTGTATATGGTTTCACGCTGCTGATAGTAGGGATATTGCTGCGCACAAGGAAGGTCGGCACCATTTCGAGGATACCTCCTACCGCTACCACCACGAGGCTGAATACCACCAGTTGAATGGGGCGACGTTCAATCCAGTTGTGCCAGTGTGCTTTACCGTGAGTAGGGATCACTTTCGGCAGCGGTGCTGCTTCGGCTGCTTCATCGGCCACAAAAGCACCGCGGCGGATAGTTTTGTACAGGTTCACCACCATGAGCACCAGACCACTTACATACAGCAGGCCACCAAAGGCGCGCAGGGCGTACATGGGAACGATGGTCGTTACGGTTTCGAGGAACTGGTATTTCAGTTGTCCTTCTTCGGTAAACTGTTTCCACATCATGCTCTGGGTGAAGGCAGCCCAGTACAGCGGTATTACGTAGAAGATGATGCCGAGCGTACCAATCCAGAAGTGGGTGTTGGCCCATTTGCGGGAGTACAGCTGTGTAGAGAAGATGCGCGGGATCATCCAATAGAGGATACCGAAAGTCAGGAATCCGTTCCAGCCGAGCGCGCCAACGTGTACGTGTGCGATGGTCCAGTCGGTATAGTGGCTGATAGCGTTCACATTTTTGAGAGACAGCATCGGCCCTTCGAAAGTGGCCATACCATAGCAGGTAAGCGCTACCACAAAGAATTTGAGGATGGCGTCTTCCCTTACACGGTCCCATGCGCCGCGCAGCGTAAGCAGGCCGTTGAGCATACCACCCCAGGAAGGTGCTATCAGCATTACGCTGAACACGGTGCCGAGGGACTGCGCCCATTCAGGCAGTGCGGTGTACAGCAGGTGGTGAGGACCAGCCCATATATAGATAAATATCAGTGACCAGAAGTGGATGATAGACCAGCGATAGGAATATACCGGCCTGTTGGCCGCTTTAGGTACAAAATAGTACATAAGGCCGAGGTAAGGCGTGGTGAGGAAGAAAGCCACCGCATTGTGGCCATACCACCATTGTACCAGTGCGTCCTGTACGCCGGCATACCAGCTATAGCTTTTAAACAGCGACATCGGATACTCGAAAGAGTTGATAATGTGCAACATCGCGATGGCTACCCAGGTGCCGATATAGAACCAGATGGCCACGTACAGGTGAGATTCGCGGCGACGAAGGATAGTGCCCAGCATGTTGGCGCCAAATACCACCCATATAACGGTGATGGCTATATCAAATGGCCATTCCAGTTCCGCATATTCCTTGCCGGTAGTGTATCCCAGGAAAAGCGTCACTGCGCCACCGGCGATGATCGCCTGCCATCCCCAGAAGTGGATCTTGCTCAGCAGATCGCTGAACATACGGGCTTTACATAACCGTTGCAGCGAGTAGTAAACACCCATGAAAATGCCATTACCTACGAAGGCGAAAATCACGGCGTTGGTGTGAACGGGCCTGAGACGCCCGAAGGTAGTAGGGGCGAAACCCAGGTTAAGCTCCGGCATTACCAGCGTAAGGGCTGCCCAGAGCCCTGCCAGCATACCGATCAGCCCCCAGAACATACAAGCGTAGGCAAACCATTTTACCGTGCGGTTGTCGTAATAAAATTTTTCGAGAGACATAGTGCTGTTTATTGTTGCTTAAATAGATGGCTTGTTCGCGTTTATTCGTTGGTGTTATCTTTCTTATCTTCGAAGAGAATACGGTGTGCAGGAGAGAAATCATCTTCAAACTGTCCGTTCTTTACCGACCAGATGAAGGCGGCCAGGAAGCCTGCTGCTACTGCGAGGCTGGCGCCAAGTAAAAGAATAATTACGCTCATAACAGTATTATTTTACCAGTAAAAACCGGGTTGTTTCCAAAGCTTGCAAGGCATGTTTCTCGTTGGCACCGAATGTCAGCACATCACCTGTTTCAAGCACCGTTACTTCGTCTTTCAGCATAAAAGCCACTTTCCCTTCCAGTATCACTACCATGGCGTCTACAGGTGAAACATGCGGAGGGATCTGATGTCCCTGTTGCATGATGATGAGGGTCGCTTCTGTTCTTCTGCTTTTCAGCAACAACCGGCTGGTTACTTTTCCGGTTCCCTCTTCCTGTAAAACATTCATGGTCTTCATCAGCATAAAATCATGGTGTGTGCAAATCAGACAAAGCATAGATCGCCCGTTATGCACAGGCAGCCTTGCTTTCAGGCTGCCCGTACATCCATTTCAATCGGGCTTTAATACTGGCGCTTTTAAGATTTCACGGTGTGTATGTTGTGTTGATAGCAAAGGTAGCAGCAACCGTGAGGCACTGCAATGATATTGCTCAATCAGGAATATGATTTTTGTCAGACATTTCTCCTGATGCTTTGCCCGCAAGCTTTTTGCCCTGCCATTCGCTGAGCAGGAAAGTCATCAGCACGATGCTGATAGAACTGGCGGGCATTAATATCGCGGCCACCAGCGGAGAGAGGATCCCTTGTACGGCGAAGTAAAGGCCGGTAATGTTGTAGGCAAGGGAGAGAATGAAACTGGCCAGGATAATGCGTTTGTTGGCTTTGCACAGCTGGACAAAAGATAACAATAACGGCAGTTGTCTGGCTTCGAGGATGCCGTCGCTGGCGGGTGTAAAGTTGTTGCTGTCTTCTGTGAGGGAGATGCCGATATCGCTTTGCTTCAGCGCGCCGGCGTCATTGAGCCCGTCCCCTATCATCATTACTTTTTTACCCTGTTGTTGCAGAGAGATGATATAAGCCAGTTTATCCGCTGGTTTTTGTTCAAACAGTAAAGTGGCCTCATGGCCCATGAGCCTGCGCAGGTTCATGGCTTCCCGGTCATTGTCGCCAGACAGCACTGACATCGGATACTGTGGCTGCAACTGTTTCAGCAACGGCCGGATACCGCTGCGGTAATTATTATGAATGGTGAACAGTCCCGTCACCTTATTGTTGACAGACAGGTATACAATACTGCCATCTATTTCTTCTTTGCGGTAAGCGCCGGTAAATTCAGCGTTGCCCAGCCGGAGGAAATTGCCTTCTACCCAACCGGATACCCCTTTGCCGGGGATATCGCGGAATTCTCCTACAGGCATAAACGTATGCGTATTGCAATACGCGGCAACAGCTTTGCTGAGCGGGTGGGTGGACTGTGTGGCGAGACTGGCGATCATGCTCTCCTGAAAAGGACTGAGCGTATCACCATAATATTTGACGTCGCTGCCGGTTTTGCCGGTGAGTGTACCGGTTTTGTCGAACACAATGTGCGTGGTATTGGCCAGATTCTCGATAGCCTGGGCATTGCGGAGATAGAGCTGATGCCTGCTCAGGATACGAAGTATATGTCCGTTGGTAAAAGAAGAGGCCAGCAATAACGCACAGGGACAGGCGATGATCAGGATGGCGGTAACGGCAGGCCATATACGGGACGGATCGTGCAATGCCCAGTAGGTGGCGCTTAATGCAGCAATGAGCAACACTACCCAGGTGAAGTTGCGTCCCAGCAGATGCACAAAAGACACGTGTTTTTCTTCTTTGTTCTTCAGCTCATCGCGGTTCCATAGACTGGTAAGATAACTTTGTGCAACTTCCTTGATCGTCAGGATTTCGATGTTGCCTTCCAGTTGCCGGCCACCGGCGTAGATGATCTCTCCCATGGATTTATTAACGGGCGTGGCTTCTCCGGTGACGAAACTGTAGTCGATCAGCGCTTTCCCCCTCACGATGATGCCGTCTGCGGGCACCAGTTCATTGTTGTGGATAAGCAGGGTATCTCCTGTTTTAATATCGGGCAAGGCGGTGGGTATCTCTTTTTCGTCTCGTATAACGCTGACGGCTATAGGGAAATACGCGGTATAGTCCCGGTCGAAAGACAGGCCCTGATAGGTTTTGTCCTGCAGGATACGGCCTATCAGCATAAAAAACACGATGCCGGACATGGAATCAAAATACCCGGCCTGACCCTGTGTTACGTCCACTACGCTGCGGATGAAAGTAACAACGATGGCGAGCACAATGGGCACGTCGATATTCAGGAATCCGTGTTTGAGGCCACTCCAGGCAGATTTGAAGAACACCTGTGCGCTGTAGAAAAATACCGGTAACGCCAGTACGAGATTGATGTACTGAAAAAGCCGGTTCATGCCGGCATCGGTGTGGCCGCTGCCCGTAAAATATTCCGGAAAACTGAGCAGCATGATATTGCCAAAACAGAACCCCGCTACGCCCAGTTGATAGATAAGATTACGTTTGATACCGGGCTTTTTATGCTGAAGGTCCTGCAAGCTGATGTAGGGCTCATAACCAATAGCAGTAAGCACTTCCGCCACGTGCCGCAGGGAGGTTTGTGTTTCGGAGAAAATTATCAGCGCTTCTTTCTTTGTAAAGTTGACGGTTACACGTTGTATGCCTTTATCGAGCCGGTGGAGGTTTTCCAACAGCCAGAGGCAGGAGCTGCAATGTATATGCGGGATATAGAAACTGACATGCGTTTGGTTTTCGTCTCTGAATTGAATCAGCTGTTGTTGTATTTTTTCATCTTCCAGGAAGGCGAATTTATCTTTTCTGACAGTAATACGTTGATTTACACCAGGTTTGTCGTTCAGGTTATAATACTCGCACATGTCGTACTGGTTTAGTATCTCGTAGACCAGTTTACAGCCTTCGCAGCAGAAAGTTTTATCCTGAATGGTGATGTCCTGGTGGTGGCAATCTTCCCCGCAGTGGTAGCAGGTTACTTGTACGTCAGAATAGGTAGCCATGATTAGTCGATGCTTACGGTGTTAAGAATTTCATCCTGATGGATAATGATGGTGTTGGCAGGCAGTACGGCCGGGTACAGGATGTTTTGTGCGATATAGTGCCACTGTTGCAGCAGTTGCTCAACGGTGTATATGTCACTGAGGCATATTTTATAAGCGGGGCTCCAGTGGCCTTGCAGCAGGTAGTTGCCGGTTACCTGGCGTAGTTTCTGAAGCAGCAGCATAATTTTTTCGAACGATAGCCTGATGCTGTCATAGGCCGTGGGTTTCAGGCTTTTGCGGCCTTTCTTATGGATGGTGGCATTCCGAATGACCGGGAAGATGAGCGTGGTTTCCTTGCGCATCAGTTGTGATACTTCGGTTTGCATTTTACCAAACAGCAGTTGCTGGAGATCTGCGGTGGCCGGGGCAGTTGGGTCGTCCTGCCTTTCCAGGTTAAACCAGGCCATAACTTCTTCCGCGGTACGTTCTATGGGTTGATGGAACTTGCTGGCTATCACGTCGCAGAGTGCGGCGGGTGTCAGTTCGTGAAAGTTAATAATAGCATATGGATGCATGGATGGATGGTATTTTTGATGTTACAAAAGTACCGGTACCCCCATCCCTGTGGAATGATATGTATCAAGTCTGCGTATGATATTTGTCAGTACCTGGCTGAAACGGCGGCTAGTCCTGAAGGTTGGCGGTTTTAACGATTTGCTGGAGATCGAGGAGGCGTATTTTTTTACCTTCCAGTTCTATCATGCCGTCTTTTTTGAATTCGGACAGCAGGCGGATAGCGGATTCGGTAGCGGTGCCTACGAGGTTGGCGATTTCTTCGCGGGAGAGGCGGACGCTGAGGGTATGGCCATCTTCTTCCACGCCGTAGGTTTCTTTGATGAAGAGCAGGGTTTCTGCGAGTCTTTCCCGCACCGGTTTCTGGGCGAGGTGGGTGATTTTAAGCTCGGCTTTGCGCAGTTCGCTGGAGAGAATGCGCATCATTTCAAAAGAAAGCGAGGCATCTTTCTGCAGGATGCTCATAAAAAGGTCTTTTGGTACGAAGCAGATGGAAGAATCTTCCAATGCGGTGGCGGTGGCGGTATAGCGCTCGTTGCTGAGCAGTGCTTTATACCCCATGATATCACCGGCTTTTACCAGGCGGATGATTTGTTCGCGACCATCATCGCCGCTGTGGGAGAGCTTTATTTTCCCGTCGTTGATACAGTAGACACCAAAAGGATAGGCGCCTTCGTGGAAGATCACCTGGCCTTTTTTGTAGACGGAGCATACTTTGGCCTGGTCAATCTGTTCCAGATTGCACTGTTCCGCCTTGCAGAAAACGGAGGAAAAACGGTCCTTGCAATGTTGGCAAGCAGGATTTTGTATTGTGCTACCCATATCAATCTGCAAAAGTACTAATTTACAGCTCCTTAACCAAAGCAAATGCGGTCGTGTCGTTAAATTATTATGTAATTTATAAACCATATGAGGTGCTGTCCCGGTTTACCCCGGAAGGGAACAAATCCTGCCTGGCAGATTACTTTAAAGTGCCCCGGGACGTGTATCCGGTGGGGCGGTTGGACTATGACAGCGAGGGGCTGTTGTTGTTGACAAATGACAAGTCGTTGAATAACAGGCTGCTAATGCCGCAATATGCGCATGAACGGGAATACTGGGTGCAGGTAGACGGGGCGGTGACGAATACGGCCGTGCATCAGTTGAAGGAGGGGGTAGATATTACGGTTGACGGAAAGATATATCATACGAAACCCTGTTTTGCCGAGATTTTTTCTGAAGAACCTTTTCTGCCACCGCGCAACCCTCCTATCCGTTTCCGCAAGAATATTCCGGCGCCCTGGTTGCGGCTGATATTACAGGAAGGAAAGAACAGACAGGTGCGTAAGATGACAGCCGCCACCGGCTTTCCTACGTTGAGGCTTGTCCGTTACCGGATGGAAGAAATCACCATAGAAGGCATGCAACCCGGAGAGATGGTTCAGTTGAGCCGCAATACCGTTTATAAAAAACTCCGCCTGCAGGTATCCTGATTTGAAGGGATTTGATTATTTTAATGTTCCCGGGGCTCAAGTCCCGGGCTAAGATGTTGAATGCGGATTTATCTCCATTTCCCCTGCGCGTTGGCTGTGGGAAATATCAAATAACCACTTGTCAATATTAGCAAATCCACAAATTTTAACTAGGTTTGTTGCCTACAAATATCTATTATGCTGAAATCAATGACTGGCTTCGGAAGGGCAGAAAGCGCGAGAGGCGAAACAAGTATCGTGGTGGAAATCAAATCGCTGAATGGAAAGCAATTTGAGGTGAACCTGAAAATATCGCCCCTGTTAAAGCCCTACGAGTTTGACATCCGTTCGCTGATGCAACAAACGCTGCAACGCGGGACACTGGATGTCAGCATCAACATTCGTCAGAATGGTGCTACGCGGCCGGTTGTGATTAACACAGACCTGGCCAAATATTATTACCAGTCTATCACGATGCTGGCCAACCAGCTGGAGCTGCCACAGGGCGACATGCTGAATGTGTTGATGAAGCTGCCGGAAGTGGTAACCCCATCCACCGACCAGTTAACGCCGGAAGAGTGGAAGGATGTGGAAGACACGCTGAGGGAAGCACTTACTGATCTGGATATCCATCGTCAGGATGAAGGTCAGATGCTGAAGACAGACCTGCAAACACGCATTGATAATATCGAACAATATTCATTGAAGGTCCGCGAACTGGACCCGCTCCGGAAAGACCGTATCCGTCAGCGCCTGGAAGGCCTGCTGGCAGAGCATGTAGGGAAAGAGAACGTGGACGGCAACAGGCTGGAACAGGAACTGATTTTTTATCTGGAAAAACTGGATATCTCTGAAGAACTGTCCCGTCTGGAAAACCATCTCCGTTACTTCCGTGAGATCCTGAAAGATGAAGATCCGGCCAAAGGAAAAAAACTGGGCTTTGTGTTGCAGGAAATCGGCCGTGAAATCAATACCACCGGTTCTAAAGCCAACGACGCCGGTATCCAGCAGTGGGTAGTACTGATGAAAGATGAACTGGAGAAAGCCAAAGAACAAGTATTAAACGTTTTATAGTAAGGCGTATACCATATATGAAAAGACTATTTGGGGTAACCGCAGGTTTACTTTTACTGGCTGCAGCCTGCAAGCCGATTAAAATGGATGCCTACGAAAAAAACCTGGAGATACCGGGACATGACTGGGCTTACGGCTACCAACCTGCTTTCGATGTGAACATCCTGCCGGAAGATACTGCTACCCTGTTTGATATTTATGTGAATGTACGCCATAGTGATGCCTATCCCTACAGCAATATGTGGCTGCTGATAGGTACCAAATATCCGAATGACAGTATTCCCAAAGAACAAAGGGTAGAACTACCGCTGGCAGATATCAACGGTAAGTGGCATGGCAACGGTATCGATGATATTTTTGAACACCGGGTCCTCATCCAGCAGAAAGCCCTCTTCAACAAACCAGGCACCTATCATTTTACATTTGAGCAAAACATGCGGCAAAACCCGCTCCCCCATGTAATGAATATAGGTCTGCGGATAGAGAAAGCCGGCAAACGGCCATGATGAGAAAATTCTTTAATAAAATGCAGGAAGGAAAATCCGTTTCCTTCATTTACCTGCTGGTACTGGCTTACACTATCGTCGCCCTCATCTGGTGGGGCGTGCTGCTGTTCAGACAAAGCGAACAGATCAGTCAGTTCGAGAAACAAAACCTTTCCCTCCGTATCGATAGCCTCGCCCAGCCGGTAGAACATCAGCTGGAGCTTCAACGGATAGAAAAAGACGCTCATATGCGATCTTTTAAATATGTAGGGGAAGGTGCCATTTTTTTAGGAATCATTCTGCTCGGCGCGCTCTTTGTATATAGAGCGGTCTGGAAATACATGAAGCTCAGCCGGCAGCAGCAAAACTTTATGATGGCCGTGACACATGAACTGAAATCACCCATCGCTGCCGCCAAACTGAACCTGGAAACCATCCGCAGACACAGGCTGGATGAGGAAAAGCAGGCCAAGCTGATAGATAATACCATCCGGGAAACCAACCGGCTCGACCAGCTCTGTAACAACATTTTGCTGGCAGCACAGCTGGAAACCCACAACTATAAGCTGTTTAAGGAACCGCTCGACTTCTCCGCCTTATTGGAAGGGAATATCCGGGAGTTGCGCAATCGCATCGCGACACATGTCATAAATGCAGATATTCTGCCACATGTGTGGCTGGAGGGTGACAAGCTGATGTTACAAATCATCCTCAGCAATCTCGTGGAAAATGCGGTGAAATATGCTCCCCGTCAATCCACGATCACCGTACGCCTCTTTGAAGCCGGTCATCGCCTGAAATTACAGGTGTCAGACGAAGGCCCCGGAGTGCCTGATGAGGAAAAGGAACGCATCTTCATGAAATTCTACCGCCTTGGTAATGAAAACACCAGAAAAGCCAAAGGCTCGGGATTAGGACTGTTTCTCACCGCCAAGATCGTTGAACAACACAACGGCCTGATCTGGGTGAAAGACAACCAGCCCACCGGCGCCTGCTTCGAGATAATCTGGCAGGAATATTCCGTGCAAAGAGCGTAAATTAGTTGACGGATTCATGCTTCGGCAAGTCCGTGATTTATAGTCACATCAAACGATAACACATGAAGGAAGCGACCAAAGCATCCATATTACTGGTGGAGGACGAGGAAAACCTCCAGGAGGCGCTTAAGCTCAACCTGGAACTGGAAGGATATGAGGTGACCGCAGTAGACAATGGTACCGCTGCCCTGAAAGCAGTAAAAAACGAATATTTCGATCTCATCATACTGGATATCATGCTGCCGGAAATGGACGGCATTGCTGTTTGCGAAAATATCCGCATCCAGAACAATGAAGTGCCCATTCTTTTCCTGAGCGCCAAAAACAGCAGTGCCGACCGGGTGCTGGGCCTCAAAAAAGGCGGTGATGATTACATGACCAAACCCTTCAATCTCGAAGAGCTGCTGCTCCGCGTAGAGAAGCTGATCGTCAAAAACAAAAAAATTCAGGATAAAGACAGCGTGCCCAATGTGTACCGCTTCGGTAACAACATGATCGATTTTGCCGCACAGGAATGCGTAGGCAAAGATGGTAAACACTATGAGCTGAGCAAGAAAGAAGCCATGCTGCTGAAACTGCTGATCGAAAACAAAGGGGAAGTAGTGACCCGTGAAAAAATACTGCAGGTGGTTTGGGGATATAACGTATACCCCACTACGCGCACCATCGACAACTTCATCCTCAACTTCCGCAAATATTTTGAGGAAGACAGCCGCAACTCCAAGTATTTCCACTCTGTAAGAGGCGTTGGGTACAAGTTTACCGAAGCCTGATCATTCAGCTATTTGGTTATTTGGTCATTTAAAATGTTTAAATATCCAAATAACCAAATGACTGAAGACAAAACCACTTTTCCGCAATTTCTCCCCGCTTGCCTGTAAAAAACTGCCTCCGGATAATTCCCGCTTCCCCAAAGGAGTGTTTTGACCGATATTTATTGGACTGATCAGAAAGACGTTCAACTTTCCTGTAAACCTTAGACGTGGTACAACATTTCATTGAAATAGTTTTTGCTGCGGGATGGCCGTATTGGCTGTTTTTTTTGTTAAGTCTCCTTGCCATTGTAATATTTTTTATCCAACGGGAAAAAAGAATTAAAAGAGCCTCAGCGAAAGAAATAACCATACAACACACCTTAATCAACCTGGAACTCCATGCTTTCCAGGCACATATGGACCCGCATTTTATATTTAACAGCCTCAACGCTATCCATCATTATATCCTTACCACCAGTACGGATATGGCCTCGCTGTACCTCACCCGCTTTGCCCGGCTGATGCGCCTCATGATCAGCAATTTCAACAAGGAATGGGTAACTCTCCAGGAAGATCTGGAAGCGCTGGAACTCTATATACAACTGGAACAACTGCGATTTGATCAGCAGTTTTCTTATCAAGTGAGGATCGTGCAAGACGTAAATTCCCATAGCACCCTCGTTCCCCCTCTGATCATTCAGCCCTATGTACAATACGTGATCTGGCACCGGTTACTGATGCGCCCCGAGAAAACGGGTGGAAGGCTGGTGGTCCATATCGGAAAAGACCACAACCGGCTCTATATTCAATTGGAAGATAATGGCATTCAGGCCAGTGAACTACTGGACGACATCGGAGAGCGGCAGGCCGCCGGCATCGACATCGCCGCTGAACGGCTATATATGATGAGTGAGAAATATCAGATGAAAGCAGGCATTCAGGCGCAGCAGCTGTTTGATGAAACCCGTCGCCCCAATGGCAACCGCCTTACGATCAGTATGGAGCATATGCTGTCGCGGCATATGCCAATGGCCGTGTAAGCCCCAACCTACAGACGCTTAATCCAGGCACAGCTGATCCATCCGGTTTTGCCGTCTGCCAGCGATATTTTACAGTAGTCTTTGGTAGCATCCGCAATATGTACCTTCATGCCTTCCTGCACTTCAAATGCATCTTTACTGTTATCGTCCGGTGCCGTTTTTACCTTGATATTGCTATGTGTGATAATGCCTGACTGATGGTTGTTGGCCACGGCATAGGTGTCTATGGCCATCACCAGGTAGAGTGCAAACAATGCCCCCAGCGCATAATTGCCCCAACGGAGGAATTTGTTTTTCCAGCCGGGGAGGAACGTGTTAAGCATAACGCCGGCAATCACCAGCCAGAAGAAAAGAATACATCCCACGGCCCAGCCATTGGGCTTGTGCAGTTGTTGCAGCTGCCGCCACCATTGCTGGAAGAACACTAACGGCAACTCATCTACGAAGCCGTTCACTTTTTGATTCGCCAGCGCCAGATTATGTTTGGCTGCCTCGTCGCGGGGCGCCAGTTGCAGGGCTTTTTCATAATTGAAGACAGCCTCTCCTGTTTTGCCGGCTTTGTAGTAGGCATTGCCGGCATTGAAATACAGGGCTTTTATGGCGTAGCCTTCGTCTATCAGTTGTTGATAGGCGGCAGCGGCTTCGGTGAATTTGCTTTGTTGATAAAGGCTGTTGGCCGCATCAAATCGTTGTTGCGGGAGTGCCTGCTGCGCCCTGAGGATGCTGCCTGTTAACAGCAGGATGGCCAGTAGCAGGGCTGTTTTAATATTTTTATATCCGGGCATACTACCTTTTCTCATGATTAGTTTTTGAGCGCGTCTTCCAGATTGCTGATGATGGTCACCGCTTTGGAATAGGTGCCCTGCATTTTGTCGTTGTTATGGGCCGGGGCATACAAGGCCACTTCGCAGTTGTCGATCAGCTCAAACAGGTCGCTGGTATTGGTGCCGTTAATATGACGGGCGGCCAGCTTGTCCTGTATCAGTTGTTTGCTCAGGTCTGCGAAAGGTATTTTCAGTTTATGGCTGAGATAACCCCAAACAGCGCGGGATGTTTCTTCATAGAAAGCTTTGTCTTTGCCTTCTTTGAGGTAACGGGCTGCCAGCTCCAGCCGCTTCAGGGCTACCTTATTAGCGTAGCGATGTTTGAGCAGCGCAGCATTGGTGGTATTGTAATCTTTTCTGCGTTTGTAGAAGATCACGGCGCCGGCGATCAGCAGCGGCAATATCAGCAGCGCATAGAACCAGGGGCTGATGATGAACCAGCTGCGGCTTTTGGTCCATTGCTGGATGCCACCATCAATTTTGACGAGGTCATTTTTGCCTACGCCAAAATCGTGTTTATCTTCTTTTACCCGTTTGCCCTGCGTAATGTCGATGACAAAAGCTTCGGAGCGGAGCGTTTTATAGGCGTTGGCTGCCGGATCGAAGTAAGAAAACTCGACGGCGGGGATGGTATGTTTACCAGCTTCCTGCGGCATAAGCACGTATTCAAACTGCCGGCTACCGGAGAGGGGGTTGCTGTTTTTCTCGATGTCGTCCGTCATTTTGGGATCGTACTTCTCGAATCCGGAGGGCACTTCCACTTTAGGCGCATTGAGCAGGTTTACGTTGCCATGGCCGCTGATGGTTACTTTCAGCGTGAGGGCATCATCTGTGCTGAGCGTGGTTTTATCTACTACGGCAGTCATTTTGAAGTTGCCTACTGCGCCGTTATAGCTCAGCGGACGGCCTTCTACCGGCAATGGTTTTACGTTGATCTTTATCGGATTGCTCTGGATTTTATACGGCACGTCCTGATATTCCACTTCCGGCCGGTTGAAGAAATCGTCGAAGAACGGGTCTTTGAAAGCCGGGTCGTTAAAGAAGTCTTCGAACGGATCGCGGCCGTTACGGTTGCGTTTTCCGTTGCCCACCAGTTTCACGAGCCGTACCTGGTTGTCCACTTCTACCGGGTCCAGTTCCAGTGTGCCGGATTGCAGCGGGAACAGCAGTGTTTTACGAATGGTAAATACCTTGTAGGGCACGCCATTGACACGCTCTTCGGTGGCCTGTGGCGGATTGGGCAGTTCTATGTCTTTTGCAGAGAATCCTTTGAATGCCGGTACCTTGGTGACGCTGGAGTTTGTCGGAAGTCGTGTATAGAGTTTATACGTAGCCGTTAGTTGGTCGCCTTCGTACAGGTTGGTTTTATCTACCTCTACTTTCAGGAAAATATTTTTCTTCAGTTTTTCAGAGATGTCCTCTCCTTTTTTGAGGATACCATCAGACAGCTCTTCACTGATGCCACCACCGCTTTGTGCACGGTGTTGCGGTATCGCCTGCTGTGGCTGTTGTTGTGGCTGCTGCGCCTGTGCGTTGCCTTTCCGTACTTCAATGAGTACCGGATTGGACTTGATAACATTACCGTTTACACGGGCTTGTGCACCGGGGATGGTGAAGCTGCCCACATGCTTGGGCTGCAGTACATAGTTCAGTGCAAAATATTCGGAGCGGCGGCCGTTGAAGATGGATTGACCCTGCATTTGTGAAGGGCCTTGCAGCACTTCAAAGTCTTTAAAGCTGGGCGGTGTAAAGCTGGTGATATTGGTTCCGTTTTCCAGCATGAACTGAATCTGGAAAGGTTCATCCAGGGTAACAGCGTTACTGCTCACGCTGGTGGTAAAGCGGAGATCTTGTGCGCTGGCGCAAACGACCAGCCCCAAACAACACAAAACAGAGAAAATGTACTTCCTTATACTAAATCTGTCCTTCATAGTTATGTCAACAAATTTAACCAAACCCGCTCCGGAAGCGGTGTCAACTGCCGTTAAAACTTAGTTAAAAGATTATATATATCCAATTACAAATTACGAATTACCAATTACGAATGAGGAGCCGTTTGTTGAAAGGTAATTAAGGAAGCTTTTTATAAACATGCCCTTAATTCGTAATTCGTAATTTGCAATTCGTAATTGATTTAAATATCTCCTAACATAGGTCTGAGTTGTATTTCTTCCACAACAGTTTGTTTGGCCAGGGTAAAGGCGCCCCATACTACGCTGGCAATATCTTCAGGAGGCATCATCCTGTCCGGCGGTGCTTCAAAGCCGTCCCAGGAGGCGGTGAGTGTAGGGCCCGGGCTGACGGCGGTCACCCGCACATGGTGGGACATCAGCTCGCGGCGCAGGTTTTTCGTGAATCCGAGCAGGGCATATTTGGTGATACTATAGGAACCGCCGTTGGGATAGGCATGATGGCTGGCGGTGGAGCACATATTGAAGATATGGCCGTGGCGTTGGGCTATCATGAGGGGCAGCAGCTCCCGGGTGAGGTGGTAAGCGCTGTAGACATTGACGGCCATCAGCTTTTCCAGCAGGCCATCGGCTTCTTCATGCAGGGCGCCGGGGATAAAGATACCAGCATTGTTGACCAGTATGTCCACGGTTGACCAGGTATTTTTGATTTTCTGTGCAAAAGCCATCACCTGGGCTTTATCACCCATATCCACGGATTCGGCGATGACTGTTACAGCAGGATTTTTCTCCTGAATAGCTGCCTTTGCAGCGGCCAGCGCGTCTGTATTACGTGCACAGATGATCACGTTGAACCCTTCTGCCGCCAGTCTTTCTGCAATAGCCTTTCCGATGCCTTTGCTGGCACCTGTTATAACTGCGTTCATAATTGCTTCGATTAAAGTGTTAAAATAGTGAATTTTGGTTGAATGACCTTAGTCTGGAAACCCCATCTGTCTGGTATTTTGTACCTTTGCAGCGTTATGAGATATAAACATCTTTTCTTTGACCTGGACCATACGCTCTGGGACTTTGAAACCAACGAACAGGAGACCTTGCTGGAACTTTTCGACAGTCATGGGCTGGCCAATCGCGGCGTACCATCTTTTGAGGCATTTTCCGAATCTTATGTTGGGCACAACGAACGGTTATGGGACCGCTTCCGGAAAGGGTTCATCAACCGGGCAGAATTGCGTGATAAACGTTTCCGTCTGGCATTGCTGGATTTCAAGATCGGTGATGAAAAGCTCTGCCAGGCCCTGAGCACACAGTTTCTGGACATACTGCCCAACAAAAAGGCGCTGTTTCCCGAAACAAAAGAAACGCTGGACTACCTTGCGGCCAAGAACTACCCGATGCATATGATTACCAACGGGTTTGAGGAGACGCAGCTGCTGAAGATGAAGAATGCGGGCATTGAACACTATTTCACGCATATCATCACTTCTGAAGTGGCCGGCAGCCTGAAGCCTTATGCTCCGATTTTCGAGTACGCCATTGCCAAAGCCGGCACTAGTGCGGCAGAAAGCATCATGGTAGGCGATGCGATGGAGCTGGACATCAAAGGGGCGCACGGAGTGGGCATGGACCAGGTGTATTTTAATCCGGCCAAACCGCCGGTAGATTTTACGCCAACGTTTACCATCGGACATCTAAAGGAACTCAGAGAAATCCTGTAGCATTTGGGGATTTTTTGATGTACGATTTTTTGATTTCGTAGATATAAAGAAGAAGACCGAAGCGAGTAGTGATACGCTTCGGTCTTCTTCTTTATCAATATTTTATCAATCTACGAAATCAAAAAATCGTACATCAAAAAATCCCTACATCTTTTTTGTTCTGAGGCTGGCTGTGCGGGAGGGTTGCATACAGCAGCTTTTTTTAGTCTTGTTACAGGCGGCTGTGTTTTGTTGATGCTGCGCCAGCTTTGCTGTGCCGCAGGGAAGCGGTTTGTGTGCTGTTGCGGGGGCCTCTTTGGCGGGAGCCTTGTGACCGGGCTTGTCCTGAGCGGTGGCTGCTCCTGTAGCAAGGAGTAACATAGTCAGTGCAGTCAAAACATTTTTCATACAGTCCTGTTTGTGTCTACTAATATACTAGATTTTTGCGATCACGGTCTGTCCGCCTTTTACCACCTGTTCCAGTTGTACGGCCACTTCAGTGCCTAAAGGAAGGTAAAGGTCCACACGGGAGCCGAATTTGATAAAGCCCATTTCTTCGTTCTGGCTTACCTGCATACCTGGTTTCAGGTAGTTAACGATCCTGCGGGCGAGGGCGCCGGCGATCTGCCTTACCAGGATATCTGCTTTCTGATTGCCGATTACCACAGAGTGTCTTTCATTCTCCGTAGAGGATTTCGGATGCCATGCCACGAGGTATTTACCAGCGTGGTACTGCGACAGTTTCACGGTGCCGCTGATAGGATTGCGGTTCACGTGTACGTTGGCAGGGCTCATAAAGATAGATACCTGCAGGCGTTTATCCTGAAAGTATTCCGGCTCAAAAACTTCTTCTATCACCACCACTTTACCATCGCAGGGAGAGATAACCAGGTTGTCTCCGGTAGTATACTGTCTGGCTGGTACGCGGAAAAAGGACACGATAAAAAGGAAGAACAGGATGGAAAAGATCAGAATGGCGTAGCTCACTGCCGGAATAGAACCCAGCCAGTAAAATACGGCTCCGTTGATCAGCGCCAGTACCAGGAATACAAGGGAAATGGTAGCAAATCCTTCACGATGGATCTTCATTTGTTTTCTTGTTTGTTAGATTTTTATATATATCCCGGCTTTCGCCGGGATGATTAAGCAAAGTGCAAAGTTACTTCAGAAATACTTTTTTCTGTCAGATGAATATAAAATATTGGTTATGTGTATGCTAGGCCATCATAAAGGCATGTACATAAATCCAGGCGAACGGGGTGGCGAGCAGCAGGGAATCGAACCGATCGAGGAAGCCGCCGTGGCCGGGCATGATATTACCGGAATCTTTGACGCCGGCCATGCGTTTGAGCCTGGACTCCAGCAGATCGCCAATGGTGCCGAATATAGCAGCGATGCCTGCCAGCACCAGCCAGTGCTGCAGTGACAGGTATTGCTGGCCCCAGTAGTAGCCATATACGCCGGCAGCGGTAACTGCCAGTATCATCCCTCCTACGGTACCTTCGATGGTTTTTTTAGGGGAGATGGATGGGAAGAAGGGGGTGCGGCCTATGAGAGAGCCTACAATGTAGGCCATGGTATCATTGATCCAGATAAAAATGATGAGCAATAAGGGGATGAGCCAGCCGGGGGCGGTCCCTACATTCTCCGGCGTATAGTGAATATCGATGGCGTTGAGCCGGATATTGACCAGCAGGCTGAAAGGAACCACCGCGTACAGCAGTCCCATGCAGGAGTAGCCTACGTTGCGGGGGGAGAAATCTTTATCGAGTAATATTTCGCCGAGGGGCAATACCAGCAGGAAGATGATGGCGATCCACCAGCCAATGAAGCCGGTAGAGATACCGCCTATCTGAAAATATTCTCCGGTAAAAGACAGCATGATGGCGGAGCCTGCGATGGTAACACCCCATTTGTGCCAGGATGGGATATTGTTATAGCCGGTATCGATCAGGCGCATGAGTTTAAAAAATTCCTGCAGTGCGAAGAAGCTGACCAGGAAAAAGAGCAGAAAGAAGGTAAAGGGACTCCATAAGATACCTCCCAGCATCACTGCCACAAACACCAGCGCAGAGGCAGTGCGGGTAAAAAAAGTCTTCATTATGCGTAGTTCTGTTAATGATTCTGGACCGCAAAAGTGTACAAAATTACCCTGCGGAGCAAATTGCTATTCCGACACCTCGCTGGGGTCACCGGTGGGAAGGTTGTTATGATTATGCACCAGGTCCTTTGCTGTTTGTTCTTCTTTCTCGTGTACATACAATTCCACCTGTCCGGGGAGGGTAATATTGTAGGAAGATGACTGACGATTGATCAGCACTGCGGTGACGCCATTGTCAGCCAGCATACCTTTTACTATCTCCGCCTCAAAGGGACGGTCACTCGAAAATATTTTCACCCAACCTTTTTCCATGGTAATAACGTTTGTCTTCGCGGTAAATTACTGATTTTCATCCACACCGATGTTGTCTATTTGATCGTTGTCACCCTTTTGAACGGGGTCTGTCATGAGCATGGGCGTGGATTTCTGGCGTAGTGCCCACAGCAGGCCGATGGATACCACGAGGCTGAACAGCGCGATGTACCACTCTACCGGCGTGTCTTTGGCGGGATCGGTCTTCACCACGCCATGTTGGAATAAATATATCAGCACCACCAGTGAGCCGTTGTTGAGTATGTGGGCGAAGATGCTTAACCAGAGGTTGCCGCTCAGCACGTAGATGGCGCCCAGAACGAAGCCCAGCACTACCCGGACCATAAAGCCCAGCATTTCGAAATGGATGAAGCTGAAGAAGATAGCGGTCAGGAATACACTGAGCCATACCCTGCGGGTGCTCTTGATGAGCAGGCGCTGGAATACACCACGGAAGAACAGCTCTTCAGCAATGGCGGGCACAATGGCCATCAGCACCAGGTTAATGAAAAGGTCTTTGATGGAAGGCATACGAAGCATGACGCCCACCAGTTTTTCGGCTTGTTCCTGCATGACGCGGGCTGCCTGTGGCACATGCCAGGTCTGGTTCCAGTTGTTCACGAAGCCGCCAAACCAGGTAATGCTGTACATGGCCATCAGTGCCAGCAGTATCTGAATAGCGCCGGGAGCGGGCTTCAGGCCGAGATAACGGCCGGGATAGGGGTGCCACAGATAGGCAAAAAGGCCTGCCGGGACCAGATAAACCACCACTGAATATAAAAACTGCGTAATTTTCAGATAGCCGATAAGGTTAGGGTCTTTAATATCCCCGTTTTGAAGGTCCAGGATGGAATGGCCGGTCAGCGGTTCCATCAGCAACATCAGGGCTGTATTGTACATCAGCATGAAGCCAATGAAGAAACCGAAAAACGTAACAAACTGTAAAGCGGGAGAAGACTGTTTCAGATAACCGGTCATAAATACTTACTGTATTAATTTTGCGTAAATTTACATCGTGAAATCCAGTTTGCAGTGATACCTGGTGATCTCCGTCATCTTTTTGTGTATCCTGCCTGCTTACCTCCGGGAGTAAGGAACTGTCACTTCCCGCTGTGAAAAAGAGTAATATAAAGTATAAAAATAATAACTACGGTCTTGCACTGTGGTATTTAACTTATGGTGAAGATAGGAAATATAGAATTGGGTGAATTCCCGCTGTTGCTGGCTCCCATGGAGGATGTAAGCGATCCCCCGTTTCGTGCGGTCTGTAAAGATAATGGCGCTGACCTGATGTATACGGAGTTCATTTCTTCGGAGGGGCTTATCCGTGATGCCATCAAAAGCCGGCAGAAACTGGATATTTTCCCTTATGAGCGACCGGTAGGCATCCAGATTTTCGGTGGAGATGAAGAGCCCATGGCCATGGCGGCCCAGATCGTGGAGACAACGAACCCTGATCTGCTGGATATCAACTTCGGCTGTCCGGTAAAGAAGGTGGTCTGTAAAGGCGCCGGTGCCGGTATCCTGAAGGATATCCCCAAAATGGTGAAGCTGACGGCTGCCGTGGTGAATGCCACCAGACTGCCGGTGACCGTAAAAACCCGCCTCGGCTGGGACGACAATACCAAAAACATTGAAGAGGTAGCAGAACGGTTGCAGGATGTGGGCATACAGGCACTGACGATCCATGGCCGTACCCGTACCCAGCTGTATAAAGGCCATGCAGACTGGACACTGATTGGTAAAGTGAAGAATAATCCCCGTATAAAAATTCCGATTTTTGGTAACGGTGACATATGTACGCCGGAGCAAACAATAGCAGCCCGGGAGAAATTTGGCGTAGATGGGGTCATGATAGGCCGCGCTGCCATTGGTTACCCCTGGATATTCCGGGAGATTAAGCATTTTATGAAGACCGGCGAACATTTGCCGCCTCCAACTGTTTTGGAAAGAGTAGAAGTCTGCAAAAAGCATCTCCGCCAGTCCGTGTCCTGGAAAGGTGACATTGTGGGAATCCTTGAAATGCGCCGCCATTACGCAAATTACCTCAAGGGATTGCCCCATATTAAAGAATTCAGGCAACAATTAGTAACTTACAAAACATTAGCTGAAATAGAAGACGTATTAGACGCGATTGTTTCACAATACAAGGATCACATTTTCGAAAGGACATCTCCCCCACTAGCTGAACAGAATTTTCTACCGGCTGATAATGAAAAGGCTGGTTGTAACGTTTACGTCTAAACGGACTAACCCCATCAAAACAAAAATTATAAATTACTTTCACATGACCACAATTAAAAATCTGAGAAATGAAGTCTGGAAAGACTTACAGATTAAAAACAAATCTGCCCTGCGTAAGAGATACGCGGTTTCAAACATGGGGAGAGTGATCAGTTATCATGAAAGTACAGAAGATGGTAAGCTGCTCACGGGTTCTACCGTGGAAGGCTATACGGTTTTAAATGTAAAACCGGCGGACAGCTACCAGTCACTCTACCTGCACCGGGAAGTGGCCAAGCTTTTCAACAAAAGACCAGGACGCGCTCACAGATATGTGATTCACCTGGACTATGACAAGAAAAACAACAAGGCCAGCAACCTCAAATGGGCGACCAAAGAGGAAATGGAAGAACACCAGCAGAACAGCCCGGCTAAACTGGCTTACAAGGAAAAACAGCGCAACCGCCTCAAAGGCCTGAAGCTGAATGTGACCAAAGTAAAGAGCATCAAGCGCTTACTGAACAAGCCCGGTAAAAAAACCATGAAGCAGATCGCTGAACAATTTGATATCAGCGAAATGCAGCTGTACCGTATTAAAAGCGGTGAAAACTGGTCTCACGTAACACTGGATTAACGCCTGGTTTGCCAGGAATGATCATATATGATGTTGTCTGACTATGGCCATGCGATGTGTGTGGCCATAGTTGTTAGGTTACTTTTTCGATTTAGCTGTTTTACAGGCTGCCCCTGACCATCTCACCCAGTACCTTCCGGTAGTGCGGGCTCCGGCTCAAAGCCGGTTCATAGCCCAGCAGGACCACCTGTTTTCGTGCACGCGATAACGTTACCAGTAACTTACGGTCTACCTCTATATCTGCTTCATCCCATGTGAAACTGCCCAGGCATTGCAGGGTATCCACCTGTGCGGCATGATAAACCGCCAGGGACACGATAATAATATCGTTTTCCGATCCCTGAAAACGCTCCACCGTGTCTATGTTCACCTGTTGCAGGGCCTTGTCTCCCGCCAGTAGCTCCCGTATCAGACTGATCTGGGTGCGCCACGGCGTGACCACTCCTACCGTATCCCGGCTAAAGGAGTCGCCATACTGTGTTTTAAGATACTGTAGCAGGGAAACGACCCGCTCGGCTTCCGTCTGGTTCATTTTGGAAGTGGCCTCGTAAGGGCTGGGAATAAATATTTTCCTGCCCAGGGTCAGTATGTGCCGCCACGGCGCGGTATCCGGACAGCTACCAGGATCGAAATCCACCCGTTGCTGCGCTCCGCCCGACGCCAGTTGCCCTGCATAATAGTGATTCACCAGGCTGGCAATACTTTCGTGCATCCGGAAATGGGTGTTCAGCATTCCCCATGCGTGGCGCCACTGCGCCTGCTTGCAGCGGTGCATCAGTCTTTCAAAGATGGAGCACCGCAGGTCCCGTATGCCCAGCTCCTGCAACAGCGGGTCTTTTACCCGGCAGAAAGCGGCTTCCTGTGTAACCACCGGTGGTAGCTGGTTCTGGTCACCAATGAGGATGAACTTGCGAAAAGGCATCAACAACCCTAATAGCTGCGGCTCCGTGAGCTGCGAGGCTTCATCTACCATCAGCGTGTCTGTAGGGATGCCCATCATCACCAGTTGTTCCAGCCGGGTGGCCATGGTGGCCACTGTCGCCACAAAAACACGATGCCCGGTGATATAGTTGCGGGCATCGTCCAGCGAGCCTTTCAGGCATAACTCACGGAGTTGCTGCGCAGGCCCGGTACTGCGGCCTCCCAGCCGCAAATGCTGTATCTGCCGGGATTCCAGCTTGCTGCAGATTTCATCTACTGCTTTATTGGTAAACGCCACAATGACTACATGGCGCTGCTGTTTGATCATCTCTCCCACTATGGTGGTGAGCAGCGACGATGTTTTGCCGGTACCGGGAGGGCCCTGCAACAGGTAGTAGTCCTGCGCTTCCAGCGCCTGCTGCACAATCTTCTCCTGATTGGCATTGAACATGGCCGGTGCCGGAAATGGTAAGGGATGCCAACGGGGTATTTCCAATCCGAGCAGCAGGCGGACCCGCTGCGCGTTTGCCGGCGACAGGACGTGGTACAGCGCAGATGCCGCCATCCAGTAATTGGATTCGTAGATATCATGTTCAATTACCCATTCATCAAACTGCCGGAAGAAGTCCAGTGTCATCTGCCGGTTGTTGAGCGAAAAGGTAAGCGTATCCTTCGCAAGGTCATCGATGCGGCCTTTGAGCAGCTGTTGCTGTAATGGCTGCAGCCCCGCTCCGGTGCGCGGATAGATGACGGCGGTATCTCCCGCACGGAAATTATGGCTAACGGGACCGGCTATATCAAAAAGCACAGCACTGTTTACATGATCGAATTCCCGAAAGCGTAACCCGGGGATGATATTAAACCGCGCTGCTTTTTCTGCCGCCGTCTGCAGCCAGAGCGCGGAGAAACCATCTGCGTCCTCTTCCCGGTCCGTTTCGGAATACATGCCGCATTTGGCCTGCAGGTATTCCCGCAGCACAAAGGACAGGTATTGTTTATAGTAGGCTTTGGCTTCATCAGTGGCGGAGTACCAGGCTTTCTCAAACGCGGTGAAATGTACGGCGCTGAATGGTGGCAGCCCCGTAGCGGCGGCGCCGGTAATAGCAGACAACACGCCATACTCCTCTCCTGCCAGTCGCAGCAGCATGGCCACCACCTGATTGCGCAGCAGCATCAGTTCATTTTCGGTGCGGTGCGTGCTGCTGACGTTCCGGAGCGGATTAGCCGCAGCGGCTGAATACAAAATAGCGGAACTGCCTTTGCGCTGCCGGCCGAAGGCGGAACGTAACAACAGGTTATACCCTACCACCTGCATTTCGTGGTTTTTCCAGGTATTGAAATCGGGCGCTTTGCCGCTCTTTAATTCAAATATTTCTTTTCGGTGCGGGTCCTGCTCGTCTTCCGTCATGAGGTCCAGCCTTCCCTGCAGGCCGTAGCGGGCAGAGAAAAAGGTGGGCTCTATCTGTACCGGCTTGTCGCGCAGATCGCGGACGGTGGCGTGGAGATTGCCCCAGTGATGCTGCCGGATGTCGCGGAACATTTCATTGAGCTGCTCCCGGCCGTAGGCGGCGGCTTGCAATACATTTTCTGCCACGGCCTCCACGAAGGAGGTTTTCACGTCTACTTCGCCGTTACGCAGCATCTCGTCCAGCAGGGCGTTGACGAGGTTTCCCTTAAAAGCCGCCGGGGACGCCTGATGCGGCGTCAGTTTCCGGACGAGGTACAGCAGGTGGTTGGCGCCTTTGTGGGTAAAGCACTCTGCCAGGTCACTAATATCGATGAGCAGGTCCGGCTCGAGAATGATCTGGCTTTCGGCAGCTGTCAGATAATGATGCAGATCATCTCCCTGCCGGCAATGATGCACGAGGATAGTGTCGTACGGGCGCAGCAAAGGATACAAGGCTACTACGGTCAGATCGTCCAGCTGGTCCAGCGATAGTTCGAAAGTGCACTGTTCGTCGTTTTTAGCGGAGATGGTGAAAGTATGGGTGCCTTTATCGTTGAGCATCAGCGGACTGGTGCCGGTGACCATACATTTCAACAGCGGGATATCGGAAGGATGATGCTGATAGGACAACGAGAGGCGGGAGCCGCCGGTGTCGCGGAATAGCAGCCGGATATCGTCCGGCGTCGGCTCCTGATAAGCCCAGGCTATCGCTTCGGCGAGTGCTTTAATGCAGCATTGATGCTCCTGTTCCTGCAGGGGGAACATGCCGCTGGTGGCCTTGTTGGTAAGAAGCCGGAGCGCAGACAGTGGCTGCCGGATTTCCGGAGGCACCACCTGTTTATCGAAATAAAACTGCATACGTGCAAACAGGTTGCCGAAAGATCGTGTTTCTTCGCGTGTAAGGTCACGGAAAAGCGTTTCCAGTATCTGCCGGTACTGGCGGATTTTTTCTTCGGGGTTGGTTGAATGATGCGCTTCTTTTATCCTGACGAAAAAAGCGGCTGCCTTATGTGTTGCCTGCATAGTTGCAAGATAACGAATACACGCGGTTTGCATCAGTGGCCCAATTGTTATACCTTCCGTAGGATTTTATCTGAAAAAATAAATGTTATGTCAGCCAAAAAAATAGCCATTATAGGCGGGGGAAATCTGGGTTCTGCCATCGCGCAGGGATTGGTAAAAAGTGGTTTTTCCCAGCCGTCCGATATTACCGTTACCAAACGTAATACCGGTACACTGGCCGATCTGAAGGCCGCCGGTGTGCAGGTGGAAACAGACAATGCGAAAGCCATCCGGCAGTCGGAGGTGATAGTAGTGGCACTTAAGCCCTACAACGTGCGCGAAGTGTTGCAGGAACTGAAAGGTGATCTGGACCCCGCGAAACATATCCTCATTAGTGTGGTGACCGGCGTCAGCATTGCTGACCTGTCGCACATTGTACCGGATATGCCGGTGGTGCGGGCCATGCCTAATACGGCCATTGCCATACAGGAGTCTATTACCTGTATCTGTGCGGCTAATGCCAGCGAAGAGCAGTTGCGCTATGTGAAGACCATGTTTGATCAGCTGGGCGCTACGGTCAGCATCGATGAAAAACTGATGGATGCTGCTACCGTACTGGGCGCCTGCGGTATCGCCTTTGCATTGCGTTTTATCCGGGCCAATATCCAGGGCGGTATTGAAATAGGGTTCGATGTGAGAACAGCCAGCCTGATTGCCGCGCAAACGGTGAAAGGTGCCGCTGAGCTGCTGATCCGTAAGAACCGTCACCCGGAAGAGGAAATCGACAAGGTGACCACGCCGAAAGGCTGTACCATAGCCGGACTGAATGAAATGGAGCACCAGGGCTTCAGCTCATCACTGATAAAAGGTATTAGTACTTCTTATAATAAAATTGTGAAGGGTTAGTTGTTGCGGGGGTAATCGAAGAAGAGGAATTTTTTGCGGGCGAGGTCGAAATCTTTCCAGCTATCGGTATCGGCCTGTATGGCGAAGATGCCGGTAGTTGGTACGTTATCGATGCGGATTTCTTCGGTGAGATAATTGGCAAAGTCCGTGATACCGGGGTTATGTGCGAAGATCGCCACTGCGTTGAAGTCGTCATCTATCTTGGTGATCACTTTGAGGAAGGTGGAAGCGTAACAGAGATAGAGTTCTTCTTCGAGCAGGATAGCCTGTTTAGGATAGTGCCATTCTTCGGCCATGATTTTGGCGGTAGTACGGGCACGTTTGGCGGGGCTGGCAATGATCAGCTCGGGGACCATCCCTCTGGATACGAGGCGTTGGGCCATTTCCGGCGCATTTTGTTTTCCCCGCTTATTGAGCGGTCTGTCAAAATCGTCCATGTCCGGATTGGTCCAGCTGGATTTTGCATGACGGATGAGTAAGAGTGTTTTCATGGGCTGAAAACGGTGATTTACCGGAACGAAAATAAAGAATTTACAGGAAGTTAATGTGTTAGGAGAATAAAGCCAGCCGGAGGGGGATGATTTAAGACAAAATTAACACGGCCGGATACTACTAAAAAAGCGAAGATCAGCAACTGATCTTCGCTTTTTTTATGATGACGGCGTCTTGTTTTTAGTAGCCTCTTTCATTTTTGCCTTCCATGAAGTTCATGAAGGCTTTGTTCACTACGCGGTTACCGCCCGGGGTAGGATAATCACCGGTGAAGTACCAGTCGCCCAGGTTGTTAGGGCATGCCTCGTGGAGGCTTTCGATGGACTGGTAGATGACTTCGACCTTAGCGCCGATACCTTCCGGAGTGAGGATTTCCGCGATTTTAGCGGAGATCTGTTCCGGTGTGAATGGTTTATAGACATTCTTCACCACGTTTTGTGCGTGGAGGGTGTTGGTACGTTGCAGTTCTTTGCACAGGCCATAGGCTTCCTGGAGGATGTGTTCCTTGCCATGGTCTTTCAGCAGGGCGATAGCGGCCTGGAAGGCTACGAAGTCGCCCATTTTGCTCATATCGATACCGTAGCAGTCGGGGTAGCGGATCTGCGGGGCAGAAGACACTACGATGATGCGTTTGGGGCCGAGGCGGTCGAGCATTTTCACGATGCTTTCGCGAAGGGTGGTACCCCGAACGATAGAGTCATCGATCACCACGAGGGAGTCGATGCCGGGTCTTACCGTACCGTAGGTGATATCGTATACGTGTTGTACCATTTCATTACGGCTGGAATCTTCCGTGATGAAGGTGCGCATTTTCACGTCTTTGATAGCGATTTTATCGATGCGGATACGACGGTTGATCATTTCATTGAGCTTCTCCTCGTCGTAGTCTTTGCCCCAGGAGAGGATCCTCTCCACTTTTATTTTGTTGAGATAGTCTTCCAGACCTTTTAACAGGCCATAGAAGGCTACTTCAGCTGTGTTGGGGATGAAGGAGAAGATGGTATTTTTCAGATCGTTGTCGATCGCTTTCAATACGGTAGCAGACAGGTTACGGCCGAGGGAGGTACGTTCCTTGTATATTTTTTCGTCGTTACCGCGGGAGAAGTAGATCCTTTCGAAGGAGCAGGCTTTGCGTTCTTTCGGTTCGAGGATTTGTTCGATGGCGTATTCGCCGTTTTCTTTTACGATGAGGGCGTTGCCGGGCATCAGTTCGAGCACTTCATTTTCGCCTACGTTGAAGGTAGTGCGGATAGCGGCTCTTTCGGAGGCAGCTACGATCACGTCGTCGTTGACATAATAGTAAGATGGGCGGATGCCGTGCGGGTCGCGGATAACGAAGGCGTCGCCGGTACCGATCAGGCCACAGGCGTGGTAGCCGCCGTCGAACAGGGAGAATGCCTGTTGCAGGATATTTTTAACATCGAGGCCATTGCGGCGTTCTTCATCTTCTTTGCAGAGGAAGTGATGAACGGTTTCGAGCATGGCTGCGAGGTCGGAATTTTTGTGGACTTCACCGGGGTTTACCTGAACAAATTTGAAGAGTTCATCGGCATTTACCAGGTTAAAGTTGCCCGCCATAGCGAGGTTACGGGCGGGGATGGTGTTGTAGCGTACAAACGGGTGGCAGAGTTCCACGTTGTTTTTGCCCTGGGTGGCGTAGCGGAGGTGGCCCATCAGGTTTTCACCGAGAAACCGGATATGTCCTTTCAGGAGTCCGGGATATTTGGTGATTTCGGGTTGATATTTTTCGATCTCCTGGATTTCTTCCCGGATTTTACCGAAAATATCGCCGATAGCTTGTGGGGCGGCGCTACGGATCCTGTGCATGAAGGGAACGCCGGGTTCTGTATTAAGCTTTACGGTAGCCACACCAGCGCCGTCCTGGCCTCTGTTGTGTTGTTTTTCCATGAGCAGGTACAGTTTGTTTAGCCCATAGAATACAGTCCCATATTTTTGCTGGTAATAAGAGAATGGTTTTCTTAATCTTATGAATGCCAGGCCGCATTCATGTTTGATCGCATCACTCATCGCTGAAATTTGAAGACGCAAAGTTACGCCAAAAAAATGCGAATTACGAATTGTGCGTGTTGAGCGGTGGGAAGTTGGCCGGGAGGAGGTCGGAAAAACGGCAGGCATCTACCTAAAAGGGAGAAGGCGGGAAAAAGAAAATGGGCGAAGACGGCAGCTGTTGTTCGCTGTTGTCTTCGCCCATCGGGAGAATCAGGTTATTCGCTGTTCCGCTCAGTTACTGTTTGGCCAGTGAGGACATCCATTGGCTGATGTGGGTACAGTTTTTATAGTCGTCATCTACGTGCACGTAGAACGTTGGTATTTTCTCGATGAGCCATTTGTTGATGGCTTCAGCTCTTTTAATGTCCAGGGTCCGTTGCTGGATACGGGAGTAGTCATCCGTCAGGTTCTCGCGGTGTGGCTGGGTGCGTGTTTTGAGGTATACGATCCTCACACCGGCAGCGCCTGATTCGTCGGTAAATGCAACGGGGGCGGATATCATTCCTGGTTTAAGGGTATCGAGCATGAGTACGATATCTCTTTCAGAGGGATCGTCGAGCTGGTCGATGGTGAGCAGGGTACCTTCTCCGGTTTTAGACTGGAGCATGCCACCATCGAATTTCGCGCTTTTAGAGTCACTGAATTTGGCAACCGCTTCCGGGAAAGTGATTTTGTTGTTCAGGATCAGGGTGCGGATAGAATCCAGTTTGGAGGTGGCGCCGGCCAGATCGGCTTTGGTTACGGCAGCTTTCAGCAGGATATGCTGTACCGTTACGTTATCGCCGGAGCGTTTGATCATCTGGATCAGGTGATAACCGAACTGGGATTTTACCGGGGAAGATATTTCGCCTTCTTTCAAACGGAAAGCGGCGGCCATAAAGTCGGCGTCCCATTGTTTGTCGCTGCGGTTCATCACGTAGATGCCTTTATTTTCTTTCACGCCGGGGTCTTCAGAGTAGAGGATCGCGAGGGAACCGAAGTCAGATTCCTTGTTGACCACTCTTTTTTTGAAGTCCTGCAGCCGTTCTATCGCGTAGTTGTCCATTTCGCGGGTAGCCTTTGGAATGATGACGAGTTGTCCTATTTCCAGTTCGGACTCATAGAAATGGAGGCTATCTTTCGGGATAGCGTCGAAGTAGCGTTTTACTTCTGAGGGGGTTACCTTCACGTTTTCCACGACTTTATTACGCATAGCCTGAGCGAGTAGGCCTTCCTTGATGGGTGTGCGGAAACGTTCGCGGAGTTGGTATACGCTGTAGCCGGTAATTTCTTTCATTTTTTCTTTGGAGCCGTAGAGCTGTTCGAAGTAGCGGATACGGTTTTCCATTTGAGCTTCCACGTCTCCATCAGAAACGGGCAAGCTGTCCCTTTCTGCCTGGAGCACCATCACCTTTTGGGAGATCAGCATTTCCATGGTATTACAGGCAGCCTGAGCGCTGACGGTCCCGTCGGGGGAGTTCCGAGCCTGGTCTGCCAGGGCGCCGTCCATATCGGATTTGAGGATGATCTTATCCCCTACTACGCCGATAATTTTGTCTGCCACGAGTTTTTGCTGAGCAGCAGCAGCTTGCCATAACAGCAAAGCTCCTGCGGAGAGAGCCAAAAGTTTCTTCATACTATAGCGGTAAAATCCAAAAATAACCATTTAAAGATCAGGACTGTATTTAATATCGACGGATTTAACAAAAGTTTAGATAAGCCTTTGGTTTCACGCCGATGGGCAGGGATTAAAAAAGAAAAAGCTGTCAAAAAGCGGGGATATTGAGGGTATCACCATTTCTGACAGCTTTTTTTATGACTTCCCGGTCTGGAGGGACCGGGAAGCGGGTATTAGAGTGTTCTTTTTACTTCCACCTCTTCGAAACCTTCGATGATATCGTCTGGTCTCAGGTCGCTGTATCCGCGGATACTCAGACCGCACTCCATGTTGGCGGCTACTTCCTTCACGTCATCTTTATAACGTTTGAGGGAGCCGAGTTCGCCTGTATGGACTACGATACCGTCGCGTACCACGTTGATGCGGGTGTTTCTGGTCAGCTTGCCATCGAGTACGAAGCAACCTGCCACTGTAACCTTGTCGAATTTGTAGGTTTCGCGTACTTGTACGTTGCACACCACTTTTTTCTCGATTTTGGGTTCCAGCATCCCTTCCATCGCGCTCTTGATCTCGTCGATCGCGTCGTAGATGATGGAGTAGTTGCGGATTTCGATGTTTTCTTTTTCCGCAAGTTTGGCAGCCTGGGAAGAAGGACGCACCTGGAAACCGAGGATGATGGCGTCGGAGGCAGTAGCGAGCAGGACGTCGGATTCGGTGATCTGACCTACTGCTTTGTGTACGATACTGATAACGATTTCTTCGGTAGACAGTTTCTGGAGGGAGTCGCTCAATGCTTCCACAGAGCCGTCAAAGTCGGCCTTGATGATGAGGTTGAGCTGTTTAAAGTTACCCAGTGCCAGCCTGCGGCCGATTTCATCGAGGGTGATATGTTTCTTGGTGCGGATACCTTGTTCGCGAACGATCTGAGCTCTGCGGTTAGCTGTTTCTTTGGCTTCAGATTCGTCTTCGTACATTTTGAATTTCTCACCGGCTTGTGGTGCACCGTTAAGGCCGAGCACCTGTACCGGCATAGAAGGGCCTGCTTCATCCATACGTTGGCCGCGTTCGTTGAACATGGCTTTGATTTTACCGTAGAAGGAGCCTGACACGATGGTGTCGCCCTGGCGGAGGGTACCGTTTTGTACCAGCAGGGAGGCCACGTATCCACGGCCTTTATCGAGGGATGCTTCCACGATGCTTCCGGAGCCTTCGCGGTCCGGGTTGGCTTTCAGGTCGAGCAGTTCCGCTTCCAGCAGGATTTTTTCCAGCAGGACATCGATATTGAGGCCGCTTTTAGCGGATATTTCCTGGCTTTGGTATTTACCGCCCCAGTCTTCCACGAGGAGGTTGAGCTGGGCCAGTTGTTCCTTGATTTTTTCCGGGTTAGCGCCGTCTTTATCCACTTTGTTGATAGCGAACACCATTGGGAGGCCAGCGGCCTGTGAGTGGGAGATCGCTTCACGTGTTTGTGGCATGATGGCGTCATCGGCAGCGATCACGATCACGGCGATGTCGGCGGCTTTGGCACCGCGGGCACGCATGGCCGTAAACGCTTCGTGGCCGGGGGTATCGAGGAAGGTGATTTTTTTGCCGTTGGAAGTAGTAACCTGGTAAGCACCGATGTGTTGGGTGATACCGCCGGCTTCACCCGCTACCACGTTGGCGTTGCGGATATAGTCGAGCAGTGATGTTTTACCGTGGTCAACGTGACCCATGATGGTAACGATCGGAGCGCGGGGCTGCAGATCTTCCGGTGCGTCTACGTCTTCTTCTTCTTCGGAGTCTTCCGCGGCGTCGAGGCCGATGAATTCCACTTCGTAGCCAAATTCGCCGGCTACCAGTTCGATTACTTCCGCATCGAGGCGTTGGTTGATGGATACCATGATACCGAGGCCCATACATTTGGAGATAACTTCAGCGAAGCTAACGTCCATGAGGTTGGCGAGCTCGCTCACAGAAACGAATTCCGTTACCTGGAGTTTGTTGTCATCAGCGCCTTCTCTGGCTTTCTGGCTGGCTCTTTCCTCGCGTTTTTCCCTACGGTGTTTGGCTTTCACGTTTTTACCGCGACCGCCGCCACCGAGTTTGGCCATGGTTTCCTTGATTTTATTCTGGATTTCGTTTTTATCGATTTCCTTTTCTTCCACAGTGCGTTTATCATCAGCGCCGCGACCACCCGGACGGAAGTTTCCGCCGCCCTGGCCGGGTCTGTTGAAGCCGGGTCTGTTGCCACCCTGGCCGCCTTGTCTGTTGAAGCCGCCGCCTTGTTGGCCGCCGGGTCTGTTACCACCCTGACCGCCTTGCTGGCCCTGGCCTCTGTTGAAGCCGCCGCCACCTTGTTGGCCGCCTCTGTTGAAGCCACCACCTTGCTGGCCGCCCTGACGGTTACGGTTATCACCACCCTGGTTGCGGTTGTCGCCCTGATTGCGGTTATCGCCGTGGCTTCTGTTGCCACCACGGTTATCGCCGCCACGATTATCGCCGCGGTTATCGCGGTTTTCGTGGTGAGGGCGGTTACCACCGCCGCCTTGCTGGCCGCCTTCTTTGAAGTCTTTCGGCTGGATGGGTTCAGGTTTTTTCTCCACGATGATACGTTTGCGTTTACGTTTTTCATCGCGGTTGAAGTTGCCTTTATTGTTATCGCGTCTGTCCGACTGAACGGGCAGTTCGATTTTACCGATTACTTTCGGGCCGGTGAGTTTTTCGGCCTGGATGTTACTGATCACGGTAGGCTCTTCCGGTTGAGGAGGAGTTTGGGTGTTTTCAGCAGCAGGGGCAGGCGGAATGTTGCGTTGTTCTTCCTTTACGGGCTGTTTAACAGGAATGTTAGCCGGTTCTTTGATTGCAGCCGGTTTTGCCTCTTGTAATACTTCTTCCACTTTGTTAACTACAGGTTTATCTTCAACCGGTGCGGCTTTTTCCGTTTTTTCTGTCGTATCGGTTTTAACTGTTTGCGCTACTTTCTCTGCTGGCGGAGCGGGGGCTGTTTCAGCTTTTTCCGCTTTAGGCGCTGTTTTTTCCACGTTTTCCTGTTTTGCAACGGGAGTGGTCACTGGTGGTGCCGGCGTGGGTTCCGGTTTTTCTTCCGGTTTAGCTGCTACGGGAGGGGTAACCGGTTGTGGTTTTTCCTCTTTAGGAGCAGGCGGTGCCGCTGTTGGGGCGGGAGCCGGTTTTTCTTCCGGTTCTTTCCTGGCAGCGGGTTTTTTATTACGGTTAAGGGCGTCGAGGTCGATCGTGGTGATGACTTTCGGGCCGTTAATCTTAGGAGATTCTGTTTTCACCACTTCTGGTTCAGCGGGAGTAGCCGGTGCTTTGGGAACTTCCGCAACAGGGGGAGCTGTAACAGCCGGAGGTTCTTGTTTAGGCTTGGCTTCCTCTTTTTCTTTTACCGGAGGGGGTGTGGGTTGAGCCGGAGCTGCCGCCTGAGGTTCCTTTTTAGGTGTTTCCTTCGCAGGTTCCTGTTTAGGTTCGGGGGCTTGTTCAGCTTTGGGAGCTTCCGCTACGGGTGCAGCCTCATCTTTTTCTTTCAGGTTCTTTTTTGCCGCAGCCTCTGCTTCCTCTTTCTCCTTCTTCATCTTTGTTTCTAACACGCTTCCTTTGGGCAGGGCTATCTGGTCGCTTTTGCGTTTGTTAGCCTTGTCCTGTTGGAATTCCGACTGCAGGGCTGAGTACATGACAGCCGTAAGGCGGGCATTTGGAGATCCAAAGCCGCCCATATCGAAGCCTTTATTGCTAAGGAAATCGATGAGGGTTTCCTTACCAATATTAAACTCTTTGGCTGCAGCCAGCAATCGTGGTGTGTTGTTTGTTGTTTCAGGCATATCGTATTTCGGGCCTCCCCTGTTTCCCATTTTTTCCAAATGGGATGTTTTTTTACGTTTAAACAATAACTCGAAAAAATCAATTCCCCTTCTAATAAGCCCTTTACCTGGGAAGGTTTCTGGCTGGGCTTTATTCTTTGTCAAACTCTTCCTGTAATATTCTTCTTATATCCTGCACTGTCTCTTCTTCCAGATCCGAACGGCGAACCAGTTCTTCAGTGGTCAGCTCCAATACGCTGCGGGCAGTGTCACAACCTATTCTTTTCAGTTCGTCAATGATCCATTCTTCGATTTCATCAGAGAATTCTTCCAGATCGATATCAAATTCGGCCTGTTCCTGAGCTTCGTCGCGGAAGACATCAATTTCATAGCCTGTGAGTTCGCAGGCGAGTTTGATGTTAACGCCTTTTTTACCGATGGCCAGTGATACCTGGTCAGGATTGAGGTAAACGGAAGCGTATTTATTTTCGCCATCTACTTCCATGCGGCTGATCCGGGCGGGTGTGAGGGAGCGCTGAATCAACAGCTGAATGTTGGTAGTATAGTTAATGATATCAATATTTTCGTTTCTGAGCTCACGTACGATACCGTGGATTCGGCTACCTTTCATACCTACGCAGGCGCCTACCGGGTCGATACGGTCATCGTAGGATTCAACAGCCACTTTCGCTCTTTCGCCGGGTTCACGGACAATTTTCTTGATCACAATCAGGCCGTCAAATATCTCAGGTACTTCAATTTCCAGCAATTTAGCCAGGAAGGATGGATGCGTACGGGAAAGAATGATGAGTGGCGCGTTGTTTTTCATTTCCACTTTCTTTACTACCGCTCTTACATTTTCTCCTTTTTTGAAATAATCCGTCGGAATCTGTTCAGATTTGGGCAAAATTAACTCATTCCCCTCATCATCAAGCAATAAAACTTCTTTTTTCCAAACCTGGTATACTTCCCCGGTAACAATTTCGCCGGCTTTGTCGGCATATTTCTTTACCAGGATGTTCTTTTTAAGGTCACCGATACGGGCGGAGAGGGTTTGTTTGGCGGCGAGGATAGCCCTGCGGCCGAAGTCGAGGATCTCTACTTCTTCATAGAGATCTTCCCCAATCTGGTAGTCCGGTTCAATTTTAATGGCCTCTGAGTAGGCGATCTGCGCATTGTCATCTTCCACTTCACCGTCAGACACGATAGTGCGGCGGCGTAATATTTCAAGGTCACCTTTCTCTGTATTTACGATCACGTCAAAATTCTCATCTGAGCCATACTTCTTTCGCAGCAGTGTTTTGAACACATCTTCCAATACCTTCATCAACGTAGGGCGGTCAATGTTTTCCGCCTCCTTAAACTCGGTGAATGACTCAATCAGGTTAATACTAGCCATGTTTATGTATTATATTTTAAAACACGATGCACACTTTGGTGTGCTTTATTTCATTTAGTGTTAATTCGGTTTGTTTGGTTTCTTTCTTTTTGCCGATTGTTTCCTCGATGGTGATGGAGTCATCCGTAACCGCCAGCAATGTACCTTCTTTCACTGCACCGTCAAGGAGGGTGACCTCCACTTTGCGGCCAATGTTTTTAAGGTATTGTCTGTGCAGCTTCAGGGGCTCGTCCAGCCCGGGGGAAGAAACTTCCAGGGAGAAATCGTTGTCAGGAAAGAGCTCACTGGTTTCCAGCAGTGCGTAGAGTTTACGGTTGAAAGATACCAGCTTGTCTACCGGTATCCCCTTATCCCCATCTATAAAGAGTTTTACGTTATTGGTGGGTTTTATCCTGATGTCTACCAAAAAATTGTCGGGATCATTTGTCAGCAGTCCTTCTGCCAGGTCCCGGATAGCTTTTATCACTTGTTCGTTTGCCATACAAAAAACGAGAAGGGGACGTTCTCTCGTCCCCTTCGTTTGAATCATTTTTCCTGATGCAAATCTACAAATTATTTTAATTGAAAAACAAAATCTTTAACTTGAAGAGAATTCAAGACCGCAAGCAGCCCCATCTGGAGCACATATTTAATTTTTTTTAATGATATTTACATTCCTGAAGAAGTTGCATCCGGAATTGCTGGTCTGGCCGGCAGGGCTGATATGTTTATTTTTTCTGGACCCGGCCGCCGGCCAACCGTCCCTGTGCCTGTTCAAAAATATGGGTATCCCCTTCTGCCCCGGCTGCGGGTTGGGCCATGGAATCCACTTTTTTCTGCATGGCCGCTGGCAGGAAGCCGTCTACCACCACTGGTTAGCACCCGTTACAGTAGTGGTGTTGGTGTACCGGACGGTCCAACTGGCACGTTTTCAATATACAGAATTTAAATTATAAATAATCGTTATGTCTGATTTTTCATTTGCTATGTTGCCGGGCATCGAACAGGAAGAAATGCTGTGGCTGCAGGAACTGACAAAAGGCTACAGCGCTGAAAACAAACAACGCTTCCTGGCATTGTACCAATCCCGCCGAAAAGATCCGCAGATGATACTGATCTGCTGCCTGATCGGACTGATAGGCACCGCCGGGATTCAACGTTTTGTGCTCAACCAGATCGCCATGGGCATTCTCTACCTGGTGACTTTAGGGTTTTGCTTCGTTGGCACCATCATTGACGCGGCCAATCACCGCAAGCTGACCTGGGAATACAATAAGAAGGAAGCGCTGACGAGCGCTGCGCTACTGGGATTGTCCTGAAAGCAACGTTAAAGAATCCTTAAAATCAGCCGATTATCCGGTTAACGGAAAGATAATCTGCTACCTTTGTCGCACTATGTTGAGATTTTTACTATACATGTTTTTTGCGTGGCTGCTGTATAAGCTGGTATTTGAGTTTATCATACCGGTTTACAGGTCCACCAAGGCGGTTCGTAAACAGATGAACGACATCCAACAGCACATGCGTCAGCAGTATGAGGAGCAGCAGTCTGCCCAGCAGGGTTACAACTATAACCAGCAGCAGTCTTCCCAGGGGCAGGCATCCAAACCGCCGAAAAGAGACGATTACATCGACTTTGAAGAAGTTAAATAAAAAAAGGCCGCATTGCGGCCTTTTTCATTATCAGCCGTTCTGCGGCCTGAAGATGTCCAGTATCGTTTTCGGTGCCTGCAGGTGAAGCGTCTGTAATCCCACTATCTTCGCCCCTTCTATATTGGGCAGCGTATCATCAATAAACAATGTCTCCTCTGCTTTCAGCCCGTTTTCATCCAGCACCATCTGGTAAGACTCGCGGTCCGGTTTCCGGTAACCCATCAGGTGGGAATAATAGGCCTTGTCGAAAAATACCGCCAGCGACGGGATACCTCTCGTGTCCTGCAATATCTTATTGAATGTTTCCAGATGGATGGCATTCGTGTTGCTCAACAGGTACATGCCATAATGCTGCCTTAACTGCTGCAGCAACTGTAAACGTTGCAGCGGGAAGTCCAGCAGCATAGCATTCCAGGCTGCGATGATCTGCTCGTCGGTCACTCCTTCGGCTACATGTTTTTTCATTTCCGTCACAAATGCTTCCGGTGTGACGTGTCCTGTTTCCAGATTGTCGAACAGCCGGGTGCCTTTGAACTGGTTGTATAACTGTTCAAAATGTTCCACGCCTAACGCCGTAAAAGCCTCACGGGTCAACTGATGGTCGATATTGAGGATTACCCCTCCCAGGTCGAAGATGATGTTTTTAATGCCTTTCATAGTGTACAAAGAAAGCAGATTTTTTACAGTATAGGCGTGCACGTGCCCAGAGTTAAAAAAAATTTAGGATAATTCGGGGAAATAATTAACTTTGCCGTCCCTTGAAAAAGGGGAATTTTAGTTCTTCGGAACGGCTCCTATAGCTCAGTTGGTTAGAGCACCTGACTCATAATCAGGGGGTCCCAGGATCATGCCCTGGTGGGAGCACACTACACTAAAGGCTTTCAGCGCGGATGCGTTGGGAGCCTTTTTTCGTTTGATACATGTTTTGATACATGTTTTTGGAATACAAACAAATGTTGGTTTTACGAAAAAATGACGAACCTTTGGGCCATTTAATCGCTTATATCTGTCCCGGTATCTAATAGGAATTATTTGTTCTCATCGTTGGGTCTATATCAGTCAATTTTTGAAAACTATCATCGATTAATCAAGAAGGAAATATTTGGGCTGATTAATAAAAAAATGATATTTTTATATCAACGCTAACAGAGGTGTGCCGCCCACCGCCGCGAAGCTCTAATGAGCACTGTACTACAAAATCATAAATAAATCTTTTCTCATAAAAGAGGAATGGTAGGTGGGCGACGTTTTTCTATGAGAAAAAATTTTATTTATGTTAAAAAATAAAATCACACTCACCTATATTAAGGCCCAGGCAAAGAAATTTAAAAGAACTCATAACGTTACATATACAAAAGCGCTTGATAAGATTGCTAAAGAGTATGGTTACTCTAATTGGATGCACTGCCAGCGATCTCTTTCTCAAACACAGTCTTCTAGTTCCATCCTAAACGTCGAATCACCTGTAGTGTCCCCCCAGCTTTCGTTTAGTGATTGGCTAAAAAGACATAAGAATAGGAATTCCCCTCTTGGAGATTTAGCAAAAGACACATTAAGGGATAGGCAATGGCCTGAAAACAATTCCTTAGAGGAATATGTGGATTACCTCAATTCAAGGAATGCCTACTTCGCCGCGGTCGATGCTTTAAGGAGTGCATGGAAAAGCTATAAGGCATATTTGAAAAGAAGTAATTCCCCCAAAAGCAAAGCAGTTAAGAAGCCTAGAATCACTTCTCAAAAGGATGATTCACGGACAATTGTATATGTTAATGGTGTAACACCAATTCATTTTCCTGAAAGAAATGTGGAGGTGTTCAAGCCTGGGGACAAAGCTTGGATATCGTATAATACTCGAAAGGCCCTCCCTGTTACTGTTATCGAGGTAGATGACCGACATTATACTGTAAGAATAGAACGGCCGTTAAAGGTAGCTGGTGATATGCTTTACTTTTTATTAGATGAGGTAAGGAGTACGCCAGAATTAGCATGTAGAAATTATGTTACTCTATGATGTGATTATTAAAGGCTCTTATACCATAAGAGCCTTTAATTCTAAATAACGTAACATTATGAAAAACCGTGTTAACGTAAGTTTCCCAACAAAGCTATTATCCAATCATCATTATTTAAAGGAAGTTCCGGTGGAAGGGAAGGCCACAAATAGGTTTAATTTCATGATAGGTTGGTATGAGCTATACGCAAATCAAATTATCCGAACCGGAAACTGTATTACCCTGTTGAGTACCCCATATGCCATAGCAATTGATACTTTCTGGAATACCAATCACTTTGAGGATATCAGCAAGTATGTATTCTGGACATTTAACGATAGTTTTCAGCAGAAATTAATTCAACAGCTGGCATCAATTCCAGATTCGGTAATAACCAGGTGTAATGACCTGTTAACTCAATTCGCTTTCCCGTACAATGAAGCGGACCACACTAACCCTGACGAGGAATTGCAATGGTGTTTTGTGAAAAATGCCTCTTTAAAAAAGTCGGGAAAGTATGAACTAATGTATTGCCGGGACCAAGAGAATAGAATGGCCATAAAATCGGCTCTGACAGCTTTTATTGATCGTTCGCCTGCTGAACAAGCTACCGTAACTATAGCCAATGAAGCTGCCCCTTCTTTTTTGAGTATGTTAGTTCCCAGCAATGGCAGCCAGCTGGTAACACTCAATTATATTAATGAAAAAGTAAAAGCGTCCGGCTGTAAATTTGACGTCTTCCGGTCAGTTAAGAAGTCTAAGGGTAACCGTAATCCTTATGGTTTTAATGGTTGTGTTGCCGCCGTTATTGATCATTTCTATCAACTCAATTACTTCGTTTCCTCGTACTCGTTAGAAGATATCTTCCTGGCTTACTTTGAATATACAGGTAACACCATCGCAAAATTCAACACTTTTATGTCCGAATTCAGGCAGGATAACAGTTACTTAAAACATATGGAAATGCTTAAGCAATTGAATATTAGTAAATTAAGATGAATCTCTTAATCATTCCCTAAATGCCTAAATTCCTTCCCTAATCTCCCTGATTTCCCATCCTTCCCTGTGGATATTGCAAACAGTTGATAACAATTAAATCAAACTGTTATGGCGATTATCAATCCATTCGATTTAATCATTTCTAAAATTGACGTTTTGCAGGCATGTGTAAACGGCCTGCGGGAAAACAACAAGAAACCCATTGTTATTCAGCCGGAAGATCCTGACAGATTGTTGAATCTGGTGGAAGCCGCAAATGTTTTGCGTAAGCCAGTGGGGACTATTCGTTATTACATTCACCACAAATCACTGCCAGCCATTAAGGTTGGTAAAGGATATGTGGTGAAACATGCTGCATTGATGGCATGGGTCAATGAATTCCAGGTGAGGCCCAATGCGAATCCAGCTGGCAAAATGAGATACAGGTTTGCAAAACGCTAAAAACACTACTAAATGCAACGTGTGAAAGATCTGAAGAAATGGGATTTAGTAGATCTGTTGTCTAAACTTGGCTATGAGCCCAACAAGGTAATAAGGGACGATTACTGGTACTTATCCCCGCTTAGAGTAGAGAAAACACCATCATTTAAAGTAAATAGGCGGCTGAATGGCTGGTATGACCACGGCATGGGTCAGGGTGGTGACCTGATCGATTTTGGGTGTCTGTATAACAACTGCTCTGTCAGCGACCTGCTGAAAAAATGGGAAGGTCTCCCCTCCCCTACTTTTTCTTTTCACCCGCTAATTGCTGGTGAAAAGAAAAATATCGCCGGTGATGGCATTGCTGTTCTGGGAGTAAGGCCGATTGCTGATCACCATTTATTGAAGTATTTAGACAGCAGGGAGATACCGCACTTTCTGGCAGCGTTTTACTGCAAGGAGGTAGACTTTTCCCTGCATAACCGCCAATATAGGGCCCTTGGATTCCGGAACAACGCCGGAGGCTACGAGCTGAGAAATGCCGACTTTAAGGGTTGCTGTGCTCCGAAGGACATCACCCTGATCGCCAATGAAGGGCTACAGCTGAACATATTTGAAGGATTTTTTAGTTTTCTTTCATACCTGGCTTGTCAGAAAGAAGCGGGAACAACAAGCGATGATTTTCTGATATTAAACTCTCTTGCGCTATCGGGAAAAGCCACGGACCTAACAGAGAAGTACCATAAAATCTCCCTGTATTTGGATAATGATGACGCCGGGAGGCGAGCAACCCAGTCCCTAAAAACGAGTGACAGATTCTCGGATTGTTCCTCGCTTTATCACGGATTTAAGGACATAAATGACTGGTGGGTAATTCAGAATAAGCCTATGCAAAAGGTTATGAATAGTGTTCGGCGTGGGCTTCGTCGTTAGGAGCAAGCCATGTTTCCGCTACGCTTCAACGGCTTGAAAAATTGTTAGTCACTTCGTTCTAATGCTTGAAATTATGGCAAGACCCAGGAAAAATGAAAGTGAAAAACGTACCGTTCAGGTGAATATCCGATTGACATTATGTGAGAATCAGAGAGTCACTGAACTGGCAAAATCGGCAGGTATCACCCCTGCCAATCTCATTCGACAAAAATTCTTTTCAGGCAGGCTTCCGGTATTAAAACACTCTCCCATTGAAATTGATCTGTATCGGGAACTCCATAAGATTGGCGTAAATCTCAATCAGGCCACCCATAGGATTAATAGAAACGAGTTCCCCGGAGAGTATTTATCTTTTCTGATACAGCTTTCCAGGAATGTTAACCATGCTATTAAACTGTTAGTAGATGACGGCCGATCAGGTTAAGGGAAAGGGATTTAGAGGGGCATTGCGCTATAACCTGGCTAAAGTGGAAAAAGGTGTTGCGGAGATATTGGACACTAATTTTTCCGGTATCGGAGAAAATATTATAATGAAAGAAGTCACTATGATAAAGGCTTTGCGTCCTAATCTTCAGAAGTATTTTTATCATACCTCATTGAACTTTCCACCTAAAGAAAATTTATCAAATGAACGGATGAAATCTATTGCCAAAGACTATTTATCGGAGTTGGGCTTTAATCAACATCAGTTTATTGTCTTCCGGCATCGGGATGCAGATCACCCTCATATTCACATTCTGGTAAATAGAATTGGTTTTGACGGTAAAGTTGTTTCAGACAGCCAGGATTATGCCCGCAGTGAAAAGGTGATTAGGAGCCTCGAAAAGAAATATAATCTCACCTCCGTAGTATCCAGTAAGCAAGCCGTGGAACGAGCAATGACAAAGAACGAAATGGAAATGATGAAGCGTACCGACGCGCTATCTGTAAAGCTTAAACTTCAGACGATCATTGGTAATGCCCAAAAACAAAGTCATTCCGTTCCCGATTTTATACAGGCACTAGAAGCCCGGGGGATAAATATACTCTTTAATCAGGCCCAGACTGGTTTTGTAAGCGGTATTAGCTATGGTTTTGAAGGTTTGATTTTTAAAGGTTCAGCCTTAGGCAACGGTTTTAAATGGACACAGTTAAAAGGAGGGTTAAACTATGAACAAGAAAGAGATCATACAACAATATGCGAAACAAACACTAGGACAAGATCCATCCTATCAGATAATGGATTATGGCAAAGTGCTGGAGATGGTGCAATCCATCAAACAATGGCATCAAACAAGCCTAAACGAACAACAGCGTTTGCACAGAGAACACCTGGAGAGGATGGCACAAGCATATCGAATATTACAAGCGGACAGCGCCAACCTTCACAGAAATTTGGACGAACTGAATCAGCTAGTGAAGAACCTTCACAGCGGCACTTTGAATTATCTGAAGTTGCAAAGGAGGCGGGAATTCTGGTTGGCGGTATTATCCGGGGTTTGCTCAGCCCTGTTGGTACTGATAATTATGAAGATATGGCTACTATAAATGAGTTCAAAAAGAAGAAGAAAAGGAAGATCCGGCGCTGATAAGTAAAAACGGCAATTGCTCTATGCAATTGCCGTTTTTACTTATCAGCGTAAGGCAGAAATTATTGTGTATGTTTTGTCCATTGCCTCTTTTGTGACTCGTAATATACAGTCTTTTTCTGCGTTGCTGAGAACTACGGGCCGTCTTGCGTCAGATTGATCAACGGCCTGACACCGCAATTTCCTATAAAATGTGGGGGTACTCCAGTTACATTCTTTGCATACCGTCTCTCTAATCGCATGCGGCATTTTCGTAAAGTGATCGTGTAAGATTGATAATACGTTCTCTAATTTTTCCATGGTAAAACAGTTTATTGGTTAATAGAATTTGAGGGTTGTACCCCTTGAAGAAAGTCAAAGCGTGGGCAATACGGTCTTTAAAGCCGTTCAATTTCTGTATTAAATAATCCGGAGAAGTGTTGGGAGAGAGCAATAAAAAAGACGCAGAGCCCAACAGAGTGTCCTGGAGGTACTGGTATACCTGGCGACGACTAAGTGAGCCCATGCGCCATAGCATGGGCTACTCACCTTGTATCCCTCGTCGCCTTTCAAATTACCAGTTTTCCAGGACGAGATCTAAAGCAAGAAGCTTGAATATCTTTAGATCACTAAAATAAAGAATTTGCGTTTTCCTAACCTGATAGCAGTTTCATAATAACAATATTTGTTAGCAAATTAAGTAAAAAAACGATAAAAACCACTTATTAGTAGTAAAATATAAGTAGTTTCTTATCAGTAGTAACATATAAATGGTTACTTATTTGTAAACTATTCATTTATTTTACTATATGGATAGCAAAAAAGAAAACTCCAAGAAAATACACCTTGATCCGGATGACCAGCTAGCAAAGTTGGGCGCACGAATCAAGGCGCTCCGTATCAAAGCCGGATACAAAAACTATGAGGTTTTCGCGTATGAAAATAATATCCCCAGAGCGCAGTATGGCCGCTATGAGCAGGGAAAGGATTTGCGGTTTAGTAGTTTGGTGAAGGTGGTGAGTGCGTTGGGAATGACGATGGAGGAGTTTTTTGGAGAGGGGTTTTAGTAAAAGGGATTAAAAATGCTGTAAGTTTATAACTCCACGAATGAAAAAGTTAGTACAGAATGGCCCTAAATAGATTCTATTTACCCCATAGTAAAACACGGCAAGAGTTCCTTGCCCAAAATATTAAGTGCATTTTTATTTCTCATCAACAAAAAGATAAAGATCATGCACAAATAATTGCTGATTATTTGATGTCGGCAGGGCTTGATGTTTATTTCGATAAATATGATTCTGACCTACGTATCCATCATCAATCAGGTAATCCTAAGAAGGTAACAGAGGCAATCTGTAGCGGAATCAACAACAGTAGTCATATGTTAGTGTTAGTTTCCCCTAACACTTTAAGCTCAACTTGGGTTCCATTTGAAATTGGATACGGATTTGATAAAATTGAGCTTTTAGTATTGTGCCTTAAAGGGATAGAAAAGGGCTCCTTACCTGAGTATATTCGTTCTGCCCCAATTATTCGTGATATATGGGATCTAAATAATAAGGTTAGTTTTTGGGGTGACAAAAGTTTGGAACAACTAACTAAGGCTAATGTAATTCCGGAATACTCTAGTTTACAAAATCCCTTGCGACATGTAATGGATTCGCTAATAATAGATAATTATTAAAAAGTAGAAGGAAATCATTAAACATGAAACGCTATACCTCCCCATTAACGATTTATATTGTTTGGCATCCAAAATTTACACATGGAGAAAAAGTTGCGGAAAACATCTATACGAATTTTAACCGCGATGTAGAAAATCCACTTAGCAGGGGAATTGGAATCCCTGTTTTATTTAGATCAACACCATTAAAAAACCAGAAGGTTCCCAAGGAGATAGATCTGAATGCTTCAGACTACAATGCAATTTTGGTTTTGGTAGATGATTATCTTTTTAATGATGACGATTGGAATATTTTTGTTAAAGACCTGGTTGAAAAAACTAAGTCTGATGATAAAAACCGAATTTTTCCAGTTGCATTTTCTGAAAATGCTTATTACTTCGAAGAAGCAACGCTAGGAAAAACCCAGTTCCTAAATGCCAAAACCAAAGGAGGAGAACATACAGAAGATGAGCTAAATAAAGCTATAGAAGGAATCAAACAGAGAATGTTACATGGGCTTTGCCGTTTGTTAATGGGTAAGAAGCCAACACATAAAGCCTCAGAAGAGATTGGGATACCCGCTCCCATTAAACTATTTATTAGTCATGCTAAAAAAGATGGAGAGAAAGAGGCTGAAGCATTTCGAAACTATATTGAATCATATACCAAGCTAAATACCTTCTTTGATGCAAATGATATTGCAGATGGTTACGCATTTGATAAACAGATAAGAAGTTCTATTTCCGAAGGTAAGGCCGCGTTAGTTGTATTTCATACTGATGTCTACTCTTCCAGAGAATGGTGTCAAATAGAGATATTAACAGCAAAACGATATATGGCGCCGATAGTCGTTGTCCACCATATTAATAAAGGAGAAAAGAGAAGTTTTCCTTATTTGGGTAACGTGCCAACTATAAAATACAATAATGACAACTTTAGTGAAATTATTGATTTAACATTATATCAAGTTTTAGTAAATTTATACCATACTAGAAATTTAGAGAAAATTGCTAGTTTGTATAGGTCTGAGGATATATTAACTATGCATTTATCCTCTCCCCCTGAATTATTCAATTTCTTGGATATTTTAAAAGCGAAAGAAGAAAATGGTGCTACAGAAAAAAGCTTGATAGTATTGTATCCCGATCCCCCACTTGGTATTGAAGAAATTGCTGTATTAGACGGAATGAATGGTGATATTCACTTCTTGACACCGATTCAATTATCAACTTATTTCTAAATCAATGGCAAAAAAGAAAGAAAATATCTCAGGAGTATCGAAGGAGTTGTCTCAAGCTATAAAGAAAAACATTAATAAAGAAAGGAAAAGAATCGATTTTCCACTAAAGGAAGTGGGAATTGGAATTTCGGTTTCAGAAAGTGAAGAATTTCTTGAGCTGGGATTTTCAGACATGCATCTTAAGGACATAACAATTGAATTAACAAGGTATTTATTGGTGAATGGGGCAAAATTGGTTTATGGAGGCGACTTGCGACAAGGAGGCTATACATTTATATTCTCAGAATTAGCCTTTCAATACAGAAAACAGGGAAATTCAGATGATCGATACTTTATCAATTACTTTCCATGGCCGACCTACCTGCAATTGAGCAATGTTGATCTTGCACAATTTAAGAAAAATAGAGTTGAAATAGTACGCGTTCCTTGCGTCAATGAGTCGTTAAGTGATCAATGGACAGCTGAAGGTTTTTCTGAAAATCCTGAGAATCAAAAATTGCTGGCTGAATGTATTTCCAGCATGCGTGCTGAAATGGCGCAAGGTACGTTCGGGCGAATTTTTATAGGGGGTAGGCTGTCAGATTTTAGAGGTTTTTTGCCTGGAATATTAGAAGAAGCATTTATAGCTGCCCAAAAGAAGCAGCCACTTTATTTAGTTGGCGCTTTTGGAGGAGCTACTGGATTCTTAATCAGAGCGATAAAAGGTGAGAGGAGCGACTCACTAGCTAATGAATTAATAGACACTTTTCCGCCTTGGAGGGATTTGGGTCAAAAGGATGTTAAAAGGAATTATAAAAGCAAAATCAAGAAAGTGTTTGATTTCTTTAAAGATATGGGAGCTAATGGATTAAGTGAGCTGAACGGATTGTCTATAGAGAGGAACAATATACTTTTTGATTCTGTTCATGTTCAAGAAATTATTTATCATATTCTAGATGGGCTAAAAAGCAAGGTCAAATGAAGTTTTACATTGTAGGAAGCAGTATTTCGGCAGAGAGCGAGGACGAAAAAGTAAAGTTTAATTTATTTTGCAATGCATTAGGGAGATGTTTGGCAAACATTAATGCTACCTTGAATTTGTGTAGTCCATATGAAGATTCTGCTGATTATCAACTATTACAAGGAATAGGACAATTGGCAAAAGTGAATTTAGAAATCAAATTATATTTTCCCGCAACAAATGAAATAAGGACGAAATGGAACGAGTTATTAGTTGGCATGGATGATATAAGCGTTGAAAAATTTCCTCAAGAAAGTGCTTTGACGCAAGAAAAAATTGACCGAAAGTATGCATGGCTATTCAGCCAAATTCAAGCAGTCAAAAATTCCAATTATGTATTTGTAATAGGGGGTAATACCTCTGGTGCCTCCAACTTGTTAGCTAGAGTAGCAGATATGGAGGATTCTCAAGTTATTCCATTCCCGCAATTCAAGGGAGTAGGTGAGATTTTTTTTAATAAAAAGTATTATCAGCTTTTGGATAACTGGGGCAAGAATTTCGTCGACTTGCTTGGGAATAATGATCAATTAGAGAAAGTTATTCATAATTTAATGGAACCTCCAATTACGGTAGATCCCCAAACATCGAGAAAAGCAGACAAAAAAATATATTTTATAAGTTATGCGAAGAAGCGAAATTCCGAGGCAGACTTTTTAGAGACATTATTAAGGAGGAGAAACCTGAATGTAATAAGAGACGAAAATGACTTCATTCCTGGAACTGATGTTTCGAATGCTATAATGGAATCAATTGCTCAATGTGATGTCTTTATAGCATTATGGTGTTGTGAATATGCATGTAGCCCATGGTGTTTTGACGAATTGCATAAGGCACTGGAATCAAATAAAAAAAACGGAAAAGAAATTTGGATATTGTCGCTGGATCGTACTAGAATGGTTCATCCAGAAGCAAGAAAGATGCTGATGTATGATGCATTTACAAGAGATTCTTTAGAAGCAAAAATTCTGAGCCTTTTGGGTAGATAATTTTTTAAATAAATTGCAATCCTTTATGAAGGAAGGATGATTTTATCAGTCTTAGCAGAATAGTGAGCAACACTGATTTCAAAATTAAAAGGGTTCGCAAGAACTATGTTTAGAGATGTAGAATAGTTCTTTTCAATCCATTCGACTAATCCTCTCGCTTGGCTATATGGATATTTACGATGGTTTCGTTTATTTTTATATCCAATATCCGTAAGTATTCTCTCTGGTATTACTGGAGCATTTGACCCAAAATAGTAAAAATTTTTGGACAAAAGTACAAATTCGGATCCAGTATCTCGTTCAAGATTATGTTCGTTAATGGTCCCATCTGGGTTACTATGATGGGAATGCGCCTGCTGCCATAATCCGTCTTTTTTATAATAAATATTGTCACCAACTAAGGTTTTCTTACTTCCATTCCTTGCAGGCTTTTTTGATCTAAATTCTGCATTGTTCCAGTATTCATCAAATGTGATCTTTTGAGTGACTTTCATTGCATAGATACATTTGCCAGTTGCTCGCAATGCTCCACCACCAACGCCAATGATCCAATCATCAACCTGAGCTGTATTTCTAATATTTGGTTTGCACGTTGCCAAGCTACAAATACCATGAAACGGATTTGGAGCAAATCCAAAGTCGCGGGCCACAACATAAATATATACATTTTTCATCTTCAGAATAACTTAACAGGTAGAGGTAGGAGCCTTCAGTGGTTCGCGTGGGCTACCATCAGGTTTTTCAAAATTATTTTCACCATCAATTGCTGCCATAATACTATTCGTATTCCACTTTACAATTGCATCACCATAGTTGGTTAAATTTTCGGGAATATCTGCTTCGGAACCTCCTTGAACATAAACACCTACTATTCTTTTTCCCTGCTCATGAGCTTTCTTTATCTCCCAGTTTACCCAAGGTCGAGTATGGGTGTCTTTCCCAATTAGTACAACAACGGTTCCTGCCCATGATATTTTTATTTTCAACAACCTTTTAATTGTTTCATCACTTACCTTTTTCTCATCTAACCGTTTTTGGTTTTCTGGTTTTGCTCTTATAGAACTATTTCGAATATCGAAACCATGTCCATTTAGTAACTTTGTAAGTTTTGTTACTTCACCGTCGTCTTGATGAAAGTGACTTATGAAAAGATGTCGCCGTTTGGTTTCTCCTGACATATTTTTGGAATTTTATGATTAATGTCCCATTTGGGAGGAAAAAAAAGAGAAATGTCGCTATGGTCAATTGAATATTTCTGTTTAATTCTAGATCTACCAGAAGTGCTATTAAGCTCAGGATTGGAGGCCCTTAAGTACTTGTCGACTTCACAAAATATATTTTGGCAATCAATTAGTTGTAATGGACGACCCCAAAGCTCAATAGGTTCGATGTTGAGTCTGTTGCATTCTAATTCCTGAGTGTCTGCCATCATCTTGATCACATCTTCAAAGGTGTAGTCACCAAGAGATTCAAAGCACTTATTAATACCATTCTGGGCACCTGGGCCAGCAATCACAAAATCCATTTCAGAAAAATTTAGAATGGTACTATAATTCAGATCAATTGTATATTGGAATGCAAGAAACTTTCCTATTGAGGGATAACTCAGAAGTTTACTGTAAACATCATTTAAAGTTTTGCATGATGACGTTAAATCTGGCATGTTGTCTTTTAGCATTCTCATTAACAATTCTAGGTGGTTAGTATGCTTGAATTTGTACCCAAATACATTTCCTGCGGAGGGCATTATATATGCGGCTGAGTAGATTGTTTTGTTATGCGTCATACGCTCGGTTAGAAATTTATCATATTTGTCAACTGAAAAATTTCTGTAGCTAATAGCATTAAGTTTTTTTTCTAAATAATTATATGTCTCTATCTTGTTGAATATCTTAAAGAGTAATGTTTTGAAGAATATCTCTTTGGGGTCTTGCTCACTATATTGTAAATGTATAAGATATTGGCTTACTCTATCAGCGGCCCGAAAAACATTAGTAAAGCGAAATTTATTAAGTATGGGGTCATCTGTCCATGGGCCAATAGGATTTGAAAGTCGAGCGAGGAAAATATCTAATCGCTTTCTTGCAAACAACCAATATATATCATAAACGAATGATTTTTTAGGTCGAATAAGCTTAACGAAATGAGTGTACGCCATTTTAAAATTTTATTGTGCTAAACCAAGGCTAAATCCCTAAATAATCTAGCCTTCTATCTTTAGGAGAAACCATAACTTTCCCTCCTTTGTTTTCTAAAAGTTTATGAAATACTTTATAGGAGCCAAGTATTGCTTTTTCCCATTGAAAAGAAGAAACTGAGGATACTTCTAGGTCCACAACTAACTGTTTTATGCTATTTAGCAGTTCGGTGTCAATTCGATCACTAGCTTGCAGCATTTTGTTACCTTTTGCATAATTATATACAATTAATGTAATAGCTTCTTCAGCTACCTGTGGTCTCCCTTTATCTTCCGTATCCCAGGTAGTATGATTACTTTTCCGTTTCAGGTCCATAAGGTCTCTCATTACAGGAGACCAGCCCAGATAAGCGACGTGACCCAAGTGGAATACGTCATGGAAGCGATAGTTATTTGGTTCTTTGGCATTGTCGGTTAGCGGATCGCCTATTGTGACCTGTTGCCCATCGCCTTTTTCCCATACCATTTTAACTTGGGAGAGGCCATTGGGGGTTTGTTGTTGGGTAAAATTGATAGTGAAGGAATCCGGAAATTTCTCAGGGTAGTTAATATCAAATCTAGGAATATCAATGAGATTTTGTTCCAAGAACCGATCCTTTGTCTTTGCTAAATTACTGACTGCGATATCCCCAAGTTTAATATTATTCTGAGTCGCAATTAAAGCCACATACCAGAGGACATCACCTAATTCCTCCTTTAACTTTTCATGAAAGTTGCCAAACCCGTCCCCATCCCTAATGTATTTTTTTAAAGTGGTCAAGACTGTTCCGGATTCTCCCGCCAATCCTAAAAATCCAAGATGTGAGCCTATTTCATTTTGGGAATTATAAGATTGAATTGTAGTGGCTGCAGATGTTTGGTATTCGTTTAGTGTCATTAATGTTTGGAGTTTGGGGTTAAATATCTTATGTGCTACAAGAATAACTAAGATAAGAGAAAAAGATAAAGAAAGATAAAAAATGAATGTAGTTAACATTTGGTTTACAATTTGCTCGAGCCCATCAAAACTCCACCAACTTCCTCGCATATTCCTCCTGTACTCCCATTTCAAACCCCGCAAAATATCTCTCCGTGGTCATCAAACTTTGATGTCCTAGGTTGGTACTGGCGAGTTTGAGCGGCGCGCCGCTCTGAACAAGGATTGTAGCATATGAATGCCGAGCGACATAGGTAGTCACCGGCATTTCAAAGCCCAGATCCTCTCCCATCTTCTTCATCCACTTATTGGTGTTCTTAGTGAACTGTTTAACCTTCTTACGGATGGTTTCTGCGCCATCTCCTAACTCTGCAATGTTGAAGATATAGCCTTCCGGGTGGGTATATGGCTGGCCCCATTTGGCGATGATCTGGTCAATGTACGTGTTCCGGGTGGCTATAATGTTAACAGGACTCCCCTTGGTGGTACGTTTCGTCTTTTCCCGAAGGAAGGTAATATAGGATGGATGGGCATTTCGGCGCTTCAGCAAAGCAATGTCCATCATGTTGATGCCATTACATAGGTAGCTGAATATCCAGAAGTCTTTCGCCTTTTCCATGCCGGAACCCTGATCGGTAGGATATTCGAAGATCTTTTTCAGCTGGGATTTAGACAGGGCCTTTTTAATATTCTTACCGGTGGGGATAATGTATTTACGTTTCCCGAATGGGTAAGCTTCCGGCTTAATAAGGCCATTTTCACGGGCAATATTCATTATGGTCCGGAGGGGCCGCAGGTAAATGCCAACCGTTGTGATGGAGCGACCCCGGGACAACATCCAGGCTTCAAACCCCTCCAGATACTCTTTGGTGATATGGGCGAGCTGAGGAGCCCTGCGATACTTTTTCAGACAGTTAATAGAGGAAGTATATGAGTCGGCGGTGCCGTGCTGGTCTTTTGATTTTAGCTCAGATATATAGTTATTGTATAATATTTCTATGGATTCCGTGTAAATCCGCTCCTCAAAGAAGCTGGACTCAAATTGGGAGAAAGAGAAAGGAACAATCCCCTCGCAGCACCGTTCCGCGTCTTTTTCAATAATACCTATCTCCTGACGGATTCGCCGGAGGTCGCCTTTGGCTTCAGCAGTATTCAGCTGGTCCCATTCCGCAGCCGTGGCGTCGTAGCCGGTAGCGTAGTACTTGCGGACCCCTTTATAGGTTACCCGGAGCTTTAAGGGGAACCGCTCGCCATTTTTAACCCTCCGGAGGTCCGGGACCACTTTGATATTCACCTTATCCTGCTTCATGATAATTTCAGTGATTGTTTTTGATACATATTTTGATACATGTTTCTGAAAAATATCCCGAAATGATATAATGCAAGTGTAGGTATAAATTCAATGCAAAGCGCCATGGTAAAGGATTGCTGACGTAATCCGGGGTAACTGAAAGTAACTGAAAATATGAATTTTAATGACTCATAATCAGGGGGTCCCAGGATCATGCCCTGGTGGGAGCACACTACACTAAAGGCTTTCAGCGTATTGACGTTGGGAGCCTTTTTCATTTGAGTTTACTGGTTTCCCGGTATAGGTAGCGCTCTTTGGAAAATCTAGTTTTGAATAAATTATCAAAACTATGTTTTCTCTCACCCGTAAATCTATATTCATCGCTGCTGTTACGTTATGGATCGCTATTTCAGGTCATATTCAGGCACAAAATAAATTTGATCCCAAACTACTGACGCCTGGCCGTAATACCCTGGCTTGTTATACCGTAAAAAATGGCAAAGAGTCTCCCATTGGTACTTTGACTTTCGGGCTCCATACCGCCGGTGATAAGCTCACGGTGACGACTATCACCGCCTTCACCGGTATGGAAGAGTGGACAGATACCGCCGTGTCCACACTTAGTTCTTTCAAACCTATCTATCGCGCCTCTCATAACTACATGAGGGACATGGTGCTTAACTTCGGAAAGGATATTACCGGCTATCATGTAGATAAGAAAACCGGCCGGGAAAGCGAGATCAAAGAAGCCGGAAACCGGTCTTTTGTTGACAGTTACACCTACCCTTTTATTTTGTCGTTGCTGCCACTGAGTTCCGGCTACCAGACCGATTTTCAGGTGTACGACTATAAGCCTTCGAACACTGATAATGTGAAAACGGCTGTTGTAAAGGAGGTAAAGACCAGTACCTTCATTAGCAAATCAACCGGAAACCACGATGTATGGGAAGTGACCGTGCATGAGCCTACCACCGGAGAAAAGTCTGTTTCCTACATTGATAAAAAGACCCGCCGCCTCTGGCAGGTGGACATATTCAGCAAAGGGCTACAGGTACGAATGATAGATATGGAAACAGATTTCAATTCCATCAAAGCACCTTTCGATAAAGCAGCGACCATGCAAATGGTCAATGAGGGCAGCGCCACGATCTCCGGCCAGGTGTTCGCTCGTGATCACAACGATAATATATGGAGCAAAATGGAGCTGGTGAATTGGGAGGCTAAGCAGGCCGCAGCCCGCGGTACGCTGGTATACCTGATACCCTATACGGATTACTTCCGGGAATGGGTCAAAGTAAATGAAGCACAGCAGAAAAAAGGCCGCGATGCTATTTTCCTCTCCGATGATGCTGCCCAATGCATCAAAAGCGCGACCATATATGACGATGCCGGCCACTTTGAGTTTGTCAACCTGCAGCCCGGAGAATATCTGTTGTATACTGCATTCAGCTTTGCCAACACCCGATCTTACACCGAGGTGACCGGATATACAGACCACTATGTCAACGGTATCCGCCAGGGTACTACCGAGCACACACGGGAGATAAAATACAAAGTAGATAAGGAAGTCTTGGTGAAGAAAGTTGTGACCATCAGTAAGCCCGGCGAGAAAGTGACCGTAAAACTGAAGAAGACGAGGTAGATATCAGGACTTTCAGTGGTTTTCGCCGGAAACCTTTTTTACTGGTCTATATGTCGCGCTAATGCATAATTTTGTAAGGTCAGATAAACTATCACAACTATGCTTTCTCCATTTCGTAAACCACTGTTCATCGCCGCTGCCACATTGCTTGCGGCCATTTCAGGTAACGCCCGGGCGCAGGGTAAATTCGATCCCAAGCTACTGAAGGATAGCAAAAACACGTTGGTGTGCTACATGATCAATGACGGCCGCGAACAGGCGATCGGTACTTTTACTTTCGGTGTCAATACCACCGGTGGTAAACTCTCTGTTACCACTACCACTGCCCTCGCCGGACTGGAACCGTGGAAAGATACCGCCGTATCAGACTTGAACACTTTCAAACCTATCTATGTTGCCTCTCACAATACTATGAAAGACATGGTATTGAACTTCGGTAACGATGTTACCGGGTACCATGTTGACAAAAAAACGGGTGAGAAGAAAGTAATCAAAGAAGCCGGGAAGCAGCCCTTTGTTGACAGTTACTCCTATCCTTTCCTGTTGTCACTGCTGCCGTTAACTTCCGGCTACAAGACCGACCTGTCAGTGTTCGAATATAAGCCTGCCAACACCGACAATGTGAAAAAGGTGGTGGTAGAGGAAGTGAGGAACAATACCTACGTCAGCAAATTCACCGGAAAACATGACGTATGGGAAGTGTCTGTCGTAGAACCGGCAACCAATGATAAATTGATTTGCCTGATCGATAAAAAGACCCGTCGCCTCTGGCAGTTAGAGGAAATGGCCAATGGTCAGCATATCAGAATGGTAGACATGGAGACCGACTTTAACTCCATCAAAGCACCTTTCGATAAAGAAGCGACCCTGAAAATGGTCAAAGGTGGCGACGCCATCATCTCCGGACAGGTATTTGCCCGCGACTTCGATGAGGGCAACAGGTTGCAGGTGGTGAATATAAAAGCCAAACAGGTTGCTGCCAAGGGTACCCAGGTGATCCTCATCCCCTACAACGATTACTTTAAGGAATGGATCAAAGTAAACGAAGAGCAGCGGAAAAAAGGCCGCGAAGGTATCGCCCTTTCAGACGATGCTGCCCTGTGTATCAAAAGTACCAGGATATATGATGATAATGGTCACTTTGAATTCGTCAACCTGATGCCAGGAGAGTACCTGTTGTACACGGAATTTAATTTTTCTCACTCCTATAGCCAAAGCGAAGTGGTAGGATACACAGATCACTATATTAACGGTATGTTCCAGGGCACCAGTGCCAACACGGTAAGCCGTAACTATAGCACCGGTGCAGGCGCGGCGGTAAAGAAAGTAGTGACGGTTGATAAACCCGGTGAGAAAGTGGAAGTGAAACTGAAGAAGACAAAGACCTGGGAGGCGAGGTAGTCCCTCCGCAATGAATTTTCGGGATGAACTGGTCACATGTCTTTTATGCAACCGGAATTAAGAAGTATAGCACATATAAATAAAGGATTCAACCATTATTTTATTCATTTGTTATTTTTCGGAATGAATTATGTAGGGGTATAATTAATATTAAAATAAAAACAAATGAAAGTCAATGTCTTCGCGCTCTTGATGTTATTGTCCTTTTGCTGTTGTGCGCAGAAAAAAGGGATCACCATTATCAATGGTGGTAAGACTGACTATAAGATAATCATTCCTCTTCATCCTTCTGCAGTTGAGACTTTTGCGGCTAAGGAGTTACAATCATATATTTCAAAAATTTCGGGGACAACGCTTCCGGTATTGCCGGATAACACGCCGGTAAAGACCAATGAAATTTGCGTTGGTAACACAAACAGATCAAAAAATATATCTATAGGAGGTCTTAATCCTGATGGCCTGATCATAAAAACGGATGGACAGCGCTTGGTGCTGACTGGCGGGAGTAGAAAGGGGGTGCTTTATAGTGTATATGATTTTTTAGAAACATATACGGGGTGTAAAAGATATGCAAAGGATGCGATGTATATTCCCTCTTTAAAGACGATTTCCATTCCGGCTTTGATTAATAGGAAAGAAGAGCCGGCTTTTGACTTCAGAGCGCCGTTTTTTTATTTTTCGGATTCGCTGGTTACTGCATTTGGGAATTGGCAGAAAGTAAATTATTTTTTTGAAGACAGGGGAAGCATTGCCCATACATTTGAGGTATTGCTTCCTCCTGATGTTTATTTCAAATCTCATCCCGAATACTATGCTTTAATGAATGGAACCCGGAAACCAACACAGCCTTGCTTGAGTAATCCCGAAGTGTTCAATATAATGTTGGCAAACCTGAAAAAGGAGATGCTTGCCAAACCGAATATGAAAAATTGGTCTGTTAGTCAGAATGACAATCCCGACTTTTGCCAGTGTTCCTTGTGTGCGCCTAAATATGCGCGGGAGAACGGGAGTTATATGGGTGCCTTGCTGCCTGTGGTGAATAGAATAGCATCGCTCTTTCCGGACAAGACTATTAGTACGTTGGCTTACCATCAAAGTATATTGCCGCCTAAAACGCTCAAACCGAATAAGAATGTGGAAATAATGTTTTGTACCACAGAAGTAGACCGGGGGGAACCTATCAGCAGTAGTACAACCGCGAGTGCGCAACAGTTAAAATCCACACTGGCCCAATGGAAGAAACTGACCAGCAACATTTTTATATGGGACTATACGATCAACTACTATAATACACTTAGTCCTTTTCCTAATTTGCATACCCTTCAACCCAATATTCTTTTCTTTAAACAGAATAACGTATCTAAGTTATTTGAGCAGGGTGTAAGCGACCAAAAGGGAGATTTCTCTGAGCTCAGGGCGTACCTGCTTTCTAAATTAATGTGGAACCCCAATATTAATGTTCGGCAAATAACGGATGAGTTTTTAAGCGGATTTTATGGTCCGGCCAAAGGAGAGATTGCTGCTTACCTTCAATTGCTGGAATCGGAATACAAGAAGAACCGAAAACCGCTCCTTTCGTGGGATTCTCCCGCCGTTTTCACAGATAGCTATCTTAGTCAGCAGAATATAGAAAGGTATAAGGCAATCTTTAGCCGTGCGGAAAAATTAACTGTCAACACACCCTATTACGCACGTGTTGTACGGGAACGTCTGGCAGTGGACTATATTGATCTGGAGCTGACCCGTACCAATCCTGCGAAGAATGCAATGGCAAGCCAGGGAATGGCAGTTAATGGTAATTTGAAGTCCCGACTTCAGAAGTTTGTGACAGAATGTAATCAGTTGGGTATTAGCTGGCTGGCTAATGGTCAAAAGAGCCCGGCGGATTTCGCAAAGAGTTTTGATCATCAATAGTCAGGGAAACAATTGTATGGAAACAGCCGTCAATAGGGATGGCCATCGATATTATAGCAGCTGTTTGGCCAGCACCAGTCCCACTACCGCCATCACGCCATAATCCTTAAACTCGCTCCGCATCACCTGCAGCGCTTTTCCCATATGCTTCTCCACGGCCTTCACGGAGATGCCTAAACGCGCTGCTATTTCCTTGTAGGACAGTTCATCTCTCCTGCTCAGTAAAAATATTTCCCGACTGCGTTCAGAGAGTCTGTCCAGCGCTTCACCGAAACGTTTTTCCAGTAATTGCAGATCGTAGTTGCAGGTGCTCTCGGCGGCTTCCGGGATGGAGAGCTGTTGATGGTGCTGTTCATGGATCAGGGAGTTACGTAGTTCATTGAGGATGCGGTTACGCAGGGCGCTGTGCAGGTAGGCGCGCAGGTTGGTGATTTCACTGAGGGAAGCGCGTTTCCGGTACAGGTTAAGAAATACTTCCTGTAGCAGGTCTTCCAGCAAATGCGGCACGGGCAGCTTTTTAAAAGCGGCCAGGTATAGCGCCTGTGCATGGCGGTCGTGCAACGTTTTGAAGGCGTTGTTATCGTCGCGTGCCAGCAGGGCTATGAGTTCGTGGTCGGATAAGGTGGAATACGCGGTCATTCGGGCCAAAAGTTAAAAAAATAAAAGCGATGTTGATAGTATCTCCCTAAAAAAGAAAAAAGAAGGGGTAGGGTGGGTAAAAAGTTATGTGTCTTATATAGACATGCAACCAGATACAACCGATCGGCAGCTACTGGCGCTGCTCGACAAATACCTGAAAGGGGACTGTACGGAACAGGAGCGGCAGCAGCTGGAATCCTGGTATGAAGCCTATGAATCCCGGCTGGCGGATGATGGTCCTGCGGAGCTGCCTGCGCTGTACGACCGTGTGGTGGTGCAGTTACAGGCCGAACAGGAATGGGTGGTGCCGGTTAAAAAGATGCGTGGCTGGTGGAAAGTAGCGGCTGCGGTGCTGATATTGATCGCCGGTACGCTGCTGGTGTGGGTGCTACGCGCTCCCCGGATGGAGGAAGTACATACGCTGGCCGGGCATCACCAACAGTTGACGCTGCCGGATGGCACACGGGTATGGCTCAACGTGAGCACCAGCCTGAAATACAGCGCCGGTATGAAAAGCGGTAAGCGCGACGTATATCTGGAGGGCGAAGGCTATTTCGATGTGGCAACTAACGACCTCCACCCTTTTATCATCCATACGAAAGACATTACTGTAAAAGTATTAGGCACCCGGTTCAACCTGAAAGCCTACACCGGCGAATCGCTGGAGACCTCCCTCCTGCAGGGAAAGGTGGCGGTAAGCCTGAACAGCCTGCCGGAGAAGTCATTGCAGCTGGCACCACAACATAAACTGACACTTACCCGTAAAGCAGACGCGGAACAGGCCACCGGAGAAGACTGGGGCGAATTTATAGCGGAAGTACTGCCTATTCAGCGGGAAGGCGAAACTGAAACGCTCTGGCAGAAAGACAAAATGGAATTCCACGATAAGTCATTCTCAGCACTGGCAAGGATAATGGAAAGATGGTATGGCAAAACCATCATTATTAAAGATGCATCGCTCAACAGCAACCGGTTCAACGGTACCTTCCGCCGCGAAGATATCAACCGGGCACTGAAAGCGCTGCAGATCACCGCCGACTTTAATTATAAAATCAAGGGAGACACCGTAATCATTTATAAATAATCAACCAAAAGAACAGTACAATGCAAATATCCACGACTATTCCACTACCGGGCTAGCGCCCCCTATACATCAATAGAAAAGGGAAGTGCGGCTACACTCCCCTTTTGCCGTCAAACATGGAATGAAACAACAATTTCCGTGCGGGAAGTCATGTGTTTCAAATTGTCTAACATTCAAACCAAATGTATGAAAAAAAAGCTGTGTCCACAACCAGCCATTCCCCGGTCTTTATTGAGAAAAACACTATTGTGTATGAAGCTTTGCCTGTTACTGATGACTGCTTTTGTCCTGCAATTGCGTGCCGCAGTTTATTCACAAACACGCTTTTCCATCAACAGCAAACAGATGGAAATGCGTCGGCTGCTTGAATGGATAGAAAACAAAAGCAGCTACCGCTTTCTCTATAACTATAAAACGTTCCCCGCTACGGATAAAGTAGATGTGAACTTCAACAATGCCACGCTGCCGGCCATACTTGACAGGGTATTGCAACAAACCTATACCTACCGGATACTGGAAGATAACCTGGTGGTCATCTCCCCTTCCGAAAAACAGCAGGATATTACCGTAAAAGGTAAGGTAGTCGGCAATAACGGCATCGAGCTTATCGGCGTAAACGTACAACTGAAAGGTACCAGCCGCGGCGCCGCCACCGACGAACACGGCAACTTCTCTATCAACGCACCTGCAAACGGGGTGCTCCTTATCTCCTATGTGGGATATGCCTCTCAGGAAGTACCGGTGAATGGCAAAACACAACTGAGCACTATTACGCTGAAGGCCTCCGATGCCGGACTGAATGAAGTAGTGGTACTGGGCTATGGCCAGAAACAGATACGGCAAAGCGTTACCGGCGCGGTAAGCAGTATACAAACCAAAGAGCTGAAACAAAGCCCGGTAGCCAACCTGACCAACGCGCTCGCAGGACGCCTGCCCGGCCTTATTACCGCGCAACGCTCCGGCCGCCCCGGTTCTGACTACTCTCAGTTATTCATTCGCGGTATCAATACCACCGGCTCCACTAACCCATTGATCGTTATTGACGGTCTCCCCCGCGGTAATGCCGACCTGGGCCAGCTGGACGCCAACGAAATAGAATCCGTGACCATCCTGAAAGATGCCGCTTCCACAGCTTTATATGGTATACAGGGGGCGAACGGGATCGTGCTCGTGACCACCAAACGCGGACAGGACGGTCCGCCCAATATACAGATCAACGGACAGTACGCGCTGCAACAGCCAACAACTTTCCCCCGCTTCCTGGACTCCTATCGCTCCGGCCTCCTGCAAAATGAAGCCGCCAAAAACGATGGTATGCAGCCGGTATGGACGGAACAGCAACTGGAATATTTCCGCACCGGCCTCAAGCCCTATGATTATCCCAATACCGATTGGTACAACGAATTGATCAGGAACTTCTCCCCCCAAAAGACCCTGAATATGAATATCAGCGGCGGCTCTAAATATGTACGGTACTTTGTGTCCGGCTCTTACCTCCGCCAGGAGCCACTCTACAAGCATGCCAATGAGAATATTTATGACATCAAGTATAAATACGACCGCTTTAACTTCCGCTCCAATGTGGATATTACGCTGGACAAAAACACTGACCTACAGGTAGACCTGGCCTCCCGCCTCGAGAACCGCACCGGTCCATCATCCGACAGGGCTGATTTTGAGTTCCTCTGGGTAGTGCTGTCGCAGATGACTAATAACCTCACGCCGGTAAAGAACCCCGATGGCAGCGTTGCTTCCGGTAATATGCGGGAGGATTTCTACAATCCTTATGGCCTGCTCACCCGCAACGGTTACCTGGATGCCTACTGGCACAGCACCAACGGCAGCGTGGCGCTCACCCGCAAACTGGATTTCATCACACCCGGCCTGAAAGTAAAAGGACTCTTCACTTTCGAGAACTACGGTACTATCAACGTAGCATTCGATCAGGAGTTTGACTCTTACCGTTATAAATCCGTGCCTGGTACCGACGGCGGTATTTATACCCAACACCGCACGGCTACCAGCCTGCAACGCTCCGGTGCTTCCAGCGGTGAAAGATATTACTATTACGACCTGAAACTGATGTATGACCGCGATTTTGCTAAACACACACTGGGAGGCCTGTTGCTGTTCAACCGCAACTACCGTTCACAATCCGGTGATCTGCCACGGGTATACGAAGGCTACGTGGGCCGCTTAACCTATAACTACGATAAAAAATACTACCTCGAATTCAACGCTGGTTACAATGGCTCCGAGAACTTCCCTCCCGGCCGTCGTTATGGTTTCTTCCCCGCGGTATCTGCGGCGTGGATGATCAGCAATGAACACTTCATGCCTAAAGATGGAGCGCTCAGTTACCTGAAGCTGCGTTTCTCCCATGGGTATGTGGGCAATGATCAGGTGGGCAATGGCCGCTGGTTGTATATCTCTGATTTTGCAAAGACCGACGGTTTTACTTTCGGCAGCGTGGCTTCTGGCGTGGGCGGTTATGTGGAAAACAGGATCGGTAATACGGCCATCACCTGGGAAAAGGCCTCCAAAACAGATCTCGGCATTGAAACAGGTTTCCTCAAAGACAAAATAAAACTGAACCTGGACCTGTTCCGTGAGCTGCGCAGCGACATCCTTACGCAGGCAGGATCTATTCCGGGCTACCTGGGTATCACGGCAGCGCTGAACCGCAACCTGGGCCGTGTGCTGAACAGAGGCGTGGAAGTAGAGCTGAACGTCAATACCAACATCAACAAGGTGGGCATCTTTGCGAAAGCCAACTATCAGTATGTGAAAAACAAGATACTGGAGATGGACGAGCCTAAACTGGCCTATGCCTATCAAAGCCAGGTAGGCAATCCTATCGGTTATGGCCTGGGATATATCGCGGAAGGCCTCTTCCAGAGCAAGGATGAAATTGCTAAAAGCCCTAAACAAACATTTGCTCCTTTGATACCGGGAGATATTAAATACAAAGACATCGATGGAAATGGTGTCATTAACGAAGCAGACCGGGTGATGCTGCCCATGCTGAACGTGCCAACAGGATACTTCGGTGTCACATTGGGCGTTGATTATAAAGGCCTCGATGTGAGCGTGTTGTTCCAGGGCGCTACCGGCGGCCGTCAGATGTACTCTGCGCAGCTGGTGTACAACTATCGCGAAAGCTACCGTCCTGTCCACGAAGGCCGCTGGACACCGGAAACAGCTGATAAGGCCACTTTCCCGGCTTTGCATCTCGTAGAAAGCAATATGTCCAACAACTTCATCAACTCTACCTACTGGATCAGAAAAACGGATTATATCAAACTGAAAAATCTGGAGATCGGCTACCGGCTGCCGCGTGAATGGATGAGAAAAATTAAGCTGAAGACTGCACGTGTATACGTCAACGGTATGAACCTGATAAGCTGGGACCATGTCAACGACCTCGGTGTGGACCCGGAAGCCAATACGGCAGACCGCTGGGGATGGCAACCCTATCCTATCATGCGCATATACAACGCCGGCATTACCATCAACCTTTAAACCACGATCATGAAACTAACAGTGAATATAAGAACAGGTATACTGTCAGCACTGATACTCTGTATGTGTGCCTGCAAGAAAAATTACCTCGACAGAAAACCCAGCGACCTGATCACGGAGGAAGAGGTGTTTAAGAATATCGAGAATGCTGAACGCTTTGTGAATACTACCTATCAGGGCCTGCCTAATATATTCCAGACAGGATGGCCGCTGAGCAGCGCTACGGATGAAACCAATCAGGCGATCGACAATTCCAGTGCAGATGCCGGTAGTTTTAATACCGGCTCTATGAGCCCGTCCAACTTTCCGCTGAGTGGGCAGTGGGACGAATACTACGGAAAAATACGTGCCTGTAACATCTTTCTGAAGAATTACGATAAAGTACCTAATGACCCCAATTATCCCGACCGCCGCTCCCGGCTAAAAGGTGAAATACTGGTGTTGCGCGCGTTTTACTATTTCCAGCTGGTGATCCGCTGGGGGAATGTGCCGCTGCTGCAACAAGTAGAGAACCCTTTCGATAACCCGGAAGGTATCTACTTCAAACGTAACAGTATCGCCGAAGTGCTGGGAGCGGTTATTAAGGACCTGGATGATGCCACGGCATTATTACCACCTACTTATGCAGAGCGCCCCAGCAATTGGGGACGGGCATCGCGGGTGATTGCCTTGTCATTGAAAGGCCGCGCCCTGCTGTATTACGCCAGTCCGCTGTATAACCCCGCCAATGACCAGTCCCGCTGGACACAGGCTGCCAATGCCTGTAAAGCGGCACTGGACTCAGCGCTTAGCAACGGCTATGCGTTGAATGACAGTTATGGAGAGATTTTTACACAGTACTTCAACAAAGAAGTGATCTGGAGCAGACCTGCTCCCGGCGCATTTGGCGACGGCGGCATCGACCGGGAGATGAACCCCCGCGGCGCGAACGGTTATGGCAATGTGAATCCCATCCAGGAACTGGTAGATGATTACGAAATGAAAAGTACCGGGCTGCCGATCACCGATCCGGCTTCCGGCTACAACCCACAGCGTCCCTATGAAGGCCGCGATCCTCGTTTTTACGCCACCATCCTATATCCGGGCTGTATTTGGAAAGGTCGTCCGCTGAGCCCGAATAGTGACGATGCTCCCCGCCCCGGCCAGAATGCGACCAACTACTGGCCACGCAAATATTTGCTTGAAGGTGTGAACCTGTTCTCCAATACCGGCGCTACTGATCGTAAATGGGTGCTCATCCGCACTGCTGAACTGTACCTCAACTATGCAGAGGCACAAAATGAAGTGGCGGGTCCTGGTGCGGATGTTTACAACGCGCTCAATGCCGTCAGAGGCCGTGCCGGTATTCCTGCTGTCAATAGTGGTACTAAAGAATCACTACGTGAACGTATCCGTCATGAAAGAAGGATAGAGCTGGCACTGGAAGCGCATCGTTTCTGGGATGTGCGCCGCTGGAAGATCGCAGAAGTCACTGACAACCGTGAGATACATGGTGTCACCGTCACCGGCAGTGGTAATGTCACCTACAGCTATCCTGTTGTGGAGAAACGTGTTTTCGATCCTAAGCGTGCCTACTGGTTGCCCGTGCCACAGGCAGAAATGGACAAAGTGAGCGGCCGTAATCCGGAATTTGTTCAGAACCCGGGCTGGTGATAAAGGCTTCATCCCAAAATCTAAAACAACATGAAACACATCCGATATTATCTCTTGTTGCTGTTGAGCGTATTGGCATTCAGCAGTTGTAACAAAGACAAAGCATTTGAGCATGACGCTGCGTCTCCTATTGTCATTGATAAATTCACTCCGGCTGCCGGCGGCGCTGGTACGGAAGTGCTGATCTATGGCAGAAACTTCAGTCTGGATACCAGTCGTGTATCCGTGACAGTTAACGGTGTGAAAGCTTATGTAGAAGGTGTACTGGAAGACCGTATCCTGATCGTGATTCCCCGTAAAGCCGGCAGCGGCAAGATATCCGTCACGATCGACGGGCAGGCTGGCGCCAGCACGGAAGATTTTAACTATCAGACATCGTATCTGGTAAGTACCCTTGCGGGCAACAGTTCCGCCGGATACGCCGACGGGAAAGGGCCAGCGGCAGCTTTTAACTTTGGTAACCGCTGCGGGCTGGATATTGATGCCGATGGTAACCTGTATGTGGCAGAAGCGGAAAACCGCCGCATACGCAAGGTGGCGCCAGATGGCACCGTGACTACACTGGCAGGTAGCGGCAAAAATGAATATACAGAAGGCAAAGGCACGGAGGCCTCCTTTTACCTGCCTATGGACGTGGTGGTGGATAAAAACGGCAATATCTTCACCTCCGACCCGGCAGCATGGACTATCCGTAAGATCACGCCTGATGGTACCACTTCCCTCGTTGGTTGGTTTGAAGCCTGGGGAATCGGCATCGATAAAAGAGACGGAACGCTGTATTATACCGACGGCCGGAGCAATGGCAGCGTTTACAAAGTAAAGCAGGATGGCAGCGCCGACCAGATCATCACAGGACTCTCCTATCCTTCGGATGTGGCGGTAGACAGTAAAGGCAACCTCTTCGTGGTGGTGAACGGTAATTCCGTTATCCAGGAATATAAATACGGCACCTGGGAGAAAGGCGTCACTATCGGCCAGTCAGGCGCTACGGGCCTGGTAAACGGCCCGGCCAATACCGCCAAATTCGAATATCCCTGGATGATAGCCACCGACGCGCATGACAACCTCTATGTGGCCGGCAACGGTACCTGGGATGGATCGTCTGTTAATACCAATCAGTGTATCCGCTTCATTGCGGCCGGCACCTGGCAGGTAAGCACCTATACCGGCGGCAGCACTGCCGGCTTTGCCGATGGCACCGGCGCGGCTGCCTTGTTTAGCGCCCCCACCGGCGTAACGGTAGGGAAAGACGGTGCCGTGTATGTCGTCGACAGAAAAAATAATCGTATCAGAAAAGTAATCGCAGAATAATGATGGGAAAAAGAGCTTTAAAATGGATGTTGCTATTAGGGGCCATTATCATCACCCTGCAACTCAGGGCGCAGGACTACCGCGCTTTTAAATGGAATGAACTGCCAATAAGAGGATTGATGATGAGCGTGCCTGCCAAACAGGACATCCCGTTGTTCTGTGATTTTATCAGAAACGCCTTGCCCAAAGAAGGCGTCAACACGCTGGCCCTACGGATTGAATTTTGGTACCAGTATGAAACGCACCCGGAGGTGGTGGAGCCTAATGCCATCAGTAAAGAGGGGCTGCAGCAGATCGTACAGGCCTGCCGCGATGCAAAGGTCCGCTTCATTCCCATGATGAACCTGCTGGCCCATCAGAGTGAGCAATCGGAAATAGGCAGACTGCTGAAACAGTATCCGCAATTTGACGAATCGCCGGACTACAATCCGCCCGTACCCTGGAAAAACGGTGGTATGTTCGACTTCTACAGCAAATGCCTCTGCCCTGCACATCCCGATCTGCCTAAGGTGCTGTTCCCCATGATGGATGAACTGATCGACGTATGTGGTGCAGACGCCCTGCATGTTGGGCTCGACGAAGCATGGATTATAGGGTATGATAAGTGCCCCCGCTGTGGTGGGCGCGACAAATCAGCAATATTAGCCGAATACATCAACTTGTTGCACGCTCATCTGAAACAGAAAGGCTGTGAAATGTGGATGTGGAGCGATCGGCTGATAGACGGCAAAACCACCAACCTGCTGGCCTGGCAGGCAAGTATGAACGATACCCACCGCGCTATTGACCGCATCCCGAAAGATATTATTATCTGTGACTGGAAATATGAAAGTGCTCCTCCTACTCCTGCTTATTTTGCACTGAAGGGGTTTAATGTGCTGGCGAGCGCCTGTGCAAAAACGGATGTAGCCCTCGCACAGCTGGACCAGATACTGGCGGGCCGGAAAGACGGCACCCGTGCGGATTTCGCTTTGCCTGTGGCAGAACGGATGAGGGGTGTTTTTGAAACCATGTGGATCAATTCCAAAGATTTTATCAATGCCTATTATGGCAAAGGAGAATATACGCCCGGGGCAAAAGCCAATGCGGATACCTTTAAGGCGTTGTTTAAAGGTGTCCGGGATGCTGCCAAACGGTAACCATGTTCATGCCATACAAAAAATGCGGGGCGCTCTTAAAAGAGCGCCCCGCATGCATTAAGAGGTGAATGCTTTCACCAATACCATGGTGCAGTTACGCACTGCCTTTAGCCTGAGGGCTTTCAGGGGCTGGTAGGCCGGGTCCTGATAACATTGGAGTGCCGCCTCCTGTGAGGGAAACCGGATGATGGCGTTCATCATACGGGGGCTGCCTTCTACTGCAACGCCTTCGATGTCTGATGCTACAACGGAGGCTCCGTATTTTTCCAGCAGGGCTATAACAGCCGGTGGGTATTGGCTGAAGAGCTCCATGTCAATAATGTCGTAACTATTAATATAATAGACTGCCATGTAATCTGATTTTAGTAGGTGTATTCCGGAGGTGTGATGTCGTAGCAGCGCAGGTAGGTAGTAGCCTGGCCGCGATGATGTGTAATATGGTCCAGCGTAGCATAGAATCCGTGAATGACTTTTTCATCGGTATCGACGTTCTCTATACTTTTTTGCAGGGCATCGAAGCTCTTAGACAGATATTCCTGTGTAGCTGCCGCATCTTTGGTGATAGCAGGCGGATTCCAGTCAGCGTTTTTTTGCAGGATGTAGTTGTCATTACACCAGGCGATACCATACCCGATATGATGCAGTAGTTCATTAAAACTCCAGATCGCGGCATCCGGCTTAAACGCATAGCTGTCTGCAGGCATGGCGGTGGCCACGTTCATGGTATATTGACGGGCATTCTCCAGCGTACTTAATAATTGTGCTTTCATAAACATAACAAGTTGTTTGATAGCACAAAACTATCTCACCCTGTTAGTCCGGATTTAAGGAAAATTGCTGTTTTTTTATCGCCGGGTTTGAGAGGGGGCCCGGCCGAATTGTTTTTTATAGGCAGCGGAGAAATGTTCGAGGCTGTTGAAGCCGGTATCGAAGGCGATATGTGTAACCGGTTGGCTGCTGTGGCGGAGCTGAAGATGGGCTTCTTTTAGTCTTACCTGTAACAGATAGTTATAAGGTGTGATGCCTGTCATTTGTTTGAACAGCCTGTTGAAGTGAAAAGGGCTGAGGTGGCCAATAGTGGCTAGTTGCGGAAGGGAAATGTCTTCTGAAAGATGATCGTTGATAAATGATTTTACCGACGATATCAGGGGGAGATGATTTCTCTTTTGTTTGTCTGTCAGCGGCGGAATGACTTTCTGTTGCCCACGGGAAAGGACCAACGAAAACAGTTCCAGCATCATCTGATCAATGCAGAGCCGGGGAAAATGCGGCCTTTGCAGCAAGCTGAAAATGCGGTAATGGAGGTATTCCATTTCCGGCGTTGCTTTAATCAGTACCGCATGGAGGTCGGGGTTCTTCAGAAACCAGGACAGCTCTCTGCCCTGTTCTTCCAACTGATCGATATTGATTGCCGGGAAAGAGAAGATAGTGCATTGGTCCGGCATGTCATGTACATGTCCTACCCGGTGTTCGTATCCGGGCTTGCATACCAGGAACAAGCCGTTGAAAGCGTCCAGGTCGTTGCGGAACACTTTGAAAATAAAATTACCCTGGCGGATAAAAGCGATGGAAAAGGTATCCTGATGCTCCCAGGCAGAAAGGGTACACTGCTGGCACTGGCACAGAAAGTTGTGCACATGGCCGATAGGCGACTGGTAAATATTTTGTACGATAGCTTCCATAGTTGCTGGTGGTAACCGCGTTTGTAAAGGTAAACAATTGCTGTTGCCTGTACGGCAGAATTTGCTAACGATACGATCAAAAAGGAATTTCTTCCACCGGAATACTGACCTCACTTAAAAAATAAACATCTTCCCTTTCTTCCGGTTCCTCCAGCCACAGCGGATATTTTTCGGCGGTGTTAAAATGTTGCTGCAATAATCTGAGAAGGTGTTCGGACGCCATATGCGCTTCCTTTAGAATGGCTTCCTCTTCTGCTTTGCTAAGGAAAGATTTCCGTCCTTTTTTACCCGCTGCGGGATAGTGGCACCGCATTTTCCGGTAAAACGTAGGCTCGCTCCAGTTACAGGCGGTACATACCATATGCCGGAACTTCCCGCAGAAGATGTTGAAAACAGCATAAACGTCTCTGAGTAAATTAGGATCTGAAGTCATTTTGTTTTTGTTGTGCGTGAGGGAAAAAATACGGCACTCCGGAAACAACGATCACATGACACTGAAGGCAAGATACCATATCAATACGCAAGGGATTTGCGTGCTGTTATTTTCCTTATCTATATAACAAAGGAATCCTTACGATGTACTGTTCATAATCCTTCTGGCAGCAAGTATACAGCAGTGGTCATGGAAAAAAATATTTTTTATCGCATGGTACTTTTTTAAAATTGCGCCGACTCCCCCATCGTGCTGTTTATTCGCGTGAAACCCTTGTCACTTTATTATAGATCTGAAAACCTTACAAACGATAGCCTAGCATTAACCCGAACGCACATGTAATTCCCTTTGAGTTGAGCACTAGTTTTTATTAACCATTATCTTAACAAACAATCATCACTATGACACCAAAATCTACCAATGGAGGCGCAGCGCTCCGCTGTCTTGCATTCGTCTGTTGGCTGGTACTGTCACTGTCGCCCGGGAGCTATGCCCAGGTGAGCCCGACTGTTCCGGCTACCACCCAACAACACAACAAGCAGGTGATCGGCTACATCACCCAATGGGATGCCTGGAAAAATGTGGCAGGCACTGTTCCGTTGGGCGGCTACAATCACCTGAATCTGGATTATTCGCAGTACACCATCCTGAACTTCTCGTTCTTTGGTGTGGCGAATGACGGATCGCTGCACAGCGGTGACTTCCGCAACAAAAACATTTATCAGGCCGGCGCGGTGCAGGCACCTGCTCCGCTGGTAAATGAAGACATTTACAGTAGCTGGGATATGTATCTGTTGTACGGTGAACTGGACGTCCTGTACTACATCCCCGACAACAGCTACGCTTACTCCCTCGGCTATCGCAACGGCGGCAGCGGATGGACCAACGTCAACACCGGTAAAACAGGCAGCTTCCCGTTGTCTGTGCCCAAACAGGGCGGCGCTCCCGGCGTGATCGATCTGGCCCACCAGAAAGGCGTAAAAGTACTGGCCTCCATAGGCGGCTGGAGCATGTGCAAACACTACCCTGAAGTGGCCGCCGACGCTACTAAAAGAGCCAAATTTGTTGCAGGCTGCCAACAGCTGATCAGCATGGGCTTTGACGGGATAGACTTCGACTGGGAGTATCCCAACGACGCGGGGATGAACATTGAACACTACAGCAGCGCGGACTACACCAACTTCGCGATACTGCTGGAAGCAGTGAGGGCCGCCATTGGCCCCAATAAACTGATGACCAGCTGCTTCTCCCCTGCCCTCGCCAAACTCCCGGGCTTTGACTGGCCACGCCTCAACAACGTCCTCAACTATTTCAACATGATGACGTATGATTACAACGGCGGATGGTCCAACAAAGCAGGTCACAACTCACCCCTGTACGAGTATCCCGGCCAGGAATTCCCCGGCTTCTCTCTTGACGCCACCACAAAAGGTTTACGCGCACTCGGTATCAACATGAGCAAAGTAAACCTCGGCGCGCCTTTCTATGGCCGCGGCGTAATCACCAACGGCACCGCTGCCCTGAACGCGCCTACCGTAAAACGTGCTGAAACCGTGCAGCCTGACGGTCCTATCCAGACCTGCGCAGACTACACCAACTGGGCAAAAGACGTATGGGACGGTACACCCAACTACAGCTACATCGTGAATACTACCGGCTCAGGTTCCGGCTGGACCGACAACTGGGACGATGTGGCCAAAGTGCCTTATAAAACAAAGGGCAACTTCTTCCTCAGCTATGACAACGAACGCTCCGTTGCAGCTAAAGCACAGTATATCAAAGACAATAGCCTGGCAGGCGTGATCATCTGGCAGGTGTATGCTGATATGACCAATATGACCAGCAGCACTGTGCCTAAAGGAAAACTCATCTATTGTCCTAATACCAGGTCTCCGCTGGTGAACAAAATCAATGAAGTGTTTGCCTCCGGCGGCAGCGGTACCAACGTGCCTCCTACCGTAAGTATCACATCGCCGGCTAATAACGCCTCCTTTACTGCTCCGGCCAGCATCACTATACAGGCAGCTGCCAGCGATACCGACGGACAGGTGAGCAAAGTAGATTTCTATAATGGCACTACCCTGTTGGGCACCGATAGCACAGCTCCGTACAGTTATGCCTGGAACAATGTACCCGCCGGCAATTACACGATCAAAGCTATTGCTACCGACAACAAGGGCGCTTCTAGCACTTCCTCCTCCGTAAGCGTGGTGGTAAATACCTCCGGTCCCGGCCAGCCTGGCGACTCCGGTAAGGTTATTGTAGGTTACTGGCAAAACTGGGGATCTCCTACGGATGCTTCTCCGTATATCCCTCTCCGTAATGTCAACCCTAAATACAATGTGATTGAAATTGCGTTCGCTGTCAGCGGAACAGACCTGGCCACTATTTCTTTTGTGCCGGAAAACGTAACCCCGGCGCAGTTCCTCTCAGATGTTCAATACCTGCAGTCACAGGGTAAAAAAGTGCTGTTATCGCTGGGTGGAGAAAACGGTTCCCTGAACCTGTCTACCACCGCGAAGAAACAAGCCTTCGTTACTTCCATGAAAGCATTGCTGGACCAATATAACTTCGACGGTTTCGACCTGGACATTGAAGGGGGTACCAATCTGCAGCTGGACAACGGAGATAAGGATTTCACCAATCCTACCACTGTCAAAGTACAGAACCTGATTGCCGGTGTGAAAGAGATCATTGCCTACCGTAAAGGTCAGGGTAAAAACTGCTGGCTCACCATGGCGCCGGAAACCTATTATGTACAAACAGCTTATGGCTCTACCTATTCTCCATTGGTAGGCGCATACCTGCCGATTATCTACGGACTGCGTAACGAACTCACTTTCATCCAGACGCAATACTATAACACCGGTTCCGTAATGGGCCTCGATAACGGCGTATACAATCAGGGTACTGCTGATTTCATCGTATCGATGTCTGAAATGTTGCTGAAAGGATTCCCTGTGTCTGGTACGACACAAACCTTCCCGGCATTGCGTCAGGACCAGGTGGCCTTCGGTCTTCCGGCTACGCCCAGTGCCGCCGGTGGCGGTTATACGGCCCCTGCCAATGTGAAAAAAGCCCTGGATTATCTGATGAAAGGACAATCTTTCGGCGGCGCCTACCAGCTGCGTAATGCGGCAGGATACCCTGGCCTGCGTGGTATCATGACCTGGTCTATCAACTGGGATAAGGCCAATGGCGATGAATTTGCCAATAACTATTATGATTATTTCTTCGGCTCAGCCCCGATCAACAAGCCACCGGTGGTGAACATCACTTCCCCTGCCAACAACACTAATTACACGGCACCTGCTACGGTGAATATTCAGGCGGCAGCTTCTGACAGCGATGGCGTGGTAACCCGCGTAGCTTTCTATCAGGGCAGCACCCTGCTGGGCGTAGACAGCGTAGCGCCTTACACCTGGACCTGGAACAGCGTGGCAGCCGGCAGCTACAGCCTCACCGCTAAGGCTACCGATAACAAAGGAGCCACTACCACTTCCGCAGCGGTGAACATCAGCGTCACTGCCGCAGGCAATAAACCGCCGGTGGTGAGCATTACTTCTCCTGTCAATAACGCAACCTTCACTGCACCAGCCACGGTGAACATACAGGCCGCGGCATCTGACAGCGATGGTGTGATCACCCGCGTAGCCTTCTATCAGGGCACCACGCTGCTGGGCATCGACAGCGTAGCGCCTTACGCCTGGAGCTGGAGCAATGTGGCTGCGGGTACCTACAGCCTGACTGCTAAAGCAACAGATAACGGTGGCGCCACTACTACTTCTGTAGCGGTAAACATCACGGTAAATGGTGGTAGCAACAATTGTAACGGTATTCCGGCGTGGTCTCCTTCCACTGCTTACAATGGTGGTGCGCAGGTAGTGTATAACGGTAAAGTATACTCTGCAAAATGGTGGACACAGAACGAACAGCCAGACATCAGCACCGGCGACGGTAAGCCATGGAAATATGTTCGTGACTGTACAGGTGCAGCCATGGCGGCTTCCATGCCAGAGCAGCTGACGGCTTATCCCAACCCGGTAACAGGTGGTGATGTGCAAATTCTGGTAGATGCTCCTGCCGGTGAAAAACTGCTGGTGGAAGTACTGGACCTGAAAGGCAGCGCTCCGGTATTGCAACAGATACATACCGCCAATATGAAAGGGAATATACCTTTACGCGTAGATATGTCTAAAGTGCCGAACGGTACCTGGATTATCAGGGTCACCGGTCAGCAAAGCAGAAAAATCTGGCGTAGTAAAGTTGTGAAGCTGTAATCACGCAAAGGCGCAGAGCAGCAAAGCAGCAAAGATGATATAAGCGAGCAGAGAAAGCAAAGGAGCGGAGATCAAATGTGATCTCCGCTCCTTTGCTTTCTTATCATTCTTAAAAAATAGCGCTTTGCGCCTTTGCTGCTTTGCGCCTTTGCGTGAAAAAAAGGCCCCCCGGAGAATCCAGGGGTGCCGTTCTTTTCTCATAAACCCACGTTAAGAAGCTCGTTACTGTTGGCAAAGGTGGCCACTTGTACCGGACAGCTTTCGGCCGGTATAAATGATCCCTGCGGATCAAACCGGGATATGGGTGATAAAAAAGAAAAAGGATTGGCGCTAACAGCGGCAGTGCTACCGTTCACGGTTACACGCTGTTTGCTGTCGAACCCGTGCAATATCAGCTTAATGTGATGAAACTGGCTACTATAGCTGCCCTGCGGCTTTTGCAGCGTCAATGTCTGCTGCGCGGGGTCATAGGTGATCGTTCTTTCGTAGTAATCACCTTTTTCGTACGAGAAGCTTTCGCCGTCATCTTCGTAGTATACGAATGTATTAGGCTGACTGCCTTTATAAAGATGAAGGAAAAGCGTGTCGGCAGGTTTCTCGCGGGTAGACTGCACCAGTGATTGCATGGGCACAATGCTGCTTTCTTTTACATATACCGGTAAGGTTTTGATGTTGAGGGGAGTAATCATGTCTTGTCCGCCTGTAGTGACGGCATCTGTGTAAAGATTATACCATTGTCCTTTCGGAAAATAAATACTGCCGAATTCTTTGGTGCTCTCAAAAGGAGCGATCATATACGCGTCGCCAAACTGGTACTGGTTCTGGAAGCGCGTATCATACACCTGCGGATCGAAGGTGTTTTGAAGCGCCAGGGTGCGCATTACGGGCATGCCTGTACGACTGGCGGTATACATGGTGCTGTAGATATAAGGCAACAGATGATAGCGCAGATTAACATAGTTGCGGGTGATCTCCAGCGCTTCTTCACCGAAGGCCCAGGGTTCTGCGGATTTGGTATTTACACCGGTATGGTTCCTGAAGTAGGGAATGAAGGCGCCGATCTGCATCCAGCGGGTATAAAGACTTACAGAAGGGTTGCCGGTAAAGCCACCTACGTCCATGCCGGTGAAGGGAAAGCCGCTAACGCCCAGACTGTTCAACAGCCGTACGCCCAACAGCATGTGGTCTTCTTCGGCACGGTTGTCGCCGGTCCAGATGGCGCTATAGCGCTGACTGCCGGAGTAGGCTGCCCGCGTGAGCAGGAAGGGGCGCTTCTGCAGCGCTTCGCGGGTGCCTTCATAGCTGGCGCGAACCATTTGCAGCCCGTAGATATTATGTGCCTGTAAATGGGTAGTAGCGTGCCCTTCGTAATCAAAGATCACGTTGTTCGGCATTTTCTGCCCCCAGGTGGCAATTTCGTTCATGTCGTTCCAGATGCCGCTGACACCATCACGGACATACGATTTTACCTGACCTTTCCACCAGCTGCGGCCTTTCTCACTGGTGAAATCCGGAAAGTGGCACCAGCCGGGCCACACCTGACCGGTATAGTTTTGCCCGTCGCTGTATTGGAGGAAGATATTTTCCTTTTTGCCGCTTTCGTACGCGTGATAACCTTCTTCCACTTTAATGCCCGGGTCAACGATAACGGTTACACGAAAACCCATGTCTTTTAAACGACTGGTAAGCTGTGCCGGGTTCGGAAAACGATCCTTATTCCAGGTGAACAGTTTATACGCGTCCATATAGTGGATGTCAAGCGTGATGCCGTCTGCCGGGATTTTCTTCTCACGCAGGGTTTGAGCGACCCGGTATACTTCTGTATCAGGATAGTAGCTGTAGCGGTTCTGTTGATAACCGAGGCTCCACAGGGGTGGTAGTGGCATGCGGCCGGTCAGGCTGGTATAAGACCGGATGATATCTGCCATCTGCGGATGGTAGATAAAATAGTAGTTCATCTCTCCTCCCCTGGCACCGAAGGAAGAGAAGCGATTATTGCTGGCGCCAAAGTTAAAATCGCTCTGATAGCTGTTATCGAAGAAAATGCCGTAGTTCTGATGATGGTGGATACCGATGTAAAAAGGAATCGTGGCATAGATAGGATCGCGGTTGGCGGCGTAGCCAAACACATCGGAGTTCCAGTTCGTATAGCCTTCCCCTTTACGGTCCAGGTTACCGGTTTTTTCACCCAGCCCGATAAACCGCTCGTTTTCCTGCATCTTTTTGTAGGTCGTTACTTCATCGCCTATCCAGGAGGTGCCGAGGCCTGCTTCATCTTCGCTGATCACATCGCCCGAAGGGCTGAAAAAACTAACCGCAAAAGGGGCTTTCTGAATCCGCATTTTCAGGGAATCAGTAACGATCGTGATGTCGCTATTGTTTTGGGTGATTTGTGCTTTCGTGGGCAGCGGCTTTGCTACAACGGCATAAGAGAAATCGGCAGGCAGCGGTTGTTTGTCCATCCTCACCCGGATAACGGACGGGCTGTAAACAGTGACCTCCGCAAAAGCGTTGGTCGTTTTAATTTTTACCTGTTGACCGGAGATGCTGACACTGTTGACATTACCTGCGGGCACCACTTGTGTTTGCGCGTTGAGCGGAAGTTGTATCAGCAGTAATAGCAATAGCGAAAAGGCCGGCAGTGGAATTTTGTTCATGATACGGATGATTTGATGACACAATCCTCCCCCGGACGCCTGGTGAGACCGGGCGTAGCAGCGGGTAACAGGTAAAAAGAGCCGGAGGATTTACCGGGAACAGCACCATTGATGGCGCCATCCCCGGCAATGGAAAATATGGTTTAGTAACCCGGATTTTGTACCAGGTTTTTGTTGACGGCAAGGTCGCTGGTAGGAATGGGGAACAGCAGGTTCCTTGGGTTATCAGCAGGTTTCAGTTGCCATGGCTGCAGGTATTTGCCAAAGCGGATCAGGTCCTGTCTTCTCCAGCCTTCCCAGTAGAGTTCACGTCCTCTTTCGTCCAGCAGGGAGTTTACGTCCAGTGCACCCAGTGCGGTAGCTCCGCGGGCAAGCCGTAGTTCGTTCACCAGTGCCAGTGCCCCGGCGGTGTTACCGGTGCGGAGCTGTGCTTCTGCTTTCATGAGCAGCACGTCTGCATAACGGAAGAAAACGTAGTCGTTGCTGGCTTCGTTGTTGTCTTTGGAATTCTGGGAGGTGTAAAAGTCCGGTACATATTTGATGACACGGATGCCGGTTACTTCCAGATTGGTACCGGATTCTTTGAGCTGCACATCACGGGTGAAGGCCAGCGGGTTGCCTTTACGGTCTTTCAGCGGGTTGTGGTTTACATCGTACTGCTGACCGATAAGGAAACCAACGAGCATACCGCTGGTATCGGTGAGGCCGGTGTAGGCGCCACCTCTCCTTCTGTCGGTTGCTTCGAACTTGTCATAAAAGTCAGAGAGCGTGGTGAAGCCGTTCCAGCCGCTGGGCGTCATGTTGTAGTGAACGGTGAATTTCCAGCGGGCGAAAGTGGCGTTGCCATTGCGTACGGTGCTATATCCGGGACCGTTTTGCTGTGTGAAAATGTTCTCGGTAGATTTCAGATCGTTGTCACGGGCAAAGTTATCGAAGTAGTCGGTGGCCAGTTTGTAAGCGCCGGTAGCTTTGATCTGATCTGCGAGGGTAATGACCTGTTGCATGTCAGCGGCATCGAAGGTGGGCGCTGCCCGGTTGAGAAATGCGCCTTTGTTGAGGTAACATTTCATCAGCAAAGCGCGGGCGGCGTCCTGATTGGCTACGTAGGCAGCAGTTGCCGGACGTGCGCCGAGATCCGGAATGATGGCATTCAGCTCGGAGATAATATAGTCCAGCGCTTCCTGTGCTTTGAGCACTTTAGGTGCGTTCAGCAGGGTGTCTGTAGGGTTCCGGAAAGGTACCTGTCCCCAGAGGTCCAGTACGGTGAACATGGAGAAGGCACGCAGGTAGCGGGCCTGTGCAGCCTGGTTTTTGTCGGGTTTGAAATTGAGAACGTTGCTGGCGCTGAACTGGAGGGTCAGCAGATTGGTAAAGGCACGTTGTATATGGGCATGGTCTGCATTCCAGGTATGTTCGTGCAGGGAGCGCCATACGCCGTTGTCGTCCCAGTCACCGCCGCGGGTAGGACCTACGGTTTCGTCTGTTGTCATCTGGGAGAGGCCCCAGCTGTTATCGAATTCCTGATAAGGCAGCTGCATGTTGTCATAGGCGCCTTTTAACAGGGCCGGTACTTTGATCACAGAGTCGGCATCTTTCCGGGTAATAGTGGAGCCGAGCTGCTCATTGAGTCCGCAGGCCTGAAAACCTACGATGGAAGCGATTACGATAGCGGATCGGAAAATATGTTTAGTCATGATAGCAGTTTTTAGGTGAATGGTTTACAAGGAAAACAGGATGCCGAGCATGACCGTTCTGGCGGTAGGATACGGACCGTATTCAATGCCGAAGGAGGTCACCCCATTCACGTTTTTGTCGGTATTCACTTCAGGATCAAAGCCGCTGTATTTGGTGATCACGAAGAGGTTTTGGCCGGTAGCATATACCGCTGCATTTTTCAGGACACGGCCTACATTACCAACGTTATAGGTGAGTGTCACGTTGTCCAGCTTGAAGAAGTTGCCTTTTTCGAGGTAGCGGGAAGACACGGTGATAGGATTGGAGAGTGCTTCACCATTGCCCAGTATTGATTTGGCGATATTGCGGGAGCCAAGGTTACCGATGGGCAGTACGGTATTAGCGGTATTATTGTATACCTCGTGGCCGAAGGCGCCGTGGCCGCTGGCTGCCAGTACCCATTTTTTGTATACCACTTCGGTGTTGATACCGAGCAGTGTTTTCGGGTTAGGATTGGTGAGGTAATACAGGGTATTGCCATTGTCGGCATAGATAGCCTGGCCTTTATCATCGAAGCCTTCGAACTTACGTACGTAGAAGGTGTTCAACGGATAGCCATTGGCCAGCCTTTGAGCAGTAGCGCCGGAAACACCCTGGCCGCTGATAGCGCCGGTGAGTACAGGAGGTCCGTCGTAGTTTTTCAGTTCGTTATGCAGGAAAGTACCGTTTACGCCTAATGTCCATCTCAGGTCTTTCTTCCGGATGATGTCTCCTTTGAGGGATACTTCCACCCCGTTGTTGATCACATTACCGGGCAGGTTGATCCAGTAAGTGGAGGCCGGCGCCGGCTGGATGGCAGGGAAGCTGAACAGCAGGTTGCTGGTGTTTTTATAGAAGTAGTCCACGCTACCATAGATGAGATTATCAACGAGGCTGAAGTCCACGCCCGCGTTGAACTGTTTGGAGCTCTCCCACTTCAGGTTCGGATTGGCCACGTTGGTGAGGGCGGCGGAGCCGGAGGCACCCAGACCGTATTGTTCCTGGGCGGCGCCGGCAGGGAATTCCTGGTTGCCGGTAGCACCATAACCTACTCTCAGTGCCAGATTGTTGATGGTTTTATTGCCTTTGAGGAAATCTTCGCCGGTGATGTTCCATTTGGCGGCAAAAGACGGGAAGTAGCCGTATTTGTTGTTGGAACCAAATTTACTGGAGCCGTCGGCTCTCAGGGTACCGGTGAGGATGTACTTATCATACAGATTGAAGGTGGCCCTTCCGAAGAATGACTGCAGCTCAGAGCTGGGATTCCGGAAGGAGCTGATATTGGTATTGGCTTGTGAGGGCGCCTGGAGAATGTCGGTATATTTTACGGCATAAGTCGGGAACCCGGTGGCGCCAAGGCCCATACCGGAATAGTCGAATTTCTGGTATTCATGGCCCACTACGGCGTTCAGGTTGAAGGCCGGGTTAAATTGTTTATTGAAGCTCAGGGTGTTGGTCAGCAATTGGGTGGTCAGCTCGGCATTGCCATAGTAGGCCAGCCCTTGTTTCATGATGCCGGGAATGTTGATAAAAGAAGCTACCTGTGTTTCCCTTTTGCCTACCTGATGGTTAACGCTATAAAGTGCACGGTATTCCCAGTTGTCGTTGAATTTATAATAAGGAGAAACGCTGGCGAGGATATAGCTGATGTTTACCTTGTCATCATATGCTGCTGACATGGCTTCCGGATTCACGGCGCTACCCTCACCGAGGATGTTAAATGATCCGTCGGTATTGCGGATAGGCATGGTCGGGTTCCACTGGAGGGCCATGCTGATGAGGCTACCGGTGAAACCGGCATCGTTGGTGATGGGAGCCAGTTGTTCGGTCGTCTGAGCGGCCATGATATTATAGTCGATACCCAGTTTTTTGCTGTCGAGGAATTTATTCTGACCGTTGAGGGTAGCGGTATATTTTTTCAGCCCCGATTTTTTGATGATACCTTCCTGGTCCTGTACACCGAAGGAAGCGCGGTAACGGCTGGTTTCGTTGCCGCCGCTCATCGCCACATTGATATTATGGGTGATGCCGGTACGGAGGATGGATTTCATCCCGTTGGAGCTGCTGCCGTAATCGCCGCCGGACAGGTTATAGGTTTTAAGGGCTGAGCGGTATTCATCGGCATCCAGTACGTCCAGCTGTTTCATGATGCTGCTGGCGCCAACGGAATAGGCCACATCGAGGCGGGCGGGCCCGGGCGTACCTTTTTTGGTGCTGATGATGATAACGCCGTTGGCGCCACGGGAACCATAGATGGCGGTGGCGGAGGCGTCTTTCAGTACGTCCATGGAAGCGATGTCGCTGGAATTGATGAAGTTGAGCGGGTTGGCATCCGGTGTCTGGCCAAGACCGCTTACATTGATAGCGGGCCGTGCTACGCGTCCGTCGAGCGGTACCCCGTCTATCACATAGAGGGGCTGGTTGCCGGACCTTACAGAGGACACGCCCCTGATACGTACGGTAGCGGAAGCACCGGGAGCGCCGCTGTTATTGAGTACCATCAGACCAGATACCTTGCCCTGGATCAGCTGATCAGGGGCACTGGTGATACCACGGTTAAAGTCCGCGGCTTTTACCTGGGAGATGGCGCCGGTAATATCTTTTTTGCGGGTGGTGCCGTAACCAACGACCACTACGTCGGTCAGTGTGGTGTTTTCGGCTACCAGTTTTACATCTACATGCGTTTTGTTGGCGATGCTGACTTCCTGTGCGGTTTGTCCGATAAAGGAAATGATCAGGGTGTTGGCGCTGGGGCCAACGGATACTTTAAAGTTGCCTTCAGGATCAGTGGTGGTTCCGTTTTTAGTGCCTTTGATTTGCACGGAAGCACCTGGAATAGGGGAGCCTTTGTCATCTGTAACTTTACCTGTCACGGTCCTGTTCTGGGCCATGAGCAGACCCTGTAACAACATGAAGCATGTGCACAGGAAAAGATGCCTGAAAAGTCGTGTTTTCATCATAATGTGGATTTTTGAGCAGTGAATGAACTGTTCTGTTTACCGTGGATTTAAAAACTTAGATTCAAATTGGTTGCTGAATGTGGAGGCTGGCTCAACATGCGGAACAACGTGGATTTATAAATTAACTGGTTTACGTGGGCGGCAATGATGCCTTGGTTTATTGGCTTTTTAAATTCAGATTATTGGTTTACGCTTCCTTTTTTGTCAAAGTAAGAAAGCAATGTTCAGGTGAACAACTTATACAGGGTAAATATAGAAAATAAAAGGCTATTTTGAACAGGTTGCGGTCGTATCTTTTTGAAAAACAGGAAATTACAAACAAATATATTTTTTACATATATCGATGGTATTCACCCGTTTTACCCCCTTTTCAGAGGGCTTTAATGGCCATGATCCGGTCTTCAAATTCTTCGTTGGGCACCAAAGAGCGTTTTTTGATTTTGGTTTTATAAGCATAAATGGTGTTGACGGAATATTCCAATATCCGGGCAATTTTTTCATTATCAGTGATGCCTATACGAATGAGGGCAAAAATCCGGATGTCGGTATTTAATAATTCATTTTCCCGAAGGACTACCTGGTTGACTGGTTCAAACAGGTTATTAAATTCTGCCACAAAATGAGGGAATATCTTCAGAAATACCCGGTCAAAAGTAGTGAATAGGTCTTCCCTTTCCTGCCGTATGTTGATATTATTTACAAGATATTTTACCTCACTTGGTTTGTTTTCGGTTAATTTTTGCTCAAGGGTCTGTTTTAGTTTTTCGATCTTACTGATATAGGAAGCATAAATATTAAAACAGTAGCCAACGTATTCTTCTTTTATCTTATTGGCTTCCAGTAATTGATTGTTGATCTCCTGTTGTTTGAGATGGGCAGCGGTGATGATTTCCTGTGCTACTTTCAGTTTACGTACCTGCCTTGTGACCGTAATGGCAAGTATCACTACTGCCACCAGCAACAGTGTTACAATGGAGGCGTAAACGAGCAATGATCTGGTTCTTTCTTCGGCGGTATTGATTCGTTCCTGCTCAATGATGGGCAAAATACTGCTAACCTGCACTTTACGTTGCCTGGCGCCATAAAATACTGCTTCTGCGATGGCCTTTTCAATAAAGTGAGAGGCATTTTTAATATCGCCTTTTTCAAAAAGCAGGGTGGCCAGGGTATACATGGCCATGGTTTCCTTGGTGGAAGATTTAATGTCCGCGATGGCGGAGCGGTACATCAGTTCAATGGCGGTATCTGTCTTGTGGGCATGCAGGTATATATATCCCAGCGTGCAGGCGGCAACGGCCAGCTGCCGGTAGTTGAGCCCCGGCTGGTCCAGGTCAGGGTAACTGGCACGGGCAGCGTTGAGGTTGCCCATCTTATAATATTGCAGCCCTTTGTTGTACTGATACTCGAAAGATGAGGGCGGCAGCAGGTGAAGGGCGGAGTCCATATATATACTACCCTGATGAATATAGGATGGTGAATAATACCGGTCCTGGTTATAATCGGCCAGATCGTAATAGAACCGGCTTTTCATCAGATAATATTGGGAACGGATACTGTCGGGCATGCCGGTGACATCGAGGCTGTTAAGGAAAGCGGATGTTTCGGTGAACATGCCGGAAGATAACAGGATGAAGCCAATTCGGGTGCGGGCATAAGTGAGGCGTAGCGGGTCCTGCATTTCGCCGGCCAGCTTCTCCATCAGCCGGGCATATACAAAAGCGGAATCAAAGTTGAAAACCTTGTACTGTTCGTACAACAGTTGATAGGTATGGTAGCGGGCGCCCGGATCGGCGCTGGTATTGGCAAGGGTACGTCTGATACTGTCGATGCCTTTTATTTTCAGGGCGTCGTACGCAGCTGCATTGTCAATGCTCTTGTTTAACTCCTTCAGCAAGCTGTCCTGTGGAGATTTCCCAAACACATGCACCTGCAACATCAACAAAGCCATCAGGCAGCCTAAGATACGCGTCATAAATTTTGGAATGATAAAGTCACTGGTCCGGACTAAATTTAAGCGACTTTTTTGATATATCCGTTATTCGCTGACGCGTTTGAGGCTGTAGGTCATAGAGGCCGGGATAGCCTGCCTGTCTTTGTCGAGTGGACGAAGCACGTCTCCCGCCCTCCGGTAAAAGCGTTGAAGATTCTGGTCTTTGTCCGGATTGAGTTGTACAATTTCGGCGTCTTTGTCTTCTGCGTCGCCATGCAGCACTTTATAGTTGCCTTCACTGTTAAAAGTCTGGTCTTTTCCGGCCACCCCCTGATAGGTCTCCTTTAGTTTGAAGACCAGCTCTCCGTCAGGCCCGTTTTCTTCGAGGCTGAGGGTAGTGAGAATGCCGCTGCAGTCCGCACAGGGCAATGTGCCGGTATAGGTAATCCAGGCAGGGGCAACAGCGGTGCTGTCGGCATGACCGGCCTGCTGGCCGGAACGGGAATGCTGACAGGCAAAAAGGGCCATTGCTGGTAGTAACAGGAGGTATTTCATAACGATGAATGGTTTTTCCGTATAACAACCAGGCCCGGCATTTAGTTAATGCCTGTAGGTCAGGGAATCAACTCAAAGACAAAAAACTGGCTTTCTTCTGCCGCGGAGAAGTTGTTGTCCGCTACAAATACCAGGCTTTTATGGCCATTGGGTAATACGGGCCCGAAAGTTACTCCTTCAATGTTATCAATATATTTCCCCAGGGAAACGAAATCAAAAAGTAAAGATTTAGTAACGGTCTTCACACCGGTGGCTGTTTTCAGGGAATTGATGTTACTGATGTCTGTAGCGCCCTGGAGGTCCACCAGAAATACTTTGATAGTACAGTCTTTTACGCCGGACGAGAAAGAGCGTTCAATGGACAACAACTGATGATCGGATAATACCAGGATATCAGAGATGCCATTTACTTTAAAAGCGTTGGCGGGAGTCGCCGGAAAGGCTACAGGCTCCAGCCGGTAGGCATATTGCGCCACAGGCTGACGGGTGGTATTGTCATATTTAATGAGCCTTGTAAGCGCGGTGGTATCTCCTACGTCAGCGCGGGGACCATCTTCATAACGTGGTTCTTCCAGGCTGACGATCGTGTGGCGATAGGCTGGCGTAAAACCAAGGCCCTCAAAGGCGCCGTTGCGCCTGGGACCATTTTCGGTAGCCTGCATGCGGAACTGCGTTGGAAGCGCAAAAGAGTCGAGATAATGGCCGTCGATGGATATTTCATATACACCGGGATTGGTGAGGATGGTGTCTTTGGTGTTGACAATCCGCTCCCCTTCGCTGCTCCAGACAAGGCAACCTTTTTTGGCATTGTAACGCAACGCTTCAGGATCGGGGGTAAGGGCGGGATTTACTTTCGCACCGGGGTAAGGAGTGCCGTTCTGTTGCAGCAGCGTAGTCATTCCTGTAAAGCGAACGCTGTCAAACGACTGAGCGGAGAAATACAGTCTGGCGGTATAGAAGCGGGCTGGCGCCAGCTCGGAGCGGTCATCGCAAATCATATAATACTGTTGCCGTGAGGCATCGTAATCTATGCCTGAGAGCCCGCCGGTAACAGTGCCCATAAAAGGCATGTTATGCGGGATGGTCTGCTCTCCGATGAAACGGAGCTTGCCGAAGGTAGTGGTAACGGAATGGGTTGCAGGACGGGTGCTGGCGCAACTGGCGCCAAAAGCCACTGCAACGATGGCCAGCAAAAACCGGGATACTTTCATGACGGCAAATTACGAATTACGGATTACGAATCACGAATTGAGGACCTTCTTTTAAAAGGTTAATTTAGTAACCTTCCCATATGCAGACCCTTCATTCGTAATTCGTAATTCCTAATTCGTAATTATTTATACTGCTCTCCCTCTGATGATGTTAATTAGGATGGCTATAATAGCCAGTATCAGTAAGGCGTGGATCAGGGCTCCGGCAGAGTATACAAAGAACCCAAGAACCCACCCGATGATAAGTATTACGGCGATTAGATACAACAGGTTACTCATGTTTTAAGGATTTGGTTCATCTATTCTGCTAAAAAATATGTGCCAACGCTGATAAAGCCTTTATATACAATATATAGCAGTAAGAACAGGTCCTGCAAAGGTGTGGAATCGATTCCCCCATACGAGAAGAAAAAGGACGGATGAAGGAAAGCCTGATCGTTGAAGTATCTGGTAATAAAGGCCGTGCAAAATGGTCGCATTTTTGGGCTGCTATAGATAGTACTATCTTTTAAATCCTAAAAATTTACCGGATTATGCAACAACAAGAAATAATTGCCGAAGTAATCAGCGACCTCGTCAAGATCAACAACGACAGAATGGAAGGATACCAGCAGTCGATAGATGCTACCGACGATGTGGATCTGAAGGCGCTTTTTCAGCGTATGATCGATGACAGCCGCCGATATGCTTCCCAGCTGTACGATGAGTTGGTGGCGCTGGGCGAGCAGCGGAACTTCGGTACCACAGCTGCCGGAAAGTTATACCGTACGTGGATGGAGATCAAGACGGCTTTTACCGGACATGACCGGCACGCTATTCTTTCTTTTTGTGAATATGGGGAAGATGCGGCGCAACGCGCCTATAGCGCTGCCCTCCGGTCTGACGCACCTATGTCGTACCGCCTTCGGGAATTGATAGCGGACCAACAGAAAGCATTGCGAAATGATCACGATATCATCAAGACATACAGAGATGTGCAACGGATTGTATATTAAAGCTGCAAAAAGATTTTTCCGTGCAGCAAAATGATAACTGTTCATTTTGTTCAAACTGAAGCTAAATACGGTTGTTCAGGAATAGCACTTTATTTTTGGATAGCGGTATTCCAATCATACTTATTTTTATAAGTAATATGGCAACTACGGGATTTTTCGGTACAAGGCTGCTTCACCAAAGAAGCAGCCTTTTTTTATGCCCATCAGGGAACGATGTTTTCAGAACGGTAGTATGGGTTAACCGATCAAAAACCGATGATTTTGTTCACCATTCGCAAAATCTGTTCATTTTGTTCATTCTTAATCCACTGCATTTTTATACCTGCGCTCATCTTATCTTTAAAGGGATTGAGAGAAGTTATTACCCCTTGTAATATTGCTTTTAACCAGCTATGAAAAACAACAAAGGTGGCCACCAGTGCCACCTTCTTTTATGTTAGCCCAATACCTGGTCCCAGTCTTTCCACACCGGTTCATAACCACTTTTTTTCAGCATGGCCGCGATAGCGCCGGCGCTTCGTTCATCAGATATTTCAAATTGCTCGAGCGAATGCTGATCAGCGGCGTACCCGCCCGGATTGGTCCGTGATCCGGCACTCATGCTGGTAATGCCAAGCCGGATAATATGATCTCTGAACGATTCCCGCTCCCGTGTGGAAATACTGAGTTCCACTTCCTGATTAAAGAGGCGGTAAGCGCAGATGAGTTGTACCAGCTCGCGGTCATTCATTTCCACCTTGGGTTCCAGTCCGCCGGAGAAAGGGCGCAAACGTGGGAAGGAGATACTGTACCGCGTTTGCCAGTATTTTTTTTCAAGATACTGAAGATGAAGGGCGGTAAAAAAACTGTCCGTGCGCCAGTCTTCAAGGCCAATTAACACCCCCAGCCCCATTTTGTGAATGCCCGCGCGGCCCAGCCTGTCGGGCGTTTCCAGCCGGTATTGAAACGATGATTTGCGTCCTTTAGGATGATGTTTTTTGTAATCTTCCTGATGGTAGGTTTCCTGATATACCAGTACGGCATGTAGCCCCAGCGGTATCAGGGCGGCGTAATCTGCCTCGTCCATCGGTTGCACTTCCATGGAGATGTGGGAGAAATGCGGCCTTAACAGCTGCAACGTTTTTTGGAAGTAGTCCAGGCCTACCAGCTGATGGGCTTCTCCGGTGACGAGCAGCACGTGGTCGTATCCCATGGCTTTGATCACGGCTGTTTCCTGTAATATCTCTGCTGCGCTGAGGGTTTTGCGCCTGATTTTGTTGTCCAGGCTAAACCCGCAGTAGGTGCAGATGTTCTGGCATTCATTGGAGAGATACATCGGAATGTATAACTGCATGGTATTACCGAAGCGTTGCAATGTGCGTTGATGGCTCATTTCCGCCATCGGCTGCAGATAAGCGGCTGCCGCGGGTGAAATGAGGGCGGCAAAATCATCGAGGGTACGGCGCTGGTTATGCAGGGCCTGTTCCACATCTGCTGCTGTTTTAGCATAGATGCCTGCTTTTACTTCCTCCCACTGATATTGCTCAAAAATGTCTTTAAACATGATCGCTGTTTTGATTAAGCTTCATCGAGAAAAGCCACCAGCGGGCTGGAGGCGATAGCGTGGGTGCTGGTAGGCGCCAGTCCGGCTTCATAGGCCATGCGACCGGCTTCTACGCCTGCTTTGAAGGCTGCGGCCATTTTTACCGGGTCTTTGGCGACTGCCAGCGCAGTGTTCACGAGAACGGCGTCAGCCCCCATCTCCATGGCCATGGCGGCATGAGAAGGAGTGCCGATGCCTGCGTCTACCACTACGGGCACATTACTTTGTGCGATGATGATTTCGAGGAAATCGGCGGTACGAAGCCCCTTGTTGCTGCCAATGGGAGAGCCAAGCGGCATAACGGCCGCGGTGCCCACGTCTTCGAGCCTTTTACACAGCACCGGGTCTGCATGTATATAGGGAAGTACCACGAAGCCCAGCTTTACCAGCTCTGTGGCGGCCAGCAGGGTTTCTACCGGATCGGGCATCAGATAGCGGGGATCCGGATGTATTTCCAGTTTTATCCAGTTGGTTTCGAGCGCCTCGCGCGCGAGCTGGGCGGCGTAAACGGCCTCTTTGGCGGTGCGTACGCCAGAGGTGTTGGGCAGCAGCTGTATATGTGGATGATGAAGATGCCGCAACAGGTCATCTGCCTGCTGTTGCAGGTCTACCCGCTTCAGGGCAACGGTCACCAGCTCACTCCCGGAGGCCAGCAGGGCTTCTTCCATCAACGGAGCGGAGGCAAATTTGCCGGTACCGGTAAACAGACGGGAGGTAAATGTCCTGCCTGCGATGGTTAGTGGTTGTGTCATCACTGCTTGTTTAAAAGTTCATAAATATGTTGTACCAGCGACCGCTGTCCGGCTGCCTGTGTAATAAGCCCGCTCACGGCTATTCCATGAATGCCTGTCTCTATAATGGCGGGGATGTCTGTTGCCACAATGCCGCCAATGGCTACTACCGGTGTGGTGACCTGTTGTTCACGCAGCGCGGTCATAATAGCCTGATAACCTTCGATGCCGAGGATAGGGCTCAGGTTTTGTTTGGTGGTGGTGAAACGGAAAGGCCCCAAACCCACATAGCTGGCGCCGTTTTTCACGTGCGTGAGTATGTCGGAAAGCGTATTGGCGGTACCGCCCACTATTTTGTCCGGGCCTACGATGGCCCTGGCAGCGGCCACGGTCATGTCCTGCAGGCCTACGTGTACGCCCGCTGCGTTAACAGCTACGGCTATATGAGGGTAGTCGTTGATGATCAGCGACGCGTTGTACCGGTCGCAGATGGCTTTGGCGGCTGAAGCTACCGGCAGCACATTTTCGTGCGTTTCATTTTTAATGCGTAGTTGTACCAGTTGACAGCCGGCGTCACAGGCCGCCCGGATGTTGTCGAGGTGGCTGCGCTGGTCTGTTTGCTGAGAGATATAATGCAGTTTGTTGATCATGTGTAATGATATCCGGTTAGTGAAGGATGACTGGATAATAAATTTTCCGTATAGGCTTTGGCGTTAGCACAAGCATCAGGCAACGAATGGCCCAGCGCAAGATTGGCCGTGATGGCGGCAGACAGCACGCAGCCTGATCCGTGTTTGGGATACACCTGTTGTTTTCCGGCAGGGAACCGGTGTTCTTCGCTGCCGTTGTACAGGGTATCCTCGCCGGGACGGACGTGATGATGGCCTCCTTTGAGCAATACGGCGCAATAGGCGGAGAGGTGCTTCGCCGCCGCATCGCCATCATCGAGGCCTGTCAACAGCATGGCTTCGTGATAGTTGGGCGTGATCAGATACAGCTCGGGCAGCAACTTCTGCCATACCTGCCGCGGGATACTACTGTGAAAGGCATGTCCCGCGGAGGCTTTCAGCACCGGGTCCACGATGATGCGGATACCGGGTGACAGAAATTTAATGGTGCGTACCAGTTCCAGGAGGGATTGCACATCTGCCATGATGCCGATTTTACAGTAGGTGATCGTTTCGGTGGCCAGCAAAGGCCTCGCCTGTGCAAGGATGCGCGGTAGCGACAGCCAGTCCACCGAAATGAAGTCGCTGGCGGTTTGTATGGTTAGCGCCGTGCATATGCCGAGGCCGTATACGCGGTGTTGCTCAAAAGTTTTGATATCTGCCAGCAGGCCTGCTCCCCCGCTGGGGTCAAGGCCTGCGAGGCTCATGACGACTGGTCGTTGCTGTTCCATCGTTGTTGTATGCGCTGATAAAGTGTGACTGCTTTTTCGGGCTGTTGCCAGATGGCGCCTAACAAGGCGGCGCCATCGAAATGCCAGGCTTTCAGCTGATGAATGTTGGAGGCATCTACACCACCCAGTGCCAGTATGCGTTTCCCCTGCTTGTTGGGCAACGGCTGCGCAAAACGGCCGTGATAGCCGGTTTTGGAGATGCTGTTGAACACAGGGCTGAGTAGCAACACGTTAAACGTTGACGGCATCGTGGCGATGGCAGCAGTATCATGTATACCGGTGCTGCAAAGCGGAAAACGTTGCAACGTGCGGGTATCGGTACTGCAGCGTTTTTTTTCGCTGAGATGCAGGCCTCCCACCGCAAACCGGCTGCTTACTCCGGCATGGTCCCGAACGATGATACGCGGGTGCCATTCCGGCGCTATTTTCTCCAGAAAGGACAGATAGTCGGCTGTTTGCCAGGAGGGTTTGCGCAGCAGCAGGTGGCTGGCCCCTGCCTGTAGCAGATCGGCGACGATCTGCTCTTCTTCGTGTATGCGTTCGGGTGAGGTGATGACCCAAATCATCGGTAGCTGTTTTTATTGATAGATTTCGCCACCCTGTTCTGCGAATGACCGGGCCTTTTCCTGCATGCCTGTTTCGAGGGCCGCCGCATCGTCCAGCCCTTCTCTGGTGGCGAAATCCCGTACCTCCTGCGTGATTTTCATGGAGCAGAAGTTGGGGCCGCACATAGAGCAGAAGTGGGCGATTTTGGCTCCTTCTGCCGGCAACGTTTCGTCATGGAAAGAGCGGGCTGTTTCCGGGTCCAGGGAGAGGTTGAACTGGTCTTCCCAGCGGAATTCGAAGCGGGCCTTGCTGAGGGCATTGTCGCGATGTTGTGCGCCGGGATGGCCTTTGGCGAGGTCGGCGGCGTGGGCGGCTATTTTATACGTGATCACGCCTTGCCGCACATCTTCTTTGTTAGGCAGCCCGAGGTGTTCTTTCGGGGTAACATAACACAGCATGGCGGTGCCGAACCAGCCGATCATGGCCGCGCCGATACCGGAGGTGATGTGATCATAGCCGGGAGCGATGTCGGTGGTGAGGGGGCCGAGCGTGTAGAACGGCGCTTCATGGCAGTGTTCCAGCTGTTTGTCCATGTTTTCTTTGATCAGGTGCATGGGCACATGTCCGGGGCCTTCAATCATCACCTGTATATGATGTTTCCAGGCAATTTTAGTGAGCTCACCCAGTGTTTCCAGTTCTGCAAACTGTGCCGCGTCGTTGGCGTCAGCGATGCTGCCGGGACGAAGACCGTCGCCGAGAGAGAAGGAAACGTCGTATGCCTTCATAATCTCGCAGATATCTTCGAAGTGCGTGTAGAGGAAGTTTTCCTTGTGATGCGCGAGGCACCATTTGGCCATGATGGAGCCGCCGCGGGATACGATACCGGTTGTTCGTTTAGCCGTGAGCGGTATATAGCGGAGCAGTACGCCGGCGTGGATCGTGAAGTAGTCCACCCCTTGTTCTGCCTGTTCTATCAGCGTGTCCCGGAAGATTTCCCAGGTAAGGTCTTCCGCTTTGCCATTTACTTTTTCGAGTGCCTGGTAGATGGGGACAGTCCCAATGGGCACGGGCGAGTTACGGATAATCCATTCTCTTGTTTCGTGGATGTTTTTACCGGTGCTGAGGTCCATGATGGTGTCTGCGCCCCAGCGGCAGGACCATACCGCTTTTTCCACTTCTTCCTCGATGCTGGAGGTGACCGCGGAGTTGCCGATGTTGGCGTTGATTTTCACGAGGAAGTTGCGGCCGATGATCATGGGCTCACTTTCCGGGTGATTGATGTTGGCCGGGATGATGGCTCTTCCGGCGGCAATTTCCTGCCGTACAAATTCCGGTGTGATATGCTTTTTAGGCATATTGGCGCCCATGCTGTTGCCGGGGTGCTGATGCCAGAGGGGGCTGTTTTCCTGATAGTATTTCTCCGCATATTGATTTTCGCGGATGGCGATGTACTCCATCTCCGGCGTGATGATGCCTTGTTGTGCGTAGTACAACTGGGTCACATTTTGGCCGGGCAGCGCGCGCAGTGGTTGGGCAGTGATGCTCATACCGGGCATATTATCGCCTTTCTGTTGTAGCTGCCGTACGTAGGGACTGGTATATTGTGGGAGCTGTTCCACGTCTCCCCTGCCGACTATCCAGGATTCGCGCAGTCTGGGCAGGCCACGGGTCACGTCTATATCGATGGAAGGATCGGTGTAAGGGCCGCTGGTATCATATACCACTACCGGTTCGTTGGGAACAGCGTCGCCTTTGCGGCCGTGCATACGTGTGTCCGTCAGCGTTATTTTTCGCATGGCGACTTTTACAGGGTGGATAGTCCCGCTGACATATATTTTTTCTGAGGCGGGAAAGGGCGTGCGGCTGATGGCCACTGGTTGTTTTTGCATGAGAGAGGATTTTGTGGACATGGGAATACCGTTTCGTTATGATGTATAACGTAAATGGCTAAACGAATTAAGGTAGTATGAACGAACTATCCGCCCTGTGTGGCGCGGATGATCGTAATACTGTCTGATGGCTGCAATGGCTGGTCATTCCAGGCGTTCCGGGGAACTACCTGGTCGTTGACCGCAATAGCAATACCTTTTTGGGCGGAGAGTTGAATAAACTGTAGGAGCGCAGCAATAGTTATTCCTTGCTGCACCGCATAAAGTTTATTGTTTACAAGCACTTCCATGCGTGTTGGAATTTAAGTGAAACAATAAACTTTAAGGATGTGGAAGATGAGAAAGTTCAGTTACTTTTCCCTACGGCAGTATGAGCTGCTTCAGGTACTGAGGGTATCATCTCAGCTTATCCCGGGTACGGGATAAACACCCCTAAAGTGAGGGGTAAAAGTAGGAAAAAAATAATAATTGTATCATGATATTTTTACGGATGGGAAATTTCAGTTCGCTGTCAGATTTCCCGACAGGATAACTGCCGTTTTTTTTATTATAACGGAAACGTATATACGTTATAACAAGATTATAAAGAATAGATAACAGATATCCGGGCGGTCCAAAGCAGAGGCCCAAATAATTATTATTCTTCGCTTTTATCAGCCTATAAAATCAAAAAATCGTAAATCAAAAAATCCCTAAATGGTATAGCCTGATTGTGCTGTGGCAAAAAATATCTTCCGCATATACCGGTAATTCGTAATTTAGTTTCATGTTAATAAAACAGTTACCGTCACTATTGCCATTATTATTGTTATTGGTAGCGTGTAAGTCAAAGAAAGCAACTGTGCCGGAAGAGGCGGCGCACGACAGCAGTCTGATAGTGGTTACAGACAGCAGCAATGCCGGCGTTACCGACAGCATCGCTGCTGTAACTGATACGCTGCGGGTAGACACAGCTAAGCTCATAGGGAAATGGATACAGCCCGTAGCGGGACTGGATAAGGAGATGCAGGGGTTTCAGCTGCGCAGGAACGGTACTGCAAAATCTATCAACATGTATACGCTGGTATATGAAAAATGGGCCTTGAACAATGACACGTTGTTTTTATGGAGCCATTCGGAAGGCGTAAAAGATACGGCTGCCGTTGTTGATACCACCATTATCAGGGAGTTGTCCGACACATCGCTGGTACTGTTTCCGTTGAAGGCAGCGGAAGGGTATACAGACCGGTATCGTCGGAGCCACTGACCATGTCTTTAGTTGTACAGTTGCCAGAGTCCTACCAGGCAGGCTACTACAGCCATAAAGATGCCGGCAGCTGCGAGCTGCATATCATCAATATTTTTCCTGCCGATATAAAGGGATACGAGGCCGATCACACCTGCGGCGGCGCCGGATGCTACGGCATAGGTGGGCGTTTTGGTAGCAAAAGCAAATGCTGCTGAAAGAACGCCGATGACCAATGCTGCGATGCAGGCCGTTTTTGTGAGTGTTGTTGAGTGTTGCATATATTACGGATTTAATAAACAGGTAAATCAATACGCGCTACAGGTTACTGCTCACTCCACTTATCTTATCATTTTTAGCTACAGTAGTTTGTTCCCAGGGCACTTTCAATAGCGGCCCTACTTCCTGATAGCGGTTATCCCGGTATTCGTCCAGTCCGTACCGGATGGAGGTGGTGTCCGGAATAAAAATAAAAGTGCCGAAAATGCGGTCCCAGATCGAGAAGATGTTGGCATAATTGGAATCCGTTTCCGGCTGGTGGTGGCTGTGGTGTACTTTATGCATATCAGGGGAAACGATGATCCAGCTGAGGACATTATCGAGCCGTTTAGGCAGTCTGATGTTGGCGTGGTTAAATTGTGACATAAACGCAGAAAGTGATTGATAAAACATCACCATCCAGATGGGTATGCCCATAGTAAGGATGGCCAGTAAAAGCGCACCCACGCGGAAGAGGCTTTCCACCGGGTGATGACGTAACGCCGTAGTGGCGTCTATTTGTGTATCGATATGATGTATTTTATGGAACTGCCACATCCACCCGATTTTATGTTGCACCAGGTGAATGAGGTAAGCGCCTATCAGGTCCAGCATCAGGATGGCCAGCAGTGCATGCAGCCATAGCGGTAGTTGCAGCCAGTATAGGAGCCCGAAACGGGCATGGCTGGTCCATTGGGAAGCCTTTACGATCAGGAACGCAAAACCCGTGTTCACGATCACAGTGGTGAGGGTGAAAAACAGGTTGGTACCGGCATGTCGGTATTTGCTGCCACGGAAGATAAAACGGGGAAAGAAACCCTCGATGATCCATAACAACAGCAGTCCGCCTACCAAAATGGCAGTACGGTAATAAGACGGAATATTTTCAAAAAACGTTACCATAACTGGTAAAAGATATATCCGGGAATGTGTGTTCTCTGCTTTCTGAAATATCAAGGTTTTCCGGCCAGGCCAACAATGTCAAACGGGTGGATAGGTGGGGCGTAATAAAGTAAATCGGTAACTGTTTCTATTTTCCTATAAGCTATTTTTTCCTGTTTACCCCGGTTAAAAATTACGACTTTTTGGGCAATAAATAAGCGCTCTTTTCCGCCACAGGCAAAGAAAAAAGCAACCTCTTTGGTAGAGATTGCTTTATATATAAACTTTTAGCTATAAGCATATGGCTTTTAGTGTAGCCGTTCACTTTAGCAGGCTGAAAACGGGTATTAGTTGTTCAGCATGAGTGGCATTACCAGCATGAGCAGGTCTTCATTTTCCTCTTTTTCGGAAGGTTTCAGGATGCCGGCTTTGGTAGCGGTGGCCAGTTCGATGGTCACTTCATCCCCTTCAGCGGCATTCAGCATTTCGATGAGGAACTTGGCGTTGAAAGCGATCTGCATATCGTCGCCGGTATACTGACAGCTCATACGCTCGTTACCTTCAAAGGAGAAGTCAACGTCCTGTGCAGACAGTTGCAGTTCGCTGCCGGTAATATTCAGGGCTACCTGATTGGTGCTTTTGTTAGCGAATACGCCTACACGTTTCAGTGCGTTCTGGAAATCGCTTTTTACCACGGTGAGGCGGTAAGGGTTGTCTTTAGGAATGACCACTTTATAGTCAGGGAAACGGGCATCAATGAGGCGGCAGATCATCTGGGCGCCTTCGTGCTGCACGAAGAAGTGGTTCTGGCTATAAGAAACCCTGATTTCAGAATCGTTGTCGGGCAGCGCGGATTTCAGCAGGTTCAGCGGCTTCTTCGGCACGATGAAGGTGTCTGCCTGCGGGCATTTCGCGTCTGTTCTTACATATTTCACCAGGCGGTGAGCATCTGTCGCAACAAAAGTGAGGCTTTCCGTGCCGAGTTCAAAGAACACGCCGGTCATCGCCGGACGGAGGTCGTCGTTACTAACGGCAAAGAGCGTTTTGTTGATAGCTGTTACCAGTGCTGTAGAGCGCATCGTAAAGGATGTCGTGTCATCAGCAGCCGGTTCTTTGGGGAAGTTTTCCGGATTTTCTCCCATCACTTTGTACTTACCATTGTCGGAAGTGATTTCTACGGCGTAGGAATTCAGATCGATGTGGAAAGTCAGTGGCTGGTCGGGCAGATTTTTCAGGGAATCCATCAAAATTTTAGCCGGGATACAGATCCGTCCGTTCTCTTTGGCTTCCACCTCCAGCTTCACCCGCATAACGGTTTCAAGATCAGTTGCAACTACGGTCAGCTCATTTTTATCAATCAGGAACAGGAAATCCTCCAGTATGGGTAATACTGTGTTGGAATTGATAACACCGCTGATCTGTTGTAATTGTTTTAATAAAGTAGAGGAAGAAACAATAAATTTCATGGTCTATATTAGTTTGCTTGTCATTCTTAGTTGCCGGGGAGTTGTGCCCTCCTGCCTGTCTGTTCACATGGCACCCCTGATAAAAGGTGTAAATGTACTGTAAACAAAGATAGAAAGTTTTGTTATTCCCCTTAATTTCATCACATCTTATACACTAAATATAAGCGGTTTTACACAGGCTGAGGCGAAACAAAATCACATTTAAAAATTATATAATGCTATATAAAAAGCAGGAATGATGCATTTCGATTAGATGAAAGGCAATAATTGGCCGTTGTTATTGATGATTGTAAAAAGAATATTGCCTTTCTTTTAAATTATCTTCAAATCGGTTACTTTTGCCGCGCTGAAAAAATATTCTAAAACCAATAAAAAATAGCAGGTTATGAAACTGTCTCATTTAGCCGAAACATTGATTGGATCAGAAATCATCAAGTTAGCAGCTGAAGTCAAGGAGAAACAGGCCAAGGGCGAGAAGATCTACAACTTCACCATCGGCGATTTTGATCCGAAGGTGTTCCCTATCCCGGTTGAATTTGAACAGGAAATCATAACTGCCTATAAGGAACACCTGACCAACTATCCGCCGGCAGATGGTATCGCCGATCTGAGAAAAGCGGTGGGTGATTTTATAGCAGAGCGTGAGGGACTGACCTACGATCCGGCCAAAGAAATCGTGATCTCCTGCGGTGGCCGCCCCATTATCTACGCTACTTTCCGCACGATCGTTGACCGTGGCGAAAAAATCGTATATGCTACCCCTTCCTGGAACAACAACCACTACACCCACTTCCTGGAAGCGGAGCACGTAGTGCTGGAAACCAAAGCGGAAAACGATTTTATGCCTACTGCTGCTGAACTGAAGCCGCTGCTGAAAGGGGCTACCCTCCTGGCGCTGTGTTCTCCACAGAACCCTACCGGTACCGCTTTCCACAAACAACAACTGGAAGAGATCTGCGACCTGGTGATCGCTGAAAACAAAAGCAGGGTTGCCAACGAAAAACCACTCTACATCATGTTCGACCAGATGTACTGGGTGCTCACCTTCGGCGAAACACATCACTACAATCCCGTTCAGCTGCGTCCTGAACTGAAAGAATACACCATCTTCATCGACGGTATGAGTAAGGCTTTTGCCGCCACCGGCGTAAGAGTAGGCTGGGCCCTCGGTCCTGCCCATGTGATCGGCAAAATGAAAGCCATCCTCTCTCACGTTGGCGCCTGGAGCCCCATGGCAGAACAAAAAGCAGCTGCCCGCTACCTCGTACAGAAAGAGAATGTGGATAAATACCTCCAGCATTTTAAAGGTGAAATCGAAGAGAGACTGGTAAAAATCTATGAAGGTTTTGACAGCCTGAAAAAAGCCGGCCACCCGGTGGAAGCCATCGCTCCGCAGGCTGCCATCTATCTCACCGTAAAACTGGACCTGACAGGCAAAACCGCTGCTGATGGCACCGTGCTGCAAGATCAGGCTGCCGTTACCTCCTACATCCTCAACGAAGCGAAGCTGGCACTGGTGCCGTTCTACGCTTTCGGCGCGGCTAAAAACTCGCCATGGTACCGCCTCAGCGTGGGTACCTGCGTGAAACAGGAAATTCCTGAAATGTTTGAAAAACTGAAAGCCGCACTGGAAAAATTGAAATAGGAGTATTTAGGCATTTAGTCATTGGCTTATTTTATTATTTAATTCTTATATGCTTTGAGGGCCGACCGATATGGTTGGCCCTGTTTTTTTCCCGTCCCGGGACGGAAGCCCCGGGCTATGATTTTTTTAGCTGCGTTTGTTGGTTATATGAGGTGTTGGCCCCGAAAATCCCAGCAGGCCTCAGGGTTTTCTCCATACCCGAAAGATTTGCGCATCACTTCGCCCGAAGGGCTAATAACAATCCTGTGGATAAGTGATGAAGTACAATAGAATGGTGACAACTGATATCAGCTCTCCTGTACATGATAATTTTATGAAACGGAAAAGGTGGTGAAATCCTCCCTGGTAAACAATTTTCATCTTCGCCCCTATCTCCCCTGATCAGGAGGGTCAGTCCTCTTCCTCTCCCTTAAATTTGACTTTTTGACTTTTGTCATCAAAAAGTTAAATGCCTGTTAAAACGACCGGCGCCTCTTCTATATTGAAAAAACTTCCTAATTTTGACCTTGAAACTAAAAAAGTCAAAAAGTTAATGCATACAGAGAATAAAGACGAAATGAGGGATAAGATCCTTGAGGCGGCTCTGAAGCGTTTTACTCATTATGGCGCAGGTAAGACCACGATGAATGAGATCGCGGATGATCTTCATTGCTCCAAGGCATCCCTGTATTATTACTTTCCGGACAAAAAGGCGATGCATTTGGCCGTGCTGGAGAAAATAGCGGAGATCTATTTTGCAGAGATGCATAAGGTCGCCACTAACATTACATCGGCGGCGAAAGCTTTACACGACATCATTGATGTTAAAAAAGGATTCATCAGTAAATTCTGCCGGCTGGAGATCTTTAAAATACAGAAAGACGGTCCTACTGTTTTTCAGGAAGGCGTGAAAAGAGCCAAACAGATTGAAATAGGGCTAACGACTCAGGTGATCAAAGCGGGTGTGGCTTCCGGCGAATTTAAAGTAGACAATCCGGAACAAACAGCCGACCTATTGGTACAAGCCATTGTTGGGCTTCGGTTTTCCGTACCCGACCACTTTTCCAACGACGAAGAACTGGACGAAAAAACATTTGAACTGGTAATAGAGAAACAGAAATTGTTAGTGGACTTTTTCATTAACGCGATGAAAGCATAAAGAAAAAAGATCATGGCAGCGAGGGAAAGAATCAAAGAAGTGGCGCTAAAACTGTTCCGGACATACGGCGTAAAAGGAGTAACGATGTTTGACATTGCCCGCGATTGCGGCATGTCCAAGAAGACGGTATATGAACATTTTTCCGATAAACAATCGCTGATCGACGAAGGCATGCAACAGCTCCTGGACACGCACAGCACATTTTTCAGGGAAACGCACGCCAACGCGGAAAATGCTATCGATGAGCTGGTCCGCAACATGAAGTACATTACCAATATGGCCAGATCGTTTAACCCGGTCATGTTGTTTGAACTACAAAAATATCATCCGGACACCTGGAGAAATATTGAAGATTTCCAACGGGACTGTATCCTGTCAGGCATTACAGAAAATCTGAAAAGAGGCATGTCGGAAGGCCTTTACCGGCAAAGCCTCGATCTGAATGTGATTGCCCGTATGCGCCAGCTGCAGCTGGATGCGGCTTTCGATCAGCTTCAGTACCCACCGGAGACATTCGATATGCCAGCCGTGATGGAACAAATCACTGCACATTTTATACTGGGCATTGCCACTATCAAAGGCCATAAGCTGGTAAACCAGTATCTGCAAATCAAAGAAGAAGAATAACTATCAACGTATGAAGCGATTAAAGTTAACGCTTATCCTCTTAATGGGGATAGGGGGATTGCATGCCTACGCTCAGGCGCCACTGACACTACAGGAAGCGCTGAAGTTTGCACTGAATAACAACCAGCAACTCTCCAGAACAAGGATGGAAGAGGAAATGGGTAAGTTCAAAACACAGGAAGTACGCGCTCAGGCGCTTCCACAGATCACCGGTAATGCCAACTACACGGATAACCTGAAGCTGCCCAAGTCGCTCCTGCCCGGTACTGTTATCGGTAAGCCGGACAGCTCGCTGACCATCGCTTTCGGTACGCAATACACCGCCGCGGTAGGCGCAGAGCTGAACCAGCAGATCTTTAATCAGGCAGTTTTTACCGGCCTGAAAGCTGCTAAAGCCGGTGAAGAATATTACACCCTGCAAACGCAGAAATCTACGGAAGATGTGATCTATAACGTGTCCGGCCTCTACTACCAGCTGCTGGTATTACAGGAGAAAATCGTTACCGTGAACAGCAACATCGAAAAGCTTACCCAGCTGGTGAACGCCACGCAGTCACAATACGAAAACGGCCTCGCCAAAAAAATTGACCTGGACCGTATCAAAGTAAACCTGACCAATTACAAAACGCAACTCACCCAGCTGCTCAACAATGCCGCTACACAGGCCAACAACCTGAAACGGGTGATGGGCATGCCGATGCAGTCCAGCTTTACCATTCCGCGCGCTTCGCTGAAAGAGATTGAAACCAAAGCTGCCGGCGTATTGCAATACGATGATATGAACCTGGAAAACAGGACCGAATTCAAATTGATACAGAAGCAGCAACAGTTGCAGGAATTCCAGAAGAAAGCCTACCTGGCAGAGTACTACCCAACGCTCTCTCTCTTCGGTCGTTATTCCTACAACGGTATGAGCCAGCAGTTCCTTTTTTCTAAAAATGATCCTGCCAACGCTACCTTCTGGTATGGCGCCGCAGCCGTGGGCCTGTCTCTGCACATCCCCATCTTCGATGGTTTCGGCCGCCGCGCGAAAGTGAGCCAGGCTAACGTAGCCCTGCGCCAGCTGTCTAAACAGAAAGAAGAAATAGCGCTCAACCTGAACACAGACTACGAAAATGCCAAACTGCAGGTACGCACCAATTTGTCTACCATCCACACCCAGAAGGAGAACGTAGACCTGGCCAACGAAGTGTACTATTCTACCCAGAATAACTACAAACTGGGCCTCGCCAGCCTGACAGACCTGCTCAACGCAGAAACATCCCTCACGGATGCACAAAACAGCTACAACGAAGCACTGCTTCAATATAAAATGGCCGAACTGGATATCATCAAAAGCAAAGGTGTCCTGAAAGAGCTGCTGAACTAATCACATACAACGAATAAAACGATAGACCGCAACTGTGGCGGATATAAACACACAAATTATTGCAGATGAAAAAGTTTATTATCTGGGGCTTGGTAACAGTAGGTGCAGTGGTACTGATCATGTGGAAGCTTAACGCCAATAAAAAAGCCAATGAAGCGAAAACGGAATTTGTAAAAGAAAGCAACAGCGGTGATGTACCGGTACTGATACAACGGGTATCTACCAACGATTTCTCCCAGGGCTTCCTGGCTAATGGTAACTTCGCTCCTATCCGCGAACTGTCTTACCTCGCCGAAACCTCCGGCCGCATTACCCGCCTGCTGGTAGATGAAGGCAGCGTGGTAAAACAAGGCCAGGCCATCGCCTATATCGACGGTCAGATCGTGAACACCGACCTCTCTTCTGCAAAAGCCAATCTCGATCAACTGAGAGTGGACAAAGAAAGATATGAAGCGGCTTTTAAAACCGGTGGCGTTACCCAGAAACAGGTAGACGATGTGAAGCTGCAGTATGACATTGCCAAAACAAGATATGAAGCTGCCAGCCGTCATGTGAGCGATACTTATGTGAAAGCACCTATCTCCGGTGTGATCAACAAAAAATATGTGGAGCAGGGCGCTTACCTCTCCCCCGGCACCAAGATGTTTGATATCGTAGATGTGTCCAGGCTGAAACTGGCCGTGGCGGTACCGGAATCTCAGGTAGTCACCCTGAAGAAAGGACAGAAAGTGAAAGTAACGTCCAATGTATTCCCTGAAGCCAGCTACGAAGGTACCATCACCTTCATCGCGGCGAAAGGTGATAACTCCCTCAACTATCCTGTTGAAATGGAAGTGGGCAACGTAAGTGGTAAAGAACTGAAAGCCGGAATGTATGGTACTGCTCACTTTGAAGCACCTACGGCCGCAAAAACCATCTTTATTGCCCGCACAGCCTTCATTGGCGGTGTGAACAGCAATCAGATATATGTGATGGAAGGTAAAGTAGCTAAAAAACGCAAAGTGATAGCCGGCCAGATCATCGGCGACCAGGTGGAAATACGGGGAGGCCTCAACGAAGGCGATACCGTGATCACCAGCGGTCAGATCAACCTTACAGATGGTACACCAGTAGTAGTACAGGGTGGCAATAAATAAGCGTGAACCAATTCTTGCAACATGAAGATTACTGAAGTTTCCATAAAAAGGCCCACGATTGTGGTGGTGGTATTTACCATCCTCACGCTGCTGGGCGTCATGAGTTATAAATCGCTGAACTATGAGCTGCTGCCCAAGTTTAGCTCCCCGATCGTTACCATTGCGACGGTATACCCCGGTGCTTCACCGAATGAGGTGGAAAGTACCATCACTAAAAAAATAGAAGACGCGATCGCTTCCATGGAAAAGATCAAGAAGATTACCTCCAAATCTTCCGAAAGCCTTTCCGTGATCACCGTAGAGCTGAACAACGATGCGAATGTGGATATCGCGCTCCAGGATGCACAACGTAAGGTAAACGCCATTCTGGCCGACCTTCCGGGAGATGCGAAACCACCATCCCTCAATAAGTTCTCGCTCGATGACCTGCCGATCATGACGCTGTCTGCCACCGCTAAAATGGACGATAAAAAGTTCTATGACCTGGTAGATAAGAAACTGCAACCGTTGCTGTCCCGCCTGCCAGGTGTGGCGCAGGTTTCGCTGATCGGTGGTCAGGAACGTGAAATACAGGTCAACGTAAACCCCGACAAACTGCAGGCTTACAACATGTCCGTGCTGCAGGTACGTCAGGCGGTTACCAATGCGAACATGGACTTCCCTACCGGTAAGGTAAAAACGGCCAATGACCAGATCCTGATCCGTTTGGCCGGTAAATATAAAAACGTGGACCAGCTGCGTAACCTCGTGCTGAAAACCACGGCTGAAGGCACGCAGGTCCGCCTGCAGGACGTGGCCGACGTACAGGATGCCCAGAAAGATGCGGAACGTATTGCCCGTGTAGACGGCGTAAATGCGATTGCCCTTCAGGTACAGAAACAAACGGACGCCAACGCGGTGACGGTGAGTGAGGAAATGAAAAAGGCTATTGCCAACGTGGAAAAAGACTACGCCGCCAACGACCTGAAAATACTGGTGGCCAACGACTCTTCCGACTTTACGCTGGAATCTGCCGACTCGGTGATACATGACCTGGTGCTGGCGGTAATCCTTGTGGCGGTAGTGATGCTGCTGTTCTTACACAGTATTCGTAGTGCCATCTTCGTGATGATCTCCATCCCCGCCTCTCTGATCGCTACGTTCATTGGTATGAAACTGATGGGTTTCTCCCTCAACCTCATGTCACTGCTCGGTCTGTCGCTGGTGGTAGGTATCCTCGTGGATGACGCCATTGTGGTACTGGAAAATATTTACCGTCACATGGAGATGGGTAAAAACCGTGTACGCGCGGCGTTTGATGGTGTAAAAGAGATAGGCTTTACCGTTACTTCCATTACGCTGGTAATTGTGGTGGTGTTCCTGCCGATCTCCCTGACCAACGAGCTGGTGTCGAAGATCCTGCGTGAGTTCTGTGTGGTGGTGATGATCTCTACCATGCTCAGCTTGTTGTCTTCCTTCATGATCGTGCCGCTGCTGTCTTCCCGTTTCGGTAAACTGGAACACATCACCGGAAAAAATATCTTCGAGAAATTCATCCTGTGGTTTGAAAAACAATTACATCGTTTTACCATGTGGATGACCGGTATCCTCAGATGGGCGCTGGCACACAAAGCCATCACGCTGATCGCATCTGTGGGCCTGCTGTTCGCTTCTTTCATGCTGATTGGCAAAGGATATATCGGTGGTGAGTTTATCCCGAAAGGTGACCGCGGTCAGTTTATCGTGATGCTGGAAATGCCGAAAGACGCGTCTGTACAGCAATCTAACCAGGCTACCCGTATAGCGGAACAGTATCTCAATAAAAAACCGGAAATAGAAAGACTGATCACTACGGTAGGTCAGACCAGTGAAGATGGTTTTGGTACTTCTCAATCTACTGCGTACAAATCGGAGATCACCGTGATCATGGTGCCGCTGGAAAAACGTAAGGACGCAGCTGATATCTATGCTGCCAAAATGAAGAAAGAGCTGAAAGCGCTCCTACCGGGTGTGAAAGTGAAAACAACCGATGTGAGCATCATGGGTACGGCAGAAAGAGCTCCGGTTGAACTGGTGGTAATGGGCAGTGAAATGGACAGTGTGATGAACTTCGCGAAAAAAGCCATGGACACGCTGAAAACCATCAGCGGTACCAGTGAGGTGAAACTGTCTGTGGAAGAAGGTAACCCGGAGATCAACGTACAGGTGGACCGTGATAAGATGGCCGCACTGGGCCTCACCCTCGATATGGTGGGTGGTACCATGCAGACCGCTTTCAGTGGTACGGCTGATGATTCCAAAGTGAAGTTCCGTCAGGGTGATTATGAATATGATATCAACATCCGTTTCGACGATTTCAATAAGAAGAACCTGCAGGACGTGGCCAACATTCAGATGGTGAACGACAAAGGCCAGCTGATCAAACTGTCGCAGTTTGCGACCGTGACGGAAGGCTCCGGTCCCAGCCATCTGGAAAGAAGGGATAAAAACACTTCCGTGTCTGTACAGTCACAGGTAATGGGACGCCCTTCGGGTACGGTAACACAGGAGTTTGCCGCTAAACTGGCGAAGATGGAAAAACCAACCGGCATCAACTTCGTATTTGGCGGTGACGCGGAAAATCAGGGCGATTCCTTTGGTACCCTGGGTGCGGCATTGTTGATCTCCATCGTGATGGTATACCTGATCATGGTGGCGTTGTATGACAACTACATCTATCCGTTTGTGGTGCTGTTCTCTATTCCGCTGGCGATCATCGGCGCCTTGCTGGCACTGGCGCTGACCAACAATACGCTCAACATCTTTACCATCCTGGGTATGATCATGTTGATCGGTCTGGTGGCGAAGAATGCGATCATTCTGGTGGACTTTACCAACCAGATGAAAGAGCAGGGCCAAAGTACCTTTGATGCGCTGATACACGCCAACAACGCACGTTTGAGACCAATCCTGATGACCACCATCGCGATGGTGATCGGTATGTTGCCGATTGCGTTGGCTACCGGTGGGGTGGCTTCTACCAAAAATGGTCTGGCATGGGTTATCATCGGTGGTTTGATCAGCTCCATGTTCCTTACCCTGATTGTGGTGCCCGTGGTATACATGGTGGTAGATAAGATCATGGCTAAATTCGGCATCGGCAAACTGTCTACCAAACGTTATATCAGACAACGGATGGTGGCTTCTTATGAAGAAGTTCCGCTAAACGAAATTCACAATAACTAATTGATATAGAAGATATGTTACTAACAGTGTAACAGTTGTAGGTTTAGGTAATGGCCGGAGTATTCATACTCCGGCTTTCTTTTTCCCGGTGCTTTGATATTCATAAGTAATACTTTGTTAGGTACAACTATCGGCGCGGGACGGCTGTTTATTTTTACAGCCTAAACTATTCGCATGAAAAGAATGCTCCCCCTTTTACTGGCTGGTATGTTGGCCTCTACAACCATTTACGCACAACAGACCATTGCCGGCCTGGCCACACCAGAAAGTGTGGTGGCCTGGAAAGATGGTTATTTTGTATCACAGATAGGCCCTAAGCCAGATCCCTTCGTCAAAGATGGTGATGGCAGCATTGCCTGGGTAAAATCCGGCAAAGTGCAGTCGCCCCGCTATTTTAATGACACCCTGAATGCTCCCAAAGGCCTGGAAATAATCGGTCATACCCTGTACGTGGCTGATATAGACCATCTCAAAGGGTATGATATCGACAGCCGGGAAAAGGTCTTTGACCTTATCCCCGAAGGTAAAAACCGCCAACTCAATGACCTTACCGTGGTGCATGACAGTCTGTTGGTCGTCAGCGACTGTTTTACAGGTGATATACTATTGGTGAATCCCCGCACGGCGGAGGTAAAGCTGTTGGGCAATATTGTTGTTGCCAACGGGGTGACGTATGATGAAGCTACAGACCAGTTGTATGTGTGTTCTATGGGGCCGGAAATGAACGGCACAGGACACCTGTATCACCGGCGGGTAGACGTTATCGGAGATGTTTTCGAGCCGGTAAAGAACTCCCCTGCCGGCTTGTTTGACGGCATTGTTCAGCTGGATGCCACCCATCTGGTGATGTCTGACTGGATAACGGTGAATGGGCCGAAAGAAGGGCTGTTACAAGTGTACGACCTGAAGGCCGGAACATCCCACAGCATAAAGGTCATACACTCCCCTGCTGATATTGCGCTGGATAAGCGCAACCATGCCTTGTTGATACCCGTCATGCTGGATAATAGTCTGGAGATATGGCCGCTGAAAAAGCTGCCTTTACTTTCTCACCAGTAAATAACAAACAGGGAAACCGGCCTCCGGTTTCCCTGTTTCGTGTAGACGGAACAGTTGGATTGTATGCGGTTGACTACAATTAGCAGCGCAGGACTGGTATTTATTTTTGAAGGATAAACCTATACGCATGAAAAGATCTATCCTTCTGTTACTGGCAGGCATACTGGCAACCACTGTTTCCCTTGCGCAGGTCACCAGCCGTCGAACCGTTAAGGGCCTGCTTTCTCCCGAAAGCGTAGTGGCCTGGAAAGGTGGCTATTTTGTATCGCAGATGGGCTACGTCCCGGACCCTGCGGCAAAAGACGGCAATGGCGCCATCGCCTTTGTCAAAGGCAGTAAGATCAAGTCTTCCCGCTATTTCAGCGATACCCTGCACGCTCCGAAAGGCCTCACTATCATTGGTCATACGCTGTATGTAACAGATATCGATCATCTCAAAGGGTATGATATTAAGAGCCGTAAAAAGGTTTTTGATTTTAATCTGGAAGGCAAAGCCGGTATGCTGAATGACATTGCTCCGGCGAATGACAGCCTGCTGGTAATGACAGATTCATTTAAGGGAGATGTGTGGCTGGTAAACCCTTATGCTGTTACAATGAGACATTTGGGAAACATTCCTGCGGCCAACGGGGTGCTGTATAATAAACTGACCGACGAATTATACGTGTGTTCCATGGGCCCTGATATGAACGGAAAAGGGCTGCTCTGGCACAGAAAGCTGAATGTTAACGGAGAGGTATTTGAACCAGTCATGAATTCCCCCACCGGTTTGTTGGACGGGATTGTTCAGTTGGACAGCAACCATCTGGCCGTGTCAGACTGGATACCGGCGATTAAACTGAAATCCGGACCGAAGTATGGCACGCTGCATGTCTATAACCTGAGCAAAGGAACGGAAGCTTCTCTTTTGATAACACACTCCCCCGCTGATATTGCGCTGGACAAATGGCATCAGCTGCTGGTACCGGTAATGCTCGACAATATTCTGGAGATATGGTCGCCGGAAGAAACGGAAGCTACTTACGTGCCAGTAATAACAGGTGGGAAGCCGGGAACGGCATCGGTTCCGGTTGACCGCTCTCATTGAGGCGGAACAATTGGGTTTTCCCTTCCAGCCTGTTCTGTACAATCCATTCGTTACGGTAGGTGTGCGAGAGGTTGTCCAATCGCAGCCCTGCCTCTTCCAGCGCCTGTTTCCAGTCGTTGTAATTCCAGAAGCAGAAGGTCTCGTGCATTTCGCTGAGCCAGTTATCGTGATAGTCTTTTTTGAAGAGGAATTCGCAGGCGTCCTGCATGGACAGTTTGCAGTAAGTGGTACCGTCGATGGTCACCCATTCGTGCGGCAGGCGATAGCCTTCCTCATGGCGGAAGTCTTGTGCAAAACGGATGAACAATGCTTTGGTGGACAGCTGTCCGAGCCAGGTGGCCAATGACTGTGTAGTCGGGTTTTCCGGTATGGGCAGGTTGTTGGCGCCATCTGCTTCGTTGAGCCACAGGAGCACGGTCTCTGTTCTGTTTTCCGGCCCTACCACATCGCGGTTGATCCATACGCCGCCGGGCACCAGTTCCTGATAACGGTTTAGGATAAACGCTAACAGGTCTTTTCTGCTGCCATAAGATTCTATTTCATGTGTTAAAGAAGACGTGTGGATGGTATTCATGCTGCCTGGTTCAAACACGAGGCTGGTCACGGCATTTTTCTGTGCAAAAAACACGGATGGGTTGGCGAACTCGCCGTTGTGTTTGCGTTGCAGGCAGATGTCATAGAGGTGACGCGACACTTCGATACCATAGAAGTCGCATTCATGCAGGCGATCATCTTCGCAGGCAATTTTTATCCATGAGCCGGCTGCGCAGCCGATATCGCCGATATTGCCGGGTTGTATATAGGGAGCGGTTTCGCGGTATTTAAGGGCCGCGATATCGTCCATCTGTTTAACGTATACGTTATAATCGCGGGTGGCGGTGAGATCGCCATCAGCCCCGATGATAGGATCTTTCAGTATTTGCTGTACTTTCTCTCCTACTCCATACAACGACCAGATTTTAAAGGCTGCAGGATGCACCTGTTCCAGTACGGTAGGGTTCTTGCGCCAGTCGCCGGTTTGTGCGATGAGGTTAACGAGGTCCCACGGCATGGGCTGTGTGAACTGGTGGGTGGCCGGGTCCCATTCTGCCGTCAGGATACGGAATCCCTGTTTCATGTACATCTCGCGAACGCTGGTAGAGCAGATGACCACGGTATTTTGGGGTGTGAGGCTATGGGCGCCTTCGCTGGAGTGCCGGATGGTTTTGATCGTATATTCCGCAAAGTCGTGGATAACGCCCACATCATCGATGCCATACACGTAGGCCGGCACATCGAGGGAGTTGGAGAATTCCTGTATCACCATGGCGCGGAGGTAGAAAGGTACCGGGTTGCGTTTGGTGCCCAGATGGTTAGCGGAAGTGACAGCGAAGATGAGCCCTTCCACGGGAGCAGCAGCTAACGGTTGTCCATATACGTCTTTTTCGCCTTCCAGGCTGCATTTGATCAGGCGGTTCAGGTATTTGAACTGAAAGTCGGTCAACAGGTGGTGGCGTCCGGGTATGAGTAAGTACATATGGTGAAGTTAATGGATTTCCGGAAAAAAGCCCGGGGGCTGAGTCCCGGGCTGTGGAATGGGGTAACCTTACTGGAGGAAATAAGAGTCATATTATAAAGCGGCTGCTTTGCGAACGGTGTCGAAAGACCATGTCCTGGTGACTTCTCCGTTTTCGAAAACGGTTTCGAGGAGGTCTTCCAGCGCTGGTGCTTCGTCGAGGCCAACAGTTTTGAAGGCGCCGTTTTCTTTCACCAGTTTCAGTTTGCCGGCTTTAGATTTCTTGAAGGAAGTTTGTAATTGGCCGCTGGCGTCCATTTCCACCGGCATTTTCTGTACGTTGATACCTTTACCGTTTACTTCTGCGTAGGAGCATTTCAACGCAAATTCCTGTGTGTCGCGGTTAACGCGCTGAAGGAGTGCGCCACCCATGCCGAGCACCAGGTTTTCGGCGCTGATACCGGCTTTTTTCAGGGCTTCGAAGATGCCGGGGATAGAAGAGTAGCTGATGCCGTCGCCCTGGATCACACGTACCTGTGGCGGTAATACCTTGTATCCCTTTTCGTTGACGGTGAAACCAAATTTGTTCATCAGGATATCGAATACCCGCAGCAGGGTTTGTACCGGATCGCCGCTGTCGGGGCGGATAACGAGGGTGCCCTGACGGTTCAGGATCTGTTCTTTCAGTTCGGTGCCCCAGTATTCTTCACAGGCGCGGAAGATATTGTAGGAGTCGGATACACAGGCAATAGTGCCGGTAGGGAATGTGTTGAGCACATGTTTGAAGATTTCCAGCTCTCCGGGCTCTCCCAGCATGGTGACGATGGAGTGTTCCGTAGCAGGGATAGAGAGGCCGGGGGCGGTAGGAGCGTCGTAGTAGCGTTTCGCGAAAATAGAACCTGCGATGGTGTCGCTGCCGGAGAAGTTGACCAGGTGGGCGCTGCCGCCAATGCCAGCACTTTCTACAGAACTGGCGCCCCGGAAGCCAAAGTCGTTCAGGACAAAGTCGATGCCTGCGAAAGCCGCCGCACTGGCTGTATCATCATAATAACGTTTAACGACTTTTTTGATTTCTCTGGACACGGAAGCTACGGTGCAGGGGTACCAAACCTGCATCAGCAGGGTCTCGAGGAAGTTGGTCAGCCAGTAGCATTCCGGATCGGTATTTTCGATGGTCATGAGCACATTTCGTACAGGCACCGCCGTTCCTTCAGGCACGGCTTTGATGCGGACGGGCAGCTTACCACCGTGTTTGTTGATAATGTATTCAAAGCGGCTGCGGTCAAACACATCATCGCGGCCGAATACTTCCCGGAGGGTGGTTGCCGCATCGTCCAGTTTTTCTTTGGTGAAGACGATGCCTTGCAGGTATTCTTTCAGGAAATATTGTAAGCCGTAGAATACTGTTTCATCGAATTTGCCGCCGCGGCTTTCCAGGTAAGAGTAGATATGTTGTGTGCCGGGGATGTATAATTTATGGTGGGAATATTTGTAAGCATCGGCCAGGAGGATGAGATTTTCCTTTGTCATAGTAGTAAGTTTTTACGTCTTCTTATTTAGTGTATTTGTCAACCAGGTGTTGAAATAATGGAAGGTGTGTGTCAGCGAGTTCCTGGTTTTTTATCAGTTCCGGTATATCCGTTACCGTTATCCATTTTACATCGGCCAGATCGTCGCCTGCCGCAGGTTCACCGTAAAGGAGGTCGGTGGCGAACAAAGTGGTGATGATTTTATTTGTTTCAGAGCGGTAGCGCCAGTCATCTATTTTCACAGATGCCACATACTCCATGGCGCTGGTTTCGATGCTGCCGCATTCTTCCCGGAGTTCCCTTGCAGCGGCTGTTTCGAAGCTTTCATCGGTAGGGTCGGAGAATCCGCCTGGCAGTCGCCAGGTATTTTCGTTGGGCTTGCGGCCTACCAGCAGCTGTTGTTTATTGTTTTTAAACAGGGCGATGTCTACGGTGGCATATACCGCGGGGAAGAGGTTATAGGTATTGTAGATGATGCCGGCGCGGAATTCTTCGGTGTCAAACACCTTGTCGGACAAGGCTTCCCGCATGGCCGTGGCGTTGTAGTCTTTTACCGGCGGCAATGCTTCTGTAGGGTATCGACCGGAATACGTTCCCATGAAGCTGTCACGGCTGCCATACAGCACGAAGGTTTCATGCGGGAAATTATTGTGCAGCAGTTCGTCCAGTTTTTTAGACCAGATGGCATCGTATTTCTGATCACTCAGGGGGAGAATAATGATTTCGGGGAACTGTTGTTTGATCATGCGTTCGCGGGTGTAGTAGTCGAGCGGGTTTTTACGACTGCCTTTTACCGGACTTACGCCGAGGATGATCAGTACACGGTTGTGTTTCATTTTCACCTGCCGGATCAGTTCAAGATGTCCTTCGTGCAGAGAAGGCGTTTGAAACCGGGCGATAATAACTCCTGTGGGCTTTGTTGTTTGCATATCCGAGCTATTTTGTGTATTTGTTACACAAATGTATAAAGGGAATTGATATCGACAAAATATTTTTTGTAAAAAATACACAAAATATTTTAATCGATTGATTTTTAATAAGTTAGATTAATAACTATTTTGATCTCTTGTTTTTAGCGGTGACCATTTTTTAGGGATGATGGGTGACCGCATCATGTATATGACGGAACACTCCCTTTCCATACCCGAACATGTATGTAACAAATCGACAGCACGAAATCAAAAAATCGAGCATCAAAAAATCCCTAAATCTCGAAGGCCATTCCTTCTTTTTTCAGCTTAAAATATTGTTCTTCATTGAAGCTGAAAAGTTTGGCGGGGCGTCCCTGCGACACCTGTTTTTGTTTTTCGTTGTGAGCGATCAGGATACCGAGGTGGTTTATTTTTTTCTGGAAGTTCCGGCGGTCGATGGGCCGGTCCAGCAGTGTTTCATATAGTTTTTCCAGGTCGGCGATGGGGAACTTTTTATCCAGCAGTTCAAAGCCGATGGGTTCGTAGCGGATTTTATTCCGGAGTCTTTGCACGGCCACATCGATAATGGTGGCGTGGTCGAAGGCCAGTGACGGCAGGTCCTTGATATTGAACCAGGAGGCGTCTTCAGCGTCGGAGCTGGCGGCCAGTTTGAAGTTGGTGGGATTTACCAGGCCGAAGTAGGCCACAGATACCACTCTGCCTCTGGGATCGCGGCCTGGCAGGCCGAAGGTATACAGTTGCTCGAGGTAGTTGATATTAACGCCGGCTTCGGTCAGCAGTTCGCGGGTGACGGCCGTTTCCAGGGATTCATCGTCCAGCACAAAGCCGCCGGGCAGCGCCCAGCTGTGCAGATAAGGGTCTATCGTGCGTTTGATCAACAACACCACGATGCCTTCCCTGGGGATATATCCGAATACGACCGCGTCTACGGTTAACCTGATGTTCTGTTTTACTGGCAAACTGCTAACGGATTATTTTGCTTTAATATAGTTTTCAACCTGGGCGGTGCCCTTGTGTAAATTTACGAATAACGGGTTTTTCACCGGATCAAATACAATGATGGTGTTCATAGACCAGGCGTCTTGTGGCGCCGGCATTTCGATCATGACCTCGAGGCCGTTGACCCGATGGAACAACAGGCTGTCTTTACCCGCGATATGTGGTTTAAAGCCCTGTTGATCGAGGTAGTCGGTGATTTCTTTGCGTAACCGCAGGACGGAGTCCATTTCCGCGCTGGCTGCCGGTTTGAATTCCCGGTATACATAACTTTTTTCGGTGATCACATCGTAGGCATCTTTATTCACCCTGGCGTCATTACGGGTAGGGTTACACGCAAAGAGCAGGCAGGAGGCGGTGAGAATGGATAATAATATTTTCATGATATCTGGCTTTAATGTTCATAGCAGCCGTAATTACGCTGCCGGTATATTTTTCCTTCGCGGAATTCTATTACTGTGCAGATGAATGCTTTCATCACCTGTCCCCTTCTGTATTTGCCGGCATCCACGCCTATTTCTCCGGTCCATGTGGCTTCTACCACGAGGGTATTACCATTCTGGACAGCTTTCAGCACGCTGTAGTGCTGGGATTTCAGGATCAGTTTATTCGTGGCCATACTGTCGAGCATCAATTCGAAGTTTCTTTGTTTGACTTCGGCTGACAACAGGTTGGGATATTCTGTCTGAATAACGCCCGGGTGAAAAATATTGGCAAACTCGGTCGGATCTGCTGAAAATTTTTCAAGCAGCTGGAAATACCGGTATACGAGGGCCAGTTTTTCGTCCATTAACAGGGATGCGTTGAATTAATAACAAATAATGCAGGACGTATGTACGCAATGCAATCCGCGAATTTATACAATTCGTGTCAATGTAATTCATTCCTGCTCATGGAAAACGCGGGGAACGGCGGGATTTATTTTCTGGCGGTACCAGCGTTGAACGCCAGTTTTTCCATATTGTCTGTTTTATTGATGATGTCGTACACCAGTTTGATGACGGTAAGAGTGCCGTCGTAGTTGATCTTGTCCGGATTGTCGTCGGTTTCCGGGATGCCTTTATGGGCATTGGTATAGAAGTACAATACGGGGATATTTTTTTTATAGAAGGAGACGTGATCGGAAGTGGCGTTGCCGGAAGAATCGTAGACTACCCGGGTTTCTTTGGTGGCTACGCTGCCGATGATACCGGGCCATCCTGCGGAAGAGTTGATACCGCCGATTTGCACGCCTCTGGAAGCGTCGAGGTCGCCAATGATGTCCATGTTGATCATATAGTTTACGGACATGAGGTCGATGCCTTCGCTATGGGCGGTAAACCAGGAGGAGCCGGCCAGTCCTTCTTCCTTGCCGGAGAAGGCGATGATCACGAAGTTATGGTTTTTGATCCGGGCGGATTTGAGCATGCGGGCCAGTTCCAGCAGGGCGGCGGTGCCGCTGGCATTGTCGTCGGCGCCATGATAGATGGTGTTGTTCGCTCCTTTGCCGAGGTGGTCGTAATGTGCCCCGATGATCACTGTTTTGGCTGCCTGGTTATCGATAAAGCCGATCACATTGGTACCGGTCACTTTCACCTTTTTGAAAGCGATTTTCATATCGATCTGAAAAGCGTTGGCGTCGTCGTTGCCCAGTATTTTGCTGATATCGCTGCTTACCCATACGGCGGGGATGCCGGCGGGGGCCATGGTTTGTTTATGCCAGGCGTTTACTTCTGCCGGTGTTTCTTTGCCGTTGTAGAAGATAACGGCAGAGGCGCCGGATTTGGCGGCGATCTGTGTTTGCTGAAGGTATTGTTCCAGTTTGCTTTTATGCGGATCGGCTTCTATCTCGGTGATATTAATCAGCCAGATATTGTCTGGTTCATTTACGGCGGGGAGCACTTCGCCTTTGGCGCTCTTGGAAGCGCTGAAAGGCAGGGCGATGAATTGTTTCCCGGAGGCCAGCTTGTCATGATTAAGGTTCAGCGTGCAGTTATCCGGCTCGCGCCCTTCGCGGATGGTGAAGGTTTGCAGGAAGCCATTGTCGCCTCTGGGGCTGATGCCTATTTGTTCGAGCTGGGAAGAAAGGTAGGCAGCAGCCAGTTGCTCGCCGGGGGCGCCGGTCTGGCGGCCTTCCAGCTTGTCGCTGCAGAGATAAGTGACGTGTGTTTGCAGATTGGACAGGGTTTTTCGGTCATTTTTTTTCTGTGCATCTACGAACAAGGTAGTACATACCAGTGGTAACAGCCAGGTTATCTTTTTCACGCAATCTTTTTTTGGGTCTGCTGCAAAATTACGGAATTACCCCCTGCTAAATGCGCAACAGGGGCAGTTCTTTTTTAAGCTCCTGTTGCATTTCAAGTATGTTTAATATGATACTTGGTCTGAAAACGGTCATTCGCCGGGAGCGGTTTATCTTTCATAAAAGGCAAATCCCTATTTTTGCCCCGTTTTAAAAACAAAGTATGAAAAACACACCTTTTACACAGAAGCACCTTGCATTAGGTGCCAAGATGGCTCCTTTTGCGGGTTACAACATGCCAATCTCCTATTCAGGTATCAATGATGAGCACCAGGCCGTACGCACAAATGCCGGTGTGTTTGACGTGAGCCATATGGGTGAGTTTATTTTGAAAGGTGAACATGCGCTGGACCTGATTCAACGTGTTACGACCAACGACGCCTCCAAACTGACTGCCGGCAAAGCTCAGTACAGCTCTCTGCCCAACAATGAAGGCGGCCTGGTAGACGACCTGCTGGTATATTGCATTGAAGAAAACAACGTGTATATGCTGGTGGTGAATGCCAGCAATATTGAAAAAGACTGGAACTGGATCAGCCAGTTCAATACCAAAGGGGTGGAAATGCATGACATTTCCGATAAAACCTGCCTGCTGGCCATCCAGGGCCCTAATGCTACCAGCATCCTGCAGCCCCTGACTGATATCGACATCGTCAACCTGAAATATTACACCTTCGCTAAAGGCGTTTTTGCCGGCGTTCCCAACGTGGTGATCAGCGCTACCGGTTATACCGGTGCGGGCGGCATCGAAATTTATTTCGAAGACAAAGACGGCGCAGCAGACAAGATCTGGGACGCTATCTTCGCTGCCGGTGGTCCTAAAGGCCTGAAGCCTATCGGCCTGGGCGCCCGCGACACCCTCCGCCTGGAAATGGGTTTCTGCCTGTATGGTAACGACATCGACGACCGCACCTCTCCGATGGAAGCCGGTCTGGGCTGGATCACCAAATTCACCAAAGACTTCCCTTCCCGCGCGATCTTCGAAAAACAGAAAGCAGACGGCGTTTCCCAGAAACTGGTGGGTTTTGAAATGATTGACAAAGGTATTGCCCGTCATGACTACGAAATCAAAGATGCTGCCGGCAATGTGATTGGCCGGGTAACCTCCGGTACACAGTCGCCCTCACTGGGCAAGGCTGTTGGCCTGGGCTATGTGAAAACAACCCATGCAGCACTGGATTCAGAGATATTTATCGCCGTAAGGGACAAAGCCCTGAAAGCAAAAGTGGCGAAAGTGCCTTTCCTCGGCTAGGAATAGCGGGTGAAAGTTATTAATTTAGTCACGCAAAGGCGCAAAGCAGCGAAGACGCAAAGGATTAAAGAGATTAGTAAGCGAGTAAAGGAACAAATTTGTTCTTTCTCCTGTATCTTCTTTGTTTTCTGATATTTCTTCTTTGCGCCTTCGCTGCTTTGCGTCTTTGCGAGATTTATTTATTGCCATATCTATGCCTATCATTCATTTAACTACCGTTATCCATGCACCATTAGAGAGGGTGTATGACCTCAGCCGGAGTATTACCCTGCATAAGCGCAGCATGTCACACATGCAGGAAGAGGCCGTCAAAGGCCGGACCAATGGACTGATCCGGTTGAACGAAACGGTCACCTGGCGCGCCAAACATATCGGCAAAATGCGGGAACTGACCACCAAGATCACTGCCATGACGGATGGGGAACATTTTACCGATGAAATGACAGAAGGTGATTTCACCCACCTGAAGCACGATCACCACTTTAAGGAAATCGGTAACGGCACCGTAATGATTGATATCATGGATTTTGGCACTCCTTACGGCTGGTTCGGGCGGATGTTCGAAAAATTCTATCTCCGGAAATATATGATCCGCCTGCTGAAGCTAAGGAATGATGTTATTAAGGACTATGCGGAGAGCGAAAAGTGGAGAGTCGTCCTTGATTAATGCATAAAAGCAATTGAATGACAACAACCAACAAACCCAGCCTGGAAGTATGTTTATCTCCGGCTTTATTACATCTGTATGATGTGAAAAACAGCATCGTAGTGATCATCGATGTACTGCGTGCTACCTCTACCATCTGTACCGCCCTCTATAACGGGGCCACGAAAGTAATACCGGTAGCTACTGTAGAAGAATGTGTGAACATCGGCCGCGCGATTGACGGCATCACCGCCGGCGAACGCGATGGCAAAGTAGCCGAAGGACTTGTACACGGCAACTCCCCTTTTGAATATCCCCGGGAGTTCATCGAAAACAAAACACTGGTACTGACCACCACCAACGGAACGAAACTGCTGCACATGGCCAAAGATGCCATTGAGATCGTTACCGGCTCCTTTCCCAATATCAGCGCGGTATGTGACTACCTGATCTCACAGGGACAAAACGTAATCCTGGGCTGCGCCGCCTGGAAAGACCGTGTGAATATGGAAGACACGCTCTTTGCCGGTGCTGTGGTAAGCCGTGTCCGTGAACATTTTGATATCAACTGCGATTCCGCTATAGCCGCTGAAACACTGTACAATACTGCGAAAGGAGATATCTATACTTATATGAAACAGGCATCCCACTACAAACGCCTGGCAAAATACGGACTGGAAAAAGATATTACCTACTGCCTCACCCCTGATGGCGCCAATGTGCTGCCGATATTCAGGAACGGTGAGCTGGTACCCTTTTGATATTTGATCATTTGGTTATTTGATTATTGAAGTCTGCCCGCGCAACTTTCAATAATCAAATAACCAAATGAACAAATGACCAAATGACCAAATGACCAAATGACTAAATGATTAAGCGGCCAATTGCTTTTTGCCGCCTATAATACATACCACAAATACGATCATCATGGACAGCGGAAAGGCAGTATCCGCGAAAGGTGCGCCGGAATTGACTTTAAACAGCGTAGCGATCACCATGGTGAACAGCAGGCCTACCGCCGCTGGCCGGATAAAGAAGCCGGTGATCAGGGCAATACCGCCCACCACTTCCGCCAGCATGGCCATAAAGCCCCAGAAGACCGGCCATTGACTGATACCGATCATTTTCAGGGTACCTCCTAAAAACGCCCACGTAGCCGGACCTCCCATAATTTTTTGAATACCGAAAATGAGGAATAATACGCCAATACCTATACGCAATACGAGAAATGCGCTTTGTTTGTTGTCTTTCATGTGTGTGTAGGTTAAAAAATGAAGACACAAAACTAGCTGGCATCGACGGGGATGTCCATGGATAAAATCGTGTTTGGCTTGCACATTTATGCCGGTTGGCATGTTTCCCGGAACTGCTGAGGGGATTTGCCCGTATTCTTTTTGAAAAAGCGTGTAAAGTAAGCCGGATCATCGAACCCAATCTGATAGCCCACCTCTTTGACAGTCAGTTCATTAAGAAATAATAACCGCTTTGCTTCCAGCAGAATGCGCTCTTTAATAAAAGTACCGGCTGTTTTGCCGGTCAGTTTTTGGGTGAGGGCATTGAGCTGCCGCGGGGTTACATACAGCTTGGAGGCATAGTCCTGCACTTCGTGGAGTTCATGGAAATGCTGGTGCAGCAGCTGTTTGAACTGCAGCAGCTGCGTTTGTGGCTGGCCGGGCAGCAGGTGAGGTTCGGCCAACTGCCGTCTGCGGATACGCATGATCTCCATCAGTAGCACACGGATATACGAAAAAAGAATGGGCGTGATGTCTTCGTCCGTCTGGTCGTACTCGTCGCGGGCAATGCTCATCAGGTTTTCCAGTCGCACCAGGTCAGCAGGTTCCAGCGGGATAACCGGATAAGACTGCATATTATCAAACAGGAAATGGCCCAGCAGCTGACTATCGGGGTCGTTGCCGCTGCTGAAGAAAGACGGGTCAAACTTCAGGGAATAGCCGGTCGTTGCCTCTCTGTCCAACTGATGCACCTGTTCCGGTGACAGCAGAAAGACGACGGCGCCGTCGAACGGATAAGTATTGAAATCGATATAATGGGTGCCTTTGCTGTGATGCAGCAAAAGGATCTCGTAGTAAGTGTGCCGGTGTGGATATTGCCGGGGCATGATTTTCCCGGTATCGTCAAAAGCTGCAATCAGTACATGTTTGACAGGTGCGGAAACCGTGGTGGTTACGCCATCGTTGATCCGGTGTTGAGGAATAGCTGGTCGCATGTTCAAATGTACAAGTATTTGTTGAGTATGTCCCTTGAAGCCGGCGTGCCACCGGCCTACTTTTGCTCTACAAAACAATATACCATGGCCAAAGACAAATCAAGACGGGAGTGGCTTAAACAAAGCGGACTGGCGGTGGCAGGATTCCCGCTTTTATCTAAAATGCCCTACCTTTCTGAGGACAAACCGAAAGACATGAAACATTATATCTGTGTAACCTGTGGCATACAATATGATGCCACTGCTGAAGCCCCGGCACACTGCCCTGTTTGCGAAGACGAGCGTCAGTATGTAAATCCGTCCGGACAGAGCTGGACTACCTTTGATCAGGTAAGGAAGGGACATAAAAATATCATAGAGCTGATAGCACCTAACCTTTATGCCATTTATACTACCCCTGATTTCGGCATTGGTCAGCGGGCCCACCTGCTGATAACGCCCCAGGGGAATATGCTGTGGGACTGTGTGACTCACCTCGACGCCTCTACGATAGATATTATACAGCGGTTGGGCGGTATCCGCGCCATTGCCATTTCCCACCCGCATTATTTTTCCACCATTGTGGAATGGAGCCATGCCTTTGGCCGTGTGCCCGTGTACGTGCATAAACTGGATGCTTCGTGGCTGGGGCGACATGACGACGTGATCAAACTATGGGACGGCCAGACGCTGGACCTGTGGGATGGTATCAAGCTGGTACTGTGTGGCGGCCACTTCCCCGGCGCGAACGTATTGTACAGCCCGGCCGGAAAAGGACTGCTGCTGGTAGGCGATGTCATTCAGGTATCTTCCGACAGAAAAACGATGTCATTTATGTATAGCTATCCTAATAATATTCCCTTGTCGGCCACGGAGGTAAAAGTGATTGACCAGGCAGTGGCGCCTTATGCTTACGATGCCATGTATGGAGCGTTTGGCAAATACGTGCATACAGGTGCCAAGGAGGCGATGGATTTTTCCGTGAAACGGTATATCCGGCACATTGGCTGACACAGGATGAAGGAGTCAGCATGCGGAAAGGTTGTTGCGGTTATGGACTGACCAGCATTTTCCGGCCTAAGATAAATGCTGTTCTTTGGGCATCGTCTTTTTGATGTTCAGCCTTTCGGGGGATATCGCCCTGAAAGAGTGTATAGCAGGTCGTATCGCCGGAAACAACTTCCACACGCTCTATTTGTTTGATCAGCTGAGGAACATTGGCGCCAAACCATTGCTCGTCTGCCTGCTGTTTCCAGGCAACTTCGTATAACACGGTCCCTGCCGGATAACTACCGTCTGTTTTCCTGGCTGCATGAGCGTATGCTATGTCATTGCCATACAGTACGGTAGTTATGCTGTCTTTTGGATAGATGGCGCTGGTAATAGCATGGAGCATTAACGGGTTTTCGGGCAGGTCTCCCGGCAGCGTGACAGATGCTGTTTTATTTAATACTGATGGGCTTTGAGAACGGTGACGGCAGCTTATCATCAACAGTAGCATAAAAATATAAATAACGTATCTCATTGTTTAGTGCTTAAAAGTAAATGGGTGGGTAAATACATAGTCGTTATCCCTTTGCGGGGTATGGCATGAAATACATGCTGCCGTAAAGATGGCTTTATCACCATAAGGCTTCAGGCTGGGCCCCCGCCACCTGGCCCAGCCCCAACCGGCGGTGGTGGCGTATTTATGAGCATCTTTGATCATAAACTCCACCTGTACAAAATCTCCTGCTGTAATACTTCCGTCTGCATTGGTTTGCTGCTTCCAGGCCGCTTTGGCAAAGATGCTGCCGTCCGGCCATGGGTTTGTTTTACACTCCAGAATAGCCTTAACGGCGATCTCATTGCCATAAATGATCCGCATGGTGCCGTTATCAAAACGATCTGTGATGCTTATTACTTTCCAGTTGCGGTAATCGGGTATGTATTCGATGCCATTGGGCGCAGGCAGAACGCGTGACTGGAAGATCGTTGTTGTGCTGTCGGCAAAACCGGAGCGCTGCTGATGAGCTTTGTTGTTGGGCGTGTGCGCGGCGGCATCACGTAACGTTTTCGTCATCAGAAATTGCTTTAACGTTTGGATATCCTCGTTTGACAGGCTTTTGGCGGGATGTACAGTGGTATAGGAAGGCAAAGGCATTTCGCCTTCCAGGATTTTATTCAGGGAATAGTACAATATTCCGGTCCGGGTTGCGGGAGTCAATGAATCCCATTTTGAAAAATCCAGTGCCTGGCGGCCTTTCTGTATATGGCTGTACACCAGCTGATTGATCGGTGACAGCTTGTCATACCATCGCAGCGTTGTTTGCGAAGAATGACAATCAAAACACGAGTTCCGGATAATGTTATTTACTTCATCCGGTAGTCCGGTGAGGTGATGTGCCGGTACAGATTCCGGTTTCTCCGGGCCGCAAAATTGTATGGCAATGATGCCTGTTCCTAATAGCGCTAAAATGAGACGTGTCTTTTTCATCATTTTTCTGAATGGATGATTACAAGTCAATATTATTGATATACAAAAGGTTATATCCATAGAGGAAGGTGAAAGGGATAAAACGGCGGCCGAGAAGGAATATTCGTCTGTGAAAGGGAGTACATCCCTGTTGAATGGGATTCGTTTGATGGGGGACCGATGGTGGAATTTTCAAATCAACCTCAAAAGGGCCTACATTTAATGTGGAATAAACGGACCATGAAAAAGACCCGACTTTACCTGCTCACCTTTGCAGCAATTGTCCTGGTAGCCATATTGGCAGGCTGGGGAGCGCTCTATTATTACTATACCGGGGCCAGGGAAGCTTTGTTTGATCAGAAGATGGAGTCCGGGCAAAGGGAAATCCGCGAATTGGGCACTTTGCTGGAACAACAACTTCAGGCTGGAATATTACCGGCCGTGGTGATCGAAAATTTGCAAAAAAGCATCGTCAATACAGACGTGCAAAGTGAGTTCGTGTGTATGTACAACAGGCAGGGAATAGAACTCTGTCATCCCGATCCTTTATTGGTGGGGCAAAAAATCGGGGAGAAAAATTCCAGGTTATCGGGAATGGGTAATTCACGGGCCTTTAGTGATATACTTAAGAGCGGGGAGTTGAGATCGGGGATAAGAACATTTCCGGAGGGGGCAAATCGCAGCTCGGAAGTAGTAAGTGTCTATCCTGTAAAGGGCACAGACTGGATGCTGGCCAGTCATGCCAATGTGAGGGTATTGAAAGCGCAGTTAGATCATCTGTACCAGCAATTTTTGGCCGGTACCTTTTTGTTAATACTCCTTATTTCCGCTGGCTGCTTTGGGCTGATGAGAGCCATATATCGCCAATATGAACAAGTGGTGGACCATACCATTGCGGGATTAAATGAAGAGATTAATGGCCTGAGCATGCTCAATCGTCAGCTGGAAGCAAAGCAGCAACAGGTAGTGGCAGTGGAGCGGCCGGGTGAAGAGGCCACCAGAAAACGGCTGGTTACCTATGAAAAAGATGAGATCATTACAGTAGACGTGCGGGATATTGTGTATATATCTCTCGCTGACAATATCATTTCTGCTGTTACTTTTCAGAACAGGGTGTTTGTGTTAAATAGCAGTTTGGATGATCTGATGGGGCAGCTTGACAATGAAATATTTTACAGGGCCAACCGGCAATATATTGTCAATATAAATGGCATAGAAAACATATGGATATATGGCCGTAACCAGCTGAGGTTGTCTACCAGTCCTGCCTCCGCTGATCCTATTATTATCAGCAAACATAAGGTAACGGAATTCAAGAAGTGGCTCGACCGGTAGCCGCGTTGTCTGGCAAACGATCAGACTGATGTGCCTGTGTTTATATACTCGCTATAAAAATAAATATCTATTTTTATTTATATGATTATAATGAATTGAAAAACAATGGTAAAATAATATCAGCCAAAACGCATTAAAATAATTAAATATAAAAATAATTATATATCAAATAAAGCCCCCTTCCCGGGCGGATCACAGCGAACTTGCCACCACCAAGGGATTACCGTTTTGCCGGCATTTTGCGCGCTGTTTATTAAAGATTTCTGCTTACTTTTGTGGATTGCCTTTTTATCAGCGGTTAAAGTTTTTTGATATATTTATTTACCCCGTAGTCGCTGGTATCAAAAGCAGGCAACAACGAATAGTATGTCGCTGCCCCATTTGCTAAAATATGTTTACAATAACGGCACTGATGAAGTGATCCGCAGGGGGAAGCGTATTTTTTCTACCGGAGGAGTTGAGCTCATTGAAGCTGACCCGGTATTGAAATCAGCTACTTTCCGCGTCAAAAGTGACACGCATGCCAATTACTACCGGGTTTCCATCAACAAATACGGTGAAACCAGCGGTATGTCTATCCGTTGCCAGTGTCCCTACAATCTGGGAGACATCTGCCGGCACGAGGCAGCAGCACTGTTCCAGCTTCAGGAAATGCTGGACAAGAATCATTTCGAGAGCTTTGAAACGCATTTTGATCAGCAGCATACCCTGATCAAAATGAAATCCATCGATATTAAAACGATCAAATTACTGACTTCCAGCAGTATCATTGCGGAAGCGGAGACGATCGTGAAACAGCATCCGGCCAAGATTTCATCTGCCAAAGATGAAAAGGTGGAGGCGATGCTGACGTTGGATAAAAAAGAATATCCGCTGATCATCCAGCGCAATGAGGAACGTTTCTTTGACACCCATTGCACCTGCGATGAAACTGCCCATGCGCTCTGCGTGCATAAAACCGCCCTCTTCCTGCAACTGCTGCAGAAAAACGGACCGTTTTATTTTGATACGCTGCGTAACTGGGACAAGGAGAAAAACAAACTCCTCTCCCTCTACGGCTATTCCCTGACGGACGATCTGGACGGAAAATTTGCCTTCTCCTATATGGACGGCAAACCCTTCCTGCGCGTGCTGGACCCTACCATCAAACGTGTAGACGGCGCCACTGCCGGCAGACAGCAGCAAGCTGCTCCCCCGCCGGAAGAAACCCTCACCGTAACGCAACGCCTGGCTGCGGTATTTAACGCCAACGAAACATTATATCCTTATTTCAAAATAGATATCGTTGCCGGTGAAGTAAACGAAGAGCAGACCGCCTTCGTATCACTGGCCAGCAAACTGGACCTCACCAAGTACGTCGACTTTTATCAGTACAAGGAAAAGGACCGGGAACTGATAGCCCCCATCCGTAAACTGCAAGGTCCGGAAGTCAGCAAGTTCCTCAGCAAAAACTCGCCATTTGCGGGCATCTGGGAAAACATCACGCATGAAAATGCGGAAGAACTGCCGACCGAAACCAAAGAACTGATGCTGGAATACCTGCATCCCAAACTGGCTAAGCTGTTTCCGCAGCTGGCCGAACATGGGCTGGTATTTTATCTTCCCAACAGGCAGCAGTTCAAAACAAAAAACCTGGAATCCTTACAGATAGGCGCCGACAGGCTGAAGCTCGTGCTGAAAACCAACAGTGGCAGCTCCCATGTGGAAATCAACTGCTACGTGTCTATCGAAGGAGAACTGATCGACGTCTCTAAAAACAACTGGGAAAGCCCGCTGCTATTCCTTTATCAGCATACGCTGTACCTGTTTGAAAGCCCGCAGGATGCCCTGCATGTGGCGCTCTTTCAGCAGAATGGAGGTAAACTGAAAATTCCTAACAAGGAATGGCCGGTATACCTGAAGGACTACCTGTTGCCATTAAGTCGTCAGTACGATATCCGTTTCGATAAAGAACTCCTCGCCGAGGTAACGGACATCGAACCGGAATGCCGCGTGTATCTGAAAGAACTCGGCGAAACCTTCATCATTCAGCCCGGATTCGCTTACCGCGGACAGGAAGTGGAATGGAACGAAGAAGAGAAAATCACCGTGCAGGAAGGAAACAAAGTATTGATCATCCGCCGCAACAAAGAAGCGGAAGATGCCTTTGTGAACCGCCTGCGCACCCTGCATACCAACTTTGCACAGAACGACAACCAGCACTACTTCTACCTGCGCGCCAAAGAAGCCCTGAAGAACAACTGGTTCTTCCTCTTCTTCGACGCCCTGAAAGAAATGAACGTGCGCGTATTCGGTTTCGACAACCTGCGCAATTTCAAATTCAGCTCACATAAGCCGGTCACCAACCTGCAAATCAGCTCCGGCATCGACTGGTTCGATGCCCAGATCGAAGTACTGTATGGCGACCAGAAAGTCAGCATCAAAGACATTAAAAATGCGCTGGCCAACAAACAGAACTATGTGCAGCTGGCAGACGGCTCGCTGGGCCTCCTGCCGGAAGAATGGCTGCGTAAATACTCCCTCCTCTTCAAAGTAGGGGAAGAAAAAGACAAAGGCCTTAAACTCAGCAAATATAACTTCAGCGTGATCGATGAACTGTATGAGTTCATCGACGATGAAGCAGTAGTGATAGAACTGGAACAGAAACGCAAAAAGCTGTTGCAGTTCGATGAAATCCGTAACATCTCCCTGCCATCCAACCTGCAGGCAACGCTGCGCCCCTACCAGGAAAGCGGCTTCCAGTGGCTCAATTATCTCGATGAGATCAAATGGGGTGGTATTCTGGCAGATGATATGGGTCTTGGTAAAACCATCCAGGCACTTACCTTCCTCCAGTATTACAAAAACAAAAACGGCGGAAAATGTATGGCGCTGGTGGTATGCCCCACTACCCTGATTTATAACTGGGAAAATGAGATCCGTAAGTTCACACCGGAAATCAAACACCATATCCATCACGGTCCCACCCGTATCAAGGATTCGGAAGAACTGGCCAAGTTTGATGTGATCATCACCACCTACGGTACGCTGCGCAGCGATATCCAGACGTTGATGAAACTGGAGTTTGACTATGTGGTACTGGATGAATCCCAGGCGATCAAAAACCCGCAGTCCAAAGTGACCAAGGCTGCCCAGCTGCTGCAAACCAAGAACAGACTGGCGCTGAGCGGTACGCCCATGCAGAACAATACTTTCGATATCTACGCACAGATGAACTTCCTGAACCCGGGCATGCTGGGTAGTGTGGACTTCTTCCGTAACGAGTTTGCCACACCGATAGACAAGTTCCAGGACGAAGAAAGAAAAGAACACCTGCGCAAACTGATTTATCCGTTCATCCTCCGCCGTACCAAAGAGCAGGTGGCGAAAGACCTGCCGGATAAAATCGAAACAGTGATCTTCTGCGAAATGGACCCTGAACAGCGTCATATTTATGATGCTTACAGGAACACTTACCGGTCCAAGATCCTGGGCGTCATCGAAGACCAGGGCATGGAACGTTCACAGCTGACCATCCTGCAGGGCCTGATGAAGCTGCGGCAGATATGCGACTCTCCGGCCATCCTCAACGATACGGAGCAGTACCCCAATCACTCTGTGAAGCTGCATGAGCTGACCCGTGAGATCGCTGAAAATATCGGTAACCACAAAGTGCTGGTGTTTTCGCAGTTCCTCGGTATGCTGGGCCTGATACGGGAGAGATTGCAGCACATGAAGATCCCCTACGAATACTTCGATGGCAGCACCTCTACCATGGACCGTGAAAAGGCTATCCAGAACTTCCAGCATAATGATGAGTGCCGGGTATTCCTGATTTCACTGAAAGCCGGTGGTGTGGGCCTTAACCTGACAGCGGCCGACTATGTATACATCGTAGACCCCTGGTGGAACCCTGCTGTGGAACAACAGGCGATAGACCGTACTCACCGTATCGGACAAACGAAAAATATCTTCGCTTACCGTATGATCTGTAAAGACACGGTAGAAGAAAAAATATTACAGTTACAGGAACGTAAAAAATCGCTGGTGAAAGAGATCATCTCCGATGACAGTGGCTTTGTGAAGAAGCTGACCAAAGAAGATGTGTTGTACCTGTTTAGTTAAAGCATTTAAATTTCACGACTGTAAAAATTGATCAGCGCTTCCCACCCGGGAGGCGCTTTTTTGTTGATGCCCTTTCCATTTTTGAAAAGACCCTTCAGATTCTGCATGGTTCCACCCGACCATTTTTTTATTTGTCCATTTGGTTATTTGTTTATTTGGTTGATTTTCAATTGTTTGTGAATTATTTGTCACTTCTTTTTAATACTGGCATTTGGCTGGTATGCCAGTCATTGTATCAAAACATTTGATTCACATGTTACCAGACTCGAAAATCTCACAATTGATCGGTTTACAGATCCCCGGTTTGTCTTTTCCTATGCAACAACTGACAGCCAAAGAAAGAGTGAGTAAAGTGATCCACACGTTTGCCGACTATACCGGCAACATGATCCGTCATGAACAATTGCAGGAAGTGAAACGTTGTTTTACCATTGCAGGGGTACTGTACCGCAATGGCAGCAGCGCGTTGCGGAATGCTATCGAAAGTGTGTTTATGTATGCATTGTCTCCCATATTATGCACGCAACATCGGGACATGTTACCTTCTTCCCTCCGAACCGTCAGGATTCAACATTTACAAACAATAGCGCTTTAAAACATTTTTTATGATGACTGTATTACTGGTACTCGCGGGCCTGGCCTGCTTTGCCCTCTTCTTTGCCTGCGTAGACTATTTCGAAAAAATCTGATAAACATCGCTGTTATGACCGCCTTATTCGTGCTATCAATATTGGTGTTCGCGTACATGATATATGTACTGCTGAAACCAGAGAAATTCTGAGACGGCCTTTTCACCTGTGGCCGCATGCAACATGCTTTTTAACTAATTAGAAATGACAACAGAAATTTTAGGCGTTATTGCCACCTATGGACTAACATTACTACTGGCCTGGCCACTGGCAAGGTATATCGTAAAGGTATTCAAAGGAGAAAAAACCTGGTCCGACTTTATGGCTCCGATGGAGCGGCTGTTCTTTAAGATCTCCGGCATCGATCCCAAAGAAGAGATGACCTGGAAAGAGCATTTAAAAGCGTTGCTGACCATCAACCTGGTGTGGTTTGTATATGCCTTTTTTATGTTGATGTTCCAGGATAAGCTGCCACTGAACCCTGATGGAAATCCGGGACAGTCCGCAGACCTGGCGTTTAACACAGCGATCAGCTTCCTGGTGAACTGTAACCTGCAACACTATTCCGGTGAAACCGGCGTCACTTACCTCACGCAGTTATTTGTACTGGCTTTCCTGCAATTCGTTACCGCAGCTACTGGTATTGCTGCGCTCATCGTCGTATTCAAAGCATTTAAGGAAAAGAGCACTACCAGGCTGGGCAACTTCTGGGATATTTTCCTGAAGACCAACACCCGTATTTTGTTGCCGTTGTGTATCGTGATAGCGCTGATACTGGCGTTTAACGGCGCGCCTGCCAGCTTCGACGGTAAAGATACCGTAGTGACCATGCAGGGCGACACCGTGAACGTATCCCGCGGCCCTGCCGCCGGATTTATCGCCATCAAACACCTCGGTACTAATGGTGGCGGATGGTTTGGCGCTAACTCCTGCCACCCGCTGGAGAACCCGAACTACGTCACCTGGATGACTGAGATGGTAGCACAGGTCGTGATTCCTATTGCCATGGTATTTGCGCTGGGCATGTTCATCAACCGACGCAAATTTGCCTATGTCATTTTCGGGGTGATGACCATCGGGATGATCATCCTGCTGGTGCCCACCATGATGGCGGAAATAAATGGTAACCCGGCCATTGCGCATATGGGCATACAACAGCTCACGGGCGCCATGGAGGGCAAGGAGGTGCGCTTCGGTCCTGCTGCCACCGGTTACTGGAGTACCGTGACTACTATTATCTCCACCGGTTCTATCTGCGGCTTCCACGACAGCACCATGCCGATGACCGGCCTGATGGAACTGCTGGGCATGATGCTGAACTGCTTCTACGGCGGTTGCGGTGTCGGTATCCTCAACTATTACATTTTTATCATCATCGCGGTGTTTATTTCCGGTCTTATGGTAGGCCGTACACCTGAGCTGATGGGACATAAACTGGAAGCCAGAGAGGTGAAGATCGCGGCGATCATTACCCTGCTGTCACCCTTCCTGATATTGGCGGGCACGGCCCTCTCCTCCTGGGTACTGGCTCATCACCCGGATGCTAACTGGGCCGTGAAGCCGTCAGCGTGGCTGAACAACCCCGGCTACCACGGATTCTCCGAGATGCTGTATGAGTATACTTCTTCCAACGCCAACAACGGCTCCGGTTTTGAAGGCCTTGGCGACGGCAACGTATTCTGGAACGTATCCACCGGTTTTGTGCTGATACTGGGCAGGTTCCTGCCGATCATTGGCCCTGTGGCGATCGCAGGTATCATGGCATCTAAAAAATATATTCCGGAATCTGCCGGTACCCTGCGTACCGACTCGCTCACTTTCGGCGCCATGACTTTCGCTGTGATCATTGTCCTCACTGCCTTGTCCTATTTCCCTGCGCTGGCACTGGGCCCGATTGCAGAGTATTTCTCCCTGTACAGATGATAAACCATAATGAACAATTACCATGAAGAAAAGAGATAATACATTGTTTCCGAAGGAGCAGGTGCTACAAAGCCTGAAACAGTCCTTCGTGAAACTGAATCCGAGACTGATGATCAAAAACCCGGTAATGTTTACCGTGGAGATAGGTACCGTGGTGATGCTGGTCGTTGCCCTGTACGCTGCCTTTACCAAAAACACGGACCAGGGTAGTGCGACCTATAACTTCACCGTCTTTTTCATACTCTTCCTCACTGTGTTGTTTGCCAACTTCGCAGAAGCCATTGCAGAAGCACGCGGTAAAGCGCAGGCAGAGAGCCTGCGTCGCACCAGAGAGGAAACACCTGCTAAAAAAATAGAGCTGGTAGGAGAAATTTTCACCAATGAAATCAAGGTGATTTCTTCTTCCGCGCTGCGCAAAGGCGATATCTTCGTTTGTGATCCGGGCGATATCATCCCGGCCGACGGGGAGATCGTTCAGGGCCTCGCCAGCATCGACGAATCAGCTATCACCGGTGAATCTGCACCGGTGATCCGTGAGGCCGGCGGTGACAAATCCAGTGTAGTAGGCGGTACCAAAGTACTGTCAGACCATATCAAAGTACGGGTGACCACCGAACCGGGCGAATCGTTCCTTGACAAAATGATTGCCCTGGTAGAAGGCGCCAGCCGTCAGAAAACACCGAACGAAATAGCGCTGACGATCCTGTTGGCCAGCTTCACACTTGTGTTCATCATTGTATGTGTGACCCTGAAACCATTCGCGGACTATGCACAGACACCGATCACCATTGCCGCTTTTATCTCCCTGTTTGTCTGTCTGATCCCCACTACCATCGGTGGGCTGCTTTCCGCTATCGGTATTGCGGGCATGGACCGCGCGCTGCGTGCCAACGTGATCACCAAGTCCGGTAAAGCCGTAGAAACAGCCGGCGACATCGACGTGCTGCTGCTGGACAAAACCGGTACCATCACCATCGGTAACCGTAAAGCCACCAACTTCTACCCTTCCAATGGTCATGCACCCGAAGAGTTTATCAGATTGTGCGCCCTCAGCTCCCTGTCTGACGAAACCCCGGAAGGTAAGTCCATTGTGGAACTGGCCGGTAAAGACATCGTCAGCAAGTTGACCGTAAACGGCGCCAGCCTCGTGAAATTTACTGCCGAAACCCGCAGCAGCGGTATCGATCTGGCTGATGGCAACCGTATCCGCAAAGGCGCGTATGATGCCATCAGGAAGCTGACCGAAAGAGAAGGCTTCCGTTTTCCGGAAGATACACAAGCCCGTGTGGAAGCCATCTCCCGCGATGGCGGTACCCCGCTGGTAGTGGCCCTCAACAGTAAAGTACAGGGCGTCATAGAGCTGCAGGACATCATCAAACCCGGTATCAGCGAACGTTTTGAGCGTCTGCGTAAGATGGGCGTGAAAACCGTGATGGTAACCGGCGACAACCCGCTTACCGCCAAATACATCGCTACCAAAGCCGGTGTGGACGACTTCATCGCAGAAGCCAAACCGGAAGATAAGATGACATATATCCGCAAAGAGCAACAGGAAGGTCGTCTCGTAGCCATGATGGGCGACGGTACCAACGACGCGCCGGCACTGGCGCAGGCCGATGTGGGCGTAGCCATGAACAGCGGTACCCAGGCGGCCAAAGAAGCCGGTAACATGGTGGACCTGGACAACGACCCGACCAAACTGATTGAGATCGTGGAAATCGGTAAACAGCTGCTGATGACACGCGGTACCCTCACCACTTTCTCCATCGCCAACGACGTGGCAAAATATTTCGCCATCGTACCGGCCCTCTTCGTTGCCTCTATCCCTGCTTTACAGGGTATCAATATCATGAAGCTGCACAGCCCTGAGACAGCTATTCTCAGTGCCGTGATCTTCAACGCGATCATTATCCCTATGCTGATTCCGCTGGCATTGCGCGGTGTGGCTTACAAGCCTATCGGCGCCAGCGCACTGCTTCGCCGGAATCTGCTGATATATGGTGTGGGTGGCGTTATCGCTCCTTTCATCGGTATCAAGATAATTGATATGCTGATCGCTCTCTTTATGCAGTAAAAATGGGAAAATAAAAAAATAAGAAAATGAAAAAGTATCTCCTGCCCTCTATTAAACTGACCGTTCTCCTGCTGGTATTGCTGGCCGGTATCTACCCGCTCATCATCGCCGGTATCGCCAAAATGGCGCCCGGTAAAGGCGGCGGTGTAACGGTAACGCATAATGGAAAAGTTGTAGGGTATGAAAATATAGGACAGAAATTCACCAATGATAAATACTTCTGGTCCCGCCCCAGCACGGTAGATTACAATGCTGCCGGCTCCGGTGGTTCCAACAAGGCACCCGGCAACCCGGATTACCTGAAAACGGTTGCGGAAAGAATTGATACTTTCCTCGCACATAATCCGGATGTGAAAAAAGAAGACATCCCGGCGGAACTGGTGACCGCTTCTGCCAGCGGCCTGGACCCGCACCTCTCTCCTGCTGCGGCTTACATACAGATCGCCCGCGTGGCCAAAGCCAGAGGTATCGCTCCTGAAAAACTGAAACAGCTGGTAGATGCTAATACCAAAGCTCCCCTGCTGGGCATGCTGGGCCCTTCTACGGTGAATGTCCTCCAACTGAACGTCGCACTGGACGAGTTGAAATAAACCAAAGATTTCCGGTGATACTTCACCGGAAATCTATTTAACCTATATAAATTTTATGAAGAAGATTTTATTGCTGGTCGCCATCATGGCTGCCGCTATCACCCTTTTTGCCCAAACCGAACCAACTACTGAGAAAGAAAAAGAAAAAGGTAAACTGACATTTTCCGGTTATGCAGAAGCTTATTACAGTTATGATATGAATCAGCCGGCCAATCATACCAAGCCCGGTTTCCTGTATAATTTCAACAGGCACAATGAGCTGAACCTCAACCTGGCCATGCTGAAAGCCAATTACAACTCCGACCGGGTGCGGGGTAACATTGCCCTGATGACAGGTACCTATGCCCAATACAATATGGCTGCGGAACCTACTATTCTGCAGTATGTATATGAAGCCAATGTTGGTATAAGAGTGGGTAAAAATGTATGGATCGATGCCGGTATTATGCCCGCTCATATTGGCTTTGAAAGTGCTATCGGAAAGGATTGTTATACGCTGACACGCAGTATGCTGGCGGAGAACTCTCCCTACTTTGAAACCGGCGCCAAGGTAACCTGGACGCCCAACGAAAAATGGTCGTTTGCCGTCCTGTATCTCAACGGATGGCAACGTATCAAACGGGTAGACGGTAATCAGACGCCCAGTTTCGGTACGCAGATCTCCTTCAAACCGTCCGATAAAGTGTTGCTCAACTGGAGCACTTATGTAGGCAACGACTTCCCCGACAGCACTCGCCGGATGCGTTATTTTAACAACCTTTATGGTACCTTTGGTATAACGGATAAATTCAGCCTGATAGCGGGAATAGACTATGGTCTGCAACAGAAAGCAAAAGGCAGCAGCGACTTGTCTAACTGGTACACACCCATCGTGATTGCCCGTTATGCTTTTACGGAGAAACTGGCAGCAGCGGGAAGAGTAGAATACTTTAATGATGCAGATGGCGTGGTGATCACCACGGATACGCCGCACGGATTCCAGACGACCGGTTATTCCCTCAACCTCGATTTTACCCCCGTCAGCAATGTGATGTTTCGGATAGAAGGACGGATGTTTAACGGAAGAGATAAAACATTCATCAAAGGAACAGAACTTAAAAATAACAATGCTGCCCTGACGGCATCGCTGGCAGTGTGGTTCTAATATACCATGACAGAAAAAGAAAACACCGTACAACATTACCTTAACCTGGCAAACCGCGCCGGTCGCGGCAAGTTTAAGATCTACATCGGCATGAGCGCCGGTGTGGGCAAGACCTACCGCATGCTCCAGGAAGCGCACGCCATGTTAAGGAACGGCATCAATATCCAGATTGGATATATAGAAACGCACGGGCGTACCGAAACGCACGCCCTGCTGGAAGGCCTGCCTGCGATCCCCCGCAGGCAGGTTTTCTATAAAGGCAAGATGCTGGATGAGATGGACCTCAATACCATCCTGCTGCTGGCGCCGGAATGGGTGGTGGTGGATGAACTGGCGCACAGTAATATCCCCGGTTCCAAAAACGAAAAGCGCTGGCAGGACGTGATCGATCTGCTCAACGCCGGCATCAACGTCATTTCTGCTGTCAACATTCAGCATATCGAGAGCATCAACCAGGAGGTGAAAGTCATTACCGGCGTAGAGGTAGGTGAACGGGTACCCGATAGTATGCTGCAAATGGCCGATGAAGTGGTGAACATCGACCTCACCGCCGATGAGCTGATTACCCGCCTGAAAGAAGGGAAGATCTATGACCAGTCTAAGGTAGAAACGGCCCTGCGCAATTTCTTTCAGGCAGATAAAATCCTGCAGTTGCGGGAGCTGGCGCTGAAAGAAGTGGCTACACAGGTAGAAAGGAAGGTGGAGACAGAAGTGCCGCGCAGCCAGCAGATGCGCCATGAGACTTTCCTGGCTTGTATTTCCACCAATGACGAGGTAGCCCGGAAGGTTATCCGGAAAACGGCCCGGCTGGCCGCCTATTATCATGCAGACTGGTTTGTGCTGTATGTGCAGACACCGCGGGAAAGCGTGGAAAAAATACCATTGGCCGCACAACGTCATTTGATCAATAATCTGAAACTGGCGACAGAATTAGGCGCGGAAGTTGTGCAGGAACATGATACGCGTATTTCCGATGCGATCATACGTGTAGCGGTGGATAAGCAGATTACCACTGTTTGTATCGGCAAACCGCATATTAGTTTGTTCCGCATTATTTTACGGACCAACCTGTTTAATCAACTGCTGAAAACTCTTTCTTCCAACGATATAGATCTGATTATCCTGTCATGAGTACACTGAGGCTAAAAACGAAGATTACTTTGGGGGTGTTGTTCCTCTACATTATGCTGCTGATCGTCAGTGTACTGGGATACTATTACCTGAACCGGCTGACCGACAAGGCCAAGATTATCCTGAAAGACAACTATGAGTCACTGGAGTACTCCAAAAATATGCTGGTGGCATTGGAAGACCTGCCGCTGCACAGGGCACAGGCATTGCAGCAGTTTTCCACTAACCTCAAACGTCAGCAGGCCAACGTGACTGAACGGGGCGAGTACCTGGCCACTACCAATGTAGCGACGATATTTGAAAAGCTGCAAAAAGACAGCATCGCCAATCCGGCAGATGTGACAACGATCAAAAAAGGCATCTATGCCATCATGGACCTCAACATGAATGCGATCGTTGGAAAAAACGAGCTGGTAAAGCGGACCGCCGATAACGCGCTGTTGTACATCGCCATTATCAGCGGTGTGTGTTTTCTGTTAGGGTTCACCTTTGTCTATAATTTCCCCGGTTATATTGCCGACCCCATCAATGCATTGACAGAAGCCATCAAAGGCATTTCCAACAAACAATACGGTAAAAGATTACATTTTAAATCCAACGATGAGCTGGGTGAACTGGCCACCGCCTTCAATACCATGGCCCAGCGGCTGGATGAATATGAACACAGCAATATTGCCCGTATTACCTTTGAAAAACAACGTGCCGAAGCGGTGATCAGCAGTCTGAAAGACGCCACCATCGGATTTGATACGCAGAACACTGTGCTTTTTGCCAATGCACAGGCGCTGCAGCTGCTGAGTATTCCCGAGAAGGAATTGATAGGCCATTCTGCTGATGACATGGCCAAACAAAATGATTTGTTGAGATTTCTGATCAACCCCGCGGAGAATGTACCGCTTAAGATCGTGGTGGATGGCAAAGAATGTTTCTTTACACAGGAGGTAGCGGACATCAGGCATGAAGACAGTCGTATAGGCTATGTCGTTATCCTTAAAAATATTACGGCCTTTAAAGAACAGGACCTCGCCAAAACCCATTTTATCGCGACGATCTCCCATGAATTAAAGACTCCGCTGGCCTCTTCCGACTTTAGTCTCAAGTTACTGGAGGATGAACGTATTGGCACGCTGAAGCCGGAACAGCGCGAGCTGCTGGAAAGCATGAAGCAGGACAATCAGCGCATGATCAAAATTGTAAGTGAGCTGCTGGACCTGTCGCAGGTGGAGAGCGGTAATATTCAGCTGCAGCCGCAGCCGGTTACCGCTTTGAATATAGTGCAGTACGCACTGGACACCGTGCAAAAACAGGCGGCCCAGCGGGAGATCACTATCCGGCAGAGCGTACCGGAAGTGTTGCCCCGGGTGATGGCCGACGTGGAAAAAACCGCGTGGGTGCTGGTAAACCTTTTGACCAATGCCATTCGTTACTCTACCCTCAAATCGGCCATAGACCTGAAGGTGGAGAACACAGGCACCAATATGTTATCTTTCTCCGTGCAGGATTATGGCAAAGGGATACCCCTGGCCTTCCGCGACCGGATATTTGAACGTTTCTTTCAGGTGCCGGGAGTAAAAGGGCATAAAGGAAATGGCCTCGGACTGGCCATTTCCAAAGAGTTTATCGAAGCGCAGGGCGGCGTTATTGGAGTGTCCAGTGAGGAAGGCAAAGGCAGCCTGTTTTATTTTACGTTGCCGATAGCACAGTAATCAGTCAAAGGTGGCTATATACGCTTCAATGTCGGGTTTGTAGCGGGTGAATAATTCCTCTATCCTGGCGGCTTTGCGGGAAATTTCCTCATAGTTGCAGTCGAGTACCAGGCCCCTGTTGATTTCGTGTGCCAGCTGTACCCCTTCATGCATGGAGACGAAGTTCAGGTTGCCTTTCAGCTGGTGAGACACGAAGCCCGCATTTTCCCAATCTCTTTTCTCGATATATTGCCGTAGTTGCGAGATGGCGACAGGCATAGCTTCTACCAGCTCTTTCAATATAATTTTCACCTCGTCATGGCCTATCACCTGATGAATAAACTCGAAGCTGATAGGAGGTTTTTCTTCCGGCGCAGGGGTAGCGGGCGGCGGGTTACTGCCGCCTGGACCGGCAGGCGTAGACAGCTGTTGAGCAGGATCAGGGCGGTGTTCCGGCGCTGGTCCGGGATCGGTGTCATGGGTGGCGGATGCCTGAATTTTCCGGAACAGATCATCTTTCTCAAAGGGTTTGGACACATAGTCGTTCATGCCTGCCTGCAGACAACGTTCCCTTTCGCCGTCCAGTGCCGATGCCGTGAGGGCAATAATGCTGGTATTGATACCATTGTTACGAATAGCACGGGTGGTTTCATAGCCATCCATACCGGGCATTTGTAGGTCCATAATGATACAATTATAGGATTTGGTACTTAATATTTCGAGAGCGGCCATGCCGCTGTCAGCAACGTCTACGCGTGAACATCCCCCTTTCCGCAGGGTATAATAGGCCACCTGCTGGTTGATGTGGTTATCTTCCACGATGAGGATAGCCAGGCCTTTCAGGGGCTGTACAGGTGCCTGTGCCAGTGGATGACCGGGCAGCTGTGGCTGTGGGAAAGGATTTTTGGTGAAAGGTAGCTCAAAGTAAAAGATGGAGCCCTTGTCTGGCGTGCTCTCTACCCGGAGGCTGCCGTTTTGCAGGTCTATCAGGTGTTTGCAGATGGTGAGCCCCAGCCCGGTGCCGCCAAAATCGCGGCTGTTGCCCTTATGGCTCTGGGAGAAGCTTTCAAAGATCACTTCCAGCTTATCTGCCGGGATACCGATGCCGGTGTCTTTTATTTCAAAGCCTAGCCGTACACCGGAATTATTTTTATCGGCCGATACCAGTGTAACCGTCACCGTTACATGACCTTTGGGGGTGAATTTGATGGCGTTTTCGATCAGGTTGGTAAGAATCTGGCGAAGCCGTACTGCATCGCCCAATAGTTCCACCGGCATATTTTCCGCGGTGCGGATATTGAAGACCAGCCCCTTTTCCCGGGCTTGCAGTTGCAGCGGGAAGGCGGTGCTGTTGATGACTTCCCGGAGGTTGAATGGTTCGCTGACCACTTCGAGTTTGCCCGCTTTTATTTTGGAGAAGTCCAGTATTTCATTGATGATGACCAGCAGATTTTCGGCAGATCGCCGGATGGCGGTCACGTATTCCTGTTGAACGGCCGACAGCGCTTTTTCCTGCAGCAGCAGTTGGGTCATGCCTACGATACCGTTCATGGGCGTACGTATTTCGTGGCTCATATTTGCCAGGAAGGTTTCCTGGCTTTTCTGGGCTTCCACGGCTTTTTCGCGGGCTTCTTTTTCCTGTTGGAGGTAGAGTGTTTTTTCCGTGAGGTCGGTACCGATGCAGCAGATACCGATCATTTCGTGGCTGGCATTGCGGAGGGGGAACATCGTCAGCAGGAAATGATAGGTTTTGCCGTCTATGGTAAGTGTTTCTTCTGTTTTCTCTCTGGTGCCTGTTTCCAGTACTTTGCGACTCATTTCTGCATACCGTTCCACCCAGGGGTAATGAAGCTCGGTATCGGTTTTCCCTACAATATCTTCTTTAGAGACGCCCATCACTTCCATGAAGCGGTTGTTGACCAGCAGGTAGTTGCCGGGCATATCCTTTACGAACATCATGGAAGGCATATTGTCCAGGATGGCTTCCAGTCTTTTCTGGAGGTACTGGATATGTTGCTCTTTGCGGTACTCCCGGTCAATATCGCGGACGATGCATTCAAATGTTTTGCGGCCGTTTTCGCCGGTGATGAGATAGGCCAGTTGTTCCACCCATTTTTTCTCTCCCGTGCGGGTGATGATTTCAAAGCGGAGCGACGAGTATTCGTCGCCGTTTTCCAGTTGTTGCAGGTAGAAGATTTTCAGGCGTTCAAATTCTTTGTCTTCCAGCAGCAGGGAATAGTGTTTGCCCACGAGGGTGGTATTGGGATAGCCGGTCAGTTCTTCCGACCGGGGACTGACGTAGGTAAAGAAGCCGTGCCGGGTAGATTGGTAGATAATAGGCTCTGCTTCTTCCACCAGGCGTTTGAAGGTCTGTTCACTTTTGAGCAGCTGGTTGCCCCAGTCTTTTATTTTTACCGACACTCTGAAGATATAGCGGACCTCTCCGATCAGGAGGATAATGGTGAAGAGGCTAAGGCCTAATGTTACCCATAGTGACCAGGAGGTATAAGCTGAATCTTTACCGACGCGTTGCAGTAGTTCCTGTTGTTCCGTATCAATATAGGTATTGATCAGGTTGCGGAGGCTGGCCGTCTGGGCGGAGAAGGTGGGTCCCAGGATTATTTCCCCGGCTTTAACCGGGTCCATGTCGGCGGTGGAGATAATCAGTTGTTTGGTATGTCGGCGCTGAAGGAGCAGTTGTTGTATGGCCTGGAGGTGATCTTGCTGGGTGGTGGTGTTGTGGGTGTTGCCGGACAGGCGCTGGAGTGCTTGTTGGAGGCTGTCCTGCAGCCGGGCTTCCGGTGGCAGCAGGCGGCCGTTGCTCAGCAGGAAGTCTTTGATGCCGGCCGTACTTCTTTGGTCCAGTATGAAGATGGCCCTGGCCTGGTTGGTGGTTATCTGGCTCGTCCTTATCCAATCGGCAGCAGCGTTGGTCCTTTTCCGTACCATCACGGCATAAAATATGAAGCCGCTGAGTACCATGAGTACGGCTATCACGAGGGTTATGACGGTGAGGGTTATATTTCTCATCAGGCTTTTGGTTTCACAGACTAGTTAGCTGTTTTGGCCGGGGTAGTTTCCCCGTTGGAGGATTCATTCCTGAAATTTAGCTAAAAAAAAGCATTATTGTTGTTCATCTTGTTCATTTGTGAGAAGCGGTACATGTAAAGAATATGATTTATCAATATGACTTTTTATGTAACTTTCGCGCCGAAAAGGAGGCAGTTGGGAATATTTTAACCAATTCTTTTACAATCATTCCAATATATTTGCCTAATATTCTTTTTCCTAAGTATTAAAATATTTTATGAAAAAAATAATTTTTACCCTTGGCCTGATAGCTGTAGCTGTGGGTGTTTTTGCACAGGAAGGCGGTTCTCCCATGAACAAGGCAGTTAACAGGGCTACCCATTCCCGGGATTTTCTGATGATTCAGTTGTCCTATGATGGTTGGGCTGGAGCACCTGATAGTATCAAGACGGGTTTCAACAGGGGCTTTAATATCGCACTGATGTACGATTTCCCATTCAAGAAGTCACCCCTGAGTGTGGCGGCTGGTTTGGGTATCAGCACCAGCGGGGTATATCTGAAAGATCACACTTTTGACATTTCCGGGAAAGTGAGTCCAGATAAGGCTTCCTTCCCTGCCAGCAATGCATATAAAAAATTCAAGGTAGCCACTACCTATCTGGAAATTCCTATTGAATTGCGGTATCGCAGTGTGCCGGACAACGCCAATAAAGGCTTTAAAGCTGCGCTGGGCGTAAAGGTAGGTACCCTGGTAAATGCACATACCAAAGGCCGCAACACGGGTGCCAACGGTTCCAAAAACTGGGATAAAGACATCAACAAAGGCTTTTTCAACCCATGGCGTTTTTCTGCCACTGCCCGTGTAGGTTATGGCAACTTCGCCCTGTTTGGCGCCTATTCCCTGAATCCGATGCTGAAAGACAACAGCGATCTGGATATCAGACCTTATCAGATTGGTATCTGCCTGAGCGGACTGTAATCGTCCACAGGATTAAAAATATAACGGCCATGGTTGTATCAAACCATGGCCGTTTTTTATTTCTTATTGTTTTGGTATCAGTTGCCGGTGAATGCCGGTTTTCTTTTTTCGAGGAAAGCGTTGATGCCTTCGCGGTTGTCAGCGGAGTTGCCGGCGATTTCCTGGCAGTAGGCTTCGTATTCGAGCGTAGCGTCCAGAGATTCCGTCATGCCTTTGGTGAGCATTTTTTTCATCAGCGCGATGGCTTTGGTGGGGGCTGCAGCGTAATAGGCGGCTTCGGCTTCCACGGCCGCATCGAGTGCATCTGCCGGTACTACTTTGTTGATCAGTCCCATTTGCAGGGCTTCTGCGGCAGTAACTTTAGACGCTTTGGTGGCCAGTTCAAAAGCGCGGTGGTAGCCTACGGTACGTGGCAGGAAATAGGAAGAGCCGGAATCCAGTACCAGTGCGATATTCACAAAAATCTCGATCATGGTGGCGGCTTCGCTGGCGATGATCATATCGCAGGCGAGAGCGAGGGAGCACCCGGCGCCGGCAGCCACGCCATTGAGTTTGCAGATGACTGGCTTGGGCATGTTGCGGATGGCGCGGATAATGGGATTGTAACGTTTGTGCAGTGATTCGCTCAGGTTGCGTTTACCGGCTTCCATAGAGGCTTTGAGGTCTTGCCCGCTGCTAAAGGCTTTGCCTGCTCCTGTCAGTACCACTACTCTTACGGCAGGGTCTCTCTCTGCCTGTTTCAGGGCATCCTGTAGTTCATAACTGAGCGGATCATTGAATGCGTTGTAAACTTCCGGGCGGTTGAGCGTGATGGTGGCCACGCCATTGGTGGTTTCCAGTAACAGAGAAGTCATAACAATTACGAATTTGGAATTACGAATTACGAATGAAGGGTTTAATTATGGAAAGGTCACTAAATGACTGGTTTAAAAATAAGCCTTTAATTCGTAATTCGTAATTCCTAATTCGTAATTGTTTACAGGGTTTCTTTCAGCCAGTTGAAGAATTCACGTTGCCATACGATGGCGTTCTGAGGTTTCAGCACCCAGTGGTTTTCTTCCGGGAAATAGAGCAGTTTGCTTTTGATGCCTTTCAGCTGTGCCAGCTGGAAGGCTTGCAGGCCCTGCTCGATGGGCACGCGGAAGTCGATACCTCCCTGAATGATCAGGATAGGCGTGTTCCATTTGTTGGCGTGTTCGCTGGGGTTGAAGTCCTTGTATGCTTTCGCATTGGCGGGGTCCCAGTAGGCGCCGATATCCCAGTTGGCGAACCACAGCTCTTCGGTAGTGCCGTACCAGCTTTTCAGGTCGAACAGGCCGTCGTGGGCGATGAAGGTTTTAAAGCGGTTTTCGTGTACGCCTGCCAGCATGTAAACGGAGTAGCCGCCGTAGCTGGCGCCGATGGCACCGAGGCGTTTTTTATCCACATAACTTTCTTTGCTCACATCATCGATGGCGCTCAGGTAGTCGCGGATAGGCTGGCCGCCCCAGTCTTTGCTGATGGAGGCGTTCCATTCCACGCCGTGGCCGGGCATCCCTCTTCTGTTGGGTGCTACCACGATATAGCCCTGAGAAGCGATCAGCTGGAAGTTCCAGCGGAAAGAATAGAATTGGGAAAGGGCTGACTGCGGGCCGCCCTGGCAATACAGCAGGGTGGGATATTTTTTAGCAGGATCGAAGTCGGGCGGGAAGATCACCCATGCCAGCATCTCTTTGCCGTCGGTGGTTTTCACCCAGCGTTTTTCCACTTTGCAGGCGCCGATTTTATCGTAGGTGCCTTTGTTGACGTTGGTCAGCTGTTGCAGCGTGCCTTTCTGAAGGTCTACGGTAAACAGTTCTGCGGCGTGGTTCATGTCAGTGCGGGTCACGACCATGGTGTTGCCGGACTGCGCCACCATGCCGTTGACATCGAAGTCGCCGGCAGTAACCTGGCGTATATGCTTGTCCGTGGTTTGGGCCGGATCTTTCTGCAGGGCAATTTCCAGCAGTTGCTCGGTACCTTTCAGTACGGCGAGGAAGTAGATTTTTTTACCGTCGTTGCTGAAGCGTACTGCGGAAGCGGTGCCGTCCCAGCTTTTGGTGAGGTTAGTTTTGGCGCCGGTAGCACGGTTCAGGAGGATGACATCATTTTTGTCTGCTTCGAAACCGTCGTGGGCCATGCTGAGCCAGGTGAGGTATTTGCCATCCTGACTGAAAGCGGGGGCCATATCGTAGCCCATCATGCCTTCGGAGAGGTTGCGGGTGGCTTTGGTAGCGATGGTGTACTCGTAGATATCCGTATTGGTGCTGATGGCGTAGTCTTTACCAAATTTTTTCTTGCACACATACAGGATGCTTTGGCCATCGGGGCTCCAGATCAGGTCTTCGGCTCCGCCGTGAGGCATCTGCGGGCAGTCGTGTGGTTCGTCAGCCATAATATCTACCGGTGTACCTATCTCGCCGTTGTTATAGGTAGCATAAAACACGTGGGAGAAGTTGCCATCTTCCCAGGTATCCCAGTGGCGGTAGTTCAGGTTGTCGTAGATCTGTACGTTCGACTTGGGAAGGTCAGCATAATGATCTACCCCGGAGATTTTTTTCACTTTCACCTCTTTGGTAAACATGATGTGTTTGCCATCGGGAGAAATTTTGATGTTTTGCATTTCACCGGTCCCGTTAGTTTTCTGTACGGCGTTGGAGCCGTCAGCATTCATTTCCCACCATTGGCCTTTGAGGGAGTAGCCAACTTTGCCGCCGGGGAGCACGGCTACATCGCCTTCTCCGCCGGGTGACTGGGTCAATTGTTTGGGTGCGCCGCCGGTTAGCGGGATGGCATAGAGGTTTCTTTCACTCTTGTTGTCGGCCAGGCTGGGTTGTGACACGCTGAAAATAACGGTCTTCCCGTCAGCGCTGATGGCCTCCCCGCTGACTCTGCCGAGTTGCCACAGCAATTCGGGCGTCATTTTGTCCTGGGCTGTTGCCATAGTTGAAATTAATAGTCCTGTCAGTAAAAATGGTTTATACATGATCTGCAAGATGTTTTGGATCACCTAAATGTAGGAAACTACCTGCTGATTCTGCTGGTTTGAGGCATTTTTCTGAAGAACAGGATAATATACGGTCATCTTCATATGAGAGAAAAAACAATCTATCACCAGCATCACTGATTAAAAACAAGTATTTTTGCAGCAAATTTTTAAGCACTTTGATAGAGAAAAAACAAGTCGTCCAAAAAGAAGAGAAAGCCGTTATTGTAGGGGTCATCACTAAAGACCAGACGGACCGGCAGGTACAGGAGTTCCTGGACGAGCTGGTGTTTCTGGCGGAAACGGCTGGTGCCACCACTTTAAAACGCTTTACGCAGAAACTGTCCCATCCGGACAGGGCCACTTTTGTGGGTAAAGGTAAACTGGAAGAGATTCACCAATATATCGCCAGCAGGGACGTGTCGCTGGTCATCTTCGATGATGAGCTGACAGGTTCCCAGATCGCCAATATAGAGAAGGTACTGAAGGTAAAAACAATTGACCGCAGCGACCTTATCCTGGACATCTTTGCCCGCCGTGCCCGCACAGCGCAGGCCAAAGTGCAGGTGGAGCTGGCGCAGTACCAGTACATCCTGCCCCGTTTGCGCGGTATGTGGAGCCACCTGGAACGTCAGGGCGGTGGTATCGGCAGCAGAGGCCCCGGTGAAACGGAAATCGAAACGGACCGTCGTATCGTAAAAGACAAGATCGCCCTGTTGCGTAAGCGGCTGGCTGAAATAGACAAGCAGTCCCTGACCCAGCGTAAGGAACGTGGCGAGTTTATCCGTGTAGCCCTGGTCGGTTATACCAACGTGGGCAAAAGCACCATCATGAACATGCTCAGCAAAAGTGAGGTGTTCGCGGAAAACAAACTGTTTGCCACCCTCGACACCACTACCCGTAAAGTGGTGTTTGAACAAACACCTTTCCTGCTCAGTGATACGGTAGGATTTATCCGTAAGCTGCCCCACCATCTGGTAGAGAGCTTCAAATCCACGCTGGATGAGGTGCGCGAGAGCGATATCCTGTTGCATGTGGTAGATATCTCCCATCCGCAATATGAAGAGCAGATCGAAGTGGTGAACCGTACGCTGCAGGAGCTGAAAGCTTTTGACAAGCCAACGATCATGGTCTTTAACAAGATGGACCTGTACGAAGCCAATACCTTTGATAAATGGCTGGAAGAAGATATCAAAAAAGATATCCTGCAGTCGCTCAAACAGAACTGGGACACAAAAACCAACGGCAACACCGTTTTTATCGCCGCGCTGGAAAGACGCAATGTGGAAGAGCTGCGTAAAACCATCATGGACAAGGTAGCCCAGCTGTACAGAGAACGTTATCCCTACAAAACAGAATTTTTCTATTAATGGCCAAAAAGTACACCTGGCATAAACTCGACGAAGGATATCTGCCACTTGCCGACAATGCGATCCGTGCACAGGAAGTGAACGGAAAGATGATCAGTGTTGCCCTGCATCAGGGTCAACTGTACGCTTTTGCTCATAAATGCCCGCATGCCGGCGGCATCATGTCCGATGGATTCATCGATGCTGCCGGTAATGTGGTATGTCCCATACATCGCTATAAGTTCAGCATGAAAAATGGGCACAACTGCAGCGGAGAAGGATATTACCTCAAAACCTACCCGATAGAACAGCGGGAAGACGGGCCTTACGTGGGGATGGAAAAGAGCGGTGGCTGGCTCTGGTAGCCGCCGGTTTATTTTATTGTTAATTACCCCCGGCAGGTTTTTATCCGTCAACGGATGAACGTAACTTTTGCACATGTTATCGTTACCTGCAACTGTTCGCCCGTTTGCCTTTACCGAGAAGCAGATTTGGGTGTTTATCGTTTTCCTGCTGACTTTATTGCAGTTCAGCGCCCTTACCGTGCCTATTCTGGAGCCCGATGGTGCGCTCTATGCCGGCGTCGCCAAAACCATGGTGCTGAAACACGACTACCTGAACCTCTATGCCGACGGCCACGAATGGCTGGACAAGCCCCACTTCCCTTTCTGGATGGCAGCCCTGAGTTTTCAGTTGTTCGGCTTTCATACCTGGTCGTATAAACTGCCCGCCATCCTTTTCCTGTTGATGGGCGCCTGGTATACTTATCGTTTTGCACTTTCCTTATATGGTGATACTACCGCCCGCTGGGCAGTTTGTATCCTGCTGACAGCAGAGCATCTTGTGATCTCCAACAATGATGTGCGGGCAGAGCCTTATCTGACGGGACTTATCATTGCGGCCGTATATCATTTTTACCGCAGCGTTGCACAGCCGTGGCGTTATCATCTGTTGCTGGGCGCATTGTTTACCGCCTGTGCTATCATGACCAAAGGCATCTTCGCCCTGGTGCCCGTAGGTGCTGCTATCGGCGGACATTTGCTGTTTACGCGTCAGTGGAAACTGATTTTTCAATGGCAGTGGGTGGTGGCGCTGGCATTCATCGCCTTGTTCATCCTGCCGGAGTTGTTGGCGCTCTATCAGCAGTTTGACCTGCATCCGGAAAAGGTGGTCTTCGGCCATACCGGTGTATCCGGGCTGCGTTTCTTTTTCTGGGACAGCCAGTTTGGACGTTTTATGAACACGGGGCCTATCAAAGGCGCCGGTGATCCTTTCTTTTTCTTTCACACGCTGCTATGGGCTTTCCTGCCCTGGCCGGTGATGTTGTATGCTGCGGTGATCATCTTTTTCCGTAAATGGAAACAACAGCCGGAATACTATTGTCTCTGCGGCGCGCTGGCTACTTTTGTATTGTTCTCGCTGTCGCGTTTTCAGCTACCGCATTACCTCAACATCATTTTTCCTTTTTTCGCTATCCTGACAGCACACTATATCCTGTCGTTGCATACCGCTAAGGGGCTTCGTTTTTTCCGGACCACGCAGTATACCATTATCATTCTGCTGGCCGTGGCCGGCGTGGTGCTGGACCTGCTGTATAAGCCGGCCATGGGTTATGCGTGGTTAATCCCTATTGCGGCGCTCATCGTTTTATATATGCTGCTGCATTACTGGCTGGATAAAAGCACCAGAGAAGCGGTGTTTTACCGGACCGTTGCCATGAGTATTCTGTTGAACCTTTACATCAATACCATATTGTATCCCGATATGATGCAGTACCAGAGCGGCAGTGAGGCAGCGCGTTATGCCAATGCCGCTATTCCCGGTACGCCGGTGACGCTGTATCAGAACAACTCCTATTCTTTTGAATATTACCTGAACGCGCCGGTGCCGCGCGCCGATACCGCCGCGGCGGGTGTTGTGTTCACTACGCCGGAAGGGCTGACCACTCTGCGGCAACAAGGATATGACTATACGTTGCTGCGCCGGTTTCCTCATTTTTATATCAGTAAACTGGACATGCCTTTTGTGCGGAAAGCTACACGTGCCAGTGCCCTCGGAGAAAAAATGCTGGTGAGGGTTAAAAAAGTGTCTCCCTGAAACCCTTTGTGGTAGCGTGTTTTCAAACTTTTTTCAAAAATTTTTAAAAAAAGTGGCAATAAGATTTTGCAAAAATGAAATTTTACCTATTTTTGCAATCCCAAATCGCACAAACGATACGGGAAACACTCCTCCTTAGCTCAGTTGGTTAGAGCATCTGACTGTTAATCAGAGGGTCGCTGGTTCAAGTCCAGCAGGGGGAGCAAAAAGCAAAGCAGTTATAACGAGCAGTTGTAACTGCTTTTTTGTTTTGTACTTGTAGTATGGTTATTGGCTTGTCTGGTGAGCATTCACCTTGATGGCATAACACTTTTTTATACTATTTTTGTTCCATTCAGGTTCAGAAGCGTTGTACGTGTTTTGGACTACATGCCACAATAATTTGATTATGCAAGAAGGCGGAAACCGAAAGGTGATTACAGGACCCGGCCCACTCGTTTCTATCATTACCGTTACAAAGAATGCGGCCAGCTGCATAGAGAGCGCTATACAAACTGTATTGGCACAAACCTATCCTAATATAGAACATATCATATTGGACGGAGAAAGTACGGATGGCACTGTTGAGATACTCAAAAAGTACAACGACAAAATCGCTTACTGGCGTAGTGAAAAAGACAGCGGTGTATACGATGCCATGAACAAAGCGGTAAAATATGCCAAAGGCGACTGGGTATTCTTTCTCGGCGCTGACGACACCTTATATCCCGGGTTCAGCAAAATAGTGGAAAGATGTTTCACGAAACCCAATTGTATCTATTACGGATGCTGCATCTGGGAAACGCATACAAAAGGATTCAAGTATACTACCTACCGACTGGCCAAGGAGAACCTCCCTCATCAGGCGATGTTCTATCCTAAAAGCGTTTTTGAAAAATACAGCTACGACGTAAAATATAAAGTACGGGCAGACTATGTGCTGAACATGCAACTCTGGGCGGATAAAAAATACCGTTTCGAATACTACGATTATCTGATCTCTAACTATGCATCGGGCGGATTTTCAGGACAGGTAGTTGACGAGCAGTTTGCAAAAGACAGGGTCCGCCTCATTGGAAAGTATCTCGGGATACCCGTGATGCTCCGCTACATGCTGAAGCGCTATAAGTATAAGCGTATAAACTATGTCGAATATTAACCAATAGCCATGAAAGTCTATTTTGATCATCAGATATTTTCGATGCAGCGCTACGGGGGCATTTCCAGGTATTTTGCCAATATATACAACTCCCTGAAAGACCACGGCCATACCGACTGTAAGCTGCTGGTGCTGTACAGCAAGAATGCGTATATCCAGGATCAGAAATTTCCCCTGAGTCCTTTTTTGGGGGAGAGACTGCTGAAGAAACAACACAAGCTGGATCGCTGGAACAAGCGGTATTCGAAATACATGATCAAGAAGAATGACTTTGATCTGCTCCACCCCACTTATTATAATCCGTACTTCCTGAATAAGCTGAAGAAGCCTTTCGTGTTGACGGTGCACGATATGATCCATGAACTCTTTCCGGAGTTTTTTTCACCACATGATCATTTTGTGCCGTTTAAGCGGGCTACTATTACCCGGGCAGATCATATCATTGCTATATCTGAATCTACCAAAAGAGACCTGCAGCATATCTTCAATATACCCGAAGAAAAGATCAGCGTAGTGTACCATGGCTACCAGGAAGGTGGCGCTGTGCAAGCAGATTTTACCCCGCCATTTAAGGACTATGTGTTGTATGTGGGCGACAGGCCAGGGTATAAGAATTTCGGCCGGATGGTGCAGGCCGTGAAACCTTTGCTGGAAAGATATGACATCAACCTGATCTGCGCCGGCGGCGGAGGCTTCGGGCAGGCAGAGCAGGAAATGCTGATTCGTGCCGGTATTCAAAACAGGACCAAACAGATTTCGGCCAGCGAGGGAGAATTAAATGCCCTTTATCAAAAGGCGACCGTTTTCGTATATCCGTCGCTGTATGAAGGTTTTGGCTTGCCGATACTGGAAGCGTTTAAAAATAATTGTCCGGTAGTGATGAGTAATACCAGCTGCCTCCCGGAAGTGGGTGGCGAAGCGGTTAGCTATTTTGATCCCTACCATATTGATGATATGACCCGTGCTATTGACTCGGTGCTGAACAGCAGCGACAAGGCAAACCAACTTCGGGCATCAGGGATACAGCAACTATCCCGCTTTCCCATGGATAAATGCATGAGGGAAACACTGGAGGTGTATAAGAAATTGATATAAAGCATCTGAAAGGCTTGCTACGGCAGGCCTTTTTATTTCCCCGTCAGACAGGGCCGGGCCGGGTTCAGGTAATCCAGCTCCTTCTCTTCAAATAACTGCTCCAACGCTTCACAGCCGTTTTCCACCTTATAGTCCCTCTCTGCTCTGGTGATGGGTATCAGCCAGTAGCAATGAATGGCGTGCTCCCCAAAGTTGAACAGCTGCAAATCATCTTCATCAAGATAAGGCAAGGATATGAAGGCGTGATCGCAAACGGAGTTATCCAGCCATGGTTGACCAACATTTACCGTATGGTGGATGTTTAAAGGACGGCCCGTCCGATGGTAGGAAGCACAATAAGTTAATAGCTCCACCAGCTTCTGATCTGCTTTAGGAGATAATACAAACAGCTCAATCAGATTATCATCCGTTCTGTCGGCAGACATGCCTACGGTGCAATAAATAAAGGCGTTATGGCGCTTATTGGGAGGTATTTCAAGCAGATAGAAGTCAGGATGGAGTTTCTCCCTCGGCCCTTTATCCAGGATAGCCTTTTTTCCCTCTACACCAAAATAATGCTGGTAATGTTGCGCCAACCGGGCTATGTATTGTTGCGGATCTGATGCCTGCATATGGACGATAAACAGTTTTGAAGTGCAATGATAAGTAATTGACTGCCATTCCCCAAAGGCTTAGAGGATCTTCTTTCCTGTAACGAAATCATACAGTGTCAGGCAGCGCAGCTGGTAATAGGCATCCCAGAAAGTCCTTAAAGCGGTGATGTATTTTTTCCGGGCCTGGTCTTTCTCTATCAGGGCGATGTTCAGGTCGGTCACGGACAACTTGCCCAGCTTAAACTGTTCCTGGGCGAGGTTATATCTTTCCTGTGCAATCATATCTGTCTGATGAGACACTTCGATGTTATCCCTGATCAGCGCGGCGTTTTTAACAAGGGTGACAATTACCTGGCGGATGTTCATCTCTTCCTGTGCAATGGTGTATTCTGTTGTTTTGAGGTTGCTGTTGGCCAGATTTATCTTGCCTCTGCTCCTGCCCCAGTCCACAATGGGGACGGCCACACCTAAGCTCAGGTTCTGCTGGGAGTTGGGGCGCTGATAGAGTTTATCGAATTGCTGACTGGCGTTATTGAGGCCGTAGCTGGCGGTTAAATTAATGGCGAGGCGTTCTTTCCGGGCTTGTTCCAGATCGCGCAACGCTTCCTCCCGGCGACGAATGAAGCCCGTAAATGCCGCACGGTTACGGATAGCTTCCTGTATGGCCATTTCGAGGGAAATATTGAGCACTGGCAGCGCTGTGGGCAATAGTAGTTCTATATTGCCGGTATCGGAACTGGCGGTATAACTGTTGAGATTAAACAGGGCGGTTTGCAGGGATACTTCGGCCTGTTTCTGGTCCTGTATGGAGTTGAGCACCTGTAGTTTGATCTGTAACAGCTTTTCACGGGAAGCAGTGCCCAAATCAACTTTCTTTAATTCTATATCATAGATCTGTTGCTGGTTTTCCAGATTTTTCCCGGAGAGGTCCAGGTTTACCTGTGCATCCAGCACATCAAAGAAATAGCGCACTACATCTGCGGAGATGTTCTCTTTCTGTTGAATATAATTTTTGTTGGCCTCTTCCAGCCGTAGCGGGGCCAGTTTCTTTTGCCATTTGAACGCGTTGAATCCGAACAGCGGTTGTTGTAGGTAGATGTTTGCGGGGATGGTGCTATACTGGCCGAATTTCCTTTCGATATCATCGAAACGGTTGAGCGATGAGTTGATAGATAACGTGCCACCGGTGGCGGTGATGACCTGCGATAAGCTCAGGCCGGCAGCAATCATATTCTGCGTACGATATTGGTATAAGCTGCTGCCATCGGGTTGTCTGACAGCGAGGTAGTCTTTGCTATAGTCAATCAGTGTGCCGGTGAGTAAGAGTTGTGGCCTGACGGAAGCCCTGAAATTATCATATTCATAATAGCTGGCCTGTCGTGTACTGGTGGCCAGCTTTTTATTGATAGAATGTTCTGCTGCAATGGCAATGAAGTCCTGCAACTGGTACTGCGGACATTGTTGCGCCTTCAGCTGCGGTAGACAGCACAGATGTAAAACCGTGAGCGCGATATATCTTTTCATGCTTTAATCCTTTTTGGTGAAGAACCAGTAAGCCAACGGGATGAACCATAGTGTGAAGAAAGAACCGATGGTGAGTCCCCCGGCAATGACATACACGAGAGGCTTTTGAAGATCGTTGCCGATGCCGCCGGTAAAGAGTACCGGCATCAGGGCGAGGCTGGTGGTGAGAGAAGTCATCAGCAAGGGTTTGAGGCAAATTTCCCCCGCTTCATGGATGGCTTTTGTCATTGCTTCTCTCCTGCTCATACCAGCGGTTTCATAGTTGTTCCTGAGTCGTCGCAGCGTTTCCATCTTTAGAATAGGATCGTCCACAATAATCCCGAGCACTACTACGAAACCCACGCCGGCCATGATGTCCAGCGTACCTCCTGCCAGGTAAACGATCAGCAGCGCACCCGATATGCCCAGTGGCATAGTGAGCATGATAATCAGCGGCTGTACCAGGTTTTCAAATTGTACCGCCAGTATGAAATACAGCAGTAGTATGGCTATCAGCACCGTGACTAAAATTTCATGCGAGCGTTGTTTTTCGGTGAAATACCTGCCGGAGAAGTTAACATTATACCCGTTTTTTGCTGCGATGGCGGTCATGTTTTGTTGGAGGTGATCGTAATCGAACCGTGATAGTTCCGTATATACGATACCGTGATAAGTGCCTGTTTTGTCGCCGGTGAGGTATCGGGGGCTCTGGCCTTTATTCCACGCAATGATGGCGGACAACGGATAACTGGTGTTGTTTTTCCCGGTGATGGTGTGGCTCAGCGCCGTGGTGATGTCGGCATTATCCCTGGAAAACCGGATTGTTTTTATTTCTCCGAAACGTTTTATTTCTGAAATGGTATAATTGCCAAACAGTCGTTGCAGCGTTTCTTTCAGGCTGGCCATGCTGATGCCATAGAGTTGCATCTTGTGGATGTCAGGTGTAAATTCTATGCAGGTTTCGTGCTGAAAGGCGGCGCCTTTTTTCCAGGCAGGCGATGGCAACGCCTGTAATGCTTGTAAGAGGTGGGTATAAGCATCTTCGTCGGCGCCGGTGCTCACCGGTTTCAGCCTTGCTTCAAAATAAGGGCTGTTGTCACGGAAGAGCTGTGTGAACGCATTGGGAGCGTCTTCCAGTTTCCATACGGCATCAGGATAGTGTTGTTGCAACCAGGTGTTGACAAGGGTGTCCAGCCTGATTTTATCTTTTTCCTGCCTGCATTTATAGTAGATTTCAGCTTGCTGCAGGGTATGGTGTTGCTGCGTCAGCAGGAATTGCCGGAGCCCCAGATCGGCTTCCCAGGCTATGCTATGCGTGCCGATGACAGATTCCAGCTGTTTAATTCTACGGTGGTTCTCTGCCAGGTCTACAGGATTATTCCAGTCAATGGTGAGTAATGTTTCCGTTTGGGTAATATGAGGCAGTGCAGATACCGGAATAAACTGATACAGTATAATACCCACGGGCATCAGCGCGATGGTGAAAAAGAAATACGGCTTCTTTCTGGCGAAAATATGATGTATCATCTGGTGGTACTTCCCGGCTATCCACTGATACAGCCTTGTGTCTTCCCGCATATTGGCGGCCTTGTCTGAGATGAAAAGCCGGAAAAGCAGCGGGTTCAGGAAAAAGGCCACCAGCAGCGAAACTCCCAGTGAAATAGTAAGGGCAATAGCCTGATCGGTGATGATAGCGCCTGCCAGCCCGCTGAGATATATCAACGGCAGATATACGGCCACCGTAGTAAGCACCTGACTGATAACGGGCACCATCACTTCGTTGGTGCCAACGACGCAACTGTCTTCTACCGACAACCCCTCTTTTCGCTTTCTGGAAATATTATCCAGTACCACGATGGAGTTATCTATCAACATACCTATTCCCAGCGCCAATCCGGAAAGGGAAATAATATTAAACGAGATGCCGAACAGGTAGAAAAAGATAAAAGTCAATATCAATGATAGCGGGATGCTGATGCTCATCAGCACCGGGGAAACGAAGTTGCCGAGAAACAGGAATAGTACCAGCACACAAAGGATACCTCCATAGAGTAAATCCTGTTGCAGATTGTCGATACCTGCTTCCAGCAGGTAGTGCTGATTTTGGGAGATATAAAACCGCGCTCCGGGATAGTGATGACCGAAGTCGCTGATGAGGGAGTCGATAGCCGGCATGAGCGTGTGCATGCGGGCCCCGGATTGTTTATGCACATTGAGTACCAGCCCCTGCCTGCCACCGTACAAATGATAGCCGTCGGGAGGGTTGACGCTGTGCGACACGGTGGCAAAACGGGATAGCGGCATCACCGCGGTGTTATTATTGATGCTTACCGGGATGTTTTTTATCTGTTCTATAGAGATCAGCTGATTGTCCATGTTCACCCGGAGACTATAATGACCGTCTTTTACGGTCACTGTTCCCAGTTCCATATTGGCGGACTGGATGGCGTTTGCCAGGTTCGCAACGTCCAGTTTGACCGCTGCCAGCGACTGGGCATCCGGCTCGATGATGATAGCCGGTGTGCTTTTCCCATTGATGTCTGCCATGGATACGCCGGGAAGCTGCTCTATCCTTTTTCTGAAAATTTTTTCGCTCAGATTGGAGTATTCCTGATAGTCTGCACTGTTTTCCGGGATGATCTGGACGCGGGCTACCGGTATATCTGAGGTGTTGCTGCGGATAACAACAGGGCGTTCCATATCCTGGGGAAGGCTGTTGGTGAGGCGGTCCAGTTTCTCATTGATCGCCATGTAAGCCAGATTGGTATTGGTGCCGTAGCTTAGACGCAGGTACAGGGTGGCTGTATGGTTGCTGCTGATGGTCTCTATATCTTCCAGCCCGGCGATGGTCGTCAGATTGTCGCGCAATATACCGGTAACATTTGCTTCGATGGCGGCGGCTGTATTGCCGGGATAGGTGCATCTGATAGTGATCCCCGGCACATCGATGTCGGGGAGCAGTGCCACGGGAATGCGGAACAGTGCCAGTATTCCAAGGATAATGAGTACACCGAAAGTCATCAGCATGGCAATCGGCCGTTGGATAATAAACCGGATCATGAACTAACGAATAATACTGACTGTGGAGTTGTGGGTTAACTGGACATTATTGGAGATGATGATGCTGTCTCCATCTTTGAGGCCTTCGGTGATTTCTATGGAAGTGCCGTTATCTCTTCCTGTTTTCACATATTGCCATTTGGCCTGATTTTGCTGTACGGTGAAAACAACCGCTTTGCCACTACGCATCACAACGGCTTCCTTAGGAACGGCCAGGACCTGTTGCAGCGGAATGGCCATTTTGGCCATAGCGTTCATGCCCGGCACCAGCGACCGATGATCGATGATGCGGAGTTTTACCAGCATCATTCCGTTGTCATCCACAATGGGGTTCGTTTCAGTGACAACAGCGTTGTGCCGGCTGCCGGAAACGGTTTGCAGGGTGGCTGGCTGTCCTGCTTTGATCATACTGAAATCGCTTTCGAGGATGTTGGCTTCAAGGTAAAGGTCAGCAGCGGTATAGATGGTAAACAATTCGTCTCCTGCTCTTACAGTACTGCCCTGCTGTACTTTTACATCGGCAGCAATGCCTTTAAAGGGCGCCCTGATGGTCATTTTTTCCAGTTCAAGGGTCAGCTCTTTCAGGGTCAGTTCTGCGTTGGTGAGGCCTGTATTGGCTTTCAGCTTGTGATAAACAGTATCTCTGATCTGCTGGGACTTGGATTCAAGCAGGCTGGCCTGGTTCAGCAGTTCGCTTTTGTAGTTGATGGCGGCATTGAAATGCTCTTCCGTGGCGCGTTCCCGACGTAGAGAGATAGCCCGCTGATCAAATGCGATCACCGTTTCACCGGCGTCCAGCATTTTATTGTTCCAGACATTGCATAGGCGAAGTGGCCCGCTTTGTTCGGCATGAATGGTTTCTTTCTGCTTTGCCTTTATTTTACCCGAGCTCTCGATATAATAGCTGAAGAGGGCTTTATGTAATACGAGCACTTTCACGGCCGTAATATTATCCGGTTCCACATACTGTTTGGGCGATGCTGTATGCTTTTGATCTGCAGACGCATTTCTGCACGACATGGATAACAGCGGCATCAGCACAATTCCTGCCAGCAATAATCTTAACATAGGTTACTATTACGAATGAAGGGCCGGTTGGAGTGTTTCCATACCGGCCCGATGAAATATCTTTTATCTTCAGGGTAAGACGTTGTCTTTGGAGATGGCCAAGAGCTTGTCCCCGTCGACGGTGACCCTGACGGGATAAGGCCACAGGTCCTGCCGGTCGTTCGTTACCTTGTAAAATTGATCGTCATGATCTATAAAAACATTTTTATGATGCAGGATGCTGTCTCCCACCCTTGTTCTTAATATTTTCAATGATCTTATACCCGTGAAGATGATTTTTACATCTCCCCTGTTGCACAAGTGCATCGCTTCCTTTTCTACGCCTGAGATGCAGCCACCGCAGCCTGTGCCAGGTATAACGATCACTGTTTTCTGACCCTGGCCCGGAAAAGCGGTGTTGATGAATCCTGCCAAATCATTGCGCTGATTATTGGTTTTGTGGTTACAGGAAAACAGGCCGACAGACAGTATCAAAATAAATAATCGCTTCATAGTTATTTTTTCTTCAGTGTGAAGCAGGTGAACCGCATGATGTCTTCATTTTCTGTTTCTTTCTTACGCAGATACAATCCTTCCGGTGTAATGAAATGGCCGCTGAAGGCGTAGTATGTGTCAGGGAGTTCTATTTCCCCTGTTTTTTCAAAATTTTCATTGAGGATGATAACGATGGACGTCGTTAGTTGCAGGCCGGCGCGGCTGGTTTGGCCGTTGGGTTTGATGGCCATGCGGTAATAGACTTTACGGTACGGATCATAAGTCACCACACAATAGGACGGGTGGTCAAAGAAGAACTGAAGGTCTGCCAGTTGCCCCGGACCGGATTTGCTGAACAGGTCGGCCTTGAATGGCAGGATGTCCGCTTCTGTGAACTGCTGGCTGCCGGCGTAGTAGCTGTTGATTTTACCGGTTTTAATATCGAGTGTGAACAGCGAATCGGACATCGGAAGGCTGAATGCCAGTGTTTGTTTTTCTTTGTTGATGGTCTGGAAGATGTTGTAATGCTCTCCGCACCACATTTTCCGTTTGAAATACCTTTCAGATATGCAAAGGTTAGTGGCTATGGAGTCTTTCAGGTCGATACGGCATACAGAACTGAGTGTTTTTTTGTCCATATCGGTACCGATATACAGGATATGCCCGGATGCATATAACTGATTGTTGAGATAACATATCGGCTGGTTGGTAGTTGCCATAGGATCGGCCGGCAGTATGGCTGAACTATCTGCAAAGTAGGTCTTAAAAGCATTCAACGGAAATAATCTGACGCGGGTGTTTTGCTTCAGGTCTGTAATGGTAAAAGACTTGGTGGGATAGTGGTATAATATCAGCGAGTCCGGAGAGATAAAATGGAAGCCATCTATCTTAGGCAGGCTGTTAGGGCCTTCCAGGGGGAAAGCGATTTTTCGTTTGAGCGTGCCTTGTGAAAAATCATAAATATTGATATCGCGGTTTTCGGGATTGTACTGTGCCAGCAAATTGGGGGTGGAATCGTTACCGGGAACATACTGTATGCAGTTAGCCGCTGGCGCTGTAACGCTGTCCAGATGCAGGATGAATTCCTTGCCGGCTTCGAGTTGCATGGTTTCGGTGAACGCGTTTTTCCGTTGCAGGCAGGAGGTCAGCAGCAGGCCGGATAAGAATATGATAACGGATGATTTACAGGAAGGCATGTCGGATCGTTGTGGTAAAAGGATATTGTGGTGCAAATACCTTCCTGCACGATGTTGTGCAGGAAGGATGTAATTTTCGCGTCGCATTACATGCTGGCGCCGGTTTCACAAGGGTTGGGTTGATACCTTGCCTGCTCGCAAACCTGGATATAAGCGCCGCTACCGTTGCTGTCCTGTCTTAAATAACAGTTACCATCGTTTTTACCGTCGTTGGGATTTTTGTAGCATTGTTTGCTACCGCCACCGTCAGCCTCGCAACCTGCGTCCTGTGGCCAGTCGCAGACCTGCATTGCCGGATTGAAATGAAGTCCGGGAGGGCATTCGAGCTCATACAGCATGCCATTGCTGCAACGGTAGAATTTAGTGCAGTCGGATGGGTGGGGGTACAGCTGGTCTTCTATGCAGGCATATACAGCTACGCCTGATGCCATGACCAGCACCACGAACATCACAATCGTGGAAAACAGTTTTTTCATGAGTGTTAAATTTTAAAGGTGAAGAAAAGACTTCGGTAGTAGGAAATGTTTTAATTAAATGCTGGCGCCTGTTTCACAGGGTTTGGGTTTGAAGTATGCCTGTTCGCATACCTGAATGTAAGCGCCGCTGCCGCCACTGTCTTGCCTTAAATAGCAGTTGCCGTCATTTTTTCCGTCGTTGGGATTTTTGTAGCATTGTTTGCTGCCACCAGCTTCACAACCTGCGTTCTCCGGGAAGTCGCAGTATTGCATTGTCGGATTAAAATGGAGACCGGCGGGGCAGGTCAACTCAATAGGCGTACCATTGTCGCATTTGATGAATTTGCTACAATCTTCCGGATGCGGGTACAACTCACCATCCACGCAGGCATGTACTACTGCCGCTGAGGCCATTACAATTACTACGAACATAATAACAGCTGAAAACAGTTTTTTCATAATGCTAGATTTTATAGGTGAATAATAAAGAGACTGTTACGGAGTACGCAAAGACAGCACCTGTAGCACAGGATGTTTTGCGGGACAGGCGAAGCGCAGCATTATTCAGCCAGCCCTTTTACATTGATTTGTACCTGTGCGTTAGAGGCATTGCTGCTCACAAATACTATTTTTGAAAACTCTCCTTCGCTACGGGCATGATAGGTGATCTGCATACTGTCTTCCCGGCCCGGCAGTACAGGATTCTTAGGCCAGTTAAACGTCATACAGTCGCATGAGCCGAGCATTTGCTGAATGAGTAAGGGTTTTTTGCCGCTGTTACGGAAACGGACACTCGTTTTTGTATAAGATCCGGTTGCTACCGTTCCATATTGATGCGTTGTTTCACTAAGGGTGATAAATGCGTCTTCAGCCGGCGTGTAGGATTTGTCAGCGGCGAATTTCATTTCATTGCGCAGGGAGGCATACAGTGCGAGGTCCAGGCTGCTGTTGAATTCCAACGATTTTAATGCCAGCGCTCTTGCGCGGGCAGTGTCTCCCAGGATGGAACTTGCTTTCGCGGAGAGATAGGTGTTATAGAAGTACGTTTCCTGCCGGAGGGTACTGTCCAGTATGGTGCGCGCTGACTGGGCCGCGGCTTTATCGGTACCGGATTGCGACAGGATCTGTTGTGCTGTCAGCAGCTGGTTGAACAGCCAGATAGCTTGTCCGTGCTTCGTTTGAAGCCTGGTTTTGAATTCATGTTGTATCGTTTTTCCTGACAGGCAGTTTTCCGTGCAGCTCACTACATATTTTGAAGGGGCATCTCCATCAATGATGGTGAGCAGCCTGCCATCAGGTGAAAACAAATAGCTTCCGGGCGTAGCCATGGTGAAAAAGGGATAAAAGAAGGCCTGGTCGTCCGGCTTGTTTTTATAGGCTATTGTAAACAGTACTTTGCCGGATAATTCCTTCGCTATTAATTTATCTGTTTTTATTTTCCGGATGAAATCGTCACATGGGGGACAGCCTTCACCGGCGTAAATCACAAATAATAGTTTATGTTCCCCGGAAGCCGTAGCAAAGGCTTGTTTCAGGGTTCCATTAAGGAATTCAGGTTTATCAGGGGCACAGGACATCTGCAATAATATCAGTAATATTATCCACCAACGTGTTCGCATAGGTAAGGGTTATTTTTATTTCTCGATTTTACTTCATGCTTGCTCTTTTATAAAATTGCTTGTCATAAAAGTATTGAATGTATAGTTGCATTTATGCAGATTTTCTTTACATTGTGTCTGTATTATTTACAAAAACCTATCAACCATTTAAGCGTAATTAGCGAACAGTTAATCCGAAAAAAACAGATTAATCAGAGTAACTGAAGTCCCGAACCTTATTTGAGCATTCAACCATTATTGACGATGAAAATTAATTACAAGTCAACACTAAGTTGGCTTAGAAAACGTAAGTGCTATACCCAGCAGCAGGTAGCAGATTATGTCCACGTGAGCCGTCCCACCTACGTTTCGTGGGAGCAGAATACCGGTGATCTACCGTTATCCAAAATGATGTTGCTGGCACAACTGTATGAGATGACACTCACCCAGTTTGTCAATCTTATTCTGGCAGAGAACGATATGCCGCCTGCTGAACAACAATCAGAGGGAGACGTCCTGCTGATGAACATCAGCAAGGATGTTGCTAAAATTAAAGAGATGTTAAGCAGCATATCACCTATACCGCCAACATTTGAATAATAGTCCATGATTTCACCCATAAGAACGGTACTGCTTTTTTCGGCTGTCAGTTTGCTGTGCCTGTTATTGGTCCCTTACCTGCACGTAACGCAACGTCCCGTGTTGCCGGCCAATAATATTAATATCAGTTTCTCCTTTGCCAATGCGGGGCCAGAAGAAGTAGAACAATATGGTACAGCTGTGATAGAATCTGTTTGCGCGCAGCTGCCTCAGCTAACGAATATCTCCTCCCGGTCGGTAAATAACGGAGGCAGTGTTTCGCTGAAGTTTGAAGACGGGGCTGATATGCAGCTGAAACATTTTGAAGTGGCGGCACTTATTCGCCGCTATTTCCGCGAAAGGCCGCCCGGTATGTCTTTTCCCACGCTGGAAGACAGATCTGCTACCGGCGATAAAGAAGATCCGCAACTGGTATATACCGTCAACGGTCCGGGAACGGCGCTTGCCGTCAGTAATAACGTGGAACATTTCTTTACCAGGGAGCTGTCGTTGATCAGCGGTGTCAAAAAAGTAGGCGTATCCAATGGCGGTACAGCACGGGTGATGATTTTGTTTGACCGGAAAAAGTTGCTGGCGCTGCAGCTGCAACAAACAGATATCATCGCGGCCATCCAGGAGCGCATCAGAGATCACTACCCCGGCGCTGTAGGCACCACGGGTAAGGACGAGATCTTTATACGCCTGAATGCTTCGCTTACGGATGTGGCGCAGCTGGGAGATATCCCCGTCATTAACAAACAACAGGAGGTTTACTATTTAAAGAATATTGCCGCCATCACTACCGGAGAGCCAGACATCGCACAGTATTACCGTATCAACGGTAATAATTCTGTGACCATCTCCATTGTGCTGCATGAGGAAACGAATATGATCACTGTGGCGAAACAGGTGCGCAGCGGCATGGAGGCAATCACTTCCCGGCTGCCGGCGGGGTATCAGGTCAGCCTGAGAACAGATGTGGCAGCGGATCTGGAGCGGGAACTGGAAAAAAATCAATACCGCGCCCTTTTGGCGGTAGGCATACTGTTGTTGTCGTCATTTCTTTTCTACAGAAGATGGCAACAAGTGCTGAATTTGCTGCTTAGCCTGCTGGTAAATGTTTGTCTCACTTTATTACTGGTATATCTGCTGGGAATCAATATTCATATGTATACCTTGTCGGGATTGGCGGTAGCGTTCGGCATCATGATAGATCATGCGGTGATCATGATTGATTACTACCAGCAGTACCGCAACCGGCGGGTGTTTCTGGCTTTGCTCGCAGCTACACTGGCAACGGTGATGGCCTTGTTGCTGGTTTTCCTGCTACCCGATAATGAGAAAATTAAACTGCAGGATTTCGCTGTCATCATTTGTATTTCGCTGCTGACCTCCCTGATCACTAACCTCTGGTTCACTGTCGGATTATATCATCTTCTGAAAAAATCTCATCATAAAACGGTAAAGCAGATACGTAGTACGAGAAAATTGCTGACACTCGTGCATGTATATGCCCGGTGTATTGCCTTTTTGGCCCGATGGAGGAAATCCTTCCTGTGCCTGCTGATATGGGCTTTTGGTATTCCTTTCTTTTTACTTCCCGACAGATGGGAGAAACAGGAGTGGTATAATAATATCACCCATAACGCTGTCTTTCATAAGCAGGTAAGACCAATATTAGATAAATGGCTGGGAGGAAGCATGGGACTGTTTTATAGAGGCATGCTCCACAATGGGGGGCAGACGGGAGAAGCGCAGGACAAACTGTTTGTAAAGGCCAACCTGCCACCCGGAAGTGATATCTCCATGATGAACGATATCATCTCACATATGGAGACGGGGCTAAAGAATACGCCGGACATAGAAAAATTTGTTACCAGTATCAACGGAGGAGAACACGGCGACATAGAAATCATCTTTACCAGTGATGCTGCCGTACATGGTACGCCATATGTGGTAAAGGCGCGTATGATCGGTATGGCGGAGCAATGGGGCGGTGTGGAATGGGATATCTACGGACAGGGTACTGCTTTTAGTAATAGCGTGAATAATGCCCGGCATTCTTTTACGGTTGTGATGACGGGCTATAATTATGATGAGTTGCTGCAACAGGAGCAGATACTGGCCAACAAGCTCCTCGAGCATAAACGAATTCAACAGGTAGATATTAATAAGCCGGCGGATAACCAACGAATGATCGGCCTGAAAATAGATAACCAGCAGCTGGCCCTGAGCGGCATCAGTAACAGTGCGTTGTTTAAAGGGCTGCAACAACACACCACTGAAACACAGATCGCCTCCCTGAAAAAGGATGGAGTGTTATTTCCCGTGTTGTTACAGGAACAACAGGCAAAAGACTATACGAAATGGCATCTCATGGAGGGTCGAAGCGATATCAATGGAAAAAAGAGCGTTAAACTGCAGCAGCTGGGAAGCCTGACAGAACGGGACGTTACACCCGATATCACCAAGATAGATCGAAAATATGTGGGTAATGTCAGCTTCGATTACAAGGGAGAGGCATCTTTCGGAAAGAAATTCCTGGATAAATGTCTGGAGGAGATGAAGATGGAGATGCCTCCCGGGTATACTGCGAAAGACAATGATGAGGAAGAAAGGACCACGGCTGCGGTTAGTCGCTACTGGCTGATTCTATTGCTGCTGGCCGGAAATTTTATTATCTGTAGTATGTTGTTTGAAAGCCTGCGGCAGCCCTTTTATATCCTCATAACGGTACCTGTTTCGTTTATTGGTCTTTTCCTGGCTTTCGCTTTCAGTGGCGCTGATTTTGATCAGGGAGGGTTTGCGGCATTCATTCTCCTGGGCGGACTGGTAATAAATGCCGGCATATTCATTGTGCATGATTTTAATAATAAGCGAAAAGTCCGTGGATGGCACAATTATACGCTGATGAAGGTCATTGTCAACAGGGGACGTACTATTCTGTTGACGACCATCGCTACCATGGGCAGTATGCTTCCTTTTCTGCTGGAGGCAGAGCAGGAAGCATTCTGGTACCCACTGGCGGTTGGCACTGTCGGAGGATTGTTTTGCTCCTGGGTGGCGGTGTTTGTGGTGTTGCCGGTGTGTATGTGGAGGAGGCGCTGATGCTACGCTCCTATCGTGGCCGTTAAAAACATTTCTCCGCTCGCAGGTGTCAGTCCATCTTTCCGGTCGGCGAAATAGCGTGCTTTTAACTCCGCAGGGGACACGATGGACGCATTTTTCAATCCATTTTCCCTGGCGAGTGCGAGTACCTGCTCCGGTGTGAAGAAGCTGACAAAGGGATTGCCGGACGCTTTGGCGCCCTGGGTAGATGCTTTTTGCAGCGCAAGGTCCTCTTCTTCCAGCAGTTCCTGCGGCACAATAAAGGTGATGGCTACCCTGGTGCCGGAAGCCATAGCGGCTATCTGGTGCAACATCTGACTGATGGCCTCCCGTGAGAGGTAGAGCGTAACGCCCGTACAGGCTATCACAGCCGGAAGGTCCGGTTGAAAGCCGGCCTGCAATAAGGTATCCCACCAGGACTGCCCCTTTTCGAAGTCTACCCCTACAAAATGCAGCGACGGGGAAATGCCATATCCTGTTTCTATCAGCCTTTGCTGTTTCCATGCCAACGTACCGGGTTCATCGATCTCGTATATCCGGAGGCGGGAAGCTACGCCTGGATTGCGTTGCGCGAAGGTATCGAGGCCGGCGCCGAGGATGACGTATTGGGTGATGCCATTCGCTGCTTCCCTGATGATCAGGTCTTCTATAAAGCGTGCCCTGGCAGCCATCGCTGCCCGTACTCTTCGGGAGAAGACAGGGTCCATATCAGGTCGCTGCTGCCACCCTTCCCCGGGAGCAATGAGTTGAAGGCCTGTGGTATCTTCGAGTAGGTGCGGCGGTGCATCGAGTTGCACGTGCAGCGCCCGCCAGAGGGCCGTCCGTACGGCGGTAGAATTAGGTGCCTGCATTTTATGCTTTTGAACGTAAACCAATAATATTTCCTTCTGTATCTTCTATCAGGGCGATGAAACCCGCTTCGCCAATGTTGACTTTCGGTTGCAGGATGTTGCCTCCGGCGGGTGTTACCCGGCTTAGTTCACTGTTGATCTCTTGTGTGTCGAAATATACCAGGATGCCGCCCGGGCCGGGATTGACCTTGTCCAGCTTCACCAGGGCGCCCATACTGCCGCTATGCTCCTCTTTGCCGGGGAAAAGTGCATAATCCATATGGGCGTGCCGGTCGCTCTGTATAGGCGTCACCGTTAGCTCAACCTGCAAAACTTCCGAGTAGAATTTTTTAGCCCTGTCAAAGTCGGTGGTATAAATTTCAAACCAATTCACTACGTTTTTCATCTTGTTTATCTTTTTGAGATGATGGATGATGTAAAATTAGAACGATGTGAAAAAGCAGAATTGTAAAAAACCGACAGCTACTTCATCCACTCCGGGAAATTAGGAAGTTGTTCCTTTGCCTTATGGAGAAAGTGTTTAGGCGAAGCGCCGGCAAATAGCTGAAACTCCTTTATAAAATGCGCCTGGTCAAAGTATTGTTGCAGATGCGCGACGGCTGTCAGTGACCCGAAGTTGGACTGACGAATAAGTTCGAGTGCCGACTGGAAGCGACAAATGCGGGCATACATTTTCGGTGTTACACCAATGTGATGCTTAAAATAGCGCTCCAGGCTACGCTCCGAAACATTGAGCGCCGACTGCACCTGCGGCAACGTTTTTCCCTGCTGTAGCAGGTGAATGGCCCATTCGGTCTTCCTGTCTGTCTTGTCATTTCTGCTCAGCTGTTGCAGGAAAAAGGACTCCAGTATCTGTACCTTTTGCTCGAAGGTGCCGGCGTGAAAAAGTTGTTCGCTCAGAGATGTACGGAGTAGGTCATCAAGATCAGTATACTGATTGGTGAGATCGTAAGTGGTCAGCGGAAAGAGGCTGGTCAGTACGCCTGGCTGGAAGCTGACGCCCACATTCAGGAACTTTCCCTGTACCTGCATATTGGCGTATTGCGTCTTGGGACCGTAAAGAAAAAGAGGGGGTAGTTGTTGCTGATAATGATCACGAAAAGCCTGTGGATGCTGCTGAAAGATCATTCCTGGTATGCCGTCGGTCATAATCTTGAAATTCTTTTCCACGACAGAGAAGGAGCGCTGTTCCAGCATCCAGAAATAACGGATATATTTTCGCAGTGGCTGAATAGGATGGATAAGCCTGAAGTCCATGGTAATCCCGTTTCTACGAAAGTGAAGATACGCAAAATGCCGGGTATCGGACATAGATATCCCGCTCCGGAAGATGGATGCGTTAAGACAAAACAAACCACCTCCCGGCCACGGGATATGTCTTTAAAATTACAGGCTACTGTGTATTAGCAGCAGACGTGGTCCGGAGTAGCGCTACAATCCGTTGGACGGGTGCCGCAAATGGGTTTTACGGTGGCTCCGCCAGCTACTTTGGCCTGTTGTTCAATAGTTAATTCGGTAATTGTGAGCTTGTTGAGGAACAGTTTCGGGCTCAATACAGGTTTTTTCTTTTTCATGTTTTTGGATTTTGAGTGGTTAGGAAAAAAAGAGTGGCATGGTTAACACGTGAAACCAGGTTATTTGAGTTGTTGGGTTATTGGCGCAGTTAAGTACAGTAATCTAATATACGAAAGTAAGTCTGAAGAAACAAAAACTGGTTTTATTAAAACCAGTTTTCGTCGAAAATTTTAAACTTATCAGGTGATACAACGTCGCCGGCTGTACGAATATGATACAATGGCGTCTCGCCGATATAACTGGCCCACATGGTAAAGGTGCTGACCGGCCCTATCAGGTAATCACAGCGCGACATCAGGAAGTGATCAATATGCACAGGGTTGTCAGAAAATACCGCATTAAAATGCCGGGTATAATTAGCTTTGTTCAGTGCTTCGTCATTGGAGAAGATGATAATTTTGTGAGGCGTATCAATGCCCGACAGGAGTTGTTTTATCTTATCAATGTAAACATCATCTTCAAAATAATACTGCCCGTTCAGAAACTCCTTATAATCTCCCCGCCGGATGTGCACCCCGATGATCGTTTCATTATTTTGTTTCTTCAGGTATTGCTGCTGCAATGGTTCCTGATCAATATCCGGTGTAAACAAGCGTTGATAAAGCTTCCTGTTTTTGAAGGCCGTTTCCTTGCTTTCAAAATACCATCCTTCGCAAAAAAGTCTTTTTTTACGACGGAGCATGTCTTTGTAAAACGGTATCTGTTCGATATCTGCAAAGCTTAGTACTTTATACAACCTCGTTCTGATAAAGAACTTCATCAGCACTTTGGAATAGTTTACACCGTATTCCTGTAGGGCCGGATAATGTTTAAAATACTTTCTGAAATAGGGACTGTGAAAAGGGATGTTGTGTTCCCGACAGAAAGAGTCCAGGTGAATAAACTGCAGGAAATTATTGCTCGTTTGCCCATACAGTTTGGTCAATACAACCATGTTGTACAAATTTTTAGTGAAGAGTGAGGAGAATAGCATATCAGCCCCCGGACAGACGGAGGTAGCGACATTATTTAAAGCATGGTATAAATCTTAGTGACTAACGACTTCTTTTAAGCATGGTTTTTTAAGGGTGATAAAAGTTATCATGTTATGCCTGAAATGCATAACTGTGGCTAAAAAGCGCGTGAAATTAGGTAAACAATTATATATGAAACAAAAATAAATATGGCTAGATAGGAAGGTGTTGACGTGGGATGTCTTTAAACAAAAAAAGCATACCGGTTGAACGATATGCTTTTTCATGATTTTTGTTATTGTGTTCATCAATCATAATCCGATAGTCTAACGGCGAAGACTACACGATTGTCCTGCCCGTATTTCGCGGTTTCATACTCGGTAAGATTCCACAGGTAACCGGTGGCGCTGTCGCGGAAAAGATCTTCTGCGCCGTGAGGCCAGCGGTAGCGGGTACCGGCGGCGGTGCCGTCGTTGTAGCGTACCAAACGGGCGGTGGACCCCAGATAGGAGCTGGTGCCGGTGATGGTCATGAAAGTTTTACTGCCTGCCCGGAAAACGCCTTGTATGCCGTATACATTGCCACTGTCATTATCCCTGGGAACGATCACGGTGGGTTGAGTAGTGGTGCTCACCTGTCCTGCTGCATTGATCGGGAAGCCGAATGCCTGCGGTGTAGCCGTTTCGGAAGAGGTGATGTACTGAGATGTCCAGAGGTATTTATCTGCCGGCGTAGCGCCTTCTCCCAGTTCTATGCAGGAAAAAGGTTTAGCGTTGGTGATTTTGTAATAGCCTGTCTGAGGCAATATATAAGCATAGTTGAATGCTTTGAGATCACCATTGGTTTCCTGGCCAATGCGTGTTTCGGTGGCATCGCCGGCAGCTGATACAAAGGTGTTGAGATCAAAAACGCGGATGCCCAGGTTAGTATCGGCAACATAAATTTTGCCCGCATAGTAGGCCACGCCGCCGGCGTGGATGGTAACCGGACAAAATACGCCCAGCTGGGTATAAGGATTGGAAGCTTTGTACAATGCCGAATTAGACATATTGGCGGCGTTTTGTACCAACAGGATATGCCGGTAAGTGATGCTGGACATATTGGTGATATCCACCAGTGAAATACGGACGCCCTTGTGCTGATTGTTAATTCCTGCAATGGTGCCGGGGTCGATGCCGTACCAGGTTACCAGCAGAAACTTTTTGCCGCCCCAGGTAAAACCTGTAATCCCCTGTGGTCGCCATTCCTGTGTTTGTTCATCGCCGCTGTTCCATTTGAAACCGGTGACCTGATTGGCGGCAGGAATATTAAACCCGTACACGGTGTTGTAGCCGCTGGTCGTTGCTGCCCGGTTGAGGTCCAGTTGATCAGGTGTTTTAAATCCGTAAGTCGACAGGCTGTTGACGAAGCTGCTCTCGTCTGTAAAGGTGACAGTACTGGCGGCAAGGGTAGCTGCGGTAGCGGTCTGCTGTTGCGGAGTGGTGTGGCCGGGTGCGGTCTGGTCCACCATGTTTTTGCTGCAGGCCGCCAGACAGAGGGACAGCGCCAGCGGAAGGTGATAAGCGTGTAGCTTCATAGGATGTTAATTAAATGGTTGAAAAGAAATCATATAAAGGCTGCAAAGCTAAAGCAGCAGTGAGGTATGTCGTGGAACCTTTCCGGAAGTTAATGATAAGTTCACATTTTTGCAAGCCCCTCAACCAATCCGCCTGCGGGGATGTTATGATTTCGTACTCCTCATCCATTAAAGAACATGTTGCAACATAAAATATCCTGCTGTACGGTTTGTATGAACCGCACCATGCACCTGAAAGAAACCCTGCTACGAAATATAGCGGATAATGCGGGATACGCCCCACAGGAGTTTGTGTTACTCAATTATGGGTCCTCCGATGATCTCCATGAATGGGCGCAACAAACGCTCGTTCCATATATCAATGCCGGTCTGCTGGTGTATTACCATAATCCCGAACCGGTATATTTCCATATGAGCCATGCTAAAAACATGGCTTTCCGCCTGGCTTCCGGCGATATCCTCTGCAGCATAGATGCTGATAACTTTACCGGCGCCGGCTTCACGGCCTATGTGAACCATTCTTTCAATGAAGAACCGGCGGCCTTCCTCTCCCCTTCCGGCATCGGTCCCGGGAAAAAGTGGTGGGACGTACAAGGGCGTATCTGTCTGAAAAAAGAAGACTTTCGTCAGCTACACGGTTATGATGAGCGGGTGATGGACTATGGCTACGAGGACCAGGACTTCAAAAGCCGGCTGTTGGCACTGGGACGGAAGAAAGTGACCATCCGCAACCCTGCGTTTCTGCAAGCCATCCGGCACGATGATACCCTGCGTGTAGCATCGGGATTCACTACTTCCAAAATCAAAGATTTATTGGTTGGGCATTACTGTGAGCAAACATCGGAAGTGATTTGTCTGCAAAATGATTTCACCTTTGAACGGTTCTTTGTTGACCGCGACCTGTTTCACTACGAAAGCACGTTGGAAGACATACATCCTAAAAGAAGATATGCCGGCACTTACCAAATAAGGGATAACGATATCCGGTTGTATAAAGAGAACGGAACAGCCTACCTGCAGCTGACCCCTCAGGATAGGGATACTTTGCTGGCGGCAGATAACCGCCTCTTTCACCGGATCACCTCCCCTGTTCTGCTCAACAATTTCCTGTTGCAGCGGGCGATTTATCTGGGCAGGCAGGTGTTTTTCCGTAACAGAAAAAAACCTTCCTGCGTGAATCCCGATGGCTACGGCCGTGGCAGGGTATATCGTAATTTTTCCACCGAACCTTTATTGCTGGCGTAATCGGTATAAACGGTAACGCATTGCCCAACGGTGATACTTCACCGTTGGGCAATACTTCATTATCTGGTCAGCTCAACCGGTTGGTCCAGTCGCGTCAGTTTCTCCGGGTTGGCGACAGCATAGATCTGCGTGATGAGCCCGTTTTCGATCGTGAAGCCTACTGCCGCCGTTGTGCCGTTGATCTCAATACGGCCGCCTGGTTCACCATTGAGCCATACGCAGGTGGCGGATACCTGCCGGTTGGGCTGAACCAGTAAGCTGGCTATCAGCGCCGCCCCGTGTACCGGAAGTTTAGCCGCCGGCACCAGTCCGCCGCCATCGGCTGTCAGCACTACATCCGGCGCCAGTACCTCCATCAGCTGCTGCAGCTGCCCGGTCTGCAATGCGGACAGGAAACGTTCTACCACGGCTTGTTGCTCGGCCTGGGTCACATGCTTTCGTGATTGTCGTGCTGCCACGTGCTGCCGTGCTCTGTGTGCAATCTGTCTGACAGCGGAGGCAGACTTGCCGATGACTTCGGAGATTTCGCCGTGTGGCATACCGAAGACATCGTGCAATATGAACACCGCCCGCTCCGTAGGCCCAAGTGTTTCGAGTACGATCAACATGGCCATCGAAACGTGTTGCATCAGGTCCGGGTCTTTGCCCATATCGGCGCTTGTCAGCAACGGCTCCGGCAGCCACTGGCCAACGTATTCCTCGCGGCGACGTGACAAAGTGCGCATGTGATTCAGCGATAGCCGTGTAACGATCCTGACCAGGTAGGCCCGCGGGTCATGGACCTGCAATGGATCGACGGCAGACCATCGTAACCACGTTTCCTGTACAACATCTTCTGCGTCTGCAGCAGAACCTAACATCTCATAAGCCACCGTGAATAACAGGCTGCGATGCGTGAGGAAGGGATCCTGGGTCATTATTTCGATATTAAGCTGGTTTTTCCGATGCGCTCAGCCAATGGAATCCCGCAGGACTCGGCATACCCCTGCGACTTAATGCCATGGGCTGTATTAACCCTGGAAGCGAAATTAGCAAAGCCAATGAGTGCGGTGAGCTCCACCAGCGCAGCGGGGCCCAGTTGCTGCAGGAGGCTTGCCGCCAGCTCGTCAGTGACGGTGGTGGGGGTATTGGTCATGGCTTCGGCATATTCAAGTACTTCCCGTTCCAGCGGGTCGAATACGTCCGATTCCCGCCAACGAGGTACCTGGCTGGCCTTTATGGGGTCCAGCTGTTTGTTCTGCGCCATGAAGTAGTTGATGTCGAGGCACCAGCTGCAGCCAATCTGCGCTGCAACCGCCATATGTGCGAATGTCTTAAGGCGTTCGTCAACGGTTTTCCATTCCCCTACCTGATGCCCGAACTGAAGGCTGGCTTGCGCCACCGGCGGATTGTGCCATGCTACCTCCACCGGTTCGGGTACGGCACCAATCTGTGCGATCATATTTTCCCTCAGTTCGGCAGGGAGCGTAGCTTTTGAAATACGTAATGCCATAGTATGTCTCTTTTAAAAGTTATTGGTTTAACAAGAAGACACCTGATGCACTACGAATGTGACACGAATTTATAAGGCCACCCAAAAAATCTTTGCTTTTGGATCAGCCCGATGTATTCATATTTTTTTTATCTTAGTTGATACCTGCGGAAGTAGCTCACCTGGTAGAGCGACAGCTTCCCAAGCTGTAGGTAGCGGGTTCGAGTCCCGTCTTCCGCTCTATTTAATGATCGTATAAGGATCGACAAATACTAATGGCTGCTCGCTTTTCTGTAGCGGCGTGTTCCGCGGTACATTCAGCAAACATGTGATCAATGCCCTCGTCCCAAGCGGCAAATAATAGTTGTCAATGTACCTGCATTTTTGATTATACCACACAATCAAGATGTAACGGGGGGCATCGGCAACCCGCTGTTCCCAGGTTTTTAGCTGGTCCAGTGCTGCTATACTGAGCCCGCGTAGCACTTCCTGATAAACACTATCTGGTAAGGTGCCCGTGAAGTCGCCTTGTTGCACAGCGTACTCTCTTCCCCTGAATTTCAGCTGCCTGTTATTATCTATCTGCAACCTGATGGAGGGACACGTGCCGAAACAAGTGGTGGACCTGAAGAAGAGACTGTCAAAACGGATAGTGTCAGTGGCGGTCAACTGAATATCTTTATAATAGAGCACTGGTTGTCCGTTTACCAGTTCCCTGGCATACTGATTGACCGGAGCCAGTACCAGGCTGTCTTTCGTAAGCCGTTTGATCAGAAAGTCCCGGTCTTCAATATGTGTTTTGCTGAAGTGATCTCTGGAAGACGTATATCTGTTAAGCACCCGTATAGTATCGCCCTGTACAGTGTAGCCTGTTTGCCGGCGAAACTGACCAAAAAAATCGAAGCTGCAGGTGGTGGAGTCAAATACTACATAAGAGAGTTCCGGTCCGGCCCATGTTTTTTGCAGCAGGGCCTCTTTAGATTGCGCCATAATGGTAGCTGGCAGTACGAATAGGATGAGTAATAGGGATCGTATAAGCATAAGGGTTACATTTACAGTAATTTAAACAATTATTACCAGATTATGCCATCGAAAATCGTCAAACAAGTCATCGTTATGCGTAAGGACCTGAATATGAGAAAAGGAAAAATGATTGCGCAGGGGGCCCACGCCTCTATTGCTTTTTTGACCCGCGAAGCAAGCATTGAAGGGAATACGTTACAGACCAATATCCGTAATCCGGAAGAAGTGCAGGAATGGTTCACCAAAGGGTTTACGAAGATCTGCTTGTCAGTAGATTCGGAAGAAGAACTGCTGCGTGTGTATCAACAGGCGGTGGAAGACGGGCTGAATGCCACGCTGATCACCGACTCGGGGCTGACAGAATTCGGCGGTGTGCCTACCAAAACCTGTTGTGCGATCGGTCCTAACCTGAACACGGAGATTGACAGGATCACCAAAGACCTGAAACTGCTTTAATACCGGTGGCTTTTGGCTGTCAGCATGTCTTCTATAAAAGTGATGGTGTCAAGGTCCGGCCGGGCGGTAAAGATGCCGTAGTTGCCGTTGTTACGAATGCCGCGCACAAAACAATAGATCACACCGCCAAAGTGCTTGTGGTAGTCAAAATCAGGTAACCTGCTTTCGAGATATTTTTTCACGGCCACGGTATAGATCAAATATTGCAGGTGATAGTTGTTGTCGTTCATCGCCGCTGCCAGTGCTGCCGGCGCATAATCCTCCACGTTGCTGCCAAGGAAATTCGATTTCCAGTCGAGAATATAATACCGGTGATGGTGCTCAAAGAACAGGTCAATCTTACCGTTCATGATGCCTTCCAGTTCCTGGTTCCTGTCTTCTGAGAATCGTTTAACCGTTACCGTTAGTTCATTGTCGGAGAGTGTATTCAGCATATTGGCACGGAACAGCGGCACGGGGAAGTCAAATTCCAGTTCGGCGAGGCGTTTGTTCCTGCCTACAGACGCCAGCTGGAGGCTGGTTTTGCCCACTTTGATCTGGGTATGCATCACATGTTGCAGCAGCTCCTGCAACATAGGCTGATAGATTTCTTCCTGTCCCGGTACAAAACGGGCGATGGCTTCATTGACCCAATATTCCCATTGACTATCATCGGAGAAATTAACATTCTCGAAGATGAAGTGCAGCAGGTTCCCTGTTTTGGCGCCTTTGCGCAGGGTGTTGAATATAAAGTTGTCGTATTCGTTTTCCTGCTGGGCGCTGCGGATACGGGGCTTCTGTTCCGGTTTGGCGGCCAGCATGGTGTAGCTCATCTTGCGCCAGTTCTCTTCCCGGAGGAAGAAGGACACCGGTGCGTTGCCAGCGTTACGATTGGGCGCCAGCTTGCTTTTGCGGTACCGTTGCTCCGGTTCCTGCGGCAGGCTGTCTTTGGTCTCTATGAGCAGCGGGTCCGGCGGGTAATGCCGGAAAGCGTCCATAAATTTCGTGAACGAGGATTTATTGTTGCTGGTATTGTTAAACAGATAACATTTATACACGGCGCGGGTGATGGCAACATAAATCAGTCGCCGGTCTTCCTGCTCCTGTTGCCTTTGCTGCGCCGCTTTTTGTTCGGGGGAAACCCGCCTGGTTTCAGCGTTAATGTAATCTCCGGTATCAGGATCACGGAAGCTGAGAAAGTCGCTGTCAGCATTCCGGAAGTCCAGATAGGGCGCCAGTACAATACGGTAATCGAGTCCTTTGCTTTTGTGAATGGTGACGATATTCACCGCTTCTTCATCACTCTCCACCCGCTGGGTGTACTCATCCCCTTCCACAGGCATCCCGTCGATGCCACGTTTCAGCCAGGAGATCAGGTCGCGCATAGAGAGGTTCTTACGGTTCTGTACCTGGTGCACCAGCTCTGCCAGCTGATAAAGGTTGGTGATGGCGCGTTCGCCGTTTTTGGAGTGGTCGCCGAGCAATACCCCGCGTACGCCAAAATCGGCGATGAAGGTCATCAACGCAGTATAGGCGCCGTTTTCCTGCCACAGGTTATGATAGTGGCCGAAGCGGGTCAGGGCTATTTCATCATCGAGGTTCAGAATGTCCTGTACGCTGAAGCCGGTGAAGGGTGATAACAATGCCCGGTTGATGGTAGAGCGTTCCGGTGTCTCCATGGCCTCCAGCAGGTATAGTACGTCAAGTGCTTCGGCGGTATTGAGGACTTTGGTATCATCGATGGTCACTGCCGGAATGCCTAACTGGGCCAGCTTTTGTTTGATGTCCCTGCCTTCCTTGCCGGTGCGTACCAGGATACCGATATCTGCCGGCGTGATTTCCTGCGTTTTATCTTTAACGATTTTATAGGCCGGGTCGAGCAGCAGTTGTGCTACCTGTGCGGCTACAGCGCCGGCGATGGTGTCTTTATTTTTGCAGTTGAAAATGGTGATGGGCACTTCTTTTTCCGCGTTGTGATACAGGAAACCCTTGCTACGCTCCTCGGGAGCCATCACGTCGATGTACTGAATACTGTCTTTCTCGCCGGCGAATTCAAAGGTGTCGAAAGTCGGTGTTGGCTTGAAAAAGGTATTCATGGCCGCGATCAGGTTCTCCGACGAACGATAATTGTGGTTCATGTCGTAGAGATGCTGTACGCTGTTGCGGGCATCGAAGTACGTGAAGATGTCTGCTTTCCGCCAGGCGTAGATACTTTGCTTAGGGTCGCCGATATAGAACAGGATGGTGTTTTCACCGAAAGCCCGGTTGAAAATTTCATACTGCTGACGGTCAGTGTCCTGGAATTCATCCACAAACACCGCCTTGTATTTGTTCTGCAGCGAAGCTACCAGACCGGGGTTGTCTTTTTGGACCAGGGCGATGTTCAGGTGACTGATCAGGTCATCGTAGTTCAGCATGTTACTATGCTGTTTATAGGCTTTTACGCCTTCGGCGACTTCCTGTATCGCCAGGCAGTTCAACTGACGGCGAATCGTGTCAATATGCGCGCTGATCATCTCCCCGAAAGCTTCCTGCGCATCTATCAGGTCCAGTATCTCCGGAAAAAGTTCTTTGATATAACCTGATGATCGCCTTTTATGAATAATACCGGCAAATTCAGCCGGGTTATCAATTTTAGGCAGGATATCTTTTTTAGCGTTGGCCTTGGTATTACAGGCTGTGATAAGATCTTCCCTGTTTTGAAGAATGTATGCATGCAGCGCTGTTTCAGCAGCTGTTTGTTGTTGACGGATATTGTCCAGCTCTTCCAGCCAGCCTTGCTGTTGGGCGGCGGTGATGTAATAACGCTCCCATGGCTGGTATCCCAGGTATTTTTTTCCGCTGAGATGCTCCTGTAATACCTTCTGGATATCAGTGCGCATGCTTTCCCGCCACAGCATCTGAAGTATAACAGGGTGCAGGGTGGTAATGTGCGTGCGCCAGAATTTATTCAGTTCATTTTCAATGATGGGCGTGGTATCAGGCACCATTTCCGCGCCGAAGAGCTGATCTGTTTCAAAGGCAAACTCATTCAGCGTTTGCTGACAGAAGCTGTGGATGGTGAGAACGGAGGTTTCGTCGAGCAATAGTACGGCATCGCGCAGACGGTGATTGACTTCAATGGCGCCCCATTGGTCCACGGCCTGTAACACCAGGTTCACGATGGTATCGTCATCCACGGGATTGCCGAAGCTCACGGTATAGGCTTTGCGGATGAAGATCCGGATACGGTCTTCCAGCTCCGCTACCGCGGCTTTGGTAAACGTCACCATCAGGATGTCTTTCACCGACAATCTTTTCTCCAGAATAAGACGCAGCACCAGCACCGCGATGGAATATGTCTTCCCCGTGCCGGCACTGGCTTCTATCAGGTTACTCCCGTCCAGTGGTACTTCAGTTGCTACGAAATGTTGATATCTGTTCTCCGTCATCGTTTACACATAATAATCAGGGAAAATTTCAGCCAGCGGTACAATGAGTTGTTCACACAATCTTTTGTAGTCAGCCAGCACGGTTTCATCGCTGAAAAATCCTTTTTCATATTCCTGGAGGATATAATTATCGTTACAGGGGAACTGATAATTATTCAGTTTTTTCTCCACCAGCTCATCAAATGCTTTGTTGTCAAGGTCCGGAAGATCTTTAGGCGCAGTGCCGAAATCAGGGTAAAAAGGAACAATCTTCCCGAATCCCGATTTATATATTTTCATCAGCTCTCTCAAACGGCTATACGCCATTTCTTTGGAAAGCCGTGACGCCTGGAAGATAGCTTCTTTTTTGGCGCCGGAGATATACTGCATCCCTTTAATAGCGCCGGATGCTATGCCGGCAAGGTAGCGCACGTAGGCTTCTACCATATATTTGGTCTCATTCTTCGACCAGGATATTTGTATTAACTGATCGTTGTAGATGTTGCTGATATTGCCTTTGAGCAATGTGCCATCGATATCCGTTTCAAAAGAGGCTTTCTGTTCGGTGCTGCCCTGTGTGGCGTTTTCATACAGCGTGCGCACGGGGTGTACCCGCTCTTCTACCTGCTGAATGGCCACAAACGCCATGTTATTAAGCGGCAGCTGCCCCTTTTTTACCAGCCTTTTCTGTAAAATACGTTTGTCCGCTTCCGTTACCGGCAGCAATTGATTTTTGATGCTCCATTGCTGGAGATTATCGAGGCTGAACAGTTCGGTGTCACTGAGCAGGATTTGTTCATCGTTATAGTAGATGCCCAGCACCTTGTTGTAATAGGCTTTGAATGGGTTTTTGAAGAAGCTGACCAACTCATCGAGGTTTACTTCTTCAAAGGTGACCGGATCGATTTTTTTCTGCTGGTTGATGACCGCCTTTCCTCCGTCCTGATGACTGTTCAGGTAGCTGTACAGGCGATCGTTGCCCATGCTGTATTTGCGGCTGAAGCCCTGCAGCGGCTGTTGTGTAATCAGCAGGTCGCGCACTTTCTCCGCGCCATCTTTTACACCGGAGATAATGTAGTCTACCAGTTCATCTACCAGTGCGGAAGGTGGCAACGGCGTGTTGTCTTTGGCATTGCGGCCCACATAGCTGACGTAGAGATATTGTTGAGCGGATAACACCGTTTCGAGAAACAGGTGTTTATCGTTTTCTTTCACGTTACGATCTCCGCGCTGCCACTGTTTTTCCATCAGGTTGAAGCTCGACTTGATCTCCCGGCGGGGGAACTTATCGAAGTTCAGCCCCATGAGCGCCACCACTTTAAAGGGGATACTACGCATAGGGATCAACGAACAGAAGGTAATGCCGCCGTTGACGAACAGCCCGGCGCGGGTGGAGCCTGTCAGTGCCTGTAACAGGCTATGGCTGAACACTTCAAAGGCAACCGGTTCCTGCATGTAGTCATTTAGGGAGTGGTAGTCGGTCAGTTGTTTGATGAGGGCGTTATAATCTTCATCTACTTCTTCCTGTTGTTCAAAAACCAGGTTATGGACTACCTGTTCGGTATATTTCACCCAGTCAGCGATGCTGCGGAGTTTCTTTCGTTCTTCGATGGAGGCCATCAGCACTTCCGCGAAATGGCAGAAACGGATGGTTTCGTGGGCATCGCTGCCTTCCTGTACGTCCAGCGGGAAAAAGCTGTCGTCGCCGTAGCCGTATTCTTCTTCCCCGCTCATACAGATGCCGTACATGATACGTTGTATGCCGTAACGCCAGCTAACGAAATGGGTTTCTTCCGACTTCTTGCCTTCTATGCCGAAGCGGATATTGGCCGCTTCCACGATGCTTCTGAGATGTACCGGATCGTTTAACCCAAAACGGTTACGGATATAGGAAAAGTCCAGCAGCTGCATCACCGCTTCTGCGGTGAAGTTGTCTTCGTTGATGGTCAGCAGCGCATAGAGGGCGTTGAAGAGGTTATCGTTGTCGGTATAACTTTCATCCGCGATGGTGTAGCGGAACTTGTAGGGGGCGTTATTGAATACCGCCTTGATATAGGGCGCGTAGGCATCAATATCACTTACCATGACCACAATATCGCGGGGGGAAAGGTATTCCTGTCGCTGGTCCACAAGGTGAACGAGATAGTTGTACAGCACTTCTACTTCCCGGGCAATGGTATAGCAGGAATTGATGGTAATGGAGCCGTCCTGCACGTCTTCGAGGCTGAGCAGATGACGGTGATCTGTGGCTGCGGTGAAGACATCGTGCTGCACTTTATGCAGCAGCGAGTCAGGGATCGGTTCTTCGATGCCTATTTCCTCAAAGGCATTGATGAAAGCATCATACTGGAAAAACAGGCCAAAGGTATTCTGTATCACGCGGCCCCAGCCGGTGAGCAGTGCATTGCCTACATTGCGCGGATCGCTGGATTTCTGTTCTTCCAGTCCTTTCTGCCGCCAGCGGGCCAGCTGTTTTTCGCTTTTATCATCGAACCAATACACCACCGGTGCCGGGTTGATGATATGAAAATGGATATCTATATAAGAAGATAGCTCATGGAGGATCTTGATGTGGTAGGCGGTGATGATAGACAGCCCGAACAGGTGTACTGCAGGCATTTTGGTAGACAGTCCGGCGTGTGGCCCTTTGTAGAAAAGGGTTTCAAGGATATAATTGCCTACCAGCGTTTTATCCGGGAGGGCGCTGCCGGAAACGGCTTTCACCCTGGCCCAGAGCCAGGCCTGCCATTCATCATCTTTCAGCAGCGCAGGATTGGCCTGGCTCCATTCTTTGATCATCTCGGGGCGGTATACCTGGTACTGGTCGAATAAGTCGGCCACTTTTTCGGCGAGTCCCATGCGTTTCAGTTCACTCTCTCCTTCTCCCTCGTTAAAATAGGTGGCCACTTCGGGGTACTTCTCCGCAAATTCAGGTTCTCCCATCAGCTTAAACAGCAGCCAGCTGAGGTTCTGTGGGGAGAGCACCTGTGTAAAGGGGCCGCCCAGCAGCAGGTACAGATGAAAGAGCAGGTCGTTGGGTTTCATAAACCGGCAATTGGCAGCGATGCCCATTTTATAGGCCAGCTGCAGTTTTAGCCAGTTGTTCATCCCTTCCGTCTGGGTGATGATATAATGAGGCTGGAACACGCCGTTGCCCGCGGCTTTCAGATCGTCTGAAAGGCCGGCAGCGAGACTATTGAGCGAGTTCGAAACCTTGAGATATATAGCCATGTTTAATTTCCTGTTTTGACATCCCCGGCCTGTGTCAGGAAGCGGGCGGCAATGCCGGAAGCCCTGGCCACGAAACGTTCCGCGGCAGCGAGGATTACTGCTGCGGAGCCCTGCACGTATACTTTGTGGCGTGCGCGGCTTACCGCGGTATATAACAGCTCCCTGGTGAGGATGGGCACATCGGCCGCATCCGGTAGCACTACCAGTACCTGTCCGAATTCAGAACCCTGGCTTTTGTGGATGGTCATCGCAAAAGCTGTCTCCGCGAGAGTGAGATAACCGGGCAGTACGCCTTTCAGCTCTCCGTTACTGTCTTCAAACCAAGCCATCAGCACGCCGTTTTCGTCGGGGCGAATGATGCCGGTATCGCCATTAAACAACCCGTGTTCGTAATAGTTGCGGGTGAGGATGATGGGGCGGTTTTCATAGAACTCCGCCGTTATCCTGATTTTCCCGTGATCATGGAGGTATCGCTCGATGTCGCGGTTGATGGCGTAGAGGCCTTGTGCTCCTTCCCTTACTGCTACGAGTACACGTTGATCGTTGAGTTTGCGGAGGGCGGTGCGGGTATCCGGTTCACGGATGAACGATTCGTACCCTGCGATGAATTTCTCAAACAGCGCCACGTTGCCGGATTGATCGATGACCACCTGATCATCTGCACCGGCAGCGAAGAAGCTGCGGATAGCCGGCTGATCATTCCGGATCAGCGCTTTACTGAACTTACCAATACCGGTATGGCCGGTAAAGCGGTGACTGCGGCGCAGTTCCACGAGATGTTCAAACAGCGGGTGCCGTGAATGCGTTTGTGCCTGTGCTACTGGTATGGTGCGCTGATCATCAGAGATGAACCGGTTGATCAGCTGTAGTCTGTCGCCGGAGAACATGTTCAGTTTTTCCTGTGCCTGACACAGGTCGCCGAACAGGCTTCCCGCTTCTACGGAGGCCAGCTGGTCTTTATCGCCCAGCAGGATGAGGCGTGTCTGCGGATGGATGGCATCCAGCAGTTTGGCGAAGAGGGCCACATCTATCATAGAACACTCATCGATGATGACAACATCATAGGTGAGCGGATTTTTTTTGTTGTACCGGAAATACGGGCTGTTTTTGATGGACTTGAGCAGCCGGTGGATGGTCGATGGGCTCAGGTCCTGAAATTTTTCCGCAATGGCCGGATTCACCGGGATAGTAGTGTTGCGTAAGCTTTCCGCCATTCTGGCCGCGGCTTTACCGGTAGGTGCGGCCAGCGCCACTTTAAGAGCGGGATCGGTAGCGTACAGGATCGCCAGCAGTTTGGCCACGGTGGTGGTTTTCCCCGTACCGGGGCCGCCGGTGATGATGGTGAAGTTGTTCAATACACCAGTGATGGCGGCAGCCAGTTGCCAGTCGGCCGGGTCATCGCCATCGCGAAGGGCATTGCCGGCGGGAAACAGTCGTCGTATTAGTTCCTGCTGTTGCTCCAGCAGGGCAACTCTCTCCTGCAGCAGCGTTTTTTCGGCCGCCAGGAAGTCGTTGATATGTTGGAGGAAGCTGGTTTCGTAGCGGTAGTACCGTTGCAGGTACAGTCTGTTTTGAAAGAGTACGAAAGGCTGGGAATCGTTGCCGTTTTTCCCTACCAGCGGGATGGTGGTCAGCGGGGCGGCACCGTTTTCCTGGATCTGGTAGAATCCCGGCAGGTTTTCCTGTTCTTCGCTGATCGCATCCAGATCGAGGCAGATATGTCCCTCACTGAGTTTTTTGGACAACAGGTAAGCATATGGCTTCAGTACCGGTACTTCGAAGTACTCGGCAAACTGCTGGTGAACATCATTGAGGGTGGTTATATTACGCATGTAGATTCGCACTCTTGAAACGTCGTCAAAGTACGACTTTTCTGCGTGATGGGGAATGCCCAATCACCTGATAATTGGTACTTATATGTAGTGGAAAATGTCAGTCTTCTGCCGTGACATTGATTTCGGCCACGCGGCCCACCTGACCGTCTTCCAGGCGGACTTTAATACCGCGGGAATGGAAGGGGGCGGAAGTAAGGATGTCCTGAACGATGCCGTAGGTGCGTTTGCCGGTGCGTTGGTCTTTTTTGAGGATGATCGCTACTTCCAGGCCTGGGTAAATATCGTTTCGGTTACGTCCGTGCATAATTGAAAAATTAGAAAAGAGTCAACCGCAAAGTTAACTCTTTTCTAAAACTATTTGCTGATGAAGAGCTGCCGGAGCTGATCTATCAGTACGCCGTTGCCGGAAACGCTGATGTTGTTGATTTTCTCCGCTATTTTCTCCACATATTCCATCTCTTTCAGCTTAAACAGCATCGGATTATCTTCCATGAGCTTGGCGGTATTCAGCAGGCTCCGGGTGCTGGCGGTTTCTTCCCTTCTCATGATGATATTGGCCTGCGCTTTTTTCTCCGCCACCAACACCTGGTTCATGATGTCTTTCACATCGCCGGGCAGGATGATGTCCCGGATACCGAAGCTGGTGACGGTGATGCCCAGTGCTGCCGCATGGCTGCCAACAGCATCGAGGACGAAGGCAGACAGGGCGTCTTTTTTCTCCATCAGCTCATCAAAGCCAAGCGCTGCGATGTATTCCCGCAGTGCCAGCTGAAAGATGACATACAGCTGTTTTTCGTGGTCCTTGTTGAGCAGCAGCGCCTTTTCGATATCCTCTGTCCGGTACTGTGCCCAGGCATTGATACGCAGCGCAGCTTTGTCTTTGGTCAGGATCTCCTGTCCGTTGATTTCCAGCTGGCGCTGTCTCATATCTACCTTGCTGACGAGGATAGGGATATCATTCTTCCACCAGTAGTAGGTACCATGAGAGAGGGTGATCTCGTATTTACCGTCGATCAGCAGCACCGCTTTTTCGTAGTTCTCCACCACGGTAGATCTTACGAAAGGAGCTACCAGTTTATGGTTGAGCGTAGCACGGTCTATTTTCTCCGTGATATTCACTTTGCTGAGATCGGCCCTGACGAATTTGTATTCGATCAGATTTTTCCAGAAAGTATATCTTCCGGTGGTGAGCACTTGTTTCAACAAGCCGTTTTCATACAGCAATACAATTTCAGTTTCTTTTACGTCAATGACGTGCAGCGCATCGACGAGTGCAGCATCCTGCAGGAGGATGTTCAGTTCTACCGGTGCCGTGAAAGCTGTATTGATATTATACACTTTCACCTCTTCGCCAAACAGCCAGTAGCTGCCGGCTTTCAGCATGCGTTGGTATACGCCTCTTTTGAAGACGAGACCAATTTCATACGCATTGATGAGTACCCTTTTCATGTTTTTGTTTTTTGGGGCGGATGAAATAATAAAGTCAGGTGTATGTGACCTTCCCGTTTTCACGGAAACGGCTTTCACTTCGTGTGTTCGTAGCTGTTATGGCGGAAGGAAAGTAACAAATGATACGAATGACACGGATCTATACAGCCGTTTGCTGGTGTCCACCGGATTTACCGTTGCGCCCTTTTGACGCGATGGTGTGGGCATATAACCCTGACTTTTTTGATGAGCACTTTTTTAGAGAAGCAGTGCACTTCTGAAGGATCTCAAGTCCTTTGCCTGACCATCGGCTTACCCCTTGCGGGGTGGGAATCGAACCCGTTGTTTCTATTGCTCTACCAGATGAGCTACTGATTAAAAGATCAGAGAGGAATCGAACCTCTTACCCATAGATTAAAACACAGCAAACAATGATGCCGCAACAGCATACAACCAGTTACGACCGTTGCACTGCGTGGCTCTTTGAAACCAGCGCCTGGGTTGCGTACACAACTATTCAGCTGCTTCCCTTTCGGGGAAGAATTTACGGCTGACAGCCTTGGTGTGAGTGGCAGGATTCGAACCTGCTAAGCCCGAAGGCGATGGTTTTACAGACCATTGCGATACGCCGTCATCGCAGCACTCACATAAGGGGTAAAGGCGGGAATCGAACCCTGATCCTCCGATCCACAATCGGGTGTTCTGCCATTGAACTACCTTACCCATTTTTTTGTCGGCCAGACTGGATTCGAACCAGTAACACACTGCATATAAGGCAGCCGCTCTCACCGTTGAGCTACAGGCCGGACTTTTGGGGCAACAAAAAAACCGGTCATTTTACAACGACCGGTTTCAGATTACTTTCACGCCATCATGCGTGTGGGGTTTCTACCGAAGTCGTTGTCGTTTTTGGGCATAATGCTGCTTACGGCCTATTGGCTGTATGCTAAAATGAATATGATATATCGTTGACTGTTTCATGATTTTTACAATTAAAAAAGCCCCGCAATCTCTTGCAGGGCTTGTGTTATATCGAATTCGTTGATTCAACTATTCTGTAGCATAACATGCCCCGCAACCCGTACGGCCTATATAGCCTAACGCGCTGAATTTTTGTGTATGTGAATACTTTGGATGCATGTTTATGATTTTTTTTAACAATGCAAAGATGGGGGAAATATTTTAATATCTCCAAAATATTTTTTTAATCCTGATAAGAAGTTTGAGTTTCTGATCCTCTATAATGCTTTGTGGTATTATGTTTCATGTAGTTGATTTTTTTTATTGGTTATAACGTTATAGTATAAACGTAGTTTACTTAACTAAAATCGGGAGCCATAGCAACTAATTGTGCACCAATCATAAACTGCAATCTGTATGTTGTGAACCTGCGTATATTGAATCGAAATCGTATATTGATAGCAACTATGCGTCGGAGATGTTTAATCACACTAGTGAAGGAATTGAAATTCGCTAACCTCCGTGTTGATTGTATCCTATTTAGTTAATTGTACCAGAGGAATTGAAACCGTTTATCGGCCTGTTCCTGAGTGATAATTATCGCTATTAATTGAACCTGAAGGAATTGTGTTTTTATATAGTAATAATAAAAATATGATAGTGTGTCCTGTTGCTTTGCTATCACTTTCATTTTTCCCTTAAATTTATATCACGTTTTTAACCCAAAAAATTTAACCAATGTACATCTACAGAACACTTCATCATCCGGAAGGATGGAAAGGTCTGGCCGAGTTTGAAATCCGGGATAACCAGATCTTTACTACTGTTCATCATGCCAGCGGTACACATACACAACCCTGGTTCGAAATCACCAATGACAAAGTTTATCCGACGGCGTATCATCCCAGTGGACGCAGTTCTTTCCCTTGGTTTGAAATCAACGGAAGCAATATAAAAACGTCGGTAAGTCATCCCAAAGGTGTACAGGGATTGCCTTGGTATAAGATACAGTAGGTGTCCTAATGAATAAGAGGTGTTGTAAAGCACCTCTTATTCTATGATATCATCTTTCTTGAGGTAAATGTCTAGGAGGTCTTTTTCTGATATGGTTATACCTCTCCGTTGTAATGCCAATTTTCTATCTTCATAAAACAGGCTAATCAGCTCTCGTTTATAGTCGTTTTCACCATGATGAAATGCCCTATGACAGGTGGGGCAGAGTACGATGATGTTCTCTGGTACATCAAGGCTGTTCTCGAAATTACCCTGCAGGGCCATAGGAAGGAAATGATGAGCTTCTACAAACGGGTGTTTGTTTTTCTGAGAAGTGAAAGTTTTGTGATTCGGATCTACTTGACATTTGTATTGGGAGCGTTGGAGGGCATTCGAAGCAATACCAACATCTCTTTTCCATTTAGTGGTGACGTGTAACGCTGCTGAAGGCCTATCTATGGGCCCATCTGCTAGTTGTTTACCGGGCGCAGTTTGTATCTGCTCTTGAAAGTCACTTTCTGTTGGAACTGTTTTATGAACGATATCTGAGCCAATTTCTGCTTTCATCGTTTGGTATACCTTCATCATCTGCCTAAGATCATCTAATAACATTTGATCATTGGGCATTTCGTCGATGAAGTATACCTTATGAAAGATGGTGCCGTAAATATATCCTCTGGTGCGTGTCCTTTCTGCTTCTAGCCCTAGTTCCGCCAACGAAAATGCTGTTTCATCTTCAAATTGATTTCTTAACGCTCCTTGATTCTTCAGAATAATCTTTCTTCCCAATCTAGCGCCGTAGGTGTTCTCAAATTGTGTCCACCCTTGGAGCAGACAAAGGAAGAACTTCATCATGCCGGGATCAAACAAATACACGACATAATATCCCTTTTCAGGTGAGTCGGTGATGTCTTTATCAAGGATACATAAGTTGGGAACTTCAGCCATGCGGCCCTTCCCCACCGACCCTTTGAAGAGATATTGATCAGGAGATAACTGAGATTGCTGTTGAAGTAATACAGGCAGCTGCTCTGTCATTATTTTGGTAGAACGAAGATGCCCATAGTTTTTATTTGCAGATTCCTTATTTCTCTTTTTCTCTTCCGGATAGATATTGATAAATTCTGAGAATAGTTCTGTCAACATGATTCATGGGTTCACATCAATATTACAAAATATTACTTATACCCTGCTGCCTGCAACTCAAACAACTCGGCATACTTCCCTCTCCGCTCCAGCAGTTCCTCATGACTTCCTATCTCTGCCAGTTGTCCTTTTTCGAGCACCAGGATCCGGTTGGCCATACGCACGGTGGAGAAACGATGTGATATCAGTACTGCTGTTTTGTCGCGGGTGAGGTCGGCGAAGCGGAGGAACACGTTGTATTCTGCCCGGGCGTCGAGGGCGGAGGTGGGCTCGTCGAGTATGAGGAGCTGTGCGTCTTTCATATAGGCGCGGGCGAGGGCTATCTTCTGCCATTCGCCGCCGGAGAGGTCGATGCCCTGATTAAAGCGGCGACCGAGCATCTGTTCGTAACCAAGGGGCATTTTTTCGATGAGCGGTTCAGCGAGACTTTGCCGCGCCGCATCCTGGATGAGGACATGGTCGTGGCCGTGGGTGATATTGCCGACGGCGATATTCTGGGAGACGGTCATCTGATACCGCTGATAGTCCTGGAAGATAACGCCTACCTGCGTACGTAATTCGGAGAGATCATATTCCCGGAGGTCTACCCCATCGAGGAGGATGCGGCCTTCTACGGGGTCGTAGAGGCGTGCCAGCAGCTTGACCAGCGTCGTTTTTCCGGCGCCGTTCTCTCCTACGAGGGCGAGTTTTTCGCCGGCATGGAGGGTGAAGTTGAGGTGACGGATAGCCCATTTGTCTGAGTTGTGGTATTTGAAGCCTACGTCTTCAAAGGTGAAGCCCTGACGGATAGGGTGTGGGAACGGCCGTGGGTGCTGCGGTGAGCGCATCTGAGGCTGTATTTCGAAGAAATCGAAGAGATCTTTGAGGTACATGGCGCCTTGTGTTACGCTGGAGAAGCGGATCAGGATACCCTGGAAGGTGGTGCGCAGCTGTCGGAAGGAGCCGGCGAGGAAGGCCAGGCTACCGATGCTCAGCACACCGGTGACGGTCTGCAGGATGATGATCACATAGGCGGCATAGTAGCCGGCGCTGCCCAGCAGGGCAAACAGTGTCCCCCAGACGGCGTGACGGGATTCGAGGTTCTTTTTGTCGCTGTAGAACTTATCGGAGATCACGCGGAAACGCTGTACCAGAAAATCGGACAGGTCGAAGACTTTCACTTCTTTGGCGGTCTCATCGCTGGCGCCGAGGTAACGGATATAGTCCAGTTCACGGCGATCGGATGTTTGTCCCCAGGTGAGCCGATAATGCAGGTGGTTGAAGTGAGATTCATTCAGGAAGGCCGGAATAACGGCAACGAGCAACAGCAGTATCAGCCATGGATTGAACACGATGAGGCCGGCGGCCAGGAAGCCCATGGTGATGAGGTCCTGTACCTGGCTGAATACCTGCGACAGCAAAATAGTGCGACCGATCGTCTGTTGACGGGCACGTTCCAGCTTATCATAAAATTCGGAATCTTCAAACTGGTCCAGGTCCAGCGAGGCGGCATGTTCCATGATTTTCACCGAGGTGTGGTTGGCGACCAGGTCGCCTAACAGACTGTCGATAAGGGTGATCGCCCGGCTGAGGGCATCTGAAAGGATGGCCAGCCCGAATTCGAGGGCCACCAGCTGCCATAAATGCTGTGTATCGTGGTGGGCATGGTCTTTACTAATCAATACTACTTCATCAATGATGAGTTTACCAACATACAACAGGGAGAGCGGCATGGCAGATTGAGCAATGCGAAGCACGCCGTTGGCGATCGTGAAGCCCCGGTGGGTCTGCCATACCATCCGGAAAAAGGCCGGGATATTACTGAGGGCGGCTAATCTTTCGCGAAAAGTCAGTTTATCTTCTGCTGCCCTTGTACGTTTCTTATGAGTGGTGCCATACTTATTCATGATATTAATTTACGGAAAAATGCCATGCGAAACCGATGACCAATTCCCTATATTTGCTCCGGAGAATGCAAAAATCCAGATCTACATGGTAGTACTTTTTGTTCTTATTGTGGCCGCGGCCGTTTTGGTAACCGCCGGCGCGGTAACCGCCATTAATCTGCAGTCCGCTAAGTGGGCTTCTTTTGAAGATTAATTAACTTCTTACTTTTAGAATTACCATCTTCCAATAGGGGGATGCGGCTTTTTGCTGCGTCATATCAGCACAATATAGTATTTAGACCTACGATGAATCACACAGCTGTACAGCGCAAACGAAACCTGCTGACTTATTTAGGGGAGAAGGAATGGCTGATCATGTTCCTTTGGTTTGGATTGGCTTTTATTGGTGCTATTACGGAAATATCCCGGGGTAATATCAATAACTTCCTCATTTTCAAGAACGTATTCTTTCACCTGATACATCAGCAACCACTATATATCGAGTATCCACAGGAATACTACGACGTAAACCTGTATGGGCCTGTATTTAGCCTGGTCATTGCTCCTTTTGCCGGACTCGAAACGAAAGTAGGCGCCCTGCTGTGGGCCATGACCGGCGCGGGCGTACTGTATTATGCCATCCGCCAGCTGCCGCTGAACAGATTACAACAAAACATCATTCTGTTGCTGTGTACGCAGGAGTTGATGGGCGCCAGTGGATGGTTTCAGATGAATCAGTTCATCGGGGGCTTTATCATCCTGACGTTCGCCAGTATTGTGAAAGGAAAGGATATGATGGCGGCGTTTCTGATCGTGCTGGGCACAATGACGAAAATCTATGGTATCGTGGGGCTGGCATTCTTCTTTTTCAGCAGCAACCCCAGAAGGCTGATCACCGGGTTGTTCCTGTGGGGAGCTGTCCTGTTTGCGGCGCCTATGTTGCTTTCCAGCCCGCAATATGTGATCAACTGTTACTTTGAATGGTATGCGGCCCTCGTGCATAAGAACGCGCTGAATGAGGCTGTTACCACCACCTTCCAGAATATTTCTGCCGGAGGGTTTATCCAGCGGGTGCTTCATTTGCCGGCATTGGATAATAGCTACGTGCTGGTACCGGCAGTATTGATTTTTTTATCGCAATACATACGGCTGCCGTATCGGTACAACTCCCGTTACCGGTTGTACATCCTGTGCTCAGTGCTGATGTTCCCGGTGCTCTTCAGCAGCAGCTCCGAATCACCGACTTACATTATCGCCATACCGGCCATCTGTATCTGGTACGTGATGCAGCCGGCCACCCGTGCAAATAATATATTCCTGTTTTTCGCCATACTGCTGGTGAGTTTCTCCCATTCCGATGTAGTAACGCCCTGGGTACGCAAGAACCTGGCGGTGCCTTACGCACTAAAAGCCCTGCCTTGTCTGGTGCTTTGGTTGATGATTGCCTGGGAGATTTTTACGAAACAGTTCCTGAAGAAACCAGCAAAGCCTGAAGTCGCTCCTGTACTGGAGCCCGCGGAACAACTTTAATAGTAACTCATTTGTAATATGAGGAGGGCCGGTATAATTACCGGCCCTCCTGATTTTGAGGGATATCCGGCAATAACCTTCCGTTCACAAAAAAAGTCCTTGAAAAGTTATCATGACCGCGTATATTAGCTTGCTAAAAGGATTTAGTTATGAACATGGGATTTAGGATCGGTGGTGCGCTTACCTTGTCGGCCCTGATGCTCAACGGCACTCAGGCATCGGCGCAGGTAAAGCCCGCCAAAGGCTTCATCGAAAGCAGATCGGTAGCAGCGGTAGACCCTTACATCGGCTCCGGCGGCCATGGCCACGTATTTGTTGGCGCCAGCGTGCCTTACGGCGCGGTACAGGTAGGCCCCACTAACATCGTTAAAGGATGGGACTGGTGCTCCGGCTATCACTACTCTGACAGTGTTGTTATCGGCTTCTCTCAGATGCACCTGAGCGGCACCGGTATCGGCGACCTCGGCGATGTGCTGATCATGCCCTACACCGGAAAAGTCCGCACCAACCGCGGTACCCAGGAAAATCCTACTTCCGGCTACGGCTCCCACTATTCACATACCCGCGAAAAAGCCCGCCCGGGATACTACGCTGTAAAACTGGACGACTATAACATCGACGTGGAACTAACAGCCTCCGAAAGAGTAGCGCTGCATAAATATACCTTCCCGAAAAATGAACCAGCCAACATCATCATCGATCTGAAGGAAGGCATCGGCTGGGACGCTCCCGTAGAAACATTCATCCGTAAAGTAGACGACTATACCCTCGAAGGTTACCGCTACTCCAAAGGATGGGCGGAAGACCAACGGGTATGGTTCACCATTAAATCCAATGTACCGGTAAAACAATTCCAGGTATTTGAAGGAGATACCCAACAAACAGGCATCTCCCTGAAAGGAAAAGCAGTAAAAGGCGTCATCTCCTTCGAAAAATCACCAGGACAAGTAATGCTGAAAGTAGGCATCTCCCCTGTCAGCAGCGCCAATGCACTGGCTAACATCAATGCGGAAATGCAGGGATGGGACTTCGCCAAAGTGGTGAACGGCGCCAACGCCAAATGGGATAAGGAACTGTCTAAAGTAGATATTCAAACGAAAGACGAAGCCGCCCGCCGCGTTTTCTACACCGCACTCTATCACACCATGATAGACCCGGCCCTCCTCAACGACCACGATGGCAGCTATCGCGGTACCGACAAAAAAGTGTACCCCAATCCTGGTTTTGACAACTACTCCGTATTCTCCCTATGGGACATCTATCGCTCCGCCGCACCGCTGAGCACCATCCTGCATCCGGAAAAAGTGAACAGCTTCGTGAACTCCATGATCACCATACACAAACAACAGGGCAAACTGCCGGTATGGCCACTCATGGGCAGCGAAACCAACTGTATGGTAGGCTATCATGCGGTACCTCCTATCGTTGACGCCTATCTGAAAGGTTTCACCGGCTTTAATGCAGAAGATGCTTTTGCCGCCATGAAAGCTACTTCTATGCGTGATGACCTCGGCGTTAAATACGTAAAAGAAAGAGGCTATATCCCGGCTGATAAAGAATACGAATCTGTGTCCAAAGCGATGGAATACGCTATCGATGACTGGTGCATCGCTGCGATGGCTAAAAAAATGGGCAAAACGGAAGATTACGAATACTATAAAAGACGGGCTGCCTACTACAAAAACTATTTCGATAGCACGATTAAGTTTGTACGTCCGCGTATGAGCGACGGCAGCTTTAAAACACCCTATGATCCGTTCAACTCCATCCATGAGAAAGGTGATTTCACGGAAGGTAACGGCTGGCAATACACCTGGCTGGTGCCACAGGACGTGGAAGGACTGATCAACCTGATGGGTGGCGATGAAGCTTTCACCCGCAAACTCGATAGCCTCTTCACGGCGAAAGGCGATATGGGCGCAGAGGCATCCAACGATATCTCCGGCCTGATCGGCATGTATGCGCATGGTAATGAGCCCAGCCACCACGTCACTTATATGTATGCTTTCGCTGGCAACCAGTGGAAAACAGCAGAGAAAGTAAGACAGGTCATGAAAGATTTCTACTTCGACCAGCCGGAAGGCCTTGCTGGTAACGAAGACTGTGGCGCGATGTCTTCCTGGTACGTATTCTCTTCCCTGGGCTTCTACCCGGTAAATCCCGCCAATGGTGTGTATGTGATGGGAAGTCCGCTGTTTGATAAGGCAACGGTGAAACTGCAGGACGGTAAAACCTTTACGGTACAAACCATCAACAACAGCAAAGAGAATATCTACATCCAAAGCATTAAGCTTAACGGGAAGCCTTATACGAAAAGCTTCATCACACACCAGGACCTCTTAAAAGGAGGAACAATGGTGGTGACGATGGGTAACAAACCGAATGTCAACTTTGGTAAAGCCGTGGCAGACAGACCAGCAAACGATTTGTAAATTTTGGTATTTAGAAATTTGATTATTGTTGTTTAGGAATTTAGCTATTTAAAACAGCCGAAACAAAAAGGCATTAAATAACTAAATTCCTAAACGACAAAATATCAGAAACTACACGCTTTCTCCCAATACCTGTAATACTTCCGGCGTTACGGTGCCGAAAATAGATACCCCCGCTGCACCATTGTCTATGGCCAGTTTCACCGCTTCACGAAGATCATTGTAGTTATTGTTGAAATCAGGCAGGAATAACCCGGCATACAGTGGGAAAGCACCGTGCAGGGTCTTTACGCCTTCGGCAACGGCATCTCCTATCCAGGTAATATTTTCCCGGTAAAATCCGTGGTAGATCATCGGCATCACAGCATTCAATGGCCAGTTGGTCCAGTCCTGCCGCACAATACGTTTGGCAATGTCCGGCGTCGGAAACACGGCAGCAGAAATAGGCTTTTTATGTTGTTTGGCCACCTGCGCCAGATTTTTTACCACATGGGTGATACGATCATAGCGGAATCTACGCCAGGATGGACTTTGATCGGGATGCTCTATTTCCAGCGGATCATGGCCATAAGTGGATTTGTAGGCGCTGCGGCAATCGTTGCAATAGCAGAAGTCATATTCGGGCAGCTCCTTCGACTGATCAATACCGTATTTGCTCCACAGGTTCACCGGCAGCACAACGTCGCAAAAGCGAACATAGTCCAGGTGGATACCATCTACATAATCCTTCGACAGCGCCTGCTCTACCTGTGATTTCAGATAGTCGACCACTCCCGGTTTGCTGGGACATAACCAGCGGTAGTAATCCACATAAGGCGGATGATTGGAGCAGGATTCTCCTTTGCGGTTTACAGCATACCATTCCGGGTGGCTGGCCAGTAACTCTTTTTCGCCACGGTTCATGGTCCACATCCAACGATGCGCCTTGATGCCGGCGGCTTTGGCAGCTTTGAAATGTACTTCGCTGTCGGCCTCAAAGAAAAGGTCGGTGATACCGGCCCTGCGATAAGTCGCATAACGTTTGGCCAGATCAGCAGCTTTCTCTTTGGGATCAGGATTGATCCACACCCGATGTTGGATGCCTATTTTCTCCATGGACTGTGGCTGCTTCGCAGTACCGGCTGCCATAACGGGCAGCGACGGCTTAGCCAATGCCAGGCTTCCCAGTCCCAATGCTTTGATGAAATTACGTTTATTCATAAGCGTTATTTTCTATTGGTGTAGACACGACCTTCCTGATTAATATAAATTGGTCCGTCTAATTTGCCGCCCCGAATAGAGGCCGTGAATTGAGAACTAATGCCTTCCAGTTGTAGTGTGTAGGTGACGCCATCCGCTGCAGTCTGTTTAACCGGCATTTTCAGCTCCTGGAGGTTAGCAGCGAATTTTCCATGACGTTCCAGGTACCGTACCTGCTCATGAAAAACATGCCACAGCAGGCGTTTGGCGGGTTCAGCGACCGGCATCCGGAATGAAGCGGTTGCCTGGCTGGTGGGTTGTGTGCTGAATTGCAGGTATCCCCATCTTTCGGGGGCATGCATGTTGATGATTTCCTGTGGAGACCATACCCAGTTGTTTTCGGGCTTTTTCAGCTTCACATACTGGCCGTCTTTTATATCGGTATCCCACTCCACCCGGGAGAAATTGATACGCCAGGTGCTGCCGTCGGAAGGGCGCTGTACGTCGTTGAAGAAACGCAACGCATTAAACGGTATCGCCATTTCCACGGTCCATTCCTGGTCTTTGTCGTTGGGTTGATTGAGGGTGCCGTTAATATGAACGGCGGTTTTAAGCCCTTTAGTATCCCAGTTGAGCAATGCGTTGCCACCATGCCGGTATGGTTTGTTCATGAACAGGTCCATAACAGTATTGTAGGCATTGATTTCCAGTTCAAAATACTGATGGGTGTCACCATCAGGGTCAATGAATACTTCAAAGTCGTTGTCCTGAAATATGATGGCGTCGTGGTCTTTAAGGGTGGCCCATATGTGCGGCTCCTGCATCACCGCCGCAATGTAGAGGTACTGTTGGTCCCACATCATTTTTACGCGGGTACGCAGCGGCGGCGCTGGTTTGGCATCACCTTCAATGTCTGTGAAGTCATCTGTCCAGGGTACCTGGTTCCACGCCTTTTCAGACAGCTGCCCATCGATAGACACACTATCAGCAGTACGATAACATACATAGTGGCGAGGCGTACCGGTAAATGGTTTGAAGGCTTCTGAAAAAGTTTGTGCCGATACGTTTTTAACACTGACACAAGTTAACACCCCAATAATAGCAATGGCAAAAAAGTGCGCGACTGGTTTCCGTCGCTCATGATTAAATGAACGTCCCATTTCTCTATAGCTCCAAAGTTAATTTAGCAATCCAATTCAAAATATGCTCCCAAGATAGGCAATAGTTTGCGCAATATGTGCAGGAGCTGTTTTCCTGACGACCTTCAGACAAACAAAAAAACCTGACTGGAAAGGAATCCCAATCAGGTTTTTGAAATTTTAAGGAAGAAATTACCAGATGCGTACACGCGCACTGTCTGCTCTCCACATGCCATTACCTTCTTTCAGGTTGTATACTTTATAGAAAGCATCTACATCACTGAAAGGTCCATTCACCCTGAATTTGGCGGGTGAATGCACATCGGTGAGCACTCTCCTGGCCAGTTCTTCTTTTTTGGTGTGGCTCAGCCAGCCGAGGGAATAACCCATGAAGTAACGTTGCGCCGGAGAATAACCGGAGATAGGTTCGTTCTTTTTAAACTGTGCTGTTTTCTGGAATGCGTCCCATCCCAGTAGGATACCGCCAAGGTCTGCGATATTTTCGCCGAGAGTGGCTTTGCCATTGATATGCAGGGTGTCTACTACCTGGTAGGAGTTGAACTGTTTCACCATCACAGCGGCACGTTGGTTGAATTTCGCTTCGTCTTCTTTGGTCCACCAGTTTTTCAGGTTACCATCGGCGTCAAACTGACGGCCTTCATCATCAAAGCCATGGGTGATTTCGTGGCCGATGGTGGAAGCGCCGGCATAGCCATATACGAGGGCGTCGTCGAGCTCTTCGTCGCGCTTACCGGGAACGGTGAAAATACCCGCCGGCAGTACGATCTCATTGTTGCTGGGATTGTAGTAGGCATTATATGTCTGGGGTGTCATGTCCCATTCGGTGCGGTCTACCGGTTTGCCCAGTTTGCTGACCTGGTAGTTGTGCCACCATTGCTGCGCTGCTCTTGCATTCTCGGCGTATGACTGTTCTTTGATGGCCATGGCGGAGAAGTCTTTCCATTTATCCGGATAACCTACTTTCTTGGTGATTTTTGACAGTTTATACAGCGCTTTCTGTTTAGTGCTGTCGCTCATCCAGGTGAGGTTTTCGATGCGTGTTTTAAGCGCTCCGCGGATATCTTCCACGAGGGTCTCGTATCTTTTCTTCGCGGTGGCGTTGAAGAATTCTTTAACGAACAGCTGGCCCAGCGCCTCGCCCATCGCGCCTTCTTCTGCGTCGAGTACACGTTTCCAGCGTGGCTTCTGTTTCTCCTGGCCTTTCAGCAGGGTGCCATAGAAAGCAAAATCGGTAGAGGCAATGTTATCGCTGAGGGAGGAAGCGGTACTGTTGATCAGGTGCCATTTGAGATAGTTTTTCCAGGCGTCCAGCGGTTGCGATTTGATAGCATTGCTGAGGGCCGTATAGAATTCCGGTTGACCAACAATAATCGTATCTGCGTGACTGTTAATGCCTTGTTGTTTGATAAAGGCAGCCCAGTCAATGTTACCGGCTATTTTGTTCAGCTGGGTAACGGCCATTTTATGATAGTTGGCTTCCGGATCGCGCAGGTCCGCCAGTTTGCGGCTGGACTTGGCGAGGATGGTTTCCAGTTGCACCACGCTGGCGGCAGCAGCTTTGGCAGCGGTACTGTCCATACCGGTGAACTGCAGCATTTTTGCAATATGCCCGGGGTAAGCCTGTCTTATTTTAGTGGTACGTTCGTCTGTGTTGAAGTAGTAATCACGGTTAGGCAAACCGAGACCGCCCTGATAGAACTGCAATGCCATGGCTTCACTGTTCTTGGCATCCTGTGCAATGTACGGGCTGCACATAGCGCCGGTGAAGATGTTCTGCTGTGCGGCAAGCGTTACCAGCTGCTGCGTGTTGGTAACAGCATCGATAGCTTTCAGGTCTGCCTCGATAGGTTTAATACCGGCGGCGTTGATGCCAACGGAGTCCATACCGCTTTTCCAGAAGGCGGCAATTTTGCGGGAAATATCATCTCCCGGTTTCTCAACTGCCTGTTCATTGATGAGGCGGAGACGTTTGTACAGCTCTTCCTGTACCAGATTGGCGATGCCCCAGGAGCTATATTCCGCAGGGATAGGGTTACGTTTGATCCAGCCGCCGTTGACATAATCAAAATAATCTTGTCCGGGGTTGACGGTGCTGTCTATGTTGGCAGCCAGGATGTCAGGGGTGGCCTGTTGTTGATCGGCCTTCGACTGACCCTGGTTGCAGGCAGCGATGCATGCCATACCAGCGATGCCGACGCCTGTGAGCAGGTATTTCCTCATAAGTGTTAATTGGTTTATGGCCGGAAAGATAAATTTTTTTGACCAGTGGCCGATTAAAATAGGCTTAATACTATCAGTTTTATATTGTATTTTGGAAGATCGTCAACCCACATTTTCCCCTATGATCAATAAACTTTCCACCGGCCGTATTCTGTCTATCGATGCTTTTCGCGGGATCACTATTCTGGTGATGATTTTTGTTAACAGCGTTGCGGGCGTAGATGGTATCCCTGCCTGGATGCAGCATGCGCACGCAGAGGAAGACAGAATGACTTTTGTGGATGTCGTGTTCCCCGCATTCCTGTTTATCGTGGGGATGTCTATTCCTTTTGCTATCAACAGCCGACTGAATAAAGGTGACAGCATCTGGCAACTGCAGAAACATATCTTGTGGCGTACGCTGGGACTACTGGTGCTGGGCGTATTTATGGTCAATACCGGTGATCTCCATCCTGCGGCAACAGGCATGAGCAGGGCATGGTGGGCGCTGTTGTTTTATGGCAGTGTGATACTGGTGTGGAATGTATATACTTTTAAACAAGCCTGGATCGGCTGGATGCTGAAAGGTATCGGCGCGGTGATATTAATTGTGCTGGCAGTGATTTTCCGTGGTGGTGAAGAAGGGACACAGTATCTCACGCCGCAGTGGTGGGGTATCCTGGGACTGATAGGCTGGGCTTATCTATACGCCTGCATTATCTATCAGCTCTTCAAAGGCAACCATAGTGCTATCTTCCTGATGATCGCGGTATGTATAGGGTATTTTATTTTATGCAGACAACCATTTGCACAAAAAGGCGAATGGAGCTGGCTGGCATCGCAGAGTGGTAACGCGGCGCATACGGCCATCGTGCTGTGTGGGATGCTATTGACGTTATTTTATTTTGATGAAGACCTGGGCCTGACCGGCAGCCGTTTGATATCGAGGGTGTTTGGATTTTGTGCAGTGTTGTTGATAGCGGGCGCCTGGCTAAGACCGGCCTATAAACTGTCGAAGATTCATGCCACCCCCAGCTGGTGCCTGTATTGCGCGGCCATTTGTGTGGCTGTCTTTTCACTTTTATATTTTTTGATAGATGTAAAACATTTCAGCAGATGGACTTCCTTCTTTAAACCTGCCGGTGCTAATCCACTGCTCACCTATATTTTACCAGACATCGTATTTTTCGGGATGATAGCGCTGGGGCTCAGGCTGCCGGCTGTTTTAGAGCAGGGCCTGCCTGGTATCATCTGGTGTATGTGTTTCGCAGTAGCGATGCTATTTGTGGTAAAAGGATTGAATAAATTACATATTCGCCTGCAACTGTAACAATATTCCCCATCCCTTCGTTATAGCGTATACGTTATGTAGAAAAATATCTGCATGAGCAACATCCGTATGTCGTTGTTGTACCGTAGATATGGTAATGGCATTTTGTTTGTCGCGTGATTCCGTAGTTCGTATTCTTTATCCCAAAATTTACCCCCGATGAAAAAAATAGCAATTGTTCTGATGCTGGCAGGTGTGATTTTAGCTATCTTAGCGCAGTACGCCTACACGAATGACTGGATGTGGTTTCGGATTTTCCACACACTGGGATTCATAGGATACATATTTATCATTAGCGGACTGGCTTATTTTTCCCTGTGGTTCATTCATCAGCTTTCCCGCGATGAAAAAAACAGGATCAAGCGTTATTATCAACGGCAGCACGGCGAAAAAGAAGCCTGAGCCCTACAACGGCAGTAACCAATGGCAACAGATACATTTACACTCAAATTTGAATATAAGGGCCATCCTCATATTCTGGAAGTGAACACGGTACATCAAACGTACAAAACCGTATACAAAGTAGTCATTGCTGAACACGAGATTAGCTTTGAGCCCGATGAAGAAGGTTATGTGCGGGCTGTTTCCGATAAACCCATGCACGACCATAGCCACCCCGTAGATGTTGAACTATTACACCACGTGGCAGAACTGATCATCCACCATATCCAATAATCAGCTTTCCGCTTCACCACGAACTTCATCCCGGATAGACTCCGGGTCCCAGCCCTGTCCTTCGTCCAGCCAGGTTTTGATACGGTCGGAGGCAATGAGTTTTTCCATCTCTTCAATACGCTCCCGCATGCTGACGAGGTACTGTTTTTTATCGTCACGTAGCGCCGATAAACCTTTCAGCGTCCGCTCATCCTGCCGGAAGAAAGTCCGTGCGGCCCTTTCGCTGTGATAGGCACGTGCACCCAGCATCCGAAGCGCGTCTGCACCCATACGCAGCGATGTGTCCACCGTTTCCCGGTAAATATGCAGCACGCCCAGGTCCATCAGCTCGAAAGTGTCTTCCACCTGCTGTGCTCTCACCAGCAGTTGCAGATGAGGGAAATATTTATGCGCCAGTTCCACAATCTGACGGGTCTGTTCATATTGATCAGTAGCAACGATTAGCAGTTTGGCATCCGCGGCGCCGGCAGCGGCCAGCAGATCGTATCGGGAGGCATCGCCGTAATATACTTTGATGCCCATGTTGTGCAGCGCGTCCACCCGGTCCGAATCCATATCAAGGATGGTGCATTTGATACCGTTGGCCCGCAGGAAACGCCCTGTCATACTACCAAAGCGGCCAAAACCAGCAATGATCACCGGATTCTTTTCGTGAATTTCATCGGAAGACCGCTCATCTGATTTCGGTATCTGACGGGTAAATCGCGGCTGTATGATCTTCTCGTACAACAACATGATCAGCGGTGTCAACGCCATGCTGATGGCTACAATGGCGGTTAGCATCGCGGACAGTCTGGCATCGATCAGTCTTACCTGATTGCTGAAAGCCAGTAGTACAAAGGCAAATTCACCAATATCTGCCAACGCAAAAGCAAAGAGCAGATTCTGGTCTGTACTCAGTTTGAATACCTTTCCCAATATCATCAACACGGCGGCTTTGATCAGCATCAACCCCAATACAAGCCCAAATATCAGCAACGGCTCTTCCATGATCAGCGTAAAATCAATGGATGCTCCTACTGCAATGAAAAACAATCCAAGCAACAAACCCTTGAAAGGTTCTATATCGCTTTCCAACTCATGACGGTATTCACTGTTGGCAAGCACCACACCGCCCAAAAAGGCCCCCAGCGCAGAACTGAGGCCTACAAGGTTCATCAGCACGGCAATGGCCACTACCATCAGCAAGGCCATAGCGGTAAACAACTCCCTGACACGCGTACGGGCAATAATACGCATCAGCGGATTAACGAGGTAGCGGCCGGCAACGATAATCGCGGCTACAGCACCCAGTACCACGAATGTTTGTCCCCATGCAGGCAGATTGTCACGCAGCGACGGTTCATGCAAATCAGCGGTATTGGTGGCGCCACTGGCCAGCAGCGGGAATATAGCCAGCATCGGGATCACCGCGATGTCCTGAAACAATAACACGGAAAAGGCGCTTTGCCCGGCAGCGGTGTTCATCCACCCTTTTTCATTGAGCGTTTGTAGCACAATGGCTGTAGATGACAACGACAGGATCATGCCCAACGCCAACGACGCATTGAAAGGCTGTCCCAGCAGGTAGGCCAGACCGGCGATGGCAGCAGCGCTGCCCAGCACCTGAAGCCCTCCCAGCCCCAGAATGGAGGTGCGTAATCGCCATAACAGCGTGGGTTCCAGCTCCATCCCGATAAGGAACAACATCATCACCACCCCAAATTCAGCGAAATGCATAATGTCTTCTCCCTCTTTGCCGATGAAACCCATTACTGATGGACCAATGATCACACCGGCTATCAGATAGCCCAATACGGCGCCCAATCCCATCTTCTTGGCGAGTGGCACAAACACGATGGCGGCAGCCAGATATACCATTGACTGAAATAGCAGCGAATGTTGGTTCATATAGAGCGGGTTTGGGATGGAAGTTGTAATGCCTCGTTCATATAAGTCAGCCGTGTGAGGGCTGCGGGATCTATTTTATCATCACGCAGCAGCTCCAGCATATGATGGTATTGCTGCGTGGCGGTACGGATATCTTCTATGTCCATGCGGTGTACACCGTAAATCACATAGGGCGCGCTGTAGTGCATGTTGCACAACGCAGCGGTTTGTGAAAATGGCAACAGGAACTGATGCACAGGATACTGATGTATGCCTCCGGGCTGATAACCTTTTTCCGCGCTACCGGCGGAGATCACATTGCCGAAATACTTACCCTGCAAGGCTTTCCCGGTATGTCCATAAGCCCAGCCGTGTTCCAGCACCAGGTCCAGCCACTGCTTGATAATAGCGGGTGCGCTGTACCAGTAAAAAGGATGTTGCAGCAGAATGATATCATGCTTTTCGAGCAGTTGCTGCTCCCTGGCCACGTCAATGTCAAGGTCTGGGTACCATTCATACAGATCGTTGATGGTAATGCCCTTGATACCTTTGATAGTAGTCAGCAGCTGTTTGTGCACCCTGGATTTCTCCAGCGCCGGATGTGCAAAATTGATTAATACCCGCGCCATATAATTCAATTACAAATTAGGAACTACGAATTACGAATTGGGAACTCATTATTGAGCGGGTTATTAAGTAATGGCCTAATAAACAGCCCTCAATTCGTAATTCGTAATCCGTAATGCGTAATTAACTTTCGGAATATTCCTGTAACAATAACCGGTACTTATTCAGTATACGTGATTTGGAAACAAACCCTATCAGCTTCTTGTCCTGCACTACCGGTAAATTCCAAACCTGTGCTTCGTCAAATTTTTTGAGCACCAGCGTAATGTTGTCTTTTAAAGATACTACTGCCGGTGGAGCTTTCATTAATTTCTTAACAGTAACAGTGTCATATAGTTCCGGGTTAAACATAATCGGACGGATATCATCAAGGGTGATGATGCCCTCCAGCTTGTCCTGCTGGCTCACTACGGAGATAATATTACGATGCCCGTCTTTAACAAGTTCTATCAGCTCGCGCAGGTTGCTGTCAATGTCTATCCGTTGAATGTCTTTCTCTACAACATCCTGCATCTTCAGCATCAGCAGAATGTTGTTGTCGTGCGCTTTGGTGAAGACTTTCCCTTCTTTGGCCAGCTCCGTGAGTTCCGGAGAAATGGGGGAAAACCATTTGGCCATCAGGTAGGAAGTGGTAGACACAATCATCAGGGGGATAAACAGATCATAACCGGAGCTGGATTCCGCGATCAGGAAGATGGCGGTCAGCGGAGCGTACATCACGCCAGCCATCACACCGGCCATCCCTACAATTACCAGGTTGGTAACAGGTACATCGGTGAAGCCTATCTGAGAACAGAGCATAGCGAAAAAGAAACCCAGAAAGCCGCCGGCAAACAGCGAAGGGGCGAAGTTACCGCCATTGCCACCACTCTGGATGGTGATGGAGGTGGCAAAAGCTTTCAGCAGGCATACGCAACCAGTGAATACCAGCAACATCCAGCTTTGTGGCGGGAAGTAGCCAAAGAAACTGTTTTGCAGAATGATTTCGCCATGCCCCCCGGCCAGCGATTTCACTGCGGTATAGCCCTCTCCGAACAAAGGTGGCAGGGCCACGCAGAGTGCGGACACCAGTACCCCGCCCAGCATAGCTTTGCGGAGAGCGCTCCATCCCAGGTGCTGAAAGAAGTGTTCCACTTTCTTCGAGAGCACCACAAAATACCGGGCGTAAAAACCACAGAGCAGCCCAAGCACAATATAAAATGGTACGTTATGATAGTTGAAGGGCGTCCGTGATTCAAAATGAAAAAGCACTTCTTCCTGAAGAATGATCTTCGAAAGCAGGCTGCCACAGACAGCCGCTACCACCAACGGCATAAAATCGGAAAATACAACGCCGGTCAACAGTATTTCAAAGGCAAACATCATCCCGGCAATGGGCGCGTTAAAGGCGGAGGCAATGCCCGCCGTGGCGCCCGCTGCCAGCAGCAGGGTCCTTTCTTTGTATCCCAGCGAATAGGTCCGGGCATAGTTGGACCCTAAAGCGGCGCCGGTAACGGCAATAGGGCTTTCCAGTCCTGCTGAGCCACCCAAGCCAACAGTGACGGCACTTTGCAGTATCTGGGAATACATTTTCACCGGAGGGATGAGACTGGAATTCTGTGCGATCTCATGTAGGATCGCAGGAATCCCTTTACGGGACTGCCCCTTAAAAAAGAAGACAACAATCAGGGTGGTCAGTACAATCCCCAGAAAAGGAAAGACAACATAAAAGATGACCTGTGTGCTGAAATGTACCTTATAGGTAATAACATAGTGGATGTAGTGGACCAGCATTTTGAGCACCACCCCCGCCAGACCGGCGGAACAGCCCACCAGAATACCTGACAGCAACAGAAACTGATTGCGGTTCAGTTTGCTGTGAAGCCAGTGTAGGAGTAGCTCATAGCTTTTAGCTTTACGGAGGCTGTATTGCTCAAAATCCCGTTTAAACCTGAAAAAACCATGATACTTCCGGATACGGCTAAATTGACTCATGGCGCAAATTTAAAGATCAGAGCTCAATCAACCCATAAACTTTATCATTCATGTAAGGTCCGCCGGGATGCCTGGCGGTATAATCGAGGTTGATCCAGTACTCCCCTTTCAGCTCGTGGTAGTACAATTCCTTGATGACCGGTTTGGGAAACAGGGTGATGATGGCCTGTTTCATAATTTCGAAATCTTCTTTGTCGCCACAGTACAGCTCAGGGTAAGCGTGACCTTTGATCAGTACGATACGGCAACGTGCCCCGATAGATTGCAGGCAGGAGGTCATCAGGATGGAGTGATCGTCACAGTCGCCACCAAGGCCGTTCTGAATAGTCTCCTGCGGCGTGGCAAAGTATTCGTCACGACGGGAATCCAGTACATATTTAAAATTACCGTTGATATACCGGAAGAGCGACAGGAAACGGGTGATCTTCCCGTATTTATAAAAATATTCGTCGTAAAAGTCCAGCGAGTGCTTGACGGAGAAGTTGCGGACTACCGAATCCTGGTAGTTGACTTTTTCCCTGATGCCCCGAACGGTTTTGTCGCGATAGCTTTCCACCCGGCGGGGATACAAGCTGAGGATGTCGAGCTGCTTGCTGTCTTTAGTGCCCCAGTTGCCCTGCACCATGCCTTTATAGTCGTTCAGCACATTGGTGAAGGTATAGTCATCACGGTATTTGTTGATCAGCAGCATGCTGCACACCAGCAGGAAAGCAGGAATAATCAATGGCCGGAAAACCCATCTCAGGGCAAACAGGATGAGAAGGCTGATCAGGAAAGATACAGCCAGGTCTATATGGAACCCTCCCGCTACGATGGGCGGGAGGAACCGGTTTATAAAAGGTGCTAGTGGTGCCAACGTCAGCAGGCTCAGTATGTTGAGCAGTAATTGTGTAGACGTTGAATATTTACTTTCATCAATGGCCATTATGCTATGCAATAAAGCAAAATTATGCCATAATCACTTCGCAAAATTTGGAATGGCCTGTTTGAAGGAGGTGCTGTTACGAATTAATTCTATTTGTTGCTGTGTGTCTGTGATTTGTTTATCCATGTTCAGGTCGCGGTAAATGTTCTTCAGCAGGGCGAAGTTCATCAGCGCGAGCACTTTCAGGTCCAGCTTCTGTGCATGTTCAATGGCTATTTCTGCCACACGGATCGCTTTATGGAATTCGTGTTCATTATAATACACGGTGGCATGCAGTAGTTTCTGGAACGACTCCAGGTGTTTTCCGCTAAAGTAGTCGGACGAGTATTTTTTGATCACCTGATCGGCGTGCCGGCAAATCCTTTCCGCTGATTTGATATTGCCCAGTCCCAGATGGCCCTGTGCCTGCCATAACAACAACATGAGACGGAAAGAGTCCGCTTTGCGGTAAGGCAGCGAGGGGTAAGTCTGGAAGAGGCGCTGGGTGAAGTTGAGCAGATGCTCGTAATCTTCCATCAGCAGGAAGGCGGTGCCCATGTTACGGAACACAATTTCCTGTGCCACGGATATTTGCTGCCGGGAAGTATGGCCCCAATACTGCTGGTACTGGTATATCCTGGCGCGGATGCTTTCGTTCACGAAGCCAAATTTGAGATACTCATATATAAAGAGGAGTATTTCATAAGGCGTCACCCACAGTTCTCCGTCAAATTCATCTGCATTATACAGTTTTTTGATACTGTTGAGTTCCATCTCGCACTGTTCCGCGTCCAGTTGTAGCAACGCCATGCTGAAGAGCAGGTTACGGATTTTGAGTTTGTCTTCCCTGGCTTCGGCCAGGCCCAGCAGGGCGTTCAGCACTTTCCGTTTGCGGAAATGCATGAATTCATCATTGATGATCTGGCTAAGCGGGTTCTTTTTGAAGAAACCGGTGGGGAAGATCGACTTCAGTTCTACCTGGTTGTTGCCTTCATGCTGGTAGTGGAGCACGAGATATTCGAGCAGATGTGATTTTTCGATATTAGCCAGCGGAAGATGGAACATCTTGATGATGCCCTCCGTTTGCCGGGTGGTGATCGCATAGCGGAGCAGCCAGCGGAATACTCCGATGCGGTAAGGCGACTGAGGAAGGTGGTCCAGTATGTTCCGTAGCAGGTTTTCGTTGACTTCCTGATTGCTTTGCTGCAGGTAATGCATCGCCACAAAGTATTCCAGCAGGAAGGTGTGGGCGAAGCGCACCTTTACATGGAACATGATTTCCTGGCTGAGGTTTTCTTCCGCCAGGATATTATCTGCCAGTAGTTCCTTGTAGGCCGGGAACAGGTCGGCGTTCTGGTTCAGCAGTTTGCTTTTATCGATATAAATACCGCCGCGGCCATAGTCGAGTAGTGCCAGCAGCTTTTCGATGATCTTTATTTTGAACGCGTTGCTCTGGGAGTTGAAAACACGGTTTTGTACAAACCGAGATACGATCTCGAACAGGCTGAGGTGTTCATCTACAAAGTTTTGGTCCGGTCCTGTATTGAGCTGGCAGAAGAGCTGCAGGTAATAGGGGTTCCGCAGTTTCTGCAGGAAGCTCTCCGAGAACATCCGGATAGTAGATGGATCGAAGTGATGGTTATAGAGGACAGACTTCACTTCCTGTTCCGTGAGTGCCGGCAGGTTGATGTTTGTTTCCTCGTCCATTTCCGGTCCCAGGTACCAATAGCGGCGGAAGGCCGGGTATTGGTGAGAATGCTGAAATATCTCCGACCAGGTGCTGCTCCGGATGGAAAGGATCACTTTCACCCAGGGGTAGCGGTCGTTGGAATACACGAAGTCTTCCAGCTTGGTATATAATAGTTTGAGCTTATCTCCGGAAACGGCGATTTCATCGAAGCCGTCGATGATGAGTATGAGTCGGCCACCTTTATTATTAAAGTGACTGGAAAAGTATTCACGGAAGTTTTCTCCTTTGCCGAGGTCCATCTGGTTGTCCAGCCAGTTGGCGAGGGAGAACCCTTTGAGCAGCAGGCTGCCGGCGGCGTGTGCGTGGATGAACCAGCATACGTCGTGTTTAAACCGCGCATCCCGACAGAACCAGAAGTGTTCGGCGAGGTGTACCAGGGCCACGGATTTGCCCCATCCTGATGGGGCTATCAGGGCGGTAGCAGCGTAGTCGCTTTCGAGGAACCGCTCAATGTGTGCATTACAGAACGTCCGGGGAACGGTAAACGGAAACGCAATACCCGAACGGTTTTTAAGCGTCAGGATAGTGTAGTGAGATACTGCGTCCGCTTTGGTTTTCAGTTCATCCCATCTCCTGGTGTCCAGTTGCTGGTTGCTGCGACTGGCGCTGTTGAGCAATTGATAATGATGTTGCTGAAAATCTTCCCAGTCCTTAAACCGGCAATATTGTGAGAGGGTGTTCAATGTGTAGCGCGAAAAGCTGTGTTGTGTAACAGCAAATCCGAATACCCTTTTGAGCGTCGTCTCACTCACCAGTTTAGTGGTGTTATCCAATATGGACTGAGCCAGATTCTTGCAATCTGCCGATGACATGACTTCAACACCGTATCTGCGCAATACTTCTTTTTGCAGTGTCATGATGAAGTCATAGGATAGATCAATCATAGGGGACAATAAATGGATTAGGAATTTTCGATACTTCTTTAAGTACGTCTGAGTCAGTGATTTAGATTTACGAAAAGCAAAATGAACAAAATGAACAGGAAATTTTAAAAATGATTATATATATGAGAATTTCTAATAAAGATACTTTTGTGTTATTTATTAAATATTATGATATATATAATGTAGATATATATTAGTTAAATAGATGAAAAGTCAACCATGGTGGCTTTAAGAGCCCTGTCACTAAGAAAAATGGAAGGAAAAGGAAAAAAATTTTACCCGTCAGCCCGGTTCCCGCCTGTTTATCTAATGTCGTGACATAAAAAAGGTGACCATCGTCACCAAAATGAACAAACTGAACAGTTGATTTTAATAATGAACGAAAGGGACGCTACCGTCCAAAATGAACTAAAATGAACCACCTTTTATCCCCTTCTTCACTATACATTCGTAACGTTTTTGCAAACCTTTAACATATGATTGAAAGTGGGATACATCTACCACCTCACTTTTTAATCATTTGTCATGTAGCCACGTCATAGCCTATCCTTCCATCAGAGTAGTTTGTAATTCATTGCGAAATGAATATCGTTTTATTTTAATATCTGGTGCTATGCATTCAAACACTACTCCTAATTGCCCTTTTATTGCTGCCCCTATCACCCAATCCTGGGCAAAAAGTGCCTTGAACACGCCCGTGTTACTATTCTTCAAAAGGCATACCCGCTTATTGGGAAACCTGCTGTTACTGTTGATGGCATTTGGGATGATAGCACAGCCGGCAATGGCGCAAACACAGACCCAGCGCGTATATGCGAACAGCCAGTCTAATAACGTAGACATTACCGGCATTGGTGTGTGTCTCGCCTGCGGTGTCACCAACCCCGACAGCGCTATTGATGTCACCGGTAATTTCCTGAAGACTTCTTCACAGATAAACGCGCCGGTAGTGGTGTCGCTGCTTGGGCAGGTAACCATCTCCCAAAACCTGATCTTCCCCGCAGGTCAGCTACCCACGGCCTCTACCCCGGCAGTAGTGAAAATTGGCGCAGGAAGTGCCTTGTCACTCGCACTGGCTGGCTCCATCACCGTGCAGGCCTATAACGGCACCACCGCGGTAGGGTCACCCGCCCCCATTTCGAATGCATTGCTTAACCTCCTCGCCAGTGGCAACCAGGCAGAAATATTTGTCCCCGCACCAGGTGTTGCGTACGACAGAGTACGTGTCTCCATCCGCGCAGACCTCCTTTCTGCACTGGTCGATGTAAATGTCTACGCTGCATATTATAATAAACCGGCTACCGGTACTATTAACTGTAATACTCCTATTGATGTATTGTACGGTATCAACGGAACACTGGCTGGTGTCGGCTCCGTCTCCGGTGTGGATAACGCAGTGGACGGCAACGTCAATAGTTTCGCCCAGATGTTTTCTGCGGTAGGTACTACCTTGACCAATAGTTATGCGCAAATAACTGCGGTATATCCCGGACTTTCCAAAGCCGGCGATTCTGTTCGTATCGTTACTTCCAATGCCGGCGCATTGTTGAGCGCCCAATTGCTGAATGCCATCACCATCGTTACCTACAATCAGGGCACCGTGGTAGACTCGCTGAATGGCAGTAGCGCCTTACTTAAAATTGACCTGCTCTCGGGCGCGTCGGGACCGCAAACCCTGACGTTCGCTTCCTCGGGAGTATTTGACCATATACAAGTCCGATTTGGCGCGGTCGTCAGTGGACTGGCCACATTGAATGTGAACGAAATTCAACGGTTTAGCCCCTCACCCACCACAACTGGTGGAAGTGTTGTTAAAACCACCTGTCTGGGTACGCCTGTCACACTGAGTGTAAGCAATCCTGACAATGTTAATTATAACTATACCTGGTACGATTCTACCCAGACCACCGTGGTAGGTACCGGCTCCAGCTTCCAGGCACCAGCCACTACGGCCGGCTCTTTCCGGTATTATGTGTCTGCCATGCTGAAAACATGTTCCGCTTCTGAATCAGCTAAAGCCCTGGTGACTGTCCTGGTTAATAACTACGCTACTGCTGCCGACATCACAGTGCCGCCTACTACGGCAGTCTGTGCAAATGTCGCCACCATTACCCCTACTGCTACCAACCCTTCCGGTACCCCTACATTCAAATGGTATAAAGACATTAATAAAACTACCCAGATCACCAATGGTCTGGTGGAAGGACCCATCAGCTACGCTATCGATGCTGCTGGCAAACTGACGATCACAGGGCTCACTGCTCCGTCTACTACTTTCTATGTAAGTATCACTGACAGCACCCATTGTGAAAATCAGGCCGGCGCACTCGCCGCCGCTACTGTTACTGTAGGTACAAGCCCCGTACCTCCGGTAACAGCTACCGGCGTGTCTGGCAATACCGGTCAAACAATTACCTTAACAGCATCTGCTCCGGCTGGCACCATCGAATGGTACACTGATACCACACTGGCGCCCATAGCTACCGGTCCAAACTTTAACGTAGGTCCGTTCGCTACACCAGGCGTACATACTTATTTTGTTGGCGTTCGTCTCCCTGGTGGCTGCTCTTCTGCAAGAATCCGGGTAGACGTTACCATCACCACCCCGGGTACACCTACTTCCTGTAACGCACCTACCACCACAGCATGGGGTACTACCCTGGGCTGTATACTCTGTGCGGTGAACAACCCGGACAATGCGGTGGATGGCAATCCGAATAACTTCTCACAACTGAACGTTCCGGTTGGCCTGCTGGGTGGCGCTGCTTTCCAACAGCTCATCTTCCCGCAGCCAGGCGCAGGAACAGACAGTGTGCGGTTTGATCTGGAATTCCCCGGCGGCCTTGCTGACGTGTCTCTGTTAGGTGGCGTGGTGCTCACGGTAGCTAATGGAACGACTCCTGTAACAAGGGACACCCTTACAAGCCTCCTTCACCTCACACTGCTCACCAGTACCAGGGCTTATATAACCATCCCTGCTACTGCTGCATTTGACCGTGTAGAAGTGAAAATGACCGGCACCCTGAACCTGCTGAACGCAGTGAATATATATGGTGCCCGCATCATCAGCCCGAACCCAACCGCACTGGTACGTAATGTACAAGCCTGCGTTGGTTCCACTGCTACCCTCAATGCTACACCGGCGCCGGGTACCAGTGTGCAGTGGTATGCTGACTCCACCACTACCACCGCTTTAGGCCCGAATCCTTATACGACACCGGTACTCAATACCCCCGGCACCATTACTTACTGGGCGCAGGTGATAGGTACCAACGGCTGCGCTAACCCGGATCGTATACCCGTTGTCGTGACAGTGAATGCACTGGCCACCGCAGCAGATGTCAACCTGGCCGATACCACCCTCGGCTGCGTTAGCAATACTGCTGTACTGAAACCAACATCGACTACTGTTACCAATCCGGTATTCACCTGGTATAAGGACGCCAATAAAACAACTGCGATCACCAATGGCCTGACAGAAGGTGCAGTACACTTTGCTTTGGATAGCGTAGGTAACCTCACCATTACTGGTCTGGCACTGGGCAATTATACTTATTATGTAGCCGTTAGCGGTACTAACCGTTGCGAAAACGCCGCAGGTGCACTTAAACCTGCCGTGGTGAAAATCGTCAACGCCCCGGCTTCACCAGTGGTGACAGGCACCGTGGTAGTGGCAACCGGCCAACAGGCAACGCTCACTGCTTCACCTGTTCCGGGTGCGGTGATCAACTGGTACGCAGATTCTACGACCACCACCATCGCCGGCACCGGTACCAGCTTCGTGGTAGGTCCGTTTAATAACCCTGGCACTTACAGCTACTTCGCGGCCGTAAGCGTTCCGGGCGCCTGCTCTTCTGCACGGGTACGTGTAGACGTGGTAGTGACTGGTCCGGTTATTCCTTCTCCGGATTGTAATGTACCCACCAGCCAGGTTTCCGGTACCACGCTTGGTTGCGTACTCTGCTCCGTGCAGAATCCAACCAATGACATCGACAGCTCTACTACCAACTTCACGACGCTGAGTATGCCGGTAGGTTTACTCGGTGGCTCCGTGTTCCAACAACTCATCTTCCCGAATCCGGGAGCCGCAGGCGACAGCATCCGCCTGACAATGGCAGCTCCGGGCGGTCTGGCAGATGTAAGCTTGCTGGGTGGCGTTGTGATCACACAATATAATGGTGCAACTGCGGTGAAAGCAGACACGCTGGCTGACCTGCTGACCCTGCGCTTGCTGAGCGGCCAGCAATTCAATGCCACCGTAAGTGCTACCGGCACTTATGACCGCGTGGAAGTGAAACTCACTGGTCTCGCCAATCTGATCACCTCCCTGGATATTTATGGCGCACGTATCCTGTATCCGAACCCGACTATCAGCGGTACCGGTGATACTGTATGCGTGAACCAGAAAGCGACACTGTCAGTGACACCTGCGGCCGGTACTACCGTACGCTGGTACGCTGATTCTACCAGCACTACGGTATTAAGCAGCCAGAATACGTATACTACCGATACCCTGAGAACACCAGGTAAGGTTACCTACTACGTACAGGTGGTAGGCGCTAACAATTGCGCTAACCCTGATCGTATAGCCGTGAGCGCAGTAGTGAACCCGCTGGCTACTGCGGCAGACATCAACCTGGCAGATACCACCCGCAGTTGCGTGAGCAGCGCTGCCATGCTGAAACCTACTTCTTCCACTATCACCAACCCGGTATTCACCTGGTATAAAGACGCTAATAAAACAACAGCGATCACCAATGGCCTGACAGAAGGTGCGGTACACTATGCACTTGATAGCGTGGGCAACCTCACCATTACTGGTCTGGCACTGGGCAACTATACTTATTACGTAGCTGTGAGCGGTGTTGGTCGCTGTGAAAACGCTGCCGGCGCATTGAAAGCGGCAGTAGTAAGTGTAGTGAATGCTCCTGCTACACCGGTAGTAACCGGCACTGTGGTGGTGGCAACCGGCCAACAGGCAACACTGACCGCTTCACCTGTTCCGGGTGCAGTGATCAACTGGTACGCAGATTCTACGACCACCACTATCGCCGGTACTGGTACCAGCTTTGTGGTAGGTCCGTTTAATAACCCTGGCACTTACAGCTACTTCGCTGCTGTAAGCGTTCCGGGCGCCTGCTCTTCTGCACGGGTACGTGTAGACGTGGTAGTGACTGGTCCGGTTATTCCTTCTCCGGATTGTAATGTACCCACCAGCCAGGTTTCCGGTACTACGCTTGGTTGCGTACTCTGCTCCGTGCAGGACCCGACCAACGACATCGATAGCTCTAAAACCAACTTCACCCGCCTGAGTGTACCGGTAGGCTTACTCGGTGGCTCCGTCTTCCAACAGCTCATCTTCCCGAATCCGGGAGCCGCAGGCGACAGCATCCGCCTGACAATGGCAGCTCCGGGTGGTCTGGCCGATGTAAGCCTGTTTGCCGGCATCGTGATCACACAATATAATGGTGCTACTGCGGTGAAAGCAGACACCCTGGCTAACCTGCTGACCCTGCGTCTGCTGAACGGCCAGCAGTTCAATGCTACTGTAGGCGCTACCACCACTTACGACCGCGTGGAAGTGAAACTCACAGGTACGCTCAATCTGCTCAACGCCATTGACATCTATGGCGCACGTGTCCTGTATCCGAACCCGACTATCAGCGGCACCGGCGATACCGTATGCGTGAACCAGAAAGCGACCCTGTCAGTGACACCTGCGGCCGGTACTACCGTACGCTGGTATGCTGATTCTACCAGCACCACAGTATTGAGCAGCCAGAATACTTATACTACCGATACCCTGAGAACACCAGGCAAGGTTACTTACTACGTGCAGGTGGTAGGCGCTAATAATTGCGCGAACCCTGATCGTGTACCCGTAACCGTTACTGTGTCTCCGGCTCCTGTTGTGCCTGGCACCGATCAGACCCTCAATCTCTGTCCGGGAACCAGCGCAGCCCTGGCGGTATCTAATCCGAATAACCAGCTTACCTATAACTGGTACAACGTGGCCACTGGCGGTACTAAACTGAATACCGACAGCGGATACATATTCAACGTACCGAATATCACTAAGGACACTACTTTCTATGTAGAAGCGATGAGCGCTTGTGGTGCTGTTTCTCCAAGACAGGCATTCCACATCGTGATCTCTGCTGCACTGAGTGCACCGGTGGTAACACCTAATCCGGATTCTGTAAACATCGGCACACAAGCCGTACTGAAAGCCAGCTCCAATGCCGCTAACGTGACATTCACCTGGTATGGCAGCCAGGCTGGCAACGACAGCCTGTTTACCGGTCCGACTTACGCACCGCCTACCCAGAATACACCAGGCACCGTGACTTATTGGGTGAAAGCATCCATCAATGGATCCTGCTCCTCTATCCGCGTGCCGGTAGTAGTGGTGTACGGACAGTTTACTACTCCAACACCAGTGCCTTGCGAAGGCGCCACTACCCAAACTATCGGTGGCAGCGGCCTCCTGATACTGGGTAACGTATACAACCCGCAACTGGCAGTAGATAATGACGCCAGCACAGCAGCTTCTCTCGTGATCAACCTCGGTGTACTGAATGCAGAGGTATGGGAGAAAGCAGGCTTCAACGGTCTCTCCGCTCCTGGTGATACTGTAAGAGTACTGCTCTCCGATCCGGGTGTGATATTGTCTGCTTCCCTGCTGGGTGGCGTTCAGCTGACCACTTATAATGGTAATGCTCCGCAGGACTCCGTGATCGTCAGCGATCCGCTGGTGAACCTCCGTCTGCTGAACAATGGTACACAGGCTATCGCCGAATTTGTGCCGGCCCATCCGTTTGATGCCATACAGGTGAAACTGAAATCCGGCATCGTGGGCGCCCTTACAGAAATAGGCTTCAACTATGCACAGCGTGCACTGGCCAAACCAACTGTACAGGCATCTCAGGTGGCTGTTTGCTCCGGCAACACCGCTACACTCAACGTACAGAACTCGGCTGCAGGCGTCACTTACCGCTGGTATACTTTCAACGGTACTTACCTGACCGGTAAAGATGGTACTTCCCTGACTACCGGTGCGCTCACCGCAGATACCAGCTTCTTTGTGGAAGCTTACCGGAATGGTTGCGCCAGCACAGCAAGAACTAAAGTAGATGTGAAAGTGGCCGCTGCTCCTGCTGCACCGACCGTACAATCCAATGATGTGAAAGTTTGTCCGGGTTCAGACGCGGTACTGGCTATCACTAACCCGCTGGCCGGCTACTCCTATAACTGGTATAATGTGCCTGCCGGTGGTACCAAACTGAACACAGACAGCGGATTTACCTATAAAGTTGTCAATGTAACAGCGGCTGCGACTTACTATGTAGAAGCTGTAAACGATAGCTGTAATACGATCTCTGCTACCAGAACGGCTGTTAACGTGAGCACCGCAGCATCACTGCCTGATCCGACGGTAACACCGAATCCTGACACCGTGGTAGTCAACCAGCAACCGGTATTCACGGCATCTGCTTCCACAGCGAATGCACAATTCTACTGGTTCGCTACACAGACCAGCACAGACACCCTGTTTAAAGGTGCGCAGTATGCTGCACCGGCATCCGCTACCATCGGTACCGTTACCTATTGGGTAGTAGCTGCCGTACCGGGCGCCGGCTCCTGTACTTCTGCAAGAGTACCGGTAACTGCTGTCACCATCTCCGACAGACAGGACCCTGTGCCTTGCGAAGGCGCAAGTTCCTTCACCATCGGCGGTTCCGGCCTCCTGGTGCTGGGCAACGTGTACAACCCGCAACTGGCCGTTGACAACAGCGCTAATACTTACTCTTCCCTCGTTATAGACCTCGGCGTACTGAATGCTTCCGTTTGGGAAAGAGCTTACTTCAACGGTGTCTCCACTCCGGGTGATACAGTGAAAGTAATGGTCACCAACCCAAGCCAGGTGCTCTCTGCCGCCGTACTGGCAAGTCTGCAACTGACATCCTACAATGGTAATACAGCAGGCGACTCCGTACTGGTGTCCAACCCGCTCGTTAATATCAACCTGCTCAGTGGCGGCAGAAGCGCATTGCTGTCCTTCGTACCCACCCAACCATTTACGGGTGTGGAAGTGAAACTGAAATCAGGTATTGTGGGCGCCCTCACAGAAGTAGGCTTCAACTACGCACAACGTGCGATCGTTCAGCCGACCGTGCAGGTGGCCAACGCCAATATCTGTAAAGGTCAGCAGGCTACCATCAACGTGGTGAACCCTGCCGCTGGTATTACCTACAGCTGGTACGACAGCCATGGTAACCACCTGCTCGACAGCATCGCCTACGTGACACCGCCGACCCTCGATTCCGGTATTTACACTTACACAGTAAGAGCGATGCGGAACAACTGTAGCGGCGCGGCTTCCCTGCCGGCAACAGTAACCGTGTACGGTACACCGGCTACTCCGGTTGCCACCAAAGACAGCGTGACCACCTGCGTGAATACGCCGGTTACACTCAGCGTAAATGCAGTGCCCGGCGTGAACTTCAACTGGTATGATGCTGCTACCGGCGGCGCCAAACTGGCCTCCAATACCAATACCTACACTACTCCGGCCAACCTCGGCGTAGGTACTTATAAATTCTATGTAGAAGCCGTAAACGGCAACAACTGTGCAAATGCCGGTGCACGCGCAGTCATCACCCTGATGGTGACCACCGCCTCTACCGCAGCCGATATCAACGTGACAGATCAAACCATCTGCGCCGGTGATACCGCTGTACTGACACCGACATCCGCTACCGTGGTGAACCCGGTATTCAAATGGTACGCTAATCCGGATAAGACCGGTCCGATCACACAAGGTGTCAGCGCCACCGGTGTCCTGTCTGTCACAGGCCTCGCACCAGGTAACTACACCTACTACGTGAGCGTGAGCAGCGCAGGCAACTGTGAAAACGCTGCCGGCGATCTGAAAGCGGCACATGTAACCGTTAACAAACGCTCTACTGCGGCAGATATCATCCTCAATGATACCACCGCATGTGCGAAGACAACCGTTACGCTGACAGCTACCACCACTACCGTGACCAACCCGGTATTCAAATGGTACCAGGATGCCAGCCTGCAAACATTGCTGTTCACCGGCCCATCCTACACCACACCGCTGATCACGGCCAATACTACCTACTATGTAACCGTAGAAGGAAGCAACAGCTGCGCTAACGCAGCCGGTACAGCAAAAGCGGTGAATGTAAACATCACCAGCCTGCAAACACCGACAGTGACTGCTTCCAATACCAATATCTGTGCAGGTGACTCCGTAGTCCTCTCCGTACAGAATCCGGTGAATACCCTTACTTACCGCTGGTACAACGTGGCCACCGGAGGTACCGCTCTCTTCACCGGACCGGTATATATCGTGAGAAACCTGACAGTGTCCACAGACTTCTATGTGGAAGCATCTGCCGGTAGCTGTACAGATACTGCCCGCGTTAAAATATCCATCGGCGTAGGTACCGCTCCGACACCGGTACTGGTATCCAGCAATGTGACTGCGTGTCAGAATACACCAGGCACGTTGATGATCCTCAACCCGGACAACGCGCTTACCTATAACTGGTACACCACACCAACAGGCGGTACACCGATCTTTACCGGAACGGTATTCGTAACGCCGCCGCTGACTTCTACTACAACATACTATGTGGAAGCAGTGGGTGATCCTACCAAGTGCGGCGCACCATCTGCCCGTGTAGCCGGTACCGTGAACGTAGTGACTGCTCCGCCGGCACCAGTGGTAATACCGGCAGCTGTCAACACCTGCACCGGCTCCAGTGTCACACTGACCGTGCAGAACCCGCAGCCTGGTGTAAACTACCAGTGGAACGATGCGGTAGGCAACCTGGTATTTACCGGCGTCAGCTACACCTTCAATGCAGACAGCACCACCACCTATTATGTGAGAGGTGTGATCGGCGGCGGCTGTCCAAGGTCTTGTGGCGGATGCCCTGGCCCAAGGACCGCGATACCGGTAACCGTGAACCCGGCGCCTGCCACTCCGACGATTGCCGCTACTTCGCTCAATGTCTGCGCAGGTGGTTCCGTAACCCTCAGCATCCAGAACCCTGTAGCGGGCGTTACCTACAAATGGTATGACGCCTCCACCGGCGGTACGCTGCTCGGCACCGGCAATACTTATACTACTAACCCGCTGAATGTAACGACCGACTTCTATGCTGAAGCCAGCAACGGTACCTGCACCAGCGCGGTAAGAGCTAAAGTGACTGTCAGCGTAGGCACCGCTCCGACACCGGTACTCGAATCCAATGCACTGACTATCTGCACAGGATCTACTGCAACATTGCGTGTGATCTCTCCTGTAAACAATATCACGTATAACTGGTACACTGTACCAACAGGCGGTACGCCAGTCTTCTCCGGACCGGTTTACACCACCCTGCCGCTCACCAACTCTACCGACTTCTATGTGGAAGCCGTAGGTGATCCGATGTTGTGTGGTAATCCTTCTGCAAGAGTAAAAGCCACTGTAACAGTGACCTCCGCTCCTGCTGCTCCGGAAGTAACAGCTACCAGTCTCAGGACCTGCGCAGGCACCGGTGTAACAGTATCCGTGAAGAATGCTCAGCCAGGATTCATCTATCAATGGTATGATGCTCCAACAGGTGGTACCCTGCTCTTTACCGGTGAGGTATATAACATACCAGCGGTAAGCAACACTACTACCTACTATGTACAGGCCAATATAGGCACCGGCTGCTCCAGCGCCACCAGGACCGCGGTTGTGGTGAACGTAGATCCGGCACCGGCTATGCCGACCGTAGCGGCCAATAACCTCACCATCTGCATCGGTGGTACCGCAACCTTTACCATCCAGAACCCGGATCCGGCATTGACCTACAACTGGTACGATGCGCCGACCAATGGAACATTACTGGGCAGCGGTCCAGGCTTTACTACCGGTGCGTTGACCAATACCACTTCCTTCTATGTGGTAGCGGTGAATAATAACGGCTGCGCAAGCTCCAGCGTGAGTGTGACAGCGACCGTGATCACTACCATCGACGCTCCGCTGGCCGATCCTGTAACAACCTGCGCTGGTCAGACCGTGACCCTGGCAGTGAAGAACAGTGTGGCAGGCGTGATCTACAAATGGTACACGCAAGCTACCGGCGGTACACCAGTATTCACCGGTGCTAACTACAGCATCACACCAACCGGTAATGCGACTTACTACCTCGAAGCTGCTACCAGCGGTGGCTGTGTAAGCGCCAGCAGAACAGCAGTGAATGTCACTGTCAATGCAGCACCGGCAGTACCGGTAGTGGCGAATGCAACACTCCAGACTTGTCTGAGCCAGACCGTAGTGCTGAGTGTACAAAGCCCGAATGCAGCACTCACTTATAAATGGTATACTACCGCAACCGGCGGAACAGCGATATCAACCGGCAGCAGCTTTACAACGCCACCGGTGACCGCTAACGCGATGTACTATGTGGAAGCCGTGAATGCTACCGGCTGTCCAAGTGCAACCCGCGCTGCTGTGAGCGTTCAGCTGATCAATGCTCCGGCTGCACCGACAGTTACCGGCAACGAAAATGGTATCTGCCCGGGTAAAACAGCCACGCTGACAGCCAGTTCAACAACGGCGGGTGTCACCTTCAACTGGTACACATTGCCTACCGGCGGTACACCAGTGTTTACCGGTCCGGTGTACACCACACCAGCGCTGAACACTACCACTACCTTCTATGTGGAAGCGGTAAGCCCCACCGGTGGTTGTGTAGGCATCGGTGCAAGAACAGCGGTGATCGTCAGCATGCTGCAACCGCTCGCCGCACCGCATGTGGCATTCAGCAATATCACTGCTACCAGCGTCACCTTCACTTGGAACGCTGTTCCGGGTGCAGTACGCTACGAAGTGACCCTCGATGGTGGTGCTACCTTCAGCGCTCCAAGCACAGGCCCAAGCGGTACTTCACACACCGTGAACAACCTGCAGCCTAACCAGACCCTGAACTTCGGCGTAAGAGCTATCGGCGCCAGCGATTGTGAAACCAGCGGATTGGGTACGCTCACTTGCACAACGTCCAACCCGCAAGGCAACAACATCTTCGTTCCAAACCTGTTCAGCCCGAACGGTGACGGTATAAACGATGTGTTGTATGTGTACGGAACTGCTATCGCGCAACTCGAATTCAGAGTGTACAACCAATGGGGTCAGCTGGTATTCACCTCCAAAGACCAACGTCAGGGATGGGATGGTACCATGAGCGGACAGAAACAACCGGTAGGCGTATACGTATACATCGTGAAAGCGACTATGCAGGATGGACAGGTGATTACGAAGAAAGGTAACGTTACGCTCATGAGATAGCGACAGGAACAGAAACCCGTAGACAAAAAAATAAAGAACTAGCCGGGGTGCATGCCAGGCACCGGTTTGCACCCCGGCCAATTTTGAACAAGTAAAAAATGTTCCTATGAAAAGGATCTTAATTGTTGCAGTACTTTTGTGGAGCAGTTTGTTGCCCTGGCAGTCTTTTGCACAGGTAGACCCGCACTTTTCCCAGTATTATGCCTATCCGCTCTGGTTAAACCCGGCATTGACAGGCGTAATTGACGGAGATTACAGAATTTCAGGAAATTACCGCAACCAATGGGCAAACTATGGAAAACCCTTCTCTACTGCCGGCGTTTCCGTGGATGCTGCCACAGATAAAAATATTGGGGTAGGCCTCAATGTCCTTAATATGTCTGCCGGCGATGCCGGATATAACTTCTTCAATGCCATGGCCAGTGTGTCTTACACTGGTGTACGGTTTGGCCAGACTAAAACCAGCCAGATCGTATTCGGCATCCAGGGCGGTATTATCAACCGCCGGGTAGATCCTGCCAAGTTCCAGACAGGTAGCCAGTATAAGCCGACCATCGGATTTGATCCCAGCATCGCCAACGGCGAAAATGTGACCACCACATCTTCTACTGTATTTGATGCGGGCGCCGGCGCCATGTTCTTCGATGGCAATCCTAATCATATGCTCAATCCCTTCGTAGGGTTTGCAGCAGCACACCTCACCGGGCCGAAAGATCCTTTCGCCAGCTCGGGTGAAGAAAAGAAACTGCCGGTACGTTACCTCGTACATGGCGGTACCAAAATAAAACTCAACGAAACGGTAAGCCTCACCCCTACCGGTCTTTATATGCGCCAGGGCAACGCCGAAGAAGTAGTAGCCGGTATGTACGCTCAACTGCTGGTAAACCCCGATTTCGATTTCCTCGTAGGTGGTAACTACCGTTTTAACGATGCAGTCATTCCTTTTGCCGGCTTCCATTTCAAAGGATTTGTCCTCGGCCTTAGCTATGACGCCAACACCTCAAATATGCGCCGCCTTGTCAACGGTAGCCAGAGCTTTGAAATATCGCTGTCCTTTATCAGCAGGAAAAGAAGGGTGCTGAATGAAGAATACTTCATCTGCCCCAGATTATAAGGGTAACGTCACACAAGTGGATATATAACAGAAGTGGATACATTATTTCTCCAGACCATAGAATTAGAACCTTCATGAAAAAAATTACACTTCTTGTACTGGTAATTTTTGCAGGGCTGATTAATTCGATACAGGCGCAATACGTAGTTGATTTCAAACATACGGCAGACGTATATTACAACGCCAAGGACTATTATTCGGCAGCACAGTATTACAATAAAGCCCTGGGCACTTTCAAAGTGAAACCAGAACAGATATTGCCTTATGCCATCGCCAACGCAGCTCCTCCCAGTGGTAAGTTTAAAGACTATCAACAGGTTGTGTCCCGGCTGGCAGAATCCTATCGGCTTTACCATGATTTTGGAAACGCCGAAACCTGGTATTCCCAGGTGGTAGGATTCAATAACCCCCAATATCTGCAAGCCAAATACTGGTACGGCGTATGCCTGAGAGCCAATGGGAAATTTGAGGAGGCACTGAAACAGTTCAACGAATTTAAGACCAGCTATACCGGCGCAGATGAACTCTCTACCCGTGTGCCACTGGAAATCGCTAACTGTGAATTCGCTTTGAGCGAAGCCAGTAAGCAACCCCGATACACCATCTCCAAACTGTCTGGTAATGTGAATGAAGGCGGCGCCAATTATGCGCCTGTGGTGATGGGCCCCAATACCCTGATGTTTACTTCTTCCCGCGCAGAAACACCTCCGCTGCCGACCAAACAAACTACTGAAAAGAAGAAGGACAGAAAAGGCACACCTTATGTAAATGACCTCTATACTGCCAGCGGTACCGGCAGTGATTTTAGCAGCAGTCAAAAACTAAATATCCCCGTGGCCAAAGGATATGACCAGGGCGTTTCTTCTATCTCCCCCGATGGTAACTCCATGTATATGACCCGCTGGTCAGTAAAAGATGGGGTGAAACAAGCTGCCATCTACCTCAGTACAAAACAAAATGGGACATGGTCAGAGCCACAGAAAATGGGCGACAATATCAATATGGATGGTTACAACTCCATGCAGCCTTATATCACCGCTGATGGCAGGTACCTGCTGTTTTCCTCCAACAGGCCCGGTGGTATGGGTAAATACGATATCTGGTACTGTGTCATGAACAGCAATGCTCCCGGTAATGCCCGTAATATGGGAACTACTATCAACACCAAAGATGAAGAGCAGGCGCCTTTTTATGATGCAGAGAAAAATGTACTGGTGTTTAGCTCCGATGGCCGTGTGGGCCTCGGTGGACTGGATTTCTTCCAAAGTGAAGGTGATTTCGGTTCCTGGTCGACACCGGTGAATATGGGTAAACCATTGAACTCTCCCAAAGATGATATCTATTATTCTGCGATGGACAACGCACACCCGTTTGCAGAAGGATTCATCAGTTCTGACCGCGAATCCGTTTGCTGCCTCGAAGTGTTCAGTATCAAAAGAGTCCGGAAAATGGCCGGTGGCCTGATTGTGGACTGTGATACCCATCAGCCGTTGGCAGGGGCTACCATTACCCTCCTGGATACAGTAAGACAGAAAACACTGAGTAAAATAACGCTCGACGCTACCGGTCGTTACTCCTTTGAAGTAGACCCACAGCGTTATTATAAAATCATTGCAGAGAAAGAAAACTACTTTACCAAGAGCCTCTATTTTAAATCAGATGAGCTCAATAAAGTGGATTCTCTCGATAATCCTACCCTCTGTCTCAAGCACTATGAAGTGGAGAAACCAATTGTCCTGAACAATATCTACTATGATTTTGGTAAAGCGACCCTGCGGCCTGAATCTAAAATTGTACTGGATACCGTGGTGGATATGTTGAACGATAATCCTAAACTGATGATTGAAATGTCTGCACATACAGACAGCGTGGGGTCTGATAAATTTAACCAGAAGCTGTCTCAGTCCCGTGCGCAATCCTGTGTGGACTACCTGATCAGCAGAGGTGTTTCTTCTCAGCGGTTGATCGCAAAAGGATATGGCAAGTCTCGTCCTATTGCACCGAACTCACTGCCTAACCATAAAGATAATCCGGAAGGTCGTCAGAAAAACAGACGTACAGAGTTTAAGGTACTGCGTAAACAGATGCCGGTGCTGACCAATAACGCGAATGAAAATCAGCCATCACAATAGCACAAAAGTAAGCGGGACCTGTCCCGGATTACTTTTCCATATCCTAATAAAAAACAGGAGAATAGCCGGCGTAATGCCGGCTATTTCTTTTCATCACACTATACCGGAACAGTTTTAAGTGGTATAAGTTATTTAGACTTTCCAAAGTTGCCGATCGCCAGCGTATCTGTGGAGAAACGACTGTGCATCACCTTGAGATAGCCTGCATAGGCAACGGCGTCGTCGTATTTGAAAGGTATTTCTTTGGTAGCACCGGCAGCCTGCCGTACGGTGACTTTCTTTACATCTTTGAACAGTTCCACCATCAGCATACCGCCGTTGCCTTTTGCGTCAACGGTTTTCAGCGTATCAGTTGTGGGGGTGGTGTAATTACCACCAATGAAATATACCTGATGCACGGTGTCTTTCTTGTTTTTACCCAGTGCTAAAGTTACATTAACAGAACTGTCAGCATTTTCATACACGGTGATGTTGCCTATTACTCTGGCAGCATCCGTGCCGGTACCCCGTAACTCGAATACGGTGTTGCGTGGTGAAGGTGGTGCTGGAGGATTGTCGTCCTTGTTGCAGGCGGTGAAGGCTATGCCCAATACAGTAGCAGCTACGACTCCCACTTTGAGAGCGTGTTGATGAAGCATAAACATGGTGTTTGTTTTACGAACGTTAAATTGGTTAAGTTGACTTTCGGTTTCCTTATTGTTATTTGGTTTCCTTAAAAGGTTCAGCGCGCGCTGCCTACTGCGATATTAAACGGAAGGCAGTAATAAATGTTACATCCACTGCACAAAAAAAAATCGGGCGATTTCGCATGTATGCGGTGAAAGAATTGCCTGTATTGGGTTTTATGATGTGGATTTTTTTTAAATATGTCAAGTGCAAGTTGTAACCCATGTTTTCTTGTAATGCTGAAATTGGGACTTTTCAAAAAAACGGCTACTTTTGTTTTACATCCTGATGATGTAAAATTGATAGCATATGAAAGACTAATTTAAACGCGGACCTTCCACGTTTATCATTCCCCGCTTTAGAATCTTAATGGTGCCTGCCAGCAGGCGCTGAGTTTACATTTTTAACATATTGGACATGCCTTTCTTTAAACAGGCACAGGTGCGTGTAGTTCACTTTTTTGAACTGTTTCGTATCGCTGTTGCCGGAACAGAAAAAGAGTTTACAACCGGTAGTATCAACCGGGCAATATTTTTATTGGCTATTCCCATGGTACTGGAGATGGCCATGGAATCGTTGTTTGCAGTAGTAGACATTTTCTTTGTCAGCCATCTGGGAGTGAATGCCATTACTACTGTTGGGTTAACGGAATCTGTATTGACGCTGGTATATACGCTGGCGATGGGATTGAGTATGGCAGCTACTGCGGTGGTGGCGCGCCGGACCGGTGAAAAGAACCATGAAGAAGCCGCCCATGCCGCCATGCAGGCGCTGTATGTGGCGTTGGTACTGTCGGTGGTGATCAGTATCGTTGGATTCGTTTTCTCCCGTCATATTTTATTGTTGATGGGCGCCTCTGTAGAAGTCGCTGATTACGGTACCGGTTATACGAAAATATTGTTGACCGGTAATCTGGTGATTGTATTATTGTTTCTGATCAATGGTATTTTCCGGGGCGCCGGTGATGCCGCTTTGGCCATGCGGTCGTTGTGGCTTGCCAACGGTCTGAATATTGTGCTGTGCCCTTTGCTGATCAACGGTTGGGGCCCGGTACCTGCAATGGGATTGCAGGGCGCTGCGTTGGCCACCTTCATTGGTCGCGGTACCGGCGTGTGTTACCAGGTATATCACCTGATACGGGGAAAAGACCTGATCCGTATTACAAAACAGCAGCTGTCGCCCGCCTGGAACACGATCACGTCTATTTTGAAGCTGGCTGCAGGCAGTACGGCACAAATGCTGATCGCCTCTGCCAGCTGGATATTTCTGGTAAGGATCATTTCCTATTTCGGCAAAGACGCCGTAGCGGGATATACCATTGCCATCCGGGTGGTGATCTTTACGATCCTGCCGGCCTGGGGGATGGCGAATGCGGCGGCGGCACTGGTAGGCCAGAATTTAGGCGCTCAACAGCCAGACAGGGCTGAAAAGTCAGTGTGGCGCGCAGCATTCCTGAATATGGTCTTCCTGGGCGTAGTAGGCCTCATCTTCCTGATGGGGGCGCCGGTGATCATCAGGCTATTCACGCCGGAGGCAGATGTGATCACTTATGGCGTGCAGTGTCTGCGCCTGATGAGCCTCGGATACGTGTTTTATGCCTATGGGATGGTGATTACCCAATCGTTTAATGGTGCCGGTGATACCCGTACGCCTACCCTGATCAATTTGGTGGCTTTGTGGATGTTTCAGGTGCCGTTGGCCTACTCTCTGTCGATATGGCTCCATTGGGGCCCGCAGGGCGTTTTCTGGGCCATCGCCATCGCAGAGTCCATGATGGCTGTAGCGGGAGTACTGTTATTCCGCCGCGGTACCTGGAAAGTAGTAAAGATTTAACCCTTTTTGCTTTCTCAGGAAGATGTTACCTTTGCCTGGTTTTGTATTAAATTTTAAACTAATAAACTTCAGGAAAGTAACATGGCTCTTACAGTCGTAGGCACAATGGCGTTTGATGAAATTGAAACGCCCTTTGGTAAATCAGGAAAAATCATTGGCGGTTCCGCCACTTATATCGCATGGGCTGCTTCTAATTTTGTACAACCGGTTAACCAGGTTTCCGTGGTGGGGGAAGATTTCCCACAGACTGAGCTGGACGCGCTGACTGCCAGAGGTGTGGCATTAGACGGAGTACAGGTGAAGAAAGGCGAAAAATCCTTCTACTGGTCCGGTAAATACCACATGGACATGAACACCCGCGACTCGCTGGTGACTGACCTGAACGTATTGGCAGACTTCAACCCGGTTATCCCTGAAAGCTATCAGGGCAGCGAATTCCTCATCCTCGGCAACCTCACGCCGCAGGTACAGATGAGCGTGATCGACCAGCTGACTGTTCGTCCTAAGCTGATCGTGATGGACACCATGAACTTCTGGATGGAAGTAGCCATGGACGATCTGCTGAAAGTGCTGAAGAAAGTAGACCTGCTGATGGTGAACGACAGCGAAGCCCGTCAGCTGAGCGGTGAATACTCTCTGGTGAAAGCAGCCAAAAAGATCCTGACGATGGGTCCTCGTTACCTGATCATCAAAAAAGGCGAGCACGGTGCGCTGCTTTTCCACGAAAACCACGTGTTCTTCGCTCCTGCCATGCCGCTGGACGAGGTATACGACCCCACCGGCGCCGGCGACACCTTTGCAGGTGGCTTTATCGGTTACCTGGCCAAGACCCGTGATATCTCCTTTGAGAACATGAAGACCGCGATCATCGTTGGCTCTGCCATGGCTTCCTTCTGCGTGGAGAAATTTGGTACTTCCCGTCTGAAAGAAGTGTCACACGAGGAACTGAATGCCCGTCTGGAGCAGTTTGTTCAGCTGGTTAACTTTGATATCGACCTGGTATAGAATTACAAATTACGAAGTAGGAATTACGAATTGAGGGCTTCCTTATAGAGCGGTTATTTGGTAACTTTTCTATAAGGAAGCCCTCAATTCGTAATTTGTAATTCGTAATTATTTAAAAATGCCATTCAAAATGGTCGCGAGGCGGAGGCCTCCTTTCAAAAGCTGGGTGTTCAGGTCTTCCACAAACACGTAGTTGTAGCGATAGCTGAGTTTGGCGTCAGGTTTGGTGTAGCCATACACTTTATCCGCCAGCTGATGAGATTCGAACATCCAGTCGGCGATGGTGCCGCTCTGCAGGGCTTTCACGCGCGCAGGCGTAGCAATGTCGATCGCTTTCGTGTATTCCGTATAGCTGAGCTGCTGAAAATCGATCAGGTGCTCGTCCCATACCCGGTGCAGGTTGGACGGCTGATTGAACCACATCACATTGATTTTATTGCCACCCATGTCTTCATCACGGCCAACGTGCAACGGCTGGTGCATGTCGCCCATCAGGTGTACGAGGAATGTCAGGGAGAAGAGTTTCTTTTCTTTGGCCAGTTGTTTGTTTTTCAGGTCACGGATCATAGCCTGTGTTTCGGTGTACAGGTTTTCATCTGTGGCGGCCTTCAGGAGGCTGTCAAATTCCGCGCGGCTGGCACCGGCCGGGAAATCGAGGTAGTGCCATTTGTTGGTATGGTCGTACTGGTGCGTGGTATCGGACTTGATGAAATCCGGCCAGTTAGCGATCATAGGCAGGCTTTGGCGCCCCAGGATGTTGGCAACGGCTTTTTTAGCCTGTGGAGTCAGGTGCTGCCATGCAATCTCTGCTACAATGCGGTGCCCGTTAGGCCCCCAGGCAAAGCTGGCTAAAGGGAATAAAAAGGCCAGAATCAGGCCTGTCAGAATCTTTTTTCTCATGAGTAAGTCAGTGATTGAAAGGGCAAAAGTAAAGCTCTTTTTTTTAACACTTTGGCACGCGTCATTTTAGTATTTTTACATACTGCTCAAATGAAATTTTCAATATGCCATTTAAGATACATGCGCCTTATGCTCCCGCTGGTGATCAGCCGGAAGCCATCAGACAATTGACGGAAGGAGTACAGGAGGGTGAACAATATCAGACACTATTAGGGGTGACCGGATCGGGGAAAACCTTTACAGTGGCCAACGTTATTCAGAATGTACAGCGCCCTACCCTGGTGCTGACCCACAACAAAACACTTGTTGCCCAGTTATACGGAGAACTCAAACAGTTTTTCCCGGAGAATGCCGTGGAATACTTTGTGTCCTACTATGATTATTACCAGCCTGAAGCATATATGCCGGTGAGCGATACCTATATCGAAAAGGACCTCGCCATTAATGAAGAATTGGATAAGCTCCGACTGAGGGCTACGTCCAACCTGCTTTCCGGGCGCCGCGATATTATCGTGGTGGCCAGCGTTTCCTGTATTTACGGTATGGGTAACCCCACCGAATATGAAAACGGGATTATCCGGATCCATCAGGGACAGACCTTTAGCCGGAATGCCTTCCTGCATGGACTGGTGAATTCCCTGTATAGCCGCACTACCGGTGATTTTAACCGAGGTAATTTCCGCGTACAGGGCGATACCGTGGATATCAACCTGCCTTACGTGGATTACGGCTATCGTATTACCTTCTTTGGTGATGAGATTGAGGAGATAGAAAGCTTCGATGTGCAGAACGGAAAACGTATCGGCACCATGGACAATGCGGCTATTTTCCCCGCCAATCTGTACCTCGCGCCGAAAGATATCATGCAGCAGGTGATCTACGAAATACAGGATGAACTGCATGCACAGGTAGAATACTTCAAAGCCAACGGGAAACTGATAGAAGCGCAACGTCTGTCCGAAAGGGTGAACTATGATGTGGAAATGATCCGTGAACTGGGCTATTGCAGCGGTATTGAGAACTACTCCCGTTTTCTGGACCGTCGTAAGCCTGGTACCCGCCCATTCTGCCTGATGGACTATTTCCCGAAAGACTTCCTGCTGGTGATCGATGAGAGTCACGTGACCATTCCCCAGATAGGCGGTATGTATGGCGGCGACAGGTCCCGTAAACTGAACCTCGTGGAGTTCGGCTTCCGGCTGCCCTCCGCCATGGACAACCGGCCGCTCAATTTCTATGAGTTTGAGAACATGGTGAACCAGGCCATCTTTGTGAGCGCTACCCCGGGTGACTATGAGCTGAAGAAAACAGAAGGTATTGTGGTGGAACAGGTGGTTCGTCCTACCGGCCTGCTGGAGCCGCCTATTGAAATAAGGCCCAGTGTGAACCAGGTAGATGATCTGCTGGATGAAATAGATAAGAGAGTGCTGAAAGGCGATCGTGTGCTGGTAACCACCTTGACCAAGCGGATGGCCGAAGAGATGGATAAATACCTGGGACGTATCAATATTAAGTCGCGTTACATCCACTCCGAGGTGGACACGCTGGAGCGTATTGAGATCCTGCGTGACCTGCGCCTGGGCAATATCGATGTGCTGGTGGGTGTGAACCTGCTCAGGGAAGGACTTGACCTTCCGGAGGTGTCGCTGGTCGCTATTCTGGACGCCGATAAGGAAGGCTTCCTGCGTGATGAGCGTTCGCTGACGCAGACGGCCGGCCGTGCGGCCCGTAACGTAGACGGACTGGTGATTTTCTATGCCGATCATATAACCGATAGTATGCAGCGGACGATTGACGAGACCTCTCGTCGCCGGGAAAAGCAGGCGGCTTATAATGTGGAGCATAATATTACGCCGAGGACGGTACGTAAGAGCAAGGAGCAGATATTGGGACAAACCTCTGTGCTGGAAATCAAGCATTTCGACGAGTCCTCCCCTTATGCGGTACATGATGTGTCGCTGGTGGCAGAAGATGCTGTGCAGTTAGCGAAGGAAACGACCGCTTCGGCCAAAACGATCCCGCAGATGGAAAAGGCTATCCAGAAGGTGAAGAAGGATATGGAAAAGGCGGCAAAAGACCTCGATTTTATGGAGGCTGCCCGTTTACGCGATCAGATGTTTGCCATGGAGCGCGAATTACAGGATATGAAACAATAATCCACCTCCTCTTTCATAAACATTATATAGAATTATTTATAATATATCACTGAAGAATTTAAGATTCAGTGATATATTATAAATATGTATAAAATTGATATACAGTTACCTACAATAGGTTATCCCGGATTACAGTAACGCCTCTTCCTGATTTTATTGAAAAAATCTTAAGTGACTTCTGTTGATTTATAATTACTTGATTATTATACTGTTGTATTTATGATATCGATTGCAAAATACCTTGCTTAGTATTGAAATGAAAGATTAATATTATTATTAAATGTTATATAATTGACTTAATCCTAATTATCATAGCGATTATTCAAATAATTCTATTTTTAGTCCATTCTATTTGATGTTTTAAATTTCACATCTACTTTTATTTAAGAAATTTAAAAATCAAATGCTATGAAGAAAAGTTCATTCCAAGACTACCTCCCCTTTATTTTTCTGGCGGTAATAGCAGTAATTGGAATTTTTATTCCAGCTCTCCCTAATTTTTCAGATGTCAGCAAATATAATACGGCTGATATCGCCTGGATTCTGGTAGCATCTTCCCTGGTATTTTTGATGACGCCCGGCCTCTCCTTTTTCTATGGAGGAATGGTAAACCGGAAAAACGTGATATCTACCATGATGCAGAGCTTTATAGCCACCGGATTGATCAGTGTGGTATGGGTAGTGGTTGGATTTAGTCTGGCATTTGGTAAATCTTATCATGGTATCATCGGTTCTCCTTCCACCTTCTTCATGTTTAACCATGTTGGTTCCGGTGAGCCCTGGAGCCTGGCCCCCACTATTCCGCTGCTGTTGTTTGCGCTCTTCCAGATGAAGTTCGCTATCATCACACCTGCGCTGGTGGTCGGTGCTGTGGCAGAAAGAATCCGTTTTACTTCTTATGTACTCTTCATGGTGCTGTTCAGCATCCTGGTATATGCTCCTATTGCACACTGGACCTGGCATCCGGATGGCATTCTCTTTAAGCTGGGCGTACTGGACTTTGCAGGTGGCACGGTGGTGCATATCTCTGCGGGTTGCGCTGCCCTGGCAGGTGCGCTGGTACTGAAACGCAGAAAGGACCACATTGAAAAGAAAGAACTGCAACCGGCTAATATTCCCTTTGTACTGTTAGGCACCGGTCTGCTGTGGTTTGGCTGGTTCGGCTTCAACGCCGGTTCTGCACTGGGTGCTAATGCGCTGGCGGCTACGGCTTTTGCCACTACCAATACGGCTACTGCTGCTGCTGGTCTCTCCTGGGTGTTCTTTGACGTGATCCGTGGCAGAAAACCGTCAGCCCTCGGCTTCTGCATCGGCGCTGTAGTAGGTCTGGTGGCCATTACACCTGCTGCTGGTTATGTTGCTATCCCACAAAGTATATTCATCGGCTTTATTGCTGCTATCGTTTCTAATATGGCAGTTCACTGGAAATCAAAAACCAGTATCGACGATACTCTCGACGTATTCCCCTGTCATGGTCTCGGTGGTATGGTAGGCATGCTGTTGACCGGCATCTTTGCTACCAAAGCGATGAACCCGGGCGGCAACGATGGCTGGCTGTATGGCAACTTTGAGCTGTTCAAAAACCAGGTACTGGGACTGTTGCTGGTGGTGGCTTACAGCTTCACCGTGTCTTATGGCATCTTCAAACTGATCAACTTCATTCATCCACTGCGGGTTTCTGAAGATGAAGAAGCGCTTGGCCTGGACGTTACCCAACACAATGAACACTATCATCCTGCCATGCTGAGTGTTACCGACAACGGCTCACTCAAAGAAGAAGAACTGGTGCACTCCTGAAAAGTGCCACCAGTCATGACCCTCCGTGATAGTAAGTTCTTTGAGTTCGATTCTGACCTTTATCAATTTTATTAAGACGTATAGATAATATCCGTTTGAAAGATCTGGAATGGATAATTAATGAGATAGCATGCTGTAAATAGTGAAACGCTTTCTTAATTATCCATTCCTAACTATGTAGCATTAGCACGCACGCACATCCCCAAAACAATCCGCAGGAGAAGGCCGCATCATTACTTACCATTTTTATCAACCAAACTATAAGTACATGAAACGAATGCTAACGACCTTATTTGTTATGGGTAACACCCTTGTTGCCTGGTCTCAATCTTCTGACACCCTGCCGGCACCGGCATTCAAGATTTCAGGTTCTGCGGACGTCTATTATAAATATAACCTGAACGGTAATTATACCGATAATAAAACCAGTTTCACCAACTCCCACAACTCATTTGAATTGGGAATGGTTTCGCTCAAAGTGGAGCACGGATTTAAAAAAGGTAGCATAGTGGCCGATCTCGGCTTTGGAAAAAGGGCTGGTGAATTTTCCTATAATGAACCGCCGTCACCGTCAAACGGCTTGTCAATGGCCATCAAACAATTATATGTATCCTATCAGCTGACAGAGAAAGTAAAGCTGAGCCTGGGTAGTTACGCTACCCACGTAGGATATGAACTGGTAGATGCTTACCAGAACCGGAACTATAGCATGAGTTATATGTTTAGCTACGGCCCGTTTTTTAATACCGGGGTAAAAGCAGATATCACCCTCAGTTCTTCCCTGAGCGCGATGGTAGGCGTGTTTAATCCTACCGATCTCAAATCAGTCACCTTAAACAGTCATAAATATATAGGCGCACAGCTGGGCTTTGCCCCGGCCGAAACGCCCATCAAACTTTATCTCAACTACCTCGAAGGGAAAGATACGCTGGGCGTGCAAAACCATCAGGTAGATGTGGTGGCCACCTATCAGGTAAATAATGTACTGGGACTGGGTTACAACGGTACCTACAGCACTTATATGAACACCCGTGCGCCTAAAGAGGACCGCAGTAGTGCCAACTGGTGGGGTTCTGCGCTGTATGTGAATTGCGACTTCACCCACAAAGTGGGACTTACGCTCCGCGGGGAATATTTCAGTGATAAAGACGGCGTGAAAGTATTTGGCGCCGTACCGGGCGGAGGCAGTGTAGTGGCGGGCACCTTATCGCTCAATTATAAGGCAGGAAACCTGACCATCATACCGGAGTTCAGGGTAGATAAAGCGTCGGTGGACATTTTTAATAAATCAGGTGGAACGCCCACCGGAGTCACAGCAAATGTACTGTTTGCTGCTGTATATCACTTTTAAAACCAAAATCTGACTGGTATAGGAAAGAGAATACCGGGAACCCTTACTGTGAAGGAGGTGGGCTCAAAAGGCCTGCCTCTTTTGCGCTTTAACACATTAGCCCCGGGCTTCAGCTTGTTGTATCATACACCTCAGCGGCTTCCGGCTTTCGCCTGTTTCGACAGTTGAATCACATCATAGCCCCGGGCTTTAGCCCGGGGAAATTTTATCAGCCGCATGTATTATCTTGCTATAAAAAAATAAAAACAATGTTACAGCCTTCCACGTTGAAGTTTCTGAAATCACTGAAACAACATAATAATAAGGTCTGGTTCGACGAGCATCGGGATCAGTATCTGACTGCCAAGACAGATTTTGAAAGCATGGTCCAGCAACTGATAGATGGTATGGCCAAACAGGACGCCACGCTGGACGGGTTACAGCTGAAAGATTGTGTTTTTCGTATATACAAAGACGTTAGATTTTCGAAAGATAAGACGCCTTACAAAATAAATATGGCCGCATCCTTTCAGGCTGGCGGAAAGAAGTCTACCCTTGCCGGGTATTATTTTCATCTGGAGCCGGGGGGCAATAGTTTTGCCGGCGGCGGCCTCTGGATGCCACCGGCCCCGGAACTGAAAAAGGTCCGGCAGGAAATTGACTACAACTTCGAAGAATTTGAACGCATCATTGCCAATAAAGGTTTTATCAAACATTTCGGAAAGGTAGAAGGCGATGCCCTCAAAACGGTACCCCAGGGATATCAGAGCGATAATCCCGCTATAGCCTACCTGAAATTAAAAAGCCTCATTGTATCACACCCCATAACGGACGATGCTTGCGTACAGCCATCACTCGTTCGGGAAATCTTAAAAACATTTGCGCTCATGCAACCGCTGATTGCATTCATTAACCGTGCAATGGACTGACCCATTTAGTCATTTTTTCATTTTGTTATTAACTATTGCATTGGGCATAGACATTAAATAGCCAAATAACAAAATGCAAAAATGACTAAATGATTAGTTTTTGTGAATCAGAAACTCAAACGGACGCGCTTTTCTGTTCTTCAGTAAATTCTCCTTGTCTGTACGCGCGTGGGCAAACCGTTGATTGTAGACATTTGCCACCTCAATGATAGGAATTATTCCATCCAGTGTGTCCTGCTGGTCCACGATGTTCATGATTCTGGACACCTGTGAGGAAAAATTGGTGCTCCACTCTTCGGTAAACTTGTGCATTAACAAAAGCTCACGATTGGTGTTGGTTTTCATAGGACTAAAGGGTGTTTTCTGATTAGAAAATAACGAAAATATCCGGCATCTCTCTAAAATTGGACTACTCTTTTTGCAAAAAGCTTAGTTGGCATAGGATTATGTTATCAAAATTGGATTTTATAAGCCACAAATCAATACTACTTCCGTGTAATTTTTACACTTTGTATGTTATACAATTGTGAAATATCCAAAAAAAAGCAAGCGATAAGACGCTTGCTTTTAAGGAGTTATGATTTCATTTTTCGTATAGTCATACGCGGGGCTACGTTTAGGGTGTATTACGGCACACAATTACATAGCACGACAGTATGATTATAACCAATTCTTTTGTTGCAAATATTCTGCAATCTGCACCGCATTTGTCGCGGCACCTTTGCGCAGGTTGTCCGCTACAATCCACATGTTTACTGTGTTTGGCTGCGTTTCATCACGACGGATACGACCTACAAACACCTCATCTTTATCGTGTGCGTCTTTCGGCATCGGGTATTGTGCCTTAGACGGATCATCTACCACGATCACGCCAGGAGTCTGGGAAAGCAGCGTCCGTACTTCATTCACGTCGTAGTCATTTTCAAACTCGATGTTCACCGCTTCACTATGCCCACCCATTACCGGAATACGTACAGTCGTCGCCGTTACCTTGATGTTGTCGTCGCGCATAATTTTTTTGGTCTCGTTAACCATCTTCATCTCCTCTTTCGTATAGCCGTTATCGAGAAATACGTCGATCTGAGGAATAACGTTCAGGTCTATCGGATAAGCATATGCCATTTCACCACTGATGCCTTGTCTTTCGTTCATCAGCTGGGTCACCGCTTTTACACCGGTACCGGTTACAGACTGGTAGGTAGATACCACCACTCTTTTAATCTTGTATTTCTCGTGCAGGGGCTTCAGCACCAGCACCATCTGTATGGTAGAACAGTTAGGATTCGCAATGATTTTGTCTTCCTGTGTCAGGGCATCACCATTTACTTCCGGGACCACCAGCTTTTTAGCAGGGTCCATTCTCCAGGCGCTGGAGTTGTCGATGACAGTAATGCCTGCTGCTGCGAATTTAGGCGCCCACTCCAGGGAGGTGCTGCCACCAGCAGAGAAAATAGCCACATTAGGCTTCATGGAAATAGCCGTATCAGCGCTCACCACCTTCCAGGTCTTACCCTTAAATGTTACTTCCTTACCTACGGACTTCTCTGAAGCCACGGGAATCAATTCAGTGACAGGGAAATTCCGCTCTGTCAACACCTGTAACATTTTTGAGCCTACCAGACCGGTCGCTCCTACTACGGCAACTTTCATTTTGTTTTACATTTTAATTTTTGGAGTCCCAAAATTAATATATACGCACCGCTTTTCATAACAATCGGAGGTATTTATTCGGTGTTAAGACGGCATTAACATACAAATGCCGGATTACCTGTATGTTTAGGACTTAACCCCTTTTTAAGCCATGAATATACCCATTGTTTGTATCGCCCTGCTGTGGCAGGTTGCACCAGGCAGAGACACGGCTGTCTCCCCTGTTTATGACGTTGTCATTCATGAGATGATGATAAAACCCTCTCCCTCAATAGGTTTGCCACCTTTTGAATACATTGAACTGCGTAACCGAAGCAGTAAGGCGGTACAGCTACAACGCTGGACCCTGGCGGTCAACAAGCGGGAGGTGACGCTGCCATCTTTTCTACTGCAGCCAGACAGCCTGCTGGTACTATGTTCGCCGGCTGCCGGCTTTGCAGCGCCCAATGTGCTGCAGGTAGACCGGTTTCCGGCATTACCGGATGACACCGGACAGGTAGTACTGTATAACCATCGCCGGGAAGTGATACATGCGGTGGCCTACACTCCTGCCTGGTATGGTCTGCCTACGGCGTCACAGGCAGGCCGTAGCCTGGAAATGCTGGACCCGTCGTTGCCTTGTAGCGGTAAAATAAACTGGATGGCTTCTACTTCCCCTGCGGGTGGTACGCCGGGAGGGTACAATGCCGCCGCCAGGCGTATAACAGATGATACCCGGCCAGACCTTTATTTTATAGAGATGCCCGACAGTCTGCACTTACTGCTGCACTTCAGTAAAACACTCGATAGCCTGAAGGCAGCCTCCCCTGTCAGCTATCAGGTAAGTACTTCTTCGGTGGCTGCTGTGACAGTACTATCTCCTTTGTTTAACATTGTAGCCCTTCAGCTGGCATCGGCTGCTGATTCCGGAGCCGTCGTCCTGCATGGTATTTCCGATTGCGCGGGAAACGAAAGCGGCATAAAAAATAGCCTGTCGTTTATACGGCCGCAGCCACCGGTTCCGGGCGATCTGGTCATCAATGAACTGCTGTTTGATCCGCCTGCCGGCGTGCCGGAGTTTATAGAAATATATAATCGCAGCGCGCATGCTATTAGCCTCCGGAATATTTTTCTTTGCGCCAGAAAGGCAGACGGGCAGTGGGGCCCCATAAAAAGAATAGTTGCCAACAGCCGTTTGCTGATGCCCGGGCAATGGCTGGCCCTGACCACCGCGGCTGATCGCCTGTGCGGCTATTACCGTTGTGATAACCCGGAAAATATACAGGAAGTGGCCAGCCTGCCGGCTATGCCGGCTGAAAGTGGCAGTCTGTTGTTGCTGGCGGATAGCGTGTTGCTGGATGAAGTTCGTTACCAGTCGGCTTTTCATTTCCCTCTGACAGGCCAGCCGAAAGGCGTGGCCCTGGAACGCAGAGAGGACGGTGATACGGCCAAATGGATATCTGCCGCTGCTTCTGCGGGATACGCCACACCCGGATATGCTAATTCCCACCCATGGCGGGAAATGGCAGACAACGCCCGCGTAGCGCTGGAACCGGCAATATTTTGTCCGGACAATGCTGCGCCGGAAAATCGGGCCGTGCTGCAATGGACACTCCCCGAAGCCGGATGGGTGGGCCATGTAACGGTCTTCACTGCCGATGGTGCCCCTATCCGTTACCTGGCGCGGAATATGACGATGGGAAATAAAGGGAATCTCTACTGGGATGGATTTGGAGAAAATAAAGTACTTTTGCCGCCAGGTATTTATATATTTTTAATTGAAATATTTGACCTCAAAGGCCGGGTAAAACGCTGGAAACAGTCCCTGGTCATGGCACGAAAGTTGAATTGATGCCAGCCCTTTGCTAACGGCATTTTCAAGGTGAAAATTTGTCAGCGGGCAATCTATTATAATTATTTATATTTGCGCTTCCTAAAAATTAGAACATGCAGTACAGAGAAATTGTTGCAGTAACCGGATTGGGCGGTTTGTTTCAGTTAATTGCCAGCAAACAAGATGGCGCCATCGTTAGGTCACTGGAAGATAAAAGCACAAGGTTTGTATCTTCCCGCGTGCATAATTTTACTCCACTGGAAAGTATTGAAGTTTTCACTACCGGTGAAAACGTAAACCTGGCTGAAGTATTCAAAGCCATGGACGAAAAAGCAGCTGCTTATCCGCTGATTGACGGCAAAGCAGACAATAACGCGATCAAAGCTTATTTCAAAAACGTATATCCTGAATTCGATGAAGAAAGGGTATATGTGAGCGATATGAAGAAAATGGTGAAATGGTTTGGTATCCTCAAAGCGAACGATCTGCTGAAGTTTGAGGAAATCCTGGCCGAAGGTGAAGAGGTAGTGGAAGAAGCAGTGGAAGCGGAAGAAGCTCCGGCTCCTGCTAAAAAGAAAAAAGCTGCTGAACCTGCTGCAGAAGAAGCTGCCGGTGAAGAAAAGCCTAAAAAGCCACGCGCTAAAAAAGCGGCTGCTGCTGAAGGTGAAGAAGAAAAAGCACCTAAGAAAGCAAAAGCTAAAAAAGAAGATGCTCCTGCTGCCGAAGGTGAAGAACCTAAAAAAGCGGCTAAACCCCGCAAGAAAAAAACAGAAGAGTAAGCTATTGGATCATTTGATTATTTTGATATGTAGTATAGCCACTTCTGCGCTTTATTTCTAAATAATCAAATAACCAAATAACTAAATAACAAAATAATTCAGGCTTCCGCATACAGTACTCCACTGTAACGGAAGCCTGATTCATTTGGGGGAATTGAGGTAAATTGACTAAATTCCGCATCCGAAAAATTCAGTAAAACATCAGCACATGAACGCAGATATAAAAAAACTTCCCCGCCACTTTCTTCCGGAAACGTTTGAAGTGACTACCTGGGACGCACTGCAGCCATACTATGAAGCGCTGCAGCAAAGAAACATCAACAGCGTGGCAGACCTGGAACAATGGCTGAAAGATATCAGTGAACTGGAGGCCGTGGTCAGTGAAGACGCCTGCTGGCGCCAGATCAAAATGACCTGCGATACTACCGACAAAGAACTGGAAGACGCTTTCACCTACTTCTGCATGGAGATACAGCCCCGCCTGCAACCCTACGCAGATGCGCTCAATAAAAAACTGCTGGACAGCCCGTTCCTGAAGGAACTGGACCAGGACCTGTATAAAACTTATCTCCGTAACGTAGAGAAACAGGTGAAACTTTTCCGCGAGGAAAATATCCCCCTGCAGGCGGAACTAAGTGTAACAGGACAACAGTACGGCGTTATCTCCGGTAAAATGACCATCACGGTTAACGGAAAGGAATATACGCTGCAACAGGCGGCAAAATTCCTGAAAAATGAAGACCGCGCACTGAGAGAGGAAGTATTTGGTAAAACGGCTGCCCGCCGCCTCCAGGACCGTGAAAAACTGGATGAACTGTATACCGGCCTCGTACAAAAACGAGACCTGGTTGCCAAAAATGCCGGCTTCGCCAATTATCGCGATTACAAGTTCGTAGAACTGGGCCGCTTTGATTACACCAAAGAAGATTGTTTCCTGTTCCATGAGGCAGTGAAAACTCATATCCTGCCGCTGGTTCAGCAAATACTGGAAAAACAGCGGGCTAAACTGAAAGTGGATAAACTGAGACCATGGGACACAGACGCTGAACCAGTGGGCGTAAAGCCACTGGAGCCTTTCCAGACCGGTGAGGAACTGATCACTAAAACAATTAAAATCTTCGACCAGCTCGGGCCCTTTTTTGGTGACTGCCTGCGGGTGATGAAAAAAATTGGCCGTCTCGATCTGGAGAGCCGTATTGGTAAGGCTCCCGGAGGATACAATTGCCCGCTGGCGGAAACCGGTGTGCCATTTATCTTTATGAACGCGGCCGGCCAGATGGGCGACGTAACTACCATGGTACACGAAGGCGGTCATGCTATTCATTCCTTCCTCAGCCATAACCTGTCTCTGAGCGCCTTTAAGGAGTATCCCATGGAGATCGCCGAAGTGGCCAGCATGAGCATGGAACTGATGACGATGGGAGATCTGGATATTTTCTTTGAGGACAAAGATGAACTACGCCGGGCACGTCTTCAGCAGCTGGAAAGGTCCATTACCGTTTTCCCCTGGATTGCCACGATCGATAAGTTCCAGCACTGGGTATACGAACATCCGCAACATACTACCGAAGAGCGTACTGCTAAATGGCTGGAAATACTGAACGAGTTCTCCCCTGCCGTAGTGGACTGGAGCGGATATGAAGACTACCGTGCTGCCAACTGGCAACGACAATTGCATCTCTTTGAAGTGCCCTTCTATTACATTGAATATGGTATTGCTCAATTAGGGGCTATCGCCATGTGGAAACAGTTCAAGGAAAACAAACAACAGGCACTGGACAATTACGTACAGGCGTTGAGTTTAGGAAACACTAAAACACTTCCTGAATTGTATAAAGCTGCCGGTATCCGTTTCGATCTGTCTCCGGCTTACATTAAGGAGCTGGCTGATTTTATGAGAGGCGAGATAGAGAAAATTTAGAAATTTTTTGATTTACGATTTTTTGATTTCGTGAATAAGAAAATTTTGTAATAAAAAAGCGAAGACCAAAACAACTGGTGTTTTGGTCTTCGCTTTTTATCATTTCACGAAATCAAAAAATCGTAAATCAAAAAATCCCTACATTATTTACAGGATTTACATACTCCGTTTACCACCACCTCCACATTATGCATGGCATAACCTTTCGGTAGCTGTATGCTGGGAACGTCGGTTTCATCCAGGCAGGTAGTGGCGCCACAGTTCTCACACTTAAAATGCACATGGTGATCATGATGATGGTGCTCCGTACATTCAGATTTGCATACGGCATAACGTACAGAGGTATCTGTGGTAGGAATCCTGTGTATAATTCCTTTTTCAAGAAATGTCTGCAGGGTACGGTATACGGTCACACGGTCAAATGATTTGCCCGCGAGTTTTTCAAAGTCACTGTGTTCAAGTGCTCCGTTACTTTTCATGAACAGCTCCAGGATTTTCACTCTGGTATCTGTAATGCTCAATTTGCTATCCCGCAGTAAGGTGCTTATTCTTTCTGTTAATTGTTGTTTGGTACCCATGATGAAAAAACTTTTATTCTTCCATTAATCGGTCGATATCGTCAATCAGTTTATCTACGTCTTGTTTTTTGGTGCCTTCATACAGCCCGCGTATCTGTCCGGTTTTATCTACCAGGGCAAACCATTGGGTGTGTACAAAGTCTTCGTCGCCGGTGTAAGTGCCGTCATCCACCAGATAACCCTGACGGGCAAGTGCATACAGCTCTTTTTTGGTGCCGGTAAGGAACCACCAGTTTTTGGAGTCCGCACCATGCTTTTCGGCGTAAGCTTTTAATACCGGAACGCTGTCATGCTCAGGGTCCACCGTATGAGACAAGATCAGAAAGTTGGGCTTGTCTTTATATTTAGCGTATACTTTTTCCATGTTGGCATTCATCTTCGGACAAATACCGGTGCAAGTGGTGAAAAAATATTCTGCTACATAAACCTTGCCCTGCACGTCTGCCTTGCTCTTGGTATGCCCGTCCTGATCAGTAAAGGAAAAACCCTGAACAGTATGGCCCGGCGCACCGAGAATCGGCAACTTTTCCTTACCCAGGAAAGTTCCCCTTTCCCCTTTAATAACATAACCGGCATATCCCAGAAATCCGAGGCTCAGCACGGTGAAAAATACTGTATATAAGATCGCTTTCTTAGACATAGGTGAAAAATCCCCGCTGTTTAACGTCAAAAATTAGTCAATGCACAAAGGTAACACTTGTTTGACAGACACGAATCATATAAAGCTATTTTGCCCTGTTTTAGGTAGATAATCAACCAATTAAGAATTATTTTAAAAAATATGTAAAAATCATGCTGTTTTTTATTTGCAACATTGTTGCAAAATTACATAGTTTTGTGACAGGATCAAAATTCGGTAAGGTGGAGAATATATTTAGAAGAATGAATCTGGACACGATAGGAATAGGTGCTTCTATGATCTGTGCGGTACATTGTGCCCTGTTGCCCTTATTGTTTGCTGCGCTCCCGCTATTGGGAATGGAAATAACGGAAAATACGGTACTGGAATACTGCCTGTTGCTGCTTTCCTTTGGGATAGGTGTGCTGGCCCTCGGCCAGGGGTACCTGCGTCATCACCGCCGGCTGTCGCCGCTGTGGCTGTTTGTTTCGGGCTTTGCTCTGCTGCTGGCCGGCCACTTCTGGACGGAAACCGCTGCCTGGGAATATACCCTGATCTGTATCGGGGCCGGCGCCATCGTGGGCGCCCACCTGCTCAATCAGCGTCATCGCCGCTACTGCAGGATACATAAACATCACTAACAAAAAGATATGAAAAAATTACCCGTTACCGTGCTGAGTGGTTTCCTCGGCGCAGGGAAAACTACGCTCCTGAATCACGTATTGCATAACCGTGAAAATCTTCGTGTAGCCGTTATCGTTAACGATATGAGCGAAGTGAATATCGACGCTCAACTGGTGAGAAATGAAAACACCCTGCACAAAACAGAAGAGCGACTGGTGGAAATGAGTAACGGTTGTATTTGCTGCACGCTGCGCGACGACTTGCTCGTGGCGGTGGAACAACTAGCCAGGGAAAACCGCTTCGATTATCTGCTGATTGAATCCACAGGTATTTCTGAGCCGGTTCCGGTAGCCCAGACTTTCTGTTACCAGGACGAACACAATGGCATAGACCTGAGCGCGATCAGTCGCCTTGATACGATGGTCACCGTGGTAGATGCCTATAACTTCGCACGTGACTACAGCAGCATCGCATTACTGCAGGACCAGGGCCTGACAACAGATGCGACCGACCAACGAACAATCGTGAACCTGCTCACTGATCAGGTGGAATTTGCCAATGTGATTGTGCTGAATAAATGCGATCTCGTTACTCCCGAACAATTGGGCAATCTGAAAGCGCTCCTGCGCAAACTCAATGCCACCGCGGTGATCATAGAAGCGGTAAACGGACAGGTGCCGCTGCATCAAATCCTGAACACCGGCTTGTTTGATTTTGAAGCGACTTCCCAAAGTGCAGGCTGGCAGGCAGAGCTGGAGCATGAGCATACCCCCGAAACAGAAGAATACGGCATTAGCTCGTTTGTATACCGAAGCCGGAAGCCTTTCCATCCGGAACGTTTCTGGCAATATCTGAACGAGCACTGGCCTGGTAATATCATCCGCAGTAAAGGCTTGTTCTGGCTGGCATCACGGCCCAAACTGGCAGTCAACTGGAGTCAGGCGGGCGGTTCGCTCCGGGCGGAGAAAGCCGGTTACTGGTGGTGTGCCATCCCTCGCCAACAATGGAACCTCGACGAAGAAATGTATCAACTGATCACCGGTCGCTGGGATGAACGCTTCGCGGACCGTTATAATGAACTGGTGCTGATCGGACAGGATATAGACCAAGCCACCATTACAGCGGAACTGGACCGCTGCCTTTGTACCGAAACAGAAGTGAGCCGTTATTTGCAGGGGGCTGTTTTCCGTGACCCCTTTCCGGCGATGTAAACCTGCTGTGGATGCAATGTGGCGGCAATCCCGTTTTCGTCTTGTACCGTCACCGGCTCAACATCTCCCTGGTTAAATTGAATTTAGGTTAGTCTAAATAATAATTAAGGCAAGTATAAAATAGAATTATAGTTTTGTGAAAAATAACGCCAGTCGCGAGGGGAAGTGTTATCACTTATCCCGGGACCCCGTGCGACTGCTTTACCTACAAGTGTCTGATTTTGCATGAAACATTTATTTACACTATTGGGTGCCCTGTTGCTGGTAATATCGTTACAAGCCCAACAGGGGACCATCACGGGAAAAATTACCGCTAACGGCAAACCGGTACAATTTGCAAACATCGCTGTACCGGCGTTGAAAGCCGGCGCTGTGGCGGACCAACAGGGAGTGTTCGTAATCCGGAACCTCCAGCCGGGGACGTATGATATTAAAGTATCCATGATCGGATACCAACCCCTGACGTTGAAAAAAAGCATCCGCAGCAATCAAATTATCACGCTGGATATCACGCTGGAAGAGGATCTGTCTAAACTGAATGAAGTGGTGGTGACAGGTGTGTCGCGTGCTACTGCCGTGCGCAAAAATCCTATACCCATTGCCGTTATAGGTAAGAGAGAGATGAACATGCACGTCAATAGTAATATTATTGATGCCATTGTAAAAGGTGTACCCGGTGTAAGCGCTGTTACCACAGGGCCCAACATCTCCAAACCTTTTATCCGGGGCCTCGGCTATAACCGCGTGCTGACGCTCTTCGACGGCGTTCGGCAGGAAGGGCAGCAATGGGGTGATGAACACGGTATTGAAATAGACCAGTACGGCATTGCCAGAGCAGAGGTGGTGAAAGGCCCGGCCAGCCTTACTTATGGCTCTGATGCACTCGCCGGTGTTATTAACATGATACCGGATGTTCCGGAAACGGCGCCGGGCAAACTCCAAGGTAATTTCCTGACAGACTACCACACCAACAACGGTATGATTGGTTCTTCACTGGGCCTGGCCTACCGTAAAAACGACTGGAAATATGTGCTGCGTGGCACTGTGAAAACGGCGCATAACTACCGCAATAAAGTAGATGGTTTTGTATACGGCACCGCCTTCCGCGAATATAATGTTACCGCGCTGGCCAGGGTGGATAAATCCTGGGGACATTCGCAGTGGGGAGCCAGCCTGTACGATAATACACAGGAAATCCCCGATGGCAGCCGTGATTCGCTGACGCGTAAATTTACCCGGCAGGTGAAAGATGCTGACGATGATATCAAAAACAGGCCCATCGTGCCCGACAACGAACTGCGTGCCTATACCCTGAATCCGTTGCATCAGCATATTCAACACTACCGCTTATACAACCGTACCCGCTGGCAGCTTGGTAAAGGAGACCTTAACTCCCTGCTGGCGGTGCAACAGAGCGTACGCCGGGAATATAACCATCCGGAGATGACGGCCCAGCCAGGGTTGTACGTAGTGTTGAACACGCTCAATTACGACCTGCGTTATAACCTGCCAGCCATCGCCGGCGTGGAAACCACCGTGGGCGTGAATGGCATGTATCAGCATAACCGCAGTCGCAACGCCACCGATTTTCCGATTCCTGATTATAACCTGTTTGATATCGGTGGTTTTTTCTTTGCCAAAAAAACCATTGGTCAGCTGGACATATCCGGTGGCCTTCGTTATGATAGCCGGCATATCCGGTGGAATGATTTTTATGTAGGTCCCAATAAAGACAATGGTTTCGACAAAAAATATGATCTGCCCGATACAGCCGGCGCAAAGTTGCAGTTCCCCGCCTTCCGCCATAACTACACCGGTATCTCCGGTAGCCTGGGCGTTACCTGGAACCTGAGCCAGCGGGTAATGCTGAAGGCGAACATCGCCCGGGGGTACCGGGCGCCCAATATTACAGAAATCGGTTCCAACGGGCTGGACCCCGGCGCCCATATTGTGTATCTGGGCAACCGGGAGTTTAAGCCGGAATTCAGCCTCCAGCAGGACCTGGGCTTCCTGGCCTATTTGCCCGATCTGGATATCAGTGTGGAAGTGTTTAACAATAACATCGACAATTATATCTACCAGGCAAGATTGTATGATGTCAATGGCGAGCCGGTAGTGATAGTGCCCGGTAACGCCACGTATCGTTACCAGCAATCCGGTGCGCGGTTGTATGGGGCAGAAGTGAGTGTAAATCTGCATCCGCGTGCTGTGCCCTGGTTGACGATGGATAACAGTGCGACCTATACGGAAGGCCGGAACCGTAACCAGGCGCTCATAGATTTACATGGCGATGCGGCTCGTTATCTTCCCTTTATACCGCCGCTGCATATACGTTCTGCCCTGAAGGCGACCGCATCCCGCAACTTTGGGGTATTGTCCAAAACCTATGTGCGGGCCGAGGTGGACCGTTTCTCCGCACAGCATCATTTTTATGGCGTAGATAATACGGAGACTTACACTGCCGGCTATACGTTAATTAATGTAGGAGCAGGTTCGGGAATTGTTAATAAGAAAGGAAAAACCGTGATGGAGTTGTTCTTCCAGCTGGACAATGTATTTGACGTGGCTTATCAGGCCAACATGAACCGGTTGAAATATTTCGAATACTACAGTGCTTCCCCTAATGGCCGGACGGGTATCTATAATATGGGAAGAAATTTCAGTGCGAAGGTAATTGTACCTTTTTAGATGATGGTTTATTTATGAAGGCGGAGGCCCAGCTTGATACCAAGGTGCAGGCTGGGCAATACGCTTACCAGGGTGCCCTTATTACGGCTCACTATGCCGTCGTCGCCCAGTACATAATTATCGGAGTGATAGGCTTTGCCCCGGAGGCCGATGCCGAAGTAGGGATCGAGCACCAGTTTCTCTCTGCGGAACTGCCGCCCTACGAGTAACTGTATCGCATAAACGTCTTTGGAGGCTGAGTTGGTGTAGGAATTGTTATTCAGCGTTACATCCTGGTTGGAGTAAAACACCTTTTTATAGATCAATACCGGTTCAAAGTAAGTACCGGCCGCGGAGCTGGGTCCTATTTCCCGGGTGATCAGATAATAACGCAGGCCTGCCCTGAAGCCGAGCCCTGCACCATCCACAAACTGTTCCGTACTGATATCCGGTTTTTTCTGACCGATATCGATCTTTTTCGCCAGCACGTAGTCGGGGTAATCGGTATAAATGCCGCTGATGCCCAGCTCTATACTGACTTTATCAGAGAGGTCCTGCTCCAGGATGATATCCAGTTCATTAATCAGGGTGGAGGGATTTATTTTGAGATAGGTAGACCTGAACCGTTTTACACCTTCCTGGGCATAGGAGGAGGCAAAAGACAAAGAGAGTATTCCGATGAGCAACAGAGTCTTTTTCATACAGTTAGTAGGTAGCTAAGGGTGAGGGTTGACGGGCGGTGTGCAGCTGCTGGTGTGGCCGCACACCGTCTGTTATTTTAGCAATATTCGTTCCACAATTACCGGAAACCATTGATGCTCCAGTGCCTGCACCTTGCGGGCAACAGCCTCCGGAGTGTCTTCCGGAGTGACGATGCAACGTTCCTGAAGAATCGGTTCTCCATCATCATATTTCTCATTGACGTAGTGGATGGTGATACCACTTTCCGTTTCCCCGGCTGCCACCACTGCTTCATGTACAAAATGTCCGTACATACCTTTTCCGCCAAATTTGGGGAGCAGGGCCGGGTGGATGTTGATGATCCGGTTAGGAAATGCCTGTACCAGGTTGGCCGGTACTTTCCAGAGGAAACCAGCCAGGACGATCAGGTCTGTACCCTGCTCCTTTAAGAGCTGTACATAAGTATCCGTATGGAAAAACTTCTCTTTTTCAATTAAAACGGCGGGTATGCCTTCCCGTTGGGCGATGTCCAATACCCCTGCCCCGGGTTTGTTACATACAATCAGGGCCACCCTGCCTTTATCCGAATTCCTGAAGTGATCGATGATCTTTTGCGCGTTGCTTCCTGCACCCGATGCGAAAATGACAATATTTTTCAACAGAACTGTTTTAGGCGCAAAGGTACTATTTCAACTGTTTTTTTAGCCGGGAGTTATTTGAGGTATTCCCCGCAACCATGATAAGTTTGTTCTTTTGTCTTCACTTCTACGCTGTTAGGGCGCATGAGTCCGCTCATATCATCTGTACACATAACATTGCGGATGCTGACGGTGAGCTGAGGGGTAGTATACACCTTCAGGGTGTCCGTATTAGGCTTCGCTGCCGGAAGGGCTGCCACGATACTATCGCCGGAGGCGGTGTGGAACGAGATTTTCCGGGCTTCCAGGTCGAGGCTCCAGAAAGGTTCGTTGCCGTTGGCGGTGAAGGTGATGCCGGCGCCGGCTTTTTGGGCCAGCAGGTCGCGGCGGTCGCCGCCTTCTACCGGCTTCAGGACATAATTGCTGGCGAGGGCGCCTTCAATACGTTTGCCCTGTTTATCGAGAACGAGGAGTTTACTGTCGGAGGCGAGGAAAGAGCTGCTATCGGTTTTTTTCTTTATGCTGACGATGGAGTCGTTGATCTGTTGCCAGGTACCCTTCTCTGTGAAGGCGATTCCCTGTCCCCTGCCCTGATAGGACACCAGTTCAGTAAAGGTATGGTCGTCGAAGAGGCTGATCTGATAGTCCATCCCGGGGCAGTCTGCACAGGGCAACGTACCCTGGTAGGTGCCGGTGATATGGGGTGCTGTAGCTACCGGGGTTTGTTTGCCGGCAGTGGTGCTGTCGGTAGTGCTTTGTGTGTTTTGGTGGTTGTTGCAGGCCATGAGGACGGCAAACAGGGTAGTGAAGCAGATGAGTTTACGCATGGGACTATAATTTTACAGACAGATTGAACATTCTGGCCCGGTGGCAGGTTATTTATGGTAAAAATAAGATACTTACCGTAAATTAAGGCGGCAGCGGTAATATAATATATTATGTGGCAAGGATATAGGGGGCCGCTATGAAGTTTTGATCTGCATATATTAATATTATATCCCGCTGAAAACGCCTGCCCTACTACTTATAGGTCTGTCAGCATAAGGGGATGGAACTTTCAATCAAAATAATAAGTTTTGAAAGGTCCGGAGGAGCATAACTCCTGAATTAGCCAGCATAAAGGATTACAGCGGAAAAATTACAGTTCGGGGAGCGAAAATGAAGCCTTTCGTAAGGCAAATAATTTTTAGAATTGTTGGTAAATTGTCAACATTGTGTCTTATTTTTGCTGGCACTTTTAAGAAACTTTAGGTCAAATCTAAACTATATAGGCTGTGTATCGTCGTGTTTCCATTCTTTTGCGCAAGCATTTTGTGAGTGTGCTTATTCTATGCGCTAGTATAGTAATTCCGTTTTCTGCCGTAAAAGCAGCGGATCCTGCCAAGGGTAAGCAAATCTTCCAACAAAACTGCGCTTCATGTCACAATGTCCACAAGAAGCTGACAGGTCCTGCACTGGCGGGTGTAGAAGGTCGCTGGTCCGATAAGAAATTATTGCACCAGTGGATCCATAACTCCGCTTCTGTATTGGCGTCTGGCGACAAGTACGCCAACGATCTCTTTAATGAGTACAACAAAACCGCGATGACGGCTTTCCCTTCATTAACCAATGAAGAGATCGACGATATCCTGGCGTACATCTCTGTAGAAGAGAAAAAACCTGTAGGTGGTGATAACGGTAAAACCCCAGGTAAAGAAACTGCCGGTGCTAAAGAGCAAGGCAGCGACAACAGCCTGCTTTTCGGTATCATTACGCTGATCCTGGCAGTAGTAGCCCTGATCCTGATGCAAATCAACAGCAACCTGAACAAACTTGCTGGTGATAAAGAAGGTCAGCCTACTCCGGAGCCAATCCCCTTCTACAAAAACAAAGCCTACATCGCACTGGCTATTCTGGTGCTCTTCATGGTAGGTGGTTACTTCACCATCCAGGGAGCTATCGGGCTGGGTCGTCAGAAAGACTATATGCCTGAGCAGCCTATCTTCTACAGCCACAAAGTGCACGCCGGCATTAACCAGATCAACTGTCTGTATTGCCACGCTGGTGCTGAGAAGAGCAAGCACGCTATGATTCCTTCCGAGAACATCTGTATGAACTGTCACAAAGCCATTAAAGAGTACTCCGGCCCTGAGCTGTTTACTGCTGAAGGCAAGAAAGTGGACGGTACTGCAGAAATCGCGAAATTATACGATTACGTAGGCTGGGACGCTGATAAAGGTAAGTATACCAAACCAGGTCGTCCTATCGAATGGACTAAGATCCACAACCTGCCTGACCACGTTTACTTCAACCACTCTCAACACGTGGTGGCTGGTAAACAACAATGTCAAACCTGCCACGGTGCTATCACCGAAATGGATGAAGTACATCAGTTCTCCGACCTTTCTATGGGTTGGTGTATCAACTGCCACCGTACTACCAAAGTGCAGTTCGCTGACAACAACTACTACAGCATCTTCGAGAAACTTCATCAGGATATTAAAGATAAGAAGATCGATAGTGTGACTGTTGAAATGGTAGGTGGTACTGAATGTCAAAAATGTCACTACTAGAAAGGATTTAACGCGTCATGATTTTCTGCTTACAGAAAATCATGACCTGTTTCAGAAGATATCAAAATTTATAAACGTAACTCGTTAATATAACATGGAGCAAAAAAAGTATTGGAAAGGCTTGGAGGAGTTGCACAATACCGAAGCGCATCAGGAAATTGTGAAGAACGAATTCAGAGAAGAATTGCCGTTTGAGAGTGAAGGCCTGTTGAATGCTACTACCCCCCGCAGGGACTTTCTGAAATACCTCGGTTTTACCACTGCTGCTGCTACTATCGCTGCCAGCTGCGAAACTCCCGTTCATAAGGCTATCCCTTATGTGAACAAACCGGAAGAGATCACTCCGGGTGTAGCCAATTATTATGCTTCTTCTTACACCATCGATGGTGAGTACGTGCCGGTTGTGGTGAAAACCCGCGAAGGCCGTCCTATCAAAATAGAAGGTAACTCCCTGTCTTCCATCACAGGTGGCTCTACCTCCGCTAAAGTACAAGGCGCTGTACTGAGCCTGTACGACGTAGCCCGTCTGCGTTTCCCGACTATCGGCGGTACAGAAACAACCTGGACAGAACTGGATAAACAAGTAGGTGCTGCACTGGCCGGTCTGGGCGGTGCGCCGGTGGTTTTGTTAAGCACTTCCATCCTCAGCCCTACCACCAAGAAAGTAATCGACGCTTTCCTGGCCAAGTATCCTAACTCCCGCCACGTAGTATACGATCCGGTGTCTTACTCCGGTATGCTGCTCGCGAACGAGGCTGCCTATGGTAAAAGGACCATCCCTTCCTACCACTTCGAAAACGCTAAAACCATCGTTAGCCTCGGCGCCGACTTCATCGGTACCTGGCTCAACCCGGTTGAATACGCCCGTCAGTTTGCCCAAACCCGTAAGGTAAGTGCTAAAAAACCGGAAATGTCCAAACTGTTCCAGTTTGAAAGCAACATGAGCCTCACCGGCGCAAACGCGGACGAAAGATATACACACAAACCTTCTGAAGCTGGTGCAGTAGCACTGGCCCTGCTGGCCGCCGTAGGTGGCAGCGTTAGCGCTCCTAAACTGGAGGCTAGAGTAGAAGCAGGTATCAAGAAGGCTGCCAACGAACTGAAAGCCAGCGCCGGTAAAGCTCTGGTAGTAAGCGGTTCCAACGACGTAAACGTTCAGCTGATCGTGAACGCCATCAACAACATCGTAGGTGCTAACGGTACTACTATCGACTGGGCTAACCCATCGAACTACCGTCAGGGTATCGACGCTGATATGGCGAAACTGGTCAGCGATATGAATGCCGGCAGCATCGGTGCTGTACTGGTATACGGCGCTAACCCTGCTTACGACTACTTCGACGCTGCTAAGTTCAGCGAAGGCCTGAAGAAAGTGAAAACTTCCCTCTCCTTCAACGACCGCCTCGACGAAACAACTGAACTGTGTAAATATGCTGCTCCTGATCACCACTTCCTGGAAAACTGGAACGATGCTCAGGGCAAACCAGGCTACTACAGCTTCGCACAGCCTACCATCTCCCCCCTCTTCAAAACCCGTGCTGTACAGGACTCCCTGCTGGCATGGACAGGCAACACCACTACCTGGGTTGACTACCTGAAAGCTGAATGGATCAGCAAACTGGGTAGCCAGGAAGCATGGGACAAAGCCCTGCAGGATGGTGTGGTAGAACCAGCCACTGCTCCGGCATTGGGTGGCGCCTCCTTCGCTGGCGATATCGCCGGTGCCGCCGCTAAAATCAGCAGCGCGAAAAAAGGTGGTAAATACGAACTGGTACTGTACGAAAAAGTGGCCATCGGTAACGGTAGACAATCCAACAACCCATGGTTGCAGGAAATGCCTGACCCGATCACCCGTGCTACCTGGGACAACTACGCTTGTATCTCCAACACCCTCGCTAAAACTTTCTCCGCTGAGCTGGGTGACGATTACGAAATCAACGTTGAGAAGAAAGAACTGAAAATAAAAGCCAACGGCAAAGAAATCGTACTGCCGATGCTGATCATCCCGGGTATGCACCCTGAAGTGATCGCGATCGCAGTAGGTTACGGTCGTGGCAAAAACGTAGGTCGCGCTGCTGCCGAAATAGGCCAGAACGCCTATCCGCTGGTAAGCTTCAACGGTCAGACTTTCGATTATTTCGCTGTTGACGCGTCTGTAGAAGCTACCGGTAAAAAATACCCTGTTGCTTTAACACAAACGCACAATAGCTACGAAGGTCGTCCTATCGTTAAAGAAACGACCCTCGAAGAGTTCAAACACAATCCTAAAGAAGTAAATGAAGACAGGGAAGAGCTGAAGAAATTCGGTAAAGACTTCCGCAGCGACGCTACCCTGTATTCTGCTCATCCTTATCCTGGTATCAAATGGGGCATGTCCATCGACCTGAACACCTGCTTCGGTTGCGGTGCCTGTACCATTGCCTGCCAGGCTGAAAACAACGTTTCCGTAGTAGGTAAAGACGAAGTGGCTAAAGCGCATGAAATGCACTGGATCCGCATCGACCGTTACTTCAGCGGAGACGACGAAAACAATCCTGAAGTAGTGTTCCAGCCGATGCTGTGCCAACACTGCGATAACGCTCCTTGCGAAAACGTTTGTCCGGTAGGTGCTACCAACCACAGCTCTGAAGGTATTAACCAGATGGCTTACAACCGTTGCATCGGTACCCGTTACTGCGCTAACAACTGTCCTTACAAAGTTCGTCGCCTCAACTGGAGAGACTGGAACGGTGCGGACAGCTTTGAAAATAACCTGTACGACGTAGCTGATATGAACGATAACCTCACCCGCATGGTACTGAACCCTGACGTAGTGGTTCGTAGCCGTGGTGTGATGGAAAAATGCTCTTTCTGCGTACAACGTTTACAGGAAGCTAAACTGGAAGCTAAGAAAGCAGGTCATCCGTTGAAAGATGGTGCTGCGAAAACAGCTTGCCAACAGGCTTGCGGCGCTGATGCGATCGTGTTCGGTAACGTCAACGACAAAAACAGCGAAATCTATAAGATCCGTAACGAAGAACAAACAGAAAGGATGTACTACGTGCTGGAAGAAACACACGTACTGCCTTCTATCAACTACCTGGCTAAGATCAGAAACAAAGATGCCGCTCCTAAAAAAGCAGAGAAAGAATCTGCTCACAAGGAAGAAGCGCATCACGCGTAAGATCTTTTAACAGGTAACGTTAAGGGAGAAAAATAACAATAGAAGTTACAGAATCTGAGATCATAACAAAAGACAAGGGCTAGTAGCTAGAAGCTAGCAGCTAAAAGCTTATAGAATATGAGTTTAAAATACGAATCCACACTGAGAGAACCTTTAGTTGACGGGGTTAAGGATTATCACCAGGTAACGGAAGATATCATTAGTCCCATTGAAGGGAAGCCTGGTAAATTGTGGTATGTAGGCTTTTTAATTTCACTGTCACTGTTGGGCTTCGGCGCATTTTCAGTGTTTTGGCAGATTTATTTCGGTGTGGGTGTTTGGAATCTGAACAAAACCATCGGTTGGGGTTGGGACATCACCAACTTCGTATGGTGGGTAGGTATTGGTCACGCCGGTACCCTGATTTCGGCTATCCTCCTGCTGTTCCGTCAGGGATGGCGTACAGGGGTGAACCGTGCGGCAGAAGCGATGACCATCTTCGCGGTAATGTGCGCCGGCCAGTTCCCGATTATTCACATGGGTCGTGTATGGATGGGCTTCTTTATCCTGCCTTATCCTAACACCCGCGGTCCGGTATGGGTTAACTTTAACTCACCGCTGCTGTGGGACGTATTCGCGATCTCTACTTACTTCACCGTTTCCCTGTTGTTCTGGTACTCCGGTCTGATCCCGGATTTCGCTACCATCCGCGACAGAGCTAAAACCAAACTGCGCAAACTGCTGTATGGTGTAGCTTCCTTCGGCTGGACTGGTTCCACCAAACACTGGCAACGTCATGAAGCACTGTCACTGGTACTGGCAGGTTTGTCCACTCCGCTGGTACTTTCCGTACACACCATCGTATCTTTTGACTTTGCTACCTCTGTAATTCCTGGTTGGCATACTACCATCTTCCCTCCTTACTTCGTGGCGGGTGCGATCTTCTCCGGTTTCGCGATGGTACAAACCCTGCTGATCATCACCCGTAAAATATTACACCTCGAAGAATACATTACCCTGGGTCACATGGAAGCCATGAACAAGGTAATTGTACTGACAGGTTCCGTAGTAGGTTGCGCTTACCTGACTGAGCTCTTCATGGCATGGTACGGTGCTAACAATTACGAGTTCGCTACCTTCTTCAAATATCGTGCTGCCGGTCCGCTGGGTTGGTCTTACTGGATCATGATGACCTGTAACGTAATTTCTCCGCAGGTGTTCTGGTTCCGTAAAATGAGAAGAAACGTGATGGTGACTTTCGTGATGTCCATCATCGTAAACATCGGTATGTGGTTCGAACGTTTTGTGATCATCTGTACTTCCCTGTACCGCGACTATCTGCCATCCAGCTGGTCTTACTATCGTCCATCCTGGCCAGAAGTTGGTTTCTACATGGGTACTTTCGGTCTGTTCTTCACTTGCTACTTCCTGTTCGCTAAATACTTCCCGGTAATCGCGGTAGCTGAGATCAAGTCTATCCTGAAAACTTCCGGTGAGAACTTTAAAGAAGGCATGGAGAAATACGAGACAGAAACTGCAGAGCAATTTGCACACGCTGTTCACCACGAACATGCTCACTAATCAGATGAATTGACAGAATTAATTAATTGGAATTTGAATTTTTAAATATATGGCTGTTAAAAATTTTGTTGTAGGCTTGTTTGACGATGAGGCAGTGTTGTTCCCGGCAGTGAAGAAAGTACGCACTGCAGGTTACAAGTTGCACGATGTATACACTCCTTTTCCTGTTCACGGCCTGGATCATGCAATGGGTTTAAGGGAAACCAGCCTGCACACAGCCGGTTTCATATATGGTATCACTGGTACCACCACGGCTTTATCTTTCATGAGCTGGGTATTTAACGTAGACTGGCCGCTGAACATCGGTGGTAAGCCTCACTTTCCGTTACCAGCGTTCATTCCTATTACCTTCGAGTTGACTGTATTGTTTGCTGCGGTTGGGATGGTAATGACTTTCTGCTACCTGTGCCAGTTAATGCCAGGCGTAAAGAAACATATCTTCCACCCCAGACAGACCGATGATAAGTTTGTGATGGTAATCGAACTCACCGAAAAAGCCAATGCAGAAGAAGTAAAACGCTTCCTGAATGAGGCCGGTGCGCACGATGTCAACGAACAAAGAGCCGAAGCTGGCTGGTGGTATGGCCGGTTTGACAAAGCGGATGAAGACATTTACGCTCGTCCTGCTAACGCTTAATAACATTAACAGCAAAAAATTACAGTTGCAACCATTAGGTACTGGGAGCAGAACTAATGAAAGCTAGAATAAATAATTTCTGATGAAAAGGACTTCTAACATATTGATTGTAGCCGCATTGGCGACTGGAGCTTTCCTGGCAGCCTGTAATAAAGGAGAGCATAACAGAAAGCCCGGCAGGATTTATGTGCCCGACATGTATGAATCACGTGCGTATGAGTTTTACAGTGCGCGTTTGGCAAGCCTGAAGCCAGTGGACGGAACAGTTAAGAGAGGTGAACTTTTGCCTTACCATCTGAAAGAAGCAGATACGGCACAGGCAAACCTGGTGAAAAATCCGCTGACGATCACCGCTGACGATCTGAAAGAAGGTGAACGTTTGTTTAACATTTACTGCGGTATCTGCCATGGTACTGCGCTGGACGGTAACGGTCCGCTGTACAGAGGAGGCGATGGTCCTTACTCTGCAGCACCTGCCAACCTGGTGGCCGGCGCAAAAGCCGGTTATTCCGAAGGCCGCCTGTTTCACGTGATGACCTATGGTTATAACATGATGGGTAGCTACGCCAGCCAGCTCGACAGAGCACAACGCTGGAAGATCGCTGCTTACATCAAGAGCAAACAGCCTGGTGCTGCTCAGCCTGCAGCTGCAGCTGCTCCGGCGGCAGATAGCGCAACAGCTAAATAAGTTAGAGAGTTAAAACTGAATTTCAAACAAGTATTTTAATATACAGTAATGAAAGACCAATTTGTAGTACCGGCAAGATTAAAAAAGACCAGCTTCGTGTTAATGGGCGTGGGCTTGCTGACTTTATTGATCGGATTAATTGCGTTTCAAGGTGAGAACGCGACACGGTTCTGGGCCGGTCTGTTGCAAAACAGCAGCTTCTTTTTGCTGATTACATTGGCCAGCACCTTTTTTATTGCAGCCACAACCCTGGCTCACGGAGGTTGGCAGATTGCCTTCCGCCGCGTTCCGGAAGCAATCTCCATGGCAGTTCCTGCCCTGTGTGCCATCCTGTTTATCATTGTAATGATCCTCGTTTTCGGTGGTAAAGAACACATCTACCACTGGGTAAACGCTCACCACGTAGCTGAAGACAAAATCCTCACCTGGAAATCCGCTTTCCTGAACAAAGGATTCTTCACTACTGCCACCATCCTCACCATGGGCCTGTGGATCTTCTTCACCCTGAAGCTCCGTAACATGTCTATCGAAGAAGATGGTTGGGACCTGAAACCAGAAACCGGCCGTAAACTCATCTGGAGAAACACCGTTTGGTGCGGTGGCTTCCTGGTAGTGTACACCCTGAGCGTTGGCTCCACCACCCCCTGGCTGTGGCTCATGAGCATCGACGCACACTGGTTCTCTACGATGTATTCCTGGTATACTTTCGCCAGCAGCTGGGTATCAGGCCTGTCCCTGATCGCACTGTTCGTGGTGTACCTGAAAAAACATGGTTACCTGACTTACGTAAACGAAGAACACCTGCACGACTTAGGTAAATTTATCTTTGCTTTCAGCATCTTCTGGACTTACCTCTGGTTCTCCCAGTACATGCTGATCTGGTACGCTAACATGCCGGAAGAAACTGAATACTTCCAGCCACGCGTATGGGGCGAATGGAGACCTATCTTCTTCCTGAACCTCCTGATCAACTTTATTACGCCGTTGCTGTTCCTCATGAAGAGAGACACCAAACGTAACTATACTTCCGTAGCCTTCATCGCCGTTGTAGTAATTGCCGGTCACTGGCTCGACTTCTGGCAGATGGTTGGTCCTGGTACCTACAAACACCTGGTATTCCCATGGTATGAACTGGGTCTGGGCGCTGGCTTCGTAGGTCTGATCATTTTCCTGGTAGCCAACGCGCTGACCAAAGCGCCACTGGTACCGAAAAATCATCCTTACCTGAAAGAAAGTATTGTTCACCACACCTAATATGGTGATAACGAAGATTTAGCAATAGAAAAGCATTAGATAACTTAATTATTTCATATAGCAATGTCAGGATTTTTAGCAGTCTTAGTTATTGTTCTCATATTCATAGTCATCTTCCAGATTGCGAAGGCGAGCGAATATGTGTCCATATTGAAGGGAGAAAAGAAAGCGCGCCAGCAAAGCAACCGTATCAATGGCTTTCTGCTGATAGCATTCCTGGTGCTGGGGCTCATCGGCGTGTATTATTGTAATAATCTGCTGAAAGGCAAGATCCTGGGCGAATCTGCTTCTGTGCAGGGTGAAGGTGTAGACACCCTCATCTATGTAACCCTCGCCATCACCGGTGTTGTATTCGTAGGTACCCAGATCCTCCTGTTCTGGTTCGCATTTAAATACCAGGAAAAAGAAGGCCGTAAAGCATTTTATTTTCCACATAACAACAGACTGGAAGTGATCTGGACCGTTATCCCGGCCATCGCACTGACGGTTCTGGTGGCTTTTGGTCTGAAACACTGGTTCCAGCTGACTTCAGATGCTCCGAAAGATGCAGCAGTGGTTGAAATCACTGGTAAACAATTTAACTGGCTCATCCGCTACCCGGGTAAAGACGGTGCCCTCGGCCGCCGCGATTTCAAGAAAATCGACGAAGCTGCGAGCAACCCGCTGGGTATGGATTGGGACGATCAACTGGGTAAAGATGACTTCATGGCAACTGAAGTGCACCTGGTAGTAGGTAAACCCGTAAAATTCGTAATCGGTTCCCGTGATGTTATTCACGACGTTGGTTTACCTCAGTTCCGTATGAAAATGGACGCTGTACCTGGTATCCCTACCACCCTGTGGTTCACGCCCAAATTCACTACCAAACAAATGAAGGAAAAAACCGGTAACCCGGATTTCACCTACGAAATATCCTGCGATCAGATGTGTGGTTCCGGTCACTACTCTATGAGAGGCGTGATTGTTGTTGAAACTCAGGCTGAATATGATGCATGGGTTGCCAAACAACCGCTGCAGTACAGCCTGGCTCACCCGGCTCCTGCTGAAGCGCCAAAGGCCGACAGCACACAAAAAACAGTGGCAGCGAATATCGGTAAGCCGTAATTTTGTGTAGAAGAATTTTTTGACGCAGTACTTAACCAATAATAAAAGACAAACTAACAAACGCGATACTTCCCGGGCGTTGGTTTATTAATAAACAGAACCGATTATGAGTAACGAAGCAACATTGCACAGTCAACAGGAGGTAATGCACGGCGCGCATGATCATCATGATCATGAGCACCATCATGAAGACAATTTCATCTCGAAATATGTATTCAGCCTTGATCATAAAATGATTGCCAAACAATTCCTGATCACCGGTATCGTTTGGGCTATCATCGGTGCTTTCTTTTCTGTAGTGTTCCGTTTGCAACTGGGTTTTCCCGATGCTACTTTCCCCTGGCTGGAAAGCATTCTGGGTCACTGGGCTAAAGGTGGCCGTATCACTCCCGAAGCTTACTATGCATTGGTGACAATGCACGGTACAATCCTCGTATTCTTTGTATTGACCGCTGGTTTGAGTGGTACCTTCTCTAACCTGCTCATTCCCCTGCAGGTAGGTGCCCGCGATATGGCTTCTCCTTTCATGAACTGCCTGAGCTACTGGTTCTTCTTCCTGGCCAGCCTCGTCATGATGGCTTCCCTGTTCGTTCAGACAGGACCTGCTTCCGGCGGTTGGACCATGTACCCTCCGCTGAGTGCACTGGGAGACGCTTCCATCGGTTCTAAAATAGGTGTGGACCTGTGGCTGATTTCCATGGCACTGTTTGTTGTTTCACAGCTGCTCGGTGGTCTGAACTACATCTCTACCCTCCTGAACATGCGTACCAAAGGTATGAGCATGACCAAAATGCCTTTAACCATCTGGTCATTCTTCTTTACCGCTGTACTGGGCGTACTGTCTTTCCCTGTACTGCTGTCCGGCTTCATCCTCCTGCTGATGGACCGTCACGCTGGTACCAGCTTCTATCTCTCTGACATCTTTATCGCAGGTAAAGCCCTGGCAAACGAAGGTGGTAGCGCCATCCTCTACCAGCACTTGTTCTGGTTCCTGGGCCACCCTGAAGTATACATCATCATCCTCCCTGCCATGGGTATGGTGTCTGAAGTACTGGCAGTTAGCTCCCGTAAACCTATCTTCGGCTACCTCGCCATGATCGGTTCCCTCTTCGCTATCTGTATCCTGGCCTTCCTGGTTTGGGCTCACCACATGTTCGTTACTGGTCTGAACCCATTCCTCGGCGCCTTCTTCGTACTCCTCACCCTCCTCATCGCGGTGCCATCTGCCATCAAGGTGTTTAACTGGCTCACCACCATCTGGAAAGGTAACATCCGCTTTACGCCGGCGTCCCTGTTCTCTATCGGTTTCGTGAGCACCTTCATCTCTGGTGGTCTGACCGGTATCTGGCTGGGTAACTCCTCTATCGATATTCACCTGCACGATACCTACTTTGTAATCGCTCACTTCCATATCGTAATGGGTGTGTCCGCTTTCTTCGGTATGTTCGCAGGTATTTACCACTGGTTCCCGAAAATGTATGGCCGCTTTATGAACAATACTATCGGCTATATTCACTTCTGGGTAACCCTGATCGGTGCTTATCTGATCTTCTGGCCTATGCACTACGAAGGTATGGCCGGTATGCCAAGAAGATATTTTGACTACTCCAGCTGGACTTCCTTCAATCAGTTCGGTGGCCTGAACCAGTTTATCAGCATCGTGGTAATCCTGGTGTTCGCTACACAGCTGCTGTTCGTGTTCAACTTCTTCTACAGCATCTTCAAAGGAAGAAAACTGACCGAACAGAACCCCTGGAAAGCTACTTCCCTGGAATGGACTACGCCGATCAACCCGGGTCACGGCAACTGGCCTGGCGAAATTCCTGAAGTTCACCGCTGGGCTTATGACTACAGCAAGGATGGAAGAGACTTCATCCCGCAGACAGAACCAATTGGTCCTAACGAGTCAGCTCATTAACTTATAAAATGAGATTCCGGAGCGCAGAAATAAACTGCCTTCCGGAATCTTGTTCACCGTGATGTTTGTAAATTTGTCCCGGATTTAAAACCCGGGATGTGGATAGAAATAAAATGTTGCAAGAAAACTCCATAAAATTGTCGTCATCGTATGCAGTAGCGAGTAAGGTGAAGGATTATTCTCAGTTAATGAAGTTTAATCTCACCTTCATGGTGGTATTTTCATCTGTGGTAGCTTATCTGCTGGTGCCGGACGTGGAGTTTAACCTGATCAAAGTTCTTTTGTTATTTGCCGGTGGTTTGCTGGTTTCCGGATCAGCCAATACCATCAACCAGATATGGGAAAAAAATACCGACAAGCTGATGGCACGCACCGCCACCCGCCCCCTGCCCTCCGGTAGGATGAGCGAAACGGAAGCGATCATCGTAGCGGCGGTAACCGGTGTAGCGGGTTTCCTGATCATGGGTTATTGCTTTAACTGGCTGAGCGCCGCCCTGAGCCTTTTCTCCCTGGTGATGTACGGGTTCGTATATACACCCTGGAAAAAATGGAACTCCCTGGCTGTACTGATAGGGGGCATTCCGGGCGCCATGCCACTGCTCATCGGCTGGGCTGCAGGCGCCAACAACCTCTCCGAAGGTGGTTGGTCACTGTTCGCTATCCAGTTCCTGTGGCAGTTTCCGCACTTCTGGGCTATCGCCTGGATTGCGCATAAAGACTATACCCGTGCAGGATTTAAACTGTTGCCTGCCAATGGAGAACCTAATAAGTTCACCGCATTGCAGGCAGTGATGTATACCCTGTTACTGATTCCTGCCGGTGTAGCACCCTACCTGCTCAAAATCACAGGCGGTATCTCCGCTATCGTGGCCATCCTCGCAGGTGTGTTTTTCCTGTACCGCGCGATTAACCTGTACAGAAAGAATGATGTTCCGGCAGCACGTAAACTGATGTTTGGTTCATACATTTACCTGACCATTGTTCAGCTGGCACAGCTGCTGGACAAGGCCTAAAAGAAATAGAAGGAGTGATGCATACAATGAGCATACAACGTAAAAAAATTCATCCGCACAAGTATTCCCTATGGATAGCAATGGGTAGCATTACCATGATGTTCATCGGATTTACGAGTGCATACGTTGTGAAGAGATCGCAGGCTAACTGGCTGGCATTTGAACTGCCGCATATTTTCTGGTTGTCTACTGCTGTGATTTTACTCAGCAGCCTGACTATCCACTTGGCACTGAAACAGTTTAAGGAAAGAAATATGCAGCGTTACAAGCAGTTGATCACCCTTACTGCTGTACTGGGTGTAGTCTTCGCTGCTTGCCAATGGATTGGCTTTTCACAATTGAAAAATAGCGGACTTCCCCTCAACGGGCCTGTTTCCGCTTCGTTTATTTATGTTATCGTAGGCGTGCACATGCTGCACGTACTGGGCGGTGTGGTAGCACTGCTCATCATGTTTGCGAGAGCCTACCGCACCCGCATTCGTACCTACTCCTCAGTACCCATCGAAGTTGCCGCTACCTATTGGCATTTTGTGGATGTGCTGTGGATCTACCTGTTGATTTTTTTAAGTATCGCGAGATAAACTTTGTAAAATTTTATAAAACTAACAATGGACACAGCAGTTACAGCGAAGAAAAAATGGTGGGACGGAGGATACTCTCCCTTTAATGTGAGCTATGGCAAGTTGATGATGTGGTACTTCCTGATATCAGATGCCTTCACTTTCGGAGCATTACTGATTTCTTACGGAACTATTCGCTTCTCCAGCACTTCCTGGCCTGATCCGAACGAGGTTTTCCGCTCTTTCCCGGGTATGGGACATGCCAACTTACCGCTGGTATTCGTGAGCTTGATGACCTTTATCCTGATCATGAGCTCTGTAACCATGGTACTGGCCGTTCATGCCGGTCACATGAGAGATAAAAAAGCTGTTGCCAAATGGCTGACCTGGACTATCATCGGTGGTGCCTGCTTCTTGGCCTGTCAGGCCTGGGAATGGACACACCTGTACCACGAAGGTGCATGGTGGGGCCGCAACCCTTTCCACAACGTTGATGGTACACTGGCTTCTACCAACTTCACTAACTTCTTCTTTACCATCACTGGTTTCCACGGCTTGCACGTAACTTCCGGTGTAGTACTGAACATCGTCATCCTCGCTAACGTACTGAAAGGTACTTACGAAGAAAGAGGTCACTACGAAATGGTAGAAAAAGTAGGTCTTTACTGGCACTTTGTAGATCTGGTTTGGGTATTCGTATTCACCTGCTTCTACCTGCTCTGATCAGGTCGCATCAGCTGCAACGAATACAAGGTTTGTAATTAGAATTATCGCATTTTAGAATTCATTTAATCTCAATAGGAATGGAGCATACGCATACCGCAGAAGGACATGCACATCATGATTCATCTACCAAAAAAATCTGGAAAACTTTCTGGATTCTCCTGGCTGTAACCATGGTAGAAGTAGGCCTGGCGTTTTTACACCTGGAAACAGGTTTCCCCAGCAGAGTACTGCTGAACGGCGTGTTCGTCATACTGACAGTAGTAAAGGCATTTTATATCGTTTCCGAGTTCATGCACCTCGGCAGCGAAATCAAAAACCTGATCTACACCGTCCTGCTTCCTTTGTTGCTCTTCATCTGGTTCATCATCGCTTTCCTGTACGAAGGTAATTCCTGGAAGAACCTGAACAGGGACCTGAAACCAGGTACACCCATTGAAGCAGTAAAAGCACCGGCAGAAGGCCACGGACATCACTAAGTTTTTGACTATTAAATTTCAGCGTCATCTCACGCAGGGCTATATTAGGAGTTGCATTGGCTATATTGGTACCGCTGACTGGTTACCTGATTGTAGATCATTACGGGAAAAACGTAGTACCTATTCCAAAGTATTACATTCCCGAAAGAGTGGACACGATCGTTAAGAATGGCAAAACCACTTACGACACCGTTTTCCATCAGATCAGGGATTTTAAAATGACCAACCAGCTGGGCCAACAGGTAAGCCTGAAGGATATGGAAGGTAAAGTGATCCTGGTAGATTTCTTTTTTACTTCCTGCCCTTCTATCTGCCCTACCCTGACGAAGAACCTGAGAAAAATCCAGAGCGCTTACGGTAAAACCGATACCCTGCTCCAGATTCTCTCTTTCTCAGTAGACCCTGTCAGAGATTCAGTACAAACACTGCGGAAATACGGATATGACTATAAAGTAAATCCGGACAACTGGTGGCTGCTGACTGGTGATAAAAAAGAAATCTACGACCTCGCCAGACATGAATTCTTCGTTTCTGTAACGGAAGGTGACGGCGGACCGGATGATTTCATTCATACAGAAAAGCTGATACTGATTGATAAGAACAGACATATCAGAGGATATTACAACGGGCTCGATTCCAATGCCGTTAAACAATGCGCAACAGACATCGCTACCCTGTATCTTGAAAAAGACAGGCACCGCCCGGGATTCTGGAAATTCCTGAAAGGTTTGTTCAATAATTTTAGCTGATTAATTATAAAGTATTCGTGAAAGGTGGATAAAAGAAAGGGTTTCACCTTTCTTTTTCCACCTTTCGCATATCCGGAACATATTATGGAACTAAAGAATAAAAATCTAAACACACCTATTGCCATCGTTTCTGTTGTGATCCCCGCACTGGTGGCATTATTGTTTTTCCTGCCGAAGCCTGATTTCCATCCCGGCTTTGATATTAAGATTCTTCCGCTGTTCCATGCGATCCTCAACTCGGCTACTGCCGTATTGTTGGTGGCCAGCCTCTATTTCATCAAAAACCAGCATGTAAAAGCGCACAAGACCACCAATCTGATTGCAGTGGCACTGTCTGTCATTTTCCTGCTGTCATACGTTACCTATCACGCCCTGGCGCCGGAAACACGTTTCGGTGATGTGGACCACAACGGCGTGGTAGATGCTGCTGAAAAAGCTACGCTGGGCGGTATCCGCTATGTCTATTATTTCCTGCTGCTCACGCATATCGTGCTGGCTGGTATTATTGTACCGCTGGTGCTGTTTACCCTGCTGCGCGGCTTTCAGAATGATATTCCCCGCCATCGCAAAATTGCCCGCATTACCTGGCCTATCTGGTTCTATGTGGCTGTTACCGGCGTGATTGTGTATATCATGATTTCTCCATATTACCATTGATATATTTCGACGATATTTTTCCGTTAGATGACCTAATTTTGTTTGATTAAAATATGCCGATATGAATAAGCTGTGTTTGTTTCTGCTGACCGTAATGCTGACAGTGATGAGTTCTCCACTGATGGCGCAATGCTCACTTTGCACCAAAACAGCACAGCAGTTGGGTGAAGGTCCTGCAAAAGGATTGAACAATGGTATTCTGATGTTGGCATTTACACCACTGGCGATTATCGGACTGTTGGCTTTCCGCTGGTGGAAAAGTAATCGGGAAGCGTCCTGATCCCTCATTGCAGCAATGTTTTAACCCCTTTTGTTTGTCACTATGATTACCTATCGCAAAGCGGATATCCGGGATATTCCACAAACGGTATCGTTGCGTCTCCGGTTTCTTAACGAAATGTACCCACAGGCAGACACTTCCCGCGACATATTGTTACAGGAAAAAATAACTGCTTACCTGCAGGAGCATCTACCCAAAGGAGATTTTGTCAACCTGTTTGCAGAAGATAATGGCCAGGTGGTGGCCAGTGCGGGGATCGTTTTCTATAACCAGCCTCCCCTCTATCACAACCTCGACGGCCAGGTGGCCTATATCCTCAATGTATATACGCTGCCCGCTTACCGTGGGCAAGGGATAGCCAGAGCCTTAATGGAAAGGCTCATTATAGAGGCAAAGGATCGTAACACGGGTAAGTTGAGCCTGCATGCCAGCAAAGATGGGCGTCTGCTCTACGAAAAGCTGGGGTTTGTGGCCGGAGATAATGAAATGACGCTACAGTTGCCGCGGGTGCAACCCTGACAGGCTCCCGGAGGAGCGTTCTGCTGAAAGGCAGGAAAATTAGTTGGCATCTCCCGAAAACATACAAAACACTCACACCGGACAAGCACTAAGTCGTTGGCCTAGTCTCTGGCTTCAAATACCGGACAATCTACCCGCAGGTTGGCCTGCTTCAGGGTGATTCCCAGCTCATTGCAGTAGTTGCCCCTCTTGTTGGTGGCAAAGTGCTGGCAATTAAAACACATAGGCTGGTGAGTAATCACCTCCTGCTGGTTCAGCTGATAAATCAGCTGCATCAGCTGCTCGAGCAGTACGCCCTGTTCTTTAACAGGACTGGCTGCTACGGCCTCCTGCATAGGGGTGGCAAAGTGCTCCACCTTTTTGGCGATGGCACGGCCTTCCTTCAACAGGTGTAGGGAATGGCTTCTGGTGTCCGTTTGGCTCGGCTTTCTTACCAGGTAATTTTTTTGTTCCAGCGATTTCACAGCGTCGCTGATGGTGGCTTTTGTCATGTTGAAATACAACGCCAACGAGGTCACCGTACGTTGCTCCTCCGGATAATGGAGCAGGAACGTCAGTACCTGAATCTGTATGGGACTCAACCCATATTGTGTGGCCTCCTGCCAAAGGAGCACCCTGAAAGCCTCTGATAAGCGCTCAAGAGCAACCACAATTTTGCTTGGTGTGTTTTCTGCCTGCTGCGCGGGGCTGAATGTGGAAACTTTCCCCATATTTACTACTGTCCTTAATTAGCGGGGCAAGGTACAATAATAAAGCCTGCTTGTAAATAGCATATTAGTGACATCCTTGGGATTCATGGATATAATATCCCTGGGCAGATATCTGTAATTCCCAGCGGGGAACAGTTTCTGTGGTATAGCTAAACCGGCAGTCTTTGCTGCTCACCGGCATATTTTCCTGCAGACGCCCCTGTAGAAAAGCGCTCCCATAGGCCAATACAGCCGCAAATGCGGTGTCAGGGGGAACAATGATATCAAAGTGGAGAATGCCTCCGGTTCTCTTTTTTGCACAAGCCTTGTATACGGCCACTTCCATAAATATAGTTTTGGGGTGTGAGGGAAAATATCAAAAAGGTGCCAGCTGCCCATCCGGGTAAATCCATAATAAAGCACTCAGGCTCACGGCTTTAAACCACGCCTGATGCATGGAGGCGGCATCGGCATCACTGTATCCTGCATGGTAAATAAAATTACGGCCCGCTTCACTGACCGGAAATACGAAAGTTGTCATGTATCGCAGATATACCGGCGACAGAGGATGCAAATCGTCCAGCGGAACATTTCTTAACTGCAACTGCCGGGCAATACGCTCTTCAAATTCCCACCACCGGTTACTGTCACGACGATGGCACAAAGCAGTAATCCAGGCATTAAAATGCGGCCGGAGACTGTTCAGGTAATCCAGATCCGGCGCTCCGCTACGAGTGAAGTAGTGAGCGAGATAATTGTTGCTGACAATATGCTCATACCACTGGTTCAATATTTCCTCCGCATGAGGCGCCAGTACCTCTCCTGCCATCGTCAGGTATTGCTCGTCTTCATGCGTAAACAGCATCATGCGCTTGATCTTAATCAATACCTGTGCATCAACAGAAGTGCTTTGGGGCTCGGGAATCATTGATGACCGCTCAGCTGCGTTAATCATATCTTACATACGTTTTGAACTGCTGCAATTAGATAATGGTCACACACAAATATAGTAAGGAATCCTATTCAATTGCAACATAGTGCAATTGCAACAATATTTTTTGTTTGCGGTACCATATCTGACTTGCGCAGATATATGGGTTTGAATTAATTTGAGATTTTCCGGTGAACTGTATAGTTTTGATGGCCAGTTAACCGGCTATCTGAACTACCATTATGAAAAACAGTCTAACAGTCTTATATAAAAACGGTCTTGGTATCCACTCTGTACTATCCGACGACAAAGAAAATTTTGAAATAGTTGCCGGAGAGGGTTGTTTCCGACGTGTTTTTTACCTCACAATCCTTGGCGCCGCGGCGGGAATTGTCACGGTAGTCGTCGGAATGGCGCTGTCATGGCTCATCCGGCTGATCACCCATCTCACTTTCTTTGGGGAACTGACGGCTGAGGCCCGCCTGCTGGCAGAAAGCGAAGCGGGCAGCTGGCTGCTGCTGATTCCGGTAGTGGGTGCCGCCCTGTCGCTACTCCTGCTGTTGCGGAACCGTAACCCTGTCCTGAAGCTGCCGGCGTTGGCGGTAAATATCGGCACCGGCGCCCCTGTAGGCGTGGAAGGGCCTGTGATGCTGATCGCAGGTGCCGTTGCTATACAAGGCCAGCGGAAGCTGCGTATTGACCGGCCCGAAGCAAATCTGCTGCTGGTAGCCGGCGCGGCTGCCGGTGTGGCCTGGTATTTTGGGGCCCCGGTATCAGCGCTGTTACTAACGCTGGAGCTGTGGCTCTCCAGCTGGACGCTGCTTACCCTGCTACCGGTATTGGCAGCGATCCTCGTAGGAGGCCTCGCTCATTACGGCTTCCGCGACATGCAACCGTTTTTTACGATGGCCCCCGGCCCGGAACTGAATGGTCCGGCCCTGCTGACTTACCTGATACTTGGACTGATCATCGGATTGATGGCCGCCGGTATTGTACGGTCTTCCCGTGGCCTTACGCGGGTGGCAGAGCGGCTTCGGCGGCACAGTCCGTGGTGGCTGTTGCTGGCAGCTGTCCCGGCAGGGGTGCTGGGATATCTGGCTCCGGAAAGCCTGGGTAACGGGGAAGCCTATGGAAGCGACCTGCTACACGCACATGTTACGTTGCAACTATTGTTTGTGGCAGGTGTGGTGAAGCTCATCGCATGGCTGTTTTTTACGGCGGGGAATAATACGGGGACTACCATCACTCCCCTATTGATCATGGGAGGAGCCATAGGAATGTTATTGGCGGTACTAGCTTTGGGGATATGTCCGGGTGTGGTGATCAGCCCGGTAATGGCCGCTTTAATAGGTATGGGTGCATTGTTTGCAGGCGTTACAAGGGCGTGGCTGACCGCTATCATATTGATGCTGGAATTAACGCATTGCCTGCCGGCCGTACTGCCGGTAGCCGGGGCGGTCACCATGGCTTTCCTCATATCATGGCCACTGATAAAAACAAGGCGCATCGCCTGATGCGTGCGCCCTGTCAGACAGTTACTCGCCTCCGGAAACGGCCTTCAGGCCGGCAATGGAACCGATCAACATCACGAGAAAGAATATACGCCACATAGCTGCTGGTTCTTTAAAAAAGATCATACCCGCAATAGCGGTACCTGCTGCACCGATGCCTGTCCATACTGCGTAGGAAGTGCCAATAGGCAGCCCGTTGTTGATTGCTTTGTTCAGGAAAAAGAAGCTGAGCGTAATACAGATGAAAAAGCTCACAGAAGGCCACAGCTTTGAAAAATTCTCAGAATACTTCAGTGAAACCGTAAAGCCAACTTCAAATAGTCCGCCAATAAGCAGGAATAACCAAGCCATAATAACCAGATTTATACGTGAAAAATAAAATTCGTGTAAGAGGAAGAATTGGGACAACAAAAGCCCCGCAGCCTCAGGATCAGAGGCCGTAGTTGAATACTGCGTAAGCGATGGATATGCCGAATGAGGTGGTCCGCATGGGACAAAGATAATAAAATTTAACGACCTGCCTTTTCTGATACGTACCGGTACAGGTTAAATGATTGTTGCGCGATGCTGACCTGTATTTCCGCCTGCAATGTTTTTTTACTGATATCATGCATGCGGCGGTATTGTATAAGCTGATAGGCTTTTTCTGCGAGCAGCAGGGAATGCCGCTGGTGCTGGTGTTGCACGGCCTGATGATGTTTGGCAATGGCTGCCGTAATTTCGTTTATCCCTTCCTGTTGGGTGGCGATTGATTTGAGAACAGGAATTTCCCAGTGTTCCTGCTGTTTGCTATGCGCCAGTAAACGCAGGTTTTTTACGAAGATATCAGCATTGTCGCGGTCTGCCTTGTTAACCACAAAAATATCCGCGATCTCCATCAGCCCTGCTTTCATGGTCTGGATTTCATCTCCTGCTTCAGGCACCACTACCACAATGGTAGTATCGGCGATGCCGGCAATCTCTACTTCACTCTGCCCTACACCAACAGTTTCTATAAAGAGATAGTCGAAACCGGCTGCCTTTATCAGGTCGCTGACTTCAATGATTTTCGGGCTGAGGCCACCCAATGCACCGCGACTGGCCATAGAACGGATATATACGTTGGGATCTCCGAAATGTTGCGCCATCCGGATCCTGTCGCCCAGTAAGGCGCCGAAATTAAAAGGGGAAGAAGGGTCTACGGCAATGATGGCTACTTTTTTTTCTGATGCCAGCAGATGGCTGATGAGTGCGTTGACCAGGGTACTTTTACCAGCACCGGGAGGACCGGTAATGCCTACCACTTTCGTCTGACTGTTGTCCGGCAGTTGCTCCAGCAGCGCTTCATAGCCGGGAGCTTCGTTTTCCACCAGAGAAATACAACGGGCCAGTGCTTTTATCTCTCCACGCAAAAGTCCATCCATATATTGCTGGTACATGTCCAAAGTCTTTAGTTGATCAGGTATTGCCGGATACCCTGTTATGTCGGGAATGAATAATAATGTTGTTTATAAAGGTATCCCTTTTATTTAATATATACATCGTATGAGTGCTAATAAGCAGATTCTGCGCCCGTTATGCGGGCCGTTTTTTTTACCTTTAGCTTAAACTCTGAGCCGTAAGATGACAAATTTTATTTCCATATTTCCCCTTGGCATTGTGGTGTATCCGGGAGAACAGCTGAATCTCCACGTATTTGAGCCCCGGTATAAACAACTGGCGCGGGAATGCGTGGCAGAAAACAAACCATTTGGCATCCCCGCGGTCATTGACAGGAAAATAATGGAATATGGAACGCTGGTGAAGATTGAAAAAGTGCAGAAATTATATGATAACGGGGAGATGGACCTGATCACCCGTGGTACCAGCGTGTTCAGGACGCTTGAACATATAGGCGACATTCCTCATAAATTATATGCCGGTGCTATCGTCAATTACCCCGAGAATCATGTCAACAGCAATTCCCGCCTGTTGAATGAGGTATTGCACGGTATCCGGGAATTGCACGCTATCCTTCAGGTACATAAAAGTTTCCATAAAGATGACGTTCGCCTTACTGCCTATGATCTGGCCCATCATGCAGGCCTGTCGCTGACCGAGGAATATGAACTGTTACATCTTTTTTATGAGGTACAGCGACTGGAATACCTTAAACGCCACCTCCACAAGGTAATTCCCATGATGGCGGAAATGGAGCGGTTGAAAGAGCGGGTAAAGCTCAATGGCCATTTCAGGAATCTGTCGGCCGGTGACCTGTAAACTTTTTTACCATCAAAAAACGCCGGAAGATATTGGTAAAAAAATATATTTTTGATGGGAGATGATGGCCTGTCAAGGCTTTCAGCGTTCGGGATGCTCAACTTTAACGCGCTTTTAACAGGGCTGATTTTGGTTTTTTTTGCTTCCCGCCTTAAAAAGTAGATATTTGCAGACCCATAATTTTCACTGGACAAGGGTTTAAACTCAATTCTGATACGAAATGCATTGGACAAAAGTCAGTATTCTTTGCTTCCTGGTTGGATTTTTCCTGGTGGCAAATAATGCTACAGCACAGGATAATTCACCCTACTCGCGCTACGGTTTAGGCGATCTGAATAACAACCAGAATACGGTCAACCGTGGTATGGGTGGCGTATCTCAGGCGTACGGAGATCCTACATCTGTTAACTTTATCAATCCGGCCAGCTATTCCAACCTGCTGCTCACAACTTTCGACATTGGTGTGGAAGCCGGCGCGCGGTCTATCTCCGACAAAAACGCGAGCTTTAGCTCTGGCTTTGGTACCCTGTCTTATTTGCAGGTGGGTATTCCCATCCGTAAGAAATGGGGCCTGAACCTGGGCCTTCGCCCGGTGACCAGAGTGTCTTACAACATTCAGGAGTCTAAAGACCAGATTTTTTATGATACCCTGAAACTGCCTGTAGCACATCGTTACCAGGGCAGTGGTGGTTTATATCAGCTGTATGCCGGTACCGGCGTTGGCATCGGTAACTTCAGCATCGGTGTGAACCTGGGTTATCTGTTCGGAAATATTGAAAACAATACCCGCGTAATTTATCCTGTTGCCGATATCAACGCTTCCAGGCATATGACACGCATCAGCTATAGCAGCTTCTTTTATAAAGTAGGTGTACAGTACAAGGCCAAACTGAATAAAGATATGGACCTGACACTGGGCGCTTCCGGAAGCCTGAAACAGGATATGTCCGTACGTCAGGAAAACCTGAGCGAAAGCCTTATCTACAATGCTGCCAACAACGACTTCACTACCCTCGACTCTGTAAAATCCGAGAAAGGCCCTAAAGGTACCGTGGTGTACCCACAGGACTTTGGCGCTGGTTTTATTCTGCGCAAACTGGATAAATGGCAGATCGGTATGGACTTCAATACTACCCAGTGGAGCAACTTCAGAAAGTATGAGCAGGCGGATTCCCTCCAGAATTCCTGGAAACTGGCTATCGGTGGCCAGTTCGTTCCTAACGCCACAGCGCTCAGCGGCTACTGGAACCGCGTAGCTTACCGCCTCGGTGCTTATTATGGCCTCGATTACCTGAAACTGGGTGGTCAGGACATGAATATCATGGGCTTTACCGTAGGCGCCGGATTACCGGTTCGCCGTATGCCTTACTCCAACCAATATACCATGGTTAATGTCGCTTTTGATGTGGCTCACCGTGGTAGCAACAATACTGCCCTCAAGGAAAATATCTACCGGTTGTCTCTGGGCTTTACGCTGAGCGACAGATGGTTTATCAAGAAGAAATACGATTAAGCCTGACCGTATGATCGGGAAAAGACTCATATATCTGTGTATCGCGCTGACAGCGGTTGCCTGCGAAAATGATATCCAGGCAGTCATGGAATTTGATTCCAAAAAAGCCGCAGTCGAAAACGGCACAAATATCGAGGCCATCTTCAGCCAGAACGGCAAGGTAAATGCAAAGCTGATGGCTCCTGCCATGGAAAGAAGCCTGGACAAGCCGTCCTACGTGAAATTCAAGCAGGGCCTGAAGGTGCTGATGTTCAATGACACCCTCGGGGTAGAAAGCACGCTCACTGCCGATACCGGCCGGTATATGGAAGATGAAGGCGCTATTTTCCTGACCAAAAATGTAGTGGTGGTGAATAAAAAAGGCGACCGTCTTAACACCGATGAGCTGAACTGGGACCCGAAGAAAAAGGTATTTTATTCCACCAAGGAAGTGTTTATTAAAACCCCTACCGATTCTCTCCATGGTTGGGGACTGATTGCCAACGAAGATTTTACAGACAGAAAGATTATTAATGTGAGCGGACCTATCACCGTACAGGACAGCCTGTCAATGCAATAGCCCGCTTCCGGAACGTATATAACGAAAGAACCCCACCTCTGCAGGTGGGGTTCTTTCGCTTTAACCTATTTTTTAACCTAAAATTTGGTAATATTAAAAACAATAACTATGCCAGAATGCCCTTTTGTGGGTACATTTCAACACGTTGTGCGACCGCTCCTCACAAACTGCCGCCGACTTTTGCTTTTTTGCCTTCAGTCCGTTATTTTTAGATAAAACGAGGCAAATGGAATGGATCAACTGGCAGGACTTTGAGAAAATAGAAATGAGAACGGGAACTATTATAGAAGCGAATGACTTTCCCAAAGCACGTAACCCCGCTTATCAGTTGTTGATAGATTTTGGCCCGGAAATCGGCATGAAAAAGTCCTCTGCACAGATTACCCGGCTGTACCAGAAAGAGGAGCTGATTGGCAAACAAATCATTGCTGTAGTAAATTTTCCACCTAAACAGATCGCTAATTTTATTTCTGAGTGCCTGGTGTTAGGCGTCGTAGGGGACGATAAGGAAGTAACCCTCCTGCAACCAGGCAAGTCCGTCCCGAATGGTCAGCGGATAGCCTGAGCCCAACGTACGGATACCGTCCGTCAACGTGCCTTTTTAAGTGGTGAACGCGTAAAGTTATCAGGCTGGCATCACTCAAACCAATAAAAAAATCGAATTGATTTGCATTAAATCTTTATTAATTATTGAAGATTAATGTTATATACATATTTATAATTAGTAATTCTATATATTTATAATATTGCAAATTATTTAATATAATAACATATTTACCATTATCCTCTTTTCACGAACAATATTAAAGCGTTCACGGAAATGGAAGCCTGGGACTAAAATCCACAGTATATCTTTGTTTTAGGTTTTTCATAGGATATGGTTAAAATTATTACAAGGGCGGTATTCTTACCACCCTTTTTTTATTGGCCCCTGCCTCATATTTCCAGTGATTTATAATAAAATACACATTTTATAATTTTTGGTAATACCTTTCCCGGGATTGTTTTTTCTTTGAAAGGCACTCCATAATGCGAGCTTTAAACTGTTTGGATTTTCCCGTTAACAACAGCAGCTCCGCCGGCGTAATGCATATATCTCCCTGCTTTCCGCTCATCATTTTACGTTTACCTGCCTTTTTAATGCGTTTGCCCTGCGGCCTGCTTGCAGCCAACCGCGGGGTTTGGATGATAAACAAGATACATTTCCAATATAAGTGAATGGTAATCAAATGTATATATCAAAATTAGATACATTATAATTAAATAGCACGCGTTTAACTGCGATATGCGTTCACCGTCTTTTTTGCGACGTTCCCCGAAAAAAATACATCGTTCACAAAAATGGAGTAACATCTAATCCAAAAAACGCCCACCTTTGGGATAGGTTTTTCAATAAAGATATGGTTAAAATTTTTCGGGGCTGTAGTCTTGCAGCCCTGTTTCTTTCTCCTAAAAACCTGTGATACTCCCTTATACTTGCTCCCTTTACCTGATAATCAAATCATTATACTTAACCCTTACGATTTTTTGGTCCTATTTACTTTGGTCCTGTTTATCCTTATCGCCTGTGAAGACGCAATCTTACCTTGTTGTGCGTTAATTTACACACCTTTTTATGGCAAAAAAAATGAGGTCCCGGAAAGGAATATCATCAGGATATTTTTCCGGGACCTCGTTTATAGATAACCGTAGCGGCTATTTGGTATTGAATCTGGCAGGGAAAGGTTTATCCAGCAGGTGGGTATAAATGAACCGTGCTGTCTCGGTAGAAGCATGCAATGCATTAGGCCCTCTCCATCCGTGGCGTTCGCCGGGATACAGCATAAACTCAAAATGTTTGTTCAGGCTTTGCAGCTTGTCTACCAGCTGAATAACATTTTGCATATGCACGTTGTCGTCCATAGTGCCGTGTGCCATGCGAAGCAGCCCTTTATAACGGTTGGCATAGTTCATCACGGAAGTAATTTTGTAGCCTTCCGGATTTTCTGCCGGGGTATCCATATAACGCTCGGTATAGTGGCTGTCATACAGCTGCCAGTCGGTTACCGCATAGTTGGCCATTCCATGGGTAAATACGTCGGAACCGTAGGTGAGGGCCATATCGGTCATATAGCCGCCAAAGCTGCCACCGGTCATGCATATTTTGGAAGGATCGGCCCAGGGCTGGGAGCGCAGCCACATGGCTGCATCCATATAATCTTCAATTTCATACTTGCCCAGCTGACGGTGGATATAGTTCATTCCTGTTTTGCCCAGCTGGCCGCTGCTGCGGTTGTCAATGGCTACCTGAATAACACCTTCCTGTGACCACCACTGGGAAGCAGGGCTGAATTTCCAGGTATCATACACGGTGCCTGCATTCGGTCCGCCGTAGATGCTGATCAGGACAGGGTATTTTTTGCCTGGCTGCAGGTGTACCGGCAGCGTGATAGTCAGGGGTAATACCAGCCCATCGCGGGTTTTGTAGGTCGTCAGCTCCGTTTTGAACAGGTTGTACTGGTCAAATTTGCTGCCTTTGCTATTGCCCAGCTCCCGGACCACTTTTCCGTTATTGTCCAGCAGGGCCATCCTGTCGGGGGTTTGCAGATTGGAATAGGTGGTAATGAAGTATTTGCCACCGGGAGCGATGTTGATGATATGGTTGTAGTTACCGAAAGTCAACCGGGTAATGGCACCGGTTTTCATGCTTACTTTATACAGATCGAAACGGGTAGAAGCTTCTTTGCGGGCGGTAAAGTAAATCAGCTGATTTTTTTCGTCGGTGCACACCACGTCTTTTACGGTCCAGTTACCGCTGGTCAGCTGTTTTTTCAAAGAACCGTCCATATTGTAGAGATACAGATGAGACCAGCCTGTTTTGTCGCTTTGCAGCAGAAAGCCCTGGTTGTTTTGCAGGAAGGGAACAGCGTCGAACCAGTCCACCCATGTTTTCTGGTTTTCACTGTAGATTTCTTTCTTGGCGCCGGTTTTCGGGTCAATGCTATATATCTTCAGGTTGTCCTGGCTACGGGGCATCCATTGCATCCAGAGTTGTTTGCTGTCGGCCGTCCAGAAAGGCATGCCGAAGTACTGGTCGTCTTTTTCGTTGAAGTCGGCCCAGATGGTATGGCCGCCTTCTACGGGCACCACGCCTACTTTTACCGTGGGATTAGGATCGCCGGCTTTGGGATAGCGGGTGTTTTCGAGATAGCCATGCTGTCCTCTTTCGCTGTAGATAGGGAATACAGGCACCTTGGTATCGTCAAAGTGCATATAGGCGATCTGTTTACTGTCGGGGCTCCACCAGAAGGCGCGGTAGCGGGTGGGGCGACCGAGAATTTCTTCGTAATACACCCAGGAAGACCAGCCATTGTAGATCACATCGGTTCCATCGTGGGTATAGCGTGTTTCCTTTTTAGAGGCAATTTCAACGCTAAACAGGTCATTGTTGCGGGTGAAAGCTACATAACGTCCGTCCGGCGAGAGGGTCGGGTTTTTCTCCTCGAGCGTGTCATTGGTCAGGCGGATGCTGTTACCATCAAGTCCTTTGTAGAAGACGTCGTGGTCGCGTATTTCCACGCTGGGACCATCTACCGGAGCGGTATATATTTCTGCTTTTCCGGTGCGGGCATCCACTTTCATGGCTTGCATGCGGCCGGAAGCAGCGTCGCGGCGCATTTCCAGGTAGTGGTCTGCATCAGCCCAGCCTTTGAGGACAGGTAAGGGCTGCATAATATCCGTGGCCTGGCCTCTGAAGGCCTGTTCAAAGGTAACATCCTGCTTTTCCTGCGCCTGTAAACGTGGCATAGCGGCAAGCAACAGGGTAGCACTGCCCAGGCAGGCGGGTGTAAACCATGATAAGCTTCTCATAATACGATGTTGATTTTTGTTGTTGTTGGCGGGCGAAAATAAGCATAACTCAAAAATACCCCTCACAAAATCCATAAGCGGCCGCTGGTAACTGCCAGTTATCCACCAACAGGCGCCATTTACGCAATAGTTGATGGCATTCCCCAACTCCCGCTGTTTATAGCAGTGGAAGAGGCTACCTTTAAGCCGGTTTTCATAGGATATGGTCAAAAAATAAGAGGGCTGTAGTCTTACAGCCCTTTTCCGTAAGATTTTCCCTATAATCAGTTATTTTTGCACTCCATTTGGCATTTACAAATAATCACATGACACAATTATCTGAGCAAGAGATTATACGCCGGGAAAAATTACAGGAGCTGCAAAAACTGGGGATAGACCCCTACCCTGCGGCGGAATACCCGGTCAATGATACTTCCGTTAACATAAAAAATAACTATTCGGAAGCCACTAAGGAGCAATTCCAGGACGTATGCCTGGCAGGCCGTATTATGTTTATCCGTGATATGGGTAAGGCAGCTTTCGTGGAACTCCAGGATAAGGCAGGCCGTATCCAGCTGTACGTACGCCGCGACGATATCTGTCCCGGTGAAGACAAGACCGCATACGACGTTGTTTTCAAGAAACTGATGGACATCGGCGACATCATCGGTGTGAAAGGATATGCTTTTGTAACCAAAACCGGCGCTACCTCTGTTCACGCCAGGGAAGTGACCATGTTGTCCAAAGCCCTGCGCCCCCTCCCGATCGTAAAATCCGTGGAAGGACAAGTATTTGACGAGGTGACCGATCCGGAATTTAAGTACCGTCAGCGGTATGTAGACCTGGTGATCAACCCGGAAGTGAAAGAAGTGTTTGTAAAACGCACCAAAATCCTCCAGACCATCCGCGATTTTTATAATAACCTGGGCTACCTGGAAGTGGAAACACCTATCCTCCAGCCTATTCCCGGTGGCGCTACCGCCCGTCCGTTCGTTACGCACCACAATGCGCTGGATATTCCTTTATATCTCCGCATCGCGAACGAATTGTACCTGAAACGCCTCATTGTAGGTGGTTTCGAAGGGGTGTATGAATTCGCGAAAGACTTCCGTAACGAAGGTATGGACCGTACCCACAATCCGGAGTTTACCGTGATGGAAATGTACGCTGCCTATAAGGACTATGAGTGGATGATGCGTACCACCGAAACCCTGCTCGAAAAAGTAGCGGTGGCCCTCCATGGTACCACCGAAGTACCGGTAGGAGAGAAAACCATCGACTTCAAAGCGCCTTTCCGCCGGGTACCGATGTATGAAGCCATTAAAGAACATACCGGCTTCGATATCTCCGGTATGGACGAAGCACAGCTCCGCGAGGTGTGCAAACAACTGGGCATCCACGTAGACGCTAAATTCGGTAAAGCCAAACTGATCGATGAGATCTTCGGTGAAAAATGCGAAGGCCATTACGTGCAGCCAACTTTTATTACCGATTATCCGGTAGAAATGAGCCCGCTGACCAAAAAACACCGCAGCAAAGAAGGACTGGTAGAACGTTTTGAGCTGATTGTCAACGGTAAAGAAATCGCCAACGCTTACAGTGAGCTGAACGATCCTATCGACCAGCGTGAACGTTTCGAAGATCAGGTGAAACTGATGGAACGTGGCGACGATGAAGCCATGTATATCGACTACGATTTTCTCCGTGCCCTGGAATACGGCATGCCGCCTACTTCCGGCATCGGTATCGGTATCGACCGCCTGACGATGCTGATGACTAACCAGCCTTCCATTCAGGACGTGCTGTTCTTCCCGCAAATGAAGCCGGAGGCACGCAAAGAGGCATAAGATTATAGCGGGTGGTAAGCTCGCCAAGAGATAAATAAGACCACATTCTGTTGTTTATATTAATTCATAATAATATGATCAACAAAATGTGGTCTTTTTTTTATATAAAAGGGAGAAACATGACATGATCTTCGATGCTTTGCGGGCTTACCACCCGCTATAATCTTATGCCTCTTTGCGTGAAAAAATTTCCGGCATTAAATTTTCTATACCCTTTTCAGAAGTGCTCAGATGCCGTGTCACATAGTTAACTTTAAGTAATGCTTTCTGTATCTTAAAATTAGTCATATGAAAACTATACTTGTACCCACTGATTTTTCTGATACCGCCTATAATGCAGCTACTTATGCACTATCAATGGCCGCACAGCTAAAAGTTGACCGTATCGTGCTTTATCATGCCTATGAGTTGATTGTCCCCATTCCCGATGTGCCTACGTCTATTCCCATGGTCAATCCTGATGACCTGCGGATTGCTTCACAGGAAGGACTGGATAAGATGCAGAAAGAGCTTTTGCCCCTCGCAGCAGAAGGCGTCAGCATTGTGACCCGGGCAGATAATACGCTGCTCGCAGCCACCATCGACGATGTGGTAAAACAGGAAGAGGCCACACTGATCGTAATGGGCATCACCGGCGGCAGTAAAGTGGAAGAGATACTGGTGGGGTCCAATACCATCGATGTGGTAAAACATACCACGTGTCCGGTGCTCATTGTTCCGGGTAAGGCATCCTTCAAAGGCATCGCGAAAATTGTGTTCGCCTGTGACCTGCGCCAGGTGGCCGACACAACGCCGATCGCACCGCTGAAGAAGCTGCTGGCTGCATTCCATGCAGAATTACACGTGATCAATATCGACCACGAAAGCAGGCACTTCTCCACGGATACGCCTTTTGAAACGCTGATGCTGGATACCCTGCTGGAAGATTATCAGCCGCAGTACCATTTTATAGACAATCCGGATGTAGTGCAGGGAATCACTGAGTTTGCGGAAAACATACACGCCGACATGATTCTGACGATCCCTAAAAAACATGGCTTGTTTGAACGGATTTTCAAACGTAGTAACACCGCTAAACTGGCCTACCAGACACATATCCCGCTATTAGCGATACACGAATAAAGTTATATATTTGAAACATTAATACATCATCATCACAACATTATGCTGAAAAAAACACTGTTGGTACTCCTGGGCGTTGGCTGCATGCACGCCAGCCAGGCACAATTACTGAACAAACTGAAAAAGCTTGGAAAAACCAACTCCACCACTACTACAACTCCTGCTTCCAACACAGGAGGTAGTTTCACTGAATCAGAAGCTGGTTCTGCTATCAAGGAAGCACTGGCAAAAGGTGTTGCTAATGGTATTGCCAATCTCAATAAAACGGATGGTTTCTTTGGTAATGACCTGTATAAACTGTTATTGCCTCCTGATGCGGTGAAAATAGGCAACACGCTGCGCGCTGTAGGCCTTGGGCCACAGGTAGACCAGGCGATCCTGCAAATCAACCGCTCTGCTGAAAAAGCAGTGGGATATGCGGCTCCCATCTTTGTGAATGCGATCAAACAAATGACGCTCACCGACGCACTCAACCTTGTGAAAGGTGGCAACAACTCTGCAACAGAATTTTTCAAAAGCAAAACTACAGATCAGCTGAAAGCTGCTTTCAATCCTGTAGTGAAGAAATCTCTGGACAGCACCAGCGCTACACGCTACTACACAGACATAGTGAACACCTACAACAAACTGCCGACCACGTTCAATAAAGCGAACCCTAATCTGCAGGACTACGTGACCACTATGGCTGTTAATGCCCTGTTTGACCAGATCGGCAAAGAAGAAGCTGCCATTCGTGCTAATCCTGCCGCCAGAACGACTGACCTGCTGAAGAAAGTATTCGGAAATATCCTGTAGCGCTCGCAGGCTCGCTTAGTTCACGCAAAGGCGCAAAGCAGCAAAGACGCAAAGAAATTATATAAGCAAACAAAGAAAGCAAAGGAGCGAAGATCAAATTTGATCTTCGCTCCTTTGCTTTCTTATTAATCTTAAAAAACCTTTGCGTCTTTGCTGCTTTGCGCCTTTGCGTGAACTAAGCGCTCAGTAATACCTGCCAGGCCTCTCCTACTTTGTTGGCTTCCAACAGTTGTTTGGCGTAGTGATGCAGTTCACGCTCCATTTCATCCGGTGTGAGGCTGTAGTACTGGATGATATTCTTCAGGTGATGATCATCAAAAGTCGGGTCCACAAAAGGCATTTCATGTACATTGCCCAGTTTGCCGAGGTCGTTGCCGCTGAGAATGGTGCTGTTGCGTATGCCTAACGGTAACGCATCTACGCCAATGCCCAGTTGTGTGTTAGGTTTGGGGACTTCAAATACGGCATTGCCGGAGGCGCGGCAGTAATAGTCGCCGCCCATGCGTGCTACCAGGTCGATCTTTTGCGGATCTATTTTACCTTTCGCATCGAATATCTCATCGTTGATATGGATCAGGATGGGCTCGCAGATAACGAGGTTGCCGGCACCGCCCTGGTTGCCGGTTTCAATGATCTGCTTTACCACACATTCCAGTTGCACGGGACTTTCTTTTACGCGAAGTGGTTTTACTTTTTCTGAAGGCAGCGGTGTAAAACCTGCTTTCACAAATTCATCCACCCCTTCGGGATATTCGCAACTGGCGAGCGATGTTTGTTGCACCATACCGTAGGTGACCACATTGATCACTACTTCCCGGGTGGCGTATACATTTTCCAGCGTGTGTTTGGTGGTGTTGTCACGCACGCGCCGTGACGGTGAAAATATCAGCGTAGGCGGATTGGTGCCGAACAAATTGAAAAAACTGAAGGGCGATAAATTGGGTGAGCCTTCAGCATTTATGGTACTGGCAAAGCAGATCGGGCGTGGGGCTATGGCTCCCTGCAGATAGGCCTGCAGTTCGCTGGTTTTAATTTCAGACGGAACTACCTTCATGCCTATACGTTTTTCTTGAGTGCCAGTATGGAGAAGTCAGTATCCTCTTTAACGATGGTATTGGTAAGGGTACCGAGTCCGTCGATGTCCATCTCTACCACATCGCCGGGTTGCAGCCACTGTTCGGTGTAGTGAGGGTCATTGAGTTTGCCGGTGCCGTTCAGTTCCAGGAAACAACCGGTTCCTACTGTACCGCTGCCGATTACATCGCCGGGCATGATGTTGACACCATAAGCGCAACGTTCAACAATTTCAGCAAAGGTCCAGTCCATATCGCCCATGTTGCCTTCACTTACTTGTATGCCGTTCACTTTGCAGGTCATCTTCAGATTGTAATTATTGCCGGTATGTCCTGGTTTGGCAGGGACCAGGAATGCTTCCAGTTCATCGGGAGTAACCAGCATGGGGCCAATTACCGTACTGAAATCCTTGCCCTTGGCGGGTCCGAGGTTGAGTTTCATTTCTTCCATCTGCAAGGTACGGGCGCTCATGTCATTCATGATCATAAAACCGCCGATATAATCATCTGCTTCCGCTGCGGTAATATTGCGGCCAGCTTTACAGATAACGATGGCTGCCTCCAGTTCGAAGTCCAGTTTGTCGAAATGATCGGGCATACAGAGAATATCGCCGGGGCCCTGGATGGCATTGTGATTGGTGAAGTAGAAGATGGGATACTGATCAAACTCAGGGATCATCTCCACTTTGCGGTTTCTGCGTGCAGCAGCTACGTGCTGACGGAAAGCATATCCATCACGGCAGGAAGTGGGGAATGGTACGGGCGACAACAGTTGTACACTCTCCACGGGGATACCATGCGCGGTACCCGGATGTTTGCCTGCTTTCAGGGTGCTATCGGCCTGCCGGGCAATATCGATCACATCTTCCCACATCATCAGAAACATACCCATGTTGTTGGGGAGGTCCGGATGCAGTTCCTGGGTATTGTATAACTTCCCATTGACAAGGATAGCCAGTTGGTCTGTTTCCTCTCTTAAATAACTTACAAGTTTCATGATTTGTAATTGTTCTGGTTGTATGATTGACCAAATATAAGGATGCTCCTGCGGTTTTTTTGTATAAATTAGGAAGATAAATACCTGTTATGAAATCCCTTTTATGGCCCCTCTGCCTGCTGTTTGTCCTGCCACTGGCAACTGTGGCGCAGTCACCTTCACGGTACACCATCTCCCCGTTAGCCAAATTACCGGCAGACAGTCTCCTGAAAGCAAGGCTCCTGATAAGTCTGGATGGGTTTCTGAAGGATAAAGACCATCCCGGCCAGCCATCTGTTTACATTGATACTGCTTACCTGCGGGGCTACAGGATGGGGTTTGAAGAAATTGTAAAAGTGGAGAACAGTGCCAAACGTAATGATACCAGCTTCTACAAAGCACAACTGCAGAATGTGATCAAACTCAAACCGGAAGGGGAATACCTGATTAAACTGGGGTTTGTGGGATTGGCTGACGGCCAGCCGGTGGTGCGTATGATTTACAGCATCATCGCGAGAGACCGGAAAGACCGGTTTGTTTTTTATCCCGCCCGCGATTATGTGATCAAAGACTGGAAACAACAATGGGTAGGTAATATTCACTACCTGTACCCCTATACGCTGGACATGGCCGCTGCGCGGCGGTTTGATCACTTTAATACTGAAGTGGCGGGCTGGTTTGGCGCAAAGCCGGTAAAGCTGCATTACTACCATTGCAGCGATGCGCAGGAGCTGCTGCGGGTAAAGGGCGTAGACTATGATGCGAACGCCAGTTATATGCGACGCGGCGATTCAGATAAGGACAACGATATTTTCATGAGCGGGGTCGGTAGTCCCTGGTATGGACATGATCTCATTCATTTCTATTGCGACAAGTTTCTCCCCCGGCCAATCAACCGCGCTATGGAAGAAGGATTGGCGTATTATGCCGATGGTGGCTGGGGCGAGTCGTATACAACCTGTCTGGGTCTGTTGAAAAAATATGCCGCTGATCATCCCGGGGAGGATTTATACCGGGTTTTTAAAAATAATGTCAGCGTAGGGGATATCAGCCTGAAGTTCACCATCAATGCTTTGTTGTTACAGGACGTGATACGCCGGCAGGGATTCCCGAAGGCATTGGAAGTGTTGAAGGCAGAGAATAATGACGCCGGACTGGAGCAGTCGCTTCATACCCATTTCGGGCTTACCCCGACTAATTTTAACGAAAACATCAGGAAGCGCTTAGGCGCCAGCTGATAATTTTATATTTTGGCAACCAGAACCACTATTGCTGCGCTATGATCCGTCACTGCTTGTTGTTGCTGCTTTGCGGCTGCCTGTCCCTCGCGCAGGCACAGCCCCGTACAGATACGCTCCTCAAAAACATGTTCAACCGCGAGGCTACGCCGCTGTTACGGCATATGCTGCAACATCCGGACTCGTTCCGGTATCAGTTGATTTACACACAGATTGACCGGGATGCCAATAACCAGCCACATTTCAGGCATTATTACCTCAACGTGGACGCGGACCAGTATTTTAACCCGGCCAGCACCGTGAAGTTGCCTATTGCCTTGCTGGCATTGGAAAAGATGCGGGAGCTGAAAGTACCCGGACTGGACGGCAACACCACCATGCTCACCGATAGCAGCGGAAGCGGACAGCTAACTGTGCATACCGACAGTACGGCAAAAAGCGGGCTCCCGTCCATCAATCATTATATCAAACGGATATTCCTGATCAGCGACAACGATGCTTATAACCGTTTGTATGAATTTGTGGGTCAGCAGTCTATCCATGAGCGGCTATGGAAAAAGGGGTATAAAGATGTTCGTATTGTACGACGATTTATGCCTTTGTCTGAAGAAGAAAACAGGCACACCAATGCTATCCGGTTTGTAAAAAACGGTAAAACCCTGTATCAGCAGGCGCCTGCGGTGAGCAGACTGCAATATGATTACAGCAGAAACATCCGGATAGGTGCAGGGTATATGGATAAAAATGATCATCTGGTATCTGAGCCGATGGATTTTACCAGGCATAATAATCTGCCGTTGCAGGACCTGCAGCAAATGTTGCAATCGGTGATCTTCCCGCAGTCGGTGCCGGTGTCGCAGCGTTTCCGGATTGCTCCGCAGGATTATCGGTTCTTGTACCGGTATATGTCGGAGTACCCTTCCGAAAGTACGGACCCGGTTTATGATACCACAGCGTACTTCGACAGCTATACGAAGTTTTTCCTTTTTAAGGGGGCAGGGCATCATATCCCATCTACCATGCGGGTGTTCAATAAAACGGGCTGGTCATATGGTTTCCTTACGGATGTGGCTTATATCGTTGATTTTGAGCATCATGTGGAGTTTATGCTCACCGGAACGGTGTATGTGAACCGTGACGGTATTTTAAATGACGATAAATATGAATATGAGGAAGAAGGGTATCCGTTTTTCCGGGATGCGGGGAATATTCTTTATCAATATGAACTACAACGGAAACGGGCCTACCAGCCGGATTTGAAGGAGTTTCGTATCCATTACAAACAGTAGCGAACAGCAATTGTTATAAATATTTGATGGATAAATGAGGATTAAAAATATCCCAATTAAGGTGAAGGTTGTATTTTTGTGCCTGAAAATCGGCAGACGGGGCTTAGCTACCTGCCGGGGTAAAATAAGAGGGGTTTTATTCATTTTCCCGTAACTGTTGCGCGTTAAAATTGGGATTCATGAAATTTGAAAAGATTAAGAACAAAGGACAGGCAAGATTATTTGAAAGCCAGTACCTCGAGATGCTCACCAAAACGCATCCCCTGGTGATCTGGGGAATGTATTTGCCCATCATTGGCTATATGCTTTATTATAGCCATGACACATTAGGTTTTGAAGTAGGGACGGTGGGGCTGATATTCGTTGGCGCGATGTTATTCTGGTCGTTCTTCGAGTATATCATGCACCGCTTTATCTTTCACTTTGCCAGTGAGAGCCCTCGTGTGCAACGTTTTATTTACGTGATGCACGGTAACCACCACGAATATCCGAGAGACAAGCAGCGTTTGTTCATGCCGCCGGTACCGAGCCTGATCCTGGCTTCAGCGATCTTTGGCAGCCAGTACATTTTCCTGCGGCAGTACACCTTTATGTTCTTCCCGGGTTTCCTGCTGGGGTATCTCATTTATGGCAGTATGCACTATGCTATCCATGCCTGGAACCCTCCTTTTAGGTTTATGAAGCCGCTGTGGCGTAATCACCACCTGCATCACTACAAAAGCGAGGAAAGGGGTTTTGGTGTAAGCTCTGCATTCTGGGACCGGGTATTCGGTACTTTCTTCGACCTGGACAAGGAGAAGGAAGACAAAGAGAAAGTAAAAGAGCTGATGTTCTGATTTTGGTATTTTGAAATTTTGATATTTAGACATTTAAGGCTAGTCTGATCTGGTCCAATAAAAAAGCAGCGGTTTTTGCAATGCCGCTGCTTTTTTATTGGACCAGACTGATCTTATTGGACTTAACCAGACTAGCCTTAAATGTCTAAATATCAAAATTTCAAAATCCCAAAATGCTTTACCATCTTTCTTCATCGTCCGGCAGGTTATCCTGCCGGAAAGCTTCCCGGGAAGCTATTTTCTGCAACTGCCTTTCTATGATCAGGGCCGCAATCGGCCGGTAAGGGTCAGTGCCCTGCTGGGCCGCATAGGCGAGTATCTGTTTTACTTTTTTCTCCGCCACGTCTATACGATAGAGAAGAAAGATGAACTGCTGTAAATCGTTGCTGATCAGATATTCCAGTCTCCTGCCCAGTATTTCCTCCAGTTGGTTGTAGCTGATATTGCCCGGAGGCACGCTCACCTCAAAGGTCTGTTGTGCCCAGGTGGCTGTCTCCTGAAGGTATGGTGCAGGAAAGCTGTTCATTATTTCATCTGTTTTATTTTGTAGGAGGCGTTAGTGATCACTTTCACCGGCACTTTCAGGTCGTGCTTAATGCCTTTGGCTTTGTTCACTTTGTAGGTGTAGTTACCATTCATTTCGGTATTCTGCACACAGATGCTGGGCATGCCGCTGTTGCGCATGACCAGGTAGTTGGATGAAGTAGTGCCGCTGATCTCGGCAGTCGCCTTGATATCGTCGTCAAGGGTCAGGGTCTGCACCTTATCCGTATTTATTTTGGAAGTGCCACCGATCTTAGCGGTCTGGGAATCCCATGTCTGAAGGTTCCAGTAAAGATCTATTCTGCCGATAAGGCCACCACGGAGGGGCACACTTTCTTCCCATTGGGTGCCGGTTTTGATGCCGTGTGCCGGATACATGATGAGCAGCTGTTCCAGCCAGGCGCGGAAAGCGTCGGTGCCAAACTGGTCTTTCATCAGTTTTTTATAAGCTTCCTGTTCATCTTTTTTCAGTGAGCTGAAGGCCGCTTCCGCGTTGCTGAGCAGGTTATCGAGGCCGTCAATCTTTGTGATCACACCAGTGCTTTGCAGTTCCACGGTAAACGGTTGGTCGATCAGCTTTTTCAGGCCGGCCTGAAAAGGTTCTTCCGCTTTGTTCACTTTGGCGTCCACAAAGATGTTTTGGTTTTTGGCGTTGAAATTGAATCGCAGCTCTTTATAGCGGAATGTGAGTATCGCTTTGCCGGGTATTACATCGGTGACATCGATGGTGATGATATTGTTGTAGTCGCGGGTCACCCGTTGCTGGGCCTCATTGATAGTGGTGTAGGTTTCCGTACGGCTCTTCTGTTCCAGTTCAAACTGTTCTCCCTTGTTGAAGTTGTAGTTAATAGACATATAGTCCTGAGCCTGAGTGGTAAAGGACAATGTCAGCAAGGTTGCAATGGCGCCCAATAATTTTTTCATTACCGTAATTTATTTTAATCAAACATACTTTTCGATCACACCTAATCCAAACAGGGCGAAGTCGTATTTGGCCGGGTCTTCCGGGTCCAGTTTTTTGAGCTCGTGGGTAAGCGCCACGGCTGTTTTCCAGTCAGACTTCGCGTCTGATATCAGCCCCAGCCTGGTCGCCACGCGGCTTACGTGAACATCCATCGGGCATATCAGTTGTGATGGTGAAATATGTTGCCACAGCCCAAAATCCACGCCATTTTCATCTTTTCGCACCATCCAGCGTAAATACATGTTCAATCGTTTGCATGCAGAATGTTTGGCGGGTGAAGAGATGTGTTTTTCAGTACGGGTGGGATGTTCGAGTGAGAAAAACATTTTATGGAAGCCGACAAGGGCTTTTTCCACGTTTTCATCTTCCGGGTTGAGATGTCCGCTGAAAGCGAATTCAAGGGAAGTGATGTTGGTATAGTAATGCTGCAGGAATTCCACGAAATAGAGGAGGTCTACGCCATTAAAGGTGCGGTGACAGAAGGTCATCAGCTTCATCCGGTCGCGCGGATCATGATTGCGGATGTAGTCATAGGGCGCGTTGTCCATATGCCGCATCAGTTCCGTGCATTTGTTGATAATGCTGGTACGGTTGCCCCAGGCCAGTATCGCGGCAAAGAGGCCGGCAATTTCAATGTCCTGAAGTTCGCTGAAGCGGTGGGGGATGCAAATGGGGTCATTTGCAATAAAATCCGGATGATTATAGGATGCCGCTTTCGCATTCAGGAAGTCCTTCAGTTGTTGGATCTTCATAGTGTGTCACATGTAGCATCTGCAGCCTGGCTATACGCGTCAACCACCTGAACGGCTGCCCTCCGGCAGCAGCGCAGGTGGTTTATTTCGTCAGCACTGATAAAATAGGCTGTGGATATGGTCCAGGTAAAAATGATATACCTAGTAAAGATAATTTTTAACCGGTAAGAATTAAAATCAGATTGATGAGCGTGTTATCCGATGGCCTGGTTCAGATCGGCGATCAGGTCGTCCACGTCTTCGATGCCCACACTCAGGCGAATAAGTGAATCGGCCAGTCCGTTTTTGATTCTCTCTTCACGGGGGATAGATGCGTGCGTCATGCTGGCGGGATGCCCGATCAGCGACTCCACACCGCCCAGGGACTCTGCCAGGGAGAACAGGTGTGTATGGCTCAACACCCGGTTGGCGGCTGCTATATTATCGTCTTTCAGCGTGAAGGACATCATGCCGCCATAGCCCCGCATCTGACGTTTGGCGATATCGTGATTGGGATGGTCGGTAAAGCCTGGCCAGTATACTTTGTCCACCTTATCGTGGTTGCGCAGGAAATGAGCGATTTTTTCTCCGTTTTCGCAGTGTCGCTGCATGCGTACGTGCAGGGTTTTGATGCCACGGAGCACCAGAAAACAATCCTGCGGGCCGGGTACGGCGCCACAGCTGTTTTGTATGAAATACAGTTGTTTGGCCAGTTCTTCGTTTTTAACGATGATGGCGCCATGCACCACGTCACTGTGCCCGCCCAGGTATTTGGTGGCGGAGTGCAGTACGATGTCTGCGCCCAGGTCCAGCGGATTTTGCAGGTACGGAGAGGCGAAGGTATTGTCTACGCACAGCAGTATGCCGTTCTTCTGCGCCACCTGCGCCACGGCTGCAATGTCAATGATGTTCAACAGTGGGTTGGTGGGCGTCTCCAGCCAGATCATTTTGGTTTTGGGCGTGATGTGTGCTGCCACACCGGCGGCATCACGCATGCCCACAAAAGAGAACTTAATACCGTAACGCTCAAATACTTTGGTGAAGATGCGGTAGGTGCCGCCATATAAGTCGTTGGTAGCCACAACTTCATCGCCGGGCGACAGCAATTTCATCACGGCGTCGGTAGCGGCCAGGCCACTGCCGAAATTAATACCATGGGTACCGTTCTCAATGGCAGCCAATGCGTTTTGAAGCGCGTCACGGGTGGGGTTCTGGGTGCGGGCATATTCGTACCCCTTATGCTCTCCCGGAGCAGTCTGTACATAGGTGGAGGTTTGAAAGATAGGCGTCATAATGGCCCCTGTGGAGGGATCGGGCGCTACACCTGCGTGTATGAGTTTAGTTCCCAGCTTCATGTCTTAAATATTTTATAATGAACAATTTCTGGTGGTTTTTCAAATATACTCCCTTTTGTGATGGGAAACATTTTAGCGGACCCGGCAATTATTGTCCAATTTAGCGCTTCAAAAATTGTTGATGGAATGATTTAGCACGCTTACGAACATTTTTATATCGTTCACCAAATGAACCCTAACGGGTACGGATATTCGATATACATTCGTTCAGGTTTTTCATAGGATATGGTTAAAATTCTTAGGGCGGTAGTCTTACCGCCCTTTCCTTTTTAAAACAACGTACCCCGTTATATAAAATACGATGGCCCAACGATTTCAATATCGTTGGGCCATCGTATTTTTATCTTGTAGAGGGTACTATTTTTTCACGCCACCATCTGTCCACCTGATCGGCAGGCTTACGCTTACCTTATCCCAGGCGATAATCAGATTAGCACCGGGATCTCCTTTTTCAAATACCATGGTGAAGGCGTCCAACGGTGTTTCCAGCGGTGTTACCGGGAGGGCTGTCCTCACCACATCTTTACGTGGATCATATTTGAAAGCGCCCCAGATATCTGTTTCCCTGTTGATGATAATAGTCCATGTTTTTTCGGTGGGAATGGCATACATGGTGTACCGTCCTTTAGGAACATTTTTACCAGCGATCACTACAGGTCTGAAAAATTCTATCTCTGTGGCTTCGTTGGCGCCCAGTCGCCATATTTTTCCATACTCTTCCAGGTTACCAAAGATCTCTCTGCCTTTTGTCTGTGGGCGGCTGTAGATAACCCTGGCTACCAGGGTACCGGGTTCTCCCTTCACTTTTACCACATAAGGGTACATGGGTGGGTAGTAGGCCATGTCCATGGGGCTGGCATCGAGTGGTGGTAATTTTTTATCCTGAGCTCCTGCGTTGGCGGTGAATACTCCGAGTGCAAAGGCTAAAATGATGGCTTTTTTAAACATCCTGTGAGCTTTATTTTCTTTTAAAACAATTTGCGGCCCCAAACCTAGAAATTTTTAGTGAATCGGGAAAGTAACCTCCGTGTCTTTAACAGGCCCTTAGTGGTTTTCGTTTTGTAACAAACTTTCCACATATGTCTGGAGTGCCGGGAAAAAGGCCTGATAACAGTCTTTTAATGCCTCGTAATGTTCAAGGAAGATAGCAAAAATAACGGCAGGACTGCTTGCTAATCCTTTGGCCCGTGCGCTGATACCCCGGAACGCCCGCTCCATGCCATCGTTACCGCGGTAATTATACAGCCAGTTGTATTGCCGCATGTATTCAAACATCTCCAGAAATCTTGCCGGCAGGGCTTCTTCCTGATGGGTAATCACATCATATACTTCTTTGGAGAAATCATACAGGCTCTCTTCCGGGAAACGGGTACTGTCTGTCGCCAGAAAATGATCATATACCAGATCGGTAAATACACCACTGTAAAGGCCGCATGCCGGACGGAAAAAGGATTTGGCCTCACCAGTAACGGCATGTTGATCGGTAAAAGTATCAATAGCCCGGTGCAGCCGGATACCCCGTTGCACGTCGGCGCTGTAAAGTGCCAGCTGTTGCCGGCCTTTGACATAATCCGCGATCAGGTTGCCGGTGATGAGTGCCGGCTGGTGAAAGGAAAGGTAAGCGTGTGCCAGATAGTTCATAATAAAGCCTTTCTGATGTTTTAACCAGACAAATGTAACAATCGTTTTGCCATTGATAGTCAGTGCTTACCGGTTTTCACGTTGGACCACATTTCTTATCCACTTTAACACAACCTTAACACACGCCCATGCAACATTGGCAAGGTGGCACCAACAAACAGGCCATGGCTGCGGGAGATGCGCAGTTGTCCGCCACCGGCCAGCCGGACGTCCGATAGCGGATACGCCAAGTTATCAAGTGCCTCCACCAGTAAAGTATGCCTTGACCAACCATCCATTCCCGTCGTAGTTTTGAGTCATCAAAGCAAAAAACCAACACAAAAAAACTTTTAAAAACCTCTTAAATTTTTTCCGCCATGAAAAAATTAATCCTTTTGATGAGTGCAGCATTACTGCTTACTGCAGGCGCCCTCTTTGCAAATCCGTACGAAACTAAAGTCAATAGCAAAATAGAACACTCTTTCAGTGAAACTTTTGCCGGAGCCAGCGAAGTGAAATGGTATACCGATGATAACAAAACCTTCACGGCCAAATTCAACATGCGCAGCAGCAAAGTAACTGCCTTCTTCGACGATGCAGGCACCCTGCTGGCCACTTCCCGCTACCTGGAGCCTGAACAACTCCCATTGGCACTGACTTCCAGGATCAATAAAAGATATGCGAAAGACAGCATCTATTGTATCGTGGAATATGCTGCCAACGGTAATATTGTATACTTTATCACCCTCGAAGGAAAAGATACCTGGACCGTATTAAAAGCAGATGGATCTGGTAGCACCAGCGTTCAGAGCCGTCTCAAAAAAGCCTAGTTTTAGTTGTGCTTTCCGTTTGATTGAAATGAACAGGTCTGTGGGCGCCGCCACGGACCTTTCTCTTTTATAGCCCCCTCTCCTTTTGCCTTGGAAAATTATCTTAACTTTGCCAGCTGTTAAGGCTTTATGAGCCAGGCTGTTAATGTATAAATGATTAAATGACATGAATAAGGGACCCATTTCTCAATTTATCCAGCACCATTACCGCCACTTTAATGCTGCTGCATTGGTGGATGCTGCCAAAGGATACGAAACACATTTACTGGAAGGCGGTAAAATGATGGTAACATTGGCCGGTGCTATGAGTACGGCCGAGCTGGGCATTTCTTTCGCTGAAATGATCCGTCAGGGCAAAGTAGACATCATCTCCTGTACCGGCGCTAACCTGGAAGAGGATATCATGAACCTGGTAGCACACACCCACTACAAAAGAGTGCCTAACTACCGTGACCTGAGCCCGCAGGAAGAATGGGACCTCCTGGAACAAGGCTTTAACCGCGTTACCGATACCTGTATTCCTGAAGAAGAGGCTTTCCGCCGTATCCAGAAACATATCCACAAAATCTGGAAAGACGCAGAAGATGCCGGTGAACGTTATTTCCCGCATGAGTTCATGTACAAACTGCTGCTGAGCGGTGTCATGAAAGAAAACTATGAAATCGATCCTAAAAACAGCTGGATGCTGGCTGCTGCGGAGAAAAATATTCCTATCATCGTTCCGGGATGGGAAGATAGCACCATGGGTAACATCTTCGCTTCTTACTGCATCAAAGGTGAACTGAAAGCTTCTACCATGAAGAGCGGTATTGAATACATGATATTCCTGTCTGACTGGTACCGTAAAAACTCCGGTGGTAAAGGCGTTGGCTTCTTCCAGATCGGTGGTGGTATCGCAGGTGACTTCCCGATCTGTGTGGTGCCGATGATGTACCAGGACCTGGAATGGACAGACGTTCCTTTCTGGAGCTATTTCTGCCAGATCTCCGACTCTACTACTTCTTACGGTTCCTATTCCGGCGCTGTTCCCAACGAGAAAATCACCTGGGGCAAACTGGATATACATACGCCTAAGTTCATCGTGGAATCAGATGCTACTATCGTAGCACCGCTGATCTTCTCTTACGTACTGGGCTGGTAATAAAAGCATTTAGGGATTTTTTGATTTAGGGATTTAGTTATTTGGAGTTCTTCCGGATAATTGAATCCCTAAATTTTTTCTTCCCCAAAAACTATTTGCTGATCAGTTTAGATACCTGAATAACAGTGTAACCCAGGGCTTCAGCCCTGGGGACTTAAATGAACAAATCTGCTGCGATGCCGTCTGCAAACAGCCGCCCGGCCTTAGTGAGCCGCAGTGTTTCGCCCTGATATTCCATCCATCCTTTTGCGATCAATGCCTTGCTTTCCCGCTGTAGCCGAAGGCTTTGATCTGCGCCGAATTTTTCCGCCACCCATTCCAGGTTACAGCCAGCGGAAGTGCGCAGGGAAGTCATAATGTATTCATTGAACTGCATCGCTGTGGTGAGACTTTCTATTTCTGCTGGTACTTCTCCAGCGGTGATACGTTTGATATATGCAGCGTTGTTGGCAACGTTCCACTGGCGCGAGTGGCCATTGAAAGAGTGAGCGGAAGGGCCGATGCCGAGATAGGACCTGCCCTGCCAGTAGCTGCTGTTATGCCGCGAATGCCAGCCGGGCAGCGAGAAATTGGAGATTTCGTAATGCTCGTAGCCGGCAGCCTCCAGCCATTGCATCAGCTGCTCAAAATGACGGGCAGCTTTGTCCGGATCGGTAGCTTCCATTTTCTTCCTACGGATGAAATGGTCCAGCGCGGTGCCGGGTTCCACGGTGAGCGCGTAGCAGGACAGATGCGGGACACCCAGGGCAATGGCCTGCTCCACATTTTGCCGCCATCCTTCGTCGGTGAGCGTGGGGCCGCCATAGATGAGGTCTATCGTGATGTTGCGAAATCCGAGTTGTTGCGCCTGGACGATACAGTCCAGCGCCTGCCGGCTGTTATGCGCACGGTTCATCCATTGGAGGTCGGCCTCATGGAACGACTGTATCCCGATGCTGAGCCGGTTGATACCGGCATCGCGGAGCGATTGTAGTTTGGCCATGTCCAGATCGTCGGGATTGGCTTCCAGCGTGATTTCCGCGTCAGGCGCCACCTCGAAGGTGCTGTGCAGGCGGGAAAGCAGCAGCTGCAGTTCCGCGGTACTAAGTAAACTGGGCGTGCCGCCGCCAAAGTAGATGGTCTCTATCCGTTCGCCACCGAGGTAGTCCTTTTGCAGGTCGATTTCCTGCAGGAGGCATTGCACCATCTCCGCTTTGCGGGCCAGCGAGGTGGAAAAATGGAAATTGCAGTAGTAACAAGCCTGCTTACAAAAGGGAATATGTAAATAAATTCCGGCCATGAACGTTTTTTATAATAGCCTGCTGTTGCCGTTTTGCGGGTCAACTATGGACTATTTTAATATCTTTGCAAACAGCAAAATTACGTTTCAGTTTTGTTATGTGAACAGGACGGTGTTAATTGCCCCCTGGTTAGTGTGGTGAGGGGCACACGTTGAAATTGGAAAACCGATTAAAAAGTCATTGCAAAATATTTTCCTGGTGCGCAACTGGTTATTGTTTCTATTTATTTTCAGCTACTTACCGATCATGGCACAAACAGCGGACAGTACTGCTGTGCCTGCCCCTGTAAAAAAGAAACCTGCGGCTACCCGTGTGGTGCCTGATTCGCTTCGTCCGAAGCCGCGGCCGGCTGCCGTGGCGGTGAAAAAGGACACGGTGCGTACCATCAGGAAAGACACTGTCAGAACAGCTGCGGTACCAGCTACCGCCGCAGTGCCGGTGGACACGAGCGCGCATAAAACCGACAGCGCCGCGCTGGCGGCTGCCTCCAGGCCCAAGCCGATATCCGAATATGACCTGTACATGAAGAAGCTGGCGCAGGAAAATATATTCCTGAAGCCAGGCAGGCCTGTTTTCAGGGATACGAATACCATCCGGCCTTTTCGTGATATGGACTGGCTGGTATATCTGGTAGGCGGTATATTGCTGCTGCTGAGCATTATCCGGCTGTCTTATACCAAGTATTTTGTGGACCTGTTCCGGGCTTTCTTTAATCCCACGCTGAGCCAGCGCCAGCTGAAAGACCAGCTGTCACAGGCGCCTTTCCCGAATATGTTGCTTAATACCTTTTTTGCGGTGTCGCTGGGGGTATATCTTTACCTGGTATTGTACCGGCAGCAGGTGTTTCCTCAGGCGGAGCCATGGTTGCTGATCCCAGGTCTGATTGTTCTGGTGGCGGCTGTTTATGGGATCAAATATGTGATGCTCCGTTTCTGTGGCTGGTTGTTTGGCAACAGCGAGCTGGCCGATGCCTATATCTTTATTCTGTACCTGATCAATAAAATTCTGGGGGTGCTTTTAGTGCCGTTCCTGGTGGTGTTGGCGTTTTGTGACGTGGAAATTGCCCGGACTTTCCTCTATATTTCGATATTTTTTATAGTATTACTGGTTGTCTACCGATATATTAGATCTTATTCTTTGGTTAGGCAGTACCTATCCTTCAGTAAATTGCATTTTTTTCTTTACCTTTGCGCATTCGAAGTAGCGCCGGTGCTAATATTAACAAAGGTGCTGCTGAATATCTGGTTAACTGGTAATCCTTGATTATCGCCTATTGTTAACACAAGAGCATAAAAAAGTATGATTAAAGGCGGGCCAAAAAAAGATTTGCAAGGTAAACAAATTCAGTCAATCCTAATTTCTCAACCTAAGCCTGAAACAGAAAAGTCTCCCTATTTTGATCTGGCAAAGAAGTTCAACGTAAAACTGGACTTTTATCCATTCATCAGGGTGGAAGGCTTACCCGCTAAGGAGTTTCGGAAACAGAAAATTGACATCCTGGCTTTCACGGCAGTAATTTTTACCAGTCGTAATGCGGTGGATCACTTTTTCCGGATCTGTGAAGAAATGAAGGTTAAAGTATCGCAGGACTGCAAGTACTTTTGTATCACGGAAGCAGTTGCACTATACCTGCAGAAATTCATTCTCTATCGTAAGCGGAAGGTGTTTTACGGAGCTGACGGTTCTACCAAAGGTGTACTGGAAGTAATGAACAAACACCGGGACAATGAGAAGTTCCTCTTCCCCAGTTCAGACAGTCAGAAAAAGGACATTGAGGAATGGTTGAAAACAAACAAATGTGAGTATGCCACAGCGACCCTTTATAAAACCGTTTCCAACGATGTAAAGGAGATCCTGGGCAAAACGAACTACGACATGATCGTGTTTTTCAGTCCTTCCGGCGTGAAGTCATTATTTGAAAACATGCCTTCTTTTGAGCAAAACGGAACACGTATCGGAGCTTTCGGGCCTACTACGTCGGCAGCGGTGGAAGAAGCAGGATTAAGACTGGATGTGAAAGCGCCGGCTCCGCAAGCACCGTCTATGGCGGCTGCACTGGACCAGTACCTCGCAGGTCTCAACAAAAAATAAGCGAAAATGTGTGTCGCATAAATAGTTTACCAGGGATGGCAATAGCCATCCCTGATTTTTTACTGCGAAGCGGCCGCAGCAGCTACTCTCCTCCCCTTATGCTGCGCTCCTCAAAAAATATTTTACGGAACTGGTAATTCTGTCAAAATCTTTTTATTCTTGTAGCCTGTATCGTTATCAGTCAACACTATTCCAGTTTCAACCAATTAAGCGGAATCCATGAATAAACTCGCGGGCGAAACCAGTCCTTATTTATTGCAGCACGCGCATAACCCGGTGGAATGGTATCCCTGGGGAGAAGAGGCACTGGAGCGGGCCAGAAGGGAAGATAAACCGATTCTGGTCAGCATAGGATATGCCGCTTGTCACTGGTGTCATGTGATGGAGCGGGAAAGCTTTGAAGATGCTGCTACCGCTGGCATCATGAATGAGCATTTTATCAATATTAAGATAGACCGGGAAGAAAGACCGGACCTGGACCATATTTATATGGACGCGGTGCAGGCGATGACCGGCGCCGGCGGATGGCCGTTGAATGTATTTCTTACCCCCGATAAAAAGCCGTTCTACGGCGGTACCTATTTCCCGCCGGTAAAGGCCTATAACAGGCCCTCGTGGAAAGATGTGCTCCTGTCGCTGGCAGATGCTTTTGCCAACAAGCGGGAGGATATTGAAACACAGGCGGATAATCTGACCCAACATATCGACCAGTCGAGCCAGTTCGGGATGGACCCGGGGGTTAATTTCAATATACCGCGGGAAGAACTGTTTACCCGTCAGCAATGCGACACTATCTGTGAAAACATGCTACGGCAGGGAGATAAGACATGGGGCGGTTTCGGCCGGGCGCCCAAGTTCCCGCAAACCTTTACCATCGCGTATTTGCTGCGGCATCATCATGCTTTTAAACATCCCGAAGCACTGCAACAAGCTTTGTTATCACTCGACAAAATGTTGCAGGGTGGCCTGTATGACCAGCTGGGTGGCGGTTTTGCCCGCTATTCCACTGATGAGAAATGGCTGGCCCCGCACTTTGAGAAGATGTTGTATGACAATGCCTTGCTGATAGATGTGTTGTGTGATGCCTGGCAATTGACCAGGCATAACGTATATGCACAAACTATAAAAGACACCCTGACTTTTATTACCCGGGAGATGACAGCGCCGGAAGGTGGTTTCTATGCCGCACTGGATGCCGACTCTGAAGGGGTGGAAGGGAAGTTTTACACCTGGAGCAAGGCGGAGATACATCATGTGCTGGGAGAACAGGCGGGCCCTTTCTGTGAGTTTTATGATGTGTCCGAGCATGGCAACTGGGAAGAGCAGAACATACTATGGATACAACAGCCGCTGGAGCAATTTGCCGCGGAGAAAGGGTACGATCCGGCGGTGCTGGGCGCTATGCTGAAAGGCTGCCGCGAGAAGCTGCTGGCTGTGCGGGCCAACCGTATCCGTCCGGGGCTGGATGACAAAATACTGTTGGGCTGGAATGCCCTGATGGTGCATGCCTGCTGCCGTGCTTTTGCCGTCCTGGGCGATGATAGCTACCGGCAGATGGCGGTGCGCAACATGGATTTCCTGTTGGCCAATTTCCGGCAAAACGACGGTACACAGGCGTTCTATCATACCTGGAAAAACGGGCAGGCCAAGTACCCTGCTTTCCTGGATGATTATGCCTGTCTGATACGGGCGCTGATAGCCTTGCAGGAAATTACCGGCGATACCCGTTACCTGTACCAGGCGCATGATATTACGGCTTTTGTGAACGATCATTTTGGTGACGGTGGTCATCTTTTCTATTATACCATAGACGGGCAGAATGATGTGATTGTGCGTAAGAAAGAAGTGTACGACGGAGCGGTGCCCAGTGGTAATGCGATCATGGTGCAGAACCTTTGGTATCTTTCCGTTGTTTTCGATAATAAAGATTGGGGAAACAAGGCGGTGGCAGCCTTATCAGGTATTGCCCAGACGGTGACGCGGTACCCAACTTCTTTCGGCGTGTGGGCGAGCCAGTTATTACAGTTTGTAAAAGGGACCCCGGAGATAGCGGTGGTGGGCAAGGATTTCCGCGAGCGGATGCAGGAGGCGGGCAACTGGTTTATCCCTTTCCGGATTTTAATCGGGTCAGAAAAAAATCAGCCAGAAATCCCCCTTTTGTTGGATAGATACCGGGAAAATAACACATTAGTTTATTTGTGTAAGGATTATCATTGTATTAAGCCGGTGTTTTATATACAAGAAATTATTAATTTAATAGAATAATTATGTAACTTGCCCGTTATAAGGGTAGTTTAGGTAAAATAAATGTTGGACCGGTGATATAATAAAATGTTAAAAAATACGTTTAAATTAGTTACCGAACCGACGTGTGTAGAATTGAAAAAGTTGTGTAAAAGTTGACTACAAATTAAATTTTATTATTACATTTGCTATCTTTCATATAAACAAAGCGGGTGATAAATATGAGAAATGTGTTCCCTAGCATTCAGGCAAAAAACACCAGGCTGGTTATAGAAAAACATATTCTGATGAAAGCTACCCTTATGAAGCTTAATTATTTAAGAGGTCTGTTGGCACTTTTGCTGGTTTCCCTGCTGGCCAGCTGTGGCGGTAGTAAAGGCCCCAAAAACGCACAAGGGCAACTGATCGGCGTAAGCCCCAGACCGAAGTACACCCCCCCTGTACCCTATGGGATGGTTTATGTTCCTGCGGGAACATTTCACATGGGCCCCAGCGATGAGGACGTGAACTATGCCTACACTGCGCGTAACAAGTCGATCTCTATCTCCGGCTTCTATATGGATGCCACGGAGATCACGAACAACGAGTACCGCCAGTTTGTGCAATGGGTTCAGGACTCTATTGCCCACATTCTGTTAGGCCATGTTAAACAGGATGATGGCCATGACATCATCGACTGGAAGCAGAAAATCAACTGGAAAGACAAAGCGACAGTGGAAAAGCTGGACGCGATGATATACACAGAAGCAGACCGTCTGTACGGCCGCAAGGACGTTGACGTTGGGAAACTGGTTTATCACCAGGAAACGTTCAACTGGGACAAAGCCAAGCTGAGGGAAAACTTCGGCAAGCCTCGTTCTACGTTCATCGTTAAGAAAGACGTGCCTATCTATCCGGACACACTGTGCTGGATCAGGGACTTCTCCTATGCGTATAACGAGCCGATGACCCGTATGTACTTCTGGCATCCGGCATTCGATAACTACCCGGTAGTAGGCGTTAACTGGCACCAGGCCACTGCTTTCTGCGAATGGAGAAGTAAGTTCTGGGAAGATTACCGCAACTCTAAAAAATTATTCACGGAAGACAAATTCCAGCTGCCTTCTGAGGCGCAGTGGGAATATGCTGCCCGTGGCGGCAGAGAGCAAACACCTTATCCCTGGGGTGGTTACTATATCCGCAACAAAAAAGGCTGTCTGCTGGCAAACTTCAAACCAGGCCGCGGTAACTATCCGGAAGACGGTGGTTTCTACACCGTACGTGCTGACGCTTACTGGCCTAACGACTACGGTCTGTATTGCATGGCCGGTAACGTAGCAGAATGGACTGCTGACATCTTCTATGAAAACGCCTATTCGTTTACTTCCGATATGAACCCTTATCTCAGAATGGACGTTCCGGATGATGCGCCGTTGAAAATGAAACGTAAAGCCATCAGAGGCGGTTCCTGGAAAGATGTGGGTTACTTCCTGCAAACAGGTACCAGAACTTATGAATATCAGGATAGTGCCAAATCGTATGTAGGTTTCAGATGTACGATCGCATTGAGCAGAAGAGCTAAACACAGATAATTGCTGATCCGTTAAACCAGAAAAGCCTTTGTTTATGCACACACTAAGCAAATCAGTGAGAAATAACTATTCCATACAGAGAACTTTAACACTTATCACTTTAACCAGTAAATTTTAACCTATGGCTATGAATCCTAACAAAGCTAAATGGCTGAACTTTTTCGTATGTATTGCCGCTTCTGTTGTAATTATCGGAGCGTTATTTAAACTGCAACACTGGCGGGGAGCGGATATCGCTTTGATTTTAGGTCTGAGCACTGAAGCGCTCATCTTCTTTGTATATGCTTTCGTTCCCGATTCCGGCGCCTCCCATGCTGAAGGCCAGGTAGTAGCCGTTGCCGGCAGCCCTGCTGTTGCTGGTCTCGACAAAATGCTGCAGGAAGCAGACATCACACCTGCTAATCTGCAACGCCTGAGCGAAAACTTCCAGAAACTGGGCACTACCGTTGATAAAATGAGAGATATCAGCGACGTGGTAGCTGCTACCGGTGACTACACCCAGAAAACAAGAGAAGCTGCCGCTGCTATCGGTAATGTAGCTAATGCCTACACTACTGCTGCTTCTGCAGTATCTTCCTTCAATAGCGCCTCTGAGTCTACCAGAAGCTTCCACGAACAGATGCAGGGCATGACCAAAAACCTGGCTTCCCTTAATGCTATCTACGAACTGGAACTGCAAGACACCAACAACCACCTGAAAGCGATGAACAACTTCTACAGCAACCTGAACAAAGCTGCTTCCGCTATGAGTGGTAGTGTTGACGACGCTAAGAAAACACAAGAGCAGATCAGCATGCTGGCCAAAAACCTCAGCAACCTCAATACAGTTTATGGCAACATGTTGACTGCCATGAGCGGAAGATAAAGTATTGCTTATAGTTTAATAAACCATTCATTAAATCTGCTAAAGAACTATGGCACTACCTAAAGATCCCAGGCAGAAGATGATCAACATTATGTACCTGGTCCTAACGGCCATGCTCGCGTTGAACGTCTCTGCCGAAATATTGAACGCATTCAGTATTGTAAATAACTCTATCATTACTTCCAACGGCGCCCTCACGGATAAAAACAATATCATCTATGGGCAGTTCATGGAACAAATGAAAGAAAATGCCGAAAAAGTTGGTCCGCTGAAAGCGAAAGCTGAACAGGTAAAAAAACTCTCCGCCGAAGCATATGACTATGTGGAGAGCTTAAAAAATCTCATCATCACCGAAAGCGGTGGTAAAGACGAAACAGGCGAACTTAAATCCAAGTCTGACCTGGACGCTCCTACCCGCGTGATGGAGAATATGAAAAAAGGCCCTGAACTGGAAGCTAAACTGGTAGCCCTGCGCAAACAGTTGCTTACTTTCGTTGAACCTAAAGACCAGGCTAAATTTGCAAAAACTTTACCCCTGAAAATCGAAGTGGGAAAATCCACCGGCGATGATCATGGTACAGGTCCTAAAACATGGACTACCTACCATTTCAACATGGTTCCTACTATCGCAGCAGTAACCATTCTGGGTAAATTCCAGAACGATATCAAAAACTCCGAGTCTGCCATCATCGACGACCTGTATCGTCAGATCAATGCGAAAGACTTTAAGTTTGATAAAATCAGACCGTTCATCTCCCTGAACTCTAAAAACCTGATGTCAGGTCAAACGCTGACTGCACAAATCGCAGTAGGCGCCTATAGCACTACCGTAAACCCAACTATCACAGTTAACGGGCAAACGATTACTGCTGCTGACGGTCTGGCTACCTACTCCCTGCCAGTGAGCGGCCTCGGTGAAAAAACCATCTCTGGTACTATCACCCTGCCTAACCCTGCGGGCGGCGCACCTATCACAGAATCTTTCACTGAAAGCTATAACGTAGGCGCTTCTACTACTTCTATCTCTGCCGACAAAATGAACGTACTGTACATTGGCCTGCAGAACCCGATCTCCATCTCTGCTGCCGGTGTGCCTGCTGAAGCGGTATCCGCTTCCATCAACGGTGGTACTATTACCAAACGCGGCTCCGGTGAATACACTGTAACTGTAAGCCAGCCTGGTAAAGCGGTGATCAACGTAGTAGCCAACATCGACGGTAAAGTAAAACAACTGGGCCAGAAAGAATTCCGTGTAAAACGTGTTCCGGATCCGGTCCTGAAAGTAGGATTTAACAAAGGTGGCAGCATGAAAGCCGCTGACTTTAAAGTTCAGCTGGGCCTCGCTGCAGCGCTGGAAGATTTCGAATTCGAAGGCGTGAAATATGATGTAGTAGGTTACCGTATCGGTGTATCTGCCAAAGGCAAAGAATACCAGGAAGGTGAAGCTAACTCCGCTTATTTCCCGAACAACGTAGCAGCATCTATCCGTGCACTCCGCCCGGGTGATGAAGTATACTTCGAAAACGTAAAAGTAAAAGGCCCTGATGGTATTGTACGTACAATGCCCAGCACAATATTCAAATTAAATTAACAGGTCATAAATTACTGAAATATGCGAGCAGTAATATTTAACAGAATTGGTTGGTGTACGATGTTGCTGGTGATGCTGGCAACAGCTGCGGAAGCACAAAGACGTGGTGGTACTACCCGCCGCAGAACAGCTACCGAAGCACCGCAGACAGACCCGAACGCGCCGGTGGTAAACCCCGCTACCGGGAATGCTGTAACACCGCCTCCTCCTGCTCCTAATGCCGCGTCCCAACGCCCCGACGGTATCACCGCCCCGGTATCGGACACGCCGCGCAAATCACTGCGCGTAGATGGTGTGGTAGAGAGAAACCTCGCAAGAGAACGCGTTCCCATCGTATACGACTACATCCGTGAGGATGACCGTTTCTGGGAAAAACGTGTCTGGCAGGTAATCGATGTACGGGAGAAAATCAACCTCCCCTTCCAATACAACGTGGAAGACGAAAGTGGCATTAACCAACTGTTTATCAATATTCTGCTGAACGCTATCAAGAATAAGGAAGTTGAAGCTTTCAACCCTATCGATGACCGCTTCACCACGGTAATCCCTTACTCCGAAATCCAAAACAAGATTTCCGGTGAAGAAAGAACCGTACGCAGTATTGACCCGGTAACCGGCGAAGAGAAAATGGTGACCACCCGCGATGACTTCGATCCCCGTACTATCAGACAGTACAAAGTGAAAGAAGTATGGGTGTTCGACAAAGAAGCTTCTGCCCTTAAAGTCCGTATCCTCGGTATCGCGCCCATGGTGTCCCGTATGAACGAAGATGGTAGCGTACGCGCTTCTATCCCCCTGTTCTGGGTGTATTATCCTGACCTGCGTCCTACACTGGCTAAGTACGATGTGTACAACCAGAACAACGACGCATCCACTATCAGCTGGGAAGACCTCTTCGAGATGCGTTTCTTCGGCAGCTATATCGTGAAGGAAAACAATACCTATAACCGCGAAATCAAGGACTACATTAAAGACGGTGTGATGCGCCTCCTCGAAGGCCAGTCTATCAAAGACCGTATCTTTAACAAAGAACAGGACCTCTGGCAATACTAAACAATCTGTATTACGTTCTACGTATAAAAAGCAAAGACCCGGCATCGTCCGGGTCTTTGCTTTTTATACGTAGTTATTTGTATTTTGCTCTCCATGGAACTTCTGCGTAAAACAGCCTTCAGTATCATGCCGCTGCCGGATAAAGAATGGGCGGAACTTTCCGCCTGCTGGACACCGGTGACTTTCAAAAGAAAGGACATGATCACCGCCGCCGGCGAAGTGGAGAAATACATCTACTTCGTGGAAGAAGGCGTGCAACGGCTGTTTAGCCTGGAAGACGACCGGGAAGTGACCATCCTGTTTTCCTATACAGGCTCTTTCTCAGGAGTAATGGACTCCTTTCAGTTACAACGCCCCTCCCCCTGGTACCTGGAAGCACTGACGCCCAGTCGGATGTTGCGCCTGTCATGGACAGATTTTGATGGCCTTACCCGACAATATCCGCTGCTCGACCGGTGGGTGCGTCTGGGCTCTGTGGCCGCGCTGGGCGGTATTCTGGAACGGCACAAGGAAATACTCTCCTATAGCGCGGAACAGAAATTCAGGACATTGCTTACCCGCAGCCCGCATGTGCTGCAGCTGATACCACAGAAATACCTCGCCTCCTACCTCGGTATAGACCCGGCCACATTCAGCAAACTCCTGAAATCTGTAAAGTTGTAAAATCTTGATCTGCGCCAACTTTTTCCGTTGCCGCCTACCGTAGCTTTGTCGTAAATCTTTTAAATATGGCACCCGTTAATACCAGCGTGCTTTTGAAGCAACTTTGCAGACAGGTCCTGGCAGCACAATATAAAGCGGAAGACCGCTTTGGCGGCCAGTCAGCAGAGGTATTGTCCTACACGTCCCAACCCGGCCAATGGAGCGCGCTCCAATGCCTGGAACACCTGAATACCTATGGCCGGTTTTATCTGCCGGCATTAGACAAAGCCATTACAGCTGCCGAACAAAACAACAGCCGCCCGTTGGATACCTTTAAGAGCAGTTGGCTGGGCGCCTGGTTTACCAAACAGATGCAACCTACACCGGAAGGGAAACTCCGCTCCCGCATGAAATCGCCCAAAGGACACCTGCCCTCCGTACAACCCGATGCAGCCATGGTATTGCATGAATTTATCCAACAACAGGAAATGATGGAAGCCCTGATGGACAGAGCGGCAAAAATCAATATACAAAAAGCAAAAGTGGCCACCTCTCTTTCCAGTCTGATCAAACTGTCAGTAGGTGATACTTTTGGCTTCATGACAACGCATATCAACCGGCATGTGCTGCAGGCAGAAAATGTTATCCTCAGTTGTCCCAAAAAGGTGGGAAAGGCGGTATAGTCTTAGCTTTTATGGAAATGGTCCCACACCAGTTTGGCCTTGGCGCTGCCGATTTCCTGCGCCAGGTCTTCTTCGGTGAGCTGTTTGATTTTGGCTACAGAACGGAAGGTTTTCAGTAGCTGTGTGGCGGTTTGTTCACCGATGCCCTTAATCGTTTCCAGCTCATTTTTAAACGTGCCCTTGCTGCGTTTCTGACGGTGGAAAGTGATACCAAAACGGTGTACCTCGTCACGGACACGGCGTATCAGTTTCAGGCTTTCACTGTTGAACGGCAGCTTGATACTTTCCGAATCACCGGGGAAGAAGATCTCCTCTTCATTTTTAGCCAAACCAACAACGGTCATGCTGCCAATGAGGTCCAGCTCACGAATGCTTTCCATGGCCGATCCCAGCTGTCCTTTGCCACCATCAATGATAACGAGTTGGGGCAGCGGTTGCTGCTCTGCCAGCAGGCGGGAATAACGGCGGTATACGACTTCCTTCATGGAGGCAAAGTCATTGATGCCCTGTACCGTTTTGATGTTAAAATGCCGGTAGTCTTTTTTGGATGCCACACCGTCTTTGAACACCACGCAGGCTGACACAGGATAGGCACCCTGGAAGTTGGAGTTATCGAAACATTCAATATGCTCCGGCAGTACGGGTAATTCAAGATCGGCCTGTAACTGATAGAGCACCTGTTTGCGCTCCATATCGCTTTTGCCCTCGAGATGAAGTATTTTTTTACGGTATAATTCCTCTTTGAAGTAATTCACATTTTTCTCCGACAGTTCCAGTAGCTTCTTCTTGTCGCCACCTTTGGGAACGGTGATGGTGACGCTGCTTTCGGGGTACTCTAACGGAAAAGGCACAACGATTTCCGTCGTGATGCTTTTAAATACATCACGCAGGTAGGCGATGGCATAGCTAAGCACTTCCTCGTCTCCTTCTTCCAGTTGTTTCTCCAGTGTAACCGTCTTGGTATCGGAGATGGTGCCATTGAGAATACGGAGGTAATTGACGTAGGCATGATTACCATCGCTGATAATAGAGAATACGTCTACGTTGCCCATGCGTGTATTAACAACAGTGGATTTGGCGGAATAATCTTCCAGGCTGGTGATCTTTTTACGCATAATCTCCGCCTTTTCAAACTCCATTGCTGCGGCGTATTGCTGCATTTGCTCCTTGAAGAGGTTCACCACCGGCGACAGATTACCTTTCAGGACGTTTTTAACCTGCGCTAAACCTTCACGGTAGTCTTCTTCCGTTTGCAAGCCTTCACAGGGGCCTTTGCAGTTGCCCAGGTGATATTCAAGGCATACCTTAAATTTTCCTTTTTTGATGTTTTGATCGCTCAGGTTGAGATTACAGGTACGTAAGGGAATGTTATACCGGATCACTTCCAGTATTTCGCGGACGCGGCCAACGGAAGTAAACGGGCCGAGGTAATCCGAACCGTCTTTGATCACGTTGCGGGTGAAGAACACCCGTGGAAATGGCTCATGTTTGATGACGATGTAAGGATAGGTCTTATCGTCCTTCAGATTGATGTTGTACCGGGGTTGAAACTGTTTGATCAGGGAATTTTCCAGCAGGAAAGCGTCCTGCTCGGAGTCCACGATGGTAAACTCAATGTGGTGGATATGTTCCACCAGTTTACGGGTCTTAAAGTTATCGTGATATTTAACGAAATAGGAGCCTACTCTTTTGCGCAGGCTTTTGGCTTTACCTACATATAGCAGGGCGCCGTCCTTATCGTAATATTTGTAGATACCGGCATTGAGCGGTATGGTATGTGATATTTGCTGGAACTCTGCTGCTGTCATGTGTTACATCCTGTTTTTGGGCGTGACTGCTACATTCACTTCAATTTCCTTCGGTGCCAGAAAAGCTATTTTCTGGTAGGTAGCGATACGGATATTTTTATTCCGCTGGTATAAGAGGTCCTGCCTGAACTCGTATACCATGTTGACGGTATAGCTGTGAACGTTAATCTGTTGTATCGTACCGTTTTTATCCAGTTCCATGGTGATTTCAGAAGGGAAGGTTTGTTTTCCTTTCGACTTGTAGATAACGGATTTCCGGCCGGAGAAAGGATCATACAGGCTGGAAGTATCATATTCGTCCCGCAGGGAAGGTTTATTCAGGTCCATATCGGCGAAAGGTTTGAGCAGGTCCTTTACGGCAGTACTGTCGGCGCCATCGAGCGTGGCGGTATCGCTTACGCCGTTTAGGGTGACTGTTTTATGCAGACTGAAACTGCCGGTGCGGATGTGTTCCCGTTCTCCGTTGAAATAGGCCGGTAATGGCTCAAATTTGGCTGCGGCCGTTGTTTTTCCTGTTGTATTGTTGTCCTGATGGCAGGCTATAAAACCGAATATGGTTAATAGTACCGTCATGTAGCGGTAATGTCTCATAAGGCAAAATTAGTACTTAATGAGGGTCAGAAAAAATGCGCCGTAAAAACGGCGCATCGATGCATGAGCAAATCTGTCGAGAGCACTAAAAATATGAATATCAGTCAGTCTGACTGAGAAGAAATCAGAATGGTGATAGTTAAACGGGAAGGATAAAAGAAAAGTTACACGTCGTGTAAATATTTTTTTCACGCAAAGAAGCAAAGCGAGCAAAGAAAACAAAAGGAGCGAAGATCAAATTTCGATCTTCGCTCCTTTTGTTTTCTTTGCTCGCTTGTGCATAAACTTCGCGCTCTTGGCTCCCTTTGCTCCTCTGCGTGAACTAAACCAGCAGCGTGCCGGTCATTTCCTTTGGAGCGGTCAGGCCCATGAAGTGCAGAATGGTAGGGGCGATATCGCCGAGTTTACCATCTTTCACTTTACCCTGGAAGTCGTTGCTGATGATGAAGAAAGGAACGAGGTTCAGGGTGTGCGCTGTATTGGGAGTACCGTCATCGTTGATCATATAGTCGGCATTGCCATGGTCTGCGGTCAGGAATAGGGTGTAGTTGCTGGCCAGTGCGGCGGCCACTACCCTGCTCACGCAGTGGTCTACGGTTTCCACGGCTTTTACGGCAGCGGAGAATACGCCGGTATGGCCCACCATGTCCGCGTTGGCGAAGTTGAGGGCAATAAAATCGGCGGATTTTTCCTGAAGTACGGGAACGATGGCGTCGGTTACTTCGTTGGCGCTCATTTCCGGTTTCAGGTCGTAGGTGGCCACTTTGGGAGACTGTATCATGATCCTGCGTTCGCCTTCAAATTCTTTCTCACGTCCACCGGAGAAGAAGAAGGAAACGTGTGGATATTTTTCTGTTTCTGCGATACGTACCTGCGTATAGCCGTCTTTCGCCAATACCTCGCCGAGTGTCATGTTGAGGTTATCGTTTTCGAAGATGACATGTACGTTTTTATAGGTTTTATCGTATTCGGTCATGGTGGTGTAGTATACATCCAGTGGTTGCATACCGAAATCAGGGAAGGCTTCCTGTGTCAGCACCTGCGTGATTTCGCGGCAGCGGTCAGTACGGAAGTTGAAGCAGAGCACCGCGTCGCCGTTCTGGATAGTCGCTACCGGCTGGCCGGCTTCGTCCTGTACGATAATCGGTTTGATGAACTCGTCGGTCACGCCTTCCGCGTAGGAAGCTTTAATGGCGGTGAACACGTCGTGGGTGCCGGTGCCGGTACCGTTTACCAGCGCATCATAGGCGAGTTTCACGCGTTCCCAGCGTTTGTCCCTGTCCATAGCGTAATAGCGGCCGGTAACGGAGGCTATTTTACCGGTAGACTTTTGCAGGTGTGCCTGCAGGTCTTCCAGGAAGCCCAAGCCGCTTTTCGGGTCGGTATCACGGCCGTCAGTGAAGGCATGGATATATACTTTTTCCAGTCCATGTTCTTTGGCGATGGAAGTAAGTGCTTTGAGGTGTTCGATATGCGAGTGTACGCCACCGTTACTCACCAGACCGATCAGGTGCAGCGCTTTGTTGTTGTTTTTGGCGTGTGCCAGTGTGTCCAGCAGAACAGCGTTGCCGGCCAGTTCTCCGTCGCGCGCAGCCACATTGATTCTTTGCAGTTCCTGATATACGATTCTGCCGGCGCCGATGTTGAGGTGGCCCACTTCAGAGTTGCCCATCTGGCCGTCTGGTAAGCCTACGGCTTCTCCGCAGGTAACGAGATGGCTGTGGGGATATTTGTTATATAGGCTGCTGACAAAGGGAGTCTGTGCTTGTGCAATGGCGTCGGAAGTCGGTACTTTGCCTTCGCCCCATCCATCCATAATTACGAGAATGGCTCTTTTCTTTTCCATATCCTGTCTGGTTAAGGTTAATAGTTTATTGATTTCAACTCGGGAGGTGAAAGTACTTATAATGCAGTTGAATACTTTCTAAATATTTTACAAAAATAAGGCTAATCCAAAAATATACATGCCAGTGCTGGTCATCTCGCATCCTGATATTCAATTATTCAAATTAATTTGCATATTATTTTTGCCTTATTATTTACGCGTTCATTGCTACCACGATGGTGTGATTTTGTTGAAACACAGCGTGTTTGGCATAGTTTTCGCATTTAATTTGTGTTGATTAAGTTACTTTCTAATAAAAAAACTGACAATGAAGAAGCTATTGATTGTGCTGATGGTGTTGTTGGGAGGAATTATTTCAGCATTTGCGCTATCGGCGAGCTCGGATGAAGGATTGGTGGCCGGACCGTTTGAAGATGTGGTAGGTGCTATTAAGCAAGGCGATGTAAGCAGCTTATCCCGTTACCTGGACAACAATGTCGAAATTAATATCAGCGGTAAAGCGAATTCTTATAGTAAAGCACAGGCAGAAATCATCCTGAAGGATTTTTTCTCCAAAAACCAGGTTAAATCTTTTGAATTGGTACACCAGGGAGGGGAAGTCTCCAGGTTTGGTATCGGTAATCTGAGCACCAGCGGAGGTAATTACCGCCTTTCCTTTTTCCTGCAGAAAAAGGGAGGATCAATGGTCCTCAACGAATTAAGATTTGAGAATAAGTAAAATTGACCACATAAATTCATTGAAAAGGCCTGGTGCTCCGCGATTAATTGCGGAGCACTTTTTATTTTTGTCACGCAAAGAAAACAAAGGGAGCAAAGAAACAAAGAAAGCGAAGAAACAAAGAGCAAAGTAAACAGGCTTTGGGTCTTTATGCTTTGCATACTTTTTCTTTGCGTGCTTTGCTCACTTATGTAGCTTTGCGAGATTAAATTATGCACCTATGTTAGATGAAGCAGCACTGAACGCGTTTATCAGAAGCGCCCTGGCAGAAGATATCGGAAACGGGGACCATTCCACCCTGGCCTGTATTCCGCCTACTGCCAAAGGAAAGGCCGTACTGAAAATAAAGGAAAACGGTATCCTGGCCGGTATGGAAGTGGCTGCCGCTATCTTTAAGTGGCTCGACATGTACGCGGTGTTCACGCCGTTCAAAAAAGACGGCGACGCCATGGTAGCCGGTGAAACAGCCTTTGAAATTGAAGCAGCCGTACATACCCTGCTGATGGGGGAAAGACTGGTGCTCAACTGCATGCAGCGCATGAGTGGTATCGCTACGCTTACCCATCAATATGTGGAACTGCTGAAAGGCTATCATACCCGTATCCTCGATACCCGTAAAACCACGCCCAATTTCCGTATGCTGGAAAAGGACGCCGTTCGTATAGGCGGCGGCGTTAATCATCGCATGGGCCTGTATGATATGGTGATGCTGAAAGACAACCACATCGATTTTGCGGGTGGTATCACAGCAGCCGTTAGTAAAACAGTGGCTTATCTGGCAGAACGCAAACTGCCCCTGAAAATAGAAGTGGAAACCCGCAACCTCGAAGATGTAAAGGAAGTGCTGGCCGTAGGACAGGTAGACAGGATCATGCTGGACAATTTCACGCCCGAACAAATTACCGCCGCCCTGGCGTTAATTAATGGGAAGGTGGAAACAGAAGCCTCCGGCGGTATCAACCTCGATACTATTCAGGCATATGCCGCAACCGGGGTAGACTTTATCTCCGTAGGGGCCATCATCCATCATGCTGTAAGTCTGGACCTGAGTCTGAAAGCGATTATATCTTAAAACAGTTTTTTTGAAGAAGATCCTTTTTATCATTAACCGCAAAGCGGGCACAGATCGTGAAAAACGACTGGAGGGTGCTATCAGCAGACATTTCCCGGCCAGTCAGTTTGAGGTGAGCATCACCCATCTCGCTTATCTGGGACATGGCGCTGACCTGGCCAGGGAAGCTGTGAAAAATGGCGTGGATACGGTAGTGGCTGTTGGCGGCGACGGGTCTATCAACGAAATAGCCCAGGGCCTCGTAGACAGCAATACTGCTATGGCCATCCTGCCACTGGGAAGCGGCAACGGACTGGCACGTGCACTGAAAATACCACTTGATGTAGATAAAGCGTTGCGGTTAATTGTAAACAATAAACAACGTCCCATTGACGTGGGATATGCCAATGAACACCTGTTCCTCAGTAATGCAGGCGTAGGTTTCGATGCACTGATAGCAGAGCAGTTTAAAACAACCAAAAAGCGGGGCCTGATAGGGTACGCTAAACTGGTGCTTAAAAGCTTCAGCAGCTATAACCCTGAAGCTTACCACATCAGCATCGATGGCCGTCAGCTGGATGAAAAGGCGTTTCTGCTTACGGTGGCCAATGGGAACCAGTTTGGCTACGAGTTTAAGCTGGCGCCGGGCGCCAGCGTTTTCGACGGACAGCTGGACCTCTGTATCATGCCGCCTGTACGCTTTTATCACCTGCTTCCGGTAAGTTTTCATTCCCTGATGGGTAACATCGATAAAACGCGGTATCTTAAACATCTCACCGGAAAGGACATCACGATCCGCAGTACTTCCCTGCAATACCTGCAGGTAGATGGGGATGCAGTGCCGATCAACGGTGACGGCACGGTGCGGTTGTCTGTAAAGCCTGCCGCTATCAAAGTGATCGTGAATGAATAACCTCTAAACTTTTGTGCCATGAGCAAGAAAAAAAATACCCCCGGCAACGGGATTGTTTACTCTACCGATCCTAATTTTTCTTTTGAGCCTGAACATACTGAAGAACAGGAAACCCTCTCCCCTGCTGAACAACAGCTGAGAGTGAAGCTGGATACCAAACAACGCGCAGGTAAAGTGGTAACGCTGGTAGATGGTTTTGTGGGTAAAGATGAAGACGTGGAGAAGTTGGGGAAAGACCTGAAAACAAAGTGTGGCACCGGCGGCAGCGTAAAAGATGGCCAGATCCTGATTCAGGGCGATTATAAAGAGAAAGTGATTAAATGGCTGCAGGATTGGGGCTATAAAAAAACCAAATAAAACTATTTAGCTATTTAGATATTTGAATATTGAAAAAAGCCTTGCCCGTAAGTCACCTTCAATAATCAAATATCTAAATAACTAAATAACTAAATAACTAAATGATCAAATGCTTACCGGTTCACCAGTTTCAGTGCACCTTCACTGTATCTGGAACCAGCGATGCCGTCTTTCAGGATGGCATTTATTTTTTCCAGATCAGCGGCGCTCAGTTGAACGTCAGCAGCAGCTGCATTTTCCTGTAAATATTTCCTGCGTTTAGTGCCGGGGATGGGTATGATATCTTCTCCCTGAGCGAGCAGCCACGCGAGTGAGAGCTGTGCAGAGGTAATCCCCTTCTCTTTCGCGAAACTTTCCAACGCAGTAACGGTTTGCAGGTTCTGTTCGAAATTGCCGTCCTGGAACCGTGGCAGCGTTTTGCGGAAGTCGTTGTCACTCAGTGTAGTCGTGTCCGTAATAGCGCCGGTGGTCATGCCCCTTCCCAGCGGGCTGTAGGCGACTAAAGAAATACCCAGTTCGCGGGTGGTTTGCAGGATTTCTCCTTCCACATCTCTGGTAAAGAGCGAATATTCACTTTGTAATGCGGCAATCGGATGTACGGCCTGTGCTTTCCGGATAGAAGCTGCGCTGGCTTCTGAGAGGCCGAGGTAACGTACTTTACCGGCTTTTACCAAATCAGCCATAGCACCTACGGTTTCTTCGATAGGCACATTTTCATCTACACGGTGGGTGTAATACAGATCGATCACATCTACTTTCAGTCTCTTCAGGCTGTCTTCAACGGCTTGTTTCATGTGTTTGGGAGAGCCGTCAAAATAATAGGAGCCATCTTCCCGGAATCTGAAGCCGAATTTAGTGGCGATGAATATTTTGTCTCTTTTGGTAGCCAGTATTTTGGAGAGCAGGATCTCATTGGCGCCCTGCCCGTACATATCTGCGGTGTCCAGGAAGTTGATGCCCAGTTCCAGCGCTAATTCCAGTGTTTTGAGCGATTCTTCTTCGTTAGTGTCGCCGTAAGCAAAGGACATACCCATGCAACCCAGTCCTATCGCGGATAATGATTCACCTGTTTTTCCAAGTTTTCTGTACTGCATATAGTTAAATTTTTATGATGTCAAAATTAACCAGGGGTCAGGGGATAACAATTGTAGCAGGCAAAGTATTAATTGTAAAAATCAAAGTATTACTGTATCCGGTAGATGTGTGGAGACTGCCCGCTGTGGTTTTTGAAGAAATGCGTGAAGTTTCCGGGCTCTTCAAAGCCAAGACACCAGGCTATTTCAGCAATTTGCCAGTCAGTGTGGATCAATAGCAGTCGCGCTTCCAGTAGCAGTCGCATGCGGATATGCTCGCTCACGGTGCGGCCGGTAGCCTGTTTTACGCAGGCGTTCAGATGGTTGGGATGCGTATTCAGGTTTACGGCGAACTCTTTCGCGGATTTCAGTTTCACCTGATGGTGATTGTATTCAATGGGAAACTGTTTTTCCAGCATATCGGTAAAGCGGTGGGCCAGTGCCTGTGCAGCGGTCTGTGGCCGTTGAGGCGCCTGCGCTTCTGTGGCCAGCCGTTTACCTTCCAGCATCAGTAACCGCAGGTAAATGAGAATGGCTTCCTGTTTAAAGGCCGCATTTTCGTGGTACTCCTTTAGTAACTGCCGGAAGATGGATTGCAGGTAATCACTTTGCTGCTGATTAAGTTTAAATACCGCCCTGGCCCCCAATTGTAATAATGGATGATGAAGCAGGTCTTCATGCGGTGCATGTACGGTGTCGAACAGCAGGTCCGTAAAAAGGCAGAAGTAGCCCTCCTGATCGTCTGAGGTAGCTCTCCAGGTTTTTACCTCATGTGGATTAAGAAACAACAGGGTAGGCCCTTCTATATCAAAATGGTCCTCGCCCATGGTGAATATTCCTGTGCCTTTGCTGATGAAGCTGATCTTGTAATAATCGCGTCTGCTGGCCGTTACTTCATCCACACAAGGGTGATCTGCCCGGTCATGCACGGCAAAGCTGCCTTTCAGCGGCGCTTTGGGTGTCATGTGCGGGGAGTACAGTTTTTCGGTGAAGTCCTCCATTCTTTGGAGCAGAATAGCGGGGGTTTTTCGAATTGACATAATCAAATGTAATGGTTTCCCGATAAATTTTTTACTGTAAAATAGAGTCAGTGTGTTAAGTTTTCAAAGGGGCAGATACCTTCAAATCCTTTGCAGTATTGACTATTTATTATAAACGCAACTACGTTGCAAATTCATTTTTGATTTATTTCCGAAAATTTCACAATTTGTTAACGCCTTTATCAACCAAAATCTTGTTATCATCGATGCCCTTGATGATCCCTTGCAGAGAGCGTCCTGCCTTGCATAGCGGATAAGCAAGATACTAAAGTTACCTGCGGAATGACTGTGCTTTCTAAGACAGTTTTCCGCTTTTTTATTTTGCTGACAATTATATTCCTGTCCCTGCATTTGATCAATCAAAATTGTATTCCATGGAGCTGAACCAGCGTCGTACTTCCCTGTTATTGCTCTTACTGTTTCTGGTGTTTAAAATAGTGTTTCAGTTTACGGTGGTGAATCCGGCGTATGACCTGCACCGCGATGAATATCTACATCTGGATATGGGATATCATCTGGCGGCGGGGTATTTATCGGTACCACCTTTTGCTGCATTTAACTCCCTCCTGATCCGTTGGCTGGGTGGCGGTGAATGTTGGGTCCGGTTTTTCCCGGCATTGTACGGTGCGCTGACCATGGTCATTATCTGGAGAATGGTGCGTTTTCTGGGTGGTGGGTTGTATGCACAGGCACTGGCGCTGTCAGTATTTGTTTGTTCTGCTTTTTCCCGGTTAAACGTACTCTATCAGCCCAACTCTTTTGACGTGCTGGTATGGGCGCTGATATGCTGGCTGATGATGCGTTACCTGCAAAGTCTGCAGGGTAAATGGCTCTTGTGGCTTGGTGTGGTGACGGGCATCGGGCTGCTCAATAAATATACGGTGGCCGTATTGGTGGCCGGGTGGCTGGTGGCATTGCTGCTGTCATCGCACCGGCGCATATTCCGGGAGAAGGAACTGTATCTGGGAGGATTGATCGCACTGGTATTGGTAACGCCCAACCTGGTATGGCAGATACAACAGGGTTTTCCGGTGTTGCATCATATGAATGAACTCACTTCCACGCAGCTGGTGCATGTGAACAGGATGGATTTTGCAGCGGACCAGTTTATTTATTTTCTGGGAGGCGCTTTTCTGATTGTAGCCGCATTTGTGGGATTACTGTTTTACTGGCCCTACCGGTTGTACCGGGTCATTTTGTTAATGTATGTGCTGGTAATATTGTTGTTGATTTATATGCGGGCAAAGAGTTACTATGCCCTGGGGTTGTATCCGGTGCTGATCGCCTTCGGTTGTGCTTACTGGGAGCGTGTTTTCCGCAGTGGCTGGAGCCGTTACCTGCGAATAGTATGGTTGGCTGTGGTGGTGTTGCCTTTTGTATATCTGTTGAATGTGATGTTCCCGGTGTTAAGCCCGGAAAAAGCGCAGGAAAAAGGGCACAAGTTTGCAGCCCTGGGGATGCTGCGCTGGGAAGACGGAAAAACACATGCATTGCCGCAGGACTTTGCGGATATGCTTGGTTGGAAGGAAGCGGCTCAACTGGTGATGCAGGCATGGCAGCGTATACCGCAGCATGCACGAAAAAATGCGCTGGTGATCTGTGATAACTATGGGCAGGCCGGAGCCGTCAACTACTATAATCGTGGCCAGATGCCGGCTGCGGTATCCTTCAATGCAGACTATGTGTATTGGTTTCCCATGCCGGATACGCTGCAATACATTGTGCTGCTGGGCGACGCGCCTCCTGCCGCTTATCGCCCGCTGATCGGGCAGATGGATGTGGTGGGTGCGGTGCAGGATACTATGGCGCGGGAATATGGCAGCAGTGTGTATTTGTTGTCTGCGCTGTCGCCGCAGGTACCGGTATTGCTGGAGAAAGGCATCCGGGAAAAACAACAAAGCTATCACTGGAAGCAGGGCGGCCGCTGACTGGCCGGAATTGCTGTCACCGGAAATAACTTGTCAGCGCCACACAATAGCACAGACTGAGCTATGTTGTTATTTGCCCAGTGCAAATACCGGAAATAACTTGTCAGCGCCACAATAGCACAGACTGAGCTATGTTGTTATTTGCCCAGTACAAATTCCACTTCTCCGAAGCCCAGTTGAATGATTTCTCCGTCGAGTTCCAGGCAAAGGTGCCCGTCGGGCAATACGTCCCGGATGATGCCCTGAAAAACGACACCGTCTTTCCGGTACAGGCTGGGTTGTTGCCAACGAAAGAGTTTGGAGGTGTATTCTGCCAGCAGTGTATCGAGAGCGGACACTTGCAGTGTCCGGATGCGGGCGTCCAGGCAGCGGCAGAGTTCCTGCGCCATGGTGGCAGCGTCCCATTCTTTGCCGGTGATTTGTTTGAGTGAAACGGCATGCGGAAGTTCCTCCGGAAATTTTCCCTGGTTCAGATTAATTCCGACGCCGATAATGGCATAATGCCACATATTGCCCCTTAATACGTTCTCTATCAGAATGCCCACTGCCTTTCTGTCACGCCAATAAATATCATTGGGCCATTTGATAATGGTTTCATCGCCGGCATAGGCAGAGAGGAAATCATGTGTGCCCAGCGCTACCGCCATACTCAGCATGAATTGACGGGAAAGCGGTAACATGGCTGGTTGCAGCGCTATGGAGAGGGCGAGGATATCGCCGGGGCGGGCTATCCATTGTTTACCACGGGTCCCTTTTCCGGCTGTCTGGTTGCTGGTAAACCAGGCTGTGCCGGATGTCACCTGGCCCGAATTTACCTGCTCCATGGCATAGTTATTGGTGCTGTCAATTTCGTCTAATATATAAAACGGGTGTCCTACCACATGAACCTTTTTTAGTCTGAAAACAGCCGGAAAAGTAATTCATTTTATTATTTTCTTAACATTTGTGGGCCCCGAAGCATGATATTTCTGCATGTTATATTAGTGCTTGTTTAGTAACTTTGACAATTAAAGTTTATTTTTAACAAAAACGAGATTTATTGGCACCCTTAACCGTTCTGAGCACGAGAAAAAAGGCCCAAACGCGCCTGACCAGAGAAAGTGAAATTTTTACCACCATCATAAAAGCCATACAGGAAAAGAAGGGGGAAAATATCGTATCCCTGGATCTACGCCAGATTCCTGAAGCTGTGGCCGATTTCTTTGTAATATGTGAAGCCAATTCCAATACCCAGGTACGAGCTATCGCCGATTTTGTAGCACATGAAGTAGAACTGAAGCTGGGTGAAGCCCCTTATAAACATGAGGGTTTTACAGCTCAACAGTGGATACTGGTGGACTACGTGAATATTGTCGTGCATATTTTCCAGCCGGAAACAAGGAAGTTCTATAATCTCGAAGAAATGTGGAGTGACGCCGACAGGATGGACCACAACGATGACTGAACAAAACAGTCGTGAAAGTATTAATTATTATATAAATATTCTGATTGTAATAAACATCCGTAAAGGAGCGTAAGATTATGGAAAAAGGAGGCAATAACTTCAACAAGGGTTCAGAGAAATCTCCAAAGAAAGGACCGAAGTTCAATATATACTGGGTATATGCTTTTATTGGCATCGCCCTGCTCGCAATGAACTTCTTCCCCGATTTCAGACCCTCTACCAAAGAGATCAGCTTCCAGGAATTTCAGGTAAGTTATTTGAAACCTGGGGACGTCGATAAATTGGTCGTTGTAAACAAGAAATATGTAGAGGTCTACATAAAACAAGACAGTCTTAAACTGCCTAAATTCACGGAAGTGGCCAGAAGCCGTTTTGGCGGCGGCCTGAATCCGGGCCCTCACTACCGCTTCTCTATTGGTAGTGAAGAGAGTTTCAAAAAGGATATCGACAAAGCCCAGGAAGGGGTACCAATGGAAAGTCAGGTCAAAATCTCCTATGACGAACGTCAAAGCTGGTTTGAACCCATCTTCCAGTTACTGTTGCCTATCATCCTGATCATTGGCCTGTGGGTGTTGCTGATGCGTAAAATGGGCGGCCCTGCCGGCGGTAGCGGTGGCCCGGGCGGTATCTTCAATATCGGCAAGTCTAAAGCTACTTTGTTTGATAAAGGTACCCGCGTCAACATCACGTTCAACGATGTGGCCGGCCTCGATGAAGCGAAAGTGGAAGTGATGGAGATCGTTGATTTCCTCAAGAATCCGAAAAAATACACCTCTCTGGGTGGTAAAATACCGAAAGGAGCCCTGCTGGTAGGTCCTCCGGGTACCGGTAAAACCCTGCTGGCGAAAGCGATGGCAGGCGAAGCGCAGGTACCTTTCTTCTCCATGTCCGGTTCTGATTTTGTGGAACTGTTTGTGGGGGTAGGTGCCAGCCGTGTACGTGACCTGTTCAAACAAGCCCGCGAAAAAGCGCCTTGTATCATCTTCATCGATGAAATTGATGCGATCGGACGCGCCAGAGGTAAAAATGTGATGATGAGCAATGATGAAAGGGAAAACACCCTGAACCAGTTGCTCGTGGAAATGGACGGTTTCGGTACCGACAGCGGTATTATCATCCTCGCGGCCACAAACCGCCCGGACGTACTGGACAGCGCCCTGCTGCGCCCAGGCCGTTTCGACCGTCAGATCTCTATCGACAAACCAGATCTGGCCGGCAGAGAAACCATCTTTGAAGTGCACCTGAAGCCTATCAAAACATCCCCTAACCTGGATGTGAAGAAACTGGCCTCCATGACGCCTGGTTTCGCAGGCGCCGATATCGCCAACGTATGTAACGAAGCGGCCCTGATTGCTGCCCGTAAAGGCAAAACCCAGGTGGAAATGGAAGACTTCAACGACGCCATCGATCGTGTGATCGGCGGTCTCGAGAAGAAAAACAAAATCATCTCCCCGGAAGAAAAAGAAGTAATCGCTTATCACGAAGCAGGACACGCTATCTGCGGATGGTACCTCGAACACGCTAACCCGCTGGTAAAGGTGACCATCGTTCCCCGCGGTGTGGCTGCGCTCGGATATGCTCAATACCTGCCGAAAGAGCAATACCTGTACAATACTGAACAACTGCTGGATGATATCTGCATGACCCTCGGCGGCCGTGCTGTGGAAGAGCTGGTATTCGGTAAAATATCCACCGGCGCACAAAACGACCTGCAGGTAATTACCCGTATGGCCTACGCAATGGTGACCGTGTACGGTATGAACGATAAAATAGGTAATGTGTCTTTCTATGATCCGAACAGCGATCAGTCTTTCACTAAACCTTACTCCGAAGAAACATCCCGGATGATCGACGAAGAGGTGAGAAAACTGATTGATGCGGCTTATGTAAGGACTAAAAACCTGCTGACAGAAAGAATGGAACAGGTGAAAACCCTCGCCAAGGAACTGCTGGAAAAAGAAGTTTTATACCAGTCCGACCTGGAAAGACTGATCGGCAAACGTCCTTATGATGTGCCGAGAGAACATCACCTGGGTAAAGAAGGCATGACCACTGACGGTGTACATCCGACAGACATCATCAACCCTTCTCCTTCACCTGCTAATGCATAATTTTTGATATGAAGATTTCTCCTGCCAAGGAAAATATTCTGAAGAGAGTACGGAATGCGTTAAGCCAGCCGGTACAGTTGCCCTTCCCAAATTCGGAGGGCAACTCCTCTGTTTTTAAAACAGAGAACGAAGGCCTGGAACTGAGGTTTGCAGAAGAATTTGCCAGGCTACAGGGGAAATTTGTTTTCTGTACCAGCAAAGCGGAACTCCTGGAGAATCTGCGCCTGCTGTCAGATAATAAGGACTGGCGGAACGTGTACTGCCAGACGCCTGCCCTGCTGAAAGTGATAGGTAAGAATGACCTGCCTACCTTAAACCAGGGTAACATACACGAAGCGGATGCAGCCATCACAGATTGTGAATATCTGGTGGCCCGCACCGGCACCGTAGTACTCAGCGCCGCTCAACCCAGCGGAAGAGTAGTGCCGGTATATGCACCTGTTCACATTATGGTGGCTTATACCCACCAGCTGGTGTTTGACCTGAAAGATGCTTTCAACCGACTGAAAGATAAATACGGTAACGACCTGCCCTCAGCAGTATCCTTTGCTACCGGGCCAAGCCGTACGGCAGACATCGAAAAAACACTGGTAGTGGGCATCCACGGACCAAAAGAAGTATACGTATTTTTAGTAGACGAATAAATCATCACCAGTAGCCTTCCGCTTACAGGTTTTAATAGAACATCCCGTTCTCTGAAAACCATATGCGGAAGGCTATATGTTTGAGGGGTAACGCAAATTGTCACATGGAAATTCCTTTACCAGCCCATAAGAAAATATACTTTGCTTCCGATTTTCACCTCGGAGCGCCCAACATGACCGTTAGCCGGGAGCGGGAAAAACTCATCGTGCAATGGCTGGAAATGGTGGAAAAAGATGCTGCGCACATCTTTTTGGTAGGAGACCTTTTCGATTTCTGGTTTGAATATAAACATGTGATCCCCAAAGGATATACCCGACTGCTGGGCAAACTGGCAGATCTGACCGACAAAGGCATCGGAATATCCGTATTTATCGGCAACCATGATATGTGGATGGACGGCTACTTTGAAGACGAGCTGAATATCCCTGTTTATTATGAGCCTCAGGTATATACCATAGCAGGTAGGAAATTTTATATCGGTCATGGTGACGGGCTCGGTCCCGGTGACCATGGATACAAATTCCTCAAAAAGATTTTCCGTAATCCGGTATGCCGCTGGTTGTTTTCCTGTATTCATCCGGTAATGGGCATCTCACTGGCCAACTACTTCAGCCGTAAAAGCCGGGCCGCTACCGGTCAGGAACTGGAACACTTTCTGGGAGAAGATCAGGAGTGGCTGGCGATCTACAGCCGGGAAGTATTGCAACGGGAGCATTTCGATTATTTTATTTTCGGTCACCGGCATCTGCCATTGGACCTGAAAGTGGGGGCTGACAGCCGTTACATCAACCTCGGTGAGTGGCTGAACTATACCTCCTATGCCGTTTTTGACGGTACCACCACTACGTTGGAGTTCTTTACCGAAGCGGGTGCGAAGCTGGGACGATCAGGCGTCAAGGATCTCGTGCAGGATAGGCGGTGAGTGTAGCTCCGTAAAGTCCGGCATATGCAGCCGGAGAAAATCCAGGTAAGCGTATAATAACTTTCTTCTCTTTTCTTTTGTCATGCTGATGGCCGCCAGCTGCTGCACTTCGCTGCACTGAATCAGCCGGTCGGTGAGTTCGCTGTATTCCGGGTCGAGGTGGTCTGTATGGTGCGGCGGCAGATAGGTAAATGTACCCTCTTGCAAATCCAGATAGGGCGTGTATTCCGAGAAATGGCCGTTGAGCCGGAAGCCCAGAAATTCCGCCAGTTTCAGGGTATAAAATAGCGGCAGGTTGGCAATGACAGCTGTCGGTGACCCGTCCAGCAGTTGCAGGGTATTTTCCGTGAAATAATATAGCTCCAGGTGTTGCTCCGGTTGTTTCAGGCTTTTCTGCAGCAGCTCGATGAGATACAGCGCAATCGTGTTTTTGACCACATTGTAATGCAGGGCGGTGTAGATGTAGCCCAGTTTAAATTCAGCAATACGATGAAGGTTTTTGACCTCATGGTGATACACCACCATTTCCAGGATGTTGCCGGGTTGGAGCAGGTTGCCTTTAGCTGCTTTCGGTTTGGAAGAGCGGACACCGTTAACGATATACGACTGAAGCCCGAAGAGCTCTGTGAAAATACCCACGATCACGCTCGTGTCGCCATATTTCACCGTACGTAATACTATGCCGCGTGTTTTGTGAAGCAACTGTCTCTGTTTTTATGATGCCGCTGGAATAAAGTTGCAATTTAGGGCAAACAAATGTAATTCATCTGCCGGCGGCGGGTTAGCTAATGGGTATTTTAACTACCTTTACGCCATTTAACAAATTGAAAAATCCTTATGTGGCAACGTTTAGCCAGCTTTGTGCTAAAATTCCGTCTAGCGCTCCTACTCCTCTTACTGGTCGCCACCGGCGTCATGGCATTTTATGCCTCCAAGGTGCAGATGTCTTACGACTATGTGGCCACCATACCGCATGATAACCCCAAATTCCTGGAATACCAGGAGTTTAAGAAGAAGTTTGGCGGAGATGGTAATATGCTGGTACTGGGTGTACAGACCGATAAATTTTTTCAGGCAGACTTTTTCCGCGATTACCTGCAGCTGAATCATGATCTGAAGAAGATCAGCGCCGTGGAAAATATCCTGAGTGTGCCGCTGGCCATCAATCTGGTAAAGAACGACAGTACGCAGAAACTGGAAGCGGGCCTGCTGTTTAAGGACAGTAGTTATACACAGGCGCAGATTGACAGTTTAGCGGGTGTTTTCAGGACGCTGCTCTTCTATAAGGGATTGCTTTATAATCCTGATACAAAGGCCTATATGATGGCCATTTATGTTAACAAAGACGTTTTTAATTCTCCCAGGCGTACGGCTGTTGTTGCAGAGATCACCAAACTGGCGAAAGCCTTTCAGGACAAGCATCATACAGAAGTACATTTAAGCGGTCTGCCACTGATTCGTACAGTCATGGCCGTTAAGGTGGCGGATGAACTGAAACTCTTCCTGAAGATTTCGTTCCTGCTGACCGGGCTGATCCTGTTTTTATTTTTCCGTTCATTTGGCGCGGTGCTGATGTCGATGGTGGTGGTAGCTATTGGGGTGGTATGGTCAGTGGCCACTATCGTGCTGATGGGGTACAAAATCACGTTGTTAACAGGATTGATCCCTTCCCTGATTGTTGTGATCGGCATTCCCAATTGCGTGTATTTCCTTAGTAAGTATCACACTGAATATGCGAAGCATGGTAATAAGACGAAAGCATTGGTGCGCATGATACAGCGGATGGGGATTGTAACGCTGTTTACCAATCTTACTGCTGCTATTGGTTTTGGGGTGTTCTGTTTCACCAACAGCGCCATCCTGAAGGAGTTTGGTGTAGTAGCGGGACTGAACATTATGTTCATCTTCCTGATCTCTTTTATTTTCCTGCCATCGGTATTGAGTTTCCTGCCTCCTCCGAAGACCAAACACACCAATTACCTGGAGAATGGTTTCCTGGGTTCGGTGTTGGACTTTCTCACGACGTTGGTGTTTAAATACCGGAAGTCGGTATATTTTGTCACGGGCGCGCTGGTAATTGCTGCGTTGGTGGGCATGGGCCGTCTGAAGTCTGTGGGATATATGCTGGATGATATCCCGAAGACGGATAAGCTGTATACTGATCTGAAGTTTTTTGAGAATAATTTCAAGGGGGTGATGCCGTTGGAGATTGCAGTAGACACCAAACGTAAAAACGGTGTGGTGAATCTGCAAACGCTCAACAAGCTGGATGAACTGACCCAGTTGATCACCGCGCAGCCTGACTTTGCGCGGCCTTTGTCGGTGGTGGAAGGCATCAAGTTTGCGAAGCAGGCTTATTACAATGGCGACAGTTCCAACTATGCAGTGCCTAATACGTTTGATCTGGGCTTTCTGGCGCCTTATCTGCGGATGAAATCGGCGAACACGGGGGCCAATGGTTCAGCGTCTACTTTTTCAAAGCTGGTGGCGTCTTTTATGGACAGCACCAGGCAGGTGGCGCGGGTGAGTGTGAATATGAAAGACGTAGGGTCGCAACGGTTACCACAGCTGATGGATTCATTGGAGCCGAAAGTGACCGCTATTTTTGATACGGCGCATTACAAGGTCACCTTCACCGGTACCAGTGTAATTTTCCAGGAAGGCACACGGTTCATTATCAATGGGTTGACAGAAAGTATTCTGTTGGCTTTTGTGTTGATCATGGTATGTATGCTTTACCTGTTCCGTTCCTGGCGGATGTTGTTGATTTCATTGATCCCGAATATCATTCCGCTGGTGGTAACTGCTGGTGTGATGGGATGGGTAGGGGTGGCCTTAAAACCTTCCACGGTGTTGGTGTTCAGTGTGGCATTGGGTATAGCCATTGACGTTACCATCCGTTTCCTGGTGAATTTCAAGCAGGAGCTGCCGCATCATGATCTGGATATATCGGCTACGGTGAAGCAGACTATTCATGAAACGGGCATGAGTATTATTTATACTTCGATGATTCTGTTTGCCGGGTTTATGATTTTCAGTTTCTCTGAATTCGGGGGTACGAAGGCGTTAGGATGGCTGACATCCCTGACGTTGGTAGTGGCGATGATCACGAATCTGACGATCCTGCCTGCTTTGTTGCTGTGGATGGAGAAAGCGTTGTTAAAGAAAGCGCGGAAAAAAGAGTTATGGAAGCCGCTTGATGAAGAGGAAGATATCGAGATGTCTAAACTCGGTGTAAACGACACCGAGTAAATTTTAAATAGGAAAGCGTAAAGCAGCAAGGATGCCGAAGTATTTTAAAAGCGGCGCCCTTGCTGCTTTGCGCTTTTTAGGTACTATGCTAAACAAATTTATTTTTTTAGCTAAAATGGACAAAAAAAGGCCTTAAAATAATCTAGTGGGCAGCATTCAAATACCCTTATCGCCGCTTGTATAAAAGCTGCGCGTATACCGGATAAAAAATAAGAGGTTTATAATGCCATTCTAACCACTAGTTCATGAAAAACAAGTACTTAAAAGGTGCTCATTTATCTGAGCGCAAGTTTAAGGAGATCCTGCGGCTGTTCGCCGACGATCTCACTGCGACGCAGATTGCGGATATCAGCGGAGTAAGCAGAGTAACCATCAACAGTTACCTGAAAAAGCTTAGAAACCAGATAGCCCGTTTTTGTGAGGCGCAGCATCCAGCGCCGGTTCCGGTCGTAGCCTACGACAACCGGCTGGTTGAAACCCAGACAGACCACGACGGCGACACGCTGGTGGCTGTTAAAACCGAAGTTGACCGCATTGTAAAGCCGGTCATTTTTGGTATCTGCAGAATTGCTGACCGGTTACACACCGAAATTTTACCTGACGTAAGCAGACCTATGATCCATGCCGCCACCCGCGGCCGTTCCGTGTTGGAAACACTGGATACGACGGAGCGTTTGCGTCGGTTCAACGGGGTGGTGGACCTGGGCCAGTACCGTTTGTACAGGTTGGGTAGTTCAACAACAGACACCGTTAACGGAGGTCCGTTAATGGACGAAGTAGATGCATTCTGGGGGCTTACCAAGCACCGCCTGGCTAAGTTCAAAGGATTGAACCGTAACACGGCTTATCTGCATCTGAAAGAATGTGAATACAGGTTTAATCATCGTAATGAAGACCTGTATAGCGTGCTGCTGGAGTTGTTAAAAAACTTCCCGCTCACCCTTTCCTAATAACTTATTTGTCCCACCAACCGGTGGGACAACATTTATTTCGATTTAGATTTTATTGATAAGTGCGAGTGGTAATCTTGCCGCTTGTTTATTTACATAAATATATACATTGGTTAATAATATAATAAGTTAACATTCTGTTAAAAAGATGTTATCTGAATGTTATAGCCAATTTTTCCAGCTTAATTTTTTGTTAATAAAAACTATATTTACAGCTGGTTGAAAATTTGTTAAGGAAACTGCTTATGGGAAAGAAGTTCACTACTTCTTAGTGCGATTTATTGAATAGATCGCAACGGAAGTGGTCGGTTTTGCGATTTTTGTACTGTTTTGTACCTGCCGGCTTTAGTTCTCCACAATTACAATCAACTTTTATTTACGACAAGGAAACCAAAAGAAATTGGGGCGAGAGGCCTCGATATAGATTAGTATTTATTGAAGGTTAAAAACTAGGAAACAAAATCATGCTTATGAGGAAAGTATTATTTCTCCTCCTGGCCGTGCTCTGCGTGGCCGGACAGGCTTTTGCGCAAAGTCGCAACCTAACGGGGAAAGTTACCGACGGGAAAGACGGATCTCCTATACCTGGCGCAACCATCCAGGTAAAAGGTACCACCAGAGGTACAGCCACCACTCCAGACGGCTCATTCAGCCTGCAGGTAACTGCGAACGATGTATTAGTAGTATCATTTATTGGCTATGAAAGCAAGCAAGTGCCTGTTGGAGCAGCCACCACACTCACAATCGCCCTCTCTACAGACTCCAAGAGCCTGGACGAGGTGGTAGTAACCGGTTATACCCTGGAGAAAAAAGTTAACTCCACGATCGCCGCTTCTACCATTACCGGTGCAAAGGTGAACAACATCTCCCTGCCCGACGTAAACCAGATGCTGCAAGGTAACGCTTCCGGTATTTCCGTATCCACCAACTCCGGCCAGCCTGGCTCTAAAACGGAAGTAAGGGTACGCGGTATCGGTTCTGTGTCTGCCAGCAACAGCCCACTGTACGTATTGGACGGTATCATTATGTCTTCCGGTGATTTCACGCAGAATACACCTTCCCAGGACATTCTCTCCAATCTGAACCCTGCCGACATCGAAAACATTACCATCCTGAAAGACGCGTCTGCTACAGCGCTCTACGGTTCCCGTGGTTCTAACGGTGTAGTCGTTATCACGACCAAAACCGGTAAAAAAGGCCAGAGCAGAATCAACTTCAACGGTAAATTCGGTTTCCAGAACCTGGCGAAAAGCATCCCGATGATGAACGCCACTGAGCTGCTGCAGTATCAGCGCGATGGATTGGCCAATGTTTTAAATGCAGATGGCTCCAGAAAATACTCTGATGCCGACATTAAAAAATTCCGCCCTGATCACCTGGCTGATTATAACACAGACTGGATGGACCTGGCTTTCCGTACTGGTAAAACCCAGTCCTACGGCGTCAATGCCAGCGGTGGTAATGAAAAGACTACTTTCTATGCTTCCGGCGACTATTTCAAACAGGATGGTATCCTGATTGGTAGCAACTTTAGCCGCTATGCCGGTCGTTTGAACGTAGACCACAAATTCAACGACAAATTTGATCTGAGCGTGAAAATGAGCGGTACCTATACCGATCAAAACAGCGCAGGTCCTGGTAACTCCTACTCTTCTCCGCTGATGGGTGCCATCACACAGGTTCCCTGGATCCCTGCGAAAGACGAGAACGGCAACCCTTATATCGGTTATGTTAGCGGTCAGCCTGGTTCTCCTACCTGGGCCGGTGTTGCTGATATCCCTGATGCATGGCGCCCAACCCTGCAGGGTGGTAACTTCCTGCACACCGTTGCCAACAACTACCGCAAGAACAACAATACACAAACGATTTTCAATGCAGCCCTGGGCTACAACATCATTGAAGGTCTGCGCTTCGTGGTAAAAGGTAATGCAGAACTCACCAACATTCGTGAGAAACAATGGACAGCGCCGAACTCCTACGATGGCCGTAACTATAGCGGCTACCTGTATAACGGTAACTCCAGCATCGGTTTGTATACCACTCAGCAGTTGCTGACTTACAATTTCAGCATCAACAAAGATCACAACTTCCGCCTGTTGGCCGGTAACGAATATTCTTACCAGAACTGGACTTACACCCTGTATGCGAAAAACGGTTTCCCCGGTAACCAACTGCAGGTGCCTGATGTGGGAGCTAACCTGTTTGACGGCGCTGGTAGCGAAAGGGCTTATGCCTTCCAGGGCCTGATCGGTAAAGCTGACTACGACTATAAATCCAAATACTTCCTGAGCGCCAGCTATAGAAGAGACGGTTCTTCCCGTTTCCCTAAAGATGCCCGCTATGGTAACTTCTACTCTGTAGGTGCTGCATGGCGTATCACAGAAGAAGAGTTTGCCAAAAACATTTCCTGGCTGAATGATCTGAAACTGCGCTCCAGCTATGGTATCATGGGTAACGCAGAAGGGCTGGGCAAATATCCCGACTTTCCTTTCCGCGGCCTGTACAGCCTTTCCGGTGCTTACCTCGGTGAAACAGCTGCATTCGCCAACCAGCCTGGTAATCCTAACCTGAGCTGGGAAAAACAAAACCTGTTCGACATTGGACTGGATTTCAGCGTGCTGAATCGTCGTGTATACGGTAGCATTGGTTTCTATGACAAACGTTCCTCTGCCCTGCTGATGGAACTGCCGCTGTCTATGACCACTGGTTTTGAAGCGATCAACATGAACGTTGGTAAAATGATGAACCAGGGCTTCGAAGTAACCATCGGTGGTATTCCGGTAGCTACTAAAAACTTTACCTGGACTTCCGACCTGAACTTCGCTACCCTGCGTAACAAAGTATTGGACCTGGGCGGCCAGCAGGCTATTCCTGCCGGTTCCAGACAACGTATTGAAGTGGGCAGACCCTTCGGTTCCTGGTATATGCCGGTATGGTATGGGGTAGATCCGCAAACTGGTAGCCCGCTGTGGGTTGGCAATGACGGTAAACCTACTGCCAGCTACACAGAAGCACAGAACAACAGACAGTTTGTAGGTCAGGCATTGCCTAAGATCACTGGTGGCTGGACGAACAAAATCAACTACAAAGAGTTTGACCTGTCTGTGTTGATCACCTTCAGCGCTGGTAACAAAGCATACAACTCTAACCGCGCTAATCTGGAAAGTGACGGTTCCAACACCCGTAACCAGGCAAAAGACGCATTGGACCACTGGCAGAAGCCTGGTGATATCTCCGACAGACCTAAAGTGGTTTTCGGTAGCATTACTGGTAATCAGATTTCTTCCCGTTATCTGGAAGATGTTTCTTACGCCAGAATCAGAAACCTCACCCTGGGTTACACACTGCCTAAACGTCTGCTGAGTAACATGAAGCTGCAGTCTCTGCGTGTTTATGCACAGGCTGAGAACCTGTACACCCTGACAAGCTACAAAGGATGGGACCCGGACATCAACACCAACCCGCTGCCTCCAACCAGCACTGCTTCCGTTGCTACCACCAACGCTGGTGTTGATTTCTATCGTTATCCTACTTCCCGCGTGTTCACATTTGGTATCAGTGTAGGATTGTAATTGAAGAAGTTGATTAACAAAAACCTTGGTTAAATTATGAAATATCCAAAACTTTCTATACTCGCGCTGACGGCTGCTACTGCGTTTTCCGCATGTAACTCCAAGCTGGACATCGCACCTTCCAATGCGTTGGATAATGAATCAGCTGTCACCGAAGCAAATGCCCGTATTCTGGCCAACGGTCTGTATGAGCGTGCCCAGGAGCTGGAATATTATGGTCGTGATTTCAACGTGGTAACTGACGTTACCGGTAACGACATGAAGATCACCGCTGCTAACTCCAACCGTTTCCTTTACGAGTTTCAGTATATTTTCACACCGCTGACTGCTTCTCAAAGCAAAACATGGCTGAACGCCTATCGCGTAGCCAATCAGGCGAGCGTGATCATTGATAAACTGCCAGAAACAGCTACCACGAAAGAGTACAAAGGTGAAGCATATTTTATGCGTGCACTGGCGCACTTCGACCTGGCGAGAAGATATACCCGTCCTTATTCACAGATGAAGAATGACGCGACGAAACCCAATACAGGAGTGCCGCTGGCGATGAAAGCTGTAGACAATCCTGCTACTTTTAAGCCTACCCGTGCTACGCTGAAAGAAACGTATGATGCCATCATCAGCGACCTGAAAGCAGCAAAAAACCTGGCGCCTGATGGAGCTACCAAAACAGAAAAAGTTTTCCGTGGCTCTAAAGCTGCTGCCAGCGCATTGCTGACACGTGCTTACCTCTACGTCGGTGATACTGCCCTGGCGAATGATCCTAACTGGCAGGCCGTAATTGATGAAGCGACACCGCTCATTAATGCTTTCCCGCTGTGGAGCGACGCTAATTACCTGGCAAACTATACCACCAACAATCCTACCTCAGAAGATATCTTCTCCCTGCGTTTCCTGACACCGGAAAACAGAGGCGCTGATAACTTCGGTAATATCTACCTGCCCAATGATGGTACATCCACCAGCGGTTATGGTGATGTGCGCCTGAATCAGAACTTCATGTCCCTGCTGGAGGCTGCCGATTACCGTAACACAGTGGTAAAAACATTCTCCGGTAATAACTATATGATGAAGTGGGTTGGTAACGGTCTTGGTTTGACTGGTATGTCCAACGTGAAAGTGTTGAGAGTGAGTGAAGTGTTACTGAATCGTGCCGAAGCGTATATGCGCCAGGGCAACCTGCAGCTGGCTGTCAATGACATCAGTAACCTGCGTCAACACCGTGGATTATCAGCGTTTACTGCTGCTGACTTCAATAGCGTAAGAGCAGAGCTGATCAAACAGCGCAGGCTGGAACTGGTTGGTGAAGGCTTTGGTGCTACTGATCTGTTCAGGTTCATGGGTAAGCGCTCTATTACTGATGCAGATGCATTACGTCAGAGTGAGATCCTGCCGACTAGTCAATATGTGGCATTCCCAATTCCTCAGACAGAAATCGACGCTAACCCGAACATCGTACAGAATCCGGGTTACAACAAATAATCTCAGCAATCGCTGTAATAAGAGGGGCGCCATTTGGTGCCCCTTTTTATTTTAGGCCATGTTTGGTATCCTGACAACCCTATTGTTAACACCGATCCCATTTGTAAAAAAATTCTTTTATACAGATTTCTTCTTATTCGCATAAAAAAAATGTATCCCCGGGGCTGTATTTTTCTCAACATTTCCAAATGTCTTCCTGTTATCTAGATGTTATTTAACGAATATTTATATCCACTCATATAGCAAAATATCTGAAATCATCTGATATTATTTTAACCAATCTTGATAATATATCAGCTTTTTTTGTCGTAATTTAACTGAGTTAACTTCTATTTATCAATCAAAACCAAAGTTGCTTATGAAAAGAGAGCTACTACTATGGCTGTTCGTGTGCAGCAGCGTCCTCAACGCAGTAGCCCAGACACGAACGATTAGCGGAAAAGTTACGGATGCGAAAGATGGTTCTGCTCTTCCCGGCGTTACAGTAGTAATAAAAGGCACGACCAAAGGGGTTTTTACATCCGGTGACGGTACCTACAAGGTGAATAACGTAGCCAGTGGTACCACGCTCGTATTTTCCTTTGTCGGATATCTCACCAAAGAAGTCCCGGTAGGTCCAGGCAATGAAGTTGACGTAGCCATGGACGCCGATAAAAAACAATTGGGAGAAGTGGTGGTTACCGCCGTGGGCCTGAAACGGAACGAAACCTCATTAGGCTACTCGGTATCCACGGTGAAGCCGGACCAACTGGTGCAAAAATCTGAACCGGACATGTTGAAAGGATTGCAGGGCAAGGTGGCCGGTGTAGACATCAGAACATCACAAGGTACACCGGGAGCCGCCACCCGTATCAATATCCGCGGTAATACCTCCTTTTTTGGCAGTAACGAGCCTTTGATCGTAGTAGATGGGATTCCTTACAATAATGACCAGGTAACTACCTCCAGCCAAACATCCGGTGGCGGTGCCTACTCCAGCGGTCTTTCATCCCTCGACCCCAATGATATTGCTTCCATGACGGTGCTGAAAGGCGCCGCCGCCGCAGCGCTCTACGGCTCAAGGGCATCCAATGGCGCGATCATCATCACTACTAAATCAGGCAGTGCAAATACCGGTAAACGGAAAACAGAAGTGACCTACTCCTCTTCCCTGTCAATGGAAAGAGTCGCCAATCTGCCCAAATACCAGAATGAATTCGGTCCCGGCGCCAGCGGTAACTATCAGAACGCCAACGGATCATGGGGGCCTAAATTTGGTACCCTGGATTCAATACCGGTATGGCCCGACTATCTGAAGGCTTTCCCGCAACTGTTCCCCGCTTCCGGCAAAATTCCTTACGTCGCTGTCCCCGATAACGTAAAAGACCTGTTCCGCACCGGCTGGATCACAGAAAATTCTGTCGGTGTGAACGGTGGTAACGATAAATCGGCCCTTAGCGCCACTGCTTCCTATCTGAGCCAGGATGGTTATGTTCCCCACTCCTTCTTCAACAGAGGGAATATGTCCATCGGTGGCGTGACCCGGCTCACGAACGGATTAACGGTAAATGCCAATTTCAGCTACAGCACCAGTAATCAGGGTGGTAGTATCTTCGGCGAAAACCAGGTGCCGGGCGCCAGTTCTTCCTTTGCCCGTAACCTGTTCCTGGGAAGGAACTGGAATATCGCGGGACTACCTTTTGAAAATGCTGCAGGAAGACCGGTGTCCACCAATAACTCACAATATGATAACCCGCTCTGGGCTTTCAAACATAACACGATCTCTACTTCGACAGACCGCTATGTGGCGGGGCTCAAACTCAATTATGAAGTATTGCCCTGGTTTAACCTCAGTTACCAGTTTGGTGTGAACCAAAACTCCTTCCTCCGTAAGGAAGTAACGGATATCGGTTCCAGAGGGGCAGAAGGTAACGGACAAATCGTACAACAGAACTATCGTTTTACAGAAATAGAATCCAACCTCATTGGTACGTTTACCCCTAAACTGAAAAATGAGGATTTTGGTCTGAAAGTACTGGTAGGGCATAACGTCAACCAACGTACGACCAAGTCACAGATCAATACCGGTAAAACAATTGTGGTGCCGGGCGTATTTACCCTGCTCAACACCAAAACGGTTATTCCGACGGAAGATATCTTCATGCAACGCAGGTTGTGGGGTATTTTCGCGGAAGTGGACCTCGACTACAAGAAGTGGTTGTTCCTGACCCTGACAGGCAGAAATGACTGGTCGTCTACCCTGCCGTCCAGCAATCGCAGCTACTTCTATCCCAGTGTGGCGGCATCCTTTGTATTCACCGATGCGCTTAAACTGGACAGCAAGGTGCTGACCTTCGGTAAACTGCGTGCCAGCTGGGCGAAAGTGGGCCGCGATGCAGATCCCTATCAGCTGTTCAATATCTTCAGGGTGAACCCTGCGTTCCTCGGGCAGTCAGGCGTGATGCAGGACTTCGCTGCGGGCAACCCCAATTTGAAGCCTGAGTTTACCCAGGATTTTGAAGTGGGAACCAACCTGGAATTTTTCGAAAGAAGGATCACGTTGGACTTTGCCTGGTATACAAGGGTGTCTACCAACCAGATCGCACCATTGTCTCTGCCCCCTTCTTCCGGCTACGGACAAGTGATCGACAACTATGGAAAACTGACCAACAAAGGCATTGAAATAGATCTGAATGTGGTGCCTGTACGTAATCAAAACCTGACCTGGAACATACACGGTATTTTCACCAGAAACAGAAGTGTGGTGAAAGAGCTGAAACCAGGTGTTACGCGCCTGTTGTTGGGTGGCGTGCTGGATGAAATTTCTCCATTCCTGGAAGCGGGCAAACCGTATGGTTACCTGCGCGGAAGCGCTAACGTAAGGGATCAGGACGGATCGCTGCTCATTGATCCCACCAATGGATACCTGATCCGTGATCCTGAGCAACGGATGGTAGGCGATCCTAATCCGGATTTCAAAGCAGGTTTAGGTACTACCTTAAACTATAAAGGATTTTTCCTGAATGCACTCTTCGACCTGACCAGAGGCGGTGATATCTATTCCGTGACGGTCAGCTCCCTGCTTGGTCGTGGTGTGACAAAAGATAACGGTGCCGAACAACGTGAAAATGTATACGTCATTCCGGGATATTATGGAGATGTAAATACAGGGAAACCATTGTTGGATGATAAAGGAAACAGGATTCCTAACCATACTGCGATTAGCCGTTTTGAAATGTTCTTCGGTGAAACCTTCGCTATCAACTCCGCAACAGAATGGAACGTATATGACGCTACCGTCTATACTTTCCGTGAGTTGACACTGGGATATGATTTTCCCAAGAAGTGGTTCAGTAAAACGCCGATCGGTGCGCTTACGCTGACACTGACAGGAAGAAACCTCTGGTACTATGCACCGGATTTCCCCAAGTACACAAGATTCAATCCTGAAGTAGGCAGCTTTGGTTCTACCAACATACAGGGGATAGAATTGTCCGGAGCACCTACTACCAGACGTTATGGTGTAAACGTGAAAGTGACATTCTAGTTTATTACTAAAAATTGAACCGATGAAAAGACTAAGCAGTATAATTTTAGTTACGCTCGTTGTCGTGACGGGATGTACCAAGGGGTTTCTGGATATCAACAAAGATCCCAATAACCCTTCCACGGTATCTTTAAACTTACTACTGACAGGGGCAGAACAGGGATTGGCATATGATATGGGGTTTACCAACGATGCCCGTGGAGCCAGGGGGCTTACGGAGGTGTTGTCAGTATACGTGCATCAGATAGTGGTAAGGGAAAACCAGGACCAGTATGGGGCCAACGGTGCACAGTTTGATATTAACAATGCCTGGTCTGATTTCTATAGCTCACAGACGGTGAGCGGTCTTCCTGACTATATCGGAACGATGGAAAACGTTACGGTATTGATTTCTCAGGCAACTACGAATAATTATCGTCACTACGCGGGCATTGGAAAGCTGCTGAAAGCGTATGGTTTCAGTCAGTTTGTAGATGCTTTTGCAGATGTTCCTTTTTCGGAAGCCAATCAGTTTGGCTCTAACGGTCTGCGCTATCCGAAATATGACAAAGGTGCGGATATTTATAAGCAGTTATTCGCATTGATTGACGAGGCGATCGCGGACCTGCAGGCTCCGAACGGTGCGTTGGAACCAGGGAAAGACGATTTGTTTTATGGCGGGGATGTGAAAAAGTGGATCCGGTTCGCCAATAGCCTCAAATTGAAGCTATACAACCAGGTGCGGTTGGTGCAGGATGTGTCTGGCCCCGTGAGCCAACTGGTAAGTGGTGGTAATCTTTTCAGCCAGACCAGTGATGGATTTATGATGAAGTATGGATCACAGGTAGCTCCGGACGACAGAAATCCCGGGTTCAGTGAGTATTACGCTACCCAGAAATCACATTATATCAGTCCCTGGTTTTATGAAATCATGAAGGGGTATAATCCGCGCCTGTTTACCGGCATCAGAGACCCCCGCATTCCGTATTATTTCTACAATCAGAACTCTAAAGATGGTGGTTCCCAGAACCCTACTGAATATCGTGACTCTGCTTTTATCTCCATCTATTTCGGCTCTACCGGTACGAATAGAAATTCTTCACAGGATAACAGTATGACGGTATTTGGGCTGTATCCTGTTGGTGGCCGCTACGATGCCGGAGATGCGATTGTAGTAACGGCAGGCAGTGGTACCGGCGCCGCGCCTCTCAGGCTGCTCACTTACGCTGACGTGCTTTATATAGAAGCGGAGCTGATGAATGCAGGTGTACTGGCAGGAGATCCCCGCGCTAAATTATCTGCTGCCATCGACGAGTCTTTCAAGCAGGTGGATTTTGTTGCCAACCTGGCTAAAGGCGGACAAAACGTGCCTACCATTGTAGGTACCGGTGCTACCAACTACCGTAACAGCATCCTGGGAGTGTATGATGGCAGAGCTTCTGCCAAAGACAAACTGGAGGTGATCGTTACACAGAAGTGGATACAAGCTTTTGGCTTTAGTGGCGATACTTATTCAGATTACCGCCGTACCGGCTTCCCGATACTGTTTAATCCGAATGATCCGACGATGGCTCCGGGCGGATTTGCACAACCTCCGCTGCTGGGCAATCCTACGCTGCCGCCTCCGCAGGCGAGGGTACCGGTGGCGCTGGGCAGAAACTATCCGTTGTCACTGCCATGGCCCAACGTAGATATACAGGTAAATCCAAATGCCCCGGCACAGAAACAGCCAGACATAACACCCGTATTCTGGGATAAATAACTTCCACATTCACGGTACAAAAAAAGTAAGTATGAAGAATAAGATTATCTATATAACAATGTTGGTGGTTGGCGTGGTGATTTTTTATGCCTGTCGGAAGAATGATAACCCGAAGCTGCCGGACGGTATCAGCACCCGCCAGGTTCCCCAGTTGACACAGGATAAAAGCAAAGCCCTCCTGATCCAGTCAGACAACCTGCCTGATTTTAGTACAGCCTTCAACGTTGCCTTGTATTTCCCGTCTGGTGTGCAGCCTAAAACCACGGACGTGGTGGTGGCGATGAACGGAAAGTACAACAACGTAAAGGTATTGCAGGGTGGCATTGGCTCATTACCCACCACGGTGACCATGACCGGAACACAGCTGATGCAGTTGTTTGGCCTGGGCGCCAATGGGCTTAAAGCCGGCGACTTTTTCGAAGTGACTACTAATTTCACCATGAATGACGGTAGCCAGATACATGGATTTGGAGATACGGTGACGTTATCAGACGGTACCAAACGTTTCCTGCGTCCTTACGGCTCCGATGTGCTGAACGCAGCAGGATTGATCCGGATACTGACCTATACAAAGGTATGTCCACTGACGGTGAAGACTTACCTGGGTAGTATGACAGTGGACGATCCGGGCGTTACAGAAGGCACTTATCCGGTGACTGTGTCTGTTAATGCTGACAGCACGGTATTTACGTTCACCGGTTGGGCAGGTCTTGCAGGAGTGCCCATGACAGCCAAGTTTGACAAGGCGAGTTATCAGTTTACTATCGCTAAACAAAAAATAGCAGATCTCTTTTCGGGATATCACAATCTGACTGTCTCGGGTACCGGACAGATCAACCCCTGCGACACCACTATTGTGCTGAATGTGACAACAGAGGTGGATGAAGGAAGCTTTGGCAATAATGTCACTACTTTATCCAAGCCCTGAGAAAACAGGGTAAAAACTAATGTAATGGGAACGCGTCATCCGCAAGGGTGGCGCGTTTTTCGTTCGTATAGGGGTGGGTTAACTTATCAAGAATTATTTAGAATCAGGCTGATTTGTGAAAAATATTACCTTCGTTTTGTAGAAAATATTTTTTTGTTTTTATATCTTGTGTCCGTTTTTAAACAAAAATTAACATTTGAGTAAATATCAAAATCTGAACAATATCAAAATCTGAATAAACTTAGAATCAAAATCTGAATTTGTGTGATGTTGTTACCCGTTATTTACAGGCTTTGCTTATGATGCGTTAGAATCCTATGCTGTGGAGGAGTGTACCTAATGCGAATGTAGCGCTATTAGACACAATATACACCTGCATTTTCCCGGAATGAAGTTAAGCACCTCGTAATCCAACGACCCAACGACCCAGTGTTTTAGGTTAACTGAAATATTTTATCAAATCTAAATTGCTTATGAAAAGAGGACTACTCTTGTGGCTGCTCGTGGCCATTAGCGTCCTGCATGCCGCTGCGCAGACGCGAACGATTACTGGTACAGTAAAAGATGGCAAGGGCAATTCCCCTATTCCGGGAGTTTCCGTAGCGATCAAAGGTAAAGGTACCGGTACTTCCACCGGCCCCACCGGTACTTACAAACTCGCGGTACCCAATGGTGCAACGTTAGTATTTTCATTTATCGGCTATACTTCCCAGGAAGTGGTAGTAGGTGATCAGAATGTACTGGACATCACCCTGGAAGAGGATAAAAAACAACTGAATGAGGTGGTGGTAACCGCGTTGGGCATCACCAGAGAAAAGAAAAGCCTGGGCTATAACGTACAATCCGTGAAAGGTGAAGACCTGGTACGTGCCGGTGAAAACAACATCATCGAGTCACTGTCTTCCAAAGCTGCGGGTGTTCAGGTAATTGGTTCCGGTGGTACACCAGGTGCTTCCTCCAAAATCCTGATCCGTGGTAACTCCACCTTCACCGGTAACAACCAGCCGCTGATCGTTATCGATGGAGTACCTATCGACAACTCCACTAACTCTACTGTATCACAGACTTATCCGTACAATGCCAACCTGCAGGGTGTAAACAACTCCAACCGTGCATTGGACATCAACCCGGATGATATCGCTTCTGTGACCATCCTGAAAGGCCCTTCTGCAGCAGCACTGTACGGTGCCCGCGCAGGTAACGGTGCCATCATCTACACTACCAAAAGAGGTAAAGCAGGCTCCGTGCACGTGACCTATGACTTTAACGCAGGCTTCGATAAAGTAAGCCAACTGCCTAAAGAACAAAATATTTATGCACAGGGCTCTATCAAAAATGGTGTACCTGTTTATCTGCCTAACTTCACCACTACTGCTCCTGTAGTTGAAAGCTGGGGTCCGAAAATCAGCTCCCTGAGCGGTGTTACAGCTCACAATAACACCAGGGACTTCTTCCAGACTGGTACTAACTTTACCCACAATGTATCCGCTACCGGTGGTAACGAAGTGTCTACTTATCGTATCTCCCTGAGCCGTGCAGACCAGAAAGGTATCGTTCCTAATACCAACTTCTATCGTACATCTGTTCGCGCTAACTTCGATACAAAAGTTACTCAGCGTCTGACCATGAATGCTTCCATGAGCTATGCTGCTACGGAAGGCACCAAAGCACAGAATGGTAGCAATACTTCCGGTATCATGCTGCCGCTGATGAGAACTCCGGCCAGCTTTGATCTGAAAGATTACCTCAATGCAGACGGTTCCAGCAAAAACTTCGTTAACAACTACGATAACCCTTACTGGACTACAGAAAATAACCCATTCAAGGATAAAGTTGACCGTTTCGTAGGTAACATCGGTGCTAACTACGAAATTAACGACTGGTTAAAAGCTATTTACAAACTGGGTGCTGACGTGTATTCTGATGGCAGAAAACAAATATTTGCTATCGGTTCTAACGGTAACCCTACCGGTATGCTGGAAGAAAATACCATCAGAAGCAGACAATACTACTCTGACCTGATCCTGAGCGGTCACAAAGAGTTTAAAGAGAAATACTCTGTGACTGCCAACATTGGTGGTAACGTTACCCAAACAAGCTTACAGTCTCTGTATGGCCGTGGTACTGATCTTTCTATCCCGAATTACAACAACCTGGGTAATGCTTCTACACTGTATTCAGATGAAAGCACTACTTTCCAGCGTTCTTCTGCCTTCTTCTATGATGTGCAGTTCGGCTACAAAAACATCGTTTTTGTGGGTACTACCGGTCGTAACGAGTGGGCTTCTACTTTCGGCAAGCAAAAAAATAACTTCTTCTATCCTTCTGTGAACGCATCATTTGTGTTTACCGATCTGCTGCCTAAAAGCAATGTCCTGACTTACGGCAAACTGAGAGGTGCTATCGCCCGTGGTGGTCTGGCTCCTAATCCGTATTCTTCCCTTACTTATTATGTAAAACCTTTCTTTGCTGACGGCTTTACGGATGGTAACTCCTTCCCCTTCCAGAAGCAGAATGGTTTCCTGTATAACAACGTCTTCGGTAACCCGAACCTGAAAGCTCAGACTGTGGTGGAAAAAGAAATCGGTTTAGACCTGAAATTCTTTGACGCCCGTCTGAACATTGAAGCAACTTATTACAACAAGAAAACTTCTGACCTCCTGGTATTAAGACCACTGGCCGGTTCTTCCGGATTCCAGAAAATGCTGGATAACACCGGTTCTATGGTGAACAAAGGATGGGAAGTTGCCGTGTCTGGTGACGTGATTCGTTCCAAAAACTTCAACTGGAATATCAACATCAACTTTACCAGAAATAAAAACGAAGTATTGGAACTGGGTGAAGGCGTTACTGAAATTGACGTTGAACCAGCCTTCACTTCTATCGGCTCTTTTGCTATCGTTGGTCAGCCTTACGGTGCCCTCTATGCTTCCAAATGGAAACGTTCTGACAAAGGTGAACTGATTATCGGTTCAAACGGTCTGCCTATTGTTGACGACAAACGTGGTAACATTGGTAATCCGTTCCCGGACTGGACAGCAGGTGCAAGATCTACCTTTAACTATAAAGGCATTACACTGGGTGTACTCTTCGATATCCGCCAGGGTGGTAAAGTCTGGAATGGTACTATTGCCAGAATGCACCAACTGGGTAGAACCGAAGAATCTGCTGACAGAGAAAGAACTTATGTTATTCCTGGTGTAACCGATGATGGTACCGGTAAACTGGTGCCTAATACACAGGCTATTACTGCAGAGAAATATTTCAAATCTTATCTGGGTGATGGTGCAGGTTCTGCAACAGAGAACGCTGTATATGATGGTTCCTGGGTACGTCTGAGAGAAGTATCCCTCTCTTACCGTTGGAATCTGAAAGGTCAGAAAATCATTCGTTTTGTTGAACTGACTGGTACTGGCCGCAACCTGTGGCTGTCTACCAAGTATCCTGGTGTAGATCCTGAAACCAGCTTGACTGGTGCCGGTTCTAACCTGACTGGATTTGATTACTTTAATAACCCGGGTACCAAAAGCTACGCCATCGGTGTGAAACTGGGCTTATAATAAAGTAAGACTTGGCGATACTAATATTTGGTAATACTAATAACGAGATAATGAAAAAAATCATAATAGCACTCACATTGCCTTGCATCATGCTTTCTACTTCCTGCAGTAAGTTTGTTGACGGGTATGAAGTTTCTCCGAACAACCCAATTAAAGCTACCGGCCCATTGGTGTTGTCCAGTGCCGAACTGGGGTTGATGTCGGTTTATGCAGGCACACCTGCACGTACAGCGGGAATCCTGACCCAGCAACTGGGTGGTACAGCAGATCAGATGCTGGCCATCGATATGTATGATATCAAGGAAGGCGATGCCACCAATGACTGGAATAACATTTATAACAACGTTATTCAGCCTTGTAATGACATCGTTGCCCAGTATAGTGAAGGTAACCCGCATAACAAGGGGATAGCACTCGTTGTGAAGGCAATGGGTCTTGCCGTTGCCACGGATCTGTGGGGTGATGTGCCTGGCCAGGAAGGTGGTATGGGTAATATTACCGGCAACTTTTCACCGAAGTACGACGCGCAAAAAGATATCTACACTCAAATCCAGTCTCTGCTGGATGAGGCGATCGTTTTGCTGAAAACTACCGGACAAGATGTACGCGAGGTAGGCACCAACGATCTGTTCTTTAAAGGAGATACCAACAAGTGGTTAAATACCGCTTACCTGCTGAAAGCCAGATATGCTATCCACCTGACCAAAAAGAACGCCAATGATGCTGCTACTAAAGCATTGGATGCGTTGAATAACGTAACGAATGCCGGTGACCTGCGCGCAACTTATGGCGAGTCTACCAACGAGTTCAATCAATGGTATCAGTTTAGCCTGGACCGTGCTCCCCTTCTCAGAATGGGTGCAAACCTGATCAATATGATGAAGGCCAGCAACGACCCACGTCTCAGCGTATACGCTGCGGTTGCAGCCGGTGGAGGTTATGTTGGTGCTGCTCCTGGTTCTGAGAACCAGAATGCTTCTGAACTGGGTACTTACATGGCGGGTCAGACAGCTCCTATCACCCTCGCAGGTTATGTAGAAGCATTGTTCATTAAAGCAGAAGCAAACTTCCTCCTGGGTAAAGCTCAGGAAGCTGCTGACGCTTACAATACCGCTGTGCTCACACATGTACAGAATGCAACCGGCAGCCCTGCTCCTGATGCTTTCAAAACAGCTTATGCCAGCGAAACTGCTGCTTCTATCACGAAGGAGAAAATCATGAATCAGAAATATGTTGCGCTGTTCGCTCAGATCGAAACATATACTGACTGGCGCCGTACAGGCTTCCCAACACTCACGCCTAATCCGAGCAACGTGTTGAACAAACCTGCTATTCCGCGTCGCCTCCCTACTGACCAGAACGAACGTCTGTACAACAAAAATGTAGTTGTAACAAGCGATATCCTGAAACCAGTATGGTGGGATGAATAATCAAAAGCATCTCTTTTCATAAAGCAGACAGGCTGACCATTATTGGTCAGCCTGTTTTTTTATATGCATTGCCGGCGGAATAGTTTGTATTCCTGACATACGATGAAAATACAAAGGGCTGGCCCGTTTGAAGGCCAGCCCTTTGCATTGATCAATATAAATAATCGGAAGATATTATTTCAGTACTTCTTTCAGTTTAGCGATCAGCTGATCGCCTCTGAGGTTGCTGGCGATCACTTTACCCTGAGGATCGAGCAGGAAGTTAGTAGGGATAGCGTTGATGCCATATAAAGGCACTACAGAAGAGTCCCAGAATTTCAGATCGCTTACGTGGTTCCAGGTGAGGCCGTCTTTTATGATAGCGGCTACCCATTGATCTTTGGTTTTATCCAATGACACGCCGAAGACGGTGAAGTTTTTACCTTTAAACTGCTGGAAGGCTTTCACTACGTTCGGATTTTCTTCGCGGCAGGGACCACACCAGCTGGCCCAGAAATCGAGCAGTACATATTTGCCACGCATAGATTTCAGGCTGATCATTTTACCGTTAGGGTCCGGAAGGGTGAAGTCGGGAGCTTCCATTCCCACTTTTACAGCGGTTGCTTCTTCGTCATCTCCGCCTGCTGCGTCCGCACTGCCTAACTGGTTGTTTTTCTCCAGTTCAGCGATTTTGTCGGTCATGCTTTTGACCAAAGTATTTTTAGGGAAGCGGGTGGTTAAACCGGTGATGATTTGTTTATGGGAGATGATTTCTTCCGGGTTTCTTACCTGGCTGATCGCAAATACGGCGTTGGCCGGATTTTTTGTTTTTTCAGCCATGTTAAAGAATCCCTGTTCGAAATCTTTTTCTTTTTTCTGGATAGCGGCCAGCTGTGGCTGGAATACGCTGTCCGGCACTTTGGCGCCGTGAAGGCTGTCTACCCTGCGCATTTCTTCTGTGAGGGCGATGGACTGTTTGCTGATGTCTTGCAGGAACTGCTGCAGCTCAGAAGTAGCTTCAGAACCGCTTACCTTCAAACCTTCGAGGTTGTTGGCATCTCCTTCCAGTTTCATATCGCCTGCATCGAGAGAGAGCAGGATGAATTTGCCATTGTCGAAACGGATGCGGTAGAGACCTTGTTCAGGTACCATACCTTTCAGGGTAAATTTACCGCTGGCATCTTTTACGCTGGTGGAGTCTACCACTTTCAGGTTGTCCAGCGTCAGCTCTTCCAGTACTACAGGTCCAAGGGGAAGATTAGTAAAGTGTCCCTCGATTTTAAATTCTCCTTTCTCTGTTTGTCCGGTACATCCCGCCAGGAATGCAGCTACGGACATCCACAATAAGTATTTTTTCATGCTACTGATTTTTTATCGTTTTCTGAGCCTTTCAACTGTCAATATTAGCTAAATATCTTCAAAGCGGCTTATCCTTTCAGTTTTTCGGCCAACAGCTCGTTGGTCAGTCGTGGATCTGCCTTGCCTTTGGATAGTTTCATCACTTCCCCTACAAAGAGCGACATCAGGCCTTTTTTGCCGCCGCGGAAGGCGGCTACCTTATCCGGATATTTGGCCAGCACCTCATCGATGATGGGGCTGATATTGTCGGCGTTGGTGTCCTGGAGGAGATTGAGCCGGGTGGCGATGGCCAGCGGATCTTCCGTAGTGGCGGTAATCATCTCCGGTAATATCCGTGAGGAGGCGATGGAGAAGCTTACTTTCCCGCTGTCGGTGAGGTGGATAAGCGCTGCCAATGCTGCCGGGGTGACCGGAAACCGGGAGATGTCCGCGGAATGCTCGTTGAGCCAAGATTTCACAGGGCCCAGCATCCAGTTGGCGGCAGCCTTATATTGTGTAGTGACTGCAGTGAGGCTTTCAAAATAGTCGGCGGTGCCTTTGTCGTCGCAGATCACGCGGGCATCGTATTCCGACAGTCCGTATGCAGTGGTGTATTTCCGGATCAGTTCTTCCGGCAAAGCGGGCAGGGTGGCTCTGATAGCGGCGATAAACTCGTCGGTGAGATGGAATGGCGCCAGGTCTGGCTCGGGGAAGTAACGATAGTCGTTAGCTTCTTCTTTGGAGCGCAGGGAGAAGGAGCTGCCGGTAGCTGCGTCGAAGCTGCGGGTTTCCTGTATCAGGGTGCCGCTGGCTTCCAGCAGGTCGATTTGCCTTTTTACCTCGTTATCAATGGCCCGCTTTACGTTACGGATGGAGTTCATGTTTTTCACTTCCACCTTGGTGCCCAGCGTGGTAGTGCCTTTGATGCGTACGGAGATATTGGCGTCGCAGCGCATACTACCTTCTTCCATGTTGCCGTCGCATACGCCGAGGTAACGCACGAGGCGCCGCAGTTCGGTCAGGTAGGCGTAGGCTTCATCGCTGGTGTGCATATCCGGTTCACTCACAATTTCCACGAGTGGCACGCCGGCGCGGTTGTAGTCAACATAGCTGTTGGCCGGGTCCTGATCATGGAGGAGCTTACCGGCATCTTCTTCCAGATGGATACGGTTGAGCTGAATCTGCCGGCTGCCGGCATCGGTTACTACCGGCACATAGCCACCTTTGCAGATGGGCGCGGTATGCTGGGATACCTGGTACCCTTTCGGCAGATCGGGATAGAAGTAGTTCTTACGGGCGAAGTAATTATCCTTTTCTATTTCGCAATGGCAGGCGAGGCCTAATTTAATGGCGTATTCGGCTGCTTTACGGTTCATCCGGGGCAGGGTGCCGGGATGTGCCAGGGAAATGGCGCTGATATGGGTGTTGGGCGCCCCGCCAAAGGCAGCACTGTCACTGCAGAACAGTTTGCTGTCGGTGAGCAGCTGGGCATGCACTTCCAGCCCGATCACTGTTTCATATTTGCTGTAGATATCGCTCATAATCCGTACTGATTATCGCAAATATATTCAAATAATGCTGGGTTTCCGACCTATTTCATGCCCGGAAATGCCTAACTTGAGGCAGATAAAGGTTAAATTTTTACCCTATGATCAGCAATGCCCAGATAAGCCAGCTGTACAATGCCCAGCATGACTATTTCGATTCCGGTGTTACCCGCCCCTATGCCTTCAGAAAAGCGATGCTGCAAAAACTGAAGAAAGCGATTCAGCGGTATGAGCCCCGTATTCTCGAAGCGTTGAAACAGGATCTCAACAAACACCCGCTGGAGGCTTATAGCAGCGAAGTAGGGTTTCTCTATGAAGAGATTGCCTATATAGCCGCCAATCTGAAACAGTGGATGGAGCCGGAGGTGGTGACTTCCCCCTTTGTGACCTATCCCAGCAGCAGCCGCGTATACCGTGAGCCGTTGGGACTTACGCTGATCATTGCGCCCTGGAATTATCCTTTTATGCTGCAACTGAGCCCACTGGTAGGCGCTATTGCGGGCGGCAACTGCGCCATCCTGAAGCCTTCCGAGCTGGCGCCGCATACGGCTGCCGTGATCGCGGAACTGATCCGGGAAACATTTGACCCGGCTTATATCAGTGTGGTGGAAGGTGACGGTAGTACCGTTATCCCTGAACTGATGGCTTTCCGTTTCGACCATGTATTTTTTACCGGCAGTATCCCCGTCGGCAAAAAAATCATGGAGATGGCCGTGCCGCATCTCACACCGGTTACGCTGGAACTGGGCGGTAAATCGCCCTGCATCGTAGATGAAAAAGTGAATATAAAGGTGGCGGCTAAACGGATCGTCTGGTCCAAATTCTGGAATGCAGGCCAAACCTGTGTAGCGCCGGATTACCTGCTGGTACACCACAAGGTGAAAGAAGAACTGCTGGCGGCCCTGAAAGCGGCCATCGTGGAGTTTTTTGGCGAGAACCCAGCGGATAGCAGCGACTATGCCCGTATGATCAATACCCGCCGGTTTGATGCGGTGGCTGCCTATCTGAAAGAAGGACGTATCCTCTACGGTGGCCAGACTGATCGTGATCAACGTTATATCGCCCCTACCCTGCTGGAAGAGGTGGAATGGGACGATCCGGTGATGCAGGAGGAAATTTTCGGCCCGGTGTTGCCTATCCTGACTTTTGAAACGCTGCCACAGGCTATCCAGGCGATTAAGAAAAACCCATATCCGTTAGCGTTATATGTCTTCACCAAAAGCAAAAAAACAGAGAACGCATTAATAGAGCAGGTACGCTTCGGCGGCGGCTGTGTGAACAACGCGCTGGTACATCTTACCAATCCGGAGCTTCCTTTTGGCGGCGCAGGTTTCAGTGGCATGGGACAGTACCACGGCCGCTACAGTTTTGAAACGTTCACTCATGCTAAAGGCATGCTGAAAACCGGTACCTGGCTGGATGTGCCGGTAAAATATCCGCCGTTTAAAAATAAACTCGGCCTGTTGAAAAAGATCATGAAATAAAGCGCCAGGATGAAGTCCTGGGCTACAACATAAAAACGAAGAGGCTGACCACGCAGGTCAGCCTCTCGTCTGTATAATTAAACCCAAAAGAAAAAAGTCTCGTTTTTAAAGGTCCGCTGTGTGCAGTTTTTTCGGCACTTTGATGTCGATTGTCTGTGTCTGGCCATTTCGTTTAATCGTAGCCGTTATCGTTCCTTTGTCGCGGTTGGCGCGGTAAATCTCTGCCACATCATGCGCTGATTTTACCGTGCTGCCGGCCATGTCGGTGATCAGGTCATTGACTTTGAAGCCTGCTTTTTCGGCGGGAGAGCCCGGTGCCATATTGATCACCTGTGCGCCGTTTCCGTCGTCGGTGTCCTGTACCTGGATACCGAGTTTCACGCCTTCATCTGCCCTTTCAAAACCAAAGCCTTGTCCGCCGCGAGGCATGGGAAAGGTGAACAACTCGCTTCTTCTGCGCGGTGCGTTGAAGATACCGCCGAAGGAATTTTCCTTCCTTTCGTCCAGCGTAACGGTGGCTTTGTTTTGTTTATTATTGCGTGTATACGATACCGTTATTTTATCGCCTGGTTTGAAACGACCAATGGTTTCAAATAAGGCTTTCGGTTCGTTGATGACTTCATTATTGATTTTTGTGATAGCGTCTCCCACTTTGATACCTGCTTTGTCTGCCGGGCTGCCGGGGGCGACTGATTTCACGGTGGCGCCTACTGCTGTCGTTTTCTCGGTGATAACGCCTAATACGGCTTTGTTGCCGGTAATAGGAAGTTCCTCGCCTTCATCATCTCCTTCACTGCCAAACAGCTGAATTTCATCCCGGGAAGATCCGTTGTCAAAGCTGAAGTTGTTCCCATTCATCGGGGTAATGCGCCGGCGGAAAACGGAGATGTCCGGATTGCTGTACTGGTCCATTTTTTGGCCGTCTAACAGGATATCGCCGTCTTTGATTTCTACGATTACCTTACCGCCTTTGTTGCTTTTGTTTTTGATGACGATTTCATCATACTCGCCCATTTTATCTTTTGCTGAAGCACCTGGACTTTGTGCAGCGGCCACGCTTACAGCGAGGCAACTAAAGCCTGCCAGGGTAAAATTTCTGAGTACGTTTTTCATATGCCAGTTTGATTTTTTTGAGTGCTACAAAATTAACCGGGGCAACATGTAAGAAAAAGTTAAAACTGTCCGCCAGGTGACCGCGGTCATTAGATGAATTGTTAAAATTTGCCCTGAGGGGGCTAAGATACAGCATAAAAAAAGGCTGACCCAAAAAGGTCAGCCTTCCTGTCGATATACGAAATGAAATTATCCGATGATGGCTTTCACGGCAGCTACCACCTGGTCCAGTTTGTCGATCTCCTGTCCACCTGCTGTGGCAAAGGATTTCTGACCGCCGCCGCCGCCTTTGATCAGCGGAGCTACTTTTTCTTTGATGATTTTAGGCGCTTCCCAGCCTTTGGCTGTTACCAGTTCCTCTGCGATGCTGAGGGCTACGCTGGCTTTACCGCCGATGTTGGCGGCAAACAGCAGTACATGGTTGGGGATATCGTTTTTCAGCTGGAGTGCCAGTTGTTTAAGGCCTTCCGCGTTGCTAACGTTCACCACCAGTCCAAGGAAATTGACGCCGTTGATGTCCTGTGCCTGATCACGCAGGGTGGCTGCGAGCTGGCGAACTTTTTCCAGTTCCAGGGCTTCCACTTGTTTTTCCAGGGAAGACTTGTCCTGCACCAGTGTTTCCACTGTTTTTACCAGTTCTTTCGGGTTTTTCAGTACGTTTTTGATCTCTTTGAGTTGTTGCAGCTGTTCGTTCACGAAAGCTTCCGCTTTAGCGCCGGTAACGGCTTCCACGCGGCGTACGCCGGCAGCTACCGCTCCTTCAGACACAAACTTAAACAGGCCCAGTTCTCCGGTAGTGGCTACGTGTGTGCCGCCGCAGAGTTCTACGCTGTAAGCCGGGTCCATGATCACCACGCGTACCACGTCGCCGTATTTCTCACCGAAAAGAGCCATAGCGCCCAGTTGCAGGGCTTCTTCTTTCGGCAGTTCCTTTATCACCACCGGGATGTTCTGGCGGATTTTTTCGTTGACGATCGCTTCAATCTGTGCCAGTTCTTCATCCGTTACTTTGGCGAAGTGGGAGAAGTCAAAGCGCAGGTTCTCGGCATTCACCAGAGAGCCTTTCTGGGCCACGTGCGTACCTAATACCTGGCGCAGCGCGGCGTGCAGCAGGTGGGTAGCGGAGTGGTGACGGGCAGTATTGTGACGGATATCTTTGGTGACCGTTGCTTTCACCCTGGCAGCCGGATTAGCGGGCAGTTTATCGGCGAAGTGGATGATCAGGTTATTTTCTTTTTTGGTGTCGGTGACGTGTATCACCTCATCGTCGAAGTGGAGTACGCCGGTATCGCCTACCTGTCCGCCACTTTCTGCGTAGAAAGGAGTCTGGCCCAGTACCAGCTGGAACTGCTCTTTACCTTTGGCTTTCACGGTACGGTATTTCAGCAGTTTGGTCGTGCTTTCCAGCTGTTCGTAGCCGATGAATACGGATTCCGGTGTTTCGTCGAGGATCACCCAGTCGCCGGCGTCTACGGCTGTAGCGGCGCGGGAGCGGTCTTTCTGTTGTTGCATCGCAGCCTCGAAGCCTGGCTTGTCGGCAGTAAAGCCTTTTTCCGAGGCGATGAGGGTGGTGAGGTCGAACGGAAAACCGTAAGTGTCGTATAATTCAAAGGCAGTCTGGCCGTCGATAGCTTTGGTGGCTGCCTGTTGCTGCATAAAATCTTCAATCCGGCGGATACCGCTTTCGAGGGTACGCAGGAAGTTGTTCTCTTCTTCAAACACTACTTTCTTCACAAAGTCCACCTGTTGTTGCAGCTCAGGGAATACGTGAGAGAACTGGGCTGCCAGTACGGGCACCAGATCGTGCAGCAATGGTTTCTTCACATCGAGGAAGGAGAAGTAGTACCGTACGGCCCTGCGCAGGATGCGACGGATCACATAGCCGGCGCCGGTATTGGATGGCAGCTGACCATCGGCGATGGTGAAGGAGATGGCGCGGATATGGTCGGCGATTACGCGGAAAGCCACGTCTTTGCGGGTATCGGTGCCTTCATATTTCTTGCCGGTGAGCTGTTCGGTGATATGGATAGTGCCCATGAACACGTCGGTGTCGTAATTGGAGGTTTTACCCTGCAGTACGCGTACCAGTCGCTCGAAGCCCATGCCGGTGTCCACGTGTTTGGCAGGCAGCGGTTCGAGGGATTTGTCTTTCAGGCGGTTGAACTGCATGAATACATTGTTCCATATTTCGATCACCTGTGGGTGGTCAGCGTTAACGAGCGTCTTACCGTCGATGGCCTGCCTTTCGTTGTCTGGACGGCAGTCTACGTGTATTTCGGAGCAGGGGCCGCATGGACCGGTGTCTCCCATTTCCCAGAAGTTATCTTTTTTGTTGCCCAGCAGGATGCGGTCTTCAGGAACATGTTCTTTCCAGAAGTTATAGGCTTCCTCGTCTTTAGGCAGGTTTTCGCTCGCATCTCCTTCAAAAACAGTGACATAGAGTTTGTCTTTCGGGATTTTATACACTTCTGTCAGCAGTTCCCAGCTCCAGGCGATGGCTTCTTTCTTAAAATAGTCGCCAAAGCTCCAGTTGCCCAGCATTTCGAACATAGTATGGTGATAGGTGTCGATACCTACTTCTTCCAGGTCGTTATGCTTGCCACTAACACGAAGACATTTTTGCGTGTCCGCCACCCGGGTGTGGGCCGGCGTTTTATTGCCCAGAAAGTAGTCTTTAAACTGGTTCATGCCCGCGTTGGTGAACATCAGGGTGGGATCGTTTTTAATCACGATAGGGGCAGAAGGAACGATCTGGTGTCCTTTTGACGCAAAAAAATCCAGGAATTGCTGTCTTATCTCAGATGCTGTCATAAATATGGATGCGAGTTAATATGTATTTTTGTTGCCATGTAACAACGAAAAACAGGCGTTTCTGTATTGTTTTTCAAGCCATTATAAAGTAGTTAGAAAATTGACATTCAAAAGGTTGATGTTTTAATCTAATTACATTAGGTTTGTGCGCCTTATTTTCCGACGGTTTACAGGGAGTGCAAAAATATCGAAACCTGTATGATTATTCAAAACAGGTTGTGTTACCCGGCAAAAAAGTTAATGTGGACAGAAAATATCGCAAAAACGGCCATCCGCTTGTTTGGACCTCATGAAATAAAACTGCTGAATCAGCGTTCACTGCTGTAAGCCAGCGTAAAGTACACCCGGTGCATGAAGAAGGTTAAATATTTTTACAACACCCAAACATTAAAATATGAGAAGCTCGTAGTATCCCTGCGGGTGAAGATCCTGAGAATACTCGGGTTTGTATCTGCTGCCATCGTTACCGGGGCGATCTTTCTGTCGGTGGCCTACAGGGTGGTGGATTCCCCTAAGGAAAAGTCGCTACGCCGCGACCTGGAGGGAATGAAGGAAAAATATGAAGCTTTACAGGGCCGCATGAAGGAAGTGAAGGGGAAACTGACCGAGCTGGAAGAGCGGGACAATGAAATTTACCGGGTGATCTTTGAAGCCTCTCCTATTCCCGACAGTGCGCGGGAGGGCAAAATTAACCGCGATGAAGAGGCGGCCCAGCTGCAATCCTTCGCCAGTAGCGAAATCATGGCTTCTACAGGTATTTTGCTGAAAGAACTGACCAATCGAATCAAATCACAGGAAAAATCTTACGACGAGATTGATAATCTCGTGAAAAATAAACAGCAGATGCTGGCTTCTATTCCGGCGATACAGCCGGTGGCCAACAAAGACCTGAAGCATATCGCTTCCGGTTTTGGATACCGTATCGATCCGATCTATAAAACCATGAAATACCACGCGGGTCTCGACTTTGCGGCGCCCAGCGGTACGCCTATCTACGCTACCGGCGATGGTACTGTGGAAGAGGCCAGTCTGAGCGACGTAGGATACGGCAACCACGTGATTGTACGACATGGATATGGCTATAAAACGTTGTATGGCCACATGCTCCGCATGAAGGTGAAGTCCGGCCAGGCCGTAAAACGCGGTGATGTACTGGGCTGGGTAGGCAGCACCGGTAAGTCCACCGGCCCGCACTGCCACTATGAAGTCATTAAAAACGGAGAGAAAGTTGACCCGGTGTACTTCTTCTTTAATGACCTCACTCCCGAACAATTTGACCGTATGCTGAAGATGGCCAGGTCCGGTAACCAGTCCTTCGACTAATATCCGGCGCTGTTAGTGGCTAGGTTTTAACGTGTTGTAACAGGTAAATGATATTTTTCCGGAGGATAAAAGGAGTAAGCTTGCTATGAAAAGCTTAACTTCATTCCCGTAAAGAATATTTTTCACCGTTTTTTACCATTTATGCAACAGTTAGACCTCTTTTCCACACCTGGAACTCCCCACCCGGTACCGGAGACTGCGGGAGGCACTGTCAAAGCAAAAGTGAAGAAGACCATAGTTGTACCCAGACTTCCTGGTAAAAAGCGGGGACGTAAATCATTGAAAGAGGTATCGGAAGACCCAGACTTGATTATGGAGTTGGACAAATTAGTGCTGGACAAGCAATATTATTCAATTAGTGAGGTAGCTGCCATGTTCCGGGTAAATACTTCGCTGATACGTTATTGGGAAAATGAATTTGATATTCTTCAACCCAAAAAGAACAGAAAAGGGGACCGGCTGTTCCGTCAGGAAGACATCCAGCACCTCAAACTGATCTACCATTTGCTGCGGGAAAGAAAATATACCATCGAAGGCGCCAAACAAAAATTGAAGGAAGATCTCAAACTGGCTGCCCGGAATTTCGAAATGGTACAAGCTTTGCTGAAGGTACGTGGTTTTTTAACCGAACTGAAAGATCAATTATAAAAACATGATTATGCGCTTGAAAACATTACTCCTGGGAGGCGGCCTGCTTTTTTCAACAATGGCCTGGGCACAGAATGGAAACGATAAAGTGATGAAAGGCAAAATTGAAATGAAGTCCCTGATGCAGGACCAGTCTACCGATTGGTTTTATAAAGGGGTGAACAGCTATCAGCCCAACGACAATATGCTCAACTACATTAAAGCCAATCGTACCAACTATAACCTGGTGGTGGTAATGGGCACCTGGGATGAAACCAGCCGTAAAGTGGTTCCTGAGCTGTATAAAGTAATGATCACCGCCGGCAGCCCGGAAGATCAGGTACTGATGTTTGGCGCTGACCAGAAACTGCAGACAGATGCGCCTACTGACTATAAAGTGAAAAAACTGCCTACCGTGATCGTTTTCCGTGATGGCAGCGAAGTAGGCCGTATCGTAGGCGCTCCGAAAGAATCTATCGAAGGAGACCTGTCCCGCATCCTGCTGAACAGCTCCAAGAAAGAAAAAGAATAACCGACTAATAAGAACTTCTAAGTAAATAAAGGCCTGTTGATGTTTGTCAACAGGCCTTTTTCATTTACGAATTTTTTCATTTTGATATTTTGATATTGAGAGTAGGCAAGATTCATTTGGATAAGACAAGTGAACTTTTGCATACTCTCAATATCAGAATGAAAAAATATCAAAATATCTAAATCTCCAAATTCCCAAATGTTACATTGGTGGAGGTAGTAGGCAGTTTCACATCATTGCCGGCCAGCAGCCGTATGATAGCGAGGTTCACGTTTTCCCGCAGGGAGGCATATTGGGTACCATCGATGATATAGGTATTGAATATGACCTGTACTACGTAGGTGTCTTTTGTGAAATCGTGCAGGTTGACGGTGAAGCCGGGTAATATGTTGGAATTACTTTTCAGCAGGTTACGAATGTCGTCCAGTACCTTCAGCAGCTTGTCGGCAGGCGTTTCCGAGCCTATTTCAATACGCATGGCCACCCGTTGCTGCGTGCGGAGCGACAGGTTATCGAGAATGCTGTCCACCATTTTTTTGTTGGGGACGGTCACGAAAGTTTTCTCCAGGGTACGGATACGGGTGCTGCGCAGCCCGATCTTTTCTACGGTGCCCTGCCAGGAGTCCACCTTTACGCTGTCGCCTACCCGGAATGGTTTGTCGAAGAAGATGATGAAGGAGCCGATCAGGTTCTCGATGCTCTCTTTGGCAGCGAGGGCGAGGGCCGCCGCACCGATACCAAGGCCTGCGATGATCTTCTCTACCAGCGATGGGCCGAAGAGTATCCTGATAAAGGCGATGGCGCCCATGATAAAGACGATGGCCTTAAAGAAATCACGGAAGAAGACGATAAACTGATTATCTGTTTTGTCTTCCGTCAGATCCGCTTTCTTTTCCAGTACCAGCGCGATGAAATCGATCAGGCGCAGCATGATCCAGATGATGCTCATGCTGAAAGCCAGTGACAGCAGGGTATCGGTGATGTCCTTCAGGGTGGCTTTGTTGTATACATGTACATTCAATACCGTAGGAAAGGTAAACCGGTCGATGGTCAGCATAAAAGTGACCAGCAACAGGAAGTATTCCAGCGGACGCAGCAGCAGGTTAATAAAGTCTCTTTCCTCTATCTGGGGCGACCAGTGGCGCACCAGGCGGAACAGGATGGTGGCCATCCCTTTGGATACATAACGTTTGACAAAGGATACGAAGAGCAGTACCCCAATGAGGATGAGGTAGTCCCTTACGGGATTGTCCAGGAAGACCTGGTTCAGGAAATCATTCATATGGTTAAATCTAGATAATACGTTTGATATCATTGGCAATCAGTACCACGCCGGGCTGCATACCGGCTCCGAAGCTGCCGTAGCGGCTTTCAATACCGAGGGCTTTGGCGCCGTTGCTGGTTCCCCAGCGGAGCAGCTCTTCCAGCGGTATGTCCGGGTAGTGGGTTTGTATGGTCTTTATTTCCTCCCAGACAGACAGTTGGTGGTTGGAAGCCAGGCTGTCGGTTCCCAGCGCGATGTTACATCCTGCTTCCCGGAACAGGGGGATGTTGGGCAACCGGTCTTCAATATACAAATTAGCCTGCGGACAGAAGCACCACCAGGTTTCCAATGGTTGTTGCAAGGCAAACCGGATATCGGCCGCGGACGTATAGGTATTGTGCACCAGCAGTATTTTGTTGTGGGCAAACCGGGGCAGGTAGGCTTCCAGGCTGTTGGTGCCCGCTGCCTGGAAACTGCCGGCGTCCATACCAAAATGGGCATAAAACCGGAGGAAATCGCCGGTTTTGGTGTTGTACAGTTCATTTTCCGCCGCACATTCCTGATTGTGGATGCTTACGGGCGAATTATGCGGTGTTTGGGCAAGCAGTCCAAACAGTGCGCTGCTGACAGAATATGGCGCGTGTGGTACAATGGAAGCGCTGTGGCCGGGTATCTCCCGGAAGGCCTGCAGTACTTCCAGGCTGTATTGGTACCGGGCGGGGGCGCTGACTTCCGCCACGCCCATACATTCCACGAAAGTATGGTAATATAGGCGCTGGTGGCGTTTCTGGGCCACCGTGGCCGGGCTGTTGCAGATGTCCCCTACTGCGGCAATGCCTGATTCCCACATGGATTGTTCGGCCTCTGCGATGGCGGTAGCCTGATCATGGCCGCTGTTGCGGTTTTCCATTACCCGGGTCAGGAAGGCCGGCAGCCCCGTTTTTTCCGGGACCGCCCCTTTCATATGTGAAAGTTCCAGGTGACAATGCGTATTAACAAATCCCGGACACAGGATACCGTCCAGCTCCCGGACATCGTTGCCGGCGGTATTTTCCGCTACAATGCCCGTCACCACTCCGTCTTCGTTCAATACCAGCACATGGCCGGGCCCCAAAAAACGCTGGCCGTCGAATATATCTTTCCCTTTTAATTTGATCTGTTTCAACAACCTGATATTTAATTAAATGAATGGTGTTAATTTTGCAACCCGATTAGCAGTATCACCTGTCGTCTTTCAGGAGGGGATACTCAAAAGTCAAAGATAATTATGATAGACAAACTCGAAGCGATAAAAGGCCGTTTTGAACAGGTTGCGCTGGCACTGACCAACCCGGAGGTAGTAAGCGACAACAAAAAATTTGGCCAGCTTAGCAAGGAATACCGACAGCTGGAAAAGATCGTGAAGGCATATGATGCCTACCGGAAGCTGTTGGACAATATTGCCTTCAACAAGGAAGTGCTGGACAGTGGCGACGAAGAGATGCGCGAACTGGCCAAAGCCGAAACGGAAGCGCTACAGGAGCAAAAGGTAGAGCAGGAAGAGCTGATCCGTAACCTGCTGATCCCGAAAGATCCTCAGGACGAGAAAAATGCCATCCTGGAGATACGTGCCGGTACCGGTGGTGATGAGGCCAGCCTCTTCGCCGGTGACCTGATGCGTATGTACCTGCGTTTCTGTGAAACCAAAGGCTGGAGCACCAACCTGCTGAATGAAACCCCTGGTTCTGCCGGCGGTTTTAAAGAGGTAGTGATAGAAGTGAGCGGCGACGACGTATATGGTACCCTGAAGTTTGAATCCGGCGTACACCGTGTACAACGTGTGCCTGCCACAGAAGCTGCCGGTCGTGTACATACTTCCGCTGCTACAGTGGCGGTACTGCCTGAGGCCGAAGAGGTAGACGTGGATGTCCGTGAAGCCGATATCAAAATGGACACGTTCCGTTCTTCCGGCGCTGGTGGCCAGCACGTAAACAAAACCGAGTCGGCGGTAAGGCTTACCCACATTCCTACCGGCGTAGTCGTGGAATGTCAGGAAGGCCGTAGCCAGCACTCCAACCGCGAAATCGCCATGAAGATGTTGCGTACCCGTATCTACGAGGCTGCCGTTCGCAAACATGAAGATGCCATCGCTTCCCAGCGTAAGAGCCTCGTGTCTACCGGCGACCGTTCCGCGAAAATCCGTACCTATAACTATCCGCAGGGCCGCGTTACAGACCATCGTATAGGCATGACCGTTTATAACCTCGATGCTTTCATGAACGGTGAAATCAAGGACATGGTGGATGCCCTCCAGTTTGCCGAGAACGCAGAGAAGCTGAAACAGGGTAGCTAGTCCCTGTCACGCAAAGGAGCATAAGAGAGGAGAGCGCGCAAAGGATCGGAGGTCGGATCGGAGGTTGTTGCCCGCAAAGGCGCTAAGCAGCAAAGGCGCTAAGAAATTAAGCTCAAATAAGATTTAAAAAAGAATTAATAAAGAGCGAAGAGAACACAAAATGTGGTTTTCTTCGCTCTCTTTGTGTCCTTTGCGCCTTTGCTGCTTAGCGCCTTTGCGTGGACCATCCGCTCTTATCTCCGCTCCTTTGCGCGCTCTGCTCTCTTACGCCCCTTTGCGTGACGCTTTGCGGGATGCCGGAATAATCTTACATTTAATTTATACCACAATATTTTTCTTCCACAAAAATCCATATCAAGATGCTAGAGCAATTAATGGAACTTGTTCGGGAACATGCACAGAGCACTGTTGTCAATAATCCCGCTGTTCCCAATGAACAAAATGAAGCAGTGATCGGTGCTGCTACAGAATCTATTGCCAGCGGCCTGCAACAGGAACTGGCCAATGGTAATACCGAAGGCGTATTGTCCTTACTGGGCGGCCAGTCAGCTACCGGCGCTACCCAGGACAATCCGGTGGTCGGTAATATCTCCAATAATTTTGTAGGTACGCTGCTCGAGAAATTTAATCTGGACAAAGGCGCTGCTACGCAATTGGCGGCCTCTCTGATCCCGACGGTACTGGGCTCTCTGGTGAACAAAACCAATGACCCGTCCAACAGTAGTTTCAACCTCAACAACATCTTCAGTTCACTGACTGGCGGCGCAGCCAATGGCATTGACCTGCAGGGCGTGCTGGGCAAACTGTCCGGTGGCCTGGACAAAAACGGCGATGGTAAAGTAGATCTCAGCGATCTGACCAGCCTGTTTTCCAATGGCGCCAGTCAACAACAACAGGGCGGTAATGATGCCGGCGGTGGTATCGGCGGAATGCTGAAGAACCTTTTGGGGTAGTTGATTGTTCTCTCTCCGGATGTATTCATAACGGCAAAAACACAAGCACATCGTATATAATTATTTGATTATAAATTGATTGCTTGTGTTTTTTTTAATGTTTGTTCATATATAGATTTCAATTAGTTGTATACAATTAAATGAAACTGGCAAAGTATTTGTTTCCCACTTTTCGACTTACATTTGTCATCCTGAAATATATATAATAACCTTCATGTTTAAAATTACTAAGATGAAAAGACTCAATGTTCTGGTAGCCCTGGTTTTATCAGTAACCATGTTGTTTAGCTGTAGCACCTGGCAGAGCATGGACAATACTAAAAAAGGCGCTGCGATTGGTGTAGGCGGCGGAGCTGCTGCTGGCGCCATTATCGGTAAAGCAGCCGGCAATACAGCCTTAGGTGCTATTATTGGTGCCGCTCTTGGTGGTGCTGGTGGTGCGCTGATCGGTAAGAAAATGGATAAGCAGGCACAGGAAATCAAAAATGAAGTGCCGAATGCTACGGTTGAACGGGTGGATGAAGGTATTAACGTAACATTTGACGCAGGCGTACTGTTTGGTTTCGATAAATCTGACCTGTCTCCTGCTTCACAGGAAAGCATTCAGCAACTGGCTAAAATCCTGAATAAGTACCCTGATACTTATGTACGTGTGGAAGGTCACACTGACGACAGAGGTACAGATGCTTACAACATGGGCCTGTCTGAAAGAAGGACCAACACTGTGGTAAACTATCTGAAGGGCCAGGGTGTTGCTGCCAACCGTATCCAGGGTTTCTGGTATGGTAAGAGCCAGCCTAAAGTACCAAACGATACAGATGCTAACCGCGCTAAAAACCGTCGTGTGGAGTTCTCCATCTTTGCGAACGACAAGATGAAACAAGACGCTAAGAGAGAAGCTGGTCAGCAATAAAGATATTCAAGAGACATATTTCTCATAAGCAGATATACATTCCCCCCTGGTTCCAGGGGGGATTTTTTTATTTAGACTGTCTCAAAAACAGATAGCGGAAGAGTTTAAAGACAAATACACCGGCAATGGCACCCAGCGTATCAGCGGCTACATCGTACATATCAAAGCTGCGCCCGATGGCCCAGTATTTCTGGATCACCTCAATCAAAAATCCATACACCGCCGCCAGTACCACAAAGAGGAACAACGTGCGGGACGATAACTGTTTGCGTTGCCAGTATACCCCGAGGCTCAGAAAAAAAACAATGCCACCGAAGAGGCAGAAGTGAACGAACTTATCGAAATGTACTTTTTCGAAAAAAGAGTTGGAGGGGATATCCTTACCGGGAAGGGTACAAACTATCAGGATCAGTATGATCCAGGCGGTGGCCGGAATATAATATTTCCAGATTTTCATGATCCGGTAAATCGATTAACGTGATTCAAAAAAAAGACAACAGGGCCGCTGAACGCGCATCCTGTTGTCTTTTCTATCTAAAATATCAGTTGGCGTAATTATTCAGCAACCAGTGCTTTGTATTGATCTGCAGTCAGCAGCGCATTAACGTCAGCAGGGTTCTTAACGGTCATTTTAACCATCCAGCCCTCGCCATATGGATCGGAGTTTACCAGTTCAGGTTCGCTTTCCAGGTCAGCGTTGACGCTGTCGATTTTGCCGGCAACGGGCAGGAACAGGTCAGAAACAGTTTTTACTGCTTCTACGGTACCAAATACTTCTTCGGCCTCTAAAGTCTTACCTACTGTAGGAATATCAACAAACACGATATCGCCCAATTCGCGTTGAGCAAACTCGGTAATGCCGACTGTAGCAATGTTACCTTCTAATAAAACCCATTCGTGATCCTTGGTGTAACGCAGGTTTGACGGAAAATTCATAATTAGTTTGGTTTTGAGCCGTAAAAATACTGAATCCTTCAGAGATTTACGGATTTTTTGATTTTGATATTTAGCTGATTTTTTTTAGAAGAAAAGCCATTTTTTGATGACCCGTATCTTCATGGGAACATTCTCCAGTGGCCTGTTAAGACTGTCGGTCTTCACGGCGGCGATTTTATCGATCACCTCCATGCCTTTAATAACCTGGCCAAATACCGTATAGTTTTGGTCAAGATGTGGTGAGCCTCCTTCTGTTTTGTATATCTCTCTTTGGTCTACCGGGATTTTGCGGCCGCCCAGTCTTGTTTTCTCCAGTTTGTCCAGTTCTTCATCGTTGAACACTTTGCCCTGTACAATATAGAACTGGCATCCGGAAGAGGACTTCGTGGGATTATCGTCACGAGCCGCTGCCAGCGCTCCTTTGCGGTGGAACAGGTCCAGCTGAAACTCTGGCGGGATGGTGTATCCTACATCGCCTTCGCCGAGGGGCGCGCCGGGTTTGGCACGTTTGGAGTCCGGATCACCACCCTGAATCATAAACTTTTTGATGACACGGTGAAACAGCGTGCTATCATAGAAATGTTTTCTGCTCAGCTTCAGGAAATTGTCCCGGTGTTTGGGCGTTTGGTCGCAAAGGCGTATCACCATGGTGCCGTAGGGCGTGATCACTTTTACTTTCCTGTTTTTGGCCATGGTCATAGTGGTGATGGCCATCAATAAGGTACAAAGGAGTATTATTTTTTTCATACCGGTGGATTATGCTTCCTCTTCATCAGAGAAATACTCAATGATATGTTCTTTCAGAAAGGCTTCCTGTTCTTCCAGGTTAAATTTAGGGACGGGCTGCAGTTCTTTGAAATGAGGCCATCCGTCTTTATCATAGCCATCCATTTCATAGTACCCGCTTTTACTGAGCAGGGTACAAACAGCCACGTGCATCAGGTCCTGTTTCTGCTCTTTCGTGTATTTCTTCTTCAGATGATTGATTTCATTGACGCCGATGAGGAACAGAATAGCCTCCATATTGGGCTTTTTTCCGAACCTGGCCGTCAGCATATCTTCTACGGGTTTCCACCGCTTCTCAAGATCTTCCATGATATTGCCTTTTTTTGGGTCAGTGTTTGCTTGTTAAGTGGCTCATAGCCACGGCAAATGTACGTTATACGGAAAAATATTATATAAATATGCGGGAGCTTTCTTAATTTGGGCATCCCCGTTAGGCTGATTGACATGGGAATGAGCCACTGTGGCAAGTTTAACAGCACTTTAACGGCCATTTCACATATTGATAAGTTTTATTTGACAAGAGAATGTTTATTTTAGCACACTTGAAAAACTAACAGCATGGAAAATACATCGTCCGATATCCGGCAACTGAATGAAAAAATTCACCAGGCCAGCGCTTTTGTGGACCTCCTGAACATGGAGCTGGGCAAGGTAATTGTGGGGCAGCGTTATATGGTGGAAAGATTGCTCATCGGCTTGCTGGCACAGGGGCACGTATTACTGGAAGGTGTACCCGGCCTGGCAAAAACCTTGTCTATCAAATCGCTGTCATCAGCCATTAATGCTAAGTTCAGCCGTATCCAGTTTACGCCCGACCTGTTACCGGCGGACGTAGTGGGCACCATGATCTACAACCAGCAAAAGAACGAGTTTGTAGTACGTAAAGGGCCTATTTTCGCCAACTTTATCCTGGCGGACGAGATCAACCGTGCCCCGGCGAAGGTACAGAGCGCCCTGCTGGAAGCCATGCAGGAAAGACAGATCACCATCGGTGACAATACTTTCAAACTGGACGATCCCTTCCTGGTACTGGCCACTCAGAACCCGATAGAACAGGAAGGTACCTATACCCTGCCGGAAGCGCAGGTAGACCGTTTCATGCTGAAAGTGGTGATCGGCTACCCTACCAAGGAAGAAGAAAGACACATCATTCGTCAGAACCTGAACCCGGAAGCTTCGGCTCCTATCCGTGCGGTCATACAGCCGGCGGATATCCTGGAAGCACGTAAGCTGGTACGGGAAGTGTACATGGACGAGAAGATCGAAAAATATATTATCGATATCGTATTCGCTACCCGTAATCCGGAAGAATACAAACTGCAGAAGCTGAAGCCACTCATCTCCTATGGTGGTTCTCCAAGGGCCAGCATCAACCTGGCGCTGGCGGCCAAAGCTTATGCCTTTATGAAACGCAGAGGATATGTGATCCCGGAAGACGTACGCAGCATCTGTTTCGACGTCATGCGCCACCGTGTGGGCCTCACCTATGAAGCAGAAGCTGAAAACGTGACCAGCGAAAACATCCTCAGCGAAATTCTCAATGCCGTAGAAGTGCCATAATCGTTTATCATGTTGGACACTGCCGAAATACTCAAAAAGGTAAGACAGATAGAAATCAAGACCAAAGGTCTTACCAACCACATCTTTGCAGGCGAATACCATAGCGCTTTCAAAGGGCGTGGCATGTCGTTCAGCGAGGTGAGGGATTATCACTTTGGGGACGACGTACGGTCTATCGACTGGAACGTGACAGCACGTTTCAACCACCCGTTTGTGAAGATTTTTGAAGAAGAAAGAGAGCTGACGGTAATGCTGCTGGTAGATATGAGCGAAAGCTCCTCCTTCGGCACCCAGAAGCGCGATAAACGGGACCTGATCACCGAGCTGTGCGCCGTACTGGCTTTTTCGGCTATCAAAAATAATGATAAGGTAGGCGTTATCTTCTTCAGCGATGGGATGGAAAAATATATCCCGCCTAAAAAAGGTAAATCACATATCCTGTTCATTATCCGTGAGCTGTTATCGTTCACGCCTAAACGAAAAGGTACCAATATCAAGGAAACGCTCCGCTTCTTTAACAATGCCGCCAAAAAACGCAGCATTGTATTTATGCTGAGCGACTTCCTGTCCGGTGAATATCAGGATGCCCTCAATATTGCCGCCAAAAGGCATGATATGGTGGGTATTCAGGTATATGACCAGCGCGACCGGGAGCTGCCTCCCGTTGGACTTATTCAGGTGGCCGATGCCGAAACCGGTGCTACCCAGTGGCTGGATACCGCTGACCGCCGGGTAAGGCAATATTATGAACACCAGTTTGCACAACATGCGCAATATTGCAAAAATGCCTTTATGAAAAGCGGCGCAGAGCTGATGACTATCCGTACCGATGAAGACTATGTAAAAGCTTTGCAGACATTTTTCCTGAACAGGGCGTAAGTTATTAAGGAGAGCAAATTCAGACATGTATAAACAGCAAGTGATAAGACGTATACTTTTATCTTTCTTTATTGGGTTGTTGTTCCCACTCGGCCTGCTGGCGCAAAATACCCTCGAAGTGACCGCCAGGGCTGACAGCAGCAGCATCCGGATTGGTGAACAGGTGAAACTGCACCTGAAGGCCACCGTGCCGGCAGCTGTTTTCAACAAGCCCGAATTCAGGCTGCTGTTACCTGTTGTGCCGGACTCTATGGACCATTTTGAAGTGGTAACCCGCTCCAATCCGGACACCCTGACACAGCAGGACATGAAGGTGCTGCAACAAACGCTCACCATCACCAGCTTTGACTCCGGCCACTGGGAGTTTCCTCCCCTGAAATTTGAAGTATACGGCGCTACCGGCGCCAACAGCGTAGACACCTTGTTCAGCCAACCGCTGGCCTTCGATGTCAATACCGTTGCGGTAGATACCACCAAAGCATTTAAACCCATCAAGACAGTACAGGCAGTTCCCTGGAACATCTGGGATTACTGGCCATATATGGCCGGCGGCGGTGCAATAGTGTTGATAGCACTGGGGCTGTGGCTGTATTTCCGCAAACGCCCGGAAAAGAAGCCGGTGGAAAAACTGCCGCTGGTAACACCTTACGACCTGGCCAGACAGCAGCTGAAATCACTCAAAGAAGAACAGCTGTGGCAGCAAGGCGACATCAAACAGTATTATACCCGATTGACAGATATTTTGCGTACCTATTTTGAGCACCAGTTTGGTATTGCAGCGTTGGAACAGACATCAGAAGAGCTGTTGAAGAATATCAAGCCGGTGACCAAATTGAACCAGCAACGGGATAAATTACGCTCCCTGCTGGCCATTGCGGACCTTGCCAAATTTGCCAAATTACAGCCTACAGCAGATGAGCATGTAGACTGTATGGTCAAAGCGGAAGAGATCCTGGAATGGACAAGGCCTAAAGAGGAGCCAGCCGCGCAAACGCCCGGTGCTCCGGATGAGAAGCCACAAACAGGCGCGTAATTAGTCATTTAACTGAATTTAAGTAATGGATTTTTCAGCGTGGAAAAATATTGAATTTGCCCATCCGGTTTTCTTCTGGCTTTTATTGCTGATACCGGTGATGATATACTGGCGCATTGCCCGGCGGAAAAAGTCGCAGGGTGTGATGAAGGTATCGTCCGTGGCTGGTCTCAGAGGACTGCCAGTATCCTGGAAGGTGCGTTTCCGGCCGGTATTGCTGGCCCTGCGCATTTTGGCCTATGCCGCCCTGGTAACAGCGCTGGCCCGGCCGCAGACATCCAATACTTCTGAAAACATCGACAGTGAAGGGATTGACATTGTCATGGCGATCGATATATCCGGGAGTATGCTCGCGGAAGACCTACAGCCCAATAGGATGGAAGCCGCTAAAAAAGTGGCGATGGACTTCGTGGACAGGCGCATCAGCGACCGTATCGGCCTGGTCGTGTTCTCCGGTGAAAGCTTCACCCAATGCCCGATCACAACAGATCACGCTGTGTTGAAAAATCAGATCATGCAGGTGAAAAGCGGCATGTTGCAGGACGGTACCGCCATCGGTATGGGCCTCGCTACCTCCGTGGACCGTCTGCGTAACAGTCATGCTAAAAGCAAGGTGATCATCCTGCTGACAGACGGTGTGAACAACACTGGTCTCGTAGATCCGCTTACCGCGCTGGAAATAGCCAAGGCCTTCAAAATAAGGGTATACACCATTGGTGTGGGAACACAGGGCAAAGCGCCTTTCCCGATGCCGATGGCCGACGGCAGCGTACAGATGGTGATGCAGGACGTGCAGATCGATGAACCGCTGATGAAGAAGATCTCCAAAGAGACCGGCGGGAAGTACTTCCGGGCCACCAATACCACCGATCTGAAAAACATCTATGCAGAAATTGATCAACTGGAAAAAACCAAAGTAGAAATCACCTCCTATAAACGATATGCAGAGCATTTCTTCCCGCTGGCGATGCTGGCGCTGGCATGTATACTGCTGGAGGTAGTACTGCGTTATTCTGTATTCAGAAGCTTACCATAATCACGCAAAGGTGAAGAGTGAGCAAAGAAGCAAAGGGCTTGGGTTTTAGTAATGAAAAGAGATTAAAGAGAGCAAAGGGCAAAGGAATAGCTTTGTTTCTTTGCTCTCTTTTTAGCTTTGCGTGGAAAACAGTTACCTTTGGGGATATAAATTTCCGGACTATTGCAAGCAACAGTATACAAATCAACAGGCAGTTGGTATGTGGTGAAAACCACCACAGGTGAAACATTTCAGGCAAGGATGAAGGGTATCTTCAAAAAGAATGAAGATATCACTTCCACCAATCCTATTGCCGTGGGCGATGTAGTAGAGATGGTGCCTGATGACAGTGATGCTAACGCCAAAAACGCCATGATCACGGAAATCGGCGAACGCCGGAATTACATCGTGCGTAGTTCTCCACACGGGCGTAATAAAAAACACATTATTGCTGCCAATCTGGACCAGGCGATGTTGATCTGTACTATCCGTGAGCCACGGACTTCCCTGGGATTTATTGACCGTTTTCTGGTCACCGCAGCGGCGTATCATATTCCTGCCGTGCTGGTGTTCAACAAAAAGGATATTTATCGGGCGAAAGAAATGGAGTTGTTTGAAGCCATAGAGGCCCTGTATACCGGCATCGGATATCCGGTGAAGCTGATCTCAGCCACAGAGATGGAAGGGGTGGAAGAAATCAGAGCGCTGCTGAAAGATAAGACCACGCTGATGTCTGGCCATTCCGGTGTGGGTAAATCCTCCCTGATCAATGATCTGGTGCCGGGATTAGACCTGCGTACCACCGCGGTGAGCGGTTGGAGCGGCAAGGGGTTGCATACCACCACGTTTGCGGAGATGCATGATCTGCCCGGCGGCGGTTGTCTGATAGACACCCCCGGCGTGCGTGAATTTGGTATCGTGGATATCGACAAAACGGAGTTATCCCACTATTTCCTGGAAATGCAGCCTTATCTTTCCCAATGTCAATTCAATAACTGTTTGCATATCAACGAGCCCGGCTGCGCTGTCAAGGACGCTGTAGAAGCCGGAGAGATTGACCCTGAACGGTATGTGAGTTACGCCACGATCCTCGAATCTATTGAGGAGGAACAGTACTAGTTATTTTTTAGGCTTATTTAATTCATCCAGTACTTTCTCTGCGCCCCAGTTGCGTTTAGGCAGGGGGCATCCTTTCTTTTGTGTACGGCAGGCCATGAGGGTGATGACGGCGAGCAAGGCAAGGGCGATTATTTTGCGCATAGTAAGGTTTTACTAGAATAAACGCATTTGTTTGCCAGCTTTGCGGTTCGACCGCTGTAAATCTTTTTTATCGTAGCCGGTGGCGGGGCACCCATATTTCTGTGAAGAGCAGCCTGGCAGTACAATGACGGCCAAAAGGAGCAGGCAAATAAACGTTTTCATAGAGGGATATTTGCCTGCAATATAACAAAATTTTATAAAGCGTTAGGGTTGTTGCCCTCCTTCCGTGTACCAGGAAGCGTACATGTTGTAGTTTTTGGAGATACGGTTGATCTCCCCTTTGATAAGGGCCATATCGATGTCTTTTACCTTTTTGGCGGGTACGCCGGCCCAGATAGTGCCGGGCTCCACATGGGTGCCTGCCAGTATCACAGCGCCTGCAGCGATGATGCTGTTGCTGCTGATATGTGCATTGTCCATCACGATGGCGCCCATGCCTATCAGCACGTCATTATCTACCGTACAACCGTGGAGGATAGCATTATGACCGATAGACACATTATTGCCCACAATGGTTTTGGATTTCTCATAGGTACAATGGATCACGGCGCCGTCCTGTACATTCACGTTTTCGCCGAGGCGGATACTGTTCACATCGCCGCGAACCACCGCGTTGAACCATACGGTGCAACCTTTTCCCATCTCTACGTCGCCGACAATGGTGGCATTGGGTGCGATAAAGCAACCATCTGCAATCTTCGGAGTAAATCCTCTTAAGGGTATAATGTGAGACATAACTGATAGTTTTAATCTGAATGTTACAAAGATAACAATTACTAATTAGCCGTTGTTTTCTACCTTCGCAGAGAATGTAAGAGATATGAACAACAGGCAACTTTTTTTGCAGCACGTAGCGCAAACATCAGATGCGCCGCTGGCATTGGAGATCGTTAAAGCGGAAGGCATGTACATGTGGGATGTCAACGGCAGGAAGTATCTGGACCTGATTGCCGGCATCAGTGTATGTAACATGGGGCATTGTCACCCTGCCGTGGTGAAAGCCATTCAGGAACAGGCGCAACAGTATATGCACCTGCTTGTATACGGAGAATTCGTACAGTCGCCACAGGTAGCCTATGCGAAGGCGCTGACCCAACATCTTCCCGAAAACCTCGACAGCGTATACTTTACCAACTCCGGCGCCGAAGCCGTAGAAGGGGCCATGAAACTGGCCAAACGTTTCACCGGCAGAACAGAGGTCGCTGCTTTCAACCGCAGCTATCACGGTTCCACACAGGGCGCACTCAGCATCCTGGGTGATGAATACTGGCGTAACGCTTACAGACCGCTACTCCCCGGTATACAACACCTCGAATATAACAATTACGCGTCACTGGAGCTGATCACCCATCATACCGCCGCAGTGTTCGCAGAAAGCGTGCAGGCAGAAGGCGGTGTGAATCTCCCCCAACTGGAATGGATACACGCTTTACGTGCCAAATGCAACGAAACCGGTGCCCTGCTGATACTCGACGAAGTACAATGCGGCCTCGGTAGAAATGGAACGCTCTGGGCTTTTGAACAACTGGGCATCATCCCCGATATCCTGTTGCTCGGCAAAGCGCTGGGGGGCGGTATGCCACTGGGCGCGTTCATCTCTTCCCGCACCATCATGTGGAGCCTGACCAACAATCCGGTGCTGGGCCACATCACTACCTTTGGCGGGCATCCGGTAAACTGCGCCGCAGGTCTCGCCGGTTTCAACGCCCTGCTGGAATCACAAGTGATCAAAGACGTGAACGCGAAAGGAGAACTGTTCCGTAAACATTTGCAACACCCTGCTATTAAGGCGGTCCGCTCACTGGGACTGATGATGGCAGTGGAACTGGAAAGTTTTGAAGTCAATAAAAAAACAATTGACTACTGTATTGCGAATGGCGTACTGACAGACTGGTTCCTCTTTGCGCCGGAATGTATGCGCATTGCGCCACCGCTGATTATTACAGAAGAAGAGATTGTACAAGCTTGTAAGGTGATCTGTGAAGGATTGGATCAGTTATAATAATATCATTGTCTTAAAATACAAAAGCCTGCACTGAATGCGCTTTCAGTGCAGGCTTTTTGGTTTGATATCACTATGTGTTGGCATGCATATGATGTAGCATATGCATGATTTTTCGCTATAAGATCACAGGTTTTTTGATGTTAGAATCTGTCGAGGACTATCAGATAGATGTACAGCGCTATGGTGATGGCTATGTTGATCATCAAAATGTAAACTGATAATGGGAGCTTCTTTTTGATATACAGCCAGATGTTGAATCCAACCTGAAGGCAGACAAAAGGAAGATGTAGCCATGCGTAGTCGCTGTGATGGTCTCCTCCGCTTCCAAAGATACCAAATGCAATAAAGGCACTGGGCACTTGTAACAGGAAGAACAACACAATATTGATGGGTACCAGGAGAATAGATATAATTAGTCGCTTCATTATTTTCACTATAAAGTCATAGATATAGCAATATTTTTATTGCTGCGGGTTTAATCCTTTCTAATGTAACACCCGTTATCCCCGCTTTTCCGCGACCTGATAAAAAGGTATTTGCCAGGACAAAAGGTGACATCAAAAGTATATCTCCCTTGTAGTAAATATTACTGGTCTGCATTGTCTCTGATTGATGAGGAGGTATCCAATCTCCCATATGAGCTCCTGACCGAAATTTCCAGGTGTGCTGTTCAATGTAATCACTGCTGTTTACATAACATAATATACCCACAGTGGCAAGTGTTAGCAGTAGCAGCGTATAGGAGGTAGTTTTCCTGGTGATCATGCAATGGTAGTGTGTTTATTTTTTGTGCTGCCCAGAAAAAGAAGTATGGCAGTATTGAATCCCTGGTGGTGTCAGTTTTTAATACGGATACAATAACGATGAGTAGAATACCCAGTAGCAGTGAGGTGCAAATATTTCTTACTATCGTGTTTAAGTGTAGATGCATGTTTGCTGACAGTATTGTTGATATAATGACTAAAGCATTATTGGAAAAATGTGAATGAACAGGTACCAGTAAAGCGCCAGCACCACAGCAATATTAATCAGCAGCGAATACAATGGCAGACGAAATCTGCCTTTTACATACAGCCATATATTGATGCCGATTTGCAGACAGGTAAACGGCAGAAACAACTGTGCATAGTCGCTTTTGTCAATTGTAACGATGGCTGATTGCAGTATACGCATGAAAGTGCCTAGTGTACATAAAAAAGCGAATAAGAAGATATTTAATGCTATCAGCAGCATAATTCTTGTTATGACTTTCATAAGAGACTGGATTGTTAAATTAGATCACAGAAAAGCATCAAACAACCAGAAAGAAATATACAACGGTGTGGCAATAGCCACCAGCAGGTATATCACCTGGTTGCCGGTATGATGCTCATGATCTGTCTGTCATCATATAATTTGTACCTCAATTCAACGTCTTTATCCCGGAAATAATATCTGATGGTAATTTTTTGTCCTTTCTTCGCCCTTGACTTCCATGCATCTCCCCAGGTATATTTGATGTTGACCGGTATTAGTTTTACGACTTCCGCTACAGCTGTGGATTGCCCGTTTTGCAATACATATTGAGTGATTGTCTGTTGGCCGGCAAGGTGGTCCTTTATATATTCCAACTCTTTCTCACTTTCACGAAGTTTATAACCGTTCAGATGATGGTGACTAATAAATTGTTGGTCAATAGTGTCTCGCCACGGAAAAAATAATGCCTCTTCCGAAGGATAATAGAAGAGAATATATCCTTTTTGATAACGGATAATATTCCCCTGAGGAACAAGCAGTGTTTTGTTACAGGAAGTAAAAATGCACAGCAGAATAAGAACATATTTTCTCATCATCGATATTCTTTCCAGGTACCATATTTATAATAGTCTATCTCAATATCATCAAAGTAAAGGACCAACCCCTCTCCTTTTAGTGCGCCTGTCTTTGGATCATATTCTTTCAGATATGACTGGTATTTCGGTTGGTGAAGCTTTCCTTCGATGTTGATTTTTTTATCTTTGTTAAGTCCCCGCTTTTCTTCAATCATTGAAATTCGGCTGTCAGCATCGAAGTAATACCATGTGCCGGCCGGGGTATCATTCTCATAAAATCCTAATGCTTCCAGTGTACCTGTTTTGCGATAATAGCTTTTGAAAATGCCATTCTTTTTCCCTTTCCGGTAGTAGGTTTCGGTCGATCCGTCTTTACTCCTGATAAATCCGTTGAGTGTTGTGTCTATGGGCGTTGTAAATAAGAGGTACGCCGTTGCAATCGCAGCTAACATTTTTTTATCGCTTTTATCAGTTACAGGTAGTATAAGGATCTGCACATTGTGTTTCCGGTGGTATCCAACCGATATATAGTTTTCCTTTTTGCCAAAGGGAAATCTTTACCCAACTCGACTTGCAGGCTAATACCTGAACCAGTTGATTGGTCCATTCCGGAATGGTTGATTTATTCGATTTCTTACTGGGTTCACTGTAAATAGCGATGTTTCCTGTATAAGATGTAAGATAGGTGCCAATGACAGGGGATTTTTTCACCCAGCCTCTGGATGTTCCGTTGGTAAGTGCATACATGGCGGATACGTTGAACAGGCTATCGTTATCTTCCTTTAGACGAAAGACAATGAAGTCTTCATCTCTGAAATTGTGTTTTACATATTTGATGATATTGCCTTTGTTGTCATATAATTCGGTCTTACCGCGGAAGTCCGGGTCCATGAGCACAAGGCAGTTGCAGGTGTTGGGCCCCTGTGCATTGCTGTGAAGGGATAGGAGCTGTAGGCAGTAAAACAGGCATAAGGTTAAGATCGTTTTCATGTTGAATTGATTACGGGATATAACAAAGTCCTTTCAGGTTATCTGATGTAAAGAGGTCCCGGACAATTTTTCCTCCTTCCAGCTTAATTAATTGGTGGTTATACATTATACCACCGATATGCATTTTGCCGGCGGTTTTCCAGAGTAGCGATGTGATATTCAGATCATAAAACCGACCTGTTAATATCGGATCGCATTTATCAATGTTTTCTTTCTTAGAAACAATTTTTATAGTTGAATCATTTCTGGTGGCATAGATGATGTATACCTCCTGAATGGAATCGATGTTTAGGATATGAAAGGCCGTGTTGCTGTGCGGTCGGTTGGTTGAAACAGGAGACTGGCTATATACCTTTGTTACCACAAAGCATATGACTACAGTAATCAGGCATTTAATTTTCAATGGAATCATTTCATACAGTTTAACCGGGATAACATTGTAGGTTGCTGTTGTTAACTATTCAGCCGGGTCATTTCCATCACTACTTGTCGGGCGAACACTTCCAGTTTCGTATCTTCTAAAAATTCCAGGTAGTAATAATACTCTGCTTTGGATGTCATTTCATGCAGGTTATTATTCATCTCAAAATGGCCGCGGTAGAAGAGATCGATGGTGCTCCCGGGTTGGGTGGGATTAAAGCTACAGGCGCCTAACCGGGCATCATGAAACGTAATCACGATTCTGTCGTCGTCATTGGTAAATCTCAATTCCAGCTTCCGCTCCATCAGGCTATAGGTGAGGCGGATGCATTCGAAGTCGTTGTGGAGGTCGTAATACATATCTCCTATCTCGCCGGACAACAGCGTATCGAATAAGGCGGTATGTGTTACGTCTTTTTTCATCAGAACTGCAATTTAAAGCTGCCGAATACGCCGAATTTCTTGTTGGCCGGTTCATCAGGCAATACATCCGGGGCCACACGCCAGATGAAGTCTACCCGCAGAAATTTGAAGATATTTTCGATACCGGTGCCTACTTCCAGATAAGGGTTGCCCTGGAGTGTCCGGAAGGGATAACCGTTATACAGGTTCAGCTTTTTATTCGGTTCAGACAGGGAGCCTACCACCCCTTTAGCGGTCCAGAACTGGCGCCATTTCAATTTCTTGATGAGCGGGATGTATCCGAAGATACCGTTACCGATGGTATGTTCTACGTTGAAGCCAACATATTGATCGCTGAGGAATTCGAAGCGGTTCATCATGTTGAAGGCGTATTTGTTGTAGTAGTAGATTTCGTTGCCGGGGTGTACTTCGAGAGAAGTATAGGGCACGGTACCGAAGATCTTGCCACCAAAAACATTGTAGTAGAGAGAGCCGAAAGGCGGTAGTTTAATGTAGTCAGATACGCTGAGGGATACACGCTGATATTGCTGGCCGCTGTTGGCGATACCCGGGATACCCACGGCGTATTTCAGTTCCGTGATAGGGTATTTACTGCCGAGGCTGATCCGGTAGTAGTTGCCTTCGAGGAATTGTTCATGGAAAGCCCAGCGGAGTTTCAGTTCCACTTCCGTTGTTGTAAGGGGATCGCGGTTGCTGATCGTTTTGGGATAGAAATCTGCGGTTGGCAGCGGCTCGTATGGTCTGGCCTGTTTATGCAGCAGTGTTATCTGGTGTGAAAAACCACTATAATATTCCTTGAAGAATTCCAGCCGTTGTTCCTGTATCATGAGGAACTTCTGCGGGATACCATTTTTACGGATGGCGAGGGTAAAGATGTTGTCGGTACCTACTTCGTCGTAGTAGTGGGAACCGTTGTCAAGGTCTTTCGTATAGGCGCCGTAGAGGTACATGCGCGGATGCCGCTTCAGCAGCCAGAGGGCAGACATTTTTCCTTTATAGACGTTATCCTTGAAGCCATAGGCCAGATATCCGTAGAGGTATATGTCTTTGTTGAATTTGGGAGTGGTGCCAAGGTCGAGGCGCAGGCGGAACCCTTCCAGCCGGTTCTGGGAAAAGAGGTAGTAGTAAGGTCCCCATTCTATGGGCCCGAACGGTTTATAGCCCGTTGCCAGGAAGCGGATGGTGTTGGAATATTTCTGGAAAAGCGGCATCCGTTGGAGGGTATCCACCATTTTGTAGATACTGATCTCATTTTTACTCAGATCTTCCGGCCGGTTGTCGTTCCAGAAAGATTCTTTGCGCACCCGGGCGCTGTCGAGTACTACGACTGCTTCCGGATATTTTTTGTTACTGAAGATGTTGGTCGCGGCGGTGTCATTCGTGATCACATTATCGTAGGTGGTGCTTTTACGGCCGATAAAGTCGAATGTTTTACCGGGTTTGGGGCTGGGCGCCCAGAAATCGGCCACGAACTTGTCTTTGTAAAGGAACCAGGTACTGTCGTGTAGTTGTCTGAATTCCTGTACCATGCTTACGCGGCGGACGAAGTTGATGTTAGCGTCTTTGGGGACAGACAGCGTGACTTTCATGACGGCGTAGGTGGTGTCATGCACCCAGATGTCGCCGATAAACGTGTTTTCCCCTTTTCGTTTAGGCGTGAAATTGAGTTTGATAAACCGCTGGCTGCTGATATACTGGGTATCGGCTATCTTATAGTCGTAGTAGAACGCGCCGTTGTGGTGTATCGGACTAACGAACTGTTTGTCGAATACCGGTATGAAATTATTGTAGACGTTGATATTCTGGTACATACCGCCGAGGAATTTCGTCACGCTTTCATTGTCGATACCGGAGGTACGGGCGGCTTTGATGATTTCTTTTGTTTTGCGGGGGGATGACTGAAAATAGTAATCCGACAGCGATTCTGTCAGGAAGATGGGGAGGAATGGTTTATCTTCTGATGTGCTGTCAATGTTGTCAAGGATAAAGGCAAATGGTTTGGTAAACCTGTTTTTGGACAGTTTTTCCTTATTCAGGTTTTTCATGTCCAGTTCCAGTTTGTTATATACCTCGTATTTATAGTTATCTAGCCGGTTGTAGTTGTTTTCCGGTTTATGTTTAACGATCTGTTTAAGGAGAATGAGGGCGAAGTTAACGTTGGCTTTTATCTCGTATGTTTTCAGGGAAAGATCGGAGCGGGTCACTTCAAAGTTGATGGTTTGTTCCTTTAATGTCCGGTTGACCGGCATTTTAAGAATAGTATACCCCATTACCCTGACCAGCAACGAATCTGACGGGATAACATTTAGCTCAAATAAAAATTTTCCTTCAGCATTGCTCACCATACCAGTTTGTGTATGATCAAACTGAAGGGTCGCGAAGGGAATGATTTCCTGTGAGTGCGCATCTCTCACTGTTCCACTGACCTTATATTGCTGCGCCTTCAATTCTGTACACCAAACGCTTACGCCTATTAGGACTGCTATAATTCTTTTCCAACCAAACATATCTGACAACAAACTTAGAGTATTTAACGCTAACCTGTATAGTTGCTTTCCTGAAGGTAACGCAGTTATGACGAAAAAAATATATTTTGAAATACAGGAAATTATTTTAGCTTTGTATTGCAAAGTGCTTTTTAGTATGACAGACGACCAACAACATCTGCAGACATTAACAGACATCAAGCGTATCATGGAACGCAGCAGCCGGTTTATTTCACTGAGCGGGCTGAGTGGCGTGTCTGCGGGGCTGTGCGCCCTGGTGGGTGCCTGGCTGGCGCGTGTTTGGCTGGTGGCATATTATGAGCGTTGGGACAGCACAGGCGTGTATAATGATGCCGACTTTGCGGACCTGAAGTTTAAGCTGATTACGACGGCGTTGGTGGTGATGGTGGCTGCGATCAGCGGAGGGCTTTTCTTCACCTGGCGGAGGGCGAGGAAAAACAATCTTCCGATATGGGATGTGACGAGCCGTAAGGTGCTGATCAATGTATGTATTCCGCTGGCGGCAGGTGGTGCTTTTGCCGCCGGACTATTGTATAATCACATAGAAACGCTGGTGGCGCCTACCTGTCTGGTTTTCTATGGCCTCGCGCTGGTAAATGCCAGCAAGTACACCCTGCCCGAGTTGCGTTATCTGGGTATCCTGGAAACGCTGCTGGGTATCGTTAATCTTTTTCTTTTGCGCAAAGGGCTTTATTTTTGGGCAGCAGGATTTGGTGTATTACACATCGTTTATGGTATCGCCATGTGGTGGAAATATGAGAGAAGGGGAAGCTTTCAATAATTAGCATGAATCCGATTGGTAACTTAAACAAGATATTTGAGAGCCGTATCCGGCTGGGCGTCATGAGTGTGTTGATGGTGAATAACGAGGTCAATTTTAATGACCTTAAACAGATGCTGGAGGTAACCGACGGCAATCTGGCCTCGCATCTCAATACGCTGGAGGAAAACGGCTACATCAAGGTATACAAGGGGTTTATTGGTCGTAAAACCAATACGACCTACGCTATTACCGCTGCCGGCGAAAAAGCTTTCAAAGGCCATCTGGCGGCCCTTGAACATATGATCAAATTCACGAAATAATTTTTTTTGTCTTTTTACTTTGAAACACAAAGTGCTTTTTAAAAAATCAAACCATGGAAGTTCCAGAAAACACCCCCAATCAGTCATTCTTTAGTCGCTATGCTTACGCCTTCAAAGCGATGGTCATCGTCATCATGGTGATGGTATTATTAATCCCGGCCAGCATGATCATGGACGTTATCCGCGAACGTCAGGACAGGCAAGCCTCCGCAGTGGAAGAAGTGAGCAGCCGCTGGGGATACGAACAACATATTACCGGCCCCATATTGGCCATTCCCTATACCGTTGCTGGTTCTGCCAACACTACCTACGTGTACCTGTTGCCCGAACAACTAAAAATCAATGGAGAATTGTTGCCCCAAAAACTTAAAAGAGGCATCTTCAGCGTGGCGGTTTATGACGCCAAAATGCAGCTGAGTGGTACCTTCAGCCCTGCCGCCCTCTACAAAACAGGCGTACCGCCATCCGCACTGAAATGGGACCAGGCGTCTATTATTATGGGCATCACCGACCTGCGTGGCATAGACAACCAGGTTAAAATGGTCTGGAATGGAAAAACATTCCCTTTCAGCCCTGGCGTGGTCAATACTGACCTGTTCAAAAGTGGGATTCAGTCCCCGGTATCGCTGGCCTCCGGCGATACCGCGGCCCTCGCCGGCACCTTCTCTGTGGAAGTAGGCGTTAAAGGCTCCGGCAGGATCAGCTTCTCGCCTGTGGGTAAAACCACCACGGTGCATACCAGCTCCAGCTGGCCCGATCCCAGCTTCGATGGCGCCTTCCCGCCTAAAGACCGTCGTGTGGACGCTAAAGGCTTCAGTGCCTCCTGGGAAATACAAGACCTCAACCGGGAATATCCCCAGAGCTGGGCGGGCAACAAATACGATATCCACAGTGCCGACTTCGGCATCAAATTCTTTATGCCTGCTGAAAGCTACCAACAGTCGATCAGGGCGGTGAAATACGCTATCCTCGTCATCGGGCTCACCTTTATCATCTTCTATTTTATCGAACTCTCCCAACGCCGCGCCATTCATCCATTGCAGTATGCCCTCGTAGGCCTCGCCCTTTGTATTTTCTATACCCTGCTGATATCCATATCAGAACAGCTTAACTTTACACTGGCCTACCTGATTGCCAGTGGGCTTACCATAGGCCTGATTACGCTGTATGTGGCCAGCGCCTACAAAAGCAGCCGTATCGCTGCAGGAATCGGTGGTACCTTGCTGTTGTTGTACGGTTTTATCTACGTGATTATCAGCGCGGAAGACCAGGCCCTCCTGATGGGCAGCATTGGCCTCTTCCTGACATTGGCGGCGATCATGTATTTCAGCAGGACCATCAAATGGGACAAATTATCTGAGAAATCAACAGTACAATAAAATATGAGGAAAGATTCTTATTTCAGCAGACGGTTGGCCAGTTTCGGGTATGCTTTCAGTGGAATTGCGGCTTTTCTTCGCAGTGAACCCCATGCGCGCATCCATCTGGTGGCTACTATCGTGGTAACGGCAGCCGGCTGCTGGTATAAGCTTTCCAGGATGGAATGGATCTTGCTAATCATCACCATCGCGGTGGTCTGGGTCTCAGAAATGCTGAACACCGTCATCGAAAAAATCATGGACCACCTGTCGCCCGACTACCATCCCCGTGTAAAGTGGATCAAAGACGTGGCGGCAGGTGCCGTGCTCATCGCCGCTATAGCCGCCGCCGGCATCGGCGCATTGATATTTATCCCCCATATCCTGTAAACGGTTATTCATTATTCTAAAAAACATTCGAACCATGCGACTGAAAGGCATTTTCCGTTTGATCCGGCAGCGGGTTGCGAAAAACCAGCAGCGATATACGCTGTACTTTTCCATTCTGTTTAGCCTCGCACTACTGTGCTATCGTATATACCATTCCGGTACCTATCTGCGTGTATCCCTGGTATGGAACCTGTTTCTGGCCTATGTGCCCTTTGCCATTACCCGCTGGATGGAAAAACATCCTGCTGAAATCAAAAGCCGCCTTACCTGGTACGGCTGCTTCGTCGCCTGGCTTCTGTTCATTCCCAACGCACCATATATCCTCACCGATCTGTTCCATCTCTTCGATGGCGGCGTGCCATTATGGTTCGACCTGTTTGTGATCTTCTCCTTTGCCTGGAACGGCATGATGCTCGGCTACATGTCCATCCGGAGCATGGAGCATCTCTGGCGGACACGTTATACCCGCTGGCCGGCATGGCTGTTTACTTTCCCGGTCATGTTCCTTTGTGGCATGGGCGTATATATTGGCCGCTACCTCCGCTATAACAGCTGGGATGTGGTAAAAGATCCCCTGACACTGCTGGGGGATATGAGAGACATCGTTTTACACCCCGTGGAAAACCGCAGCGCCTGGGCTTTTACGGTTTGTATGGGCATCTTCCTCAGTCTCATGTATCCGCTGGTGAAAAAACAATCCGCGTAAGCATTTTGGGATTTTTTGATTTTCGAATTTTGGAATTTAGGGGATCATTACAGCGAAATGAATAAAAGAAAAGACCGAAGCGGGCATCGCTTCGGTCTTTTCTTTTATTCGCGCTGGGTAAGTCCCCGAAATCTCAAAATTCGAAAATCAAAAAATCCCAAATTAAAAATCTACGCCCATACCGAAATACCAGATAGGGCTGCCGCGGAAGAACGCCACCATCGGCCAACCGGCATCTACGCGAAGGAAGTAGCCGGCGATGGTAGTACGGGCGCCGAAGCCATAACCACCAATAAACGGCCCGAGGAAACCTTCTTTGATACGGGTGGTCACCACACCGTTATCGTCGTTGTAGTTGGTATAATTGGCGTCTTTAAAGCTCAGTTTTTCATTCCAGGCGGTACCAATGTCCATGAAGGTGGTTACCTGGAAGTTACGCAGGAAAGCAGAGTTGATCGGTTTCTCAATAAATGTGGCGAATACCGGCAAACGTAACTCTGTATTGAGCAACATCACGTTGTTACCATTTTTCGCATTCTGTTTGTAACCACGCAGGTTTTCTGCCAGGGTCTGGAAGGCGTAGTTAGCGCTCATATTTACCGGTGTATTGGCATTGATCTGCGGGTTCAGCCAGTTGTCGATGCCACCGAGGTAGTACAGCAGTTTGCGGGTACCCCAGGACATATCCAGTGAAAAGCGGGTAGCCCAGATAAAGTTGCGGTATATTTTTTCGTAGTGTCTAACGTCTACGCCCATATTATAGGTGAACCGTCCGCCGGTAGCCGGTGCATTCGGGTTGAAGATCTCATTCAGGCCACCGTTGGTCAGCTGGGAGTTAAGTTCTCCATACACTTTGTAACGGGTACCGTTCCAGATGTTGATAGCCGGGTTGATGGTATTGTCGTACACATACTCCAGCCGTCCGAGTGCATAACTTTCGCTGTAGTTTTTGCTCAGCAGCGATGGTTTTTCCACGGCTTGTGTTACCAGTTTATCAGTACGGTAGCCAACAGAGAGGCGGATGCTGCGCACCTGATCAAACGGATAACGTGCTTCTACCTGATACAGGTTGGTGATGAATTTCGCCGGTGCGCGGAACTGACCGAGCTGCGGGTCACTTACGATCACATCGCTGTTCTTGTCTACTTTACGGTAGTAGGTGAATTTATAGTCGAAGCGTTTCTTCAGGTAATTGGTCGTGAAGAAATACTCGGAGCCCTGCAGCGAGGATGGGATACGGAAACCACCGTTAAACTTCAGGTCTTCGAACAGATCGCTGACGCCTATACGAATTAAACCATTCACCGGGTCGGTCAGACGGATAGGGCCGGACGGAGGACCGGTAAACGGCTGGTATTTGTTGATCAGGATGGAGTTGTCCAGCTGCAGCACCAGGTAGTCTGACGCGAATTTGAATTTATAGGGGAATAATTTAGCTTTTTTGAGTACCGGTTCTTCCCTTTTCTTTTCAAACAGGCCAGGCACAGAAGAAGATGGTGCGTTGCCGATGCTGCTATTATTATGACTGGTGGTAGTGTCCACCGGCTCGTTGCCAAATTCGTTCTGGAAGAAATTGGTATGGGTGGAGGTGTCCTTCGGTACAGCCGGCTGAGAATAAGTAGGCAGGCCTAAACGAAGGCTGTCGGCATGCATTTCAGCCCTGCGGAAGTTGGTAGGACGGGCATTCACGTTCCTTTTCTTCAGCACATTGGTGTCCACTTTCAGTTTCATGAGGCGTTTGATGCCGGCATAACCAACCACTTCTGATACTTCGCCCTGTTCGCCGGTGATACGGGATTCCTGTATACCATACGGATAGTTGGATATCGGGAAAGTGTAGGTAGAGTCCATGGTGATGGCCACGGCCTGAACAGAATCCGGGGCGGTGGTGCCGTAAGCTGCCAGTGTTGAGTCCAGTTCTTCCTTGTCCGGATTGTGCAGGATTTCTGAGCCTACGAAGAACAGGGAGTCCACCCCGGCGCTTTTGGATTTGAAGAAGCCGGCATAACGGTTACGGATACCGTTTGCATCGGATACAAAGGTAAAGTGCGTGGTGTTATACTGCATAGGCAGTCTGGCATCGCCGTACTTCAGGTCTGTGAGCTGGGTGATCTGTTTTTCGCTGCTTTTGTTCCAGTTGTCCACCATGAAGATGTTGAACGGTCTGTTAGGCAGGGTGGTATCGCTGCCCCTTCCTTTGGGAACGGGCCGGTTGGAAGAGTAGATGATACCGCTTTTGCCCGGGAAGGCTGCGAAAGACGGGTCCAGATCATCATATATGTCGTTGGTGATCTGATCTGTTTTAGAATTGCTGATGCTGTAGGTGAAGATGTCGGTATGTCCGTTTTTGATGGCAGACAGCAGGAGCGTATTTTCCTGTACCGGCATGTATTTGAAGTCCACTACGCGGTCAAACTGCGGGAGGTCCTGACGTAGGGTCGTTTTCGTGATGAGGTCGTAGACCATCAGTTTGGTCTTGCCTTCGTGCTCATACACGACGGCGAGGCGGTTGCCTTTCGTGTTCCAGGCCATCAGCGGATAGTTGGGGTCCACCTGGTTGGCCAGCACCCAAACGCCGCTGCGCAGGAGCACCTTGGGTTTGTTCCACCCCAGCTGAATCTGTACGCGGTAGACGCCTTTTTTGAATTCTACCACCGCATAAGAGTTGTTTTTAGGATTCGGGTTGAAGCGGTAGTAGTCGGATTTACCGATTTCCTGTGCAACAATAGTGCGGCCTTTGGCAGATGTTTTACGTCTGCGGTTATCTTCAGCAAAACGTTTCTGGTAAAAAACGAAGAAGTCCTGGGTCGCCTTTTTAGGGGTTTGGTTGAGTACCTGCTCAAAGCCTTTTTTCAGGCCCCTGTTGATACGGGTGATGTACATCAGGTAAGGCACGGCATCTTTTCCATATTTGCTTTCCACATAGTACCAGAAGGCTTGTCCGGCCAGAAGTGGTTTATCGTATGCCAGTGAGTTAAAGCTGCTGTATTTACCGGAGAGCAGCACGGATTTCAGTTCTTCGTCGAGTTTGGCGTTCCAGGGTTCGGCGGCATAAGCGATAAAACCGTCGGTAAACCATTTAGGGAAGTCTATCAGGGCGGCGTTACCGGCAAATTCGCCGATGTCTTCACCAAAGAGGAGGGTTTCCAGCAGAATGCGGGCTATCCCCTGGCGGATCTGACGATGCAGGTTTTCGTGGTTACCATCAAAGTAAACGATCATTTTATTACCTACCAGCTTAGTAACACCTCCGGTGTTCTGCCAGTCAATACCGATACCGATATTGGACTGTTTCATCTCCCCGAAGCTGTTATAGACCACAATATTGATGCGCTGGCGGGGATTGGACTCCATGAACTGTTCTATCGAAGGCAATTCCTTTTCGGCTACCTGGACAACATACTTGCCCAGCTCCAGCCCGTTCTGGCTGAAATAAGTGTTGAAATGCCGGCTTTGGTAATATCTCCACTTAAAATTCTTGAACTGAACACGATTTTGGCCGAATTCAACGGTATTGGTCTGGGCTTGCGTAACGAATGTTCCAAGTAATAGGGCACCGAATAATAACCTGGTAATAAATCTGTTCATACAGAAAGTATTGATAATATTGTGATCTGTTTTAAAATTAGCTAAAAATCAGGTAACAATGATCGAAATCCAACAATTCACTTTTGGTCCTCTCCAGGAAAACACCTACCTGCTTATTAACGGAAAAAGGGAATGTATAATTATAGACCCGGGTTGTTATTTTCAGGACGAAAGAAAAGAATTATTGCAATATATACAAACGGAACAGTTAAATGTTACGAGATTACTGAATACCCACTGCCACTTTGATCACATCTTCGGGAACAAACTGGTATCGGAGACCTATCGCCTGAAACCCGAGTTTCATGAGAAAGAACAGGTGGTAATGGACAACTCCCAGGCTGTAGGAGCTATGTACAACCTGCCATTCGACCCCTCTCCTATGCCGGGCCGTTATATTGTAGAAGGGGAAAAGATAGCCTTTGGCAGCCATGAGCTGGATGTGCTCTTCACGCCAGGCCATTCACCCGGAAGCATTTCGTTTTACTGCGCTGACCAGCAGTTTGTGATTGGAGGAGATGTACTGTTTTACCAGAGCATCGGCCGCACAGACCTGCCCGGTGGCAATCATGCCACCCTGTTGAACAGCATTCGGGAGAAACTGTTTGTATTACCGGACGAGACGAGGGTGTTCCCTGGCCATGGTCCTGCAACGACCATTGGTTTTGAGAAGAAGTATAACCCGTTCCTCATTTAGTCATTTGGTTATTTAGATATTTAGTCATTAATAAGGGGGCAAAGCCTTTTACAACAGCTAAATAGCTAAATACCGCAATGGCTAAATGTTATCTGATGTATTTCCCGATAAACGGCATCCGTGCGAACTCCTTTTTCTCCATGCGGAAGATAAACCACGCATAGGCGCCAAAGAGCAGGGTGGCCACTGCGAGAGACAGCGGTTTCAGTGCATAGATGTCGCCGGGAGAAAGCACCTTCGCATTCAGCCAGCTGAATACATAGTAGGTGAGCACGGCCAGCCCGATGTAGGTGATCAGTTTAGGGAGATGATAAGGTATCGGGTAATAACGTTGTCCCCATACGTAACAAACCACCATCTGCACAAAATAGCAGACCATGGTGGCGAGTGCTGCGCCATAGTAGCCCATCACAGGTATCCACCAGTAATTGAGCAGGAAAGCCAGTACAGCCGTGATCAGGGTGATCACAGCGCCGGTTTTGGTACGATCTGTCAACTTAAACCAGATGGTGAGGTTGTAATAGATGCCGAGGAACATATTGGCCAGCAGCAGCACCGGCACTATCCGCATACCCTGATAGTAGAAGGGTACCCGGAGGAATATCTTCCAGACATTGAGATACAGGCTTACAAAGAGGAACATGAAGCACAACATCACCACAAACAGCTTCATGATACGGGCATATACCTTTTGGGGGTTCTCACTTTCCGCTTGTTTGAAGAAGAAAGGCTCGGCCCCTAACCGGAACGCCTGTATGAACATGGTGATGAGGATGGCGAGTTTATAATTGGCGCTGTACAGGGCGATGATCTCCTTTTTGGCCTCCATATCGTTGCCCGGAAGGAACCGGGGCAGGAACCAGGCCCTGTCGAAGGTCTCGTTGACCATCCCGGCCATGCCCACAATGATCAGGGGCAGGGCATAATGGATCATTTTTTTCCAGAGCGCAGGGTCAAATTTCCATTCTATCCGCCATATCTGTGGCAGAAACAACACCAGCATGAGTGCGCTGCCCAGCAGGTTGCTCAGATAAATATAGCCGGTCTGCTCACTGCCGCTATGCAGGCTGGGTGCCCACTGATGACCGGCAGCAGCCAACTTGGGGCAAATAACCAGAAAAAAGATGTTGAAAAAGATGGTGGTCAGGATACCGGCTACCCGGATGGCGGCATACCGTACGGGTCGGCCCTCCAGCCGTAGTTGGGCGAAAGGGATGGCGGTCAGTGCATCAAAAGCCATCAGCAATACAACGTACGTGTAAAATGCCGGGTGTCCGGTAAGCCCCGCCAGCTCCCCGGTATACGAGTTGATCACCGGCCCCCGCAACAATAACAGCAGGATGGTGATGGATATCGTGGATATTAGCAGGGATATGGTGGACGTCCCCAGCACGTGGGACTTGTTTTCCTGCTTGGCAAACCGGAAAAAGGCCGTCTCCATCCCGTAGGTGAGCACAATATTGGCAAAGGGGATATAGGCATATACGTTAGACATCTCCCCGAAGGAGGCCCTGCTTAAAATGCCAAGGTAAAAAGGCGTCAGGAAATAATTGAGCAGCTTGCTCACAATATTACTCAACCCGTAATAAACCGTCTGTCCTGCCAGTTTCTTGATGCTCAAACCCTAAAAATTTTATGCAAAATACAATTGCCGTTACTCAAAATTACCCCTCCGCAGCTGTTTTTTCTCAGACAGCCGCTTCTTGAACTGTATCCTTTTTTCAACCACCGCCTTCGGAATTTTGGTGGCTATTCTTTTCTTGCGCGGGATCAGTGCTTTGTTGATCAGGTCATTTATCTTGAAAATAACCTCCTGTTTGTTGCCCAGCTGGGTGCGGGCAGTCTGTGACCTTACCTGTAATATTCCTTCTGAATTGATACGGTTGGCCAGCTTCTCATGGAGCAGTTGTTTTTGCTCCGGGGTTAACAAGGCGGAGGCTTCTATGTTAAAAGCACCTTCCACCATGGTTTCCACCTTGTTCACATGCTGTCCGCCGGAACCGCCGCTGCGGGCCGTACGGAAGGTGAGCTCAGGTGTAACATCGATATTCATTGTATGGTTCTTTTTTGTAATGCAAATTTACGTTAATTGGCCGGCAATATCAACAGCGATGGGCATGTTTGCCTATCGGCCACCGGGCAAAGGTACCGGAAACCAATATGCAAAACATGCCCATCGTGGCCTCGAACGTAACGGTAAGATTATTGTGCGTACGGAATCAGAAAAGCGCCGGTACTGTCTTTTTTAAGCGGTACGGGATTATCTTCCTGGGTGATGCTGGTAATTTCGAAAGAACAACCAGCCCTCTTGAACGTCATGTTGATTTTACGCTGTATGACGCGGCCCGGTTGGCCAATCTCCAGCAACAAGCCTGGTGATCCCGGACCAGTCAGGTAGGTAGCTCCGGCAACACGGTAGGCTTTACCAACCCAGTAACCGGATTTGCCGTCTGGCCGGAGGAACCAGATGCTGTCGAACGGAATAGTGGCCCGGGGGCCGGATACGAGGTCTTCACCGGTTTGAGGGTCGGTCAACCGGAACGGAAAGGTAGTGGCCAGTACGGAATATTGGGACATGTCTGTACAAGGCCCTACCACCTCATTTTTCCCCTTGTTGCCATGGCAGCCGCCCGCCAGCAACGAAAACAAGAGGACATTGAGTAGCATACGTTGCATAAACAATAGATTTTGGTATCCGTTAAGCGTATAAAAGCAGGAAATGTTACCGCGGTTTGTGTTAATTTCCCGCTTGATTAAAATAGGTACATTGATATGAGAGCAGTTATACAGCGCGTATCCGAAGCCTCCGTTACGGTGGATGGTGTGGTGACCGGCCAGATCGGACAAGGCCTGTTGGTGTTGTTGGGCATTGAGGATGCAGATGGCACGGAAGATATCCAATGGCTGAGCAGTAAGATCGTCAACCTCCGCATTTTCAACGACGATGCGGGCGTCATGAACGTTTCTGTGAAAGACATGCATGCAGATGTCCTGCTGGTGAGCCAGTTTACCCTGCACGCCTCTACGAAAAAAGGCAACAGACCTTCGTATATCCGTGCCAGTAAACCAGACGTGGCCATCCCGCTGTATGAAAAAGTGATCGCGCAACTGGAACAGGACCTGGGTACCACTATTCAGCGCGGTATCTTTGGCGCTGATATGAAAGTGGCGTTGCTCAACGACGGGCCTGTTACCATTGTCATCGACACGCATCAGCGGGAATAAGATAAAACCATTATGCCCGCAATCCGTTATCTTTAAGAACTACAATTTATTATCCATGACTATACAGGAAGCACAGGAAAAGATCGACAACTGGATCAATACTACCGGGGTACGTTATTTCAGTGAGCTGACCAATATGGCCATCCTTACGGAAGAAGTGGGCGAAGTGGCCCGTGTAATGGCCAGGCAGTTCGGTGATCAGTCTGCTAAAGACAGTGACAAAAAGAGAGAGCTGGCCGATGAACTGGCCGATGTCATGTGGGTGGTGCTGTGTATCGCCAACCAAACGGGCATAGACATGACCGTGGCGCTGGAGAAAAATTTTGATAAGAAAAATATCCGGGACGCTACCCGCCATACCAACAATCCTAAACTGAAATAATTCACCCTCCACTACGCCTATGCCACGGGAAGCAAATGCCCACGCATACTTTTTGCTTCCTGTGGGTAAAAAACCTGCAGCATGAATAAAACAATGGGAAAAATACAATTGTACTGGACGGTGCTGAAAGCGTCCGGCAGTGCTTTTATAGATGATAAAGTGCTGAAGCTCAGCGCAGCGCTGGCTTACTACACCATCTTCTCTGTAGCTCCCATGCTCATTATCATCATCTTCTTCTGCGACCTGTTTCTGGGCAAGGAAGCGGTGGAAGGCAGCATCTATGGCCAGATACAGGGCCTTGTAGGTAGTGAGGCTGCCATTCAGATACAGTCCATGATCCGCAACGCCACACTGTCAAACGATATGAGCTGGGCCACCATGGTCGGTTTTGTAACGCTGATCATCGGTGCTACCGGCGTGTTCGCAGAAATACAGGATTCCATCAATTTTATCTGGGGACTGAAATCGAAGCCTAAGAAAAACGGCCTGCTGCGCATGCTGATCAACCGGCTACTGTCGTTTTCGCTGGTAGTCAGTATGGGCTTCATTTTGCTGGTGTCTCTGGCGGTGAACGGTCTGGTGGAGCTGTTCCAAAATGTACTGGCACAACTCATCCCTACCAAACTCACTACCACGCTGATTGTATATATTGCCAATCTGGTGGTGCCTTTTCTGGTGATCACCACCTTGTTTACCATCATCTTCAAAGTGTTGCCTGATGCCCGGATCAGATGGAAAGATGTGCGGGTAGGGGCTATTGCCACAGCAGTGCTGTTTATGATCGGTAAATTCGCCATCGGTTACTATCTCGGCGCCAGCAAGGTCAGCTCTACTTACGGAGCGGCAGGCTCCGTGGTCATTATCCTGTTGTGGGTATACTATTCCGCAGCGATCCTCTATTTCGGCGCCGTTTTTACCCGTGAATACATCCGCCACTTCGGAAGGGAGATCTATCCCAATGATTATGCGGTTTGGGTAAAACAGGTGGAAGTGCCACACGTGCCACCGACGCCTGTTGATACGGTGGAGGAAGGGTAATATTTTTTATTTTAGCAAGATATATATTATAAAATAATTACAATCATATTTTCAAATTAGGCCTTTATCTTTGCGCCACTATGTCTACAGATCAGAATAAATTCCAGGCGATTATATCGCATTGTAAAGAATACGGTTTTGTTTTTCCGTCCAGCGAAATATACGATGGACTCAGCGCGGTGTATGACTATGGTCAGTACGGTTCCGAGCTGAAAAAAAATATTAAGGACTACTGGTGGAAGAGCATGACCCAGCTGCACGAAAATATCGTGGGGATCGATGCTGCCATCTTTATGCATCCTACCACCTGGAAAGCATCCGGTCACGTGGATAACTTCAGTGATCCCATGATCGATAACAAGGACAGCAAAAAACGCTACCGGGTAGACCACCTGATCGAAGCGTATGCGGAAACACTGCCTGAAGCAGAAGGGAACGCTGTGCTGGCCCGGATGGACGAGCTCCTGAAAGAAAACGACTTCGCAGGCCTGAAAACCCTGATCGAAGAGAAAAAAATAAGCTGCACCGTTAGCGGCACTTCCAACTGGACAGACGTGCGTCAGTTCAACCTGATGTTCTCCACCCAGCTGGGCAGCGTTACAGACGAAGCCAGCGAAATATACCTGCGCCCGGAAACGGCTCAGGGTATCTTCGTGAACTTCCTCAATGTGCAGAAAACCGGCAGGATGAAAGTACCTTTCGGCATCGCACAGATTGGTAAAGCCTTCCGTAATGAAATCGTTGCCCGTCAGTTCATCTTCCGTATGCGTGAATTTGAACAGATGGAAATGCAGTTCTTCGTACGCCCTGGCACGCAGAAAGAATGGTATGAGAAATGGAAAGAAGAAAGGATGCAATGGCACCTGAGCCTGGGCACCGATCCTTCCAAATATCGCTTCAAAGACCACGTGAAACTGGCGCACTATGCTGATGCGGCAGTAGATATCGAATTCGATTTCCCGATTGGCTTTAAGGAAGTGGAAGGCATCCACTCCCGTACCGACTTCGACCTGAAACAACACCAGGAATACAGCAAGAAAAAACTCCAGTACTTCGATACCGAAATTAACCAGAACTACGTGCCTTACGTGATAGAAACCTCTATCGGTCTGGATCGTATGTTCCTGCTGACTATCTGCAACGCTTACGAAGAGCAGGACCTCAGCACACCGGAAAAAGAAGACAGCCGCGTGGTGATGAAATTCCCGGCGAAGCTGGCGCCTATCAAACTGGCCGTTTTCCCGCTCACTAAAAAAGATGGTCTGCCGGAAGTGGCCCGCCTGTTGGTAGACAGCTGCAAACCTTATTTCCATTGCTTCTACGAGGAAAAAGATGCCATCGGCAGACGTTATCGCCGTCAGGATGCGATCGGTACGCCTTTCTGCGTAACCGTTGACCATCAGACCAAAGAAGATGGTACCGTTACCATCCGTTACCGTGACACCATGGAGCAGGAACGCGTTCCGCTCACAGAGGTGAAAAACATCGTTCTGAGCAAGATCATGTAACATATTCGGGGCCACAGCCGTTTAACGTCGTATATCCCTTACCCCTATGCATATACGAATTGTAACAGCTGTGGCCCTTTTGTTTTGCTGCATTTCCCTTTATGCCCAAAAGGCTCCCCGGGATTCCGCCAAACATTCCCGTCCCCGTAAAGAACAACCGGTTTATTTACCCAAAAAATGGCCGCATGTCGTGTATGGCACGCTGCTGGGGCCTTCCTGTGGTATTGGCGTTAACTATGATACCCGTTTTAACGGAAAACGCACCGGTCTGGGCATGCGTATAGGGGCCGGTATTGTGCCTCGCTACGAGGAGACGTGGTACTCTTATAAACGTGTTACCGCTGGCAGAACAATCCGGGACAGCACAATTACACACCACTTTTCCGTTCCCGACCGCCCTACCCTCTTCGGAGGCATTAACTACGTGTTCGCCTTACCCAATCCGGATAGAAATTGCCTGGAAGTAGGCGGGGGCATGACTTACATGTTTGGTGACTCGCTTTGGTTTGAGGAGGGCGCTTCAGACCGCACCACCCTGGGATGGTTGTCCATCGCCGGCCGGCGGCATTTTATCAATAAACACTTTATGTTCAGGATGGGTGCCATGCTGATGTTCTCTTCCAAAAATATAACACCTAATCTGGACACAGGTTTCGGCTACTGTTTCTAAGTGATTATCCGTACAGTTCCAGGTGAATATCGTGGCGGTCGTATCCCATGGCGGTGATGCGCTGCCGTGCTTCGTCTATCATGGCCTTCCAGCCGCATAGGTAGAAGTTGGCCGGGCGTTTGTCGCCGGCAAGGATCTCCTCGTAGATGCCGTGCACATAGCCTTTTTTGCCGGTCCAGTCTTCCTGGCGGCTTAAGGTAGGGATATAATGAAAACGGGGCATGTCTTTGTCCAGCTGCCGCATTTCTTCAGCATACAGCAGGTCCTGTTCATAACGGCAGCCAAAGATCAGATGGATGTTGGGATGCGGTAGCTGATGCAGCTGTATATGATGTACCATAGACCGGAACGGCGCTATGCCGGTACCGGTGCAGATAAGGAACAGGTCTTTTTCCATGTCTGCCGGCAGGGTGAACATCCCCAGCGGCCCCCTTACTTGTAGCGTGCTCCCCTCTTTGATTTCATTGAAGAGATAGGTGCTGCCGGCGCCACCCTCCAGCAGTACGATCACCAACTCAAACTCATTGGTGCCGTCCGGATGGGAAGCGATGGAATAACTGCGCCAGCGCTTGTTCTTCTTTTCGTGAATGGGAAGGTCCAGGGTGACAAACTGCCCGGGCTTGAAATCAAATCGTTCCAGCTCTGGTATACGGATCCAGAAACGCCGTGTATTGGGGGTTTCATCTAACAGCCGGGTGACGATGCCTGTATACCAGATCTCCTGCATGAAAAAAGGATTTTGGTGTCACTGAATATAGCAAAACATTTTGGATTTTATTATTTGAATATTTGCCCATTTTGATATTCAGGGAATCCTAAAGTTGGAAGACCAAATAATTAAATCTCTAAATACCCAAATAAACAAATGTTCGTATCTTTGCAGCCTTCATGAATTTACAGGCTGTATTACAATTATTTCAACGTGATGCTCGCCTGCAGACGCTGGTGAAGGGGATTCAAACACCCACCCCACAATACTTTCAGCTTTCTTCCCTGAGCGGGAGTGCAATAAATTTTGTGGCAGTATCAGTCTGGGCCAATGCAGAAGCGAACCATCTCTTTATTCTGAATGATAAAGAGGAGGCAGCCTATTTCCAGAACGATCTGGAAGAACTGAGCCAGGCCCTTGATATTTTCTACTTCCCCGATTCTTTCAAAAAAACCGGACAGTTCCAGGAGTTCAACAGCAGCCACAGTATGCTGCGTACGGAAGCGCTGATGAAATTCTCCGGAGACGGGGTGCGGAAAAAAGTACTGGTCACCTACCCCGAAGCACTCTGGGAAAAAGTGGCTGGCAGCAAGGCTTTCAGCTCCAATATGGTGCAGCTGAAAGTCGGTGACGTCCTGAAAGTAGATCCGCTGCTGGAAAAACTGATTGGCTGGGGATTTGAACATACCGACTTTGTATATGAGCCAGGACAGTACGCCCTGAGAGGAGGTATCCTCGATATCTATTCTTTTGGTAACGAAAAACCTTACCGTATTGAACTGTTTGGGGAAGATATCGACTCTATCCGCCTGTTTGATCCGGAGACCCAGCTTAGCGAGCGCAAGCTTACACAGGTGACGCTCATCGCCAATATGGACACCCATACGGTAGACCATATGAAGACGTCACTGGTAGAATTTCTCCCCGCCAATACGGTGGTATGGATGAAAGACCCTGCCTATATTCAGGGTGTGGTGGAGCAGATGGAACAGCGGCTCGATGACTGGCTGCTGACCGGTCAGAAAGTGAAGGTGAACGATGACGAAGACATGGTGCTGAGCAGCGATGATTTCGTGAAAGCCGCTCCCCTGATGGAACAGCTGTTACAGAAAACAACCGTGGTTTTCGGTAATAAAGAATACCTCACGGAAAAAGGCGTACAGCCGGTAACTGTAGCCTTCGATACACAGGAACAACCAGTCTTCAACAGACAGTTTGATCTCCTGATCAAAGACCTGGCCCAGCATAACAACAACAAATACTCCCTTTTTATATTCGCAGATAACCCGCGCCAGCTCGAACGTTTGCGCAGTATCTTCGAAGACCTGAAAGCAGATTTTGTCTTCTTCCCCATACCAGTGGCTATCAGCCACGGATTCATCGATCATTCGCTGAAACTTGCCTGCTACACGGATCACCAGATCTTCCAGCGTTTTCACAAATCAAGGGTAAAACAAGCCTACAACAAAAACAAGGCGATTACCATGAAAACGTTGCGGGAGCTGCAACCTGGTGACTATGTAACACACATCGATCATGGTGTAGGCGTGTACAGCGGTCTGCAAAAGATTGAGTCCGGCGGTAAAATGCAGGAAGCCATCCGCATCATTTACAAGAACAACGACCTGTTGTATGTAAATATCAACTCCCTGCACAAAATCAGCAAATACACCGGCAAAGAAGGTGTGGAGCCCCGGGTGAACAAACTCGGCAGCGACGCGTGGGACAAGCTGAAAGAAAAAGCAAAAACACAGGTTAAGGATATCGCCAAAGACCTGATCAAATTATACGCCGTGCGTAAAGCCCAGCAGGGTTTTGCACACGCACCGGACACCTATCTGCAAACAGAGCTGGAAGCTTCCTTCCTGTATGAAGATACCCCGGACCAGAGCAAAGCTACCGCCGACGTGAAAAGAGACATGGAGGGCCCCGCCCCCATGGACCGCCTCGTGTGCGGCGACGTAGGCTTCGGTAAAACAGAAGTCGCTATCCGTGCTGCTTTCAAATCCATCGTAGATGGTAAACAGGCTGCGGTATTGGTACCAACGACCATCCTCGCTTTCCAGCACTATAAAACGTTCTCTGAGCGGCTGAAAGATTTCCCCTGTACAGTGGATTACCTCAACCGGTTCAAATCTTCCAAAGAGAAAAAAGAAACGCTTAAAAAGCTGGAAGAAGGCAAGATCGATATCATCATCGGTACCCATGCCCTGCTCAGCAAAGATGTGAAGTTTAAAGACCTGGGCGTGCTGGTGGTGGACGAAGAACAGAAATTCGGTGTGTCTGCCAAAGAAAAGCTGAAACAGCTGAAACATAACGTGGACACCCTTACCCTAACGGCAACGCCTATACCAAGAACGCTGCAGTTTTCGTTGATGGGTGCCCGTGACCTTTCCATCATTAATACGCCACCGCCCAACCGGCAGCCGATTGAAACAGAAGTACAGGTCTTCAATCAGGACGCTATCCGCGATGCGATCTATTACGAAACGGAAAGAGGTGGTCAGGTGTACTTTGTGCACAACCGCGTAAAAGGCCTGGCGGAAATGTCCTCGCTGATACAGGGTCTCTGTCCCGATCTGTCTATCGCTACGGCTCATGGACAGCTCGAAGGTCACCAGCTGGAAGAAGTCATTCTCGACTTCATCGACCGCAAATACGATGTACTGGTATGTACCAATATCGTGGAAAGCGGTGTGGATATTCCCAACGCCAATACCATCATCATCAATAATGCGCACCACTTCGGGCTGAGCGACCTGCACCAGCTGCGTGGCCGCGTAGGCCGCAGTAATAAGAAGGCATTCTGTTACCTGCTGGCACCGCCGATGAGCACCCTCACGGCCGATAGCCGTAAACGCCTGCAAACACTCGAACAGCACAGTGAGCTGGGCAGCGGTTTCCAGATCGCTATGCGCGACCTCGATATCCGCGGCGCAGGTAACCTGCTCGGCGGCGAACAAAGCGGATTTATGGCGGAAATAGGCTTCGATATGTACCAGAAGATCCTCGATGAAGCCATCCGCGAACTGAAACAAAACGAATTCCGCGACCTCTTTAAAGAACAACTGGAAGAGAAAAAAGACTTCGTCAACGACTGTACGATCGATACCGACCTCGAAATACTGATCCCGGACACTTATATAGAAAGTATCCAAGAACGTCTGAACCTGTACCAGGAACTGGACAATACCACCGACGATGGCAGATTACAACAGTTTGAGCATGAGCTGGTAGACCGCTTCGGCCCATTGCCGGATCCGGTGAGAGACCTCCTGACCATGATACGCTGCCGCTGGATGGCTATTCAACTGGGCTTCGAGAAAATGATGCTCAAAGAAGAAAACCTCCGCTGCTACTTTATCAATAACCCCGACTCTCCTTATTTTGAATCACCTACGTTCAATCATATATTAACGTATATACAAACCCGTACCAACAACGCCAAACTCAAACAGGTAGGCAAAAACTTCATGTTGGTGGTGAACCGTATCCGTAATATGGACGATCTCCATGCTTTCCTCAAAGGCATAACGGATAGCCGTAAATAATTTTCTGTAACTTTTTTATGATGTAATCGTTTCATTTGTAATGCGAAACGAATGTTTTAATATTGACATATATTGATGTTGGAAAAATTTTTTCCCTGCTTTTGTGGAAACAGGGTTTTACCTGGCATCATGAGGGTGTAATAAACATCGAAAACAATTTTTTTAAATAAGAAAAACAAAGACACATGAAAAAGGTAATGTTATTAGCCGCCGGATTATTCTTCGCTCTGAGCACTTTTGCACAACAGGCTGACAATAATAAACAGGTAAAGAAAATTGAAGTAAACGGTTCTGCTGAAATAGAAATCACACCTGATGAATTGAACCTGGACATCTCCCTGAAAGAGTATTTAAAGGGTAAAACAAAAGTGGACATCACCACACTGGAAAAACAACTGGTAAAAGCTATCGCTGATGCAGGATTGCCAAAAGAAACCCTGACCATCGAAAATGTGAATGGCTTTAACAATGAGTTCTTCCTCCGCAAGAAAAAAGATCCGGTAGAATTTATGACCCGCAAGCAATATCGCCTGAAATTAACCAGACTGGATAAAATCAATGATATCCTGGGCGCCGTAGACGCGGAAGGTGTTGAAAGCACCCGCATCGCTTCTTATACTTCCAGCAAAATGGACCAGTATCGCAAAGAGGCAAAAATCAAAGCCATAAAAGCTGCTAAAGAGAAAGCAGAATATATGCTGGCAGCTATTGGTAACAGCATCGATGGTATCATCGAAGTACAGGAAATCAACACCGATAACTATCCTGATTACCGCCCGCAGATCATGGCCAACGCAATGTATAAATCTGCTGACGCTGTTGGTGGTGGTGCTCCTGAAATTGATTTCAAATCTATCAAAGTGCGCGCTGAAGTAAGAACAGTATTTAGCATCAAATAACGCTCGCCAGCTCGTGGAGTTCACGCAAAGGCGCAAAGCAGCAAAGGCGCAAAGAAATTTAGATAAGATAAATAAGAAAGCAAAGGGGCGAAGATCAAATGTGATCTTCGCCCCTTTGCTTTCTTATATCAAAAAATCTTTGCGCCTTTGCTGCTTTGCGCCTTTGCGTGAACTAGAAGCTGTATCTCAGACCCAGCTGCATCTGATGACGGGAACCAAAGAAGTCTTTGGAGTAAGGAGATCCCGGATTTTCCAGTTTCAGGATAGGGTAGTTGTTCACTACTTTTCCTGTTGGTGTAGCACCTACGCTGGCAGAAGAGTTGAAGGTGTTGGGTGAGAAGTACTGAATACCCCAGTCTTTGTTGATCAGGTTGGTCACGTTCACGATATCGTAAGTGAGGGTGAGGGTATGCATGGATTTACCGGCTTTGAAGTTGAAATCCTGGCTAAAGCGGAAGTCAGCCTGTGTGTTCCATGGTGTACGACCACCGTTACGTTCAGTGAACTGGCCTTTACGACCGCTCAGGTATTTGTCTGCGTTGATGTAGTTCATGAACTCTGTTGCTTGTTGAACAGCAGTTTTACCACCGGCATCAGCAAAGAAGTTGGTTGCATCTGCTACATCTTTCGGGATGTAAGCGAGGCTCACCTGCTGAGGAGTACCCTGTACGGTGGCGTTTACGAAACCATATGTATAAGGTAAACCGGAAGAGGTGTTAAAGAACACGGAGAAGTTGGAAACCCATTTGTTTTTAGCGTCCCAGCCGTGTTTGTAACCTACAGTAGCTACGATACGGTTGCGGATGTCGAAGTTGGAGTAAGCCAGTGCCGGGTTGTTCGGGTTCAGCGCCTGGTTCAGCTGCCAGTTAGACTCCATAGAGTTGCGGATACCGTTGGTGATGTCTTTAGCTTGACCGTAAGTGTAGGCTGCCATAAAGTTCAGACCAAACGGGAAGGATTTGGACACCTGAGCAGTGATGCTGTAGCGGTAGCCTTTGTCAGTGTTGGACAACAGGTAAGCATTCGTATATAACGGATTGATTTTGGCACCAGACCAGATAGGCTGTTGTTTGTTCACGTCATATGCGTAGTAGGTAGGATTGTCGACCAGATTGATCTGTTGGAACATCAGGTCTTTGATCACTTTCGTGTAGATACCTTCGATGCTGAATTTCCACTGGTCGCGGGTGTTGTATTCCAGGGCGAGGCTGCTTCTCCACACCTGAGGCATTTTGAAGTTGTTGTCGATCAGGTCTACCTGCGTAGCGCCGGAAGCGTCATTTACTTTAGCGCCGTTCTGGGCGGCGAAGTCAGCGATACCGTTAGCAGAAGGTTTAGCCGCAGGGATCGGACCGTTTACGAAAGGTTTGGTAGAACGTTGGTCGTAAGCACCATAAGTTACACCGTTGTTGTAGTAGGCATAACCTAACCATGCGAAAGGAATACGACCGGTGAAGAGACCAGTACCACCGCGCAGTACGAGGCTGTTGTCACCTTTGATGTCATAGTTGAAACCTAAGCGCGGAGAGATCTGCACATTGTTCAGGAAGTTGTTTTTGATATCCTGAGGTTTAGTATACGTATAGGTATTACCGTAGTTGCCGTCAACAGGTGCTTTGGTGGTTTTGTCGCTCAAAGGCTGTTTGTTCGGAATACCGGCATAGTCTAAACGGATACCCGGAGTGATTTTGAAGCGATCAGTCAGCTGGATCTCATCCTGACCGTACAGGCTCAGCAGGTTCACTTTGAACTGTGCAGGAGGATTAGCCATGATGTTATCGCGGGAGTTGTTAGCGTAGTTATAGTTACCACGTACACGGCTAGGCATGTTAGCGAGGAAAGAGTCAACGCTGTTGTAGTCGATACGACCGTTCCAGGAGTTTACGAAACCATAAGTGATGTTGTAGAACTCGTTGTGGGTACCTACTGTGATGGTATGGTTGCCTTTGAAGATAGTCACGTTATCAGTGATCTCAAAGGTTTTCTGTTTCATATTGAAGATACTGGCTTCACGGTCAGTACCGAGGAAGATGGTAGAACCTGCGGTGCGGCCTTTGATCTGGATCTGGGGAGTAGCAGGATCAGACAGCGGATCTCTGTAGTCATGAACGCTGGAGTAACCCAGGATCAGGCTGTTGGAGATGGTGCTGTTGAAGGTGCTTTTCAGCTCAGCAACAGTAGAAGACTGGTTGTTCACCTGTTTGAAGTCGATGCCTTTGAAACGGAAGTTCTGTTGGTCACGTTCCAGGTTGGTAGCTTCGGAGGTGATAGTATTATTACGGAGAGACAGGTGGTGTTTGTCGTTGATATGCCAATCCAGTCTGTTGAAGAATTTGTTGGAGTTGGAATAGATGCTGGTGTTACCGGCAGTTCCGATATCCACACCATAAGTTTTCATCACAGCGGTGATGTCAGCAGCATCTTTTTCGGTGAGGATACCACCACCATCAGCAGAACCTGCGGCGAGGATCACCGGGTCTACACGGCGGGTAATTTCTTCGTTGGTGAAGAAGAATAATTTGTTTTTGATGATAGGGAAACCAACACGGGCGCCTGCCTGATATTCGTGGAAATCGCTGGGCAGTTTGGAACCGTCGCCGGCGTTGTTTTTACCAATCATAGAGGCGTTACGGCCATAACCGTAGATAGAGCCATGTACTTCGTTGGTACCGCTGCGTGTTACTGCGTTTACGCTACCACCGAGGAAGTTACCTACTTTCACGTCGAAGGGAGCCAGTAATACCTGTACGTCCTGGATCGCGTCGAGAGACACGGGGTTGGTACGGGTGCTGCTGCCGGGCTGACCGCTGGTAGAGCTCTGGCCACCGAGAGAAGGGCTGAAGCCGATCGCGTCGTTGTTGATCGCACCATCCACAGTAACGTTATTATAACGATAGTTGGTACCGAGGAAAGAGTTATTGTTGCTCTGCGGAGTTACTTTGGTGAGGTCCTGCAGGCTGCGGCTCAGGCTGGGAATGCTTTTGATCTGCTCCTGTCCTATTTTGGTACCGCCGGTTTTGCTGCCGGTATTGCCGGTAACGACGATTTCACTCAGTGCAGTGGATTCTTCCTGTAATTTAAAGTTGAAGTTGATAGTGCCTAATGCCAGGTTCACATTTTCTTTTACTTCTTTTTTATAACCGATGAAAGAAACGGTTATCGTATAAGGACCGCCCGGATTAAGGTTGGGTACAATATAACGACCATCGCTGTTGGTCTGTGTACCATTTTTGGTGCCGGTGGCAGTGTTTAATACAACCACTGTTACACCGGGAATAGCCTGACCAGCAGGGTCTGCTACTTTACCTGAGATAATGGAGGTGGTGATCTGCGCTTGTGTGTTGTTAAAACATAGAACGACCAGAATGCTCGCTAAAAGCGTGACAAATGATTTCATAAAGCCTGTTAAGTATTTACAGGTGCAAAACAACTACTCCAAAGCAACCAGAATGTTAACTCATCATTACCAAATTGTTAAGGACTACTTAAAATGATCTTAAAATAACCTGATTACCTGACGATTGGGCTAATATAATATCAGGTTTAATCATTCGTATGAAAACAATGTTAACAATCAACGAAGTAGGTGTCTGGGCAAAATTGTTTAACAGTTCTTAAACAATAATTTTATTAAGACAACCCTGATGACTATACGAAGTTTTCACGCAAAGCGAGCAGAGGAAGCAAAGGCACAAAGATTTTTAAGTTCCGCTCTTTGTGTCTTTGCTTCCTCTGCTCGCTTTGCGTGAACAAAAAACCCCGTCTCAAAAGACAGGGTTTCTCTCGTTTTTTTTAAACGGTTTTTGCTTAAAAATAGACTTTGAAAGTCCCGTCCGTTAAAGGTTTTTCTATTTCACCACTAATTAAAGTGCCGGAGAATGTACCCTCCGCTTGTTTACTATTAATGCTTTCAAGTTTGATGGAGATGGCCTTAGTAATATAGCCGTCTTCTTTTTGCTGAATATCCATCAGCGTCATTTCACCGGCGCTCTGATCATACTGTCCGGCCTGAAGGCCGTTCGGAAAAGTGATCATGAGCTCCATATGTTTAGTGAAATTGTTAGTGACACCATCTATGATCAGCGTTTTTTTGCCGGCAATAACGGTATCAGAGATATAACCCTGCGTAGAGTTGGAATGGTAGGTAACGTCCCCTACCCGGAAAGAGAAAGTGCCCTGAGGCGTTGTTTCATTCTTTTTAGAACAACCAGCAAGTCCTGCTCCTGTAATGATTGCAACAACGGCCCATACGAAGATTTTTAAACGCATATGTTTTAGTATTTAATGCTGTCCTGTATTTGTGCCGCTGCATAAAAGAAACCGGGGTTGGTCGGCAGAAATGCTGCCGCCAGCCATGCTTAGTTGGAATAGGTGTACCGGTTAATATACGGGCATAGGGATAAATTCAGGTGCAATATATGTAATAAAAATTAAATTAAATAAAATGTTAATAAATAAACATGCCGTGAGCAGCGGAAAGGAAAGCGGCGGCGTCAATATTAACAATATTTTTGTGGGGTAATTCCGTATTATTACTGTTCGGGTTTTTAAATTAATAAAAGCACATTATGTCATCGGAAGTAGTCAAACAATTACAGGAAGCAGTGCAGTTTTCACCGGAGAATGTGCCGTTGCGCTTACATCTGGCCCAGGTGCTGTTACAGGATTATGAATATGTGCAGGCAGAAGAACAGTACCGTAAAGTACTGGAACTGTCGCCGGACCATACCATTGCTCAGCTGGGTCTGGCTCGTACCTTTTATCATCAGCAAAAATATTCTGCCGCTATAGTTGTACTGGAACAACTGGAACATCATGAGCCGGACCATTTCGATGCGCTCCTGCTCCACTGCCGTATACTGGTAAAGGAAAACTCCCTGCAGTCGGCCCGGGATATTTATCAGCATCTGTTGCAGCTCAATCCGGGCTTCCGTGACGAAGCCCTCGATGCGCAGTTCCGACTGCCACAACAACAACCCACTACCTCCTACGAGGAAGACGAACCAACGGAAGATCCGGATAAAGTCTTCACCCTGGAAAAACCGGATATGAACTTCTCCGACGTAGGCGGCATGGAAAGAGAAAAGCAGGAAATAGACCTGAAAATCATTAAACCACTGCAATTTCCCGACCTCTATAAAGCCTATGGCAAAAAGGCCGGTGGCGGTATCTTACTGTACGGCCCTCCGGGCTGTGGTAAAACCTATCTGGCCAAGGCTACTGCAGGACAAATACAGGCGGAGTTCATCAACGTAGGTATCCATGATGTATTGGATATGTGGATTGGCAACAGCGAAAAGAACCTGCATGCGCTCTTTGAACTGGCCCGCCAACGCAAACCCTGCGTACTCTTCTTTGATGAAGTGGATGCACTGGGAGCGAACCGTACGTCTATGCGTAACAGTGGTGCAAGTCACCTGATCAACCAGTTCCTGGCGGAGATGGATGGTATCGCAGCCAACAACGAAAATGTGCTGATCATCGGCGCTACGAACGCACCCTGGAGCCTCGATCCGGCGTTCCGTCGCCCGGGCCGTTTTGATCGTATCATCTTCGTCGCCCCTCCGGATACAGATGGCCGCGAATCCATACTGAAACTGCAACTCCGCAATAAACCCGTATCCGACGTGGATTATAAAGCCCTCGCGAAAGCAACCACCGGCTATTCCGGCGCCGACCTGAAGGCTATCGTGGACCTTGCCGTGGAAGATAAACTCCTGGAAGCATTACAGAAAGGAATACCACAACCTATATCGCAAAAAGAACTGGTGAAAGCCATCAAATCTCATAAGCCTACTACGCGGGAATGGTTCAATACTGCCCGCAACTATGCCTTGTATTCCAATGAGGCCGGCCTGTACGACGATGTGCTGAAATACCTGGATATAAAGAAATAATTATGGCTGTACTCATTCAGCGTGCCCAGTTACTGCTGCAACAAGGGCGTTACCAGGATGCGCTGACCACCCTGAAACAACATCTCAGCACCAGCGCAAATGATATTGATGCGCTCTTCCTGCTGGCTATCTGTTATCTCGAAATGGGCAAGACAGAAGAAGGAGAACAGGTGGTTAACAACGCCCTGAGCTTTGCTCCGGATGATGACCGGTTCCTCTACCTGAAGGCACGGATGGCACTCAATAAAAACCAGTACAACGAGGCCTTGCAGGCTATCAGCGAGGCGGTCGCTATCCATCCCTATCAGGCTGATTACTTCGGTATGTGGAGCCAGATACTGCTGTTTAAAAAAGATTATCCCGGCGCGCTGCAAAAAGCACAGGAAGGACTGGCCATTGACCCGGAAAACCTGGTATGCCTCAACCTCCGGTCCAATGCGCTCTTTAACCTCGGCAAAAAGGAAGAGGCATTTTCCAATTTGCACGAAGCGCTGGAGCATAATCCGGAAAATGCCTATACACACGCCAATTTGGGCTGGAAATGGCTGGAAGCCGGTGATCACCGTAAAGCACTGGAGCATTTCAGGGAATCGCTGAAACTGGACCCTAACCAGCAATGGGCAAAGAGTGGTATGGTACAGGCGATGAAAGCCCGCTACTGGCTGTACCGCCAGTTCCTGAACTATGCCTTTTTTATGGGGCGACAGAAAGCAGGTATGCAGTGGCTGATCATCGTGGGGATCTTCATTTTTACACAAATTGCCAGCAAAGTGTTTTTCCCTTTATATGTGTTGCTGGCGCTGGTGGCATTGTCTACCTGGCTGATAGCGCCGGTGAGCAACCTGTTTTTACGCCTCAATCCTTACGGCCGCTATGCTTTAACACCGCAGCAGATTAAAGTTTCCACGATGGTAGGTTACCTGCTGTTAACCGCGCTGTTGAGCGCAGCCGCCTACTGGATTACGGCCATCCCGGGACTCCTGGCTACCGCTATCTGCTCGGGTGTATTACTGTTGCCTGTTTCAAGTATGTATACGCCCGAATCTAAAAAGAACAAAAATATCTTCCGTATCTACACAGTCTCCTTGGCGGTTGTAGGACTGATAGGTATTGTCTTCGCTTTTATCACCAACGACTATGCTAATATATTCGTGGCCGTTATGCTGATCGGCGTGTTCCTGTATCAGTTGCTGGCAAACTACATTATCTCCAGAGAGTAATATCAACAACATATAAAAGCGAATCGCCCATTGATCCAATCAATGGGCGATTTCGCTTTTAACTTTTAATGTATTAGCTCAGGGCTTCAGCCCTGGGTTTGTTATGCGTCGATCTTAGCGTACTTCGCGTGTGATTCAATAAACGCTCTGCGCGGCGGAACTTCGTCGCCCATGAGCATGCTGAATACGCGGTCTGCTTCGGCAGCGCTTTCGATGGTTACCTGTTTCAGCGTACGTCTTTCAGGGTCCATGGTCGTGTCCCACAGCTGTTCTGCGTTCATCTCACCAAGACCTTTATAACGTTGTATGTTTACGCTGTCTTCTTTACCACCGGCGGCCAGTTGTGTGGTAGCGGCCTTACGCTGTTCCTCTGTCCAGGCGTAGATCTGTTCCTTGCCTTTTTTAACGAGGTACAGCGGCGGTTGTGCGATGTAAACATAACCCTGTTCTACCATGGCTTTCATGTAACGGAATACGAAAGTGAGGATCAGCGTAGCAATGTGGCTACCGTCCACGTCCGCATCCGTCATGATGATCAGCTTGTGATAGCGGAGTTTGGAAAGGTTCAGGGCTTTATCGTCTTCTTCGGTGCCGATGGTTACGCCAAGGGCGGTGAAGATATTTTTGATCTCGTTGTCTTCGTAGATCTTATGTTCCATGGCTTTCTCCACGTTGAGGATTTTACCACGGAGCGGCAGGATAGCCTGGAAGTTACGGTTACGGCCTTGTTTGGCAGTACCGCCCGCGGAGTCACCTTCGACGAGGAACAGTTCACATTTCATAGGATCATTGTCGGAGCAGTCTGCCAGTTTACCAGGAAGGCCGCTGCCGGTCATCACGCTTTTACGCTGTACCAGCTGCCGGGCTTTACGGGCCGCTTCACGGGCCTGTGCTGCCAGCACCACCTTGTTGATCACCAGTTTGGCTTCACGGGGATGTTCTTCCAGGAAGGCATCCAGTACAGAAGCTACAGAACTGTCCACCACACCCATTACATCGGAGTTACCGAGTTTGGTTTTGGTTTGGCCTTCAAACTGTGGCTCCGGCACTTTTACGCTGATGATAGCGCTGAGGCCCTCACGGAAGTCGTCACCGGTTACTTCCACTTTGGATTTCTCAAACAGTTTGTTTTTATCGCCGTAGGCTTTAAACACACGGGTAATAGCACGGCGGAAACCGGCCACGTGTGTACCACCTTCGATGGTGTTGATATTATTAACGTAGGAGAAAATGTTCTCGCTGAACGCTTCATTATAAACCAGGGCTACTTCCACCGCAACGTTGGATTCCGGATCGTGGGCTTCTACATAGATAGGTTCAGGCAGCAGCGGTGCACGGCGACCGTTTTTATCCAGCATCTGGATAAATTCGAGGATACCGCCTTCGCTGTAGAAAGTTTCAGTGAAGATTTTACCTTCTTCGTCTTTTTCACGTTCGTCAGACAGGGTGATGCGGATTTTACGGTTCAGGTAAGCCAGCTCCCTTAAACGGCCGGCCAGGATTTCCCGGTTGTAGGTCGTTTCCTTGAATATTTCATCATCCGGCTGGAAGTGAACGGTAGTACCGGTGGTTTCGCTCACGCCGATTTCCCGTACAGCATACTGAGGGATACCGCGGTGGTATTCCTGTTCAAACAGCTTGCCTTCCGTTTGTACGGTCACATGAAGCCGGGAGCTCAGTGCGTTTACGCAGCTCACACCCACCCCGTGCAGACCGCCGGATACTTTATAAGTGTTTTTATCAAATTTACCGCCGGCATGGAGCACGGTCATTACCACTTCCAGGGCGGAACGTCCTTCTTTCGGATGGATGCCGGTGGGGATACCACGACCATCATCCTTTACCCGGATAGAGTTATCTTCGCAGATCGTTACTTCGATATTTTTGCAGTAGCCAGCCAGGGCCTCGTCGATGGAGTTATCAACTACCTCATATACCAGGTGGTGAAGTCCCTTGATGCCAATGTCGCCAATATACATGGCCGGACGCTTACGCACCGCTTCCAGTCCTTCCAATACCTGAATACTCCCCGCATCATATCCGTTGCTGGGGCTGGTTGCTTGCACTAATTCTTCGCTCATATGTTGGTGTAAAATCGTTTAGAAACAAAATCGGTAGACAATCACGCAAAAATACGAAAAATAAGCCTGATTTCCATAAAAGAATAGCTGTTTTTGGGTGGGATGGATGCCACATTTTTTACCCTTATAATTTCCCCGCCCCTGCTGTCTCTTTCACCCCGGCGAACAATGTTTTCCACACCAGGTTGAAAAAGGACTTCTGGACGTCCCGTACCTGAGTGGGATTGGCAACCCGCACTTTTTCCCCGGGCAGGGGATTACTATCTTTAATGACCATTACATTGGCTACAAAACTTATCAGCCCCTTACGGCTGTAACTTTTATGCTCTTTGTCCTGCTTCAGGATGGCTATTTTCAGGTTGTCGTACAACAAGGTAACACTGCCGGCTGCCTTCCGCTCGTCTCCCCTGATATTGAAACTCAGGTCCCGGATGTTGCAGGACCGTATTTCTATCATGCCCAACGGCCGGGTCACGCTGTTGAGGTCTTTCCCGTTCATGCTTTTCAGCTGCCCCGATACGGCAAACTGGCCGGCCGGATGACGGAGCGTGAAATCAAAACGGGCCCTCAGTTTGCCGCTCTGCATAAAAATAGCGTCAAAATCGGCAATGCAGTGATTGTTCCGGGCCACCATGGAATCAATATTGGTAACGTTGGTAAACCGGCCATGTACATGATTGAAGTTAATCTGGCCCGTCTGCCGGGAAACAGGGCTTAGTTCAGTATACTGCAAGTCTACATTGTTGCCGGTCACGGTATCTATTTTTAATGGCAGATGCAGCTTTTGCAATACCTGATTGGGAAACTGTCCCAGTTTGTCACCAGGAGGCATGGGCAGGGTCCGGTCACGATAAATATGTACCCGGCCATTGCCGATATCGATACGCCTGGCCCATACCTGCTGCTCCTGCAGCAGTAGCCGCGGGTCCAGTTCTTCTACCTTTATATCGTTCAGGAGCAGTTCGTAACGGTCCTGCTGCAGGCCTCCGGTCTGCCGCTGGAACTCCGCCTTATCGTAACGGGGCTGTATCTCAAACTGGCCGATATTCAGCGTCCTTTCTGCCGCATCGTAGCGGATGCCACGTACATACATCCAGTAAAGGCTGTCGCGGGTACGGTTCATATAATCCCGCATCCCGATTTCATAGTTGCGGGCATACAGGTACCGGGTAGGGTCATTCAGGGCCACAGAATCAATCAGAAAATCGTTTACCCCTACCCGTAGGTTCCGAAACTGGTGTATCACGCGGGAAGAGTCACGCCGGGTAAATACATATTTAAAATTAGTACTGTCCAGCTGCAGGCGCCCGATGAAGATGGATTTCATTTTGGGGGATATGTCCTCATACGCGGTACGGGGCCGCGTGGTGTCCCTGACAGTGCTGTTCTGGTCCATCACGATGCTGGGCCCGGTCACAATCAGTGCGCCGGCATTCAGTTCCTTTTTGATGAAATACCGCCACGGTTTAAAGTACCGCAGTTGTAGTTTCTCCACACTGATGAGATAGGTGTTTTCAGGCGCCCGGTGGGCTGCCAGCATACGCCGGTACACCGCCGAGTCCAGCGTCATGGTAGCCTTTTCTACCGTCAGGCTCCCGGAAAGCACGTTGAGATGCAGGTCTTTGAACTGTACAGTGTAGAGGCTATCGGACAAATCCGTCACATAAACAGATAATTCCTTACGTAAAAGCTTAGTCCAGTGTTGATTAAGATACCAGGCCGTACACAATACGCCTACCAATAGTAGGAAGAATACGGTCAAAATAATCCTGAAAATCCGGGGTAATTTCCTTTTCCTGTGTTCCATCTGTTATGAATAAACGAAATTTATACCAATTGATTGCTGCCACAGTACACCAAATATGTAGAAATATTTCTTTATGTTAGGAATGCTTTGTAAGTGTATTGTCAAAATGTATTTCGATAAAATTGGAAGTGTTAAATTTGTCCCGGTTTTAAAACATCAGGTAAAGTGAAAGAAATTCAGGAAATACTGGCATTAGCCATCCCGCAGCCCGCCATGAGCGACCAGCTACAGCTGGCGGAGCAGGATAGCGTGTCTGTCCCGGATTGCCTGGACTTTACATTGCAACGCTTTGTTTATGACAAACCGTTGCCGGTGGAAGACATAGCCATGGTCGTATACCAGCCGGCTAAAAGAGGGCAATCCGCCGCAATAGAATTACGCTATTGTGTGGCGGGCAGCAAATATTGTAAAAATCCCGCCTGCACCGACCAGTTATGTGCAGAAGGCAACAAGGAAGCCTGCAAAGACAAGGTTCCTTCTGTAGACCTTATCACCGTCAGGTTCCAGCCAGCGTTTATTCAGTCGCTTCAGAAAAATACTACCTCGTTCTCCCTTTTTGAGAACCAGACCCGCAAACCTTTCGTGAAAACCATCCAGCCCTGCACCAAATCCAAATCAGTGCTGGAAACCATGGTGCATCACAACTATGAAGGAATGCTGAAGAACATCTTCCTGCAAAGCCGTGCCCTGGACTTACTACTGTACAGTTCAGACCAGTTCATGCAGAACGATCCTGACGAACGTTATGGCTGCCGCTTCCTGACTCATCTGGAAGACCGGGAGAAAATTGAAAAAGCAAGAAGTATCTTACTGGAACAACTGGATTCCCCTATCACCATCCGTGATCTGGCCCGTAAAGTAGCCATGAATGAATGTTACCTGAAAAAAGGCTTTAAAGCCATGTACGGTACCACCATCTACGACTATTTCCAGAAAGAAAGGATGGAGAAGGCCAAAGGCCTGTTGTACGAAAAAGGCATGTCTGTGTCTGAAGTGGCTATGCTAATGGGTTACTCCTGCATTTCCCATTTCTCTACTGCCTTTAAAAAGCACACAGGGTTAAAACCTTGCGAGTTGTTACTTCGTTGATTATCAATTAGAAAGAAGTTAGATAGATGCTGATGGCTATGTGCCATCAGCATTTTTTTTTGCAATTTCCCGCTTTGATCATTTCTTTTCCCGAATTGAAAACCGCAGTAGGAAATATCGCCGTTACTTTGTAACTGTTAAAACGACGGACAGATTTCTATCTGTGAACCTTCAAAGCTTCCTTATTAGATTTGACCATGGGAAGAGACTTTTCTGGTGATTAAAATCAAGTAAAGCCATAAATTTTAAGCTTGCGTTTTTTTATCAAACACCAAGGGAACACAAGTTCAATTACCAGAGAAGTTTTTTACCAGATTTTATAAAGTCGCCTCACTTCTGTGGGGCGACTTTTAAATTTTCAGCAACAGTTACAACGGCTTTCACGCATCTCCTCTCTCAGATGGCTGATGATGTGTCGACGAAAGGAAAAAAGCGCTGCCTGATCGGCAAAAAAGACGGTTAAGCGGCTATAACGGTACCGGCTACACGGTGAATGGGAATTTGTGTATTCCATCATCCGCGCAATAATATTTGATTCCCCGTCATGCCGCCTGCATGGCCTGTTTGCCATGATATGCAGAAGAATTCGTATACCCGTCAGGGAGAGATAACAACGCTGGCTTCCTACTGTCGCTGTGTTATTTATCGTGAGAAATTTTCTTGTCAGTGACAACAGCTTTTCAGAAAATGCTTTTACTGCCAGGACAATTTTTCATGCAGTAGGTTTAGGGTACGTATATGGCAGATGTAGCACAGCCATAACGGCAGACCTCGTGTCAGACATTTTTCCTGTGTCTTGTTTCCAGCGCGAAACATCAACGGTGCTATTTTACAACAGGTAATTTTCTTTGTCAATATCAAACAGGCAAACAAATATTTTCAAATAAAAACAGCCGTAATGAACAATGATGTTGATGGGGAGGAAGCGACGTTGTACTATTTGCGCGCTCATAGAAAGGCGGTAAAATGTTACAACAGATGGAACCATGTCTGTGACTGGAATGAATCGTCAATGTACCTGGTAAATATCACGCTGCATATTAATCAGGCGATCGCATAATTACTGGTCCGGAGCATTGTGTGTATGTCAGGGTGAAAAAAGAGATGCTTGTAGATCTCAATGGCTATGGATTACTTATCCATGGTGATAAGAGGCGCGATGATATAAAATGAAAAACCCCGCCCAAAAGAGCAGGGTCTGTCCTATTTATCCCTATACCTATGAAATACGTGTTTAATTATTCAGTGACGGTGCCTGCTTCGTTCAACAACACTGCTTTATCTGCACCATTGTCCTGAATGTTTACTTTGTAATAAGCAGCTACATCTGCTCTTTCAATTTTCCAGCCATCTTTTATGGTGGCAGCCGGATATTTCGCTTTCAGTGTACCAGCCACTGATTCCGGCAGTGTCTGTGCGTCGTATGAACTCCGGGTAGCAATCCATTTGCCATCGGCGTCATACTCTGCAAGCGTTTGTATGTTGTCTTTGTGGAAACTTACACTCCAGTGGCCAGCACTTGTCTTAGTCCACTTGGCGTCTGTAGTTCCGGCAAAGGTCTGATCAAAAGAACTTTTAACTGCTGCAGGTGCCTCCACCTTTTTCGCAACTGTTTTTGCTTTCTTAACTGATTTTTTTTGCTGTGCAAAAGTTATGCCGGAAGTGATCAATACTGCACAAAAAATTAACGTCAACTTTTTCATAAATCAAGATATGGTTTATCCGCGTTGGGTTAAAATTAACTGACTTAGGTTTTTCTAATTCTTCCTGGCAAAGAGCTAAAACAATGCCAAAAACGTAAAATAAATACTCTTTATTGTAAATTACTAAAAAATTTACGAAAAAAACTTCAAAACCGTCGTTTTTGGGAAAGTTGCCCCTTTAGGTGCCGGCGTATTTTCTTAACTTCGCACAATTTTAATCAATTATTGTCTAAATAACATCAAAGGGCGGGGAATTGTTTTATGTCCAGCAAATATCAGGAATATAACCAGCTGAATTTACCTCAGATCGAGAAAGATATATTACAGCAATGGGAGCTTCACCAGGCTTTTGAAAAAAGCGTGGAAGTAAGGGACGGCGCTGTACCATTCGTATTTTATGAAGGCCCTCCCAGCGCTAATGGTTTGCCCGGTATTCACCACGTGATTTCACGTACCCTGAAAGATCTGGTGTGCCGCTATAAAACCATGAAAGGCTTTCAGGTAAAGCGCAAGGGCGGATGGGATACCCATGGCCTGCCAGTGGAACTGGGTGTGGAAAAGAGCCTGGGGATCACCAAAAAAGATATCGGGACCAAAATTTCCATCGCTGAATATAACGAGACCTGCCGTAAGGAAGTGTTGAAGTATAAGGACAAATGGGACGACCTCACCCGTAAAATGGGCTATTGGGTAGACCTGAAAGATCCTTACATCACTTTCGATAACAATTACATTGAAACACTCTGGTGGTGCCTGCAGACCCTGTATAAAAAAGGATACTTATACAAGAGTGTCAGCATTCAGCCCTACTCTCCCGCTGCGGGAACTGGCCTCAGCTCTGCTGAGCTCAATCAGCCAGGTACGTATAAAAACGTCAAAGACACTACTATCGTGGCCATGTTTAAGGCTAAACAGGCGGAAAACTCCCGGTTCCTGTTCGATGCTGCAGGGTCTGATGAGGTTTATTTCCTGGCCTGGACCACCACGCCGTGGACGTTGCCTTCCAACCTGGGCCTGACCGTAGGGGCTAATATAGAATACGTGCTGGTAAGCACTTTGAACCAATACACGCACCTTCCGGTGAATGTAGTGATGGCGAAAGTGCTGCTGGGCAAATACTTCAAAGCAGAAGGAGAGAACGCCGATTTTGCTGCTTATAAAGAAGGCGATAAGATCATTCCATGGAAGATACTGACCAGCTTTAAAGGCAGCCAGCTGGAGAACATCCGCTATGAGCAACTGTTGCCTTATGCGCAGCCGGAAGAGGGCGATCCGTTCCGCGTGATCGTGGGTGACTTTGTGACCACTGAAGATGGTACCGGTATCGTTCACACCGCTCCCGCTTTTGGTGCAGATGACAACCGCGTAGGTAAAAAATATGGCATCGGCATCCTGACCCTGGTTGACCGTGAAGGTAAATTCACCGACAACGTGGGCGAGTTCTCCGGCAGATATGTAAAGAACTATAAAGACGACCCGGATTACAAAGATGTGGATGTGGACATCGCCGTGAAGCTGAAGAAAGAGAACCGGGCCTTTAAAGTAGAGAAATACGAACACACTTATCCTCACTGCTGGCGTACAGACAAGCCGGTATTATATTACCCGCTGGATGCCTGGTTCATTAAAACCACTGCGCTGAAGGACCGGATGGTGGAACTGAATAAAACCATCAACTGGAAACCTGCCTTCACCGGTACCGGCCGTTTTGGTAACTGGCTGGAGAATATGGTGGACTGGAACCTGAGCCGCAGCCGCTATTGGGGTACGCCCTTGCCTATCTGGCGTACAGAAGATGGCAGCGAAGAAAAATGTATCGGCAGCATAGAAGAGCTGAACGCTGAAATCAGGAAAGCCAATGAAGTGCTGGGGGGAGATATCAACAAATCCTACCTGCATGAAGGCATCCTCGATTTGCACAAGCCTTATGTAGATGATATCATTCTGGTAAGTGATTCCGGCAAACAAATGAAACGCGAACCAGATCTGGTGGACGTTTGGTTTGACAGCGGTGCGATGCCGTATGCCCAATGGCATTATCCGTTTGAAAACAGAGACCTGGTAGAGGCCGGTAAGGCTTTCCCGGCTGATTTCATTGCTGAAGGCGTGGACCAGACCAGAGGCTGGTTCTATACCCTGCATGTGCTGGGTGTGATGCTGTTCGATAACGTTGCTTATAAGACAGTGGTTTCCAATGGATTGGTGCTCGATAGCCAGGGTAATAAGATGAGTAAACGTCTGGGTAATGTGGTGAATCCGTTTGAAACGATAGAACAATACGGTGCAGACCCGACCCGTTGGTACCTGATCACCAACGCTTCCCCGTGGGACAGCCTCAAATTTGACGTAAAAGGTATCGGTGAAGCGCAACGCAAGCTCTTCGGCACCTTGTATAATACATACAACTTCTTCGCTATGTATGCTAATCTTGATAAGTTTACCTTCAGTGAAGCATACATACCTTTACAGGAGCGTCCGGAAATTGACCGCTGGATTATCTCCGTGCTGAATTCCCTTATCCGGGACGTGACCAGCTACTTTGATGATTATGAGCCTACCCAGGCTGGCAGGGCAATTGAGGCTTTTGTGGATGAGCACCTGAGCAACTGGTACGTGCGTCTTTGCCGTCGCCGGTTCTGGAAAGGCGATTATGGCCACGACAAAATCAGTGCTTACCAGACATTATACGAATGTTTGGAAAAAATTACACAATTGATGGCCCCGGTTTCCCCATTCTTCACAGACTGGATGTTTAACAACCTGAACCGTGTAAGCGGACGTTTTAGTGCGCAATCTATCCACCACACTGATTTCCCGGTGTCTGACGCTGTGGCTATTGATGGAGATCTGGAAGAAAGAATGCAGTTGGCCCAGGATATTTCCTCACTGGTATTATCCTTGCGTAAGAAGGTGAATATCAAAGTAAGGCAACCTCTTCAGAAAATACTGATTCCGGTTTCCGGCAATCATATGAAAGAGCAGTTGGAAAAAGTTGAGGATCTGATAAAAAGTGAGGTAAATGTCAAAGGGATTGATTATCTTACCGAAACGGGAGGTTTTATCAAGAAAAAGATCAAACCGAACTTCAAATCGCTCGGTAGCAAAATGGGTGCGAAGATGAAAACCGTAGCTGCAGCCATTGGTGCGTTCACGGATACAGATATTGCTACTATTGAGCGCGACGGCCATTTCAACCTGGCCGTTGAAGGCGAGCAATTGCAGATACAACTCTCTGATGTTGAAATAATTTCCGAAGATATTCCTGGATGGACAGTCGCAAATAAAGGTGCTTTAACGGTAGCGCTGGATATTACTATTACTGACCAGTTACAGGACGAAGGAAATGCACGCGAGCTGGTAAATCGTATACAGAAAATCCGCAAAGACAGTGGTTTTGAACTGACTGACAGAATTGACGTAACGGTAGAGAGCGTAGACTCGCTCAAATCGGCGATTATAAACTATAATAACTATATTTGCACGGAAATTTTGGCAGATAGCTTGGATTTAGTGGAGCAATTACAGGGCGGAACAGAAATAGAGGTGAATGACCTTAAATTTAATGTATTAGTTAACAAAAAAAGCTAATCCCCCATGGCAACAAAAAAGAAGGTTGCTAGTAAATCGACCCAAAAGGTAGTTCAGGTGAAGAAGGCTGCAGCAAAGGCGACGACTGCAAAGAAGGCCGCCAAACCTGCTCCGGCAAAGAAAGCTGCGTCTGCCGCTCCTAAAAAAGTGGCAGCCGCCGGAAAACCTGCCGCCAAGCCCGCCAAACCCGCAGCAAAAAAAGCCGAGGTAGCTAAAGCTGCAGCAAAGAAAACCGCAGCTACCCCAAAATCCGTAATTAAAAAGGCTCCAGCCGCAAAAAACAGTAAAACATCGTCCGTCCCGAAAGTTGCTGTACCTGCAAAAAAGACCGTTAAAAAAGAGCCTGCTGTAAAGCAGCAAGTGGTCACCAAAAGTGTTGCCGCTGAAAAAGAGAAACCATTAATTTCTAAGTCAGAAGAAAAAGAACTTAAAACAATGGCAGTAAAGAAAGCAGATACAAAGGAACAAGTTGCTAAGGTGAAAGAATCCACTAAAAAAGCAGCCGAAAAACCTGCAGTAAAGGCAGAGAAATCAGTAAAATCCGAGAAAACCGAGAAACCCGAGAAAACAGAAAAACCGGAAAAAGCTGAAAAAGCCGAAAAAGCAGAGAAAAAAGGTGGAAAGCCTTCCCTGGTTGCTTATCAGCCTGAATTTACCAAATCAGTGCTGGACCAGCCGGAAGCAGCTTCAGGTCCCCTTTTCAGATATAGTGATGCAGATCTGCAGGAGTTCAGAGAGCTGATCCAGAAAAAGCTGGAGTTCGCTAAAAAAGAACTGGTGTATCTGCAAGGCCTCATTACCCGTAAAGATGAAGCAGGTACTGATGATACTGAAAACAAATACATGAGCATGGAAGATGGCAGCGGCTCCCAGGAAAGGGAACAGCTCAACCAGATGGCCAGCCGCCAAATCCAGTTCATCGATCACCTGGAGAAAGCAATGATGCGTATCGAAAATAAAACCTACGGCATCTGCCGCGTAACCGGCAAGCTGATAGATAAAGCACGTCTCCGTGCAGTTCCGCACGCTACGCTGAGCATCGAAGCCAAACTGGCCAAAAGCAAATAAAAACATATTCGCATAAACGAAAAACGGGATTTGAATACTCAAATCCCGTTTTTCGTTTATGGATCACTGTCATGGTTTAACAGTCCGCTTTCTGCCTGTTACGCAGCTGCCGCATCGCGAAATATACCAGCCCCGCGCCCGCCAGTCCAACGAGACCGCCTATACCAATATTGCGCGCCTGCTTTTTGCTGATGGCAGGCAACCGAAATTTTTTGGAAGGACTCGCCGGGGCAATGTCCAGCAATGGCGCCAGCGACAAACCCGTAATAATTTTGTCGGCAACCTTTTCTACATATGCCCGTTGATACTGTGGACAAAACGCAACACCGATACCTGCGTCTGTCAATAGCTGTGTATCCTGTTTGCCATCGCCTACATAAATGATATTCTGCGTATGGATATTATATTGCTCCGCTACATAAGGCAACACTGCACTTTTGTTATACGCTCCGTTTTTCTGAAAATAATCCGGCACCGTTAATTCTCCGGTAGCAACGCTGTTGACTAAATGCAGTTTATTGGCCAATACGAAGTCCATTCCCAGCTGATTTTTGATATGCCGTGCTACCATGCCAAAGCCGTCTGTAATGAGGCCACAGGCATATCCTCTTTTCTTGAGTTCCTGTATCACTTCACGGATACCTGGTACCAACGGAATAGCATCGGCCACTTCCAGTAATTCTGCAATATTGCGGCCTTCAAAAAGTGCAGCTGTTTCCTGCAGGCGGGTAAGCGGGTCTGCTTCCGTAGCCATGATCTGCTGCAGCTCTTCCTCCCGGTCAAAGGCGATAGCTGCCCATTGCAGATAGTTTTGTGTGAAAACAGCGTGGTCCAGATTAAAGATGACCATCTTCTGTAACTTGTCGATAGACTCTAGAATGGAATACTCCATCTGTTCCCTGATCAGGTTGATGTTACCCAGTGTTTCCAGGTTCTCCTGCGGAATATTTTCTGCTTTACGTAAGATAGTCCGGGATACTTCGCGCGACATTTTACTCAGCTGCTCCCATGTCTGCATCGCATTTTCCACCTTGCCGATATTGGCTTCCACAATGCGGGCACCCAACTGATGCATATCTATCAGTAAGCCGATGTCCACACCATAATCATTTTCAAACTGTACCTGCGACAGCATGGATTTGCGTCCGGCGATCATGCCACTGAGCGGCTGCTGGAAATGAGCGAGGTCAGGATACAGAATACTCAGCAGCGGCTTGGCCACTAATTGTGTGACCCTGCCTGCCTGCCTTTCAAAGTAGGATTTGACGAAGTCAGCTTCGTCGCGCTCGATAGGATCAGTTAATAAGTCTACAATGTTATCAGGATAAGTAAGAATATCTCCGTCAACATAGGCAATAATTTCGTGCTTGGCGGCCATCATACCTTCCCGCATGGAGATACCTTTCCCCCGCTGGCTGCTGGTAATTACCCGTACCTGTTCTTTCATGGCCTCTTCCACCGTATTGTCAGTGGAATTATCATCTACCACAATAATCTCAATTTTGCGGGTAGTCTTCTTTACGGTCTTTATTACCTGGCGTATGGTAGCCCCTTCGTTTAATACAGGAATTACGATAGAAATCATAGGAGTTCGCTATGTTAAAAGGTTAAAGAAAATAAACATGCTGCAAAGAGCTGGTTGGCATTATCAAAGCGGGTATAACAAAAACAGTACCAAAAGAAACGGGGAGATGCAGGCCAGATAATGATTTGGGGATTTTCGGGGTTACGATTTTTTGATTTGAAGGAGACGGAAGAATGCTTCAAATCAAAAAATCGTAGATCGGTGTTTAGTCATCTTTTTATTTAAACTCCTGCATTTCTACCAGTTTATGGTAGATGCCTTCGCGGGAGAGCAGGTCGTCGTGTGTACCACGTTCTTTTATCTCACCCTGGTCCATCACCACAATTTCATTGGCATGCTGAATGGTGCTCAGTCGGTGTGCAATGACAATAGTGGTGCGGTTTTGCATCAGTTTGTCGAGTGCGGACTGTACCAGTTTTTCTGACTCTGTATCGAGTGCAGAAGTGGCTTCATCCAAAATCAAAATAGGTGGATTCTTAAAAATTGCTCTTGCGATGGTGAGTCGCTGACGCTGGCCCCCGCTGAGTTTGAGGCCGCGGTCGCCAATTGATGTGTCGTATCCGTTTTCCAGTTGTTCAATGAACTCATGCGCATTGGCAATTTTAGCAGCACGGATAACGGCGTCACGGTCTGCTTCCGGATGACCGAAAGCAATGTTGTTGAACACGGTGTCATTAAACAATACCGCTTCCTGCGATACTACGCCAATGAGTGCACGAAGATCATTCACCCGAAGATCGCGTACATCGGTACCGTCTATACGAATAGCGCCTTCGTTGACATCATAAAAACGAGGCAGTACATCCGCCATGGTGGATTTACCGGCGCCGCTGCGACCTACCAGTGCAGTTACCTGCCCTTTGCGGATAGTCAGGTTGATATCTTTTAAAACATATTGCTGTTCGTATTTGAAAGAAACGTTGTTGTATTCGATCTTGTCATTGAAGGTGCTGACAGGCAGGGCATTGTTTTTCTCCTGAACAGCGATCGGTGCGTCCAGTATGCCGAAAATACGCTCGCTGGCTACTATGCCACGTTGCATGGTGGTGATGGCGGTGGAAATATTTTTTGCAGGCTGCAGGATCTGCGAATAAAAAACCAGGTAAGTCATGAAAGTGGCGCCTGTCAAAAGATCGCTGCCATGCAGTACCATTGTGCCACCATAAATCAGCAACACTACCACTACCATTACGCCCAATATTTCTGATACCGGTGAAGCCAGCTCACGCTGATTAAACATGGCTTTGCTCACCGTAATGAAACGATGATTAACGTCCCCGAATTTTTTCTGCATGAAAGTCGCCGCCGTGAATGATTGTATGATGCGGATACCACCGAGTGTTTCCTCTGTCACATTCAGGATTTTGCCCAGCAGCTCCTGGCTGAACCAGCCCTTTTGTTTCAGCTTTTTAGAGATGTAGGAAATCAGCAGGCCGGATATCGGGAAAAACACAATGGTAAAAAGCGTCAGTTTCACCGACAGGTAGAAAAGAACAGCGAAATAACCGATGATAATAAATGGATCGCGTAGCAGGATCTGAACAGAACTTATTACGGACACTTCCACTTCCTGCACGTCGTTGGTCATCACAGACAAGAGGTCGCCTTTCTGCTTTTCACTGTAATAGCCTAAAGACTGCTCAGTGAATTTTTTATACAGGTTGGTCCGTAACCGGGAAAGCATGGTCATCTTCATCCGGGTGACCACGCGGGTACTCATGTAACGGCCCATGTTAGCGATGGTAACGCAAATGCCAATCACAGCACAAACAAAGTACAGTGCGCTTTCTTTAGACCCGCTGGTGTTGATAAAATAATAAAAGTAATAGTTGAACAGGTCAATGAAATATTTGATAGTAAAGGAAAACACGGGATGGGTAACAGCCTGTGGTTCACTTGTCACCTGGTCGAAGATCACGTTCAATAGCGGAATCAGCATGGCGAAGTTGACCATGCCGAAAACGATACCTATGATAGTATAAATAACATATTCCGGAACATAATGATGCAAGGGAGTCGCATATCCCAATAATCGCTTGAAAGTCTTCATGCCTGATGCTTGCGTTTTTATTAGCATGCAAAAATAGCATAATTAAGTGACCACCTGCCTGTAAATAGGCCCAATCTTTCCCGGAATTGGTTAATTTCGCGTATAATGGGGCTGTTCGCGGTGGTCCCCTGTTGACGGCATTATATCATAAATATATTATTATTGTGCATATGTGCTGTTTTGTTAACGATTAAAATTGAATGCAATGCAGGAAACTAAAAGGCAAAAGCAAATAGGACAATTAATACAGGAGCAGCTGAGTGACGTGTTTCAGCGGATGGGGTTCAACGTAGTGGAAGGGGGCATGATTTCCATTGCTGCTGTGAAAATGACGCCTGACCTGCTGGAAGCGAAGGTATATCTGAGCATGTTCCAGATAAAATCTCCCAACGAGATGCTGGAGCGTATCAAAGACAGGATGGGAGAAATCAAAAAAGCATTGGGATTACGGGTGGGCAAGCAATTGCGTCGGATGCCGGAGTTGACTTTTTTCCTTGACGATACCCTTGACTATGTTTTCAAAATGGAAGAACTTTTCAAGAAAATCAAAGAAGACGATTCTCATATTAAAGGTGATAACCAATAATTAATTACGAATTACGAGTTACGAATTGCGAATAGTGCCCATTAGTAAGCACTGTTCTGTTATAGACTTCTTCATTCGTAATTCGTCATTTGTAATTCGTAATTCAAAAAGTATGGTTTGGCAGTTTGCTTCCCGTTACTTCAGGGCTAAAAAATCCACTAACGCCATCAACATCATTGCCTGGGTAAGTGTAGCTGCCATTGCGATCGGTACCGGAGCGCTGATCGTTATCCTGAGCGTGTTCAATGGGTTTGAAGGTCTGGTGAAGTCCCTGTATTCCTCTTTTTATCCGGCTATTAAAGTTGTGCCAGCGAGTGGTAAAACGTTGTTGCTCACCCCGGCGCAACTGCAGGCTATCGGGCATACGCCCGGTGTGGCTGCTTATTCTGAGGTAGTGGAAGAAAAAGCGGTGCTTCGCTACGGGGACGAGCCTACGATTGCCGTACTGAAGGGCGTGGACAGTAGCTACAACCGGGTAACGGACGTGAAAGGTAATATCGTCCGCGGACGTTTTGATATCGGGGATGAAACGGCTTACCGCGCCGTACTGGGGCTGGAGCTGGAAGGTGCGCTGGGCGTGGATGTAGAGCATAGTATGGTACCGGTGACAGTATACGTGCCCCGCCGGAACGTCAATGCATTTGTAACACCGGAAGACGCGCTGAACAACGGTGTGCTTTATCCTGCGGGCACCTTCGCCATTCAGCAGGAGTTCAACAGTAAATACGTCATTACTCATATCAACTTCCTGCGTGGTTTGCTGGAGCTGAAGCCTGGTGAGATGTCGGCCCTGGAAGTAGCGGCTGCGCCGGGTGTGAACCAGAATGAGCTAAAAGGCAGGCTGCAGCGCCTGTTGGGGGCATCTTACAAAGTGCAGACCCGCTACGAACAGAATCAATCGCTGTATGCCATTATGCAGACAGAAAAGTGGGCGGTGTATGTGATTCTCAGTTTCATTATGATCATCGCCGCCTTCAACATGATAGGATCGTTATATATGCTGGTGATTGAGAAAGAGAAAGATATCACGATCCTGAAAGCTATGGGAGCTCGTAAGTCGCTGATAATGAGAATATTCCTGACCGAAGGGCTGATTATTGCCGGCATTGGCACCCTGCTGGGGTTTGTACTGGGAGGTGGATTTTGTCTGATACAGCAACATTTCGGCATTATTCGGCTGGAAGGCACCTCGTTTTTGGTGGATGCCTACCCGGTAAGCATGCATCTGGCGGATTTTGGGCTGGTGCTGATCACCATCCTGGTTATTGGGCTGGCTGCCAGTTGGTATCCTGCACGCAGGGCCGCTGTGGAGGCCATCTCTCTCAAGGCTACCTAGTCAGCTAAATATTTAGATATCTTTTAATCATAAAAGGAAGGGGGACTTTGATATCAAAGTCCCCCTTCCTTTTATGATTTTTTTTAATACTTAAATAAATATCTAAATATCAAATGTGTAAATTCCAAAACAATTAATAGTCGCCCAGTGTTTCAGGTAACTGAGCCAGTGCTTTGGCCAGTTGCTCATCGCTGGGGGCGATACCATGCCATTCGTGGTGACCTTCCATAAAGTCTACACCCTGTCCCATCACGGTTTTCATGATGATGGCGATGGGTTTGCCCTGGCCGGTGAGGCTTTTAGCTTTTTCGAGTGTGGCTACGGTTTCGTCCATATCGTTGCCGTTCATATGGAGGACTGTCCATCCGAAGGTTTCGAATTTGGCGCCTACATCGCCGAGGCCTGCTACGTCATCGGTAGTGCCGTCTATCTGTTGGCCGTTGAGGTCAACGGTGATGATCAGGTTATCCACTTTGTGGTGGGGAGCAAACAGTACGGATTCCCAGATTTGTCCTTCTTCCAGTTCACCATCGCCATGGAGGCAGAAAACGATGCCTTTATCATTGTTCAGCTTTTTGCTTAAAGCTGCGCCGATGGCTACGCTCATGCCTTGACCGAGGGACCCGGAGGCCATGCGTATACCCGGAAGGTGTTCATGGGTGGTAGGATGTCCCTGCAAGCGGGAATTCAGTTTCCGGAAGGTGGCGAGCTCCTGTACGGGGAAATAACCCGAACGGGCCAACGCGCTATAGAAAACAGGGGAAATGTGTCCATTGGAGAGGAAAAACAGGTCCTGGTCACGGCCGTCCATGTCGAAAGGTTGGGGCGTGTGCTTTAAAACCTTGAAGTATAAGGCAGTAAAGAAATCTGCGCAACCTAAAGAACCACCTGGGTGGCCGCTTTGAACGCCATGTACCATTCGTACTATATCTCTTCTGATCTGGCTGGCAATATCCTGAAGCTGTGGCATGATAGTTGAGTGATTTTGTGCCGCAAAACTAATTGATTTCTTAGATTTTGTGACGTTGAATGTTTGTTTTTGCGGTCTCAAAGTATTAAAAATCCCGATTTTTTTAGTGTTTCTTTTACATATTTGATTGAAATAAATATCTTTGCAAAACTTAAGCCCCACTAATGGAGAATGTTTTAATTGCTACCGTCCTGAGTTTTGTGGTAACCTATTTTTCTATTCCGATACTTATCCGAGTAGCGGAATTAAAACACTTGTACGACGAACCAGACGAGAGAAAAACGCATAAACAACGTATACCGACGCTCGGAGGGATTGGCTTTTTCTCCGGGTTCATCATTGCTGCGACTGTATGTGTTCCTACATTACAGAATTCGCCGTTTCAGTACATGATGGCGGCCTTCTTCATTATTTTCATGGTGGGAATGAAAGATGATATCGTTGGGCTGTCTCCGTTGAAGAAGCTCATAGGCCAGCTGGTTGCTTCTTTTGCCATTATTTACCTGGGTAATCTGCAGATCACCGGTATGTATGGCTTCCTGGGAATTACTACTCTTCCTTCCAATATCAGCCTGATGCTGACATATTTCTATTTTGTTGTGGTGATCAACGCTTTCAATCTGATTGACGGGGTTGACGGTCATGCCGGCAGTATAGGTTTGTTGGTGAGTGCGGTATTAGGTGCATATTTCCTGCATGTGGGTGAAATCACTTATGCTGTGCTGGGCTTTGCGCTGGCAGGCGGGCTGGCAAGCTTCCTGATTTACAACATCTCTCCTGCCCGCATTTTTATGGGCGATACTGGTTCTCTGCTGATAGGTTTAGTGAATGCGGTATTGGTGCTTAAATTCATTGAAGTGGCAGGTAACCCGGCCAGCAAAATGCCTATTGGCGCTACTCCGGCGGTAGCTATTGCTATCCTGATCGTGCCGCTATTTGACACCTTACGGGTGTTTTCCGTACGTATGTTACAGGGCCGCTCTCCTTTTTCTGCGGACCGCAACCATATTCACCACTATTTGCTGGACCTGCGACTGGATCACAGACAAACTACCCTGGTATCTGTGAGTGTTAATGCAATCTTCATAGCAGGGGCCTATTTTCTTCAGGACCTCGGCACCACCGTGCTGTCGATCGTTGTGGTGGGAGCAGCTACTACCTTTACCGGCATGCTGTATCTGGCCCGTAAAAAGAAACTGGCTGTAAAAACAGCTGTTACCACTATTACACAGCCAGCCGCCCAGAGTGCTTCTACACCTAAAGTACTGCGGGTCACCACAGGAGGCGTATTACAGGATAAGTAGCCTGAAAAACGGCTATAACCATTCTGTGAGCCGTTCTTGTATCCGTTACTTTGACGATTAAAAGAAAACCTGTAGGTTTGCAGGCACTTAACTATTTATGTTATGCAAGATGATCTAACGCTTATCCTGGATGATGCAGGGGACTCGATGAAAAAAGCAATCGGGCACCTGGAACAGGAACTCACTAAAGTAAGGGCTGGTAAAGCCAATCCTCAGATACTGGACGGTATTACCGTGGATTACTATGGTGCTCCTACTCCGCTTAGCCAGGTAGCCAATGTCAGCATCGCTGACGCTCGTACCCTGACCATTCAGCCCTGGGAAAAAAATATGCTGCAGCCTATCGAAAGGGCCATCATTGCAGCTAACATCGGCATCAACCCTCAGAATGATGGTATCATCATCCGGCTGTTCCTGCCACCACTGACAGAGGAGAGGAGAAAAGAATTCGTGAAAAGAGTAAACTCTGAAGGAGAACAGGCGAAGGTGGCCATCCGGAACATCCGCCGTGACGCTATTGAAGGCATCAAAAAACTGCAGAAAGATGGATTGAGCGAAGATACCGCCAAAGATGCGGAAGCTGATATTCAGGTGATGACCGACAAACACATTGTGCTGATCGATAAACACTGCGAAGCAAAAGAAAAAGAAATTATGGCCATTTAATCTGGCTATTTTATCATTTGGCCATCATTTTAATGACTAAATAACCAAATGACTAAATGACTAAATGAACAGCGGAGAGACTTACACGCAGGTGTGTCTCTCCGCTGCTCTTTTTATCAGGAGGCTGTTTTAGCCCGGTTCACCAGATACACGCCCAGCAAGATGATACCCATACACAGCACCTGTATCCAGGTAACTGTTTCATGCGCCAGTATTCCCCATCCTATCGCTACTACCGGTAACGCATAAGTGACCATCGACGCAAACATGGAGCCTGCACGGCGAATCAGCAGATAAAATAATACCGCCGCCACCCCGGTGCCCATCACTCCCAGCACCAGCCCGGCAGACAGCGAACGCCAGGGCGCATGGTCTGTCGCAAACTGAGGGAAAAAATCGCTGAACCATAACACCGGAAAAGTAACCAACCCGCAGAAAAACATGGCAATAGACCCCAGCTGCAGCGAACCAAACCCTTTCAGATAATGATGCACCAGGCTGATATTGGTACCATAGCTAATAGTAGCCGCCACCACCAGCAAGCTGTAATACCAGTGGCCGTTGGTGCTGATCCCCCTGGAACTGAAAAGCAGGACAACGCCCAGCAAGCCTACACATACTCCCAGTAGCTGCGCTTTTTTAATAGGACTTTTGAAAATAATCAACCCGGTGAGTAGCGCCATCAGCGGTGTCAGGGAATTTAGAATGCCCGCCAGTGAGCTGTCTATCTCGGTTTCGGCCAGGCAGAAAAGAAAGGCCGGAAGCCCGTTGCCCAGAATGCCGGAGAGAATAATGACCGGCAGCTTGTTGACCGGCGTTTGTCGGATCGCTTTAGGCAGAAAAGGCAATAATGCCAACCCTGCCGCCACCAGGCGTAAACTGGCTACCTGCCAGGGTGTAAAAGCTTCCAGTCCGATTTTCATTAAAATGAAAGAGCTGCCCCAGGTTAGTGACAGCAACAGAAATACGCCCCAGTGGGCAAATTTATGGTTCAAGTGGCATTTTTTAAGAATACAAAATTGAGAATATAACTCTATTGCACAAAATATAAATCGTTTGCAATGCAACACTTCTTCGCTGATTTTGTTAAATTCATTGGTAAGAATGTAAATCCATGAGTAAAATCAAGTTGTCTGCCATTAGTACCACCGCTCCCAAAAAACTGGACAAAGAAAAAACCAAAGCCGCCACAAGGGAAATTTTACAGGAACTCGATGAGTTGCAAAACCTGTTGTATGCCCAGCACAAACACTGTGTTTTAATGGTCGTCCAGGGAATGGACGCCAGCGGTAAAGACGGCGTTATTAAAAATGTCACCGGCACCCTGAACCCGCAAGGCTGTACGGTACATTCGTTTAAAGCACCTACACCCGAAGAAACGGACCACGATTTCCTCTGGCGCGTCCATAAACAGGCCCCCGGAAAAGGAATGATACAGGTGTTTAACCGTTCTCATTATGAAGATATTCTCATACAACGGGTGCATAAATGGATCGACGAGAAGACTGCCCGCAAACGAATGACGGCCATCAATGATTTCGAGAAGTTGCTGACAGAACATAACAACACGCACATCCTGAAATTCTATTTGCACGTGTCGCGGGAAGCGCAACAACAGCGGCTGACTGAACGTACGGAAGACCCCCGGAAGATGTGGAAATATAACGAGAATGACCTGGAAGAAGCTAAATTGTGGGACCAGTACATGGATGCATATGAAGACGCATTTAAATATTGTAATGATATTCCCTGGATCATTGTACCAGCTGATCATAACTGGTATAAGGAATATATCATTGCACTAACGCTGAGGGATACACTGAAATCACTCCACATGAAATATCCCCGGTTGAAGAAATAATAGATTAATAATTAAGCAGTTCTGCGATTATACATTATTTTCGTCGTCATATTTTAACCAAATTAAAACCTTGCATTTATGTCATTCATCAAAGAGTTTAAGGAATTTGCCATGAAAGGCAATGTAATGGATCTGGCCGTAGGTGTGATCATTGGTGGCGCCTTCGGAAAGATCGTTACATCACTGGTTGACAACATTATTATGCCTTTAATAGGCGTAGTAACCGGTGGTGCAGATTTTACGGACAAATTTACCTACCTGGATAGCAGCAAGGGGACTAATTTTCCATCACTGGCTGCTGCAAAGGCAGCTGGGGCTAACGTATTCGCTTATGGCGCGTTTATACAAAGCGTGATCGACTTCCTGATCATTGCATTCTGTATTTTCCTGTTGGTGAAGTTTATGAACAAACTGACCAACAAACAACCCGCCGCTCCGGCAGAACCCACTGCTCAGGAAAAACTGCTCATGGAAATCCGTGATGAACTGAAAAAAAGATAAGCGCTGTTTATATTACCGTACGGTACTCAACTGTCCTCCCCTTCCGGGGAACGGTGGGTACTGTGCTTATATGTTAATCTAAAAAAGTCTAATTGATGAGAAAATTTGCTTTGTCCATGGCCTGTTGTTTACTGGGTTTTATTGCAGTACAGGCACAAAATGACTGGATAAAGAGTCAACGGGATGAAACCGCAAAAAAAATTAAGAAGGATGATAAAGACACGGCGGTTAAGATCTGGAAAAAAGGTGTTAATCTGAACGTGAACATCAACCAGGGCTCACTGAGCAACTGGGCCGCCGGTGGTGATAATTTCACGTTCTCACTGGGATCTACCGTATATGCGTATGCGTTCTACAAGAATGGCCGTCGTGCATGGGATAACGTTGCAGACCTGGCGTATGGTTTTATCAACACTACCAGTCTTGGTGCACGTAAAGCAGATGACCGTATAGACCTTACCTCCAAATACGGATATGATATCGGCAGGCATTGGTATGTAAGCATGTTGGGCAACCTCAGGACACAGTTTACCAATGGTTACCTCTACCCTGCGGACACCACCCCACAATTGTCTTCCCGGTTTTTTGCTCCGGCCTATGTGCTGTTGTCTCCGGGTTTTGATTATAAACCTGTACCGGAGTTCTCTCTCTTCCTGTCTCCAGCCACTTCCCGCTTCGTATTTGTGATGGATGATTACCTGGCAAGTCAGGCGGCATATGGCGTAGACACCGGCAGACATTTTAAGTATGAAATTGGTGCTTATTTGTCAGCCAACTACATGAAAACAATCGCTAAGAATATTACCTACAAAGGGCGGTTGGACTTGTTCTCCAATTATCTCGACAATCCGCAGAATATAGTGGTATTCTTTACCAATGCTTTGGAACTGAAGGTGAACAAATACATTGCAGCCACGCTCAATGTAGATATGATATATGATGATAAAGTAAAAGTATTTGAAAATAAACAGACTGGTGTGTTGGGCCCTCGCTTACAGGTCAAGCAGATACTCGGAATAGGGTTTGCGGCCAAGTTCTGATTAGCCGGAATTTTGTTATTTTTGATATTACGCAAAGGCGCGAAGGCGCAAGGCAACAAAAGTCTTTGCTGCTTTGCGCCTTTGTGCATAAAACATCATCAACGTGAGTGAACAGGTTTCCTATAAAATAAAACTCCCCCAGTTTGAGGGTCCTTTCGACCTCCTGTTGTTCTTTATAGAACGCGATGAGTTGGATATTTATAATATTCCGATCAATACCATCACGCAGGAATTTCTCGACTATATTCACCATATAGAGTCGCTGAACATTGAGCTGGCAAGCGAGTTCATTCTCTTTGTGTCCACACTGATGCGGATCAAGGCGAAAATGCTGTTGCCACGCAAAGAGCTGGATGAGCAGGGTAACGAAATTGACCCGCGGATGGAGCTGATAGACAAGATCCTGGAATATAAGCGATATAAGCAGGCAGCAGCGGAATTGGCCGAAATGGAGGCTGAACGGATGCTGCATATCAAGCGGGGCAATATTGCGAAGGAACTGGCCGAAATCGGCGAGGTGACCAGCGAAGGTACTGAGATTCAGACGCTTACCCTCTTTAAGCTGGCCCAGACCTTTGAAAAGGTGATGCAGCGCATGAAAGCGCGCGACCATAAGCCTCAGCACGTGGTGTACAAATATGACTACACCATGGAAGGGTCGAGAATGTACATGGAAGAGCTGGCCAGATCGGAGCGTACTTTGTCGTTTGAGAAAATATTCGATCACTGTAAAGACAGGGTGCACGCCATTTTCCTTTTCCTGAGCATGCTGGAACTGGTACAGATGAAGCACCTGGGCATTATGGTAGGAGAAGGCAGAAACAACTTTATTATTGATTACATTGATCCGGAGAACAGGGAGGAAGAACCTGCCGGAACACTTATAGACGGTTAACAGATGGGTGAGAAACGTGACAATATCGGTATCATTTCTTTGCCGGCCTATGCGCAGGCAGATCCAAGCTTTGTAGTGTCCAGTATTTGCGAGCTGGGCGAGAACTTTTTTGATCAGGCCGGCGTTCCGCACCGGCATGACTTCTACACTGTCTACTGGATTAAAAGAGGTTCTTTACTACATACTATTGATACTGTTACGCACGAAGTAAAAAAGAACACCCTCTTTTTCCTGGCGCCCGGCCAGGTCCATAAGCTTCAGATGAGCGAGAGAATTGATGGCTATATGATTGCCTTTCAGGAGGCTTTTATGTGTCTGAAAGACCAGTCCCAGGTGTCTGGTATCAATTCCGGCCTCTTCTTCAATGATCAGTTCAGCAGCGTTGTAACGCTGGACCCGGAGCAATCCGCTGATATTGAGTCTATTGTTCGCCTGATGCTGAAAGAGCTCAATACCCGTGAACCCGAGTATGAAACAGCCCTGCATGGCCTGCTGCGCTATTTTCTCGTGCTGGTGTCCCGTATTAAAGGCCAAAGTGTGGCCATCCCGGCAGAGCAGCATGCGGTACATAACAGCTCTATCTTCCTGAAATTCAAAAACCTGATCGAAGAAAAATACCGGGAACTGAAAACAGTCTCCGATTATGCCGGTCTGCTTCATATAAAACCCGTACTGCTCAATGAAATCAGCAAGCAATTGTCCGGTATTACAGCAGGAGAGCATATCCGTAACAGAGTCATCCTTGAAGCCCAGCGCTATCTCTATAATACAGATCTGACGGCTAAAGAAATTGCCTATAAATTAGGATTTGACGATCCCCACTATTTCAGCCGCTTTTTTAAGAAATACACCTCCCAGAGCCCTTCCGAGTTTAAGGAAGCCTCCCGCTCCGTGAGCCACCAGCCTTAATTTTACCGGACCAGGTAAAAAAGTCCATCAAGGAAGACGTTTTATCCATTCCGCATAGGTGTTGTAACATGTATTTTTGTGTTGTCTTTTAAAGGAGGCAATTATGAAAAATGCAAAACATGTAAAACAGATTTTAATAGCACCTGCTCCCCACATGGTGGGCGACGGATTCAGGGTCCATAGTGTACTGCCCGGTGGCACCCGTTCTCAGAACAACCCGGTAAGCCCGTTTATCCTGATGGACTATGGTGCACCCAGTTACTTCCCACCCACCAACAGACCGCGTGGCGTGGACCAGCACCCGCACAAAGGGTTTGAAACCGTAACGGTGGTATATCAGGGCGAACTGGAACACCGCGACTCTACAGGCAGCCATGGTAAACTGGCTCCCGGCGACGTACAGTGGATGACTGCAGCAGCCGGTATCGTGCACGAAGAGAAGCATGAAACTGAATTCAGCAAAAGAGGTGGTAAAGTGGAGATGGCCCAGCTCTGGGTAAATCTTCCCAAAGCATATAAAAACAGTAAGCCTGGTTATCAAAACCTCACCAAAGCTGAAATACCAGTGGTGAAAGTAAGTGAAGAAGGATATGTAAGAGTGATTGCAGGAGAATATAATGACGTTAAAGGCGCGGCCAAAACCTTCTCACCCGTAAACGTACTGGATGTACAGCTTAAAAAAGGTGATACCATAGAAGCGGCCTTCCCGGCGCACTTCAATACGATAGCGATCGTGATGCAGGGAGAAGCAGACATCAACGGCAGCACCGCCAAAGGCGTGGAAACCGTGCTCTTTGAGCATGATGGCACCGATATCACCATTACTGCGCTTGCAGACACCAGCATGTTATTGTTGAGCGGTGAACCTATCAATGAACCGATTGTGGCTTATGGTCCTTTTGTGATGAATACACCGGAGGAAATCAATGAAGCCATCAACGATTACAACGCCGGTAAAATGGGTTTTCTGAATTAACACAACACAATAAACACATCTATTTATAAAAACTAAAACAAAAACATATTTGTATGACTACCTGGAAAATTGATCCCACTCATAGTGATGTACAGTTTAAAGTAAAACACCTGATGATCACTACTGTTACCGGCCAGTTTGGTACATTCGATGCTACCATGCAAACAAACGGTAACGATTTCAGCACTGCCAATATTTCTTTCAGCGCAGATATCAACAGCGTTACCACACAGAACGCGCAACGTGACCAGCACCTGCTGGCAGGCGATTTCTTTGATGCAGCGCAGTATCCTAAACTGCAGTTCGTTTCTAAAGAAGTGAAAAAGATCGATGATGAAACCTATAAACTGATCGGTGATCTGACCATCCGTGATAACACCCGTCCGGTAGAGCTGAACGTAGAATTTGGCGGTGAGGTAGTGGACCCCTGGGGACAAACAAAAGCCGGTTTTGAGCTGAGCGGTAAAATCAACCGTAAGGATTTTGGTCTTACTTTCCACGCTACTACAGAAACAGGCGGTGTGTTGCTGAGTGATGAAGTGAAACTGCTGGCCAGCGTACAAATGATCAAACAAGCATAAAAGGAACAACGATGGATATTATACAGAAACTGGAATGGCGTTATGCCGTGAAGAAATTTGATCCGGTGAAGAAGCTGACTGCCGCCCAGTTGGACAGGATTACAACAGCTACCCGGTTATCAGCCTCCTCTTATGGTCTCCAGCCTTATAAAATGCTGGTGGTAGAAAATCCCGCCATCAGGGAAAGGCTGAAAACGGCCTCGTGGAACCAGTCGCAGATCACGGATGCATCGCATCTGGTAGTGTTTGCCCGGGTACGCGACCTGAATGAATCCCACGTAGACGATTATACGAATAATATAGCCGCTACGCGTAATATCAATCCGGAAGATCTTGCCGGCTTTGCCGGGGTCATGAAAAATACCGTGAACCATCTGGATGCAGCAGGAGCTGCGGTGTGGACCTCCAAGCAGGCTTACCTGGCACTGGGTACATTACTGACAGCCGCAGCGGCCGAAGGTATCGATGCCTGTCCGATGGAAGGCTTTGACGCAGCGCAATACGACGAAATTTTAGGTTTAAAGGATAAAGGACTGGCTACTGTAGTGATTGCAGCTATTGGTTTCAGAGCAGAAGATGATGCTATGCAGTACGCAAAGAAAGTGAGAAAACCGATTGCTGAATTAGTGGAGGTTATTTAATAGTGCCGGAAAGGATACAACAGATTCAACAGAAGCGTAAAGACTAACAGGAAGAATTAAAAGATGATTGTGATAACCTGGCAGGGAAACCCGCCAGGTTATCTTTTTTAGATCATGATAATCCTGTTTATTTTTGTAATTTGAGGCCTCTACGCAGATTAATCACCTCAAATTATTTAAAGCACAATAACATGAAAAGATTTGCAACTGCCAATTGGCAAGGCACAGGTAAAGAAGGTAAAGGTACCGTTAGTTCCCAGTCAACCGTGTTGAACAACACCCAATACTCCTACAGCAGCCGCTTTGAAGAAGGTGTGGGCACCAATCCGGAAGAACTGATCGCAGCAGCGCATGCTGGTTGTTTCACAATGAAACTGAGCTTCGTGATCTCCGGCGCTGGTTTAACGCCTGGTAACATCGATACCAAATGCACCATCACCCTGGAAAATGGCGCTATTACCTCCAGCCACCTGGAAGTGAAAGCCAGCGTTCCCGGCCTGGATGCCGCCAAGTTTGCTGAAATGGCCGCGGATGCAAAAGCAAACTGCCCTATCAGCAAACTGCTGAACACCAATATTACCATGGATGCCGTACTGGTATAACCATCGTTCAATAAATTTTATGGGAAAATGCAGCGGGATGTCCGCTGCATTTTTTTTGTCCACGTTTTTCAACAGATCATCCATTTCATTCCCCTTCCTTTATACCGACCTTTGTAGTGTAAAAAATAAGGAGAACAATAGCTATGAAAAAGATTATACAACGTGCAGATGACAGAGGTTATGCCAATCATGGCTGGTTGAAAAGCCATCATTCTTTCAGCTTTGCCAATTATTATAATCCTGATAAGATCCACTTCGGCGCCTTGCGTGTGTTGAACGATGATCAGGTAAAAGGCGGTATGGGCTTCGGCGCGCACCCGCACGATAATATGGAGATCGTTTCCATTGTGCTGGATGGTAGCCTGGAACACCGCGATAATACAGGTACAAGAGGCGTGATCCGGAAAAACGATGTACAGGTGATGAGCGCCGGTAGCGGTATCGTACACTCGGAGTTTAATGCATCTAAAACAGACGACGTGAGTTTCCTGCAGATATGGGTATTCCCCAAAGAAAGGAATATCACGCCGCGTTATGACCAACGTGCTTTTGATCCTGCTGCACGCCACAATGCTCTGCAGCTGGTGGTTGCCCCGGATGGCGCGCAAAATGCGCTGAGCCTTCATCAGGATGCCTGGTTTTCACTGGGTGAATTTGAAGCGGGACAAAAGGTGGACCTGACACCGAAGCAGCCGGGTATCGGTAGTTACCTGTTCCTCCTCAGTGGAGAAGTGAAAGTGGCCGATGAAGTGTTGCAGACACGTGACGCGATCGGTTTATCTGATTACGAAAAGGTAACAGTGGAAGTTGTGAAGCCGGCAACGTTTTTGCTGATAGATGTACCCATGCTGAATTGATCTTTCGCTTCTTTATATATTGACTTATTATATACACAAGAGACCGCCGAAAGGCTGGTCTCTTGTTATTTATTTTTGTTAAACATGCGATCGGGGTTGTATTCCCGGTACAAAGCCTTTATATTACCGATCAACAGACGACTATCAAATGTTATTAGCAACAGATTTAGACGGAACATTTCTGGCCGGCTCCGCGGCAGACAAAGCGCAGTTATACGAGCTGGTCCGCAGCAGAAGTGATATTCAATTGGTGTTTGTAACGGGAAGGGGTATACGTAGCGTGCTTACCCTGCTGGAAGATACCAGTCTTCCCCGGCCGGAGTATATTATTTGTGATGTAGGTGCTACCGTTACGCATCTGGCTTCGCTAGTATCGGTAGAGCCGGTGCAGTCGGACATTGCCCGGTTGTGGCCCGGTGATCAGGTGCGTGAGCAACTGAAAGCGGTGAAGGGGTTATTGCATCAGGAGGCACAGCAGCAGTACCGTTGTTCCTACTACTATGATGATGCCACAGATATCGACACCGCAAGGGAGATAGCCGAATCGTTACATTGTGATCTTGTGTTGTCTGCCGGAAAATATCTTGATATTTTACCTCGCGGTGTGAATAAGGGAAATACCCTGCAACAATTGTTAGGAGTGCTGGCATTGCCGCATCATGAGGTGTTGGTGGCCGGCGATTCCATGAATGATTTTTCCATGTATGAAATGGGATTTAAAGGTGTGGTAGTGGGTGATGCTGAGCCGGAATTGCTGACCCGTACAGTGGGTATGCACAATGTGCTGCAAGCGAGCCGCAGCGGTACAGGTGGCATTCTGGAGGCGATGGCATGGTTTCCGGAGTTCGGCAGATTTTTATAAACAATACCGGAAAGAAGGTCAAAAGTTGTGAGGGCCGCATTGAAAAAGGTCGTACCTTAGAAGTGGATCTTTGTCAATAGTAGTGGGATGTAAACAGTTAAAGTGGATATTGAAAAACTTGCTTGGGTAATGATGAATCATTATTGTTAATGGCTAAATCAATACACCATGGAAATTACAACACAGCCAACTGATCTGACTGAGCAGATCAATTCCTGGAAGGAAGAAGTAAATGAAGTAAGAGAAGATGCAAAGATGATGCGGGAGCGTTTGGAACAAATAGCCCTCAGTTCCGCGCCCCGGGAAGTAATGTCAAGGGTAGAACATTTTGAGAACCGTTTGTTAAGGCAGCGCGAAGTTGCCGATGAAATGTTCCACGATCTGAAACAATGTGCCAAAAAACTCTCGGCCGAGCAGCCACCAACGGTTATCCACGACGACCGACCCATATGCGACTATGATACCATGTCCAACCGTATGGAGATTTTTCAGAAATTATTTATTGAGCTGAAAGAAGATTTCAACCAATTTATGGACAGTGAACTGTAGCCGGCATTATTCGATGCTTTTCACCTTGTGTTCTATTTTGTGAATGATTTCATCCAACTGCCGGGTGGATTGGTGCAGCCATTCCATCAGCCTGGAATTGAGATGCACGTCCTGATTGCTTTTGTCAAACAGGTTGGTGATGCTAAGGATAGACACCACTGGCCTGCGTATTTCATGTGAATTGATCCAGGCTATTTCCCGCAGGGTTTTATTTTGTTTTTCGAGGCGTACCGCCTGTTTTACGTATTGGTCGATGTCCTGTACGATGCCTATCATGCGGGTGGGCCGGTCGTTTTCATAGATGATGAACGCCCGGTCCACCACGTATTTGAACGTGCCATCGGAACAGCGGAAGCGGTATTGCTGTGACCAGGAGCTGCTCCTGTTTTGCAGGCAGGTATCCAGCGATGCCATGACTGCGGGGCCGTCGGCCGGATGGATATTGGATTTCCACCAGATAAACAGATCGGTGTCCGGCTGGGTAGGATGTTGGAACATGCTTTCAAGCCCGTGTTTCCACAGCACTTCATTGGTGATGAGGTTGCGGTCATAGAGGGCATCATTGGTAGCCTGTGCCAGCAGTTCATACCGGATGCCCAGCTGATGGGCTTCCTTGGCCGCGCGTACCTGTTCATCCACGTCCTTGGCCATGATAAAGCGGGCTTCCCTGCCCTGGTAGAAAGCAGAATGCGCGTAGATTTCTACAAAGAAGTTCTGGCCATCTTTACGACGATGTTTCCAAATGCCGCGGTATTCTGCTCCATTGCAGCGGTCGCGGACATTTTCCATCAACGCATCAAGTTCTTCATTTTCCCGTATATCCTTGATCGTGAGTGCCAGGAATTCCTGACGCGTATAGCCATATTTTTTACAAGCGGCTTCATTGACGAACAGGAAGCGGAGCGAGTCCTTTTCGTAGATCCACATAGGGATAGGATGATTGATGTACAGATTTTCAAACTGGGAAACCGGTTGTTTACGTATAAGCGTGGCGGTTAACAGCAGAAAGGCGCTGCAGAGTACAGTTTCATTGAGTATAAGCCAGGTTTTTTGAGTAGATGATTCGCTTCCGGTGAGGAGATAAGCATTGATAACAATGATTACAAAAAGCAAACACAAACCTGCCGTCTTAATTGGGGAGCGTTGCATTTCTCGAATTTGCTAAAAATTAACGAAAATCTTCGCATGTAAAAAATAATAATCAGAGTAATATGATTAATAAAACTATTTACATTTTGAATATTTATAATTCGATTTCAATTTGCTCACTGGCGGGATAACCCACACAGGTAAGGATAAGTCCCTCCGCCAGTTCTTTGTCGGTGAGTACTTCATTGACAGACATCCAGACTTTCCCCCGGGTACATTGGGCGGTACACGAGCCGCATACACCACCTTTACAGCTGTAAGGGAGCGGAACATCATGCTCCAGCGCATAGCTGAGGATGGTTTGATTGGCAGGGACAGACAATGTATAGGTTTCGTTGCGCAGCAGTATGTTGACCTCGCGAGGCGTGTCATCAGTGGGCAGCGAAGTATGCGCCAGTTTGGCTTCTGTGGTAATGACGAAGTTCTCTTTATGCAGCTGTGCTTCCCGGAAGCCCATAAAATGCAGGGTCAGCATGATCATGCGCATATATTCCGGAGGGCCGCAGAGGAAGAATTGTGCGGCATCCTTATGATACAGCAGGTGTTCGTTGACCAGTAGTTCCAGCAGTATGTTATTGAGCCTGCGGTAAGCATGATGGCTTTCGGGATCATTGCTGAAGAGGAAAAGGATCTTAAGCTGCGGATGTTGTTGTTCGAGGGCTTGCAGCTGTTTATAGAAGATGGTCCTTTCCGGGGTGCTGTTGCTGTAGATGAAGGTGATTTTAGAGGCCGGTTCATCCCTGAGCATTTGTTTGAGCAGGGAGAACACGGGGGTAATGCCGCTGCCGGCGGCTAAGAGAAAAATATCGCGTTCTTCGGAAGAAGGCTCAAAGGTGAACCTGCCGGAAGGCTCGAGGGCCGTCAGGACGTCGCCGATTTTCCACGTCCGCAGCAGATAGCGGGATATCTCGCCGTTTTCTTTTTCACGGACCGTGACAGCCATTACCGGGTCTATTCCGGGTGTAGAGCTAAGGGAATAAGAGCGGCGATGTTCTTTATGATTGAGTTGAATGACAAACGTGAGAAATTGTCCAGCCTGATATACCACAGGTTCCGGTGACGTGTTTTCGAGATAGTAGGTCTTGGTACCGGGTGTTTCGTTTTTGATGTCAACAATCCTTAGTTGCAAATACATCTGGCAAAATTACGAATTACAAATTACGAATGGAGGGCTTCCTTTTAGAAAGGTTACTTAATAACCGCTCTACAAGGAAGCCCTCCATTTGTAATTCGTAATTGTTATACGGTAACGGTGATTTTTTCCCGCAACATTTCTCTGGTAGCACGGGCGATGCCGGATGGATCATAGCCGCATTCGCGGTACAGTTCTTCCGGTTTGCCATGCTCAACGATTTTGTCGGGGATACCGAGCATTTTAACCTGTGCGTTGTAGTGGTGCTGTGCCATGAACTCCAGTACAGCGCTGCCAACGCCGCCGGTGGTGGCGCCGTCTTCTACGGTGATCACTTTGTTGAAGTTGCGGAACACCTCGTGCAGCATGGCTTCATCCAGTGGTTTTACGAAGCGGAGGTCGTAATGTGCTGGTTGCAGCCCATCGCTGATCAGCTCTTTGCAGGCTTCGGTAACGAAGTTGCCCACATGTCCGAAAGACAGGATGGCGATTTCTTTACCGTCACGGATTTTACGGCCGGTGCCGGCTTTGATGGCTTTGAACGGCGTACGCCATTCAGGCATCACACCTTGTCCGCGTGGGTAGCGGATCACATATGGATGGGTATTTTCTTCCAGTTGGGCGCTGTACATCAGGTTACGCAGCTCTTCTTCATTCATGGGAGCGCTGATGATCACGTTGGGGATACTGCGCATATAGGCAATATCGTAGGCGCCGTGGTGGGTGGGACCGTCTTCTCCTACCAGGCCTGCCCTGTCGAGGCAGAAGATGACCGGCAGGTTTTGGATGGCCACATCATGTACGGCCTGATCAAAGGCACGTTGGAAGAAGGAGGAATAGATGGTACAGAACACGCGCATGCCCTGGGTGGCCATACCGGCAGAGAGGGTAACAGCGTGTTGTTCGCAGATACCTACGTCGAATGCGCGGTCGGGCATTTTCTCCATCATGAATTTGAGGGAGGAGCCGGAAGGCATGGCGGGCGTGATACCGATGATTTTTTCGTTCTTTTCAGCCAGTTCAATGATGGTATGACCGAAAACGTCCTGGTATTTAGGCGGTTGTGGCCTGTCGACCGGTTTCTTAAAGATTTCACCGGTGATTTTGTCGAAGAGGCCGGGCGCGTGCCAGGTGGTTTGGTCCTTTTCTGCGAGGGCATAGCCTTTACCTTTGGTGGTAACGATATGCAGTAGTTTAGGGCCGGGAATATCTTTCAGGTCCTGCAGGGTATCGGCCAGTTTAGTGATATTATGACCGTCTATCGGACCGAAGTACCGCAGTTGAAGGGATTCAAAGAGGTTGGAGGATTTGGACACGACACCTTTGAGGGAGGCTTCCAGTTTGGAGGCCATTTCACGGGTGAAGCGTTTGCCTACCGGCAGTTTACCGAGCAGATGCCATACATCGTCCCTTAGTTTGTTGTAGGTGGGCGAAGTGGTGATGTCTGTCAGGTATTCTTTGAGTGCGCCCACGTTGGGGTCAATGGACATGCAGTTATCGTTGAGGATAATGAGCACGTTGGCATTGGCCACCCCGGCGTGGTTGAGGGCTTCAAAAGCCATACCGGCCGTCATGGCGCCATCGCCGATAACGGCAATATGCTGACGGTCGAATTCTCCTTTGTAGTGGGAGGCCATGGCCATACCCAATGCAGCAGAGATGGAGGTAGAGGAGTGCCCTACTCCGAAAGTATCGTATTCGCTTTCGTCTCTTTTAGGAAATCCGCTAAGGCCTTTGTATTTCCGGTTGGTCGGGAAGGCCTCGCGCCGGCCGGTAAGGATTTTATGTCCATAAGCCTGGTGTCCTACGTCCCATACCAGTTGGTCATAAGGCGTATTAAAGACATAATGCAGGGCTACAGAGAGCTCTACAACACCCAGGCTGGCGGCAAAGTGGCCACCATGCACACTGACTACGTCAATAATGTATTGACGTAGTTCCTCACACACCTGATGCAGCTGATCTTTACTCAGCTTTCTCAAATCCGCTGGGGAATTTATCTGGCTTAAAAGTGAACCGGCCGTGATATTCATATTGTTTTGATGGTTCAGGGTTTAATTAAAAACAAAACTACTAAAAAATATGTGTTATCCGGCGACATTTGGCGGGAAAAACCCCCTATTTCCTGTTAATCCGCCATTCGGTACAGGGGATTCGCCATTTACCGGTTCTGATTCGCCATTTATAACATTTAGGTTTCGGTGGGCAGGGGCATAAGGTATTTTTGGAATACTGGGGAAGTTTACTAATTTGATTTAATGCTTAAACAAGTATCCAAATATTGGTGGGGGCAGTTGTTGGGGTGGTCTGTATATTTTCTGGTCAACGTATTTTTCAACTTCACCCTGAATAAACCAAATCTGCATGCGGCGGTGATCTATATGATCATTTTCACGATGTGCGGTATTGCTACCACTCACTTGTTCAGAACACTTTTGAACAAGTTCAAAGGTTGGGGTAGCTATAACTTTGAAAAGCAACTGGTTATCTTTCTGGTGCTGGTGATGAGTACGAGCCTGGTATGGTACTTTGTGTACAACCTGGTGCTGGATTATATGGTGGGCAATCGCCCGAAGGGCAAAAACTTCCTGTTGAACCTTGTTGACAGGGGCTATCTGGCCTCTTTTGCCATTTCTTTTATCTGGTGGGTGATTTATTTCATCTGGCACTATGTAGACCGTAACCGGACTGCGCAGGTAGACCGGCTGAAGCTGGAGACTACGGTAAAGGAACTGGAGCTGAAAACCATTAAAGCCCAGCTGAACCCTCACTTTATTTTTAATGCGCTGAACAGTATCCGGGCGCTGGTGGACGAGAATCCGCAGCGGGCCAGGACGGCGATCACAGAACTGTCCAATATTCTCCGCAGTTCCATGGCTATTGAAAAGGTAGAGACTGTTAGCCTGGAAAATGAATTAAATATTGTAAAAGATTACCTTGCACTGGAACATATCCGGTTTGAGGAACGGTTGCAGGTGCGGTATGAGATAGATCCGGACACACTGGAACTACAGGTGCCTCCCATGATGTTGCAAACACTGGTAGAAAATGCCATCAAACATGGTATTTCCAGAATAGTGAGCGGTGGGACGGTGTTTATTGCTTCGCGCCTGAAAGGGATGGAGCATGAAATTATGATTGAAAATACCGGGCAACTGGTAGAAAAGAATGTGGTAAACGGCCATGGTTTTGGATTGGAGAGCACACGGCAACGATTAAGCCTTTTGTTCGGAAACAGGGCTACCTTTGAGATCAGGAATAAAGATGAGGCAACGGTGGAAGCACGCGTGGTGATGCCGTTACTCTGATTCACTTGTTATTCGGAAACCGCTATAGCAGGGCGCTGAGCCTGGCTATGGCTTTAAATGTTGATAAAAAAATTGTCATCAACCAAACTTCATATTGCCAATGAAAAAAGCATTGATAATAGATGATGAACGCCTGGCCAGAAGTGAACTGAAAAAACTGCTGGCAGATCACCCGGAGATAGTGGTGGTGGGAGAAGCAGTGAACGCGAAGGATGGTATCGAGAAGATAGAGAATCTGCATCCTGACCTGCTGTTTCTGGATATTCAGATGCCCGACAAAACGGGTTTTGATTTGCTGGCCGAGCTGGAGAAGTCACCTCAGGTGATTTTCACGACTGCCTATGACGAATATGCCCTGAAAGCATTTGAATACAATGCGCTGGATTATTTGTTGAAGCCGGTAGAGCCTAAGCGGCTGGCGGACGCCATCCACAAGTTGCACCAGCAGGACGAGAAAGACCGGTTGGCAGCTTCCGGAGGGATACGTACGCTTTTGTCGGAGAACGACCAGGTATTTGTGAAAGACGGCGATCGTTGCTGGTTTGTAAAACTGCAGGAGATCCGGCTGTTTGAGAGCGTGGGTAACTATGCGCGGGTATATTTCGAGGGCAACAAGCCGTTGATCCTGAAATCGCTGAACGCCCTTGAAGAGCGGCTGGACGAGCGGGTATTTTTCCGTGCCAACCGCAAACATATCGTGAACCTGCGGATGATTGAAAAAATCGACACTTACTTTAATGGCGGGTTATTGCTGGAGATGAAGGGTGGTGAAAAAATTGAGGTCAGCCGTCGGCAGGCCGTTAAATTTAAGGAGATGATGAGCCTGTAATATTTTGATATTTAGTTATTTTGATATTTAGATATTACAAAAATGCAGCGGAGGTTATCTCCGCTGCATTTTTTTTAATATCTAAATTCTTAAATGACCAGGTGACTAAATGGTGATGGGGGCTGTAGCGTGTACAGCATCGGCCAGTTCCTTGATCAGGGAGATGTCATTTTCGATGGCGTTGCCTACCACGATGATATCGGCGCCGGCTTTGCAGTTCCGGTAAGCTTTTTCAGCGTCGCGGATACCGCCGCCCACGATGATGGGTACTTCCACCTGGCTGGCTACTCTGCTGATCATGGTTTCAGTGATGGGGTTACGGGCACCGCTGCCGGCGTCCATATAGATCACTTTCATGCCCAGCATCTCCCCTGCCATGGCTGTGCACATCGCAATATCCGCCTTGTCGGCAGGGATAGGCGTTGCATTGCTGATGTAGGAAACGGTGGTAGGAGCACCTCCGTCAATGACCATATAGCCGGTGGAAATCACTTCCAGCTGGCTTTTTTTAACAGCCGCAGCGGATACTACGTGCTGACCGATCAATAACTCAGGGTTCCTGCCTGAAATCATGGAAAGATAAAGGAGTGCGTCTGCATATCTCGAAACCTGCGAAGGGCTTCCTGGAAACAAAATAACAGGAATATCGCAACTGGCTTTCAATTGTTGCACGCATTCATCCAGATGATTGGTGATAACCAGGCTACCGCCAAGGAAGATATAATCAACTTTGGCAGCGGTGCATTTGGTCGCAAGTTCAATGATGCCAGCAGGAGTTACCTTATCCGGATCAATTAAAACCGCGAATGCCTTTTCTTTCCTAGCCTTTCTTTCGATGAACGAAGTGTATATTTTATTGTACATCAATAGCGCATTGTTCCGGTTGTCGCAAATGTATAATATTTTTATTAATAACCCACAATGCTAAATAAATATGCATGCAATTCATTTTCTATTCATGAACCGCATGATACCTATGGCATTTCAAGACGCATCCACTCAGGCAAATCTCTGTTAGCGACAAATTTTAAGCCGGATTTTATGGTGTCAGTCTGGTGTATAACAATCCTGCCCCGAAAGTGTTGATACAATTATCCACAAGTTGTGCAAAATAATCCAGCTGCCCGAGACTTTTTAAAACTAATTTTAGCGTACCCCCCTTTCACATATTCTTTTTAATCCTGGAAAAAATTTTGGGTATGAAAAATCCAGCAAGCAGCAAGCGTGGCATGGCCTTCTCCCGGTACTTTACCAAAGAAGGGATGCGTCCGTATGAACAGTTTGAGTATGACCTGCGCTCTTCGGTGATCCGTAATCCCGGTGGGGATGTGGTGTTTGAGATGAACAATGTAGAGGTGCCTCAGGGGTGGTCGCAGATCGCGACGGATATCCTGGCGCAGAAGTATTTCCGTAAGGCCGGCGTACCCCAGGAAGATGGTAGCCTGGGCCGCGAAACGTCGGTCAGACAGGTAGTGCATCGTATGGCCAATTGCTGGCGTGCCTGGGGCGAGCGGTATGGTTATTTTGCCACCCCGGAAGATGCACAGATATTCTATGATGAACTGGTGTATAGCATGCTGAACCAGGCCTGTGTGCCTAATTCGCCCCAGTGGTTCAATACCGGTCTGTATGAAAGTTATGGTATCAAAGGCAAGCCACAGGGCCATTATTATGTAGAGCAAAATACCGGTCACCTCGAGAAGTCGACTTCCGCCTATGAGCGACCTCAGCCCCATGCCTGTTTTATCCTCAGCGTAGACGATGATCTGGTGGGTGATGGGGGTATTATGGACCTCTGGATGCGGGAAGCGCGGATTTTCAAGTATGGTTCCGGCGTAGGTACCAACTTCTCCCACATCCGGGGGGAAGGTGAGAAATTAAGTGGTGGCGGTACTTCCAGTGGCCTGATGAGCTTCCTGAAAATCGGAGACCGGGCGGCCGGGGCTATCAAGTCGGGCGGTACTACCCGTCGGGCAGCCAAAATGGTGTGTCTGGACCTGGACCATCCGGAGGTGCTGGATTTCATCAACTGGAAAGTGGAAGAAGAGAAAAAGGTGGGAGCGCTGATTGCTGCCGGTTATTCATCCGATTATGAAGGAGAGGCTTACCGGACGGTATCCGGGCAGAACTCCAACAATTCCGTTCGTATCCCCAACAGCTTTTTCCGGCAGCTGGCTGCCGAGGGTGACTGGGACCTGATAGCGCGTACCACCGGTAAGGCGGTAAAGACAGTGAAGGCCAGCGACCTGTGGGACCAGATTGCTTATGCGGCCTGGCGCTGTGCCGATCCGGGTACCCAGTATGATACGACCATCAACGAATGGCATACCTGTCCGAAAGGGGGCCGCATCAATGCCTCCAACCCCTGTTCCGAGTACATGTTCCTGGACAATACGGCCTGTAACCTGGCGTCTGTGAACCTGCGGCGGTTCTTCGATGAAGAAAAGAACCTTTTTGATGTGCCGGGCTTTGAATATACTGTCAGACTGTGGACCACGGTACTGGAGATTTCTGTGCTGATGGCGCAGTTCCCTTCCAAAGAGGTAGCGCAGCTCAGCTATGATTATCGTACGCTGGGGTTGGGATATGCCAATCTGGGTTCTATGCTGATGGTGAGCGGTATCTCTTACGACAGCGAAGAGGCGCGTGGTATTGCCGGGGCTATCACGGCTATTATGACCGGAGTGGCTTATCAGACTTCTGCTGAGCTGGCGGCACACCTTGGGGCGTTTCCACGGTTTGAAGAAAACCGCGAAGATATGTTGCGGGTAATGCGCAACCACCGGGCCGCCGCTTATGATGCCGCAGAGGCTTACGAAGGGCTTGAAATTTCGCCGCGTGGCATCAATGCGCGGTATTGTCCCGACTATATGCTGAAAGCCGCTACAAGGGCCTGGGATGAAGCCGTACAGGCCGGTGAAAAATATGGTTACCGTAATGCGCAGACCACAGTGATTGCTCCTACCGGTACCATTGGGCTGGTGATGGATTGTGACACGACGGGCGTGGAGCCGGATTTTGCGTTGGTGAAATTTAAGAAGTTGTCCGGCGGCGGCTATTTTAAAATCATTAATCAGTCGATCCCTACCGCATTGCATAACCTGGGTTATCAGCCGCATGAGATCAAAGCGATCGTTGACTATGCGAAGGGCACCGGTTCCTTTGCCGGCGCGCCTTACATCAATCATCAGTCGCTGAGCGAAAAAGGGTTTATCGCCGAAGAGTTGAAAAAGCTGGATGTGGCGGTAGCTTCATCCTTTGACATCTCGTTTGTATTTAACGTATATACGCTCGGTGAAGCTTGTCTGCAAAGACTGGGTTTTGTGCCCGAGCAATATTTTAATCTTGATTTCAGTTTGCTGCATGCGCTCGGGTTCCAGGATGCAGAGATAGAAGCGGCCAATGACTATGTATGTGGCACTATGACGGTAGAGGGGGCTCCTTACCTTCAGGAGTCACATTTACCGGTGTTTGACTGCGCTAATAAATGTGGCAAACATGGACAGCGGTATATTCATCCACATGGCCATATCCGGATGATGGCGGCTGCACAGCCTTTTATCTCCGGTGCTATTTCCAAAACCATCAATCTGCCGCATGAAGCGGAAGTGCATGAAATTGCAGATGCCTATATGCTGAGCTGGGAGCTGGGACTCAAGGCCTGTGCGCTTTATCGTGATGGCAGCAAACTCAGTCAGCCGTTGAGCAACAAGACCGATAAAAAGAAAAAGGCAGATGCGACAGCTACCGTAACAGCTACCGCTGTGCAGCTGCCCGATCTTGAACAGGCGACGATTGATGAGTTGCTGGAAGAAGTAAACAGGCGGATGATGGCCAGCAAGGACACCACGCTGAAGCGGCAGTTATCACGCATTGTAGAGCGGAAAACACTTCCATCCAAGCGGGGAGGATTTACGCAGAAAGCAAAAGTCGGAGGTCAGGCTATTTTCCTCCGTACGGGTGAATACAATGATGGTACGCTGGGAGAAATATTCATTGACCTGGCGAAAGAAGGATCTACTTTGCGGAGCATGATGAATTGCTTTGCCATAGCGGTTTCTGTGGGATTACAATATGGTGTTCCGCTGGAAGAGTTTGTGGACAAGTTTGTATTTACACGGTTTGAGCCTGCCGGGATGGTGGACCATCCTAATATTAAATCCGCCACATCGTTGGTGGACTATGTTTTCCGGGTATTAGGGTATGAATATCTGGGGCGCACAGACCTGGTGCATGTGTTGGATGCACCGGGGAATACAGGAGAAGATGAGGAAGACGAAGACAAGCCGATGGAGTCTCCATCTTTATCCGGTATGCGTGTAACCGTTAGTAACAGTCAACCAACGAACACGCCTAAAACGCCCAAGCAGCAAGCAGTTGCGGCGCATCAGGGAGAGAGCAGCACGCAGGATTATTTGCGTAGTATGCAGCGTGATGCCCCTGCCTGTAACGTTTGCGGACATATCACAGTAAGATCAGGCACATGTTACAAGTGCCTGAATTGCGGTAACAGCATGGGTTGTAGCTGAATCGGTGTTGCAACTCTTGTTAACGAGATGTTATTGTGCCTTTAAAATTTCAAAGAAAAATAACATGCACTTATCTTTGTATTCAAATAGGGTTTTCATAGGATAGTAACAAATTGAGGGCGCTTTTCTAGGCGCCCTTACTTTTTTAAAAAGACCCTGATTTAAGCACCGTTTTCTGGTTGCTTTCTCTCCACCTCTCCCGATGCAGGGACAATCTCATATTTCATTTTGTCTAATTTCAAGGCTTTTAATTTTTATTTCTGAGATTTTTCGATCTCATATTAGAAAATATTTAATTTTTAGACTTCTCCTTCTGTCACCATATAATTTTATTATATTTGTTATTGTATTAATTTTTATTATGGTTACTGTCCTATGAAAAACCAAATATTCCTACACCGCATGATTCATCATGCACTGTAAATGACTCTCGAAAGCAATGGTTCGTCCATTGCTTTTGTTTTTTCAGGAGGTATACGTGGTTATACGTATTTTTTTTCAGGGTTAGAAATCTCGGAATATTAGTGTATTTTTAAGACTCGAAAAATTGGATGCCTTATGACAAAGCTGTTGTTCATGCTGTTGGTAGTTTTGGCCGCAGCCACTTCAGCAAATGCCAACACTGTTAAAGGCAACGGTAATGGTAACGGAGACAATACCACTGCCAGTTGCAAGAACGGGGACAACAATGGAGATAAAAACGGTGATAACAACGATAACCGTAATAATGCCAAGAATAATGATAAGTCCAAACCTGTAAGGGTAGAAGAATTTGTATTATTATTTCCCCGCGTAGAGACAGGTGAGAAAGTAGATGAAGCAGAGTTGGAAAAAGCTATTGTGGACCTATACAAATGGTATTTACAAAACGAAACCAAAATAAACACCAACGACTTCCTGAAAGGAAGTGGTAAGGAGCCGGCATTCCCTTTTAAAGTGGATCCGAAGACCTTACAGCAATATTTCCTTTTCATCAAGAAAAACTTTCCGGGCTTCAATGAGGAATATCTTTCCACCATGAAGCGCAACCGTAAGAAAGAAGCACCTGTTACTGTACGTGATGAAATGGATAATCCTATGTCGATTTCCGTAAACAGATAAAATTCGTTTTGCCAGGAGCCTAATGCAGTTAGAGTTTAGTTATAACAAGGGAGATGTATTGCACGCATTACGCTATCATTTTATGCATCGGGGAGAAATAAAGGTGTTCCGTAACACCCTTATTATTCTGTTGCTGGCCACTATTGCCGGCTATGGCTATAACCTGGTCACGCCTGGCGCCCTCTCTGGCATTACCATCATGGTACTCTTGCTCGGGCTCGTTTTCTGGTACCTCCTCCCTATCTCCATCTATAACAAAGCAGCCACCTTCAAAGATGATATCCACCTTCGCTACTCCGAAGAAGGTATCCAGATATCTACCCGCTCCAGCGACCACCTGCGTTCCATCAGCTGGAACAACTTCTCCAAAGTGGTGGAAACCAAAAAATTCTTCTTTCTCTATCGTGACAAAAAGACCTTTTTCCTGATTCCCATCAGCGCGTTTAAAACAGAAGATGCCTATCAGGGATTTAAGGAAATGGTAGAGCCACTTAATAAATAATTGATTATCATTCATTTCTAAAGAAATCGGGTAAGATTTTACCTGTAGATAATTGATTATCAATAAGTAAAATCTTACCCGACCTTTTTTTGAATATGATGGCTATATATTTATCTTCCTGTTAATCATCTCATTAGACAATTATAGTTGCTGGAAAACTGCGAAATGCAGGATATGGTTCATATTTCGCGCTCCGTTGCCTCCCTGAAGGAACTGGTTCATATAGCCGATATCGGCTTTAAGGGAGCCGCTCAGCTTATATCCAAAAGCCGCCAGAAAACGGTTCTGATCAAAGAAGAGGTTGCTGATATCATTACCCCACAGGTTCAGGAATATTTCGTCCTGCAAAGCCACATAAAAGCGGGTAGCCTGCTGCTGGTGTTTGAGGTTCAGCTGGGTACGGTTGAAATAACGGAAACGGTTGCCATATTTCCAGTCACCAATGGCGGAATGGGCATCCGGACTGTTTGGCTGAGCTACCCAGCGCTGTTCCAGCCGGAAACGATGCGCCATATCAATTTTCGGAGCTTTATAGATGTATTGCTCAAAAATCCGATGCTCCGGCAACCAGGTATTGCTGACATTGTTATAGGTAGGCACAAAGGCGTAACCCAATAATACCTGATGTTGCGGCGTAATGGCATATTGCAGTCCCCCTCTCATCAACAGTTGTCCTTTATTGCTGATGCCATCCCGGATGCGCCCCTGTACGTCAAAAGGAACAGACCAGCGCTGATTGATTTTGACATTCCCGAAATAAGTGTACCAATGTTGATAGGCATGCGTGGTTTCTTGGGCCGTAGCATAGCGTGACAGGGCTATTACGACCAGTAATAACAGTACATTCTTCATAAAATCGCTTAAAACTTATTATAGGGGGGCTTAAAGATAAGGCAGAATCGTTTACGAATTTTTTGATTTTGATATTTAGAGACAGGAGAAAGGCATGAAAGGCAGGACGATTAACAGGGTTTACAGGGTGATGGGTATAAAAAAGGCGCCTGCAGAAGCAGGCGCCGGCTGATTGTTTTAGTTGAGTGAGTATTATCTTAAAATTTGTTAAACCATAGTTTAGTGCCTTTCTGATCACCACCGATCGCCTTGGCGGCTTCTGTGTAGGCGGCCTGGTTTTGTGCCTGTTCCGTAACCAGGTAAGTAAGGCGATACGGCACAAAAGGCGCTGACTGGTCCATGCTGCCGGAAACGGGCGCGATGAAAAATGCCTGGCCACCCGGCTTTTTGAAATTGAGCCTTGTCCTTTCATACCAGCCCTGGAACCCTTGCGGATACAACGCCAGCCATTTCTGCGTACCGATAACGTTGCGCCAGTCGGCCGCATCGTAAGGCACTCCCCCTACAAACTTGTCAACCACTGCGTCCGTTATGCCGGTGTTGTTGGTCAGTTTTTTCCAGTATTCAACAGAGGCTTTGATACCATTGATATAATGAGTGGAGGCTTCTCCCACGCTCATGCCGCGGGCAGCTGCTTCTGCCAGGATAAATTCCACTTCGGCATAGTTCATCAGGATGCCTGGCATGGTGGCGCTATAGATTTGAGTACCGGGGTAAGAATAGTGGCCCGGAGAGGGTCTGCTCGCGTCTGCGCTGGCCCAGCCATAAGGCATGCCGGTCAGTGATTTGTCGTCTTTGGAAGGACGGGCGTAAATGGGCAGCCTGGGATCGCCGGTAGTTTGCATGTAATCCACCAGTGTGGCGCTGACGAAGAAATCAGGGATTTCCCTTTCAGAATCGTTGAAGGGAAATTTATTAGGTGCTGCGTTCAGGTAAATGAACTGTGCGTTATCGTCATTGCTGGTGAAAGCCTGTTGATAGTGGGCTTCGATGATCTGTTTGGCTTTGGCGCCGTCTGCGTCGGCCATGCGCATGGCTATACGGAGCATCAGAGAATGTGCCAGTTTGGCCCATTTGTCGGCGCTGCCGTTGTAGATCACATCGCCGGTGGCGGCTACCCCTTTATTTGCATCGAATATGGCGATCTGTGCCTGCAGGGTATCGAGGAGGTGGCCATACACGGTTTTAGCGTCATCGTAACCGGGTTTGAGATTGCCTTCGTCCAGTTTGAAAGTGGAAGAGTAAGGCACGTTACCATAGGCATCTGCCAGTATCTGGTATATCCAGCAGGCGGAAACGCGGGCAATGGCTGTCTGAACGGCCAGCTGCGGTGTTGCCGGCTGGGTGGCGTTTTGCCGTACAATTGTTTCCAGATTATTCAGCGAGATACGGTAAAGGTTGTTCCACATCGTGGAGTTGTTGCCTTCATCCAGTTTGTAGCGGCTGTCGTCTGTACGGGAGTTGGCTGACCAGTACTGGGCATAGTGCATGGCGATATACCCGTTCTGCAAACCGCTGTACAGTACGTCCATAGCGGCCTTTTGCGCGCCGGCCAGTAAGTACTGCGGTTCCGCAGTGGTGGGTTTGGTTGGGTCGTGATTGATATCATCGAGCTTTTTACAGCCGGTAAACGCCATGGCGGCCAGCAGCAGTAAAGCGGAGCTATATTTTAGAATCTTGTTGGTCATCGTCACAAATTTTAGAATGATACATTCAGGTTTAAACCATAGGAGCGCAGCGAAGGCAGTGCTCCTCCTTCAATCCCCTGTATATTGGAAGAGGAGTTGATGATGTTGGCCGGATCGACGTTAGGCGCGTTGGACTTGATCAGCCACAGGTTACGGCCATAGAGGGAAAGGCGGGCGCTTTGCGCTCCTATCTTTTTGTACCATGATTCCGGCAGGTTATAACCGATTTTTGCTTCTCTCAGGTAAATGTAGCTGGCGTCGTACATATTGGCCCGGCTGATAACGTTGCCACCGTTGGCCGCGAAATGGTCCTGAGCGGTGATTTTAACATTGTTGGGATGACCATCCGCTGTTACGCCCGGCACGATGATGCCGTTTTCGCGGATACCATTTTCCACCGTGGTTTCCAGCAGACCAGATTTTTCACCGTACAGATTGGTGTAGGAGAAGAAGCTGCCGCCATGCTGGAAGTCGACCAGTGCTGACAGGTAGATACCTTTATATGTAAAAGTATTGGTAACACCGCCTACATAATCCGGATAGGCGTTACCGAGAGGAACGCTGGTGGTGGTGGGTACATAGTGGCCTTTGTCATCCACTACCCTTTGTCCGTTCAGGTACGTATAGTCGGTACCGATAAGTGTGCCCAGCGGTTGGCCTACCATCGCTACTACAGATACTTTCTGTGTACGGCGGTCGGTGCCGATGAGATACACAGGAAGGTTGGTATTGTACTGGTCGATGTTCATGCTGAGCAGCTTGTTACGGTTGCGGGCCAGATTGGCGTTGATGTCCCAGCGGAAGCCATTTTTCAGGCGGATAGGATTCAGGTTAAGGCCAATTTCAATACCCTTGTTTTCCACTTCCCCACCGTTGGCATATGCCGTTGTATAGCCGGTAGCTGCGGGCAGTGACAGGTAGATCAGCTGATCTCTGGTCCGGCGGCGATAGTAGGTAAAGTCGACGCCTATACGATTATCGAGGAATTTCAGTTCAACCCCTGTTTCTATTTCAGTCGTACGTTCTGGTTTCAGGTCTCTGGTGTATTTGGTAGCAGAAGCCTGTGTTACCGGATAGTTGCCAAAAGGCGGCTGGAATTCGTAGGTGTCGTAGATGCGGTATGGATCTGCGTCGTTGCCTACGGCAGCGAGGCTTCCTCTTACTTTACCGAAGGTGAGCCATTTCCATTCTTTCAGCAGATCAGAGAAGACAAAAGAAAGGGATGCTGACGGATAGAAGTACTGGTTGTTGCCACTTAACAGGGTGGAGCTCCAGTCGCTACGGCCGGTGAGGTCGAGGAACAGCATGTTCTTGTAACCAAGGTTGGCAGTGGCGAAAGCGGAGTTGATCTGTTTTTCGAAGAACTCATCGATAATTTTAGCCGGCTGCACAGAGTTGTTCAGGTTGTACACGTTCTTTACCAGCAGGCCCTGTTGGGTGCTACCGCCGGTGGTGGTCCATTTGCGGTGCATGATGTTGCCACCTATGCTTGCATTCAACTGGAAATCTTTGCTAAAATCTTTTTTGATGTCGGCAGTGACCTGATAGTTCATTTCACGGGAAGTACGTACCCTTTTGATATAACCACCGATGAGGTAGTCTTTGGCGGTCCTTTCTTCTTCGAGGGTGTTGTAATCGTCCATGAATACACGACCGGTGAAGGACAGCCATTTGGTAGCATCGATGTCTACGCCGGCATAACCGAAGAGGCGGTTACGGCTGTCGGTTTCATAGTCCATGTAGCGGTTCCAGTAGGGGCCGTTGCTGAACTGCACTGCCGGATCGTTCCACGACTTACGGTTCCAGGTGATCTGAGAGCCATCGCTGTATTTGAAGTTTTTCTCTTTCTCGATGTCGAGCTGGCGTTGTCCGAACATCGTGAACTGCAGGGCCGGGTTGGGGCCGGTAAAGCCGGTACCGGGGCGGCCTTTGGCTTTCAGTCCTACGTAGTTGACGGAGGCCACTGCCCTAACGCCTTTGGTCACTTCGTAGTTACCGTTGAACGACAGGTTGTTACGGCTGGTAGTAGCATTTGGCAGCACAAAGGTTTGGTTCATGTTGCCATAAGACAGGCGGAAGCCGCCTTTGTCGTTACTACCGGCCATGGATATATTATTAGTGAGGGTAAAGCCGGTGCGGTAGAAATCCTTCACGTTGTCGGGATGTGCCTCCCAAGGGGCTGTCTGACCAAAGAGCGGATTGCCTTTGTTTTTATCCCATGACCAGTAGTGGCGCACGAGGCGGCCATCCAGGCGCGGCCCCCAGGAAGCGTCTTCGTAATACTGCGGCATCAGATCATAACGGCCTTTGCCATTATTATCATCATATGCAGCGCTTTGTTCGTTGAGGAACGCTTCGGGGTGTTGGTTATAATAGAGTGTATCGAAGCGGGGGCTTGCGCCACCGCCGTACATGTTCTGGTAGCTGGGCAGTTTGTATACCTGATCGATCTGGGCGTTGAGGCTGTAGGTGACACCGATGCCTTTTTCAACGTCCGGGCGTTTTTTAGTCGTGATGAGCATTACGCCGTTGGCGCCGCGGCTACCGTAGAGGGCTGTGGCGGCTGCGCCTTTCAGCACGGAGATGTTTTCGATATCTTCCGGGTTGATGTCCTGAAGAGGGCTGCCGAAGTCGTAACCACCGCCGCCATTGAGCTGACCGGCATCGTTGGTGCTGTTGTTCTGCATGGGTACCCCGTCTATCACGAAGAAGGCGTTGTTATCCCCGAGGATGGATTTCACCCCGCGGATGGTGATTTTAGAGGAGCCGCCCATGGAGCCGGTGTTGGTATTGATTTGTACGCCGGGCACTTTACCGGTGAGGGCGTTGACGAAGTTTACTTCTTTCGCTTCCTGTACAGCATTACCGCTTACTTCCTGCATGGCATAACCTACGGAGCGTGGGTTTTTCTTGATACCGAGGGCGGTAACTACCACTTCTCCCAATACTTTTTTGTTGGCATTTACAGGTGTGAGCGTAATGGTTAAAGGTTCTTTTTTCTCAACAATGATCGTTTGGTCCCCGAACGTTGGCGAAGTTATCGTGATGGTATCATTTTGCCTGGCCTTGATGGTAAACTTACCATCCGGATTAGACTGGGCATTGGTGCCGGCAGTCTTGTTACGGATGAGCGCACCGGGAACGGGTGTGGCTTTATCGTCCTTTACGAGGCCATTAAGCGTAAACTGTCCGATTTCCTTTTTGATGGTGGCGTCATCTGGCGGGAGGATCAGTCCTGTGTCTTGTTTCGGTTTCGCAGAATCCTGTTTGGGCGCCGAAGTATCCTGTTGGGGCTTTGCAGTGCCCTGTGCAGGTTTACTGGTATCCTGTGTGGGTTTTACGGAATCCTGTGTGGGTTTCTTGGCGGTATCCTGCCGGGGTTTAGCGGCAGTGTCAGCAGCAGCTGGCTTGATAACAACCGGAACGGTAGTATCCGCAGGCTGCTGCTGGACGGTGAGATACCTTTCGGGTTTCGTGTATGCGCTGCTGGGGGTATAGCAGAAAAAGGCATAGCACAGCCCCGACCAGGCTAGTACATGGCTTCTCATTGTATAGTGCTTGATTTGGTTACAAATTTTTTGTGCAGCTCTTGCAGACTGCTTATTGTTATCTGGACAATACATATCAAATAACAATACAATCGAAAGCCCTTTTACAATGGGCTTAAATTGATTTTATCAGGTTTTTCCTCATTTCGTAGTGTGGAATTCCCACTTCTGTAAACTCTTCTCCACAGATTTCGTAGCCCAGTTTCTGATAGAAGCCTGTGGCTTCCTTGCGTGCGTGCATCGTTAGTATTCCGAACCCGTTGTTCACTGCTGTTGTTTCTGAGAACAGGATAATTTCCCTGCCGATGCCTTTTCCCTGCAGCGTAGGAGAAACCGCCATTTGCCGCAGCTGTACTGTGTTTTCATTGACAGGTGTGAGAATGCAGCAACCTGCGAGCAGTTGTTTTTCGCCCTCCTGCTGAAACCCTCCGACGAGGATATCATTGATTTCCTGCTGCAGGTATTCAGTTGAAAATGTTAGCCCCAGCGGCTTCCGGAGTACTTCATCCCGAAGCGCTACCATGTCGTGGTAGTCGCAACTACCGTACTCGATTATACGAAAATCCAGCATTGATTATTTTTTGATGAGGTGTGCCACAAAGGTACAACGCGTGCCGGAAGCACATACTACAGTCGGTCACCTGCCGGCAGTAAAACAAATAGCCTGCCAAGGGGCAGGCTGAAAATAAGGATGCGGGCTGATTTGCAGTAGTTAGCTTTTAGCGTTGACAGCGTTCACGATAAGTTGAGCAACGGATTTGACCTGGAGGAACTCGTCGTGGATAAGGAGTGCGTTAGGGTGTGTGTCTGTGCAGACGATGCCTTTGATGATACCGCTGTCTTTGATTTTCTGAAATCCGTTACCGGCGAAGATGCCATGGGTGGTGATGACATAGATGTCGCGTGCGCCGGCATCGCGGTAGGCTTCTGCGGCATGTAGCAGGGAGCCGCCGGTGCGGATCATATCATCATAGATGATCACAATTTTATCTTTCACATCAGCGCTGATAGCAGTGATAGCTGTTTCTTCGCCGGAGATGCGGCGTTTGAAGACAAATGCGGCCTGTACGTGAAAGTCGTTGGCCAGCGATTCTACCCACTTGGCCCTGCCGGCGTCGGTGCTGGCCAGTACAAACGGTTGGCCACCCGCCAGTTCCAGTGCCGCTTCCTTTACAAAGTCTTTCGCATAGAGATGTACCGGGCGGATATCATTTTCGAAATACCAGGTGATGCCGTCCACGTGGAGGTCTATGAGCATGACGCGGTTGCCCCGTGAGGTGTTGGGGAGTGAAGAAAAAAGTACTGCCCTTGTTTTGGCTTTAACGATTTCCCCATATTTGACCGCTCTTTCCATGGTGGAATAGCCGAAGAAGGGTATCACGATGGTGAGGGAATGGGCGCCCAGCTGTATGCAGCCGCTGGCCAGGTCATATAATTCGAGTGTTGCTTTATCGTCGATGGTGCCGCCTATCAGGATCACCTCCTTGTTGCTGATTTCGCTGACAATGCGGTGATAGTGTTCTCCGTCCGGAAAATCGCGGATTTCCAGCTCTCCGTTTTCCCAGGGGGCGTCTGGCAGTGAGCGTATACGGTCTTTCAGATATTGATAGTGCTGTGTCGCAAAAATGATCTTCTGTGGCATGATAATGGTGAATTGAGGTAAAAATAAGCTATTTATAAGGCTGATAATTAATATTTTTGCGCCCGAGCACTGTCGCATACCCGCTTTTTTAACTTTTCATTTGCGGGTGGAACGTTAAATTTGATAGATTAGTACGTCCAATGATTCGTTTTTTAGCATATATCGGAGCACTGTTTTTCTTCTTTTTCATATGCCAACAGCATACATCTGCACAGGTAAGATTGTCAGGTATGGTGGCTGACCAGGAGACCAAAACGGGATTGCCATTTGTTTCCATCGTTAACAAGAGAACGATGACGGGTACTCTCAGTAGTGAGAGTGGACGTTATTATATAGAGGCCCTGCCGGGCGACACGCTTGAGTTTTCCATGCTCAGCTATGCCCAGCGCCAGATCATTGCGCCGGGGATGTCCACCACGCAGGACGTTTATTTGCAGAGACGGCTGTTTGAGTTGCAGGGAGTCAATGTAAAGGGGATCAACCACACCAAGGACTCACTGGCCATGCGGCAGGAGTATGGCCGTTATTTCAATTACAAGAAGCCCGGGGCCATGGACGTGTTAAAAACACTGCCAGCCAATCCCATTACGGCTTTAACTTACCTTGTGCCCAGCAAAACGCGTAAGCGGAAGGAGCAGTTTCGTGAGCAGCTCGTATACTGGGAGAAAGAAAAGTATATTGATTACCGTTATTCTCCCGAACTCGTGGCCAAGATGACCAAGCTGCAGTCGCCGGAACTGGATTCCTTTATGCACCGGTACCGTCCCGGGTATCAGTTTCTGAACGACGCTTCAGAGTATGATCTGCTGTTATTCATCAAGCAGTCGTTTGAAGATTATCAGAAAAACAAAGGGAACAAACAATAAACAATCATCTTCCTGTATAAAAACGGCAGCCCGGAACAAAGATGTTCCGGGCTTTTTTGTGTGGCTATATTACCAAATTGTTAACCTGCAAAACGGACTAGGAACATTTTATTTCCCGGACGTACTCTCTGTGTAAATACCCTGAGCAGGGACCGGGATTATGGATAAACAGTTACTGGAAAAGTATTTTAAAGGGCAATGTACAACACAGGAAGTGGCCACCGTTGAAGATTGGCTTTCTTCGGCAGACACGATGCTGCTGGATGAGTTTATGATGGGAAAATGGGATGAGGCCAATGCGCCTGTGGTGATGAAGCCCCGTGTACATAGATTCTGGTATGGTGCCGCCGCAGCCGCCGTAATAGGTATCATTGTTTCCATCGCCTTTTTCTGGCAACATCGTACAGGCGCCCGTCCTGTTGCCGTGAAATGGGATACCCTGCACAACACCAGCGACAACATTCAATTGTTCACCATGGAGGATGGCAGTGAAGTCTGGCTCAATACGCATTCGTCTGTTATTTATCAGAACAGGTATAATAAAGAAACGAGGGAGTTATGGCTGCATGGTGAAGCTTATTTCAAAGTAACCAAAGACGAAAAGCGGCCTTTTCTGGTGCATACCGGTGGCCTGACCACCACCGTCCTGGGAACTGTATTCAACATTGCCACTTCCAATATGGCTGATGGCAGCATTCAGATCAGTCTGTTGGAAGGGAAAGTAGCGGTGAGCAAACCCGATTCATTTAACGAAGTATTGCTGCCCGGTCAGATGTTGAACTATGCAGATGGTAAACAACCACAGCTGACAAGCTTCGAGAAGAATGATGTGCTGGACTGGAAAAAAGGAAAAATTCATTTTAACCACACCCAACTGGCAGATGCGTTAGCCCGGTTACAGCAGCGTTATGGTTGCCGGATTGTACTGGACAACCCGTCTTTGGGCAAAAAGAAAATTTCAGGTGAATTCAGCCGGGATATGTCTTTAGAAAAAATTCTATCCACATTGGGCTATGTACATGATATCTCATTCGTACGGATTAACGACACCACATACGAAACACACAGTAAGTAGCTAACTACATCCATTTAAAATAAAGAATACATTATGCAAAAATCTACCTACAGATTTTGTACAGGGGAAAGTATGTCATGTCGTGTGATGATCCTTTTGTTTTTTTTCGTTCCACTATCGCCTATGCTGATATTAGCACAGGCTTACAAGTCCCTTACCGACAAGGTACAACTGCAGCTGGGCAAAACCAATGCTGCCGCTGTTGTGAAAGCGTTACAACAACAAACACCTTATACCTTTATTTATGATCCGGAGTATCTGCAACAGTGCACCGTTAACGAGGCGCGTTTTCCGGGTACGCCGTTAGGAGAAGTATTGAGTTATATCGATCAACATACGCCGCTGGACGTGGAGTTGACCGGCAATCATGTAATAGCGTTGCGCAAAGGCAGCGTGGTTACGCCGGCAGCACAGACCAATGGCCGCATCCGCGGGAGAGTAGTAGATGCCAAAAATGAACCGCTGCCGGGTGTTACGATAGCAGCACAGGGCGGGCAAGGCACCATCACCGCTGTAGATGGCAGTTATGAGCTGGTATTGAATCCTGGTGTGTACAGCCTTAGCTTCAGCTTTGTGTCTTATGAAACGAGGAAAGTAACGGATATTTCCGTTAAAGAAAAAGATATTATTCCACTGAACGTAGTGCTGAAAAACAGCGGCTCCCGCCTGAAAGAGGTGACCGTGACGGGCAACTACCGCAAAGCGTCTATCGAAGGTTTATATGCGCTGCAAAAGAATAACGCGGCCATTACAGATGGTATCAGTGCAGAACAGATTGCCCGTACGCCCGATAAAAACATTGGTGAAGTATTAAAGAGAGTGAGCGGTTTGGCGACGATGGATAATAAGTACGTGGTCGTACGCGGACTGAGTGAACGTTACAATCAGGCTGTCTTGAACGGGCAGATCATGCCCAGCACAGAGCTGAACAGAAAGAATTTCAGCTTCGATATCATTCCTTCCAACATTGTGGAGAATGTAACTGTGATAAAAACAATTACGCCGGACCGCAGCGCAGAATTTGGTGGTGGTTTGGTAGAGGTGAATACACTGGACATCCCTTCCGAAAATTTTCTGAACCTGTCTGTTGGCGGCAGTTATAATGACAAAACAACGGGCAAGGATTTTTTGTCCTTACCGTTGAGTGGTAGCGAATACTGGGGTAACTCCGCGAAACATCGCCAGCTGTTTGGTACGCTGGACTGGAAAGATAGGTTTGATATCGTGGACCATTACAATAAAGAAGGCAAGAACGCTACGTTGTTTAATAACAACTGGGCTGTAACAAAATTTAAAGCGCCGGTATCTCCCAATTTTCAGGCATCCTTTGGCCGTGTACTACGTGGTAATGCTGGTCAGCAATGGGGACTGGTTGCCGCCGCCAGCTATCGCAATACCTTATCTACGCAGGACATCATATTGGGAAGAGAGGGTTTTGCGGAATATGCCACGGGACCAGATCAGGACAATCAGCTGTTCAAAGGACAACGATATGGATTTGTGACTAATCTGGGTGGTATGCTGGGTGTTGGCTACCGCAATGAAAAGAGCAGGATCGGTTTTCAGTCACTCTATCTGCGTACGCTGGACCAGCAGCTGGTATTTGGTACCGGGCCGAACGGAAAATTCGGATCGGTCCATACAATGGGTCTGTTTGATTTGGGAATGCAGACAACGCTGTGGCAAAATCAGTTGAGAGGAGAGCATGCCATTGGCCGGCAGGGAGTTCGTCTGAAATGGAGCGGCAGTTATCTGAAACTGGACCGGCAGAAGCCGGACAATCACATTATGCTGGCCGATTACATGCCTATGGAGGGTGTAGGGAAGAACGAAATGAGCATCAGTGCCTTCGGAAGCAATTTTGCAGAAGGTGCGCTAAGATCGTGGAGCCGTGCACTGGAGAATAACTACAATTGGGAAGCCGCTGTATCGGTGCCGTTTAAGTTCAATGCCGGCAAGGTGAATTTTGATAATACTTTTAAAGGTGGCTATGCCGGCTGGAGTAAAGACAGGTTATTCTTTGTATTGAACACATTCTCAAAAATTGATAATAAAGATGCCAACTATTTCCCGCTGGGAAAAGCCCTGACACCGGAAAATGGGTTGAAGATAGGGATGAGTGATTTCGGTGATAATTTCAAACGCCGGTCTGCCTCCCTGCATGCTTTGTTTGCTATGTTGGATAACAGGATTGGTGATAAATGGAGGCTGGTATGGGGTGTAAGGGCTGAGTATTATAACCTGAATAAGGTGAATAATAATCTTGATTCCACCTTCGCTAACCTAAAACCGGAGCCAGGTAAAGAGTATGATTATTCGGATTTGTTGAACCGGGAGCCTAACTGGCATTTTTTTCCTTCAGTGAACCTCACTTATTCTCTGACACCATCTATGAATCTGCGTCTGGCTTATTCAGAAAGTATTATCCGTCCGGACCTGCGGGAGTTATCTGTTTTCAAGGAATATGATTTTGAGTTAGGTGGTGAATATACCTCTTCTTTGTTGAGGTCTACTACGATAAAGCACCTGGATTTTCGTTACGAATGGTATCCGGGACCGGGAGAGATTCTTTCCGCGTCTTTCTTCTACAAGGACCTTTCTTATCCGATGGAGATTTACCGCAGGGAGCTGCTTAACAGTTTTGAATTGTTAAACAGTAAGTCGGCGAAGAACTATGGGATAGAACTGGAGATGAGAAAGTCTTTTGCTTTCACTAAACTGCCGGTGTTGCGCAACTTTACGTTGTATGGCAACTTTACTTACCTGGATGCTGTAGTGAAGCCGATGATGATTAACATTGGTCTGGACCCGGCTAACGCCCGGAAGGTGGTGGTGACAGAGACGGTAGGGGAAGAAGAAAAACGGCCACAGATGGGAGCCAGCAATTTTATGTTTAATGCCGGTGTTTATTATGATATGAATCCTGTATCCGTAAGCCTTACCTATAATTCTGTTTCCAACCGTGTTTTCCTGCCAAGTTCTGTTTACAGAATGTCTTTAATGGAGCGGCCTTTGCAGGCACTGGACGCTCAGGTAGGATTCAGATTCCTGAAGCAGCATGCTGAATTGAAGCTCAATGTAGGTAACCTGCTAAATAGCTATGCCGTTACCTATATTAATCAGTTTACAGCCGAGCAAAATCAGGAGTATACCAATGGAGGAAAGCCGGGAAAAAAAGAAATGAAATATGATTCCGGGCAGGATCTGGTGAATTACAAATCTATGCCAGGCCGTACTTACAGTGCAACTTTCACGTATAAGTTTTAATGTTTAAAAGTAAACTCTCATGAATAAGAAGCTTTTAACGGTAACGATTACGTCTGCTGTGATGACGTTGAATCTGATGGTGTGGACGTCTTGTAAAAAGGAGAGCAGGAATGCGACTTTGGACCGTGCCGTGGTAGCCGGAGGCCCTTCGGGAGCAGCGGGTACTTGCGGGGACAGTACTATCAGTGGGGTGATTACCTCCCATATAGCGCTGAAAAGCTGCAAAGTTTACAAATTGGATGGTTTGGTGTATGTGGCTAACAATGCTGTGATGACAATTGAGCCAGGAACAGTAATTAAAGGTATTAAAGGGGTTCCTGGTGGCCCTTTTGATCCTGGTACGCCAGGTGGTGGTTTGATCATCACGCGTGGCGCCAGGTTGCTCGCGCAAGGCACTGCTGCGGATCCTATCATTTTTACTTCCGGCGATATGGTGCCTAAATCCGGGGACTGGGCAGGTGTAGCTATAATAGGCCGGGCTCCCACCAATCACCTTTCGGCGGTATCTTTACCGGGTATAGGGGGCGTTCCTATGGCAGATATTAGCTATGGCGGCCCTTCCAACAATGTTCCGAATGACAGTAGTGGTATACTACGTTTCGTAAGAATAGAATATGCCGGTTACGAGTTATCTCCCGATAATTCTCTGAGTGGTCTGACATTAGCGGGCGTTGGCAACGGTACAACGCTGGACTTTATCGAAGTATACAAATCAAGGACGGATGGTTTTGGGATTTCCGGAGGTACCTTCAATGCCTCTCATCTGTTGGCCATCGATCCCCAGGACGATATGTTCGATATTTCTGATGGTTATACTGGTACCATTACCTATACACTAGGTATCGCTGATCTCAGTCGTGCTGACAGAAGCCAGTCGAATGGCTTTGAGTGTGATAACAACGCTAACGGTTATGCCGCGGCGCCTAACACGCATCCGGTTATCAACTATGCTACCATTGTGGGTTTGCCTACCGCAGCAGCTGCCTCCATTACTAACGGTATGCCGTCTGGTACGGGTAAGTATGGCCGGGCTGCCCATATGAGAAGAAATGCAGAATTTAGTGTCAGTAATTCGATCTTCCTGGGTTTCAACTATGGTGTCTCTTTGGATTATCAGCGACCCACCAGTGGAGATAATACCAAAACTAAGTATGATAACGGCGTTTCTACCCTGACGAATAATTACGTTCATGCGTATATATATCCGTACCTCACCGAGCTCAACTTTACTTCCTTTGTGCCCTTTACGCCGTTGGGCACAACCAACAAAAGTTATGTTAATGCTGATCCAAACTTGAATGTAAAGCTAGGTGCTCCATTCGCTACAACGCGTGTAATCAGGAATTACATTCCAAGTGCATTGTCTCCTACCAGATCTGTTGGTGCTTTCCCTACGGGAAATACTACCTGGGCTGATAACTGGACAATATTGTAATTGCGTTTACTCGTTTCAGTTATAGATTTAAAGTTTTTGCGCGCATACCCGAAAAATATATCCTGATCAGGTATTCATCATTCATTCCTTATTCATTTGTTTAAACTTTAAAAAGTAAAAATCCCATGAACAAAAAACCCTTAGCGGTAACCCTCGTGTCTGCAGCAGCTGTGCTGGGCATGATGTTAGGAACTTCCTGCAAAAAAGAGAACAACGTAGTAAACAATGACCGTGCCGTGGTAGCCGGTGGTCCTTCTGGTGCTTCCGGTACTTGTGGTGACAGCACCATCACTGGTGTGATCACTGCCAACATCACCCTGAAAAGCTGCAAAATCTACAAACTGGATGGTCTGGTATATGTGGCCAACAACGCTGTAGTAACTGTTGAACCCGGAACAGTGATCAAAGGTATCAAAGGTCTTCCTGCTGGTAGCGGCACTCCCGGCACTCCAGGTGGTGGTCTGATCGTAACCCGTGGTGCTAAACTGATTGCTGACGGTACTGTTACCGACCCGATCATCTTTACTTCCAACGAAGCCGTTCCTCAGTCTGGTGATTGGGGTGGTGTGGTTTTGCTGGGTAAAGCGCCTACCAACCACGCTGCTGCTGTAGTAGTAGAAGGTATCACTGGTACTCCTCCTGCTGATGCTACCTATGGTGGTCCGGCTAACAATGTTCCTGGTGACAACTCCGGTATCCTGCGTTATGTAAGAATTGAGTACGCTGGTTATGAACTGGCTACAGACAATGAGCTGAACGGTCTGACACTGGCTGGTGTTGGTAACGGTACTATCCTCGATTACGTTGAAGTGTACAAATCCAAAGATGATGCTTTCGAATTCTTCGGTGGTACTGTAAACGCTTCTCACCTGCTGGCTATCGACGCCCTGGATGATATGTTCGATACTGATAACGGTTATTCCGGTACTATCTCTTACGCACTGGGCGTATCTGATCCTAACCGTGCTGACAAAAGCCAGTCTAACGGCTTTGAAAGCGATAACAACGCTAACGGTGATGCATTGACTCCTTACACTCATCCTACTTACAACAACATCACCATCATTGGTCAGCCTAACCAAACTGCAGCTTCCATCACTACAGGTCTGCCTTCCGGTACCGGTAAATATGGCCGCGCTGCTCACCTGAGAAGAAATGCTGAGTTTGTAGTTAACAACTCTATCTTCCTGGGCTTCAACTATGGTATCTCTCTGGATACGCAGAAACCTGCTACCGGCGACAATACCAAAACTAAGTATGATAACGGTACTTCTACCCTGACTAACAACTACGTACATGCGTATCTGTTACCGTTCTCTACTGAGATCAACTTTGCTTCTTTCACTGCCTTTACTCCTTTGGGTACTACCAACAAAGGTTACACTACCGCTGATCCGAACTTCAACATCAAGTTGAATGGTCCGTTCAACGCTACACGTGCAATCAACAACTATATTCCTGGTACCCTGTCTCCTGCTAAAGCTGCTGGTGCGTTCCCTACCGGAGCCACTACATGGGCTAATGGCTGGACTGTTCTGTAATCATTTTTATTCATCATCACGTATAGAGGATGCTCCTCTATACGTGATGATCATCTTTTTTCTGTTAATTATTTGAATATGTATCTGTTTTTAAAGCGCCTGCCTTTTCTTTTAGTTGTTGTGACATTCCTGGCTTCCTGTCGTAAAGGAGAACTGCCGGAAGAACATTATTTTGGCAAAGTCAATGTTGCCTTGCTGAACCTGCCGAATACACCTAAAATCATGATGTATTTTGATGGGAAGCAACTGGATACCATCGATGTAAGGGGTGGCAGCCAGTTTATACTTCCGGCCGGAAAGCAGGGGAAATTGAGTGCTTATGATGCCAATAAACAGCAATTGCTTGCAGATACACTCATTACAATTGCAGCCAATGGCCTGCAACGTTTCAAGTTTGCCTACAGTGCGGAATTGGGACTGAAAGGTTTTGTGGGTGATGGCGGTGGCGGATCAGTACCTGTTGATTCATTTGATGTCCAGATATTCAATAATTTAAGTGCCTCCTTCTATCCCCTCGAAAAGTATGACCTGGCCTTTATTTATGCTGATCCGGATTCCGGAGAACTGCTTGACTATCCCCTTGTTGTAAAAGGATGGGCAAGAAAAACCCTGTCAAAGGTACTCCGGATGAGGGCGGTGAATGCTAACGGAAACGTTTATACGTTTGCAGCTAAATTGCTGGACCCTGCTACAGGACAGGTTGTTTTACAGCCTGATGGGTCAGAATTCTTTATTCTCACCGGTGCAGAGCTGGCTGGTAAATCAAAAGTCACTACAGTATATGACGATGGTAATGGCTCTATTCTGGCTAACGAAATAGACCTTTGATTTTTATGCATCCCGCGAGCAAATATGTAACCCGTCTTATTCCCTACTTCTGGTATGGTTTGAGTAGCTTATCTGTTATTACTGCGGGTTGCAAAAAAAATGATGTGATAAATCCTGCTGCTACGCAGGACGTTAAAATGGAAATCATCCCTGTGTCCGATACGATACGGCAGGTGATTGCTTCCCATACCTTGCTGACAGCCAACCATCCCTGGTATATCGATGGCTGGGTATATGTGGCAAACGAAGCAACCCTGCGCATGGAAGCCGGCACAGTGGTCAACATACTGCCTACCGCGGTAGGTAAACAGGATGGCCGTCATAGCGGCGGACTGATTATTACCCGCGGGGCACATATTGTGGCTGAAGGTACAACAACACTGCCCATCCGGATAACGGTGGAAAAAGCAGCAGATCAGGGTCCGAGTGGCCTGCTGATATTAGGGCGGGCGCCCGTCAAAAAAGGATACACGCCTTTTCATGACCTGACTTTTGGCGGTAACCAGCCGGAGGACAGTTCCGGTGTGATCAGACATTTACACCTGCATTACTCCCCTGCTGCTGGCAAAGGTTTCCGCGGCGGACTGCTACTGCTGGGAGCCGGCAGCAAAACGGTTACAGAAGCAATTGTAACGCACATGGTATCCATAGCGGGGCCGTCTGACCTGAAAGCTGGAAAACTGCGTTGAGATACTTTTAAAATAATACGGAAAACCCTGTTTTACTCATCATTCTCCATTAAATTTCATTTTTGTTAACCCCTTCTTTCTCTTTCTTATCTTGGGATGATCACCATGCTGGCGGCAGCCGCTTGCTGACCGGCATCAAAGAAATGACGAAGGGTGTTGTTGCCTTCCGGCACAGCCCTTACATTACCATCTATTACAGACAGGGCTTTGGCAACTAAAGGATCATTGGCATCACCCAATGGCAACAGTGGTTGCCTGGACATTTCATCGATCGCATATTGGGGTGTGATGCCCTGGGTGTAATTACCGTTTCCATTGGCATTGGACAATCGGTAGGTAATGGGCTGAATAACCCAGGAAATGCGGCGGGGGCTGCGCATATCTTTCACGAGCACGGCTCCTTTATCTTTACCCACTGTGGTCTCTCCTATCTGGACCACTTTCGTATAGGGCTTTAGGTTATTAACCAGTAGTTCAGCAGCGGATACCGTCTGGCTGCCGGTCAACAGGAAAACGCGCGGGAGATGAAGCCGGGCCGATGAAAGTGCGGAGAAGCTGACAGGATCTGCATTTTCCGGTACAGAGAGTGCTGCGCTGAAGTTGAGCGTCCGGGAACCGAGGCGGTTGTTGCCGCTGTACTGCACAAAAACGCTTTTATCTGTTACATCCGGCGCTATCAGCGCCGTGAGCATGGCGGCGGCGGCGAGGCTACCGCCTGTATTGTAGCGGATATCAATGATCAGCTCTTCTATACCCTGACTTTTGAAGCTTCTGAACACATCCAGCAGACTGGTATTGTATGCGTCGATGAAGGCATTGTAAAATATATAGCCTGTCTTACGGGAAGCGCCGGTTATCAGGGTAGACGCATACACGGGATTTACGGTTACGGGTCTGCCCTGCAGCAACACGGAAGTATTTTCGGTAATGGTGGTACCGCTGACAGTGGCGGGTGTGAGGCTGCCGGTGGCAGCCGTCCTGAGCTGCTCACTGAGGGTAGCTGCATTAGCCGCTGTGACGCTGGTTTCATTGATGCGGGTGAAATAGCTGCCTCTTTTTAGTCCCGCTGCCGCTGCATAGGATCCGGGGACCACCAGTTTGATAACGCCGATAACGCCCTCCGGCCGCTGTGGCCAGCTGATGATGCTATAGTCGATACCGTATTTACTGCGGATATCAGTGGCATAGGTGGCGGGATCTTCCGGGTTATACAGCAGCGAGAATCTGTCATCCGTATACTTAATGCCTGTAAAAAAAGCTGTTGTTTCCAGGGTGGTATTGGGATTGGCGGGCAGCTGATCATTCCACAGGTAGAAATAGCGCATACTGTCCAGTACCCAGTTGTTGATTTCCTGCTGAGTGACGGGACCCGTTGGCGCAGGTGGTACATCATCTTTTTTGCTACAGGCTGTTATCAACGTGATACTGCCAAGGAGAAACGGATGGAAAGAGCGTCGCATGGCGGTGTTGTTTTCAGGGTGAAGAGTGTGTCAGCGATGGTTGTTACCGAAATGACTGGTCAGTTCTTTCCGGATATATTGAAGAGCGGCTGTCAGGTGATTTTTTACGGTGGCAGGAGAAATGGATAATTGCTGGCCTATCTCGCGATGGCTATAGCCCAGGCTTCTGCTAAGCATATATACGTTTCGCCGTTGTTCCGGCATATTTTCTATGAGCTGATGTATATGGGTGGTGAGTTCTTTTTGCAGGAGCAGCTTTTCGCCACTATGGGCAGTTTCAACGGATTGGTTATCCGCTACTTTCGCCATCGCTTTTTTTTCGCGGTATAGCTTGCGGGTTTCGTCGATCACCAGATTTTTAACGTACACGAACAATAAAGGAAATACGTCCTGCCCTTCCTTTAGCTGGTGCATGTTTTCCCAGAGGCGAACAAAGCATAACTGGGTGATTTCCTGCGCTCTGTTGGCATCACCTGTCAACTTGAACGCAAACCGGTATACTTTTAAATTGTTCTCCTCAAATATCTTCTCAAATTGTTCTTTAGGCGGGCTATCAGACATAGTTCGAGGTTGTTGCATTATCCGGATATAAATATAAGCCGGCTATGTTACAGGAATGTTAAGGCTGCAAATTTTTCTCACGCAAAGGACGCAAAGGTTTTTGCCCACAGTTTAAGATAAAATTAAGAGCGCAAAGCATGGAGAACAGAGCGAAGATCTATTTGGTTCTAAGTAATTGATCTTCTTTTATATTCTCCGCGCTTTGCGCTCTTAATTTTATCTTAAACTGTGGGCAAAAACCTTTGCGCCTCTGCGTGAAATATTATTGCAGCAGTGATCCGTTTAATCGCTGCAGTTCTGTTTCAGCGAGTTTGGTATTGTAACGGGCCTGTATCAGCCGGTAGTTGGAGTCTTCCAGACTTTGCTGCGCCTGTTTTACTTCGATGGTAGTGGAGACGCCTTGTTTGAAACGTTCCAGTGCCACCATCATATTTTCTTCGGCCAACTGGTTGTTTTCCTCTTCCAGTTCCAGCGCCTTCTTATAATATTCATAATCTTTAAAGGCGTTGTTCAGTGAAAGGTCTACCTGTGATTTGACATTGTCGAGCGTAATGTTCTGGAAGTCGAAGTCGATCCTGGCATTTTTTACCTGGCGTTTTACATTGAAGCCATTGAAGATTGGAATGGCAGCAGTGAGGCCATAGCTAAACACGCCGTTGCGGTTGAACCGGGGACTGAAGGCGTTGGAGGCGGCGTTGGAGGTGTTGCGGTTATAGTTGTAACCGGAATTGAAGGTGACTACCGGGAAATAGTCTGCACGGCGCTCTTTGATGGTGAGTGCGGAGATGTTGATATTCTGTTGCTGTACTTTGATAGCAGTGTTGTTATTAGCGACATTCTGTTGCAGGGTCACGAAAGAGAGGCCGGCATTGATGGGAATAGAATCCGGGACATCATACCCTGTGGCGCCGGCAGGTACGGCCATCAGCTGGTTCAGCAATGCTTTGCTTTGTTCTATGAGCGTTATTTGCCGCAGCAGCAATGCTTTCTGTGCGTTGTAGTCTACTTTGGACTGCAACAGGTCTGTTTTAGGACCGAGGCCGGTAGAAAACTTGGCATCGGACAGTTTGACTCTTTCTTCTGAGATAGAGAGCTGTTCGCGGATGGCGATCAGTTGTTGTTTTTGTTGTACTATATTATAGTAACCACCGATCACGGTCGCGACGGAGTTCTGGACCTGATCTTTGATGGCGAGTTCGCCGAGGTCTTTAATGGCTGCCAGTTTATCGCGGGTAGCGAACATTTTGAGACCGTCGAAAAGTGTCCAGCTCAGCGTAGCATTGGCGCTGACGTTATTGCCTTTGATGCCGCTGGTATCTCTTTTGGTACCATTAACAAACTCCTGCTTGGTAGCGGTATTGTTCCAGGTGGTGCCGGCCGTGGCGTTGAGTCGGGGCACGAACGCGAAATTCGCATAGGCGTAATCGTTAGCCGACATTTCGGCGGTATTTCTGGCCAGCCGGATGGAGAAGTTGTTTTTTAGCGCCAGGTCTATGGCCTGCTCCAGGGTAAGTATCTTCTGTTGCGCGGAGGCAGCCAGTGTACTTCCCACGAGGAGGATAAAGAGCAGGCCGATGCTGGTGATATATTTCTTCATAATAAATTTAATAACGGTTTTATGCATGAGCGGCGGCTACATCTTCTTCTTTGCCTTCCATTCTTTCTTCTTCATCGCTGTCTTCCGACTTGTTGCCGTGACGGGAGAAGAAGGTATACATGGCCGGAATGACATACAAGGTGAGCACGAGGGAGAAGATGATGCCACCTACGATCACGATACCCAGGGGGATACGGCTGGTGGCGGCAGCGCCGAGTGACATCGCAATGGGCAATGCACCGAGGGCCATCGCGAGGCTGGTCATCAGGATGGGGCGTAAGCGCATGGCTGATGCGTGTATGGCTGCATCGGATTTGGAAAGACCGGCATCACGCTGATGGTTGGCAAATTCCACGATGAGGATACCGTTTTTGGTTACCAGGCCAATGAGCATGATTACACCAATCTGTGAGAAGATGTTCCATGTTTGGTCGAACACCCAGAGCGACAGCAGCGCGCCGGCGAAGGCGAGTGGTACGGTGAGCATGATGATCAGCGGATCTATCCAGCTTTCAAACTGTGCTGCGAGTACGAGGTAGATCAGTACGAGCGCCAGTCCCAGCGCAAACATGGTATTGGAGCCACTTTCTGCGTAGTCGCGGGAAGCGCCTGACAGTGCGGTGGTGTAGGAATCGTCGATTACTTTTTCGTTTTCGAGCTTATTATAGATGCGGTACATCTCTTTCAGACCATCGCCGATGGTTTTACCGGGTGCGAGGCCGGCAGAGATGGTGGCGGATTTATAACGGTTGAAGTGGTAGATGATCGGTGGACTGGTTTCTTCTTCGATGCTCACCACGTTGTCGAGCTGGATGGCTTCGCCGCGGGAGTTGCGCACGTAGAGGTTCTGGAGGTCCATCGGATCATCACGGTCGGCGCGGAACACCTGTCCCATTACCTGGTACTGTTTGCCGTTGCGGATGAAGTAGCCGTAGCGCAGGTTACTCAGTGCCAGCTGCAGGGTCTGAGAGATATCCTGTACAGAAACGCCGAGCTGTGTGGCTTTGTCGCGGTTGATGTGAATACGCAGTTCCGGTTTGTTGAATTTCAGGTCTACGTCTGTACCCTGGAATACCGGACTGCTGCCTACTTCGTCCATGAACCGGGGCAATACGCGGGTCAGTGAGTCGAAGTTGATATGTTCCAGTACGAAGGAAACCGGCAGACCGCTGCGGCGACCTACCTGTATGGTTTGTGTTTCGATGGCGAATACTTTTCCCTGTGGGTACCTGGACATATTACGGTTTACCATGTTCACTATTTCTTTTTGTGAACGATGGCGTTCGGTAGGTTCTGTCAGTACTACGTTGGCAAAGGCGGAGTTCACGGCGCCGGCGCCGCTGAAGCCGGGGGAGGTGACGCTGAGAATGATTTTTTTCTCCGGGATAGAATCAGCCAGGAATTTCGTGAGCTGGTCCACGTAGTTGTCCATGTAGTCGAAGGAAGTACCTTCCGGTGTGGTAATGGAAAGGCGGAACTGGCTACGGTCTTCCAGTGGGGCCAGTTCTGCGGGCAGTGTCCTGAAGAGGAAGTATATCATCACCAGACAACCGGCGATCACCAGTCCGGCTACCCAACGGAAACGCATAAACGATTCCAGTGAGTTTTTATAGCCATCTTCCATCCAGCGGAAGAAAGGTTCTGATTTGGTATAAAACCAGGAATGGGTATGTGTTTTCCGTCCCAGTTTAACGTTGAGCACGGGCGTGAGCGTCAGTGATACGAAAGCGGAGATCAGTACCGCGCCGGCCACCACGATACCGAATTCACGGAACAGCTGTCCTACGAAGCCCTGCAGGAAGATGATCGGCAGGAATACGAAGGCCAGTGTGATGGACGTGGCGATAACGGCGAAGAAGATTTCTTCGGACCCTTCGCGTGCGGCACGCATACGGGGCATGCCTGCTTCTATCTTCTTATAGATGTTTTCCGTTACCACGATACCGTCATCCACCACAAGGCCGGTAGCGAGTACGATGGCCAGCAGGGTGAGGATATTAATGGTAAAGCCGCAGATATACATGATGAAGAAAGCGCCGATCAGGGACACCGGGATGTCTACCAGTGGACGGAGGGCCATCAGCCAGTCGCGGAAGAACAGGTACACGATGAGGATCACGAGTGTGAGGGCGATGATCAGCGTCTCTTCCACTTCCTCGATTGATTTTTTGATAAACTTCGTGTTGTCCATCGCGATGTTCACGGTGAAGTCTTCCGGAATATCTTTTTTCAGTTGTTCATATCTCTTATAGAACTCATCGGCGATGGCGACATAGTTGGAGCCGGGCTGCGGAATGAGGGCGAGGGCGATCATAGGGCTGCCGGATTCTTTGAGGATAGTTTCCTCGTTTTCCGGTCCCAGCACGGCCTGACCGATATCGCGGATGCGTATTTCGCTGCCGTTTACATTTTTGATGATGAGGTTATTGAAATCGTCTTCCGTAAAGAGGCGGCCGAAGGTGCGCACGGTGAAGTCGGTGGCGTTACCGGCAATTTTACCGGAGGGCAGTTCCACGTTTTCCCGTTGCAGGGCGGCTTGTATGTCGGATGGTGTGAGGCTGTAGGACGATAGTTTGGCGGGGTCCATCCAGATACGCATGGCATATCTTTTTTCGCCCCATATCTGAATGGCGCTCACGCCGGGGATGGTTTGCAGTTTCTCGAGCAGTACGTTGGTACCGTATTCGGTTACTTCCAGCTGGTTGCGGGTATTGCTCTGTACCGTCATGGAGATGATGGCGTCTGAGTTGGCGTCCTGCTTGGATACTACCGGTGGCGCGTCGATATCCGGGGGGAGGCTGCGGAGGGCCTGGGATACTTTGTCGCGCACATCGTTGGTAGCGCCTTCGAGGTCCTGCCCCAGTTCAAATTCCACGGTGATATTGCTGCTACCCTGGCTGCTGCTGGAAGATATGTTTTTGATACCGGCTACCCCGTTGATAGATTTCTCCAGTGGTTCGGTGATCTGTGTTTCGATGATATCGGAGTTAGCGCCGGCGTATGACGTACGTACGTTCACGATAGGCGGATCGATAGCCGGGAAGTCCCGTACTCCGAGGAAGGTAAAGCCCACGAGCCCGAATATCACGATAATGATATTCATCACAATTGCCAGAACGGGGCGTTTGAGTGATAATGAAGGTAAACTCATTTTCAATTACGTATTACGAATGACGAATTACGAATTGAGAATTCGCAATCTGTAATTTCAATTATTGTATTTTATTGAACTTAAGAGGCATGCCTGGCTTCAATTGCAGGATACCGGTGGTGATCACGGTATCTCCGGCTTTGAGGCCGCTGGTGATCTGTACGTTGCTTTCGGTGCGGATGCCTGTTTCTACGACTACAAATTTGGCTTTGCCACTATCGGCGACAATTACTTTTTTATCACGGGTACCTGGGATGACCGCCTGGGAAGGTATCATGAGGGCTTCCGGGAGGTTGCCGAGGGTGATTTTCACTTTCGCGAAAGAGCCCGGGAAGAGGGTGGCGTGGCTGTTAGGAACGATGGCCCGGAGTTTAACCGTACGGGTAGTCAGGTCAATTTTCGGGTCGATGGCGTATATGCTGCCTTTGTATTCGTTGTTGTCACCGGCTACGAGGAAGGTGACCTGGTCGCCGTTTTTGATGACGTTACGATATTTTTCGGCCACGGCGAAGTCCATTTTGAGGGGGTCTATCTGTTGCAGGGTAGTGATAACGGTGGCGGAGGAAACGATAGCTCCTTCGCTGACGTTACGGAGGCCCAGTTTGCCACTGAAGGGAGCGCGGAGTTCGGTTTTCTGCAGCTGGGTCTGGGTATATTCCATGTCTGCCCCGTAGGCGCTTACCTGGTTGCGGGTCACGTCTACATCCTGGCGGCTGATGCCGTTTATTTTGAGCAGGTTTTCCTGGCGTTCGAGGGTCGTTTTGGCCAGTTCCTGTTGCAATTTCAGTTTTTGCAGTTGAGCGCGGAGGTCTTCATCGTAGAGTTTTACGAGGAGGTCTCCTTTTTTGACGTTGGTGCCTTCTTTAAAATAGAGGTGTGTGATACGGCCGTTGATTTCCGGTTTCACTTCCACTTCTTCATTGCTTTGGAGCGTTCCGCTTGCTTCAATGGCCTGGTCGAGGGTCGAAGTCTTCACAATCCAGGCATCGGTCAGGAGCTGTCTGGTGTTAGCGCCTTTAGCGGCGGCTCCATTGGAGGCGGCGGCCGCTTCTTTTTTACCGACTATTTTTTTATAAGCCAGGAAGAGCACGATACCGACAGCTACCAATATAATAATGGAGCGGACTGTTTTTTTGGTGTTGGGCATGTTAATGAGCCTTTTTGCGATTCGCTTTTAAGTGATAAATTCCGGAGGAAACCCTGGGAGACTATTTTGTTATTTTGAAATTTGGTTATTTAAGAACCCAATAAATAATCAAATGTTTAAATAACCCAATAACCCAATAATGACGGCTTCTCATAAGCCGGACAAATTTAATAAATGGCGATTGTGAATGCATCCGGGGACTGTTAATTAGCGTTAAGGCGTTAGATAAGTGGTGAAAAAGCAGGTTAAATGGAGATTAAAATGGGTTGACTGCGGACCTACCCGGGTGATTTGGCTACTTTATGACGGGGTCATATATATTTTTCCGGAGAGATGAGCATATACCCGAATGGGTATATAAAGGGGTAGAAAAGGGCAATATATGGCTCAGCGAAGGGGTGTATGCGAGAAAATCTTTTATTAACAAAGTACAAAATATGTTTACTGTATTGGGTTTGGTGGGATTGGTGATAGTACCAAGGGGTTAAAATTCGGGCTATCTGTTGGCAATTCAATAAAAATTATATTTTTGCAGTCAAGTTTTAAACCAAAAACACTTAAAATTATGTCAGACATTGCATCAAGAGTTAAAAAGATCATCATTGACAAATTGGGCGTTGACGAAGCCGAGGTAACTCCTGAAGCCTCCTTCACCAACGACTTAGGCGCTGACTCTTTGGATACGGTAGAACTGATTATGGAATTCGAAAAAGAATTCAACATCTCCATTCCTGACGAACAAGCTGAAACTATTACTACTGTTGGCCAGGCAGTTGCTTACCTGGAAGAACATGTAAAATAATCCTACTAATCAGAATTGTTTTAATGCAACCAAGACGAGTTGTCGTTACAGGTTTAGGCGCTCTTACACCGCTCGGCAATTCCGTAGCTGATTTCTGGCACGGATTGACGAACGGTGTATCCGGCGCGGATTACATCCGTCAATTTGACGCTTCCAAGTTCAAAACCCGTTTTGCTTGTGAACTGAAGAATTTCGACCCTACCAACTACCTGGATAAAAAGGAGGCCCGTAAGATGGACCCCTTTACACAGACAGCGGTGATATCCGCAGATCAGGCTATACAGGACGCCAATATCAACAAAGACAAGATCAATCTGGATCGTGCGGGTGTGATATGGGGTACCGGCGTTGGTGGGATGATCAACTTCAGCCATGAGCTGAAAGAATTCCACACCGGAGACGGGACTCCCCGCTTCAGCCCATTCCTGATCACCAGGCTTATCCTTGACATTGCTGCTGGTTCTATTTCTATCCGCCACGGCTTCAGGGGGCCTAATTTCTCTGTTGTATCTGCCTGCGCATCTGCCACCAATGCTATCATTGAGGCGATGTACAGTATCCGTTACGGTAAAACCGACCTCGTGGTTACCGGCGGTTCAGAGAATGTGATCAACGAGCCTTGTGTTGGCGGTTTTAACGCCATGAAGGCTTTATCTGAAAGAAACGATGATCCTAAAACGGCTTCCCGGCCTTTCGACCTTGACCGTGACGGTTTTGTAATGGGAGAAGGTGCGGGTGCGCTGGTACTGGAATCATTGGACCATGCGTTGGAAAGAGGTGCAAAAATTTATGCAGAGCTGGCCGGCGGAGGTGCTACTGCTGATGCCCATCATATTACCGCTCCTCATCCGGAAGGACTGGGCGCTATGAACGTGATGCGGCAGGCATTGGCTGATTCCGGTTTACAGGCAAATGATATTGATTATATCAATGTACACGGTACTTCTACCCCACTGGGTGATATCGCAGAAGTGAAGGCTATTCAAAAAGTATTTGGTGAACATGCTTATGACCTCAACATCAGCTCTACCAAATCCATGACTGGTCACCTGCTCGGTGCTGCCGGCGCTATTGAATCCATCGCCAGCATCATGTCTATCATCAATGGTATTGTACCACCCACAATTAACCATTTTACTGACGACCCTCAGCTAGACCCGAAATTAAATTTTACCTTTAACACCGCACAACATAGAGAAGTAAGAGCTGCATTATCCAATACCTTTGGGTTTGGAGGACATAATGCCTCTGTTATTTTCAAAAAATTTGTTCCTTGATCTTGATTGTGTGAAATTACTGCCAGGATTTTTATATCGACTCGTATCCAAGAAGCGGCACTTGTACAAAGAGCTCACGGCCCTGTTGGGTTTCCCGCCAGGTAACTTTGCCCTGTATGAGATAGCCCTTAGCCACCGCTCGAGCAAAGAGAAGTTCCTCGAAAGCAACGAACGGCTGGAATACCTCGGTGATGCCATCCTGGGAGCGATTGTGGGTGACTATCTCTTTAAAAAATATCCCTACAAAACAGAAGGATATCTGACGGAGATGCGCTCTAAAATCGTTAACCGCCAGCAACTGAATGATATCGCTATCAAGATGGGGCTGCGTAAACTCACGATCTACGACAAATACAACAGCTTCCTGAAGATCAGCCAGATCTTCGGTAATACCCTCGAAGCACTGGTAGGCGCGGTATATCTGGACCGTGGCTATAATAAAACCCAGCAGTTTGTTCACAAACGCATCCTTATGCCGTACATCGATATGGACCTGCTGGAGAGCGTAGAAATGAACCACAAAAACAAATTATACGGTTGGGCCAATAAAAACGGTAAAGTGCTCGAGTTTGAACTACTCGATGAACAAATGGACAATGGCCGGCGCATTTTTACCGTAGGCGCTGTCGTAGACGGTGAACTGATTTGCACCGGTAAAGCCTTCAATAAAAAAGACGCCAGCCAGATTGCTGCCCAGCAAGCCATTCAGCAACTGGGACTGTCAGACTAATTTTCCTCTTCTCTTATTTTACCGGATGCCGCAGTATGGTCTTCAGCTTCTCCGGCGCCGTTTTTCTGTAATCAGACAGGTATATTTCATGATGTCTGCCATTCATCTGAAACCCCTGCTGGTGCATGAATTCCTCCATTTTTGCCAATGATGCCGGTTCTTCACTGAATGGACCCAGGTGCATCAGCTGAATACATTTCCCTTCTTCTTTCGTTTTAAGGTCTACATTTCTGAACAAGAGGGACTGCTTCTTTTTCTCCGCAGAAAGTACGGAAGCCGATAGTTGTTGCCGGGTAACGTAGTCGGGCATACGAATAGCCAGCTCATAGTACCATTCGCTGCGGGGCACCAGTAATGGCTCAACGGAGGTGTCTTCTACCCACCAAAAGCCTTCCAGTTTGCTGACAGTGAAATCTTTGTCGGCCTTTTTGCACATGAATTTGATACCATAGGCCACCGCATAAAGGGCGCCGAGATTTTCGGCGTAAACGTCTCCGTTGGGATCACCTTTGCCATTGATGGTCAGGAACAGTCCTTTTTCAATAACAGCCACCTGCGGTGTGGTAGTGGCTGTATAGTAGCTCTTAAAAGCTTTAGTAAGATCCAGTTTATTCATTTCTGTTGGGTTGAGGGTAGCATCAATTTTAAATCCTATAAGTAATAACAGTGCCCACCAAAGGGCATCCCTGCATTTCATGATATCAAGGTTTTATAATGCCGATCTGAACATTGGTGATATTTTGATCCGGCTGATTGAAATCGTATTGGAAATACTGCTCCCGGTTGTAACCGCTCATGGGGATACCCAATACCTGCAGCACGCTTATCAGTTGACCGTAAGTATCTCCCAGTTTGTCCCATCCACCTTCATGGGTGGTGCTGATGCAGTCGAAGGCCGGCAGTGTCTCACATTGGTAGGGTGCCGGTACGGGAGCGATGGCTGTCACCGGAAGACCGATATCGAGGCGGAAGACGGTTTCGGGGTTACCATCAAACTGATGGTAATGCCACTGCACGGGGCCGGAGACTTCCAGGTCAGCAGCGATTGCTTGCTGGTACATCTCCCGTGTGGCAGTCCGCACCAATGGCAGCATGCCTTCCATATTCACTTCGTAGCTGCGGTAGAAGAAAGGCAGCGGCTGTACATGGCTGAATTTGGGGGTAGAGCCGGCAGCGTCGAAGAAGCCGAACCAGAATGCCAGTTCCTGCTTGTCGAGCAGGCCGAGCGCGGCATAGATTTCTTTGGTGAAAGGTACCATGGCGGTACCTGCAGCAGTGATCAGGTTGCCGCTTGTTACCGCTGGCCGGTTGATATAGTGGGCAACGCCTTTATACGCAGGGGCCATCATTTGCAGTACCTGGGCGTCATTGCCGGTATGTGCCACATGGTCCAGCAGGCCTTGATTACCGAGGAAGGCCGTGGCATCGCAGATAGCGGCGAGCAGGCGGCCGCTCTCCAGTTGTTTCAGGAGCAGGGGCAGCAGGGCGCGATGTTCGCTGCCGCTGGCGATGGTGGTGCCGCCGGGGATGATCAGCAGGTCGATGTCAGTTGCCATAGCCTGTTCCAGGCTTTGCTGCGGTTGTACGCTTACATTACCGCCGGAAGTGACTGGCTGGCCATCCAGTGAAAATGGCACCACCTGTATGTCGGTGAAGTTGTTCAGTCCAAAAATGGCCAGCGCCGGTTCCCAGTCAGAATAGCCATTGTATACATACACGTAGCAGTTGCGTTGCGTTTTCATATTGTTTCTTTTAATTACAATACAAAGCAACGAACGGGGTGTGACAACCCTATGTCAGGAGAGTTTTATTTATTTATTTAATCATTTGGTTATTTAATGATTAAATGGCAAAATAACCAAATGCCTAAATGAGATAATGGTCTTTCAGTTCGGTTATCAGCTCACGCATCGTGACTTTGAGCGCTTCCGGCTCCACTATGACCACGCTATTACCGAACATGACCAGGTAACGGGCCAGGTAAAGCAGGCCGGATGTGAGAAAAGTCAGTTCTATTTTGTCTCCTTTCGTGATTTCATCCATCAGGCCGAAGTAATAGAGCTGATTACGCATATATCGCCGGAACTCTTTGTCTACCGCTATTTTTACCAGCAGCGTTTTCTCAGGGGTGGCGCTGCGGCGCTGTTCCAGGTATTCCTGCAGGGATATACGTTTGTCTTTTTTATAATAGGAAGAAGTGAGACTGAGCTTACGGATACGGTCTACCCGGAAATCGCGGTAGCCCTGCCGGAGCCGGCACCAGGCAATCAGGTGCCAGTTGCTGCCATCGTGAAAAATACCAATGGGCTCCGCTTCCCGCCGGGTGGCTACTTCCTCCTGAAAGGAAAAGTACTCCATATTGACCACCTGCTGGTGCCCCAGTGCATGTTGCAGTTCTGAGAGAAACCGGTTGGGGAAGTTATCTTCTTCCACCGGTCCATAGTTCCGCTGTACCACGATATTTTCATCGAGGGATTCCAGGAAGTCCTTTTCTGACCCGCGTAGTACCGAACGGATTTTTTCCATGGCGAAGCCAAACTGTTTCCGGCTGGAATGGTCGCCAAACTGCTCCATGAGCTTCTCCCCTGTCAGCAGGGCGCCTGCCTCTTCTTTGGAAAACATCACAGGGGGCAGGTGATAGCCGTCCACAATATAATAGCCGGTGCCGGCTTCGGCACCAATGGGCACGCCGGCCTCCTGTAAAGCTTTCACATCGCGGTATACGGTACGCAGACTGATATTGAACCGCTCGGATATTTCGGCGGCCTTTACTATTTTTTTGCCTTGTAATTGAATCAGAATGGCAGTTAGCCTGTCGATACGGTTCATGAAATTGCCAGGTTGAGACCTCTAATTTCGGGTGCCTGAAATTATTTTTTATTTTTTTTTGTCCCGGCATTAAACTTTGGGGAGAATAAACTGTCTTTAATACGTAACAAATCTCTGAGAAATAATTAAGTGGTTGATTTCGAGAGTTATAGGAATTTTCAGAGATACACAAACACGATGCTACAGTACAGAATATAGGTTAAATGGTAAGCCCCTGCAATTTCTTGCGGGGGCCTGTTTTTTTCCCCAGGGCTGAAGCCCGGGGTAAGATGTTCTTCAGTTTCTCTCTCGTTGTTGGTACCTGCTTGCAGGCAAAGTCATTTCCGTTGTCTTTATGGCGTATGAATGTTTCTTGTGATGGTCGGTGATAGTTAATAACTCATATCGGTAAGTTTCACCTTGCCCCGGAAAGTCCAGAAAACGAAGGTACTGTAAGCGATCACCAGCGGTGTGCCAACAGCAGCGATCAGCAGCATGATCTTCAGGGACTTGTTGGAAGACGCCGCCTGATAAATACTGATACTGTACGCCGGGTCTGTGGTAGACAACACAATATTGGGATACAACCCTACGGCAAACAGGATCAGCAGGCAGGAAGTGATGATACAGGAATAGAAAAAGGCGGTAAAATATTTTCTGGCGTCAATGTTCCGTTTAATATTCAGAAGGATAAACACTGCCACCATCGGCAGGATAAACAATTCCGGATGGTTTTTAAACTGATGTGTCATGTGCGGAATGTATATCAGTGTAGCCATCGACGTTAGAATGAAGCACAGAATGAAAAACTTACTGCAATTGTTCACCATGATCGTCAGTTTGGCATAGAGGCGGTTTTCAGTCTTCATCACCAGATAAATAGCGCCATGCAGCATAAACAGCGACAAGGTGGTGAAAGCGATCAGGATGGCATAAGGGTTAAAGAAGGTCCACAGGTTGCCGGTAAATTCATGCGCTTTGTTAATTGGTAATCCGTGGATAAGATTGCCCAGCACCAGTCCCAGCAGTAGCGTAATAGCCGTGCTGGAAACGGTATAGGAGACGTCCCACATCTTCCGCCACCATGGCCACGGCTCCTTGCTGCGGAACTCAATGGAGATAGCCCTGAAAATGAGGGCCACCAAAAACAGCATGAACGGGATATAGAAAGTGGAGAAAATGACACCGTATACCAGCGGGAAACCAGCAAACAGCGCACCACCGGCTATCACCAGCCACACTTCATTACCATCCCATACAGGTCCGATAGCGTTGAGTACGAGCCGCCGGCTTTCTTCCTTATTAAAAAACAGGTGTAGTGAGCCCGCTCCGAGGTCAAAGCCATCGAGCACGCCGTAACCGGTGATCAGTCCGCCGATCACTAAAAACCACCAGGTGGGGAGGTCCAGTCCGAGAATTGTTTCCATGCAACTGTATTTTAAGAAGGAAGATTAGTCAGGTTATTTGGATAGTACTGGTCGTGATCATCATCATGCTTGCTGCCTGCAATGTCCGGTCCATGCTGTATTTTACGGTTGAGCAGATACAGGAAAAGCATAAACAGCAACATATATACCAGTGTAAATAACACCAACGAAAACATCACCTGATCAGCGGTCACTTTTTTGGAGAGCGCATCGGAGGTGCGTAACAGTTTGTACACCACCCAGGGCTGCCTGCCCACTTCTGCTGCATACCAGCCTACCTGATTGGCGATCTGTGGCAGCAATACAGCCCAGGCAAATATGATCATCAGCCAGCGTTGCTGAAATAGTTTTTTTCTCCACAGTAATATCAAAGCCAGCAGGGTAAGGCCAATCAGCGTCATGCCGATGGAGATCATCATATGATAGGTCTGGAACACGAAGTTGACTGCCCGGGGCCTGTCTTCCGGCGGCGTGGCGTGCAGACCTTCCACCGGAGCGCTGAAGCTGCCGTGTGTCAGGAAGGACAAGCCTCCGGGGATTTTAATACCGGTAGTTTTTTCTTCTTTATTGTTGACCCAGCCGATGATATACATGTCTGCTACCGCAAGGCTATCGTAATGCCCCTCCATGGCGGCCAGTTTGGCCGGTTGATATTTGCTGACGTAGTGCGCGGAGCGATGCCCGGTGAAAAGCTGTGCCAGTGCGGCAATTACTGCTACCGACAACCCTACTTTAAACATGGCCTGCGCATGTTCCACGAAACGTTTTTTCAGGATATACCAGGCGCTAACGCTCATCACGAGAAAAGCGCCTGCCAGGAATGAACCAATGATCACATGTGCATAGCGGTCCACGCTGGAAGGGTTGTTGACCATCTCCCAGAAATCGGTCACTACGGCTCTTGCGCCCAGGTCATGCCCTTCGATGCGGTAACCGGCCGGTGTTTGCTGCCAGGAGTTGGCGATCACAATCCACAAGGCAGACAGGGCGGAACCTACCGCCACCATGATGGTAGAGAAATAATGGACGGCTTTATGGACACGGTCCCATCCAAACAGCAATACACCCAGAAAAGCAGATTCCATAGCAAACGCGAAGATGCCTTCCGCGGCCAGCGCGCTTCCGAAGATATCCCCCACGTAATGTGAATAGGTGGCCCAGTTGGTGCCAAACTCAAATTCCATGACGATACCGGTAGCTACGCCAATACCAAATATGAGGGCGAAGATCTTGATCCAGAACTTCGTAATCTCCTTGTACAGCAGTTTACCTGTTTTCAGGTATAACCCTTCCATAATCACCAAACATAAGCCCAGTCCGATACTCAGCGGAGGATAGATGTAATGGAAGGCAATGGTGAAGGCAAACTGTATCCTGGATAGTATTTCAACAGAAGGCATAATCTCGAATTATGTTCACAAAGTTAGTAGCTGCTCCAATCTGTCAAACTGATGTTTATCATGTATGTATAAATATATAATATTTTATCACACAAAGGTCTCGCAAAGTCGCAAAGCAGCAAAGTCGCAAAGATTTTTTAAGATTAAATAAAAAAGCAAAGGAGCGGAGATCAAATTTGATCTCCGCTCCTTTGCTTTCTCTGCTCGCTTATGTAATCTTTGCGACTTTGCTGCTTTGCGACTTTGCGAGACGCCTTTGTGTGAACTAAGCTTCCATGGTTTCAAACTCTTTCTTCCTTTCCCGGTATTCTTCCATGGTGAAGTTATAAACCACAGAGTCGCGTTTGTTTTTGTTAGACACAAAGTGACAGGCATGAATATACGGTTCTGCGATATTTAGTTTGTCCAGTGGCGTTACCACCAGCAACTGAAGGTTGAGCTGACCACAATATTCCATCAGGTAGTGGCTCTTCTCCGGGTCCAGTTTGCTGAAGGCCTCATCCACCGTGATAAAGCGCAGGCTGCGGTGCTGGCGGTTGGCCTCGTTGATACCAAACTGGTAGGCGATGGCGGCGCCCAGAATGGTGTAGGTGAACTGTGCTTTTTCACCACCGGAAAGGCTGGCGGTGTCCTCGTAGTATTTGAAGGCTTTATTATCGGAGATATAGTATTCTTTAGCCCCGAAGTCGAGCCAGTTACGGACATCCGTTACTTTACGGCGCCATGCTTCATTTTGCTGTAGTTCGGTGATCAGTACTTTGATATTTTCAAAGAGTTGTTCACCATAGGCTTCGTCTTTTTCCAGGTGGTACTTCATGGAGTCTGGTACGGCGCCGCTCAGTTTCTCTTTGAAGTTGCGGATCTCCACGTCTTTTACGTGGCGGCATTCCAGCTGGAGGTAGGTATCCGGGTTTTTGTTGAAGGTGATGTTACGGAGTGGTTCGTTGAGATCGTCCATGACTTCCCGGATCAGGTCTTCCTGTCCGTATATCCATGCCCGGTAGTTGGTGATGGCGTTGAGCATACTGGTGTCCATGTACTTACGGAAACGTTCCTTATGCTCGATGAGGCGCTGGTATTTGATATTCTCGTATAATGACGTGAATTCGTCGAGGTACCGGACATGGGGCTGCAGATCGCTGACGTCGCCGAGCCATTCAGGATAGGCATCGTGGATGGCTTTGGAAGGCATCACGAAGGCAGACAGCTGTCGGGTGATTTCGCTTTCTTTTTCGGCCGACTGGCGCATGGCGTCGTGCAGGGTGGCTTTCAGGTTGTCGTCTGCCCGTTTGCGGTACGAGGCCAGTTCTGCGGTGGTTTCGGCCGGTTCGGTGAGCGACAGGTCGGAGAGGTATTCCAGCACGTATTGCAGTGAGATATCGTCCAGCGGATTTACTTTCAGCTGATTGAAATGACGCAGCTTATCGGCCGCTTTATCATCGATACGGCCTTTTTCCTGCAAGGCTCTTTCTTTCTCTTTCTCTTTGTCCTGTATCTGTGCGATGGCTTCGTCGAGCTGATCGCAGATCACCTGGTATTTGTCGCTTGTTTTCAGCAGCTGTGCTTTCTCCCGGGCAAACGATTCGATGACGCCGGCGTGTGTCTGCCAGTTGATTTCGCTGTAGTTGCGGAGCGAGAGGAAGGCGTTCAGCAGGGTATTGACGGTGGTAATGGCCTTGCGGGTATTTTCCAGCTGTGAAATGCTGTGCTGCAATGTTTCAATATTGCTGCTGCATTCGTCTTGTTCTGCTTTAAGCAGCCGCAGTTTGTTTTTATTGTTCCAGCCGAGCACATAGTTGTTCTGTTGTGAGCGGTTGGGGCGGTCATCTTTCTCGTGACGTGTAGCCTGCCGCGTTAGTCCGTTAGAAGTAACAGCTTTGCGCGATTTGTTGAACACGGCCATGTCATCGGTGCAGGTATAATCAAACTGGTCCAGCAGCTGGTTTTGCAGCCATTCTTTGAAAATGGTGCCGGGTTTGATTTCTATTTTCTGCAGGAGGCTTTCCTTTTCGGTAGGCATCCTGAGCATGGTATAGTTTTCGTCTTCCACTTTATGGTAAACGAGGCGTGTCTGCAGGTTGTTGGAGTTGATGTATTTGTTGATGTCCATGATGTACTCTTCCGGTACCAGCAGGCGCAGGCCGAAGTTGTGGAGTACTTTTTCGATGGCGCTTTCCCAGCGGCTTTCGCTGTCTTTTACACGTATCAGCTCACCTACAAACGGGAGGTCATCTTCCTGTACATCGAGCATGTCTGCCAGCTGTTGCCGGATACGTACCAGCTCGTAGGGGATGTTGTTTTTACGGTTGAGGAAGGATTCTATTTCTTCTTCCAGCCGTGTTACCTGCGCCCTTTCAGCGGTGAGGCTGCTCTTGTAGTGGAACATCTCTTCCTGCAGTGTTTCCAGCTGTTTGTCGTGTGCGCCTTTCAGCTGTTCAGCGCCATTGATATTTTCGTGGAACTGCTGTTCGTCCGGATTGGGGGCCAGTTCCAGCCGGTCGGCGAGCATGTTGTACTCTTCCATCTTATTACGTTTCCCTTCGAGGGCTTTCTGTTCGTAGTGGATGGATTTTTCGATGGAGCGCAGCTGTTCGTCAACACTGTTGTTGGCTTTCTGGGCAATCAGCTCGTCCTTGCGGAGATTCATCGTTTGCAGATGTTCATTGATACCGCTGAGGATGGTGGCTGTTTTCTGTTGTTCTTTTTGCAGCGCTTCCAGTTCCTTTTCGAGGATGTCTTTTTCCTGTTTGTTGAACCAGGCGGGCAGTATATCCTGCAGCATCTGCAGTTCGCGGTTGCGGTCCTGTAGTTCCTGCCAGGCTGTTTTGTTGGCGATGATAGGTTCCAGCATTTTAAGCTGGGTTTCATCTTTCTGGATGGCGCGGTGGCTGGACAGGAGGCTGTCGTAGTTTTCGCGCAGTTTCAGGAATTCGCCTTCAGCGTCGGTTTCTTCGAGCATCTGGCTGCGGATGAAGGTATTGAGGTCGCCCAATACTTTAATGCCGACTGTCTGGTTAAAGAGCGACAGGGCTTTCTCGCTGCGCAGGCCGAAGATATTGCTGAAGAGGGCGGCGTATTCTTTAAAGCTGTCGGTGATTTCTGTTTTAGGATATTCGAGGCGGAGTTTCTTTTTCCAGTCGCCTTTCATATCGAATTTACCTGCACCGAAGTGGTCGTTGATATTGAGTTTGTGGGGAGAAACGATGAATTGTCTTTTCAGTTCTCCGGAATACCAGCGTACCTGCGCCAGGGTGATCTGGTGCATGGTGGCGGCATTGTAGAAATAGGCCAGCAGTACGGAGTACGGGTTGTTCTCCTTGTGGCGGAGCTGTTCGGTTTTGGATTGCAGCGAGTCTTCGGAGAAGGTTTTGCCGTAGTATCCCCAGAAGTAGGATTCTTCGCCGCGGTCTTTTCGTTGGTCCGTACCGGACGACTGGTTATAGAAGCGTTTGCCTGAGGGCACGAGCAGTGTCAGCAGGGCATCGATCAGTGTGGTTTTGCCGCTGCCATTGGCGCCGGTGAGCAGAGAGGTCTGGCCACTGGTATTAACGCGGTATATTTTATTATGGAACGTGCCCCAGTTGTATATTTCAAGATATTGTAACCGGAACCCGCTTTCTTTAGAATCACTGTTGAACAGGGTTGACATGCAATTTCAGTTTTGATTTGATTTCTTCCAGTTTCTCGTTGTTGACCAGTGCTTTGATCACCCTTTTTATTTCGTACTGATGCAGTTCCTTATTGGCTGCGTCTTCGCGTGTCGCTTTCAGGATACCGATGTTGAGCAGGCTGTTGATAGGCTTGTTCAGGTCTTTGAGCAGTTTGGATTTGTTGTTCCGCTCTTTGAAGAAGAGGGCGAGCCTTTCTTTGATTTCCTTTTGTGTCATGAACAGCCGGGTACCGTTGCCTTTGATGTCAAATTCATCGAGGGCTTCGCGGAGCACGATGCAGAGCAGGGTGGCTTCGTAGGTGAGCCTGGTTTTACGCATCAGGCGCGGCAGGGGTTTGTCGCCGGAGGTATCGTCTGCGTCGGGTTGCAGGATACGGGCGAATCCGTCGCTTTCGTTAATGATCAGTTGCAGTCCTACCTGATTCAGGTATTTGCTGAGTTCTGTTTGCCAGCCCAGCAGGTCTTTCCAGTAAGCTTTGTCTTCTTCGTACACGGGTCCCTGCATCAGTTTGAGGAACACGTGCGCAAAGGGAGAAATATTGTTATCAGCCATGTTTCATATTAGTTTTGAGAGTTTGTGAACAGCACCATCGGCATGTTGATGACGCGGTTGCCCAGGGATACCGGATCAGGCGTTTCCAGTATGATGTGGCTGGATGACTGGCTGGCGATGGAGAAATAGGTGATGAGTTCTGTCAGCCCTTTTTCTGTGCCATAGATATCTACCAGTTCCTTCAAACTGATTTGTTTTTTGTTTTGCAATTGGGTGTTGATACGGTCCTCGAGGAGGGTGCGATCAATGTTAAAGTGATTGAACAGCGCATCCATATCGGAATCGGAGAAGTCGTTGCCACCAATACCTTCGGGGAATTCCACATCGGGATGTGTTTTTTTGTCTTCAGCCATCTCCCAGCGGTCCAGCATGTCGATTTCCGGATCGCTTTCTATATCGATATAAAATTCTTCGCCGGGTACATTGTCCAGTGTCTGGAAGGCCAGCTGGCGGATGTCGTTGATCAGCTCCATGGCTTTGCGGTGATCGGTGAGATTTTTTTCACTGAGTACGCGGCTGAGTTTATCGCTCAGCTTTTTGTTGGCGTCGATCACTTTTTTACCGGAGGCATGGAGAAACTGTTTCAGTTTTTTGAGGAAGCGGTCGTTTTTGTAGTCGATGTTCCGTTCTTCGAGCAGGCTATAGAGTTTTTCTATCAGCTGCTGCATTTCCGTTTGTTTGGTTTCATCCATGAGGAACTGCCAGAAGGAATAGAAGCTTTTGCCCTGGTCTTTCTGGCGGAGTGCTTCGAACGAGTCGAGGGTATAGGCCAGGAGGGCGCCTTTGGCGATATCGCGTTCACTTTGTTTGCGGTATATCTCCTGGGTGATCTGTTCAAAGTTATGTTCTACTTCCTTGAAATCGCTGAGGAGTTCTCTTGACATGCGGTTTACGTCATAGCACCGTTCTTTGATCTGGGTGTCGTCAAACACCTGTACCCGTCCGGTGATGGTGATGCTTTTGATCTCCTGTTCTATCTCGAATTTCTTTTTTTCCAGCTCCTGTATACGTTGTTTGGGGTCTTTGTTGCTCTGGTCTACCAGTTCCTTCAGTTTGGAAAAGATGTCTTTAAAGCGGCTTTCTGTGCCCACAAATTCCCTTTTCTGGAGGGTAGATACCCAGTGCATCACCTTTTCCATATCGCTGCTCAGCTCATGGATGTCGTTCCCGTCATCGTCGGGATACTTCCGAAGGAAGCCTTTATTGCTCCATTGTTCCACATATTTCCTGGCTCTTTCGTCTTCGTTGTCGAGCAGGGCGGAGGCGTCTATTTCGTCGTCTGTGGCGCGGTAGCCGGTGGCCACCAGATAATCGGACAGACGGGTCACCAGTTCCACATTGGGAACGGTGGTATGGTTTTTCTCCTTGAATGTTTGGTGAAAAAATGACAACATCATTGGCGCGCTACGTGCCCGGAGTATCTTTAGCGTGATCGACTGGGCATATAGATTACATAATTGATCATAAGTCATACGTAAAATTACGAATTACGAACTACGAATTACGAATTGAGGGCTGATTATTAGCCATTTTTTAGAATTTAAGCCCCGTAAGGACCCCCAATTCGTCATTCCTAATTCCTGATTTGAAATTTTTACATAATATATAGCCCGTCAGCCTTGGGTTTTACGGGTTGGGGCACCGGTTCTTCGCCCATCAGTTCTATCAGGTTGATTTCGATGGTGCGGGAGATGCTATCCAGCGGAATGCCCAGGGGGTGGTATTCGAACGGGTTCATGAGGGTGATGCCATTGAGATGGGTGACATGGAAAACGAAGCCAAACACCCATCCGAAGAGGATGGACCAGGCGCCGATGGACTCTGTCATCATCAGGGTGTTCATGATCACGTAGAACCAGATGAACAGCCGGGTGAAGTAAACGTAGCTGGGTGGGAAGACGGTATTTTTGATGCGTTCCGACTTGCCCATCTGATCGCAATGGTTGACCAGCATCTGGTTGAGCTCCAGGAAGGCGAAGCCGTCTACCACGCCGGATTGCCGGAGCTGCTGCAGGTCGGCCGACTGGAGATTGAGCAGGGCGTTGGGAATATTCTGGTGTTGCTGAACGTAGTCGATTTCTTCTTTGGTGAGGTAGCGGGTGTAGTAATCGTCGGGGAGTTTTCGGAGGTTCGTTTTCAGGGCGTATACAAAGGAAAGGTGGCGGTAGATCATGTGGCGGACGAAGGTCTGTTTTTCCTGGTCACCGTCTGTCTGCGTGTAGTGGAGCAGGTTTCTGGCCCAGGAGCGGGAGTCGTTGACGAGCGCCCCCCAGATCATGCGGGCCTCCCACCAGCGGTCATAAGCCTGATTGTTATTAAAGCCGATAAAAAAGGCGATGGCGGTACCCAGTACGGCCGATACCGCCACGGGGATGGCTATATGGGCAGAGAGCCAGTATTTATCTACAAAAAATACAACGGTACAACAGAGCAGCAGCATCAGGTCTACCTTCCAGGTGAAGGTAAAGATCTGGGCGAAGGAGAGGCGGTGTTTCAGCAGCATATATCATTTGGGTATTTTGTTATTTGGATATTTTGATATTTGAAATAACCTCGATACTGATTTATTTCTTCAGCAATTTATCCTTTAGAATGGTATTCATCACACTGTCTTTCAGTCCCCGGGAAACCGGTACGGAAGCCTGTCCCATGATGATCCGGTTGCCCTCGATACTGGTGATTTTCCGGGTGTTGATGATATACGATTTGTGCGTCTGAACAAATTCCGGACCGGTTACGTTTTCCACTATTGCTTTCAGGGTAGAATGGGTAAGGTACCGTCCGTGCGTGGTATGGATATACACGTAGTTTTCCATGGCCTCTATAAAGATAATGTCTTCCAGCAGTACACGCACCAATTTTTCCCCGGTTTTGATATAGATGTCCCTTTCTGCCACGGGGGCGGGCATTGCCGGCGTAAATACCTCCCGGGCGCGGTTAGCGGCCTTCAGGAAACGCTCAAAGGAGATCGGTTTCATGAGGTAGTCGATAGCATCGAGTTCAAAGCCTTTGAGCGCGTATTGTTCGTAGGCGGTCGTAAAGATCACTTTGGGCGGATGGGGAAGGCTTTCCAGCAGTTCCACCCCGTTGATGTAGGGCATTTCGATATCGAGGAAGAGCAGATCTGCCGGCTGTTGCCGGAGGAGATTATTGAGCGACAACGCATCTTCGCAGACGCCTGCCAGGGAGAGGAAGTCTATTTTTTCCACATATCCGGCCAGTCCTTTACGGGCTACAGGTTCATCGTCGGTGATAATGCAGCTGATCTTCATAATGCGATTTTTAGGTCTGCCGAATAGTGCTCGCGGCTATTGCAGATGGCCAGTTCATGTTTGCCCGGATAAAGCAGGGCAAGGCGGCGGCGCAGGTTTTCCAGTCCTATGCCGCCTTTTTTCTGTTTCATTTCGATGAGGGGGATGGCATTGCTGACATGGAACACCAGCCATCCGCTTTGCAGGTTGGCGGAGATATTGATCCAGTATTCGCCGCCGGCATATTTAAATGCGTTTTCCACCAGTGGTAATAACAATAACGGGTATACGCTTTGTTTGTTCAGCTGGTGGTCAATTTCCAATGTCAGCCGGAGATGTTCGTTCATGCGGCTCCGTTGCAGATCGATATAGGATTGCAGGTATTGCAGTTCTTTCCCCACGGCCACGGTCTGCTGATGGTCGTACAGCTGGTAGCGCAGCAGCTCCGACAGTTTTTCCACGGTATGTTTGGCGGTGCCCACGCTTTCGTCCATCTGGAAGTAGACGGTATTGAGGGCGTTGAACAGGAAATGCGGATGGAACTGGGCTTTCAGGAAGCGCAGCTCTGTCTGTAGCTGGTCGTTGCTGATTTTCTCCAGTAGCAGTTGCTGCTCATAACTTTTCCGCAGGGAGGCGTTGGCGCGTTTGATCACATAATACAGCAGATAAAACAAAGTAGGTATCAGGGTAAGATTGATCACATCATATAGCTGACATCCCCGCTCTCCGGTGAAATGCTGGATGGGCAGGATGATCCCGTCGGTAAAGACGATGATCACGGCGGATACTACCAGGTATTCCCTGATTACGGGGCCGGGCTTAGGCTGTTGCTGGTAATACTGTAACAGATAGTTTAGCATCCAGGCATAAATGTATCCTGTTGACAGCAGCAGGCATTCGATCGTTGTTTCCAGCAACGGCCGTTCCCAGAAGCGGAAACCGGTCAGTACCGCATTGATCAGGCGCATGCTGACATAAATAACGAAGGCATATAAAACCGGGAAAATGTATTTGCGCCAGAACTGTTCCATCGGAATCAAGTTAGTAAAAAAACTCGGACTGGGGCATTTGCACTTTCACCACTTTGCCGGTGGTAACTGGCGGTGTAGCGGGTTTTACGCCAAAGAAAAAGCGGGTGATCACGAAGGGTTTGATCAGCAGGTTAAAAAGGAGGATGCCAAAAAGCCAGGTACTGAGCATCACGAAAATGTATTCCAGTAGCGGAGGGTATTGCCAGTTTGCGACAAAGCCCGCGATGATGATGACGAGGGGCTGTTGCAGGAGGTAAAAAGGCCAGATAAAGAGATTGGCATAGTTCCGCAGGCGATGTTCCTGGTGAAGATATTTTTTGCCATAGCCTGTGAGGCAGAACACCCAGAGGCCGGCATGAACGGGTTCTGTCAACATCGCCACCAGTGGGCTGACGTGATAGTTTTGTCCGGCAACGACGAAGGAAACGGTCATCAGCAGCAATATCAGGGAGTAGCGGCGGTTATGTTCGAGGCTGTCCATTAGTTCGGGTTGCAGCATACAAAAGAAGCCGAGGACCAGCAGCATCCACCAGTACAGGAATACGAGGAGGGGCCCTGGGAAGCCCAGCAGCAAGCCGATGATGAATACTGCCGCCACGGGCAGCAGCAGCAGGAATATCCGCCGGCCGGGAACGAACCACAGCAGCGATTGTTGAAACCTGCGGGCCGAAGCGGTACGGAGCCAGCGGAAAAGAGGAATCATCATTACCATGTAAATGGTGAGGCATACGATGACCCAGAGATGATACCAGTTGCCCGGGTGGAGCGCCAGCCCGACCGCCGTGCGGTAGTAAGACCAGTATGTTCCGGGGTTACCGCTTTCCCATTGGCTCAGCCAGATCAGCAGCGGGAGCAGTCCGAACAGGCTGGTCAGCAATGGGGCCAGTAGCCGGCGTATCCAGAGCAATGTCATTTTAGCGTTGTTGCGTTTCAGTGCCATGTGCAGGGAGGTAGCCCCGGAGAGGAAGAACAGCAGCGGAATGCAGCTGCTGTTGAGCATATAGTTTATCTGGTCCGGCGCCGCGCTGGTAGCGGGGCGGGTAAACGGCCGTGCCGCGGTGAACAGGAAAATGCCCAGAATGGCCACCACCCTGAGCCAATCGAGGTAAGCCAGTCGGCAGGTTTTAATTTGCATCTGAATCGTGTTTTGCGCAAACCTAAGCCCTGCGGGCGTTTTGGAGGGGTGCGTTTTGACCATCTGCAGGAAACCTTTGACGAACTGTCATCGCATTCGTGGCCGGTACGGTGCCGTTATTTTTTTTCGTTGATCGATGTTTGTCTGGTTATCTCCTGCCGATTGCTCCCCGGCGTCCTTTGGTAAGTTTCGCGTTGGTCGTCTCCATGGTCAGTCCTTTTCTGCTTTATCATCTCCCTTCTGATCATCTCCCGAAAAAAATATTACCTTACAATTTATTAAAAACCAATCTGTTGTGTTTTTAAATACATATAGTCTATAGAATTAGTAGGATAATATATTTTTTCCCCTATCTTTGTATCATTATAAACCAAAGCGTGATAAAACCCCCTGCAACGGACATTTTATCAGCCATTAAAAAAACAGCGAACATGTCTACCTTACACCGTTACGCAGATTACCTGCCAGCCCCGATAGCCGATCAGTTTCCCAGTCCGGTGAAGAACCGGGAGCGTATCCGTCCGTTAACAGCGGGACAGTTTTTCCAGGACTTTTATCTGGAAGAAGAAAATGTGATCAACAAGGGGGCTTTGCTGAAAGATGCCGTGGGCGTTACTTCTTTGCATTTACTGACAGCGCAGCCGTTGATCGTGGCTTTTTATTCCGTTAACTGGAATGGTTACGGGGATGCACTGATTGCTGAACTAATTGAGAAACATGCTGCCATAGAAGCTGCCGGAGCGCGTTTGCTGGTATTGTCCAGCGAGGGCAAAAAGCACTTCACTGAATTCAACCGCGAGCCGTTACCTTTTGATGTAGCCAGGGATGCACAGCATCGTATAGCCCGGAAGGCCGGTATTTACAAGGAATCCGATCCTATCTGGGGCCGTGTTGCCGGTGTAAATGCGGACGTGCCTGTTCCGGCAGTTTATCTGATCACGCCTTCCCTGGAAATTACCTATAGCTTTGCGGATGTTTATCTGGAACAAAAGTTCTCCGTGGACGAGCTGTTGTCTGTTGTAGACAAACAACTGGCCATCAGTGCGTAATATGATTACGTATATCCGTTGCAGTTATATTATACAAAAGTCCTTGTTCCGGAGGCGGTGTATGCCATCCGGAACTCTTTGGGCGTACAGTCTTTTTTCTTTTTGAAGATGCGGTTGAAATTGGAAATGTTATTAAACCCGCATTTATAAGCGATTTCATTAACGGTATGCGTGGTTTCTATCAGCATCCGGGAGGCATGCCCCAGCCTTATTTCTATCAGTGTGTCCACAAACGTTTTACCGATCCTTGCTTTAAAGAAACGGCTAAAAGCCACGTCTGTCATTGCTGCCAGCTTAGCGGCTTCGTGCAGGGAGATATTCTTGTCGAAGTTGTGGTTGAGGTAGTGCATGACTTTTTGCACACGGCGACTGTTATACGAAAATGTTTCCAGGTTGCTGAAGCTGGCATCTGAGAGGATGCGCATGTTCCGGCTGGTAGACAGGTCGTGGAGGACAGACATTAGTTCCAAAACAGAATCGAAGCCTTGTTTTTGTGGCAGGTGTACCAGCCGGGGCATGATCTGCCGCGTGGTATCAGCGGAAAACAGGATGCCTCTGACCGATCGTTCAAACATGTTTTTGATGAAACTCATCTGGTTGCGTTGCAGGAATTTTTCATCGAACAGATCGCGGTGGAACTGAATGGTGATTTCCTTAATGACGCCGCCCTGGTGTTTGTGGGTAAACCAGCCATGTTGCAGATTGGGCCCTACCAGTACCAGTTCGAGGTCTTCAATGTCTTCGATGTGATCGCCAATGATGCGCCGGGCGCCGGGTGCGTGCTGGATAAAGTTGAGCTCAAATTCTTCATGGTAGTGTAGTGGAAAATCGAAAGCTGTCTTCTCCCGGGAGAAGAGGGTAAAACAATCGCTTTGCGTTAGAGGGGTGATCTCGCGTAGTAGTTTGCTTTTCATGTACCATATTTTGGTGAACGTGGAATGTGTTGATTTTCTGCCTGTAACATCAACAGGGATAAAAAAGCATCATTTTTTTATTGTTCCTGTAATAAAAAGTAACGCGGAACCTGGTATGTAATATTAACGATAATAGCTGATTTTAACTACGGCTGTCGTGGGAATTTGTCCGGATATATTAATGAAAAAGATTATCAAAGTATAACGAATAGATAATAAAGTATTATATACTTATTGAAATAAAAATGATTTTTAGGGAAGATAGTAGCCACGTTATGTTTGCCAGCGGCGGAGGACCGGTTGCATTTTATATTCCACGTATTTCCGTGATGACTGTTTGCCAACAACATAGCCTGTTTGCGCGGCAGGAAAACTATTGCGCACAAACAGGCTATCGACAAATGTCGGGTGATCTGACTAAAGCTTACTAACGGTGTCGCCTATGGGAGATGTTATCTGTTGACCGCTGTTTTAGGCTGGCAGCCGATAATATCACCGGCAGCGCGCAGCTGTTGTTCCAGGGTGTTACCATCTATCTGTGCCCGGTGTTCGATAATCCGGTCGTCTTTGATGGCAAAGGAGCGGAAGCCGCTGGTGACAGCGGTGAGGCCTGTTGCGGGGATGCCTCGCCATAAACCGATATGTTTCATATGCATGGAGATGCGGACCATGCAGTGACCGGGTTCGGCGAGGTGTTCCTCAATGACGGTTTGTGGTTGAAACGACTCATGGACCATGGTCACCCACTGCTGCAATCCGCTGGCGTCAGCGGGCAGGCCGGCCGGCAGCGAGTGATCTTTATAGGCAGGATGGAGGAAAGTATTGAGGCTGCTGGTGTTGCCGTTGTTCCATACCTCTTCGATGAAGCGGATGATCAGGTCTTTTTGTGCGGAGAGATGCATATGATGGCTATTGATGAGCCACAAAGTTACCGGCAGGCCGGCGATGCCCATTGTGTCAAACGTCACAAAACGCGGCGGCGGATGCGGCTGAGCGTTTCGCGGGAGATGCCGATATAGGAACTGAGTTGTGTAAGAGATACACGTTGTACCAGTTCAGGATGATGCGTCAGGATGTACTGGTAGCGCTCTTCAGGGGAGTGCGTCTTCAGCCAGTCGGCATGTGTTTCGCCGGCAATCGCCAGTAATTCCAGGCGTTCGCGGCCAAAGGCGGTGATGGCGGGTGACTGATAGAGTGACGCGAAGGTGTCCTTATGCCAGCGAAGCAACACGGAACGCTCTGTGGTAGCGATATGATAAGCGGACGGTTCATTGTTACGCAGACTTTTCATGTTAGTGATAAAGTCGTTTTCAAAGAAAAAAGCGGTGTTGACTTCCCGGGTATGATGGTCATAGAACGCGCGGCAGGCGCCTTTTTCCATGAGCCAGATATGCTGACAGGTATGTCCTGCCTGTAGTAGATGGTCACCCTGTTTGACCAAGAGAATTTGTGCCGTGTTCCACATGAGTTCTTTGGAAACGCTATCCAGTTTTGACTTGTGGAGGACAGACTCCTCGAAACAAACGATTGTTTTTTTCATGTGTGATATCAGTGAAATAAGTTATCAGTTGTTAAAAATACTCACTACTAGGTATTTCTGCAATCCTTTCCTTCACTTACCTTTGTATTCACAGATGTTTCACTGCCATCTGTTTAACTGTCACACAAAGCTAATACTGTTCCAACGGTCATCATATTTTTACCCCCAAAAAAGGGTCATCTTCTACAGGAAGGGGACCCTTATCCGTTTTTTATATACATTTGTTATCAGAGAGCATTAAAAACCTACGACATTTTACGGTTTATCCTATACACTATATAGCAGGACATGAGTACGTATACCGTATTATCTGAGGCTGCCAGTCTTGAAGAAAAGCTACAGGCCCTTCAGGCCATTGAGCGAGAACTGCCGGCAGTATTTATTGTGATGAATGTGGAGGAGGACTATGTGGAATATATGTCTGAAAACGGGCGGCAACAGCTGGACGTTTCCATGGAGGACCTTCGGGCCATGGGCCACAGTTATTATGACACTTATTTTAATCCGCATGATGTGGCTGATTATCTGCCCAAGGTTACCGCTATGCTTACCGCATCAGCTGAAAAGGACATGGCCATTACCTTCTTTCAGCAGGTGAGGCTGGCCCGTCATCTGGACTGGTCCTGGCATCTGGGCACTACCCGGGTATTTATGCGGAACGCCCTTGGGGTGCCTACGCACGTGATTACCTGCGCCATCCCGATTGATCCGCTGCATCATGTGACCAGTAAGGTGAACAGGCTGTTGGAGGAAAACAATTTCCTGCGCCGCAACCAGCATATTTTTGCCGCGCTGACCAAACGGGAGAAGGAAATACTCCGGTTGATGGCCCTTGGCTTCAGTGCCAGCGAAATAGCCGAAAAGGTACATATTTCCGAGAAAACGGCCGTCACCCACCGACGGAACATCAAAAGCAAAATCGGCGCCCAGTCGGGCTACGATCTAACCAGTTTTGCCCAGGCTTTCGATCTGATCTGACGGGGAAGCCATTTCCCGGAAAATCCCGAAAAATTAAAGCCGGGAATGTGCGCCATATACGGATAAATCTGTATTTTCAGTGCTGTATACCATATTTTTTCCCTGTCTGCCTGTTTTGCAGCAGACTTGTTAACCGATTATTTATGTCTTTTAAAGCAGTTCTCAACATCGACGGAGAAGAGTTAAACGTACTGGAGTGCGATTTTACCTTCAGTCAACACACCGACCACAATGGAAAGCCTGCAGCGCGCCCCAAAGGAGGCAGTATTAATCTGAAAGTGGAATCTGCCGGCGAAACCCATCTTTTTGACTGGATGATCTCCAATACACAAACCAAAAACGGCAGTATCATTTTCTTCCGCCGCGACTCTATGTCCAGGCTGAAGGAACTGCGGTTTACCGACGCCTATTGCGTAGGTTATACCGAACAGTTCAATGCTGCCAACGATCAGCCCCTGCAGATACAACTGTCGCTTTCTGCCCGGGAGCTGAAGCTCAATAACTCCGTGTACCAGAACCCCTGGCCCATGTAGTCACGCAAAGGCGCAAAGCAGCAAAGCAGCAAAGAGCGCAAAGTGTGATATAAGCGAATAGAAAAAGCAAAGTCACGGAGATCAAATGTGATCTTCGCGCCTTTGTTTTCTTATTAATCTTAAAAATCTTTGCGCTCTTTGCTGCTTTGCGCCTTTGCGTGAACTACCTACCTTTATACCACTGCAGTGAGCCTGCAACGTGGACTATGGAAGATAAACAAGTAATCACCTACCCTAACGGCACCATGACCATGACACGCTGGATGTGCGATGATATCCTCATCGGGCACGGACTGTCATCATTCCGGGAACTATTCGCCTCTCCGGCACATAGTGACAACGACGTGGTGCGGCTGCATTTCGGCCTGCGGGGAGATTACCTTTTCAGTTACCAGCAGCTGGGCAAAACCTACGACCTGATAGGCGGTCATCATAACTTCATGTACTCCCACCCCTTTGATATGGTGGTGGAAAACAAAACGCTGGAACTGGAGATCTTTGGCGTGCAGTTCCCGCGGGAGAAATTCCTGAGCTTTACCCAACATGCCAGCGATCAGCTCAAACGTTTCGCGGATAAGGTAGCTGCCGGCCAGCCCGTGATTTTTACCGAGACCTGGGGCGCCCTCGATGCGCAGATGGAGCAGGTCATATCCCAAATCCGGTTCAGCAAATACGCCGGTGATTTCCAGCGGCTTTTCCTGCTGTCCAAAAGCCTGGAATTGCTGGTATTGTCGGCCGAATCCTGCACTGCTGCCGATCAACGGCAGGCTATCTACCTGAAAAGCAAACAGGACACCGAAAAAATCATTGCGGTACGCGACCTGCTCAATACAAGACTGGACTCCCCGCCCAGCCTCACAGAAATTGCCCGGACGGTAGGGCTCAACGAATACAAACTGAAGCGTGGTTTCAAAGAGAAATTCAACAATACCGTTTTCGGTTACCTCACCGATCAGCGGCTGCAACTGGCCCACCAATACCTGCGCGACACCGGTAAATCGGCTGCCGAAATAGCCGCTGAACTGGGCTATGCCACCCCGCAGCATTTCAATAACGCCTTTAAAAAGAAATTCGGCTTCACTCCTTTTTCGGTTAGAAATAATCCGTAATACGCAATCCGCCGAATCGCCTTTATTTTACTTTTGTGACGTATCACAAGAGCAAAATATTTATCTACCTGTAAAAAACTATCGTATGGGACAAGCATTAATCGTGAGAAACGACATCACCATCAACGCACCGGCCGCTGTGGTATGGGATACCCTGATCAATCCTGCCAAAACCAGACAGTACATGTTTAACTGCGAAACGGTGTCAGACTGGAAACAGGGCAGCGAGCTCCTCTGGAAAATGGAACATGAAGGCAAAGAGCTGATCGCTGTAAAAGGGACCATCGAAGAGATCATCCCCAACGAAAGGCTGGTTTATACCACTATCGATCCTAATTCCAATATCGACGATACTTCCGAAAACTACCTGAAAGTGACTTACCAGCTGACGCCCCGCGATGGACAAACGTTGCTGGTAGTTACGCAGGGCGATTATTCCACCGTAGCGGAAGGCGACCGGAGATACAAAGAGGCCATGGATGCCGGTGGCTGGGCTGCTATCCTCACCGAAATCAAAAAGGTGGCAGAAGCCAATTAATAACCGGCAAAAAAAGGGCTTTCACCGGAACCAGCCCTCCGTTTACCTAGTGATGGTTGATTCCCCGGGCGCTGTGTTACAATTTTGTGGTATTAAACCCTTTTTATGACACAGCTCCCAACATCTTTTCATGTATTGATAGCCGGTGGCGGAATCAGTGGTCTGTCATTGGCGCTGTTCCTCCATAAGGCCGGCATATCCTGCAGCATCTATGAGGCATACGGTTATAAAGCCACTATCGGCGCAGGTTTTAATATTGCGCCCAATGGCATGAACGTACTGGATGCCCTGGGGCTGGCGGAACGGGTAACAGCTGCCGGAGCGGTGTCGGAAGAGTTTTGCATGCGCAATGGCAAAGGCAAGGTGATCGCCAATTTGCCGAACGGCTCTGTGGAAAAGTACGGTCAGCGGGGTGTGAGCCTCTCCCGCGCTGCCTTGTACGATATCTTATTACAGGAACTGAAGGAACAGGGACTTACCGTACAATATCAAAAAAGACTTTGCGATATCCGTCAACATGAAGACGGTGTCACCGCTGTATTTACAGATGGCACACGGGCCACAGGCGACGTGCTGATTGGCGCCGATGGTGTTCATTCCGCTACCCGCCAGCTGCTATTCCCGGAAGCGCCCGCACCGGCTTTCACCGGTATGAAAAACTATGGCGGATTTGCTCCTTTGTCTGCCTTACCGGAAATGACTACACGCGAAATCAACAGCCTCAATTTTACTTTCGGCAATGATGGATTCTTTGGCTACTGCGCTGCCGGCAACGGGATGGCCATGTGGTGGTCCAACCTGCCGTCGGACGTGCCTTTTACCAGAGAAGAGCTGGATTCTACCACCGTAGAGGAGGTAAAAACGTTGATGGAAAACCGTTATAAAAGTTATCATGCTCCCATACCTGCCCTGATAGCTCAAACGGAAAAGGTGTTGAAGGTGAACGTGTCTGATATCGCTTCGCTGGCTTCCTGGCATAAAGACCGGGTGTTGCTGATCGGTGATGCGGCCCATGCGGTGAACCCCAGTGCCGGTCAGGGCGCCTCCATGGCCCTGGAAGACGCGATGTACCTGGGAATGCTGCTGCGGGACGCCGGCGTAGGCTCTTATGCCGCCGCTTTCCGGAAATTTGAAACGGACCGTAAGCCAAGAGTAGAGAAGATTGTGGCCGAAGGAAGAAGAAGAGGTAAATCCAAAAATATACTCCGCCCCTGGCAGGCTAAGGTCAGGGACTGGATGATGGCGATTTTCGTTCCGCTGTTTGCTCCTAAGAACTTCGACTGGCTATACCGCTATAAACTCGACTGGCAGATGAAATACTAACAGGAAGGGGTATATTTGAGGGATCAAAATCCTACATGCTATGCCATCCCGTACCACTTTCCGGAAGTTGTTGCCCGCTATCATTATCATTCCCCTGGCTTTTGCCTTCGTCATGTACGCGGTATTCCACGATGACGGCGCTACATTGTTTAGCATAATGGGGCTGTCTTTTCTCATTGGAATCCCTTTTGCCATGGGCGCGCTGGTGATTCATCTTTCTCCGCGCGAGAAAGTGGAGAACAGAGCATACCGCATTATGATGCCGTGGGTGCCGATCGGTATTTTCCTGGTATTTACATTGATATTTGCCCTGGAAGGGTGGGCATGCTGGCTGATGATTTTACCGATTTTCCTGGTGGCTGCTTCTGCGGGCGGTGCTGCCGCCGGCCGTATTAAATTAAGAGATAAGCGTAAACAGGAACGGATATACGTTTCTCTGATCGCGCTTCTTCCGCTGGTCGTTTCTCCTATAGAAAGGATGATAGGCAGCATACCCGGACAATACAAAGCGTATACTTATATCGATATCCATAGCAGCAAAGAAAATATCTGGAAGAACGTTACCCGTGTGGGTGAAATCGCTGCCACGCAGGACAAAGGCTGGTTTACCCGCTTGCTGGGCTTCCCCCGCCCTATCAAAGCAGAGCTGAATTACGAAGGAGTAGGCGCTTTTCGCAAAGCGATCTTTGATAAAGGCCTGGTGTTCGATGAAAAGGTAACAGCGTATAGCCATCAGCGTAGTATGAGCTTTACCATTCATGCAGACCCTTACAATATCCCCTCCACTACCATGGATGAACATGTGGTGATTGGCGGACAGTATTTTGATGTGCTGGACGGGACCTATGAGCTGGAACCATTGTCCAACGGGAATTACCGGTTACATCTTTACAGCCATTTTAAGTTAAATACCACCTTTAATTTTTATGCCAGCTGGTGGGCATCCTGGATCATGAAAGATATCCAGCACAATATTCTGCAGGTGATCCGGCAGCGGGCAGAATCAGGGTTACCAGAAAACCGTATATAACGCTGTCAGAATACCGATGATGATAATGGAGCCTGCGATGAAGCCGGGCGTGGTGCGGAACATGGACTTATCTATTTCCAGTGCATGCTGTGTGGCTTCTTTCGTGGGGCGGCTGATACTGATGATGATCATCAGGATAACGATCAGCACAAAAGTGATGGACATCCTGTCGAGGAACGGGTAATCCGGGAAGGCTCCGTTTGTCCATACCGGCAGGAATTTCAGCACCGTGGAGATGGGAATGGTGAGCAGCGCGCCGGTGAGCGCAGCGCCGGCAGTAGTCCGCTTCCAGAAGAAGCCGAGCAGGAAAATAGCCAACACACCGGGAGAGATAAAGCCGACGTATTCCTGAATGAACTGATATGCCTGGTCCAGCGACCGCAGCGATGGCGTAACGATGGCCGCCAGCAACATCGCGATGATCACTGCCCAGCGCCCTACGCTCACCAGCTTTTTTTCACTGGCTTCGCGGTTAAAATATTTCTGGTAGATATCCAGCGAGAAGATCGTGGAGATACTGTTGGCTTTACCGGCAAGAGACGCTACGATGGCGGCTGTCAGCGCCGCGAAGGCAACGCCTTTCAGGCCGGGAGGCAACAGGTTCATGAGCGTGGGATAGGCATGGTCCGGTTTAATGACGCCGGCCGCATCGGTCATCTCCTGTTGGAACATCCCGTTTTTATGCAGCACAAACATCACGATGCCGGGCAGCACCGCGATGACCGGCACCAGCAGTTTAAGGAAGGCGGCAAATAAAATGCCTTTGCGCGCGGTCTGTAAATTAGCGCCCAGCGCCCGTTGTGTGATGTATTGGTTACATCCCCAGTACGCGAGGTTGTTGATCCACATACCGCCTATCAATACCGACAGCCCGGGAAGATCTTTGTAATAGGGATGGTCGCTATGGAAGATCATATGGAAATGTGACGGGGCCTCCTTACGCAATACCGACAAGCCTTTCAGGATATGGCTGCCATAACCGAACTTCTCGGATAATAAAGTAAGTGCCAGATAAGTGGTTACCAGTCCGCCAATGATCAGCACGGCCACCTGTACCACATCGGTATAACCGATCACTTTCATGCCGCCGAGCGTTACAATCACTGAGAAGACACAAAGCCCTGCAATGCACCATTCAAAAGGAATGGTGGAGATAGAGGCGATGGCCAGCGCACCGAGGTAAATAATGGAAGTGAGGTTAACGAACACATACACCAGCAGCCAGAAAACAGCCATAACGGTACTCACTTTGTCGTTGTACCGCTTGGCCAGAAATTGAGGCATGGTATATATCTTATTTTTCAGGTACAGCGGAATGAAGAACACTGCCACGATGATAAGGGTGGCAGCAGCCATCCATTCATAGGTGGAGATGGCCAGTCCGAGGGCGAAGCCGGAGCCGGACATACCGATGAAGTGTTCTGCTGATATATTGGACGCGATCAGGGAGGCGCCGATGGCCCACCAGGTGAGAGAGCCTTCCGCCAGGAAAAAGTCTTTGGAGTTGGCGGCCGTTGATTTTTTACGGTGATAGACGTAGTACCCGTAAGTGGCGATAGCAATGAAGTAGATGAAAAAAACGATGTAATCCGCTTGTTGCAGCTTATTCATGTGGTGGATGTGTGGAATTTATAAAGTTGGTTGATAAGTTACATTAATTGCTGCGATCCCCCAAAAAGGGGGATCCTGTTGATATGCAGCAACAAACGGAGGTTTTTCAGAATAGTCAGAATTTGAGGGTGGCAGGGAGATACTTCGCCACGAGATCTTCGTAATAGGGACGAAGTTGATTCCAGTCCGGCGGTACCGGATTTTTGGAATACAGGTCATATGGGTTGAAGAGTTTCACCCATTTGAGCATTTCGCGGTCGTGATCATCGAGCAGATAATCGTAGGCGCCTTCTCGGTGCCAGGCATAGAAAGAGTGGTAGCGCAGCATGTACAGGCCGGATTCCGGCAGATGGTTTTTCATCATCTGGTACACGTATTCATCGTGGCCCCAGGACATGTGCACATTGCGCAGGCCGCAGCCCCGCGTATAAACGCCGGTACCTTCCTGGTACGTGGTGTTTTGATAGTCCGGATTATTACGGAAATATTCCGGATAAACGACTTTATCAGAATAGGGAGCGCCTACAGGGAAGGTGTCGCCAACAACGGCCCATTGCGGTTCTCCGAAGAGGCAGAGCACTTTGCCCATATCGTGCATGAGGCCCGTGAGCACCATCCAGTCGGGGTGGCCATCATTACGGATGGCTTCCGATGTCTGCAGCAGGTGCTGGAACTGGTCCAGATCGGTATCCGGATCGGAATCATCTACCAGTTCGTTCAGGAAGTTGAAAGCATCCCAAACCGGCATTTCCCTTTTGTTGAATTGCAGGAAATCGGCTCTTTTCTGTTGCACAAAATCATAAGTCTGATAGGTATGATTGAGACGATAGAATTCGCGGACGGTATCTCTTTCCGGGGTGTCGTAGTTCCGGTATTCATCCACGGATTTGGAGGTGGCGATGCTTTCGGGAGTGGGATACCTTTCTAATACGGCATCTTCCCACTGGTCGAGGCTTGTTAAAGGATTCACTTCTTGTTCGGTGAAGGAAGGCTTTTTATTATCCATGGCAAGCTGTTTTATGGCTGACTTAAATTTCGGCTATTTTGACAGGATTATTGGTATGGGCGGGGAGTTTTATTTACGAAACCGGTTTCGTAGATTTATTGACCATGAAAAACGTAAACATCAGGGCGCTGGCCCGGGAGTTGAATCTTTCGTTATCGACGGTTTCCAAGGCGTTGCGGGACAGTTATGAGATCAGTGCCGCCACCAAAGAAAGGGTGCGCGCGTTGGCTGCCGAGTGGAACTATATTCCCAATGCGTACGCCAGCAGCCTGCGTGGCCGGAGGAGCAGGAATATTGCAGTGGTGCTGCCGGAGGTGGCCGACAGCTTTTTTTCAATCGCTATCAACGGAATAGAGGCAGCGGTGAAGGCCAAAGGGTACCATGTCATCATCTATCTGACGCATGAGAGTTATGCCGGAGAAGCGGCCATATTAAAAGATTTTCAGAGTGGCCGGGTCGACGGGGTGCTGTTGTCGGTATCACGGGAAACTACCGATACCGCACATGTGCAGGCGCTGATCGATAAGGATGTGCCGGTCGTATTTTTTGACCGGGTACTGGAAACGCTGTCGGCGCCTAAGATCGTGACAGATGACGCCGAAAGTGCCTATAAAGCCACCGCCCACCTGGTAGCGCAGGGATGCCGGGAAATAGCTTATCTCGGGATCTCCGACAGTCTGTCTATCTGCCGCCAGCGGATGGCCGGCTACGTGCAGGCGTTAGGTGATCATCAGATAACGGTACATCAGCGGAATATACTTACCTGCACCACAGACGGCGCCCGTAATTTTCAACTGGTGAAAAAGCTGTTGCAGCGCACCCACCGGCCGGATGGCATAGTCGCTTCCGTGGAGAAACTGACCACCACCGTATATCAGGTATGCCGGCAACTGCAACTGCGTATGCCCGCAGACGTTAAGCTGGCCTGCTTTTCCAATCTGGAGATCGCTACCATTCTGGAACCGTCGCTGACGACGATCACGCAGCCGGCTTTTGACATGGGCAAAGCCGCCGCGGAGGTGCTGGTGAAAATGCTGGAAAAGAAGCCGCTAACGGCAAAGGATATACGAATCGTAATTCCTTCGGAGTTGGTGGTGAGGGGATCGAGTAAATGAAAAGGGACTGATTGTTATATTTATATAATTCAGATTGATTATGCAGTGTAAACAAATTTGCTTATACCTGAAAATGTGCAGCAAGACCATAGCTATTGCCTGTGGCTTTCCTTCATTGTTATAAACATAGTGTTTCTCAGCGTGCTTACCATGTTGCGGTTATAAAAAGTGTCCTCCTTCAGCAGTGGAGAGGTATATAACACTGCTCCTTTTTTTAATTCAATTTCCTTCCTCTTGAGATACTTAAACCATAATTTTTCATAACGAGTTTCAGGTTTTTTCCTCATTTGAGCCATTTCAACAAATTGTTCTTGCTCAACACTAAATGGTAGAAGCACTCCCTCTGTCAACGCCTCGAACCAATACCCATATTTTTCTAACAAATCTATTTCTTCATTTGAGAAAATCACAGGATTACACGCAAGGGTAAATTTGCCCTTTACTCTTATGTATTCATGGTGTTTCTTTGCTTCGTTGTTCATCATAACCCTAATTTGTTTAAGAACTACAGAAGGTAAAATAAAGCGATTGTCTTCGGCTAGACACCTGGTCGTATATTAAGATAGTAAATTTTGAGGTGTTTACCCATTTTTGGGTTAAAAATAGAGGCCATCAGCCTGGTTCCCGACATGGTAAATGAATGATGCCGGGCTAAAATTGAGCGATACAGGCATGGCGGCCCGCTGAAGTGCTGCGGTTTAACTGCAGCGGATAATCGTTGGGAAACGTTGAGCCGTATCCGTGGCAGGCGGTAGCGTTGCGCTTTGTGACGATCGTCACAGGACAGATTCCTGCTGTGGCCCGACCTTTGTGTGGAGATAAAAAAATTAAGACGATGACACAAGCAGGAAAAACCGTGCAGCAGTTCCTGACTGCGCTGAACGAAGAAGACATGGCCACAGCCGGTACATTGCTGACGCCCGATTTCAAATTTGTGGGCGTATTAGGCTCCCGTGATGGCGCCGACGTATACATGGAAGATATGGGCCGCATGAAAATGAAATACACGATTCATAAGATATTTGAAGACGGAGACGATGTATGCGTGTTATGTGATTATATCATGGGCGATAAAACCGTATTTGGATGCAGCTGGTATCAGTTGAAAAACGAAAAAATCAGTTCCCTCCGGGTGGTGTTCGATCCCCGGCCATTGTTGTAAAAAATATTAAGCGCAAATCGCGCTTAATATTTTAAAATCAGTCGGTTAGACTTGATGATTACATTTATGTTAAAATTTCCCCAAAAAAAGATCGTTTACCCGTAGGGTAAGGTTTCCATTCTGGTACTACCTATCAGGCATGGATAAAAACACCTTTCACGAATTAGCCAACCGTTATCTGGACGGTACCGCCACAGCTGCCGAGCAGGCGCTGGTAGACCGTTATTGCGAGCAGCTGGAAACCTCCGGTGAAACCGGCATGGAACCGGAAACGGAGGCTTTGCTGCAACAGGTCATGTACGACCGTATCATGCAGAAAATCCGGGCGCCGCGGAAACGCTCCCACAGATGGACCTATGCCGCTGCCGCCGCGGTGCTGGCGCTGGTAGCCGTGGGAGGCATATCCCTCTTTCCCCGTAAGCAAATGCCCTCTGTGGCCGTCAGGGAGAAATCCGTTTTTCATAATGATATAAAACCGGGTGGTAATAAAGCCATCCTGACACTGGCCAACGGATCCACCGTGGTGCTGGATGATGTGTCGACCGATTCACTCGCGCCACAGGGCAACAGCAAAATTACCCGTACCGGCAGCGGCCAGCTGAGTTATCAGCCATCCGGCGCGCCGCAGGAGGTTGTATATAACACCCTCTCCACACCGGCAGGCGGCCAGTTCCGGCTCACCTTACCCGATGGTAGCCGTGTTTGGCTGAATGCGGCCTCCTCTATTACGTTCCCTACCGCGTTTACCGGCAAAGACCGCATCGTGGCGCTCAAAGGAGAGGCTTATCTCGAAGTCAGCCACAATCCGCAACAACCATTTAAAGTAAAAGTCCGTGATATGGAAGTGTCTGTGCTGGGCACACATTTCAATATCAATGCCTACCCCGACGAAACAGGGGTGCGTACCACCCTGCTGGAAGGATCTGTGCGCGTGAACAATGACGGACAGTCGTATATGCTGAAGCCTGGTCAGCAGGCACAGCTGCAGCCCAACGGGCAATTTTCCCTTCAAACTGTAGAAACAGAAGATATCACCGCCTGGAAAGACGGACAGTTCAATTTCAACGATGCAGACATCCACACCGTGATGCGCCAGGTAACGCGCTGGTATGGTGCGGAGGTGGTATATCAGGGCAACGTTACCCACCACTTTATGGGTACCATCCCCCGTGATGTACCGGTGTCGCGGTTGTTGAAAATGCTGGAGCTGACAGGCCGCGTATCGTTTGTGGTGGAGGGAAACAAGATTATCGTCAAACCTTAAAGCAAAAACCAATCAATACATCCGCCCAAAAAAATGGCCAGAGATATTCGCAGTATCCCTGGCCGGTGGGCAACATTAAAAAGTCCTGTTTAGAAATTTTATTCATCACCCAAAATCAAATGTATGATTTTAAGAGCTTGGTTCCAAGCCCAGCGTGGTACCCTGTACCCGCCAGCTAATGAGCACTCCGGCAGTCATCCTGCCCGGAGAAAAATCTGGAAGATTATGAAACTGACTGTCATGTTACTGCTGGCTGCTTTTATGCATGTGAGTGCGGGCACTTTTGCCCAGACAGTAACGCTTTCTTTAAAGAAAGCTCCGTTAACCAGGGTCTTTAGGGAGATGCAACAACAAACAGGATATTCTTTCCTGTATTCCAAAGAGGACCTGCAACAGACGGACAAGGTAAACCTTGACCTGAAAAATGTGCAGCTATCGGCCGCGCTGAAGCAGTGTTTTGAAGATCAGCCACTCACCTTCACGATCGTGGACAAAGTGGTGATCATCAAACGCGCCCAGCATGCTGTCGCAGCGCCATTGACCGTTGAAAAAGTAGCAGCGATACCCGTTACCGGTACCATCACCGATAGCTCCGGTACCGCATTGCCGGGCGCCTCTGTGGTGATCAAAGGAACGACCCGCTCCGCTATTTCCGATGTGGATGGCCGTTTTAATATCGACGCCCAGCCCGGTGATGTATTGGTAATCCGCTATGTAGGCTTCAATACCAAAGAAGTGACCGTCGGTAAAAATGCCAGCATACACATTAAACTGGAACAGCTCTCCAGCCGCCTGGCAGGTATTTCCGTGGTGAGCACCGGTTACCAGACCATCTCCAAAGAACGCGCTACGGGCTCTTATTCCACCATTACCGCCGATGATATGGCCGGTAAAATGCAGACAGGCATACTGGACCGCCTCGAAGGGATGGCCGCAGGCATGACGTCCTATAAAGGCAAAATGCAGATCCGCGGGGTGACCACCTTAGGCACGCAGACTGCTCCCCTGTACGTAATTGACGGGATGCCCTTTGAAGGGGACAGTGCGGTGATCAATCCGGCTGATATCGCCACTGTGACAGTGCTGAAAGATGCAACAGCGGCTTCTATCTACGGTGCCCGCGCCGCCAACGGTGTGATCGTAATGACCACCAAACAAGGCAAACCCGGTGCGATGAGAGTTACTTATAACAACGCCATCAAGTTTACCCCACTGCCCAGCAGAAGCTATAATAACCTGATGTCCAGCACTGAACTGGTAGATTTTCAGCGCGACATGTTTAACTATCGCTCCGGCGACTATAGCGCCATCGACCCCCGTAAAGCCATGAATGACGTATACCGGTTGCTATACGAACGAAAGGGGAATAAAATTACAGATGAGCAGTTACAGCGCGCGCTGGACGTATATCGTAACAGTGACCGCTATGATCAGATGACGGACGAATTACTGCGCAAAACGATGGTGACCAACCAGCATACGCTGGGTATTTCCGGTGGCAGCGAAAAATATCGCTATAACCTCTCCGTGAACTATCTCGGTACCAATCCGTACGAGAAAGCACAGCAGTCGCAGCGTGTGGGATATAACCTCCGCAATAGCTTCTATTTCACCAAATGGATGCGGATAGACGTAGGCGTTCTGGGAAGCAGCATCAAAGAAGATTTTGACAACGGCTTCCTGGGCATGAAAAATTACAATACCGGGAAAGCATCCTACTATATGCTCCGTGATCCGAACGGGCAGCCCACACAATGGTATCTGAGCAAGTCCCAATATGAAATAGACCGTCTGAAAGGACTGGGGCTGCAGGACGAAACCTATCGTCCGTTGGAAGAACTTGGCCGTCAACGTTATACCAGAAAAGGCAACTACCTGAACCTGAATATTGGCGCTAATTTCAAAATCATCAACGGATTGACGCTGGATGTACGTTATCAGGCAGAACGCATGGATACCACCATTCAGCAGTTATACCGCAAGAATGCCAATTGGGTAACGACTCAGCTCAATGATGCTACGCCTATCACCTCCCCAACATCCCTGCTGCCGCTGGGTGGTCAGTTTAATGAAACAAGGACCAGCGTGGCAACGAATATGCTGCGGTTGCAACTGAACTACGATAAGCTGATGGGTGATGATCATGAAATCCAGGCATTGGTGGGCGCTGAGCGGCGTCAGGTAAGAAATACTTCCACCAACGTTTATAAATACGGATATGATGAATACAGCCTCAATTATAAACCGATAGATGAACTGGCCCTGAGTCAGAACCTGAAAAATATGCAGTCGCTTTTCGGTCAGTTCCGACTGGATAACAGAAGCAAAGACAGAGAAAGAGGCTTCCGTGACCTGGAAGACAGGTTCGTGTCCTTCTACGGTAACGCTTCCTATACTTATAAGCGCAGGCTGACAGCCTCCGGTAGCATCAGAATAGATCAATCCAACCTGTTCGGAACAGATCCTAAGTACCAATACAAACCCATGTGGTCTGCGGGTTTAATGTATGTAGTGACGGATGGCGAAGATATCAGCTGGCTCGACCGCCTGGCGGTACGCGCTACCTACGGCATTAATGGCAACATTCCCAAAGACGCAGGCCCTTACATGATCACAAGGGATGATATCCCTAACTACCTGACCAATGAATCACAAGCCTATGTGTACAGTCCGCCTAATGCCGGATTGCGCTGGGAAAAAACCAAGGTGGCCAATATCGGCGTCGACTTCACTACGCTCGGTGGCAGACTGACCGGCTCTGTTGAATTCTACAATAAAAATACGTCTGATCTGTTGGGCAACATGACCGCAGATCCTACCCTGGGCTGGAGTTCTTACATTGTCAACTATGGCAACATGTATAACCGTGGTATAGATATCACCCTGACCAGCATGAATGTTAAAACCCGTGATTTCAGCTGGAATACCACCTTTAACTTCAACTATAACAAAAATGAGTTGACCAAGCTGGATGTCTCTGAAAACTCAGTATACGGATATGTATACGCAGCACAGCGCAGGAAAGGAATTCCGCTGGACGGATTATACAGCATCCGTTATGCTGGGCTGGACGCCACCGGAAGACCACAGGCTTATACCAAAGACGGAAAGATCGTGAAGTCCACGCAGAACTTAACCGTTGAGGACCTGGTGTACAGCGGAACAACCATACCACCTTATTCCGCTTCTTTGCAGAATACCCTGCACTATAAGAATTTTGATCTCTTCTTTATGTTCATCTACTACGGTGGTAGTGTAATGCGTGACGCGGTAGCGCCATACCTGACGAAGTTTCCTGAGCTGAACTACACCACCAATATAGATCGTCTGGCACTGAACTACTGGAAAAAACCAGGTGATGAACAGAATCCGGACCTCGCACCTGCTTATTTCAGCGGAGCTTCCACTACTACCACGGTACTGTGGGAAGGCGCTGACAAACATATCAGCAAAGCATCCTATATCAAACTGCGTGACGTAACTCTGAGTTATAACCTCCCGTCAGCGCTGCTGAAAAAAGCTTACATACAAAGTGCGCGCGTGAGCTTCCAGGTACAGAATGCATGGCGCTGGTCTGCCAACAAACAAAACCTGGACCCGGAAGTGTGGAACGGAACGATTATCAATGCCACCAGAGGATTGTTGGTGCCTCCAAGCTATACAATTGGTGTAAATGTTAATTTCTAAACGGAACAAACATGAAGAAAATATTCATTCTGTTACTGGCAGGCGCCTCTTTTGCGACATTGCCTGCCTGTAACAAATACCTGGACATAAAACCGAAAGGATATACCATTCCTGAGTATTTTGACGATTATCAAAAACTGATAAATAATACCAGCCTTACTGCTGCAGTAGGAGCTTATCCCGCTTATATCACAGATGATGTGGAAGGTGGGGAAGATAATGATGTGAACCAGTCTGCGGCTTATTCCTTCTACGCAGTGTATAAACGTAACCTGTATAATTTTTCACCCGGACAGATCTTTGAACAGAATAGTGAAGACCCACAGTGGAACCCTTCCTATGCCAATATCTATGTTTGCAATACCGTCATCAATAATGTGATGAAGGTGACAGATGCTACCGAACAGGAGAAAAAGCGACTGCGCGCCCAGGCGCAGGTAGCCCGTGCATTTGAATACCTGACACTGGTAAATATCTATGCCGAACAATACGATCCTGCTAATGCTGCCGCCGCATTGGGCGTTCCTCTGGTATTGACAGAAGACATCACCCAGCCTTATGAAAGGAAAAGCGTGGCCGCTGTATATGCACAAATCAAACAGGACCTGGAAGAAGCACTGCCTAACCTGCAGGATAATGTGCCCAACACCCTGAAACCCGGGAAGAGCGCTGCCTATGGCTTGTTGAGCCGCGTGAACCTGTATATGGGAGACTATAAAGCGGCCCTCGAAAATGCGAACAAAGCCCTTGCGGTGAATAATGTGCTGATGACCTATGCGTCCTATGATGTCCAGAAAGGCACCTGGGGCCGTGTATACAACCCCGCAGATAAATCCGCTTTCCCGGACGGCCATCTCAATAAGGAAACGGTTTGGTTCCGCAGGGGAACGCCCAGCTCTTCCAGCATTTTCACAGAAGTATATGCCAATCCGGACCTGATCAATGTATTTAAGAAAGATCTGCCGGCGGGCGCTACAGACAAACGTTTTAGCCTGTTCTATTGCAATGGGGAAGCCCTTTTCGGCCCGAATAAAATTTTATTCCCGGGCCGCGTACTGTGGGCCGCTTACGTTGACTTTAATTTAGGCGTGAGCACTCCTGAGTTGTACCTGAATGCCGCCGAAGCGGAAGCCCGCACAGGCAGCAAAGACAGGGCGCTGCAACTGATCAACACCCTGCGCGACAACCGTATCAGCAACAATCAACCATTGGTGGCTGCCGACAATGAAGCCGCGCTCCGCCTGGTACTGGAAGAACGCAGAAGAGAACTGGCCCTCATGGGATACAGCCGTCTGGCCGACCTGAAACGGTTAAACAAAGATGCCCGTTTCGCTAAAACCATTACCCATACGCATAACGGACAGACCTTTACGCTGCCCGCCAACGACAAACGTTATGTGTTCCCGGTACCGCCCAAGGTGGTGGCTATGAACCCCAACATCCCACAATACGAACGTTAACTTTCATATGGCCCGGAGGTAACCACTCCTCCGGGCAAACACCATTTTTATGAAAAAGATTTTATCAATGCTCTGCCTCCTGGTAGCGCTGAAAGGCATGGCCCAGGAAGAAATCGCGTTTAATAACGCTGCCTGGCAGGCCTCCCTCGACCAGGCTGCGAAAGAGAACAAGCTGGTATTCCTCGATTGTTACACTTCCTGGTGCAGTCCCTGCAAATGGATGGAGAAAAATGTGTTCAACGTACCGGTAGTATATAACTACTACAATCAGCATTTCATCAATACCAAGCTGGATATGGAAAAAGGTGAAGGAATAGCGCTGCGGCAGAAGTACAACGTGCAGTCCTTTCCTACCTACCTGTTCATCAACAGCAAAGGAGAAGTAGTGCACCGTACCGGTTCCCGCATGTCTGTGGAAGAGTTTCTGGAAGAAGCCCACATGGCCACCGACCCGGACCGCAGCATGTCGTCTCTCTCCGCCCGCTATAATGCCGGCGAAAGAAGTGTACCGTTCCTGTTGAACTATTATCTCGCCGTGAACAGGTCTGACCGCCGCACCGCGGAGAAAATCGCCGAAGAAATCAGCGCCAAAATCACTGATGCCGACCTGAATTCACCACTGGGATGGAAGGTGATAAAAAATATCTCCCGTTCCGGAGATGACCGCCTGGGTAAATACTACCTGGCCAATCAGGCGCAGTTTACCTCCTATGCCGGTCAGGAAGAGCGCGATGCGCTGACCGACCGCCTTATCTCCAGCACGCTGTATCCTAAAATCTACGCCGGCGATGAAAAAGGCTTCTTTGAAGGATTACAGCACTTCAAACTGTCCAAATCACCAATAAGACAGAAGCAGGCGGTGATGCTGGCTGCCGAATGGTACCAGCACCAGGGTAACGCCAAAGAATATGTGAAATTGACGGACGGGGCCATGAAAGGCATCCTGAAAACAGATGCTGAGAAACTGAGCTTCCTGGCACGCCGCCTCAACGGCAAACGCGAGGCGGACCCTAAAACCGCCGCATTCCTGCCACAGGCTTATAAAATGGCTAAGAAGGCCGCTGTGCTGGAACCAGAGGAATACAGTATCCAGAGCACTTTTGGATGGGTATGCCTTACCATGAAGAAAAAAGAGGAAGGCCTGGTAGCCGCCCGCAAAGCCAGAAAGCTGGCCGACGCAGAAACATCCAAAATCCAGAAACTGGCCCAGGAGCTGGTAGACGAGCTGGAAAAACTGTAATAAAACTGACCATATCCCGTGAAAAAAAAGGGTGTAGCCAGGTGGCTGCACCCTTTCCTTTTTAAAAAGGACTTGCATTATTTCGCTGCTAAAGTTATCTTCGCCCTTACCAACCATCTAGAATGGATACACCTTGTTACTTCCTGTTTGTAGGCCCGCAAACAACAGGTAGCGATTCATGTCGGATTACAGCACATATACGGATGATCAGCTTTGGAGCCAGATAACACTGGATGATCAGGACGCTTTTACAGCGGTGTACAACCGTTATTGGAAAGTACTGTATGTCCGTGCCCGTAATATGTTGTCCGACAGCGATCTGGCACAGGACATCGTGCAGGAAGTGTTCATCTCCCTTTGGCATCGCCGGCAGGAAGTAGAGATACTGCATCTGAAAGCCTACCTCTTTCAGGCAGTCCGCTTTCAGGAGCTGAAAGCGCTGCGCAACCTCAAATCAGACACTAACTTTTACGAAAGACTGGCCCATATTTCCAAAGACCTGCTGCAACATGAACCCCTGGCCTTTAAGGAACTGGATAACGTTCTGCAGCGGGTGTTGGCCACTTTCCCGGAAGACCAGCGCGCCATTTTCAGCATGAGCCGCGATGAAGGCCTTACCTACCGGGAAATTGCAGACAGAATGGAAATCTCCGTCAAAACAGTGGAGAAGAAAATCTCTCAGGCGTTGCGCGCCATCCGCAAAGGCATGGACAGCGCTTTCCCTTTACTCCTGAGTGTGATGGCCGTGTTAGAGCAAAGCAACAACTAACTGAGCATACATCTTTCCCGGCTTGCTCCTTCCCCCAAAAGTAGCCGGTGTTTTTTGTTAACTTTAAAAAAGATCATTCATGAAATTATCCTATAACAAGATCGCAGGAAAAAGTACCCAACGTATCGAGGCTGTCAGTGACGGGATATTCGCCGTTGCCATGACTTTACTGGTACTGGAAATCAAAGTGCCGGGTGTAGAGGGAAAGCTTACTGAAAACGAACTTGCCAAAGTTTTCTTCGCACAGCTGCCAAGGTTTTTAGTGTATTTCCTCAGTTTTATGACAGCTGGTATTTTCTGGGTGGGGCAGTCAGCTCAATTCGCCTATATTGAAAAAAGTGACAGAAACCTGAACTGGATCTCCCTGTTGTTTCTGTTGTTTGTGTCGTTGTTGCCTTTCTCCACAGCATTCCTGAGTGATTACACCGATTATAAATTCGCGATACTCGTTTACTGGGTTAATATATTAATGTTAGGTGTTTGCCTTTATATTAACTGGAGTTATGCTATGAAGCACGGATTTGTTCAAACGGAGGGAGATAAAGAAGTGATCAGCAGCGCCATCAAACGCCGTATTGTTACCGCCCAGATGTTGTACTTCGCCGGGGCCCTACTGTGCTTTATCAGTACTTATCTGAGCATTGGCTTTATCATTCTTATGCAGCTCAATTATGCGTTTGGGATCGTATCAGGACGCAATAAAAAATAATCTGACATAAAAAGGTTGCCGCCCGGGTAACCTTTTTATGTCAATATGGTCTTAATTACCTGCCTGATACACTCCTCTGTCCATCTTAATGCCCAGCCGCTGATAAAATGCTGCCGGCTCAAACCCAATACGCTTATACTCTTCCATTACCTGAGCTTTGGCATTGTCGAGGCTACCCTGGTTTTTCCAGGTGGCAACGGTGACGATGGCGATCTGCCCATTTTCTTCCTGGTGCTGATAAACTTTGTCGGTGATAAATCCTTCCAGCTGCCGGATGAAGCTCCTGTTGTAGTTCACCCGTTCTGTGAATTCGGCTACCGCCTGCGCCGGCACCGTGAATTTATCAATGAAATACACCTCCTCCTGTTTGGCAGGCGCTCCTATATCTGACGGTAGCAGTCCCACCTGTTGCAGGAATCCCAGCCTGTCTGTCAATACCTCATGGGAGATGATTTGCCCGTTTTTAAAGGTATAGATCCCTGTTCCTTCGTTGGTCAGGGTTTTATGGGTAGGTGCTGCTCCCAGGTAGGGCTGTTGGTGGGTGCATTTCATCTGTTGTTTCACAAAGACTTTATCACCGTCGGCGGCTATACTGAGGATCGTCCACCGGGCATCGGGGAAAGTCTGTAGCAGCGAGGTAAGTTGTGCCATAAAGCCAGGTACGCCTTTGCCTCCCTGGTTGTTGGTATATGCGGGGGATACCAGCTGGTCTATTTTATCCAGTTGACGGTTGTTCAGCATCTGTTCGTAGAATGCAATGATAGCGGCTCTGTTTTGTTGTACGGTGTCCATGGTCAATTCCTTTTTAGTGTGAATATTTTTGATCTGCGGGTAGGCGGCGGTGCTTGCCAGTAACAGGGCGCACAGCGATAATCGTGTGATCATGTGATAGTTGTTTAGTACCACAAAATTGAGGAATACGGTCACCGTATCATTGTAAAAAATCATTGATTTTACCAGAAGGAGGGCGCCTGAAAGAAGGCGGAGGGCGTAAGGCCGGTAAATCGCCTGAAGCTGCGGTTGAAATGCGCCTGATCGAAGTAACCCGCATCCAGCGCGAGATGCGTTAAGTTTTTGCCTGTCGGCTGCTGTAGAATAGCTCTCATCCGTATAATGGACGCCATTTGTTTCGGCGTGGTGCCCATCACTTTCCGGAAACGTTTTTCGAAAGCATCCTGACTGAGGTAGTGCGCTGTGGCCAGCGCTTTCATATTGAGGTCCCCGTTAACAGCATGGACCTGCTGTAACGCATGCAGTACCAGGGCGTCCTGTTTAGGGAAGCGTAACTGCGACAGCAGGAAATTATCTAACAGCGCTACCCGTTGCGCATCATCCGGGGCGGCCGACAACTGCTCTTCCAGGTCGGTTATCTGCTGCCTGCCCATGAAATGGTCCAATGAGAGGCTGTGTTCAAACAGTTCATGCAACGGCGTTTTGAGGAAAGCCGCCGCACCGGCGGCCCTGAACTGCACAATCATGGTGGCAGTATCAGGCTGGTAGTTAATCAGCCTGACACTGCTTCTGAGGCCGGAGATAACGGAAGCCGGCAGTATAACAGCCGATTGTTCACCATCGAGGTAACGGACCTGCCCTTTGAACCGGAACGCAATAGCGGGCGTGGTATCCGGCAGCACACGGTTCACCTTTTCATCCTGGCTTTCGATGATCCTGTAAGCCTGAATAAAGGGCTGAAGCGATGGTGATGGCAGATACGTCTTCATAACTGTATAAAGGTACTTATTTAATTGTTGACCGCACAGTAGGTATATCGATATGGTTGAAAGATAAATCGTATTTTAATAGTTCTTTTGTGACGCTGAAAATCATCCATCATTTATGAATAAATCAAACGGTCCGGTCATCCATCAACAGAAGACATTCTCTGATGTTAATTATGCTGAAAGGAGACTGATGAACAGGGAATTTGTGCAGTGTGAATTCATAGACTGCGATTTTTCAAACAGTGATTTACGCGATAATAGTTTTGAAGATTGTCACTTCAAACAGTGTAATTTTTCCATGGTAACACTGAACGGTGCAGGTTTCAGAGATGCCCGGTTCACCGGTTGTAAAATGTTAGGGGTTGATTTCACCCAATGTAACCGGTTTATGTTTTCTTTTTCGTTTTACGCCTGCATACTGGACTATTCTACTTTTCTCGGGACCAGGCTGAGAAAGACCATCTTTCACGATTGTTCCTTAAAAGAGGTAGACTTTTCGGAAGCAGATCTGACAGCGGCTGATTTTAAGAATTCAGACCTGACAATGGCCCGGTTTTCAAAAACTATTTTGGAAAAGGCGGATTTTAGAATGGCACAGCACTTCGGGATAGATCCGGAGTTTAATAAAATGAAGAAAGCCCGGTTCTCTGCATTTAATCTCTCGGGGTTGCTCTACAAATACAATTTGGATATTGAATAAAATTAAAGCGCTGACAACCGGGGTTGCCAGCGCTTTAAAGGCGATATAATTTATTTTACACTGATTTTCGCGATAGCAACTTTTGATTTGCCAAAGGTTTTGTCAGATTTTCCCACCAGATACATGTCATTACCAATGATTGATCCCAACCGTGGCATGGCAGTAGGCACATCGGAATTGGAGAAAAATACTTTCCTGCTAAGTTTACCGGATGTTTCGTCGATACTCAAAATGTAACAATCAGATTTGCCAAAGCCTCTGACGGTTTTAGCTTTCTGACCAGCCTGGGTTACCCCGGCATTTTTGGGATGGTCATTAAACAGCAGTTGAATCGTTCCAGCTGTTTGCAGTGCGCCAAATCCGGAGTAAAAAGGTCTGTTTCCTTCCATGAAATAATGCATGCCGAATGAAAAGCTGTTGACGTAGCTTGTGCTGGTGGCCCCTTGTATCTCTTCGTACTGATCTTTGGGCAATATCTGCAGCCATCCAATGTTGCCGGCATTGTCAATCTTACACATCATCAGGTCGCCGGAGAGATAGGTGGAATAGGTGGTTGAGCTCCGCTGGCTTGACAGTCCATTCACCCCCGTGCTGTAGCTGGTGTAAGTACGTACATAGTGACGGTATCGTTCTGCGAGAATAACAAGTCCGTTATCTACGGTATAAAAAATTTTCCGGAACTGCATGTTTCTGGAAAATCCTTCTCCTTCCTCTTTCATTTTGTTTAATTCCTCTCGCATTTTTCTGTCTTCCCTGCTTTCTTCTTTATCATCGGCCTCATCTTTATCTGCTTTGTCTGTGTCACCGGATAACAGCGAGTTATTAATTTGTTTCTCACTGGTGGATATTACTTTTCCATCGTTTACATGGATCCTTTGTACCAGCAGTCCATCAATGGTTTTTCCTTTTTTGGTATTGCTGTAGAAGGCAGCCAGGACGAGATCTTTGTTCCTTTCCTGTACCAGTTTGGTACTAAAGAGCCATCTCCCGTTGAAACTGGTATTGAGTTCTGATTGCTGTTTTCCTTTTTCGTCGTAGATGCGGATATTGTAGTTGGTAAAGTCAAGGAACTTCTCTTTTTTCTTTTTGCCTTCTTCATATTCATACACGCGCCCTACCAGTACTACTTTACGATCACTGGTATACAATACATCTTCCAGTTGATATTTTTTGCGTTCAAATTCATTCCTGATGGAGATGGGTTTGGCGGTAGCCCTGAGGTTTTTGTCGAGCTCCTGGATTTTGTACTCATTGTTTTCCGTTCCTTTCACGCTGCTTACAATCAGGATTTTGCTGCTATCCGTATTGTAGTCAATCTTGAAGTCAATATCATCACCTTTCTCATCTTTCTGGAAGGTGGCTACTTCTCTGAATTCTCCGGTGAGCTCTCCGGTATTCTTATTTACTGCAGAAGCATAGAGGGCAAGTGTTCTGTCCCGGCGGCTATAGTCGGAGGAAAACAGGAACAGCTTGTCTTCACAAGGAAAGAACTGTACAAATTCTTTGCCTCTCAGTTCCTTGTTAAAATCGTTGCGGTATACTTCTGTTAAATTTTTATCCACTTTTACAAGCGCCGCAGATTCTCTAAAGGAAGCGCCTATTACGAAGTAAGCTTTGATGGCCATATGACTTTCCTGAAGATATACACCGCTGTTATCTGCATGTATTACTTCCAGGTCTGTACTGCCTTTGCGGAGTTTGAATTCTTCTCCCCATTTAATAGATGTTTTCTGGGCGTGGGTTACAATGCCGGAAATGGCCAGGCATAGGGTTAGGTAAGCGCGTTTCATGAAGTACTTTTTGGTATAGGATGATAATTATTTTGTAAAGGTATTCTTTTTAAAAATACGGGATGTCCCATATTCTCTTTATAGGGCATATTAGATGTTGCATCAGGTGGGCGTATGATTATGTTGCGCTGCCTGCCAACAAAACCGGCCAGCTTACGGAGGTAAGCCGGCCGGGTATTTTATGATCACAAGGGAACGCGTGGATGGCTGCCCTGAAATCGCTGTCTGGATAAGATTATAAAGTCACCGTAACCTGAACAGTGCTTTCCTTGTACTGGCCCAGTGCATTTCCAACGACTAACCTGAACACATATACGCCGCTCACCATATTGGTAACGGCAGTAGCCGCCGCGTTCGGCGTAACAATAACAGATGCTCCTGTTACAGGCTGGGGGCCTACAGGTTTGGTTTTCCTGAATCCTTGTGTCACGGAGGCGTTGTTGGGCAGATAATAGTTGTTGGTATCTACGTTTGCTATCGCCATTGTGAGGTACTGAACATTTGCATCAGCGCCTGTCAGTGGCCTTGTTACAATGTTGTTGTATCCGTAATCCTGAGGGTTTTCTGTGTATACGTAGTAGCTGTCATAATTGTCACCACCGGCATTATTCCGGGGAGCCATCAAAATATTGCGTTTCAGGATTACCTGTAGATTGTCGGTGCCGGATACACCACCGGATTTATTGTTATATCCGTTGACCCTTACCAGTGCCCCGTTGCCACATCTTGCAAATGTATTTGCTTCTACCGTAACCTGGCCGGGGTGATTTTCTGTGTTATTGGAACCGCTCCTTGCAGCAATGGAGGCCATATCACCGCTCACGTTCGATGCATCTGTATTGTAGCATAGATTGTTTTTGAAGATATGTCCGGTACCGGTGCCATAGAACTGAAAATGTTCTCCCCAGGAATCATGGGTGATATTGTCGTGAACGTTGCTGGTTTCAGATCGTCCACCGATTAGAATCCCACCGTTATGATTGGCTCTGTCAGGAACATTGACAGATGCCCAGTTGACCACTTCATTCTGAAAGACTTCTATATTCTTACAGGCTGAAATCTGGATACCATCTTTACCGGTATTTAGTATTCGGCCGTTCCACACCCTGACATTACTGATCATAATGGGTTGCTTGTAGCGGTTGCTGTCGGCCGGAGGCGCATCGTATGGACTCTGATTATAGGGCGTGTTACTGATTAAGTCCCAATAGGTAGCGGTGTGCCCGATGTATAGTCCTTCATTGTAGGGGTTGTCGATGATAAAGTCGTGGATCAGTATATCCTGCAATGTTGTATTGGGATACCATGTCGCACTTTGTCCGGATACGGGATCCGTCTTTGCCACGATGCAGGTGCCTCCCTGTGTCGCGGTAAAATAACAGATCTCGAATTTCTCGGAAAATGCATCAAATGACAGGTTCCTGTAAGCAGAGCGATAAGGTTCGCCACCGCCGTCGGTATTGATTTCAGATCCTGTAAACAGCAGATTGTTCCAGTGGGTGCCGGCAAAAATGAAGTGTTTAGCGTTGGAGGTTTGCAAAGCATAAGCTGGTCCTCCATTGGCGGCCCAGGTAGTATTACCGATCCGCGTGACCTGGCCGGCCGGATTCCTGAATACGATGGGATTGGCCGGTGTGCCCTGCACATTGTCTAATCTTACAGACCTGAAATTTCCTTCCAGTATGATCAGATCACCGGGCAGGGTATTCGTATTGTCAAAGACGATATCTCCGGCTCCGGAGGGAGTGAAGGTCCTTGTCCTCAGCGGAGTAAATGATCCTCCGTTAAACCCGGTGCCAATGGGCTCTACGGGGCCGGATTGTTTCGTCCAGAGATACGATGTAATGGTGCTGTTCGGATCACTGGCGGTTGCCTGTAAGTTGGTATTCGCTACAGAGATGGCTTGATGCTGCCCTGCATCCACTACAATGGCGTTGGTAGTATCATTTGCCCAGGCGGGGAATCCGTCTGCGGCAACTGTCAGCATTTGCCCGACCGTTCCGATCGGGATCCGGCGCATACTTCCGTCTGCCGCACGGGCGTACATATCGCCATAGGCATCTTCGCTGTTTGTCTCTGTAATTAATGCGTCCATCAACGCATTTGTAAATTGGAGGGTGTCGGTATGGGACATGTCTTCGGATTCTTCATGCAGCGCTTTCGATGGCTGCTCTTTCTTTAGGGTCATTTTGTTCGGAATTTAGTTTGAGGTTATTCCACTAATATACCAGACGCCTACGCACCCTATTTACGCAGCGTGAAACGTTCCATACAGCCGCATAAAAGCTAAAAACACAAAGGGACAGACTTGCGTCTATCCCTTTGTGGCGGTGGGTATTCACCGGTTCATTTACAGCGGTACGGATTCATTAATCCTTCAGTCCGAGGTAAGCTTTTACTTCCTGGTAGTTGTTCCAGTTGATCGCATTGCTTTTCCTGGCAGCAGTGCCGCCCGGTATAAGGATATATCGGTATTGATGCAATTTTGTACCAGCATTATTTTGCACGGTACTAATATCCCCGTTGGAATCTAATTGTATGGTTTGTTGATAAGCAACGTACTTGATGTAAAGGCCGCTTTTTAAATCGGTATATGGCAGAGGTGTGATCACCGGATCAGCAGCGGTGCTCAGGTTGATATATACCTTCAGTTCACCTTTGGTCAGAATGTTGGTCGTTAACTTAGGAGCTGTGATATCCGCGTAGTAACCTAACGTATCAATTTTACCACCGGCGAGATGGACAGTATCAGGCTTATAGGCAACATCGAGCCAGTCGGAATAGATAACATTGACAGTGCCGGTATCTCCTTTAGGACCGGTAGGGCCGCCGGCGCCGTTATCGCCCTTGTCGCCTTTATCGCCTTTGGGTCCCTGCTGACCAGCAGGACCGGGATCACCGCTTTTACTACAGGATGAAATAGATAATACGGCTGTTGCTATTAACAACAGAAACGAGAGGGAATACATTAAACGTTTCATGGATCAGATAATTTAAATTTTGGAGGTTTATATAAAAGTTGGCAGAAACGATCTGAACAGGTTGATTCGGTATAGGGCTCTCTGATTGCTAACGACACCGGTGTAAATATAAAGAAAAACACCGATGGCCGGTGATTATCAGGACAGGGGAAACTTCCTTCAGGGTGGCAAACCCGGTATGTGGGAAAAATCATCGTATCTATTTCTTAATACAACACCAGGCTATCATCCTGTGGATGACCTTTCTCATCTTCATAATACGTATACGCGCCGGTTAATTCACCTGAAACATACAGCTGCAAACATACTTCTATAACATATGTTTCGGCTTTCGTTTCATAAAAGCTGATTTTTACTTCACTATCCTTTACCATGACGGATGTCCAGGGCACGCCAAGTTCTTCCTGCAAAAATTTATTTTCCTCAAAGCCAACACATGTTGACAGGCTCTCTCTGGCTTTTATATAAAGAGCATGTAGTTTTTCTGTAGAGCATTCAATTTGCATACCTGTTGTTTAATGAAACATGATTCGTTGAGGTCAGACAGCGGGTAACCGGGGCAAGGATTTGCATTCAAAAAAAAAGAGATGATCGTAATGATCATCTCTTTTAGCTGGCGGAGAAGAAGGGATTCGAACCCTTGATAGGCTTTCACCTATACACACTTTCCAGGCGTGCCAGTTCAACCACTCCTGCACTTCTCCGTGACTATCTTTGAAACGTTGCTGAAGGGGTTGAGTCTTCCGTTTCAGGGTTGCAAAGATAATCCTTTCCTTTTATTTTCCAAGTTTTTTTTAGGCCTTGTCATAGAGCTTCCAGATGAATCCGCCGATAAGCCCGCCAACAATGGGTCCTACGATGAATATCCAGAGATGTGCCAGTGCGTCGCCACCAACGAAGAGGGCTGGTCCGATGCTACGGGCGGGGTTTACAGACACGCCGGTGATGGGGATGCCCACGATGTGGATCATGGTCAGGGAGAGGCCGATGGCCACGCCTGCGAGTGCGCCGTTGCTGTTGTTTTTGCTGGTAGCGCCATGGATCACTACCAGGAAGATAGCGGTAAAGACGATTTCAAAGATCAGGCCGCTGGCTACATTGTAGTGGTCCTGATAGTTGTCGCCGATGCCGTTCTGCCCCAGTCCGTTGGCCGCGAGGGAATACTCGGCCCTGCCTCCTGCGATGCAGTAAAGGAGGCCTGCAGCGACGATCGCACCCAGTATCTGTGCAACGATGTAGGCGCCGGCATCTTTACCGGAGATCTTGCCGGTGGCCAGCATGGAGATGGTGATGGCCGGATTGATATGGCATCCGGAGATATGCCCGATGGCATATACCATCGTGAGCACCGACAGACCGAAGGCAAAAGAAATGCCCAGAAGACCTACATGACTACCGGCGATTACGGCGCTGCCGCAACCGATCAGCACCAGCACCAGCGTGCCGAAGAATTCTGCAATGAACTTTTGCGTTAACGAAACATTCATACTTTGGAGTTTTGTGGTGATAGAAAGCGTTTACAGATAAGGGATGGAATAGGCTTGATAATTAAATATAGAAAAAAAATTACAATAAAAAAGCAGAAAGTATACTGTTTCAATACTTTCTGCTTTAACTCTCTTTTATATTCGTATTAATACACTTCTATCGGCGTCAGTTCACCACGCAGGGACGTTTCGATCATTTTCCTGCTTTCTTCTTTGGTAAGGCCCTGTCCCAATACAAACATCAGCTTGGTCACCGCGGCTTCGAACGTCATATCGTGACCGCTCACTACGCCCGCTTCTACCAGGTGCTGGCTGGTTTCATATTTGCCCAGTTCTACGGAGCCGCCATCACATTGCGTGATGTCTACTACGATGGCACCATTGTCAATTACTTTTTTGATGCTTTGGATAAACCACGGTTGGGTGTTGGTATTGCCACTGCCGAAAGTCTCCATGATCACGCCTTTCAGGCCGGGAACACTGAGAATGGCTTCCACGGCGCTACGGGTAATGCCGGGAAACAACTTCAGCACAGTGATATTGGTCTCCAGTTCCTTATGCACTTTCAAGGGTGCGGCAGGCGTTGGCAGGATGAATTGTTGTTTGTATTTGATATCGATGCCTGCTTCTGCCAGCTGTGGATAGTTCATGGTATAAAACGCCTCAAATTTTTCAGCGTTATATTTTTTGGAACGGTTGCCACGGAACAGGGAGAAGTCGAAATAAATACATACTTCCGGTACCATCGATGCCCGGCTGCCGTTGTTATGCCGGGAGCAGGCTATTTCCATCGCGGTGATAATGTTCTCCTTCGCATCGGTACGGATTTTACCGATGGGTAGCTGTGAGCCGGTAAGGATAACGGGTTTGGAGAGATTCTCCAACATGAAGCTCAGCGCAGAGGCGGTAAACGCCATGGTATCTGAGCCGTGAAGGATCACAAATCCATCGTAACGGTCGTAGCGGTCTTCAATGATACTGGCCAGTTCCACCCATATCTCCGGCTGCATGTCAGAGGAGTCGATAGGTGGGTTGAACGCATACACGTAAAAATCGATCCCCATCCGGTATAGCTCCGGTAAATTGTTTCTTATTTCATTGAAGCCGATCGGGCGGAGCGCTTTGGTTTTGTCATCGTAGATCATGCCTACTGTGCCGCCCGTGTAGATTATCAGAATTTTACTCATTGTCTAACTGCCAGTTGCCTGCAAAGGTACCCTCTAAACAGTTAGAGCGTTTTGAATAATTTCCGCGCATTGCTGCTGGTAATAGCGGCTACGTCTTCTATTTTTAGATTTTTTATATCTGCCACCTTTTCGCCGATCAGCGGGATATAGGCACTTTCATTGCGTTTGCCACGATAAGGCACCGGTGCCAGGTAAGGAGCGTCTGTTTCCAGTACAATGTGCTTCAGGTCAATGTTTTCGATGATTTTGTCGAGGCCGGATTTTTTAAAAGTGACCACTCCCCCGATACCCAGACAGAATCCCAGGTCGATGATCTCTCTGGCTTCTTCCAGCGTGCCGGAAAAACAGTGGAATACACCGCTGAGATTGCCGTCCTGCAGGGATTTTACTTCGTTTATGCATTCCCGTGTGGCCTCGCGGCTGTGGATGGATACCGGCAGCTTGTATTGTTTCGCCAGTTGCAGCTGCTCCCGGAATGCCTGGTACTGCTGCTCTGCCAACGACTTGTCCCAGTAAAAATCCAGTCCTATCTCCCCAATGGCTTTGAAAGAGCGGTGTATCAGCCAGTCTTTGACCAGCCGCAGCTGGTTTTCCACGTCGGGCTTCACATAACAGGGGTGCAGCCCCATCATGGCAAAACAGTTTTTGGGATACGCAGCTTCCAGCTTCAACATGGCGGTAATGGAGGATTCGTCAATATTGGGCAACAGTAAAGTCGTTACCCCTGCATCCAGGGCACGCTTTACCATCTCCTGCTGATCAGCCAGAAATTCATCCGAGTACAAGTGTGCGTGCGTATCGATCCAAAACATGATAAAAATATTTATTAAATTTTTATTTTTTATAATATTTAATAGGTACCTTAGTTTCGCAAAGGTAAATCCTGAAAAACCTAATTTAAAAAAACTATACCATGAAAAGCTATTTCAGTACAAATCGTGTGCTGGCAGGTACCATTGCCGTTGTGGCGGTGGCAACCCTTTTCTTCGCCTGCAAAAAGGAAGTGACCACCGATGCGGTGACCAATAACGAAAACGATAACAATACCCTGGTAGTGGCTTCTCATGAAACACAGGTACAGGGCATGTACAGCGATCTGTTTGAAACGGCTGCTATCGCGGCGGTAGACCAGAACGTGGCCGGCAACGTCCGTAAAGCGGATTATGCTGATTATGCCAACGTGACCGGCTGCCCTTCCATCCTCATCAGCAGTGCAGATCCCACCGTATGGCCCAAACAACTGGTCATCGATTATGGTGATGCCTGCCGGGACAATTACGGCGTTACCCGCAGCGGTAAGGTATATATCAATTTTACCGGTTTCCTGTTTAGTAACGGTACCCGCGTAGAGATCACCCTGGAAGGATATAAATACAACGGTATCCCCGTTGCCGGTAAGAACGTGATCTCCGGTATCAGCTATAATACTATTACCGGTGTTAAATACACGTCAGAGATCACAGATGGCCGTGTAAGCTACGCTGATACCCTGATTGTAGGCTATGCCAGCAAAAAGACCGTAACACAAACCGCCGGAGGAGGCACGCCCACACCGAATGATAACGTATATAGCCTCGAAGGTAATGCTGCTATTACTTACGTAAAAGGTGGTCCTGCCGGCAGCGCTACCATCACCACCCAATCTCCGTTGATAAAGGCAACAGCCTGCAAATGGGTCAGCCAGGGCAAGTTGCTGGTGGCTTACAACAGCCTCTCCGCGGTGATTGACTATGGTAACGGGGTTTGTGATGATAAAGCGACTATCACCATCAACGGTGATAAGGTAAGAGAAGTGACCTTAAAATAATTTTTACAAAAAGATAATATCGTAGCCCGGGGCTTTGGGTCCCGGGTTTTTTATTTAGCGGATGGCTGCCATGTTGTAACCCTGTTTTTTGCAGTGCTCCAACACCCGCGGCAAGGCGTAAGACATCCGGTCCCAGGCCTTGGTGCTGTCATGAAACACCACAATGGAGCCAGGCCTCATTTTAAAAACCACGTTCTGTACACAGGCTTCGCCATCTATCTCCTGATCAAAATCCGCGCTCAGCACGTCCCACATGATGATCTTGGTACCGGGAACGGTCTGCTTCAGCTGTTTTATCTGAAAAGGCGTAATTCTGCCATAGGGCGGCCTGAAAAGCGGAGAGGTAATGTATTTGCGGGCTTCCAGAATATTCTCTATATACTTGTCGGTACTGGTTTTCCAGCCGTTCACATGATTATGGGTATGATTACCCGTGCTATGCCCCGCTTCCAGTATCTGCTGATAAATATCGGGATGCTCCACTACATTTTTACCGATACAGAAAAACGTGCCCTGGGCATCGTATTTTTTCAGCTGCTCCAGGATGAATGGCGTGGCTTCCGGATGGGGGCCATCATCGAAGGTCAGATATACGGTGTTGTTTGCCGGAGAAAGGTCCCAGATGCAGCTTTTGTACAAAGCTTTCAGGATGCCGGGTGTTTTGGTAAGATAGAACAAGCGCTTTGACTTTTAGCAGTGAGCTGATGACCGCAAGATAGGTTAAAAGCACTAAAGCTGATGACAGAAACCTAAAGGCTATTTCCTTACCTTTGCGATCTATGGATAACAAAAAAGTAAGAGTGCGTTTTGCCCCCAGTCCTACTGGTGGCCTACATCTTGGAGGTGTACGCACTGTATTGTTCAACTATTTGTTTGCAAAGCAGCATAAAGGCGACTTTATCCTGCGTATCGAAGATACTGACCAGACCCGCTATGTACCGGGTGCGGAAGAATATATTAATGAAACGCTGCGCTGGTGTGGCCTCTCCCCTGACGAAAGTCCTGCTGTAGGTGGTCCTTACGCCCCTTACCGCCAGAGCGAACGTAAACCGCTGTACCGCCAATATGCGGAGCAACTGGTGCTGTCCGGTCATGCCTATTACGCCTTTGACACACCGGAAGAACTGGAAAGCATGCGTGAAAGGCTGAAAACGCCTGAGAACCCGCAGCCTCAGTACAACCACAAGATCAGGGAAAAAATGCGTAACTCCTTCTCCCTCTCTGAAGCAGAAGTGAAGGAGCTGCTGGCCAACAATACCCCGCACGTTATTCGTATTAAAATGCCTGCCGACCAGGAGATGACCTTTACCGATATGATCCGCGGTGAAGTGACTTTTAACACCGGTCAGGTAGATGATAAAGTATTGCTGAAAGCGGATGGTATGCCTACCTATCACCTCGCCGTGGTGGTAGACGATTACCTGATGAAAATTACCCACGCTTTCCGTGGCGAGGAATGGCTGCCTTCTGCGCCCGTTCACATCCTGCTGTGGAAATACCTGGGCTGGGAAGCAGACATGCCGCAGTGGGCGCATCTGCCGCTGATCCTCAAACCAGACGGTAACGGTAAACTGAGCAAACGCGATGGCGATCGCCTCGGTTTCCCGGTATATGCCATGAACTGGACAGATCCGCGCTCCAATGAATTCACCAAAGGTTTCCGCGAACTGGGATTCCTGCCGGAAGCTTTCATCAACATGCTGGCGATGCTCGGCTGGAACGACGGTACAGAACAGGAGATCTTCTCCCTGGAAGAACTGGTCAACAAGTTCTCCATCGACCGCGTACACAAAGCCGGCGCTAAATTCGACTATGAAAAGGCGAAGTGGTTCAACCACCAATACCTGCATCATAAAGACAACGAAAGCCTGGCCCGTCTCTTTGCTCCCGTGCTGGAAGAAAAAGGCGTCAAAGCCGCACCTGAATATGTTGCCACTGTAGCCGGACTGGTGAAAGAACGCTGCTATTTTGTGAATGAAATATGGGACCACGGCTTCTTTTTCTTCGAAGCGCCTGCCGCTTACGATGAAGCTGCGGTAAAACCCAAATGGAACGCAGACAAAGCCGCTTTCTTCGCTGCCTGGGCAGAAAAGCTGGATGATGTTTCCGCCTTTACTGCACCTGAGCTGGAAGCCAGCTTCAAAGCGCTCGCAGCAGAGAAAAACATCAAAATGGGCGAACTGCAGCTGCCATTCCGTATTATGCTGACCGGTGGCAAATTCGGCCCTCCGGTATTTGATATTGCGGCCACGATAGGCCTCACAGAAACCCGCACCCGCATTGCCAAAGGTGTAGCGGCTTTTAACAGCTGACTGAATGAATGACCATAAAGAGAAACGCCCCGTTGATAGCATATCAACGGGGCGTTCTCTTGTATAATACAGCTTTTAGGCTTTGCTTTTCTCTTTAGCCCAGGCGTCTTTCAGGGTAACGGTCCTGTTGAACACCACTTTTTCAGGCGTGCTGTCAGGATCTACGGTGAAATAACCCTTACGCATAAACTGGAAGCGGTCGCCTGGCTTTGCCTGCAGCAGAGACGGCTCTACATAGGCTTCTTTGATCACCTGCAGGGAATCCGGGTTGAGGAAATCTTTGAAATCGCCTTCTTCTGCGCCGGGGTTCTCTGATTTAAAGAGACGGTCATACAGCCGTACTTCCGCAGTAGCGGCATGTTCAGCGCTTACCCAGTGGATGGTGCCTTTTACGGTCATGCCGCTGTTGTCGCCGCCGCTTTTGGTGTCCGGCAGATAGCTGGCGTAGATGGTGGTGATGTTGCCATCAGCATCTTTTTCCACGCTTTCACCTTTGATGATGTAGGCGTTTTTCAGGCGTACATGCAAACCGGGGCCCAGTCGGAAGAATTTCTTCGGAGGCTCTTCCATGAAGTCTTCCCGCTCGATATAAAGCGTTTTGCTGAAATGCAGGGTACGGCTGCCGGCAGTGGCGTCTTCCGGATTGTTTTCGGCGTTCATTTCTTCCACCTGTCCGTCCGGATAGTTAGTGATCACCAGTTTAACCGGGTCCAGTACGGCCATCACGCGATTGGCTGTTTTATTCAGCTCTTCGCGGACACAGAATTCGAGCAGGCCGATGTCGATCATCTGCTCGCGCTTCTGTACGCCCACCCGCTCGCAAAACTGACGGATGCTGGCAGGGGTATAGCCGCGGCGGCGCAGGCCGCTGATAGTAGGCATGCGGGGATCATCCCAGCCGCTTACATATTTCTCTTCCACCAGCTGTTTCAGTTTTCGTTTACTCATCACCGTATAGTTCAGGTTCAGACGGGAAAACTCATACTGATGGCTGGGGAATATTTCCAGTTCTTTGATGAACCAGTCGTACAGTGCACGGTGGGGAATAAACTCCAGCGTACAGAGGGAATGGGTAATATTTTCAATGCTGTCGCTCTGGCCATGGGCGAAATCGTACATCGGGTAGATGCACCATTTGTCGCCGGTACGGTGGTGATGCGCATGTTTGATCCGGTACATAAGCGGGTCACGCATGTGCATATTAGGAGAGGCCAGGTCCACTTTAGCGCGGAGTGTTTTCTCTCCGTCTTTGAATTCGCCGGCGCGCATCCGGGCAAACAGGTCCAGGTTCTCTTCTACCGACCTGCTTCTGGCAGGGGTAGGCGTACCTGGCGTGGTAGGCGTGCCTTTGCTGGCCGCAATTTCTTCGGCAGTAGCATCTTCCACATATGCCAGCCCCTTTTTGATCAGCGTTACGGCAAATTCATATATCTGCTCAAAATAATCGGAGGCATACAGTTCCTTGTCCCACTCATAGCCCAGCCAGCGGATGTCTGCTTTGATAGAATCCACATACTCGGTGTCTTCTGTGACAGGGTTGGTATCGTCAAAGCGGAGATTGGTTTTGCCATTGTATTTCTGGGCCAGGCCAAAGTTCAATGCAATAGACTTGGCATGTCCTATATGGAGATAGCCGTTGGGTTCGGGCGGAAAACGTGTCAGCACACGTCCGCCATTGACGCCGTTAGCAATGTCGTCTTCTACGATCTGTTCTATAAAATTGAGTGACCTTTCTTCGCTCATAAGAAAAATTAAATATGTCTGCAAAGGTAGCAAAAATAGCGCTTAGCTTTTAGTTACGGCTAATCCTTATCTTTACGACCTTAATTTTTAAGAATGGTCAACCAGTTAAATCGTCCTGTTCGTGTGTTGGTAGCTAAAGTCGGCCTCGATGGCCACGATCGCGGCGCTAAAGTGATCGCAGCCGCCCTCCGCGATGCCGGTATGGAAGTTATTTACACCGGATTAAGACAAACCCCCGAAATGGTGGTCAATGCCGCCCTCCAGGAAGACGTGGACGCTATCGGTATCAGTATCCTTTCCGGTGCACATATGACTGTTTTTCCTAAAGTGATAGCCCTCATGAAAGAAAAAGGGATGAACGATGTACTGCTCACCGGCGGCGGCATTATCCCTGACGCAGACATGCAGCAGCTGCAGGAAATGGGCGTCGGTAAACTGTTTCCGCCGGGGACCCATACCAAAGACATCTCCGACTATATCACCACCTGGGTGGCCGGTCACAGAAATTTTTAACTTTTTTTTCGTGTAGCCGTAACATTTCCACGGGCGGGTCGTCTTCTCGGTATAAATCACCAAGAATCTAAGAAACCACAACCGCCATTTTTATGAGATACAAGTTATACCCGTCCCTGTTACTGCTGCTGTTATGCACTATCGGCGCATTCGCCCAGGAACAAACAGATTCCACGGACAATAAAAAGACTGCCGATGGGGCGATCTCCATCTCTTTTGGAAGATACCCTAAGAAGCGGGACAATATCTACGTTACCAGCGGCCTGTCGGGCATGCTCTCCTTTGCAGACATGAAGCAGAACGGAGAACATATGCGTAACATCCCGCGTTTCAGCTTCATCTTTAATTATCATGTGAACTTTAACAAGGATTTTACCCGTCACTTCGGGGCATTCACCGGCCTGGAATTCAAAAACATAGGGCTGATCTCCAAACCTACGGATTCCCTGAAGCTGAAACAAAGGGTATACACCATGGGCGTACCACTCGGTCTTAAAATCGGAGACGTGACCGGAGGTACCTTCTTCTTCTTTGGCGGTGAGCTGGACCTGGCCTTCAACTACAAAGAGAAACAATTTGTGGACGGCAAAAAAGTACACAAATTCAACGAGTGGTTTAGCGACCGTACCCCGCTGATCATGCCGTCCTTGTTTGCCGGCCTGCGTGTTCATGGCTTCGGGCTTAAAGTACAGTACTACCCGCAGAACTTCTTTAACCGCGATTTCAGCTATGGGTCCGGCGCTAATAAAGTATATCCATACAGAAACACAGATGCCAACCTGGTATTCGTCACCTTCGGTTATAACTTCAATGGTGTCAAGTATTTTAAAGTGCCCAAGAAAAGACACTACATGAGAATGAAAAGTGGAAAAGCACAAATTGAGGTGAACTATTAGCCGTTAAAAACGTTATTCTTCATAAGTCCCGTAGCAGGCCCCGGTTTGCTACGGGATTTTTTTGTGCAGTGATCAACCAAAAAAACCTCAAATACAGGCTATATGAAGAAATACTTACTCCTCTTTGCCACCTTTTTACTGTTAACCCTGTCCGTCCGGGCGCAGTTTGAAATCGGTGTTTCCGGCGGGTATGTCAATAACTATGTACATACGAATGCCGGCTATCGCGCTTTTACGCAGTATCGCCAGTACGGCGGCTTTGTGGCGGGCCTGGTGCTGCAGTATCGTTTCAACGACTGGCTGGCTATACAGGCAGACCCGTCGTATATCCGGAAAAGTTATGAGCTTCGCCGGGATCATTTTTTCGCCGGTATTTACCAGTATAACCTCAACGGCTATCTGCAATTACCCATCATGGCCCATTGCTCGTTTGGCGGACAGAAGTGGAGAGGTTTCGTCAATGCCGGCGGCTACGGCGCCTACTGGATCAGCGGGCGCATACAGGGCGCTATGGCCAATGTATTTAGCAACAGCCCCGATGTTCCTGCCAACCAGCAAACATCAGATTATTACCGGTACAATGAGGCTTATCGCTACGATGAAAAGTATACTTTCGACAGCCGCCGTGACCGGCGGATGGAATGGGGCCTCGTAGCGGGTGGCGGCGTGGAATATCTGCTGGCGGAGCGTTTTCGCCTTTTCGTGGAAGCCCGCTATTATTACGGGCTCACTGATCAACAGAAAAATTACATGATAGATCAGGTGCCCCGGTATAACGATAGTTATGTATTGCAGGCCGGATGCCTGTTTAACCTCCGCCGCCTTTTCCATGGCGATGCCCAATAATTGTTACTCACTTTTAATTTTTTATGAAGATGAAATCTCCTGTCAGCTATATACTGCCTCTCCTGCTGCTGATGACCATGGCCTGCCGGAAAGACCTGCCGCAGCTCAATGATCCGCAGAACTACGTCAACGCCAATTTCAACGAGGTGTTCGACGGCTTCTGGACCGGCATGAACAACAATTATGTTTTCTGGGATATCGATACGGTCAACTGGGACCAGGTGTACCGCACCTATAAACCTCTCTTTGCCAAACTGAATGTCAATGATTCCAACGATGTGCGCAAAGCGTATACGTACTTCAAACAAATGACATCCGGGCTGGTAGACTCCCACTATAATATTTCTTTTGCTGATACATGGCTCAAAGATTCCAACTCCGTTAACCCGGCTTTCCAGCGAAAGATGCACAGCCCGGACTTTCATCCACGCATCAGTATTTTTCATTTTTATGATACTATCCCCAGGCACTACCTGGATGCGGGGCGCCGTGGATTTACCAATACGCCTGATAAACAGTATGTGGCCGTTTCCGGCACTATCAATCAGAATATCCTGTATCTGTTTTTCAACGGCTTCAGCCTTAAAACGCTTTTTAATACAGATACCATCAACGGCGTAAAGCTGGTAGAGCAGTATTTCTTCAATGCCCTGGCCAACCGGACAGACCTGAAAGGAATTATCATTGACGTACGTGGTAACGGGGGCGGGGACCTGGATGACCTTAACTTCCTGCTGGGAAAAATGATCACGCAACCGCTTCAATTTGGTTATACCCGGTCCAAGCTGGGCAACGGACGGCTGGACTATACCCCCTGGGCACCGGCTTATGTGGGGCCGCAGCCAGGCAGCAAAGCCATTACCATCCCCATTGTGATGCTGGCCGACGCCTGGTCCATAAGTATGGCCGAAATGACTACTATGGCCGTAAAAGCCATGCCCAACGGGCATTTTGTGGGAGAACGCACCTGGGGCGCCAACGGTCCGCTGACGGGCAACAAATTTTATAACGGCGGTCAGTTCAGCACCGGCTGGCTCAATCTTGTGTATACCTCCTCCCTGATGTTTAAGTACAAAGACGGTAATATCTACGAGGGAGTCGGATTCCCGCCGGATATGGCCGTGCCTTACAACCCGGCAGCGTTGAAAGCGGGCCGTGACCTGCAACTGGAGGCAGCCCTCAGCCTGATTCATTAGTTATCGAATATTGCTTAATATTGGTAAACTAAAAAAGAAGGCCATGTACCAGACATTAAGTACACAACTGGATAATAATATTCTGATCGTGACGATCAACCGCCCGGAAAAGATGAATGCGCTCAATCAGCAGATGATGGGAGAACTGGGTCTGGTGATCGATGAAATTTACCGGAATAAAGATATCAAAGGGGCCATCCTCACGGGGGCTGGCGAAAAAGCCTTTGTGGCAGGCGCTGATATCAGCGAATTCCTCACCCTTTCCCCCAAACAGGGTGAAGAGCTGGCGAAAAGCGGCCACGTGGTATTTCAGCGGATAGAATACTCGCCGAAGCCTATCATCGCGGCTGTCAACGGTTTCGCGCTGGGCGGTGGCTGTGAACTGGCTATGGCCTGCCATTTCCGCCTCGCCAGTGAAAACGCGAAATTCGGCCAGCCGGAAGTGAACCTGGGCCTGATACCCGGCTATGGCGGCACCCAGCGGCTTACCCAGCTGATTGGCAAAGGCAAAGCCACAGAGCTGATGATGACCGGCGACATGCTGACCGCCGCAGAGGCGCTGGCATGGGGACTGGTGAATCATGTGGTGAAACAGGAGGAACTGCTGCCCAAAGCCATGGCCATCCTTCAGAAAATACAAACTAAAGCCCCGCTGGCCGTAGCCCGCGTGGTAAAATGCGTGAATGCCGCTGTAGACAAGGACGTAGACGGCTGGGAAACCGAAATACGTGAATTCGCGGCCTGTTTCGCTACCAAAGACCTGCAGGAAGGCGCTGAAGCTTTTATTCAGAAAAGACAGGCAAATTTTAAGGGAGAATAGCCAGAACAGTTTACTTTTGCTGCATTAATTCATAAAAGCTTAAGCCATGGAATTTAGAATAGAGAAAGACACGATGGGTGAAGTACAGGTGCCTGTAAACGCCTATTACGGTGCTCAAACACAGCGCTCCATTGAAAATTTCAAGATCGCCCAGGATATCAACAAAATGCCGAAAGAAATTATCAGGGCATTTGCTTACCTGAAGAAAGCGGCAGCGCTCACCAATCTGGATGCAGGCGTGCTGCCAAAAGAAAAAAGTGATCTGATTGGTCAGGTGTGCGATGAAATACTGGAGGGTAAACTGGATAATGAGTTTCCGCTGGTAGTATGGCAAACAGGTTCCGGTACCCAGTCCAACATGAACGTGAATGAAGTAGTGGCTTACCGCGCTCACGTTATTCACGGTGGTCAGCTCACTGATAAAGAGAAGTTCGTTCACCCGAATGACGATGTGAATAAATCTCAATCTTCTAACGATACCTTCCCTACTGCGATGCACATCGCGGCGTATAAAATGCTGGTGGAAACAACGATCCCCGGTATTAAAAAACTCCGTGATACGCTGGCTAAAAAAGCAGAAGCCTTCAAACATGTGGTGAAAATCGGTCGTACCCACTTCATGGACGCTACGCCCCTCACCCTTGGACAGGAAATCAGCGGTTACGTGGCCCAGCTGGACCACGGTCTGAGAGCGATCAACAACACGCTGTCTCACCTGAGTGAACTGGCCCTCGGCGGTACTGCCGTAGGTACCGGTATCAACACCCCGAAAGGTTACTCCGAAAACGTAGCGGCACACATCGCCAAACTGACCGGACTGCCTTTCATCACCGCTCCCAACAAATTTGAAGCACTGGCGGCACACGATGCTATCGTGGAAGCACACGGCGCACTGAAAACAGTAGCGGTGAGCCTGATGAAAATCGCCAACGACGTGCGTATGCTCAGCTCCGGCCCCCGCGCAGGCATCGGCGAAATCCATATTCCCGACAACGAGCCAGGATCTTCCATCATGCCGGGTAAAGTAAACCCGACTCAGTGCGAAGCCCTCACCATGATCGCTGCACAGGTAATGGGTAACGACGTGGCCATCTCTGTTGGCGGCGCCAACGGCCACTTCGAACTCAACGTGTTCAAACCGGTGATGATCTTCAACTTCCTGCACTCTGCCCGCCTCATCGGTGAAGGCTGCGTAAGCTTCAACGATAAATGCGCTGAAGGTATCGAACCTATCGAAGCCAACATCCGCAAACACGTGGAAAACTCCCTGATGCTGGTGACTGCCCTCAATACCAAAATTGGGTATTACAAAGCAGCAGAAATCGCGCAGAAAGCACACAAGGAAGGTACCACACTGAAAGAAATGGCCGTGAAACTGGGCTATGTTACTCCCGAACAATTCGACGAGTGGGTAGTACCCGGCAACATGGTCGGCGAAATCAAATAAACATACCGTTTGATCATATTACGGATTTGTGTGGTGTCAAAAGCCCGCAAATCCGTATTTTTTTTGACCCTGTCTTAACCGCACGCAGATGAACATACTCTTTTTCAGCACCCAACCCTACGACATCACCTATTTTAATCAGGCCAATCAAAACAATGCCCATCATTTCCGCTTCCTGGAATACCCGCTCAATGAAGACAATACCGCACTGATCAAAGATGAAACAGCCGTCTGTGTATTTGTGAACGATAAAGTAGATGCTGCCGTTATCGGTCAACTGAAAGAAAAAGGTATCCGCCTGATTGCATTGCGATGCGCCGGCTTTAATAACGTAGACCTCAAAGCGGCTGAGGACGCGGGCATTAAAGTGGTACGGGTACCGGCCTATTCCCCGCATGCGGTGGCTGAGCATGCCGTCACATTATTGCTGGCACTGAACCGAAAAATCTATAAATCGTATAACCGTGTACGTGATAATAATTTTACGCTGGGCGGACTGGATGGATTTGACGTGTATGGTAAAACAGTCGGTGTGATTGGTACTGGTAATATCGGTGCGGTATTTTGCCGTATCATGCTGGGCTTCGGTTGTAGGGTACTGGCACACGATGTATACAACAATGAAGAACTGATGAAAGCCGGCGTTACTTATGTGTCATCAGAAACGATCATGGCGGAATCGGACATCATCTCCCTGCATTGTCCATTAACGCCCGACACCAGACATCTTATCAACGCACACACCATCAATCAGATGAAACGCGGCGTGGTACTCATTAATACCAGCCGTGGCGGCCTGATAGATACCAAATCGGTGGTAGAAGCGCTGAAAAACGGGCACATAGGCGCCCTCGGCATCGATGTATACGAACAGGAAGAACAACTTTTCTTCCAGAACTTCTCCGGCACCATCATCCAGGATGATGTGCTCTCCCGCCTCACCACTTTCCCCAACGTACTGGTAACGGCCCATCAGGGATTTTTTACCAGAGAAGCGCTCACACAAATTGCAGAAACAACATTGGCAAATATCAACGCTTTCGAAAAAAACGAACCGCTGAAAAATGCGTTATAATCGCCCCAGGTTCCCAGGGCTGAAGCCCTGGGCTACAATGTGATCCAGAGCTTATCATGGATCATTTACAAAGTAAAGGCCGCATAAACGAGGTTTATGCGGCCTTTACTTTAGCATCTCGCTCTTTGAGACAATTGAACACATGTAGCCCAGGGCTTCAGCCCCTGGGAGGATTATTTTTTAAACACGTTGTCCCATGTAATAGTGAGGTAATACAAACCACGGATGGTAGGCCCGCCAACATATTGGAAGTACGCTGTATTCAACAGGTTGGAGGCACCCACTTTGAAAGATGTTTTGATTTTAGGGACGCGGTAGGTTACCTGTGCATCTACGGTGCTGTAGGCTGGCACGTCTGCGTTGCCAAAGAGGTTTTGCCAGTAGAAGGTATCCTGCCAGTGCCATACCACGTTGAAGCCTATATTTTTAAAGAGATTTCTGTTACCGATGCTGATGTTGGTAAACCATTCAGGGGTGTTAAAACCCGGTACCAGTGCGTCGTCTTTGGTTTTGTCCTGTGCCAGTTTGTTGAAGTTGGCGTTGCCGCTTACGGTATAGTTTTTATAGATATCGTAGGTAACGGCTACGGCAAAGCCATAGTTGTTAACGGTAGATTTACTGTTGGTCCACACGCGGTAGCGGTTTTGCAGTGTTTTATCGAGCATCTGGTTCAGCACGGCGGCATCCGGTGAATGAACGTTACCGGTTTGTGGCACTACCGCTTCAATCTGACCGATAAAATTCTTGTAGGAGCTATAGTAGCCATCTACATCGATGAATAACTTGTTGTCCAGCAATACCGCTTTATAGCCGGCTTCGAAGGAAGTAATTTCTTCCGGTACGATAGGATCGAGATTGGCCACTTTGAGGATGCCTGCGTTTTTAGCGGCAGCGGCATCTTTGCTGATATGTTCCGCGTTGATGGTTTTGTTTACTGCTACGTTGAACGCATCAACAGAAGTGGTGAGGTAGGAATTTTTGAAATAGCCCAGTCCTTCTTCGATGAAGGCAAGGCCGCCTACACGCCGCACCTGTCCGTTGTTTACAAAAGAGTAAGCCTCAAACAGGGAGGGGAAGCGGAACCCATTTTGCCATGATACGCGGAAGTTGTGTTTATCCTTCACGGAATATACGGCAGCGATACGCGGATTTACTTTTCCGGCGAACTGTTCGTTTTTGTCGTAACGCAGGGAGCCGGTGAGTTTCAGCGCGTCATGGAAGAAGGATTTGCTGATCTGTGCGAAGCCACCAACTTTGCCGTACCAGATATGTTTACCGCCTTCCTGATTGCGTTTGTCGAGTGGCAGGCTGAAATCCACGAAGTTATTGCCATCGGGGATGATTTCGTAGGTGCGGTAGTCTGCGCCTACCAGTACATCGGCGAAGTGGACGTATTTACGCAGGTTCCAGGTGCCTTCTGTATGATAAAAGCGGCTTTTTTGCTTTAGGGCGGCGCCGCCGGTAGTATTGAGCGGATTTTTGGAGGTGGGGTAAATGTCCCAGTCGTTGATGGTTTTGATTTTATCCCGCTGTGCTTCAAAGGCGGCGGTGCCGGGTTCAAAGCGGCCGGCATCTGCGAAGGCGCGGGCTGCTTTATGGGCAGCTACGAGGTCCTGGCCTTGTGTCAAGGCGTTGTTAAGGCCGGTGGTATAATCTTTCTGCCACACTTTGTCCGACTTAAAGGATTTCTCCAGATTATCGGCCAGCGGGTTCATGTTGTAGGAGTCGCCGGTATTCTCTATGGAGATGTAGGAGCGCACGGTGAAATCAGGATGTACGACTTCCAGTTTGTGGTTGGAAACGGTAACGCCTCTGAGGCCGATGCGGTTACCACGCTGGAAGAAGCCGTCCATCTGTCCCCAGCGGGAAGCGAGGGAGATCTCCATTTTGTTTTTCAGCCGGAAGTTGAGGGAGCCGTCTATTTTGGTATTGCGAACGGTGTAGTCGCCTACGAGGTCTTTTTCCCAGTAGCCGGTGCGGTGTACGGTGTAAGCGCGACCGTCTTTGTCGGTGATGGGGATATTGCCCTGATCGGCGTATTTGTTCCAGTTATCGGCAGCGATGTTGTTGTCGCCGCTGAGCTGCGGAAAATCAGGGTTGATCTTACTTTGCGGTGTGAAATCATCGTGGCTGTCGGCATACCAGTCGGTGCCCTGCATGTAGCTGGCGTTGATTTTCCAGGCAAACCATTTGGAATAGGCCTGTGCATAGCGTACAGCCGTTTCCGTGAGTGGCTTGGGGCTGCTGCCTTTACCATCGAAATGGTTGAACGCGATTTTCTGGTATACGCTGACACCCTGATAATCGAAAGGATTTTTGGTGACGAGGTTAGACATGCCGTTGATGGCGTTCATGCCATACAGTGCGGAAGACGCGCCCGGGGTGACTTCCACGCTTTGTATGTCCAACTCCGTAGGCCCGATGGCGTTACCCAGCGGAACGCCGAGGGTGGCCGCCTGATTGTCGACACCATCTACCAGTTGCATAAACCGGAAGTTGTTGGGCACGTTAAAGCCGCGGGTATTGAATACTTTGAAGGTGAGGCCGGCAGTCGTCATCTGTACGCCTTTGAGGTTGCCTAATGCGTCGTAGAAGGTGGACGAAGGCGTTTCTTTCAGGGCCCGGATATCCAGTTTTTCGATGGCTACCGGCGAGCGCAACAGCTTCTCCTGCTGCCGGGAGGCGGATACCACTACCTCGTTGACCAGCAGCGACTGGGTAAATAATTGTATGGCTACTCTGCTGTTACTGTTTTTAACTTCAAACTCCTGGGGCTGATAGCCAATCAAACGGATCACCAGCTTCAGTGGGAAACGGGTGTTGGTCGTCAGCTGAAAACGGCCCAAGCTATCGGTGGTAGTGCCGAAGGAAGTGCCTTTTATCTGTACAGAAGCGCCCGGCAGGCCGGCGCTGTGGTCATCAGTGATTTTGCCCTCAATAACGTAGGAGCCGTTGAGTTGAGCTTGTAATAGGGTTGGACTGAGTACCAGAGCCAAAATGAGGATTTTGGCCAGTATCGGAAAGAACTTTTGCATGATGTGGTAAAAGTTATAACATTATATAGATCCTGGATTGTGATAAAAGTGATAGGGAGCGCCGGAAAGCCCGATGTTGTGCCTCAACATCGGTGTAGCAACAATGTATGTACAGTTTCAAAAGCCATATAGTCTATAGAATTAGTAGACAAATATAAAACGGGGAATTTTTATTTCAAAACGATGACAGAAAATAAATTGCAAATGATTGATAATGAGTAGAAATAATTTTCGATTTTTTGATTTCGGGATTTTGGGGAGATATCCGGGCTGTCTATCAGACAGACAAAGAGAGCAATTTTTGGATGTTTTGATTTTCAATTTTTTGATTTGGGGAGATCGTTGGGCGCTCTGTCGAAGGTATGAATACTGACCTGAAACAATTGCGAATGGGTGATTTTGGAAGATAGCGGGGCTTTTTATGGGAAGTATAAATACAACCCGCGATAATAATTTAGGGATTCCCTGATTTTCTGTTTTCTGATCTGTCTCTTCAAATCAAAAAATCGAAAATCAAAAAATCCCTAAATAAAATATCAAAATCAAAAAATATCCAAATGTCTAAATCTTCACGGCTGTCTTCTCCTGTTGCTGGGCAGTATGACGGGCAAAGAACCGTTTCTGGAACAGCAGGATGGTGATGACGCCAATAGAAATAGCAGCATCAGCGATGTTGAACACCGGGCGGAAGAATACAAAGTAATCGCCGCCTTTGAAGGGCACCCAGCTGGGCAGATAACCTTCATAAATCGGGAAGTACAGCATATCCACCACACGGCCGTGGAGGAAGCTGCCATAACCGCCACCGGAAGGCATAAACTTCGCTACCTCGTAGCCGATGCTATCGTTGAAAATCAGGCCATAGAACATGCTATCTATCAGGTTGCCCGCTGCGCCCGCCAGGATAAGGGAGCCACAGATCAGCAATCCGATGCTGTATTTTTCCCGGATGAGCTTTTTCATGTATATGAAGCCAGCGACTACCGCTACTAACCGGAAGGTGGTCAACAGGATCTTGCCGAAATCTCCGCCGAACTTAAGGCCATAGGCCATTCCTTCATTTTCGATGAAATGGATACGGAACCAGTTAGGGAAAATGATAAACTCCTGCTGCATAAACATGTGCGTCTTGATCCAGAATTTCAGCGTCTGATCAATAACCAGGATAAGGATAACAATAAATACTACGTGACGATATTTCAACTGATATTAAAATTTTGTCAAAAATAACAGATTATTTCAAAGTCCGAAGCCTGCAATATCATTATTCCTGAAAATATACCCGTTTCACCCGCTGTGAAATTCCTGTTAATATTTCATAGGCAATGGTGTCCGCCCAGTTGGCCAACTGCTGTACTGGCAGGTCCTGGCCGAAAACGATCACCTCGTCGCCTTCCAGTATATCCGGGATATGGGTGACGTCCAGCATCAGCATGTCCATGGCCACCGTACCGATAACAGGGGCGAATTTGCCGCGGATGAGCATTTTGCCTACGCCGTTGCCCAGTCTGCGCGGATAACCATCGGCATAACCAATACGCACAGTAGCGGTCACCGCAGGCGCTTTGGCTGTCCAGCGACCGCCATAACCCACGGCATCGCCGGGTTCCAGGTGTTTAAGCTGTGCCACGGTGGTTTTCAGGGTGCTGACATTCCGCAGCTGCTCCTGCATACCGTTGCCGGAATCGAGGCCATACATGCCAATGCCTAATCTTACCATGTCCAGATGGAGGTCCGGATGCCGGGTAATACCGGAACTGTTGGAAATATGGCGGATAACCGTATAGCTCAGCGCTTTCTGCAGCTCATGGCTCATTTCATAGAACAAACGGCCCTGTTGCTGTGTCTGCGCGTCTTTTTCAGGATCTTCGCTGGAGGCCAGGTGACTGAAAATAGACTGCACTTTCAGCAGCTGGTTGGCTGTCAGGGCCTGCGCCAGCGCCGGAATATCCTTTTTCACGAAGCCAAGACGATGCATGCCCGTGTCCAGCTTGATATGGATAGGGAATTCGGTTTTACCGGCCGCACTCACCTCTTCCATAAACTGCAGCAGGATACTCATGGAGTAAATTTCCGGCTCAAGGTTCCAGTGCAGAATGGCGTCAAAGCTGGCTGGCTCGGGATTCATCACCATGATCGGCATGGTAATGCCGGCACGGCGCAGTTCCACGCCTTCATCGGCATAAGCTACCGCGAGATAATCCACCCCATGGAATTGCAGGAGATTGGCTATTTCAAAGCTGCCGCTGCCATAGGAGAACGCTTTCACCATGGCCATCAGTTTGGTGCCGGGCTTTAGCAACGACTGGTATTGCTTCACATTATGGGCAATAGCTGACAGGTTGATCTCCAGAATAGTCTGATGCGCTTTCTGTTCCAGCAGTTTACCGATGCGTTCAAACTGGAAGACACGGGAGCCCTTTACCAGAATAGTTTCGTTCTCGAAATCATCGGCATTGAACTGCTGTACATATTCATCGGTCGTGCTAAAAAACTGTGTTTTTAAGCCGTCTACCTGCTGGAAGCTTTTTTTCTCCCGGCCGATGTTTTTCCCGATGGCGATTAGTTTGTTTATGCTTTTTTTCTGTAACAGGTCGGCTACTTCTTCATACAGAGTAGCGTCGCTTTTACCACTTTGCAGGATATCGCTGAGGATCACGGTGCGGGTGGCGTGCTGTTGCTGCTGTTGCAGGAAATCGAGCGCGATGGTCAGGGAGCCCAGATCAAGGTTGTAAGCGTCGTTGATCACGGAGCTGTTGTTGATGCCCTGTTTCAGTTCCAGTCGCATGGCCACATTGCTCAGCAGGTCCATCCGTTGCTGTATCACTTCCTGCTCCTTGCCGAGGTACAGCATGAGCGCCCAGCAGTGAATGGCATTTTCGATGGAGCCTTCATCCACAAAGGGAATATTGATATGCAGTGTTTCCTGTTTGTACAGCGCCTCAATGCGGGTCTGGTTATCGTTTTTCTCGATGGTAACGATACGGAGGTCAGCGTCTGTTTTGCGGGACCAGGAGAACAATTCCGGGCCACCACCCCCACCTTCCTGTGTTTCTTTCTTGCCTACCTGATTGTGGAAAGACAACACGCATTCGTTCAATGCGAGGTAGTCTTTACAATAGATAAGGATATCACTTTTAGCAAAGAGGACCAGCTTTTCGTTGATCTTCTGGCGGATATTCAGAAACCCTTCACTGTGTGCTTCGCCGATATTGGTGAAGATGCCCACGGTAGGACGGATGATCTTCTCCAGGTTCACCATCTCGCCAGGCTGTGAAATGCCGGCTTCAAAAATGGCCAGCTGATGTTCAGGTTTCATCTGCCATACAGAGAGCGGCACGCCTATCTGGGAGTTGTAGCTCTTCGGGCTGCGCACAATGTTGTAATCCTTTTCGAGCAACTGATACAGCCATTCCTTCACGATGGTTTTACCGTTGCTGCCGGTGATACCTATAACCGGTATGTGGAAATGTTGGCGGTGGAAGGCTACCAGCGCGTGCAACGCCTGTAAGGTATCTTTTACCAGAATAAAGTTGGCTTTAGGATATTTCTCTAAAGGCACGGGCTCACTCACAATGAAGTTGCTGACCCCTTTGCGGTACAGCTCTTCAATATACTGATGAGCGTTGCGCCGGGGGCTAACAAGGGGTATGAACAGAGATGTTTCCGGAAAACTCAACTTCCGGCTGTCCAGTAAGAGATGTTCAATTTCAGAAAATCCGGTCTCTTGCAACAATTCCCCTTTGAGCGTCTTGTTAATGCTTGCTGCGTTATACACTTTTATCAGATTTGAATAATCATTAACCACTGCTATGACTCTGAAGCAGTCGTTTTATTACTAGGCTTTTCTTTCCGGTAAATCATTTTTCTGATGATGGAGGGAGTACCAGATAGACCCTCCCAGACAAAGAACAATCACCAACAGCGATATATATACCGGTATATGGATAAAGTAATCTGCCAGCATTTTCAGTCCAATGTATATCAGTACGATGGCAATACCCTGGGGCAGATAATCAAATTTATCCACCGCCCCTCTCAACAAAAAGAACAGAGACCTTAATCCCAGTACCGCAAATATGTTGGAGGTGTACACCACGACCGGTTGTTGTGATATGGCAAATACCGCCGGAATAGAATCCAGGGCGAAAATAATATCGGTTACGGCAAGCATCACGACTACTACAGATAACGTAGTCAGATACACCTTATTATTTTTGCGGACCACAAATTTTCCATGTGCCTCTTCATGGGTCACCCGCAGGTATTTGTTCATAAACCGATAGGCCACGTTTTCTTCCGGTTTAAACTCATCATCAGTTTTCGCTTTAAACATTTTAAAACCGGTATACAGCAGAAATGCACCAAAAATGTACAATATCCAGTGAAACCGGGCGATCAGCACCACTCCCACACTGATGAAAATAGCCCGGAAGACCAACGCCATCAGGATACCTATCAATAATACACGCGAGTAGTGCTCTTCCTTTATTTTAAAGAAGCTGAAAATGAGAATAAATACAAAAATATTGTCCATCGAGAGTGATTTCTCCATGAGGTAGGCACTCATGAAGTTGATGGCTGTCTCTGCACCATCTTCAAACCACATAAATCCAAAGAACAATACGGCAAGTCCTACCCAGAAAATGCTCTGCCACAGAGCTGTTTTTAGCGTTGTTTTGGTGTTTTTCTTACTGAATAAACCTAAGTCAAAAACTAAAGCCAGGACTATCACAATGCCGAAAATGAGATATGTCCACTGGATGGGTGTCATTAGACGCTCGCTTTTTGTGAAGGGCAAAGATATGTATTTCTCCACGCAAAGGCGTCACGCAAAGACGCAAAGCAGCCAGGCAGCAAAGTGCATATAAAAAAAATAAAAGCGGATGACGCCGGTCATCGTTTATTATATGGTAATAAAGTAATATTTTAGAAAGCAGCTAAATCCTTTACCACGCTGGTTCTTCGCTCTCTTCTTAATCTTTTTCTCTTTGCGCCTTTGCTGCTTCGCGCCTTTGCGTGCTATTCCGCGAACTTACGCTGGCGCACAAACTGGAATACCATCGCAAAAAGCAATACCAGTCCTATCGGTACCAGAAAGCAGATGGCCTGCCATTTTGTTTTTTCTTTTTTGATTTTTTCCGTGTCGAGCAACCGGAGGGCAAGCTCCTTGTTACGGCTTTCCATCATACCACTTTTGCCGCTCAGATATTCGAGACAGTTAAGAAAAAACTCTTTATTGGCAAAGGCAAAGCCCGGATTAAACTCATTGATGCCCATCTGCAGAGGCCCGTCTTTACGGGATACGGCATTGGCGATCAGGTCACCATCACTGACAACGATCATCTGATTAACGGTATCCGCTGTTTCCCGGAAGGGTTGGCCGCTTACCTGCTGAAAAGCAGCCATAGTGGCCTGGTCCAGGCGGTTGCGGAACAGGGAGGTGAAATGTCCTTCCAGCAATACGGCGGCAGGAATATGCTGCTCGCGGTATTCCCGGATATTGGGCTTCGTTTTTACGATGTCCCAGCTAACCTGCGCCGGTATACGTACACGGCGACTGCTGCGCGACGTGGTCAGCAAAATGGTTTTCTTTACCCCTTCTACTTTCACCGTGTCCATTGAGCTGACAAAGCGGCTCAGTACCATATCCATATTTTTTACAATAGGATGTGCGCCGGTAGGTGTCAGCATCGGAAAATAAGGGAACGGTACCGGCTGTATCTGTGGCCTGTTGCCCACATTACCTACTACGAGCGGCACCATATCGGACTGCAGGTCCTGCACCAGGTCCTGATTGATGCGCACTCCATAGCGAAACAGCAGGTCTTCCAGATTCAGGCCTCTGTCGAAAGCGAGGAATTCCGATCGCTGGTGCAGGCTGTCCATGGCGGCGTTGGTTTCATCAAGAAACCACAACACTTTTCCACCATTCATGACATACTGATCGATCTTTAATTTGTCCTGATCACTGAAAGCCGCTGCCGGCTTAGCAAACAGGATGATATTAAAATCATGCGGGATAGCCGGAACGGATTGAAGGGTCAGCGTATCCAGCCCATAACCGGATTGCAACGTGGTGAGAGCATCGTATACTTCTGCGCCCAGCGATTCGCCGTGGCCCAGCATGTACCCTATCAGGGGCTTTTTTTCTTCCTGCAATTTGCTGATGGCATTGGCAAACTGATACTCCAGCAAGGCTTCCGAGCTGTTCATGGTTTGCATGGGATCTTGCCCGCCCTGATTTTTCAACAGGTTCACGCCGATCGTTTTCCCTTTGTAATGTACCAGGGCGCCGGGGAAGATGAGTTTTTCGGAATAGCTGTCGTTCGCATCTTCCTGCACTTTCATGTTAAACGGCATGATGCCCTGCGCGGTAAGCTCGCCGAAGAACTTCATGCGGGCGGAGTCTGAAAGGCCCTGACCGGGATTGATGAAGGTAACGCGGATATTTTGTTTGCCGTGTTCCCGGAATTCGTCCAGCAGTTCCTGCGTAGATTGCGCCAGTTGTTTGAAGGTGGCGGGATAATCCCCTTTCAGGAACACCTCGATATCTACCGGACTGTTGAGCTGCCGGAGCAGCTGTTTGGTGCCGCTGGTGAGTGTATATCTTTTTTCAGCAGTCAGGTCCCATCTGCCGTGGAAGTAGGCCGCGGCTATATTCACACCAATAAGTACCAGGATAATGACCAGTGCCCGCTGTATATATTTTTTTCGTTTAGCCATACTGTTTATATTAACCGTTCTGCCAGAGTTTTCTTTGTAGGGATAATTTGGTGAGATACAACATCAGGCCAATGACGCTGATAAAGTAGATGATATCGCGGCTGTCGATCACCCCCCGGCTGATAGACGTGTAGTGGAAGCGGATACCGGCCATTTGCAGGTAGTAGTCGGCGCCACCGCTGAAAGCAGGGATTTTACTGAGCGCATCGAAGCCGTTATAAAAGATATAGCTGGTGAAAACGGCAATCAGAAAGGCGATCATGGCGTTGGCGGTAAGCGAAGAGGCCCAGAGACCGATAGCGGTGAACACAGCCCCCAGCAGGAACAGTCCGGTGTAGGCGCCCAGTATGCCGCCATTGTCGAGCTGCTGCGGGTTTACGCTCAACTGCCGCACTGCGATATAATATACTACCGTTGGTATCAGGGAGATACCTACAATGAGGAGGCTGCCCCAGAATTTACCCATCACAATCTGCCACCAGCTGAGAGGTTTGGTGCTCAACAGCTCCATGGTGCCTGTTTTGAATTCATCGGCAAAGCAGCGCATGGTGATAGCGGGTATGAGTAGCAGGTAGATCAGCGGGGCCAGGTCGAACAGCGGGTCCAGATTGGCGTAACCGGTATCAAGCAGGCTGGTATCCGGGAATACAAAGAGGAACAGGCCGTTTGCCAGTAAAAACAGCACGATGGCCACATAACCAGTGACGCTGCTGAAAAACTGGTTTATCTCTTTCTTAAAGATGGCAAGCATGGACAGTTGTGTAAGGATTAGGATACATAAAAATACAAATATATAAGATTATGGTTGCCGGGAAGAAAATCATGGATGTGCCCAGGAAGCGCTATCCCGGAGATGTCCTTCCTGGTACATTTCCCAGAGGGGGCTTTGTGCCCGCAGCTGTTGAACGGTACTGGTCACGGTACGGATAGCATAATCGATTTGTTCGTCGGTGGTGAACCTGCCTAATGCGAAGCGCAGGGAGGCATGGGCGAGGTCGTCGCCGATACCCAGGGCTTTCAGCACATAGCTGGGTTCCATGGAGGCCGCCGTACAGGCGGAGCCGGAAGAGAGTGCAATCGTTTTGTTGAATCCCATCAGTAAGGTGGTGCCTTCTATATATTTAAAGGAAATATTCATGACATGCGGCAGCCGGTGCTCAACGGAACCATTCACATACGCCTGTTCTATTTGTAATAACGCATCCTGCAGGCGGTTTCGCATGAGCGACAGCCTTTTTGCGTCGGATGTCATTTCCTGTTGGGCCAGTTCACAGGCTTTGCCCAGTCCTACGATACCGGGCACATTGAGGGTGCCGGAGCGCATGCCGCGTTCATGGCCGCCGCCGTCCATCTGGGCGGTGAGTTTTACCCGCGGATCGCGGCGCCTTACATAGAGAGCGCCTACGCCTTTGGGGCCGTACATTTTATGGGCGCTGAGGGTGAGCAGGTCAATATGATCGTTGAGCACATGCACCGGTATTTTGCCCACGGCCTGTGATGCATCACAGAGATAAATGATGCCATGTTTTTTCGCCATGGCGCCAATCGTCTGTACCGGATGAATGACACCGGTTTCATTGTTGGCGTACATAAAGGCGATGAGGATGGTCTGCGGGGTGATGGCCGCTTCCAGCGCTTCCGGATCGGGAAGGCCTTCACTGTTGACCGGCAGGTAAGTCACTACGGCGCCTTTTTTCTCCAGATGTTTGCAGGTGTCCAGTACGGCCTTGTGTTCCGTCTGACAGGTGATGATATGATTGCCTTTAGCAGCATAGGTTTCATATACTCCTTTGATGGCGAGGTTGACCGCTTCTGTGGCGCCGGACGTAAACACGATCTCCTGTGGGTGCGCGCCTATCAGCCGGGCTACCTGCTCACGGGCCTGGTCTACGGCCGCTTCCGCTGACCAGCCAAAAGCATGACTGCGACTTGCCGCATTCCCAAACATCACGGTGAAATAGGGCAACATGGCTTCCAGTACCCGCGGGTCACAGGGCGTGGTGGCGTTGTTGTCCAGGTAAACGGGCAAGTCTAACATATTCTCTTTATTTTTTATATCATCTCCCAAACAATCCAAATCTACGACATAAGTTCTATTTTTACCGGGTTAGGAAAAACAGTCATTCATCATACCGGTAAAAGAATTTCGCATGTTAAAAGTAGAGCATATCGGGATCGCAGTAACATCCCTCGACGTGTCCATCCCGCTATTTGAGAAACTATTAAACACCCCTTGCTATAAAAAGGAAGAGGTGGGCAGCGAACAGGTGCTGACCGCCTTTTTTCAACAGGGAGAAACCAAGATAGAGCTATTGGAGGCTACCGGGCCGGACAGTGCCATTGCAAAGTTTTTAGCCAAAAAAGGAGAAGGAATGCATCACATCGCTTTCGAGGTGGCGGATATTTATGCCGAGATGGCCAGATTGCAACAGGAAGGTTTTGTTTTGCTCCAGGAAACACCAAAAAAAGGAGCCGATAACAAGCTAATTTGCTTTTTACACCCCAAAAATACCAATGGTGTGCTGATCGAAATTTGTCAAGATATCAAATAACGAATTAGTTATACATAATTAAAATTAATAATTAAATTTATTTTAATTTTTTTTCCATTTTAGCAATCCAAACAGTTCATGTGATACGTAGATAATATGAACGACCCCGAAAGGGACCCAAAAAAACCAAAATCAGGAATAATAATTGCCCAAAATTTTTTGACTTTTTTGAACAAATATATTTTCTGATACGTTATCTCAATAAAAGACAATCAAAAACAAAAAATAAAAAAAGACAGATCCTTTATTAACTCAAGATATTATAAAACTTATGGTTAATATATGCTGTAAGTTTTCACGATTACTCTAAAGTTGGCATAGGTTATGAACACCTGCGGGTTTTTTAGCTTGCAGGTCTTTTTTTTTAGCTAAGTCCACACTTTCCCCTTTCGTTCTTTTTATCATTTAAAAAAGAAACAAACTTCAAAAAGGGCGGATAGTTTATAGGATATCTAAGATGGCAATGAAGGCAGTGGATGTGTTTAGTTCGCTAACCAGATTTTTATCACAGCTGCATTACAGGTTACTATCGTTGTTGATGGTACATTCATGCTGTACCTCAGTCGCTGCATATATGCGTTCAGGGTATTAAACGCATTTGTTTTCAGATTATTGTAACGAAGCGTCTATTGATACCAGGCTAAATAACTGATATAATAAAAGCCCCTGCTGATCATCAGCAGGGGCTTTTGTATAGAGGGTAAAGAAATGTTTAGTTGAAGATATACCGGATACCCACCTGGCCCTGCCAGCGGGAAAGCGTATTGGTATTATCTCTCCAGGAATTGGTAACCGGGATCTGGTTGTCCTTGTCCTGATAAGGGAAAGAGAAGGCCGGCGCAGCGGTTGGTTTACCGGTAGCATCACGGAGCTGTCCTTCATATTTCAGGAAGTTAGGCACGTTGGCGATCTGGTAAGTTCCCCATCTTCTGTTCAGCAGATTACCGAAGTTGATGATATCAAAAGTAAGGCGCAGCGTGTGTTTGTTTTTCTGCTTGCCGCTGAACACAAAGATATCCTGTGTGATGTTCAGGTCCATACGTTTGAAGAACGGCAACACTACTGCGTTACGTTCTGCATATTGACCGCGGTGGTGGCTCAGGTAATCATCCTGTTTGATGAAGTTGTCCAGCTGATTCCAGATAACCGTTTCGCTGCGTTTATCCACCGGATTGTTGCCGTCGAAGTTTTTATCGCCATAACCTACCGGTACCAGTTTGATATCATTTTTGGTAGCCGGAATGAAGATCAGGTCGTTGTTACCGCCGGAGCCGTCGTTATTGAGATCTCCGTTGTAGGTATAGGAAATCGCGCCATTGGGAGCGGCTTCAAACACCATACCGACAGAGGTGGCGAAGTGTTTCGCCCAATTGAAACGGTACGTAGCTGCAGCAATAATGCGGTGCGGCAGATAGTAGTTGGAATAACCCAGCGATGCTTCATTCGGATCACCGCTTACAGGACGATCACGCCAGTTGCCCTGGGCAATGGTACCGCCGTCGTTGATGGAGCGTGACTTGCTGTAGGTATAGGCAGCGCTCAGGTACAGGTTAGGCAGATTTTTCTGCACCTGTAATGTAACGAAATAAGAATAGCCTTTGCTGGTATTGCGCATCAGGATAGCATCGCTGATATTCGGATTACCGAGGCTGGTGCCGGCGCCGTAAATTTTAGTGCCGCTGTAGCGCAAACGATGGTCCGGCGTGCTGTCCAGCTGAAGCCCCGTAGCCGGCAGGTTCACGTTCTGGAAGTATACGGCATTGATGTCTTTAGAGTAGTTACCTTCCAGAGTGGCCACGATACCCCATGGCAACTGACGGTCTACTGCCAGCGTAGCTTTCAATACCTGTGGATATTTGAAATTGGGATCAATCACTGCAATGTTGTATTGTTTGGATGGCTCTGTGGTAACTACACGGTACTTGCCCGGGTCTGCATTGAAGGCATACGGAATAGTAGAACCGGGATTGTTGGGATCTGTCTGCGCCACAAAAGAGCCAAACTGCACCCCGTTGTTACCAGCCTGATTGCTCAGCCATACTGCCGGCGGAGGGCCGGAGAACAGGCCAATGCCGCCACGTACCTGCGTTTTGCCATCATGTGTGGCATCCCAGTTGAAGCCGATGCGTGGAGAAAACATCGGTTTGGTTTTAGGCGCACGGCCTACGTCCAGATGGATGCCATCGCGGAATGTCAGGGTTGTCAGCGAATCGTTTCTGTCGAAAGTGCTGCCAATAACGGGGACGTCTATACGTAAACCATAGGTCAGCGTGAAGTGGTTGGTGATGCTCCATTTGTCCTGGATGAAAGCGCCCAGTTCCAGCTGGTTGATTTTCGCGTAAGGGAAAGAACCGTCCTTCGTGGTAGTATATGACAGTGCATAACGGGAGGCTGTGAGGGCGCCGGTTTTAGCGCTGGCATAGAAATCGGTCATCGAGTTGAAACGGTAGTTGCCCATATAATTAGGCGCAAAACCATTCAGGAACGTTTTATAGTAATTCTGCGTACCGATGGTGATTTCGTGTTTGCCACGATAGAGGTTATAGATATCAGATAACTGGAACACGTTCGTGTTCAGTTTGTTGTTGTAGGTAAAGGGTTCGTAGCCGAAGGCGGTGTAGCTGTTGCCTTGTCCGTCGAGGATATCCACCAGCGGGAATTCTTTGGCCGACAGTGGTGTTCTGAAATCGCGCATAGCGGAGAAGCCTACCTGCAGTTTATTGGAGGCGCGGTTGCCGATACGGGTGTTCAGTTCTGCAATGAAAATATTGAAGTTATTATTGATGGTATAGCCGCTGCCGCTGAAAGGCAGACCCGTGTTGCTGGGCTGGCGGCCTGCTCCCGGTGCGCCGCTGTTGCTGGCGGGGATGTCTTTATAAGACTTCAGGTAGTTGTACTTGAAGGTAAACGTATTGTTTTCGTTTACGTTCCAGTCTAATTTAACCGTGATTTTATCGCTGGAAGTGCGGTAGGTATAATCCTGATAGTCGCCGGGGTTGTACTGGTAGTTGTCGATGAGGAACTGGCGCAGGGCGTTCAGTGTATCGGCTACTGCCCTGGAAACGTTGCCGGTGGCCGGAGCGCCGGCCTTGCTGTTAGCGACCAGGCTGGTGGCGGGGGCGGTGATCCTTTCCTGTTCAGCGCTTACGAAGAAGAACAGTTTGTTCTGCTGGATAGCGCCACCAACGCTAAATCCGCGCAGGTTGTAGTCGAAAACCGGTTTCGTAACGGTGGCATTGCCTACTTTCAGTCCCTGCAGTCCGGGCGACTGAATATAAGTGTACACAGCACCTTTGAATTGGTTGGTACCGCTTTTGGTGACGCTGTTGATACCGGCGCCGGAGAAGCCGCCTTGTTTCACATCATAGGGAGAAACGTTTACCTGTATCTGCTCCAGTGCTTCGAGGCTGATTGGCTGGGAGGCTGTCTGGGAGCCGAGTGTAGGCTGCAGACCGAAAGAGTTGTTAAAGTTGGCGCCATCCACCGTGATGTTGTTGAGCTGATTGCTTCTGCCGCCGATATTAAGGCCGTTAGCGGAAGGTGTGAGTTTGGTAAAGTCCTGCATGGAGCGGGTGATGGTGGGCAGACGGTCCATCTGCGCACGGGTGATCACTTCCTGGCTGCCGGTGCGGGCTTTGTTGATTACTTTGCTTTGTGCGGCGGTTTTCACCACAATTTCATTCAGGGTGCTGGTGCTTTGTTGCAGCTTGATGTCTGCCTTGTATTCCTGTCCCAGCTGGAGGAATATGTTTTCCCTTTTTTCATCTTTGAAACCGATGTAGGAAATGGTGAGCACGTAAGGGCCGCCTACGCGGAGGTTGGGCAGGTTAAAGCGTCCGTCTTTGCGGGATACGGTCACATAACGTGTTCCGGTTGGCTGATGCAGGGCCACGATGCTCGCTCCCGGCACGGGACCGTCGGCACTGCCGATGATGCCGGCAATGTCAGCGGTAGTTTCCTGGGCAAAAATCAAAGCAGGGATTAGCAGTATGCAGACGAGCATACAGAGGGTTTTACACCAATTGTTCTTGTGCATTACGATTCAGATTTTGGGCAAATATCAAATGAGAAATAATAGCATTAAAAATAATACAATTATGAAATCATTAATATTTCGCCCAAAAAATCTGCACAAAAAAATTATGCTAACACTTTTTCCATACCGGTGCTGCGGGAGCCTTTGATCAGGATGTGGGTGTCCTGAAACTGTTGCTGCTGAAGCCATTTGCCGGCTTCAGCGGAGGTGTCCAGATAGATGTAAGGATGGTTGACCTTTTTGAAATCACCACCCACCAGTACCACCGCTTCCCAGTGGTGACGTTGTAACTGTTCCACCAACGCTTCATGTTCTTTAATGCTGTCGGTGCCCAGTTCCATCATGGCGCCCAGCATCAGTACTTTTTTAGGTGACGCGATGCCCACGAAGTTGTCGATGGCCGCTTTCATGCTGGAAGGGTTAGCATTATAGGCGTCCATGATGATGGTGTTGGTGCCTTGCTGCATCACCTGCGAACGATTGTTGGACGGCGTATAGGCGGCGATGGCGGGGCCGATTTTTTCTGCCGGTACTTTAAAGTGGCTGGCTACGGCCACGGCGGCCATTACGTTAGGGAAGTTATAAGCGCCGGTAAGTTTGGTTTGTATGAATCCGATGTTGTTGCTGGCTACTTCCACTCCCAGCAGCGCTTTGTCTGCCGCGGGGGCGCCGGTGTAGTCGGCGTCTTTACTGCCATAGGTGACAACGTGGGAGATGCCTTTGCTCATTTCCATGAGATAAGGGTAGTCGTTGCAAACGAACACGGTGCCATTGTTGGCGCGCAGGTAATCGTACAGTTCTCCTTTGGCGATGCGCACACCTTCTTCGCTGCCGAAGCCCTCCAGGTGGGCTTTGCCGATATTGGTGATGATACCGTGTGTGGGCAGTGCAATGGTACAGTAGCTGGCGATCTCTTTCTGATGGCTGGCGCCCATTTCAATCACGGCTATCTGCACATCCGGTTTGATGGCCAGGATGGTCAGCGGCACACCAATATGATTATTGAGGTTACCGATGGTAGCGAATGTTTTGAAGCCGGCAGACAGGGCGGCGTTGACCAGTTCTTTCGTAGTGGTTTTACCGTTAGTACCCGTAATAGCGAGGAAAGGAATGTTTAATTGTTTCCGGTGCCACAGCGCGAGCGCCTGTAAGGTTTCCAGGGCATTATCCACCAGCGCCATTTTGTCTGGCTGCGTGTAGTAGGCAGCTTCGTCCACAACAGCGAAAGCAGCGCCCATTTCCAGCGCTTTGGCAGCAAATTCGTTGCCGTTGAAATTGTCTCCTTTCAGGGCAAAGAAAATATCATTCGGTTGCAACTTGCGGGTGTCTGTCTGAATGCTGCTATACTGCAGATAGATATGATAGATTTGTTCTATGGTCACGGGTGGAAGATTTTCTGCAAAATAACAACTAAATCCAAATAGTGTAACCCTGGCAACCCATTCACTGCATCTTTCGTATCAGATACAGGTCAATAAAACATTATGAAAAAGAAAACCCAACTTCTGTTAGCGGGAGTTATCCTGCTGGCAGCCTGTAAAAATGAACAGGCTCCGGCACCGGTAATCCCGAATGAGGGCCTCGACTGTCAAAAAGCCCGTATTGTTACCACTTACGCGTATCAGGCCATACAGGTCAACTGCACCTCCCGCGGATGCCACACCGGCGCTATTCCCCGGGGCCGTGCGGATTTCTCTACCCCGGACAACCTGAAGGCCTACATTACAGCGTCCCGGGCAGTTTTTACCCAGCGTGTCACCAGCGCCCAGGCGGATATGCCACCATCAAGGTTTCCGGCATTGTCCAAAGGTATGAAAGACTCCCTAGCCTGCTGGATAGAAAAAGGTATGCCTGATCAGTAAACCCAAATCTTTTGCTCATGAAAAACCTGTTCCTTCTTTTCTCTTTGGTGATGATCACCAGTGCGGTATCAGCGCAGGACGTTTTCTCCTGCAGGAATACCCGGTTCTCTTTCTTCTCATCAGCACCGCTGGAAGATATAGAGGCTAAAACAGACAAAGGCGTGTCTGCTATCAATGTAAAAACAGGCGCCATTTATTTTAAAGTGCCGATCGCTTCTTTCCAGTTCCGGAAAAAGCTGATGCAGGACCATTTCAACCAAAATTATCTGGAGAGCGACAAATTTCCATTTGCTGAATTCAAAGGGAAAGTGGTGGAAAACGCAGACCTCAGCCGCAACGGTACCTACGAGGTAATCGTGGAAGGTACACTGAACCTGCACGGGGTGGACAAAGCCTACCGCGAAAAAGGCACCATCACCGTGAAAGACGGTAACATCACTGCCGGTTCTACTTTCAATATCCGCGTGGCAGATCATCGTATCGATGTGCCCTCCATGGTGGTGAAAAACGTGGCAGAAGTAGTGGCGGTAACTGTTAACGCTGTGTATACCGCAGCCGTAAACCGCTAATCCTTGTAATCATTATTTAAACATACCCATGAAAATTATTGCATTTCTGTTGCTGTGTACGAGCATCAGCGTATATGGTCAGGCCCGGCAGGACCTGAGCCATCTCTTCGATTCTACCGGTCCCGCACATCCGAAAGTGTTATACACCTACAAAGGCACCCGCATTATTATGGGGCATTCAACGGACATGTTGCGTAAACATGAGCTGGACTTCCGGGTGGACCACCGCTTCGGCGACCTGGCCGGTGAATTTGGCGGCGCCAAAACATTTTATGGTATCGATAATTCCACCGATATCCGTATCGGACTGGAATATGGTATCTCCGACCGGCTGATGGCGGGCTTAGGTCGCTCCAAAGGTTCGGGAGAACAGCACCAGCTGATTGACCTGCTGGTGAAATATAAGCTGGTAGAGCAAACACAGGATAGTCACGTGCCGGTGTCTGTCGCTCTGCTGGGTACCGCGGTCATGTCCTGTATGACATCGGAAGAAGACCCGCATAAGGCCGCCTGGTTTGGCGATGGGTCTGACAGGATGAGTTATGTGGCGCAGGGCATTGTATCCCGTAAGTTCGGCGACAAGCTGGCGTTTTCACTGTCCCCTACCTATGTGCACCGTAACCGCGTAGGGTATATGGACATGAACAATCTCTTTGCCCTCGGTGTAGGCGGCCGGTTGAAAGTGTCCAAACGGATCGGCATTGTGGCGGAGTACTTCTACCCGTTCCGCTCGCAGGCCAGCCGTGACTATTACAAATCACAGGGCATCACTTTCTATAACCCGCTGGGGGTGGGACTGGAAATAGAAACAGGGGGCCACGTGTTCCACATCAACTTTACCAACTCCTCCGCTATCCAGGAAACACAGTTTATTCCTGAAACCACCACATCGTGGTTGCAGGGACAGTTCCGCTGGGGTTTCAATATTTCCCGTAGATTTACGTTATTCGGGAAAAAGGATTGGAAAAAATAAAATGCCGTATACAAGTTGATTCCGGACTGGCCCGCATTGCCGCCAAAGTGATGCGGGTAAAAGCAGTGGCCATGGTACTGGGGCGCACCATACACCTATATGGGGCGTCCCGGTTGGAGTTTCTGGCCGATATAGCCTGGGTCAGGCACGAAGCCTGCCATGTGAGGCAGTACCGGCAGTATGGCATGATAGGTTTCCTGGCCCGGTATCTGTATCAATCTGCCCGGTGGGGATATTATCATAATCCGCTGGAAGTGGCCGCCAGAAAGGCAGAAGCTGACCCGGGCATGCTGGAGGGAATAGAAATTATTTAAAAAATCGTTAAAGTGTTGCGGAAAACATAATTTTTATACCCACTGGCTTTATTTTTCTTATTTTTACGTCAAAGGTTGATTTTATGGTTAAGAAGGTAACAGAGGGAATCACTATCAGCGTGGAAACATTCTACCAGCCGGATTATTCTAATCCTATTGGAAGCGAATTCATGTTTGCTTACCGCATCACCATTGAAAACAACAATACTTTCCCCATCAAATTACTGCGTCGCCACTGGTACATCATCGATTCCAACGGTACCCACCGCGAAGTGGAGGGTGAAGGAGTTGTAGGCGTACAGCCACTATTGGCCCCCGGTGAGACTTATCAATATGTCTCGGGATCCAATCTCCGCACTGAAATAGGAAAGATGTACGGTACCTACCAAATGGAAAACCAACTGGATAAGAAAATCTTTGAAGTAAGGATTCCTGAATTCCAGATGGTTGTTCCCTTTAAGCTCAACTAATCTTTACGGTCTGTACTTAGACGCCTTGAATATTTCCAGTAGATTTTTCGACTCCATCAATTGCTGAACGCTGACGTCAGCATGTTTTTCCATGTATTTGTTCACGATCTCGTAGCCCACGAAGTATCCGATTTTTCCGGGAGATCCTTCAGGCATGCCCTGGGTGGCCGGTGCATCGTTCATGAAAAGATTGATCTGTTGCCAGTCTGTTGTGTATAACAGGTTGTTCTGTACAAAAAACTGCCAGACCAGCTTTTCATTATCACGACACCACTGCAGCTGCTCCTTCGTATAGCCGAAACGGATAGAGTCGGGCGTATTGGGAAGGACTTTGGAGAGGAAATACTGTTGTTTGCCGGCCTCGATCATCTGCTCCAGCAGGCCGCCACCATTGCGGGGCGCCGGATACAACTGCTGTTGCAGCACCTGCATACAGTTGGTTGTGATATATTCCGGTGCAAAACGGCGGATCATATAGTCGGGATAGTCCGGTATCTGGGCGTAAGGGGCAAAATCGGCTCCCATGTACATGTCCAGGCCTATCCCCAGAATGGAGTCGATCGTAATGGCACCATAATTGGCAATACCGGAGGTGAAAGTAACTACTTTGGGGGGATGAAAAGCAGGGATGTAGTATTTCGTATAGCGAAAAGCCTCTTCCAGCTGTTTTTGCAGCGTGCCGCCGCCGGCATATTTTTGAGACACGGCGGTCTCCAGTTGCCGGAAATCGCGGTTGGTCAGGAAAAGCCGCAGCTGACGCTGTACCTCCTGGCTGCTGTCGGTATAAGCGCCGAAGTTCATGATCTCTGAGATGTAGATGGGCATGAAAAGCGGATAAGCCTGGTGCAGTCGGGACATGCCCGGTTGAATATCGTTGGTGTCGATCGTAAACAGCGCCGAATCGAACCGCTGGATACTAACGTTCATGGGTATATGGCTTACGTCCGGCGTTTTATTGCCGGTGTTGCAGGCGTACAGTAACAGTGCCGCGAGGCAGCCGGTCAGCAGGGAATATGTAGGGTTGTTTCGCATTCAGTAAAATTACGAATTACAGATTACGAATTACGAATTGAGGGTTGTTTATTAGGCTATTACTTAGTAAACGGTCTTGTAATGAGTTCACCTTCGTAATTCGTAATCCGTAATTCGTAATTGATTTTCGTAATTTCATCGTTAAAATGAATCATATGAAGCGGTTTTTTTTGCTGGCATTAACATTAGGGATAGCAACAGCAGGGATGGCACAGAGCGGACGGGGTGACTTTACCCGCAAAGTGCGGCTGGGCTTTAAACTAGATCCGATGATCTCGATACTGAAGCCGCAGGAATCGGGGGTGAGCCGCAACAGCTCCAAAGCAGGGCTGGGTTTTGGGCTGATGGCCGATTTTAGCCTGAACGAAGCCGGTAACTATGCGCTGGCCTCAGGATTTAACGTGGTGCTGGGCGGTAGTAAACTAAAATATGATGCCGGCAAAGGATTAGGCGATTTTAAGGCCAATCCGGCAGAATACAATATGAAACTCACTTACATTGAGATACCACTGGCGCTGAAGCTGAAAACCACGTCGTCCAACGACCTTAATTTCTGGGGACAGTTCGGTACCTATTTCGCTTTCCCGGTAAGCGGAAGGGCGGATGTCATCTCCCTGAATGAAACACATGACAGGGTAAACATACTGCCGGAAATGAACCGCATCAATATCGGCATGCTGATCGGCGCCGGCGTGGAATACCCGCTGGGAGAAACCCTCACCGGCATTATCGGCCTCACCTACCAGAACGGCTTCGTGGACGTTACCCGAAATGCTAAATGGAACGATGGTAAGGTAAATATGAATAGCTTTGCGCTGCGGCTGGGCGTATATTTTTAACAACAGCCGATCTAAACTTTTTTCAAGGGTATGAAAATTATACTGGCACAACAGAACTATCATATAGGCAATTTTGAACACAATACACAGAAGATCATTGAAGGAATAGCAGCAGCTAAGGCACAGGGCGCAGACCTGGTGGTGTTTTCTGAACTGTGTATATGTGGTTATCCTCCGCGTGATTTCCTGGAGTTTGAAGATTTTATCCTGCAGTGTTATCACGCCATAGACGTGATCAAAGCACATACGCAGGATATCGCCGTGCTGGTAGGCTGCCCTGCCCGCAATCCGCAACGGGAAGGCAAGGACCTGTTCAACGCAGCCTGGTTCCTGCATGAAGGGGAAGTAAAGCAGGTAGTACACAAAACCCTGCTTCCCACCTATGATGTTTTCGATGAATATCGCTATTTCGAGCCGTCTTACGAGTGGAACATCATTCCGTTTAAAGGGAAAAAACTGGCGGTGACCATCTGTGAAGACATCTGGAACCTGGGCGATAACCCGCTGTACCGCATCTGCCCTATGGATATGCTGATGGGACAAGAGCCGGATGTGATGATCAACCTCTCCGCTTCTCCGTTTGATTACGATCATGATGAAGACCGTAAAGAGATCATCCGTGCCAATGTGCTGAAATATAAGCTGCCCATGTATTACTGCAATACGGTGGGCTCTCAGACAGAAATCGTATTTGACGGCGGTTCTCTGATCTTCGATGCTGCCGGCAACGTGGCGAAGGTGCTGCCCTACTTCACCGAAGCGATGGGTGGTATGGACCTGGAAGACCTGCTCTCCAAAGGCGAGGCTCCTGCCGAAATGGTGACTTTCACCCCGCTGACAGAATTATTGTTCGATCACAACATTAACCGGATATACGATGCGCTGGTGCTGGGCATCCGTGATTATTTCACCAAGATGGGCTTCAAAAAGGCCATCCTGGGCTCTTCCGGCGGTATCGACAGCGCTGTGACCCTCGCCATTGCCTGCGATGCGCTGGGCAGCGAGAACGTGCGCGCCGTGCTGATGCCTTCTCCCTATTCTACCGAACACTCTGTAGATGATGCCGTGGCGTTGTCCAAAAACCTGAACAATCCTTACGACATTATCCGCATCAACGATATCTACGAAAGCTTCCTGACCACGCTGGAGCCGTATTTCAAAGGACTGCCCTTTAATGTGGCAGAAGAAAATACCCAGTCCCGCATCCGCGGTAACCTGCTGATGGGGCTTTCCAACAAATTCGGATATATTTTGTTGAATACTTCCAATAAAAGTGAGCTGTCTACCGGCTACGGCACCCTTTACGGCGATATGGCCGGCGGGCTGTCTGTACTGGGCGATGTTTACAAAATGCAGGTATACGCGCTCGCGCGGTACATCAACCGGGATAAAGAGATCATTCCGGTAAATATCATTGACAAGGCCCCTTCTGCAGAGCTGCGCCCTAATCAAAAGGACAGCGACAGCCTGCCGGACTATACGGTGCTGGACAGATTACTGTACCAGTACATCGAACGCCGTCAGGGACCTAAAGAAATTATTGCTCAGGGATTTGACTCCGCTTTGGTTTCGCGGGCCTTAAAGATGGTCAACACCAATGAATATAAAAGGAATCAATTCTGCCCTATCATCCGTGTATCTTCAAAAGCCTTTGGTGTGGGTCGCAGGATACCGATAGTAGGTAAATATCTCAGCTAAATGCTATTTTTCTATCTTTGAGCAAATTTTTTAATAATACAACATGTTACAAGTACCGTTTATACGTCAAAATAAAGAACTGGTATTAGAGCGTCTCGCCCTGAAAAACTTTAAAGAAACAAACCTGGTCGACGACGTGCTGGCACTGGACGACAAGCGTAAGCGCCTTACCCAGGAATATGATGAAACACAAGCGCAGGTAAACAGTCTCTCCAAAGAGATCGGTAAACTGATGGCGCAGGGTAAAAAAGAAGAAGGTGAAGCACAACGTGCTGCCGTAAACGCCCTGAAAGAGAAGCTGGGACCGGTGAATGAAGAGCTGAACGCTACCGAAAAAGCACTGCACGATACCCTGGTAAAGCTGCCTAACCTGCCTGCTGCCATCGTTCCTCCCGGCAAAACACCGGAAGAGAACGTGGAAGTGCGCCGTGGTGGCGATATCCCTACGCTGGCCGCTGATGCGGTGCCTCACTGGGACCTCGCAAAAAAATACCAGCTGATCGATTTCGAACTGGGTAATAAAATCACCGGCAGCGGCTTCCCTGTTTTCCAGAAACAAGGCGCCCGGCTGCAACGTGCGATGATACAGTATTTCCTGGACTTTAACCTGGATAACGGGTATACGGAATACGCTCCTCCTTACCTGGTAAACGAAGCGTCTGCCTTTGGCACCGGCCAGCTGCCCGACAAAGAAGGACAGATGTACCATGCTACAGAGGACAACTATTTCCTGATCCCGACAGCAGAAGTACCGCTGACCAACATCTACCGCGATGAAATCGTGAAAGATACTGACCTGCCGATCAGAATGACCGGTTATACCCCCTGCTTCCGCCGTGAAGCCGGTTCTTATGGTAAAGACGTACGTGGCCTTAACAGGGTGCACCAGTTTGATAAAGTTGAGCTGGTACAGATCGTACATCCGGAGAAATCTTACGAAGCGCTGGACGAAATGGTAGCGCATGTGGAAAAGCTGCTCAACAGTCTTCAGCTGCCTTACCGCATTCTGCGGCTGTGTGGCGGTGATATGAGTTTTGCGTCTGCCATTACCTACGATTTTGAAGTGTACAGCGCAGCGCAGCAGAAATGGCTGGAGGTGAGCTCTGTATCTAATTTCGAGACCTACCAGACCAACCGCATGAAGATCCGTTTCAAGGAAGCCAATGGCAAGCCGCAGCTGACCCATTCCCTGAATGGCAGCTCTTTGGCCCTGCCCCGTATCATGGCTTGTGTGCTGGAAAACAACCAGACAGAAGCGGGTATTCCGTTGCCGGCAGTACTGCACCGTTATTTCGGCGCAGACAAAATTGCATAAATACCATCTGTTTTTGATGATAAAGAGCAGCCCTAAACCGGCTGCTTTTTTTTATTTTCGTACCATGAGACATTTTTTGCCCAACGGAGCAGAACTGATCATCCGGCCGCCGGTGGTGGAAGACGCCCTCGGCTTGCTGCGTAATTTCCAGCGGATGACGCAGGAAACAGATTTCCTGTTGTTCACCCCCGGAGAAGCCCTGGAGCTGAATGAAAAATCAGAAGAAGATTTTATCAAAACCTACCTGAAGAATCCTGACCAGCTGATGCTGGTGGCTATAGTAAATGATACGCTGGTAGGCTCTATCACCGTCAACCACAGTGGGTACTATAAAAGAGGCCATACCGCCGAAATGGGGATCGCCGTGGAACGCGCCTGGAGCGGGCTGGGCATCGGTCGCCGCCTGATGACCGCTATGCTGCGCTGGGCGGAACAACATGAAAAAATACAGCTCTTATACCTGCAGGTGTACGGCTCCAACGACAAAGCCATGCATCTCTATCGTAACTTCGGTTTCCTGGAATGCGGCCGTATGCCCTATGCCATACAACAGAAAGAAGGACAATATGTAGACCTGGTGACGATGTACCGCCGGGTAAAACCATGATCATAAAGAGGATTTGTTATGCAACGATATGACCGACAGACAAGACTGGAAGGCTTTGGCCCGGAAAAACAACGTTTATTGCAGGCCGCGTCCGTGCTGGTGATAGGTGCCGGCGGACTGGGCGTGCCGGTATTGCAATATCTAACGGCAATGGGCATAGGAAAAATAGGCATTGTGGAGCATGATACCGTATCAATTACCAATCTGCAAAGGCAGGTGCTCTATCATACCGCCGATCAGGGGAAACCCAAACTGGCGCTGGCCGCAGCAAGGCTGCAGCAGCTGAATCCGGAGGTACAGCTGGTGCCTCACGATACCTGGCTTACAACGGATAATGCGCTGGACATCATCGGTGCTTATGACGTGGTGGTGGACTGTTCCGATAATTTTGGTACCCGTTATCTGGTAAACGATGCCTGCGTTATTGCCGGTAAACCGCTGGTATACGGCGCCATCTACAAATACGAAGGGCAGCTGAGTGTGTTTAACTACCAGGGCGGCGCCACCTATCGCTGTATTTTCCCTGAAGCACCGGAGTCCGGCGAGATGCTGAATTGCAGCGAGATCGGTGTGCTGGGTGTATTGCCGGGCATCATTGGTTGTTATCAGGCCAACGAAGCGGTAAAGGTGATTACCGGTATTGGTACCCCGTTGAAAAATCAGCTGCTTACGATCGATACATTACATAATACACACCTTACTTTTAATATTACACCGGTAGCCGCCAATCAGCAGATCACGCATTTGGCAGACAACTACCAACAAACTGTTTGTGAAGTGAATAATCTGCAATCCCTGTCCGTAGAACAGCTACATCAGTGGCTACAGGAAGGTAATGTCCAACTGCTGGATGTGAGAGAAGACGACGAATGGGAAATCTGCCATCTGCCGCAGGCCATTCATATCCCTATGGGACAGGTACCGGGCCGTGTGAGCGACCTGCAGCCGGAGATGCCGTTGGCGGTGCTGTGCCATCATGGTATGCGCAGCCGGGCCGTGGGGCAGCGTTTGGTGGAGATGGGCTTCAGGCAGGTGTATAATGTGGAAGGAGGTATTCATGCCTGGGCCTGCGCGATTGATGACCAGATGCAAACTTATTAATGTGACCATAGAACTCTGTCTCCTTTTTTTTCTGGTAGCGTTGGTGTATTCCGCAGCCGGTTTCGGCGGCGGTTCCAGCTATCTGGCAATCCTGGCCCTGTGGGGCATCGATTTTCAACTGATGAAATCCACAGCGTTATTATGCAATGTGGCGGTGGTGGCGGGGGGCGTTTATCATTTCTATAAAAGTGGACATCTCCCCATGAAAAAGGCGCTCTTATTGTCTTTCGTGAGTGTGCCACTGGCTTTCGTAGGCAGCTATCTGCCGCTTAAGCAGGAGACTTTTTTCCTGTTGCTGGGTGTGGCGCTCACATTGGCAGCGGTGTTTATGTGTTACCGGCTATTCTTCGAGCGTAACCAGCAAACAGAAACCCTGCGGGAAGGCAACGGTGCCCTATATGGATGTATCGGCGGCGCCATTGGGCTGCTGTCCGGTATGACCGGCATCGGTGGCGGTATTTATCTGGCGCCGGTATTGCGGCTGGGCAAGTATGATACCGCTAAAAATGTAGCGGGACTGAGCAGTTTCTTTATCCTTGTTAATTCCATCGCGGGGCTGCTGGGGCAGGCCGCTAAAAAAGCAATTGTCTTTGAACCTGCTTTCGCCGGACCGCTCCTATTGGCGGTGATCATCGGTGGGCAGATCGGTGCTCGGCTGAGTGCCCGTGTGCTGAAACCCAAATGGGTGGCCGGTGCTACGGCGGTGTTGATTTTGTATGCAGGCGTCAGAATGCTCATCAAATAATTACGAATTACAAATTACGAATTACGAATTGAGGGCTGCTTTTGGGACCTCTACTTAGTAAACCGCCCAAAAACGAATTCGTAATTCGTAACTCGTAATTCGTCATTAATTTTTATCCTCCTATAACAGACATGCTTTCCGGCGCGGTGGTGTGCAATCGTTCGGCTTCAAACCCGTTGGCAGCGCGATGATGCAGCGCCTGCTGAATAGCGGGTAATAACGCTTCTCCTGACCGCATCAGGTCTTTTACGTTGAGAACATCGTGGCCGTAGAGACAGGTTTTTACACTACCGGTAGCGGATATACGAAGTCTGTTGCAGGTACCGCAGAAGGTGCGGCTATAGGCGGGTATCACTCCGATGTTGCCGGAATGGCCGGGAATATGATAGTTGAGCGCCGTGGAATGAGGCGCGTCTGGTAATTTATGCAGGGTGTATTTTTCGCGGAGGGTATCGAGGATCGTTTCGAAATTCCAGTTGATGCCTGAAAAAGCATGTCCCTGGCCGTTGAAGGGCATTTCCTCAATAAATCTCACCGCTATTGGTTGCTCGCGGGTAAGGGCCGCAAAGTCTGCCAGTTCATCTGTATTTACCCGGTCCATCACCACCACATTGATCTTCACTTGTAGCTGATGGGCCAGCAGGCTGTCCAGCGTTTGTGTCACTGCGGCGAACTGGTCGCGGCGCGTGATTTGCTGAAAGCGCGCGGGCTGTAGCGTATCGAGACTGAGATTGACATGGGTGATGTCCAGTGCTTTCAGATCGGGAATATAAGGGCGGGTGAGTACGCCGTTGGTGGTGATCGCTATCTGCTGTATGCCGGGAATGGCTTTTATTTTAGCCAGCAGGGGGATAAGACCAGGGCGGAGGAACGGTTCGCCTCCGGTGATCCTCACTTTGGAGATGCCGGCAGCTGCCAGTGTTTCCAGCAGGGTGATGATTTCGGCATCGGTAAGCAGGGCGGACGATTTGACAAAACGCATCTGTTCCGGCATGCAGTAGGTGCAGCGGAGATTACAACGGTCTGTTACAGACAATCTAACGTAATCGATTATACGATGATGGGCGTCCGTCAGCATGGTTAGCAGTTTTTGCCTGCATTCGGATTTTCAAAAGCCTGGCTGTCATCTTCATTCCTCGGGGAAAGGCACTGGAAGTCCTTTTCCACCAGCACTTTCAGCTCGGAGCCGTCAGGATTGGGAAGTATCAGTTCAAAGCCTACCTGGTCCGGCGCATACCATTGTTGTAACTGTTCTGCGGGCAGTAACAGATGCACGCCATCATGCTCCATTTTAATCACCGGGTCGGTGATGTTTTTCGACCGTACACAAAAATGCAGCACGGCAGCACCGATATGGGTGATGGACTCCACTTTGCCGGTGCTTTCCAGCAATTCCACATCTGTTTTGTCCAACCGGTAACGGATGCTGTTCCCTCTTATCCTGATCTTCATAGAAAGTGATTTTCTCCGGTATTAAAAGTACTATTTTATCGCTGCTATATTGTAGTTTTAACCAACAAATTTCATTGTATGGGCCTTCTGCTTTTTGGTGTGGCAAAAGATATTGCCGGTGCGGCGCTGGTTGGTTTCCCGGAAACGGTGACCAATGTGGCGGAATTGAAACAATGGCTGTATGACCGTTATCCGGCCATGCAGCAGCTCAGTTCCCTGATGGTGGCGGTGAACCGGGAGTATGCGGCCGATACGCAAATCATCCGTGCGGGTGATGAAGTAGCTGTTATACCGCCGGTGAGCGGCGGCTAGTGCACGCAAAGGATGCAAAGAGAGCAAAGCGCGCAAAAGGAGAAAGGAGTAGAGCGGAGATTGCACGCAAAGACGCTAAGCAGCAAAGGCGCTAAGCAGTAAAGAAGGTGCAAAGGCCGGATTTTAAAGATAATTATGGATACATTAATAGCCATCAGAGATACCATCACCGTACAGGAAGCGCTGGACTTTATTCAGTCGCCGGAATGCGGCGGGGAAGTGATCTTCACCGGTACGGTGCGGAATGATACCCGTGGCCGCGGCGTGACGAAATTGTTTTATGAATGTTATGAGGCGATGGCCCTTAGCGAAATGCAGAAAATCGCGGACCGCGTACAGGCACAGTGGGATGTTAAGAAGCTGGTGATGCTGCATGCCATTGGCGACAAATATCCCGGCGATATCGCGGTGGTAATTGCCGTTGCTTCAGCGCATCGCGGTATTGCTTTCGACGCCTGTGAATTTACCATCGATACACTGAAAGAAACGGTGCCTATCTGGAAGAAAGAGTTTTTTACGGACGGAGAGATTGGTCAGTGACCTGCTTCATGGCCGTAGCCTTTTCTTCCGGCGTATTGGCATTGTATTGTTCGGCTGCATAAGGATTGTGTAACACCCGGATATCTGTATTGAGTAAGGTTTTGCGGGGACAGTTTTTGCCGGACGCCACATTTTGCAACAAGGCACGCAGACCGGCCGGCTCCCAGATAGCGATCAGTGGCTCGGGCAGGTCGTTCACCGGACTGATGAAGGCGGTGGCAGCCTGTTGTGTAGCACGCTCCCGTACAAGTATGTCGAGGCTTTGCCGGCTGATCAGCGGAAGATCACAGGCCAGTACTAGCCAGGCGGTGTCCGGTTGCAGCTGGTGCGCACTGAGCAGGCCCGCGGAAGGGCCGCCATAAGGTACGCTGTCTGGTATCAACCGGGAATAGTGTTCGAAATCTGTTTGTTGATCTGTCCGGCAGGACAGATATGTTTCCAGTCCAAAAGATATCAGTAAATCCGCCAGGTACTGCCACTGGGGCATACCATGATAGTTGATCCTGCTTTTGTTTTCCTGCATCCGGGTACTTTGTCCGCCGCAGAGTACCAGTCCTTTCAATGGTGCGATGTTGTTCCCCGCCATATTTTACGCTTTTCAAAAAATCAGTCATTTCTCTGCGCCTTTGCTGCTTAGTGCCTTAGCAAGCAACAATCGCCGATCGCTCCAATCTCCTCCTTTCTTTGCGCTCTTTCTTACTTCTTCGCGCCCTCTGCGAGGTCCTGTTTGCCGCCGGTTTTACTGATCAGCCGGGTTTGCCGGATGATCATTTCCTGTGTGAAAGCTTTGCACATATCGTAGATCGTGAGCGCCGCTATGCTGGCGCCGGTGAGGGCTTCCATTTCCACGCCTGTTTTGCCCGTGGTCTTTACCGTGCAACGGATAATAGCTTCTTCGTCTTCAAGATGTATTTGTACATCGCAGCCATCGAGTAATAAGGTATGGCAGAGCGGAATGAGGTCCGGCGTTTTTTTGGCGGCCATGATACCGGCGATGATGGCCGTCTGGAACACAGCGCCCTTGCGGGTTTGAATATCATTGTCGCGGAACTGTTCCCGCACCAGCGCGGGTAAATACACCCGGCTTTCGGCAACGGCTACACGATAAGTGCTGCCTTTGCCGCTCACATCTACCATTGCCGGTTGACCGGAAGGATCGAGATGGGTAAAATCGCTGCTTGATGGATTGGCCATAATATCATAAATTTAATCACTTTCACCTGTACAAAAATAATACAAAATGATGCTGACTGTTGCTGCTGCGTATACTGCCGTATTACAGACCGTGAGGGACATGGGCACCGAAGTGCTGCCATTTGAAGCGGCCACCGGACGCGTATTGCGTGAGCCCGTTAAGGCCGACAGGCCCTTCCCGCCGTTTGACCGGGTTACGATGGATGGTATCGCCATCCTGTACGACAGCTATGCACGTGGGCAACATATTTTTGGTGTGGAAGATATACAGGCGGCGGGCGCTCCCCGGCTGCAGTTGTCCAATACCGCCAATTGTATCGAAGTGATGACCGGCGCCATATTACCGGAACTGACAGACAGCGTGATACCCTACGAGCAGCTGCAAGCCACTGACCACGAAGGTTTCCGCCGTTTTACCATCACCGGCGAGGTAACGCAGGGACAGAACATTCACCGCAAAGGGTCAGACGTGGCGCAGGAAACAGTGCTGCTATCACCGGGCACCCTGATCGGCCCTGCGGAAGCAGGCGTACTGGCCACGGTAGGCAAAACACAGGTGCAGGTGGCACGGCTGCCACGTGTAGCCGTGATAGCTACCGGTAATGAGCTGGTGCCGGTAGATGCCACACCGGAAGAACACCAGGTGCGCATCTCCAATATATATAGCCTGATGGCTTCTCTACAGCAATGCGGTATTACCGCAGTATACGTGCACCTGCCGGATGAAGAGGCTGCGATGCACGAGCTGCTGGAACCATTATTGCAGGAGACAGATGTGTGGATCAGTTCCGGAGCAGTATCTGCCGGGAAATATGATTACCTGCCGACGGTATTGCAGCGGTTGGGCATGCAGCAGCGCTTTCATAAAGTACAACAAAGACCGGGAAAACCTTTCCTGTTCGGCACTTTCGCCAACGGGCCTGTAGTTTTTGCTTTGCCGGGTAATCCGGTTTCCGGCTTCATGTGTTTTTACCGTTATGTGCAGCCCTGGCTGAAAGCTGCTATGGGAGCGCAGGAAGAAGCACCTGTTTATGCTGTGTTGCAGGAAAAGGTGATTTTTAATCCGCCACTGGAATATTATCTTCCTGTTAAGTTGCAGTCGCTGCCCGATGGTACCATGGGGGCCATCCCACAGCCTTACCATGGCTCAGGAGACCTTGCCAGCCTGCTGCATGCCGATGCCTTCATGGCGCTTCCACCGGATCAGAACATCTTTGAAAAAGGAAGTTGTTATCCTGTCTGGAAATTTCGTTAAACCCGGGCGCAAAAACGTAGTCTTAGATTAAAATATTTACGTATGCCTGTAGTTGCCAAAAAACTGGAAATGCAACATCTCGCCTGGCGTGCCGGCTTCGGTGAAACCCTGCCCGTCATCTCCGACTGGGAAAGAAGGCGGCGGAAAGAAATCGTGAATAAAGTATTGATCGGTCCTAAACGGGCTGAACTGGAATCGATAGATGTTATCAACGCCACCGACCTGCCGGACTACAGGCGTTCAAAAGATATGACGGCCGAACAACGCAAAACCGTCAATGAAATGAACACCCAGGGCATCAAAGACCTCAACGTGGCCTGGATGAACATGATGCAGAAAAGCGATCACCCGCTGCGCGAAAAGATGAGCCTCTTCTGGCACGGCCACTTCGCCTGCCGCACGCAGAATGTGTTGTTCAACCAGCAGCTGATCAGCGAGATCAGAAACAATGCCTTAGGCAACTTCGGCGATCTGCTCACTGCCGTCTCCAAGTCGCCGGCCATGCTGCAGTTCCTCAACAATCAGCAAAACCGGAAACAACATCCCAACGAAAATTTCGCCCGCGAAGTAATGGAACTGTTTACCATGGGGCGCGGCCACTACGCTGAAACGGATATTAAAGAAGCCGCCCGCGCCTTTACCGGGTGGGGCTTTGATGAAGAAGGCCAGTTCGTGTTCCGTGAAAAACAGCATGATGACGGGATCAAAAATATTCTGGGCAAAAGCGGCAACTATAATGGTGATGATGTCCTGAAGATCTTACTGGAACAAAAACAAACCGCTGTTTTTATCACCACCAAAATATTCAGGTATTTTGTAGACGATACACCGGATGATACCCTTATCCAGTCTCTCTCCGAGAAATTCTACCACTCGGGTTATGATATCAAAACCCTGATGCGGGAGATATTTATGGCTGACTGGTTTTATGATAGTAAATACATTGGCAACCGCATCAAATCGCCGGTGGAACTGTTGGTAGGCATACGCCGCACCGTTCCCATGGCTTTTGAGCAGGAAGAAGTGATGCTGGTATTTCAGCGTATACTCGGACAGATGCTGTTTTATCCGCCGAATGTGGCCGGCTGGCCCGGCGGCCGCAGCTGGATAGACAGTTCCAGCCTGATGTTCCGGTTAAGAGTACCGCAGGTGATCCTGTATTCGCAGGTGCTGAACATACGGCCTAAAGAACTGACGCCGGAAATGGGCGATGGCGGCAATTATAAAATGACCCTTCAGATCAATGATTTCCTGAAAAGGCAATTCGCCAAAAAGGTAAATGCACGGATCAACTGGGACCCTTATGTGCAGGGCTACAGCGATGTTCCACGCGAAAACCTGGCGGATACCATCGCCGGCGTGTTGTTACAACAGTCCGGCAATGTGAAAAAAACGCTGCTGGAAAAATATGCGGACACCAGCTCGCGCGAAGGGTATATCAAAACCGTGACCATTGATGTGATGAGCACTCCGGAATATCAACTTTGTTAATCATTCACCAGAAAGCTATTAGTTATGTTAATACTTAACAGGCGTCGTTTTTTACAGGTAGGTTCCCTGGCTTCCGCGGCAGTGCTGATGCCTAAGTTTCTGAAAGCCCTTGAAACCGGTGCACTGGTGCCTCCCGGCAATAAAGTACTGGTGATTGTGCAATTATCCGGTGGCAATGATGGCCTCAATACCATCATCCCTTATCGCAATGATATTTATTACCGCTCCCGCCCGGCATTAGGCATTAAGCGGGAAACAGCTTTATCCCTGAATGATGATCTGGGCATACATCCATCTCTGGACGGCCTGAAAGCCTTATACGACGATGGTTCCATGGGCATCCTCAATAATGTGGGATATCCCAACCCCGACCGTTCGCACTTCCGCTCTATGGATATCTGGCATTCCGCCAGTCAGGCCAATGAAATATGGAACGATGGCTGGGTAGGCCGCTACCTCGATGCCCAGTGCAACGGTTGTGATAAACCCACGCAGGCGCTGGAAATAGATGATACCCTGAGCCTCGCGCTGAAAGGCGAGCATAATAAAGGACTGGCGCTCACCGATCCGGGGCGTCTTTCCAATACCAGTAACGACCGGTTTTTCAAAGACCTGTTGCAACAGCATGCGCATGAAGATGAACACCACAATGTGGAATATCTCTACAAAACCATGGGGGAAACCATTTCTTCTGCAGCCTATATCCAGCAACAGTTTAAGACGTATCAGTCCAAAGAAAATTACCCGGGCACTGAACTGGGACGCAATATGCGCACCATTGCCAACCTGATCATGTCCGATATCAATACCAAAGTGTATTATGTATCACACGGCAGTTTTGATACCCATGTAAACCAGCAGGACCAGCAGGCGCGGCTCTTTAAACAATTGAGCGAAGCCCTGACCGTTTTTACCGGTGATCTTAAAAAGAACAACCGTTTTCAGGACGTAGTGGTAATGACCTTTTCCGAGTTCGGGCGCAGGGTGAGCCAGAATGCCAGTGGTGGAACTGACCACGGTACGGCTAATAACATGTTCCTGATCGGAGGTGGTTTAAAACGGCAGGGGGTATTAAATGAAGGGCCGGACCTGATGAACCTGAAAGATGGGGACTTGCAGTATAAGGTGGATTTTAAAAGCGTGTATGCCACCCTGTTGGATAAGTGGCTGGGGGCCAACGATAAGATGATCCTGAAGCAGGATTACGCCAAACTGGACTTTATATAAAACAACATTTCATCCTGTAAATAGCAGCTTATAGAAACACAGCCCCGGGGGATTTACTCCCGGGGCTGTTAATTTTATTGGGCTGTAACGGTGTAAATCGCTCTGAAGGCTGCATTTTTGATGGTACGGCTGCCGCCTACCCCGCTGAGGTCTCGCACTGTGCCGGAGAAGGTCCCTTCCACCGTGATACTGTTGCTGGAAGTAACGGTGAGGAAGCAGTCGGCACTGCCCTGTGAGCTATAAGTGGCGGGATAGCCGCCGCTGTTGATCACTACCAGGATGCTGTTGCCTGCCTTGCTGCAGGGATATACTCCCGGAGGGAAAGGTATTGTCAGTCCCGCCATAGTGATGTTAACGATATCGTTGTTAACAGTTCGTCCGTTAATTTCCAGTCTATAGTAATCGTTGTTGGGATCATCGTCCTGAAAGTTAGGAGCGTATGCTATTCCTTTGGGATTTTCGCTGAGATAGATTTTATTATCCAGCCTTACGGAAACAAACTTACGGTCTTTGCTATCGTCTTTATCTTTTCCGCAGGAGCTGCCGAGGATTACAACGGCACTGAGTAATGCGGTTACAAGTATGCGCATAGGTACTTATTATAGAAAGATGTAATAAAAATTCCGATAAAAATAATCAATTTCAGATAGAAAAACGGATGCCGGCCCGGTATTGTTACATTCCGGTGCCGGCATCTTCAGATATCCTGATAAGTTGACTGCTATGCTTTGCGGGCGGTGCGATAAAGATACCAGCCCATAAAGGCGAAGAAAGCACATCCCAGTACAAAGTAGCCACCGTGGCCCAATATACCGGCGAGACCTTCTTCCATGTTGAGTTTGGCGAGTATGGCGGCCGAGCTGTCGAACCCGGCGAGTATGGCGATAATTACACCAGCCACCGCGCCGCCGGCCACCAGACCGGTAGCAAACAGGTTGCCTTTGCCCAGTTCTTCTTCCGCGGCGGAAGCGTGGACGTTGGCTTTTTTGTTTTTATGGTCTACCACACCACGGATAGCGCCACCGATGAAGATGGGCAAAGTGGTAGACAGCGGCAGGTAGGCACCTACGGCGAAGGAAAGGGAATTGATATTACACAGCTCCATGGTGATAGCGAGGAAAACGCCCACCAGCACAAACTGCCAGTCGAGATTGAATGACAGGATGCCTTTCGCCAGTGTAGCCATGAGCGTGCCTTGTGGCGCCGGATAATAGGCGCTGCCGATAGCATGTTCGGTCACGCCTTTGCTGATCATCTCAGCAGTAGGTTTGTCGAGGAATTTTACGGTCAGCCCGATGATGATGGAAGACACGATGGCGCCGATGAACAGGGCCAGCTGCTGGTACATAGGCGTAGCGCCCACGATGTAGCCGGATTTCAGGTCCTGCGAAGTGCCACCGGCATTGGCCGCGGCGATGCAGATCATACCGCCAACCACGAGGGCCATAGGCTCATATACTTTACCGGTCCAGCCTACAGCGATGAATACCAGGCAGGTACCCATCAATGTGGCGATGGTCATACCGGAGATAGGATTGTTGGAAGAACCGATAAGGCCTACGATACGGCTGGACACCGTGACGAAGAAAGCGCCGAAGACTACCACCAGCAAACCTACCAGCATTTTTTTGCCGATAGAATCGCCCGGCAGCTGAGGCAGGAAGGCCATCAGGAGGATGAGGGCGATGCTGCCAAACAGTACTACTTTGAGGCTCAGGTCTCTTTCTGTTCTTAATACGTTGGTAGCCGCTTCGCCGCCTTCTTTACGGTCTTTGATAGCGCCGATGCTGCCTTTAAAAGAAGAGATGATGGTAGGGATGGTTTTCAGCAGGGTAATGAAGCCGCCTGCTGCTACTGCTCCCGCGCCGATCTGGCGTACATAGGCATAATATACCGCTGAGGAATAATCTGCGAAAGTATGGGTCACGGGGTCCCAGTTGCCTTGTCCGCCGGGTGTTTGCAGGCTGGCGAGGTAACCGATTTTTACCAGTTGGGAGGCTATCACATCGCCTGGCAGCAGAGAGGCCAGCAACGGAATGAGGGCCAGCCAGGAGAGTACGCCGCCGGCCACCAGTACGCCCGCAATACGGGGACCGATGATATAACCCACACCCATATACTCCGGTGTGATGTCTGCGCTGATTTTGGCAGAAGGAAAAAACTTGCTGGTTTGTTTGGTCATGTAAGCCGGTGTTTCGGCGATGACATGTAATATCTTCTGGAAGATAGCATAGGCAAAGGCGAAGCCGAGGCCATAGAAAGCGGTACGGGCAAAGTCGCCTCCTTTTTCACCGGCAATGAGCACGTCGCCACAGGCGGTGCCTTCCGGGTATGGGAGGGTTTTGTGTTCCTTCACGATCAGCGACCGGCGCAGGGGGATCATCATCAGGGTGCCGAGGATACCACCGAAGATGGCCAGAATGAGGATGGTGAAGTAGTTAAAGAACTGGGCGCCACCGCCATCGCTGAGAAACAGAAAGCCCGGCAGGGTGAATACTACGCCGGCAGCAATGGATTCACCGGCGGAACCGGTGGTCTGGATGATGTTATTCTCCAGAATGGTGGTGTTGAAAAATTTCCTGCCTAAGGTAATGGCAATTACGGCAATCGGGATAGATGCGGAAACAGTAAGACCGGCTTTCAGCGCGAGGTATACGGTAGCAGCGCCAAAGATAATACCGAAGATGCAGCCCAGTAAAATGGATTTGAGGGTAAATTCTTTCATTTGTGCGCCTGGCGGCACAAAAGGTTTGAAATTGTTGTCAGCCATATTGTAAGGTAATAGTGTTAAGGGTTGAAATTTACGAATTACGGCTTACTTACCATATATAAAAAGGAAGACCGGAACAATTTCGCTTGTTCCGGTCTTCCTTTTTATACATAAGAGGTATGTCTGTTATCTTACACCGTGCATCCATTTTTTCAGGAAGGTAGTAGATATGAACAGCAGTACTGCCGCACCTCCTGGCAGGATCACGAACACCATAAAGAACTCATAGAGGTTATGGATCGTGTAACCGGCGAAGGTTGGGTAGTGGGTGGCCAGTTTCAGTTCCTGTAATTTATCCAGTTGCTGTGCCGTGGCGGTGATAGTGCCGTCCAGAATGCCTTTCAGGTCTATATTGTTCTTGGTGGCCAGGTCAAATTTATCCTGTGTGGGTGGCAGCAGGGCGCCGAGCGTACCTGCCAGCGCATAGCCGGCGGCGTTAGCGAGGAACCATACGCCCATCAGCAGGGAGGAGAAACGGTGAGGAGCCAGTTTAGATACCAGTGACAGGCCTATTGGAGACAGGCACAGCTCACCGAGGGTATGGAACAGGTACATCACGATCAGCCAGATCACACCGAGTTTCTGACCGGGTCCGAGGTTTTTCACCTGCAGCGCGATGATGAAGAAGCCAAATGCCAGCAGTGCCAGTCCGATGGACTGTTTTACCGGGGAAATCGGCTCCATATTGCGGTTGTTCAGTTTTACCCACAGCCAGCTGAAAGGCAGGGCAAATACGATAATGAATACAGAGTTGAAGTTCTGGATAAGGCTGGGCGGTAATTCCCACCACAGGAAGTGGCGGTCTGTCTGGTAGTCGGCCACAAAAGTGAGAGAGGAACCGGCCTGTTCAAAACATGCCCAGAAGAAGATCACAAAGAAGGCCACAAAGTAGATCACGAGGATACGTTGTCTTTCTACTTTGGTAATACTTTTATCCGTCAGGATCAGCACTGCAAGGCTGATGCCGGAGGCGTAGATGAAGGGATATAACCAGGACTTGATCGGGTTAGGATCGAGGGAGAGATAGTGAATGATGAAGAACAGTGCTATCAGCAGGCCTACGACGCCCAGGATAGCGCCTTGGGAGAATTTGGCTTTGTCTGCTTCGCCTTCGTTGAGGTGGGCGGTTGGTTTGCTGAAATCCGGTTTAGCGCCAATTGGCTTGCCATCAGGAGTAACGATGAACTTGTCTTTCAGGAAGTAGAACATAATGGAACCGAGGAACATCGCGATGCCGGCGGCCAGGAAGCCCCATTTGAAAGCACCTACCATACGCACATTATCTACTTTCACATCGCCCAGGGTAGAGCAGATAGACATTCCGAGGAAAGCGCCCACATTGATACCCATGTAGAAGATGGTAAAGGCACCATCGAGGCGGCTGTCGTTTTTAGGATACAGCTGGCCTACCATGGAGGAAATATTGGGTTTGAAGAAACCGTTGCCAATGATGATGATGAAGAGTGCCAACCATACGATCAACTTGGCTGTATCCACGCTGCCGGAGTAGAGAGAGGCGCTGAGTACCATCAGCAGCTGCCCGATACCCATAATAAAACCACCTAACAGGATACAGTTCCGGTTGCCGAGGTAGCGGTCGGAGATATATCCGCCCAGCATGGGGGTGAGATAACTTAAGCCGAGGAAGCCGCCATAGACGTAGGAAGAGTCAGCTTCAGAGAATGCCAGTGCATTTACCAGGAAGAGGGTCAGCAATGCCCTCATGCCATAAAAATTAAATCGTTCCCACATTTCCGTGGTAAATAAGACACCAAGGCCTTTAGGATGACTCTTTGACGAGGCATCAGCAGGCGTCTGTGCAACAGCTGTTTGCATCATAAATGGTTAGTTTTAGCAATAGTTGTTTTAAGGTTCTGTAAAATCTCTAAATGCGGCAATTTAAAGTAAAATAGGATATCTCGTAAAAAAATGGTGGAAATGGGCCGTTTTTGTGCTTTTTTCATCTTTCTTTGCATTTTCTTTCGCACCTGCATTTATTAGGCAATTCATATGAACATTTTATTACTAGGTAGTGGTGGCCGGGAACACGCCCTGGCCCGGAAAATGTCCCAAAGTCCACAGTGTGGCCAGTTATTTATCGCGCCAGGCAATGCCGGCACATCGCAATGTGGAACGAACGTCGATATGGGCGTGAGTGAATTTGAGAAGATCCGGGCTTTTTGTCTGGAGAACGCCATCGACCTGGTAGTGCCGGGATCAGAAGAGGCCCTGGTAAATGGTATCTATGATTTCTTTGCCCAGGATGCTGCCTTGCAGCATATCCCGGTGATGGGTCCTTCAAAAGAGGGCGCCCGTCTGGAAGGCAGCAAGGCTTTCGCCAAGCTGTTCATGGAGCGGCACCAGATCCCTACTGCTGCCTACCGGGAGTTTAATGCAGGTAATTTCGAAGAAGGGGTAGCCTATCTTCAGCAGCATTCCTTACCAATTGTGTTGAAAGCCGACGGGCTGGCTGCCGGTAAAGGGGTGGTGATCACCAGCTCTCATGAAGAGGCGGTGACTGAGTTTGAGCAGATGATCCGTGCCGCCAAATTTGGCGATGCCAGCAAAACCGTGGTGATAGAGCAGTTCCTGACCGGTATTGAGTTGTCGGTGTTTGTGCTGACGGATGGCCATTCTTATAAAATACTGCCGGAAGCGAAGGATTACAAACGGATCAGTGAAGGCGACAAAGGCTTGAACACGGGGGGTATGGGAGCGGTATCTCCGGTGCCTTTTGCCGATGCTGCTTTCATGAAAAAGGTAGAAGATAAAATAATCCGCCCTACAGTAGCGGGCTTGTCAAAAGAAGCGATAAAATATAACGGATTCATCTTTTTTGGCTTGATTAATGTGGAAGGTGAGCCTTTTGTGATTGAGTACAACTGTCGCATGGGCGACCCGGAAACGGAAGTCGTAATGCCCCGTTTACAAAACGATTTACTGGACCTGTTTACCACGGTATCGAACGGTACGCTGGCAGAACAAACCATTTATGCAGATCCGCGTGCAGCCGCCACCGTCATGCTGGTGTCTAAGGGCTATCCGGAAGCATACGAGAAAAACAAAGAGATCAACGGTATACCGGCGCCTACCCAGGACCAGGTAGTATTTCATGCCGGGACCAAACAGTCGGGAGCGCAAGTCGTGAGCAATGGCGGCCGTGTATTGGCCATCACATCGCTGGCAGCCAGTCTGCCACTGGCATTGGCCCATTCCGTGCAAACCGCAGAACAAATTTCGTTTGAAGGCAAAACGTATCGTCGGGATATAGGGTACGAATTCATTTAGGCATTTGGTTATTTTTTTATTTAGGGGTTTTCTCAGTGGAAACATGCTTTCCAAATGATCAAATAACTAAATATTAAAATGGTAAAATAATCGTGTCGGGTTGCCGTTTAAACAACAAATAACTTTTTTTAATATTTAGCCGTATTATTGCAAGAATATCCACTTTTTGCATCGTATATTCGTTAGAATTATTCATTTTTGCATTCTAATTTTTGACCGTATCAACAATGGGATTTTTTAATTTTTTAACGCAGGAAATCGCGATTGATCTGGGTACAGCGAACACGCTGATAATACATAATGACCAAGTGGTTGTGGACGAGCCTTCCATTGTAGCGATAGAACGGGCTAGCGGTAAAATTGTGGCCGTAGGAAAGAAGGCCATGATGATGCACGAAAAAACACACGAATATCTTCGAACGATACGTCCCCTGAAGGATGGTGTGATCGCGGACTTTAATGCCGCTGAGGGTATGCTCAGGGAACTGATAAAAATGGTTTATCCTAAAAAGCCGTTGTTTGCTCCCAGCTGGCGTATGGTGATCTGTATTCCTTCCAGCATTACGGAAGTGGAGAAGAGAGCGGTACGTGACTCTGCCGAGCAGGCAGGTGCCAAGGAAGTGTACCTGTTGCACGAACCAATGGCTGCTGCCCTGGGTATCGGTATCGATGTGGAAGAGCCGGTAGGTAACATGATCATCGATATCGGAGGTGGTACCACCGGTATTTCTGTGATCGCCCTGGCTGGTATCGTGTGCGACCAGAGTATCCGTATCGCGGGTGACGAGTTCACCGCTGATATCATGGAAGCGCTGCGCCGCTATCATAGCCTGTTGATCGGTGAAAGAACAGCAGAACAGATCAAGATCCATATCGGATCTGCCCTGAAAGAACTGGACAACCCACCAGATGATATCCCGGTTAACGGTCGTGACCTGGTGACTGGTATCCCTAAACAGATCATGGTATCTTACCAGGAGATTGCCGAGGCACTGGACAAATCTATCTTTAAAATCGAAGAAGCCATCCTGAAAGCGCTGGAAACAACGCCTCCGGAGCTGGCATCAGATATTTACCGCAGGGGCTTGTACCTGACCGGCGGCGGTGCGCTGCTGCGTGGCCTGGACAAACGCCTTGCCCAGAAAATCAAACTGCCGGTTCATGTAGCAGACGATCCGCTGCGTGCCGTAGTAAGAGGTACCGGCATCGCGTTGAAACATGTGGGTAAGTATCCGTTCCTGATGCAATAAACCTATTTAGATATTTAGATATTTGGTTATTTACAGGGTTCCTTTTCTGAAAGAAATCCTTTAAATAACCAAATGTCCAAATGATCAAATCTCTAAATGACTCGCGCTTGTGCGGAATTTAATCATTTTCTTTAGGCGATATTTCAACTTCTTCTTATTTCTGCTGCTGGAAGTGATTTGTATTGTGTTGGTATTCCAGAACAATAACCTCCAGCGATCTGCCTACCTTAACTCCGCCAATGATATTAGTGGGAAGCTGTACGACAAATACAACAACGTACAATACTACTTTCACCTGAAAGCTACCAACGACAGCCTGGTAGCGGAAAATACCCGCCTGCATAATGCCGTTCGCACCAGCTTTGATTCTGTGGTGACAGGCACCGGCCTCAAAATAGATACGATCCGCCAATACAGCGACGATACCCTTCACCGGGTGATCGGTACCCAGATCCGCCGCTATAAATACTTTGAGGCTAAGGTGATCAATAACTCCGTTAACAAGCCCATCAACTATCTGACGATCCACCGCGGCAGCCTGCAGGGTATCCGTCCCAATATGGGCGTTATCAGCAGCAGCGGCGTGGTGGGCGTGGTAAGAAGCGTAAGCGATAACTATGCAGTAGTGCTTTCCATGCTCTCCAAATCCAACTCCGTGTCTATCAGCGCCCGACTGGCGCAAGGCAAGGAAATGGGGTCTGTACACTGGGACGGCGACAACGCCACCTTTGCCCAGCTAAAGGACATTCCAAAGAGCGCTAAAGTACATAAAGGGGATACCGTGGTGACCAGCGGCTTTTCTGCCCTGTTTCCCGAAAATATTCCCATTGGCTACGTAGACACGGTGATGATGTCGGATAAAGCCGGCACGTCTTTTAACATCCGCCTGCGGCTGGCCACGAATTTCTATAACGTACAATATGTGTATGTGATAGAAAATCTGCTGAAAGATGAACAACAACGACTAGAAGACTCAACTTACAAGTTGATTAAATGAGTATACTGTTAAGAAATATTATCCGGTTTGCATTCCTGTTGCTGATACAGGTGTTTGTGCTCAACAAGATACTGATCCACCAGCTGGTGAGCCCTTATCTGTACATGCTCTTCATCCTGGCGCTGCCTTTTAACCTGCCGCGCCCGGTGGTGATGTTGCTGGGGTTCCTGATGGGTATCTCCCTCGATATGTTTTCCAACACTATGGGGATACATGCGGCTGCCTGCGTATTCATCGCTTACCTGCGACCGTTTATTATCAATGTCCTGTCGCCCCAGGGTGGCTTTGAAACAACCCAGAAAACGCCGTCCATGACCAGTATGGGGGTGTCGCAGTTTCTGATCTATGCAGCGGTGCTGGTATTTCTGCATCATGTGGTCTTTTTTACCCTGGAAGTTTTCGGCTTCGGCAACCCATTGTACCTGATGCTGAAAATCCTCCTTTCTACTGCTGCCAGCCTTATTCTGATCGTGTTGTACGAATTGTTATTTTTCACAAAGAAATAGCAGTCTGCCATAAGCGTTTGCCAAATATTACTATTAAATTTATACATCGGAAAAAGGAAGTTGTCAGCAGTTAATGCCAACAACAAGCATTTTAAAATTTATCCGTCCTCAATAGCATGTCAGTTTTTAATCAGCCCAGAAAAAGAGTTATACAGGCGATTATACTTGGGATGGTGGTGCTGATCATTACCAGGTTGTTTTTCCTGCAGATCGTGGAGAAGAAGTACGCGAAGCTGGCGGATGCCAACGCCGTACTCAGAAAGGTGGTGTATCCCAGCCGTGGTATCATCTACGACCGGAAAAACAAAGCTATTCTCAGTAACGACGTGCTTTATGACCTGGTGGTAACACCGGCCAGCGCCAAGAACATTGATACAGCCTACCTCTGTAAAATATTAAACATCGATAAGGAAGAATTCCGGAAACGTATTATCAATGCGATCGTTAGAAACGGCCGCGTGAGACAATCCGTTTTTGCGGCTTTGCTGCCGGCTGAAGTATTCGGCCAGCTGCAGGAAAGCATGTACCTCTTCCAGCCGGGATTTGAACTGGTACCCCGTCAGATACGCTCCTATCCTTATGCGGCAGCGGCCAATATCCTGGGGTATATCGGGGAGATCTCACCGGAGCGTCTCAAAGACACCGCTTATTCTTCCTACAACTCCGGCGACTACCTCGGTCTGGCTGGCCTTGAAAGGACCTATGAATCGGTGCTCATGGGCACGCGCGGTATCCAGTACCTCGTGAAAGATAACCTGAACAGGCCGCAGGGCGCTTACGAAAACGGCGAATTCGACAGCGCCGCTATCGCCGGTAAAAACCTGCGCCTGTCGCTCGATATTGAACTGCAGCAGTTCGGGGAAAAACTCATGAAGGGTAAAATGGGCAGTATCGTGGCCATCGATCCGCAAACAGGCGGCATTCTGGCGATGGTCAGCGCGCCTACCTTCGACCCTAACCTGCTCACCGGTTCCTACCGCAGTACTAACTCGGTGCTGCTGAACCGTGATACTACCAAACCGACCTTCAACCGCGCCATTCAGGCTACTTATCCGCCAGGATCTACCTTCAAGCCCATGATTGCGCTGGTAGGACTGGATGAAGGCGTGATCACGCCCAGCTTTGGTTATCCATGCGGGGGCGCCTATTACGGTTGCAGCAGGCCTATTAAGTGCGAGCACCATGATGCCGGTCACGCTGCCAACCTGCGTTTAGCGCTCTCCCATTCCTGCAACTCCTACTTTTCGCATGTATACCGCCTGAGCGTGGACGCTGCTAAATTTGGCGGCATCCGTGCGGGAGGGCTCCAGAAATGGTCCGACTATATGAACAGCTTCGGCTTCGGTCACCGTATCGGTGTGGACGTGCCCAGTGAGGCCCGTGGTATCGTGCCTACGCCGGCATTCTATGATAAGATGTATAGAGGCAGCTGGAACTCCTGTACTTCCGTGTTCCTCGGTATCGGTCAGGGTGAGCTGACGCTCACACCGCTACAGATGGCCAACGCCATGTGTATTGTGGCCAACCGCGGCGCCTACTACATCCCGCACTTTGTACAAAGTATTGATAACGACGATACCCATCTACTCGACAAATACAAGGAAAAACACGTGGTGGCGCATATCTCTGATACCGCCTACAGCGCGGTAATCCATGGTATGACAGACGTGGTGGAAAGCGGTACCGGCCGCGTGGCCCAGATCGAAGGGATTACCATCGGCGGTAAAACCGGTACAGCGGAAAACTATGGTATTGTTGACGGTAAACGTACCAAACTGAAAAACCACGCCGCCTTTGTGGCGTTTGCACCAGCTGAAAATGCCCGTATAGCCGTTGCCGTTATCGTGGAGAACTCCGGTTTCGGCGCCCGCTACGCGGCACCTATCGCCAGTCTCATGATGGAGAAATACCTGAAGGACTCTATCTCTACCAAAAGACAGGCGCTGATGAAAACCGTGATGGAAACAGTGACACTGGACCCGGCCATGGTGGCTAAATCTAAACTGGACTCGCTGAACAATAGCGCCATTATCAAGAAAAACGGAACTAAATAACTCAAACGAAATAAACAGAGAAACCGCTCATGAACCGCTCGCAAGCCAAACTGACACAAGGGATTGACTGGCCAATCGTAGGCCTGTACCTGGCGCTGGTGATCATCGGCATCATGTCCATCTTTGCTGCGGAATACCGGGGCGATGATAACGTCTGGCAGAATATTATCCACCTGAATAAAAACTATTCGCGCCAGATGATGTGGTTTGGCGTGTCTCTGGTATTGGCGGCGATTATCTGGCTCACGGACAGTAAGTTCTTCACGGCCACTTCCAACCTGTTATACGCCGGTGGCTTGTTATTGCTGCTATTGGTGTTGGGCATTGGTAAAGATGTAAAAGGATCACACTCCTGGCTGGTGATTGGTGGTTTTCAGTTTCAACCGGCAGAGTTAACGAAACTCTGTACCAACCTGGCTTTGGCCAAATACCTATCATCGCAGGAAACAGACTTTACGAAGTTACGGTCGCGGCTGATCGCCGCTGCCATTGCGTTGATTCCTGCTGCCATTATCATTTTGCAGGACGAAACCGGGCTGGCGCTGGTATACTTCTCCTTTTTCCTCGTTATGTTCCGTGAAGGGTTACCAGGTATCCTGCTGGTGATCGCCTTTTCCGGTATCGTACTGGTATTGTCGGCCCTGCTGGTAGACAAATACGTGCTGTTTACCATCTTCTCTGTGATTACCGCGTTGGTCATCTATTTCATGCGACGGGAAATCAAACGGAAGCGGTCGCGCCTGCTGGTGATCATCGGTGTATATGCCTTCTGCTCTATATTCGTCATGTTTGTTGTGCCTTTCGCTTTCACCAAAGTGTTGAAAGACTATCAGGTGCGTCGTATCGAAGTAATGCTGGGCAAGGAAAACGATCCCAAGGCGACTTATAATACCCGGCAGAGTATGATCGCCATCGGCTCCGGTGGTTTCTGGGGCAAGGGGTACCTGAAAGGCACCCAGACCCGCTTTGACTTTGTGCCGGAGCAGAGTACGGATTTTATCTTTTGTACTGTTGGGGAAGACTTCGGCTTCTTAGGTAGTGTGATCTTCCTTGGACTATATGTAGCGCTGCTTTTCCGGATCATCTTTGTGGCGGAGCGACAGCGATCGACCTATTCGCGCGTGTATGCCTATGGGGTGGCCAGTATTGTCTTCTTCCACCTTGCTATTAATATATCGATGACCATTGGTCTGGCGCCGGTGATTGGTATCCCGTTGCCGCTGGTGAGCTATGGCGGGTCCTCGCTGATGACCTTTACCATGCTGATATTTATTATGCTGCGGCTGGATGCCGACCGGCAGATGGTGTTGCGGTAACCAGGGCTGCAACCTAATGGTGAATGGGCTATCTTTGCATCATGGCACGAATTATTCCATTATCAGAAGGTTCATTTACGGTAGATGCTACCAAACGGTTTTCTCCTTTCAGACTGGGCACAGATAATCTGCAGGACCGTCCGCACGGCTCCCTGTTGGTAGAGATACAGCCTTTTCTTGTGATCACTGACCGTGACTATATATTATTTGATGCCGGGCTTGGTTTCCGTAACGAAGACGGCGTATTGCAGATTCATCAGCACCTGATAGACCATGGTATCAACCCTATGGAAATCACCAAGGTGCTAATGAGCCACCTGCATAAGGACCATTCCGGTGGCGTATCTGCCGCTGATCCTATCACGGGCGAGCGCACCCTCACCTTTCCCAACGCTACTTATTATGTAAATAATGAAGAGATGCTGTATGCCATGGAGCATGCCGGCAAATCGTATCTGGCAGAAGACATCATATTGCTGCAGCAACGCGACAATGTGGTGTTTACCACCGGCAACGGCACTATCGACGGTTATATACATTATGAACTGACAGGTGGTCACTGTCCTTATCACCAGGTATTTCTGGTAGATGACGGAGAAGACAAGGTCTTTTTCGGCGGTGATGTGGCGCCACAGATTTCGCAGATGAAAAGCCGTTTTGTAGCCAAATATGATTACGATGGCAAACGCAGTATGGAGCTGCGTCAGGAGTTTATGGAGCGTGGTAAGCAGGAAGGCTGGACTTTCCTCTTCTATCATGATACCAAAGAGCCATTTGCCAAATTCTGATAACAGGAACAGGAGCAGACACCTATGTACACCTTGTATGATCGCTTCGCATTAAGAGGGCAACACCATATCAGGACATGGGAGCAGCAGGGCCAAAGCTGGGCTGCTTACAGCAATTACCGGCAGCCGGCCGCTCATGGACTGTACATACCACAGCCGGTGCTCAACCTGGTGGTACGGGGTGAAAAGAGAATATACGACGGCTTGCAGGTGCACTGCCTGCGGGCCGGCGATGTGTTTCTGATACCATCCGGCAGTGTTATCTGCTCAGAGATATTACGGCCATCGGCAGACTATGCCAGCATCAATTTTTTCCTGCCGGCAGATTTGCTGGCCACGCATTACGCCGCCGCCGGTACCGGCAAACATGCGGCCGGGTCTACCCTCACACTTTCCCCTTCTGCTCAATGGCAGCAGCTCACGCAGGTATTGTTGCGGGATTTCCGGGAAGACGGGGCCATGCCCGCCTACGAGAACATGATGGACCGCGTATTGCAATTATTGCAGCGGGAAACCATCATGGTAAAGCAGGCGCTCGCCGGAAGGCCGTCTGTCCCGATGCAGCAGATGATGGCCAGACTACATAAGGGAATTCACGAAGTACGGTTACTGGAAGATATCGCGGTGATGGGAAATATGAGCCTGGCCACGCTGAAACGGCGCTTCCGTGAAACGTACCAATGTAGTCCGATGCAATGGATATGGGCCAAGCGGCTACAGATGTCGGCGCTGTTGTTACGCACCACCGAACAACCTATCCCGGAGATCGCCTATAGCACCGGCTTTGAAGACCTCTCCCATTTTTACCGGCAATTCCGCAGATGTTTTGGTGTGACGCCCGTGCAATGGCGTCGCGGAGAAATTGAGCTTTTCAGCCAATAACGCCGGTAACAAAACCCCTACCTTGTTGATTCAAAAAAAGTGATCATAAAATGGAAAACATGACCTCCTTTGGGAATGCCTGGGTGGCAGCCTGGAACAGCCATAACCTTGACGAAGTGATGTCGCACTATTCACCGGACATTACCTTTTACTCTCCTTTTATTCAGAAAATCAACAATGATCCGGAAGGCTGTATCCGTGGCATTGATAACCTGCGTGCTTATTTCAGCAGGGCGCTGACGGCTTATCCGGACCTGCATTTCGAGTTATATCATATACTGGAAGGCGTAAACTCCGTGGTGCTGTATTACAAGAGCGTCAACAATTTACTGAGTACAGAGATGATGGTATTGAAAGATGGGAAGGTGGTGGAGGTCAGAGCGCATTATAAAGCACAGTAAAATCGATATGGGGTAAGTATAAAAAAAGGGAGATCATTGATCTCCCTTTTTTGTTATCGTTTTATGGTCTTCTTCTGAAATTCCCGCCCTGATTGATTCTGTTAAGGCGTTGATTATTCAGGTGATTGAGCATAATGGTCCGGAATTCGCGTTCGCTTTTAAAAACTGCGCCGGCTTTGCGGGCAGGCAGTACGCGTTGGAATTCGTTGGTATATCTTGATCTGATATCGTACATTCTTTTTTCGTAGCCGAGGTCATTGTCCATATTTCTCCTGGCGATATCATCGGCGTCGCCGGGCAGCGTTCTGTCCTGTTGCCTTTTGTTATGGCGTTCGGCGATGAGTGTTTCCACTTCTTTCGTATAGTTTTTATATACCGGCCAGAACTTCTCTGCCTCATCGGCGGAGAGGTTTAATTTCTGGGAGAGGTACTGCATCTGAAGATTTTTGATTTTTTCAGCTGCTTCATCAGACGTGGGTTTTTGTGCCTGGGTTATGGCACTCGTCAACATAAGCAGGACAATCCCTATTATTTTAAAATTAAAGCGTTTCATGCATCACTACTGGTTAGGTAACACCTCTTTGGAAAACGATGACTGTTGCAGGTATTGTTCAATGGCAGCGGGCGGAATCCCATCATTCAGTTGTTGTTGTAAGGCTTCCGGAGCTGACACGTCGGCAAAGCCGGCGAAGATAGCATCGTTGTCAAAAGCGTCAGTATGGTTTTGGAGATAGTATTCAATATCCTGGTTGTCGATCCTTTCCAGTTGTTTTTCCACATTAAAGCTGCCATCCCGTTGCAGGAAAAGCAGGGCTGTGGTGCCGGCGAAAGTGATTAAACAGGCGGCAACGGCGTATTTCAGCCACTTTCTGACAGGATTCCGGTGTGCTACGCGCATGGGCGGCGTTACAGATTCCGGCGGAAGTGCAGTCAGAGAGCCGAAATATCCGGTGGGTACGGTAAAGGGGACCGGTTTGGGTATGGCCGCCAGCAGAGGGGATAATGCCTCCAGTTCGGCTATGACCGGGTTTTCCTCAGCAGCATGTATCCGTTGGAGGATGGCTTGTGGGAGCTCCTCAAAATATCCGGTGGGTACTGTAAAAGGAATATCGGGTGTAAGTACGCCCGTGTGGTTGGGTTGCAGTAGATGAACCTGTTGCAGCACTGCATCCGGTAACCGGTCGAAATAACCAGCCGGCACCGTAAAAGGTGCGTCAGCAGGCCAGTTGGCATCCGGCGCCAGTTGTTTTAATTCATTGCTGATATGTTCGTGCTTGTTCATATACAATTTTTAGACAGGTCACCGCTTCAATAGTTTAATGAGATTTTAATCTTTTGCCAAAAAACTTTAAAGACAGCTTAAAATCGGGGTGTGTGGGTTATGACGGGTCATTATATATCCGTTCCTCTGATAAAATCCTCGATTTTTTTGACTGCATGGTGGTACGATGCTTTCAGGGCACCTTCTGACGTGTCCAATACCCTGCTCATTTCTTCGTAGGGCATTTCGTCGTAATATCTTAAGTTGAATACAATTCTCTGCTTTTCAGGTAGTTGTAATATAGCTTGTTGTAGTTTCCATTCCAGTTTATTGGCATCAAACTGGGCGTCTGCCTTTAGTTTGTTGCTTAGTCCGTCTTCCACGTCAGAGAGGGAGACCGCAAATTTTCGTTTTTGTTGTTCCAGGAAGGTCAGGCATTCATTGGTCGCTATTTTATACAGCCATGTAAACAACTGTGCATCTTCCCGGAAGTTTTCCAGGTTTTTCCACACTTTTATGAAAACGTTCTGTAGCACATCATTGGCGTCGTCATGAGAAATGACCAGCCGCCTGATATGCCAGTAAAGCCTTTCCTGGTACTTGCGGATGATCAGGGTAAAGCCCTGTTCACGGGTTTCGGGCATCCGGTATAGTGCCAGTAATGTTTTATCGTCCTGTGTAACGGCCATAGGTTAAATGGTTCTTGGACAGGTTTTATTTTCCTGAATATAAAGAAAAATCTTGCTGTCAGGTACTTTAATGATGGTATAAAGTATTGTTTCTTCTATGATATGTAGAAAATGCAAAAGTTTAACGGGGTAGTAAGGTATTTGTTGGGATTATCATAGCGGGGGCTTCAGCCCGGGATGTAATAAAAAAGCCCATGAACGTTGGTCCATGGGCTGTAATAAATTTATTCGTGTGCATTATTGTTTCTTTCTCTGCATGGCTTTTTCAGCCGCTGCCACGATATGGTCTGCATCGAGGCCATATTTTTTCAGCAGTTCCACGGGTTTGCCGCTTTCGCCGAAAGTATCGTTGGTACCAACGTATTCGATGGGCACGGGGATGTGGCGGGCAGCTACCTGAGCGATGCTGTCGCCGAGGCCGCCGAGTACGTTATGTTCTTCCGCTGTCACCGCGCAGCGTGTTTTGCTGAGGGATTTGATCACGGCTTCTTCGTCCAGCGGTTTGATGGTGTGGATATTGATGATTTCCACGCTGTAGCCTTTTTCTTCCAGTATTTTACCGGCTTCAACAGCGATCCATACGAGGTGGCCGCAGGCGAAGAGGGTTACATCGGTACCTTCATGAAGGATTTGTGCTTTACCGATCTGGAAGTCCTGATTTTCCGCGGTGAAGTTAGGCCATTTAGGACGGCCGAAGCGGAGGTATACCGGGCCTTCGTGTTCAGCGATGGCGATGGTAGCGGCTTTGGTCTGATTGAAATCGCAGGGTACGATCACTGTCATACCGGGCAGCATTTTCATCATGCCGATATCTTCGAGTATCTGGTGGGTAGCGCCGTCTTCACCGAGGGTGAGGCCTGCGTGGGAGGCGCATATTTTCACATTTTTATTGGAATAGGCCACAGACTGGCGGATCTGGTCATATACCCTGCCGGTAGAGAAGTTGGCGAAAGTGGTGGTATATGGTATTTTGCCACCGATGGTCATACCGGCGGCGATGCCGATCATATTTGCTTCGGCGATGCCTACCTGTACAAAGCGGTCGGGGAATTCTTTCACAAAAGCGTTCAGCTTCATAGAGCCGAGCAGGTCGGCGGTCAGTGCTACTACATTTGGGTTTTTGCGGCCCACTTCGAGTATGCCCTCACCGAATCCGGCGCGGGTTTCTTTTTCGTTCAGCGGTTGAATATCTTTTACCATTGCGGTCTTTTTAAAATTGAGGCGTAAATGTAAACATTTAATGTCAGGAAGTTAGTTGCTCAGCACTTTATTGCGGAGGCTTACTTCCCACTGCCATGCTGTGCGCATACAGTCTTCGATACCGATTTCCGGTGTCCAGCCGAGTTTTTCTTTGGCGCGGTTGTTATTGGCGTAGATTTCAATTACGTCGCCCGGGCGGCGTGGGCCGGTGGTGTAGTTGAGTTTTACGCCGGATATTTTTTCAAAAGCTTTAATGGCTTCCAGTACGGTTACGCCGTTACCGGTGCCGAGGTTAAAGATTTCGCAGTTAGAGGCATTTTTACGATCAATCAGATACTGCATGGCTCTGGTATGCGCGTTGGCGATGTCAGTTACGTGGATATAGTCACGTACGCAGGAGCCGTCGCGGGTATCGTAGTCGGTACCGTATACGACCATTTTCGGGATTTTGCCGATAGCGGTCTGTGTGATCACAGGTACCAGGTTGTCTGGTTTGCCGAGGGGCAATTCACCGATGAGACCGGAGGGGTGTGCGCCAACCGGATTGAAGTAGCGCAGCAGGATAGACTGTGTATCGTTTACCCGGCTGTAATCTTCGATGATCTGTTCACCCATTTGTTTGGTGCGTGCATAGGGAGATTGCGCTTCGCCCAGTGGTGTTTCTTCTACTACCGGCAGTGCGTTGGTATTACCATATACAGAGCAGGAAGAGGAAAACACGAAATTGGGGATATTAAATTCCTTGATGCATTTCAGCACATTGATGAGAGAGGTGAGGTTGTTATGAAAGTACAACAGCGGATCTGCTACAGACTCAGGGACAGTTTTGAGGGCTGCAAAATGGATTACGCCCACGATGTCCCTGTTTTCATGGAATACAGCATGGGTGTCTTCCAGGTTACAGAGGTCCACTTTGTAATTACGTACTTTTTTGCCGGTAATTTTTTCCACGCCATCCAACAACTGTGTGGTACTTCTGACGTTGCTGTCAACAGAAACCACGTCGAAGCCATGATTGATTAAATCTACTATAGTATGGGAGCCAATATAGCCGCAACCACCCGTAACAAGAACCTTCATGATAATTTCAGATTTACGTTTTAATGAGATGTCAGATCATTTTTTGTTCCAGTACTCTTTCGAGGTACTGGCCATAGCCGCTTTTCAGCAATGGTTTGGCCAATTCCATCAGTTGACCGGCAGAGATAAAGCCTTTACGGTAGGCTATTTCTTCGATACAGGCGATTTTGATGCCTTGTCTTTGTTCGATGACCTGTACAAACTGGGAGGCTTGCATCAGGGAGTCGAAGGTGCCGGTGTCCAGCCAGGCTGTTCCGCGGGGTAAGATAGAAACTTTTAACTTGCCGCGCTTCAAATATTCTTTATTCACATCTGTGATTTCATATTCGCCGCGTGGGCTGGGTTGCAGGTTTTTGGCTATTTCCACTACGTCATTGTCGTAGAAATAGAGGCCGGGGACGGCGAAGTTGGATTTAGGTGTGGCAGGCTTTTCTTCGATAGACAGGACACGCATGTCATCGGAGAATTCCACGACGCCATATCTTTCGGGGTCGGATACCTGGTAGGCATATACGATACCACCGTTAGGATGGGTGTTGTTGGCCAGCTGTGTGCCGAGGCCGGCGCCATAGAAGATGTTATCTCCCAGTACCAATGCCACGCTGTCATTACCGATAAATTGTTCACCAATCACGAAAGCCTGTGCCAGTCCGTTGGGCAGGGGCTGTTCTGCATAAGACAGGTTCAGCCCCAGTTGGCTGCCATCACCAAAGAGGCGTTGAAAGGAGGGCAGGTCATGCGGCGTAGAGATGATCAGAATATCTTTTATACCAGCCAGCATCAGTGTAGACAGTGGATAATAGATCATGGGTTTATCATATACCGGCATTATCTGTTTGCTGATGGCGTAAGTGATAGGATGTAATCGGGTACCGGAGCCGCCGGCCAGGATGATTCCTTTCATTATAGATCTGTTTTGATTGGATGTTATAGGCTTTTATAGAAAACCGCACAAAAATAGTTGCTCTAATCCACATGACGGCATTTTTATACAAAAAAAGCTCCCCGCGGTGGGCGGAGAGCTTTTTTTAATATTATTAAATAACATGATGTTAGATAAAAATGCTGGCGATGAGATAGGTCAATGCTGCCAGCAGGCCACTGATGGGGATGGTGAGTACCCATGCCCAGAGGAGGCTGACGGTGACGCCCCAACGAACGGCAGACAACCTTTTGGTAGCGCCTACGCCCATGATAGCGCCGGTGATCACGTGAGTGGTACTGGCCGGGATACCGAGGTGTTCGGTGAGGAACAGGGTGATGGCACCGGATGTTTCAGCAGCCACGCCTTCGAGCGGGGTTACTTTGGTGATGCGGGTGCCCATGGTTTTAACGATTTTCCAGCCACCGCTCATGGTACCGAGGGCGATACAGGTAAAGCAGGCCAGTGGAATCCAGTCGGGCATCGCCTTGATATTGGGAATATATCCGGCAGCCACCATGGCAGCGGCGATGATACCCATTACTTTCTGGGCATCGTTACTGCCGTGGCCCAGGCTCAATGCTGCTGAAGATGCCAGCTGCAGGCGTTTAAACCAGTTTTCGGCCCGGAAAGGATTCGCCTTGCGGCAGATATTCACAATAATGATGGTAATGACAAAGGCTACCAACATACCAATCAGCGGAGCGAGCACAATGAAGTACACGATCGGCAGCACCTTGTGGTAGTTGATCACGTCGAGGGTGCCGGCGCTGGTAACAGCTGCACCGATGAAGCCACCGATGAGGGTATGGGAAGAGCTGGAAGGAATGCCAAGCCACCAGGTAAACAGGTTCCAGGTGATGGCGGCCACCAGGCCACAGAAGATCACCTTCAGGGTGATGAACTGTTCAAATACAGAGCTGGCTACAGAGTTGGCTACTTTAAATTCGCCGATCACGTATTTGGCAATAAAAAAAGCCGCAAAGTTAAAAACTGCGGCCCAAAGCACTGCCTGAAAAGGCGTCAGTACCTTGGTCGATACGATAGTGGCGATAGAGTTGGCTGCATCATGAAAACCATTGATATAGTCAAATATGAATGCCAGTATTATAATTATTACTAATAAAGTCATGGTAACACGAGGATTATGCGGTCAGAGCGATGTATCCCTTATCAGGAATATTTGATTATAATGGTTTCAATAACGTTGGCGCAGTCTTCGCACTTGTCAGTGGCGATTTCCAGGGCCTGGTATATTTCACGCATTTTAATCAGCTCTGCGGCATTTTGCTCGGTATCAAACAAGTCGGCAATGGCACGGTCGTAGATATCGTCGGCGTGGTTTTCGAGACTATTGATTTTTACGCAGGCATCGGTAATAACGCGCATGTTCTGCATGTTACGCAGTTCAGGGATCGCTTTGTGCAGCTCCAGCACACCCAGGTGGATCAACTCAGCGAGTTTGCGGATGCTTTCGTTTTGGGTATTGACTTTATACAGGTCCATCCTTTTGGCGGAACCGTGAATGTAGTCAGCTACGTCGTCCAGTGTGGCAGCCAGGTAGTGGATATCTTCCCGGTCAAATGGCGTGATGAAGTTTTGTCCCAGCTCTACGAATATGCGGTGGGTATAATCGTCGTTTTTATGCTCCAGTCTCTCGATCAGGTGTACTTTATCTTTACGTACGGCTGGATCATTGGTCGCTACCAGTTCGTTGAGTACCTGGGCCATTTCCACGAGGTTGGAAGCCACGTCTTCAAATAAAGAATAGAATACCCGGTCTTTCGGCATGAATAGTTTAACAAAGGAATTGAAGCCTCCCATACGTTTGAGTTTAAAAATTTGCCGCAAAAATAGCTTTCAGAATCAATTGGAGCCAGAAAAAAACCTGAATTAATAATTCCTTAACACTGGATTAATATAAAAGTAATATAGCGATTTTTCCTTTGTATAAGAAATTATAATCATAAACAGGTGCCTACAACCTGTTACATTTTCACATAGATGTCTGACAAACGCGCATTAGATATAGTCGTTATCTCCGACGTCCACCTCGGGATATACGGCTGCCACGCTAAAGAGCTGGTCCAGTACCTGGACAGCATCGACCCCCGTATCATGGTGCTCAACGGCGATATCATCGATATCTGGCAGTTCAGCAAACGTTACTTCCCTAAAGCCCATACCAAGGTAATCCGCAAAATCCTGAAGATGATCGGCAAAGGCACGGAGGTGTACTACCTGACCGGCAACCATGACGAAGCCCTCCGTAAATACGCCGGGTTTGAGCTGAGCAACTTCTCTATCGACAATAAGCTGATACTCGATGTAGACGGCAAAAGGCACTGGTTCTTCCATGGCGACGTATACGACGTGACCATGAAAAACTCGAAATGGCTGGCTAAACTGGGCGGCAAAGGATATGATCTCCTGATTATTATCAACCGCCTGGTCAATAATATCCTGGAAAGCATGGGCCGCGAAAAGATGTCGTTCTCCAAAAAAGTAAAACAAGGGGTAAAGTCTGCGGTTAAATTCATCTCGGATTTTGAACAGACGGTAGCTGAAATCGCTGTGGATAAAGGTTTTGACGTGGTTTGCTGCGGCCATATCCACCAGCCGCTTATTAAAGAGATGCCGGTAGGCGATAAAACGGTGACCTATCTGAACTCCGGCGACTGGGTGGAGAGCCTTACGGCCCTTGAATACGTTGGCCAGCAATGGACCCTGTACCAGCACCCCGTCACCAAAAGCAAGACCGTCCTCCCTGAAGACGAAGATGATACGACCCCCGACTGGGACCCTAAAACATTTTCGGATTTAGCGATTTAATTATTTAGAGACTTGGTGAAAATATTTAAATGATTAAATATTCAAATATTTTTATATTTGAATGAGATTTTCACATAATCATAACAAGTGCTTAATATTAAATTAAAAGTAGACTTCTAAGTTTGCTTATCACTATTCACAGAAAACCTATTTGGAAGCGCAGTAAATGAAGATTGAACAGCAATGAAAGTACTCAAACTACACCCATTAATGACGATATCCCTTCTACAGATGCAAATTCAACGTTTGTTGTCCTGTAATGTAGCGGTATATGTGCGTCACTCACTGGCGAATGCTTTTGATACCCTGAAAGAAGCAGGCTTGGAAGAAGAATCCCTGGTAGAATATCCTATTGATGAAACACTCAGTCTGCGTGAATTTGAGGAAGACCTCGAAGAACGTTTCAACTTCAGCCTGGAGCTCTGCAATAAAGACAACAAACCATTCACCAACAAAAGCCAGCATCTTTTCCAGATATCTTCTGCCATGCAGGATAAAAGAGAAGAACGTAACTATCAACTGGATATTTCACTGGACATGTTGATGAACAACAACAGACCCACTCCGCCTTCTTATCTGATGTAGTACCCGTCTGCTATACCGGCCTTTCCATATCCCTTGTTGATCTTGACCTATCCTATGATTTTCGTGTACACGTTCCTGTTAGCAATGCCATTTCTATTCCCTGACTATTAACATACTGGTAACGTCAGCTTAATACTGCGTTAATGCCTCACGGATATTTTTGCCACCGATACTAAAACGGGATTAAGACCGTATTGAAACAAAGCCCAATATCGTGAAGGACTTCTATCCTGTATCACATTCTGGGCAACGCTATCATCATGGGTTCACAGAAAGAAGCGATGCGTGTAGACGATAACGTTACCATGGGCTTCTACGACGATGGTACCAGCGGCGTTAAAAACAGCCTGCTGCACAGCTCTTCCGCTAACATATTCTCTACTGCCATTACTAATGCTGCCGTACTGCTGACAGTTGATCAACTGCAGGCACTGGTGACCGGTCGTGACGCTACCAAAATATTCCTGGCTGCTAACGCCGGCGATATCAATCTGAAAGATCCGTTCAACAACAAGACACCTGACCTGACTCCTCAGGCTGGCGCTCCGGCTTTATCCGGTGCTAAGTTTGAAGGTAAACCGGCAGATGCTTTCTTTGACAAAGTGGCTTACCTCGGCGCTATTGATCCGGCTAACGACTGGACCAAAGCCCAATGGGTTGCCTGGGACAGCATCGCCGTTACACAATAGTAATTTTTTTTAGATTTCATAAGCTGTATTTACACCGTCCTGGTTTATACCGGGACGGTTTTTTATCTGAGTACAGATGCTGCCAATAAAAAGAGCCGTGTTACAACACGGCTTTTTTTATTAATCCCCCTGTACAAATCCCGGTGGCGGCGCAAACCGCTCATTGGTAATAAATCCTTTGTCACTCAGGGTTTTCAGAAATGCTATGAGTGCTTTTTTGTCGGGTTCACTGAATGAGAATCCATTTTTAAAGGCCGGGTCCAGTGTAGCGGTAGGATAGAATCCGCCGTCATAATGATTCATGACGCTTTCCAGGCTGCCAAAGCGACCATCGTGCATGTAGGGCGCAGAGAGTGCCACATTGCGCAGCGACGGTACTTTAAATTTGTACATATCTTCATCGAGCAGTGTTATTTTATAACGTCCGGAGTCGGTGCCGAATGGCCGTGGCGCCACGCCGTTGTTACGGAAGCTGTTGTCGGTGAACAGTGGTGGCTTATGACAGGTAGCGCAACGTTGCTCAAACAGTGCCAGTCCTTTTTTCTCTTCTTCGCTGAAAGTTTCCTTTCCTGCTATATAGCGGTCGTATCTGGAGTCTGCACTGACCAGCATCACCATAAACTGGGATAATGCTTTCAGCATGCGGGTGCTGTTGATGCCCGGTGATCCGAAGGCTTTTTCAAACAGCTGCTGATAGCGTGTATTGCGTTGCAGTTTGCCGATCACATTGTTGAGTTTGTCGTCCATTTCCACCGGATTTTCGATGGGGGCAATGGGCTGCAGATCGAGATCATGTACCCCACCATCCCAGAAGAAAGAGGTAGACCAGGCCATGTTCTGGATGGGCGGCGAGTTGCGGGTGCCCAGCCGGTCGTCTATACCATGGCTCACGTCGTGGCCATGGTGTGTAAACGCGTTGGCCTGTATATGGCAGCTGGCGCAGCTGATGGTGCCATCGCGGCTAAGCAGGCCGTCATAGAAGAGCACTTTGCCGAGCGCAAATCCATCCGTGGTGACCGGATTGTCGGCCAGGCGATAAACAGGCTCCGGAAATCCGGCAGGCTTCACAAAGGCGATGTTCTTAGCTGGTTCCGGCGTGGGTTCCGTATTTTTTTTACTACAGGCGGTGATGATGAAGGTGGTGAGTAGTGGCAATAACATGCCGCTGCCCCACCAATAACGATGACGCATAAACGAGTAATTAATCAGGAATGCTTACTTTTTCAGTTTGGCCATGTATTTATCCGGCTTTTTGAGGAAGACTTCCTTGCAGGTGATAGAACAAAAATGAATCGTGTCGTTTTGGTAAACGGTCCACTCCTTGTAGCTGGTGTCATAAGGCATCTGGCATACAGGGTCGGGCCATTTATCGCTGACTACGGTTTCCGTTGTAGCAGGTACTTCGGGCATGGGTGCATCTTTTGTTTCAGCAGGTTTGCTGTTTTGATTGCAGGCGAGAGCCAGGAGAACGCTACAGGTTAAGATCAACTGTTTCATGATAGATTTAATTAATATTACTCGTTATGCACGTGGTCAATGTTAAACATTTGTGTGTAATTATCCGCGATTTTCTCTGAAAATGGCGTCACCATTACATTTGGATTAGCGGCAATGCTCACGTTGGTAGTGCCATTGAGCATTTTGAGCGCGTCGGCAAAGAAATGGATTTGCGCTTTTCTGTCGCGGCGAACAATGGCTTTTCCATTATTGGGAATAGTGAGCGTTATCTCACGGGTATTGTTGAGTGTACGCGGACCGTTATTGAAGCCGCCGCCGTATAACCCGATATGGTAGCGGAAAAGTTTCTGTGCATCGGTGGATGCTGGTGAGCTTCCTTCCAGCTTGGCGAAGATGTAGCCGCTGTTCCATGACCAGTACATGTCTGCCGCGCCTTCTGCCGGATCAAGTACGCCCGGGCGTTTACTGATGTCCATGGTATTACGGGCGCTGTCTATCCCGATCATAAATTTCACCTGTGTATAATCGCCGGCAGGTACATTGTACAGGGTATGAAACGCGGAGGTTTTATTGTCTTCACTGATCAGGAAATAACTGCTGTCCTGGGGTAGTGTATATACTTGTCCGGAGGCGGTGATCAGCCGGAAATTACTGACATAGTAGGCAAATTTGCTGATGGTCAGTTGTTCACCCGCAGCATTGCGGTACGGCTGATTGTTTAATATCAGATCGTCTGTTCCTGCACGGTTATCGAATTCAAGCACAACCACCCCTTTTTCATTCGGGTCTGTGGCGGGCGTTGTTTTGTCTTTGGAGCAGGATGCCAGAATTGTGAGTATACAGAGGAGTAGAATATTTTGTTTCATCAGAATTGTTTTAAAAGAAGAAATTAACGGTGGCGGATAAACGGGCATATGTTTTATTGTAGCCGGCAGACAGGTGCTGATAAACCGGCAGCTGTGCCTGAACGCCCGCGGAGAAGCGTTTGAAGTAAACATCGGCGCCTACGCTGGTGTGCAGCATGTCTCCGCCGGTGTATTCCTTGGCTTTGTGCAGCTCATAGTCTCCGGAAGCGTGTTCATACATCAGGCCTGCATAAGGCTGCAGGGCCACGGTTTTGCTGACAGGTTGATACAGGAATCCACGCAGCGAGGTGTTAAAGCGGTTGCCGAAGCGGTATTCCTGTTTATTGGTGGTATTGATACGGTAGCTGGCATCGGTGTTGATGCCCCATTTGCCGCGTCTGATGGTATATACCGCGTTCAACACAAAATCGGTGCTGCGGCTGCCGGGCTGGAAGTTCTGATAGATATTCCCGCCTTCGTCCGGGATGCCGGTTTTACCGGTGGGCAATTTAATGCCGCCACCAGCCTGGAATACATGGTGCCATTGTTTGCCAAGGTCCCAGTTATTGTCAATAAGTGTATAGTTAGCCATCAGGGTGATGTCACCGAGGCCGGAAACTGTGGTGATGCTTTTACCTTCTTCTCTCCTGAAGTACTGGAACGGCACGAAAGCGAAGAACTGTAACCGCTTGGTCGCATACCATCTCCCCCATAGTTCAGTGGTGTGGTAAAACTCCCGTGATTCGTGGTTAGCCGTGTTACCCAGTTCCATGGGATGGGTAGATTTAAACTGCCGGTATCCGTACCGGAGACCGATAAAGTTCTTATGATATTGTGGCAAAATGCCCAGCTGGTAGCCGCTTGCGGAGCATCCGCAGATATCGCAGGCCATGCCGGATATGGGCATGAGAATAGCCATGATGAAAAACAGCTTTTTCATTGCAAGGGTTTAATCGACAAACTAATAACGGTATCGGCTATACGTAAATAATAGCGATAACAATGACAGGCACACCGTAGTGTGTCAGGCAGCCATACATAATAGAAATAGCAGGGAAACTGACAGCATGGGCTATCGGTTTACTGAAAATAATAACACAGACGGATTAGCAGAGCGGCGGGTGAAATACGCTGGTGATAGGACTATAGGTGGGTTTCATAAGATAGAATGAGATCTGTTCGGTGTTAATATCGGAGCAGGGAGCTTCGCTGGTGAAAACAAGTTGTTCACAGAACAGGGTGACTTCTTTGTTTTCCTTTTGTGCGTATGGATTTTTTTGTTCCTGTTGTTCTTCCCGCTGTAATTGTTTCCGCAACTGGCATTTACCATTACAGTGCATGGCCGGGTTGTTCCTGTTTTCGCAAAGGTTGGCAGCAATGTAAGCCTGGTTTATCTTATAACTGATAAAGACCACCGCCGTGCCAAAGTTTTGCAGCAGGATGATGAAACATAATAATATGCAGAAGAGTTTTTTCACGCGTTGCAAAAATAGAAATTATTTGTTTATTGGGTTATTTTATTATTGGGTTATTGATATTTACGGATTTTTTGATTTACGATTTTTTTGATTTCCTGGTTGGTTGTGTTAATATAAAACGCCCGCTGTAGGCAAACAGCGGGCGTTTCATTCATTATAGTAATCTTCGCTTTTATCTACCTGTATCAGGTGAATCAGCAAGAATCATGATCATCAAAGTTACCAGATAACTACTCTTTCGGCTTCTGGCAGTACCATTTTGTTGCCGGTCTGGCATCCCCATGCGTCCTGGAATTCTTTCAGGTGCGGTAAGGGGCCGTTGATACGTGCTCTGGCCGGAGAGTGAGGGTCTGTCTGTATTTGCTGGCGGAGGGCAGCGTCAGTGATGTTGCCGTGCCATACCTGCGCCCATCCGAGGAAGAAGCGTTGTTTCCAGGTGAAGCCGTCAATTGGTTTGGGCTCCTCTTTACCTTCGAAAGATTTTTTCAGCGCGTAGTAAGCGAGCGTGAGGCCACCGAGGTCGGCCACGTTTTCACCGATAGTGAGCGCACCGTTGATTTTGAGGCCTGGTGCCACTTCCATACCGCTGAAGTAGTTGATATAACGTTTGGTCAGCTTGTCGAAGTTTTCCCGGTCAGATTTAGTCCACCAGTTTTTCAGGTTGCCGTCTGCGTCGAACTGAGAGCCCTGGTCATCGAAGCCGTGAGTGAACTCGTGGCCGATCACGGCGATGATACCACCGTAGTTGATAGCATCGTCAGCATTGGGGTTGTAGAATGGAGGCTGGAGGATACCGGCAGGGAATACTACTTCGTTGTTCAGCGGGTTGTAGTATGCGTTAACGGTTTGAGGTGTCATGCCCCATTCGCTTTTATCCACGGGTTTACCGATTTTATCGATATTCTCTTTGTGTTCGTAGAGTATAGCGGAGATAGCGTTTTCGAGCAGGGTGCCTTTATCGATCTGGATAGAGGAATAGTCTTTCCATTTATCGGGGTAGCCGATTTTATACGTAAAGGAGGCTAGTTTTTTACGGGCCATTTGTTTGGTGGAGTCGCTCATCCAGGTGAGCTTGTCGATGCGTTCACCATATACGGAGCGAACGTTTTCGATCATTTTGGATACTTTCTCCTTGCTGCTTTCAGGGAAATATTTTTTAGCGAACAGTTTGCCCAGTGGCATGCCCAGTTTGGTGTCGGTAGAACGGATGGCTCTTTCGGCGCGGGTTTTCTGCGCTTTTTTGCCGGTCATTACCGTACCGAAGAAGTGGAAGTTCTCGTCATCAAAAGTTTTAGGCAGATAGCTGGCGAAGCTGGTGAGCAGCTGCCATTTGGTATACAATTTCAGTACATCGATGGGAGTTGCTTTCAGCAGTTTGTTGGCATTGGTGAGGTAGCCTTTATTCTGGAGAATGATAGTGTCTGTTTTGATGTCCTGTTTCTGGCTGAAGGCTTCCCAGTCGAAGTCCGGGGCCAGTGTTCTCAATTCAGCGAAGGCGGACCTGTTGTATGTTTTAACCGGATCGCGGAGCTCTACGTTGGTCAGCTGTATTTTAGCCAGCTGGCTTTCGAGGCCGAGGATGGTGATGCCTGGCTTCTGTTCAGGGAAACCGGCGAGGGTAAACATTTTGTCTACGTGTTTTACGAATTCATCGCGTACGTTTTTGGTAGAAGAATCCTGTTGAACATAGTAGCTTTTTTCACCCAGGCTCAGCCCACTTTGTCCCTGATAGAGGACGTTCATTTTGCTGTTTTTGGCGTCCGCCTCAGCACCGAAGCCGGTAAAGGTGGATACGCCTATTTTCTGGAGTTCGCCGGTTACCGCAGCCCAGTCAGCCAGATTTTTGATAGCGTCAATTTTATCCAGGTAAGGTTTCAGGGGGGCGATACCTCTTTTTTCGATGGTGGCTGTATCCAGGAAGGAGGCGTAGTAATCAGCGATCTGTTGCTCTTCTGTGCCTTTCTTCAGGTCAGTTTTGCTGGTGAGTTCAGCGATGATGCTTTTGAGGCGGACTTCCTTGTTTTGTTTGTCAAGGATACCGAAGGCGCCCCAGCGACTTTCAGTAGAAGGAATGGGATTGTTCTTTTTCCAGTTCCCATTGGCGTAATTGTCAAAATCGTCGCAGGATTTGTAGGCAGTGTCGATGTCGGCGAGGTTGAATGCCGGGACCTTGGCGGAGTCGGTGGCTGCCTCCTGGTGTTGCTGCGTGGAACTATTGGAGTTACAAGCCGCAAATGTAACCATGGCGGCCAGCAACGGTAGCTTTACCGCATTGTTTTTCTTCATATGTAAAACAGGTTTAGTCTTTAAAGTTATGGAAAAGCGGGCACCAAAAATCAGGGCTTTTGTATGAGCGGCAAGGATTGTGAAAAATGTTGCTGGATAAGAAGCCTTATTTTCTCACTAAATTAGGCAGGAATTAGGTAGGTTTGTGTCGTAAAATATGCTTTTTGATGAGTTTGATGTTTAAATTATACAGAATTTTTACTGCCCTTGCCTTGATGATAACAGGTTTTTTTACGTTTGCAGGCGTACTTTCCATCTTTTCTGTAGGGTTTAATCCATTGTTGATTCTGTCTGTGATGGCCTGGGGCGCGTGTTTTATACATAGCGTTTTATCAATATATCTTCAGCGCAGTCTACTGTTACCAGAGATCGGGTTGAAGGAGAACACGCCCGGCGGTATCCGGATCATGGGTGTGATCACGGTGCTTTGGGGTGGCCTGTTGTTTGTACTGGGTGCTGGTATGCTGGCGTTGCCACCGGAGGTGAAAAAAGAGGTGGTACAGCAATTGGGAGGTGATAACCCGGCCCTGATAACACCGATAGGCATCGTATTCATGCTCCTGGGTTTCATTCTGACATTTAATGCCAACCTGTCTTTTCGTTTTCTGCGTGAATGGACACGAAGGAGCGAAGAACAGGAGGGAGAATAGACGATCTTTTTATGGAAAAGCAGCAGATAGCCAGCAGAGCGGACATACAGTTGTTGGTGGACAGCTTTTATGAGAAAGTGAAATCAGATGCTGTTATTGGCTATATCTTCCGGGACATAGCCCGGGTAGACTGGGATAAACATCTGCCCATCATGTATGATTTCTGGGAGCAGTTGTTATTAGACAGTAATCGTTATGGCCGTAATACCATGGCGCCGCATTTTGCGCTGAACCAGAAAATACCGCTTCAGCCTGCTCATTTTGATCGCTGGATTTTATTGTTTGAAACCACGGTAAACGAACTTTTTACCGGCGAGAAAGCGGAACTGGCCATCACCCGGGCCCGCTCCATCAAAGATATCATGCAGTTCAAGATGCAACAGATCAATCAACCCAAATAATCATCCTGTAGAATAAAAGTGTATGCAACCATTAGCAGAACGGTTAAGACCTGTGACGTTAGACGAACTGGTGGGGCAGGAACATCTTACCGGAAAAGACAGTATCCTCAGAAAAGCCATTGAGCAGGGGAAGATACCTTCCATGATTCTGTGGGGGCCTCCCGGTGTAGGGAAGACTACCATCGCCAACATTATAGCACATACCCTTCAGGTCCCTTTTTATACCCTGAGCGCTATTTCCGCGGGTGTAAAAGAAGTGCGGGAGGTGATTGAAATGGCCCGTCGCCAGCGACATGCCGTGCTTTTCATTGATGAGATCCACCGGTTCAATAAATCGCAGCAGGACGCGCTCCTGGGGGCCGTAGAGAAAGGCATCGTCACCCTGATAGGCGCCACTACCGAAAATCCTTCTTTTGAGGTGAATGCGGCCGTTTTATCGCGCAGTCAGGTATATGTGCTGCGGCCATTGGGCAACGAGCAGCTGATGCAGTTGCTTCAACAGGCGATGGAACGCGACGAATGGCTAAAAAGCAAAACCATCGAACTAAAAGAGACGGAAGCGCTGTTTAACATCTCCGGCGGGGATGCCCGCAAACTGCTCAATTTGTTTGAACTGGTAGTAGGCACGCTGCAGGAAGATCCTATCGTGATCACTGATCAGAAAGTGATGGACATCGCCCAGCAACGGGTAGCTATCTACGATAAAACAGGAGAACAGCACTACGATATTATCTCTGCCTTTATCAAAAGTATCCGGGGGAGTGATCCTAATGCCGCCGTGTATTACCTGGCCCGTATGATAGAAGGTGGTGAAGACGTGAAATTTATTGCCCGCAGACTGGTGATACTGGCCTCTGAAGACATTGGCAATGCTAATCCGAATGCACTGTTGCTGGCCACCAGCTGTTTCCAGGCAGTGAACCTGATCGGTTATCCGGAATCCCGCATCATCCTGTCGCAATGCGTGACTTACCTTGCCTCGTCAGCGAAGAGCAACGCGTCCTATATGGCGATCAACGCCGCACAGTCGCTGGTAGCCAAGACAGGCGACCTGCCGGTGCCTATGCATATCCGTAACGCCCCTACGAAAATGATGAAGGAAATGGGTTACAGCAAAGGATATGCTTATGCGCACGACTATGACAGCAACTTCGTGGACCAGGAATTTCTGCCTGATGCCATTAAAGGCACCAAGCTATACGACCCGGGAAAGAATGCAAGGGAAGATGAACTGCGGCGACATCTGAAGCAGTTATGGAAAGACAAATACAACTATTAATTACGAATTACGAATTATGAATTACGAATGGAGGGCTTCCTTTTAGAAAGGTTACTAAATAACCGCTCTACGAAGAAGCCCTCCATTCGTAATTCGTAGCTAGTCTTTTTCTTTCGCCAGTATTTCAAAAGTTTGTTCAATCCGTTCTCCGTTTTCATCCACGAGGGTGATCGTATGTTTCCCTGCCGGCGGATGCAATGCCATCTGATGAAATTCCACTGTTTCCCCGATGAAGTGGTTGTCGAGATGCCAGTATATTTTCGCGGCGCTATTACGGTGGGTGGCGGTAAAGATCGTCTGGCCCGCTTGTCCGTTCAGTTCTGTAGGCACAAATATGCGGGCATTGGGCCGTGGATATATCAGTTCAATCGGCGCTTTGTCCTGCCCCAGCGAGGCGATGCAGTCCGGTTTATAAGGTGGTAGCGGCGCATAATAGTTTTTACTGCGGTAATAGAATTCCTGCGACGGCGGCAGGATAAACCATGATTTGTGCTGCATGAACTGTGGTGATTCACAGCTTTCGGTGACCCGCCATTGACCGGTACGATCGAGATGTATCAGTTGATGATAAGGACATACGCCTGAGCGTATGCCCGCTGCCGGTACATAGACCGAATCTTTTTCATCGCATAGGTCAGTAGCACGGAAGCCGCTTTTGCGGCATACTTCTACTTTCCGGAGTTGGGCTGTGGGGGTGGTGAACCAGCTACCGGTGCGCAACAGTCTGAACACATCGAACATAACGGGTGCGGCCGTCGATACCCCGATGAGGCCGGGGCGGCCTTCTCCGTCCGCATTGCCGACCCATACGCCCACAACGTATTTAGGGGTGACACCGATAGCCCATCCATCGCGGAAGCCGAAGCTGGTGCCTGTTTTCCAGGCAATACGCTGTGAGGAAGAGAACTGCTGCCATAACAATTCTTCGCCCGGGCGCATCACTTCTGTCATCGCTTCGAAGGTGTACCAGATGGAGCCCGCGTCCAGGATGCCTTCCTTGCTCAGGCCATATTGCGAAGGACGCTGTATGTCGGCCTGATAGTTAGGGGCATGAATATCATCCATATCATATTTGCCGTGATATTGATCGAGGTGGATGAGGGTGCGGGCCATACTGGCGTACATACCGCACATTTCCCAGAGGGTGGTTTCCCCGCCGCCGAGGATCAGCGACAGGCCGTAGTGGTCGGCTGGTTTGTTGAGCGTGGTGATGCCCATTTTCTGCAGCAGTGTATGGAGGCGTTCATAGCGGTACATCTGCAGCATGCGTACTGCGGGGATGTTGAGTGATCGGGCCAGTGCGCGGGAGGCCGGTACCGCGCCATCGTAGCCGAGGTCGAAGTTCTGCGGAGAGTAGCCCGCTATTTGTGTGGGGATGTCTGGTATCAGCGTATTGGGCAGTATCAGTCCATCGTTGAGCATGGCCGCGTATAGTACTGGTTTGAGCGTGCTGCCGGGGCTTCTTCTGGCCTGTATGATGTCCACATGGCTCTCCAGTTCAGGATCAGCGGGATTGTAGATGTTGCCGACATACGCAAGGGTATTGCCTGTTTCCACGTCAAGCACCAGCACAGCCGCATTGTTGATACCATTGGCTTTGTAGGCATTATGATACCTCTCCGCGATGGCCGTTACATTCTTCTGCAGTGCGGCCTCCACGGTGCTTTTAATGCGGGTGGGGCCATTAGATTTTTGCTGCTGGTAGTCGAGGCGGAAGCGGTCCAGCAGGTGGGGCGCATCCTGCGGCAGTGGCAGCGGCTGTTCCGGGAGCGGCTCCAGCTTTGCCAGTTGGCAGGTGATGCTATCAATAGTGTTGTTGCGATACAGTTTGTTCAGCAGTTGATTTCGTTTATTCAGCAACGTATTACGGTTGCGGCCGGGATGCACCAGTGCCGGACTGTTGGGCAGTACGGCCAGTGCCGCCATTTCTCCCCACGACAGCTGGTCGGCCTTACGGCCGTAGTAGCGCCAGGAAGCGGCTTCCAGCCCTACCACGTTACCACCAAAAGGGGCGTTGGCAGCGTATAGTGCAATGATTTCCTTTTTAGAGGCGGAGAACTCGAGGCGGGTAGCCAATACCGCTTCCACCATTTTCTGCCATATGGTACGGGGCTGGTTGCGGGAGATGCGGATCACCTGCATGGTGATGGTACTGCCGCCGCTGACGACTTTTTTGCCACGCAGGTTTTGCCGGATGGCGCGACTGATGGCCAGCGGGTCTAACCCCCAATGGTAATAAAAGCGTTTGTCTTCATAGGCCACGATACATTTCACAAACTTCTCCGGTACATGTGGATTGTAAGGAAAGCGCCATTGTCCGTCGGGCGCTATGCTGGCGTTTAACAGGTCTCCGTTTACATCTTCCAGTACGAAAGAGGTAGGGCTGGTAAACAGTTGGCGGGGCAAACAAAAGTAATAGGCAATCAGGAGTATGCCGGCTGCTGTCAGCCACCATTTTCTTTTTTTACACCATTGCCTGAAGCGTTGAAATTTCATTCGTAGTAATAGTATTGCCGATTGGGTTAATGTTTTGAGGTATTAAATTCATTCATTTTGATCTGTTCATTATCATCAGCAAAATGAACAGGGTATTGTGTTTTCTGACACTTAAATTTGAAACTTCTTTTTTAAAACCATATCCAATTAACCCAAAAAACTTTTTATGACGGAGCAATTTACGGAAATAGTAACGCTTATAAAGCGTTCGCAGTATAACGCCCAAAAAAATGTAAACATTGAAATGATTCATCTCTACTGGCAGGTGGGAGAATATATTCATCAAAAGATAGCGAATGCCAGTTGGGGAGAAGGAATGGTTAAAGAGTTAGCCAGCTACATTGCAAAGAAGCATCCTGAATTGAAAGGATTTAACCGGGTAGGGCTTTATCGAATGTTACAGTTTTATGGGTTTTATGTATCGTATGTTGATAATGCATCTATAAAAACGGATGATAATCAACAAAAAATTGTCTCATCACTGATGAGACAATTTACGGATATTCGTAATACGATACTGGTGCAGGTCACATGGACCCATCATTTAACGCTTATGACCAAAACCAAATCCCGGGAGGAGTGTGAGTTTTATCTTCGTTTGTGTGCGCAGGAAAACTACTCTGTACGGGAACTGGAGCGCCAAATCAAAAGCAGTTTATATGAAAGAGTAAGGCTGGGGCAGCAACAATCACCCGTATCAGGCAACAAGATCAATACCGATGAAAGTCTCCTCTTTAGAGACAAGTATGTATTCGAGTTTTTAAATCTCCCGGAAAATCATAGTGAAAAAGACTTGCAGCAGGCGCTTATCCGCAAGATCAAAGATTTTATCCTTGAATTAGGAGATGGATTTACTTTCGTCGCTGAAGAATATCGGGTGACGGTAGGTGGTACTGATTTTTACATCGATCTCTTATTTTTCCATCGTGACCTGCAATGTCTGGTAGCTTTTGAATTAAAGACAACGGCCTTTTTACCGGAGTACCTTGGTAAACTCAATTTTTATCTCGAAGCGTTGGACAGGAAAGTAAAACGGGAGCATGAAAAGCCCAGCGTGGGTATATTGTTGTGTAAGGAACAAAATGAGGAAATAGTGGAATATGCCATGAACAGAAGTTTGTCACCTGCGGTCATTGCCGAATACCAAACCTTCCTGCCGGATAAAAAATTGTTACGGCAAAAGCTACATGAGCTGTTTGAAAACGAAATGGAGTAACCTAAAAAAAGAAAACCGCCAGCTGAGATAGCTGGCGGCGTTTATACGATAGTAAAACGGATTAGTTAGCGTAACCCGGATTTTGATCGATGAGTTTGTTGGATTCTCTTTCTGCCTGTGGAATAGGCCATTGGAAGCGGTAGTTATCAGCTTTGATTTCGCCTACAGCATTTTCTGCTGCCTGATAGTCACCTTCTCTGTTTCTGGTGAAGCCGAGGCCCCAACGTTTCAGATCGAAGAAGCGGTGGCCTTCGTATGCCAGTTCTTTTCTTCTTTCTTCGCGGATTTGGTTCAGCAGGGTCACATCGTCGTATGCATCTACGATGGTTCCGTCATAACCAGGGATACGGGCAGCGCGCAGTGCTTTGAGCAGCGTTTTGGAAACGGACTTGTCGATGTAATAAGCAGCTTCCATTTTGTTCAGGGCTACTTCTGCATAGCGCAGGAGTTTAGGCGCATTGGATTTTTCCTGCCAGGAGGCGTAAGCCGGGTTGCCTGGGTATTTGTTGATCACGTACAGTGAATCTTTTTTGTAGTTACGCACGCTGTCTTTCCGGAAGTAGATGGTTCTGCGGAGGTCGGCAGCGCTGAAGCTTTCAGCGAATGCTTTAGGCGCGATGAAGTCCGGATTAGGTTTGTTACGGGCCACGTCGTCATTGATCAGCCATTGACCGATAGAGAAGTTTTTGGCTTCGTTTACTTCAGTAATAGCAGGTTTGAAGATGATTTCTTTGGCGCTGGCGTCATCTCTCCAAACTTTCAGGAGGTTGGCCCCGGTAGTTTCATAGCCAAAGGTAGCCACGTTCATGATTTTATCAGCTGCAGCGATAGCCAGGTCCCATTTCTGGAAATAGAGGTATACTCTGGATTGCAGGGCAGCGATGAAATATTTGTTCACTCTTGTCTGTGAGCTGGCGTTGTCATCACCGATGGCAGCAGAAGCGTCGTTCAGGTCCTGTACGATCTGGTCGTAGGTTTCCTTTACGGTTTTACGTTTGTGCATGATCTCTGTGGTAGGCGCTGTTACGAAAGGCAGGCCCAGCTGATCGTTCAGGTCATATTTGCAATAGACACGCAGCAGGTCGAACATAAACATGGCACGTAATGCCTGGATATGCGCTTTGAAGGTTTTCTTCTTGGTGGCTACGGCTTCAGCGTTTTCACCGGAAAGTACGGGAACTTTATCGATGTTGGCCAGAAACACGTTGGCACGGTGAAGAGCCGGATAAGCTACGGCCCAGTAGTTCAACGTTTCGTAAGTACCGGAGTGGATGGCCCAGCGATGGATCTCATTGTACACGTTGTTGGCCCAGGCGCTCAGGATCATGTTATCGGCAGCCAGATCAGGGATCACTACATAGTTACGGCCGTAGTAGTCTGACTTGTAAAAGGTGCTGTATACACCGTTGAGCGCAATTTCAGCACCATTGATGCTGGTATAGATCTCATCGGTAGACACGCTGGTAGTAGGCAGCTGGTCCAGCTTTTTGCTGCAGGCAGACATCAGCATGGAAGCTCCCAGTGCAGCGGCCAAAAATATTTTTTTATTGATAGCTATCATATTTTCTGTTTTAGGAGGTTCGGTAATATGTTAGAAAGTCAGGTCTAAACCAACGGTATAGGAACGGGAAACAGGATAGATGCCCAGCTCCAGGTTGTTGAAGTATTCCGGATCGTAACCGCTCCATTGTGTGAAGGTCAGCAGGTTGTTACCGCGTGCATATACACGTGCATTGCGGAACACTTTTGTTGAGCTCAGGATATTTTTAGGCAGGTTGTAGTAAATAGTCAGGTCCCTTAATCTCAGGAAAGACGCATTTTCCACATATCTGTCGTCAAATGCGGTAGATGAACCGTATTTAGGATATTTAGCAATATCGCCTGGTTTTTTCCACATATTCTGGTAGAGGTCCGCTGTACGGTTGGTGTTGAACCAGGAGTCGTTGTTCCATACCAGCCATGCCTGCGTGTTGTTCACCATGTATTTGTCGATCATGTAGTTCCACTGCATGAAGATACCCAGGCCTTTATAGTTGAAGTCCAGCGTAGCACCGCCATAGTAAGGAGCATACATGTTTTTACCATCGAGGATCACCGCATCGCCACCATCATAGTTAGTGGTTTCTTTACCGTTTTTATCCAGCCAGATCTCGCTACCGTCGTCAGGGTTAACTCTGGAGAAACGGTTGTATTTGAACTGACCGCGAGGGTAGCCTACTTTTACGAGGATACCGGTACCAGTACCCAGCAGTTCGTCACGGAAGCCATACAGTTCAGTAACCCTGTTTTTATTGTAAGTGAAGTTACCGGTTACTTTCAGGTTGATGTCGTTGGAACGGATGATATCTGTTTTGAAAGAGAACTCAACACCGTTGTTCTGCATTTTACCCATGTTGGCTTTGATAGAGCTGAAACCGGTGAGGTAGGATACCGGTACGTCCAGCACCATGTCATAAGTCAGCTCACGATAGTAGTCCAGGGTAAAGGTTACGCGGTTGTCCAACAGGCCGAGGTCAGCACCTACGTTGAACTTACGTTTCTTTTCCCAGGCCAGGTCAGGATTGGAAGCCTGTGTAGGCACCATACCGGGTTTGCTTTCGTAGTTGGATTTGGAGTTGATGCTATAGGAAGGATAAAATCCGATATCATCGTTACCGGTCAGACCGATGCTGGCGCGTACACGCAGGTCGCTGATCAGCTGATTGTTTTTCAGGAAAGCTTCGTTTTTGGCATTCCACAACAGACCTACTGCCCAGAAGTTACCCCATTTGTTGTTGGCGCCGAATTTGGAAGAACCATCACGACGGATGGAGAGGTCGGCAAAGTAACGGTCTTTGTAACCATAGTTCACAGATCCCAGTGTGGAGAACATTCTGTATTTGCTCAGGCTTCCGCTGGAGGTGTTAGCCACCGTCATAGCACCGAATTCATACAGGGTAGGGAACGCCGTATTACGGGAAGTAGTAGAGAAGTCGTAGTCAGTGAGCGCGTTGTACTCAGTACCTACTACCGCATTGATAGAGTGTGCGCCAAAAGTTTTGCGGTAGTTCAGGATGTTGGACCAGATGGCGTTAGACCAACGGGAGAAACGTCTGGTGGCGTTACCATTATCGGCAGCGGCCAGTTCAGGGGCGTTCCAGGTTTTGGTAACGTAGTCGGAGAGGTTCATACCGAAACGGCTGGTGAACTTCAGGTCTTTGCGGATGTCAGCTTCCACGTAGGCATTACCCAGGAATTTCAGGTGGTCGTTGGCGTTGCCGGTGAGGCCCTGGCTGCGGGACCAGAGTTGGCTTCTGGCGCCATTGTAAGCCTGGTATTGCAGGAATTTCTTCCAGCTGCCGTCGTCATTTTTCAGATTCTCGTAAGGCATCAGCATGTAAGCCAGCATGCCAGGGTTCTGAAGGGAGTTACGGGTTTCGTTCGGCGTAGTTTCGTCCATATAAGCGAGGTACATGGAAACACCGGATTTCAGCCATTTGGTGGTCTGGTTGTCGATCGCCAGGCGGCTGGAATAACGTTTGAATTTGTTATCAAAGTAGATACCATCCTGTTGGTAATACTCACCAGAGAAGTATATGGTAGTTGTTTCGTTACCACTTTTTACGTTCAGCTGATGAGATTGTGTCTGAGAAGGTTTGAATACTACTTTAGACTGGTTAAAGTCATTTTTCAGCAGTTCAGGGATAGCCGGATCATCTGCTGCTCTTTTACCGATGAACACTTCATAGTCCAGGCGGTCTTTGGTGTTCATCATTTTGAACTTGGAGCGGTTGATATCGGCATAACCATAGAAACCATGGTAGTCAATCTGCGGACGGCTATTTTTGGTGCCTTTTTTCATGGTGATCAGGATTACACCGTTTGCACCACGGGAACCGTAGATGGAAGTCGCAGAAGCGTCTTTCAGTACGTTGATGTTTTCGATGTCATCCGGAGAGATCAGGGAGAAGTCACTGCCGCTTACTGGCTGACCGTCTACGATGTAGAGCGGAGCAGTACCGGAGTTGATAGAACCTATACCTCTCAGGAAAACAGCCGGAGCTGCACCCGGGCGACCGCCGGCAGCCATGATGTATGCACCTGGGGCCTGTCCCTGCAGGTTGTGCAGGAAGTTACCAGCAGGGCGGGATTCCACCTGTTTACCATCTATCACAGAGATAGCGCCGGTAATGGTACCTCTTCTTTTAGAAACATAACCGGTGCTCACCTCTACCTGGCCCAGTGTTTTTGCATCAGGGCCCATTTTCACAATAACATGGCTCTTATTGCCTATGGCCATGGTGATAGTTTCATATCCTACAAAACTAAAGGAGAGAGTGGCGTCGCCGTTAACATTGATTTTAAAATTACCGTCAACGTCAGTAGCAGTACCCGCCTTGGTACCTTTAACGCTTACGGTTACACCGAGTAAGGGGGTGCCATCACGTGTGTCAGTCACTTTTCCGGTTACCTGGCGTTGCTGTGCCAGCATAGGCACGGCCACCAGGACCCAAAGAAAAAATAGTAGTGCTTTCTTCATAATCGGTCGATTTAGATGAAATTGATAAATGAGAAGTAGAGAATACAATTTGGACAAAGAACTTTCGCCCGGCAATCCAGTAGTGGTGCCAGTTCTTGTCGGTCACGACAATTATTATAGCTTAACTAAGCCAGGTCAGACTAATAGTTGGTCATCGCATGTTCACAGTTAAATTTTAATCGTTGCACAATGATTCCGGTTGTTTGTAGACGTTATACGAATAACCCAGTAATAGTATGAGCAAGAAAATCCCATTAACGATACAGCGGGATTGTTGGACCGTATCATTGCAAAAACCTGTTGTACCAAAGGCTGTGGTACCGAAGGGTTCATCTACTCATAAGCTGCTCACTATTTTCTGAGATTCTTTCTTAGAATATAGGCGTCTGCGATTTAGTAATTAGATTTTGTTTTGACTGTTGGTTGATCTACGTTAAATAGACAGATTCAGAATGTGAAAATAATAAGTTATCATGATAAATGAAAGCGGAGAAACATTTTTCTTGATGAATGGTAGAAAATTTTATTGAAGAGCAACCGGCTTATGCTGCTGAAATGTAGCGGTGACAAGTGTTTCGGAGAATGATAGAATCAGGGCTAATTCATAAAAAAAATAACGACTTGATAACTTCTACCTGTCTGGCTGTGGTCTTCGTCTTATCATAAGCTAAATAGATAACGTTGGTGGTGGTTTCTTCTCCCTTCCATACCACCCTGATTTTACCTTCTTTCTGAAGATCCTTTACCAGGTAATCAGCAGCCACAGTAAGGCCTTCAGCGCTACTAAGCGCCTGCAGGATCGTGTTCATATCAGGGATAACGAAACGAGGATGGATAGCAGGACGCTTTTTAAAATTAGTATGCCAAAAGCGACGTATGATAGCCAGGTCGGTACTATAGGCAAACCATGGCTGTTGTAACAACCATTCTTCTGCTTTTCCCAGCTCTTTCCTTTTGATCAGTGAATGGAATTTTTGAACGTCCAGTGACGGGCTTCCCGCTATGACAAAGGATTCCGTCAGTACAGGTTCAAAGATAATATCTTTCCTGTCTGTCCTTTGTGTGGCAACAACAAAGTCGAGCTCTCCGTTGCCTAGTTTAACCAGCAAGTCTTTAGTCAACCCGAATGACGTTATGATGTCCGCCGGAATAGTCCGCAGTCGTTGCAGAAAAACGGAATGAAATATTTCCTTTACAGTGCCCAGTCGAATCATCGGAAACTGCCGTTCATGGCACATCGCGGAGAAATTGGTTTCGAGCTGTTCCAGCCTCTCTAAAGGCTCTACCAGTTGTGTGTAAAATAGTTTCCCGTGATCGGTAGGCACCAGCCTGGGCTTCCGTTCAAACAACTGTTTCCCCACATGCGCCTCGAGGGCCGACAGGTGCTGGCTCACATTGGGCTGTGAAATAAAAAGCGCCTTGGAGGCCGCTGTGAGCGATCCCGTTTGGTATACCGCCTTAAAAGTTCTGTACCACTCCAGATTTACCATTGCCTGAAGGTATAAATAATTTTATGAGATTGATAAATCATGCTATTTTATTTTATGGGTGTGAAGACCCCAATTTTGCCCTAAAAAAAGATGAACGATCAACTGATATTATCGCCCGAAGTCCTTGCAGCCCTGGAATTCATACAGGCTATCCCTGTTCCTGATATGGAAGATGCCGTCATCGCGGGGCGGAAGTTTTACGAAGGATTTATCCCCATGGCCGGAGCGCCGGAAACATTGTTTCATGTTGAAGACCGCCAGGTGCCGACGGCAGAAGGCGATGTCCGCATCCGGATCTATCGCCCGTCGAATGAACCGATGTTGCCGGCGGTGTTATACTTTCATGGAGGATGGTTCAACGCGGGCAGTCTTGAAACCCATGACCGGCCGGTACGAGCACTCACGAAGTTGTCCAACGCTGTATGGATAGCGGTAGATTACCGGCTGGCCCCTGAATATCCTTTCCCGCATGGACTGAACGACTGTTGCCTGGCATTGAAATGGGTCAGTGAACAGGCAGCTGAACTGGGCATTGACGCATCCCGTATCGCGATAGCAGGTGACAGCGCCGGCGGAGCACTGGCGGCAACGGTTACCAGGCGTGCATTGACAACAATGGACATCAACATCTGTTGTCAGGTGTTGATCTATCCTGTTACAGATTCCTCCCTGCGTTCTCCATCATGGAAAGAGTTTGCGAACGGCCCCAATCTTACGCTGGCGGGCGCGAAGATAGCGTGGGACCTTTATACACCTTCGCCTGCTGACAGGAACCATCCTGATGCCGCGCCAATACTGGCCGATGTGTTGGCAACAGTACCTCCTACACTGATCATTACGGCACAATACGACCCGCTGCGGGACGAAGCAGTAGCCTATGCACAGCAGCTGCAGGCGGCCGGTGTGGAGGTAACGTTGACGGCATATGCAGGGATGATACATGGATTTTTTCAGATGGGAGGCATGATCAGCAGTGGTAAACGCGCGATCGCAGCGGTAGCTGATTTTATTCGTCTTTATCTGTAATACCTGGTCATCATGAGAAAGATTGCTTATATCGGATGTCTGGGAATGATAGGCGTGATCACCACGGAATTCGGGGTAATTGGTATTCTGCCGCAGCTTGCGCGGCACTATGCGATAAGTATTGATACGGCTGGATGGTTGCTGAGTGCCTTTGCGATGGTCATTGCGTTTGCAGGACCTTTCATGATGCTGCTCTTATCCCGGTTCAATCGTAAAACGGTAATGGTTGTGAGCCTTACGCTTTTTCTGATCTCCGGGCTTGTTTCGGTGATGTCGCCTCCGTTCTGGCTGCTGATGGCTGCCAGAATGCTGCCGGCTTTTTTGCAGCCCGTCTATATTGCTACAGCGATCGCGGCGGCTACGGACAGGGCAGACAAAAAAGATCAGCATAAGATGATGGCCATTGTATTAGGTGGAATTGGCATCGCTACCGTCACTACAGTGCCGTTTGCTACGTATCTCGCGGATGTATTTGAGCGGTGGCAGGCCTCGTTTGTGGTACAATGTATTATCAGCGGATCAGCGCTCGGCGCAATATTGCTGGCATTGCCTTCCATGCCGGTGAAGGAAAAACAATCCGTTGGTAAACATCTTAACATTTTGCGGAAACCCGCATTTGTTATCAGCGCTGTAATGGTGTGTTTGATGAATGCCGCTATGTTTGCTACCTATGCTTATTTCGCCGATTACCTGGGGAAAGTAAACGGCATGAACGCTGGTCTGATCAGCGGCATGTTGTTGCTGTTTGGCGTGATGGGCGTAGCGGGCAATTTTGTGGCGGGAAGAGGGCTAAGTAAAAGCCTTGCGGGCACAACCATGGCTTTTCTCGGCGGACTCACCATCGTAGCTGTTGGTATTTATTATTCCGGTGCTTTTTCTGTTTGGACGTTGCTACTGGTGGCGGCATGGGGTTTTCTGCACACGCCTTGTTTTCTTACCGGGCAGGCATACATGATCGCCTATGCGCCTGAAGCACCGGAATTCGCCAACAGTCTGTCTATCTCCTTTGGGAATCTTGGTATATCTGTTGGCACACTGGCGGGCGGATGGGTCATCCGGGAATATGGTATTCACAACCTACCGTGGGCAATGGGACTGTTGGGGGTAGTGGCTTTGAGCCTGATATTTTTACGAAAGATTTTTTGATTTTCGATTTTTCGAATTAAAAGCGCGAAGACCCAAGCTATTTAGGAATTTCCTGATGTACGATTTTTTGATTTCCCTGAATCAATTGCGCGAAATAAAACAAGAAGACCGAAGCGAATTATTTTCGCTTCGGTCTTCTTGTTTATCAATCTACGAAATCAAAAAATCGTACATCAAAAAATCCCTACATGCTTATTGTTTCACTACCTCTACCCATTTGCCTGGTGCAAAAGCGTGGATGGTATTGTCATACATCGCTTCGCAGGAAACGGCGGGAAGATAATAACGTCCCAGGTAAGCTGCATTGAGCAGTACGTTGTAAGTGTGGGTTTTATTCTCTTCGAGATTGAAGTAAGTGTATACCCTGTCATCACGTATATCCATATACGTAGCTGGTGAAGAGTGGAAGGCGCTGTCGTTGTCCATGAGGCGGGTGTTAAGGATTTCCCAGCCTGACGGGAATATTTGTGATAGGGCCATCTGCTCGTAGTAGCCACGTTTACCCGGATTTTTGATGGTAACGGTGGCCATGAAATCGCTGCCTTGTTTCAGGGTGGCAGGGTCCAGCGGTTTGCCGTCGCGGGTGCTGTAGCGGACCTGCAGGTCGAGTACTTCAGGGTTGTTGCTGGCAACCGGTTCCTGACCGGCTTCCGGCTGACCGCGCAGGATGAGGCGTACATACAGTACGTTTTGTCCGCTGTTTTGCACGCTGATATTGCCTTGTGCACCGTTGAAGGTAACAGGTATCTGCGCTACAAATGACTGCCCGTTGATGGTGCCTTTGGCGCCATTGAGCGTATAGCTGAGGCTGATCTTGCTGCTGCCTTTATTGCTGCCGCAGAATTTAGCAATCGCAATGAGTGCATAGGCAGTAGTTTGTGTGCTGTACCACTGATCGTTTTGAGACAGGTTGGTGGCGATTTGTTTCACGAGTTCATTCGCACGATTCCGTTGACCCAGCAGCGTGAGTGTTTCGAGGATCATGGCCTTATCGCGCAGATCGGAACCGAAGGTGCCGCCCAGCTGGTTGTATGGTTTTACTTCCGTGCTCAGGTTTTGTACCAGTGAGTTGGCCACTTCTGGTTGGCCGGCCAGCTTGTAAGCTGCTGCCAGTCGCCATTTAGCGGGCACGGACAGGTATTTGAATTCTTTCAGTCTGTTCATGGCGCCTACTTCCGGTACTTTGGCAAGTGCCAGCAGATACAGGCGGTAGGCCTGTGTCAGATCGCCGCCGTAGAAGTTCTGGGTGCTCGGCGCCCAGGTAGTGGCTTTATTACGCTGGTATTTTTTCCATTGGTCCAGCAGGCCCGGAGGCAGGGTGTAGCCTTTGGCCTGCGCTTCGAGTATGAAGTGGCCGGCATAGTTGGTGCCCCAATCGTCGGACTGTGCCTGACCCGGCCAGTAGCTGAGGCCACCGTCGGAAGTCTGGAAGCCCTTAAGCCTGTTGAGGCCGGCTTTTACGTTGCGGTCTATTTCTGCCAGCTGGCTTTCTTTCAGGTCCATGAGCTGATTCAGCACCAGCTGCGGGAACACGCTGGAGGTAGTTTGTTCGATACAGCCATGCGGATAGTTGACCAGGAATTGCAGGCGTTTGCCCAGGTTCAGCGCCGGAATGGTGGATACTTCCAGCACGCCGGAGTTGGTACCTGTCATGCCAACGGGGCTGAAGGCGGTGCTCCAGCTTTTGCCGGCTTCCAGCGTATAGTCAACTACGTTAGTGATTTCCGGGTTGGGATTACGCACGTTCATTTCAATGGCTTCTTCTGCCCTTTCCGCGCCGCTGCTGGCGGTCACCTTGATTTTGGCGATGCCGGTCTGCGGTTTCACTTTCACATCGAAGTACACCAGCTGTTCACCGGGTTGCGGGAACGTAACGGTTTTGGTGCTTTCGCCTACTACTTCCAGCAGCGGGCTGGTGCTGATGGTCACGTTGGCGGAGCGTACTGTTGGCTCGAGGCCGAAGACGGTAACAGGCACCTGGATGGTTTCCGATGGGCCTAATACACGCGGCGCGGTGGTCAGCAGCATCAGCGGCTTCTTCACGGCCACAGCTTTTTCGGCAAAGCCATAAGCGCCATCCTGTCCGGCCACTACCATCGCTTTAACGGAGCCGATATAGGGCGGTAATTTGAATTTATGCGTTTGTTTCTGGCCGCCTTTGAGGTAGAAAGGTCCCATGAATTTCACTACCGGCTTAAAGCGGTTGGCTTTGGCGGCGCCGGCATTTTTATTCAGGCCTTCGTCACCACCAATGCTGAGGATACGTTCCAGATCGGAGCCATAGGCGCCTACTACGAAATCATACAGGTCCCATGTTTTTACGCCAAGGGCTTCGCGGGCATAGAAAGCGCTGTGCGGGTCTGGTGTCTTGAAACGTGTCAGGTCCAACAGGCCTTCATCTACGATGGCGATGGTGTAGGTCATGGGTTTACCGTTGCTTTCGCTGACGGTAATATTAGCTTCTGATTCAGGCTTCAGCTTATCGGCCATACTGATCACCGGTTTCAGAATGGTGCCCGGATCTTCCACGGTAATGGGGATGGTACCATACATGCGTATCGGCAGATCGTTGACGGTTTGTGCATGTGGCTGCAGCAGGGTAACGTTGACGTATATATTGGGCGTCATGTTCTTTTCTGCCTTGAAGCGGAAGGTGGTCTGTCCCTGCTGGGTATTGATCCAGAACGTTTTGAGCACCTTGCTGCCGGACTCGATACTGATCAGGCCTCTGCCGCCGGCACTGCTGGGGATGGTGAGGTTAACGTCCTCTCCTGCCTTATAGTGCTGTTTGTCGGAGGTGAACACCAGCATCGAGGCTTCTGCAGGGTTCTCTTTCTGCATACGTTGTGCCCATCCCGGCCAGTCGATGTATACGGACTTACCGGAGGTGTGACCGCTCTGCAGGTCTTTTACGCGTACAAGGTAACGGCCCCAGTCGGGCTGATTGATGCGCAATGACCAGCTGCCTTTACCGTTGTTGATAGTAATGGTTTCTTTGCTCAGGAGCTGGTTATAGCTGTCCTGGGTGAAGTTGGAATATTCCTCTGCTTCACCTCCATCCCACCACCATCTCCAGCGCACTTTATACAGTTCTACCTGTACTTCGCGGCTACCGCCGATGAGGTTTCCGTTTTCGTCTACATCTACTATTTCCACGTTATGTGACTGATCGGTGAGCAGCATACCGGTGGTACGGTCGCCTTGCGGCAGCCGCAGCCCTACGTAGGAGGTAAACGGATTGTATGGCATGGAGAAGTGGTCGATACTAAAATCGCCACCTGGCTCAAATACTTTTACTTCGAAGTTGGCCTTCAGTTGTCCGGGTGCCAGTTTGCCGAGTTGGATATCCGCTTTCACCGGTGCAGCGCCGGTTTCACTCAGCGGGCCTTCAAAAATGGTTTTGTTCTCTGCTTCAAAATGTGTCACCGGATCATCGAAGGTGAAGCCGGAGAAGTTTTTGAAGCTGGTGGAAGCCTGTATCAGCGACACGTCCACTTTGGCCTTCAGGTGCTGGGCGGTAGCGCCGAACATCCACATGGCCGACAGGGTGCCGGTGGTACCGTTTTTGGACAGGGCGGTGTTGCTGCCGAAGTCCATTTTTATTTTCAGCCTGTTAGGCTTCACGGTTTCGATGCGTATGTTTTTCTGGAAGGTGGCGCCGCCAACTTTTACTTTCGCTACCCAGCTGCCGGTAGGGTCTTCCGGTTGAGTGGCGGTAGCGAAGCTATAGAAACCGTTCAGGTTTTCGTGCTGGTTGATACGTTTGTACAGCTGGCCTTTAGGATTGTAGAATTCCAGCGTTACCGGGTGATCTGCCGGGAGTTTATCATCTTTATCTTCCAGTACAAAAGTCAGGTAGATGGAGTCGCCGGGACGCCATACGCCTCTTTCTCCGTAGAGGAAACCTTTGATGCCGCTTTGTACTTCTTCGCCCTGCACATCAAAACGGCTCAGTGGCAGCGAGCTGCCGTCGTCCAGTTTCAGGTAGCCTCTTTCATTGTCTTTCTTCGCGATCAGCAGGTAGGGCTTACGTTTCAGGTCGAATGTGGCCAGGCCTTCGCCATCGCTTTTAGTTTTGAAGATCACCTGGTTTTGATAATCGAGCAGTTCGAGTTCCACACCGGTGAGGGGCTTGGTATCACGGATGTCTGTTACTGCTACCAACATGCTGTTGTTATTGCCTCTTTTGGCGATGAGGCCCAGGTTGGAGCAGATCACGTTACGGGATGCCCATTTATCTTTGTTATAGTAGGAATTGGAGCAGGCGTCGTTGCGGCGGTTCCAGTTGTAGCCGTAAGGATAGTAGCTATCGTAACGGTTCCAGAAGGCGTCGTCGTCATCCAGTTTTTCGCCTTCGCCATCGCCATAGTATTCACTTTCCTCTTCTTCGCCGGCTTCTTCTCCGCCACCGGTGCTGGTGCTGTCGGCTTTTTTCACTTCTGCGCAGGCAGTGAGTGAATAAGCTTTGCGGAAGCCGATGGTGATGCGGTAAATAGCGCCGGGTTCGGTGCGGAGCAATTTATCCAGGTCGAGGAAGAAGCGGTTTTTCTTGTGAAGATTAACGGATTTATCGGTATCGAGGCGAACGGTTTTTTCTACCACGGGCTTGCCTACACGACGCAGTTCCTGATCGCCGTCGAGGTTGTTATGTTGCAGATATTGCGGGATGTTGTTCTCGTATATTTTGATGATGGTGACGTCTACCGCGTTAAGGTTAACGGCTTCAAACGGCATCACCAGTTTATTGCTTTCGGGGAGGATAACACCTTTACCGGGAATCGTTACGGCAGGCAGGGTGTTTTCGAAGTTCACGTTGGCACTGAAGGATTGACCGAGGCGTTTGTCGGTGATATTGATAACGCCTTCGTTGATGATGACGTTGTAGCTGCCTTCGAGGCGAACAGGCACATATACTTTTACTTCACTACCGTCGATGGTATAACGGAGATCGCCCTGGCCGCTGATGCCGATAAGGCCTTCCAGGCTTTGCGCTACGCTGACAGGATCGGAGAATTGTACCAGCAGGTGTTGTTCAGGGTCAGACATGGCTTTTACGTCGAGCACCTTGAAATCGCCTACAGCAGGTACTTCCACGGTTTTTTTACCGCTGTTGTCCACTTTAAGTGCGGAGCCATCCCAGCTGATTTCCAGGTTACGGGCAATGTTGGCGCGGTCTATATTGGCGATGGTGAATTTCGACGTACGGTCGCCGGCGTTATGCTGCCAGGTGATGGGCAGTGTTTTGCCGGCATAGTGTGCGGTGAGCAGTTTTTCGATGGACTGTGGGTTTTCCACATCGGCGGTGTATACGGCGCCGGTATAGGTCATCTTGTCCAGCGTAGTGTTGGTACTGGCTTTCAGCCCAAACATATCCAGGGAGAAAGATGGTTTGATGACCTTGAACTCGAAATCGAAGGATTTCAGGTCGGAAGGCACGTCCATGATCTTACTCAGCTTAAAATTAGCCTGATAGGTTTTGCCGGGTTGCAGATTTTCATCGGGCCGGAATTCGATGGTGGTGGCATCTACCCAATAAGATTTCCCTTTGATGGAAGGAGAAAAATCGAACACTTCTTTGTCGAGTGGTTCATTCTGGGTATGCGTTACGTTTACCTGTCCTGCCAGTTGAACACGGATAGGACTTTGTTTGGAGATAATACCGGCGGTATAGGCGTCAATATACTTCGCGAATCCGGGGTTCATCTCTTTTTTAGTGGTCCGGCAGCCGCTTATCAACGACAACGCCACCAGGGAAACAAATAATGCTACTACAGCAAATAGCCGTTTTGTTGGGTGCATCAGGAATGGATTATGGTGATTAACGATTCCCGACGAAGATCGAACTATTTTTTCATTTATGCATTTATATATTTTATTATTTGAATTTGTGGATTCGGGAATTTTTTGATTTAAAGATTTGGGAATGAATGACCAGCGCTCCCTGAAATTCCAAAATCAAACAATTCCAAAATCCATAAATCCAATAATAAAACAGCTCAATAACCCAATAATCAAATGGCTTTGCCATTGGCGAGCCGCATAAACTTATCTACACAGTTAGGCAGTTCTTCTTCATAATGTGTCACATAGATCAGCGTTACCGGCATATGGTCGCACAGCATTTCGATGACTTTTTTGAAGTGTTGTTTCTGCTGCTGGTCGAGCCCCTGGCAAGGCTCATCGAAGATCAGCAGGGGTGGGTTTTTAACGAGCGCCCTGGCGAGGAGGCAAAGACGTTGCGCACTTTCAGGCACCTGTTTGAAAGGAGATTGCCGGTGTTCGTCTATTTCCAGTATTTCCATCCATGCCTGGGCGATGTCGGCTTGTTCCGGCGTGGGTGGTTTGGTGCTGCCGATAATATCGCTGAAGCCGGAGCAGACCACCTGCAGGCAATGGTCGCGGGAGGTAAAGTACTGATGTAGTTCCGGCGAAACGAAGCCTGTTTTTTTCTTGATGTCCCAGATGCTTTCGCCGCTGCCTCTGCGACGGTCGAACAGCCATAGTTTGTTGGCATACGCCTGTGGGTTGTCGCCATTGATCAGGCTTAACAGGGTAGATTTGCCGGCGCCGTTATGCCCCAGCAGCGCCCATTTTTCATTTGGTTTTACCGTCCAGTTGATCTGGTCGAGGATAACGTTCTCCCCATATTTTACCCGGACGTCTTCCATGCGAACGATGGTCTCGAAGGCAGGCGGCTGATGCCGTTGCAGGATATCTGCTATTTTCTGCGCTTCCATGGCGGGCAGCGGTAGATCGGCTACTTCAGGCAGCGGCAGCTGCATAAACTCGCTACGTGTATACTTGCCGGTGACAGCGCCATTTTCCAGCGTCAGCACATGTGTGATGTGCGCCGGTATTTCCTGCGGCGTGGTGGCCAGCAGCACGGTGGCGCCATTGCGGATGATCTCATTGATCATTTCAGAGAAATCCTTGCGGGTTTGCACGTCCAGCCCGATGTAAGGGTTGTCGAGCATGAGCAGTTGCGGCTTTTGCAGCAGTGCTTTGGCAATCATGACACGACGTGTTTCTCCGTTGGAAAGCTTAATCAGCCGCTTTTCCATCAGCGGCGCTATTTTCAGCGGTTTTACCAGATCGGGGACCGCTGTCAGTTCGAGGTATTCGCTGACCGTGGGGGAATTATCGGCGTCCATGCTATTGAACCGTTGCTGATAGTAGAAGTCGGTGGTGGTATTGGACAAGTTCCGGAAAGTATGATGATGCCCTACCAGCGCTATCAAATTGCGATAGTTGAAATAGGGATCGGTGACGGTATTTTCTTTCCGCCATTCATCGTAAAAATGATAACGGATACCGCCGTTAATGATGTTGAACTTACCAAGGACCGTATTGAGGAGGGCGGTTTTGCCGGAGCCACTGGGGCCGGTAATGGCCCATTGTTCGTTTTGCTGTATTTCCCAGTTGAGGGTGTCGAAAAGTGTTTTGTCGAGATATCTTACAGTGATATGTTCCAGTGAAAGGAACGGGCGCTTTGTTTCTTCCATGATTTCCTGATTGGGCTAAGAGGCATTAATATCGTCTATAAAAATAACAGGAATATTGAAAGCTTCCGCTATTTTTATGATAAACCGGCATACGATGAACTGGAAAATCAAAGCATTCGACGAACTGACCGTACAAGAATTGTATGAAGTGCTGCATTTGCGCAGTGAAATATTTATAGTAGAGCAAAACTGTGCTTACCAGGACCTGGACAATACTGACCAGCAGGCGCTGCATCTGATGGGGCGTAATGATGAAGGTGTCCTGGTGGCGTATACCCGTTTATTTGGCCCGGGTATTAAATACACAGAAACTTCTATCGGAAGGGTGATTACCTCTTCGCTGGTCAGAGGCACCGGCGCAGGGCGTGAGTTGATGGAGAAATCCATTGCTGCCGTGGAAGAGGCATATGGAAAGGGACCTATTAAAATTGGGGCACAGCAATACCTGCAGCGCTTTTATACCTCACTGGGGTTCGAGCAAACCAGTGATACGTATATGGAAGATGGTATTCCGCATATTGAAATGGTAAAACCCTGATTCCATTACGAATTAAAAATGACGAATGGAGGGTTGTTTTTTAGAACGGTTACTTACTAACCGCTTTTTAAAACAGCCCTCCATTCGTCATTATTTTTTCTTTTTGTTTTTATCGTTCGCTGGCAACTTTACATGATGCGTTATCTTGTAGAGCGGGAACAGATAGGACACGGTGTACTGCATATCGAACACCGATTTCTTGGAGCCGCTGCCGAAGCCGGGAATCACCAGTGGTGTAAATTCATCGGACTTAACGTTATTGATCAATACGCGTTCGCGTATGCTCCAGCTCAGGAAGAAATTTTTGAGCACTTCCGCTTTGAGTCCCAGCACCAGTTCCACCCAATGCGCATTGATATTGGTTTTGGGAATGGAGCCAGTGAGATCGTTGCCCCAATAGCTGCTGGTGATCTTATAAGTGGGCACTTCGTAGGTGAGGTGGGAAAATCCGTACCGGATACCGCCGAAGAACATATTTTTTTCAGACGGGTACAGTCTTTTCATGAAGTTATAATCTATCCCGAGGGTGATGAAGGCGCCACTGCCTTTATAGGTGTAGTTGGCATCGCTATGAGGCGTGCTGGCATATCCTACTTCTGCCGCTGCATACAGATCGCTGGTAAGGCGGAGGTCAGCCACGGCGGTACCTTCTTTCCGGTAGGGGTAGTAGATGGAAGTCACGATGCGGCTCAGGTCCAGTCCCACACGGAGACCGCCAGGCATGTGTACGACGCTGTCTTTCACGGGGATAATGACCGTGGTGTCTTTCGCCGGTTTACGGATAGTATCTGTTTTGGCAGCGGTTTTGGCGGCTGCCGGTTTGGCCGGTGTTTGTGCCTGTGCGGCGAGGCCAATCAGGATACTACTGATTAAAGAAAAACAAAGTAAGGTGCGTATCATTACTGCTGGTGACTGCCTTTGAGTTAATAACTACAGAATCGATGGTGTGTTTGGTAGTGATAACGGTATCCAGGAAAAAGGTGGTGCCGAAACCACAGCCGGGTGAAATAAATTTTTTGGTACGGGAGTACTTAAATTTAAGTGTGTCCGGCGTAAGGGTAGAATCTACCCGCAGAAAGAAGATGCTGCTGTCCGATACGGGAGAAAAGGGCAGGAAGATATCTTTCAGCGGTTTGATTTTGTAGATGGAATCCTTGTTGACACCATTGTCTATGGCATAAACGGTTACTTTGGGCATGATGGTATCGCGCACAATGTGCAGGATCGTATCGGCTACCTTGCTGGCGGAATCACGCTGAAAACGCACGTGAAAATCCGACCGGAGCGTTTGGTCGCACACCTTGGTTTCATTCTCACAGGCGATCATGCCGGTTAGCACGGCGCAGGTGAGTAATATCTGGTATAACGTTCTCATTCCTTGATTTACGGTTGGCAAGATATTAAATTCCCAGCTCCTTTTTGAGGAATCGGGCGGTATGGCTGTCTTTACAGGTGCTCACCTGTTCGGGCGTTCCGGTACAGAGGATAGTGCCGCCACCGGCGCCGCCTTCAGGGCCCAGGTCCACGATATGATCGGCCATTTTAATCACATCGAGGTTGTGTTCTATCACCAGTACGGTATTCCCCCTGTCCACCAGTTTGTTCAGTACTTTCAGCAGCAGCACGATATCCTGGAAATGCAGGCCGGTAGTGGGCTCGTCGAGGATATAGATCGTTTTGCCGGTATCTTTTTTAGATAGCTCCGTTGCCAGTTTCACACGCTGTGCTTCGCCACCGGAGAGGGTTACGGCCGACTGGCCGAGGGTGATATAACCCAGGCCTACATCCTGCAGTGTTTTGATTTTACGGTGTATCCACGGAACGGCCTGGAAGAATTCCACTGCTTCGTCTACCGTCATGTCCAGCACATCGGAGATGGATTTGCCTTTGTAGCGGATCTCCAGTGTTTCCCGGTTGTAACGGCGGCCATTACATTTTTCGCAGTGTACATATACGTCTGGCAGGAAGTTCATTTCAATCACGCGCATGCCGCCGCCTTCACAAACATCGCAGCGGCCTGTTTTAACGTTGAAAGAGAAACGGCCGGCGTTGTAGCCACGGATTTTTGCTTCCGGCACAGCGGCGAAGAGGGTGCGGATATCGGTGAAGAAACCGCAATAGGTGGCCGGGTTGCTGCGCGGTGTACGACCGATGGGTGACTGGTCTATCTCGATCACTTTATCGATATGTTCCAGGCCTTTGACGCTTTTATACGGCATGGGGACCGCTTTGGAGTCATAGGCATGTTTGGAGAGTATCGGATACAGTGTTTCGTTGATCAGGGTGGATTTACCGCTGCCGGAAACACCGGTCACGCAGATGAAAGTGCCGAGGGGCAGTTTCACGCTTACGTTTTTCAGGTTGTTGCCGGTGGCGCCTTTCAGCTCCAGGCTGTTACCGTTGCCTTTGCGGCGTTCGGCAGGTATTTCCATGGCGCGTTTACCGTTGAGGTATCCGGCCGTAGGGGTGTTAAGCTTCAGTATCTGGTTGGGCGTACCCTGCGCGATGATCTGGCCGCCGTGTTTTCCGGCGCCGGGACCGATGTCCACGAGGTGGTCGGCATGCAGCATGATGTCTTTATCATGTTCCACTACAATCACGGTGTTGCCCATTTCGCGGAGGTTGCGGAGGGCATCGATCAGTTGCATGTTGTCGCGTTGATGCAGGCCGATGCTGGGCTCATCGAGGATATAGGTGATGCCCATCAGCTGGGAGCCTATCTGGGTAGCGAGGCGGATGCGTTGTGATTCGCCGCCGCTGAGCGTACGGGTAGGCCTGTTGAGCGTCAGATAGGTGAGGCCAACGTTCAGCAGGAATCCGAGGCGTTCCCGTATTTCCTTGAGGATATCTTTGGCGATGGCGTTTTGTTTTTTCTCCAGCCGCTCTTCGATGTTGCTGAACCAGTTCAACAGGTGATCGAGGTCCATGTTGCCCAGTTCGGAAATATTTTTCTCGTCTATCTTAAAGAAGAGGCTTTCCTTTTTGAGGCGGGTACCGTTACATTCCGGGCAGGTGCTGAGGGCCATAAAGCTTTCCGCCCAGGCGCGTACGTGGTCGGAGCTGCTATCGTTGAAATAGCGGCGTACGGTGTTCACCACTCCTTCAAATTCTGTGGAGTATTTAGTGGTATCGGAACTTTCGTCGAAAGAGAGGTCTACTTCCAGTTTCCCGTTTTCGTCGCCGAACAACAGCACGTTGCGGGCTTTCTCCGGGATAGCCGAGATAGGTCCGGTAAGGGAGAATTTATATTTTTTAGCCAGCTGCTGCACCTGTTTGTAGGTGAAGGTATCTCTGGCTTCGCCCAGTGGTTTGAGGCCACCGCTTTCGATAGAGGCACTTTCATCGGGGATGATGGTGTCCATATCGATCTGGTAGATGGTGCCGAGGCCTTTACAGCGTGGGCATGCGCCATAGGGCGAGTTGAAGGAGAAGGTGTTGGGCGATGGTTCCTCGTAGGAAAGGCCGGTGTCTTCACACATCAGTTGTTTGCTGTACTGACTTACCTTGTTGGTATCGTTGTCCATCACAAACAGCAGGCCTTTGCCCATGGTGAGGGCTTTCTGCACGCTCTGGCTGATGCGGGTGCGGGCGTCGTCCTGTACCTGTATGCGATCTATCACCAGTTCGATATCGTGGATTTTGTAACGGTCCACCTGCATTCTTTCTTTCAGGTCGAGTATTTCGCCGTCCACCCGTACTTTGAGATAGCCCTGTTTGCGTACCTGTTCAAACAGTTCCCGGTAATGTCCTTTACGGCCGCGCACCAGGGGTGCGAGTATCACCAGTTTCTTTTTAGGGTAGTGTTTGAAGATATGTTCCAGTATCTCTTCTTCCGAGAAGCGCGTCATGCGCTTGTTGGTATTGTAGGAGTATGCCTGTCCGGCGCGGGCGTAGAGCAGTCGCAGGAAGTCGTAGATTTCCGTGATGGTGCCTACCGTTGAGCGCGGGTTTTTGTTGGTTGTTTTTTGTTCTATGGAAATAACGGGAGAAAGACCGGTGATTTTGTCCACATCGGGTCTTTCCATGTCGCCGATAAACTGGCGGGCATAAGCGGAAAAACTTTCCATGTAGCGGCGTTGTCCTTCAGCGTAAATAGTATCGAAAGCCAGGGAGGATTTTCCACTTCCGCTGATGCCGGTGATGACAACCAGCTTATTTTTGGGCAACTGCAGGTCAAGGTTTTTCAGGTTATGCTCCCGTGCGCCAAATACTTCAATCTGGTCATCTGCTGTGATTTCCGGAGCGGGGGCAGCGGTTACATTCTCTTTTTTCTTTGCCATAATATTAAACTACTAAGCTACGCCATAATTACGAATTACGGATTACGAATTCCGAAATGAAGGGGGCATAAAAAAGAGCAGCGAAGACCTTTTTGGGAAGATCTTCGCTGACAGCTATTTTCGGGCAGTTACCTGCTTATTTGGTGTATTTTTTAAATACCACGATGGCGTTGTGACCGCCGAAACCGAAGGTATTGCTCATGGCAATATTTACCGGGCGGCTCTGTGCTTTGCCGAGGGTGAGGTTCAGGTTGGTCGGGATACCTTCGCCCAGCACGGTAGTGTTGATGGTAGGTGGTACGATATCTTCCTGAGTAGCCTTGATACAGGCGATAGCCTCGATAGCGCCGGCAGCGCCCAGCAGGTGGCCTGTCATGGATTTGGTGGCGCTGATGTTCACTTTCTCCGCGTGGTCGCCGAAGGCGGTCACGATCGCTTTCAGTTCGCTCACATCGCCTACCGGTGTGGAGGTGGTGTGGGAGTTGATATAGTCAACGTCGGTAGTAGTTATACCGGCGTCTTCCAGTGCCTGTTCCATACCCAGTCTGGCGCCGAGGCCTTCAGGGTGGGTGGCGGTGAGGTGGTAGGCGTCGCAGGTCATAGCGCCGCCGATCATTTCACCGTAGATGGTAGCACCTCTGGCGATGGCGTGCTCGTATTCTTCGAGGACGATGGCGCCGGCGCCTTCACCCATCACGAAGCCGTCACGATCTGTATCGAACGGGCGGGAAGCATGTTCCGGATCATCGTTACGGGTAGACAGCGCTTTGAGGGCGTTAAAGCCTGCGATGCCTGCACGGGTAACCGGTGCTTCAGAACCACCGGCAACGATCGCGTTTGCCTTGCCGAGACGGATATAGTTGAAAGCGTCTACCAGACCGCTGGAAGAAGAGGCGCAGGCAGACACGGTGCAGAAGTTGATACCCATGAAACCATATTTCATGGCGATCTGTCCTGCCGCGATATCACAAATCAGTTTGGGAATAAAGAACGGGTTGAACTTAGGCACAAAGTTGGCCTGGGTAAATTCAACGATCTGTTCCTCGAACGTGAGCATGCCGCCGTTACCGGAAGCCCAGATCACGCCTATTTTGGTTTTGTCAATTCCTTCCTTGTTGAGACCAGCGTCTGCTACCGCTTCATGTGCAGCTGCCATCGCGTACTGCGTGAAGTTGTCCATCTTGCGGGCCTCTTTCTTGTCCATATATTTTTCCACATCAAAACCTTTGACTTCACAGGCAAATTTTGTTTTGAACTCTGTGGTGTCAAATTTAGTGATAGGACCAGCGCCGCTCACGCCTGCCTTCAGATTGCTCCAAAAAGTATTTACATCATTCCCGATAGGTGTTAGTGCTCCCATGCCGGTAACCACAACCCTTTTCAGTGTAACAGTACGCATATTTTTTACTTTAATAAAAAAAGTTAGAGCGCAAATTTAGTTACTTATTGTTATAGATAAGCATATTCATTAAGATTATATGATATAACTTTCTCTTTTTAGAGTGAAAAGCAATGTGGTGGCTGGATGGGTGGGTTTTTGCCGATTGGCTGAAAAGGGAAGAATGTTATAAAGTGTTAATTTTCCCCGCCTGTAACGGGAAAATGCCCTGTTGGTGGCGTATTGGCCATACCTGCTCTCCGGACATCTGCGATCCCGGCCAGGCGCTGTAACCCCGGGGCCACAGAAAGATTTTATCATAAATATATGAAACGACGAAAATAATCTCTAATATCGCATATACTACTTGTACAATCACGGAATGACTGGTCAACCAAATACAGATACCTTATGGATGGAGCGTCTGCGGGAGGATGATGAAACCGCATTTGCCGAAATCTATGGGGCCTATCGCGAGAAGTTATTGGCAGTGGCCTTCAACAGGCTCTCCGACATACAGGCGGCAGAAGATATTGTACAGGACGTATTCGTCAGCCTGTGGAACCAACGGCACAACCGCCAGATCAGCAATGCCGGCGCCTACCTGGCCACGGCGGTAAAATATAAGGTGCTGGACCGCTTCCGTCGCGAACAATTGTTGCGTCAGTACCAGGAAGTATACCAAACGACTGTACCCGTGAATGTGGCAGAACCCGAATCGGCTTTCCAACAGAAACATATTCTACAGCTGCTGCAACAGGAAGTGAACAAACTTCCGGAAAAATGTCAACTGATATTTCGTTACAGCCGGGAACAGGGTATGCCGGTAAAAGAAATAGCCCAGGTCCTCAATATCTCCAGTAAGACCGTAGAAAACCAGCTCACCAAAGCTTTACGCCAGTTAAAAGGTAGCCTCCGACACATTTTTTCCATTTTTTTTTAATTTTTTTTCGGACAGCGTAGGGGATCCGTTCCGGTTGTTCGACAAATGACTGTAATTATCCGTTATGAAAGAAAACCAGGATCTGTTAAGCGCTGTCGAAAAGTATTTGCGGGGAGAAGCCTCCCCGGAAGAATCTGCGCTGGTCAATCAATGGTATCATTCTTTTGATGACGGGCAGGTAATGGTGACACCGGAGGAAGGATTCAGCAGGGAAGAGATTTTCAACAGAATGGATGCCAGGCTGGCAGCACTGATGCAGCCGGCGCCCTCTCGCGGGAGAGTCATCCCGCTGTGGCTGAAACGTACGGCAGCAGCGGCTGGCATAGCGCTGGTACTCGGTGTGGGCGGATGGTTCCTGTCGGGCCGGTACCATATGACCTCAGCATCGAGGCAGATAGCGGCAAAAGCCGCGGTGTCTGTGATGCCGGGAAGCAACAAAGCGGTACTGCTGCTGGATGATGGCAGCGCCGTGACCCTGAATGACAGCAGCCAACAAACCATTGGAGATGCCCGGGTACAAGGGGAATCCCTGGTATATGACCAGGCCGCCAATCCCGGGGACATAAAATATAATACCCTGAAAACACCCCAGGGCGGCCAGTTTGCGGTAGTGCTTCCGGACGGGAGTAAAGTATGGCTCAACGCCGCCAGCTCATTGAAATATCCTGTGAGCTTTAACGGCCGGCATCGGACAGTGGAATTAACGGGAGAAGCCTATTTCGATATCACACCCGATAAAAACAAACCTTTTACAGTCCGGGTAAATAACATGGAAGTCCAGGTATTGGGTACCTCCTTTAACGTGATGGCCTATCCTGAAGAAAAAAATATCAAAACAACCCTGATAACCGGGGCGGTAAATGTAAACGCAGATAATGCAACCAAACATCTGTTACCAGGACAACAGGCCGTGCTGGACGATGCCCGTCAGCTGACCATCGCCAACGCTGATGTAAATACCGTACTGGCCTGGAAAAATGGAAAATTTGAGTTTGCGGGAGAAGAAGTAGGCGTAGCATTAAGACAACTGGCAAGATGGTACGACCTGGAGCTGCAATGGGCAGGTGGCATGCCGGAAGAGCATCTCACCGCGTCTTTCCCCAGGAACACCAGCCTGGATAATATCATTAAAATGCTGGAGCTGAGTGGCGTCCACTGTCAACTGGATGGTCGGAAACTCACAGTACACCCGCACTAATCATCGTCGTCAACTAAATCATATAAATCTAAATTGAAGTAAAAAATCCAATCTAAATCGAAGTAAAATCTAAGTCGAAAAAAAAGTAATCAGAACAATGAACATTTCATCGTAAAACCAGATGTAAATCTGCGTTATGGCCTGCTGTTGTCCATAACTACACTATTCCGGTACCAATAACCTTTACCAAACACTGTGATGTATGAGTAATCCTCAGTACAAGGGGGCTTCGTATGCCCTTCGATTCCACTTTTTTAAAACCATCCGGGTATTTAAACTGACCACCTTCCTGCTGGTATTGATTTCCCTGCAGGCGATTGCTTCAGGCTATGCCCAAACGCTGACATTGCATCAACGCAATGCCGCGTTGGCCGATATCTTCAAAAGTATCACCCAACAAACCGGCTACAGTTTTATGTACCGGAATGAAATGCTGGCCCGGGCACAGCGTGTAACCATTTCTGTTACCGATGTAGACCTGAAAGCTGCGTTGGATATTTGTTTTCATGGGCAACCACTTACTTACTCCATCGTGGACAAAGTAATTGTGGTAGATGCCAAAAAAGAGAAAACACTCCTGGCTGCCCCACAGGAAGATCTGCGCGGCCGGGTGGTGAATGACAAAGGAGAGCGCCTGCCCGGTGCTTCCATCGTCTTAAAAGGAACTGCCAAACGGGTGGTGACAGACGAAAAGGGGGAATTCATCATTAAAGACGCAGATGCCGCCAATGCAGTGCTGGTGGTAGACTACATCGGTTTTGAAAGACAGGAAGTAAGTCTACAGGGGCGTGCATCCGTGACCGTTACCCTGAAACAGAAAAATGCCGACCTGGTAGACGTGGTAGTAGTGGGGTACGCTACCCAGAAAAGAGTGAACCTCACCGGAGCGGTAGCGACGGTGACAGGTAAAAGCCTGGAAAACAGGCCCGTAACCAATGTGTCCAGCGCATTGGCCGGCCTCAGTCCCGGTTTGCAGGTACGCCAAAGCTCCGGTAAACCCGGCTCCGACGGCGCCACCATTCGTGTACGCGGCGTGGGAACGCTCAATAACAGCGATCCGCTGGTAGTAATAGATGGTATCATCGGCAGCATGGACGCTGTAAACCCCACAGACATTGAAAGTATCTCTGTCCTGAAAGATGCCGCCTCCTCTTCTATATATGGTACCCTGGCAGCAAACGGCGTGATCCTCATTACCACCAAAAAAGGCAGCCGTAACCGTACGACTGTTACGTACAGCGGAACACTCTCCTCTGTGGAACCCGCCAACATGCCGAAGTTCGTGAATGACTATGTACGGTATATGAAACTGTATAACGAAAGCGCCCGTAACCTCGGACAGGCTGAACTGTTCAAACAGCAAACCATCGATACCTGGATAAATGCCAACGCCCATCCCAATGACCTGAATGCAGCAGGGATACCTAACTCCGTGGTATATGCCAATACCGACTGGGCCAATACCGTATTTCAACACAACGTACTGCAGCAGCATAATATATCCGTTTCCGGTGGCAGCGAGAAATCTACCTTCCTGCTGTCCGGCGGTTATCAGAACAATCCCGGTACCATGGAACATACCGAGTCTAAACGTTACCAGATACGGCTGAACCTCGATAGTAAAATCAATCCGTTTATTACCGTTGGTACGCAAACGTTTGCCTCGCAGGAACTGCTGGGATTGGGTAATACCGCCAATGCTTTCAACTTTCTCCGTCAGACCACCCCGGGCGTACCGGCCAGATATGAAGGTAAATACGGCTTCCCTACCGCCACAGAAGAGTCTCAGACGGCCAATAACATCCTGCTGTACCTCAATAACGTCGCCGGAAAGAATGTGCAGAACCGTTTCAATTCCACCGTGTACGCTACCCTCTCTCTTTTACGCGGACTGACATTTGAAACTAAGTTCAACTATCAGACCCGCTTCCGCGACATGCAATATCATGATGTGCCTTTTGCTAAATGGGATCTGGCCAATAACATAGCCAGACAACCAGCAGCCACGCCCGACCAGCTCACCACCACCGTAGAGCATAATAAAGATTTTACCACCACGTTTGACAACGTATTACGTTACCATACACAGTTTAAGGGAGGGCATGATTTTTCCGCGCTGGCAGGCTACAACCAGAACTATTACTATTATAACCGCGATTTTACCAGCAGAAAAGGCCTGATATCAGAAGAAGTGACCAACATTAACGTTGCCGGCAATACCAACAACGTGTTTGATGGAACGGAGTATGACAACGCGCTCCGCAGCTGGTTTGGCCGTTTGAACTATACCTACCGCGACAAATACCTGTTTGAAGCCAATCTCCGGTATGACGGCTCCTCCCGTTTTGCACCTGCTTCCCGCTGGGGCTACTACCCCTCCTTTTCTGCCGGCTGGCGCCTGACAGAAGAAGCATTCCTGAAAGAGTCGCTGCGCAATTTCCAACAGCTGAAACTGCGTGGCTCCTGGGGTAAACTGGGTAATAACGGCGGTGGCGACAGATCACAGGGCAATTATGACTACCAGACCCTCTACAACCCCGTGTACTACTCTTATAACAACACCGCGGTGAATGCGCTGGCAGTCACCAAATTCGGCAATCCCGGGCTGCTCTGGGAAGCTACGGCTATCGCAGATATAGGGCTGGACGCGACTTTGCTGAATAATGCGTTGAATATCACGGTTGACTATTACAGCAAAAAAACGGACGGCATCATTACCACACCGCCGATACCATTGACCGTAGGTAATGCCTCACCTCCTACCGTTAATACAGCCACTGTTTCCAATAAAGGGATTGAAGTGGTGGCCAGCTATAACCATAAATTCGGTGAAGTGGATATCACGGTTGGCGGTAATTTCTCCTATAATAAAAACGTGATCACCAGCTACCGTGGCTCCTTCCAGGATGGTTATACCACAGATGCCAGCGGTAATAAAGTATGGTCTTCCAACATCGGAAAAGTAGCTTCCAACGATGGCAACCGCTACCGGGTGGAAGGTCATCAGATTGATGAATATTATCTCCAGAAACTTTATCAGGGTAATGGCAGCCACTTTAATGCTGATGGCAGCGTGAATATTAACGGTGGCCCCAAAGATGGTATGATCCGTACACCGCAGGATATGGATTGGTTGAAAGCTATGATGGCCGCAGGTTATACCTTCCTGCCTGCACAGGGGGTGGATAAAGGCAAAATCTGGTACGGTGATTTCATCTATGCAGACACCAACGGTGATGGTATTTATGGTAACAACTACGACCGGACCTTCTCCGGTTCCAGCGGTACACCTAAATACAACTACGGCTTCAACATCAGCGCTTCCTGGAAAGGACTCTATCTTAATATGATATGGGCTGGCAGTGCAGGCCTGCAGTACTATTACAACGACCGCGGATACCTGAGCTCCGTTACGACCAACGGTAATGCCATCGGACTGGACGTGGCCAATGATCACTACTATTACAATGATGCCAATCCAGCTGATCCTGCTAATAATATCAACGGTAAGTATCCCCGTCTGAAACTCAATACAGATCCACAGAATAGCCAGGATAACTATTTCTATCTCTACAATGCGTCTTATCTGAAACTGAAGAACCTGCAGATCGGTTACCAGATTCCGGAACGCCTCACCAAACGCGCAGCCATCAGCCGTGCGGTAGTGTATGTAAGTGGCGAAAATCTGCTGACCATCACCAAATATCCGGGCCTTGACCCTGAAATTGGCGCCAGCGTGGGTTATCCAACGATGAGACAGTATGCGTTGGGTCTTAATGTTACATTCTAGGTTCTAAAAATTAACGTATGAAAAAGTTCAGAATATTAATATATAGCACCGCGCTGCTGTCATTAGCCGGCTGTAAGAAAAACCTGTTGGACACCGTGTCCTATACACAGGAAAGTGACGCGCAGATGTGGACGACAGACAACCTCACCGACCAGGGCATGGCTGGCGTGTATGCTGCGTTAAGATTGAATATCGATCAGGGCAGCGCTTCCGGTAATGAATTGTATCAGTTTGACCGGTACGGCGTAGGCGGCATGGTGCGGGACGCAGATGCCTTACAGGTAGGAACCATCACCCCCAGCAATGGTATGTTCAGCAGTAACTGGAAACAGTTTTATGATGGTATTCAGCGTGCCAACAACGCTATTTTCAATATACCGCTCAAATCCCCTTCTGCGGCAGATAAAAAAGCGAAGTATATCGCAGAGGCGAAATTCCTGCGCGCCTATTTTTATTCCCGCCTGAACCAGCTGTGGCACGGTGTGCCGGTATACCTCACCCCATTTACTGCTGATGAGGCGGTGAAAGGCCGTGAAACAGAAGACAGCGTTTGGAGAGTGGTGGTCAATGATCTTACAGACTGTATCAACGAGCCCAATTTGCCTGTCAAATACGGTAAGGGTAATGCGAGCTATGGGCATATCACCAAAGGCGCAGCCTATGCGTTAAGAGGAAAAGCTTACCTGTATACCCGTAACTGGGCCGCCGCCGCTGCCGATTTTGCCAAAGTGCAGGATGCCGGATACACCCTTTTCAATGGAGATTACAAGGCGCTCTTCAAAGAAGCGAACGAACAAAGTGATGAGATGATTTTCTCCATTCAGAATATCGCCGTGACGAACTATGGTTCCACTACGCAGTTTTTCTGTGGCAACAGGAGCTCTTTCGGTTCCTGCTGGAACACCTACCTGGTTTCCCCGGTGGTAGTGGATTTGTATGAAAAAGCTGATGGCAGCAAGTTTGACTGGAATGCCGTTATTCCGGGATTTACCTCCCTGGCAGCTTCACAAAGAGAAGTGTACTTTTTCAGGGACGGGCTTACAGCAGCTGAAATTAGCGCTGCCACTGCCCGTGGACTGGATATGAGCAAATACCTGCCTGGTGGCAACGAAGCCAGGATCAAGTCGGCTTATGCTAACCGCGATCCGCGTTTGGCCGCCAACGTTATCACGCCCTATTCAGAGTACCTGGGCGTAAATGGCAGTGCCAATCAGCCGTATGTTTCCAGATGGCCTTTCCGGTCTAACAACACGCCTGTGTGGGACCTGGCCACTGATACCAAAGCCTACTTCTATTACCTGCATCGCAAATTTGTGTATGAAGGCGCTACTGAAACGATCAACCGCGCGTATGGTCCTACCGACTTCCCGGTAATTCGTTTTGCCGATGTGCTGTTGATGTGGGCGGAAGCGCTGAACGAGCAAGGGTTTAGCCAGCAATCGCTGGACCTGGTCAACAGAGTTCGGACAAGAGTGGGCATGCCTGCTTTGCAAAGTGCAGATGGGACCAAACCGACTTATGTAGGTGATCAGCTGGCGATGCGGGAGCGTATCCGTAATGAGCGCAGGGTGGAGTTTGTAAATGAGGGCATCAATTATTTCGATGAGCTGCGCTGGAAAACATGGAGAGAAAAGACGTTTGCCGCCGGCGCCGGTATCCAGCAGATCTGGGGAGGCAATGTGGTCAACTACTCCTGGAAAGGAGATTACATCTACTACTGGGCCATCCCTCAAAGTGAGATTGAGCGGAACTCCAATCTGGTGCAGAATCCGGGCTGGATCAACTAAGGGATTTGGGGATTTTTTGATTTACGATTTTTTGATTTACGTAAATCATCAAAGCGAATAAAAAAAGAAGACCGAAGTGAATGTACTCGCTTCGGTCTTCTTTTTTATCTATCTACGAAATCAAAAAATCGTAAATCAAAAAATCCCCAAATTTCCTTTGTATCAGGCAGCCGCCGCAGCAGTGGCCTGTTGTACAGTATTAATTCGGAGCGTACGTTGTTTCAGGAAAGAAATGATTTCCGCATCGGACTGGAAACGATCGCCAATATTGACAAAATGTTTGGCCAGCAGATCATAGCGTTTGGTCATGAGCCATAACCATACGTGCAGGAAGTGAATACCGTCAAATACGATGGCATCGTTAGAGATGTATTCGTCCAGCGTTTTACGGAAATATACCGGATGTTCTGTCCAGTGCATGCTGGGTTTAACGTGATGGCTGATATGATAGCCATCGTTCCAGCATTTATGGTTGTATTTGGTATTGATGCAGGTGATGCTGTTTTTGTAGCAGTTGTCCGGATCTTCGGCATCGATGAAGGCGTGTTGTGCCCAGTTGCCTACCATCATAATAATACGGGAGATGATAAATGGCAGGATGAACACCACGAACGTTGCCGGGAAATTGATAAAGGAAAGGCCTACGCAGGCGCCCATGAATAAGAATTCGCCGCGGATCAGTTTCACCATCAGTTTATTCCTTTTTTTGCGGATATGGTACTTCGCAGTATCATAAACGCCAAAAGTCACGAAAGACCAGAGGTAGTGAAGGAATCCCCGGAAAGAATCGCGCTGGTACATCATGGTACAGCTGTCATCGTCCGGCATATTGTTCTCCGGATGGTGCATCCCGATATGGTGGGAGTAGTAGGATTCCGGCGTTTGTCCAAACAGCGGGCCTATTACCCAGGGAAGATAATTATTGAGGAAACCGTATTTTTTTTCAAAGAAGGCGCGGTGGCTGGTGCAGTGCAGCATCAGGCCGAAGGGGCCTTTAAAGGTGATGTTATTGAAAAACTGGTAAGCAATAGCAGCGGTCCACCAAAGCCAGTTGTTAACACCCGGCCAGTACATCAGGATGGCCAGTGGCCAGAGGGTGAAAGTAATTTTCAGTGTCAGGTATACAAAGGGAAGATCGCGCTCGTCACGGATCATAGACTTAAAAAGCCTGTCGAAGACTGTTTCCCGGGTGGGTTTAACGTAAACGGGATCAGTAAGATGGGTGAGTTGCTTCATATTGCGTGTTAAAATGTCTAGTTGGCTACAATACCAGTTGTAATTGCTTGATTGGCCGGTACTTATTGTTTATTACTCCAATAACGCATATTACAGGCTGATAGTATCCACATGTCCGGCCCTGCTCCTGTAAGATACCCATTTTACGGAGAGTTTGTAATGTTTTAACAGTTTTTTGTAATTTCCGGCCCCGTGCGTTACCCCCGCGTACCCGGCAACTAAACCTGTAATCATCAATGGTGGCGCAACGGCAAAACCAATCAAATTAATAAGCACGAATGAAGAGACTTACGCTTAAGGATGTCGCTAAAATGGCCGGTGTGGCACCTTCTACTGTATCTTTTGTACTCAACGGCAAAGGGAAACAGATGCGGATACGTGACGAAGTCGCGGCCAAAATCATACAGGTAGTGGAGAAATCCGGTTACGAGCCCCACCGGGTGGCGGTCAACCTGCGTACCGGTCAGTCCAAAACACTGGGCCTGATCGTGGAAAGCATCTCCGGCAGCTTCTTTGCCAGCCTTGCCAAAACAATCGAAACGGAAGCAGAGCTGATGGGTTATAACGTGGTGTATTGCAGCACGGAGAACAATGCCCAGAAAGGAGGAGAGCTGATACGGATGCTGGGCCGGCAGATGGTGGACGGGTACCTGATCACTCCCGCGCCCGGTATGGAAAAAGAGATACAGCAGCTGGTACAGCATCATAAGCCTGTAGTGCTGATGGACAGCTATTTTCCCTCCATCAAGGCGCCTTATGTGCTGATCGATAATTTCGGAGGCGTGCAGCAGGGCATGAAACACCTGATAGAAAAGGGTTTCACCCGCATCGCTTTCGTGACGGTAGATGTGAAGCTGATCCAGCTGGATGAGCGCCTGCGTGGCTATGTGTCTGCCCTGAAAGAACACAAGCTCCCCCTGCGGAAGAAACATGTGCTGCATCTGAAGTACCACAAGCTCCGCGAGGATGCCCTCCGGGAGATGCAGGAGTTTATTGAAAACAATCCTGATATAGAAGCGATATTTTTTGCCACCAATTATCTCGGTATCCTCGGTCTGGAAGCCATTGCCCGCGTTGGTCTCCGTATGCCCGACGACGTGTCCGTGATCTGTTTCGATGACCACGATATTTTCCGGCTGTATCCACCGGGTATTTCTGTGATAGAGCAGCCGATAGAAGGCATCGCTAAAACAGCGATTGCCATGCTGATGCAGCAGTTGGGCAAGAAGCCGGTGCCCATTAAGAACCCTGCCGTGGAGCTGCCGGGACGGTTTATTGTGCGTGGTTCTGCGTAAGTACGGAGCGTCAGGCACACGACTGGTAACGTTTCCGGCGCCGCTTATCCATTTTCCGGCAAAAAAATGAGCAATACCTGCGATAGATCCAAAATTATGTATACATTTAAAAACTGTTTCCGGAGAAAAGAAGTGCATTCCGGGCTCCGGAAACAGGGAGAGGATTCGGTGAATCTTTTTTTTCTGTATGGATGCTAAATCGATTTTTCTAATAATTGCACGTAATGAAATACCGGCCGGCGAAAGCGGGGAAAATTTCGGCCCCTGCCTGATGATCATCCCTGCGCCTTTGCCTTCTGGTATCGATTTACCAAGAAACAACACTACAACATGAAAAAAGTTGGAATGCTGGCAGCTGCTTTATTGTGCCTGCATGGCGCACAAAGCCAGACGGTATACAAAGTGGCTGAACCGGCGGAATGGGTCAACACCCTGATGGGCACCGATTCTAAAGTAAGCCTGTCAAACGGCAACACCTATCCGGCCATCGCCCTGCCATGGGGGATGAACTTCTGGATGCCCCAGACAAACGTAATGGGCAACGGATGGGCCTATCAATACACTGCCGATAAAATCAGGGGCTTTAAACAAACACACCAGCCTTCTCCATGGATCAACGACTATGGCCAGTTTGCCATGATGCCCGTTACCGGTAGCCTGAAATTCGATCAGCACAAAAGGGCCAGCTGGTTCTCCCATAAAACGGAAGTGGCCAAACCCTACTACTATAGCGTATACCTGGCCGATGCGGACGTGACCACCGAGATCACGCCCACAGAACGTGCGGCTCAACTGCGTTTTACCTTCCCTACTACCGACAGCGCCTTTGTTGTGGTAGACGCATTTGATAAGGGGTCCTATATTAAAATATTACCCAAAGAACAGAAGATCATCGGTTATACTACCAAAAACAGTGGTGGCGTACCGTCCAACTTCAAAAACTATTTTGTCATCTATTTTGATAAACCATTTACCATGGCCGCAGCCTGGCGCGATTCCACCCTGGAAGACCAGCTGGAGCTGCAGGCAGACCATACCGGCGCGGTAGTGGGCTTTAAAACAAAGAGAGGCGAACAAGTGGTGGCCAGAACAGCCTCTTCTTTCATCAGCTTCGAACAGGCGGAGCTGAACCTCCGGCGCGAAGTGGGTAAAGATGCTTTCGATGTTACCCGTCAGAAAGCGAAAGACAGCTGGAACAAAGAACTGGGCCGCCTGTCAGTGGAAGGCGGTACTTCCGAACAGGTGAGCACCTTCTACTCATCCCTGTACCGGACCATGCTGTTCCCCCGCAAATTCTATGAAATCAATGCGAAAAACGAAGTGGTGCACTACAGCCCGTTCAACGGACAAGTGCTGCCCGGTTATATGTTTACTGACAATGGTTTCTGGGATACTTTCCGCGCGGTACATCCTTTCTTTACGCTGATGTATCCTTCTCTCAGCTCCCATATCATGGAAGGTCTGGCCAACGCCTACAAGGAAAGCGGCTGGCTGCCTGAATGGGCAAGCCCCGGTCATCGCGATTGTATGATCGGTTCCAACTCCGCTTCCCTCATCGCCGACGCTTACCTGAAAGGTATCCGCGGTTATGATATCAACACGCTGTACGAAGCCATCCTGAAAAATACGGAGAACGAAGGCCCGCTTACTTCCGTGGGCCGCAAAGGCGTGAAATACTACAATGAACTGGGTTATGTGCCCTACGATGTAGATGTTAACGAAAACGCTGCCCGTACCCTGGAATACGCCTACGATGACTTCACCATCTACCAGCTGGCCAAAGCGCTGAACAGACCGAAAGAAGAGATTGCCCGTTTCGCTAAACGCTCTCAGAACTACCGGAACCTCTTTGACCCGGAAACAAAACTGATGCGTGGTAAAAATAAAGATGGCCGTTTCCAGTCGCCATTCAATCCTTTCAAATGGGGTGATGCCTTCACGGAAGGTAACAGCTGGCACTACACCTGGTCTGTATTCCACGACGTACAAGGACTGGCGGGGCTGATGGGTGGCCGCGAATCTTTTGCCAACATGCTGGATTCCGTTTTTAAAATGGCGCCGGTATATGATGAAAGCTACTACGGCACTGTGATTCACGAGATCCGTGAAATGCAGATCATGAACATGGGCCAGTATGCACACGGCAACCAGCCTATCCAGCACATGATCTACCTCTATAACTATGCCGGCCAGCCGTGGAAAACACAGTACTGGATCCGTCAGGTGATGGAACGCCTTTACAAAGCTACGCCTGATGGTTACTGCGGTGATGAAGACAACGGGCAAACTTCTGCCTGGTACGTGTTCTCCGCCATGGGCTTCTATCCGGTTTGCCCCGGTACGCAACAGTATGTATTGGGTACTCCCCTGTTCGCCAAACTTATCATGACGCTGGAAGACGGCAAAAAAATGGTGATCGAAGCGCCCGGCAACAGCGCCACCAACCTGTACGTACAACAGGCTGCACTGAACGGTCAGCCCTATACGAAAAACTGGATCAGCCACCAGGACCTGCAGAAAGGCGGTAAGCTGACATTCCGTATGGGCGCTACCCCGGAGAAATCAAGAGGTATACAGCCTGCTGCTTTCCCTTATTCTTATTCAACAGACAACAAATAATAACGATATAGAAGAATTTCATTGTTCACTGTAAATGATTCATCCCGATTCTTCGGGATGTAAAATTTTTCCAGACACGTTTAAACTGATACCGATGGCCAACAGGTTTATTTTCTTATCGATACTCTGCTGTATCTGTGCCTCGCTCCGGGCGCAGGAGAATGTGTTATCCTACGTGAAACCGATCACCGGCACCCAACGTATGGGACATACCTATCCCGGTGCTACCGTGCCTTTCGGCGCGGTGCAGCTCAGCCCCGAAACGGATACGCTCTCCTATGAGATGAACGGCAAATACAACAAAGACGTATACAAATACTGCGCAGGTTATCAGTATGAAGATAAAACCATCGTAGGCTTCAGTCATACGCATTTCAGCGGCACAGGCCACTCCGATCTGGGCGACTTCCTGATCATGCCAACCACCGGCACCCTGCAGCTGAACCCGGGAACGGCAGATCATCCGGAAAGTGGCTACCGCAGCAGATTCTCCCACAATACAGAAGTGGCGGAACCAGCTTATTATAAAGTGAAACTGGAAGACGATAATATCCTCGCTGAGCTGACCGCTACCAACCGCGTGGGATTTCATCAATACACCTTCCCGGCTTCAGACCAGTCGCATATCATCCTCGACCTGATGTCCGGTATCTACAACTATCCCAACAAAAACGTATGGACCTTTGTACGGGTAGAAAACGATACGCTGATTACCGGATACCGGCAAACCAGCGGCTGGGCGCGTACCCGGACCGTTTATTTCGCCATGACGTTTTCAAAACCTTTTAAACAATACGGTCATCGTAATGATGCCAACGACGTATACAAAGGTTTTTACCGCAAGTTTGACCAGACAAAAAATTTCCCCGAAATGGCAGGCCGCCAGATAAGGGCTTACTTCGATTTCAACACCACCGAAGGTGAAAAAATAAAAATCAAATTTGCCATCTCTCCGGTAAGTACCGCAGGGGCACTCAAAAATCTGCAAACAGAAATCCCCGGCTGGGATTTCGATCAGGTAAAACGTGAAGGGCAGGCACTGTGGACAAAGGAGCTGAACAAAATACAGATCGCCTCCGCCAGCCGCGAAGAGAAAGAGAATTTTTACACCGCCATGTACCACGCGTTCATTAACCCCACTACCTACATGGACGTAGATGGACAGTACCGTGGACTGGACCAGAACAACTATACCGCTAACGGATACACGAATTACACTACCTTTTCCCTGTGGGATACTTATCGCGCTTTACACCCGCTGTTTAACGTGGTGCAGCCTGCCCGTAATGCCGACATGGTACAGTCCATGTTGCATCATTATGAGCAGAGCGTGCAAAAAATGCTGCCGGTATGGTCGCACTATGCCAACGAGAACTGGTGTATGATCGGTTATCACAGCGTATCGGTGATGGCCGATGCCATCATGAAAGGCAACGCCCCTTTCGATGTGAACAAAGTGCTGGATGCCTGTGTGACCACCGCCCGCCACCGTACCTATGATGGGCTGGGATATTATATGGACATGGGCTATGTGCCGGAAGATAAAAACGGTTCTTCCGTTTCCAAAACACTGGAATATGCCTATGATGACTGGTGTATTGCGCAGGTCGCCAAAAAACTGGGCAAAACAGACATCTACAATGAATTTATTAAACGGGCGGCCAACTATAAAAATGTTTACGACAAAGCCTCCGGCTTTATGCGTCCCCGCCTGAACGATGGCACCTTCAAAGCCGCTTTTGATCCATTGCAAACGCACGACCAGGGCTTTATTGAAGGCAATGCCTGGAACTACAGCCTTTATGTGCCGCACAACCCCGACGATATGATCGCCATGATGGGTGGCAAAAAACAATTCACGCAACACCTCGATTCGCTGTTCACCATGGAGTTGCCGGATAAATATTTTGCTGAAACAGAAGACATCACCCGCGATGGCATCATCGGCAACTATGTACACGGTAACGAACCATCTCATCACGTAGCTTACCTCTATAACTGGACCGGCTATCCGTGGAAAACGCAGGAGCGCATACGCATGATCCTAAAGAAGATGTATCACCCCGGCCCCGACGGCCTCGGTGGTAACGACGACTGCGGACAAATGAGCGCCTGGTATATTTTCAGCTCCCTCGGATTTTATCCGGTGTGCCCCGGCTCCGACCAGTACGCCCTGGGAAGTCCTGCCGTAGATAAGGCCACACTGCAACTGGAGAACGGTAAAACGTTTGTGATCGATGTGAAAAATCAGGGTGATAAGAACGTATATGTGCAGAAAGTATTACTGAACGGCAAACCGCTGGACCGCCTGTATATTACGCACGGCGAGATCATGGATGGCGGCAACATGACGTTCTTTATGAGCAACAAACCGAAAAAGTGACCCGTTCGAATGCATAAAGTGAAGGCCCTGCTTTTTGATGGCAGGGCCTCTTTGTTTTGTGGAGACACATAAAAAGAAAGGAGACCTGTCAGGTCTCCTTTCTTTTTTGATACTAACCCCGTAGCGTAAACGAAGCGATGCCCAGCGGCACCTGTTTACCAGGATCGGTAGGTTTGATTTTGAAATAGAGATGATGTTTTTTACCATCTGTTACCGGTGCAAAACTGATGCTCGCTTTGTTAGGCGCTTTCGGTTGAGCGCCCGGGCCGATAGTGGTTTCTCCCAAACGGGTGCCATTGGCATTATCGAGGAATGCTTCTACTACAAAGCCCTGCTGTTGGGCGTCTTGTATCAGATAGGTCACATCGATACCGTTGACATCTGTCAGGTCGAGATCATTGTATACTACCCAGCTGTTAGCCGTGGCAGGAATCAGCAGCTTCATGCCGTTGACTTCAAAGGTGGAAACGCCATCTGCTTTGCTGTAGCCTGCAGCGGGTAATCTGGGATTCAGCAGTTGTGCCGCAGCAGTACCGGTGATGGGTTTAATGCCCGGTGCACCTTTATCGGTGTAACTGGCCACCAGCAGCATTACGCCGTTGTCTTTCGGCTCATTGCCCAGTGTAGGGTTCAGACTGCCGGTAGTAGGCAGGGACGCCACTTTGGGCGCATTACCACCCAGCGAGAAGATGTACTCTACCAGCTGGTGTGCTTCTCCGTTGGAGATGCCCGGGTGGGCAGACATGGCTGTTTCGCCCCATACGCCGCCGCCGCCGTTGATGATCTTTTTTGCGAGCGCATCCGGCGCAGCAGGATCGTTTTTGTATTTTTCCGTGATCTGTTTGAAAGAAGGCCCGATGGATTTTTCATCTGGTTTGTGACAGGTCTTACAGTCAGATACCTCCATGATATTTTTACCTGCAATGGCGCCGGTAACGATCTGGTGGCCTTGTGGCATGGCCGCTTTGTCGCTGCCCTGTACATAGTCCGCTTTCACAAAGATGTTGCTGGCATCGAGTTTGCCATCCGTGCTGTTGCCGTCTTCCTTGTCATTAACGGTAACGGTATAACGAACTTGTTTGCCAGGGAAGTAGAACATCTGGTTGCCTTGCAGGGCTATGTTCACCTGCGGTGTTTCATTGCCGGCATACAACGCGATCTCTTTACTTTTTGTTTTACCACCTTTACCATCCTGTACTTCTACATATACATTGTATTCGCCGGCGGTAGTGTAGGTTATGTCTACGGATGGTTCGGTGGTTTCCTTTTTGCTGCCGTTGCCGAAATACCAGAGGTAGGTGAGCTTGTCGCCGTCAGGATCTACGGAGCCTTCTGCCGACAGCTTCGCTTTAAAGGGCGGGGCGCCGGTGAGCTGTGTGGTATGTATTTCAGCCTTTGGTGCGCGGTTGCCGCCATTGAAATCGATGCGGGAGAGCGCTGCGTCCGGATTTTTACTGAACCAGCCATTGCCATATTCCAATACATATAAACGGCCATCGGGGCCCATTTCCATGTCTATCGGCGCATTCAGTTTGGTGCCGGGCATAAATTGCTCCATCTTGGAGAAATCCCCGTTTTTATCCATGGTAACGGCCATGATCCAGCCGCGGATCCAGTCGTAGATAAACAGTTTACCATTGTAGTAGTCCGGGAAGCGGGTTTCTTTCGGATAGAACTCGCTGTAATATACCGGACCCGCTTCGGCGTTACGGCCACCGCTGCCTACGATGGGGAATTCATCTGATTTGCCATAAGGATACCAGATGAAGGCGGGCACCGCTGGTGGCAGCTCTTTCAGGCCGGTATTGTTGCGGGAGTTGTTGATCGGTTTTTTAGGATCAAACGCCGGACCGGCCTCGCCTGTTTCGTAGTTATAGGCGTGGTACGGTTTGTTGTCGGCGATGAACATGGGATAGCCATAGTTGCCGGGCTTTTTGGCCTGGTTCACTTCATCGTATCCGCGGGGGCCGCGGTTAGGATCGTCGTTGTTGGCATCGGGGCCTACTTCGCCCCAGTAGACGTAGCTGGTTTTCCGGTCTACTGAGATGCGGTAAGGGTTACGGGTGCCCATGGCGTATATTTCGGGGCGGGTGTTAGGCGTGCCTTTGGGGAAGAGGTTCCCTTCCGGTATGCTGTAGGAGCCGTCGGGCGCTACTTTGATGCGCAGGATTTTACCCCGCAGATCGTTGGTGTTGGCAGAGGAGCGACGGCCATCGTATTGTAAATGTCCGGGGCGGTCGTCCGTAGGGCCGTAACCGTTACTAACGTATTTCTGGCCTGGTTCATCGAATGGCGTGGTATTATCGCCGGTAGACAGATACAGCAGCTTATCCGGTCCGAAGGCAATAGAGCCGCCGGTGTGGCAGCAGATATCACGCTGGGAGTAGAATTGCAGCACCACTTTTTCAGAGGCCATGTCCAGCTGATTGTTTTCAAACTTAAAGCGGGACAGGCGGTTGACGGAAGTATCTACCGGAGAATACATCACATAGATAAAGTGATTGTCTTTGAAGTCAGGGTCAGCGGCGAGGCCGAGGAAACCTTCTTCTGCGTTGACGTGGGGCACTTCCGTTTTGTAGTATACTTTCAGGAAGCCTGCCTGCGTGAGGGTTTTATCTGCCTGTTTGTAGAGCAGCAGTTCACCGCGGCGTTGTGCCACAAGAATGTCGAGGTTAGGCAGGATGGTCATCTCGGTAGGTTCGAAGAACTGGCCGGAGGTGAGCACGTTTTTAGTGAAGCGGTTTTCATCCGGTGTGCGCAGCGTGGTGGCTTTGCTGTAGTCGAGCACGAGGTTTTTACCGATGGCGTATTGGATACCGCCGAGCACATGTTTCAGGAACAGGCTGTCGGTATAGCACTCTTCAGTATGACCGAGTGCGGTGTAGAAGGCGCGGCCTCCGTCGTATTCATGGTACCAGCTCACCGGATGGTCGTTGTTCATGGTGCCGCCTTCGTAGGTTTTCTCATCTACTTTCAACAGTACAGTGGTGGTGGTATCTCTCTTTTTAAAGTTGTACCATTCGTCTGTATGTTCAAATTTGTCGGGCAGTCCGGCTGTGGCGGGAAATGATTTGTTGACCACTTCCACGGTAGCCTTGTGGGTACCGGGAGGGTGGCTGAGGAAATAGGCGCCGGCCAGGTGATTGTACCAGCCCCATTCATATTCTGTGTCAGTAGCGGCGTGTACGCCTACGTATCCGCCGCCGGCCTGTATGTATCTTTCGAAGTCTGCTTCCTGTGCGGTATTGAGCACATCGCCGGTGGTGTTCAGGAAGATCACGGCCGCATATTGTTGCAGGGAGTCTTCATTAAAACGGTTGGCATTTTCGGTGGTATCTACTTCGAAGCCGTTTTCTTTGCCGAGCTTCTGAAGAGCCGCGATGCCCGCCGGTATGGAAGCGTGGCGGAAAGCGGTGGTTTTGGTGAATACCAGCACCCGTGGTTGTCCGGGGCGCGATTTGTTACAGCCTGCTGTGGCCACCAATGCCAGCAGCAGCAAGAGCTTAATGGTTTGCTTCATCGGGATTATTTAGTTAGCATTTTTGATACCCATGGTATACTGAATACCACCCAGCAGGTGTTGCAGATATACGGTGTCTTGATAGGATTCTTTGGTATGGCCCATTTCGGTATAAAACGCGCGGCCGCCTTCAAAGTCGTGGTACCAGCACATGGGGTGATTGTCGCCGTTTTTGCCGCCTTCGTAGGTAGATTCATCTATTTTGATCAGCACGTGCACGTCCGGGTTAAGGTCTTTGAAGTTATACCATTCGTCTTTGCGTACCCATTCATCCGGCAGATGGCGGGTGGCGGGATGGCTGTGGTCTGTTACGCGGAGGGTGGCTTGTTGTTGTTTCGGGTGACTGAGGAACCAGGCGCCGGCCAGTTTATTGTACCATGGCCAGTCGTACTCCGTATCGGTGGCTGCGTGGATGCCCATCCAGCCGCCGCCTTTGTGGATGTACTGCTGGAAGGCCACCTGCTGGGCGCTGTCGAGCACATCGCCGGTAGTGCAACTGAAGATCACGGCGGCATATTTTTTCAGGTTGGCAGTGGTAAAGGCGGTGGCATCTTCGGTGGTGTCCACGTCGAAGCCGTTGTCTTTACCCAGTTGCATGATAGCGGCTTTGGCAACGGGAATACAGTCGTGGCGGAAGCCTTTTGTTTTTGAAAAGACCAGTACTTTTTTGGCCTTGTGTTTTTTGCCGGCCTGCGCACAGAGGGAGGCAGCCAGCAATAGCGTAATAAACGCGGTTAATGTTCTCATGTTCGTGGTGATTTGTAGCATACAAAGGCGCAAAGCAGCAAAGAAGCAAAGAAAGGGGGAATCATACTTTGCGTCTTTGCTGCTTTGCGCCTTTGCGTGAAAAATTATTACAACGCTTTCAGTTTGATATTACGGTACCATACTTTGTTACCGTGGTCCTGGAGCGCGATGTGGCCTTTGGCGTATTGGCCAAAGCCTTTCCAGTCTTTAAATTTACTGTTGGCTACCAGTGCGTCCCATTCAGGAGTGCCCATGGTTGTTTCCACGGTTTTTACGCCGTTGAGCCAGAGGCTGAGGTGACCATCTTTTTTCACAATTTTGGCGGTGTTCCACTGACCTACGGCTTTAACCGCTTTCTGAGAGGATTTCACGAGGTCGTAGAGATCGCCGGCGTTGTGTTTATTGATTTTCCCATCAGGGTGTTTATCATCATCGAGCACCTGCATTTCAGGGCCGGTGAGATAAGTAGCTTTGAATTCAGGATCTTCATGTACGCTGAAGATGATGCCGCTGTTGCCGCCTTCTGAAATTTTCCAGTCGATGCTCAGCTCGTAGTTTTCGTATTCGCCGTTGGTAACGAGGTCACCGCCGGGGGCGCCGCTTTTTTTAGCGTCCACGTCAAATTCGAGTGCGCCATCTACCACTTTCCAGGCGGGGCTGGCTGCATCCTTCAGGTAGGTATGCCATCCGTTGGTGGTTTTACCATCAAACAGCAGTTGCCATCCTTCCTTTTTCTCTTTGGCAGAGAGGCTATTTACTTTCTGTGCCTTTACCGCGGTGGCGCCGGTGATAGCGCCCAGCATAAAGGCTCCGATGATGATTTTTTTCATTTACTATGATTGAATGATGATGGAAAAGCCATTATTTTCCGATGGACAGGATGTACTGTACCATTTCTTTCGCATCTTCTTTAGAAACGTTTGGATGCGGAAGCATGGCTACTTCACCCCAGTTACCGGAACCGCCTTTGATGATTTTATCGGCCAGTTTATCCACATTCTCTGGTGTGTTGGGATATTTGCCGGCGATGTCTTTCAGCGCGGGGCCGATCACTTTGATTTCTTCTTTGTGGCAGGTTTTGCAATCGCTTTGTGCCATCAGTTGCTCTCCTTTGCTGGCCGGTTTGTCTGCACCCGGAGATACCATGGAATTGTCTACGGCATTGTTTTCCTGGGTGGTTTTAGTTGTTTCTTGTTCCGCTTTTTTATCACCTCCGCCGCAAGCTGCAAAAAACAGCGCGGTTAATACCAACGGTGCCAGATACCTCTTTTTCATTTTGTGATTTTTTTATTTTGTTATTTGTTTACTTGATCGGTGTTTGTTATTGATGTTTTCCGTCTGTGTGATTAAAATTTGACCATTTGACCATTTGATTATTTTCAGATGGTAGATCTTCCTTTTAGATTGACCTGTACCTTCAAGTCAAAATACCAAAATGACTAAAATATTAAAATAACTAAATGCCTAACACCCGTTTGTTGAACGCATCATCGGTAGCTGCACCGGCGAAATCATCGAATGCTTTTTCGGTTACGCGGATGATGTGGTCTTTGATAAACGGAGCACCTTCGCGTGCGCCATCTTCCGGGTGTTTCATGCAGCATTCCCATTCCATAACGGCCCAACCGGCAAAATCGTATTGGGTGAGTTTACTGAATACGGATTTAAAGTCCACCTGCCCGTCGCCGAGGGAGCGGAACCTGCCGGGACGGTCTATCCAGGCCTGGAAACCGCCGTATACGCCGGAGCGGCCGGTGGGATTAAATTCCGCGTCTTTTACGTGGAAGGCTTTTATTTTCTCGTGGTAAATATCGATATATTCCAGGTAGTTGAGGCATTGCAGGACGAAGTGGCTGGGATCGTACAGGAGGCATGCCCGGGCGTGGTTGCCGGTAGCTTCGAGGAAACGTTCGTAGCTGGCGCCATCGTGGAGATCTTCGCCGGGATGTATTTCGTAGCATACGTCCACACCGTTGGCGTCGAATTCGTTGAGGATAGGCAGCCAGCGTTTGGCCAGTTCAGCGAAACCAGCTTCCACCAGTCCTGCCGGCCGTTGTGGCCAGGGGTACATGGCGGGCGCCCATAGCAGCGCACCACTGAAAGTGGCGTGTGCATGGAGGCCGAGGTTGCGGCTGGCTTTGGCAGCATATTTCAGCTGGTTCACCGCCCATTCGGTGCGGGCCTGGAGGTTATTATGGTACTGTGCCGGCGCGAAGCCGTCGAACATCTCCGTGAAAGCGGGGTTCACGGCTACCAGCTGGCCTTGCAGGTGGGTGCTCAGCTCTGTGATTTCCAGGCCTGCGGCGTTGACGATGCCTTTTATTTCGTCTGCGTAGGTTTTGCTTTCGGCTGCCTTTTGCAGGTCTATCAGGCGGGAGTCCCAGCTGGGGATCTGTACGCCTTTGAAGCCGATGGAAGCGGCCCATTCGCAGATGGATTTCAGACTGTTGAATGGCGCCTCATCTCCCATGAACTGCGCCAGGAATATACCAGGACCTTTGATCGTTTTCATATAGTCGTACTTGTTAACGGTGGTATATTAAATTTCAAAATTTGTCCATTTGGCATCGCTTTGTGAGGAGCGTACCACGTTATCGATGAAGGCCATGCCACGCACGCCGTCTGCCACGCCGGGGAAGTCGAGCGACTCCGGTGACGGCTGTACGCCGTCGATCTTCGCGGAGAGGGTCTGTGCGAAGTTGCGGTACAGGTTACCGAAAGCTTCCAGGTATCCTTCCGGATGCCCGCCCGGAGTACGGGTATTGTGGGTCATGTAGCTGGACTGGAACGTGTAACCACCACCGGCGCGATAGATTTCCGTGGGTTTGTCGAGCCATTTCACCAGCAGGGTATTGGGTTCGTGCTGTGCCCATTCGAGGCCGCCTTTTTCTCCGTATATGCGGATTTTCAGGGCGTTTTCCTCGCCGGCAGCTACCTGGGAGGCCATCAGTACGCCGGCAGCGCCGTTGTCGAAGCGCAGCAGCACGGCGCCGTCGTCATCGAGGGCACGGCCAGGCACCATAATGTTCAGGTCGGCGCATAGTTTTTCAATTTTAGCACCACTGATATATTCAGCCAGGTTGGCGGCGTGTGTGCCGATATCGCCCATCGCGCCGGCCTTACCGGATTTTTTAGGGTCTGTTCTCCAGGCTGCCTGTGCATTGCCTTCCCGCTCGCTCATTTTGCTGAGCCATCCTTGTGGGTACTCTACCCATACTTTACGGATTTTACCGAGCGCACCATCTTTTACCATCTGGCGTGCCTGTTTTACCATCGGATAGCCGGTGTAAGTGTGGGTGAGCAGCAAGGTGAGGCCGGTGGCTTCTACTTTAGCCTGCAGCTGTTTGGCTTCTTCCAGGGAGAAAGTGATCGGTTTTTCGATCACCACGTTGAAGCCCAGGTCCAGCGCCATCATGGCGGGTTCAAAGTGAGCGAAGTTAGGGGTGACGATCGTCACGAAATCGAGACGCTTGTCGGCCGGCATAGCGGCTTCTTTCTGAAGCATCGTTTTGAAATCCAGGTAAGTACGTTCCGGATCGAGGAACAGTATTTTACCAGATTCAACTGCTACTTCGTTGTTGATGCTGAGCGCACCGGCTACCAGCTCTATCAGGCCGTCCATATTGGCGGCAACACGGTGAATAGCGCCGATAAAGGCATCCTTTCCACCGCCGATCATTCCCATTCTTAACTTACGGTTCATCTTCAAAAAATTATTTAGGTTTCGTGGTTTTAGTTTCAAATCGCGTTGTGCCTGGGCTGTACCGGATCAAAAGGCAAGATAGCAGCTACAGACAATAATCGGGTACCGTCCATAACATTTAATCTGCGTGCATGTTTTCCGGGACAGGTATTAGCAGGAAGCATATAACAACCGGCTGAAGCAGCGGTTATCAGAGCATTCCCGGCTATCACTGGTCGGAGTGGAAAACGGCAGTGCTCCGGAGGAGAGCCCTGACATTACAATCACGGACAAACAGCGCTCAGGCTGTATCTGGTTCGTCATAACGTGGAAATTTATAATTTAATAATAACGGCTTAAAAGCCACTAAATTTATAAAAAGTATTTACATATTTTTATCTTTTGGCCGTCAGGACGCCATTTTTTTTGAAAATTTCCTTTTCGCCCTGTAATGGGTTATCTTAGCTCTCACTTATGCCTTTCTGACGTTTACTTTTTTATGATTAGCGGGTTATACAGCGAAGAGGTGTTGCAGGGCTTGCAAGCCAGAGACCGTGCGGTGTTTGCCCGGGTATACGAACATTTCTACCCCCTTCTTTTTGCCACCGCCCGGAAATACCTGGGGGAACGGGAGCAGGCCGAAGAAGTGGTCCAGGACGTTTTTCTCCGTTTATGGGAAAAAGATTTCGCCCTGGAACACGCTGCTGCGCTGAAAAGCTACCTTTTTCGCGCTGTTATCAATCAGTGTATCAATCACCTGCAGCGTAACCGGCTGCTGGAAACCCACCATAACACCATCCGGCATTTACAGGAAGAAAGTTATCTCTGCACGTTTCTGGAGGAGCAGGAACTGCGGGAACGGATACACTATGCGGTGGAACGTTTGCCGGAACAATGCCGGCGTATCTTTAAATTGAGCCGCTATAAAGGGCTGAAGAACGCGGAAATAGCCCATGAACTACAACTGTCTGTAAAAACGGTCGAGAACCAGATGACCATCGCACTGCGGCAACTGAAAGCTGCCCTGCTGGACCCACCGGAAAAACCTATCCTGGCATCGGACCGGTTAAAGCTGCTGCTGTGGCTCGTTTCGATTTAAAAATTTCGAAATTTAAAAATTTTCAAACTTCTTTTGGGGGTAAGCTTTTGCTGATTTGTCTCAGCTTAAAAGCGCATCCTTTTTTCGTAAGATGACCAAACCAACCGATCATTATTCTTTTGTCCTTTTGTGCCTGCAGTCGCCGGAGGATGAGGCGTTACAGGCACAACTGGCATCCTGGCTGGCAGCCGATGCTACACACCGGGCACTGTACAGGCAACTCAGCCTGCTGTGGGAACAGGCGCCCCATGCCGCTTTTTTTGAAGAAGCAGATGCGCCTGCCGCTACTGCCAGGTTTCTGCCGCTGCTGGACCAGACGAAGGCCGCAACGCCGGTGGTACCGCTCACGACTGCACGTCGCCGGCGCTGGTGGCCTGCCGCGGCAGCCATATTGCTGATAGCCGTAGCCGCCGGATGGTGGCAGTATTCCCGCCAACACGTACAATGGATCGCCAAAACTACCACCGACCGCCCCGATTCAGTACTGCTGGCAGACGGCTCTAAAATCTACCTGAACAAACAGGCCACCATAAAATACCCGGCCGCCTTCAAAGGGAAGGAAAGGAAAGTGGAGCTGATAGCCGGAGAAGCTTTTTTTGATATCGTTACCAATCCCTTATATCCCTTTACGGTAGTGAGCGGCCCGGCACAGATCCATGTGCTGGGTACCTCCTTCAATGTGAAGGCGGTCAATACCACCATACAGGTGTACGTACTCTCCGGCAGCGTGGCCGTGGCCCATCAGCAGCATTCCCTCCGTTTGCTGGCAGGACAGGGCGCTTCCTGCAACACCCGCACCGGAGAGATAAAGTCAGACTCCACTGCCGGCAACAACCAGCTGGCATGGCGCACCCGCGAGCTGCAGTTTACAGATACCTCCCTGCAGGCCGTTTGCGATGCCCTTTCCAACGCTTATGGGGTAACCATGGTGCTCGACCCGGCCATCAGCAAAGAACGTAAGCTCAATGCTAATTTCAGCAACAAAACTTTACCGGATATATTACAAACACTGACTGCTTTATATGATTATCAATTTGAACAACTGAACGACACGATATATGTGCACTTGCCCATAAAGAGATAGCGCATAAGAACCATTATTACCAACCAAAATGCTTTAGCCAAAAGCTAAAACGCCTTAGCCATGAGTAAAAATTATCTACGGTACATCACCCGTTGCGGGACCCGTATGTACTGCCCCCTGGCAATGGCTGCCATCTTCCTGTCGGCCTGGCCGGCAAGAGCACAGGATACTTCCCCGCTGAACCGGAAAGTGACTGTGAAAGCCAATAACCAACCTATAGCTGTTGTACTGTCAGAGATCGAAAAACAAACCAATCTGAACTTTGTGTACGATGGTAGCCAGATCAACAGGGCCCAGGCTGTCACCGTCCGGGCCAATGACGCGGCGCTGAAAAATGTACTGCACGATATTTTCAACGACGGCGTACAGTATACGATCGTGGGCAACCAGGTAATCGTGAAAAGCGCGCCCGGACGTGTAGCCGTTTCCGTGGCAACGGGCCGCCTGGAGCAGCAGGACCAGCATATCCGCCTCCGTGGCTCGGTATCCCTGCGCGATAGCAGGGGAAACCTCCAACAGATACCGGGTGTGACTGTCAGAGTGAAAGGAAAATCACAAGGCACACATACGGATGCTGCCGGAAAATTTGAAATCACCGTCGCGGCAAACGATGTGCTGGTAGTCTCGTTTGTTGGCTACAAAACCGTGGAAATGCCGGTGAAAGGCGCCTCCAATATCATCCTCGATGAAGACGCTTCTAAAATAAAAGAAGTGGTGGTAACAGGCATCTATGAACGAACCAAAGAAAGCTTCACCGGCTCTGCCTCTACCTATACAGCTAAAGAACTGAAACAGATAGGCAACCAGAACATCATCCAGAGCCTCCGCTCCCTCGACCCTGCCTTTACGGTGTACGAAAATAACCTGATGGGGTCTAACCCTAACGTCATGCCCAATCTGGAGATACGTGGTAAAACCAGTGTGCTGGGCCTGAAAGAACAATTTGGTACGGATCCTAACCAACCGCTGTTTATCCTCGATGGTTTTGAAACCAATCTGCGTACCATCGTGGACCTGGACATCAACCGCGTAGAAAGCGTGACCATCCTCAAGGATGCCGCTTCTACCGCTATCTACGGCGCTAAAGCGGCGAACGGTGTTATCGTTATCGAAACGAAAAAGCCGAAACCGGGAGAACTACGCGTATATTATACCACTGATAACAGCATCACCATCCCCGACCTGCATGATTATAACCTGATGGATGCTGCGGAAAAACTGGAGTTTGAACGGATATCAGGACGGTTTACCTCAGGATCGGATTATACCCAGCTTCGACAAAAAGAACTGGACCAGGCTTACAGCGATCGCCTCGCGGAGGTGATGCGCGGTGTAAATACCTACTGGCTTAGTGAGCCGGTGCGTACCGGATTTACTACCGGACATTCTCTTTATGCAGAGGGTGGCGATAATCAGATGCGCTACAGCGTGGGCCTGAATTATAAGAAGATAAACGGTGCCATGAAAGGCTCCGGGCGTGATATCGGAGGTGCCAATGTGAAACTGGTATATCGCCGGAAGAAACTCAGCTTTAATAATAACCTGTCGCTTAACTTCTTTACCGCGAAAGAGTCGCCGTATGGCTCGTTTCAGGATTTTGCGCAAGCCAGTCCCTATTACCGGAAAAGGGATGAAAACGGCAATTTGCAACCTTATCTCGAACAGCGCGCCAATACTGGCTCCTTCGGTGCCGATACCACTACCAACCCGTTATGGAACGCCTCCATCGGCAATTCCAATGTGACCCGAAATTTCAGCGTGGTCAACAACTTTATGGCGGAATGGGAACTTAACAGGGATTTTCGCGTAAGGGGGCGCCTCGGGGTAACGAAAGAGGATGGAAAACAGGAAGTGTATACAGATGCCCGTCATACCACTTTCCTGAAAAAAGTACCAACGGAAAGAGGTAGTTATACCGGGTCACAGACATCCGTCTTTAACTATGATGGCGAGTTAACGGCTATCTATGGAAAACTGATCAATAACCGTCACCAGATCAACGCAGTAGGAGGATGGAAATTCCAGCAGTTCCGTAATACCGGTGAAGGATATACGGTAATCGGATTACCTCCGGGCGTGTCTTCACCTGCTTTTGCAGCCGGGTATCCCATCGGTGGCAAGTCTTCTTCTTCAGAAACCACTACCCGCAGTACCAGTGCCTACCTCAATGCCGGGTATATGCTCGATGAACGTTATATGGCCGATGTGAATTTCCGCCTTGATGGTTCTTCTGTTTTCGGTTCTAACCATTTCTTTACCACCTCATGGTCTGTTGGCTTATCCTGGAACCTGCACAAAGAGCCTATGTTACAGGAGGTGAGCTGGATCAATTTCCTGAAATTACGTGGTTCCATTGGTACGCCGGGTAACCAAAACTTCTCTACCTATCAATCGTTTACTACTTACCGTTATAATACCAATGTGGTCAATGATTTCGGCATAGGCGCCGTTATCGCGGCCTTTGGTAACCCAAATTTGCTGTGGCAGAAGACGCTCGACAAAAATATAGGCGCCGACATTATACTGATCAATAATCGGCTGCGTCTGAATATCGATGTGTATAACCGCATTACAGACCCACTGGTGGCACAAATCAGCCTGCCATCTTCTGTTGGTACCAGTACTTACCTCACCAACCTGGGTAAGCAGGTGGGGAATGGTTATAACTTCATGTTCAGCGTGTCGCCCTGGTATAAGCCACAGGAGCGTATCAACTGGAGCATCAACTTTTCCGCGAAGCGCGAAAATGCACATTATGACAATATGGGCAACAGCCTGGATGTGCTCAACAAAGAGAACCGCTCCAAAAATCTCGAACGCTACTACGACGGTGGCAGTCCTACCGCCATCTGGGCCGTTCGTTCTGCCGGTATTGATCCCGGCACCGGAAAGGAAGTCCTGATCAAAAAAGATGGTACGCTGACACTCAATTATGACGCAGACGACGAAGTGGTGGTGGGTGATGCCCGTCCCAAACTGGAAGGAGTTGCCGGCACCAACTTCAGTTATAAAGGTTTTACAGTGGGCGTCTATTTGCGCTATCGTATGGGAGCCGATGTTTTCAATGAGGCGTTGTACGATAAAGTGGAGAACATTAATTCCAGAGATATTTTGCTGAATCAGGACCGCCGCGCTTTATATGACCGCTGGAAACAACCCGGTGATATCGCCAGGTTCAGAGCTATTTCAATGACATTGAACAGTGCTCAGATGGCCGCCAATGTTCCGCCGATGACTTCCCGTTTTGTACAACGTGAGAATATACTGGCAGGGGAATCCATTAATATGGGGTACGAGTTTACGAATGGTATGGTGAAACGCTGGCGTATGTCTTATTTGCGGTTGAACGCCTATATGAACGATATTTTTCGTTTGTCTTCTATCACACGGGAACGCGGTATAGATTATCCATTTGCCAATACGGTTTCTTTCTCTGTAAGTGCCGGATTTTAATCACTAAATGAAAGAAAAAAATGAAAAAGCGTATACTCTTCAGCGTAATCATACTGGTGATCTTTACCGCCACCTCCTGTAAAAAATGGCTGGACGTAAAGCCCCGCGATAAGGTCATCGAAAGCACCTTGCTGGAAAATGAAACCGGCTTCATGACGGCACTTAACGGCGTGTACCTCGATATGACTGATGACAGGTCTTACGGTGGGCAGCTAACCATGCAAATGACAGAGGTGCTGGCGCAACGCTACAACGTCGGCGGCGGGCACAATTTGTACAAGCTGGCCTCTTATCAATATACAGAGCCTGAAGTGCAGGACCTCTTTGGTACCACCTGGGGTTCCATGTATCGGACAGTGGCTAATATCAACAAAATTCTGTCGGTCATCGACGAGAGAAAAAATGTATTCAATGGCAAACATTATTCATGGGTAAAAGGAGAAGCGCTGGCATTACGTGCACTGATCCATTTTGACTTGTTTCGTATGTTCGGTCCCGTATATCAGCAGGATTCTACCGCAATCAGTCTGCCTTATTACACCTCTTTTACTACTAATTTTGAAGCTTATCTCAAAGGCAATGTATTTATCGAAAAGGTAATAGCCGACCTGGATGCGGCGGAATCGCTGCTGGCGGACGACCCGGTGCTCAACGGCGTCACATTGGATAAAGATGAAAGTAACGATGGCATTGCCTGGAGTTATCGTAATCTGCGGATGAACTACCACGCTGTACGCGCGTTAAAAGCACGTGTGTGTTTGTACAGGAGAGATAAGACCAGCGCCCTGAAATATGCAACACAGGTACTCAGCGGAGCAGGTAGCATATTCCCTTTCGTGAAGCTGAACGACGTATTGGGCGATCCGCGCAATCCCAATCGTGTGTTTTCCAGTGAGCTGCTGTTTACCTTACAGGACAGCAGAAGACCTTTTAAGTACCGGCAATATTTTGATCCTGCGTTGAAAGATGAAGCCATTCTGACGGCTGCCCAGAACCGCCTGACCGCCGAATATGAAAGTAATACCAATGACTTCCGTTACGGCAGTTCCTGGCTGGTGCCGGGCTCCAACCAGAAAAACTACCGTTGTTTTTTCAAATATGCAGACGTAGAAAACAGCGCCGCCCGTTTTCGTAACCTGATACCGATGATCCGGATGGCTGAGATGTGCCTCATTGCTGCAGAATGTACTCCCGATCCGGCTGCCGGCATTGAATACCTGAACATGGTACGGCGTAACCGGGGAATCAGTGATATCGCCGGTAATGCCAACCTTACAGGCGAGTTACTGAAAGAGTATAAACGGGAGTTTTACGGAGAAGGACAGATGTTTTTCTACTACAAGCGAAATGCTACCGCCAGTCTTCCCGGCGGTACCGGGAGCGGTACCATTACTATGAACAAGCAGAAATACGTGCTGCCGATCCCGTTGGACGAATCCCGATTCAGAAACTAATTCAACCTATTGTTATGATCAGCACTCTTCGTTATATCGCCGGTACAGCGCTGCTGTTGTTTTTTCTGGCGGCCTGCCGCAAAGCGGATATCCCCTTCTATTCCACAGATGATGATGTGTATTTCTCTGTGGTAAGAGATTTTGTTACCTACGATACTACTATCATCACATTTGCCTACACGCCAGCGACCACCGATACTACGGTGGTGCTGAAAGTGGCTACGCTGGGCATACCGGTCAACCGTGAACGGAGCGTCAGCTACCGGGTGATCGACACCAGCGCCAATGCGGCCTCGCTCCATACCCATTTTGAGTTGCCTGCCAGGCTGGTGGTGCCGGCTGGTGGCGTTAACTGCAATATTCCGGTGGTAATGCACAAAACGCCGGACATGTCTAAACGAACTTTTTCCATTACGCTTCAACTGGAGCCCAATGAAGATTTTCATACCCGTCTGAAGGTGCTGGTGAAAGACAAGAACAATAATCTGTTCACCTCTCTGGTAAGGCATGTGATCATTGTGGATAATAAGCTGAACAAGCCGGCAAAGGGCTGGTATGATGATTTTTACGGACCGTTCACCACCAAAAAAATGCTGCTGATGAGTGAATTGCTGGAGCTCTCTGTCCAGGAGCTGTACAACAAAGTCACCAATGCAGACCCCGGCGCCACTACGTTCTATGCCAATTATCTGAAGATATACCTGAAAGACCAGGAAGCTGCCGGTACGCCGGTATTGGAAGATGATGGCACGCCGATGAAATTGGGTAAATACATGCAGTAAAAAACGAAAACAATGAAAACAAACTATATTCAGTTATTACTGGGCGGATTTCTTTTGAGCCTGTGTTTTACCGCCTGTTACAAAGACCTGGGTAATTACGACTATCACGAAATCAACCAGGTAGACAGTATTACCGGTATCACGAAAAGCTATCCGGTATTGTATGGGGACACCTTGCGTATCGCTCCGCAGATACTGGCTACGCAGGTAAAAGACGATACCAGCCGTTATACCTACCGTTGGGAGGCGCTTATTGAAAATACTGCCCGCATTGTGGGAGATGAGCCGATTGTGTTAATTGGTACCGGGAAGAACCTGGCTTACCCGGTGAAATTAAGGCCTGCTCCTTATGATTGTTTCTACCGGGTGAAGGATAAACAGACCGGCGTAGAATGGTTTAAGCAGTTTAAACTGGTAGTGCAGTCGGCCGTTTATCAGGGATGGATGGCACTTTGCGATGTGAAAGGCTCGGCCCGGATAGATATGGTGAGCCGTTTGGGAGATAAAGACCGGTTGATTACTGACGTGTTGGCTTTTACCAATGCAGGGATGCCGGTGCGGCATCAACCGAAACAACTGTTGTTTGCCTATCGTTCTATTAATAATCAGTTTTATCTCCGCTCCGCCGAAGGACTGGAAAAGATCGATGGGGAGTCGTTGACCTGGAAGAGCACCTATAATATCCGGTATGAAATGATGACACCGGCAGGGACAGATTTTGCGCCGGATTACTTCCATAATTCACCATCGTTTTCCTCCGTAGATTATATCATAGCAGGGGATAAGGTTTTCCATCGATATCTGATCATGGGCGCGGCCTTTGGCTCACCGATCAACTATGTAGATGAGGAAAAGAAGCCTTTCAGAGCCGCTCCTTTTGTGGCTTGTGGTTATGGCGGCGCCTTGTTGTATGATCAGGACCACCAGCGGTTTGTGGCCCATGACCCGATGTTTGGCACCAGCTGTAGCAGTCTGAGAGATGGTAGCCTGTTTTCCTATAATACCGGAAAGGACATGGTTTATATGGCCTATACCAACTATAATTGGGGAGATGTGTACGCCATTTTGAAAGATAAAGGGGGAAAGTTTTATACTTACTGTATGAATATTGGTAATGGGATCAAGCAGGTCTACTATACCGAAATGACGAATGCGCCCGAACTGGACAAAGCGACTGCTTTTGCGGTGAGTAACCAGCTGGGATATGTATTTTATGCAGCCGGCGGACATGTCTATGAATATGACATCTTTACCAATAAAGCCGTCCTCATGGCTAATTTGGGCGGAGAACAGGTAAGTGTGCTAAAATGTCCGCTATTCAGTTCTTATGGGAAGGAGTTTTATACCAACCTGTCCAATTCCCTGGTAGTAGGCAGTTACGATCCTGCCCGCCCGGATGCGGAGAACGGTTCCATCCGCATCTATAGCATACCTGCCAGAAATGAACCATTGCAGCTGACCTGGAGTTATGCCGGTCTTGGTAAAATAGTGGACCTCGCCTACCGCGAAAGATAAAACCCTATATGTGACGGATTTGCAGGGAGTTTTACTATATACTCTCTGTAAGTCCGTTATTCTCAATTATCGACGGAATTCCCGCTTAATTCCCTTCATTTCCCCAAATTTATTCCTAATTTTACCCTCCTTGATAAAGCGGCTACAACAAAACTGACAGCTTGGCAGCCCTGCTTTCCAAGCATAATATTTGAGTAACTGGTAATCTCCGTCTATCCAACACTTTGCCCGCAGCTTCTGGCCACAGGCCTGGTAGAAAGGAAAAACCAACTGACATAGCTTCAGCCGGGACGGGGAGAGGTTACAGAAACTAAATTGTAATTCGTAATTAAACATTCAACATGTTAGGTTTTTTAACAAAACTTTTTGGAGGGAATAAATCAGACAGAGACATTAAATCTGTCACTCCAATAGTGCAGCAGATCAACGATGAGTATGGAAAGCTGCAATCCCTGCCTATCGACGACCTGCGTCATAAAACCCGGGAATTCCGCGAACGTATCGCCACCCACCTGGCTGCTATCGATAAAGAAATTGCTGAGAAAAAAGAAGCGGCTGAAGCCGTAGAAGATATAACCGAAAAAGATGCTATCTATCAGGAAATCGACACCCTGAAAAAAGACCGCGACAAACAACTGGAAGTGGTGCTCAAAGCCATTCTGCCGGAAGCATTTGCCGTGGTAAAAGAAACTGCCCGTCGTTTTTCCACCAATCCTACCGTCACCGTTACGGCTTCAGATATGGACCGTCAACTGGCCGTGCTGAAAGACTATGTAACCATTGAGGGGGACAAGGCCACCTGGAAAAATAACTGGAAAGCTGCCGGCAACGAAGTGACCTGGAACATGGTACACTACGATGTACAGCTGATCGGTGGTACGGTACTGCACCAGGGTAAAATCGCCGAAATGGCCACTGGTGAAGGTAAAACGCTCGTGTCTACCCTCCCTGCCTACCTCAACGCGCTGGCGGGTGAAGGCGTACACATTGTAACCGTGAACGATTACCTGGCACGCCGTGACTCCGAATGGAACGGCCCCCTGTTTGAATTCCTCGGTATTACCGTAGACTGTATCGATAAACACCAACCCAACACACCGGAACGCCGTAATGCCTACCTGGCAGACATCACCTACGGTACCAACAACGAATTTGGCTTCGACTACCTCCGTGATAACATGGTGCACAGCCCGGACGAAATGGTGCAGCGTAAACACCACTTCGCCATGGTGGATGAGGTGGATAGCGTATTGATCGACGATGCGCGTACGCCACTCATCATCTCCGGTCCTATCCCCCGCGGTGAAGAACAGGAGTTCCATGCGCTGAAACCACGCATCCAGTATCTGGTGGACATGCAGAAAAAAGCGGCCAACCAGTACCTCCTCGAAGCTAAAAAGCTGATCGCTGAAGGTAAAGATGACCCCAAAACCGGTGGTCTGGCCCTGATGCGTGCCTGGAGAGGTTTACCGAAAAACAGCGCGCTGATCAAATATCTCAGCGAACCTGGTATCAAAGTATTATTACAGAAAGCCGAAAACTACTACCTGGCAGACCAGCAACGCGAAATGCCGAAAGTAGATGAAGGCCTGTTCTTCGCAATAGAAGAAAAACAAAACAGCGTAGACCTGACTGAAAAAGGCATCGGCCTGATCACACAGGGCGGTGAAGACCCTAACTTCTTCGTCATGCCGGACGTAGGTTCCGAACTGGCGGAGATTGAAAAAATGGCAGTCACACCGGAAGAAAAACTGCAGCGCAAAGAACTGATGCTGCAGGACTACGCCCAGAAGTCAGACCGTATCCACTCCGTACAGCAGCTGCTGAAAGCTTACACGCTGTTCGACAAAGACGTGGAATACGTGGTAATGGACGGTAAAGTGAAGATCGTGGACGAACAAACCGGTCGTATCCTCGATGGCCGCCGCTACTCCGATGGTCTGCACCAGGCGATCGAAGCGAAAGAAAACGTGAAAGTGGAAGCTGCCACACAGACCTTCGCCACTATCACCCTGCAGAACTACTTCCGTATGTATCACAAGCTGGCCGGTATGACCGGTACGGCTTCCACAGAAGCAGGCGAGTTCTGGGAAATCTACAAACTGGACGTGGTAACCATCCCCACCAACCTGCCTATTTCCCGTGGTGATGCGGAAGATCTGGTATACAAAACCAAAAGAGACAAGTATAAAGCTGTTATCGAAGAAATCAAGCAGATGCAGTCAAAAGGCCGCCCGGTGCTGGTAGGTACCACCTCCGTGGAAGTGTCTGAGTTGCTGAGCAAAATGCTGACCTTCGAAAAAGTACCGCACAACGTACTGAACGCCAAACAGCACGCCCGTGAAGCGCAGATCGTGGCAGAAGCCGGTCTGGCAGGCGCGGTGACCATCGCCACCAACATGGCCGGTCGTGGTACCGACATCAAACTGGGCCCCGGCGTGAAAGAAGCAGGTGGTCTGGCTATCATCGGTACTGAAAGACACGAAAGCCGCCGCGTAGACAGACAGCTGCGTGGTCGTGCCGGTCGTCAGGGTGACCCGGGATCTTCCCAGTTCTTCGTTTCCCTGGAAGATGACCTGATGCGTATGTTCGGCTCCGACCGTATCGCCGGGCTGATGGACCGTATGGGCTACAAAGAAGGAGAAGTGATCCAGCACAGCATGATCACCCGCTCCATCGAAAGGGCACAGAAAAAAGTAGAAGAAAACAACTTCGGCATCCGTAAACGCCTGCTCGAATACGATGACGTAATGAATAAACAGCGTACTGTTATCTATGCTAAACGTAACCACGCCCTGTTCGGCGAACGTCTGGCCATCGATATCGACAACGCCTTCTTCGATGTAGCAGAAAACATGGTGATCTCCAATAAAGAAACAGGCGACTACGAAGCCTTCAAAATGGACGCTATCATCAACTTCGGCATCGATACCAACATCACCCAGGAAGAACTGCTCCGTACAGACGTGTCTACACTGGCTTCCAAACTGTACCACCAGGCGATGGACAACTACCATCGCAAAGTACAGGATGTTACTTCCAACACCCTGCCGGTGATCGAACGCATCTATCAGGAACAGGGACACCACATCGAAAACATCTCTATTCCGTTTACCGACGGCAAAAAAGGTGTTAACGTACTGGCCAACCTGAAAAAAGTAGTGGACACCAAAGGCCACGAAACCATGAATGCGCTGGAACGCAGCATCACCCTGGCGCTCATCGATGAAGCCTGGAAAGAACACCTGCGTGCTATGGACGAACTGAAACAATCTGTTCAGGGCGCCGTATACGAACAGAAAGACCCGCTGCTGATCTATAAACTGGAAGCCTTCAAACTGTTCAAACAGATGGATGGTGAAACCAGCCGCGATATCGTGTCCTTCCTTTGCAAATGCGGTATCCCCGTAAGCCAGGACCAGGGCCAACAGCAGGAACAGATCCGCGAAGGCTATGAAGAGAAAACTGATATGAGCCGGATGCGTGCTTCCCATGAAGATATCGTTGAACAGCAACATAACGGCCATCAGGCAGCCCCGGAATATGATGTGCCTGAAGAAAAGCAGGAACCGGTAAGAGTAGGCCCCAAAGTAGGCCGTAATGATCTCTGCCCCTGTGGTAGTGGCAAGAAATTCAAAAACTGCCACGGCAAAGACCTGTAGTCAATTACGAATGACGGATGACGAATGACGAATTCGGGGTTCGTTTGAAATATTGGCGGATGATGGATTTGGACATTTTTAATGTTGATTCCATCATCCGCCTTTTTGTTTTTTATTTTTTGTTTGTTAACCATATAACTATTGTTTGATGAAAAGAAATGTTATTCTTGAAAAGAGTTATTTTTTTTGGGGAGACCCGAGAGACAATTTTTTGGCTAAAACTCCTTAAAGACACCAATATTCCTGAACAAAAAATAGCAGATTCCATGCTCAACGACAGCGAAGAACCAGCCCGAATTATTGGTTCTATTCAAAAGTCCATTAAAAACCCCCACAATAAAAGCACCCCAAATTCGTAATTCGTAATTCGTAATTCGTAATTTTACTTCTATGAAGGTAAACCGATATATAGACCATACTATTTTAAAGCCCACTACCACACTTGAGGATATTAAGAAGCTGTGCATGGAATGTGTGGAATACGATTTTGCCGCCGCCTGTGTGCCCCCGCCCTATGTGAAAGTAGCCAAACAGTTTTTAGGTGCCACCAATACCAAAGTAGCCACCGTCATCGGATTTCCGTTCGGTTATTCCGCTATCGAAGCGAAAGTGGCGGAAACGGTGCTGGCCATTGTAGACGGTGCTGATGAATTGGATGTGGTGATTAATCTCTCCGCCCTCAAAAACAATGACTGGGAATATCTCGAAAAAGAGATCGCCAATCTGATGTATATCATCCGCGAAAAGAAAAAGGTGATCAAAATGATCATCGAAAGTGGCATATTATTGGAAGAAGAGATCGTTAAATGTTGCCAGCTCTACAGCAAATACGGGGTTGATTTTGTGAAGACATCCACCGGATACGCTGAAAAAGGCGCTACCGTAGAAGCGGTGAAGCTGATGAGAGCCAACCTGCCCGATAATATACAGATTAAAGCTTCCGGCGGTATTCGTACCTTTGCCTTTGCGAAGGAGCTGATAGCAGCCGGCGCCACCCGCATAGGGGCCAGCGCCAGCGTTAATATCGTGAAGGAAGGCGGAGAAGATACTGCTCAATCAGATTATTAATTTTTAATTATACAGTATTCATGCAAAAATTATTCATCCTGGTTTGCTGCCTGTTGGGAAGTAGCTGGGCCATGGCGCAGGACTACACGATGTCCGGTAATGGCTCGGTAAAAGTGATCAAGGATAGCCGGTTGGACGTGCTGATCAGAAAACAGATCTACATCAACACCCTGGCTATTCGCAACCAATCCGGTTTCCGGGTACAGGTGATCTCCACCAACAAACGCGGCGATGCCAATGAAGCCAAAGCCCGGGTAATGCAGTTGTACAACGATTATCGTACTTATCTGGATTATCAGGCCCCCTATTTTAAAGTGCGCGTAGGCGATTTCAAAACCCGCGAAGAAGCAAGCGAGTTGCGCGACAAGCTCTCCAGCCTCTTTTCTGGCGGCGTATTTGTCGTTCCAGCCATCATCAACGTGTCACCGGATAAAGAACTGTCGAATGAAGAACCGTATTAAAGAGCTGGCCAAAGCCTATGCACCTGCTTTTATCGATATCAGGCGTCATATTCACTCCCATCCCGAATTATCTTTTCAGGAATATAAAACCTCCGAATTCATCCGGCAGCAGCTGGATAAATTTGGGGTGCCTTATAAAGCCGGTATTGCCGGTACGGGTATTATCGCGCTGATAGAAGGTAAAAACCCGTCCTCCAAGACGATCGCCCTTCGGGCAGATATCGACGCGCTGCCGATCACGGAAGCCAACGATGTATCTTATAAGTCTGTCAATAGCGGCATCATGCATGCCTGCGGCCACGATGTGCATACCACTGTGGTGCTGGGCGCTACCAAAATATTGCATGAGCTGAAAGATGAACTGGAAGGGACGATCAAGATCCTGTTCCAGCCCGGGGAGGAAAAACATCCCGGCGGCGCCAGCATCATGATTGAAGAAGGCGCACTGGAAAATCCCCGTCCCGATGCGATCCTGGGCCTGCATGTGCATCCTTCCATGGAAACCGGTAAGCTGGGATTCTGTGCAGGGAAGTATATGGCCAGCGCTGACGAGATTTATGTCACCATCAAAAGCAAAGGCGGACATGCTGCCCAGCCACATCTGACAGTAGATACCATTCTGGTGGCTTCGCAGCTGGTAGTGAGCCTGCAACAGGTGATTTCCCGCAATAATAATCCCTTCTCTCCTTCTGTATTGTCTATCTGTGCTTTCAACGGAGGATTCACTACCAATGTGATTCCCAGCGAAGTGAAGCTGATGGGCACTTTCAGGGCTATGGATGAAACCTGGCGTTTTAAGGCGCATGAACTGATCCGCAAACAGGCGGCAGGTATCGCTGAAGCTACAGGGGCTGAAATCGAGATCGATATACTGGTAGGGTATCCGACACTGTATAACAATGAAGTGGTCACCGCTAAAGCAAGACAGCTGGCGGAAGACTACATCGGCAAAGAACAAGTGGAAGATACTGAATTGCGCATGGGAGCGGAAGATTTTGCATTCTATTCGCAGATTGTGCCAGCCTGCTTTTTCCGGTTGGGAACCGGTAACAAAGAAAAAGGTATTACCTCTGGTGTACACACACCTACCTTCGATGTAGACGAAAGGGCCATTGAAATAGGCATGGGCACTATGGCTTATCTGGCCACACAATTCTGATCGTTATACTATTATGATAAAATGAGAGCGTCCTGATAAACATCAGGACGCTTTTTTATAGTGATTAACTTTTGTGATGACAGAGGTGGAGTAAAAAATCTTCCTCGTGTTATGAATCTGTAAAATCGTATATTCTAAGACGTTAGTTCTATTTTATCTCTCTGATTTTTTGCAGCACTTTTTCCGAAAGCTCTATTTCCTGCAGACTGTCCATTTGTATATGTCCATGTTGATAGGAACCTTTAAAGTAAAGCTTGGAGCCTTTGCCCAGCGCGATATTCACACTGTCTGCCGATGATTCTGCGTTAATATTCAATGTTCCTCCTGTGCCTCCGGAAAAAGCGAGCGTTCCCACCTGATTGTTGTTGAAATAGGTTTCTACCCGGGGGCCGGTCGTGATGACCAGCGAGGGCAGCTTATAGTTGCTGATACGCAGATGGGAAGAAGGGGCTATCACCCGGGTGATGCCGGGAGCTTTCAGGTCGATGTTGCCGGCGTTGAATACAGTAAGTACCAGGGTATCTGCCGCATATTCAACTAATACACTGTCGCTGATGTTTTTCGTAAGGGTGTAGTTTTCGCCGGCTTCTATATTCACAAAACCGGAAGGCCATGTGCTTCGGATGGTCGTCTCGCTGGCGACTTCTCCGTTAAGCGTGCGGCTTTGTTGCGAACGGGCTTCGTACAACGTATCATATCGCGGATTGCCGGTGGCAGACTGGATCTTTACCATCTGAAAGGGCTGCAACCTGATAGTGGTAGGCTGTTGATTGGGAGTGCTTCTGCCGAAATTGGCATTGGTAATTCCTTTGCTGAAGTTGGCGCGCAACACAATATCGGTGCACAGCATCAATAACACGAGCGAACCGAGGAAGCCGAGTAATAATTTAGTGCTGGTTTTCATGTTATTTGAAATTAGATTTTTTGAATTTTTCGTAATACGGTTTCAGTTCATCTACATCGATATCCAGCAGATACATGCTGCGAAAGAGAGTGGGCAGCTCGTTGGTGATGAATGAATCTTTTTTGAACTGCCTGATTTTTTTAACAGCGTCGTTGCTGATGAAATAACCGATGCCTCTTTTATTGTAGATGATCTCCTGCTGCTGCAGCAGTTCGCAGGTGCGCATGACGGTATTGGGATTGACTTCCAGCTGAACGGCCAGCTCCCTGACGGATGGGATGCGTTCTTCCGGTTGCCATTTGTTCAGTAGCACCTGTTCGCATATATAGTCTGCAATCTGCAGATAAATGGCTTGTGAGTCTTTGAATTCCATTTGGCAATGTTTTAGATTTCCTTGTCTTTTAACCGGAAATAGGCGACGGTCCAGAGAACGGGTGCCAGCACGTACTTTGCAATGAATACATAGCTGTCTATCATACGCTCTGAGATGATAAATACATCTGTTTTAAACTTACCGCCAAAGGTCCCTACCAGTATAAAGGGCACATTTTGAAATGGTGTGGGCGTATTGCGGCCGAACAGTATCCAGACAAACAGCGTGTTCACGAGATAGAAGCCTCCAATACAAAGCAGGATGGCCACCAGCGTTTTAATAAAAGCCAGCCGGACGAAGGACACCGCTCCCAGTAAAAACACGGCATGAAGAAAGATATAGGCGAAATAGATATAGATATGGCCATCTTGCAAATCCAGGAACTCCCAGTCCATGAGAAGACCTGCCTGATGCCGGACGATAGAAGCCCGATTGAGCAGCAACAGGGCTGAATAGGAGGCAATGTGGTATACAAGGAGGTAACCAACCGTGGTGACCAGGAAAATCGTGAAGAACTTCTCAAAGTGGGAAGCGGGCAGCATGAGAAACTGGCTTCCTTTTTCTTTATTGGAGAGATCGTTGAAAGCCATACTGGTAAATAACAGGCCACCAAAGAAAAGACCAAAATAGTAGACGCCTACCACTTCGCTCAGATGCCGGGGTGCATTATCCGTGAGCAGCATAAAGGCTGGTATCAACATCAGCAAGCCAAAGATAGAGAAGGCTCCCAGCAGGTATGGTTTCCACGATGCCAGCATATGGTATTGGAAATAGTAGCCCAGGCGGCGGAAATCCAGGACGTTATTAGGTTGCATGTGTTTTATCAGTTAAAAAGTTCTTGAATAGGTTGGCGGTTGGAGAGGATCGCGTTAAACAACAGTTCCATGTCGATCTTGCTTTGCTCCATGTTTTCATTTTTCAAGATCACGGAATGGCCGCGCAGACTACTATCTGCGTACAGAATAGGCAGACGGTCGTCCAGCTGTGCCAGCAGTTTGAAACTCAGTTTATCCGTTACCGTGCCTACGTCCTGATGGAAGATGATTTTGTGATCATCGATGATCACGATACTATCGATCAGGTTATCGAGGTCTCTCACCTGATGCGTGGAAATCACCATGCACTTGTCGTCTGTCACAGCCGCTGCCATCACTTTGCGGAACTGGCTTTTGGAAGGGATGTCCAGCCCGTTGGTAGGTTCATCCATGATGAGCACTTTGGTGTTGGTGGCCAGCGCAAAACTGATAATGACTTTTTTCTTCTGACCATAAGACATGTTGGTCAGCTGTTGGTCCTGCGGAATGGCAAATTCCTTCAGATAGCTGTAGAACGCCTGTTCATCGAAGCGGGGATAAAAAGGAGCATTGGCGGCAACATAACTACGGATGCTGATTTTGGGCAAAAAGAACTCTTCCGGTACCAGGAATATTTCCCGGAGGAAAGAAGGCTGCCTTTTGGCCGTTTTATGACCCATTACCTCACAGGTGCCCCCGTCGGGGAATAACAAACCGGCTATCTGCTTGAGCAGGGTAGACTTGCCAGCACCGTTTTTGCCGAGGAGGCCATATATATGACCTGCCTCCAGATGCAGGCTGAGATCCTCGAACAGGGGCCTGTTGGGGCGGTAGCTGAATTTTAGGGATTGGATGTTAATCATATCGTGTGATTTAGTGTACTACTTAACTAGTACACTATAAAAGTACGACTTCATTTGAGAAATCAAAAAAAAAATTTGGAGGGATGGCTGGGTGCCTGAAAAAATGGCTGGGGAAAATGATGGGGATCGAATCCCTAATCCCAGGGCTGAAGCCCTGGGCTACGTTGTGATTCAGGCTTTTTAGCTGTAATGGCACGTAAGGGGTTGGGATGTGGCTTCTATGTTGATTTTCGTTCTTTGGGAGGAAGGATCACCTGGATTGTGATGGGGGTTCTATACATGGTTTTCACTGTATAATCTCATTAAATAGAATCCAGGCCTCCTGATGAATATCCTGCAGAAAAAGGATTTGAACAACATCGTTGCCCAGGGTGTGAGCCCTGGGAACTGGGAGCTGAGCTCTGGGAACCGGGCCCAAAAAAGGCTGCCCCGGTATGGGGCAGCCTTGCTATGATGGTATGTGATCATCCTAGAGTTCCGGATACAGGGGGAATTGTTGCATGAAGCCATTCACTTCACCTCTTACTTTAGTGATAAGGGCTTCGTTGTCGGCGTCCATCAGCAGTTGGTCGATCCAGTCAACGATCTGCTCCATATGACCTTCTTTCAGGCCGCGGGTAGTGATGGCAGGAACGCCTACACGGATACCGGAAGTGATGAAGGCCGATTTATCGTCGAACGGCACCATGTTTTTGTTGGCAGTGATTTCTGCTTTCACCAGGGTTTGTTCGGCTTTTTTACCGGAGATATTTTTGTTGCGCAGGTCAATCAGCATCAGGTGGTTGTCTGTACCGCCGCTGATGATCTGATAGCCTCTGTTGACGAAGCTTTTAGCCATAGACTGCGCGTTTTTCAGGATTTGTTTGGCGTATACGTCGTATTCGTCAGACAGGATTTCGAAGAAAGACACGGCTTTGGCAGCAATCACGTGTTCCAGCGGGCCGCCCTGGATACCGGGGAATACCGCAGTATCGATGAGGGAGCTCATGAGGCGGATTTCGCCTTTCGGTGTTTTCAGGCCGAATGGATTTTCGAAGTCCTTGCCCATCATGATCATACCGCCGCGGGGACCGCGCAGTGTTTTATGGGTGGTAGTGGTTACGAAATGGCAATGTTCAAATGGTGAGTTGAGCAGTCCTTTGGCGATAAGGCCGGCAGGGTGTGCAATATCAGCCAGTACGAAGGCGCCTACCTGATCAGCGATTTCGCGGATACGTTTGTAATCCCAGTCGCGGCTATAAGCGGAAGCACCGCATACGATCAGTTTGGGTTTTTCGCGGTTGGCGATTTCCTCCATTTTATCATATTCTACGAGGCCGGTTTCTTTGTTAACGCCATAGAAATGAGGCTCATAAAGCTTTCCGGAGTAGTTTACCGAAGAGCCGTGGGTGAGGTGGCCGCCCATGCTCAGGTCCAGGCCGAGGATTTTGTCGCCCGGCTGCAGGATGGCCAGCATGACAGCTGCATTGGCCTGTGCACCGGAGTGAGGTTGTACGTTGGCATAAGCAGCACCAAATATTTGTTTAGCCCTGTCGATGGCCAGTTGTTCGCTCTGGTCCACGATTTCGCAGCCTGCGTAGTATCTTTTGCCAGGGTAGCCTTCGGCATATTTATTCGTCATCACATTACCCATGGCCTGCATTACCTGCAAGCTGGTAAAGTTCTCAGATGCGATCAATTCGATGCCATGGCGCTGACGCTCCAATTCCTGGCGGATAATATCAAATATTTGCTGGTCTCTTTGCATGATGCCTTAAAATTTGCTGCAAATTTAAAATAACTCCCGATGAAATGCAATTCAGAGATTTATCGATTTTCATATTGGTGAATTTTGTGTTTTTGAATGTTAAAATTCGCACATTCATAAAGGCCAAAACCAGTTATTCTTCATAATTTGTCCTAATTTCGCGGCATTCGGAGCTTATCCTAACTACAACTACATGAAGGCAATAATACCTGTGGCAGGAGCTGGTACTAAACTCAGGCCACATACATATACACAACCCAAAGCACTTATTCCTTTAGCCGGCCGGACCATATTGAGCATTATCGTGGATCAATTGGTGGATGCGGGTATCACGGAATTTGTTTTTGTGGTAGGCTATCTGGGTGAGAAAATACAGCATTACGTTGAGAAGAAATATCCGCAGCTGACCTGTCACTTTGTGCAGCAAAACAGCCGTGAAGGTACCGGTCATGCTATCCTGCTGACCCGTGAAGTAGTCGCTAACGATGAAGTGCTGATCGTACTGGGTGATACCATCTGTGAATGCGACTTCAAAGAAGTGATCGCTTCTCCCTATTCTGTACTGGGATTGAAAAAAGTGGATGACCCGCGCAACTTCGGCGTGGCTGAACTGGACGAGGGCGGAAAGATCACCCGGGTGGTGGAAAAACCACAAATCCCTAAATCGAATCTGGCGCTGGTGGGACTGTATAAAATCAAGGAGAGCGCACAGCTGTACGAATGCCTGCAGGCCAACATCGACAATCATATCAAGTCGCACGATGAGTTTCAGCTGACCGATGCGCTGGAATGCATGATTGAGCATGGTGTGCAGTTTAATGCATTTAAAGTGATCAACTGGTTCGACTGTGGCCGTAAGGACACCCTGTTGGAAACCAATGCCATCCTGCTGAAAAAATACAAAGCGGCCAACAATCCGGTATTGCCGTATGAGAATACCATCATCATACCCCCTGTGAGCATCGGAGAAGGCTGCAACATCAAAAACTCCATCATTGGCCCTAATGTGGCCGTGGGCGACAATACCGTGATCAACTACTCCATCGTGAAAGATTCTATTATCGGTTCTTTCAGTAACCTGTATGAAGTGGTGCTGAAATCATCGCTGATAGGCAGCGATGCCAATATCCGCGGCCTTAGCCAGAGCCTTAATATCGGCGACAATACAGAAATCGATCTGGGCTAAAGATATTATATTCGTTACATGAACCGGATTTCCTCTTTATTCGGGATACAATACCCGATTGTACAAGCCGGCATGATATGGGCCAGCGGATGGCGTTTAGCCAGTGCAGTGAGTAATGCAGGCGGGCTGGGCCTTATTGGCGCAGGCAGTATGTACCCCGATGTACTGAAGCATCATATCCAACGCTGTAAAGAAGCTACCAACAAACCTTTTGGGGTAAACGTACCCTTGCTGTATCCGGATATCGAGCAATTGATCAACATCATCCTGGAAGAAAAAGTACAGGTGGTGTTTACGTCTGCCGGTAATCCCAAAACCTGGACACCCATTTTGAAAGCTGCCGGCATAAAGGTGGTGCATGTGGTATCCAGTTCCGCCTTTGCGCTGAAAAGCGAAGCTGCCGGCGTAGATGCCGTGGTGGCAGAAGGTTTTGAAGCGGGTGGCCATAACGGTCGCGAAGAAACGACGACCATGGTACTGATACCGGCTGTCTGCGAAAAAGTGCAGATACCGGTGATCGCAGCAGGCGGCATCGGCTCCGGAAGGGCCATGGCAGCGGCCTTCGCGCTGGGAGCCTCCGGAGTACAGGTAGGCAGCCGCTTTGTGGCAACCCCCGAAGCATCTTCCCATATTAACTTCAAACAGGCGGTGGTCAACGCGAAAGAAGGCGATACCATGCTGAGCCTGAAGAAACTAACGCCTGTACGACTGATTAAAAATCATTTTTACGAAGCGGTGAAGACCGCAGAAGATGGCGGCGCTGAGCCGGATGCGCTGAAGGTGCTGCTGGGCCGCGCCCGCGCTAAAACCGGTATGTTTGAAGGCAACCTGGAAGAAGGAGAGCTGGAAATAGGCCAGGTAAGCGCGTTGATACACGATATTAAACCCGCCGCAGCGGTACTGGAAGATATCTGGAATGAGTTTCAGACAGTGCGGAAGCAGCTGGGCAATTTAATCATTTAATCATTTTGATATTTGATTATTTAAAGTATGCCTGGCATACTTTAAATAATCAAATATCAAAATGATTAAATAACTACTTTATCACCCATTTTAGGGCTTCTTTCAACGTAATTTTTTTACCATAGAGCAGGATGCCCGTGCGGTATATCTTTCCGGCTGCCCACGTATTCACGATAAAACCAGCGATCAATAACGTAAAAGATAAAGCCAGTTGCCAGTAAGGCACCGTTCCCGGCACACCATAAGGCAAACGGGCCATCATCACCATGGGTGAGGTGAAAGGAATAATGCTGCCCCATACTGCCAGCTGGCTGCCTGGGTCTTGCACTGCCTTCATCATGATCATAATACCGATAATGATCGGTACGGTGATAGGAAAGGTGAGTTGTTGCACATCGGAGGCGTCTTCATTGGCCAGGCTGCCGATAGCGGCAAACAGGGAAGAGTAGAAAAGATAACCGCCGAGGAAATAAAATGTAAAACAGGATAACAGCAACGACCAGTTAATGCTGTCCACCACGTCTGTTACCCGGCGAAAAGCTTCAGCTGCCTCCGCATTGTTGCCCTGCGCCATCATATTACTCTGACTGGCGGCCTGAATGCTTTCAGGGGAAAGGAATAGCGGTATGACGGCATAAATCACGCTGATCAGCACGCCCCATATGAGAAACTGTAACAGTCCCACGGCGGCGATGCCTACAATCTTGCCCATCATGAGCTGGAAAGGTTTTACGCTGGAGATCATCACTTCGGCGATGCGGTTCACTTTCTCTTCCATCACGCCGCGCATGACGGAGGTGCCGAACAGCAGCAGTACGATATAGATGGTGAAGCCGCTGGCATAGCCTACGCCGTAGGCCACCCATGAATTGCCTTTCTTTTCATCGCTACCGCTTTTGAATTCGACGGAGATATTAGAGCGGAGTGCGTCCAGCTTGGATTTATCGATGCCTTCCAGCTCCATGCGTTTTCTTTCGATCACGTTGTTGATATCGCCGTTGATCGCTGTTTCCAGGGAGATGCCTGCCTGGCCTTTACTGTAGTATTCCAGTCCGGCAGGGCGATTGATATCAATCTCCGGTATATAAAGGATACCGGAATAGTCTTCCGCTTCGTAGTGGCGTTTGAGACTGTCGAGGTTGGCGTCTGGCAGGTATTTGAAGTAGACGCCTCTTTTATCCGGCAGCTGGTTGTTGAAGATGCCGCTTTTATCGATGACCGCGATGCGTTTGCTTTCGCTGCCACTGACAGCCATGAGGATGGGGATAATGATCATAGCAGCAAATGCTACCGGCACCAGTAGTGTTACTACCAGGAAGGAGCGTTTGCGGACGCGGGTAAGGAATTCTCTTTTAATGATAAGCCATATCTTGTTCATAGTCGATGTGCTGGGTGATCAGGCAGGTTGCTGCGCAGCTGTGGCAACAGGCGCTTTTTCCGTTTGTTGTACCTGGGTGATAAATACTTCGTTGATGGAGGGTAATATTTCCTCGAAATAGGTAACGGGTATGTTCTGATGGATGAAGTGTAGCAGGATATCGTTGGTGGAGCTGTCTTCATTCATCTTTACGGTGACGGTATTTTCGTGTATGTTGATGATGGTGAAGTGGTAGGTGGCCATCTGTGCCGCGTTGGGTACAACGCCCAGCCCTATACGGAAGAGGCCTTGCTTGAAGTCCTGTTTGATTTGTTTGACGCTGCCATCGAGTATTTTATGGCCTTTGTTGACCAGCATGATGTGGTCGCATATTTCTTCCACCTGTTCCATGCGGTGGGTGGAGAAGATGATGGTGGTACCTTTTTGGGCGAGGTCAAAGATTTCCTGCTTGATCAGGTTGGAGTTGATCGGATCGAGGCCGGAGAAGGGTTCGTCGAGGATGAGTAGTTTAGGGTCATGCATGATGGTGGAGATGAACTGCACTTTTTGTTGCATGCCTTTACTGAGTTCGTCCACGCGTTTGTTCCACCAGGAGTTGATTTCGAATTTATCGAACCATTTTTTGATTTTCTCCGTGGCTTCTTTTTCGCTGAGGCCTTTGAGGCGTGCGAGGTAGAGGGTTTGCTCGCCTACTTTCATTTTTTTGTACAGGCCTCTTTCTTCCGGCATATAGCCGATGAGCGGGGTATCGCGCTGTGGCTCGAAAGGTTTGCCATTGAGCAGGATGGAGCCTTCGTCGGGGTAGAATATGCCGGTGATCATGCGTAGCAGGGTGGTTTTCCCGGCCCCGTTGGGGCCGAGCAGACCGAATATACTGCCTTGCCGGATATCGAAGCTGATATCGTCCACGGCTTTGTGGGTGGCATAGTGCTTTTTCAGATTTTTGACTTCGAGTAGATTCATGATGAAAATTTAGCAATTATTCGTGAATAATATGCTATGCCTTTCATCATGATAATCCCTGAAGGCGGTCGGCGATCATGGCGGCCACGCGTTCTCCGTCCATGGCGGCGGACACGATCCCGCCGGCATAGCCGGCGCCTTCACCGCAGGGGTATAAGCCTGCCAGTTGCGGATGTTCCAGGGTATCGTTGTCGCGCGGTATCCTTACGGGAGAGGATGTACGTGATTCTGTGGCCACGAGGATGGCGTTATCTGTATAGTAGCCTTTTATTTTACGGCCGAAAGCTTTGAAGGCACCGGCGAGGCGTTGGTGTACCGCTGCCGGCAGCACGGTGCGCAGGTCGGTGCTGTTGACGCCGGGCAGATAGGAGCAGTCGGGCAGTGTCGTTGATACTTTGCCTTTTACGAAGTCGGTCATCCGTTGTGCCGGTGCCACGAAGTGGCCGCCGCCGGCGAGGAAGGCCTGCCGTTCCACCGCCTGTTGATAATACATGGCTGCGAGTGGGCCGTGGTGGGCAAATGGAGCGAAGTCGGATTCGTCTACGGTAACGACCATACCGGAGTTAGCGTAGGGGTTGTTGCGTTTGGAGGGCGACCAGCCGTTGACTACCAGTTCACCGGGATCTGTGGCGGCCGGCGCGATGATGCCGCCGGGGCACATACAGAAGGAGAATACGCCGCGGCCTTCCACTTGTTCCACGAGGCTGTAGCTCGCTGGTGGCAGGTATTCGCCGCGTAGGTCGCAATGGTACTGGGCGCTGTCGATCAGCTCCTGTGGGTGTTCCACACGAACGCCGAGGGCAAAGGGTTTGGCTTCCAGCAGTATGTTTTGCCGGTGGAGCATAACGAAGATATCACGGGCGGAGTGGCCGGTGGCGAGGATGACTTGTCGTGCGCTGAAAGTGTCTCCTGCAGCGGTTTCTACGCCGGTAATAGCGCCATTGTGTAGCTGAAGGCTGCTGACTTTCTGTTCGAAGTGTACTTCTCCGCCGGCGGCGATGATCTGTTCGCGCATGGCCGTGATGATATGCGGTAGTTTGTTGGTACCGATATGCGGGTGTGCGTCGATCATGATTTTCTCTTCCGCGCCGAAGTGTACGAATATGTTGAGGATGCGGTTGATATCGCCTCTTTTGTTGGAGCGGGTATACAGTTTACCGTCGGAGTAGGTACCAGCGCCGCCTTCGCCGAAGCAGTAGTTGGAGTCGGGGTGGACGATGCCGGTTTTATTGAGGGCCGCGAGGTCGCGGCGGCGTGCGCGTACATCTTTGCCTCTTTCGAGGATGATGGGTTTGATGCCGGCTTCAATGAGGCGCAGGGCTGCGAAGAGGCCGGCGGGGCCGGCACCGGCGATGATGACCGCGGGTGCGTTGGCGGGCAGTGGTTTGTAGACCGGATGTGCATGTACCCTTTCATGGAAGGGTTCATTGACAAATACGAGCAGGGTGAGGATGAAATATACCTGTTGTCTGGAACGTGCGTCGATAGAGCGTTTGAGCAGGTGGTATCCGGTGATGGCAGCAGGTTTTACGCCGAGGGTGGCAGCAGCCTGTGTAGTAATGCGGGCAGGATGAGCTGCGTCAGCAGGCGTCAGCTTCAGTGAGATTTGTTGTTGCATAAACGTAGTTAGGGAGTTATCCTAAAAAGAGTTATGAATTATAAATTTTGAGCTTTGACTTTATAACGAAGAGCTTAGCGGATAATGTGTTTTGAAGCATTATACGCTAAGCTCTTCGCAATAAATTCGTCTCGTCATTCAGCATGACCGTGTGGTCATTAAAATGGCAGATCGTCGCCACCATCGCCGGCAGCAGGCATCTGCGGAGTGTTGTAGTTAGGCATGGGGTCTGCGCCGGGAGCAGGAGCTGCCATTACAGATTCCATACGCCATGCGTCCAGGTTGGTGATGTAGTTGACTTTGCCGTCTTTTTCCCATCTGGTGCCTTTGATATTGAAATAAACTTTAACGTTTTCACCTTCATTGAACCGGTCAACAATACCTGTACGGTCCTGTACGGACTGGAATTTGATATAGTTGTTAATCACACGGCCGTTGATATCATCAGATTTCTCAATAACGAACTCTCTTGTTTTAAAAGTTTCGCTGCGTTGTACCGTGTTGTACTTCACAATCAGCTTTCCGGTAATTTCAAAACTCATAGAAAAATTTTTTAAATTCAGAAGCATCAAAGATACGGTATTCAGCCAAGTGCGTGCAAATATTTTTTATTTAAACCGGGCGCGCGGATATCTAATCAATTTATCTGGTAATAACTAATTGGAAACACATTTTTTTAAATGGAGATACTAACATAGTTTTGCACCCTCGCAGAAAAAATTGTGAATATCTCACCCTTTTCCTGCGGTCGTTTTTTTTGCCATGAGGAGGTGCGATATTATTTTATCAGTTATATATCCATATTTATGATAAAAAGGACAATGAGAAAGACAAAGATGCTGCTAATCAACGGAGTTTATAGTACTGAAATCCGTGTAACGTTAGTGCTGTAAAGCACTGGCAGCAGGGCATGGCGCAGTATCAACACACTGTTGTCAGCAGAATATAAACAAGGGTAGATAAATTTTTTTTTTCAACATTTTCTACAGATATTCGTCGTCCTGTCTGAAAATTTTTCAACATCCTGCGTTGGGAGATTTCTAAAATTCGAGAACTAAGCAGCATCCTTAATTAAGAAACAACTAATTTATTTTATCTCAATGAATAAAACTTGCGAACAAGTTTGGGAAAGGTGTCTTAATATAATTAGGGATATTGTGGAATGGCAGCCGTTTAAAACCTGGTTTGAACCTATTAAGCCCATTAAACTTGAAAACAATGTTTTAACCATCCAGGTCCCCAGCCAATTCTTTTATGAATACCTTGAAGAGCATTATGTGGGATTGTTAGGGAAAACTATAAAAAGAGAATTAGGTAAAGAAGCCCGGTTGGAATACCGCATTGTAGTGGAGAACGGTACACCACACCAACATCCCAGAACTGTGAATATGCCCACGCAGTTCACCAAGCCCCAGAAAGATAATGAGGTAGACTTTCCGTTAACCATACATAACCCGGTAAAGAACCCATTCGTTATCCCGGGGATTAAACGGGTACAGATCGACTCTCAGCTCAATCCAAATTATACGTTTGATGCGTATATAGAGGGAGATTGTAACCGTGTGGCGCGCCGGGCAGGAAAAACGGTCGCGGAAAAACCAGGCGGTACCTCTTTCAACCCACTGGTGATCTATGGTGGCGTTGGACTGGGAAAGACACACCTCGCACAGGCGGTGGGCAATGAAGTGAAGCGTATTCATCCGAATAAGGCCGTACTGTATGTGAGTGCCGAGAAATTCATTAACCAGTTTATTGATCACTCCAAGAATAATATCATCAACGATTTCATTCACTTCTATCAACTGATAGATGTACTGATCGTAGATGACATCCAGTTCTTTGCCCGTGCAGAAAAAACACAGGACGCGTTCTTCGCGATCTTTAACCATCTGCATCAATCAGGCAAACAACTGATCCTTACGTCGGATAAGGCCCCCAAAGACCTCGATGGCGTACAGGAACGACTGCTGAGCCGCTTCCGCTGGGGCCTCAGCGCGGATATCCAGATACCGGACTTTGAAACCAGAATGGAAATTCTGGAACTCAAAATGAGAAACGACGGACTGGAAATGCCGAAAGAAGTAGTGAAGTATGTGGCCTATAACATACAAACAAACGTACGTGAACTGGAAGGAGCACTCATCTCCCTGCTGGCACAGTCTTCCCTGAACCGCAAAGAGATTGACCTCGAACTGGCTAAACGTGTACTGAAGTCTTTCGTTAAAACTTCTTCCAAAGAAATTACCATCGAAAGTATCCAGAAAATGGTCTGCGAATACTTCGACGTGCCTTACGATAAACTGTTGCAGAAAACACGCAAACGCGAAATCGTACAGGCGAGACAGATAACCATGTACCTGGCTAAGTCATTCACAAAAAATTCCCTGAAAACCATCGGTGAACATTTCGGCGGCAGGGACCATACTACCGTGATCCACAGCTGTCAGACCGTTAAAGACCTGATGGATACTGATAACAATTTCCGCGATAGCGTCATTGAACTACAGCAAAAAGTACAGTTGGCCGCTATGTAATGGCCACCCCTAACCTATTTGAATAATGCCGCTCCACTCCGGAGCGGCATTATTGTTTATGATATATTTATAAAAATTTATATGCATTTTTAACATCGTTTTCCCGTTTATAAACAATCATACTGCTGCTAATGGTGGTATGAAACACAAAAAAGTATAGCGTTGCTTTTGAAGGTAATGCCCTGTAATGCTTTACAGTAAAGCGTTTCGCTGATAGATGTTCACAACGTCAAAGAAAATTTTCGAAAAAATTTAAATTGCTTTTGGAGAATATAAAACTTTTCCTATTTTTGCAACCCCTTCACAGAGGAACTGGTGAGGTGCCTGAGTGGCCGAAAGGAACGGTTTGCTAAACCGTCGTACGGGCTTAAACCTGTACCGAGGGTTCGAATCCCTCCCTCACCGCGGAAAAAAGCCTTTAAACATAGTTTGAAGGCTTTTTTATTTTAACTGGTTTCGGAAGTAGATATTGACTCCCACATAGTACAAAACAGCGATAGAAGTTCGAAAAGAACTTGTATCGCTGTTTTGCTTTTGGCAGCTTAGCTTGAAAAGGTTCAACCAGTTTATCGGACTTTTCAATTGCGTGCGCACTGAGGACTCAATTGAAAAAAGGTAAGTATAAGTTGCTGTTAAACGTTAATAATAAAGACGAAAAGGCCTTCTATATTGGGGGGATTAAGCCTTCTTTTCAGCAAAGGATAAATTATTGGTTAACTGAAGAAAGCGGAGATACGCCGTTGTTTTGATAAAATCCTGAAATCTTTCCTGGTTCACATTAAGGCCATCCTCGATCCAATCAGCTTTCTCCACTAAAAGAGCAGGATTTAAAACAAGTTTATTTTCGCCAACATCATGCACGCAAAGAATGTAGTGAGGGGGAATGAATCCTTTAATGCTAAATTCCTTTTCATGAGGGAAAAAGCTATCCTTAATCACGGGAAGTTTTTTTTCAATAATAGCCTTTTCATAGGTTTTGAGCTTTCCGGCATTCATATATAGCGTGAAGTTTTTAGGAAGCCAGAGAAAAATTACCAGATTATCTTTAGTTGTATTATTTAATGCTATTGCAGGGGATAAGGTAGTTGATACAAAATTCACCAATCTGCTACTGTTTTCGGTATGTAACCCAAATAAATAATAGTCAAAAAAAAGTGAATTTTCGGTTAGGGCGTTACAGAAGGCTTTTTTATTGGCAGATTCTCTGAAATATTTTAAATCAACCGGAGGATTCCCACCCAGCTCCGAATAAGAATCAAATATCCAGCTTGCTACATTGACATCGGTGGCATTAATATGTTTTAAGGGATGTGGTATTTCATCAGGTTTGCAGAGAAAGTTTTTTGCCTTTTCGCCGACCAAAAACAATCCGTCGTATAAGCTATCATTAGAATTTAGTTTATCCGCCAGTTTGGCTTTTAAAGTCGATTTTTTCATGCCCCGCAAGAGGAGCGGCAAATCTGCTATATCTTCATTAATGATACTTTTTATCTTTTCTAATATAATGGCCCTGTCAGACTCGTCCAGGATTTCATACTCGCTGAAACATGTTTTCAATTCCTGAGAATTGATAAGTTTCGATAGCAATCTTCCAGGAGTCTCGTTGTTATAATATTCAAGTAAGTTTTGCATAGGAAATAGATCAATTTTGTTATACTTTAACAGAGCGCCCTTCAAATGACTGGGTTATCTATTTAAATGTAAGGTAATTTATCATTAAATAGTTTCGCATGGAATCAATTATTATCAGAGCAGCTTCACCCCTCGACTCAAAACAATTAAGCGATTTAATCTGCGAAAACGCAGAAGCCTTGCTAAAACCTCATTACAGCAGAGAACAGTGGGACATTTTCATTAAATATTATTCGGAACAGACCATGGCTGAAAAAATACGTCAACAAACGATTTTCTGTGCGGAAGCAAATGGTGAAATGGTGGGTACTGTTGCGCTGGACGGCGATTTTGTAGTAGGCTTTTATACACGGCTTCAGCAGGTGAATCAGGGAATAGGAAAACAATTAATGTCGCATTTGGAAAATTATGCGCGTACGCGTGGCATAGAAACGTTACAATTAGCTGCATCTCCTGCAGGACTGGCCTTCTATTACAAAAATGGCTGGGAGAAAGTAAAGGACTTCACTGTTTACCATTATGGCGTGGGCTTTGAAGAGACGTTAATGACCAAAAAGTTAGGCTGATCGCCTTCGTTGTTTGTGTATTCATACGCATCGGAGAGGCTGCGCTCCACTATTTTTAGTACCTTTAGGCTGCGTGAAAAATCTTTTCTCCATATTCATTTTCTTTTCTTCTGCCAATCTTCTTCAGCTGGCGGGCGTTACGCCTTTTGCTGGTGGCAGACTGTATTTCTTTTCAAACTTTAAAGACTTCAATAAGTAATCCCCGCTCCGTGTGTTATTGACGGAACGGGGATTATCTGAGAGCGGCAGCTGGTGATTCCGTCACCAGCTGCCGGATAGCTATTGCTGCCTGCCACCGTCGACGATGGCAACAGGCAGCCTATTGTCTGAAAAAAAATACGACATGATAATGACTACTCATAAAGCACCTTTGTTATTACTGGAGAAAGATTATGAACTGCTGCTCAACCATCTGAAGAAGAGCGATCCGCCGCTGATGTACGATAAACAGATACAACAGCAACAGCTGGAAAAAATCAAAACAGCCAGTATACTGCCCACAGATGATTTCCCCAACAGCGCCTCGCGTTTATACTCCACCGTTATTATCCGGGATACGGTGAACCGCATTAACCTGGAATACAGGCTGATGCCGCCGGACGAAGCCGATGAACTGAATGGTGGCATATCTGCCCTGTCGCTGTTTGGACTGGCCCTCATGGGATTACAGCAGGGAGAGAGTTTTACCTGGCAGCTTTCCGGCAGAAAAAAATACTACGCGGTAGTGGAAGTGCGCAACAGCGCTTTTGTATAATGGTAACCGCTCATCCGGCCACAAAGCAATTGTGGCCGGATTGCTCTCAAAATTCCTGAATGCGCAAATACCGGCCTTTATTATTCCTGAATTCGTAAATCATTCCGTATGCCTGCTTCTACCTTTGCAAAAATTTATTGCATGAGCACAACGTTGAAGCGGATGATATGGGGGATATGGATGCTGCTGCCTTTGTGGGTGGCAGCCCGGCAGGAAACAACAGGGACCTTGTCGGGGAAAATTACTTCGCTGGAGCATCAGCCACTGGAACTGGTATCGGTGTCATTACCGGTGTTGCAGAAAGGAACGCTGACCAACAGCGCAGGAGAATACCAGATCAGCGGCATCACACCGGGGACATACACACTGCGTATACAGATGTTGGGTGCTACCGAAAAGGATTTTACGGTGACCATCACCGCGGGACAGTCAACCATCCTGGATTATCAGCTTAGCAAAGAAAATATACAGGCCTTGCAGGAAGTGAGGGTGGTGGGTAACGTGAATAAGTTCTCCCATAAAGAGAGTATTTATATCAGCCGCCTGCCCCTGAAAAACCTGGAAAATCCGCAGGTATACAATATTGTACCTAAAGCATTGATAGAAGAACAGATGGCATTGGACCTTGGTAGTATTTCCCGTAATGTGCCCGGCGCCGGTATCCCGATGCTGGCCAATCAGGGTCGTGTCACCTTCCGCTCCCGCGGCTTTGAAACAGAGCCTAACGCCAGAAATGGCGTTGCCGGCGCTGCCTTTTCAACGATCGACCCAGCCAACCTGGAAAGGGTGGAAGCTATCAAAGGCCCGTCTGCCACGTTGTTTGGCACCAATGTGTCCAGCAGTTACGGTGGGTTGTATAACCGTGTTACTAAAAAGCCTTATAACGGTTTCGGTGGTGAAGTGGCCTACTATGGCGGTAACTGGAACTTTAACCGGTTGACGGTAGATGTGAATACACCGGTGAATAAAGATAAAACAATGCTGTTCCGCTTGAATGGGGCTACCACATTTGAGCAGAGCTTTCAGGACATGGGCTTTACCCGCAGCCTGAGCCTCGCCCCCAGCTTCTCGTATCAGATCACCGATAAGCTGTCGTTGTTGCTCGATGTGGAGTTTGGTCAGGCCAAAGGTACTTCAGTCGTGCGTTTCAATCCTTATAACGGCAGTAATAAAACGCAGTCCATCGCTGATATGGGTTTTCCTTATAACCGCATGTTCCTGGGCAATGACATCGCGTATCAAACGCAGATGATGAACATCTTTGCACAGTTGAACTATAAAATATCTGCTAACTGGACCTCCCAGACGATCCTCTCCCGTGCCCGCTCTTCTATCGACGGCTATATCACAGCACTGAACGGCCGCTCGGATTCTACGTTGCGTGCGCAGGTGATGGTGGGCTACACGGCTTTTATCGCCACAGATATTCAACAGAACTTCATCGGTGACTTTAAACTGGGGCCTTTCCGGAACCGCCTGGTGGTGGGACTGGACTACTACAACAACGCCAACTCATTTGACCGTGTTTCCGTTAACGGACCTACGGTAAACTTTATCAACCCGGGTAACAGCTACAAAATTACCCGTGCAGATATTGATGCGTTAGTGCCCAACGGTACGCCCCGCCGGGAGAACAACGGCGATAATACCTACGCTGTATATGCTTCCAACGTCATCAATTTTACGGACCGTCTCATGGCCATGTTAAGTCTGCGGCTGGACCGCTACGAGAACCAGGGCGTGTATAACATCACTACCGGCGTTACCAATGGCGCTTATGGTCAGACGTCCCTGTCTCCCAAGTTAGGCCTCGTATATCAGGTGGTGAAAGACAGGGTATCGCTGTTTGGTAACTATATGAATGGCTTCCTCAACAAAAGCGGTTCAGATGCACAGGGCAATTCATTTAAGCCGGAGCAGGGCAATCAGCTGGAATACGGCGTAAAGGCAGATGTGCTGGACCACAAGCTGGTAGGCACGGTCAGCTACTACGATATCCGCGTTAAAAACGTTTTACGTACGGATCCCAATGACGTGAACTATTCTATCCAGGATGGTACGCAGCAAAGCAAAGGTGTGGAGGTGGAAGTGACCGCTGCACCGGTAACGGGGCTGAATATTGTGGCAGGATATGCTTATAACGACAGTAAATACACGAAAGCAGATAAGTCAGTTGAGGGACTGCGTCCTGCGCTGTCCGGACCCGATAAAATGCTGAATTTCTGGGCCAGTTACCGTTTTCCCCAGGGTACACTGAAAGGCCTCGGCATTGGTTTCGGCGGCAATGCGGGCAGTGCTTCTTACCAAACCAATACCCAGACCGCCAAGGTGATCATCCCGTCGTATACCATCCTGAATGCAGCCCTGTTTTATGACTACGGCAAAATTCGTGTAGGCGCCAAGGTAGACAACCTGACCAGTGAAAAAGCCTGGTCGGTGCGGCTAACGCCACAAAACCCGGCACGTTTCACGGGTAGCGTCAGTCTTAAATTCTGATAGCAACGAAAAGAGCCGGGTTAAAACCCGGCTCTTTTCGTTTGTGGGTAATGTATCTCCACTGGATAAAAAAAATCTTGCAACGAATAGTCTACAAATATTGTGTACTAAAAAAAATAGTATTACTTTTACGCCGTTGTCATATCAGCGCACACTGTAAAACCAATCTATATACAGCAGAACCGGCCTTGTGTAGTTTTTAGCACCACCCGATAAAACTACCGGCAGCAGTGTGGCGGGGCAACTTATTCTTCAATACTAAACTTTAAGTAGATGTCAACCACTGACAACTTTAACCGTACATGCGGAGCGCGGTGCTGTTTCGTATGCTGTTGTAGACGGTAACAGCTTTCCGACGCTTTCCCTTTTATCATTTCTCTGAGAAGCCCGTTTCTCCGGGCAGGCCTTGTTATGTCCTGCTGCCAACTATACTGGCAGTGGGCGGTCCAAACTTTAAAACATGCAAAGAATGTTACGAAAAAACATACTGGCATGGATAGGGCTATCCATGCTTTATCTCCTGCCGCTGCTGGTAGTGGCGCAGGTACCCACCACGCCGCTGATCAATTCGCATCTGACGGGGCGTGTGGTAGATGCCCGCACCCATGAGCCGTTGCCCGGCGCGATAGTCAATATCAAAGGCACTACTCACGGTGTCTCTACAGATGCGGAAGGACGATTTGTATTCGTTACCGGACAGAAATTTCCCTACACGCTGATCATCAGTTACATCGGCTATCGCAAAATAGAAGTAACTGCCACCGGCGGCCACATTGAGATTCCATTGGAAGCGATACAGAGCCAGTTGAACGATGTGGTGGTAGTAGGCTATGGTACACAGAAAAAAAGTGACCTCACCGGCGCTATCGCATCTGTTTCCGGTCCGCTGCTGAAGCAGCCGGTCAGCTCTTTTGATCAGGCCTTAAAGGGCGCCATTCCTGGTGTGCAGGTAACGCAGACGTCGGGGCAGCCCGGCGGCGGTGTCAGCATCCGCGTCCGCGGTGGCAGCTCCATCCAGGGCGGTAATGAACCGCTGTATGTCATCGATGGTTTTCCTATCTACAACAGTACCGCCAGCCCCGGCATCCTTACGGGCGCACCGGTGAACCCGCTGGCCAGTATCAACCCTGCTGACATAGAGAGCATCGATATCCTGAAAGATGCCTCGGCTACGGCCATCTATGGCTCCCGCGGCGCTAACGGCGTGGTGATCGTCACTACCCGCAAAGGCAAAGCAGAGAGGAACACACTGAACTATGAAGGCTCTTACGGCGTGCAATCACTCCGGAAGAAAATAGACCTGCTGGATGCACACGACTTCGCCATCTTGCGCAACGAGGCGTTATATGACGCTAATCCGTCGAAAGGGCCGAACCAGTACCTGTCGCCAGACCAGATCAGCCAGCTGGGTAAAGGCACCGACTGGCAGGATGCGGTGTTCCGTACGGCGCCGGTGCAGAACCACCAGCTGTCTGTCAGCGGTGGCAACGCCAAAACCCGCTACCTGCTCTCCGGCAACTACTTCGATCAACAGGGGATTATCAAACACACGGATTTTACCAGGCTGGGTATCCGGGCTAACGTAGATGCGCAGCCGTTAGATAAGCTGAAAGTGAGCGCCAGCCTGTCTGTTAATAAGTCAGATGCTAATGTGGCGCCATCCGGATTTATCACCTCGTTGTTATCAATGCCGCCTACTGCCACTATCTATGAGCCTAATGGCAGCTATACGCTGCGTAACCCTTTTGAAAATATTTTCGCCAATCCGGTGGCCACGATCAACGAGCAGGTGAATAAATCCACCACCAATCGCCTGCTGGGAACGGCGTTTGCAGAATATAATATCCTCGATGGCCTGAATGTGAAAGTGCTGCTGGGCGCCGATGTGAACAATACCACCGAAAAAAATTATATCCCGTCCACCATCTACGAAGGGATACTAACCAAGGGGAGCGCTGCCCGCGGCACGTATAACGCCTACTCCTGGCTGAATGAAAACACGGTGACGTACACACGTAATATTGCTAAACATACTTTTGATGTGCTGGCGGGCTTTACACAACAGGAATTTAAAAGCGAGATTGTGAGAGCCGGCGCACAGAATTTTGTTACCGACGACCTGACCTACAACAGTTTACAAAGTGGCGCCACACTGGTGCGACCCTTTGCCGATGCCACCAACTGGGTGTTGCATTCTTACCTGGCCCGTGTTAACTACAACTACAACAGCCGCTATTACTTCACGGCCAGCATCAGGGCAGATGGCTCTTCCCGTTTTGGGAAAGGCAATAAGTGGGGCTATTTCCCTTCTGCCGCGGCTTCATGGCGCATCAGCAGTGAGCCGTTTTTCAAAGAGGCCTCCCATGTGGTGAATGACCTGAAACTACGTGCCAGCTTCGGCACCACCGGTAACCTGGAAATCGGGGAGTACCAGTCGCTCGCTACGTTGTATAGCCTGAACTATCTCTTCGGGAAAAATATGGCCACTGGTTTCGCTCCTTCCCGTTTGGCAAACGATCAGCTGGGATGGGAGAAAACCTATCAGTATAATGCTGGTCTGGATGCGGCTTTCCTCAATAGCCGTTTGTTGTTTACCGTGGATGCTTACTATAAGAAGACAACCAACCTGCTGTTGAATGTGGAAATTCCCTGGACCTCCGGACAGGCTTCTTCTTTACAGAACTTTGGTTCAGTGCTCAATAAAGGCATAGAGCTGAGCCTTAGCAGCCGCAACTTTACCGGAGCCTTCACCTGGAACACTGATTTTAATATCTCCTTTAACCGCAACGAGGTGCTGAAAATCGGTAATGGCGCACAATCCTATATCAGCGGCAGTTACATCATCCAGGTAGGTAAACCGCTGGGCAGCTTCTACGGCACGGTCACAGATGGCATCCTGCAGGCCGGAGAGGAAGCGACTAAAGGGAAGTATACCGGCAATGCTGTTCCCAAAGCAGGTGACCGGCTATATAAAGACATCAACGGCGACGGCGTTTTTACTACCGCCAACGACCGTGCGATTATTGGCAATGCGCAACCGGATTTTATCCTCGGCCTGGGCAATAACTTCTCCTGGAAAGGGTTTTCACTCTCTGTGTTCCTGCAAGGCTCCTATGGTAACAGCATCCTGAACTCCAACCGGCAGTCGCTGGAGCTGTTTACCGGCCAGCAAAATGCGGCCGCTTCCGCTCTCGACCGCTGGACACCGGCCAATCCCAGTCATACCATGCCCCGCGCCAAGCTGGACCCCGCGCCGGTATTCTCCGACCGCTTCATCGAAAGCGGTTCATTTCTGCGGGTGAAGAATGTCTCATTGGGCTACACCTTGCCCCGGTCAGTCATCGGAAAAATATCAGCGGTCAATGTGTTCGTATCTGCCCAGAACCTGCTGACATGGACTTCCTACACCGGCTTCGATCCTGAAGTCAGCTCCGGCAATAACGTATCACCCGGAACAGACCTTGGTATCTATCCGGTATCACGGACGGTCAGTGCAGGCGTACGCGTTACCCTGTAGTCGTTATTCATCTCCCAAAAAATGAATGTATGAAAAAAGCATTTTTACGATATAGTGTGTTACTGGTGCTGCTGGGAGCTTCCTGCTCCAAACTGGATGAACATCCGGAGTCAGTGCTGATCACCGATAATTTTTACCAAAACGAAGCCGAGGCCAATGCAGCTGTGACGGCAGCTTACCGTAAGTTATACGAGACCGGGCAGTCGCTTTATAATAGCCTCTTTCAGATAGGCGTGGAAATGGCCACGGATGATTACGAAGCAGGGCCCCGGGCACGTAATGCCCACGTACGAGCTATTTCAGGCCTCACGCACGATGCCTCCAACGACCGGATGGAACAGTTGTGGAAGCAGAGTTATGACGCCATCAATGTGTCCAATATCGCTATCGATCGGATAGCGCTGATAAAAAAAGAGAACATCTCTGAAACCATCCGCACACGGTTGATCAACGAAGCAAAGTTCCTGCGTGCGTTGCATTATTTTAATCTGGTAAGATGGTTTGGTGCGGTGCCGTTAGTATTGCATGAACCGGCCTCCCTGTCGCCGGATGCGTTGTATGTAGAGAAGGCGCCGGAAGCAGATGTATATGCCCAGGTTATCAGCGACCTCACTGCTGCTGAGAATCTTCCTGCTCCGGGTGAGTATGGCGCCAACGATATCGGCAGGGCCACCGCCGGCGCGGCTAAGAGCCTGCTGGCAAAAGTGTACCTCACCCGGAAAGACTGGGCCCAAGCGGCCGCTAAAAGTAAAGAAGTGATCGACAGCCACTGGTATGGCCTGTTTGAGAATTTCGCGGACGTGTTTAATGTAGGTAAGAAGAATGGCATTGAACATATTTTTTCTGCGCAGTTTCTGGGCAATTCCGGCTATCAGGGCAACAGCCTGGCCAGTCGCTCCGCCCCTAACGAGGTGCCCGGTATTAACGGCGATTACGCCGATGCCCTGCACAAACAGGGAGGGCTATACGAAAGCTTCGCCGAAGGGGATGCCCGTAAAGCGGTCACCTTCGTTACACAGATGGTCAGCCCTACCGATGGGAAGCTTTACACGTTTGAACCACATTTCAATAAATACTACGATGCTGCGGTGGTGGGCAATCAGGGAGAGTCTTCCAAAAACCTTCCTATTATCCGCTATGCGGAGGTGTTACTCATTTATGCGGAAGCCCTCAATGAGCTGAATGGGCCTTCTACAGAAGCTTATCAGGCCATAGATGCCGTCAGGCAACGATCTGGCATCGCACGTTTGCAGGATGTAGCGCCCGGTTTGAGTACCGATAATTTCCGTGATTCCCTGTTTCAGGAAAGAAGAAAAGAGTTCGTATATGAATACCAGCGCTGGTTTGATCTGGTAAGACGCGGTCCGGACTACTACGTGAAAGTGCTGAAAGCTGCCGGTAAAACACTGGCGGCGCCCAGGCATATCCACTTCCCGACACCGCAGCGGGAGCTGAATCTCAATCCTAAACTGAAACAAGACCCGTTGTGGGTTAATTATTGATACCGCATTTAAAGTATATCTGATGAAAAAGATGCTCACCACCCTGGCTTTGCTCGGCTGTTTCAGCTGGAGCATGGCGCAGCAGAAACAGCAGCCTAACATCATCCTGATTATGGTGGATGATATGGGTTACTCCGATATTGCGCCTTATGGCGGAGAAATACAAACGCCTAATCTGTCGCGGCTGGCAGCCGAAGGGCTGCGGCTACAGGAGTTTTACAACAACTCCATCTGCGCGCCTACCCGCGCGTCCCTGTTGACCGGGCAATCCAACCACAAAGCGGGCATTGGTTTCTTTAACGTCAATCTTGGTTTGCCGGCTTATCAGGGATACCTCAACCGGGAATCGCTGACGTTGGCGGAGGTGTTGCAACAAGCCGGTTACAGTACCCTGATGTCGGGCAAATGGCATGTAGGCGATGATAGCATCTATTGGCCCAATCAGCGCGGTTTCGACCGGTTCTTTGGTTTCATCGGCGGCGCCAGCAATTATTTTGATATTGGTAATTATACCGATAAAGTGCCGCCGGTGCCTCTCGTGGAAAATAACCAGCGCTTTAATCTGGAGCCGGGTCATTACCTGACAGATGAAATTGCAGGCCATGCAGTAAAATTTCTCGAAGAGCAAAGTCATACCAACAAACCGTTTTTTCTGTACGTGGCCTACAATGCGCCGCACTGGCCCTTGCAGGCGCTCCCGGAAGATATTGCCAAATACAAAGGCCGTTACGCTATTGGCTGGGACTCGCTGCGCAACGAACGTATCGCGCGACAAAAGAAGCTGGGACTGATCAAAGCTGATGCTACCATCGCTCCGGACCCTGAAGTGCCCGGCTGGGAAAGCCTTACCTATGATGAGAAAAAGCTGTGGGAGAAAAAGATGGAGGTGTATGCGGCCATGATAGACCGCATGGACCAGGGTATTGGCAAGATTCTCGATAAACTGAAAGCGTTGAAGAAAGATGATAATACGTTGATCGTGTTTATCTCTGACAATGGCGCCCAGGGCGGATTTATCCCAGCCGGGAGAAAACGGCAACGCAGCTCCGGCCCTATTGGTTCTGCTGGTTCTTATGATTATCAGGAACAAAGCTGGGCGCATGTGTCCAATTCTCCTTTCCGTTCTTACAAAGCCAGCGCTTATGAAGGGGGTATCAGTTCTCCGTTGATCGCCTGGTTTCCTGCCAAAATAAAAGGCGGCGGTATTGCCCGTGGTACGGCACACCTGATAGATCTGGCGCCTACTTTCTATGAGATAGCTGGCGCCGCTTATCCCGCTACCTATCATCATATTACCACTAACCCGTTGCAGGGAGTGAGTTTGGCGCCGTTGTTTTTTTCCCTTCGGGAGATAGACAGGGCCGTGCCTTTGTTCTGGGAGCGGGCAGGCAACAGGGCCGTCCGTAAAGGCAAATGGAAGCTGATATCATCGTATCCATCCAAACAATGGGAACTGTATGATATGGACCGGGACCGTGGCGAAACCAACGACCTCGCTGCGCAGCAGCCGCAAGTGGTGAAAGAGCTGTCGGCCGCCTATGACGTGTGGGCCAAAAACAATAACGTGGTGGATTATGATAAGATCAAACCCGTTGGCCCTGCCGGGTTTGCCGGTCCTACCGGAGGCGGTTCCCCATCGCCGGCAGGCAGAAAACAATAAGGTCATCATCCAAAAAAAGTGTCAAACATGAAAAATATATGGATAGCACTGGCAGCTGTCGCGCAGCTGTTGGCAGTTGATAACGTACATGCGCAAACGAAACAACCCAATATTATCCTCATCCTGGTAGATGATATGGGCTACTCCGATCTCGGGGCTTATGGTTCGGAGATCCACACACCCAATCTGGACCGCCTCGCCAAAGAAGGGCTGCGGCTGAAGGAGTTTTACAATAACTCCATTTGTGCGCCTACGCGGGCTTCTTTGATGACCGGACAATATCAACATAAAGCCGGGGTGGGTTATTTCGATGTCAACCTCGGGCTACCGGCTTATCAGGGGTTTCTGAACAAAGCGTCACTGACGCTGGCCGAGGTGCTGAAAACGGCAGGCTATAATACGCTGATGTCCGGCAAATGGCATGTCGGTAATGATAGTCTCGCGTGGCCCAATCAGCGTGGCTTTGAGCGATATTACGGTGTGATCGGCGGCGGCGCTGATTACTTTGATGCCAAGCCGATGCCGCTCTTCGGAACGGAATATCCGGTGGTGCTCGTAGAAAACAATCAGCGCCTGCATCCGGCAGATAACAGCTACTACTTCACCGATGAGATTGCAGCACATGCAGTGAAATACCTCGACGAACAAAGCAAAAGCAACAAACCCTTTTTCCTGTATCTGGCTTTTAATGCGCCCCACTGGCCGCTGCAGGCGCTTCCGGAAGATATTGCCAAATACAAAGGCCGCTATGATATTGGCTGGGATTCGCTGCGCAACGAACGGCTGGCAAGACAGCAGCAGCTGGGCCTCCTCGATGCCCGGCAGACCATCGCCGCCCGTGATGCGGAAGTGCCGGAGTGGAATAGCCTCACCTACGATGAAAAACAACTGTGGAAAGCCAAGATGGAAGTGTATGCCGCTATGGTAGACCGCATGGACCAGGGCGTAGGTAAAGTGCTGGATAAACTGAAGGCGTTGAAAAAAGATGATAACACCCTGATCGTATTTATTTCTGACAACGGCGCTCCGGCAGAAGACGTGGCGCACTGGGGTGGTAAACGTGCCGCCCGCAATGCGGGGCCGGTAGGCACCGCCGGCTCATTTGAGTCGCAGGGCAAAAACTGGTCGTATGTGTCCAATACGCCTTTCCGTGCATTTAAGAATTTCATGTATGAAGGCGGTATCAGTTCCCCGCTGATTGCCTGGTACCCTGCTAAAATCAAAGGAGGCAGCATTGCCCGTGGTACAGCACATCTGATAGATCTGGCGCCTACGTTCTATGAGGTGGCCGGTGCCCGGTATCCGCAGCAGTACAAAGGCGTACAGCCGAATCCGTTACCCGGCCGGAGCCTGACAGGGCTCTTTTTCCGGGGAGAAGAACTGCGCCGCGAGGAGCCTGTATTCTGGGAAAGAGCTGGTAACCGCGCCGTGCGTAAAGGTAAATGGAAGTTGGTGTCCATCTATCCGCAGTACCGGTGGGAGTTGTACAATATTGAAGAAGACCGCGGGGAAACCAATGATCTGGCCGCCAAAAATCCGCAGCTGGTCAATGAGTTGTCGGCCGCTTATTTTGAATGGGCCCAACGTACCGGCGTGGTGGAATATGAACAAATCAAACCAAAGGGGCGGCTATAGCACTTTTGCGGATGGCAGACATGCCTTTGTTATAAAAACGTTTCATCATTTTATTGAGATGACTGCTGTCGGTGAAGCCAAGGTCGTACGCTATTTCCTTAAAGGGAATATCAGTGTACAGCGCCTTGGCTTCCGCCAGTTTTAGTTTTGACCGAAGCACGAATTCCTGATAAGTCTCGTTGGCGTTGCGTTTGAAATATTCGCTGAAATAAGTGGCGGAGATATGGAAGCGTTCCGCCAGATACTGTGGGGAGATCATTTCTTCATCCAGCAGGTGGTAGTGGATATGCAGCAGCATGTCCGCAAATTTTTTCTCTTCGTACATGGCCTGTGGCGATATTACCGCTGCCACATTGCGGGCAATCAGTTCCAGTACGGTGACCATGGTGCTCTGCATGATACGGCGTGTATGCGGATCGTTGCGTTTGGTTTCTACCATCAGTAACTGTAACAGCTGTACGAGGTGTTGTTTGTCTACCGCGTCGCTGATGAGTTCTCCGGGCAGCCGGTTGTAATTGCCAATGATAAAATTGAGCCGGCAGAACCATTTACCGAAGTCGATCACACAATCTTCATCACTGGAGAAATAAGTCGCCGTAAAGCGGATGAACAGGAACGTGGTTTCTTCCGTGATGGTATAAGTATGGCAGTCCGATGCCGGCAGCAGGAATATACTGCCTTCCCGGTAGGAGATATGATTATAGTTGACGCATTGTGCTCCTTTCCCTTCGATGATATAGACCAGTTCAAAAAAGTTGTTCCGCCGATTCCGTTTCTCCCAATGGTCCAGTGTTTCTATGCTGACGCTGAAAGGTGAGTGTGCTTTTTCCATACCGCTAAGTTACATATTTGATAGTTGACCTGTCAGGGGTATCCCATCTCGTTACCGTTCTTCCCTTTTTGTTTACCACTCCGGCCGTAGCAGGCCTGCTACCTTTGTCAGCACAAAAAATCACCGAAAGATGAAAGCTATCATATTAGAACAACTGGACCCTGCGTCCCCACTGACAGTAACGGAAACAGCTATCCCCGATATTGCCGCCGATGAAGTGCTGGTGAAGACCCACGCGCTGGCCATCAATCCTGTAGATGTAAAGACACTGGAGGACTATACCATTGTCCGTGACGGGGAGAAGATACGTGGCAGCGCAGCCGGCGTATTTGACGGCGTATCCCCTATTATCCTGGGCTGGGATATCGCCGGGGTAGTCACTGCCGTGGGCAGCGATGTCACCAAATTTAAAGTCGGCGATGAAGTATTTGGGATGGTCCGTTTTCCCGGTCACGGTAAAGCTTATGCCGAATATGTAGCCGCACCCGCCTCGCACCTTGCACGGAAGCCCGCGCAGGTAAGCTTTGACGCCGCCGCCGGCGCCACATTGGCCGCTATCACCGCCTGGCAGTGCCTCGTGCAGCATTATACCGTTAAGCCGGGAGACCGTATCCTGATCACCGCCCCCACCGGCGGCGTAGGCCACTATGCCGTGCAGATAGCCAAACATCTGGGAGCATATGTCATCGCCCTGACCAATCCGGCCAACGCCGCCCTGGCAACGGAACTGGGCGCCGATGAAGTGTTGGAATATGCTTCCTTCGACGCGGAAACCGCCGCACCGCTGCAGCTGGACCTCGTCCTCGACGCCGGTGGCCGTAATGCCGCCCCATGGTTTGCCCGTCACCTGAAGGCTGGCGCACCTTTGATCTACCTGCCTTCCAGCCTCAGTAAAGCAGAGCAGCAGCGCTATCAGGAGCAGGGCCTCAACGCAGCTTTTAAAATGGTCACCAACGAAGAACGCGCTATTGATGCTATCGCAGAGCTGTTGCACAATGGCAGCATCGTCACTAAAATTGCCGGTATCTTTGAGTTTACCGATATGAAAGCCGCCTTCGCCGCACAGCAAAAAGGCGCTACTCAGGGAAAAATTATCATCCGTATGCCGGTATCTGCATAAAAATATTCGCTGAAGAGGCCCGTCTATAGGGCCTCTTCAGTACGGTGATGATTTTTTATCTGAAATTTTTTTGGATATCATTGTAATATCCCTACCTTTGCACTCCACTAATCAGGAAACAAAGTACTGAAAAGTGGGTCCAAGGGGACTTCGGGGCGTAGCGTAGCCCGGTTATCGCGCCTGCTTTGGGAGCAGGAGGTCGCAAGTTCGAATCTTGCCGCCCCGACGGAAAAGAGGACAAGAGCAGAAATGCATCTTGTCCTCTTTGTTTTTGGTGTCATTTGATACAGGCAGTCAGTACTTCAGTTGGATTATTAAATTCAGGTTGTAACCATGATCCTTTTTGACAATTTTCACTTCTTTATCTCCATAAATAGCGTGATAGTCTGTTCCTTCTGCTATGCTCATTTCTAAATCTTGCTCTTTGGAAGATACACGGGTATACACTACACATACTTAGCATCAGGTTTTTATTGTTTTTACCCGCTGGATATCCTCGCTTCAAATTACTTTTTTTATGACACGATAACATTAAATGTTCCTGATAAGGAAGAACTGGCCCCACTGGAAAACAGCTACTGTATTTTATTTTACTTCACTTACAAACTATCGCTAAACGACCCTTACCCAAACCTTCCCAAGATAATACCCCATTCTTAAAATAAATTTATACATTGAATTTGGCTACTGACATACTGCTGTCACCCGACATGCAGACCTTTGTATCATATCAAAAGAAAACCACTTAATACTATGCAAAAGAAAACACCTTTCCGGATCAATGTATCACAAGAAGTGTTAGATGACCTACAGACACGGTTGGCCCAGACACGCTGGACCGATGAACCGGACAATGCCGGATGGAATTATGGTATGAATCCCGCCTACTTACGGCAGTTGGTAGATTATTGGCAGCATAGTTATAACTGGCGGCAACAAGAGGAATTGTTAAACCAATTTCCCCACTACAGAGCGGAGATCGATGGCATCGGGATTCATTTTATCCATGTAAAAGGAAAAGGTACCGGCGCCCGGCCGCTGCTCCTCACCCATGAATGGCCTGACAGCTTTCAGCGGTTTTATAAAATTATTCCGTTATTAACGGAGGACGGCTCTTTTGACCTGATTATACCATCCATGCCAGGCCACGGCTTTTCAGATCCTGTTACCTTGACGTCCTCTGAGACCGCCAGGCTATGGGGAAAGCTGATGACAGAGGTATTAGGTTATTCGGACTTTTATGCCGGCGGCGACTATGCCGTGACAACATCCTTGGCCAACCAGTACCCTGATCTGGTAAAAGGCATTTTCCTGACAGATACCGGTTACCCTAACGGAACTGAGGACTGGTCCTCATTTACCCCTGAAGAGCAGGCATTCGGACAACAGATACAACGCTGGTTCTTCGCTGAAGGCGCATTCAACATGATCCAGTCCACCAAACCGCAAACACTCGGCTATGCGTTGAACGACAGTCCCGTAGGTCTTGCATCCTGGATACTGGAAAAATTCTATAGCTGGAGCGATACCAAGGGAGATATGGAGAACAGCTTTTCCAAAGATGAGCTCCTGACCAACGTCATGATCTATTGGGTTACCGGAACGATCAACACATCTATCCGGAGATACGCAGCCGATATGCATGCCATGTACGCCCAAGGATTCCCTGCCCCGGTACAACCCGTAAAAGCTCCTGCTGCCGTGGCCGTTTTCCCGGCAGACAGCGATACCCCACGAGAATGGGCCGCAAGAAGAGTGAATCTTCAATTTTATAATAAAATGCCTAAAGGCGGTCGATTTGCTGCATTGGAAGTGCCCACATCATACGCCAGCTATTTACGGCAGGCCGTGGCAGCCTTAACAGAAACGTTGGTTAACTGATTCTATGGCGTTTTGAAATAGCGCTGTTTTGATCAAATCTTCTATAAAATAGTTCGAAATTTGTCGCGTTTCCCCGACGGAAAAAGAAAAGGATGGTATTTATACCATCCTTTTCTTTTTTTATTCGCACCTGTTTCTGTTCAGACCTGCAGGGAGTGTATACTCTTCCAGTTCCCTTCTTCAGCCTCCCATTGTCATCTTATCCATTTTCTTTACCAGGATACCCGTTATCTCCCCTTGAATTATCACTGCCGGCCTGGTATCGCAACATTTTAACCCCTGATCTGCAACAAGTGAATACCCTTTTATCGCAGGATGGAAAGTAGCTTTGGTGGCTTAATGGAGTAATGATAATGACAAGGTATTATAAGCCAGAACTGGATGTCCTTCGTTTTTGCGCATTTCTTTTTGTGTTTTTTACGCATAGAATGGATCTGGCACCAATCGATCCGGCGGCATATTATTGGGGCTATCATCTTAGCCTGGTTGGTGTTTTCGGGGTTCCGCTTTTCTTTTTTCTTAGCGCTTTTTTAATTACAGCATTGCTTACGAAAGAGCTGGAGTTAATGGGGACCATTAACGTTAAATCATTTTATATACGACGAATACTACGTATTTGGCCATTGTATTTCACTTTCTTTTTTGGAATGGTGCTGGTCACACAGTTTTCGGATAAGTTTGGACAAATTTCTTCCGGGACCCAGCTGGCATTTAGTTTGTTTTCCGGCAACTGGTATATTACATTTAATGGGTGGCTGGGGTCTTATCCTATTAATCCGCTTTGGAGTATTTCTGTCGAAGAACAACTATACATTTTGCTTCCGCTGGTTATTTTTTTTACAGGCAAACGGGGGTTGCTCATTTTTTCCTATCTGGCGCTGTTCCTGGCGTATGCAACTGTCATCTATTACGCACAAAGGCCTACGGAGGGCTTTAGCGGTGAATGGACAAATAGCTTTGTGCAATTTCAATTCTTTGCAGCAGGTATCCTCTTTTCCCTTTACCTGAAGGGGGCGCCGCCCAAGTGGCCTGTCATGGCACGAATGGCAATGTTCATAGCGGCGGTAGTTTGTTGGTTGCTTGCATCGATTGTTTGTGAAGTACATGCCGACGCTCCACATCTTTCAGTAATCTGGCAGGCAGTTAGTGGTTGGGGACTGATTCTTACAGGGGTGATCCTTTTCTTTTTGTCTTTTTATGGCGCCGGAGAAAAGTTTATGCCATGGACTTTGGCCTACCTCGGCCGTATATCTTATGGTATGTATGTTTTCCATATCACGGTGTTCTGGTTTGTTTACCAAATATATAGGAAGGAATTGGAGGCTCTCAGTAAATGGATGGACGTGTATGAATGGCGAAACGATGTGGGTTTTATAATTGCTTTCGTTATAACGGTAATGATCGCTGTGCTGTCATATCATTTTTTTGAAAAGCCATTCTTGCGGCTTAAAAGAAGGTTTACGTTAATTCTCTCGAGAGATTAACTACCGGTTGTTTCACAGTGGACTGAATGGCGGCAGACTGGGTTGGATTACCCATCCTTACCCGGGTTACGGTTTGCCGTAAATTATTTAATCCCGGAAATTTCATTTTGCAGGTCATCTAAAATATGATTTATGACCAGATATCAAGTTACCTGCATCAACAAACGTGGTAATCACTACGACACACATGAGAGAATATCCCACATTGGAGGGGTGAGCAACGGAAACCGTTGGAAACTGACAGAGGCAGAAGCAATCCAGTCAATCGAAAAGCGGACCAACGAGTTTTATGTCAATGTCAATGGCCGGCCTGTAGATGTTATTGTTGCACTACATAACAACCGAAAATATCTCAAAACAACAGCCGACGGACACATGTCTAATAATTTATTGAATCTGCCGGAGTGCCCGTAAAAAAAAATTGTAAGCCCGCTTGTAAGAGCGGGTTTTTAATTCGACATAAGGATCTCAGCAAATCAACAACAACCTGCTTTCCCCTGGATTTTCTTCCGGTGCACGATGAAGACAGGGAAGGACCTGGCTTTCCGGATGATCAACCGCCAGCCTCCATAAGTTGCCAAGGCCCAGGCGTATGGGATGTGCATCCGGTTTAGCCTGATAGTGCAGATCAAAGCAATGTTCACTTAAAAATGCTTCAAAGCCTTCCTCTGCGCCATCATATAATTTTCGAAGTTCAGCACGGATTTCCGGAATAAGTACTTTCTGTTCGCCTTGTGCATTGGGCAATATTTCGCTCGATGCGCCGTAGTAGGTGCATAAAAAGGTATTGGTGGGTATGGGAGAACGATCTACGTGAAAAGAATAAACATCAGTGGGAAAAAACGGGTAGCTATCGTCGCGGTCATAGTGGGTGATCACATTCAGGACGGGCGAGGCGCCATGATCTTCCAATGTCTTCAGGTCATTTAAAAGAATATCACGGGCCAGTTCCCCTTGTTCACTCAACTGAAGTGCACGAAGTTCCGCCTGATCAATGACCGTTATATTTCCGCTTAGCGCTACCTTTTTTACAATCTCGGAGAAATCGCCTGTTAGTTCACGGGACCAGCACATTGCGTTCACATTGCCATTAAATGGCGTAGCAACAAGGTCCTGAAAATTGGTGACACAGCGAATTTGATTCTCTGCATGAGATAAATCTATCATAATATCATTTGACAACGAGGTACGGGAATAATAGCCGGTAAATATCGCTATTTACCGGGACACTGAAGCGATTTAAAAATGTCTGTATGTCTTACTCCGCCGTGGTAGGATCAATAATGGTAACTACCTCATTGATGGAGTTGGCCGGAAAACCTCCTTTATTTGCGTGCTCACGGACCATTTCTTCATTAGGGGCGATATAAACACAATAGATTTTATCGCCGGTCACGTAACTATGTACCCATTGAATCTCCGGTCCCATATTTCTCAGGACGCCGCAGGAGGTTTGGGAAATTGCTTTCAGTTGGTCTCCTGATAATTTACCGGCACCAGGGATCTCGCGTTCGATAACATACTTAGGCATAATGTAAGGTTTTAATTTTTAAACATGACAGTCAAACCTTGTTTGTAGTTGGGGCTTTAACAGGTTCTGGCTTTGGGTAGACAGCCAATGGGGATTGGAAAATATATAACCTAAAGTTAAGTAATTATTTCAAAAGAAATCCGGGATGGTCACGGGGAAATGCCGCCGGTACAAGTGCGAAAAGGAGCTTCCGGCATTTTACCAGGAGCTCCTTTTGATGAGTACAGTAGGGGTATTACGCGGCTGTTTCTGTCCTTTTCTTTGCGTCTGAAGTCACAGGCGTAAAAAAGTTGATCAGGTTGCCGTCCGGGTCCCGGAATAACAATGACCGGTTTCCCCAGGGCATGGTGGTGGGTTTTTGTACCACTACATCCTGCAGGAACGCAGCTAATGCTTCGTAGCTTTTGTCGACGTCCTCTACCCTGAACTCAATGATAACAGCGCGATTGGTGGCGACTTTTGCCACCTCGTCTCCTCCGAAAAATGCGAGCGTCCTGGTGCTTCCGATAGCAAGAGCGGCTAAAGGGGTACGCAGTTCAGCGAAATCATCGGTGTACCAGGTCATGGGCGTTCCGGTAATATGTTCATAAAACTGCACGAGGCGTTTGATGTCAGCGGTGATAATTCTGGCCGAAGAAAAATTCATTATAAAATGTTTTTAGTACGGCAAAGAAAGATACCGGTAGTGACAACCTTATGTCAGCAGGGGTAGACATTTTTTTATTGCTGAGACTGCATTCCGTCAATATTTACAATGGTGGCCTGCCTGGCGATCTCCCGCCACCCGGCTTTGGTTTTCATCCAGACATCGGTATACTGCCTCGTTACCTTTTTGCCTGCATATTCGGTGGCTTTCTCCGGGGTGACTATTTCCCTGCCCATGGCGATGGCAACGTTATCTACAATGGTGACCCGCTCTGTTATTCTTTCGAATGTGGTATAATCTATTTTGCCGGCCCGTATAAAACCCAATATTTGCGGCAACGTCACAATCTGGCCATAGGGATTGTTAACAACGAAATCCTTCGACCAGAGCTTTAGCAGCGTAACGGTGTCGGCTTGTTGTATGGCCGCCACTTCCTGTTGCTCCAGCCGCCTGATTTCCTTTTCGTCGCTGGACTGGCCATAGGAAAATAAATGTATCAAAAGGAGAATAGGAAGGATCCATAATGTCTTAGTCATGGTAATTGATTTTGATTTTCAATTGATTCTGTATAAGGGGTTTTTTAGCTGCTGTTTATGGGGCTGTTGCACTGTAAAGAAACTACATATTCCTGTTCGTTAGATGAAATAAACCTTCAGGTAATTAACTTACCTTAGGGTAATTAAAGGATATAACATGGCTTCAAAGGAAACGTTGGCCGGTTGTCCGGTACAACATGCGCTTCAGTACATTGGTGGAAAATGGCAAATGGGTATCCTCTGGCAGCTGCGGAAGGGAGCCCTGCGTTTTAATACCCTAAAAGATGCCTTGCCCAACCTGAGTGAAAAGGTGTTAACGGAAAACCTTAAATTTTTTGAAGAGAAAGGGATCGTGTCGAAACAGTCTTTTCTCTCTGTTCCGCCGAAAGTGGAATATAGGCTGACGGCAGACGGTCAGGACCTGATTCCTGTTATTGAAAAAATTATCCATTGGGGGTATGCACATTTGCAGGAGGAGAAAGTAAAAAAGGATACCTTGTTTACACCATCGGTAGTCATGAATGAGCTGCAGCAGGAATATAATACTGTGGAGAAGGCGGCAGGATAAACTATGGAAAATGCATTTTTAGGCATCTTGTATCGGTGATCAAACTTATCAACCAACATACCGTTGCATGCAACAGATTTCTTTCCCCAAAAAATTCATTACCTGTGCGCTGGCCGGATTGGTCATTGGAGCGACTACCCTGCGTATAAGCTTTACTTTTTTTAGAGCATGGCTGCCTGTCAGGATGATGACGATCATTCCCTCCTTATTACTGCTGACTGCGATTATTTATGCTGTTATCTGGAGCGTCAGAAAAACGAATAATCCGGCTACGCTGGCTTTCTGGCAGGGACTTCTACGTTATGGTGTTGCCTTTGACCTGGCCACTTTTGGATGGGAAAAGCTCTTTCATTTTCAGTTTGTCGTATCACGAAGTAAGCTGGATCTGCCTTACAGTAGTTTTTCATCTCAGGACCTGTTCTGGACTTTTTTCAGCCACTCTTACCCGATGGGCTGTATTATTGCCGGGTGCCAGATAGCAGGTGCTATGCTGCTGCTGTTCAGGAGAACGAGGCTGGTCGGTGCTTTTGTGCTGTTGCCGGTACTGGCCAATATCCTGCTGATGGATATTTTTTATCAAATCGGTATCACAGTGGTTATTCACGCTTCCATCATGATGGCTGGCGTTTTGTATTTCCTGTTCATAGAGTTTGACCGGTTGAAGGAGTTCTTTTTCGCCGCAAAAGATCAGTTGCCTTCGTTGCCTCTTTCCCGGTATATAAAAATGGCGGTCCGCCTTTCTGTTATTTATATACCCCTGCTGCAAATAGCGATGCGGGAAAAGCCGGACCGGGATCCCCTGCTGATGGGTAAATATGACGTGAAACAGATAACGATCAATCAGCAGCAGCGCAGTCGTACCAGTTGCGAGGATAGTATACTTACCCGGGTGTATTTTGATATTAAGAATGGATGTGTCTTTGAATTTAATACCGTACAAAGAAGATGGTACGGGGTTTATAAGAAGAAGGGTAGCCAGGTGGAAATAAAATGGTATGCACCAACGGGAAAACCTGTCTTTACGGGTGCCTTATCCTCACTTGATGCTTCCGGAAAGGTAACGTTGACCGGAGTACTGGGAGCTGATTCCATGAAAATGATACTGGCTAAAACAAATAACTGAAGCCCGGATAATAAGAGAGCACATCCGCGGTGCTTCCCATCTGAATTGCGTTTTCGGGAATAGACCAGGTTTTAAAACACGCCATTGGTTTTAGAAAGAAGGGTGTTAAACTTGTCTGGGTGATTTTTTGTCTCTCATGGAAGAATTATAAAGTTGGAAAAATTAAAAATTGTACTAAATTAGGATCCCTAATAGGGATGCAGTGAATTTTATTCCCCTCAATAATCATTCAATTTTTCACCCTCAAACCATTATTCCATGGAAGCTCAAATCAAGTCCACATCTGTCTCCTTGTCTGAAGCTGTTCAGTATGCAAAAATTACTAACCTGGCAGACATTCTTTACAAACAGGCTGTACAAAATAACGATGCAGCTACTCAACTTAACCCTACATTACAGGCGTATCAGGATATCCTGGACGATAAGGAGTTCCAGTCATTGGTCGATAAAGACTTTTTGACAAACTATTATCTGTTGTACAACATACAGATGAATGACTATATCATTCCCGGAAACCAGGATCAGGTTTACTACGGTTTTATCGCGCAAAACAAGCGTACTAAAGACTATGTGGTAGCCATCCGTGGTACGGAGAATGGATTGGAGGCGATCGCGGATGCCTGGTTCGTACCTACAACTTTTAATGAGTTTAACAACGGGGCGCAGGTCCCGTCTGGCTTTTATGATTTGTATGAATCAGGTTTGATCGTATCGCCCCCCGATTCAACGTTACAGATTATACCCATCCTGTTAAATATCGTGGCAGCCGATCCGTCATCCATCATGCCGGATGCCCAGAGTGTGCGGACAGTCGTGTCTGGTCACAGCCTGGGAGCTTCGCTGGCTACCTATTATGCTGCTGCAGCCTCTGTAGGCCTGGGCAAAGGCATGGACCTGTGCGTATATACTTACGCCTCCCCGATATCAGGTGACGCCACCTTCGCTGACACCTATAACAGCAGTGTAGGGGAAAATCACCGGATACATAATGTGCCGGACATCGTTCCTGGTCTTCCGGTCATTTGGAAAAACGGGGCTAATATCTATGTTCAGGTTGCCGGTGGTTATCAGATTGATTCATCAAAGTATTCGTTGGTAAAACCCGGCGCGGGATGCGCACACCAGCTGCCGGTGTACCAGTATGTACTGGAAAACCTTAACGGTACTAATGACCCAGGTATCATCCAGAGCTACAACGATGGTGCTTGTCAGGCATAAAGCTTAAAAAAGACTGGCAGCAATAAAAACACTTTGCTGCCAGTCTCCCTTTGGTAATGGCATAACACCACCAGGTGTTATGCCATTGCTTTCACTAGGTGATACAAGAGAAACCATCCTCTCATATGCTATCGGTTAATTAGAAACATCCGTTGGAATCCATCTGGCTTTCTGCGAACCTCAGCGCAGCACGGTACCTTTGTATGGAAGTGCCACCGGACATATACACCAGCAGAATGCTGCCGCATCCGTCGCGGAAGCCGAAGCACTCTGAAAAGCTTGCGGTCTGATTGTTTTTTTCAATTGTTTTTGCGTTGTTAATATTGAATGCTACTACTTTCGGGGCTGCCTCTTTGACTTTTGTTCCTGTAGCGTAAGCGCCCATGCTGGCGGCGAAAAATACGATGGCTAATAATACTTTTTTCATGATTTTATTTTTGAATTTGGTGGTTAAATTATTGGACAATGGAGGATGGTTTAAAAGTGATTGGTTTTCTATTTTGACACAAGAAAGAACAGAAAGCGGAGAGCGTGAGGTAGCAATCAATATGTGCGGTGAATGGGTCAATATTCGTGGTGCGCTGCATAAAATCTAAAGCTGCTGTTGTTAGTATTTCTCTTTTTTTATAGTATCTTACAGCAACGAAATGGTAAATGTCAGTGAAGAACGAGTTAACTGTTTTAAATTATCCCCCCACAAAATTCAAATCAAAAGGATGGTAAACGATCATCAAATCACATTGCGAAAAACCGTAGTGGCCGATTTAGAGGTTTTCTTTATTTTTCAGCTCGATGAAGAAGCCAACCACTTAGCTGCTTTTACTTCAAAAGACCCGACAGACAAGCCTGCCTATATTCAGAAATACACCAAACATCTCGGTGACCCCACGATAAATAACTGCACCATCATAGTGGATGATGTTATTGTCGGAAGCATTGCCAAGTTTGAAATAGGGGGCGACGCAGAAATCACCTATTGGATTGATAAGAAATTCTGGGGAAAAGGTGTGGCCACCAAAGCACTGCAACATTTTTTAACCCTCGAACATGCCAGACCTATTGTCGGCCGGGTAGCATTTGACAATATAGGCTCGCAGCGGGTATTGGAGAAATGCGGTTTTGTAAAAGTCGGATCAGACAAAGGTTTCGCCAATGCCCGCCAGGCGGAAATAGAAGAGTTTATTTACAAACTGGGATAAGCGACGATGCTATCCAGACACGTGTTGACCGTAGATTTGATGGACTGAACTTATCTACCTTTAAATTTATTGCTTCCTTACCCAACCTCTCCGATGATGGCAGCCGTTTACTCTTGTAAACAAACATTTCTATGAGATATCTTCCCCTTTATTTTTTAGCAGTCCTACTTGGTATTTGCTGCGTGATCGGTTGCAAAAAAGATATGACTGAAGTGGCCCGTCAGGAACTGGCCGCCGAAAAAGCAGCGAAGCTCGGCCTCGATTCTGCTGGTCATCCCATCGATACGACCCGCCACGATTCAATCCCCCATCCGGGAGACACCACCAAACCGCATTGGCCCGTAGACAGCCCAAAGATTCCGGTGGATAGCCCCAGGCATCCGGTAGACACGCCATGGCACCCTCGTCCGGACAGCTCCGGAAGGAGATAGCCTGATTACGTATATGCTATCATGTTAGAAAGAAGTTTTCAGTTCTGTATTTGCGCGCAGGACCGATCATGAAAACAATAGTTGCTGTATGACTAATAGTCTACGGCAACTTTTGCCGTTTTGATAACCCACTTTTGCTACTGTAACGGATTGCCCTTTGGAAGATTTACAGCAATTGATACGTGAGTGCCTGACCAATAACAGACGGAGCCAGGAAAAACTATACCGGAAGTTCTATCCGGCACTATTCCTATTGTGCAGGAAATTCTTCCACCAGCAGGAAGAAGCGGTAGAAGTATTGAATGATGGTATGCTACGGGTATTTACACAACTGGATAAATATGACGCAGCAAAGGGCGAATTCTTTAACTGGGTATATACCGTTGTCAGAAATACTGCACTCGATAAAATAAAGAGCCGTAAATGGCCATCCCATAATGAAATTGACGAAGAGATGGTGGCAACGCAAAATAATATTCTGAGCAAGTTTGCCTGGGAAGATATTTATAAACTGCTCGATGCGTTGCCGCCATCTACCAGGGCTGTATGCTCGTTGTTCTATCTGGAAGGATTCCCGGTGAAAGACATTGCTGAAATGCTGCAACAGAGCCAGGGAACAGTGAAATGGCACCTGAGTGAAACACGAAGTAAACTGAAACCGATATTGGAGCAATATTACCTTAAATGATACCTGAGTGAGTGAAAGTAACCTGCATAAACACTTCCGGGACGACGACCATGTCCCGATTCCCATACCTTCCGCTGACGATAGCTGGAAGCTCATGGAGCAGCGCCTGCATGAAGTGATGCCTGTAACACACCAGACCGGCGGGCATACCGCACCCAACTCAACGGGTATCATCGCTAAAATGTTGCCCGTTATTAAGTATGCGGTCGCTGCGCTGTTTGTGACCGGTGTTGTACTATACAGTGTACACCGGATAAACCGCCCTGCGCCCATACCAACGCCGGAGACTGAGATTAATCCCATTACAACAAAAGATAGTACCGCCCGGTCAACAGATTCCATGGCAGATCATGTTAACACGGGCGCAAAGCCAGACACCACCCTGAACGTCCATAATATCAATACACCGGTGGTGACTGCCGCCGGTACGTCGGGCATCCAAACACGCACCGGCGCCCATACGGAAAATACAACCGCTGCCGGTACGGGCGCCACAATAGGGCCCATTGCCGGTACGTCAGCTACAAATATGCCAACTGGTACGAATACCGGTAATGCCGTGTCAGCTGCTACTAACAGCGCTATCACGGCGAAAACACCTATGGTCCCCAAAACGACAGGTGCGGGACGCGCCACTCCCGCTGCCGGTAATACGCCCTTTTACGCCAATGCCACAGGGAAACAGGCTAACGCCACTGTCGCAGGAAATAACCAGGCCAGGCATCGCACCGCCTCCGGAAAAGGCACGAAACCAGTTAACCAACAGAAAGGTCCTTTAACCTCCGGGCAACAGCAGCCGGCCGATGTAAACAATACAAGGCCGCCCGCAGACAGTCCGGAAGAGAATAATATTGCAGTAGTAGGTCGGACAGACAATCCTCTCCCCGAAACAGCCGCCATGCTAAAACCCGAGTTGTCTGGCCGACTGATCCTGCAACCGCTTCCGCTTCACAAGGCTGGTCAGCCGCTGAAAGTGAGCCGCGAAACGATGGACCGCCTCGCCGGGTATCGCATGCCTCGTGCCAGATCGCATGTACCGGGATATTGGCAGCTGATGGCGCAGTGGAGCGTGCCGCTGCCGGTGGTCAGCAGTCCGGCCTATTACAAAGGACCTGATGGGAATTCCCGGCTATACAGCGTCGTAATTCCCGGTGTAAGAATGCAACGGACCTGGAACAACGCTGCCCTGAGCCTGGACCTGAATGTCATGGCCACACAGCTGTACAAAAATGAGCCCTACTATTATAATAACAACCTATCGGGGAGCGATGACTGGATGACCCGCACCATCCTGCAGACATACGGCTATAGTGCTTCCCTGGCTTATCATCACCGGATTGCCGGTAATTTCTTCGGTAGCGCAGGCGTGCAGGGATATTACGGACAGACGGCTTCCATCCATGAAGTAGTGCAGTCTCACGACACCACAGGTGTACACACCCGAACATCCACCACCGGCGACAAAAGCAAGATCTGGAATAGCATCAGCAAATTCCAGGGACGTATTACCGGTGAAATCTATTACGATCACGCCAGATGGCAGGCGGCCGCCCGTACGGTCGTTCCCGTATTACATACGGCCAAAGACTCCATGGGCATGAATATGAAGACTGCCGTGCAACTGGAATTGTTATTCAGATGGAAGATCAACAGAAGAAAATAAACAATTGCATTTTACCTGTTTTGTTGTATGATTTTATGATTATATTTGGATGATACAACGTCCGATTTTCCCATATAGAAAAACCTGATAGTTAACCTTATTAACCATGTTGGTCAGTAATAAACATTTTACCCCGGTTATTGGGCTGGATATCCATATCGTTATTTTGTTTGGCTTTCCTGTGCCATTGCCTCATCCATATATCGGTCTGGTGGTAGACCCGATGGATTATGTCCCCTTTATTGGCGCCACTACCAAGGTGAATCATGTACCGCGGGGTAAGAGTGATACCAGCGGCATGATGATTATCCTCTTCCATATTCCCATGGGAGGGCCTTTCCTGTTGGCTCCCATGATTGCGCATGACTCTGTGAACTTCTTCGGCAGCAAAAAGGTGAAAGTGGAAGGTAACCTGATGAGCCCATCCGGTCATATGCTGATGACCTGCAATGACATCGGCCTGCCTTTGTCGCTGCAGCCTGGCAAGAAGCTGAGACCTATTCCCAGTATGTACCTGCCTACTTCTTACTCAATCCCCTTGTCCTTTGGCAAGCCCGTGATGGTAGGAGGTCCTTACGTGCCCGATTGGGCCGGTGTGCTACTGAACCTGTTGATGTCTTTCGGTTTTGGGGCACTCATGAAAGGAGTAGGAAAGGTGGGTAAAAAAGCGCTGACTAAATTCAATCACGTCCTGAAAGGGAAGCTGGGCAGTAATAAACTGAGTAAGTTCCTGTGTAAAAAAGGCTTTGAGCCGGTAGACCTGGTGCAGGGCATCGTGATCTATGACGGCACCGATTTTGAGCTGACAGGGCCTATCCCGCTGCAGTGGGAACGCTCCTGGAACAGCGACAGTGACTTTGATGGACTGCTGGGGCACGGCACCCACTTCAGCTACGATCTGCGCGTGCAGGAGTTCGCCCAGGAAAAAGCGACAGTAGTACTGCTGGGAGATGGCCGCAGTGCCGTGTTTGAGCAGCTGCCTTATACCGGCAACAGCGACTATAACCGCCATGAGAAACGTACCCTTACCCGTACAGCGACAGACGAATACGAGCTCCTGGACCACAACGCCCGGTTGTACTATCGCTTTCGCAAGCTGCATCCCCTGGACTCACAGTACAGACTATACGCTATTTCAGACGAGGCCGGCTTTATGATCAGTTTCCACTACAACAGCCAGGGACACTTGTTGCGGGTAATAGACAGCGTAGGGCGCCATTTGCATATCGACAATGATGAAAAAGGACGTATGCTGGCTGTTACCATCAAACATCGGGGAGAACAGCAGCTGCTTGTACAGTACGCCTACAATGATACAGGCGACCTCTGTGAGCTGACGGACGCACTCGGACAAACCACTCATATCCGCTATCATCAACATAAGATGATCGCTAAAACAGACCGTAACGGGCAGGCATTCTATTGGGAATATGACAACAAAGGCCGTTGTACGCACACCTGGGGAGATGGTGGGCTGCTGGAAGGACGGATCGCCTATTATCCCAAAGAAGGTTATAACCTGGTCACCAATTCCCAGGGACAAACCACTACCTACTACTATTCACCCGATTTTGTCGTTCACCAGATAAAAGATCCGCTGGGCTATTCCTGCTTTTGGGAGTACACCGAAGATTTTGAAATATATCGGGAGATCGATGAAGCCGCTAACGTAAATGGCTATACGTATGATGAGCGGGGCAACTGTACCAGTCTGGTCCAGCCGGATGGCAGCAGCACCAGTTTTTGTTATGATAGTGAAGACCGCATCACCCTGGTGACAGATCCGCAGGGTAACAGCCGCACCTATATCTACTATAGTAAAGAACAACATAAAGGGCTGCTGCATACCATCACGGAAGCAGACGGCCGTATCTCTATCTTTCGCTACAACGCACAGAACCGGCTAAGTAAAATTGAAGATGAGCAGGGACGTATGACCAGCATGGAATATGATGAGGATGGTAACCTCTCTGTACTAACACTGCCGGATGGAGGCAGCACCCGCTGGCAGTATGATGCCTGGGGAAAAGTGCTGCAATCAGCCAACCCACTCGGACAACGGCAGCAGTTCCGTTATGATGCTTTGGGAAGGGCTACTGAAGTGGAATTGCAGGATGGTAACTTCATTCAGCTGCAATACAATGCCTATGAAGAGGTGGTACAGATACAAGATAAACATCACCAGGTAAAATTTGGATATACCCCGCTGGGCAGCCTTAAAATGCGGGAAGAACACGGTGCCAAAATTCATTTTGTATATAACAGGGAAGAACAGCTGACCGGCCTTGTAAACGAACAGGGAGAGATGTATCAGTTTGCCCGCGATGGCAGAGGGGATATTATCCAGGAGACCGGATTCGACGGGCAGGTGCGCCGGTACCAGCGAGATGAGACCGGCAAGGTGATGAAGGTGTACCGCCCCGGTAACCGCTGGACCGAATATCAATATAATTACAACGGAAGACTGACCTATGCTGCCCATAGCGATGGTACCTGGCAATCGTATAGCTTTGACCGTAGTGGGCAACTGATAGAGGCCGCCAATGACCACAGCACGGTAAAATGGCAGCGGGATACGATGGGAAGAGTGTTGCAGGAATGGCAGGATGGCTATACTGTTACAAGCGTGTACGACCGTGATGGTCGTCGTACCGGCCTGAAAAGCAGCCTGGGTGCTGATATCAGGCTGCAACGCAACGGAACCGGTGAGGTAGCTGCTATACAAGCCGTTGCCGCCGGCGCAGATACGCCCTGGACGGCTCAGTTTCAGCGAAACCTGTTGGGGCTGGAGATAGAACGTAGCCTGCCGGGCGGCGTAAAAAGCAGCTGGACCTACGACAAGGCCGGCATGCCGGAAAGCCACCACGTCACTGCGAGAGAAGACAATACTTACAAGAGACATTACCGCTGGGACGCCAACCGGCGTCTGGTACAGCTGATCAATGGCATCAGCAAGGGCACGGTCAGGTTTAGCTACGATGATCTGGGTAAACTGGCATGGGCGCAATATGAAGATGGGCAATATGATTACCGTTTGCCTGATAAGGTGGGGAACCTGTACCGCACGCCATCCCGCAAGGACCGTAAATACAGCCACGGTGGCCAGCTGCTGGCATCTGATAAGGCCCGCTTCACCTATGATGAGGAAGGTAACCTGCTGCAGAAAATAATCGCTGCAGGCACTATATGGACCTACGAATGGTATGGCAACGGCCAGCTTAAAAAGGTGGTCCGTCCTGATGGAAAAATCGTGGAGTTCCGCTATGATGCGGTAGGACGCCGTACCGAGAAACAGTACAACAACCAGTTGACCCGCTTCGTGTGGGATGCCAATGTGCCCCTGCATGAATGGCGGTACCCTGCTAAAGACAGACCGGAAGTGACCGTCAACGAACTGGGGGACCTGCAACAGAGCCATCCGGAGCCGGTGCCCGCCGAAACCCTTGTCTCCTGGGTATTTGAAGAGGGAACATTTGCGCCGATGGCCAGAATAAGCCAGGGCAAACAATATTCCATCATCACCGATCACCTGGGCACTCCCTGCGAAGCATATGATGAAACGGGCGAAAAGGTTTGGACGGGTGAGTTGGATATTTATGGTAAGGTACGTAAGTTAGCAGGCGACCGCTCGCTGATACCATTCCGGTATCCGGGGCAGTACGAAGACACCGAAACCGGATTGTACTACAACCGCTTCCGGTACTACAGTCCGGAAGAAGGCATGTATCTCAGCCAGGACCCGTCGCGACTGAAAGGCGGCATGCTGCTATACAGTTACGTATCAGATCCGAATGTGTTCGTGGACGTGTTTGGGCTGATCCAGGAGGTGATCCGTACCATGAGCGAAGGCGAAAAAGACCTGACCATCGACAACAAAGGATTGGTACGAGGCCCCAATAATTCCAGAGGCGCTAAATGGGTGTCGATTGGAGATACTTTTGACACCGCCAAAAAATCTGATTATAAAGTGGTTTTCCATACAGATGATAGTGTAAAAGACTTCCTGGCCACCGATACGCTGGATTATGAAGAGATGGTGGGTGGAGAAAGTAAACATACTGACAAAATCCTGGTAAAGAGCAATGAACGTGGCGCATATGGTATTGGCGTAGACAGGATGGAAGACTTTAATAAGAAGATACAGAAAATAGAAGTGTTCAAAAAAGAAAAGGGGAAGTGGAAAAAAGTGAAGGAAATCAAGTGTAAGTAAAAATACGATATGAAGGTCAATATCATAGAATTACTCTCCTGGCGCGACAGAAGAGCAGTTGGTCAGGGCGGAGAGCTGTTGTCAGCCGATGGACTGTTTGTTAATAAACGGCACCAGGGCGCATTCGGACTGTGTTTTGGAGATGCTCCCGAAATAGCCGTTGATGAGTTTATTACGCCTGAACGATATGAAGAGGCCACCGCCCTTACCGGGGATGAGGCCACGGAAGACTATGTTTTTCTGATAGAAATACTGTTGAACATATTCCGGTACCGGAAAAAGAATCAGGTGGTCAACCAGCGGCTGAAGTTATTTTGCCTGAAGCAAATTATTTTCCAGCAGCATCACGACGCAGCACAGTTGGCAAGGTTGTTCCGCTTTCTGCTGTTTTTTCATCCCTGTTCGGAAGATTATATAGAACGTTTCTCTTTAGACAATAACGGTTTTTTATACAAAGGAACACCAATCGATCTCCCTGCGATCATAACAACCCTATTCGATAATTTTATCAGTCATAAACCGGCGGACTTCAGTAAGGAACATTTATCCGTGAGCAAGGCACTGGTGCTGGATACGCTGCAATGGATGTTGCCTCACAGGACACCTGTAACGTACGACGTGCCCGGAACAGGTGGGCCGGTATTGCTGGCAGACATCTTTTCACAACCACAGGCTTTTTTTGATCTTTATCACCATAAGAGAAATGAATTTTTCCGCCTGCTGGAAGAGAGCTTGCCATTATTTTTCGTTAAAAGTTGGGATGATGATCCGGATGCACTAGCGTCCACCTACTATGGCACTACCCGGAATGATCGCATCGAAGCTTATTTTAACAGGCCGGCCCGCGTTATCCGAAAAAAGAAATACCTGGTGGAGTTTTTTGTGGACATGTATGTTTTTTATGTGCTGAGCAATCCCGACGGACTTAGAACGATGTTAGATGTGGTGAAAGAAGGAAATGTTCTCCGTCAACAGCTATTGACGGTACTTTTCTCGCATCCTTTTTTTAGTGCTGATGCCCGGGTGCAATTAATTGAATCAGGCGTATACAAGCAGCTGCCAGAGGGACATTGGAAAGATCAGATCAATAAAATGGCTGCGAGGATGTAAGCAGGCCGCAAATCGTGTAAGGGAAAAAGAAGAGTTTAATTAGTGATGAAAAATATAGCATCTGATACTGCTGTTATGCTTTTTCTTTCTCCCTTCTTAGGCTAAACATTTCATTGATACCTCTGGTCTCTCCTATGTGATCAAAGCATTTTTCGAGATCGCTAATCACCTCTAATGGAATTTCTTGAATGAATTTTTTCCTGTTCTTCTTAAAATCATGGGAACAGAGGAATCTGCCCAGCCCTCTTCTTGTTTTGTAATTCCTGTCTGATTGTATATAAGCCCGGATGATATCTCTTACATCGAATATTTTCAGGATATCGTCCGGCACAGATTCATAGTGCGGATAAGCGCTCCAGTATTTATCCGTTTTGCCAAATGTCTGAAGTAATACAATAATCAGTTGTTGTTGGTCAGGCATTTCGGTATGCAGGTCCTGAATAAGTGTAGGAAGGTAGTCGGCGTCCATGTTACTGATCTGGTCCCAATATTTCCGGAATGTTTTAGGCGCAATTTCCAGCCAGTTTCTTTGGGCTATTTGATTGGCTTCCATACTTTTCTTTTGTTGTACATGCGCTTCCAATGGTTGGGAAAGCCCTTGTTCCGAAAGAAAAACCAATAACTCTTCGTTTTTCGACAGTTCAGCATCGCCGTTCCACCCGTCATAACGAATAGAGGTGCCATGATGCAGTCCTATTATGTGTTTCATGGTATCATGTGCATGGAGCTCAATAGCATAAGAGCCAAGGCACATACAATAGAAACCGGTCATGGCTTCATTAATTTCAAGCAGTTGATTAAGTCTGCTGATAACTTCGGGTTGTGTTAAACAAAGTAATACCTTGTCAGATATGGCTTTTCCGTTATAGACGCCATCTTCTTTAATCAATACTTTATCGATGCCGCCAAACATATGCCGAATGGATGCATTGGTGGCTTTAGGGCGTTTCTCAATTGGTGCGAAAAGATCTTCGTTTGTCATTTCAGGGGAAGCCATTGCAGTAAATTACCTTATAAAGATAAAAAAAATAAGAAGCATTACGCCCATGTAATGCTTCTTATTTTTTATAGCATGATTACTGCAAATACTGTTGTGTATTGATGATATCGGCATAAAAGAAGGCCAGTGCGGCCATCAGGGAGCGCTGCACTTCTGCTGCCGGCACTGTCTGTTGATTTACTTTCAGGTCTCTCGTGGCACAGGCGTCGGCTACCACGGTGCAATGGAACCCGAAGTCTTTGGCGGCCCGCGTGGTGGCGTCAACGCAGGCGTGGGTCATCATACCGGTGATGATCAGATCGGTAGTGCCGATCTGCTGCAGGTATTTCAGCAGCTCCGTTTCCCGGAAACTATTCGGATAATGTTTGGTGATGATTTTTTCATTTGCCACCGGCTGTACGGAGGAATGTATCTCTGCGCCAGGGGTATGGGTGACCAGAAAGCCGGCATCTGCCTGATGTTTAATATAGATGACAGGAATACCTTCCTGGCGACATTTTTTCAGTATCTGGCTGATATTGGCCGCCGCGGCGTCGGGACCGGACAGCTCCATTTTTCCGCCTTTAAAGTAATCCTGTTGTACGTCGATGATGAGAAGCGCTTGTTTTTTCATGTTTGTCTTGTCGTTTGGATCTTTTGCAAATATGTTTCCGGTGAGAAACAATAAAATGAGTGCCAGCACGGACACCCGGAGGTGGCGCATGTTCATGAGCTGAAATTTTAAATGATGAAAGAGAAGTAAAGCGCTTTACAGAACAAAGATGGGGATAACTAAAAAAATGCCACTTGACCTGGATCAAGTGGCGGAATAAATTTTATGAAGGACGCTTGGATTTAAGCATGCGGCTGAAAAATGCCGGTGTTACACCAATAAAGGATGCGATCTGTTGCTGGCTGAAGGAACCTGCAATCCGGTGATAGCGCCGGAGGAACTGCTCATATCGCTCAGCTGCCGGAAGGCTCAGGATATCTGTTATCCGTTGCTGACTAACGGCAAAGGCCCGTTCGGTAAGTATCCGGAAATATTGTTCAAACGGAGGTATCCGGGCGAATAGCATGTTCCGTTTTTCTTTTGTCAGCAGCAGCGCTGTGGTGGGCTCCACGGCTTCGATGAAAAGCTCCGATGGCGTGTCAAAAACAAGGCTCTGATAATCAGCTACCCACCAATCAGCGATCGCAATGGTGAGGATATGTTCATTTCCTTTCCGGTCCAGCAGATAACTTTTTACACATCCGCTGGTGATAAAGGCCAACTGATGGCAGATGTTACCTTCCCGCAACAGGTATTCTTTTTTCTGGTACCGTCGTTCCTGTAACAGCGAACAAAAGAAAACCTTGTCCGCTTCGGAAAGAGGAATATGTTTCTCTACATTCTGCAGGATGGGTTCGTAGTTGCTTGTCATACTGAAGCAAAAGTACACATTGGTCAGCAATCATTTTGCTCAAGCATCTCCATTAGGTTGTGCCAGTATTCAATGCCTGTTTTGCCGGCGCCTTCCGGGTCAATCCCGAAAAAGTCCTGCAGTATATTAAAAGGTTTGCGAACTGTTAATTCCTGCATGTAATGTGTCAGGCACTCCATCATTTTAGGAAAGGAGGAGAATATTACTTCGCTCAGGCCGGCTTCATCCCCACCAAAGTCGTGGTCATAAACTCTGACAGGAAATTCGTTTTGTAGGGCTGAGGTCCGTCCGTCGAATACCCATGGGCCTGTATCATTCCCATCTTCGGCGAATGGATACAGCTGTTGTGAGATTAACGCCTGTGCCAGGCTCCAGTCTAGCTGGTTCTTGATTTCCCCGAGTGGCTCCTGCGGATTTGAATAAGGTAATCTGACTATCGCGCAGTCTCCATCCAGAAAGAAATAAGCCTGATGCCATGTGATAAAGCTTTCAGGGAATCTTACATTAAACTGATGTTCAAGCTGGTTGTATTGTGATCTTTTCAGTGTTCCCGGGATGGTTTTCCATCTTATCACGCCGTCTTTATCCGGGGGAAAGGTTAGCATTTCAGCCGGTAATGTCGACCTATAGACGGTTGTGAAGGAAAATGCTTTTTCGTATGCGGAAAAAAACTGCTCGGAGATCATCTTCATAAAACAAGTGTCGTTTTATCTCTAAAGTTAGTTTTTTCAGCAAACATTAAATCGCCACACCTCTTCCGCTACAATCCCACCTACGCCTGCCGGCCCTGTGCCTTCGGCAAAACAGGATACAGCCTCGTCCTGCCCCACACTACTACACCGGCGAGTAACGTCACCACCATATTGAACCCCGTCACGGAAGCTTCTCCCCGTGAAATATGAAACAGCGTGGCCAGGACCATTAGCACAATGATGCCGATGGCGGCCCATACGGTTAGCATCGGTTTGATCCGCAGCAAAGCGGGTAACAGTAGTCCCAGGCCTCCTGCCAGATCCACTATGCCCAGCAAACGCACATATACGGCAGGCACCTGTCCTGTCCATGGATACATAGCCGCTAATTTATCGATGGGATATCCCAGTTTCATCACGCCGGACATAACAAACAGCGCGGTTAAAAGTAATTGCACCAACCACAACAGGATGTTAACTATCGACTTTCGTTGTTGCATAGATTTTTGATTTTTGATGCGATAAAATTAGGCTAGCTTTACTATAAAAAGGTAAGTCCTATACTTTTGTATAGCCCTATACTAAAGTATAGTAGACGTTAACAGACCGCATATGAAAAAGCCGTATGATAGCTGGGTAGACTTCCGCCTGTCGCCGCAGGACTGCCCTAAAGAGTATATGCTCGCTTTAAATGATGCCCTGAATGTACTGACCGGCAAATGGAAGCTGCATGTAATAGGCGCGCTGAGGACCGGCAAAAAACGCTTTAGCGAAATAGAACGCTTCATCCCGGAAATAAATCCGCGGATGTTGTCAAAAGAGCTGAAGGAACTGGAAGTAAATGGAATCATCTCCCGGACGGTGCACGATGCCCTGCCCGTCACTGTTGAATATGAGCTGACAAAATCAGGACAGGACATCAAACCTGTATTTGATGCGATGATCACATGGGGACTGGGACATCGGCAAAGTGCCATCAGGAATGGTGGAAAATAATAACGGTAACAACAATAGTTTTTTCTGTTATTTTTAGGTCGACCTATACCTAATACACAGACAGATGATACCAGCGAACACCCGCACCATTACGCCCTATCACGGCGACTGGCAACAGATAGATGGAACAGCACTGACAACCACTCCGAAAATCAATAACAGCTATGGTATTACAGCGGTTAGCAAGTCTGGATTGAAGGAACAGGCCTCCCTTTGGCTGGTGTATCTGGAAGAGAATAATTGGATACGCGATTACGATACAGGAAAGGAGATAGAAGGGATAAGACTTTGTTACGGCACTGTTACTGCAATAACTTATTCAACCGATTCCGGAAGAAAACGACGGAAGGTAACTTTTTTAGTTGCTCACGTGATAAGGCTGGTGGATGTCCCGTCCATCTTACCGGTGCAGCCATTCCCATTCAGGCTGGCTAATAAGATCGACAATCATCTGACAGGGATGACTTATTTTGGCGGCGGTGGTCACGTCAAACGAAGTGGAAACTATTACTTTCTTACATCGGAAATACATGGGATCGATGAACAGGTTGTGGCACTGAAATATAATAATGAAGTTCGCATATTATTATCGATTCAATGCAATGAATGGAATAGGAAAATCATTTGGCGTAAGATAGGAAACTATATTCCTGAAGAAGAGTTTAGAAAATTTTTAGAACAAGATAAGAATAATATGTTGTAACATTTAACGGCGTGATACCGTTCTACGGGTAAATTCACACGCATGAAAAACAACATTTACACCCTTATTCTGTTACTCACCTGCGTCTTGTTTGTAGCCTGTAAAAAAGATAAGATCGAACACCAGGGAGATTTTAAGCGCAGCTATAACACATGGCTTGATTTTAAAGGCGCTACCGGCGATTCTTACCGTTATAAGATAGAGAGTGGTTCCTGGACCGGTTTCGCCAACGAAATGATCGTTACCGTTAAAGCAGGAAAAGTAATACACCGCTCTTTCGTGGCGCGACACTTTGGAGATCGTAGCACGCAACCGCCGCAAATCATTATAGATAAAACATGGGAAGAAGATGAAACGACGCTCAATACCCACACCGAGGTGCCTAAATCCATGACGCTGGATGAAGTGTATGAAATGGCACGACAGGAATGGTTGAAGAAAAGAGAGGGTGCTACTACATACTTTGAAGCCAACAACAACGGTATGATTTCCAATTGTGGATATGTGCCGGATGGTTGTCAGGATGATTGTTTCACGGGCATTTCAATAACGCTCATTGAAAGAATCTGATAACCTACCTCCGAATATTTTCGGGGGCTTACAGATATTTTTTGATTTGTTCTGCATAAATGTCTCAGGATTGTAGCCGGCTTTCGTACCTTCCGTCCTTTAAACGGCCATCCCATGAGTAACTTTTCAGATATCGGTTTTGATATAAATACGGAAGAAGAATTTCAGGACTTACTGGAGAAAACATATCACGAAAGCACTATCATCAAAGTGAATGATGGGGCTTACGCGGTATACGCAGATGAGTCCGGGGCGGAGCTTTGGATACAGCTCAATGATCAACAGGAATGTATCGGTGCTAACCCGCATTATAAAGGTAAAAGCCGGCGAAAAGTTTGCCTGACTGCTGTGGTAAGTCGGCCGGAGAACCCGCTGGACGGTGGTTTTCATGCCTGGGCTGAACCGGCAGAAAGCCAAAATCCACAAAGCGGTCTCTATCCTTTTGTGTTTGACGTGCCTGATTTTAAAACCCTGGACAGCTTCTCTTTCCCTGCTGATGCGGAAATACAGCTGACAGCCTTTGCGCAGGATGTACAGCGTTATGACAACGAGGCGGCTTTTGAGGCTGCGCAGACAGCGGAACCTAAGTTCGCCGTGCAGTCGTTTATTCCAAGCGGACTGTTCTCTTCTGATGAAGAAGGTAAGCCCTCTGCTCCTGAAGCATTCGGCTTTTTCACCGGTGTCATTAAACAGGTGGAAGGCAGGCAGAACAAACTAACCGGACAAATATTTTATGTCCTGCTCGTAGATACGCTCGGTGGCGAAATCGATGTGGTGGCAGATGCCGGCTTCTTCGAAAAAGCGCCGGTGGTTAATGAAATCATTCAGGTGGAATGTTGGCTGTCTGGTCAGCTGATCAATCCCGCATCATGAGCATACCGGAAAATAAACAACGATTATTAGCCCGAATAGCTGACGACCTGCAAAATGTGGAAGGCGTGGCAGCGGTGGTGCTCGGTGGCTCCTATGCAGCGGGCATGGCATCAGATCTGTCTGATCTGGATATCGGTATTTATTACCATGTTGATAAACCATTTAAGATAGATGATATCAAAGTGGTAGTGGAGAAGTATGCTGTCAGTCCCGCTACGGTGACTGACTTCTATGAGTGGGGCCCCTGGGTGAATGGTGGCGCATGGATGATAACGGAAGAAGGAAAGGTGGATTTTCTCTACCGGAATATCCGGCAGGTGCAGCAGACTATTGACAAAGCGCAGCAGGGAGAATGGGAAAATCATTTTGAGCAACAGCCGCCTTATGGTTTTTCCTCTGTCATCTATCTGGCGGAAGTCAGTATCTGTCAGCCTTTGTATGATCCTATGGGTGTGCTGGCCGCGTGGAAAAAGACGGTGTCGGTTTATCCGCCGTTGTTGAAAGCAACGATCGTCCGGCAATCGTTGTGGTCGGCCGACTTCACGTGCTGGCAGGCAACAGGATTTGCGGAGAAGCAGGATGTGTATAACACGGTAGGCTGTCTGACCAGAGCGATGAAAAATATCATGGCGGCGTTGTTTGCCCTCAATGAACGTTATCCGCTGGGCGATAAACGAGTGCCGGAGCAGCTGCAGGAGGCAGCCAGCGTGCCGGCTGACCTGTGGGAAAAAGTAAATACGATATTATGCGCCTCTCCGGATACTTTGCCGGAAAACGTGGCGGCCCTGAAGGCGTTGCATCAGGAAGTGGTGCTGCTGTCGGATGGATTATATAAACCATTATATCAGTTGTAACTGACAGGAGAAGGGCAGCCCTACCGGCTGCCCTTTTTTTATGAATGAGGGAAAGGAGGTATGCGGTGGTTCGGTACCCGGTAATTCAGTGCCGCAGTGGTGCCACTGGTAACGTCTATGGTTACACCGGTGATTTTGCCTGCCATGGAAGAGGCCAGGAATACGGCGGTCTGCGCAATGTCGGCCATGAGGGGCAGTTGTTTCAGCATGGTATCGGCTTCCATTTTTCCGAGTGCGTCTTTCACGGCTTCCGGAGCGCTCTCCATCGCACTTTTGAAGACGTTGGAGTCCGGTGAGCCGCCGGAGCGGATGGTCACTGCCCTGATGCCATAGATGCCTAATTCAGCAGCGAGATTGGTGGAGAGACATTCGATAGCACGACAGGCGGCCGCAAAACCGCCGGTGAGCGGATAACCGATGCCTCCTGGTGTTGCCGTCAGAAAAAGGACCACGCCTGAGCCCTGCGCTTTCATTACCTGGCCGGCCGCTTTCGCTGTCACGAAGCGGGTTTGCAGGAAACGCGTTACAGGCGTCACATAATCCTCTACAGTAAGTTCAATGAGGGGTACATCCTGCATCACATCTACACCCACCGCATTGAAGGAGATGTCTACCGTGCCAAATTGTTGTTGCACGGTGGCCAGGTGTTGTGTAACGGCCTTTTCGTCAAAGGCGTCTACTTCAGCTACTTCCGCTTGCCCACCGGCAGCCCTGATGCTGTCGGCTGTTTGTTGAACAGAAGCCAGTCGGTGACCGGTTACAAATACGCGGGCGCCAGCCTGTGCCAGGGCTTCCGCTACGGCACGGCCGAGTGAGCCACCGGCGCCGTAAATAATGGCATTTTTGTGCTGCAGTAACATAGCGTGGGAGATTTATAAAGTGATGAATGTATTCCGTTACATCAATTTTTCAAATAACAACAACTCCTCTCCATTATACACAATTGTTTCGCTGAAGTGAAGACCCAACTTTTTCAGTAAGTGGATAGAGCGGCTGTTTCCCGGCAACGTGGTGGCCAATATATGCGTATGCGTTCTTTCGGCTTTCAGTGCCTCCAGCAAGGCAGATGCTGCTTCAAAGGCATATCCCTGACTGGCATGTTCGGGCAGAAACGCAAATCCGATATCATGGTGGGGTAAATAGGTCCGTTTAATGACCGTCACAATGCCCATAGGCTGACGGTCATGCTGCCGGTAAACTACCCTGAAATCCGTGTCAGGATTGTCAATTACCCGTTGTATATAACCGATGGCATCGTCGATATGATGCACATGCCGGTCGCCGATAAACTGTTTCCAGGCTGGGGTATTCACCAATACAAAAATAAAGGCAGCTTCATGGGTTGTGATGGGTTCTATGAATAGCCGTTCTGTTTGCAATGTCTCCATCGTGAGAATGCTGTTTCAACGAACTTACAATTTTTAAAGAAAAATTGTAAAAGGATTACATGAGAAGTTGATTTAAAATATATTATAATACAATATTTTTATTATATATATTGGCTGCTCAACCTAAAAATGCAAACGGTACATTATGAAAAAACTCATCCTTGGCTCCTTCGCCCTGTTAATGTTCTCCGCGTCTATGCTGATATTTCAGATCAGCTGTAAAAAATCTGCTGAAGCGGAAACGCCTGTGGTCCCATTCAATAACAAAGTGGCCTTCTTAAAATCCCGTCATAACCTTGGCACAGAAATCTGGATCATGAACTATGACGGAACAGGGCAGACAAAAATAAACGTTCAGCTGGCGGCTGGTCTGTCCATCAACGATGAAGTACGGATATCGCCTGATGGCAGAAAAATATTTTTCGTGGTGACTTCGGGATCTAATGAAACTTATAAAGAAGATATTTATTCCTGTGATATCGAAGGCAAGAACCTGACTAAACTGTATGACATGCCAGCGGGTAGCGGTAATACTATCCTGGGGAATGTTAACTGATCCGAATAGCCATTCTGAAATAAATGAAAAGGCCGGTGCCATCGCACCGGCCTTTTCTATGATCAGTTGGCTGCAGACGTTTCAATAATCAAATAAAAAAATACTCAAATGAGGAAGCGGGGAACATCACTACCAGCCAGCCTTGCGGCGGCTCTCTTCTAACGGTAGTGGTACCTGCTGATGTCATCTTCCAAAGATAAAAATCCGGGTGAAGGAATATTTCATCCATAAAAAAGGGCGTCTGTGAAAAGACACCCTGCTGTTTTATTAACTTCTAACATACCTGCGTTCAAATTTTTAACGCAATAGCTTTGTTCGCTTGCTGGTTTTTGTCAAGGTTGATGACCATTTAGCCTGAGCATCAACACGACGAAGATAATGGACAATCGACCAGTTATCTGCTCACTTTTATACAGCCGGTCATATTCAGGGCCGGAGAACGAGCAAAAAATGCCGCCAGAATAGTGCCATTTTATCCGCTGATTGATTGTCAGGTAGTTATGGCTAAACGAAAACGAGGGACGTTCGGTTTTGATACAACCGGTTGTCCGGTTTTATCATGGCTACACCCGGATCACAGCAATCAGTGCAGCCAGCAGCGTAAGACCTGTCAGCCAATAATAGGCCTGCCGGGTAAACGGCTTATCAGCAAAGCGGATATTCAGTACCGTGATCACCACAAAAATCAGCAGCTTGGGCACCACTTTGTAATAGTTGATGGCCGGGTATTTCAGGGCTGCCAGCGCAATGCCGGTGAGCAGGATAATGATGCCCAGGATCATACCGGTTTTATCGCGATGGGCGGTAATGTCTTTCCATAAAGTGGCCAGAATGAAGAGGTAACCGGCAAAGGCGCAGAAATGCAATAACAGCAGGATGTTGAAAAGTAGCATGGATCAGGATTTAGCAGTGGTACGGATATAATAAAAACCAAGTATCAGTAACAGTATTACCGCGATGGCATGCTGATACAAAGAGGCGGTCTCATAGTGTGGCTGGTTCATCACAATAGAGAAATCAGCGATGGGAACGATACTGCCGGCCAGCAAAAAGAAGCCGGCGGCCCGGAATTCCTTTGTCAGTAACAATAACACGATGGCCACTCCGCTAAACAGGTCACGGATACCTTTGATGTAATGGAATGCATGATCACCACCGGTGACAGTGTGAATGCCGTAGCCTGTTTCTGCTGTTTCTGGTACCAGTAGAAACAAAGCCCCGATATAGATCAGGAGCAAACCGGTGAGCATGGCGAGGCAATAAGATAACTTTTTCATATACTTTGTTTTTGAATGATGAAACAAAGCTATGACGATGTTAAAACCTGTTCGTTCACCTGGGTTAATAAATCTGCCGGGAGGCCATTCTTTTCCGGATACGGCTCAGCGATGGTGGTTTGACGCCCACAAAAGAGGATACATAATATTGTGGCACACGTTGCTGCAGCCCGGGGTAGTCCTGCTGGAATTGCAGGTACCGTTGCTCCGGCGAATCTGTATATAGCGAAGCTACTTTTTTGATGGCATACACGTACAGCTGTTCACATATCAGCCGTCCGAACCGCTCCCCCTGTTTTACGCCGGTGTACAGCAGTTGCAGATCTTCGTAGGAGATACAGAGCACTTCACTGTCTTCCATAAACTGAATATTATGGGCAGAAGGGGAATGATCAAGGAAGCTGGCGTAGTTACAGGTAAATTCATTTTCCTTGTTGAAATCGTATGTCAGTTCTTCTCCGTTGGCGTCGATGGCATAGTAGCGTACCAGTCCGCGGTTAATAAAGCCCACGGTCCTGCATACCTGGCCTTCCCGCAGAAAAAAATCCTGCCGGTTAAATTGCTTTAGCTGAAAAAGAGAGGCGACAAAAGTCTTTTCAGCTTCATCCAGCTGAATAATGTTTTCGATAGCGTGAATAACCTGTTGATGCATGCCTAAAGTTAAGAATGTTATCTTGTCTGCAAAACCCAACGGCACACTTCGGCTGCTGCTCGTAATAATTGGCCGTAAGCTATATCACTTTTTATGTAATTTTAGGGAGATGAAAACCGCAGATACCCATATCAGGTACGAACTCATTCCGGCGCCTGCCCACCTACAGGCCTATATCCGCTATTTCTGGACGCTGGAAGGCGATGATCCGCAGGCGTTGGCCAAAGCTTTTGGCTCGCTGGTGGATGGTTGCCCGGGGTTGATCTTTCAACGTCCTGACGTAGGTAACTTTATCCGGGAAAGTAAGCAGCTGCCGGAAATGTTTCTCTATGGGCAAACCACGAAGAACGTGGAAATCGCTTCACTGGGTGCTTCTAAAGCTACCGGCGTCATCTTCCAGCCCAACGGGCTGAAATCCGTTTTCGGGTTAAATGCCGGGGAATTGACCAACGACTGTGTGGATGTACAGTTGTTGCCCGGAATCAACCGGCTGCCGGAACAGCTGGCTGCTGCAGGCGGCACCGGCACACAGGTGGAACTTCTTTCTACCTGGCTGCATAAACGTATCACCGGTAACCCGGCCGCTATAGATCCACAGGTAGACTATGCGGTGGCGCAGATAGCTAACTCCAACGGCAATATTTCTCTCCGTGATTTACAGGAGAAGCTGCAGCTGACGGAACGTACTTTTGAGCGCCGGTTTAAAGAACAGGTGGGCATTACCCCCAAATTATTCTCCCGGATATGCCAGTACCAGGCATCCCTGCACCAACTGAAAAGCAACGACTACAGCAAACTGTCAGACATCGCCTTTGAAAACGACTATGCCGACCAGTCCCACTTTATCCGTTCCTTCAAAGAATTTACTGGTTGCTCTCCCTATCAGTTCCAAAAGCTGCTCGATGAAGCCGGGGAAGAAATTATGCTGATTAAATAACCGTTGTCGGTTTTGTTCAATTTTAAAAATTCTATCCGCCCTAGCTTTGGGGTATAAATAATCCATCCCATGAACGCAAAACAGATTGTATTAATACTCGCAGTAGTGACCACCGGCCTGCTGACCGGTATATTTTTCGGATTTGAAGTCGCCATCAATCCGGCATTTGCCCGCCTTGAAGATGTTCAGTATCTCTTGGCCATGCAGGCGATCAACGATGTGATCGTAAATCCGGTATTCCTTTTCGTATTCCTGGGCGCTGCCATATTCCTGCCGGTGGCCGCTTTTCAGCAACACGGCCGGAAGAAAAGCCTGTTGTGGATAGCGGCCGCATTATACATCGTGGGCGTACTGGGCATCACTTCTGTCTGCAATGTGCCGCTGAATGATACCCTCGCGAAAGTACAGGTGGCCGGCGCTTCTGCTGACCAACTGAAGCTCGCGAGAGAAAGTTTCGCCGAACCATGGAACAGGTGGCATACCATCCGTACCATTGCTGGCATTGTAGCTACAGTGATCGCCATCGTCGCCTGCCTGCAGAAAGAGACCGGCAAAAAGGGGGCTTAACCGTATTTTTTTTCGAAGAATTTGGTTTTGTGAAATTTATACCTACATTTGCATCCCGAATCGCCGGAAACGGCAGCTGTCGGAACGGGGCGTAGCGTAGCCCGGTTATCGCGCCTGCTTTGGGAGCAGGAGGTCGCAAGTTCGAATCTTGCCGCCCCGACAGAAAAAAGAAAAAGCCTTGCAACATCGTTGTGAGGCTTTTTTGTGCTTGCTATAGAATAATATACTGAAATTAATCTTCAGCAAAAAATGTTATTCGTGTTTGTTTAATCAACTGATCCCCTACTTTTGTAACTACAAATGGAACCCCTTTTCGTATTCAAACCTCAAAAATATTTAGACCTCAAATAATCGAGAACCCTTTCGCATATATACGCTGCTTCCTCACACAATTTTAAATAATCATTTAAAACTTAAACGAAATGCAAAGCGTAGAAAAAAAAGCCCCAGGAAAAAAAGCCCCCTCCACCACTGCGGGGTTTCAATTCAGGACTCCTGCAGACATTCAGGACTTTGCAGATAGCCCATCAAAGCAAAGTATGATGAATAGTCTATGGAGCAACAACCTGGATGGATTCATACAACAAGGCATGTTAAACAATGCCTGGAATACGACCAACACACCTCCTACAACAAATTATTACAATCCCATCGACAACAATCCGCCAAGTCAGCCCGCTGCTATTCAATGGCTCGCTTTTCCGGGAAGACTGGAATACAACTTCCCCAGTGCTACGCAGGACCAGTTGTATCAGATGGCAGACACCGGATCAATGCCCGGACAAATATCCAACGACCCCTGTGGTACGGGAGACAATGTTGCCTATTTCCCCTATGGCCCCAGAGGTTGGCAGGATGAATATTGTGAATGGGCCGTTACCCGGAATGCGCAGGGAAAAATTACCCGGATTGATTTCACCTGTGAAAATCCTGAATACTGGAACACCTTGTGGATGGTGGACCCTAACAAAGTGCTGGAACTGTATCAGACTATCCTGGATAAGCCTCAGATCACGCTGGAGGACCTCTCTGTGCCAGGTATCGTGAATCCCATCACCAATCAGCCGATATACAATCCGCTGAACAAATGGAACTCCGGACCGGTATCCAATGGTACTACAGGAGGCGCCATACATCTGACCAGTACGCCCAATACCATACAAACCGAAATAGGGCTGGCCACCACTTCCGGCATCCAGCGCTTCAATCCTCCTCCTCCGCCACCTACTACCAATACCATGTGGCCATCTGCGCAATTCAACAATCTCATTTGTGTAGGCCAGTTTGGTCAGCGGTACCGTAACAGTGATCCCAACATAGGCGGCACCGTCAATAACTTCGTGACACAAGGCTTTATGGTGACCCTGGCAGACCCGCCGGGACTCTATATTCAGATGCCGAATTTCTCTGCCTATAAAACACCTGACGGCACCGATCCATCCACTTTCTGGACCATTAAACGTGGCAGCAAAACACTGACCGACCAGTCTGGCAATGCCCTGCCCGGTAATTTTATTCTGCATGCCGTGTATGAAGTGCCGGCCAGCCTGGGTTATACCGTAAGCGATATTACTATTTCAAATGTGCCTATCAACTGGGGATCCCAGGTGGCATACACCTTCAAAATGCAAATTGTGGCCAGTGCTTATCAGGGCACTACGCCACAAGGCTATGAACCAGTAGGTGACACGCCTCCTGAAAGTACATATGCACAACCGCTTCAGCTCTTTTACCGGGACTATTTCGAGGCTTTGTATAAGACCAATGTCCCTAACCCGGTTAATCATCCCATTCCGTTATTAAGTAACAGTACCTATGTGCCTTCCTACATCAATGTAGGTACTACAGGCGTCAGCATGGTAGTGGTGGCAGCCACCTGCACGGCAAAAGAAAACCAGCCGTCCACCTATCCTTCGGTTACCTTCGATGATCCCAATATCACGGCGCAGGTAACCGCTGTCAAAGAGAACGTCACCTACGCGATACCAGGCAATAGCCAGCCCAGCACGAATACAGCAATCTATATCGCCGTCTCTGTTGGCGCCAATGCAGCGCCCGGGCAACATGGCGTATATGTGACCAATGCCGGCCAGCAACGTCAGGCAGCTATGCCGGCACTGTTCATGGTATCACCGGTGACTGCACAGGCTAATATCGCCTGGCAGAATACCGGCGTGATGATCACGCCAACCAATAAGGTGACCATAAAATATGCATCAGGGCTGTGGACGGCCAACCCGCAGGATAATGGAGGCCAGCTGTACAATGCCGCCGGTAACCCCACCTTCATCGCTGCCAAACAAGGCTATACGATGCCCGGACAAAATGAAGGCGCGCTCATTGGCAGAGTAGGCAGTACTGTTTTCCTGATTGGCATGGAGGCTACGCTTCCTCCCAACCTGAGCGGCCAGATACAACTATGTATCAACGACGACCTCAACGGAATATATGGCGCCGGATTAACGGATAACATCGGGTCTGTCACTGTCACTATTAATGTGAGCTGATCATCAACCTGTCAGATCGATACATTTCAGGAGGCACCTATCGGTTAATGTGTGCCTCCTGAATGATAAGCACTCCCTCATTTAAATCCTCCAAAAAATGAAAAGATCTGTTACTATCTTCCTCATCACCGGTACGATTTTATTTATCACCCAGCACATCATTACAGCTTTTAAGCCGGGAAACGCGCCACGGTCAACAAACACCTGCAACTGTAACGCTAATTCCCCGCTTTATAACATTGTCATTAAATTCAATAACCAGGTGCCTGGAGACCTTCCGGCATTTAATAATCAATCTCAGGCAGATTGTTTTGCCTGGCAGGAATTCATTTCTTTGAACTGGCCGGTCAATCCTTCCGGATATTTTGGAACGCCAGGAGATACCTCACCAGTGAGCTGGGAAACATATATGCCGATAGATGTGTTGTTCCCACCAGGCGGAGCGCCGCCTTCTTCCTGGGGTACGCTTGTTTCTCCGGCATATGCTGCCCGGTTTAAGTCACAAAGATTATTGATGAATCCAACCAAAACGAAACTGTTAACTTTCACCACCAAGTTCGCGCTCGATACCACATTTGGCCTGGACCCTGATCAGGCAGCACCTTTTGGCAAACCCAACTGGCTGGGCGCTCAGAATAATACCAATGTATGGTATGAGATCAAGCTGAATAAAGACTATTATGATTTTGTGATCAAAAACGGCTACTACAATGCCGTTACCCAACATGATTCAGCAAAAAACGGTGTCCCGCTTAATTTCCCGCAAGGAGTATATAACGGCCCCGTAGGCGCTATAGAAGTAAAAGCCGCATGGATGGAGGTGGACAGCATTCAATCACCTAAATGGCAGCGATATAAACTCTCCCAGGCAACGGTATTTGATTCCGCTTCAGGGAAATTAAGGGTAACCACCGTGGCTTTGGTCGGCTTACATATCCTGCATAAAACACAGAACCAGCCCACCTGGGTATGGGCTACTTTTGAACAGGTAGATAATGTGCCAGACGCCAATACTAAAACGACGCCGCCTTACGGATACAATTTCTATAGCGCGAACTGCACGCCCCGTCAGGTAAACCTCAGCGGAGGCGGTACCGCAACAGTGAGCTGCACTCCCAATACTTCGCCACCCTATTACTTGTCGCAGGCGGCACCAGTACCTATACAGGTTACCCGGTTGAACCCCATCGACCCTACAGATGCCGTGCCTATCAACGATAGCATGCAAAGCAACATCAGGAAATTTTATCCCCAGTCTGTTTTTCAGTATTATGAACTGGTAGACGTGATCTGGTCGCAAACACTACAGCCAGACAAGTCGACGCCTATCCAGGCGCCATTTCCGCTCAATACGTCCGCTATGCTGAGCGGCGCTCATATAGTGGCTAATACAACCCTGGAGAGCTATGTGCAAACGACCAACACCTGCTTCAGTTGCCATAAATACAGCACCATTGCGCCTTATCCGGCAGACTCGGTGAACAATAATATCTTCGGCGATTTTAGTTTCGCGATATCTGCCGCCCAATATCCGACATTAAAGTCTAAGAAGAAACGATAACCTTATACAGGTTAACTCCAAATAGAACGCCTTACAGTCGTGAGCTGTAAGGCGTTTTATTTGGAGCTTCGTACTTTAAAAGGTAAATACATACTGCAATAAAAGCGTCCGTTCACGCAACGGCACAGCGGTGGTGCTAACCAGCCCGGCCGTGGTACTAATTTGTGTGTACAACTGCTGGTTAAGCAGATTGGTGCAATGAAACTCAAAATAGCTTTTTTGCTTTGGCAGGTCATATCTTATTTCAGCATCTAAAAAATGGCTGTTGACCGGTCGCCAGCCTGATTGATGGTAAGCAACAAGTTGATAGGAGGTGTTATAGGAAAATCGATCGTTTAATTGATGTCGCCATTTGGCATTCATCCGGGTGAGCGACGTACGGGTTTGCTCCCGGGTATAATGACCCCCTCCCTGCTCATTGATAAATAACCGCTTTTCGCCCGTTACGGAAAAGGTAGCTTTTTGAAACAACTTCTTTTCCGCCGACAATGACAGGCTGGCATTATAGGCGTTGTATGCCCAAATAGCGTTGTTGTAATAATTGTTCCCTTTTTGCCATCCGGCACTTCCGTTAACTGACACCGTAGTGGCCATACCAAAAATATATTTGGACACGCCACTATTCAGCGTATAGCCGTTTGCGATATTATTAAAATCCATGGCTATCGATCTGGTGATACCACTGTCCAGCGTATACGCCTTGATGTAGTTTTGACGAGTGTTGTTGTAAGATAGATTAGCATAGCAGAAAAGGATTTTAAGGGGCTGGCGATATTGGTAGCTAAAGCTATAACTGTTAATCGCTGTTTGGGGAAGCGGCATGGCATTGGCATTAAAAGACCGGTAGTTCTCTAAAATGCTGCCGGTATAAATGTCGTTCACCTGTCCCAGTATTGCTTGCTGCGCGTACCTTACAGTCACCTCGCCATAGCGACCGGTTTTCGTTTTAAACTGCGCCATCGGGTTTAGTAAAAAGTACTTTTTTTCAATGGTATTAGCCGGCAAGGTGTAATCAATCTGGTAGTAACCGGGTGTTGTTTCCAGGGTAAATGCACCGCTTTTAAATGAATAAATAGCCGCCAGCTTTCCATATACCATCAGGGTGTTAAAGGTAATATCGTTTTTAAACAGCGCTCCGGCGGCTGTTTCTGTAGAGGTGCTATCTGTTTTGTACAGGGTGGTTTGCAGTCGGTTTCTGTGGTAAGACAGGCCGGTAGAGAAAGAAAATACCCAATGCCGTAGCTTTGTTTTGAAGGTTGCAGACTGGTCGATGTAGGTATTTGCTGTACCCGCCTGCTGATGTAATTTGATGTAATCAGCACTGTCGTTGATGATTTCTTTATGTACCCCGGGCCAAACAATTAAGTTTTCGTTCGAGGTGTAATATTGTAATATGGAAGCGTATTGAAAAATATGCCGGATGCCCAGTGCTTTTATGATAGTTGTCTCATTGCTGAGGGAGATATTTCCTGTTGGCTGCTGTTGTTTGAGCTGACGGCCGTTTTGAATGGTGGCGCCGGTCCGGTCCCATTGGGGGATATTCAGCTTTGTAGCAGATTTTAAATAAGACCCCTGGCTATTTTTTTCAAGTTGTGCGCCGATCTGCCACTGCTGCAGTTGATAGGTGTTATCCTGTTTTTCATCGTAGCTAATGGTGTCTGCACCAGGAAAAAAATAGCTGGTGGAGATGTCCGTTCCATATTTTCTTTTCAATGCAAGACCGGTGATATTTACCCGCAATGATAAGTCCTGCTTTAGTTTAAACAATGCATGGGCATTGATGCTGTTATCATTGTTTTTCAGATAATACTTTTCATCAATCAACGCTGGTGCTGTTTCACTTCCCATAGAAAGATAGGACTGGGATTTTTTTAACGCAGCGCCGTTGTTATCAAAAGATACGCCCAGCTCTTCATTTTCAGCAAGCAGGTTTTTACCGGTGTTATTGGCCTTGAGCGCATTGATGGAGAGAACTTTCTTTTTGAATATCAGGTTGCTAAGTTCTCCTACATAACTTTCGTTGCCAGCACCGGCAATGGCATTGTTGACAATGGTAGCTTTGGCTGATTCGGTAAGCTGCAGGTTCAGGGAGGTATTATTGGCCACCACAAAACCGTTTAAAGCTTTGATGGGTTGGTCGCGCTCTATCACCTGTATCTGTGTTACGGCATCTACCGGCACATGCTCGGTGGCTATTCGGTATCTTCCATCGAGGATGTTATTACCGTCGATATACACATGGGTGATGGGTTTGCCGTTATAGCTGATGGCGCCTTTGTCATCCATCTGGATGCCGGGCAGCCGCCTGATAAGATCTCCGATGACACGATCATTTTTGTCTTTAAAAGCACTAACAGGATACTTTAGTGTGTCACTGGCAAGCGACACTTTTTTGCCGGATTTTACTGTTACGGCTGCTAATTCAGTAGGTCGCTGGCGGAGCGTTATCTGATATGCCCCTGTAGTAGCGGGTTTTATCGGTACTGTCACCGGGAAGTAACCCAATGCTGCTACTTTGATCGAGGCTTTGCCCTGGCTGCTTTCAAATTTGCAATCAAAAAATCCTTTTGCATCAGATACCCCGAATACAAGACCTGCGCCGTTTTCGGCAATTACCGATACCGCTGCGCCTGCAACCGGTTGGCCGCTGCTGTCTTTTGCGAAGCCCTGCACCGATACCGTGTTTTGAGATAATAGCAGCTTCACCGGGAAGACGAGCAAAAAAAGTATAAATAGAAGCTTCGGATACAAGAGGAGTGTCTTTATTTTACCAGTTCAAGAGGATAGTTGGGCGCCATCTTTTTCCTGAATCCGTCACTGAGTGGGAATCCATTGATGGTGGCTTTACTGACTTTTATATCGCCTTCCATGCCACCTTCGGTGTTCAATCCCTCTTCATATGCTTTCTCCATTTTGCGGTAGGCTTCATGGGAAGTAACCACAGCATCTGTGGGGGCAGCTAAAAGCGCCTGTTGTGCAGATGGAGCATCTGACAGTATTTTGGTGCAGGAGAACTGTATGCGTTCATGGGTGTCGATAGCTTCCAGGATGAGGCCGGGCAGGCCGTGCAGCTTCCAGGGGCCGAACTTCGCGGGGATATCGGTTGTGAACCAGGCGGTATATTGTCTTCCTTTGCAGGTCCCTGTTGCTTTCTGGCAGGTATACCCCAAAATCTGTCTGGTGTCTTTTTCAATCTTCCAGGCGATATCTTCAAAGGGCTCCTTAATTAGATAATCATTCTGCCGGAAGGTTTTGAGAACATATAGAAAATCGTTGCCTGCCGGTGTGAAGATACTACCCCGGGTGGAAGGAAGCAGTACGCCCATGTCAATTGTGCCGCTGCCGGACTGGTAAGCCTGTGCTATGGTTGCCTGTTGGACTGAATCCTGCATGATAGCGGTATAACTGGTGTATACACTTTTTTCGGTATTAAAAACAAGCATAAAATCTTCTTTCCACACGTGTGACGGGTCAGCGGTGTCCCGGATATGAGAGAAGCTGTAGAAGGCTGCACTGACTGGCGGCGGAGATACATTTTTAAAAGCGGAAAAGAGGTATACTAACGCGACCGACGCAAATAATTTTAAATACAAACGCATATATTTTCAGTTGATGTGAACAGGATAAACCATCCTCCTGTATACTATTTTTTAATTAGAAGCATCCGTTTGCTTTCAGCGCCTTTTGCGCATAACGGAACGCTGCATTGCCTCTCTGGTCGAAGGTGCCACCGGATACATACACGATCAGTATGTTGCCACATCCGTCGCGAAAGCCGAAGCCGTCTGATGCGAACGCTGTTTTTTGTGTGCTGACGATTATTTTTGTGTTGTTAACATTCATTTCTACTGCTTTGGGGGCTGCCTCTTTGGTTTTCGCTTCTTTGGCAAAGGCGCCGATGCTGGCGGCGATAAAGGCGATGGCTAAAAATGCTTTTTTCATGACTTGATTTTTAATGTTAAAAGGAGATGTAATCATGTAGAAAAGGAGGATGGTTTATCGTGGTCCATTTTCTAATCAGTTACTATTTTGATGCAAGAAACAGCAGTGAAAGGAGGATTGGGGTGCCGATCAATATTTGCGGCAGATGGGGAAATATTCGATGCATTTGAATAAACCGCCCTTTCATTTACTGACCTTTTAAACAAACTAAATTGACCCGTTAAACCAATAATGGAATTATTTATTGAACGACCTTTGTATCGTAAAACGGGAAGCGATGGTTCATAGCGATGACATACGGGGCCTGCAAAAGCCGGTTATTCTATTCAATAACTATGGCGACGACTTTATGGAGGGAGAGGCATTTGTGGCTGATCATATATTCAGCTATATCGTCTCCGGTACCCAGGAGGTCTGGTCGGGTAATCAAACTTATGTCTTTAAGGCGGGCGATTACCGTTTTTTCAGGAGAAATCAACTGACAAAGTATGTAAAACGGCCCGGTCAACATGGCTTCCAATCTATTGCTGTCCACATTGATCAGGGTACGCTCCGGGAGATGGCAAAATTGTATGCGGATCATCCTCGCAAACCATACCTGGGAAAGGATGTAGCCCTTTTAAAGCCCAACGCTTATTTGGAAAGCTATGTAAACAGCCTGGCTCCTTATGCAAATGCGTCTGGCATTTACGAGGAAGCGTTGGTGGTCCTGAAAGCACAGGAACTGGTGTTATTGTTATTACAAACTAATCCGCTGCTAAAGCATGCCCTGTTCGATTTCGACGTCCCCGGAAAAATAGACCTGGTGGCGTTTATGAACACACATTACCGGTATAATGTAGGATTGGACAGGATGGCTTTTCTCACCGGCCGCAGTTTATCTACTTTCAAAAGAGATTTTCAGAAGATTTTTAACACTACTGCTGGCAGGTGGCTTACAAAGAGGCGGCTGGAAGAGGCTAATTATCTGATCGACCAAAAAGGTAAGACCGCTTCTGAAATCTATCTGGACCTTGGTTTCGAAGATTTGTCCCACTTTTCATCTACCTATAAAAAAGTCTTTGGAAAAACTCCTTCCCGGGGACGGAGACGATAATGTTCAGCTTTAAATAAATCAAATATTATGGATTTCAAATTAGCCGGTAGGCGTGCGCTGGTAACAGGTTCCAGCGCAGGCCTGGGAGAAGCTATTGCCGTTATGCTGGCAAATGAAGGTGCACATGTGATCGTGCACGGACGTAATGAAAATCGCACCAACGCTGTAGTGCAACGAATTCTGGAGGCCGGAGGCGCTGCTGAAGCAGCCCTTGGCGACCTGGCTACTGACGAGGGCGCCGATCAGGTAGCGGACCGCGCATTGGCCGGTGGACCGATACATATATTGGTAAACAATGCAGGGTTTTACGCGCATACCACCTGGTCAAATACCACCACCCGGGATTGGCTGGAGGTATATAATGTGAACGTGGTCTCTTATGTACGCATGATCCAGCGCATAGTGCCCACGATGAAATTACAAGGCTGGGGCAGAGTGATCAATATCGGCGGTGGTCTTGGCATACAGCCCATTAATGATCTTCCGCACTATAATGCTACGCTGGCTGCGCGTCATAATATGAGTGTATCGCTGGCAAGGCAGCTGAATGGCACGGGTATCACTTCCAATGTGGTAGCGCCGGGAGCCATTATGAATCCCGGCGTAGAGCAGTGGCTTCGCCAGGAGGCAGCCGGGAAAGGCTGGGGTACCGATCTGGAAGTCATCGAGCGCCAGGCTGTCAGGGAGCTGGTGCCCAATGATGCCCATCGGTTTGGAAGGCAGGAAGAAGTGGCAGCGGCGGTGGTATATCTTGCAAGCCGATATGCAGACTACGTCAGCGGGGCGGTGTTACGTGTGGATGGCGGTACTGTTCGCAGTATTTAGAGGACCAGGGCCAATGTCCAAATTGCCCTGCAAGAATGTCCACTTAGCACCTGCTACGGATGATTTTTAGGTGATACCTTTGATGGGGTAAAAAAGTGTACTGAACGAAGTGCATTTTTTTACCCTAATTTGTAACCGATCGGTTACAAATTGACAAAAACACGTATTTTTAGATAAAACAAATCATATAGTTATGTCAAATCAAAATTTCACCGTTAGCCTGTTAGTAGATCAATCACCAGCAGCGGTATATGAAGCCATTATTAATCCCCGCGCCTGGTGGTCAGAAGAAATCAAAGGCGGCACCAGCAAAGCGGGTGATGTCTTCGATTATCATTTTGAAGATATCCACCGTGCGAAAATGAAGTTAACAGCGTCAGTCCCTGACAAAAGGGTGGTCTGGCATGTGCTGGAGAATGAATTCAAACCGGGGCTCTTCGGGGAGGGCGCCGCTGCTCATACGAAGGGCGATGGCTTCGAAAATGATAAAGCGGAATGGGTAGATACCCACGTAGTCTTCGATATCACGCAGGAGAATGGCAAAACCCGGCTGCGTTTCACACATGACGGACTGGTGCCTGATTACGAATGCTACGACGTTTGTATTAATGGCTGGATGCATTATATCCAGGGAAGCCTGCATAGCCTCATTACGACCGGCGAAGGTCAGCCCAACAAAACCGGCAGGGCAATGACCACAGATGAAGAAAGATTCAGCACAGCTGCGGATAACGTGTAGAACGCCGGAGATAAATTATTTTTATCTTTGTGGCAGTTGATCACAGTATTTAAACGGACAGCGAAATGGACAATACATCTTACTTTCAAATGTTAGTTGATAAGCTGCCAAAGATTGACGACAATCTTCGTTCATCAGCTGGAAGATAAATGTACCATCCTGACGCTGCAAAAAAACGAGCCATTAATCGCCTTTCAATCTAATAACCGGAAAATTTATTTCATCGTACAGGGTAGTTTTGTTCGTAATATCATCACTTCCCGGGGCGAGGAAAAGACGGTTATGTTTCATACGGAGAGTTTTTGCGAATTCTTTAAGTCCTATGATACCGTTTACTTTCATCAGAAAACGGCTTATGAGGTAAAGGCGAACGAAAGATCAGTGGTGATAGCCGTGGATTATGACTTTCTGTTTCAACAAATACAAAACGATCTGAAGCTGCTTCAGTTCTATACCCGCAAAACGGAAGAGCTCTTTGTAACCATAGATCTCTTCCGTAATTTTCAGCTGGGGCTGACCAGTGAAGAATATCTTAAATGGTTGTACGAGCACTACGGCTTCCTGTTTCAGCGCTTTCCTGCACAGCGCATCGCCAGCTTTATGGGTATTACCAATGTCTGGTTGAGCAATCTGAAAGCTAAAATCACTTTTTAAATTACTTTAAACAAAAGCTTTTTGACGTTTAAGACCTTTGTATTGTCAACATCATTAAAGGTTTAAAAAACGTACAAAATGAAAACGTATCCTGCCAATAACGCCTGGAAACAATTAAATGCATTGCTGCCTTCCGGCTTCCGGATGAGTGAAGTTAATATGCCGCTGGAAGAAGAGTGGGAATGGAAAGGCAATAAAATTCATCTGGACCGATACCCCAGTCCTGATGCTAAATACAGGCTCTTTCTGCATCACGGCGTTGGTACAAACGGCAGACAGATGAGCATGATTTTTGGCCACAAAATAGCGGCATTAGGTTATGATGTAGTAGCCATCGATAATCTCGGCTATGGTATGACCGAAGTCAATCAGAAAGATATCACTTATGAGGACTGGGTACATTGTTTCGCCGACTTCGTACATGCAGAAACAAAACGGGACTATAAAAAACCGGTCCTTTATGGATTAAGCGCAGGAGGGATGCTCTGTTACAATGCTGCCTGCTTTATGCAGGAGGTACACGGTATCATTGGGATGTGCTTCCTTAAAAATGATGATAAACAAATCGGAAAAGAAACCGCCAAATTCGGTTGGGCAAACCGGCTCACCTTCCCGGTGATGAAAGCACTCTGCAAGATTGGCTTTAAAAGAGTGAAAATCCCGATGAAAGCAGTGTCTAAGATGAACTGTCTTGCCAACGACAAAGATGCTTTGAAGATCTTCCTGAAAGATAAAACATCGGCAGGGGCAAGTGTACAAATGCAGTTCATGTATGAATATGCACATTATAAATTACCGGTTCCTGTTAACCAGTTCGATAAATGCCCTATCCTGCTGACCCAGCCGGAAAAGGACAGATGGACACCGCTTCATTTAAGCGAAATTTCGATGAAAGGAATCAAGGCGCCCTATACAGTAAAAATATTGGAAAACGGTGGGCACTATCCCATGGAGAATACTGCATTGCAACAACTGGTGCAATATGCCGATGAATTTATCCAGTCACTGAAGTAAAAATCAATCTGGAAAATTCTCATAAATGATTGCACGGATCTTCTTAAGTTTAAGCAGAAAAAGCGGGTAAAGGCCCTTTCGGATAGGGCTGTTGGTGAAGGAATGGTTGACAAATGGCAAATAACCCACCCACATGAAAAGTAAACTGTTCTTATTTTTTGTCCTTCTGATCATAATCGGCAGCCCAACTGAGATACTTCGAGCACAGGACACTGTCTGGAGAGTATTTGATACGGGGAAACTCGATTCCCTGAATTCCACTGTTTTAAAGGAGAAAAGATTAATTCAGGTTTTTATCCCGCCGGCTTATAAACCCGGTAGCGCCGATAAATATGATGTGCTGTATGTCCTGGACGGGGGCAACTGGAATACAGGCCTGATCCTGAAAATCAGGCGGTTTTTGGAAGATGAACACTATATGCCACCAACCATCATCGTCAGCATACTGGGAATAGACCGCAACAAAGACCTGACGCCTACACGCATCGACAATTGGAAGACTTCCGGTGGCGCAACTAACTTCCTCCACTTTATTAAAGATGAACTGGTCCCCTATGTTAATAAAACATACCCTTCCAATGGTGATAATACGCTCTGGGGCCATTCCCTCGGTGGTATGTTCGTCATCAATGCGCTCCTGAATGCTCCACAGGCATTTAAATCTTACATCGCCGTAGACCCAAGCCTCTGGTGGGATAACTGCCTTGTGCCCAAGATGGCCCGCGACAGATTACCTGCGCTGGCTGGAACCAATACTACCCTGTTTATTAGCAGCAGAGAAGGAAAGGAAGGAGAAGGCATGAAGGTAGATAGTATGAACAAGGTGCTTACGGAAGCCGCACCTCCGGGGTTGTTGTGGAAAAGCACCGCCTACCCGGATGAAACACACAGCTCCGTAAGATTAAAAAGTATATATGATGGACTGAAATTCAGCTATGGATGGCACAATGGCCAGATAGAGTTCCACCCGATGAATGGTATCATCCGGAAAAATGATACGGTTAAAATCTGGTATTTTGGAGATACAACCAAAGCATATTATACGCGGAATGGATCTGAGCCAACAACATCATCTGAGAAAGTACAACCGGAGACCGCCATCACGGATGCTACGGTATTTACGGTAAAGCAGTTTACCAACCGTGCCCGTTATGATAAAATAAAGTCCGGTAGTTTTGTGGCGGGAAAAACATTACAACCACTGTCCAGGCCTTCAGGTATGCAACCTGGTGGTTTTCATTATGCCTACTATGAGGTCGACTGGGACAAGTTTCAGGGCCTGAAAGGACTAAAGCCGCAGCTGACAGGCATTGCAGACAGTACCTTTAACCCGCAAAAGCTTCCGCGAAAAAACAATTATGCCCTGCTATTAGATGGGATGTTGGAAACAAAGGAAGAAGGGTATTATATTTTTCTGCTGGATGCTGATACGGATTCAAGATTGTATCTCAATGATCAGTTACTGATACGATGGCAGGGTTCCTACAGTGATCGCACATCCTCCTACATGATACCCCTGAAGAAAGGTTTCTATCAGTTTCGGCTGGAATACCTGCACAAGAAGGAGGATTTCACTTTAGAGCTGGGTTATGTTACACCCGGTGGTATCAGTACAAAAAAAGCGGGGCCGCTCCCCCCTCATCTGCAATATAGCCGGCGGTAAGATTGCCCTATTTTTCAAATGGAGGCAGCTGAAAAATGACCGGTTGTAATATCATCTCCTGCGTTATCCGTGCGATCAGCTGCCGCGCCTGCGTCAGATGGTGCGACGGGAACAGGGTATCATATTCCGGTTGTTCTGTGGCATTCATGAGCAACCCTTCCTGTAACGCCGGTGCATAAGGATCGGCATACAGCTGGTCCATATCAAAACCGTCTCTTAGCAATCTATCCACCATCACTGCTTCCCGCATACCTGTATGTCCTGCCTCGGCTGCCGTTACTTTCAACACATAGCTGCACTCCTTAAAGGGGATGATGACTGACGCGATGTAGGTGATGCCGCTGGGTTGCTGCGGAAATTTAAACAGCGTGCTGACCAATGGGATGTGCTGATGATGAGCCAGGTCTACAGCGAGGATGCCTCCTCCGGCGCTGGTCACGGAAGTCCGGAAAAACTGCCGGATAGCGGATATATCTTTGACGGAAGGAATGTCTGGCGGAAGGTCATAGTAATTAACGGAAACGGATATACTTTGTCCCGGGTGGGTCCATTGGATAATGCCGGAGGTATCACGTACCTTCTCCCATCCGAGATCGGGGATGCTCAAGGCTTTAATAGGGGCCGCTTTTTTGCGGAAAAAAGTAAACATAGGTATAATAAGCTATTGGGACAGTTCGCAAAATAATCAAAATAGCCTGTAAGTATAAAAATAAAAGATCTCCGCCATGGCCGCTGCCTTTGCGCCACGACGGAGATCAGCGAATAACGATGTGCTTAGAAATTTGACGACAGGTAGCTGCTACAGTTAGGATCAGAAGCGGCTAATGTGCTGGCATTGTAAGGCGGACGATTGGTATTGCAATATTTAGCTTCTGCTGATACTGCAAAGTATTCTGCCTGATTGCTCAATACATAAGATCCTGCAGGATATACGTTGGAATAACGACAATTCTGCCACAGATTATAGATGGTGGAATTGTTGAAACCGCCGGATACCCAGTTGTCATGCAGGTAGTGGAACAGTTCATGGAAGATAACGTTACCTGGTCCGGTATGTACGTTCCGGTAAACACTGAAGTTTACAATATACACGTTGCCGTTAGTGTAAAACAGGTCGCCCTGTCCGGGGGAATTGTACACATTGATAGGACAATTGGTCATCCTTGATTTGGTGGTGGCGGTGGTGCTGGTGGTGTACAATTGATCGATTTCTCCATTTACCAGTGCCTTGATGTCATTAGGCACAGTGCCGTAATAATTAACAGTGAAAGATCGGTAGGCGGCAGCAGTTACGAGACCAGTGGCTTCGCCTCTGGCATTTTTGTTTTTGTTGAAGAGGTCGATGATCTTTTGCCTTTCTGGTGTGATGGTAAGGTGGTCTTCAACAAGTTGCGGAACGGGTTTTTCAGGGGCTACAGCGGGTTGGTCCGCTTTTTTACAACCGTACTGAATGGTGATGATTAACAACAGCGCAATAGCTGAGTTAACGAGGGTTTTGGTGCGTCTCATTGGTAAGATTTTGGGTGAAGGTTATTACTCGCCTGAACTGGCCAGACAAGTGGGTTTCAAAAATCACACAATGCTACAACCTAAAACTGCTATTGAGCGTCAATTGCGGTGGAGTTACAGGCTGCCATTGCCTAAAATGTGACGCCGAGAATGAACACGTTGGTACTCACCAGTTTGTCGGAAATATTTACTATCTCATCATTTATTTTAATGTCAGGAGGGTATTTGTAGGTATAACCACGGTATAAATAAGACGCATATACGCCGAACTTACTGAAATGACGGATGATACCGGCGCCCACTCCCCAGAAATACTTACCTGTTTCGTTAAAGGTGGTCATCTGTTGAATGCCGGAAGGGGCCGTCAGATTTTCTATTTGTTTGACGTTGTAATTGTTGTAGCCAAACTGGCCGGTGATATAGGGAGACCAGTTTTCCATCCGGTGTTTGATTTTCATGTCGAGGAACACCGGAATCATGGTATGACCATCGAAAGAGGTGAGTTCTACTGCCGGCCCGATATTAACGAGATTCCATAGTTCCACGTTGCCGGCGAGGCCGCCGCCGAAAGCGCCATCGTGTATCATGCCATAGGCATAACCATAGAGTAGTTTGTCGTTTGTTTGTGCAATGCAGAAAGCTGGCATCATGAGCAGTAAGAACAATAGTTTTTTCATGGTGATCAGTTATTTTAAATAGTCAGGGGATCCCTTACTTTAACAGACAGCCTGTTGATATTGTTGTTATACTCCGGTAAGGGAACAGGAGCGCTGCTGCCTGTTATTTTCTCCGAAGATAATACAACAGACCGCAGGCTCCGGTCACCCATATGCATGCTTTGCTGCTGACTTTCAGGGACAGCATTACGCGGGGCGGTATAACTGCTCGGGTATCTGCGCCAGTGTGGAAGGGTGGACTTTCTCGCCCAGTCCGTAAAAATGTTGAAAGCTCATGATCAACGGCCGCCATTTGTCGGGATCTACCCTGTCCGGTTGGTCATCCATCAGGATGGAGGTGTCGAGATGTACCTGCTGAATTTTCAGTTCAAAGGTGATGATCCTGCCGTATTGCGCCGGGTCATCCTGAGCAAGGCGGTGTTGGGCCACTACAGTGGCTTCCAGCTGTACCGGGCATTCTGCTGCTCCTGGTGCGGCCACGGTCGCCGAAGTGGTGGGCGTAAATCCGGCCAGCGCGAATTTCTCTTTTACATAGCGGTATCCCCGCTGCTGTTTCTTCTCTGGTACCGGGTTGGTGCCGGTGGTCAGCGCGAGCCGGTCAACCGCCGCCGTTTCTGCTACAGAAGGAAGGTTCAAAACACATTCGCGGGTACGAAGGAGGTTTTGCGCTGTCTGGGAAGTGCTGCCCAGCCCGATCATACAACGCCATCCCAACCAGAAGGCTGATGACATCGGAGCCAGATTATAGCTGCCATCTTCGTTAACAGTGCTGATCAGCACTACAGGGGTACCGAAATAAAGAATCGCCGGGTGACTGTCTATATGCATAACAAGTTTGTTTATGCCATCAAAGTTGCCGCTTTGTACCAGCAGTGAAAACCCGTTTCTTGTCTTTCCGGTCGGGGCATAAAAAAGCCGCATCCATAAGGATGCGGCGCTGGGATATCCCATAAATATCACTAATCTTTTACATCGTAGAGGATCACAAATTCCACCCGCCTGTTTTTGGCTTTGCCTTCTTCTGTGCTGTTGGAGGCAATCGGATCACGGTCTGCCAGGCCCCAGGTAAACATACGGTCGTTGTTCACTTTGAACTCGCTGAGCAGGTCTTTGGCACGTGTGGCGCGTTTTTCAGACAATTCACGGTTATAGGTGGCTGAACCGGTGCTGTCTGTGTGGCCTGTTATCAGGATTTTGGTCTTGTTGTATTTGTTCAATACATCCGCAAAATGACCAAATGTTGGTTTGATCTCGGGCTTCAGCTCATCAGAGGAGGACGCAAACAACACATTATTAGGAAAGATTACTTTCAGACTGTCTTTGATGATGCTTACTTCTGCTTCGTTCAACACGTTTTTCAGCTCTTTGTACTGTTTCGTCATGTAAGCATGCGGACTGGCACTTTTCTTCGATGATGCGCAGGAAGCCATAAAAGTAACGGCCAGCAAAGCGTATACCCAGTAACGTGAGGTCATTAACATTCTTTTCATATCCTGTTTATTTGGCTGCAAAGGTATCTAAATTTCAGATTATCAATTTGTTGTGATGATATTCTTTAATATCTGATTAAAAATATATGTAAGAGAATTATTTACCGGTTTTTACGACCGGTTTTTATCGTGACGCCTTTTTGGGTGTCTTCCAGTGCCTGATTAATTGTCTCAAAAGGAAAGACTTTCATCAGTTTGTTGACGGAATATTTTTCCCGGCAGATACACTAACACCCAATGAATAATGAGGTCAGATTGCTACTAGATAACAATATCATGCGCGTTTTGTTGCGGGCAATTCCGCCGGGAGGTAAATATATTGTTGGAGTTATAGGGGCCTTGGCCTATTGATCATGGATAAAGTGAATAGCATCCATGGTTTGCGTGATATACTAAGGGAACCAGTTAAGAGGAGATATACCGGATCATGGGGCTTCGTACTGGATGTATCGGAGGAGAGTGGGGTGGCGGATTCCGGGCTGTTGAATTTGAAATCCGCCACCGCAATAGAAAAATAATTAACGCTGATAGCTGCCCACGATTTTAATCAGCCTGTCCGGATAGTTGGTGATGATACCATCTACACCCAGAGATAACATCTGCTGCAGATCGGCTTCTTCATCCACGGTCCAGGGGAGTACCTGTACTTTCTTCGCATGTGCTTCTTTTATCAGCTCCGGTGTTACCAGCTTAAAATTAGGGCTGTAGATATCCGGCACAAACCCCAGTTCTGCAATATTGGTGGCGAAAGGCTGCAGGTTGCCGATCAGCAGGGCGGTTGTTTGTTTAGGCCATTTTTTATGTAATACCTGCAATGTCCTGATGTCGAAAGACTGTATAGTTACCCTGCCGGCGATTTTTTTCTGGTTGATGACTGCCATTACGCGTTCAACGAATACATCCGGAGAGGGATTGTACACGCCGTCACCATCCGGAGAAGATTTAGTTTCCATGTTGTAATACACCGGTTTCAGATGGTGTTGTTTCACATACGCCTCCACGCTGTCGATCAGGTCGGTCAGCAGCGGGCGATGTACGCTCATTTTCTGTTGTTGCGGAAAACGGGGATGTGGTTTGGTGCCGGCATCATATTTACGGATGCTGTCGTAAGTCATGGAATACAGCGCCAATTTCTTCTGCTCATCTTTGGTGATATCGCGGCCATCGGGCTTACGCATGAACTCTGCCGACATATAGGCATCGTGCGATACTACCACCTTATTGTCTGCCGTGATGATACAGTCCAGCTCCAGCGTACGGGCACCGAGCCTGACAGCGTTCAGCATGGCCGGAATCGTATTTTCCGGTATCAGTCCCATCCCGCCACGGTGGGCCTGTACATCTGTTTTCTGTTGGGCGTTGCTACTAAATCCGAGGAGACTTCCTCCCAGCAATAAAATAAGGATACGTTTCATCTCAATAGTGTTTTTGAATCTGTCCCACAAGATACAATATTCAATTCCGCGGTAATAGTCTCCCCGCTTACAGCCGGGAATCATAAACTAAATTTAACGATACCACCGCTTTCTGTATCACCGGCTCAGCGGCTAACACCGGCTACGCGCTCGGGTGGGCGGTCAACGCCTGGAATAACTGGTGGCATGCCGGCTCCCTTCCCGGCACCGCCAGCGAAATTGTCCGCGCCGCCAATGGCTTTAACTGGGTGATATTGTGTAATACCCGCACAGATAAAGCTTTCTTCAATGATCTTGATGGACTGGTGTGGAAGATCGTCAATGACCGGCAACTGGTATGGCCGGATACAGACCTGTTCCACTGACTCAACCGGTAAACGCCGACAGCGTCTCATTTATCCGGTTAATCCGCCGCTGCCACAACTGCCATAACAGCCCCATTTGTACAGCCATGATCACAGTGGCGCCGGCCAGCAGCCAATATTTGGGCGTGGTCCACGTGATGCCGGTGCAAAAGAATATCAGTATCCCTCCCCAGCCCAGTATCCGTGAGCCTACCGATAACCAGGCATACTGTTTTAGCTGCCTCGTTTTCTGCCGGAGGGACTGCAATATGTCCGGTTCTTTCAGGCGGCCTGCGGCCAGCAGATAGCCGTTGACATGCTGCACCAGCATACAGGCTACCGACAGTACCAGGATAATGTTCAGGTATAGAGGTTTGGTGTGCCCGTCGAAAAAATCGTAATACACCAGCAGAAATAAGGCATAGCTACCGCCTTCCAGTAATAACTGCCGCCGGATACGGGACATGACGGGATGTCCCCCCCTGGTGCGCACCAACGCCTGCAAGTCGTTATGCGCCGGTAAGGTAGCCTGTTGCCAGACTGCTTTTAATGGATCGTTTGTCATGGGTCATGATTTTAGAATGGTCTTCAGTTTAGCTTTAATACGATTGAGTTTTACGCCTACGTAATTCACATCGATGCCGGTAATGGCGGCTATCTCCTGATAGCTAAGATCTTCGAGGTACAGGGTAATGATCGCTTTCTCCGCATCGGAGAGCTGTTGCAGCGCCTGAAACAACTGCTCCTGTTGTTCGGTGAGCACCGGAGCGGGAACGGCGATATTGTCGGGCAGCGCGTCAGGATAGCTGACCCGCGGTGTCTTTTTCCGGAAAGAGGCCAGCGCCGTGTTCAGGGCAATACGGTAAATCCAGGACGAAAGTTTGGCCTGGCCCTGGAAAGACGGATACGACTTCCAGAGCTGATAAACGATTTCCTGAAAAAGGTCTTCCCTGTCTTGCGGTGTGTCACGGTACAAACGGCATATCTTATGAAGAATGCCCTCGTGTTGCCGCAGCATACCTAAAAATATTTCCTGATTCATGGACAGCAGCTGTTTGGAGATATTAGTTGCTGTGGAAGCCAAAAAACTTACAGACCAGGCAGAGATGTGGAAATTTTAATATTTAGTCATTTAGAGGCTGTCCCAAATAAACTGTCCACTCAATAGCCAAATATCAAAATGACATCACTTTTGTTACGGTGGCCAGGTTTCGGGTGGTGGCCACCAGGCCCAGTTTCTTTTCGAGATAGGTATTGGAGAAGGGCGGTGCGCCCACATTTTTTTTCATCAGCACATATACCTCCCGGCTGTTGATCCGGTAGGTTTCGATATCACTTTGCATAGTGGCAAGAATCGCCGCGGCCTCCCTGCCGGGAAGGGTTTGCAGGAAAGCGATGTATATCTGCAGATCTTTATCCGGAACAATACCGGGATAAGGATTATTGTCCAGCACGGCCTGTACTTCCGCCACACTCCGGATGCAGGCAGGAACACTGAACCCCAGGTTTTTCGCCAGCAGCTTCTCTATTTTAGATTCCAGCGCTGTACTATTACTTCCGGAATCGAAGATAACATTGCCGCTCTGGATATATGTTTTCACATTTTTTAACCCCGCCTCTTCCAACAAAGCCCTGAGCACTTCCATCTTTACCTGCCGCCCGCCTACATTCACGGCCCGCAGGAATGCAACGTATCTGGTCATAACCGCGTTAGTTTTTGACCCAATACTACGGCAAAGAATCCATAAAAAACAGCCGCCATCACGATGGCGAGATAATCCATGCTTTTACGGAACATATGCGGCTGCTGCCGGTACAATAACAGCATGGCACTGGCCACAACGATGATGAGCAACCAGAATACAGGCTTATGACGTCCCTGTACTTCCGGTGGCAGGTAAGGACGGGGAAGCCGCATAAAAAACCAGAACAGCAGCAACAATCCCACTGCGGAAGTAAGATATTGCATCAGGTACCAGATCTCCATCTGTTCTCCCAGAATCACTGTCTCTCCCTGCAGAAAAGGCAACACCTGTACGAAATAGCCATGCCCGTGGGTAAACCCATCGAGAAAAAAATGGGTCAATGTACCGGCTATAATGGAAAGGACCACCACAACATAATTTTTCCGGAAATAACTGCTCCACTGAAAATACCTGAAGTGATGCAGCCGTGCGCCTGCCCAGGCTGGCAGATAACGTATCAGCGCCGGTTTGGCCAGTTCATGATATAAAAACGCGAGCAGTAAGGCTAAGGGAATGTCATATGCGAAAATACCCCACCACTGATGCCCGTCATCGAAATAAGGATCAAACAGGACAAAATAGAGGAAATCAGGTACCATGGCGCCTATCATCAGGCCTGTCATGGAAAGAAAGGGTCGCTGTCTGCACGTAAGCGGCAAAACAATGGCTATATGAGAGATCGTAAAAGGCATAGCGACGTAGTTGTGATTAAATTTAATGCATATGTAGATATTATGTTAAAATCCGAAAAGTTAAATTATTGTGCTGGTGCAAATTGTCCATCATTTCCAGTATTTTATCCAACATATAAAAGACAGGCCGGAACTAAATTTGTTGAGTCTTTGAAAACATAAAAAAAACAATGTGCTATGACTAACTGGAAAATTGATGAATCACACAGCGAAATAGGATTCAAAGTAAAACATCTCATGATCACTAATGTGAGCGGCTATTTTACACGCTTCTCCGGCAGTATTCAGACAGAAAGCGAGGACTTCCACGATGCCACGATATCCTTTGAAGCAGCAGCGGATAGTATCGATACACAGAATCAACAACGGGATGAGCATCTGCGCAACGGCGAGTTCTTTGATTCGACCAACCACCCTACAATCAGCTTCACGTCTACCAAAGTGAAAAAGATAGACGGCGAAAAATATAAACTGGTGGGAAATCTCACTATTAAAGGCCAAACCCATCCAATTGAACTGGATGTGGAACACAATGGCATCACGGTAGACCCATGGGGCCAGCAGAAAGCCGGTTTCGCCCTGAAAGGCCGCCTGCACCGCACCGACTACGGCCTGCGCTGGAATGCCACTACTGAAGCCGGTGGCATCGTTCTCAGCGATGAAGTAAAACTCAATATGGAAATACAATTGGTCAAATCTTAACCAATTACAAATTGCGAATGACGAATTGAGGGCCCTCAATATGGGAAGGTTATTTACTAAACTCTCCATAAAAGGGCCCTCAATTCGTAATTCGTAGTTCGTAATTCGTAATTTCGCCGGAGATAACCAGCGCAAATGAAATTTGAACAGTACCATATATCTTCTGAAATTAAGGATAGCCTGGCGGAATTGGGCTTTAAACGTCCTACGGACATTCAGTTCAAAGCTATTCCCTCTATCCTGAAAGGAGACGACGTGATGGCCATTGCCCAGACAGGTACGGGCAAAACGGCCGCTTTTGCCATTCCCGTACTGCACCGGCTCCAGCAACAGGACCGCTACCAGCGGAAAGGCAAATATGAAGTGAAATGCCTGGTAATGGTGCCTACCCGTGAACTGGCCATCCAGATCGCGGAAGTGTTCCAGCAAATCGGTCAATATACCGAGCTCCGTATACTCGCCCTCGTGGGCGGCGTGGACCAGGGACCGCAGATCAAATTCCTGGAAAAAGGCGTGGATGTGCTCATTGCCACCCCCGGCCGCATGTTTGACCAGCTGAACCAGCAACACCTGGACCTCACCAAGGTACAAACGCTGATCCTCGATGAAGCTGACCACATGCTGGACCTGGGCTTTATCCGCGATATCCGCGATGTGATCAGACATATCCCCCGTCAGCACCAAACGCTGTTTTTCTCCGCTACACTCGATAAAGACATCAAAGACCTCGCTTATTCTGTGGTCAATAATCCCATCCGTATCCAGATCTCCCCCGAAGACCCGGTATCTAAAAACGTTACCCACTCCGTGGCCTACGTGGAAATGGATGATAAACGCTTCTTCCTGGAAAGACTGGTGAGAGAATTCCCGGACAAAAAAATACTGGTATTTGTACGGACAAAAGTACGTGCAGAGAGAGTGGTGGCTGCCATGGCCCGCGTGGAGATCAGCTCCCTGGCCATGCACGGTGGCAAAGAACAGGATGATCGCCTGCAGGTAATGGAAGAATTCAAAAAAGGGGATGTCCGCGTACTGATCACGACCGATGTAAATGCCCGCGGCATTGATATCCCGAACGTGGATTATGTGGTCAATTATGACCTGCCGGACGTGCCGGAAAACTATGTGCACCGGGTAGGCCGTACCGGCCGCGGCGTACAAAAAGGCCGCGCGGTCTCTTTCTGCAGTACGGAAGAAAAACCACTGCTGGATGCCATCCAGAAATTCCTCGGAAAAGAAATCACCGAGATGAAAATTAATAAAGGGGATTACGAAGATACCATCCGTTTCTCTGAAGAAGCGCCTAATGATAACTGGCAGCTGCTGATAGATCAGCACCACGAAGAGATGGCCAAAATGGGCAAGAAAAAGAAGAAAAAGAAATAATAACCGTTACGGATATACTTTTTTCATACCGCGATAGAGCATCTGTGCTTTGTTGCGCATAGCCATGCTGTCAGCGGAAGGGTCCAGCTCCGCATGCAGGAGCGCCATACCGTATAGCAATGGTATTTTCTGAAAGTTGATGTTGTTGCTGTGAAGGTCGTTTTTCCAGTTATTGCCGCTATAGTTGTCTTTGTAACTATCTACCATGGCGTCGTATTGTATCTGGCAACTTTCTTCGTCAAACCAGTTGGCCATGGCGGCGATGCCGGTCAGCTCCTCCATCAGGGCGCGCTCTTCCCGCTCTTCGGGACGGGAGCGGCCATAAATCAGCACCATGTATAGTGCTGCGAGTGAGAGTATAACGGCAATGGCTATGGATATTTGGCCGGGGCGGTCGCCCGCAATGAGTATACCGGCAATGCTGCCCACTACCAGCGGCGAGCGCAGATAGCCGGCAATCACACTTTCACGGTTTAATTTAATCCGAAAGCCTTCCTTTTCCGCTCCTTGTTTACCCACAACCACCATAGAGTAGAGCGGTTTGACAGGGAGTATCACCAGGGTGAACCTGGTTTCGATTTGCTGATGGTTGAATTTTTTGACTGCGCCGAGGAAAATACTGCCAATGGCCATTACAATTGGGATTTAAGGAAAACAAATCTAAAATAAATTTGGAGATTTTGTGATTTGGTGATGTCATAGCTAGATAAAGAGACGGCCCAAACAGTATAAAACCTGTTTGGGCCGTCGCCTTTTATTCACAAAATCACAAAATCTATAAATGTCGCTGGCTTATTGCTTAACGATTTCAGCGTTTACCAGGATATCAACGGTAGGAGCTACTGCATATACACCGGAAGGCAGTTTGTCTGCATATTTCACGCCGAAGTCCAGACGGTTGATGGTAGCTTTGGCGGTGAAACCAGCTCTCCACAGTCCCCATGGGTCTCTTACCACACCATTGTAGGTAACGTCGAAGGGTACACGTTTGGTGGTGTTACGCAGGGTAACGTCCGCCAGCATGATGTATTTGTTGCCGGCTACTTTTTTGAAGGATACGCTTTTTACCTTGATTTCAGGATATTGGGCAGCGTTGAAGAAATCATCTGATTTCAGGTGACCATCACGCTGGTCAATGCCGGTATTGATGCTGTTCACATCAGCAGTGAAATCTACTTTTGCGTTCTGGAAGTTGGTGCTGTCGGTAGTTTCGATAGCGCCGCTAAATTTGGCGAAATGACCCTGTACATAGTTAATGCCGAGGTGTTTTACGCTGAAAATAACTGCGGTATGCGCCGGATCGGCATTCCATTTTACCTGTGCGAAAGAGGCGATGCTGGCTAATACCAGGAGGGCGGTAGAAAAAAACGCTTTCTTCATGAGTTGTTGTTGTTTTATAAAACGAGATTAAAATTATTTAGTCAGTTGACGGTCTACAGACCAACGGCCTGCACCTTTGATCAGCAGGGCTAACAGAATGCCCAGCACCAGAATGTGATATTCAAAACCTTCTCCGGCCTGAGTGCCGCCCCAGTTCATAAAGAAGCCATTGGGAGCGTGCATGGAAGTGGCTACCAGCATAACGGCTGTCAGCATCAGTGCCCAGAGGCGGGTCGTGAAACCGAATAATATCAGCAGTGAGCCAATGCTTTCAGTAATGATCACCAGGAAAGCGAGGAAGGCAGGAGTGCCGTTGGAGGTGAAAAAGTTCATGGTGCCTTTGAAACCATGGCCGCCAAACACGCCCAGCAGTTTCTGTAAGCCATGTGGCAGTATCACAATCGCTACCGTCACACGGATAATAAAGGAAGTAATGCTGTCATCTGTTTGCAATAAACGTTTAAACATAAAAGGGTGTTTTTGTTGTTTGTTATAGTGTTTAGGTATTTTTATTCAATATAATTATAATACAAAGTCAAAACAAATATTGTATATACAATTGTTAGGGCAAAAAATAATCTCCGTCAGGGAGAAGCCATTATCGTTAGCCCCGAAGCTTGTCCAGGAGGTCTCCCAGCAACTTCACTTCATCGGTGGTGAGTTTTTCCGCCAGCTGTTGATCTCCTTCATCCATGGCCGGGTCCAGTTCTTTCAATACTTCCATGCCTTTATCAGTGATTTCGATCTCTACCTTACGGCGATTGGTAGGGCATTGGATACGCGTCAGCAATCCCTTCTGGCGTAATTTCTCTACCAGTCGGGTAGCATTGCTCATTTTATCCATCATACGCTCCTGGATATCCAGCAGATTCAACGGATTAGGCCGGCTGCCCCGCAGGATGCGCAGTACATTATATTGCTGGGAAGACAGATCATACTTCTTCAGAATGTGTGAAGTGCCCACTTCCAGCCAGTTTGCCGTAAATATAATATTCAACATGGCCCGCTGATAGTCGTTAGCAAATTTTACCTGTTTTATTTCATCCTCCAGTCTCATAATTACAATTACTACTGTTGTATATACAACAAAGGTAAATGTATTTTTCATTCCGACAAATTTTTTTTGAAAAAGTAAAAAGCTGCTGACATAAGGTTGTCATAAAAGGGTGCTTTCTTTGTATTATAAAACAAACACACTATGATAAACACTACTGTCACTCCTGCAACTGCCACTACTACCGAACTGGTTAACTACGCTAAAGGCTTCGCTGGCTACGAATTATGGGCTATTAAAACCACCGTGGAATGGTTAAAAACGAAAGATGCCACCCTGCTGGAAACACCGGTTGTTTCCAGTTATGGAACAATCAAGGACACATTGAAGCACATGTGGGATACTTCTGCGTGGTGGATAAAAAACCTCCGCGGCGAACATCCGTCACTCACTTTTGGTCCGTTTGAGTGTAATGAGTCCGTCGCAGAGGTATTGGAGGGAGTAGTAAAACAAGCAGAAGAGCTGATGGAACTGGTTAACCAAATGACACCGGAGCAACTGGTACAGGCCTACCCCGTAACCATTCCGTATACCGGCGATTTTAATATTCCGGGTTATGAAATACTGTCACAGATCACCCACCATACTACCTATCACCGCGGACAGGTAGTTACCATGGGGCGCCACCTGGGCATCACCGACGCTTCCAACACTGACTATATGTTTTATCTGCTGGTAGGCGAAAAACGCTACTAGCTGTTGGTCCCGCCGTCGATAGTGATAGCGGTGCCGGTGATATAGCCGCTTTCCGGAGACGCCAGGAAAGTGACCAGTGAAGCGATATCCTCTACTTTACCATATTCTCCCAGTGAAATATTTTTCCTTTGTGCATCGGCATGTGCTCCGTCGGCGGGGTTCATGTCGGTGTCGATAGGACCAGGCTGTACCAGGTTAACGGTAATGCCTCTGGGTCCCAGATCGCGGGACAGGCCTTTGTTAAAGGCCGTGAGCGCCGACTTGCTCATCGCGTAAAGTGTTCCATACGGACCGGATACCCGGTCAGCCATGCAACTGCCGATAGTAATAATACGGGAACCTTTGCCCATATGTTTGGCTGCTGCCTGCGTACCTACAAATACAGCCCGGGCATTGATGTCCATGGTCTGGTTGTATTCTTCCAGCGTATAATCTTCAAATGGTTTCATGACGGCGATACCGGCGTTATTAACGAGTATGTCTATACGCCCAAATTCGGCTACGGTTTTATCTACCGCCGCCACTACTGCGGAAGGATCGGCACTATCGGCCGCAATGGCCAGGCTGCGTTGTCCTTTGCCGGTAAGCGCTGCTGCTACTCCGGCAGCTTTTTCAGCGCCCTTATTATAAGTGAATGCTACGGTTGCGCCCTCATCGGCCAGTTGTTGTACGATGGCCGCGCCCATACCGCGGCTGCCTCCTGTTACCAGGGCTATCTTGTTTTCCAGACGTTTCATACGAATTGATTTTATGCCTGCAAAGCTAGATGGGGAGCGGGAATTAAAGAAGAGGAGATGTAATTGTTAAGGACTAACATAAATGTTAGTCCCTATTATGATAAATATCTTTCGTGGAGAATACGGAGGTGATGTATCTGATGGCCTACCATCGTAAAGCCCATGGCCAACGCACTCATCTGGTACTTCCAGCAGGTGCCGTATCTTAATAGTCCTTCTTCCGGAAGACTGCGGAAAAGGGCAATGGTGGATTGTCTGACGGCAATCAGTTCCTGTAGTACGTCTTCGAAAGTACGCTGTGCGGTAAATGCTTCGGCGGCATACAGGTCCTGATCAAAACCGGGCGCCACATTCTTATCGTTACGGGCAAACAGCAATGCCCGGAAGGAAAATACCCTTTCGGTATCAGCGATATGCTGAAACACATCTTTAACGGTCCATTTGCCGGGTGCATAGGCATAGTCGCCCAATGCTGCCAGTTTAGCCTTGTCCAGTGTCTGCAGTTCCTGCAGCGACTGCTCAAGGGCTTCCATAATAGAAACGTCCGGCACCTGATCAATATACCGGCTAAAATATTCAGGGTCCGGATAGATAGCCTGCTTTTTCATGTTATGCTTTCTTTTTAGCGTAAAAATAATTGATACCTAAAACTACGATACAAATGAATAACCCGAAAAATTCACGGGTGTCTTCTATCCATGGTTTTTCTGCTTTCATCGTTTGCGCAATATTCTCCGCCTGATGTTGAGACATCCAGTCCACCACCCCGTCTTTGGTGAAGAATAAATAGATGGCATATACGAAATAAATAGCGATGCCGGTCAGGTACCAGCGGGGATAAAACCGCTGCCGCGCTGCCAGGCCGCAACATACGGCGGAGAACAGGTAAATGGGCATCCATACGTAGGGATCAGGATCGTTGTATTGCAGCCCCGCGAAAACAATAAAAATGAAACAAAAGATAATGTTGAAAATTTTCATGGCCCGGAATAATTGAGACGCTAAACATACATAAAAGATCAAGTGCTTGTACTTTTTTAGCCATAAAGTATTATACTTTTTTATCCCGCCGATGCGGATTACTGTAAGAATAGCCCCACAAATTTTTTTTATTTAGAGAAATGTTAAAAGAACACTTGTCTGGGCTAATTTATTGTTATATATTCGACTTATTGTAAGAAAAATTCCACGTGAGAACCAAAATCTGAAGAAGGAAAGTGTTAGTACTAAATTGAACCGATTCTCACTAAATCATTGTCAGCAAATCAATTGTTTACTAAAACCGTTGCTTTATTCCATGTAGTTAAACCTTGGTGTAAACATGCCCGCATCCATGTCTTGCATCTTCAAATTTGTGGTTTTTAATTGTTGAACAGACAGTTATTGTTTGTACTGTCGTCGCTGTAACGCATCATACAGCGGCCGGTCAGATAATGCCTGTACATGACACCTCTTTTCTCCGGCATTTGTACACCATCGCCGGAACGGGATGGTTATGTCGTAAACTGTCTGGTGGACAAAGGAACATACAAGACAGGTACTTTATTTTTTAACCGATTTTTCTAAAACGTTACCCTTCAACCACGTTATGAAAAAACATTTTTACCAGGGACTGGCCGTTCTCCTATGCGGCATACTGCTATTGCTAGGCAGTAGTAACGTATTCGCACAAACGAAAATTACGGGAAAGGTGTCTGATAAAGCATCAGGCAACCCGCTACCAGGTGTTTCGGTATATGTAAAAGGTACTAACCGCGGTACCGCTACCGATCCCAACGGCAGTTTTACCCTTCAGGCTAAATCAGGAGAAACGTTGGTGTTCTCCTTTGTAGGTTATGATCCGCAGGAAGCGGTGGTAGGCTCGGGCGCTGTCAACGTACAGCTGGCCGAAAAAGTAGGTTCACTCGAAGAAGTCGTAGTGACCGGTTATGCCAGCCAGAAGAAAAAAGACCTCACCGGCGCCGTAGCAGTGGTGAAGGTGGAAAACATTACCAAACAACCCACTTCCCAGATCGCCAATCAGCTGCAGGGACAGGTTTCAGGTATTACGATCATAGGCACCGGTCAACCTGGACAGGAACCGCAGGTGTCTGTACGTGGTAAAAATACCTTCGGCAATAATACGCCGCTGTACATCATCGACGGTGTACCTATCTCCAACCTGGCTGATGTAAACCCTAACGACGTGCAGACGATGCAGGTACTCAAAGATGCAGGCGCGGCCTCTATCTATGGTGCGCGTGCAGCCAACGGCGTTATCATCATCACCACCAAAAGAGGTACCGGCAAAGTGAAAGTACAGTACGACGGTTACTACGGTACACAAAGACCACAAAGCGGTAATCCTTTCCATATCCTCAATCCACAGGAACAGGCCGACCTGCTGTGGATGGCTACCCGCAACAGCACCCCCGCCGGCAGCACGCCTGTATTTGATGATGTGCTCTATGGTAAAGGCGATAAACCGGTACTGCCGGATTACATCTACCCCGAAGGAGCCATGGAAGGAGATCCCCGCGTAGATCCATCTAAATATTACCTCATACCGGACTATAAAGATCCGGGCCTGCTGAATAGCTTCTATCGTATCAATAAAGCCAACAAACAAGGCACCGACTGGTACCACGAAATATTCAAGCCGGCGCCTATTACCAGCCACAATATATCTGTGGCCGGCGGCGGAGATATCGGCAGCTACTTCTTCTCCATGTATTATTTCAATCAACAGGGTACGCTGACCAATACCTATAACAAACGTTATGCGGTAAGGGCCAACAGCAGCTTCAATATCACCGATCATATCCGCGTGGGCGAAAACATGGAGTATTCCATCATCCAGAATCCACAGATCGGTATCCTGACAGAAGGCAGTGGTATCGGTATGGCTTTCCGTGAACAGAGCATCATCCCCGTGCGTGATATCAAAGGCAACTACGCCGGCACCTGGGGCGGCGCGCTGGGCAACGCACGCAACCCGGTGGCCATTCAAGACCGCTTCGGCAGCACCAAAGCGCTCGCCAGCAGATTGCTGGGTAGCGTGTATGCAGAAGCAGACATCCTGAAAGACTTCACCCTGCGTACCTCTTTCGGTGGGGAGATTTATTCCTTTAACAACCACAGCTTCACTTATCCGGAATACGAAAACAAAGAAAATACCAGCGTGAATACCTATACGGAAACCACTGGTAACGGATATGACTGGACCTGGACCAATACCCTCAGCTATCACAAAAAGATAGCCCGTGACCATGACCTGAAAGTAATGATCGGTACAGAAGCATTTGAACAGGTAGATCGTACGCTGACAGGTTCTACCACCAATTACTTCTCTTTCGATCCGAACTTTACCACCCTCACTTCCGGTTTCGGAACGCCTATCAACGGTAGTGGCTACGGCTCCAACACGCTGTTCTCCCTGTTTGGCAGAGTGGACTACTCCTTTAAAGACAGATACCTACTGGGTGCCCTGATCCGTCGTGATGGCTCCTCCCGTTTCGGCGCCAACAACCGCTATGGTAACTTCCCTGCGGTGAGCGCGGCCTGGCGTATATCCCAGGAAGAGTTCATGAAAGGCATTACCTGGATCTCCGACCTGAAACTCCGCGGTGGCTGGGGTATTATGGGTAACCAGATCAATGTGGACCCGGCTAACGCCTTCACCACTTTCACCTTTAACAAGGCAACCTCCTTCTATGACATGACCGGCAGCACCACCAATCTGGCCACCGGCTTTATGCAGGGAAGAATCGGTAACCCCAATGCGAAATGGGAAAGCAATACCAATTCCAATATCGGTATCGATGCGACCCTGTTCAGAGGTGCGTTGGAGTTCTCCATTGATTATTATAACAAACGTATCAAAGACCTGCTGTTCAACCCTGAACTGCCTGGTGTATTTGGTGCCGCCGCGCCACCTTATGCCAACGTAGCAGAAATGAAAAACCATGGCTGGGATTTCTCTGCTACCGGTAACATACAGCTGGCTTCTAAACTGAAACTTACCCTCACCGGTACTTTCACCAGCTACAAAAACGAGATCCTGAAAATATCTGAATCTGCGCCCTACTTTGAAAGAGATACCCGCCGCTATGGTGTAGCGATTATCCGTAACGCAGTAGGTCACAGTATCAGTGAATTCTTCGGCTATCAGATTGATAAATTCTGGGATAGCAAAGAAGAAGTGGATGCCGCCAACAACGCTGCTAAGGCCAAATATCCTGGTCTCTCTGAATATCAACAGGCAGCAGCTCCCGGCCGCTTCCGTTATAAAGACGTAAACGGCGATGGTAAAATCGATGCGCAGGACCGTACCTACCTCGGCAGCCCCAATCCAGACTTCACTTATGGTCTGAATATCGGGTTGACGTACAAAAACTGGGACTTCTCCATGTTCCTCTATGGTGTACATGGCAACAAAATCTGGAATCAGGTAAGATGGTGGACAGATATCTATGGTTCCTTCAATGGCGCAAAAAGCAAAACAGCTTTGTATGATTCCTGGCTGCCCGACCGCAAAAACGCCAAAGCCCCTATTCAGGAGCTGAAACCTAACTTCAGCACTTCCGATCCTCCAACATCTTTTTATGTGGAAAGCGGTTCTTACCTCCGTGCTAAAAACATGATGCTGGGATATACCTTCCCTTCTTATATGCTGAAGAGAATAGGGGTGGAAAAATTCAGGATTTATGCGCAGGCGGCGAACGTGTTTACCATCACCAAATACACAGGTCCTGATCCTGAAATTACCGGTAATACAGACTCCTTCGGTATCGACGAAGGCGCCTATCCTAACCAGCGCCAGTACCTGGTGGGCGTTACGCTGAATTTCTGATCTGATTATCTGAATTGTTAAACTGAGAAAAATGAAAACATTACGATATACCAGCGCAATACTGCTCGTGGCTACGCTGCTGAACAGTGGTTGCTCCAAGAACTTTCTCGAAAAGCCGGCTTATAGTTCATTATCGGAACAGATCGTGGCCAATAAGGATGGTGTGAACTATCTGCTTGTAGGTGCTTATGCAGCACTCGACGGTTCTGGTACGCCTACCAGTTCCCTCGGTGGTGGCAATGCCTGGGAAGCGGCTTCCACCAACTGGGTGTACGGCAGCGTGGCCGGTGGTGATGCCCACAAAGGCAGTGAAGGTACCGACCAGACGCCTATCAATGAAATCGCCATCTGGCAGCCCAACGTCGCTAACTCTTTCTTCAATACCAAGTGGAGAGCGGTGTACGAAGGCGTCGCCCGTTGTAACAATACCCTGAGGCTGATGGCACAGGCTAAAGACATGTCTGATGCCGATAAAACAAAGGTAACTGCCGAAGCAAGGTTCCTCAGAGGACACTATTATTTTGAACTGAAGAAAATGTTCAATAACGTGCCTTATATCACCGAGGCTACGGTTGATCCGCTGGTGCCCAATGATGTGGACATATGGCCCAATATAGAAGCTGACTTCAAATATGCACAGGCTAATCTGCCGCCTACACAGCCACAGGTGGCCCGTGCCAACAAATGGGCCGCACAGATATATCTGGCTAAAACCTATCTCTATCAGAAGAAGTACGCAGAGGCAATGCCGCTTTTCAACGATGCTATCGCCAACGGCGTAACTTCCAATGGTCTCAAATACCAGCTCACGAATAACTTTGAAGACAACTTCGATGCGTCCAAAAAGAATAATTCGGAATCCGTATTTGCGATCCAGATGTCTGCCAATGATGGTACCAACGGTATCGCCAACGCCAATATGGGCGATATGCTGAACTTCCCGGCCAATTTCAAATGCTGCGGTTTCTATCAGCCCACTTTTGATCTGGTGAACTCCTACCGGGTAGATGACAACGGATTGCCTTATCTGGATGATTACAATCAGCATGCCGTGAAGTCTGATATGGGCATCAAGGCCACGCAGCCGTTCACGCCGGATAATGGACTCGTGGATCCGCGTCTGGACTGGACCGTAGGCCGTCGCGGTCTTCCTTATCACGACTGGGGGTACTTCGCCGGTTCCACCTGGATCCGTGACCAGTCACAACGATATGCCGGTCCGTATGCCACTAAAAAAATGGTGTACTGGAACTATAACAAAGACAAATACATGGACAACAACTCCTGGGCGCCCGGTACGGCTATCAACGTATTGCTGATCCGTTTCTCCGATGTGTTACTGATGGCTGCGGAATGTGCTGCCGAAACAGGCGATCTGGGAACAGCGATGAACTATGTAAATCAGGTGCGCAGCCGTATGAAAGATCATCCGGAAGGCTGGGTACACGATTATAAAGATCCGGCCAATCCTATTCAGGGATTTGATCCGGCCAAGCCGCTGCCTTATTACAAGATTGGCCTGTATACTGCTTTCGCAGATGTGACCTATGCCCGCAAAGCGATCCGGTTTGAACGTAAACTGGAGCTGGCCATGGAAGGACATCGTTTCTTCGATCTGTCGCGCTGGGGCATTGCAGACCAGGTGATGAATGCCTATTACACCTTTGAAAGTGCTATTACGGATGACGTGAAAGGTGGCCACTTCACCAAAGGCAGGAATGAATATTTCCCCATTCCGCAACGTCAGATAGATCTGACGCTGAAGAATGGTCAGCCGGTATTAAAACAGAATACCGGATACTAATCTGTATCGCGTAATTTTCGGGACAGGAGCAAAGCAGCCGCATGAAATTTTTTTTCACGGAGGCTTTGCTCCTGTCCCGTAATGTTTAATTTGTAACTTGTTTTTTGTACCAAAATCTAACAGATGAGAGGATTTGTTCCGGCCACGTTGTGTACCATATTTACCGGCCTTGCGATCTTTAGCAGTTGTTTTGCCCCGTCAGCCAAGGAGAAAGGGAAAATGCTGGCCGATAAATATTGTTCGTCCTGCCACCTGCCCGTTGATCCATCGATGCTGGACAAAGAAACATGGACCAAACACGTGTTGCCGGCCATGGCGCCTAAGCTGGGTATCCGGGTATGGTCCGGTGATCAGTATTATCCTGTGGAAGGCCCGCGGCAGCAGGGCCAGATATCTTTTCAGGAGTGGGTGGAACTGGTAAAATATTTCGAACAGCAGGCGCCTGAAAAGCTGACAGCCGCCAAACCACCGGTACCGCTGCAACACGATTGGTTCGGATTCTCTATTAAACGTCCTGCCGGAGTGGATTCACCCGGCGTGGCAACGACTACGATGGTGTCCTTTGACACCGCTGCCGGCCGCATTTTCACCAGTGATGGGTATAAGAGTACCCTTAATACCTGGGACAGTTCCCTGCGTAAAACGTACACATGGCAGCTGCCCTCTCCGGTGGTGGATATCCTTTACACCCGCGACAGCGGAAAATCATCACCGGCTATCATCACCCAGATCGGCAATATGAGAGCCGTTGATGAGCCATCAGGTATTATTAGCAAGCTCAGCATTGATAGCCCGCACAGTAAACAAAAAGACCTGATGCCCTTTCTCAAACGCCCGGTGCAAACCCTACAGGCAGATTTTGACAAAGACAATCTGGTTGACCTGTTAGTGTGTGCCTTTGGCCATAACCAGGGCGGCCTGTACTGGCTGAAACAGTTGCCCGATCATCGTTATGAGCAGAAGACGATTACAGAGGTACCGGGTGCCATACACGCAGAAGTGGGAGATTTTAACGGTGACGGATGGCCGGATGCCATGGTGCTTTTCGCGGCAGCCGATGAAGGTATCTGGTTATATGAGAACGACCGGCATGGAGGGTTTAAATCCACTAATCTGCTGAGATTCCCGCCACTCAATGGGTCTACCAGTTTTCAGCTAGTGGATTTTAACCAGGATGGTAAACCTGATATACTGTATACCTGCGGTGATAATGCAGATTTTTCTATGGTGCTTAAACCTTTCCATGGTTTGTACGTCTATCTTAATGAAGGTAACAACAGCTACCGTCAGGCATGGTTTTATCCCGTGAATGGCTGTACAAAGGCTGTAGCAGCAGATTTTAACCTGGACGGTAAAACAGATATTGCGGCGATTGCTTTTTTCGCAGACATGAAAAATAATCCTGCAGAAAAATTTATTTTGTTTGAAGGCAAGGACCATCAGCTGAACTTCACGCCCCATGCGCCTCCCATCGAAAGGGAAGGGCGCTGGATTTGTATGGACGTAAAGGACATGGATGGTGATGGCGATCAGGATGTCATACTAGGAAACTATGGAAAAGGATTTAATATACTGGATGGATATACGCCTGATTGGGAGGAGTATCAACCCTTTATAGTGCTGGAGAACAAACGGAAGTAAAAAAGTGTAACGTAAAAATCGATGGTTTATTTGGAGAAGAAGTAGAATAATATGTATATTACAGCCGGTAAATATTTCCACGAAGAGGTACTTATACATGTCGGGTCGCACATTGCAAATAAATGCTCTAATTGTTACTGATGTAACGTACCTTTGCTCTTTTAATTCAGCTCATCATCATAGCAAGATATTTTCGTGGTGCTATAGCCAGGCAACATGAATAAAGATATCCTGATGCATAATCAGGTTTTAGAATGGCGGAAGGAGAGGCAGCAATGCCTCTCTTTTATTTTAATAACCACCTATCAAATATTAGCCCTATAATTCGGAAAATCTGCGCAATCCTGTTTATTTTTAATCAGAAATCAGTGTTCTCATTCTAAACAGGATTTGTCAAGTGGCGGAATATGTATATGACAGGCAGAAAATGAGCGAAGGACTGGCAGCCATTATTGCCGGCAATAGTAGTGATACAGCCAGAGAATGGCTACAGCAGCGGTTGCAGAAAGCCGCTTCCATACCGCAGTTTAATCAGACTTTTACCGCGATTCCCAGATTCACCGGAAAAAATATCATCGTCGTGTCGGCGGAACAGGCTGCGGTATTGCATCAGCAGGTACCTGGATTCTTCGTACACGGGTGGACGTTAGACCGCCTCATAAGGGCATGGTGGCTGTTACAACTCGACACGGCTGATAAGGCCGGCTATCTGGATACCATCGAAAAACTCTTTCTCTCGGCCGAAATGAACGAACTGGCTGCACTCTATAGTGCCCTGCCATTGCTCGCCTGGCCGGAAGAATGGAAACTTCGTACAGCCGAAGGCGTTCGGTCCAATATCGGGGTGGTACAGGAAGCGATTATGCTCCACAATCCATATCCCGCGCGGTATCTGGACGAGCCCGCCTGGAACCAGCTGGTGATGAAAGCGATTTTTACAGACAAACCACTGCACCTCATCTCCGGTCTCGACGAACGCAGAAATACAGCATTGGCGGCCATCCTGACGGATTTTGCGCATGAACGCTGGGCTGCCGGCAGAAAAGTATCACCAATGCAATGGCGGCTGCTGACTAGACTGATAACGGCAGATAATATGGCAGACCTCACCCGGGTGTGGCATTCTGCCGATCAGACGGAAAGAGCTGCTGCGGCCCTCGTATTTGCCTATACAGATTATGCACCGGCCAAAACATTATTGGCCACAGACCCGGCACTGACCGCCGAAATACAAAGTGGCGCCCTCTCCTGGGACGTCATCGCTGCTAAATTATCCCAGAACTAAATCTGAAAAATTATGTGTGGTATTCATGAACTGACCGAAAAAGATCTTCAACCGTTAACGTATACACCGGCTTATCTTGATAAAATAAAAGGCATGCGCTTCTTTGATCCGCATGTACACATGACCTCCCGGACTACAGACGACTATCAGGCGATGGCCGATGCCGGCGTGGTAGCCCTTATTGAGCCCGCTTTCTGGCTCGGACAACCCCGTACCGGGATAGACACCTTCCGCGATTATTTCAACAGTATCCTCGGCTGGGAACGATTCCGCGCGTCTCAGTTCGGTATTAAGCACTATTGCACCATCGGACTGAACTCCAAAGAAGCCAACAACGAAGCGCTGGCGGAAGCTGTCATGGAAATACTGCCACAGTTTATCTATAAAGAAGGCGTGGTAGGAGTAGGAGAAATTGGTTTCGATGACCAGACCCCGCTCGAAGAAAAATATTATCGCGCACAGCTGGAACTGGCTAAGGAAGCCGGTTTGCCGGTACAGATACATACTCCTCACCGCGATAAGAAAAAGGGCACGCAGCGCAGCATGGACATCGCGATAGAACATGGACTGGCCCCTCACATGGTGATCGTAGACCACAACAACGAGGAAACCGTCAAAGAAGTGCTGGACCGCGGCTTCTGGGCAGCATTTACCATCTACCCCTTTACCAAAATGGGTAATGAGAGAATGGTGGAAGTGGTGAAACAGTACGGCAGCGAAAGGATTATGGTCAATTCAGCCGCCGATTGGGGCATCAGTGATCCACTCGCCGTTCCCAAGACAGCAGCCCTGATGCACGAAAGTGGTATTGACTTGAATGACATTCATTTGGTAACTTACATGAATGCTGTAAAGGCGTTCGCACAAAGCGGCCAGATAAATGAAGCGGATTTTGATGTAGCCGGAAATATTGACCAGCGTGAGAAATTTAATGGAAGCACCGTTTTACGTGGAGGCCAGCAGCCCAGAATTAATAAAAATACAACCATCATCCGGTAAAGGCCTGGCAGTTTCGTTACTGCTGGCAATGAACCATGAAAACCTGTTATTCGGTGAGTTATATTGTTAGCAAAGTAATCGGATACCTGCGCCTGATGCGCCCGGCCAATATTGTCACCGCCATTGCGGATATCCTGGCGGGGGTGGCCATTTCCGGCTATTTCCTGAATGTGACCTTTGAAACACTGACACTGGACCAAACACTTCCGGTGGTATGCCTGTGTCTTGCCACTGCCGGCCTGTACGGCGGCGGCGTTGTATTCAATGATGTATTTGACGCAGAACTGGACCGCACAGAGCGGCCGGAACGGCCCATTCCCAACGGTGTTATTTCGCTTACCCAGGCAATCATACTGGGGAGCTACCTATTGTTGGTAGGCATCCTGGCCGCCTTTTCGGTAGGCGGAATCAATGGTCTCGCCGGCTGGCTGGCCATTGCTACCGCGGTGGCTGCACTCGTATATGATAAATGGGGAAAACATCACGCTTTCCTGGGACCTGTTAATATGGGACTGTGCCGCGGCCTGAACCTCCTCCTGGGCATCAGTATCGTACCGGGAGCAGTGGCTACGTGGTGGTGGGTAGGACTGGTACCTATTCTCTACATCGCTGCGGTGACCAACATCAGCCGGGGCGAGGTGTATGGCGGCACCACCAACAGTATCCGCATAACGGCTGTCTGTTATGCTATTGTGTTGCTGACTATCGGCACCGTGGCCATCTTTCACCACAACGGCTGGAAAGTGATACCCTTCCTGCTGTTGTTCGCATGGATGATTTTTACGCCGCTACGGAATGCATGGAAAAATCCCATCGGACCTAACATCGGGAAAGCGGTGAAAGCCGGCATCGTGGCGCTGATTGTCATGAATGCCTCCTGGGTGGCGGCTTTCGATGCGCTCAGCTATGCCCTGGCAGTACTGCTGTTATTACCCATCTCTATGTCGCTGGGCAAAGCCTTCGCAGTCACATGAACAGGTTACTCATCAGCAATACCGGTAAACGGTTTCCAATTCGTCATTCGTAATTGGTAATTCGTAATTAATCCACAAGTCCTCTTTTGATGGCTTCCTTCACCAGTCCGGCGGTATTTTTTACGGCCAGTTTCTGCGTGAGGTTAAGCCGGTGAGTTTCTACTGTACGCAGACTGATAAACAGTTTCTCTGCAATCTGCTGGTTGGAATGCTCTTCTGCGATCAGCTTCAGAATTTCTTTTTCACGACGGGTAAGTGGAATCTCATAGCCGGATGATCGTTGTCCGGTAAGCATTTCATGGAGCAGCTGTTGTTTGATGCCGGCATCAAGATATTGTTCTCCGTTATGTACCTGCTCAATGGCGGCTACCAGTGTTTCTTCATCGGTGTTTTTCAGCAGATAACCACTGGCGCCATTACGCAACATCTGTTTGATGTAATGTGATTCCATGAAGTTGGTGAGCGCAATGATTTTGATGTCAGGGTGATTTTTATGCACCTGTTTGCATAATTCCAGTCCGTCAATATCAGGCATTTGTATGTCTAACAGCAGCACGTCGGGTTGCGCTGCGGGCAACGCTTCCATCAGTGCGGTAGCTGCATTGCTTTCGTATACGATGGTAATGTGCGGATAAGGCGCCAGCATGGTTTTTAACCCATTGATGACCAACAGATGATCGTCGGTGATGGCTAATTTTATCTTCATAAATAAGAATCTTTTTTTTCGCAAAATCAAAAAAATCGCAAATCAGGAAATCCCTGAATTGTTTCGGGCTATCCTATTTCTGCCAGTTGCATAATCGCGATATTAAATTCTATATAGGCGGTAGTCCCTTGTCCGTGCGCGGCCGCGATTTCCAGATTGCCATTCAGCGCTCTGATTCTTGACTGTAGCGCGTTGAGGCCCATGCCGGCCTGGGCGTCGCGTGTTTCCTGAAATCCGATGCCATTGTCTTCTACGGTGATACTCAGCAGATGCTCCTGCCTTGTGAGTTGTACAAGCGCTTCGGTGGCCTGTGAATGTTTGATGATGTTATTGACCAGCTCCTGTACGATACGGTAAACAGACAGTTCAAAATTTCCCTTGAAGCGGCCAATGCTATCCGGTGCATAACACGAAATAGTGAGGTGCCGGGAGTGGCTCACATTGTGGCAATAGAAACGGACCGCCTCTGCCAGCCCCATTCTGGCCAATAGTTCCGGCATCAGGTTATGGGCGGTTTTGCGTACTTCGCCAATGGCATCGTCCAGCATGCCCATAGCGTGACTGAAGCTCTTGTCTGTTTTCAGTGCCGGTTGCTCATGTTTCAGTGCGCCAAAATGCATCTTCACCGCTGATAGTAGCCCGCCTACGCCATCATGCAGGTCTTTCGACAAGCGGGTGCGTTCTTTTTCTTCGCCCTGTATCATGGCTTCGAGTACCTGCACGGTTTTTTCTGCTTCCATGGTATGCAGCTGCTGCTCCTGCAGATGGGTGCGGTGTTTTAGCCGCTGCCAGATGAAGAAAGCGGTGGCCAGCAACAGAGCAGCGGCAATAAGAAAGAGGAAGATCCACATGTTTTTCTGTTGTATCTGCAGATCTTTCCGCGCCAGTTGCAATTCTTTGGCGGTAAGCTCCCGGTCTTTTTTCTCAGACTGGTACTGCATTTCCAGCAGCATCACGTTGTTGCGGGCAGCATCGCCGGTGAGGGAATCGTTGAGCGCTTCAAACTGCTCACGCAGCGCAAAAGCCTGCTCGTAATGCCCCAGGGTGGCCTTCAGGTTGGAAGCCACCATATAGCCCCATCTGAGCTCGTTGATAGCTTTGTACTGCTTGGCCATGGTGATGGCCTGTTCCACATAGGACAAAGCCTCCTGATATCTTTTCAGGTTAAACAGTTCCCGGCCATAACCCAGATATATGTACGTCAACAGTTCCGGGTTAGGGAATTTGCGGGACAGCTCCAGCGACTGCGTGTATTGTTGATAGGCCTCGGGCCTTTTCTCCTGTTCGAAATACAGATTGCCAAGGTTCACATGGGCCTTCAGTACGAAGGCGCTGTCTTCCAGCTCCTGCCCCATGCGGATGGCTTTCCGGTAGTACTGCTCACCTTCAGCGTAGCGTTTCAGTGCCACCAGGCAAGACCCCATGTTAATCAATGCCGCGGTGGTGCGCCGTTTGTTGCCAATAGAAGCGGCATGCCGGTAGGCCTTCTCAGCATATTGGAACGCTTTGGCGTAGTCCTTTAAATTGATGAAGATACCCGCCAGATTGTTGTTCATCAGGCTGGAGAAAAGCGTGTCTTTAGCGGCGTCAGACAACTTCAGGGCATCCAGGTAGCGGCTGGCGGCGGTAGGGAAGTCCCCCAGCTGATGGTGTTCGTTGCCGCTGAAACTCAGGGCACGCATCAGGTTGGCCGTATCCCGCAACCCTGCGTAAATCTTCACCGCATGGTCTACCATGAATAATGACTCCTCATACCGGCCCTGCATATCCTGTATGTACATATAGTAACAGGCAAAATCCGCCGCCCCTTTGGGGTAGTGCAGCTGCCTGCTTAAACGAAGCGCTTCCCGGAAGATACCGTCTGCTTTCTGCATGCTGTCGGGCATATAACTCATGGCGTAGGCAAACAGGGTGTTTACCCGGCCGGTGTCAGCTTTCTGTTGCTGCAGTACCTTGAAAAGGCTATCCTGTGCCGCTGTATTGAACGCTCGTGCAGAGATACTATGCACAACCATCAAACAGACAGCAAACAATATTTTTTTTAACATCGCTAATGCGCTTACCTGTTAACAATCAAATCAATAAGTGCAACAAGAGAAGTATGAAAAACATCCGTGTTACAGGGCTAACAACATGGGGGCTTATGTCAGATGTCGATCTAAAACAAACAAACTCGTTGGCCTGCAACAGGCCCGGAGGCTACTGCAGCGAAAGGTAAATATCTTCATTTCCTGCCTTATACGCAATAGGTAGTTGGATGAACGGAAATGACCGGGGACCGTATTTGTCCCGGTATACGGCCACAGTGGCCTGCTGGTAAGGATTTGCGCTGCCGGGAGGGACCTCCGTAGAAATACGCATTTTTTAAAATAATGGTTTGTACCGCTAAATACCCCCTGTAAACAGGGTTTCTTTGCATGCAGTAATGAACCATTTCTCTATTGCATACCGATAACAACAAACAGGTAGAACCCCAAAAAAGGCTCCGTTCCCGGAGCCTTATTCTTTATGGAAATATCTCATTTTTATGTGTACTTTTAAAGGCTATTGAATTTTTTTAGATTGATGCAAGCGGAACAAATGCCATGGAGTACATTCAACAACAATTCGACGTTAACTTTTCTTTCAGGGTCTTCTTTTCAAGAGATTTATTCGATCCGGCTAATACCTGTTTGTCAGCCTTCCTGGAATCCAAAGCCGAAGCGGCTTTTCAGAAAAAATTGCTGGTAGTCCTCGATGGAGGCGTAGCTGCCAGTCACCCCGGCCTTGCCGAAAAGATCTCCTATTATCTGATGCAGGTGCGCGGTTTCCGGCTGGCACCGGAAATGATCACGCTCACCGGCGGAGAAAGCGTGAAAAATGACTTGTCACAGCTGGTTTCCCTGGTAGATGCCATCGATCAGCATGGCATCGATCGCCATTCGTATGTGATAGGCATCGGCGGTGGTTCCCTGCTCGACCTCGTCGGTTTTGCGGCGGCCATATCCCACCGTGGCGTGAAACATATCCGTATACCCACTACCGTATTATCACAAAATGATTCCGGCGTAGGCGTGAAAAACGGGATCAATTATAAAGGCAAGAAAAACTTCCTCGGCTCTTTCGCCCCGCCGGCAGCGGTGTTTAACGATAGTACGTTCCTGACTACGCTGGATGGACGCGATTGGCGCTCCGGTATGGTGGAAGCCGTAAAAGTGGCACTGATCCGGGATGCGCCTTTCTTTGAATGGATGGAGAAAAAAGCCGTGGACCTTACCGGTGGCGATATGCCGGCCATGGAGGAACTGATCTATCGCTGTGCCGCGCTGCATATGGCGCACATCGGCGGTGGCGGCGATCCGTTTGAAAGCGGCTCGGCACGCCCGCTCGATTTCGGGCACTGGAGCGCACATAAACTGGAACAGCTGACAGATTTCTCCCTGCGGCACGGAGAAGCAGTGTCCATCGGTATTGCGCTCGACAGCGTGTATTCCTGCCTGTTAGGATGGATCGATGAAGCGGCGATGCTGCGTATTGTCAATGTGTTGAAAGCCATGCAACTGCCCATCTGGCATCCGCTGCTGCAAAAGCAGGACGACGAACCATCTCCGGTGATCGCCGGCCTGGAAGAGTTCCGCGAACACCTCGGCGGACAACTGACGATATCGCTGCTGCGGGCTATCGGAAGAGGCGCAGAAATACACCATATAGAGCTGGATATGCTGTACAAAGCAGCAGACATCTGCCAAAAACTACAGTCATGAAAACAGCATACGGACACCTGACTTATTGTACCAATATCCATCCCGGAGAAAAATGGGAAGACCATTTTGCACAACTCCGGAAATATATACCTGCCGTCAAACAACAGGTGGCGCCTGATCAGCCTTTTGGCATCGGTTTGCGCCTGGCTAATACCGCCAGCCTGGAGCTGACAAAGGAAGAAAACCTGCAGGCTTTTAAAGCCTGGCTGCAACAGGAAAACTGCTATGTGTTTACGATGAATGGTTTTCCCTATGGCGGCTTTCATGATACCGTGGTGAAAGACCAGGTACATACACCCGACTGGACGCAGGCCGACAGGGTGGCCTATACCATCCGGCTGTTCCGCCTGCTGGCAGCGCTGCTGCCCGAAGGCATGGAAGGCGGCATCTCTACCTCCCCTTTATCTTACAAATATTGGTGCAACCGTTGTGAGGAAGAAAAGAATTCTTTCACAGAGAGCGCCACCCTGAATATGTTGCTCGTAGTGGAGCAGCTGGCACGTATCCATCGTAGTGGAGGGCCACTCATGCATCTTGATGTGGAACCGGAACCGGACGGACTGCTGGAAAATACCGCTGAGTATATCGGCTGGTATATGGGATCGTTGCTGCCGGCGGGTATTCCGTTTATCATGGACAAGCTGCGTGTAGACGAAGCAGAAGCCGCTGCCATCATCAAAAATCATGTGCAGCTTTGTTACGATGTTTGCCACTTTGCACTCGAATACGAAGCGCCAAAGCAGGTGCTGGAGCAGCTGGGGCGTTATGGTCTTAAAGTCGGTAAATTGCAGATCAGCGCGGCCCTGAAAGCAGATCTGCCTGCGGAAACAGCACAACGCAAAAAAGTGATCGATGCCTTCTTGCCCTTTAACGAGCCGGTTTACCTGCATCAGGTGATCGGCAGAAAAGCAGACGGCTCCCTGATACGTTACCCGGACCTGCCGCAGGCACTGGAAGACGCCGGTAATACTGCCGTAGTGGAGTGGCGCTCCCACTTCCATGTGCCTGTATTTGCAGACAGGTTTGAAGTGCTGCATTCTACGCAGTCAGATATAGTAGACGTACTGACGTGGCAACGGCAACAACCATTTACCCATCATCTGGAAGTAGAAACCTATACCTGGGATGTGCTGCCACAGGGCCTGAAAGAAGAAATGGCGGTGTCTGTGTCGAGAGAATTAAACTGGATTAAAAAAATATTAGCAAATAAGGACTAATGAACTAATGGTTGCGTGCTACCGTTTTACGAACTAAAAATGTCAATCAGGCACGGGTTTATAGAAACCTGCCCATTACAGAACACCAAATTCGTAATCCGTAATTCGTAATTTGTAATTGATTTTAAGGTTGTATCTATGAGAAAAACAGTCGTATTGGACGTTGTAGGATTATCCTCCGCACTGCTGGAGCATATGCCTTTTCTGAAAGCATATGCGCAGCAAAGGCATGTGGCTACCGTAGCCCCTATGTTGCCTGCTGTGACCACCTCGGTGCAGAGTACCTATCTGACCGGTAAATGGCCGAGTGAACATGGTATTGTGGGCAACGGCTGGTATGATCGTACCGACTGTGAGATCAAATTCTGGAAGCAGTCCAACAAACTGGTGGAATCTGCCAAAATATGGGAGAAAGCCCGTCGCCTGGACCCTTCCTTTACCTGCGCGCAGATGTGCTGGTGGTACAATATGTACGCTGATGTGGACTATTCCCTGACTCCCCGTCCCAACTACCTGTCGGATGGCCGTAAGATACCGGATTGTTACACCACACCAGCTGACCTGCGGGATTATCTGACACAGGAGCTGGGGCCCTTCCCGTTGTTCAACTACTGGGGCCCTACCGCAAACATCAAATCCTCTCAATGGATCGCCGACGCGACCATCCTGACCGATAAACGCCACCATCCCACCCTGACGTTCGTTTACCTGCCTCACCTCGACTACTGCCTGCAGAAATTCGGGCAGGATCCCGCAGGTATCGCCAAAGAGCTGCAGGAGATCGATGGCGTATGCCGGCAGCTGATCACCTATTATCAACAGATAGGCTGCGACCCCATCGTGTTGTCGGAATATGGCATTACCAATGTCAACCATCCGGTGCATCTCAACCGTATCCTGCGTCAGGAAGGGCTGATTGCCATACGGGAGGAGAGAGGCCTGGAGCTGCTGGACCCCGGCGCTTCCAAAGCCTTTGCCGTAGCAGATCACCAGATAGCGCATATTTATGTGAATGATCCTTCCTGCTATAAAAAGGTGCGGGATGTCCTCCGGAAAGTGCCTGGCGTACAGCTGGTGCTGGACCGCGAAGGGAAAAGGCAGCATCATATGCACCACGAACGCAGCGGCGATCTGGTGCTGGTAGCCGATGCCAACAGCTGGTTTACCTACTATTACTGGCTGGACGACAACAAGGCGCCGGATTTTGCGCGCATCGTAGACATTCACCGCAAACCCGGATATGACCCTGTGGAGATGTTTATGAATCCCGCAGACCCGCTGATCAAGCTGAAAGCGGCCGCCAAACTGCTGAAGAAAAAGCTCGGATTCCGTTACCTGATGAATGTGATCCCGCTGGATGCCACCCTGATCAAAGGCTCTCATGGCCGCCTGGAGGAGAATCCGGCCAACCACGCCGTAGTCATCAACAAACAACCTTTCAAACAAAACCAGCTACAGGCAACAGACGTATATGAGGTGATATGGAACCAGTTGGTTGACTAAATCATCCCCGCATGTATAAATATGGCTGTATCCTGATGTGTTGGCTGCTGTTGGCCGGAAAGCTGGCAGCGCAGGAACCTTTTTCCCTGGAAGGCTTCAACCGGGAACGTATTCATACCACTAAAACCGCCATGATCGTACTGGGAGGCTGGTCGGTTGCCAATATAACGACCGGCCTCCTTGCTATGGGACAAACCAGCGGCGAAGCCCGTTATTTCCATCAGATGAATGCCATCTGGAATGTCGTCAACCTGGGCATCGCCACGGCCGGGTATCTGGGCAACCGCCGGCTGGACCCTGCGGGTTACAACTGGCAGCAGAGCATCCGCGAACAGAACAAAATTGAAAAGATCTACCTGGTGAACGGAGCGTTGGACCTTGCTTATATACTGGGAGGGCTATATGCCCGTGAATATGGTAAAAATCAATCCGGCAAAGAGGAAGACCGCTGGAAGGGATATGGGTCGTCTATTATTTTACAGGGTGGCTTTCTGTTGCTCTACGATGCGGTGAACCTGTCGCTGCATCACCGTCATGGAAAGAAACTATACCAACGCTGGGAGGGGATGCAGCTCTCCATGGCACCGGGCCGTGTGGCCGCTGTCTACACCTTTTAGCATGCTGTATTAAAATCTCGTTAATTCCCCGTTTTCGCCCGTTTTTGGTGCGTTATTTTCTCCGATTAATTCGCTATATTTATAAAGCAGTTTCATCTCTATTTACAGCGAACACCCATTCCACATATGTGACATATTTTTATATGTTTATTTGTGGCCAGATTCTAGTGAGGTAATCCGTTCAGGAAACGGGAATATAAACGATGTTTAAACCTGCTGCTATGTTTGACAATGCCCTTGATTTTTGCCGGTCTTTACCGGCTGTCACCACTGATCAAAAGTGGGATAACGAACTGAGATTTTTTGTTGGAGAGAAATTGTTTTGCATGATTTCCCCCGACCCACCGTGCCGTGTTTCCTTCAAATGTACTACCAGCCATTATCATCAGCTGATAGCCAAGAGAGGGATTGTACCGGCGCCGCATCTGGCCCGCTACCACTGGGTACAGCTGCAGCAGGAAGATGTAATGCCCGGCCCGGAGCTCGAGCATTTTCTGCATGAAGCTTACGACCTTATTTTGGGAACACTGCCGCCTTTCGAACAGGAAGCCATCCAGAAAATGAAAAAGATCAATGCTTAAGAAGTGTAAAGAAGATATCGTACAGGCCAAAGAGTACGAGTGTGCCCGCGAATATTTTTTCCAATAACGGCGTCTTCATTTTTACCGCTGTTTTAGCACCAAGATAGGACGCCGGAAAAGCGGTGAGCGATAATAGCAGCGCAATGTTCCAGTCTATATGCCCAAGGCACCAGTGAGTGATGGCGCCAGGCACAGAAAGTACCGCCGACAGTATGACGGCACAGGCCAGGGCCTGTTTAATAGGCATCTTCAGGCGGCGAATAAAGAAGGTGCTGAACAGAATACCTCCCGCATTGGCCAGCAGGCCCGACAGAAAACCGATAAACAATGCAGCGCCCACAATTTGAGAAGCCTTGATGTCGTCACTGTTAACGGGTGTTTCCACAGAAGAACCTTTGTGGCGCAGATAGGAATACAGCAGGGATCCTCCCAGGGTTACAATGAACAACGCTGTCAGCAGCATCAGTGTTTTTCCCGGCAGATAGCTGCTAAACCAGGAGCCCACTACCGTGGCGGGTACGCCAAATATCGCCCCTAATAACACCACGCGTTTGTTGAAGAGCTTTTCACGGCTGTATACCGCCGTGGCAGAAAGTGTGCTGGAAATAGAGGCCGGTAACGGCGAGGCAAGGGCAAAAAAAGGATTGACGCCCGCGAAAATCTGTAGCGCAGGGGTGCTGATGGCGCTGCCGCCTTTGCCTAACAGGCCCGATAAATAACCGACTACTACCCCTATGACCAATACTGGCAGGTAGTTGGATTGTTGTAAATACTCCATTCAAATCATTCCTCCGGGAACGTGCAAACTAATGGTTGGTGGTTGGTTTGTCTCAATTACAGGTTTATCAAAAGTAGGGGGCATTCATTAATAATAGTGATAACTATAAGTTATGGGAGATAACAATATATTATATTTATTGCTAGTCTATAAAGCTAATGAACTGAATATTCGTTATTTTCATACCGCTAACGAACAGCAGTTAACTTGCGATATGACAAAGAAAGTGGATTTCCCCAATGCTGATTATTCCTTACAATGGCTGTATAGGGACCCGGACCAGCATATCTATGAAGATTACAATACGATCGGCGTTCCCGATGAGCGGATTTTTGAGGATATCCACCGAGTACTGGAGATATTGCATGCGGCGGAGTTATTAATACCTGTTAACCTGAACCGTTCAAAGAAATTTGAATTTTCCGGTACCCATCTCGATGATATTGTGGCGGAAATCCGCCAGTGGGTGCGGTCGCGGGTGATCAAGGAAAAACTGTCCATCTATGGCCACGGGGTCGTGAAACTACCGAATGGAGAGGAGGTGGTGCAGAAAGACCTGGTACAGGTGGCCGATTTGCGGTTTACCGAGAGGAGTTTTAAAATCGCTACGGCCAAAACCATCTGGGTGCCGGTAGTGCTGGACGATACGGATAACTACAACTGGCAGATAGGGTTGGCGGAGCAGAATGCACCGCGGCTGGAAAACTGCCTCGCTGCTGTATTCCACAAGCTGAAGCTGGAGGTGACACCGGGCCTGGAGGAAGAAGACCGCTCCAAGCCGGTATGGCAGAAAGGATTTAAGCTGTACCCTTCCCGCGAAGCGATTGAAAGTGCTTATATAGAAGATCCGCCCCCACCCAGTTTTGACATTGCCAAATACCTGTTGCCTAAAACGGAGGCGGACCGATAAATCATACTTTGGGTGCCCAGCCTTTTTCGTATTCCCTGCTCCATAATTTCATGGCTTCCTGGTCATGGAGGATGTGGCCATTGGAAGGATCGGTGTGCAGCACACGGCCGGTGCGTTGTGCAATGTTACCCAACAGGCAGAGGAGCGTGCTTTTATAACCAATATTGATTTCTGAGTTGAGGGTGGCTTTTCCGCGGATACTTTCCAGGAAGTTGTTGATGTGAACGGCATCATAGAATTCACCCGCAGGACTTACTGTATTGGTAACGCTCTGGTTGGGGTTGGCGGCCTGTTTCACTTCTTTTACCACTTTATTTTTATTGTCTACGATTTTGTAGCTGTCGCCGCCGGAATTGTACAGCGTCCCATTTTCGCCGAAGATGGCGAATCCGCGCCCACTGCCTTCCAGCGTGAAGGGGTCGCAGCTGCGGCCTTCCCAGGCGATGGCTTTGTTGCCTTCAAATTCGAAGTTCAGCGTTTGTGTATCGGGTGTTTCCCAATCATCTCCCGCGAAGGAGTAACGACCACCGGCCGAAGTGACTTTTGTGGGAAATTCCAGGTCCATAAACCAGCGGAGACAGTCCAGTTCATGGGTAGCGTTGTTGCAGGTTTCGGAGGTTCCCCAATGCCAGCGCCAGTGCCAGTTATAATGTACGATATTGTCCAGGTAATCTTTGCGCGGTGCAGGGCCCTGCCACAGGTCCCAGTCCAGCGTAGAAGGCACTGGTATCTTTTTGCCCACACCGATAGGCTGGCGGTCGTTGACATACCATCCGCGACCGTAGTGTACTTTACCGATAATACCTTCTTGTTTTACTTCTTTGATGGCTTGTTGCAGATTGGGCCAGGAGCGGCGTTGGTTGCCCATTTGCACGAGGCGGTTGTATTTTTTCGCGGCGGCCACCAGTAATTCGCCTTCATGTGGATTATGTGCGCAGGGTTTTTCCACATACACGTGTTTGCCGGCGGCGGTGCCCATGATAGCGGCGGGAGCGTGCCAGTGGTCCGGTGCGGCCACGATCAGCGCGTCGAAATCTTTCCTCTCCAGCAGTTTACGGATATCTTTTATCACGGTAGGCTTGCGTTCCTGCGCGTCAGCTATGGCTTTCAGGCCTTTCCGGATAGCGCCGTCTTCCACGTCGCAAATGTAGCCGATTTCAGCGCCGGGCAGTTTGGCTGCTACCTGCGCCAGCCAGTTACCGCGGGAATTCACTCCCATCACGCCCAGCACTATTTTGTTGCCCGGTGCCTGTTTGCCGAACACCGGGAAGTTCAAAATCGTTAACCCGGCCCCTACTCCGGCTATGGAAGTGTTTTTGATAAAGTCTCTTCTTTTCATAACGGATCTCTCTGATTAAAGTATGTTTTTAGCAATCGGTTGCATTAGTAAAATAACAAGAAAAATTTACGGTCCCAAAAAAACTGCCCGGCTGTATAACAGCCGGGCAGTGGATTGATTTCTTAAAACGCGCGTTTAATAAAACGTGCATGTTTCTTTCTAAAAGAAAATCTTACTGACCATAAAACCGCGTCATTTTCTGTTCAAGCACAGAGAGTGGCACGCAGCCATCTTTCAGCAGTTCATCGTGGAAAGCAGGGAGACTGAATTTATCGCCCAATGCTTTGGTGTATTTTTCCCGCAGTGACCTGATTTTGAGCTCTCCTATTTTGTAGGACAGTGCCTGCCCGGGGATAACCATATACCGCTCTATTTCAGCGGTGGCTTCCTGTTCAGACACCGGTTCGTTGTCCATCATGTATTTAATGGCCTGTTCACGGGTCCAGCCTTTATGATGCATACCAACGTCTACGACTAAACGAATAGCCCGATGGATTTCTTCGGTCAACCGGCCGAAGTACATGTACGGATCGGTATACAGGCCCAGCTCTTTACCGAGACCTTCGCAGTAGAGTGCATATCCTTCGCCGAAGGCGCCCACCCAGGTAAAGCGGCGGAACCTGGGCAACGAGTCATTTTCCTGTTGCAGGGAAGACTGGAAATGGTGACCGGGAATGGCTTCGTGCAGGAAGAGGCTTTCCATGCCGGGGTAGGGAAATTCGGCTGCATTCAGGATAGGCACGTAGAAGGTACCGGGCCGGGAACCATCCGGATTGCCTGGCTCGTATTGTGCGGAGGCTGACGCTGCGCGGAAGGCTTCCGTTTGTTTGATCTCGAATTTGGATTTGGGGAGATGACTATACATTTTTTTAACACCGGGCATGATTTTGTTTTCGATCGCTCTGAAAGAGTCGAGGATGGCGCCGGGTGTTTTGAAAATGCGTAGTTTTTTGTCGTTGCGTACCGCCGTGAAAAAGGCCGTCAGGTCTCCTTTGAAGCCGGTACTATTTTTCACTTCTTCCATTTCTCCGCGGATGCGGGCTACTTCGCGTTCGCCGATCGCATAGATTTCATCCGGCGTTTGGTTGGTGGAAGTCCAGTACCTGACGAGGAACTCATAGTATTTCTTCCCATCGGGAATACCTTCAATACCACTGGTTTTACGGGCTTTGGGCAGGTATTCCGTTTGCATGAAAGTATATAGCTTCCCGTATGCCGGGAGAATATATTTTTCGATAGCTGCGGTGTAATCGGCTGTCAACTGCTGTTTAGCGGCAGCATCCAGTGAATCCGGCAGTGTTTTGAGTGGCGCGTAGTAAATGTTGGTGGTATCTTTTTTAGCCAGGTTTTTTAGTTGCGGCAGTGTTTTGATCACCAGTTTTTCCGGGAGAACATAACCGGTAGCGATGCCCTGGCGCATGTTGGAAATAGCAGTATCTGCCCATACAGAAAAACCTTCCATACGATGGATAAAGTTTTCATAGTCTTTTTTTGTTTTGAAAGGCTGGGCAGAGGCGCCGGAACCCAGTTGGGCCAGGGTGATCGGAAGGCAGGTGAATTGTTGTACCGGCATCAGGTAATCATGGTACGTGAGTGTTTCGCGGTTGAGTGCAAGCTCTCTTTGCAGCATGTCGTAAGTGATGCGGTCGTTGCCGGACAGGGTAGCAGTATCAATGCCTTTCAGTGCCTGTTGGTAGGCGGCAAAGAAAGAATCGGCTTCGTGCCGGAAGGCAGCTCCGATATCTATCGTTAGCTGATCGTTGTATTTCGTTTCACCATTGAAAGTGGCTTGAATTGGCTGTAGGGCCATATTACCATCGTAATAGCGCTCCACCAGTTGATGCAGGGAGTCCCCCGAGGCTTGTTGGTTGTTGTGGGCACCCTTTTGCTGACAGGAGATGGCGGTCAGCAAACTGCCCACTAACAATAAAGAGGCATATTTCATGTTGAGTATGGATTATGAGAACAATTTAATCAAATCCCCAAAACAAAAAAGCATTCCGAAGAATCGGAATGCTTATTTAGAACAGTGAACAATGAAAAAAAAGATAAAAAATATTTTATTTCAATACTTTAATACGAATGCTTTTGAAGGATACCTCATTACCATGGTCCTGTAACAGGATGTGTCCTACCGGCCATAAACCAAAATTCTTCCAGTTTTTGTATTTGCTGATCGCCACCAGATCTTTGAAGGCTTGGGAGCCCCGTTCATATTCCAATACTTTAAAACCGTTCAGCCAGTGCTCTACGTGGTTATTTGGATACACAATAATACGACCTTTGTTCCAATCTCCAATAGGTAACAGGGCACGTTTTTCCTGTTTTCTTGTCATGAGGTCGTAAAGTGACGCCAGTGTCCGGTTTCCGTCGCGTCCCAGCTTGGCATCCGGATGTTTTTCGTCATCCAGTACCTGATACTCCAGCCCGATCGCTGATTTACCGCCGGTTTCATATGACTCATTTACAAAATATTTCACTCCGCTATTGGCTCCTGGCGTGAGTTTGAACATAAATTCCATCTCAAAGGCGCCATATTCTTTTTCTGTCACGATATCACCACCGCTGCCTTCTTCATCACCGTTGGAATGCTGGATGGTCAGCAGACCGTCCTGAATATGCCATCCGGCAGCAGGGAAATCCTTTCTGTAAGCGCCTCTCCAGCCTTTGGTGGTTTTACCGTCCCACAGGAGTTGGTAGCCATTCTTTTTCTGTTGACCGGAAATGGTGTTATCCACATTATTGACCACATAGATATTATCGTAGGGAGAATATTGGGACGCAGCCGGTTTGTCTATGATGCGGATATTTTTCCAATAAATATGTTTGTTTTCGTCAGCCGCATTTTTACCGATGCCGTGTACCTGCAGTGCGATGAAACCTTTGGGCAGTGCGGTATCTACCAGATGCGCGGTAGGAACGCCGTTTACCCAGGTACGGATTTCATTGCCGCGGCATTCGATGCGGTATTTATTCCAGTCGGTTGGTTTGAAGGCATTTTGTCCGGCAGGATTTAATTCCATGGGATATTGCCAGCCCCTGCGACCTTCTTCATACACCCCGCCGCTCCATTTACGGTCAGACGGGTCTATTTCCATCTGATAACCAAATACACGACCGTTCTGATAGTCGTCGCGGCTCTGGCTGCGGAACTGAATACCGGAATTGAAAGGGGCGCCCAGTTTGAATTCCAGCTCGAGAATGAAATCTCCGTATTCCTTATCGGTGGCCAGGAAGGAGTTGGGTGTGCCGGTTACGGTGGTGCCGACTATCTGTCCGTCTTCTACATTGTATACGGCCTTGCCTCCCAGCTGTTTCCAGCCTTTCAGGTCCTTACCATTAAAAAGTGTTTGCCACTGGCTCTTCTGAGCAAACATGCTGCCGTACATCAAAAGCAGGCTGCCGCATAATAAGATCGTCTTTTTCATAACTTTTTATACTGGAATGAAGGTGTCAAAATAAACAATGAAAATGATTTTTACAACCGATTGCAAAGAAAAAACTTTTCAAGAGAAAAAGAAGAGGGCCGCATTAGGTCACTGCAAATCTTTCAGCCTGCCTCCCGGTTTTCTCCGCGAAGCAGGTCCTTCCTGGAAAAAATTTCCCCGGAAATCCCATTCATCTCAAAAACCTTCTTAAAAAAACTTTTATATAAAGACCTCATTAAAAACGAGTTGAAAAAATCTTGCCGAAAGTTGTCCAGCCCTAAAAACTATTATTCCCGTTACTGTCAACGCTTTTCGCCTGCTTTCCCCTTTCTGCCCGCAAAAAAATTAGCCTCTTAAATTGCAATCGTTTGCATCTCTGTAAATAATTATTATTTTGGGCTGGATAAGTTAGTACCCAATTCCATTTTTAGAAAAACTGATAACGTTATGAATAGGATTTCACGCTTATGTTTTGCAGCGTTATGCCTGCTGCTATGCCATCAGCTTGCTCAAGCACAATCCAAACAGGTGGAGGGGAATGTACTGGCGAAAGATAAGACTCCCCTGGTAGGTGTTACGGTGGCCGTTAAAGGCGGCACCTCCGGTACCCAAACCGACGCTAATGGACACTTTAAACTGAATGTCGCCAATTCCTCCAATGCTGTACTGGTTTTTTCCTTCATCGGTTATATCCGGCATGAAGAACCTGTCTCCGGACGAGGGGTGATCAGCATCACCCTGGAAGAAGACCAGAAAAAACTGGAAGAAATTGTGGTGGTTGGCTACGGTCAACAAAAGAAAAAAGATGTGACAGGCTCCATTGCTTCTGTCAGCAGTAAAGCCATTCAGGAAGTACCGGTCACCAATGCACAGCAGGCATTGCAAGGCCGCACACCGGGCGTGGACGTAGTCAGCAACAGCGCCAAACCAGGCGATGAGCCTACTGTCCGCATCCGTGGCACCCGCTCCCTCTCTGCCGGCAACGACCCGCTCTATGTCATTGATGGGATACCTTACTCCGGTAGCCTGAATGATATCGGTCCGGGTACCATCCAGTCCATGGAGATCCTGAAAGACGCGTCCGCAACGGCTATCTACGGTTCCCGCGGCGCCAACGGCGTAGTACTGATCACTACCACCCGCGGTAAAGTAAGCCGGCCGATAGTTACCTACTCCGGCTCCTACGGCATGGTCAAAAACCTCGGACAAACAGACCTGATGAACGGTGCACAGTTTGCCGATATGCGCCGCGAAGCTTACCGCACCATCGGCAGGTATAATGATAACAACCGCGACTCCTCCGACAAAGCCATCTTTGTACCACAGGAATATGCCGGTATCCAGAAAGGGACTAACACCGACTGGCAGAAACTACTGCTGTCTACCGGCTATCAAACCAACCACTCCATAGGCGTGAATGGTGGCACAGAGAAAACAAAATACGCTGTCGGCCTCGGCTACTTCAAAGATCAGGGCGTATTAAAACTACAGAGCTACGAACGCTATAATGTCAATATCAGCCTCGATCAGATGATCGGCTCCCGCGTGAAAGTCGGCGCCACCATGCTGGCTTCCTACAGCAACCGAAAAGGCGAAACCTACAATGGTATCAACAATGCCATCCGTATGCTGCCGATCTCATCTCCTTATGATGACAACGGTAACCTGATCACTTTCCCGAACAACGACAGTAACCTGCCCAATCCATTACTGGACTACGTGCCCGGCGCGCGTACGGAAAACCGCAAACGTTTCCGTCTTTTTACCAGTCTCTATGGTGAAGTAGAAATTATCGACGGCCTTAAATATCGGTTGAACGTGGGCCCCGATATCTCGCAATACAACTACGGCCTGTTTCAGGGCAAAAATACATTCGACCTCCTGATCGGCGGTGGCGATGCTACCGCTTCCAAAACCAGTGGCGAAACGATTGCATATACGGTGGAAAATGTTGTCACCTACAACAAAACTTTTAACAAAAAACACAACATCGGTTTCACCGGCTTATATAGTGTACAAAGACAAAGAGGCGATAGCTCTACTGCCAACGTGCGCGGCGTACTGGTAGAAGCACAGGAATACTACAACCTTGGTCAGGCAATGAACGTGACCGGCGTAGGCAGCAGCCTGGGTACCTGGACCATCCTGTCTTACATGGGACGCCTCAACTATGGCTATGATGATCGCTATCTGGTAACGCTCACAATGCGTGCCGACGGCTCTTCCCGTTTTGCACCGGGGCATAAATGGGGCTATTTCCCTTCCGTGGCTGCAGCGTGGAACATGAGCAATGAACAATTTCTCAAAAACAGCCGTAACATCAGCCACATGAAGCTGCGCGCCAGCTTCGGCCGTATAGGCAATACCGGTATCGACCCGTATGCTACACAAGGCTTGCTGTCACGTATTCCTTACTCCTTCGGCGGAAAAGGCGTACTGGGCTATTCGCCTTTGATGTTGCGTAATCCCAATCTTACCTGGGAAACCACTACCTCCTTCGATGCAGGCCTTGATTTCGGATTCTTTAAAGATCGTTTAACCGGTACCGTTGATTTCTATAAACAGAAAACTACCGACCTGCTCATGCCTTTCCTGCTGCCGTATAGTAATGGCTTCAATAGTGTACTGCAAAACGTGGGCGCTACCAGCAATACTGGGTGGGAAGTGGCACTGTCCGGCATCATCATCGACAACCCGAAAGGATTTAACTGGAGCATGGACGTGAACTTCTCCCGCAATCGCTCTAAAATCCTGGAACTGATGGGCGGTAAAACAGAAGATATCGGCAACGGCTGGTTCGTTGGTCAGCCTACCTACGTGTACTACGACTATAACAAAATCGGTATCTGGCAAACCAGCGATAAAACTGATGGTCTGCTGTATAAACCCAAGCCCGGCGAAATCAAAGTGGAAGATACCAATGGCGATAAAAAAATCGATGCCAGCGACCGTAAAATACTCGGTACGCCGCAGCCCGACTGGACTGCCGGTATGACCCAAAGGGTTTCCTATAAAAACTTTGAATTGTCTGTAGTGGCCTTTGCCCGCGTAGGTGGTATGATCAAAAGTGATTTCTACCAAAACACCAACACCCTGTTTGGTCGTTTTAATAACCTGAACATCAACTATTGGACACCTACCAACCCAACCAATGACTTCCCACGGCCCAATGCCAATCAGGAACGTCCGGTCAATTACCAGTCACTCAGCTATTTCGATGGTTCCTTCTTCAAAATAAGAAACATATCACTCTCCTATGCGTTGCCGGAAGCCACCGTAAAACGCATGCAGATGCAGGACCTGCGCTTTAATGTGAGCGTAAAACAACCGCTTATCCTGGCGCCTTACAGACAGAAATACAAAGGCGTAGATCCGGAAGACGTGAACGTAATTGGTATTGACGCACCCGCTACCTGGATGTTACAGTTTGGTGTGAATGCACGGTTCTAATTTTTTTCAATCAAAAACATTCAACATGAAAAATATTTTGTGGGCAATAGCATTAACGGCACTCGCAGGTACAGGGTGTAACAAAATGCTGGAGGAAGATGTAGTGACCAATACAACCGATGATTTCTATAACACGCGCAACGGCTTCACCACCGCTGTGAATGCGGGTTATGCCGGTATGCGTATTTTCTATAGCACCGAGAGAGGTATGACCCTCAGCGTGGCAGGAACAGATACCTACACCAACGGCTCCGATGGAAACTTTAAGTTTGCCAACCAGTACACCTCGCAGCTGGATGCCCGTTATGATCACGTGAGAGAATTGTGGAACAGTTTGTATCAGTCCATCAATAACTGTAATGTGGCGGTAGACCGTGCAGATAAGGTGAGTGGGCTGGATTCAGCGAGCAAATTCAAAGGTGTGGGAGAAGCCCTGTTTTGCCGGGCGCATTATCATTTCCTGCTGATGCAGACATTCGGTAACATACCTTTACGGCTACACGAAAATAAAGAAATCAATACTGAAGCTACCCGCGATAGTACCGCTAAAGTATACGATGCCATCATCGACGATCTGACGAAGGCCGCCCAATATCTGCCGCCAACGCAGAGCGACTGGGGCCGGGCCACCAAGCCTGCCGCAGAACATCTGCTGGCCAGAGTATACCTCACCCGCGCTACTTCACCTGATGCGAAATCAGACGACTATGCCAATGCTGATAAGTACGCAGAAGGCGTCATCAAAAACTATGGCTTTAAGTTATTGGACGATCCGGGGAAAGTATGGGCACAGGGCAATGAAAACAATACTGAAACCATCTTCGCTGCACAGTATACGACCGACCCGCTGTATGCATCGCCGGATAATAACGCCTGCCGTTTTTTCCTCATGCAGTACGATGTGCTGAGTGGCATGCAGCGCGATCTGCCCAATGGTACGCCCTGGAAACGTTTCCGGCCTACCGCTTTCCTGATCGATACCCTCTATCAGGAGCGGGTGCATGATACCCGTTATCAGAAGTGGTTCACCACCGTTTGGTTTGTGAACAAACCGACGACTACCCCCTGGGTGATGAATCTGGGTGATACAGCCGTATACATGCCGGGCCGGCCGGTTACAGCAGCAGAAGTGGCCAGCAAACGTTACCTGTTGGTCGGCTCAAATAAGTATACCGAAAAACTGTACCCTTCCCTGAATAAATTCGCGGACGCCCTGCGGCCGGATAACCAGGCTTCCGGCGTAAGGCCTTTTATCGCCTTCCGGCTGGCAGAAACTTATCTGATCGCTGCCGAAGCGCTGTATAAGCTGGGGAATTCCCAGGGAGCCGCTGATATGGTGAACGTTGTACGCATGAGAGCAGCCCGTCAGGGTACCACCCCTGCTGAAACCCAGGTACATCAGGAGGCCATGAAAATTACTGCCGGCGATATCAATATCGATTTCCTGCTCGACGAAAGAGGACGGGAACTGATTGGTGAGCAGCTGGCCTGGTTTGACCTGAAACGTACCGGTAAGCTGCTGGAAAGAGTACGGAAGCACAATCCGGAAGCATCCGCCAATATCGATGCCCACCATTTGTTGCGGCCTATCCCGCAGGACCAGATCGACAGATCGTCTACGCCGTTCCCGCAAAATCCGGGTTACTAATCGTTTTATCACTTCATCATTTCTTAACAGACGCTTCGGGCATAACGTCCGGAGCGTCTGTGTTTTATCCCGTTATTTTGTGTATCTTGAAGGACCTAAAAAATATAACCATATGGCACAGAAGAAGATTTTATTGCTGACAGGAGATTTTGCGGAAGATTATGAAACCATGGTACCTTTCCAGATGCTGCAAATGATCGGACACGAGGTACATGCGGTATGTCCTGACAAGGCAGCCGGTGACAAGATAAAAACAGCCATTCACGATTTTGAGGGCGACCAGACCTACACAGAAAAACCCGGTCATGGTTTTGTGCTCAATGCTTCTTTTGCAGATATATCCGCGGGAGATTATGACGCGCTGGTGATTGCCGGTGGACGGGCGCCCGAATATCTGCGGCTCAATAAAAATGTGATAGAGCTGGTCCGGCATTTCTTCACAGAAGACAAACCGGTGGCCGCTGTTTGCCATGGTATCCAGATACTGACTGCTGCCGATGTGGTACGGGGCAAAAAACTGACCGCTTACCCCGCTGTGGCGCCTGAAGTAACTGCTTCCGGTGGTACGTATGTGTCTGTGAATGTTACTGAAGCGGTCGTAGATGGTAAACTGGTGACTGCGCCCGCATGGCCGGCACACCCGCAATGGATCGCTGCATTTCTCCAGGTACTGGGCACCACGATCTCACTATAATTTATTATTTGTATATTTTTATATTTATATAATGTTGATAATTAACCTTTAAAAGAAAGGTCTAATTATCTTCTCCACGGATTTTCAAATTATACCTTCATTGCTTACCTTTGCAGCCAAATTCAGGAAATCAACTGCCTGGATGCATAACCATCAAAGTAATTTGTCATTCCGTAATTGATTAAAATATATGTCCGGACAGCTTAAAGAAGTTCGTAACCGAATCAAATCTATTCAATCTGGTCAGCAGATCACAAAAGCCATGAAAATGGTGAGTGCTGCAAAATTAAGACGTGCGCAGGATGCTATCTTACTGATGCGTCCTTACGCCCTGAAACTCCAGGAAATGTTGCAGAATATTGTTTCCAACAGCGAAGGCAATATCAGCACACCCCTGGCAGCACAACGTGCGGTTGAAAAAGTACTGATTGTGGTGATCACTTCAGACAGAGGTCTGTGCGGCGCCTTCAACTCCAACCTGATCAAAACTGCCAAACGCGTTATCCGCGAAAAATACCTGGACCAGTATGAAAAAGGTAAAGTGGAAATACTGCCTATCGGCAAAAAAGGATACGAGCATTTTGCCCAGAACGGTTACCAGGTAATCGACAAATACTGGCAGCTGTTTGGCAGCCTCACTTTCGAAAACGTGAAAGAAGCGGCTTCTGTAGCACTGAACGGTTTTGTTGACGGTACGTACGATGCGGTAGAAATCATCTACAGCGAATTCAAAAACGCTGCTACCCAGGTATATGTTTCCGAACAATTCCTGCCTATCGCCAAAGTGGAAAACAAAGAAGACAACAAGCTGAAAGCCGACTTCATCTTTGAACCACAGAAAGAAGTACTGATCGCTGAGCTGATGCCGAAAATCCTGAACACGCAGTTCTTCAAAGCTGTACTGGATTCTCACGCTTCTGAACACGGCGCTCGTATGACCGCCATGGACAAGGCTACTGAGAACGCTCAGGAACTGCTGCGTACACTGAAGATCTCTTACAACCGTGCCCGTCAGGCCGCTATTACCACCGAGCTGACTGAGATCGTGAGCGGTGCCGCTGCACTGGCAGGTTGATAATACTACGTCAACACTGAATATTGAAATATTTTCAGATTAGGGTCAAAGACTGTATTTTTAGTCTTTGACCTTTTTTTGTAATTCATATCGCTGATAGCAACATGGAAATATCACAGCTCATCCCTCATGTGGAAGCACTAATTTTTGCAGCCGACCGGCCTTTACCCCTGCTGGAAATAGTGGAGTTGCTCAATAATGCGCTGGCATTCCTGGAAGACCGCGCCACACTGGAGCAGGTGGAAGCAGCCATGGAAGCCATCAGGGAGAAATACAGCTCCGAATTTTATGCCTTTGAAATCAGGAGCAGTGGTGGTGGATACCAATTCATGACCAAAAAGGAATATTATCAGACAGTAGCCCAGCTCAATGGAGATAAATTCCTGAAACGCTTGTCCACCGCCGCCCTCGAAACACTGGCCATTATCGCCTACCGTCAACCTATCTCCAAAGGAGAAATTGAATACATCCGCGGCGTAAGCACGGATTATTCCATCCAGAAGCTGCTGGAAAAGGAACTCATCGTGATTTCCGGCCGTAGTGAGGACTTACCCGGTAAGCCACTGCTGTACACCGTTTCCCGCTCTTTTATGGACTATTTCGGTATCAATTCCGCCGCCGATCTGCCCAAACTGAAAGAGCTGTTCGAAGAAGATCTCGTGCAACCCACGCTTATCAACGACGACACAGCCACTATCGGTCGCGGGGATCATGCGCAGGCATCCGAAAACACCCACTCAATGATGGTTTCCGAAGACGGTGAACTACTGGACCCTGATCATGAGCTGGACCGGCTGGAAACCCCTGAAGTGCCCGCCGCCGAAGATGAAGAGGCCGAGCCGGACGATGAAATCATCGCCTTTAATACCTACATCGAAGAAGATACCACCGAAGAAGCTCTGGCTCCCGAAGATGCTGTGGCCCCCGAAACTTCCACCCCGGAAGACGCCACCACGGCTGAAACTACCCCCGATGATCAACAGGAGGAAACTCCTGCCATTGAGGATGAAACCCCCGGAGATCAGGAACCCGCAGAAGACGAGGATAGCGATAAAGATCCCGATGGCATGATGGAAGAAGCCATGGAGCTCCCTTCAGAAGACGATGAACCTATATCCGAAGAGGAAGAAGAAGAAGAAGAAGATGAGGATGAGGATGAGGATGAGGATGAGGATGAGGATGAGGATGAGGATGAGGATGAGG
>NZ_JACVFB010000020.1 GCF_014529945.1 Chitinophaga varians
CTGAAAACAGGGGGCGCTTATGTGCCGATGGACCCCTCTTTCCCGGCAGAGCGCATCGACTATATCTTATCTGACAGTGGCAGCCGCATCTGTATTGATGATGCGCTGATCACAGATTTTGTACAGCACCAGGCGGCTTATGCGGGCAGCTGGGAACTGCCGGCTACCGGCGAGGATTCACTGGCCTATGTGTTATATACCTCTGGTTCTACCGGTCGCCCGAAAGGTTGTATGCTGGGGCATAAGGGAGTAGTGAACCGCCTGGAATGGATGTGGCGTACCTACGCTTTCACAAATGACGACGCCGTATTACAGAAAACGACTTTCACTTTTGACGTGTCGGTATGGGAGATCTTCCTGCCGCTGTGCTGGGGTTGCCGGCTGGTACTTTGCGAAGATGAGGATGTAGTGTCTCCTGCACGGATCGGCGCGCTGATAGCGGCGTATCAGGTCACGCATATTCATTTTGTGCCGGGCATGCTGGACATGTTTATGGCGGAAGCAGATACCGACCTGTCATCTTTAAAACAGGTGATCGCCAGTGGAGAGGCGCTGTCGGTAAGAACGGTGAACACCTGGTACAGCAAAACGGCCGTGCCGTTAAATAACCTGTATGGTCCTACGGAAGCATCGATAGACGTGACCAGCTTTGTGACGCGTGCCGGCCTGGACGTTATTCCGATCGGCAAACCAGTAAGCAATACCCGTTTATATGTGCTGGATGCCAACCGGCAGTTATTACCGGTGGGCGTAGCCGGAGAGTTGTATATCGGCGGGGTGCAGCTGGCGCAGGGTTATCTCAACAGGCCGTTGCTGACAGAGAGCAGCTTTGTGGACCATCCGTTCATCGCGGGTGAGCGGCTGTACCGCACGGGCGACCTGGTACGCTGGCAGCCGGATGGCAACCTGGTATACATGGGCCGCACCGATGATCAGGTGAAAGTGCGGGGGTATCGGATAGAGCTGGGTGAAGTAGAGCATGCGTTGCTTAGTCTGCCGGATATCACCGGCGCAAGTGTGCGGGCGGTAAAAGATAAAAACGGCGAATATAACCTGGTCGGATATGTGATCAGTGAGGTGGCTCAGAGCAGCAGCGTCTTGTATGAGCGGCTGTTGGAGCGTATCCCGGCGTATATGGTGCCGGGCCGGTTTATGCAGCTGTCCCGTTTT
>NZ_JACVFB010000021.1 GCF_014529945.1 Chitinophaga varians
TTGAAAACGGGCGGGGCTTATGTGCCAATGGACCCCTCTTTCCCGGCAGAGCGCATCGACTATATCTTATCTGACAGTGGCAGCCGCATCTGTATAGATGATGCGCTGATCACAGATTTTGTACAGCACCAGGCGGCTTATGCGGGCAGCTGGGAACTGCCGGCTACCAGCGAGGATTCACTGGCCTATGTGTTATATACCTCTGGTTCTACCGGTCGCCCGAAAGGTTGTATGCTGGGGCATAAGGGCGTAGTGAATCGCCTGGAATGGATGTGGCGTACCTACGGCTTCACGAACGATGATGCCGTATTACAGAAAACGACTTTCACTTTTGATGTATCGGTATGGGAGATCTTCCTGCCGCTGTGCTGGGGTTGCCGGCTGGTACTTTGTGAAGATGAGGATGTAGTGTCTCCTGCACGTATCGGCGCGCTGATAGCCACGCATCAGGTCACGCATATTCATTTTGTGCCGGGCATGCTGGACATGTTTATGGCAGCAGCAGATACCGACCTGTCATCTTTAAAACAGGTGATCGCCAGTGGAGAGGCGCTGTCGGTAAGAACGGTGAACACCTGGTACAGCAAAACGGCCGTGCCGTTAAATAACCTGTATGGCCCTACAGAAGCATCGATAGACGTGACCAGCTTTGTGACGCGTGTAGGCCTGGACGTTATTCCTATCGGTAAACCAGTAAGCAATACCCGTTTATATGTGCTGGATGCCAACCGGCAGCTGTTACCGGTAGGCGTAGCCGGAGAGTTGTACATCGGCGGGGTGCAGCTGGCGCAGGGTTATCTCAACAGGCCGTTGCTGACAGAGAGTAGCTTTGTGGACCATCCGTTCATCGCGGGCGAGCGGCTGTACCGCACGGGCGACCTGGTACGCTGGCAGCCGGATGGCAACCTGGTATACATGGGCCGCACCGATGATCAGGTGAAAGTGCGGGGGTATCGGATAGAGTTGGGCGAAGTAGAGCATGCGCTGCTCAGTCTGCCGGATATCACCGGCGCAAGTGTGCGGGCGGTAAAAGATAAAAACGGCGAATATAACCTGATCGGATATGTGATCAGTGAGGTGGCTCAGAGCAGCAGCGTCTTGTATGAACGGCTGTTGGAGCGTATCCCGGCGTACATGGTGCCGGGCCGGTTTATGCAGCTGTCCCGTTTC
>NZ_JACVFB010000022.1 GCF_014529945.1 Chitinophaga varians
GGCGTGGAGCGTTATCCGCTTCCCGGTGCGTTGACCGCCTCCTTACGGGCGCTTAGCCGCGAACAGGACAGCACGCTGTTTATGAGTTTGCTGGCTATCGTCAACATACTGTTATACCGTTATACCGGTCAGGAGGATATTATCACCGGCAGCCCCGTTTCCGGCAGGGAACATGGTGAGCTGGAAGATCAGCTGGGCCTGTATGTGAATACACTGGCGCTGAGGTGCCGCTTCCGGGGCACTGACAGCTACCGGGATGTATTACAGCAGGTACGGCAGGTAACGCTCGACGCGCAGGCGCATCAGGCCTATCCTTTTGATGCACTGGTAGATGAACTGCCGCTGCCCCGTGACACCAGTCGCCATCCGCTCTTTGACGTGATGGTGATGATGGACCATACCACCGTAGCACCTTTGACAGCAGGAGGCTTAACGCTGCATCCTTACGAAGACATGGCCGACGAGGTGGCCAAATTCGACCTGACTTTTACTTTTGAAGATCGGCATGAGAACCTGGCATTGCATGTTTCCTATAACAGTGATATATACACGCCGGGTACCATCCAGCGGATGTGCGCTCATTTTGAGCAGTTGCTGGCTGCTGTTGCCGCAGCGCCGCAGCTTCCGGTTAATGCGCTGGATTACTTACCTGCCGATGAAAGCAACAAGATCATCACGGTATTTAATGATACCGCTGCCAACTGGCCGGATACTGAAACGATTGTTACGTTATTGGAGCAACAGGTGGCCCGCACGCCGGAGCAAACGGCATTGGTATGCGGAGACGTTACCTATACGTATCGTTCGCTGAACGAAGCCGCTAACCGGTTGGGTGATTATCTCAGAAAAGAATATCACATCGGTTCGGAAGACCTGGTGGCGGTACAACTGGACCGCAGCGAATGGATGATCATCGCCATACTCGGTGTACTGAAAGCTGGTGGCGCCTATGTGCCCGTTGACCCTACTTATCCGCAGGAGCGCATCGCTTACATGCTCTCCGACAGCGGCGCAAAGATTGTGATAGACAACGCTATGGTAGAACGTTTCCGGCAGGTGTCTGATGAATATCACCCGGAGAATATTCCTGCTGTAGGCGCCCCT
>NZ_JACVFB010000023.1 GCF_014529945.1 Chitinophaga varians
AAATCCTGGCTGCTGGGCCGTCTGGACAATACGGCTGTTGGATATCCTGAAGATAAAACGATCGTAGATCTTTTTAAGGAGCAGGTTGCCCGTACGCCGGACAATATAGCGCTCAAATACGGCGAAGAGGAGGTGACCTACGCAGCCCTGGACAAGCAGTCGGACCAGGTGGCCTGCCTGTTGCAGCAATATGATGTTCAAACAGAAGAGATCATCGGTTTGTTGATGGACCGGTCTGTTGAGACGGTGGTGGGCATGCTGGGGATTCTTAAAGCCGGAGGGGCTTATCTTCCAATTGATATTGATTATCCTGCTGAGCGGATCAGCTACCTGATACAAGACAGCGGATTACGGCTGTTGTTGTCTTCGAATAAGCTGGAGGTTACGGTAGCCGAACCGGCTGTTACACTGGTTTACCTGGAAGACGCTGCGGGCATAGTGAGCGGTGAGATAAAACCGGCGCAGGTGATTGCTCCTTCCCATTTATGTTACATTATCTATACCTCTGGTACCACCGGCAATCCCAAAGGGGTGATGGTGGAGCATGGCAACGTGGTGCGGCTGCTGTTCAACGACGCCTTCCAGTTCAGCTTTGATCATACCGATGTCTGGACAATGTTCCACAGTCATTGTTTTGATTTTAGTGTGTGGGAGATATACGGCGCAATTTTATACGGAGGAAAGGTGGTGATCATCCCTAAGGCTGTTGCGAGAGACACCCGGTTGTATCGTGCCCTCCTGGAACGTGAACAGGTAACGGTGCTGAATCAGACGCCCGGTGCGTTTTACAACCTGATAGAAGAGGATGCCAACGCAGGCAGCCGGCTGTCGTTGCGGTATGTGATATTTGGCGGAGAAGCGCTTAGCCCGGCAAGACTGACATCCTGGTGGAATAAATATCCGGAAGTGAAGCTGATCAACATGTTCGGCATCACAGAAACAACGGTGCATGTTACTTACAAAGAAATCGGCGCATACGAAATAGCAAA
>NZ_JACVFB010000024.1 GCF_014529945.1 Chitinophaga varians
GACCGCTTCCAGATCAATCCTGAAAGTATACAGCTGATTGAAGCGCATGGCACCGGCACCAAACTGGGGGATCCGATAGAAGTAGAAGGACTGAAAAAATCTTTCGAAAAATATACCACGGAGAAAAATTATTGTGCTATCGGCTCTGTGAAAAGCAATATCGGCCACTGTCTGACAGCGGCCGGGGTAGCGGGTTTTATCAAACTGCTACAGGCTATACATCATAAACAGCTGCCGCCTACCATCAACTTTGAAAAGTTAAATGAACATATCCGCCTGGATGGCAGTCCTTTTTATGTGAATACGCAACTGACCGACTGGAAGATAAAAGAGACCCAACAGCGGCAGGCCGCCATCAGCTCTTTTGGCTTCAGTGGCACCAACGCACACCTGGTACTGGGAGAGTATCTTCCTGCCGGAACACCCGCAAACAACGATACACAACACTCACCGCAGATGATCGTGCTGTCGGCCAGATCAGGGGAGCAGCTGAAACAACAGGCGGCCAACCTGCTGGCATATCTTGAAGGCGCACCTTCCTCCTTTGATATAACGGATATCGCCTATACGCTGCAGACGGGCCGGGAAGCCATGGAAGAACGCCTCGGCTTTATGGCCGGTAGCATCGCCGAACTGACGGGTAAGCTCCAATCTTTCCTCAATGGCACTGGTGATACCGCCGGTATCTGCCAGGGGCAGGTGAAGCGCAACAAGGAAGGACTGCGGATCATCAGTAATGACGACGACATCAAAGACGCTATCATCGATAACCTGGTATCCCACGGGAAACTATTGCAGCTGCTCGACCTATGGGTGAAAGG
>NZ_JACVFB010000025.1 GCF_014529945.1 Chitinophaga varians
GTAGCCTTCATACAGGTAGACCGTGCGCAAAATATCATACCGCGACAACAGCGTGTTCATCGCCCCCACCACATCTTCTACCTCCAACTGCCCCGTGATGCGGCAACTCACCTGTTCAAAGTAATGGTCTGCAGAGGCGTCGTAGAGCGTATGAAACAACAGCCCTTCCTGCATCGGCGATAACGGATAAATATTTTCAACTAAAAATGTTTCCTGCAAACTGTCCAGCGCGGCCATCGTAAGGTCCGGACAACCGGTATCTGAAGGACTCAGCACCACTTTACCATAATCCTGGCAGTAACGGATGATCTCCTGTAAAGCCGCTTTGTAATGCGCCATAAAATGACGGATACTGTCCTGCCGGTATTGTGCTTTGCTGTAACGCAGCGAGAGCGCCAGTTTTCCGTTTTGCACCTGGCCGGCAATATCCCATTCGTAGTGCCAGCTGCCGTCCAGGCTCATCTCCCCTCCTTTGTATTCATTCAGCACAGAGAACGACGGCCAGCGGGTATCTGTATCAAACTGCCCGAGATAGTTAAAACTCACCGCCGACCGGCGAAGTGCCCCACTGCGGGGTTGCAACAGGTAATCCATACCATGGTGCGGAATACTGCGCAGCGTTTCTTTCACCTGACGTATCAATATCGACAGGGGCACATCGGTTGCCTCCAGCCGCACGGGATAAATGCTGGTAAACCACCCCACCGTACGGCTTACATTCATATTGGCCAACACCTCCTCTCTGCCATGCCCTTCCAGGTCTACTTCCAGCGAAGAAAGGCCGTAGCTGTTACGGAA
>NZ_JACVFB010000026.1 GCF_014529945.1 Chitinophaga varians
ATCTCCGCACACCAATGCCGTTTGCTCCGGCGTGCGGGCCACCTGTTGCTCAAATAGAGTAACAATCGTTTCAGTAGCCGGCCAGTTGGTAGCGGTGTCATTGAATTCGGCAATAATCCTGTTCTTCTCTGCCGTCGGCAGGTAGTCCAGTTCTGCGACAGGGAGCTGCGGCGCTGCGGTAACAGCCGCCAGCAACTGTTCAACATGTGTACACATCCGTTGGATGGTACTTGTATGGTAGATATCACTGTTGTAAGAGATGTTCAACAACAGCTCATCCCCCTGGTCTTCAAAAGTAAAAGTCAGGTCGAATTTGGCCACCTCGTCGGCCATGCCTTCGTAAGGATGCAGCGTTAAGCCTCCTGCTGTCAAAGGTGCTACGGTGGTATGGTCCATCATCACCATCACGTCAAACAGCGGGTGGCGGCTCGTATCACGGGGCAGCGGCAGTTCATCTACCAGTGCATCAAAAGGATAGGCCTGATGCGCCTGCGCGTCGAGCGTCACCTGCCGTACCTGTTGTAATATTTCGCGGTAGCTGTCCGTTCCCCGGAAACGGCATCTCAGCGCCAGCGTGTTGATATACAAGCCCAGCTGATCTTCCAGCTCACCATGTTCCCTGCCGGAAACAGGGCTGCCGGTGATAATATCTTCCTGACCGGTATAACGGTATAACAGTATGTTGACGATAGCCAGCAAACTCATAAACAACGTGCTGTCCTGTTCGCGGCTGAGCGCCCGTAAGGAGGCGGTCAACGCACCGGGAAGCGGATAACGCTCCACGCT
>NZ_JACVFB010000027.1 GCF_014529945.1 Chitinophaga varians
CAGTATCCCCCTTGCGCGGTGGCGCTTCATCACGCGGCAATTGGTGATCTCCACATCCGGGTTCTTGTCTATATTTTCCAGCAGATCTCCAATTTTGAGTATACCGGTGATATTCTCGTTGAACTTAATCCGGTGTCCTGTAACATCGTCGTTTTCCAATTCATCCTCCTGCCCTACCACGGATAAAATCTGCCTGCGCTGCATGGTAGCTGTATCCACACGCCAGGCTTTTTCGCCCTGCTCAAAGCCTATGTACCTATCATGCTGCGCCAGCAGCACTTCATGATCGCTCAATACTTCGACTACCGGGGCATACATACTATGTATATTGACAAAATCATCGCCCGCGCCGGTTACCGTGCATCCGTCGATCACAATGCGGCCTTTACAACCACTAAAATGCGTGGCGTCGGCTACGGTACTGAATACACGATTTTTCTTTTCATTGGCTATGATATTCACCTGCTTCAGGGTGATGTCTTCACATTCGGAAGCGCTGACCCCAGCACTCAGGGCATGGTAAATGTTGATTTTCTCCAGCCACAGCCGGCTGCTCTGCATCAGCTGTATACCATCGGTGATGTAATAGTCGTGGTAAAGGGCAATCAGCGTTCCGCGCTCCGGCTTCCTTTCAAGCGGGAAATGCAGCCGTACCAACCCATTCTCACGCAATTCAGCCGTGGCGTTCCAAATTTCCCCCAGAGGATTATCGGTGGTCTCGTATACGAGGTCTTTATTACCTGCATTGAAGATATTG
>NZ_JACVFB010000028.1 GCF_014529945.1 Chitinophaga varians
GAGTATCCCCCTTGCGCGGTGGCGCTTCATCACCTGGCAATTGGTGATCTCCACATCCGGGTTCTTGTCTATATTTTCCAGCAGATCTCCACGCTTGAGTATATTGGTGATATTCTCGGTGAACGTAAGACGGTATCCTTTCGACACATCCTCCTGCTTTGCCACGGATAAAATCTGCCTGCGCTGCATGGTAGCCGTATCCACACGCCAGGCTTTATCGCCCTTCTCAAAGCCTATGTACCTATCATTCGGCGCCAGCAGCACTTCATGATCGCTCAATACTTTGACTACCGGGGCATACATACCATGTATATTGATAAAATCATCGCCGGCGCCGGTTACCTTGCAACTGTCGATCACAATGCGGCCTTTACAACCATTAAAATGCGTGGCGTCGGCTACGGTACTGAATACACGATTTTTCTTTTCATTGGCTATGATATTCACCTGCTTCAGGGTGATGTCTTCACATTCGGAAGCGCCGACCCCAACACTCAGGGCATGGTAAATGTTGATTTGCTCCAGCCACAGCCGGCTGCTCCGCATCAGCTGTATACCATCAGTGATGTAATAGTCGTGGTAAAGGGCAATCAGCGTTCCCCGCTCCGGCTTCCTTTCAAGCGGGAAATGCAGCCGTACCAACCCATTCTCACGCAATTCAGCCGTGGCGTTCCAAATTTCCCCCAAAGGATTATCGGTGGTCTCGTATACGAGGTCTTTATTACCTGCATTGAAGATATTA
>NZ_JACVFB010000029.1 GCF_014529945.1 Chitinophaga varians
CATACGGAAAGCGGTAGTCAGCTTTTCCATATCCGGCACACCGGCAACCACAAATACACCGGGCATATTGTACGCCACGTTTCCTTCGGTAAACTGGCTCAGTATCCACATGCGATGCTGCGCGGCCGACAACGGATAGTCTGCCTGCACGGCGGTGACAGGGATCAGGGCCATCTCTTCTTCACCGGCAGCAATGATAAAAGCTGCCTGCGCCGATAGCTGCGGGCGGGTAAACAGCTCCTGCAAAGGAACCTTCACGCCGAAAGCCTTTTGTATGCGGGCAGATAAACGCGTCGCCTTCAGGCTGTGACCACCCAGGTCAAAGAAATGATCGTGGATACCAATTCCTTCCCTGCCTAATATCTCTTCCCAGATGGACACCAACAAAGCTTCTGTTTCATTACGTGGCGCCTCATACACCGCACCCGTAGCCATGCCCCAGCTTTCCGGCAAGGGCAACGCTTTCCTGTCGGCCTTGCCACTGCTCGTTAATGGCATCGAAGGCAGCTGCACAAAATAGTCCGGCAGCATATACGCAGGCAACGTAAGGCCCAGGAAAGCACGCAGCGCCGATACAGTCAGTTCTTCTTTGCCTACCAGATAAGCCACCAGCCTTTTCTCCTCTCCTGCTTCTGAACGCACCATCACCACCGCTGATTCTACTGCCGGATGCTGCTGTAACGCGTTCTCTATCTCACCGGGTTCTATCCGGTA